>NZ_JAJBZG010000003.1:1941-5252 GCF_020552705.1 Christiangramia sediminis | reverse complement strand
CTGCCTTTACACCTGTAGCCTATCAACGTGGTAGTCTCCCACGGTCCTTTAAAGAAATCTCATCTTGTGGTGGGTTTCGCGCTTATATGCTTTCAGCGCTTATCCCTTCCGAACGTAGCTACTCTGCAGTGCTCCTGGCGGAACAACAGATACACCAGAGGTTCGTCCAATCCGGTCCTCTCGTACTAGGATCAGGTCCACTCAAATTTCTAACGCCCACTGTAGATAGAGACCGAACTGTCTCACGACGTTCTGAACCCAGCTCGCGTGCCACTTTAATGGGCGAACAGCCCAACCCTTGGGACCTTCTCCAGCCCCAGGATGTGACGAGCCGACATCGAGGTGCCAAACCCCCCCGTCGATGTGAGCTCTTGGGGGAGATCAGCCTGTTATCCCCGGCGTACCTTTTATCCTTTGAGCGATGACCCTTCCATGCGGTGTCACCGGATCACTATGCTCTACTTTCGTACCTGATCGACCTGTATGTCTCTCAGTCAAGCTCCCTTATGCCATTGCACTCTACGCACGGTTACCAAGCGTGCTGAGGGAACCTTTAGAAGCCTCCGTTACTCTTTTGGAGGCGACCACCCCAGTCAAACTACCCACCAAGCACTGTCCTTCCATTGGAAGTTAGGCTCTAAACAAGTAAAGGGTAGTATTTCAACAACGACTCCACCACACCTGGCGATGCAGCTTCAAAGTCTCCTACCTATCCTACACATCACTTGTTCAAAGTCAATACTAAGCTATAGTAAAGGTGCACGGGGTCTTTTCGTCCCACAGCGGGTAATCGGCATCTTCACCGATACTACAATTTCACCGAGCTCATGGCTGAGACAGTATCCAGATCGTTGCACCATTCGTGCAGGTCGGAACTTACCCGACAAGGAATTTCGCTACCTTAGGACCGTTATAGTTACGGCCGCCGTTTACTGGGGCTTCAGTTCAATGCTTCGCCGAAGCTAACATCTCCCCTTAACCTTCCAGCACCGGGCAGGTGTCAGGCCCTATACGTCATCTTTCGATTTAGCAGAGCCCTGTGTTTTTGATAAACAGTCGCCTGGATCTTTTCACTGCGGCCCCCCCATAAGGGGGGGCGACCCTTCTCCCGAAGTTACGGGCCAATTTTGCCTAGTTCCTTAGCCATGAATCTCTCGAGCACCTTAGAATTCTCATCCCAACTACCTGTGTCGGTTTAGGGTACGGGTTGCCTCCACTCGCTTTTCTTGGAAGTCGCTCCTCTGGATTATCACGCTGGCCGTAGCTTTTGTGTACTATCGCCGTGTTACCACTGGCTTCAACGTACTATTCCGTCAGTACGCACCAAATTTACGCCTCCGTCCGCTTTAACGTGGGGCAAGTAGCAGAATATTAACTGCTTGTCCATCGACTACCCCTTTCGGGTTCGCCTTAGGTCCCGACTAACCCTCAGCTGATTAGCATAGCTGAGGAAACCTTAGTCTTTCGGTGTGCGGGTTTCTCGCCCGCATTATCGTTACTTATGCCTACATTTTCTTTTGTAACCAATCCAGCAAGCCTCGCGACTCACCTTCATCTCTGTTACAATGCTCCCCTACCACTTACAGTAAACTGCAAGTCCATAGCTTCGGTAATATGTTTATGCCCGATTATTATCCATGCCGAACCGCTCGACTAGTGAGCTGTTACGCACTCTTTAAATGAATGGCTGCTTCCAAGCCAACATCCTAGCTGTCTGGGCAGTTCAACCGCGTTTCTTCAACTTAACATATATTTTGGGACCTTAGCTGATGGTCTGGGTTCTTTCCCTCTCGGACATGGACCTTAGCACCCATGCCCTCACTGATATGCATCATTTTATAGCATTCGGAGTTTGTCAGGAATTGGTAGGCGGTGAAGCCCCCGCATCCAATCAGTAGCTCTACCTCTATAAAACTAACTATATCGCTGCACCTAAATGCATTTCGGGGAGTACGAGCTATTTCCGAGTTTGATTGGCCTTTCACCCCTACCCTCAGGTCATCCCAAGACTTTTCAACGTCAACGGGTTCGGTCCTCCACTATGTGTTACCACAGCTTCAACCTGCCCAAGGGTAGATCACACGGTTTCGCGTCTACCACTACCAACTAAAGCGCCCTATTCAGACTCGCTTTCGCTACGGCTCCACAGCTGAACTGCTTAACCTTGCTGGCAACGGTAACTCGTAGGCTCATTATGCAAAAGGCACGCCGTCACCCCACTAAAGGGCTCCGACCGCTTGTAAGCGTATGGTTTCAGGATCTATTTCACTCCCTTGTTCAGGGTTCTTTTCACCTTTCCCTCACGGTACTGGTTCACTATCGGTCTCTCAGGAGTATTTAGCCTTGGCGGATGGTCCCGCCGGATTCATACAGGGTTTCACGTGCCCCGCACTACTCAGGATACTGCTATGCTTTATAACGACTTTCCTATACCGGGCTGTCACCGTCTTTGGCCAAGCTTTCCAACTTGTTCTAATTCGTGTTACAAACAATGTTGCAGTCCTACAACCCCAATAAGTCCGTAAACTCATTGGTTTGGGCTACTGCGCGTTCGCTCGCCGCTACTAGCGCAATCACTATTGTTTTCTCTTCCTCCGGGTACTTAGATGTTTCAGTTCTCCGGGTTCGCCTCCCTTACAGGATACTACACCTTCAATGTAGTGGGTTGCCCCATTCGGATATTCGCGGATCAATTTGTATGTGCCAATCCCCACGACTTTTCGCAGCTTATCACGTCCTTCTTCGCCTCTGAGAGCCTAGGCATTCCCCATACGCCCTTATCTAGCTTGTATGCGCTTTGCTTAATGCTCTAATCTATTCTGACCTAAATCAGAACAGAAGTATTATAATGTATTACTTAATATTAAATATTGCTATCTAATAGTGTTCTCGTATTCTTTGTTTCTCAATATGTCAATGAACTTTTTTCCTTATCTAACAATACAACTTTGATGATCCTACAAACTAAAAACTTGTGTTTCCTGGTTGTTTGTAAAAACTATTCCCATTGTATCTCAAGGAATCGTGGAGAATATCGGAGTCGAACCGATGACCTCCTGCGTGCAAGGCAGGCGCTCTAGCCAGCTGAGCTAATCCCCCATTATTTCAGTGTCAGTTAACAGTTATCAGTTAACAGTACTTATAACGGCTACTCAACCTCTAAAATTTCCTTTAGTTATTTCAAATGAACTTATAAACCTGATGGCTTACTTTTATTAAAAAGTAGTCTCAGGCAGACTCGAACTGCCGACCTCTACATTATCAGTGTAGCGCTCTAACCAGCTGAGCTATGAGACTGTCCATAAATAGAC
>NZ_JAJBZG010000003.1:0-1844 GCF_020552705.1 Christiangramia sediminis | reverse complement strand
GGCAGACTCGAACTGCCGACCTCTACATTATCAGTGTAGCGCTCTAACCAGCTGAGCTATGAGACTGTCCATAAATAGACATTAGACTCTAGATTCTGGACGTTAGACAATCTAACATCTTATAACTAAGACCTCACATCTATATATAATCGAATTGACGATAAGAATCAAGACCAAATTGGCCTTAGCTGAACTTCCCTTTCGTAATTGTCGCTTGCATGTAAACATGCAAAGCTCTAGAAAGGAGGTGTTCCAGCCGCACCTTCCGGTACGGCTACCTTGTTACGACTTAGCCCCAGTTACCAGTTTTACCCTAGGCGGCTCCTTGCGGTGACCGACTTCAGGTACCCCCAGCTTCCATGGCTTGACGGGCGGTGTGTACAAGGCCCGGGAACGTATTCACCGCATCATGGCTGATATGCGATTACTAGCGATTCCAGCTTCACGCAGTCGAGTTGCAGACTGCGATCCGAACTGTGATAGGGTTTGAAGATTCGCATCCCCTCGCGGGGTAGCTGCCCTCTGTCCCTACCATTGTAGCACGTGTGTGGCCCAGGACGTAAGGGCCGTGATGATTTGACGTCATCCCCACCTTCCTCGCGGTTTGCACCGGCAGTCTGGCTAGAGTTCCCGACATGACTCGCTGGCAACTAACCACAGGGGTTGCGCTCGTTATAGGACTTAACCTGACACCTCACGGCACGAGCTGACGACAACCATGCAGCACCTTGCAATCTGTCCGAAGAAGGGTCTGTTTCCAGACCTGTCAGACTGCATTTAAGCCCTGGTAAGGTTCCTCGCGTATCATCGAATTAAACCACATGCTCCACCGCTTGTGCGGGCCCCCGTCAATTCCTTTGAGTTTCATTCTTGCGAACGTACTCCCCAGGTGGGTTACTTATCACTTTCGCTTAACCACCCAGCCCTCAATTAGGCCGGACAGCTAGTAACCATCGTTTACGGCGTAGACTACCAGGGTATCTAATCCTGTTCGCTACCTACGCTTTCGTCCCTCAGCGTCAATATATTATTAGTGATCTGCCTTCGCAATAGGTGTTCTGAGTAATATCTATGCATTTCACCGCTACACTACTCATTCCAACCACTTCATAATAATTCAAGAACAACAGTATCAATGGCAATTCTACAGTTGAGCTGCAGACTTTCACCACTGACTTATTATTCCGCCTACGGACCCTTTAAACCCAATGATTCCGGATAACGCTTGGACCCTCCGTATTACCGCGGCTGCTGGCACGGAGTTAGCCGGTCCTTATTCATACGGTACCGTCAAGCATCTACACGTAGATGTGGTTCTTCCCGTATAAAAGCAGTTTACAACCCATAGGGCCGTCTTCCTGCACGCGGCATGGCTGGATCAGAGTTGCCTCCATTGTCCAATATTCCTCACTGCTGCCTCCCGTAGGAGTCTGGTCCGTGTCTCAGTACCAGTGTGGGGGATCTCCCTCTCAGGACCCCTACCTATCGCGGTCTTGGTAAGCCGTTACCTTACCAACTAACTAATAGGACGCATACTCATCTTTAAGCCATAAATGTTTAATATCATCTCCAGGTGAAGTCGATATACTATGGGGTATTAATCCACGTTTCCATGGGCTATTCCCCGCTTAAAGGCAGATTGTATACGCGTTACGCACCCGTGCGCCACTCGTCAGCGGATTAGCAAGCTAATCCCTGTTACCGTTCGACTTGCATGTGTTAGGCCTGCCGCTAGCGTTCATCCTGAGCCAGGATCAAACTCTTCATCGTTAAATCTTAAATATATTCAACAACTACTAAAGAAATTGCTCAGTATGACTTTTTCTAGTCTTAATTCTTATACA
>NZ_JAJBZG010000004.1 GCF_020552705.1 Christiangramia sediminis | reverse complement strand
CTAAACAGCACGAGTACTGATGCCTGTGGTATTGCCAGTGAGGTATTGAGTCAGACCAGTTTTGGTTGCTCCGATGTGGGAACTTTTGATATCACTTTAACTGTAAAAGATGTCAACGATAATGAAACTGTAGAGACCATATCAGTAACGGTAGTAGACGATACTGCTCCAAACATTACTTGTGTAGAAGATCAGACTAGAGCTAACGATCCAGAAACCTGTACCTATACAGTGATAGGCACAGAATTCGATCCAACATTTGATGATAACTGTTCCGGTGCCATGGTGTCAAATGATTATAATAATTTGGATAGTCTATCTGGAGCGATATTCGAAGAAGGAGATACTACGGTTAAATGGATGGTTACGGATGCTTCAGGAAATAAAACAACTTGTTCTTTTAGAGTAACTGTAAGTAACGAAGTACCGGTAACAAACAACATTTCTGGACCTATAGATCCTGTACAGGTAAATACAGGAGGGGTAGAATTGACCGCAACCTATACAGATAATAATGTAACTTCTGCAACCTGGAAACTAATCACTAACGATGGGGTGGTGGATCAATATACTTGTGAGGAATGCGTAGATAATGGAATTATAACAGGCAGCTTTAATCCTCAGCCTGGTGTTTATACGATAGAATTGACAGTAACAGATGCATGTGGAGCAGTAGATACATTTGTCTATGAATATATTGTAATATTTGATCCATCTGGCGGATTTGTAACTGGGGGAGGATGGATAGATTCTCCCGTTGGCGCTATGCAGGGAAATTACGCAAGTGTAACCGGCAAAGCGAACTTCGGCTTTAATGCTAAATACAAAAACGGTAAAAATAATTTTACAGAAGTAGATGGTCATACCAACTTCCAGTTTAAAGCAGGAGATTTACATTTTTCAAGCTTTGAGCACGAAGATATGAGTTTGGTGATTTCAGGTAAAAAAGCTACTTATACTGGGTATGGAACTGTAAATGGTACCGGCTCCCATAAGTTCAGAGTGATCGCTATAGATGGTGATGCCAATGGTGGTAATGATCCTGATGAATTCAGGATCAAGATTTGGGGAAGTAATTCCAATAATGAAGTTCTTTACGACAATATGCGTGGAGAGGCTGAGAGTTCAGATCTTGCTACAGTACTTGGTGGGGGTTCTATTGTAATTCACAAGCCTAAAGGTGCAGGTAAGACTAAAACCATGGAAGATTCTACACTAACTACTAAGGAAAAAATAGAGGTAGAAGCAGAACCTATGGAAATTCTTAATAATCTTGAGATCGCTCCTAACCCGGTAACTGCATATGCCAATATCAGGTTTAGCCTTAAAGAGAGATTGAAAGCCGATCTTCGGATTTATGATTTAAACGGAAAACTAATTAAAAGTCTATATTCCGGGATAGTAAATGCAGATCAGGTTGTAGAAGTTGGGTTTGAACGTGAGAATCTAATGAGTGGAATATATATCTGTAAACTGCTAACCGGTGATGGAAGATCTTATGAAAAACAGATCGTAATAAATTAATTATCTAATAATTTTCAGAAAACAAGTCCGGCCTAAAAAACCGGACTTTTTATTTTTTCAATTTCTCATAAATATAAAGCGACTAAAATCTTATTTTGTTTTTTTTAAGCCTTAGCGTTAAATCTTGCATAAATAGTTTTATTAAGTGAGCTTATCCAATAAATTAGCCGTCTAAGAAAAACTTAATACCTATGGCAGCTTATTTTAATTCTAATCAATTGAGAACTTCTTTGCAGGAGTTAGTAAAAACATATATTGCTGAATGTAAGGAGTGTAATATATTGTCACAAGACTGTATTGATCTATTAAGACACAATTTTTTAGCGGAATTTGTGATTTATAATAAGGCAAATAATTCGATTGAGATCGGGATGAATAAATCTGAAGATTTTGATGGGTATCCTGAAATTGAAATCTATACTTTCCCATTAGAGGATATTGGGAAAAAAGTAGATTACTCATTTAAAAATAATAATGAAGACCTTGAGTTCTACGGAAAATTAATTGGTAGGAGAAAAGGAATAGGATCTAATTCTATTGTTTTAATGGAATAGAAAATTTATCCACTCCCCGGAAAAAGCAATTTTAATTTATTTTAAAATTGCTTTTTTTATGAATTAAAGTTATATGGTGCCTCGATGATCTTTACTTTTCTGTTAATAAAGTATTCTTTTTATCAATTGTTTGCATGATGATCTTAGCATGAATCCTGGAATTTTCGATGAACCATTTGTGAGTTTCTACACCCCCACAAATTACTCCGGCAAGAAAAATTCCCGGCACATTGGTTTCCATGGTTTTTTCATCGTAAAGAGGGATTTTTCTTCCGTCGTCAGAGAGTTTAATGCCCATATCCTGTAAAAATCCGAAATTAGGCCTGTAACCCGTAAGTAAAAGCACAAAATCATTTTCAAGAATATCTTCTCCTTGAAGAGTATCTAAGACAACTTCGTTTTCCTTTATTTCTTTGATAGAAGAGTTAAAATATGCTTTAATACTTCCTTCTTCAATTCTATTGATGATATCAGGTCTTACCCAGTATTTTACACGCTCCCCAATCTCAGGTTTTCTAACGATCATGGTAACATCGCCACCCTTTCTATATATTTCTAAAGCAGCATCCACAGCAGAATTACTGGCTCCCACAACAATTGTTTTTTGGGTTGCATAATAATGCGGATCATTGTAATAATGAGACACCTTAGGTAATTCTTCTCCTTTAATACCCAGGTAATTGGGGATATCATAAAAACCTGTAGCAACGATCACATTTTCTGCCTCATATTCACTCTTTGAAGTAATAACAGTATGCGTGTTTTTTTTATTAGATCTTACCGCAGTTACTTTTTCAAAAAGATGAATATTTACCTTATTATTTGTTGCAATCCTTCTGTAATATTCTAAAGCCTCACGTTTTCCAGGTTTTGGGTTATTACTGATAAATGGAATATTATCCAGTTCCAGTTTTTCCGAAGTTGAAAAGAACGTCATATTAGTAGGGTAGTGGTAAAGTGAGTTTACCAGACAACCTTTTTCAAGAATAACGTAGGAAAGACCTTTTTTCTCGGCCTCAAGGGCACAGGCTATACCTATAGGACCACCACCAATAATTACGACTTGATATTTATTTTCAGGAATTTGCAATTTGTTTTAGGTTTTTTATAGTTTGCGGCTGATCTTCTGCTTTAAAAACAAAACTACCTGCCACAAGTACATCAGCCCCAGCTTTAGCAAGCTCAGCGGCATTTTTATCTGTTACACCCCCATCTATTTCAATGATAGTGGTGGCATTGTTCATGGCAATAATTTCTTTTAAGCGTTGCACTTTACTAAAAGTATTTTCAATAAAACTTTGACCGCCGAAACCGGGATTAACACTCATTACAAGTACTACGTCGATATCTTTGATCACATCTTTCAATAAGTCTACGCTGGTATGTGGATTTATCGCTACACCGGCTTTCATACCTTCTGCTTTAATAGCCTGTAAGGTTCTATGTAAATGAGTGCATGCTTCGTAGTGTACGGTAAGAATATCTGCGCCTAACTGAGCAAATTCTTTGATGTACCTATCGGGGTCAACAATCATCAAATGAACATCGATCGTTTTTTTTGCATGTTTGGTGATAGCTTTTAGAACGGGCATTCCATAGGATATATTAGGTACAAATACTCCGTCCATAATATCTATATGGAACCAGTCAGCTTCACTATTGTTAACCATTTCAATATCACGCTGAAGATTTCCAAAATCAGCAGCCAATACAGAAGGGGCAATTAACTTTTTACTCATATTTGTGTTGTTATGTCTTTAATGCACACAAAAATAACAAGTTTAAATCTATTTGATGCCTTCTGTAAACTTATTTAGAATGTACCGGACAGAACTTTGAATATTAGGATTTAATTTTTCGATTTGGGAAAAGTAGACGTCAATTTCTTCCGGTTCGAAACGAGAATCCAGGGAAATAAAATCTGATTGATAATCTTCGAATTTAGGCTGAGATACTTCCTTTTCAAATATTACCATAACATTCTGATGTCTCTTATCAATTAAAATTCTAGAGAATAGGGTTTTTAATAGTTCCTTTTCACCCTCTAGAACCTGAAAAAAATTACCTTCAGAATAGAGTAGAATTCCTGTAATATCATGGTCATTATTCCAATTCCTGCTAAAATTTAGAACTTCCTGTATTTGAGTTTCGGTAAGATTTGGATTTACGCTGCTTACGTAGCTTATAGCAAAACGCATATTTCAATATTTAGGTTAAGTATGACAAAATAGAAAACCTAAAGAAATGCAGGAAATTTTTAGATTGAAATTTTGTTTATAGAAAAGAAAAAACCCCGGTCATCACTCCGGGGTCATTCATCAATCAAAAAACGAACAGTTATTTTCATAACGGGTCATCACTCCCGTCACTAAACTGTTGTTGCTTTAAATATCTTAGCCAAGATACGTTTTTAAAATTTTACTTCTAGACGTATGCTTTAATCTTCTAATGGCTTTTTCTTTAATTTGTCTAACTCTTTCCCTTGTAAGATCAAAAGTCTCGCCAATTTCTTCTAAAGTCATAGGATGTTGATCTCCAAGTCCAAAATAAAGTCTGATCACATCAGCTTCACGCGGAGTAAGAGTTTCTAATGCACGCTCTATCTCTGTTCTAAGAGACTCATGCAATAGCTCCTTATCGGGATTTGGTGATTCACCAGAACGTAAAACGTCATAAAGGTTAGAATCTTCTCCTTCTACTAAGGGAGCATCCATAGATACGTGACGCCCGGAATTCTTCATAGATTCCTTAACGTCATTTATAGTCATGTCAAGTTCTTTCGCTATTTCCTCAGCACTTGGCGGACGCTCATGTGACTGCTCTAAAAAGGCGAAAGTCTTGTTAATCTTGTTTATTGAACCAATTTTGTTCAGTGGCAAACGAACAATTCTTGATTGCTCGGCTAATGCCTGAAGGATAGATTGACGAATCCACCATACAGCATAGGAAATGAATTTAAAACCACGGGTTTCATCGAAACGCTTCGCAGCTTTAATTAGTCCTAAATTCCCTTCATTAATAAGGTCAGGAAGGGTCAAACCTTGATTTTGATATTGTTTTGCTACAGAAACCACAAAACGAAGGTTCGCTTTGGTTAATTTCTCTAAAGCACGGTCATCACCCGCTTTGATTCTTTGTGCCAATTCTACCTCTTCATCAGCGGTGATCAGGTCTACTTTTCCAATTTCTTGCAAATACTTGTCTAACGAAGCGGTTTCACGATTGGTAACCTGCTTCGTAATCTTGAGTTGTCTCATCTATCTTCTACTTGGATTTTAATTGTGCATAGCTCTTGTACATAGTTATACGTAAGAATTACTCTTAATGTTACAAAATCAAAATAAAATTTTATTTGGGCGTTGCACTTCGTGCCGGACTTTACGCTTCAAGTCCTCGCTCCTTGCAGTCGCTGCGGGCTTTACACTGCAATCCCTAACGCGAAACACCACTCAATTAAAAATAAATATTTTATTTCAACTGAAGGGTAGTCGCAAGTTTGTAACTGAAATTTCAAAAAAAATTAAAAATAAAAAAGCCCATGCGATCGCATGGGCTTTTCAATGTAATCAAAGAAAGACTATTCTTTATCTTCTCTTGGTTTTCTATCGTCACGACGATTATCACGACCACGGTTATCTCTATCTCTACTACCACGATTGTCTCGGGAGCCACGATTATCTCGTTTATCATCTCTAGGAGGTCTCGCCTGGTAACCTTCCGGTTTTTCTAACAAGGCTTTCCTGGAAACTTTATCTTTTCTTGTTTTAGGATCAAGACCAAAATATTTTACATCGATCACATCACCTAATTTAAGAACATCGTTCACATCATTGGTGCGTTCCCATGCTAATTCAGAAATATGAAGCAATACTTCGTTACCCGGAGCATCTAAATATTCTACAACAGCACCAAAATCAAGGATTTTAATGACTTTTACTTCGTAAACGCTACCTTTTTCAGGTTTAAAAGTGATAGAGTCTATTTTTGCAAGAACTTTATCAATTCCTTCCTGTTGTGTTCCAAGAATTTCAACGATACCTTCTTCAGTTACCGGATCTTCATTGATCACGATCTCAGTTTTGGTTTCTTTTTGAAGTTCCTGAATCACTTTACCGCCAGGTCCAATCAATGCACCAATAAATTCGTTAGGAATTCTTCTGGTGATAATTTTTGGAGAATGTGCTTTTACTCCCTGGTTTGCTGTGGAAATGGTTTCATTTAATTTATCAAGAATATGAAGTCTTCCTGCTCTGGCTTGTTTTAACGCATTCACAAGGATTTCGTAAGAAAGCCCTTTTACCTTAATGTCCATCTGGCAGGCGGTGATACCATCTTTGGTACCAGTAACTTTAAAGTCCATATCGCCAAGGTGATCTTCATCCCCAAGTATATCAGAAAGTACTGCGTAGTTTTCACCTTCAGAAATTAATCCCATAGCAATACCAGAAACTGGCTTTTTCAACTGCACACCTGCATCCATCAAGGCCATAGTTCCTGCACAAACGGTTGCCATAGAAGAAGAACCATTAGATTCTAAAACTTCAGATACTACCCGAACAGTATAAGGACAATCGGCTGGAATCATTCCCTTTAAAGCTCTTTGAGCAAGGTTTCCATGTCCAATTTCTCTTCTTGAAGTACCTCTTATTGGGTAAGCTTCTCCAGTTGAGAAAGGAGGGAAGTTATAATGTAAATAGAAAGTCTCTTCACCCTGTTGCGTTGGAAGATCTACCTGGTTCGCTTCTCTTGAAGTACCTAAAGTTACTGTTGCCAGTGCCTGAGTTTCTCCACGAGTAAAGATTGCTGAACCATGTGTAGATGGAAGGTAATCTACCTCACTCCATATTGGTCTTATTTCATCAGTTTTTCTACCATCTAATCTAATTCCTTCGTTAAGAGTTAGATCACGAATAGCTTTTTTCTGTGCATCTGCAAAATAACCTGATATCATTTTGCCTTTCTCTTCCAATTCTTCTTCAGAGAACATAGCTTTCACTTCTTCTTTTAGTTCAGAAAAAGCTTCGCTTCTTTCTTTTTTGCTGGTTGCGCTTTTCGCGATATCGTAAGATTTCTGGTAAGTAGCGTCAAGAATTTTCTTCTCGATAGCCTCATCAGTTTCCGCTACTTCATACTCACGTGTTTCTTTCTTTCCGAATGCTTCCGCAAGTTTTACCTGGGCTTCACACTGAACTTTAATAGCTTCATGTGCAAATTTGATTGCTTCAGCCATCTCTTCTTCAGAACATTCGTCAAACTGTCCTTCTACCATCATCACAGAATCTGCAGAAGCTCCAACCATGATATCCATGTCGGCTTCCTTAAGAGCTTCTCTGCTTGGGTTAAGCACAAACTCACCATTAATTCTGGCTACACGAGCTTCAGAAATAGGAGTTTCAAAAGGAATATCAGATAACTGTATAGCTGCAGAAGCGGCTAGACCTGCTAATGCGTCTGGCATAACATCATCGTCATGAGACATTAGCTGGATCATTACCTGTGTTTCGAATTTGTAATCTTTTGGGAATAGGGGACGCAAAACACGGTCTACTAAACGCATTACTAGAATTTCTTCACTACTTGGTCTGGCTTCTCTCTTGAAGTAACCTCCAGGAAAAAGACCTGCAGCAGCAAATTTTTCGCGGTAATCCAATGTTAATGGAAAGAAATCCATGGTTGTAGGCTTGTATGAAGATACTACCGTACAAAGTAACATGGCATTACCCATTTGAACAACAACCGACCCGTGAGCCTGTTTTGCCAATTTTCCGGTTTCGAGGGAAATGGTTCTACCATCTCCTAGATCGATAACCTCTTTAAATGTTTTTGGAATCATAATAATTTCGAATTCTTGATCTGAATAACTTCAACCAGATCATTTTGTTAAACAAAGGTCTCCGCCATCCGGACGGCCGGGTTGTGTGTTGTGTGTAGTTGTTTGTAGACCAATGAAAAACTACCCCTCTGGGCGACAATTTTTGAAAACCTGAATCAGGCCAAACTAATATATAAAAAAAGGGGGCATAAAGCCCCCTGAAAATTATTTTCTTAATCCTAGTTCCTTCACAATGGCACGATACCTCATGATATCTTTCTTTATTAAGTAGTCTAAAAGACTTCTTCTTTTACCAACCAGCCTTACAAGTGAACGCTCTGTGTTATAATCTTTACGATTAGATTTCAAGTGTTCTGATAGGTGAGCAATACGGTGAGTGAACAATGCGATCTGTCCTTCAGCAGATCCGGTATCGTTCTTTCCGTTCCCGTGCTTAGTGAAGATCTCTTCTTTTTTTTCTTTTGTTAAATACATTCCAATATTATTTAAATGATTTTTATGTATGGACAGTTTTTCTGTCAGGCGGCAAAGATACTACTAATTTAAAAATTACCTACTCTTACCGCATTTTTTATTCAGGGGGATTTAAGCTCTTACAGGTTGATTCTGAATAAGATCGAGATAAAGATTTACTTTATCCTTAAGTTCAGAACGTTTGGTGATAAAATCCAGAAATCCTTTTTCCTTTAAGAATTCTGAAGTTTGGAAGTCTTTTGGAAGATCTTTTCCCGTAGTGTCTTTTACTACACGCGGTCCGGCAAAACCAATTAAAGCTCCAGGTTCAGAAATGTTAATGTCACCAAGCATGGCAAAAGAAGCAGTTGTTCCACCTGTGGTGGGGTCTGTAGCCAAAGAGATGTAAGGTATTTTAGCATCTGCAAGTTGGGCTAATTTTACCGAAGTTTTAGCCAATTGCATTAGAGAAAGTGCCGCTTCTTGCATTCTTGCTCCACCAGACTTGGAAATGATCATAAATGGAAGTTTATTTTTCAAGGCATGATCTGCAGCACGGGCAATCTTTTCACCTACTACAGACCCCATACTTCCACCTACAAATTTAAAATCCATACAGGCAATTACCAGATCTTTGCCTTTAGATTTTCCAACAGCACAACGCACAGCATCTTTCAATCCTGTTTTTTCCTGGGCTGCCTTAAGTCTATCAGTGTATTTTTTAGTGTCTTCAAAATCCAGCGGATCTTTTGAGGTCATCCCTTTATCAAGTTCCTTATATTTATTATCGTCAAAAAGAATTTTAAAATATTCATTACTTCCAATTCTTACATGATATCCATCTTCCGGACTTACATAAAAATTGCTTTCTAATTGTTCTGCATCAACGATCTTTCCTGTCGGTGATTTATACCACAAACCTTTTGGAACATCCTTTTTGTGTTCTGTAGGGGTCTGGATTCCTTTTTGTGTTCTTTTAAACCAAGCCATTTCTTTCAATTTTTATCTGCCGATTCTCAATTTATGGCAATAAAAAACAGCCTTTTCATAGAAAAAGGCTGTTAGTGATATTTTATAATGTATTTACATTGTTTAGGTCCTCAAAAGCTTTCTTAAGGCGAGCTTTAAAAGTAAGTTCTCCTTCACGAAGCCATTTGCGAGGATCGTAGTATTTTTTATTTGGTACATCATCACCATCGGGATTTCCTATTTGAGTAGCAAGATAATCTTTCTTATCACCCATATAATCTCTTATTCCTTCAAGAAATGCGTATTGAAGATCAGTATCGATATTCATTTTTATTACTCCGTAACCAATAGCTTCCCGAATCTCTTCAACTGTAGAGCCACTACCACCGTGAAATACAAAATCGATATGATTTTCTTCTACATTGTATTTTTTAGTGATGTACTCCTGAGAGTTCTTTAGAATTTTTGGAGTTAACTTAACATTTCCTGGCTTATATACCCCATGTACATTTCCAAAAGCAGCAGCAATTGTAAATTGATCGCTTACTTTGCTTAATTCTTCATAAGCATAGGCAACTTCTTCAGGCTGAGTATACAATTTTGAAGAATCCACATCTGTATTATCAACACCATCTTCTTCACCACCGGTTATTCCTAATTCAATTTCAAGAGTCATTCCCATTTTGGACATTCTCTTCAAATATTTTTTACAAATTTCGATATTTTCCTCCAATGGTTCTTCTGAAAGATCAATCATATGAGAGCTGTAGAGCGGTTTTCCAAACTGCTCAAAATGCTTTTCACTGGCATTTAATAAACCGTCAATCCAAGGGAGTAATTTCTTTGCACAGTGGTCTGTATGCATGATCACGGTAGCTCCATATACTTTCGCCATTTCGTGAACATGTTTTGCCCCGGCTACACCTCCTGCTATCGCAGCTTTTTCATTTTCATTAGAAAGTCCTTTTCCTGCATTAAACTGAGCTCCTCCATTGGAAAACTGAATAATCACAGGAGATTTTAATTCCGCAGCTGTTTCAAGTACAGCATTAATGCTACTTGAACCAATAACATTTACAGCAGGTAAGGCAAAACCTTTTTTCTTTGCATAATTAAATATATCCTGAACTTCTTTTCCTGTGGCTACGCCTGGTTTAATATTGTGACTCATAATTTTTGTTTATTAGGCTTACAAAAATAAGAAAATAAACTGGCTTAGAAAGGATAATTAATACCTACGTTATAAACTGCATGGTTGAAGTTATAATCCTTGAACCATCGTTCTCCTTCAGGTCTTGCAGGATCATGTGTTTTGAAGCCAACATCGAATCTTAAAACGAAAAAGTTAAAATCGTATCTCAAACCAAAGCCACTACCCACGGCAAGTTCTTTTAGATCCTGAAATCCTTCAAATACAAATTCTTCAGAGGTATTGGAATCAAGTACATTCCAAATATTTCCTACATCTACAAATAAAGCGCCTTTAAACTGATCTATCAGGCTAAAACGATATTCACCATTAAAAGCTAGTTTAAAATTTGCTTCATTAAACTCCAGGATGCTGCCACTGCTTCCAGGGCCAAGATCATAGGCCTGCCAGGCACGATTATCATTTGGACCCCCGGCAAAGAAAGTTTTGGTTATAGGGATGGTGTTAGCATTTCCATAAGGTATTGCAATTCCGCCAAATGCTCTTGTGGCAAACACCTGATCTTTACCAATATCCCAATGTTTTATAAAATCAATCTCTGTCTTTACGTATTGTGAATAGGCCACTCCAACCACTTTACTTTTGCCCTGTTCATTCTGTTCATAATCTAAAACACCAGATAATGCAGAAAGTATATTTCCAGCGGTTTCAAGCTTAAATCGAAAACGTGAAAACTCCCTATCATAAAGACTTTCTCGGGTATTCCACAAATAGGTGAAAGCAGAAGCAAAAATCAGGTTGTTTTCTGTCAACCGTAGTTTACGTTCATAAATATCTAAAACATTGAAAAAATCATCCTCATTTAAACCTGTATTTGGAAAATTATCAGAAACTACATAATTAATAAATTCATCTGCCTCGTTAGGGATTTCAAGGCTGGGATCATTGTTAGGATTATTGAACTCAAAATTGCTTTGCCGTGCAATTTCATTTAACTCTTCGTAGGAATTACGGTAGACATTGAAGTAATTTTCAGTATTTAAATTACGTACATACTGGATGTTTAAAAGATCAAAACTATTGGTAAGTTTTTTAGAAGGCTTCCATGCGTAATTAAGTATTCCGGAAAATGTTTGTTTGTCCAGTCCAATATTTCTTTGGGTACTAAACCCAAGACTCATATTGGTGAAGGGAGACATGTATTTAGGAATAATTTTTTCAGTATTAACCGGAAGAAAAATTCTAGGCAAACTAAGTTTCATATCTGCGCCTACCTCTGTAATATCAAAAAAGCGATTATCATTATTACTTTTGGCTGCATCTGTTGAAGAAGCGATACTGCCTCTTCCGGAAACCTCTAAATTTTCAAGGCCGCCAAAGATATTTCTGATTAAAAAGGAACCTCCAAAGCCAATACCAAATTCCTGAATGTTACTTTGTGAAACATCAAAATCAAAACCCAGGGAATATTTTGGAAGTGGAGTCAAAAAAATATTTGTAACCAGATCTGTGCCCGTACTATCGTCTGGATCTAACGTATATTTAATTTCTGGATATTTGAAAATTCTTAAAGTATTCAGCCGGTTATATGTTCGGGTTCTATCTATGTCACTATAAATACTTCCTGGTTTTACAAAAACCGCATCGCTAATAGACTCTGGTTTGTAGCGCATTTCTTCAAAGCTATATAATGAATAGCCTTCATGACGGGCACTATCTGCTAATACCTCGTTCCTATTGGAGAATTCATAATCTGTAAAAATATTGACCTTACTAATTTTATGAATTTTAAAAGGGATACTAGAAATACTGTCGCCAATATTATTTCTTTGGTTTTTAATAATAAGCGTAGTATTCAATTTGTGATTGGTCTCTACAGTATCGGCGTCAAAGCTTATATATTCCTGGTCAAAATTATAAACTCCGTTATTTCTGAATAACTGAGAAAGTCTATCGCGTTCTTCATTAAAATCAAGGGTATTATATTGAGTGCCCGATTTTATCTCGCTTTCAGCTTTATTCAATTCATAGAGTGAATCCAGGGCTTTTGAAGGAATGTCCGTGTTAATAGAATCTAGAATGTAAGGCTCATGTGGAGTTACATAGTATTCTATCCTGGCTCGTTTTTCTTTATTTTCCAGCGGAATAATCTTATAATCTGTCTCAACGTTAAACCAGCCATTGTTCCAATACCAGGATTGAAGCCTGTTTTCAGATTTCTTGGTGTCTTCCTCGCTAACGATTACCGGAGCTTCCCCCGTTCTTTTTAGCCACTCATTAAACTCAACTCCAGACTTTAAATAACGATCGAATTGTTTTTTAGAAAGTAGGCTTACTAATTTTTTTTGTTTTTGATCATTCTCCAGGAATTTTTCAGAAAGAATACTATCAATATTTGGCCTTGCAAGATTATAAATATGAAGGCCTAAAGGAAAATTGAGTATTCGGGTATTCGGTTCCTGGTATAACTGGCTGTATATTCTGGAATCCTTAACATCTTCCCCGTTGCTGAAAATTTCGTTTTTCACCAGAAGATTCTGGTCAGCATCCAGTCTTTTTACGGCGTTGCAGCTAATTATTAAGACAGGGGTTAAAAAAAATAATAATATTTTTGCGAAAAGCCGTTTCAAACATTCACGTTTAGTGGCTCAAAAATACATATTTTTAATGCTTAGCAAAAGCCAGATTAAGTTAATAAAAAGTCTTTCACAAAAAAAGTTTAGAAATAAGCACCAACTTTTTGTAGTGGAGGGAATAAAAGGGATTCAGGAGTTTTTAAATTCTGATTTTGAATTAGTTTCTCTTTACTCTGCTAATTCAGAATTTGATGTTTCAGATAAATTTTTGGAAATCATTGACGAAAAGGAGTTAAATAAAATAAGTTTTCTAAAGACTCCGCAAAAAGCTTTGGCTGTTTTTAAGATTTTGGAGAATATATGCCCTGAAATTAATGATTTGACCCTAATTCTGGATGGAGTTAGAGATCCGGGTAATTTGGGAACCATAATTAGGCTGTGCGATTGGTTTGGGATTGAAAACCTAATATGTTCTTTAGATACAGTAGATTGCTATAACCCGAAGGTGGTACAGGCAAGTATGGGTTCTCTGGCACGAGTAAAAATTTTTTATAAAGCTTTAGAGCATTTTCTAAACGAGAATCCCGAAATACCAGTTTTCGGAGCTTTGCTCGATGGAAAAAATATATATTCAGAAAAATTGCCTCAAAAAGCTTTTATAGTAATGGGAAATGAAGCTAATGGAATTTCTGAAGAAATTAAAAACCTGATCTCACAAAAAATAACAATTCCTCAATTTGGTAAAAGGAGGGAGACTGAAAGTCTTAATGTGGCAACTGCAACTTCTATTGTTTTGAGTGAATTCCGAAGAAGCTCTGTTATTGAAAAGTAAAGTTTACAAATATAGCCCTGGAGGACATTTTATCAACGTTCCCAGTATATAGACTATTAGGATCTGAATCCCGAATCAGCTCGTCATTGATAGCAAAAACGCCTCGTATTGATGGTGATAATTTGAAATAATAGAGATAAAGGTCAATTCCAAAACCAATCTCATAATAATAAGAGTTTGTAGTCATTCTAAACTGTCCCGCGCTATTATCATCCGGATTATTCTCATTACTACTAAGATTTATAGAGGTAGATACCCCTCCCACTACAAAAGGTCTAAAATTATTGAGCCTATTTGCATTGAATTTTACCAGTAAAGGAATGTGCACGTAGGTGGAGCTTATTTCTCTGTAAGTGTTAGCATCTGCTCTTAAAGCTTGGAATCCCCGGGTGCTAAAATTAACCCCTGGTTCCAGTCTTAAGTCGATATTATTGTTAAGCCTCAAATTTCCCACTAGACCAACATTAAATCCCATTCTTTTTTCTACTACAAGGTCTTGACCTGTCACAGGACTTGGATTGTAATCTTCATAGTCAAAATTGAAGTCATAACTATTAAGACCTAAAAAATAGCCCCAGGACCATCTTTGCTGATCAAAATTCTGTTGATTTAATACACGTTCTCCTGAAAATATCTGAGCCTGTGCGGTATTATAACTTAGAGCAATAATAATTATCGCAATTAATTTTTTCATGGTATTACTTTGAAGCAATATAAATTGTTGAGACGCCAAATGTCTGAGGCAGATCTTCTACATCTATAAACCCGATTTTCTGTAAAATATTGTTGAAAGCTGTGCCGTAAGGAAAATTAGCAGCGCTTTTACTAAGATAAGAATATGCATCCTTATCTTTTGAGAATATCTTACCAATAACAGGCAATATTAAATTAGAATATAAATGATAACCTTGTTTGTAGGGAAATTTGGTAGGCACCGAAGTTTCCAATACTACGAAAATACCGCCGGGTTTCAAAACTCTATAAATTTCTTTAAGTCCTTTTTCCAGATTCTCAAAATTTCTAACACCAAAGGCTACGGTTATAGCGTCAAAAGAATTTGCTTCAAAGGGAAGATTTTCAGAGTCACCCTGAATCATCTCTATCTTAGAATCCAAAGATTTTGCAGAGATCTTTTTGCGACCAACCTTCAGCATTCCTTCTGAAAGATCCAGGCCAACAATCCTTTTAGCTCCTGTGTTGACCATTTGTATAGCCAGATCACCAGTTCCGGTTGCAATATCCAGAATGCTTTCTGGATTGGTAGCTGCTACAGTTGCAACTACTTTTTTTCTCCATTTTACATCTGTTCCTAAAGAAATCACACGATTAAGCCCATCATAATTATCTGATATATTATCAAACATTTGCTCAACCTGCTTCTTTTTTGTGAGTTTGGAGTCCTTGTAAGGCGTAACCTTCTTACTCATAGAAAAAATTTGGTTCAAAGATAACCCATATGCTTAAAATAACCTGTTAATCAATAAAATTTATCTTTTAAAGTCTAATTTTTCGTTTCTCTAAAATAGCTTAACTTTGCCCTCACATTTTTAAGCTTTTATATGAAAATAATTATCGCCGGTGCAGGTGAAGTAGGATTTCATTTAGCTAAATTACTTTCCTTTGAATCTCAGGATATCACGCTAATTGACCCCAATAGAGATAATCTTGCTTACGCAGATACTCATTTGGACATTAGAACGATTAAAGGTGATGCGAGTTCTATAAAAATTCTTAAAGAAGCCCAGGTCAAACATACAGATATGCTTATTAGTGTGACTTCCAGTGAAGCTACTAATATTACCGTTTGTGTTCTTGCGAAACAACTTGGAGCCAAAAAAACTATTGCCCGAATTTCTAATACTGAATTTCTTGAAAATCAGGGAGAGCTTGGATTTACAAGATTTGGAATAGACGAATTAATTTCTCCGGAAGCTCTTGCTTCCCGTGAAATTGAATTACTTCTCAACCAATCGGCTTTTAATGACAGTTACGAATTTGAAGAAGGAGCTTTGACCATGATCGGTGTGAGTTTATCTCGTACAGCAACCTTCGTTGGTAAAACAGTTAAGGAAGCCGCGAAAATTTTTCCTGAATTAAATTTTGTTCCCATTGCCATTCAGAGGTTTGGAACCCAGTATACACTTATTCCAAGAGGTGATACCCAATTCAAAGATGGCGATCAGGTCTATTTTGTAACCTTAAAGAATGGAGTGGAAGAGCTTTATAAACTTACGGGCAAGGTAAGGCAGGAAATAAAGAATGTGATGATTTTGGGTGGTAGTAAAATAGGTAGAAAAACAGCTCAGGATCTTTGTCGAAATAATTTTAAAGTTAAGCTCGTAGAAAAAGATAGGGAAAAGGCTTATGAACTTGCAGATGAACTTCCGGAAACTCTAATTATTAACGGTGATGGCCGAAATGTAGAACTTTTAGAAGAAGAAAACATCCATGATATGGATGCATTTATAGCCGTAACAGGAAATTCAGAGACAAATATTATGTCCTGTCTTGTTGCCAAATCAAAAAGCGTTAAAAAAACGATCTCTTTGGTTGAAAATATGGATTATTTTCAATTGAGCCATTCTATAGGAATTGATACTTTGATCAACAAAAAGCTATTAGCTGCAAATAATATTTTCCGATTTGTTCGTAAAGGTGAAGTAGTAGCCATGACCAAATTGAATAATATGAATGCCGAGTTACTGGAATTCATAGTCAAACCAAAATCACAGGTAAGCAATAAAAAGATTAAAGACCTTGATTTTCCAAGATCTGCTATTATAGGAGGTATTATAAGGAATGGAAAAGGTCTCATCGCTCTGGGTGATTTCCTTATCAAACCCGGTGATAGGATAGTTGTTTGTTGTCTACCACGTTCAATCAATAAAGTTGAAAAACTCTTTTTATAATGCCCAGACTGAATTATAAAATTATTCTTCATGTAATGGGATTATTGCTGCTATGTAATGGCGGCTTTATGCTTTTAGCAACATTAGTAAGCTGGTTCTATCAGGATGGGGTGACGCTTGAAATTTCGACTGCAGCTTTAATAACTCTTTTTATAGGTACCTTATTAATGTTTACCACTCGTGGGCATAGTAAGGAAGTTAAAATTCGGGAAGGTTATATTATTGTGACTTTCGGATGGATATTCATGACCTTAAGTGGAACGCTTCCGTATTTGGTTAGCGAATCTATTCCGAGTTTTACTAATGCTTTCTTTGAAACAATGTCTGGTTATACTACAACCGGAGCTTCAATTTTAAATGATATTGAGGCTATTCCGAAAGGGATTTTATTTTGGAGAAGCCTTACACACTGGATTGGTGGAATGGGAATTATTGTATTAGCCATCGCTATTCTTCCATTGTTAGGAATAGGAGGGATGCAGTTATTTACCGCAGAATCTCCCGGTCCCAGCGCTGATAAATTAAAACCTAGAATTACTGATACTGCAAAGCGACTCTGGCTGATCTATGTATCTTATACTCTAGCGGAAACAATATTACTTTGGGCAGCAGGAATGACATTTTTTGATGCCATCAACCACGCTTTTAGTACACTTTCTACAGGAGGATTTTCCACTAAGAATGCAAGTCTGGCTTTCTGGAATGGTAATCCTTTAATTCAGTATATTATTATATTATTCATGTTATTGGCAGGTAGTAACTTTGTCCTGAGTTATTTCGCTTTTAAAGGAAGGGTTAGTAAGGTTCTTCATGATGATGAGTTTAAGTGGTATATATATTTTATTGCCGGATTTACAGCAATTTCAGCATTGATCGTCTACTTCCAGGCAGATGTTAGTATTTCCTCTATTGATCATCCAATGGTATGGGGAGAGGCGGAAAGCGCTTTTAGACATTCGTTATTCCAGGTTTTAACCATAATTACGACCACTGGGTTTGTTTCTGCCGACTATACCATGTGGACTCCATTCCTCACGATATTATTTTTTGGGCTCTTCTTTCTTGGTGGATCTGCAGGTTCTACTGCGGGTGGTGTCAAGGTGATGCGTCATATTATAATGATCAAAAATGGAATTATTGAGTTTAAAAGAACATTACACCCTAACGCAATTTTACCGGTAAGATTCAATGGAAAATCTATTAGTAAGGAGATCGTATTCAATATTCTTGGATTCTTTATCCTCTACATGCTGTCATTTATCATTGGCGCTGTGGTCCTTGCTTCATTAGGACTGGACTTTGAGACAGCAATTGGTGGAGCTGCTTCATCACTGGGTAATATTGGTCCTGCCTTTGGTGGTTTGAGCCCGGTTAATAATTTTGATATGTTACCAGATTTTGGAAAATGGTGGACGGCATTCCTGATGTTGATAGGAAGACTTGAATTATTTACTGTACTAATACTTCTTACTCCTTTTTTCTGGAGGAATAGATAATATATAAATTTGAAAACATTAAAAAACCGGCTTTACGCCGGTTTTTTAATAAATATTTTTTTTGAATTCTTAAGAAAGAGCTTTTTTGATCCTTGATAAAGCTTCAGTAATTTGAACTTCGCTGGCCGCATAAGAAATTCTTATACATTCAGGATTTCCAAATGCATCACCGGTAACGGTGGCAACATTTGCTTCTTCAAGTAGAAAAAGGCTGAAATCTGTAGCATTCAGAATTTCGTGACCTTTAATGGTTTTCCCGAAGAAAGATGAAACGTTAGGAAATACATAAAAGGCACCTTCCGGTTCAGTCGTTACAAAACCCTTAATTTCATTCAGCAGATCTATGATCAGTTTTCTTCGATTCTTAAAAGTATCGATCATATGACTAATTTTACTAACCGGTGCCTCGAGGGCAGTAATAACAGCACGCTGTGCTATACAGTTCGCGCCACTGGTAATTTGTCCCTGCATTTTATTACAGGCCCGTGCGATGTAAGAAGGAGCGCCAATATAGCCAATTCTCCAACCGGTCATGGCAAAAGCTTTAGAAACGCCGTTTACGGTCACTGTTCTATCGTACATGTCTTCAAAGCCTGCCATAGAAGCATGATCTCCAACAAAATTTATATGCTCATATATTTCATCACTCACTACAATGATATCAGGATACTTTTTAAGGACATCGGCTAATTCTCTAAGTTCCTCTTTGCTATAAACCATTCCGCTGGGATTACAGGGCGAACTATACCAGATCATCTTTGTTTTAGGCGTAATTGCAGTTTCTAGTTGTTCCGGAGTTATCTTGAAATTCGTTTCTACGCTGGTAGGAACTTCTACGGGAACACCTTCAGCTAATTTCACAATTTCGGCGTAACTAACCCAGTATGGGCAGGGTAATAGTACTTCATCTCCAGGGTTAAGTACAACCATCGCCACATTTGCCAGGGATTGCTTAGCTCCTGTGGACACTACGATCTGTGACCTGTCATAAGTTAGGTTATTGTCTCTTTTGAATTTATTGATAATAGCATCCTTCAACTCTACATATCCATCTACCGGAGTATAAGAATTGTAATTATCGTTGATTGCCTTTATAGCTGCTTCTTTAATAAAATCTGGTGTGTTAAAATCTGGTTCGCCAAGGCTAAGACCAATAATATCTTTTCCTTCAGCTTTTAGTTCACGCGCTTTCGCAGCCATGGCGAGCGTTTGAGAGGTTGCCATTGAGTTAATGCGATTCGATAATTTTTCTTGCATAATTTTAATTTTTTTAATTTCTAAAGCAACTTTTTTGCGCGTGTCCTTTAGATATATTTGAGATTAACTTCAAAGTTAAAATATTATAAATTCCACCGATCTGATTTTGAAAAAAATTAGCGATAAAAAATAACTACTTTTGCAGAAAATACATCACTTTGGAATTAGTTAAAAAATATTTCCCTGAATTAACTGAGGATCAAATCTCGAAATTTGAAAAACTAGGAGACCTTTATAAGGATTGGAATTTAAAGATTAATGTAGTCTCCCGTAAGGATATAGATGAACTTTATCTTAGGCATGTTTTACATTCTCTGGGAATTGCTAAAATTCAAAACTTCAAAGCCGGTTCTAAAATACTTGATGTTGGTACCGGAGGTGGCTTTCCAGGAATTCCCTTAGCTATTCTGCATCCTGAAAGTACTTTTCATCTGGTAGATTCTATCGGAAAAAAAATTAAGGTGGTAGATGAGGTTTCTGAAGGTCTTGGCTTAAAGAATGTTACATCTTTTAATCAAAGAGTAGAAGATTTAGAGGGGAATTATGATTTTATCGTTAGCAGGGCAGTCGCTATAATGCCTACTTTTGTAAGATGGGTCAAAGGTAAGATTGCTAAAGAAAATAAGCATGAAAGAAAAAATGGCATCCTTTATTTAAAAGGGGGAGATTTATCAGAAGAACTCAAAGATTATCGCACCGCAAAAATCTTTGAGCTTTCAGACTATTTTGAAGAAGACTTTTTTGATACCAAGAAAGTGGTTTATCTTCCTATGAAATTTAAAGGTTAATTTATTTTGTGATAATTACTTTTCTGGAATAGACCTTTTCACCTGAATACATCTTAACTATATATACAGCTGAACTTAGCTTTTGATCTATGCTCAGTAATATGGATCTTTCTGTAGGTACTTCCTGGAATGATTTGATCAATTGTCCTGAAATACTATAAAGTTCAACATGATCTACCTGTAATAAATCCGGGTTAAGAACCGCAATTTCGTCGGTATTTCTTAAGTAGTTTAAACCTAATTGCGGTTGTTCCAATTCTTCGGGAATTTCCTCAATAGGTTTTTCAGCAACTTGTTTCTTAAAGACGATCTCATAACGCTCATTGAAGTATCCCAGTTCTTGTGCCGTAGTAGTGTAATCTTCTTTACTTAAATTAGTATAAGTGTCGTTTAAATTATCCTTTAAATAAATATTGAATTCTGTTTTTATATTTTCCAGCTCGTCTATTTTAATAGTATACTCACCTTCTTCTGATAATTTTATACCCAGAGGTAATACCTGATCCAGGTTGAAATTTGGAACAGCCTGGATAACAAATTCTGTTTCATCAATCATCCAATACATATCCTCAACATTATTTTCAATAAGAGGAGCGTCGTAGCCAAGATCGAAACCTCCAGAAGCATTTGCATCTGCCGTAACTAGAATCTGTCTGTGATATCCTTTTGGGGATTCAAATTTGAGCCTGATTTTGAATCTGCTGTCGGTGGCATTTCTAGTCTGATCCTTTTTAGGATTAGTCTTTTCCTGCATGTGGAATTGAGATTTTTCACTTTTTTCTGTCACAAAAAACCTATGGCTGTTTTTAAATAAAATTTCACCACCGCTAGAAGAACTTATAAAGAATGCCTGTCCTACTGGAATATATCTTCCCGGAGCTGCCTTTCCACTAATTTCACCGGTATCATCAATTCTCCAGTCATCTGAAACCGCTCGGGAGCCTTTAGTGGATAAAGATGCTACACCTCCAGATTTATTATAAATAGCATAACCGCCCACATAATCTTCCAAATAATGAGAATTAGAAGGACCAAAATGGTCCCAATAATAGATTGCACCATTAAATGAGGAACTGTTGTCATTAATGAAAGCATTAGCATCAATTGCAGAGGGATAGGGGTTACCAATTAGAATGTCATTTCCGGCATCAACAGATAATTTAATATTACCATTATTAGGTTTTCCACGGAAGGTATAATTCTGTTTTCTATTTACGTCAACATACCCTGTGGTCCCTTTCATTGTATAACCTAATCCCGGAGGTAATTGATCAGATTCTGAAATTGGTGACCACTCACTATAATCGTCAGATAATCCATGGAATGTCCATAACCAGTATCTACTTATTCGTTTAATTCCGGAGTAATTACCATCTGCCCAATGATATTGTTCGTTAAATTTAATTTTTGGAGCTTCGCTTGTTTTGGTTCCATCCCGGAGTACCTCTTCCAGTTTAAAGCCTACGTTATTATTTATATTCTGTAATGATACAGGTGGCGTCCAATAATTATAATTAAAGCTATTGGCAGTACCTTGCTGATCCCTGTCTAAATAACCACTTGCAGTACCTTCAAGAATACTTCCTTCTGGTTGTATAAGTTGAGACTCTCCATTAAGATCAATAACCCCGTTAAGTTCCAGGTAATGACTAATGTATAATTCATTACCTGTTTCGTTTACTACGGAACCATCCATTACCAATTTGCTAGACTCGTTTGTTCCAGCTTTGGAAATAAGACCAAGTAATTCAATATTTTTATAATCGGAATTTAGCACATGTGAAGTTATTGCAATATTCCAATTTATAGTATCAGAATTTATACCTAAACTGTTCGGGACATCCCAGACAGTTGGTCTCAACCAGGAGGTTTTATCTCTCCACAACCCATTTTTAGAAGATATGTAGGGAAGAGGTGCGGTATTTTCCTGAGTTGTTTTAATATTTATGAGCTTACCGTTTATTTTATTCGTAGCGATATCAAAAGTTACTCCGTTAGACACTTCACCTGGTAAGAGTCTATAGTAACCTTGTAAGTCTGTCCATGATAAACCTTCAGCATCAATAGGAATAATTTCACCTCTTACCTTTGAATTATTAGATGATATTCGTTGATTCATCAATAATCTTATATTTTCAACGCTTAAAGATTTGGACCATAATCTCACTTCTTCCATCCATCCATGGAAGAAGTTTTTGGGATTATTGGGGGCACTAGAATCATATGTGGCACCTAGAATGAATGGTGCAGAGGTATTCACAGGATTGGTAGCATTTCCTTTAGAACCAAGCGGAATTCCATCCACATATAATGTAGCAGTTGAGCCGTCAAAGGAAACCGCAATATGGTACCATCGGTCTGTGTCTACATTATTACTCGCAAGTCCTGAAACTCCTATTCCTTCTATTGATGGAACTCCGTTTGTTAGTTTAAGCTCAAAACCACCTGATGGGTTTGAAATGTCTTTTTTGGATAAAATAGTCCTGCTTCCGTCCTTGGACTTTGGTTTTATCCAGGCTTCAAAAGTAAATGGACCACCGGTAAACCCATAATTGTCTCCAAAGTTCACATGATCATCAATCCCATCAAAATCCAATGTGCTACAGTTGGTAAATGTAATTTTAACATCATCAGATTTACCGCAATCTACGCTCCATCTTAGAGTATATGTTCCCTGATTTCCCTTGAAAATTGTGTTAGGAATAGTGGCATCAGTAAAACTTCCTCCGGATGGACCGTTCACGATTGTCCATACACCGGGTACTGGTTCGTTATTTATATCGAGATTTACTTCTGCATCCAATTGGGTGGAATTGAAACCGCATCCCAGCACCTGATCGGGTCCTGCATTTGCAATGAGCTCTGCTGGTTGTTCAATAGTAACTGTTTCTAATATCTCACAACCGTTAGCATCAATTATGCTAACTTCATAAGTTCCGGCAGCTAAGTTTGTTGCAGTTGGACCTGTCTGTCCATCAGGCCATACATAGATATAGTCTGGGGTGCCTCCTACAGCAGTAATAGTGGCGCTACCATCTGAACCTCCAAAGCAGGATACATCTGTTTGTGAAATAGATGAAACTTCTAGGGGGTTACTAGGTTGTGTTATTTCTACTTCTTTTGTTATATAGGTATCTCCGCTATCAGTATCTGTTACCTTTACCCTGTATTTTCCGGCTGATACCTCTGTGAATATACCTCCAGAATTTGGTACATTAACAATATTGCCTGCAGAGTTTAGGAGGTCGAAAGAATAATTACCTGAACCTCCAGAGGCTCTATATGTTACTGTTCCGTTCGAAGCACCATTACACAAGAGTTCATTTGCAAACGCGACTGCAAAAAGTGGCGAGCTAACGGTCGCTTCATTATTAGTAGAAAAACATTTTGGATTATTTCCGTTCCCTTGAGTTGTACCACACGCGTCCTTTTTATTATTCTGAAAAGTTAGATAGATCCCTTCTACTTTTACAATATCACCACAATCATAATCTATCGAAAATGTTTGAGCTACTTTTGGTATATCATCTTTATTAAAAAAACAGTCGGTAACTTTGTAGTTACTTATTTCACCAGATTCTATATCCTCCACAGAATATATCAACTCGATCTGTAAAGAATACCTTGTTGCATTGGTTGGAAAATTAATGTAGATGAATTTTTCGTCAGCTGTGTCACAATTTGCAGATGTTATTTCATTCTTAGAGCTATCACCAATGAAGTAGTTTTCTAATCCAAGGTCATTTGATCCACAGTCGTCTGCAAAACATCCTCCAACATATTGAATTATACGCTGTTCAAATTCCCTGCCTTCAGCGTCTGTTACTGTTAGAATAATAAGTTTCTCACCTATATTGTCATAAGTGACATCTGTTGGTCCTACACCAGTACCAGTCGCCGGATTTGCTCTTTCCCCATAATCCCAGGAGTAGGTATAGGGAGCAGTACCACCAATGGCAGTTCCGTTCTCTACAGAAAAAGTAGACGTCCTAATTAATTCACCTTCCTCACATAAGGAAATAGGTACAATATTGGCAGAAAGTGCATCAACAACTTCTATCTGTTCAGTAGCGGTACATTGATTTGAATCTGTTACGGTAACAGTATAAGTTCCTGCAGGTAGGTCTCTAGCTGTCTGCCCCGTTTTACTAATATTAGAGGGTCCTCCAGTCCAGGCAAATGTATAGCCCGGAGTTCCTCCTGAAACTTGTGCGGTAGCGGTACCAGTTGCAGACCCAAATGAAGTTGTTTCTGTGGTTAAAAATCCGGTAATCTTTAATTCGGTCGGTTGAGAAACAGTGACGGTACGTTCTTTAGAGCATTCATTTGCATCGCTTATAGTTACGGTGTGAGTTCCCGGAGCTAAATTTGTGGCAGTTTGAGTGGTTTGACCATTATCCCAAAGATAAGTATAATCTCCTGTTCCCCCCTGGGCAGTTACAGTAGCAGTACCATTATTTTCTCCAAAACAACCTGATGTAGTTTTAACGTCTACGATCTCAATAAATGTGTCAGGTTCATTAACAGTTACAGATACTGGATCTGCAGTACATCCGTTAGCATCAGTTACCGTAACTGTATAGGTTCCTGCCGGTAAATCTGTCTTCTTTGCTCCTGGTCCCAGAGAACCCCAGTTATAGGTTAAAGGGGCAATTCCACCTGTAGCCGTCGCCTCAACTTCCCCGGTGGCAAGACCATTACAAAGAACATCAACCTTGGTAGCTTGGGCTATAACTGGGTCTATAATAATGTTTTGTGTAGTAGAAGAAGAGTTCCCTGCATCATCGGTAAAAATCCAGTTAATAGTATAAGTTCCAGCGTTTGAATAAGTCAGAGGATCAGTAGTGGTACCAATTATCTCACCCGAACAATTATCAACCGTCACAGGTGCTTCTACCGTATATTCACAACCCCACGTAATATCTTCTATCGTAGGTATTTCAGGAGGTTCATTATCTAATACAACCACATTTTGAACAACCTGCTCCGCCTCATTGCCATTGGCATCCTGAACATTCCAGGTTATGGTAGTTGTACCTACTGGGTAAGGTTCGTCCAGTCCCAGTCCATCACTTCTTATACCTGAAGGATTTCCAACACTACAATTATCTGTGGCGGTTGCCGGAGCTATTCCAAGTCCTGCCTGGCAAATTCCTGTATCATTAGTTGCTTCGATGTCATCACCCGCAGAAATTACAGGAAGAATATTGTCTTCAACAGTAACAGTTGCAGTTTGAGAGGCTGAATTTCCATTGACGTCAGTTACAGTTAAGGTAACTGTATTGTTCACTGCTACATTAGAGCAATCAAATGTCGTCTTGTTTAAAGAAATATTATCAACAGCGCAGTTGTCAGATGAGCCATTATCAATATCTTCTGGAGTAATATTAGCATTTCCTGAAGCATCGAGTTGAACCGTAAAATTTTGTACTTGTACGGTAGGTACTATATTGTCTTCAACAGTAACAGTTGCAGTTTGAGAAGATGAATTTCCATTGACATCAGTTACAGTTAAGGTAACTGTATTGTTCACTCCTACATTAGAGCAATCAAATGTCGTCTTGTTTAAAGAAATATTATTAACAGCGCAGTTGTCAGATGAGCCATTATCAATATCTTCTGGAGTAATATTAGCATTTCCTGAAGCATCGAGTTGAACCCTAAAATTTTGTACTTGTACGGTAGGTACTATATTGTCTTCAACAGTAACAGTTGCAGTTTGAGAAGCTGAATTTCCATTGACGTCAGTTACAGTTAAGGTAACTGTATTGTTCACTCCTACATTAGAGCAATCAAATGCCGTCTTGTTTAAAGAAATATTATCAACAGCGCAGTTATCAGATGAGCCATTATCAATATCCTCTGGAGTAATATTAGCATTTCCTGAAGCATCGAGTTGAACCGTAAAATTTTGTACTTGTACGGTAGGTACTATATTGTCTTCAACAGTAACAGTTGCAGTTTGAGAAGCTGAATTTCCATTGACATCAGTTACAGTGAGTGTAACGGTGTTATCGCCAATATTGGTGCAATCAAAATTTGATTTGTTTAAGGTTATGGTATCAATTCCGCAATTGTCAGAAGATCCATTATCAACGTCGGCAGGAGAAATTGATCTCTGACCATTGTTGTCAAGATTGATATTTATGCTTTTAGTGACAATAGTTGGAAGCTGATCATCTATAAAACTTAGTTCGAAAGTCTTTTGAATTGAACTTGAGTTGGAATCTGTGACCGAAAGAGTGTAGTTGCCTGCAGTAAGATTAGAAAGATCCTGAGAAGTATTTGAATTTACTCCCGGTCCACTCCAGGAATATGAGTACGGAGCGGTTCCTCCTGTAACAGTAACATCAATGGCTCCATCAGAAGCATCAGCGCATGTAGGTGCATCAATATTTGCACTTATTTCCTGCGCAAATAATTCACCACTCGTCCATACAGACAGTGTTAAAAATATAAGCGTTAATGTAATTACATAATGGATTCGGGGTCCAAAAGTAGTTTTATACATAGGCTACCAATAAAGATTTTCATCGGTAAAAGTACGTATAAAATAGATAAATGGTTTTAAATTAATAAAAAAATATTTGAATAAGCTACTTTATATCAGGTAGGTAAGTAGTGTTTTCTACTATTTAATTACCACTTTCTTGTCAGAGATTCCATTTTCGCTAAATACTTTTATTATGTAAACTCCCGAACGCACAGGTCGCATTCCCAATAATATCTCTCTTTGCGTAGGGATCTCATCATATTGTTGAATTAATTTTCCTCCCATATCAAAGATCATTACTTTAGAAACATCCAACATATCAAAGTTGCTAATCTTTACTTGTTTACTGAAGGTACTGTAGCTAATACCTACAAGCCCATCAATAACTGGTAGATCAGGATTTAAAATATCATCTGGATCTGGAAGAGTAGGATCCTGAGACTTTTCTTTGAAGAACACGATCTCAAATCTATCATTGATTTCTCCTCCAGTTTCAGCAGTGCCTATATAAGATTCAGTTAGGATATCATGAATGCTGTCTAAAACTTTGTCCTTAAGATAAAGTTCTTTGCCAGATGGCCAGTTTTCAGTTGTATCTATTTTTATGGTGAATTCTCCACCTTCTTTAGACTTTATTGCCAATGGTAATATCTGTTCTTTTTCGAAATCTGGAACTCCCTGTATTACGTATGGTTTTTCATCGAAATACCAGTACATATCTTCCATATTATTTTCAATCAAGGGAGCGTCGTAACCTAAATCGAAACCATTAGTTGTATTCTGATCCATAGTTACAAGTAACTGTCTATAATATTTCATTGGAGATTCAAACTTCACTCTTATCTTGATCCTGTTATCTTCAGCAATTTTTCCTTTGCTTTGATTTTTTCCTTTTACGATGTCTTCTTCGTGCTGTAAGAAAATTGAAGGATGAGTAGATTCTTTGGCAAAAACTCTCTGAGTATTTTTGAAAATAATGTCTCCTCCAAAAGTTTTACCTGCCACAGGAGCGGCAGTAATATAGAACCCTTGAGCTACAGGAATATATTGTTTAGGTAGTACACCGGTATTTTCATCATCGGTAACATTAATACGCCAGTCATTGGAGATAGCTTCAGCAGAGCCGGATAAATTATAACTAGCATATCCTCCTACATACTCAGCGAGAATATGCGTCGCTCCTGCGAAATGATCCCAGTAATAGATTGTTCCATTAAAGACATTTTCATTATTTTCATTACTTCCCGATCCCGTTCCTACATTAACCAAATTGTCTCTTATAAATTTATCAGCATCAATGGCAGATGGAAAAGGGTTTCCGATCAGATAATCATTTCCTTCCGCTACATCAAGAAATGCAGTAGGAATATTACCATTGTTTGGTTTACCTCGAAATACATAGTTTTGAGTATCTGTTAAACTAGCATTGCCGGTAGTCCCTTTCATAGAATAACCAGCGCCAACTATTTCTAAATAAGCTGAGCCAAGATGCAGCCAATCTGCATAAGTATCATTTTTTCCGCCTCTAAAATCCCATATCCACTCATCACTAATGGTAATTGGATTCGTTTTATTTCCGTCTGCCGAAAAGTATCCTGGTTCAAAATTAACAGGAGGTTCATCTATGCTTACATCTGATCCATCAAAAAGGACCTTATTTAAGATAAAACCAGAATTATTATCAGTTCCCTGATTACTAAATGGACTGGTCCAGTAATTATAATTAAAGCTACTCATTCTTCCCTGTTGGTCAATTTCAGCCCAACCTTTACTACTATTAGCCAGAATACTTCCATGATCCTGAAGTAATTGTGATTCATCAACAAGATCCATATTACCATCAAGTAATAAATAATGTGTAATCCTAATAGCATGATTACCATTAATACTTAGCAAGGCACCCTCAGTTTCAGAAAGTAGACCTAACATGGTTATCTCTTTGCTGTCTGAGGTAATATTGTGATTAATCCTGGCGATATTCCATTCTAAAGCTGTTCCATTATATGTGCTATTTGGATAATCCCATACATCTGGTCTGGCCCATGTAGAGCTTTGCGCCCACGTAGCATCAGACCCTGAACAATAAGGGGTGGGAGAAGTGTTTTCCTGGTTTGTGGTAATATTTACAAGCCTGCCCGGTATTTTGTTTATGGAATGATCTGGAGTGTATCCACCAATAGGTTTTAGGCTGTCGTCGAATGTGGCACATTCCGTTAAATTTAATGGATCCGGTTCGTCAGATATCAATCTGTAATATCCGGCAAGATCTCCCCAGGTTTGATTGTAAAATCGATCTCCATCCTGATCGAGATTATGTGTGCCATCGGTATAATAACTACTTATTCCATCCGGAATTTCCAAATTTGGAACGACTTCACCTTCAATTAAAGAACCTGTTGAAGCAGTATTATTAAGTTTTATACGCTGATTCATCATAAAACGAAGTTCCTTAAGGTCTGGAGCTGTATTCCAGATTCTTACTTCTTCAATCCACCCGGAGAAATGATTTTCGGTTGTTTTATCGTCTGTATTCCATCTTGCACCAATTAAAGTTCTTACTCCCCCTTTTCCAGTAGCTGTTTCTGATATAGGTACTCCATCTACCCAAATATTTCCACCATTGGATACAGCTATATGGTACCATCTGGTATTAGGAGTAACCGAAGATGGTAAATCCTCCATTTTTATTTCAAATCCCGGCCCGCTAATGATTGTTCCTTTTGAAGCGTCAGTTCTACTTGAGCCATTAATTTCTCTGTCAAATGGTCTTATCCAGGCTTCGATAAAATAACTACCGGTATAAGCGGCTGTTCCTAAATCGATATAATCATCATCACCATCAAAATCCAAAGTAGTACAGTCTACTAAGTTGATATTTGATGGATTTTCAATTGGAGGACATCCAGAATTATCAATAAGATTATCATTCTCATCTACCGCAGTAGGAGTTAGGACCCATTTAAAATTATAATCACCTAAGTTTTCAGCTGTGAAAATTGCATTAGGATCTTTTTTTGGATCCAGGCCAGTTGATGAATCCTGGTTTGTTATGGTGAAGCCGGTGGTAACTTCATTACCATCTAAATCTTCTACTCTCCATGAACCTTCATAACCATCCAGGGTTGGATATTCGGTAATTGTTTTTGCTTGATATTCTGCGCTTACTGATGCGTCAAGTTTAACAGTTAGGCTACCACAAGCGCCTACTTCTGAAGTAACCGTAGTAGTATACCTATCAAATGCCCAAACTCTTATTGTTTCAAAATTGTCAATACTTTGACAGGCATCTCCATTACTATCCAGAATAATTCTGGTTTGAACCTCAAAATCATTCCATCCTATTTTTCTGGGAATAAAGTTTACGGTGTATTGATTAACAACACCTATCTCTTCCAATTCATTATCAGGATCATTTAAGTCCTCATCGTAGTACCATTGCAATAAAATATCCTGAGGTCCTTCTGGAACTTCAATATTATCTACCGCCCATACATCACCATCTATGGTGCCAATATAAGTAAAACGTATCCTTAGATTACTCATTCCCAGATAATCCCCAAGATCGATAGACATTTGATTTATATCTGGAGTTCCTTCTCCAAAATGGTCGTAATTACCACTACTACCGGTGGCTACGGTTCCATCACCAATATTGTAATAAAGAATTTTTGGGTTTGAAAAATCAATTGGTTGATTTACGTTAGTTACAGGGTAGGTATTTCCTCCATCAGTTGAGATTTCGACGATGATTGTTGCACCATCAGTTAAATTATAGGCCTGATCCCAGGTGAGGATTGCTTCATCCAATCCGCCAAGAGAGAAGACCGGGGTTTCCATATGAGAATCGTTATCACCGGTTACTAATCCAAATCCTTTATTACCCTCACTTCCTGAATAGGTTCTAAAATTCACCAAAGATCCAGTAGAAGGATTCGTAATATTTGCAGTATAAACTTTTTCATTAGCTGGATTACTGCCATGAGGGTTCATTCTTAACCAATGGTCTGCACGTCCATTATTGGCAGCGGAGTCAAAATCGTTAGAGCCACCATTTGGATTTGTAAAATCCCATCCATTTTTCTTAATCCCGGCATTATCAAAAGCTCCACCTGTAAATTTTCCCCCTTCTGAACTGTAACCTGTTTCTGAAGTTAAAGATATCTGGTCTCCAATACAAATAACCTCTTTATCAACCTCTACAGGTGTTGGTTTAATATCTGCCACGATAACGCTTGTAATGGCAGTTTCAGAATAAACACCATCTGTGCAGCTTCCATTACTTAATACCGCTCTAAAAGTTGTAGAAAGATTATTGATTACACTTTCTATCTGAGTACTTTCTAAAAAAGTCTCATTAGTTTCAATTCTAATCCATGTATTAGAAGGTGCATTGCGATATTCCCAGTATGCAACTTCACCGGTATGACCGCTCAATACCAAATCAGTACCAAAACCGTCTGCCGGATTTTCACAGGTTAGGAAAAGACGTTCGCTATTTGATTCCCATAAAAGTTCACCGCCAACCGGTAATTGGTCAACTATGACTGTTGCTTCGGCAGTATCTTCAGAACAGACCCCACTTTTAACAGTCACTCTGTAAGAAGTGGTTTCGGTTAGACTAGTGAAAGTTCTGGAATCATTTAGATCGATGTCTTCTGTTTCTGTCCACGCATCAGCAGTGGTAGCATTTTTATATTCCCATTTTATAATTTCCCCAACCCTGCTTTCCAGGCTTAGAGTTGCAGTACCACTGGAAACACATATTCTTTCCGGAGCATTCAAGTTTCCTGCAACTGAAGTATCATCTACAAAGACCGAGATATTATAGGAGTTTGTGCATCCTTTGGTCGTTCCAACCACGGTATAGATATTTTCTCCCAAGGTGGTGGGAGTTGCCTGATAGGCAGCAGTGGTACCAGTCTGTAATTCAGTTTCTCCCAGGAACCAGGTATAGGTATCGGCTCCAGTCGCGGTTAAATCGATACTGCTTCCCAGACAAATGGTATTTTCTTCTCCAACAATATCCACAACAACATTTGGTATGGCTTTTATAGTTACTTCAACCGGTGTTATATCACTTTCACATCCTGTGGTTGCTGTAAATGTCTGGCTAACATAATAGGTAGTTGTGCCTACTACATCTGTAGCCGGTAGCGGAGGAGATGTTAATGGATTTTCAGCATCGGCCGTATTGTACCAGTTAATTTCCGCTCCCTCGGCAGGTGTTACTGCTAAAGATTCTAAAACTTCCTCATTATGGCAATATTCAAATTTTATGATTTCAGAGGAAACAGGAGGCGGGGTGTCCAGAATTTCTATTGTTAATTTTTCTGAGAAATCACTTTCACAACCATTAGGCCTTGTTTGTGTCGCGTAATACTCGAAAGTATTAGGAGATGAGGTATCAATTGAAATATTGTCACCGATATAAGTGTATGTGTCTCCTTCAAGAGTATACCATTTAATATCATTTCCATCTTCGCCTGCAGCAGTTAAATTTCCTGCATTAACATCTAAACAGAATTGTTGGCTTGTAACCGATGGAGCTTCTGGTCTTGGATCAACTCTAAATGTGAATGTTTTTGAGGTGGCTTCAGGACAGGTGAAATAATCCGGTCCATCTACGGTTACCCAATAAACTCCAGAATCACCAGTCTCTCCAGATTCAGGATCGATTATAGTAAGGGTGCCTGTATATTCTCCATTTGGTCCTGAAGGTTCGGAAACATTCATTTCGATCTTATTTGTAACTTCGGTTACTACTTGGCCATCTTTAATCCACTCAAAAGTCAATGGTGCGCCGTTGGCATGTCCTTTAAATAAGAAAGTAACTTGTTCTTCCTGGTCTTCACAAATAATAATGTCTTCTGTTGGTTCAGTAATTACAATGTCTTCGTCAACGTTTAAGGTTACAGTTTCTGAAGTAACTTCAGTACAGGCATTATCACCGGTAACGGTTACGAAATACTGTAAAGCATCAGCAGAAGTTACATTTGTAAAACTTAAAATCGGCTCATCCTCCCCGGGTATGGATTCTGTTGTACCATCAACAATTCTATACCACTGATAAATCAAATCATCGCCGGTAGCAATAACTTCAAATTCTGCAGGATTGTTGGAGCATACCCCGGTATTAACTGGATCTGTTGTTATTAATGGAGCCTCCTTAATAGTAAAGTTTGCGGTGGCAATCACTTCCGCACAGCCGGCATCAGAGGCGATGATATAAGTTACTGTATGAGGACCTGTGGTGCTTTCTGTCGCGTTAATTGTGCCATCTGTAGAAATAGATAAACCGCCAGTACCAGAATAGACACCACCTTCATAATTGCCATCTTCGCCTGAAATGTTTACAGGGATGGATGTTTCTGAAGAACAAATTGTTTCTGGATAAGAGATATTGATTTGCGGAGTTTGCGTAATAATAACCTCTGTAGTTACAAGAACCTCGTTACAGCCAGAACCTTCACCAATCGTATAATATACATCATAAGTTCCGGGACTGCTGGTTTGTGGATTTATCTTCCCGTTTTCCGGATCTATTGTCAAACCTCCAGGTTCAGAAGATGAAAATGTTCCATTTTCATAATCTCCCACTCCATTGGTGAAGATGGGGTCTTTTAAAACTGAATCGGAATTGCAAAAAGGATCCTCGTAAGATATTTCTACAAATGGTTCGGCTATGATGGTTACTTCAAACGTGGCCACGGCAGGCTTGCAGGTGTCGGGACCATTATAAGATACTGTATAAGTCCCAGGTTCGCTGGAAGCAGGAGTTATAGCACCAGAACTTGCACTTATAGTTAATCCGACAGGTGTGGCGCTGAAATTTCCTCCCGTAAAATCCCCTGTACCCTCAAGGTTTACATTTACACTACCTGCAATAGAAGTACAAATATCCTCAGGATAAGAAATCGTTGCCGTTGGATCTGGGATAACGGTGATCGTTCCACTTTCACTTGTCTGTAGACAACCTCCTTCTGTTTGGACCGTATAGTTAAATACACCATTTTCACCTGCTACAGCACCAGCTTCTGTAGGGATTCCTGATATAGTTAAAATACCATTTGAAAATGAGGTGTCTAATCCCTCAGGTAAACCGGTTACAGTCGCGTGAGTGCCCGGAGAGGTAATTGTAAATTCAATATTATCAATAGCTGTATTAATACAAAGGCTTTGATCACTATTGGCCGGACTACTAATAGTCACATCTGGATTTACGATAATCGTACCAGTGGTGGTGGCAGTCTGGCAGGTTCCCGCCGTTGTTAGGGAATAAGCAAAAGTTCCTGCTTGAGTAGGAGAACCACTTAGAATGAATTTTCCATTGGAAATACTTCCCGTAATTCCCGTTGGTAAACCAGTACTATTAACTGAGGTTACAGTGGAATTTACTGGAAATTCCATGTTTATAAGTTGTTGATTGATACATACCGTCTGATCTTTGTTTGATGCATCGGTAATCGTGTTATTTGGAGTAACTGTAATAGTTCCTGCTCTTGAAATTTGTTGAGCGGTACATGTTCCTGTTGTGCTCACGGTATAAGGATAGGTTCCCGCCTGGCTTGGAGTTCCTGAAATGGTAAACACACCTGCGTTAAAACTTCCACTTAATCCCGGAGGTAAACCTGATACTGAGGCACCTGTTCCACCGCCACCTATATTAAAAATAATATTATTTAAAGCAGTATTGATGCAAACCGTTTGATCCTTGTTTGCAGGATCACTTATCGTAGCATTAGGTGTAAAATAAAGAACCATGGAATCACTCGATGCCCCGCATCTATTTCCATCATTATCTTTTCCATTTGGAGCAGGAACATTCATGGTTAAAGTTACCTGACCGTTGTTTTTATCAGCCTGACTTGGTGTATAAATTACTGTAAAGGGGCCATTTTTATTATTTCCACCTGCGGTAGAACTTGAAAAACCCGAAGAACCTGAACTCGAGCTTGAAAATTGCACATTAAGAGATGCATCTCCAAAACTTCTGTTTCCAGTAATTTGTACCGAGTTTTGGGATTTGCAAATGGTAATATCCGGTCCGAAATTCGCTACAATGTGGTTGTCTACGGTGATTCCTGTAAATACGGAACTTCCACTATCACCACAAATATTTTGAGCTACTACAGAAACATCATAGGTATTACTTGGTGAGGCATCTGTAATTCGGACAGAAATATTGTTAGTACCTGCACCAGACAAAATATCCCAACCTGTTGGTAAGGTCCATTTATGTTTTCCGCTACCTGCCACGCTAAAAGATAAGTCATAAGGGGGACAAACCGTTTTATTATTTGCAGGAATACTGGATGTAATTGTTCCCGGATTTGAAGGAACTCCATTTACTGATGTAACGGCTAAATTGTTAGAAGAAGAACTGTCACCACATGTATTGGTTGCAGTAACTGTAATATTACCACTACTGCTTCCGGCATTCACAGTAACGCTCGATGTTCCAGCTCCAGATGTAATATTCCAACCTGCTGGAAAAGACCAATTATAACTGTCGGCATTTTGTACAGGTGACACCGAATATATTAAACCTGTTGTGGTAGAACATACTTCGGTATTTCCTGAAATTGTTCCTGGGGTATCAGGGGCAGGGGGAAATACCTCCATAGTAATACTATTACTTTCAATATTATTGTTTGCCAGGCAGGTTTCATTAGAACTAAGAATAACAGAAACGCTCTGCCCATCCTGTATGTTCGAAGTGACAAAAGTGGGACTATTAGTTCCTATATTATTTCCATCTACTTTCCATTGGTAAGAAGCTAAAGAACCCCCATTAATAGGTGTTGCCGTAAAAGTTACTTCATCACCAGGGCAAATATCACTATCACTGGCACTAATTGAAACCTCGGGTGTAAGATTTTCATTGACTATTGTAACAATCGAGTTACTTGTGGCTATTGCCTGGGTAAGACAGGTTTCGTTGGATGTTAGTTCTACGCTTACAGATTGATTTCCCAGTGCTAAAGCATTAGTCGTAAAAGTATTGCTATTAGTACCAACATTCGTAGTGCCAATTTTCCATTGATAAGAAGGACTTACTCCCCCATTTGTGGATGTTGCTGTAAAGGTAACTTGGGTTCCCTCACAAATAGTGTTATCTGTATCTGAAGAAGTTATCGATACCGAAGGAGTAAGATTTTCGTTAATTGTAATGGAGCCATTAAGACTTTGCGAATCTCCACAGCTACCAGTAGCGGTAATCGAATAATTATGTGTTCCAATCACAGAGCTTGAACCAGAGATAGTATAAACTCCTCCTGCAAAATCCCCTGATATACCATTCGGTAAACCATTAATACTTGCGCCGGTTCCTGTTTCACCTATATCATAGGTAATGTTTGCAATGCCTTCATTTTGACAAACCTCTTGTTGGTTATTAGCTGAGGTAAGACCAATAGTGGCATTCTTAAGAATGGTTATTGTTCCCGTTTCTGTTACAGACCCACAAGGACCGGTTGCAGTAACTGTGTAATTGAAGGAACCATCAACCGAAGGAGATCCACTAACAGTAAAGTTGCCTGAACTATAATTTCCTGTTACTCCTGTTGGTAATCCTGTTACACTGGCTCCAGTTCCGCTTCCGCCTATTGCAAATACGATGGGATCTATAGCAGTATTAATACAAACATCAGATTGATCCTTGTTACCAGGACTACTAATAGTGGCATTATCTGTAATTGTAATATTGGCAGTGCTTTCTGCAGTAGACGATGTGACGCACGTAAGACTACTGGTTAAAACTACCCGAACACTATTTGCACCAGCCGCAAGATTGCTAATAGAAAATGTATTTGAAGAAGATGTTTGTGCAGGTATTGAACTTGAATTTACATACCATGCATAGGAAGGATTCGAGCCTCCATTTGTGTTAGATGCAGTAAAAGTTACACTCGTTCCAATACACTTGGTAGAAGGAGTGGAACTTAAGCTGACGGTTGGAGTTTTATTTGAATTGACCGTCATGGTGTAATTACTGCTGGTAATAGAACAGGATGTTCCATTAGCGTCGGTAACCACCACCGAAATCTTTTGACCATTTGTTAAGGAAGAGGTGCTGAAGGTATTAGCCGTTGCTGAATTCACATCGGTACCGTTTATTTTCCATTGAAAAGTGAATGGCGCTGTACCGTTATTAGTACTTGCAGTAAAAGTTACATTGGTTCCCTCACAAATTGTATTACCGGTGTCAGCCGATATAGAAACAGAACTAGGACATTCCTGCCCCCAAATAGAAATTGGGAGAAATATGAAGAACCAAACAGGAAGCAAAAGTAATTTTTTCCCCATAGTTGCTAAGGTTTAAATACAAATAATAATCGTGTAGGGTACTCTTTTGTGGGGCAATAAACAGTGGGGCTGTAATAAAAATACTAAATCACAATTGATTGGGGGAAAGTGGTTTAGCAGATAAATTTAACTGAAATATATTAAATAATCCTAAATTTTCGCTAAAAAACGTTAATAGTCGACAAGATTAGTATAAAATTATAATTAGTTATGATTCAGTAGAATATAGCTAAAAATAAAAAACCGCTGTGAAAACAGCGGTTTGTAATAATGTATGTATTATGTGATTACTCTCCCATAAATGGGTATCTGTAATCTGTCGCTGGAACAAAAGTTTCCTTGATCAATCTTACAGAGATCCATCTCATAAGGTTCATCTTAGATCCGGCTTTATCATTGGTACCACTGGATCTTGCTCCACCGAATGGTTGCTGACCTACTACGGCCCCAGTCGGTTTATCATTAATATAGAAATTACCTGCCGCATTTTGAAGTAAATCAGTAGCCTGGGCAGCTGCATAACGGTCTCCAGATAAAATTGCTCCTGTTAATCCGTAAATACTTGTATTATCCACAGTTTCACAGATATCAATCCATTTCTTTTCGCTAAAGTTTTTATCGTCGTATACATAGATAGTTACCACTGGTCCGAATAATTCAGTTTCCATGGTAGTGTAGTGAGGATCTGTAGTTAGAATCACCGTAGGTTCGATAAAGTAACCTTTAGATTTATCATAATTACCACCTACTACGATCTCAGCATTCTTATCTTTTTTGGCTTTATCTATATAACTGGCCAATTTATCAAATGAACTTTCGTGAATAACGGCATTGATAAAATTGGTCATATCTTCCGGAGATCCCATTTTGAAAGATTCAACATCTTCTATCACAAAATCTTTGACTTCCGGCCACAGGCTTTTTGGAATATATACTCGTGAAGCAGCACTACATTTCTGCCCCTGGTATTCAAAAGCACCTCTGGAAATTGCCGTAGCTACTTGTTTAGCTTTGGCAGTTGGATGGGCAAGAATAAAATCTTTACCTCCTGTTTCACCAACAATTCTAGGGTATGTTTTATACTTCTGGATGTTATTACCAATTTTCGACCAGATACCTTTAAATACATCTGTACTTCCGGTAAAATGAATTCCGGCAAAATCAGGACTTGCAAGTACGGTATCAGTGATCATTTCAGGGTCACCATTGATCATATTAATAACACCATCTGGAACTCCGGCTTCCTTAAATACTTCCATAAGAACCTGAGCAGATAGCATCTGGCTGTCACTAGGTTTCCAAACAGCAACATTTCCCATAAGGGCTGCACTGGTAGGAAGGTTACCTGCGATTGCGGTAAAGTTAAAAGGAGTGATCGCGTATACAAATCCTTCAAGAGGTCTATATTCTACGCGGTTCCAGCATCCCTCAGAAGATTCCGGTTGTTCGTTATATAGCTGCGTCATATACTCCACATTAAAACGGAGGAAATCACAGATTTCACAGGCAGAATCTATCTCAGCCTGATAAATATTTTTGGACTGCCCAATCATAGTGGCAGCATTCATTTTTTGTCGGTATGGTCCGGCAATAAGATCTGCTGCTTTAAGAAAAATAGCAGCACGTTGTTCCCATTCTAATTTGGACCATTTCTTTCTGGCTTCCAGGGATTCAGCAATTGCCTTTTCTACATGTTTTTTATTAGCCAGATGATATGTTCCCACTACATGTTTATGATCGTGGGGAGGATTTATAGTTTTGGTGTCACCTGTTTTTATTTCTTCAGATCCAATATATAGTGGAACTTCAGTATTTGCGTTCCATAGATCTTTATAAGTAAGTAATACTTCTTCTCTTTCTGGTGTTCCTGGCTCATAACTCTTAACTGGTTCATTAACAGCGACCGGAACGTGAAAAAATCCTTTTCCCATAAATATTATTTTTGTTTTTTCTAGTATATTTTAATTCCGTTAAAGGTAAAAAAATAAAGTGGTTTGAAATAAGAAGTAAGCTCACTTCACGAAAGCTTAACTTTTTTTGTAATTTTCCTTAAAATTTTTGAGACTTAAACATGTGCACAATCACATTGGTTCCCCATCCAGACTCCATGAATGGTTTTATACTCACTTCTAATAGGGATGAAGCTGTAAGCAGAACTACGCTTCCTCCAAAGAAAGAAGTTTACAAAGGAAAAAGCCTTTTTTTTCCGAAAGATGAACAGGCAGGAGGCACCTGGATTGGGGTAAGTGAAAATTTACGTTGTATCTGCCTGATGAATGGAGCCGAAAAACCCCACGTTAGAAAACCGGAATATCGTAAAAGCAGGGGAGTGGTCGTAAAAGATTTTCTGGCCGGAAATAAACTGAAAGAGCTATTTGGCAATTATGACCTGGATGATATAGAGCCTTTCACCATGATTGTTGTAGACTGGCATAACGGACTTGCTTTTTATGAATTATTATGGGATGGAAATAATCGAAACGTGACCAAACTTCCCATGAAAGAACATATCTGGTCTTCATCTCCATTATATTCGAAAGAAATGAAGGCTTCCCGGGTTAAATGGTTCAAAGATTTAAAAGAGTCTGAAGGTTTTTCTTCGGAGACTTTACTTGATTTTCATCATAAGGGAGGAGAGGGTAACAAGCAATTTGATCTTATCATCGACCGTGGTTTTCTAAAAACACAAAGTATAACTCAGGTATACAATTCACCTAAGGAATTAAAATTCTGGTATAAAAGTCTAATTACAAAAGAGGTGACTGAAAATTTTCTTCAGTTTAAAACATGAGAAACACTTAATTTGAAGGAAGGGATCTTCACCTTAAAATTTTGAGTAGTATCCAGATTTATCATGTTATAGTGACCTTTCATAGCTCCCATGGGTCCGGTTAATAAGCATCCGCTCTGGTAGGTATGTTTTTCTCCGGGTTTTAGAACAGGTTTTCTTCCTACCACACCTTCTCCGGAAACAATCTTAGTGACATTTAAGGCATCCTTTATTTCCCAGAATCGCGATTCCAATTTTACTGAATTGTTACTTTGGTTCTCGATAGTGATCTTGTAACCAAATGCGAATTGCATTTTATATTCCTTATAAAAGCTTCCTTCGAAATGAGTTTCGACTGAAATTTTTATACCCCTGGTTACTTGCTGGATCATTTTTAAAAAATTGAGAATGAAACAATTATAGCGATAATTGCTGCGATCACAGCTAATGTAAAGAATATAATGTTCAGTAATACGAATTTTAAAATCGTTTTAACACGACCCTGTCCGTAAAAATTGCGTAATGCTTTGTATAAATAGAATATAAACACCGTATTGGCAAGCCCAAAGCCCCAATTTGAATTTAAAAGATAGTCGAGAGAATAAGCTATTATATAAAGGACAAAGAGTGTGGTTTGCACATGAAATGCAAATACAAGATGTTCCATATAATTAAATGGACGCCTTAGGTAAAGCAACCAGATAAACAAGGCGAAAACTGGTAGGTAAAAGAAAATGATGAATGGAAGTTTACTTATAAAGTAGTCTGCAAAGATCTTTGGGTTGGCATAGATCAGGTTAAATTTTATAGCTTTTTCATAGAGCCAGTAATTCCATTTAGTTTTTGGGTATTCAAGTTCCGTCATTACCGCTTCCGCAGAAATTTCTTTGGTAGCCCTGTAATACCGATAAAAAACTGTAAGCTTACTAAAATTACGATTCAGGTAATTCATAGTATCCAATTCCTGCTGCGTATGATAATCATCCAGATAAGAATCTTTTTCCTGCTTAGTTGGAATGTTCTTTATTAAAGAATCCAGTTGAATATTGTTCTGTTTTAAAGCAGGGATCTCATTGATTTCAGACTGAAGCGTGGTGTCCTGCTGAATTTTGGTGACTTCATTTCGAAAATTTTCATCCTGTTCCTGCAAATTCACGCCCTCAAACCTGTCAGAAAATCCCGCGATTAGAAAAAATACGATAGAGGCGCTTAAGTAGAAGCGAAAAGGATTGGCATAACGCATCCTTTTTCCTCTTATGTAATCCTTTGAAATTTTCCCCGGCTTAAATAAAAGTACTCGTAAGGTTCTTTGGAATCTCGAATCATAAGCGAATAGTCCGGAAAATAATTCCAGAAAGAAATCGCTAAAATTGAGTTTCTTTGTACTGTTTACCTGGCCGCAATTCGGGCAAAAATGATCGCTTTTATCTAATGGAAGTTCACAGTTGAGACAGGTTTCTCCGCGATATTTATAAAGTGCATCCTTCTTTTCAAATTTTTCCGACATTGGAAATAAGAATTAGTTTCGAATATTTTCAGAGTTTGCGTATCCAACACCAATTAGACGATCATAGCGTGCGCCCGGAGTGCGATAGTAGACCATAATAGTGTATACATTTTCAGTCTCATCAAAATTTCCACTTATAAAGCCATCGTCAATACTACCTTCTTCGTTTAAAAGAACATACTTGTAATTATAATACCCTTGCTTAAATAATCTTGCGCCTTCGTAATATCCGGATTTTTCGTTATAGGTCAATAAAGTGCTTTTATCCAGTTCAAAATTATTGAAACCGCCATAGAGATGTATTTCGCCATCTTCAATAATATCATAATTTTTCAATCGAAAATGCATCCAAATATAATCTGCTTCAGTATCTGAATTTTGCGCCTGGATATTTCTCACCACAAATCCACCATTAATATCAGGATTGTAGGTATAGGGCTGATTTTTTCTGGTGAAATCCAGAAACAGAAAATGATGATAAAGTTCCCCCAGTTCCACGCTGGAAATATCTGAAGTGCTTACCCTTATCTCTTTATTATCAAATTGAAGAAATTCATTCCCTCCCCAAAAGGATGATTCAGTGTCATAACGGTAGATAAGTTCGTTGGCGATGGTGTATTGCGGTTTTAGATCGGTGATGGCAAGTTTGAGATTAAAATTCTGGACAAGGCTTACCATTACATTCTGATCTGGATTTTTCAAAAGAAGATCGGGGGAATTTATACTGAAATTAACCACCTGTTTCTCATCGATAAAATTTAGATCCCGGGACCTTTTAACTTCAGCACTTATCTGAGCAATGGGTTCGTAGACCATAAATTTTCTGGAAAAAACCAGTTCACGGTTGGAATTAAAAACACTCAAAAGATAGTTTCCGGAAACTATTAGTTGCTTTACATTATTGTTAGGTATAGATAACTCATAATGAGTATAGGGCTGAAGGGTGTTGAGGGCATTGGTGTATTGTATGATCCTTACGTCATCAAAACCTTCCATATACTCATTTTTGGAAAGCTGGCTGGGTGTCCAGTCAAAATTATAATGTTCTATACGGTAATAATAATCTGCTTCATCTCCTATAATATCGTCAAAGCTGAGGTTAATTCGGCTCCCCAGCCTAATAATCGGGTTGCCGGTATTTTCCACAGAATCTCCCTGAAATAGTATAGTTCTTATAAATGTAGGGGGAGGCGTTTCTTCAGCAACCTGCGCAAGGCCTGAAAAATATATTCCTCCCAGAAAAAAGATGAATAGAAAAACTTTCATAAAATTTAATTATAAACAAAGTTAATAGAAATAAGCATTTTCAGTGAAATTATTTTAACAGTTGCTCAAAGTAAAATTCTTCTAATTGTTGGGAGAAATGGAGCGAAAATTCTTAAATTTGCCCGACTTTAAACTAAAAATTTTAACATACACTCCATCCTATGTCAAAAGACATTCGAATTAAAAGAGGATTATCTCTGCGATTAGAAGGAGCGGCGGAAAAAGAGCTTGTAAAGGCTCCAAGATCCAAGACTTACGCGATCAAACCGCCAGATTTTCACACTGTTGTACCTAAAATGGTTGTAAAAGAAGGAGCAAAACTTCTTGCCGGTGATGAGATTTTCTATTCAAAATATACAGATCAAATTCGCTTTACCACGCCAGTAAGTGGTGTTCTTAAAGAAATTAAAAGAGGGGATAAAAGAAGGATCCTTGAAGTAATTATCGAGGCAGATGCCGAAGATGCTTATCGTGATTTCGGTAAATTAGATGCATCTAAAGCTGACGTTAAAGACGTAAAGGAAAAAATTCTGGAAAGCGGTTGTGGTGCTTTTATCTATCAGCGACCTTACGATATCGTTGCCGATCCAAAAGACACTCCTAAAGCTATTTTTATCTCAGCGGTTACTACTGCTCCTCTTGCAGCCGATAAAGGTTTTATCATTAAAGATAAGGTTGCGGCATTTCAGGAAGGGATCAATGCTTTAAGAAAACTAACTCCGGGAAAAGTACACGTTTCTGTAGATGATAGTTCAGCGGAATATTTAAAAAATATTCAGGGAGTTGAATTGCATCATGTAAAAGGAGAGCATCCTGCCGGAAATGTTGGTATTCAGATCCATAAGATCGATCCTATTAACAGAGGAGAGTTTGTTTGGACGGTTGGTGTTGAAGATGTTGCCATTATAGGAAATGTTTTTCTAACCGGTGAATTACGTGCCGATCGTACTATTGCGGTGACAGGAAGTGAAGCAAAAGACAGAAAATATTATCAAACTACTATAGGGGCAAATGTGGCCGATCTTATTGGTCAGGCTCCAGATGGAGTTCGAATAATTTCAGGAGATGTATTGACGGGAACTCAGCTTTCCAATAAACAATATATTGGATTCTTTGAAAATGAAGTGACTTTGATCCCGGAAGGTGATAATTACCGAATGTTTGGCTGGTTGCCATTTACATATAATCACATTCATTCAAATTCACATACTTCTTTATCCTGGTTGTTTCCGAAGAGAAAATTTACGCCTACTACCAACCTAAATGGGGAGGAACGTGCTTTGGTGGTAACTGGAGAAATGGAAGAGGTTCTGCCAATGGATATATATCCTATGCAGCTTATTAAAGCCTGTATGGCAGGTGATATTGAGAAAATGGAAAATCTAGGAATCTACGAAGTAGCCCCTGAAGATTTTGCTTTGGTAGAATATGTGAATACTTCTAAAATTGAAATTCAGGAAGTAATTAGATTAGGTCTGGATTTAATGATCACTGAAGTAGGTTAAAAAGCTGAAGAACTATGGAATGGATTAGACAACGATTAGATAAAATTAAGGAGCCTTTTAGCAAAGGACAAAAATTAGAAAAATATGCCCCGGCGGTTAATGCTTTGGATACTTTTCTTTTTACTCCTAATCATACAACAAAAAAAGGAGCTCATATTCGTGATGCGGTAGACCTTAAAAGAACCATGATCACAGTGGTTCTTGCTTTAATTCCGGCACTTATCTTCGGAATGTGGAACGGGGGGTACCAGTATTATTCTCAATTAGGAGAAGCATTTACGACGTTAGACGCTTTTCTTCATGGTGCAATGAAAATCTTACCAATGATCGCCGTATCTTATGGAGTAGGTCTTGGTATTGAATTCGCCTTTGCGATCTTTAGAGGTCACGAAGTGAATGAAGGTTATTTGGTAACCGGACTTCTTATCCCTATGATCATGCCAATAGATATTCCGCTTTGGATGGTGGCATTATCTGTAGTATTTGCAGTACTAGTGGGGAAAGAAGCATTTGGAGGTACTGGAATGAATATTTTAAATCCTGCGCTTACAGCAAGGGCATTTGCATTCTTTGCGTATCCTACTTATATGTCTGGTAACTCGGTATGGGTTAGTAATGCATATGAAGTTGATGCAGTTTCAGGAGAAACTATCTTAGGTACTTTGGCCTCAGGATCAGATGTCTCTTATTCAGCGATGAACATGTTTTCTGGAGTAATTCCAGGGTCTATTGCTGAAACTTCAGTAATTTGTATTCTTGCCGGAGCATTACTGCTAGTATTGACTAAGGTAGGAAGCTGGAGAATTATATTGAGTGCCTTTATTGGTGCAGCGATCATGGGTCTTATTTTTAATGCCCTTCCTTCATTAGGATTAGAAGGTAATGCACTTACCAACTTTCCCTGGTATTTACATCTAATGGTAGGTGGATTGGCCTTTGGTATCGTCTTTATGGCAACAGATCCTGTATCTGCCGCTCAAACGATGAAAGGTAAATGGATCTACGGATTTCTTATCGGATTTTTATCGGTAATGATTCGTGTATTCAATCCGGCTTATCCAGAAGGAGTAATGCTGGGAATTCTATTGATGAATGTATTCGCTCCTACTATAGATCATTATGTGGTTCAGGCTAATGTGAATAGAAGAAAGAAAAGACTTAAGACTGCTAATCCTCAGGTAGAAACAGCATAGTTATGGAAGAGAAATCAGTAAATAAAACAAACAGCAACGGCTATACTTTTATGTTCGCCGTGATCCTTGTAGTGGTGGTAGCTTCAGTACTTGCTTTTACTGCTACTTCTTTACAGCCAACGCAACGTGAGAATGTGCGTCAGGAAAAAATGCAGAACATTCTGGCTACAGTAGGTATTGAAACCGATAGACCTGGAGCACAGAAATTATATGATCAGTATATTGTAGAAGAACTGGCTCTGAACCAAAATGGTGAAGTAGACGAATCTAAAAATGCGTTTGAGGTAGACTTGGCAAAAGAGCTGAAAAAACCGGTTGAAGAGCAAACATTTCCACTTTATATTGCGGAGGTTGAGGGTAAGAGATATTACGTACTTCCTTTAAGAGGTAACGGACTGTGGAATGCGATCTTCGGATATATTTCTCTTAAAGATGATGTGAATACCATAAAAGGAGCAACCTTTGATCACCTTGGTGAAACACCAGGACTTGGTGCAGAGATCACAAAGCAGTGGTTCAAAGAGGCTTTTGAAGAAGAGAAGATCTTTGATTCCAATGGTAATCTTGTAGGAGTATCGGTTGTTAAAGGAAACATTGATGCTTCAGATAAGGATGATAATAAAGTAGATGCGATTTCCGGAGCAACAATTACCGGGGATGGTGTTTCAGATATGATCTCAGAAAGGTTAAAACGTTATTTACCTTATTTTGAGAAGCAAAAAGATATTAAAGTAGCAATAAAATAAATTATGGCTAAAGAGAAAAAATATAACTCTGCTAAAGAGGAAGAGAAGAAACAGGAAATGATCCTTTTTCTTTCAGATTCTGAAGAAAAAGAGCATTTTCTTTCCAAAGGGAATAGAAAATTACTATCAGATCCTTTAGATGATAACAACCCGATTACCGTACAGGTTCTTGGTATTTGTTCTGCACTTGCGATTACAGTGCAGCTGGAACCGGCGGTAGTTATGGCTATAGCGGTAATGGCGGTAATGGCATTTAGTAACATGATAATCTCCATGTTACGTAATTTGATCCCAAGTAGGATCAGGATCATTGTTCAGCTGGTGGTTGTAGCGTCACTGGTTATTCTGGTAGATCAGATATTGAAAGCTTACGCCTATGATGTAAGTAAACAACTTTCAGTATTTATAGGTCTTATTATTACTAACTGTATTGTAATGGGTCGTTTGGAAGCCTTTGCACTCGGGAATGGAGTTTATAAATCTTTCCTTGATGGTATTGGTAATGCCGCAGGATACGGACTTATTTTAATCATCGTTGCTTTCTTTAGAGAACTTTTAGGTTCCGGAAAATTATTCGGATTTGAAGTTCTTGGTCATAAAGGAGCTACGCTTGCTGATTCTACAGGTCTTTATGCACTGGGTTATGAGAATAACGGTTTAATGTTGCTTTCTCCAATGGCTCTTATCGTAGTTGGGCTTATTATATGGGTACAACGTGCGAGAAACCGTAAACTAATTGAAGCAAACTAATAGCTGAACAGCAAAAAAGTATAGAAAATGGAATTAGTTAATCTATTTGTAAGAAGTATTTTCATTGAAAATATGATATTTGCCTACTTTCTGGGAATGTGTTCCTATCTGGCGGTATCAAAAACTGTAAAAACAGCTGTTGGTTTAGGTGCTGCGGTAATATTCGTATTACTTGTTACCGTTCCAATTAACTTTTTACTGGACAATTATCTTTTAAAGCCGGGAGCCCTTAATTGGCTAGGTGCAGAATATGCTAATGTTGATCTAAGCTTCTTGAGTTTTATCATGTTTATTGCGGTTATCGCATCTATGGTACAACTTGTAGAGATGATCGTGGAGAAATTTGCTCCGGCACTATATGGTGCTTTAGGTATTTTCCTTCCTCTTATTGCCGTGAACTGTGCGATCCTTGGTGGTTCGTTATTTATGCAGCAAAAAGATTTTAGTGGAATGGCTGAAGCTGTTACCTACGGTTTAGGTAGTGGAATTGGATGGTTTCTTGCAATTCTTGCAATTGCAGCCATTAGAGAAAAAATTGCATACTCAAATGTTCCTGCTCCATTAAAAGGTCTTGGTATTACATTTATCATTACCGGTTTAATGGCTCTAGGATTTATGAGTTTCATGGGAATTAAATTATAATCGTAAAGAAAGATTATGACAGTTATTATAGCGAGTGTAGTAGTATTTTTAGTACTGATTTTGTTATTGGTTTCTATCCTATTAGGAGCCAAGGCCAAATTGACCCCATCTGGTCCTGTAACTATCAATGTGAATAATGAAAAAGATATCGAAGTAGGTTCCGGCGGAACTTTACTTTCAACTTTAGGTGATAATAAGCTTTTCCTTCCTTCTGCCTGTGGTGGAGGTGGAACCTGTATCCAGTGTAAGTGTATCGTAAAAGATGGTGGTGGTGCAATTCTTCCTACTGAAGAACCTCACTTTACCAGAAAAGAGATCGCAGATGGATGGAGACTTGGTTGCCAGGTGAAGGTTAAGCAGGATATGAAAATCACTATTCCTGAAGAAGTTTTCGGGATCAAGAAGTGGGATGCTACCGTGGTTAGGAATTATAATGTTGCTTCCTTTATTAAGGAATTCGTTGTAGAGATTCCTGAACCAATGGACTATAAAGCAGGTGGATATATTCAAATTGAGATTCCTAAAACGGAAGTTAAATTTGAAGATTTCGATATTACTGCTCACCCTGAAGAACATGAAACTCCAGATAAATTTCAGGCAGAGTGGGATAAATTCAAATTATGGCCACTGGTAATGAAGAACCCGGAGACTGTGGAAAGAGCATATTCAATGGCTTCTTACCCAGCAGAAGGTCGTGAGATCATGTTGAATGTGCGTATTGCTACTCCGCCTTTCGATCGTGCTAAAGACGGTTGGATGGATGTGAATCCTGGAGTTGCTTCTTCTTATATTTTCAGTTTGAAAAAAGGAGATAAAGTTATTATTTCAGGACCTTATGGTGAATTCTTTATCAATGAGAGTGATTCTGAAATGTTATATGTAGGTGGTGGAGCCGGAATGGCGCCGATGAGATCGCACCTATATCACCTCTTCAGAACTTTAAAGACTGGTAGAAAAGTAACTTACTGGTACGGTGGTAGATCTAAAAGAGAGTTATTCTATACAGAACATTTTAGAGCATTAGAAAGAGATTTCCCTAATTTTAAATTCTATTTGGCCCTTTCAGAGCCAGCTGAAGAAGATAACTGGAAAGTGAAATCCAACCTTGATGATGAAGGAGATGGATTTGTAGGATTTATTCACCAGGTAGTGATAGATAACTATTTATCACATCATGAAGAACCGGAAGAAATTGAATTATACTTCTGTGGACCGCCATTGATGAACAAAGCTGTTCAGAAAATGGGTGAGGACTTCGGAATCCCGCCAGAGAATATCAGATTTGATGACTTTGGAGGATAGTAATTATAATCCCGCTTCGGCGGGATTTTTTTATATTTAGCACATGCCGAAATTAAACGAACAGGAACTGCATAATCTCGCGATGAATATCGTGGGGAAAGATCTCGAGGATAATGGCTATGAATTTTTAGGGGTCAATAGCAAATTGAAAAGAAATCCTCAGTTTGTAGCTCTTAAGGATACCAAGCTTCATTTTGTGATCGTAAGAGCGATCATTTATCCGGATGATCCAGGTGCTTTTGATCCTGCCTTTATGAAGGATATAAAAGAACATGCCGAAAAATTTAATGCCCGTACTTTTTATGCCGGGGTGGGGCTGGCTAATTCCAGTGATTATGATGAGCCCATTACCAGCGATGAAGATTATATTGTGAATTATTCCGGTTGGAAAGAATTTTAGTTTATGAAGAACGTATTTTTTTTAGTCATACTCGGTTTGGTGCTGTTTTCCTGCAATTCTGAAACTGAAGTAAAAAGTCATCAGTTTAACGGGGAGGCTCTGGGAACCACTTATATGGTGAAATATTTTTCAGATGATGAAATTGACTTTGAAAAATCTCTAGATAGTATTCTGGACGAAATCAATTCTTCTATGAGTACTTATATTACCAAATCTGATATTTCTAAAATAAACCGGGGCGATACTACTGTAAAGGTCGATCATAACTTCGTAAAGGTTTTTAATGCTTCAGATAAGATATATAAAGAGAGTAATGGCTTCTTTGATCCTACAGTGGGAATTCTGGTTAATGCCTACGGTTTTGGGCCGGGAGACGCTCTTAAAAAGATCGATAGTGTTAAGCTGGATTCTCTCAGAAAACTTGTGGGTTTTGATAAGATCAGGATTAAAGAAAATGGGACCATTCACAAAGAAAATCCTTCTGTTTACCTTGATTTTAATGCCATCGCCAAAGGTTATACCATAGATGTTATCGCGGAATATCTTGAAGCTAAAAATGTCCAAAATTACCTGATAGAACTTGGTGGTGAACTTAGGGCAAAAGGTAAAAATCTTGAAAATGAAGCTGAATGGGTGGTAGGAATCGATGATCCCAATCAAGAGGAAGGAAAACGTAAACTTCAGGCTAAAGTTAAATTGTCAAATTCAGCTATGGCTACCTCTGGAAATTATAGAAAATACAGGCTTGATTCTATTTCAGGTCAGAAATACGTACATACTATTAATCCTCTTACGGGAAAGGCGGAAAGAAGTAATATTTTAAGCTCTTCTGTTATCGCTGAAAGCTGTATGTTGGCCGATGGTTATGCTACTGCATTTATGGCTTTGGGTCTAGAGAGAAGCAAAGAAGTTCTAAAAAACCTGGAAAATATCGAGGTGTATATTTTATATTCGAATAAAGAGGGTGACATGGAGATATTTTCATCTCCAGGTTTTCAAAAGAATTTAGTGGAATAATTATTTATAGCAAACGGGAATGATCTCTCCCTTGGCCAGACGAAATTGGTCAATTTCCTGAGCCGTTAATTCTGAAGTATAATCTGCTTCCTCCACTTTAAAACCTATAGATCTAAGTTTATCGAAGTAGTCTCTTCCATATACCCGGACATGATCATATTGGCCAAAGATCTTTGCCCGTTCCTTAGGATCTGTAATAGTATCATCCTGAAAGGTTTCCGCTCTGTTCAATTCCTGCGGAATTTGTAAAATAGCAGTCCCGCCAGGGCTTAGGATGCGATATAATTCCTGCATCGCCTTCTTATCATCAGGAATATGTTCCAGCACGTGGTTGCATAAAATAAAGTCGAAACTATTATTTTCAAAAGGGAGATTACAAATATCTGCCTTAACATCTGCCAGCGGTGAATTAAGATCTGTAGTGGTATATTCCAGATTATTTAATTTCCTGAAACGTTTGTAAAAAGCCTGCTCTGGTGCAAAATGAAGAACTTTGAGCTTCTTCTTGAAAAATTCAGTTTCATTTTTCAAATAAAGCCATAAGAGCCTATGCCTCTCAAGAGAGAGGGTAGAAGGGGAAAGTACATTTTCCCGCTGTTGCTCGTAACCGTAAGGTAAAAACTTTCTGAAACCGCTCCCATCTATTGGATCGGTATACCGGGTACCTTTAAGATATATCTTTAAAAACGGCCTTACCAGGTAACTAATTCTAATAAGAACAGGCCTGGGAATTGAATTTAAGGCCAGTTTAAAAAGATTACTCATTCTCTATACTTCGATATCTCCCCAGTTTTCACCCGATTTAATACGATACAACTGCATCTCAGACACTCCAAATTGCTTTGCAAGTACCCTGATACGAGTTTTTCTGTCGGGATCTAAAAGTTTTTTCTTCAGGATAACAGCCTGTGCATAGGTTAACTTGGAATAGGAAGTAACTTTTCTAAGTTTCCTTTTCTTTTTGTTTTCCTGTACTTTAGGACTGTTGTATTGATGCTGGACCCATTCGTCTTTGGTGGCCCATGCCAAATTAGAAACGCGATTGTCGTTCTTCACAAAATTCTTGTGGATCACATACTGATCACCTTCTTTTTTCTCTAAAAACATTTCAGCAATAATGCGATGAATGTAATACGTCTTGTGTTTTCCATTCTTCAATTTTACCGCGAAGTTTAAATATCCACCTACTCTTCCGCCTTTCATTAAGTCTCCTTCGGGATTTTTCAGATAACTGATCATTCTTCCGAAATTTGAGACTTTGTAGATAAAGCGGTCTTCCCAGGAATCTTTGTGTAGGGTTTTCCAGATTTCCTGTCTGTAACTTTTAATCATAAACTTTTGCTCTAAATTCTTCTTCTTCTTTAGTATTAATATTTAAGGATTCATAGATGTATTTAAATGTAGATAATAATTCTGGTTTTCCGTCAACCAATGCCACATCATGTTCAAAATGGGCACTTGGCTTATTGTCGGCGGTTAATATGGTCCAGCCGTCTGGCAGCTGTTTGATTCTTTTTGTTCCCAAATTGATCATGGGTTCTATAGCTACCACCATACCTTCAACAAATTTCTTTCCTCTTCCTCTTTTGCCATAATTGGGCATTTCAGGATCTTCATGCATGGTCTTTCCTAATCCATGGCCTACAAGTTCTCTAACAACTCCGTAACCATGATCTTCAGTATATTTCTGTATAGCATAGCCTACATCACCAACGCGGTTTCCCGCTTTAAATTCTCTAATTCCAACATACAGTGACTCTTTGGTCACTTGAAGTAACTTTTTTACTTCAGGAGCCACTTCCCCAACTTCAAAAGTATAGGCATGGTCTCCATAAAAACCATTTTTTAATGCACCACAGTCAATAGAAATAATATCACCTTCTTTTAGAGGTGTGTCATTTGGAATCCCATGCACTACCTGAGCATTAGGGCTCATGCATAGTGAGTTTGGGAAATCATAAAGTCCCAGGAAACCAGGTACTGCACCATGGTCTCTGATAAATTCTTCTGCTAACTTATCAAGCTTTAGGGTAGTAACCCCCGGTTTGATCTCGGGTGCAAGGATTCCTAAGGTTTTAGACACAATAAGTGCACTTTCACGCATCAATTCTATCTCTTCTCTGGACTTTGATATTATCATATTCTTTATTACAATCTTCCGAATAAACCGGATCTTTTCTTCTTTTTCTTTTTTTGAGGATTTTCAATGCTTAGCATCTGGCATATTTCACCCCAGCCTTTAAGACCACCGAGATTACGGTCGTCAATAAAAATATCTGCTAGAATTTTTCTACTGATGGTATTATCAAATTCTTCTTCAGGATAACTCTTATTTACGGCATAGAATTTAAGTCCATTCTTGGCGCAAAAATCTACTGCTTCCTCAAGTCTTACTCCGCTACGATATGTCCATAAAATTAAGCGATGACCTTCATCTTGTAATTTTTTGAGGGATTCAAAAGCAAAAAGTATAGGTTTTCCAATTTCAGGAAATCTGTTCTCTACTATAGTGCCGTCAAAATCAACTGCTATGGTAAGAGAATTGGGCATATTGCGAAATTACTTATTATTTTCTAATTTGAGTATTGATGTGAGGTTTAAGTTATTCTGTGTAGGAATTTTTGTACTCTTTCCCACTCACTATATCAGCGATATCTTCTTCAATACTTTCCCCCTGAGAATATTCTACAAACCTGTTCACTTCTTCACCATTTTTATAAAAAATGATTGTAGGTACCCGGTGAACATTTAATTCTTCCTCAATTTTTGAAGGGGTGGTCTTATTATAATCTACCGCCACCATTTCAATATTCTTGTAATTATAATCGGCATTATCAAGAATTTTTAAAAGCTTAGGAAGTTCTCTTTTACTATCACCGCACCAGGTCCCCATAAGTACTTTGATCTTATAGTCATTGATGTTTTCCTGGATGGTTGCCATCGACTCGGTTTCAGGTGAAAATTCTTCGTAGCGTGGTGAAAACCATTTAGAGAAAGGTTTTTGCTGGAGATCCTGCTTATGGAATTCGCCTAAAAGCATATCCTGTTGAATTTCTTCTTCATCTAGAATTTCTTCTTCTAACGTTTGTGTTTCTGCCGTAGCTTTACTTACAGTATTTCCACAACTAATAGTGATAACTGCCAGTAGGATAAAGAACTTGTTCATATAAATAATTTAAATTAAGGGATCTTCTGTCATTAGATCTGGTTGGGTTATACCCATAAGTTTTAAGATAGTCGGGGCGATATTTCCTAACTTACCATCTTTAATATTTTTTATGTCCTTGTCCATCAAAATTAGCGGGACAGGATTTGTAGTATGGGCCGTATTAGGACTGCCGTCAGGATTTTTCATAACCTCACTATTCCCGTGGTCAGCAATTATAATTACAGAGTAATTTTTCTTAAATGCAGCTTCACCTACTGCTTTGGCACAAATATCAACCGTTTCACAGGCCTTGACTGCAGCATCAAAATCTCCGGTATGTCCTACCATGTCTGGATTAGCGAAATTAAGACAGATGAAATCTGCTGATTCTTTTTCAATTTCAGGAAGAATCTTATCTTTTATTTCATACGCACTCATCTCTGGCTGAAGGTCATAAGTAGCTACTTTTGGAGAATTACACATTATCCTTTTTTCTCCGCTAAAAGGTTCTTCCCTTCCTCCGGAAAAGAAAAATGTAACATGGGGATATTTTTCAGTTTCAGCAATTCTAATTTGCTTTTTACCTTCATATTCAAGAACCTCTCCCAGGGTTGCCTTGATATTGGATTTCTTAAAAATTACGTTTACATTTTTAAATCTATCATCATACTTGGTCATGGTCACGTAGTATAATGGAAGTTTTTTCATATCGTATTCGGGAAAATTATCCTGGGAAAGCGCCTGGGTAAGTTGCCTGCCTCTATCGGTTCTAAAATTGAAATAGATCACGACTTCTTTTTCACCAAGTTTGGCTACAGGATTTCCACTGTCATCAGTAATTACGATTGGTTTTATAAACTCGTCGCTAATATCCTGGTCATAACTTTCCTGGATGGCAGTCACCGCATTCGTAGATTTTTTACCTTTTCCTTTTACAATAAGATCATATGCCTGTTTAACCCGTTCCCACCTGTTATCACGATCCATCGCGTAATACCTTCCAATAACGGATGCCAGCTTGGTATTCGTTTCTTTAAGATGAGGAAGGAGATTCTCAATAAAACCTTTTCCGGAGTGAGGATCTACATCACGCCCATCGGTGAATGCATGAACATATTTTTCTTTTACTCCCAACTTTTCAGCAGCGGAGAGCAATCCCTTTAGATGATTTATATGTGAATGAACTCCACCATCGCTCACCAGGCCTAAAAAATGAACAGGTTTTTTATTTTTTACAGCATAGGTAAAAGCTTCTTCTAATACTGGCTCGTCTATAAGTGTATCTTTCTCAACCGCCATATTTATCTTCACGAGATCCTGATAAACTATACGACCTGCTCCCAGATTCATGTGACCAACTTCACTGTTTCCCATCTGGCCTTCAGGAAGTCCCACGTTCATTCCATCAGTTCTTAGAGTGGCATGCGGAAATTTATCCGGCAACGAATCCATGAATGGAGTTTTTGCTTTGGCAACCGCTGAGACTTCCTCATTCTGAGTTATGCCCCAGCCATCTAATATCATTAAAAGGACTTTCTTATTCATCTACTAAATACTTTGGGGTTAAAGATAAAAACATTTCAATGCAATGCCTGAAGTGCTGAGTATAATGTTTTATTAAAACTAACTACAATATTCAAGTTTTCATGGCTATTTCTGGTTCTGATTTTTTCTTAAGTTCACTCGTTTGTGGATGGAATATATCTCTCTGAGTAAAAAATTATTATTATTTCTACGTATGGTGAATAAAATTTTTACTCTGCAATCTTCAGGGATGTTAGCTTAAATGAGCCTTAACAAATTTTTTAAAACTCTTTAATCATAAATAGCTTAAAAATTTAACAATTAAATTTTTATAAAATAAAATAATTAACGAACCTCTTCGTTTTACTAAAACATTTAAAGTTCGATCTAATAAGTTCATTATTAGTAATATAAAAGTCCTATTTGTTAAATTTTGAGTTTTATTAAAATTCTTTCTAAATTTTCGTATGTTGGCAAGGCTTTTGGTTTTTATTAACAAAACATAGAAAAAACGATATTATATGAAGTACAGAATTCTTACGGTTGTTGGAGTATTAATTTTCTCATTTGCTTTTAGTAGCACAGCTGAAATCAACAATTCTAAAGATTCCAAAATAACTCCGGAATTATCTCTCGAAATTGAAGTTAAAAAGTCTTTTGAAGAAAAAGTGGCAGATCTTTACAAGATCTTTTCGGTGAATAATTCTACAATGCCTAATCTTTCTGTATTCGAAAAGGCCATTAGCGGGTATACAAAACTTGACGAAGCAGGCAAAGTTTCCAATCCATTATTAACGGTTATAGATTTTAATCTTTCTTCTAAAAAGAAGAGGATGTGGATCCTTAATATGGATACCAGAGAGGTTGTATTTAACACGTATGTGGCCCACGGTAGAAATACTGGGGGTGAATTTGCCAGGAACTTTTCTAATAAGGTGAATTCTCACCAGAGTTCTCTTGGTTTTTATGTGACCGGAGAAACTTATTATGGTAAAAATGGACTATCTCTATTTATAGACGGGATGGAAAAAGCTTTCAATTCTAAAGCACGTGAGCGTTATGTGGTAATCCATGGAGCAGATTATGCTGAACCTGAGTTCATCAACAGATATGGAAGACTGGGAAGAAGCTATGGTTGTCCCGCCGTTCCTAATAAGATTGCAAAAAACCTTATCCATAAAATTAAAGGAAAGTCAGTAGTCTACATTCATAAAAGTGATGAAGATTACCTGGAGAAATCAGGGCTTCTAAACGTATAATCAGGATTCGGGTTTTAATTTATCCCATGTTTTCTGATCTAAATTATAGATATCATCAATAAATTTGATGGTATCTTTTTTTTGGTAGGCAGTCCAGTAAAAGTGATGAACCTTTACCTTTTGTTTTACCGGAATTTCAGTTGTCCTGCCAGATTTGAGAATATCCTCAATTTTCTTGTCGTCATACTTCTCCTGGTCATTTAAAAGATAACTGGCCAGTCCAAGTGCATCCTGTACCCGCACACAACCTGAACTTTGTGCCCTGGTATTCTTTTCGAATAAATTTTTAGAAGGGGTGTCATGTAGATAGATCATATACTTATTGGGATAAATGATCTTGACAAGACCCAGAGGATTTGTAGGTCCGGCCGGTTGTCTGTAGATGTAAGATCGGGCTTTTGAAGAGTTCCAGTCTACTGTAGAAGGGTCTACACTGTTACCTTTACTGTCATATATTCTGATATTCTTTTTCTGAAAATAGCCTATATCTTTTTTAGCTCCCGGGATCACATCATTCTTTTTTATTGTTGGGGGAATGGTCCAGGTTGGATTGTAGATAATATAAGCTATCTCATCTGAGAAAACAGGGGTTTTTCTAACTTCAGTTCCCACCATGATCTTATGAGTTCCTACCGTATCGGTATTTTTTACCACATTTAATTCATAACCGGGAATGTTCACAATGATATAATGTTCCCCTAGATCCCTGGGGAACCAACGCCATCTCTCCAGATTTACAATAATTTGGTGATAGCGATCTTCCTTGGTGAGATTAAGATTGGAAATAGTGGTTTTGCCAAGAAGTGCATCTACCTGCAAGTCGTGATCAAGTTGAAATTTTTTAACTGCTTCCTGAATGTCTTCGTTATAAGCTGTATTTGTAGAGTCAATAGTGCCCTTAAAATAACCCAGTTCAGTAAGTCTTTTGGTTACAGAGAATATTCTATCGCTACTTTCACCTGGTCTTATAAGCTTTCCCTGGTTTATTTTTGTAGTAGTTTTATCTGCAATACCGGTCTTCTTGAAATCTTTTAAGGCAGATTTTAATTGACGATATACAATATGTTTAGATTTTAGAGTATCTAAGCTTTTCTGAATATCACCGCGTAAAATGGCATTTTCTAATAATTCCAGGGAATTAATTTCATTTAAGGGTGTTCCCCAGATTTCATGGATAGTGGTAGGATCTAATTTTCCGGTGGCGAGGTCTTTTGAAAGTCTTAAATATGAATCTGTAAGAAGTATTTCCAACAGGTTATTCTCTTCTTCAGAATTAGTATCCAGCGAACGGAATAATTTTTGAAGTTCTTCTCCATGATAATCTTCAAAAAATAGTCCTTCCTCCTCAATATTTTCAATATTTCTGAAAAGATCTTCCCGCAGCTCTCGTTTGGTCCAGACTGGCTGAAAATCGCGTTCCCTATAAAAACCTGAAACCTCGGTGCTATTGTATAATTGGGTTATTCCCGCTTCAGAATCATCAAAAAAGTCTTCAATATCGTCATTCTCGGTAAGGAAAGTTATTTCTTCAACTTCATTTCGCTCTTCTATCCCAGGTTCTTCCTGATCACTCTTACAGGCCGAAATAAGTAGCAGGCAAATAAAGGCGAATGTTAATCTGGGGCTTCGCATAAAAGAAATTTAATCAAAGTTGTTCAGGCCTTAGCTAGCCCGAACATCTTCATAAGATTTATGCAGGTCAAACTGAACTTCTGCAAAAGGACAAAGCGGGTCTATCTTTAAATTATGTTTTCGTGCAAATTCAACACTTTCTTTGATTAGGCTGGAACCAATACCCTGGTTCTCCATTTCACGTTTCACTTCGGTATGATCTATCGTAAGAACATTGTTTTCATTCTTACGATAGGTTAATTCACCGATGAGGCCTTTTTCATTTTCTATATAGAACATGCCGCGGCTGTTGCTTTCTTTATGCTTGATCTCCATTTGCAAACTATTTTTTATAAATCCCATCTACAATTCCATATTCCATAGATTCCTCAGCATCCATCCAGTAATCACGGTTAAAATCTTTCAGAACCTTCTCCACAGTCTGGCCACAATTTTCAGCAAGTATTTCAGCGCTTAGGTGTTTTGTTTTTAAGATCTCATTTGCTGCAATTTCAATATTTGAAGCCTGTCCGCGAGCACCTCCACTAGGTTGATGTATCATCACTTTTGCATGCGGCTGGATAAATCTTCTTCCTTTTTTTCCTGCAGAAAGTAGAATAGATCCCATAGAGGCTGCCAGTCCCGTACATATTGTAGAGACAGGAGATTCTAGGCTCATAATGGTGTCATAGATGGCGAATCCGTCAGTAACATAACCTCCGGGACTATTAATGAATAATTGAATTTCTTCATCTCCTTCAAGATCCAGGTATTCAAGCCTGTCGATCACATATTTGGCGGTTTTATCACTTACCTCACCCCACATGTAGATCTTTCTTTTTTCTAATAATTTATTATCTATTAAATCCTGAATTTTTCCGGTTTTATTTTTCATGAAATCCATTTAAAGCTTATTTATCTTGTTCTAAGTGTAGCTAAAAATATGACTATTTTAGCAGAAAAAAGAATCATGGAACTGGCATTTAACAAGATTTTAAAAGAAGATTTTAACCTGGTTTTGCCTTTTCTGAAGAAACTCCATGAACAGCCACCAAATGATGGATTACTTAAAGAACGCTTGCTGGAAATGTTCGACCAGAATTATGAATGTTTTGGGATTTACAAGGCTGATGAAATGATAGGAGTTTTTGGATTATGGTTTATGACCCGTCATTATGCGGGAAGAGCTTGTGAAGTTGATCATATTTATATTGAGGATCCATACCAGAGGAAAGGAGTAGGGAAGGCTTTGATGGAATTTATACATCAATTTGCTGAATCAAAGGGTTGTGAAACCATGGAATTAAACACTTATGTAGAGAATTTTGGATCTCACAAATTTTATATGAACCTCGGTTATATTATTAGAGGATATCATTTTTTAAAAAAGCTGTAAAAATTTTGGTTTTTGGAATTGTTTCAGATTATATTTGCAGCCTAAGGCGGGAGTAGCTCAGTTGGTAGAGCGTCAGCCTTCCAAGCTGAATGTCGCCGGTTCGAACCCGGTCTCCCGCTCTAAAAGCTTCATCGAAAGATGGAGCTTTTTTTATGCCCGAATTTAAGTATGGATGAATTTTGAAAATTTCCCGGAAAAATCATTGATGCTGAATGCTCTCAGGCTTCCGTTTTACTCGCTTTAAAGAGGCTTTTCAAAAGATCTAAAATAAATTTAATAAGGAATAAATGTGGTTTTATCATTTCGAAGGAGCACGGTAATTAAGAATCTAATTGATCACAGATTTCTCTGTTTCGTAAGTATAACTCTATGAATATTTAGCTGCTATAGAAGGTTACATCGTAGTAAGAGTATACATACTGGAAAATAAAAAAGCCGGAAGGTTGATCTTCCGGCTTTAATAAGTAGGGTTTAACAGTATATTTTAACCGTTCATGGAGATTAAAAACTCTTCGTTGTTTCTGGTGTTTCTTATCTTATCATTAATGAATTCCATAGCTTCCACAGGATTCATATCTGCAAGATATTTTCTAAGCACCCACATACGTTGAATTGTAGTATCGTCTAATAGAAGGTCATCTCTACGCGTACTTGAAGATACAAGGTCTATTGCAGGGAAGATTCTTCGGTTAGAAATTCTTCTGTCTAACTGAAGTTCCATGTTACCTGTTCCTTTAAATTCTTCAAAAATCACTTCATCCATTTTAGATCCTGTCTCTGTTAGCGCAGTGGCTATAATAGATAAGGAACCGCCGTTCTCAATATTACGTGCAGCACCAAAGAATCTCTTTGGTTTGTGAAGTGCATTTGCATCTACACCACCACTTAATACTTTACCGCTGGCAGGCTGAACTGTGTTATAAGCTCTTGCAAGCCTTGTGATAGAATCCAGTAAGATCACTACATCATGACCACATTCAACCAGACGCTTTGCTTTTTCCAGCACAATATTTGCAACTCTCACATGCTCGTGAGCCTCTTTATCAAAAGTTGAAGCTACCACTTCACCTTTTACGTTACGTTGCATATCGGTAACCTCTTCAGGTCTCTCATCGATTAGTAATACGATTTGATATACTTCGGGATGATTCGCTGCAATTGCATTGGCGATATCCTTTAGTAACATCGTTTTACCGGTCTTAGGTTGAGAAACGATCATTCCACGCTGACCTTTTCCGATAGGTGCGAAAAGATCCATTACCCTTGTAGAGATGGAACTCTGCTTATCGGCAAGGTTAAATTTATCTTTAGGGAAAAGCGGGGTAAGGTGTTCAAAAGAAACACGATCTCTTACTACCTGCGGATCAAGTCCATTAATTTTATTGATCTTGATAAGAGGGAAATATTTTTCACCTTCTTTTGGTGGTCTAATTTGCCCTTGTACAGTATCGCCTGTCTTAAGACCAAACAGTCTTATTTGTGACTGAGATACATAAATATCATCTGGTGAAGTAAGATAGTTATAATCTGAAGATCTCAGGAAACCGTAGTTATCCTGCATGATGTCCAGCACTCCTTCGCTTTCTATGATCGCATCAAATTCGTAATCTGGTTCGCGGTAACGATTTCTGTTATCACGGTTTCCATTATTTTTCTTATTGTCGGTACGATTATCGTTGCGATTGGTATTCCTGTTATCGCTGCGGTTCTCATTTCGGTTCTCATTGCGATTATCACTTCGATTCTCATTGCGATTTTCATTTCTACCACGGCTCTCCTTTTTAGGATTCGGACTTCTGTCTCTATCTTTTTTTGGAGGGGGAGTATTCCTTTTTTCATCTCTTTGAGAAGAATGAGAGGAGTCTTTTCCTGAAGGTTTTGAATGAGCGGCTTTTGGATTAGAATCAGGTCGGGATGGCTTTTTATCACTACCAATCTTCGCCGGTCTTTTAGGTTTTTCTTTAGCCTTCTCGTCTTTATCGTCGGTAAGAACTTCTTTCACTTTAGTAGGATTTGATGCCTGGTAATCCAGAATCTGATACACCAAATCTAGTTTTTTCAAAGTCTTATACTTAGGAACGTTAAGAGTTTGAGCAATTTCCTTAAGTTCAGGAAGCTTTTTAGCTTTTAATTCTGAAATTTCAAACATGAATGCGTTTAAATAATTTTTTTTGGATTGATTTTAAAAACTTCTCGTGGAAGAATAAAAAGTTTTGGAGACTTAAGTAACCAATGTTGAATGGGTTACGAAATGTTCCTGCAATAATACAACTTTATTTTAAACTTTTACACAGTAATTCTAAAAAGAATCTTTTATTTTTGTGCCGCAACAGCGACAAATATGCTCCAAAGAATACAAACTGTTTACTTACTTTTAGCAGCTATAACGGCGGCTGGTCTTATTTTCGTATTTTCACTCTGGACAAATTCAGCAGGGGAAGAGATTTATGCTCAGGATCAGTTAATTGCCTTTGGAATGTTCCTTGGATCGGCAGCTATCTCGTTAGTGAGTATCTTTATGTTTAAAAATAGAAAACTCCAGTTTGTACTGGGGCGTCTAAATATAATATTGAACCTTTTTTTACTAGGAGTGTTTGTTTATTGGTCTCTAACTTTACCTGGAGAAATGGATATTTCAGAGAAGGGTATTGGGATGTTTCTTCCTATTATTTCTATCGTTTTTATTGTTTTGGCCAATAAGGCCATCAAAAAGGACGAAGATCTCGTAAAATCTGTTGACCGATTACGATAAGCCTATCATCTTAGTAGTATTAGTGCGTGAAAAACCCGAAGTGAATGCTTCGGGTTTTTTGATAGAATAATTTTCTGATGTTTTATTTTTTCCTCTCCGCGGCGGAAAGGGTAGGGAGAGGGAGATTAAAAAAATGCAATTTTTTTATTCTAATTCAATAACTTCCAGGTCCTTAATTTCCTTTCCATCAATTTTAAATCTTAGCATCGTTCGTTTTTGGTGAAATCCCTGTTTTCCTGCGGCTCCTGGATTCATATGAAGCAGTTTCAGAGTTTTGTCATTCATCACCTTTAATATATGAGAGTGGCCGGATATAAAAATCTTTGGAGGATTTTTCCTGATTTCTTCTCTTACTGCGGGAGAGTATTTTCCAGGATAACCACCAATGTGAGTGATCCATACATCCACATCTTCACACATAAATCTATTGTTTAGCGGAAACTCTTTTCTAATGGTCGCATTATCAATATTTCCGTAAACTGCTTTTAAAGGTTTCAGGGCCTGAAGTTGATCGGTTACCTCAAGAGTGCCTATATCTCCTGCATGCCATATTTCATCAGCCTGTTCCGCATAATGCAGAATTCTGTCATTCATATGGGCATGAGTATCACTTAGAAGAAGGATCTTTTTCAAATCTTAGGATTTTAAAATTCGTTTAACAAAGGATGCTGCGGCAAAGACTTTTTCCTTGCTATAATTGCCTTATCTTTGCATTTCGCTAATATAAAAATAAAGCGGAGCTTGCGGTACTTTATAGAACTCTCATATTTTGGAAAAGCCTATCATGGTTGGCAAAATCAGCCGAACTCTTTAAGTGTTCAGGAGCTCCTGGAAAAAAACCTTAGCAAAGTTCTGGGTTCTTCTATTCAGATTGTTGGTGCAGGAAGAACAGATGCCGGGGTTCATGCCAGGCAAATGTTTGCCCACTTTGATTCTGCTAAACCTATTAATAGAGAACTTTTAAAGTATAAGCTAAATTCCATGCTTCCGAAAGATATAGGCATTGCAAGTATTTTTTCTGTAAAAAAGGAGGCTCATGCCCGTTTCGATGCATTATCCAGAAGTTATGAATATCATATTATTCAGGAAAAAGATCCGTTTAATAGAGATAACTCCTGGTTTTTGAAGCATGAACTGGATGTAGAAAAGATGAATATGGCCGCGGCTATTTTAAAAGAGTACACTAATTTTAAATGTTTCTCTAAAAGCCGTACTGATGTGAGAACTTATAATTGCAGAATTGATGAAGCTGAATGGCGCTTAGAAGAAAATAAGTTGATTTTCCATATTACCGCCGACAGATTTCTTAGAAATATGGTTCGGGCAGTGGTTGGAACTCTTATAGAAATTGGCCAAAATAAATATCCTGTTTCTCATATGCATGAAGTAATTAAGAGTGAAGACAGGGGAAAGGCAGGAACGTCTGTTCCTGCACAAGGATTATACTTAACCAGGATAGAATATCCTGAAAATATCAGAATAGACTAAATGGCATCAAATACTGGAAATGCGTTCGATATGGATTTGTTTAAGCGTTTGCTTAGATATACGAATCCTTATAAGCGAATATTTTATTTCGTTGGAGTCGCGGCTATTCTGGTTTCCTTATTTGCCGTTTTAAGACCAATTCTTTTACAGGAAACGGTAGATGAGGCCTTAATTCCATCAGATTTTGATAGCTTAATTTACTACGTAAGCCTGATGATGGGCGTTTTGGTTCTGGAAGTTATATTCCAGTTCTGTTTTATCTATTATGCTAACTGGCTGGGGCAGGAAGTTGTGCGTGATATCAGAGTGAAGCTATTTAAGCATATGCTTGGCTTTAGAATGAAGTATTACGATAAATCGGCTGTTGGAAGATTGGTAACACGGGCGGTCAGTGATATTGAAACCATTGCCAGTATTTTTAGTCAGGGTCTGTTTATGATCATTAGTGATCTTCTTAAAATGCTGGTTGTTATTGGGGTGATGTTCTATAAAAGCTGGGAATTAACCTTATTGGTGCTCACAGTTCTTCCGTTTATTATTTATGCTACCCGTGTTTTTCAGAAAAAAATGAAACTGGCTTTTGAAGAGGTAAGAACCCAGGTAGCGAATCTCAATACTTTCGTTCAGGAGCGAATTACGGGAATGAAGATCGTTCAGCTTTTTACCAGGGAAAAAACTGAATATGCCAATTTTCAGGAGATCAACGATAAACATAGAAAAGCCTGGGTAAAAACAGTCTGGTATAACTCCATTTTCTTTCCAATTGCGGAAATGTCTACCTCTATCACCATCGGACTCATTGTGTGGTTTGGAGGTTTAAGAGTAGTGGCAGGAGACGATATGTCGCTGGGTATCATCGTAGCCTTTATTGAATTGTCACAAATGCTCTTCAGACCACTAAGGCAGATAGCAGATAAGTTCAATACCCTGCAAATGGGAATGGTCGCGGCAAATCGTGTTTTCGATATCATAGATACCAAAGCGAATATTGAAGATAACGGCACTATAGAAGTTGGAAATCTAAATGGAGAGATCGAATTCAAAGATGTTCGTTTTAGCTATGTAGATGATGAAGAAGTGCTTAAAGGAATTTCCTTTAAAGTAAATCCCGGAGAAACCGTTGCGATTGTTGGAGCCACGGGTGCCGGAAAATCAACCATCATCAATCTGCTTAGCCGTTTTTATGAAATTGATAGCGGTACTATTTTGGTGGACAACACCAACATTAAAGAGATTCAGCTTAGGTCTTTAAGGGCTCAAATAGCCGTGGTATTACAGAATGTTTTTCTTTTTGCTGATACTATTATGAATAATATTAACCTTGACAATCCTGATATTTCTGATGAAGATGTGATCAACGCAGCTAAACAGATCGGGATACACGAGTTTATAAGCTCATTACCTGGCGGGTATTATTACAATGTAAAGGAAAGAGGAGCGATGCTTTCCTCAGGTCAACGGCAGTTGATCTCATTCTTAAGAGCCTATGTTAGTAATCCAAGTATTCTTGTCTTGGATGAAGCGACCTCTTCTGTAGATTCGTATAGCGAACAGTTAATTCAGGATGCTACAGATAAAATTACTGAAGGTAGGACTTCTATCGTGATCGCACACCGTCTTGCTACTATCAAAAAGGCCGATAAGATCATTGTGATGGATCAGGGGGAGATTGTTGAAATTGGTAATCATAAAGAATTACTTCAGAAAACAGAGGGTTATTACAGAAAGCTTTATGAAGTTCAGTTCAAGGAAGAAGAAGCGATTTAAACCAAGTTAATAGAGAAATAAATTAAATTCTCTTTTAAGGAAATTTAGGTGATATCCTCTTTGATCTTGTCTTTCAATTCTTCCATCGTTTCGAACATTATAAACTGGCCGTCTTTTATATAAGAGGTTTGTCCCGTTTCCTCACTTACCACAAGGGCGAGGGCATCTGTTTTTTCAGTAATTCCAACCGCAGCACGGTGCCTTAATCCAAACCTGAGGGGAATGGATCTATCGTTAGAAACAGGTAATATCACCCGGGTGGCCGTGATCTTATTTTCTTCAATAATCATCGCCCCGTCATGTAACGGACTATTTTTAAAAAAGATAGATTCTATAATAGGCTGATTCAGTTCGATCTTCATTTTATCTCCCGTATTCTTAACGAAATCAAGCTTATTGCTTTGCTGAATAACCATAAGTGCTCCGGTATAGGTCTTCCCCATCGTTTCGCAGGCATCTATGATCGCATCCACATTAATTTTTGAATCAAAATCATCCCGGTTAAATTTAAAGCTTCTGAAAAATCTACCTTTTTGGGTGAAGTTCGTAGAACCTATCATTAAAAGGAATTTTCGGATTTCCTGCTGAAAAACCACGATAAGCGCAAATACACCAACTCCCACAAATTCACCCAGCACACTGCTTAGCAATTCCATTTGTAGTAACTGTGTAAGTAGCCAGACAAGGTAAATTACTACGATACCAATAAAAATGTTGACGGCAGCGGTTCCACGTACCAGTTTATATACATAGTAGAGTAGAAGGGCTACAAAAACAATATCCAGGATATCGAGAATTCGAAGATCTATGATGTCCAAATTGCGGGGGTTTTATGTAAAAATAGAAAAACTAAAATTAGTTTCTTAATTCATGAGTTAATTTGATGCATTCCAAGGCTTCTTTCACATCATGAACCCTTAATATATTTGCTCCTTTAAAGAGGGCTGCCGTGTTTAGGACAGTAGTACCGTTCAGGGCTTCATTTGCTGAAATATTCAATTTTTTCCAGATCATACTTTTTCTTGAAACACCCACCAGTAAAGGTAATTCCAGGTTATTAAAAAGTTCAAGTTTGGAAAGTAATTCAAAATTCTGCGCAATATTCTTCGCAAAACCAAAGCCGGGATCAATAATAATATCATTAATTCCAAGTTCTCTGGCAGCTCTGATCCTTTCTGAAAAGTAAAAAAGAACTTCAGAAGTCAGGTCTTCGTATTGATTAAGATCTTTCATGGTTTGCGGAGTTCCCTTCATGTGCATCATGATATATGGAACCTGATTTTCAGCAATAACAGAAAGCATCTCTTGGTCCAGTTTTCCGGCGGAAATATCATTGATCATGGCTGCGCCTGCCTGGATACTATTATTAGCTACTTTGGCTCTAAAGGTATCTACTGAAATTACAGCTTCAGGAAACTCTTTCAAAATAAGTTCAATTGCCGGAATCATTCTTTTTAATTCCTCCTCCACTGAAATATCATCTGCTCCCGGCCTGGAACTATAAGCACCCAGATCAAGAAAGGTAGCTCCCTCCGTTAGCATTTTTTCCGCCTGTTTGAGAATCTCTTTTTCGCTTTCAAAACGGCTTCCGCTGTAAAAAGAATCGGGGGTGATATTAATAATTCCCATCACTTTTGGATGTGAAAGGTCTATCAGGCTTCCTTTACAATTGATAAACATGCGATTGTTCAGATTTTTTGATAGTGCAGAAATAACTTTGACTATCTGAAATATTTGCCCGAAATTTACGGAAATTACATCTACTTCATGCAGGATACTTCAAAACAATACGACGCGGTAATTGAAGGCTGCCGCAGTTTGTTTCTAAATAAAATGAAAGATTACGGTTGTGCCTGGAGAATTTTAAGGCTACCGTCGCTTACCGATCAAATATTCATAAAAGCCCAGCGAATTAGACAATTACAGGAAAGCGATGTGCGTAAAGTAGATGAGGATGAAAAATCTGAATTCATAGGGATCATCAATTATTCTGTAATGGCGCTTATCCAATTGGAGAAAGGGATAGCGGTACAACCAGATCTAAATCCTGATGAAGCTATTGCTCTTTATGATGAAAAGATAGCTGAAACTAAGGAACTAATGATGAATAAGAATCACGATTATGGTGAAGCCTGGCGCGACATGAGAATTAGTTCTTTGACAGATCTTATAATCCAGAAGCTACTTCGGGTAAAACAAATAGAGGATAATAAAGGTAAAACCCTGGTTAGTGAAGGTATAGATGCCAATTATCAAGATATGATCAACTATTCAGTTTTCGCTATGATACATTTTAGCGAAGCCGAAGAAATAACTACTGCTAAATAACACTAGGATATGAAAGCAATTGTAAGTATCGCCAGAATACTGGTTGGAGTTCTTTTTATTTTTTCAGGATTTATAAAATTGAACGACCCGGTTGGTTTCTCTTATAAATTGCAGGAATATTTTAGCGAGCCTGTGCTTGATATTCCGTTTCTAATTCCTTTTGCGCTTGTTATCGCCATATTGTTAGTGATATTTGAGTTAGTAGTGGGGATAATGTTGCTAATTGGCTATGTTCCTAAATTTACCAGTTGGAGTCTTTTGGTGATGATCGTTTTCTTTACCTTCCTTACTTTTTATTCTGCCTATTTTAATAAAGTAACAGATTGTGGATGTTTCGGAGATGCTATTCCGCTCACCCCATGGGAGTCTTTTTATAAGGATATCATTCTGCTGGTTCTGATCTTGATAATTTTCTTCAATCAAAAATTTATCAATCCTATTTTTCCAGTAAAATATCATAAGTGGGTGGTGTTTATCTCTTTTTTGGCTTGTTTTGCCTTTTGCTATCATGTATTGATGCATTTACCTGTATTCGATTTCAGACCCTATAAAGTTGGAAATAATATTCCTGAAAAAATGAAATTACCTGAAGGTGCAGAAAAAGCTGAAGTAGTCTATAGCTGGAAATTCAATGTGAATGGAGAAGAGAAAATAATTAAAAATAATGGTGCTTATCCTCAAATTGATGGGGAGTTTATAGGAGTGGAAACTTCACAATCTGGAGAGAATGCGCTCCCTCCAATTCATGACTTCGTGATAGAAGGAGAGGAAGGAGATATTACCGAAGAAGTTCTTTCTGCAGATAAGGTTTTATTGATAGTAGCTTATAATCTTCGTTCGACAGAAATGGAAGGTTACAAAGCGGTTAAATCACTGAGTGAGAATGCCCGTCAGAAAGGATACCGGGTAATTGGGCTTACCGCATCGGGAGGCGATCTTCAGACTGAATTAAAGAAAAAATACCAGCTCAACTTTGATTTTTACCAGACCGACGAAACGGCGCTAAAAACCATTGTTCGTGCAAACCCCGGATTTCTTACCCTTGAAAACGGAACAATTACACAGAAAAAGCACTGGTTTGATGCTTCAGATATTGAATTATAAATTAATTAGTGTGGTCTTTGAATATTTTCTAAAATTTCAAGGTTTGGCATCGGTTTAAGATTCAGTGAATTCTCCTTTCCTTATATTTGTTTTAACTGATATCTTCTGGTATCAGCTAAAATGATCTAGCAAAAACCAAAAATAAAATCATGAGAGATAATATAGTTGCCGGAAACTGGAAAATGAATAATGACCTTGCGGAAACCGAGGAACTGTTAGGAAAGTTAAAACTTCAGATGGTTAAGGAACCCGAAGCAAAAGTGATGGTTGCTCCTTCTTTTACTAATCTATATCCAACTTTTCAGGCACTTAAAGGCACCCCGGTAATTGTGGCTGCTCAAAATATGCACGAAAGCGAGAAAGGCGCCTATACGGGGGAAATTTCTGCTAGCATGCTTAAAAGTATTGGTGTTACTACCGTGATTATTGGTCACAGTGAGCGAAGAGCTTATTTTAATGAAACCAATGATATCCTGGCTAAAAAGGTAAAGACCGCAATAGAGAATGAAATGACCGTAATTTTCTGTTTTGGTGAGGAATTGGACGATCGAAAGAGCGATAAGCATTTCGATTTGGTAGAAACTCAGTTAAAAGAAAGTCTTTTTCAACTGCCTCAAAGTGCGTGGAAATATATAATCCTGGCTTATGAACCGGTTTGGGCAATTGGAACCGGAGAAACTGCCAGCCCGGAGCAGGCTCAGGAAATGCATAAACATGTACGTGCGCTTTTAAATAAAAATGTTGGAAAAGAAGTGGCTGAAAATACTTCTATTCTTTACGGAGGGAGTGTAAAACCTAATAATGCCAGGGAAATTTTCGCAAAAGAGGATGTAGATGGAGGTCTTATTGGTGGAGCAAGTCTTAATGCCGTAGACTTTGTAGAGATTGTAAATTCATTTTAAGAATGGCTGGAAATTATTTCGAATTTCAGTTTAAAATAGATCCGGTTCAGCCGGCTTCTGAAATCCTTATTGCCGAATTGGGTTACCTGGGATTTGAGAGTTTTGTAGAGAATGATGATGGTATTACCGCTTATATTCCGGAAGAAGAATATGAAGATGATATACTGGCTAATGTTCATATTCTGCAATCAGAAGATTTTAAGATCACTTATAGTCAGAATGAAATAGAACGGGTGAACTGGAACGAAGAGTGGGAGAAGAATTTTACTCCTATTCTTGTAGATGAACGTTGCAGTGTAAGAGCGCCATTTCATGAAAAACTTGATGTTAATTTTGATATTGTTATTGAACCTAAAATGTCCTTTGGTACTGGTCACCATGCCACTACCCATATGATGATACAGCATATTCTGAAGAATGACTGGGAAGGAAAAAGCGTTTTGGATATGGGCTGCGGAACAGGGGTTCTAGCTATTCTTGCTGCCATGAAAGGAGCAAAGACGATAGATGCTATAGATATTGATAACTGGTGTTATTTAAATACTTTGGAGAACATCAGTAGAAATGATTGCGAACATATTAATGTGGAAGAAGGAGGAGCAGAGTTGCTTGAGGGCCGTGAATATGATACCATACTGGCGAATATCAACCGCAATATCCTTTTACGAGATCTGCCTATCTATGAAAAAAGTCTTAAAGCAAATGGAGATTTATTTTTAAGCGGATTTTACGAAGGCGACCTGCCGGCAATTAAAAAGGCCTGTGAAAAAGCTGGTTTGGACTTTATAGAAAATTTTGAGAGGAATGACTGGGTCGCTGCAAAGTTTTCACGCTAAGGTTTTTATCAATAATTGTATCTTTACCGCATGTAGAAAGAGAAATTTTTGAAGATGAGTACGAAAGAAGAATTATTAGAAGAGGTTGAAGTAAAGACCAAAGAAAAGAAAGAGAATGAGATCGTATTATATAACGACGATTATAATACTTTTGATCATGTGATAGAAACTTTGATCTATGCCTGTGAACATACTCCAGAGCAGGCGGAACAATGTTCTATTCTGGTGCATTATAAAGGAAAATGCACGGTTAAAACCGGTCCTTATAAAGAATTAAAACCACGTTGCTCTAAATTATTGGACGCCGGTTTAAGTGCCGAAATAATTTAGTTCAAAAAATCCTATTAAACTTTTCAGATTTTAAAATAAACAATATATTTGCACCCGCTTTGTAAGATAGTAAAGTGGTTAAAAAATGGCCTTGTGGCGCAACTGAATAGCGCACCTGATTACGGCTCAGGAGGTTCCAGGTTTGAATCCTGGCAAGGTCACAAAAAAAGCAAGCTCCTATAGCTTGCTTTTTTATTTTATAAGCTATTTGCTTAGATGGCGCTAAAGTTTAGATTCCCTGATTTTTTGTGATATGATGACTCACTGAATGATATCTTTTCAGGATTTCTTAATTATTTAATACGATTGGGAGGTCGGTTCGAGTTGAATTTGAACCTGCTGGTATAAGTAGTTAAAATGATATAGGGGTAAACCTGGGAAATCCTTAGACCACATATTTTTGAATGCGAGTGTAAAGCTCTTCTATGTCGAATGGTTTTTTTATAAAATCACAGGCCCCCGAATTATCAGCTATGGAAGGGTTCGCATGCGCCGACATTAATAAAACCGGAATCTCTTTTTTATGATTGGATTTCTTCAGGCCTTTACATAAATCTACACCATTACCATCTGGAAGCATAATATCCATAAGAATTAGATCTGGATCTTGATTTGAAGTTTCCAATCTTTTTTCAAAAGAAGTAGCATTTGGAAATGCTTCCACCTCATAATTCTTATCGGTGAGGAGAAAATGTATAAGTTCTCTTAAACCCTGATCATCCTCCACTAAAAAAATCGTTTTCATGTTCATTATAGTTGACGCAAATATATATAGCTAAGAATTTGAAGCTTGAAAGGTTTTGTTAAATGAAGCATTGCTATATTATAAAATTTCATTTTTCAGGGGAAGACTAAAGAAAAATTCTGAACCTTTACCTTCTTCACTTTTTACGCCTAGTTTACCATTATGTGCATCTATGATCTGCTTGGTAAGATATAAACCAAGTCCAAGTCCGTTTATGCCTTTGGTGGATTCAGCCCGATAAAATCGGTTAAAAACGTTTTTCTGTTGTTCCGGGGTTAAGCCTAATCCCTCGTCTTTTACAATAACTGTGACCTTATTGTGATTTTCCTGCAGTTTTAAATATACTTTATCTGCATTAGGAGAGTATTTTATAGCGTTGTTGAGTAGATTGTTAAGAACCTGTTCTATCCTTTGTTTATCAGCTTTAATAAACAATGCTTTGTCCCCAATGTCTGGTAAAATTCTATGACTGATCTCACTGTAATTATAGGTCTCACTCAATTCAAATAGCATTTCCCTGAAATCGAATTCTTCATAATTAAATTCAAGTTTTCCTGCCTCTATGCGGGACATATTTAAAAGATCATCAATAAGAATATTTAAACGGTTAGCCTGATCTAGAGTTTTTGATAAAAAAAGTTTAGATTTTGGCTCTTCAATTTTCTTCTCAAGAATTTGTAGGTAGCCTTTAATTGTAGTGAGAGGAGTTTTAAGTTCGTGACTTGCAAGTGCTATAAACTCATCTTTCTTTTCGCTTAAAGATTTTACTTTTTCAAAGAGCTGAGAATTATCTAAAGTAATTGCTGCTTGCGCCGCAATATTCCTTACCATTATTTCATGCTCTTTTTTAAATACTCCTTTCTCCGGATGTCCAAAAATTAAACCTCCTATAACATTTCCCGAAGTAGAAATTACGGGAATTGCCATATAGCTTGTTACTTGCAGGTGTCCAGTAGGCATTCCGTTGTAAGGAGCATTGCGACCATAACGGGTATCCTGTGTTATATCATCTACCCTCACTATTCCCTGACCAGAGAATGTAGGTTGAAATACGGCGGTATGTCTGGGCATTCCCAGTTTTTCAAATGCCTGCTTTGGTGCACCAGATAAAGTATATAACATCATGGATTCACCAGATTCTATCTGGGTGTTATAAAAGAATGCTCCAAATTTAGCCCCAGATAATTTTGTGGTAGCATCGGTAACTTTTTGAAGTACGGTTTCCAGGTCTAATTTTGAAGAAATATCCTTTCCAACAGAGTTTAGTATCCTAAGTTTCTCTACGTAACTCTCAATTTTTTGTTTGGATTTTATTTGCTCTTCAATATTTCTTACAATTTTAGAGGCGCCAATAATTTTTCCATGACTATCTTTTAATGGAGATACACTTACTGAAACCGGCACTTCTTTTCCATTTTTTGAAAGTCTTATAGTTTCAAAATGCTCTATTCTTTCTCCGGAATGTATCTTTTTTAAGATCACTGTTTCCTCATTCAGTCTTTCTTTAGGAATTAGCAGGGTTATTGATTTTCCTAATACCTCAGATTCTGAATAACCAAATATTCTTTTTGCACCAATATTCCAACTGTTAATGATCCCATTCAGATCTTTACTGATAATTCCGTCGTCAGATGATTCTACAATTGCTGAAAGTCGGGCTTGTTTTTCTTCACTCCTTAACCTGTCAGAAATATCTCTGGCAACTTTCGATGCGCCAATAACTTGTCCTGATTCATCTTTTATGGGCGATACAGTTAAAGAAAGCGGGATCATATTTCCTGCTTTATTTACCCGAATAGTTTCAAAATGATCTAAAGATTTTCCGTTTTTAATAGTTTTCAGAATAAGCTTCTCTTCCTGGCGACGGGATGACGGGATAAGAATACTAACATTTTTGCCCAGCATTTCCTTTTCAGTGTATCCAAAGATCTTTTCGGCACCTTTATTCCAGCTTATTATTTTTCCATTGAGATCTTTACTAATAATCGCGTCATTAGAAGATTCCACTATCGCAGAAAGGGCGATTTGTTTTAAACTTCTTTTTTTGGTTTTATTTAAAGGAAGAAAATCAAACTGAAAAGCCAGATCTTCCGGATTTTCTCCAGTATGTATCTTTGAAGACACAGAATAACCAAGAGTACCCGACCTATCCAGATAATATTTTTGGTTTTTAATGGCTTTTTTTTGCTGTAATGCCTGGAGAAAAGCTAATTCTTCAGGTTTAAGCTTTTTAGCATTTTTATCCAAAAAATTAAATGTATCCTCGTTAAGAATATTAGAATCATCCTCGAGAATTATGGGAAAATGTTCCTTGCAGGCTTTATTTGAAAAAGTAACCACTCCTTTTTGATCACAAATAAAAATTGGAATTGGTAGATCCTGTAGAACTTTTTTATATTCTAACAGGGATATTTCAGGTTTTAAATTTCGTTTAGGATTAGTTGTGGAATGCATAATTAAATAATTCGGGGGCCTCTTATTAATGTAAAATGCACAAGTAATTAAATATCAATGTATTATGATAAAATTTTAGATTTGGTTAAAGCTCGTGTACCCAACCTGCAATGTAGTCTTGTCGTTAAACAAAAGCCAATTATTTAGTAAAATTTTAAGAGTAGACGGGATATGTTTTAAAAATAGCCAGTTATCCTTTAAATCATAAGGCAGTTATAAAGCTACTTTTTACCGAAAAATCATTCCATTTACTAGGATTGCTTACAGACCTGCAAATTTTTTATTCTTCTGAAATTGAACAATTATAGAAATCAATTCCAGATAAATCTTACCAGGGCTAGATCTGGAAATAGGAGGTTTATTTGATCATACAATAAAAAAAGGATGCCAAAAATGACATCCCTTTTCCGTTTGGTTTTCTAAAAATCCCTTACGAGAAATTAGTATAGATACTCTAATGCAACTTCATCATAGTATCCAAAATTTCCAGATTCAGAAGCGCTAAAACAAGCTAACATCAATGAACCTGAATCATATCCAGTTGGGGTACCTGGAATATGTACTGCTCCATCAGGATTAGCGCTTTCTCCGCTTTGTCCACAGCTTTGACGGCTAAACCAGTCTGTGTGACGCAATCCTAAGGTGTGTCCTATTTCGTGAGTCATTACATGCTCATTGGTTGCTGTACTGTAATTTTCCATTCCATCGAATATCTGGATAAATTGATAAGGATCACCATTGCTTGGGAAACCTGCAACACCACCAGCATTCCCATTTTGAGTTTGATATACTACGATATCATAAGACTGGTAATTTGTTCCGAAAGTTAAATTGAAATTCAGTCCAATATTCAGTGCATTGTAATTATTGATAGCACGTTGAAGGGCAGATCTTTGTTTAGAAGTTAATCCCTGGCCATATCCACCGGTATAACCAATCACATTTATTGTTCTGGGGCTACTTACAAGATTATATGTGCGGTACTGCTTATTGGTAATATCACCAGGCTGCATTTCCTTAAGAGTTTCAGGACTCATTATTATATCGCCTTCAATCTGGAAAACAGATTCAGTTTCACCATCCAGGTTCTTTTGGGTAATTACTTCAATATGTTTAGAGTTAAAGTTAAGTTCTTTTACTTTTTCTCTAACGGCATCAGTTACTACTAATTCCTGGTCAGTTTTTACTGCAACATCATTTTCGGTAGGAGTCTCGTTGCCAGCTTCATCTTTTTGACAGGAAGTGATACTTAAAGAAGTAGCAATCACTGATAAAAATAATAATCGTTTAATCATAATATAATAGTTTAGGGTTATTAATGATCCCAAAACTAGAAAGTGATTAGCTGTTTGACTAAACTTTCACCTTACAATAAGTAAGTCTAAATCCTGGGGTGTTTGATTAACTTTTAATAGTTTTCGTTATTATTTCTTCATAAAAAGAAGGTCGAATCCTTCTATAGTCACTCTTAATCAATTAATGCTTGTCATTAAATATTGTGGGCGTGTCTTTTTAGCTTACATTTTGTAAGCCTTTTGCATAGTCTAGTAAGCTAGTAGGTTGTAAATTTGGAAGGCTTTGTAAGAAGAATTAATTTAAAAAAACATGTATGATAACTAAATCGAGAATTTTTTTAGCCCTTTTTGTATGTAGTGTCGCCTTCGTGTCATGTGAGCCGGAGGCTCTTCCTGGAGAGGATCAAACTACAAATATATCAACAGATATTGATCCGGTAGGTACAGGAAGTGAGCAAAATGATGAAGATCATAGAGGGGAAGATTAATAGATCCTTAAATAAATTATTTTATACCCTGGTTTTCCAGGGTTTTTTATTTTAGCTACATAAAATTTTTGATCCTATTAAAACTAGAGTAATTTTTCTCCTTCTAATATTTTTAATTTCTTCCTGTTCAAAAAAGAGAACTTTAGAAGGACAGTCAATTCAGGATATAGATTCTTTAAAGTCGGTTATTACTCAAAATAATTTGGATTCAGCTGAAATTGATAGTATCCTGAATAATATCAAGCAGGATTCTCTTCAATTGCAATTACTTCAAAAATTATCTCTTAATTATCTATTAGAAGATGACTCAAGTAAATTTCGATTTTCAAATTATAGAGCTAAGCTTATCTCCAGGCAATTAGATTTCAGAAAAATAGAAGCTGATTCCTATTGGGATTTAGGTTATTTCTTTACAAAAAAGAATATTCTGGATAGTGCGTATCTCAACTATTATAAAGCCTATAAATTATATAGGCTTGAAGAGGAAAATGCCTATGCCGGAAGAATGCTTTTAAATATGGCCATATCCCAGGAAAAAGTCAAGGATTATTTAGGTAGTGAAATAACTACTGTGGAATCACTTAAAATTTTACCACCAGATGATAGAAAGCAAATTTATAGAGCTTATAATAATTTAGCAGTAGTTGCAAATGGTTTAGAAAACTATGATCAGGCCTTAGAATATCATGAAAAAGCTTTAGAAATTGCATACTCTATAAAGGGTAAAAAATTAATAGCCCAAACTTTAAATAATTATGGCTTCGTTTACCAAGCCATGGATAGTTTAGAAAACGCCTTAACTCAATATGAGAAAGCTATAAAGGTTGAAAATCTTAAAGAGATTGATGTTCAATTATTTGCTATAATTTTAGATAATATTTCTTACACCAAATTTCAACTAGGGAATCATGGTGATTTTTTTGAAACTTCAGAATATTCTTTGAGACTGAGGGATAGTTTAAATCATGAAACTGGAATTATTACCAGTAAATTACACCAGGCAAGTTTTTTTAGTAAATCCAGGGATACTGTAAAGGCATTACAGATTCTTCAGGAAGCCAAATATTTAGCAGATTCAATAAACAGTGCTAAGTATAAATTGAAATCTCTAAAAAAATTAGCAGAAATAGATAGGGTTAATTCGGCAAATTATTTAAAAGACTTTATTCAAATTAATGATAGTTTATTAAAAGAAGAAAGAGCAATTAGAAACAAATTTGCACGTATACGTTTTGAAACTGATCAGTATAGAGAAAAAACACAATTACTTAGTCAGCAGAAATTCTGGATCTCTATCACTGCCGTTATTACCACTTGTGGATTGGTTCTATTGTATTACTACAGAGAACAATATAACAAGTTCAGAGAGTTGAGGATGCAAAAAGAGCAACAGGAATCTAATGAGAAGATTTATAATCTATTACTTAATCAGCAGACTAAACTGGAAGAAGGCCGGCAGGAGGAAAGAAAGCGAATTTCTGGAGACCTTCACGATGGTATTTTAGGGAGATTATTTGGAACCCGCATGGGACTTGGTTTTCTAAATCCTGATTCGAAAAAGCTGGATAATTATTTACTGGAACTTCAGAATATTGAAAAGGAGATTAGAAACATTAGTCATAATCTATCTACAGATATTTCAGATTCTTCAGAGAGTTTTCACAATTTGATAGATCAATTGATCAGAGAAAAAAATGAAATTTCAAATATTTCATTTACTTATCATTTTGAAGAAAGCTTCGATTTTGATCAGATATCCAATGATATTAAAATTAACTTATATCGATTAGTGCAGGAATGTTTACAAAATGCGATAAAGCATTCAAATGCGTTAAGAGTCTCTATTAAATTTCATTCAGATCAAAATTTTTTATATCTGAGCATTAAGGATGATGGGCAGGGATTTGATGTGAATAAAAAAAATAAGGGTATTGGTTTGAGTAGTATGAAATTTCGAATAAATAAATTGGGAGGTGATATGAATTTAAAATCATCTAAATTGGGGACAACCTTTATTTTTAAAATACCAGTTTTGAATGATGAAACAATTTAAAGTATTAATAATAGATGATCATCCACTTATTGCCAGTGCCTACCAGCAGGCTCTGGAAGAAGTGTTTAATGAATCTGATTTTGAATTAGATATACTATTTGCGACAAGCATTGATGAAGCATATGATATCATTGAAGATTCAGCTACTTTTGATAAAATTGATATTATCTTTTTAGACATTAGACTTCCAAAGGGCAAGCATCTTAAAATACTCTCAGGAGAAGATTTAGGTATCATAATAAGAAAAAAATATCCCAAAAAGAAGCTCGTTATTGCCACTACTTTTAATGACAATTATCGAATTCATAGTATTTTGAAAAATATAGATCCAGACGGGTTTCTGGTGAAAAATGATCTAACCCCGGCAGAATTGGTTTGCGCCATAAAAGTCCTTCTTTCAGAGCCTCCATTTTACAGTAAAACCGTGCTTAAAATGTTGCGGAAGCAAATTAGTGATGAAGCACTTCTTGATAATACAGACCGGCGACTGTTGTATGAGATTTCTATTGGTACAAAAATGAAAGAACTTCCAAATATTTTACCACTTTCCAAAGCCGGGATTGAACGTAGAAAGCGCAATCTAAAACTTGTGTTTGAAGTAGAAAGTGGGTCTGATAGAGATTTAGTATTTCAGGCTAAAGAACGCGGATTCATCTAAAATTCAGTAGTTAATTACGCCAATTTGAAATTTTGTTTTAATTCTGGACCTTTACTTTCTGTGGTTTTATCATATTATAAATTTCGTTGGCCTGTTCATAATGCCGCTCTTCATGGGTTATTAAAATATTTAAAGCTGTTTCCAGCTTGTAAACTATATTTTTGTTTACCGGGGAAGATATGATCGCATTTTGCTTAATATGATCCTGAACTTTTAATATTTCTTCTTTTAATCTTTGTTGATGTTCTTCAAACCTGTTTAAAATATTTTTGGTAAAGCTACTTTTAGAAGGCTCCCAGATTTTAAAAGTCTTCATTTTCTTTTTGCGATCGGGCTGAACAGATTTAAGAATCAAATTCCCGAAAAATGTTACTACAAAACCAAATCTCGCGACAAAGGGTAATTTGTAATTTCCTTTCCGCAGACTTTCAAAAGCAGGATAATAAGATTCATTTAGAACAATAAGATGATCTATGTTCTCTGCAATACTCCATGTTTCAGCGTTTGGTTTCCAGTTGAGTTCCTCCTGACTAAGAGGACTATAGGAATTCAAAAATTTCTCTGTAATCCTATCTATTTTAAGTGCCCAGTTATGCATATGAGACTGATAATAATCTATCTAAAGATAAAAAAAGCCTCTATATAAATGAACTGAAATATTCAATATCAGGAATTATATAAAATAAGATTCATTTTTTAGTTATCGAATTAAGCTATAGAAAAGAGAGAAGACTCAATTGAATTAGTTGAATTATACTACAATCATTTTGAGTCAAAAAAAAACCTGCCGTTTAAAGCAGGTTTTTTTACCGAATGGTAAAAGCTAATCACTAAAAGCGCCTTTATTCGATAAGATTAGATTGGTATTTTTAATGTTAGTATTTTTCAGTGAGGCAGGAAGATTACATTCTTGAAGCCCAAGACTCAGCATATGATCTATGGTGTTGGCCTTTACACAATTTTCCATTTCTCCCAGGTTCACCCGGTAGCAGGATTTTCTAATATACATTTTATCATTATCAAATAATTTTGATGTGATATCCAGGTCTATCAAATTGCCATTTATTCTACTTGAGAGATAATAGTTGAATTTGATATCTTCCTTTTTCCTCAGAGGAAATCCATTACTCACAGGAATCTCCAGGTCCTCTCCCAGTTTTTGATATTTCATAATCGGCTGATTTTAGATACTAAATATAGCTGAATGAGTAGTTAAAGATTAACGCTATTACATTTAAAATGAATGGAATAGGTTGGTTTTCAGACTTTGGGAGTTAAATATTTCCGAATAGATTTTCTTTGAAGTTCCAGAAATTCTTAATTCCTATTCAGTTTAATATCTTTAAAATAAAAAAATGAGTTTTAAAAAAATGTTCCAATTTCTGCGAGAACTCGATAAGAATAATCATAAGGAATGGATGGATGAGCACAGGCAGGAATATCATGAAGTACGTGATTTTTATATTCAATGGTTAAATGAATTGGATATAAAATTAGCCGCAATAGATCCAGGTTATTCCCCAACCACCGGGAAGCAGGCTATAAATAGAATAAATAATAATTTACTTTTTCACCCCAATAAACCGGTCTATAAGGATCATTTTGGAGCGGGACTGGATAAAGAAAAGGGCAAGGGAGATTTTTATATTCATATTGGTATAAATGAAAGTTTTGTAACCGGTGGATTATACAGGCCTAAAAAAGAAATGCTAGATAGCATACGAGCTGCAATAGATTATAATGGGGAAGAATTTAAAAAGATCCTGAATAAAAGATCTTTTAAAGAAAGCTTTGGCGGACTCATGGAAGAGGAAAAACTTAAAACCGCACCCAAAGGTTTTTCTAAAGATCATAAACATATAGATCTTTTAAGAAATAAGACTTTTGCGGTAATGCATTCTCTCACTCAAAAGGAAATTCTGGAAGATGATTTTCAGCAGAAGCTTATCCATATTTATAAGGAAATGCTACCTTTCCGAAATTACCTTAATAAAGCAGTGAGCGTTTAAAATTTTTAGATGAATTTAAAATCTTACATTCGGGATATTCCCGATTTTCCAAAAAAAGGAGTGAGTTATAAAGATATTACTCCGCTGTTATTGGATCATAATGCAATGCAGCTGGCAGTAAAACTTTTTATAAATAATCTTCCTCATGGAAATATAGATAAAGTAGTAGGGATCGAATCCCGAGGTTTTTTCTTCGCGACATTACTGGCAGATAAGTTAAAAGCCGGATTTATTCCGGTTAGAAAACCCGGGAAATTACCATACAGTATATATACTGAAAATTATGATCTGGAATATGGTAGTGATACTCTGGAGATCCATAAGGATGCGATAAAGGAAGGAGAGAAGGTCTTGCTACATGACGACGTGCTTGCTACCGGAGGAACGGCTGCAGCTACCTGTAGGCTTATTGAAAAATGTGGTGGAGAAATAGTTCAATGTAATTTCCTGGTAGAACTTGAGTTTCTGAAGGGAGCAGATAAATTGAACAATTATGAAGTTTCGTCCCTGATTAAATATTCTTAATCCAGCGAATTCTTAGTGACCCATAATTTCCATCCGATAATCGCCATTTGAACCTTTGAAGCCTTTTGCAACTCTAATCCTTTTTTGGAGTAACTCGGTAATATTTTCTTGTTGAGTTTAGCAATCGCTTTAAAGATCTTTTTTTTCATTTTTGGCTGATTTGTCTCAAATATATTAAATATTTAGACGTCAGTTTGTTATATAAAAAACAAAAGCCGCTACAATAGCGGCTTTTAGTTATAAAATAATATTTTTTAGTAATTTTCGTAATTGCTTGATACTACGAGTTTATTATCCTTTGAAAGTCCAATAATCACAAGTGGTATTCCTTCAGAATTCTGAAAACTTGCACTGGCCATTTTACCGTCTTTTGTTTTTGCCTTAATACTAACAGCAGTTATATCACCTTCCGAATTTCTCTTGATATCTGTAAATTCAGTTTCAATGTCTGCGCCAGATTTGATCATTTTTTTCAAATTTTCAATATTTTCTTCATTGGAGTTTTTGTGAAGAACATAGAAATCGGTTTTAACAGGATGAGCAGTGTCACCTTCAAATTTTTTAGTATAAATTTCTATCACACCATCAGAAGCAGCTTCTCCGTATTTATCGGTTGCAGATGTTCCTTTTAGGACATTAATTTTTTTGATGCTTTTAGGATCGATTTTGTCCTTCTTGAAATCGCTCTTCTGAACCTCTCCATTTAAGACGTATAAAGGATTGGATTGTTGTATAAACATTTGATCACCCTCTATAGTATTATTGGAATTAGATAAACTTCCCGTATGATTAGAATTTATTTTAACTGACTGAAAAGCAACTGTGTGGTCACTAGTTAAATTCTTAAGTTCTTCAGGATCATCTGTAGAATATCCAGTTCCTGTAACTTTTACTTTAACATTGCGAGGTTGAGCTTTTATAATTTCATGATCGCTCTTTTTCCTGAAACCTTCACCTTTAATTTTTCTAGTTACCAAATAGCGTGGATGGATAATTGCTTCATTAGAGTCTATACCTGATCTTATTTCAATCGTGCGGGGTTTACCATTTTCACCTACAGTAAGATATCTTCCCTTGAATTCTGTAGAAAGCTTTTGAACCTCATTCAGCCTCTTATTAAAATTCTTGAAAATAACCCCATTAGGGATAATAACTACACCATTCTCTCCTTTGCTGCCGTACTTTTGCGTGGCTTCAGCAGGAGACATAAAATCTACTCCAGAATTTATTGCTATAAATTTCTTTTCCAGTCGGGAAGATTTGTACTCCTTGCCATTAACCACATATAAAGGATTATTACCTATAATATCCTGCGCATTTTTCTTTTTAGCCTTAACAACATGAACTTCCTGCGGTTCCTCATCATTGGTAACTTCTACGACTTTATATCCCTGTTCAGATTTCTCTTCATTTTTAACCTCAGCCTCTGATTCTTTTTGTGGAATTTCCTGAGCTTCAGTCTTCACATTAAATAGGAGCATAAAAGCTAGCAGCACAGGCATTAATAGGCTTAATTTCCAAGCGGGGCTATGGGTGGATGATTTTTTGTTTAACATAAGAATTCGTTTTTTGATAAATGATTGATAAAAATGATTAGTAAGTGCCGGTCTATGATCGGCGATGGAAACTTTTACCAGTGCGCGCTGGTATTCTTTAATTTCTGCATTTGTACTTACAGTTTCCCGATCTGCTATAAATTCCAGGTTCTGTTCTACAGATTTTTTATAAAGCCATGCGAAAGGATTGAACCATAAAATACAGCTCACCAGATTTACCAGGAGGATATCTGCTGAATGCAACTGTCTCGCATGTATTTTTTCGTGTTCTAGAATAAGCTCCAGATCTTTTTCAGAATGTATTTTTGGGTTATAAACTATATAATTAAAAAAGGAAAAGGGTAAATGATCATTTTCAGTTTTCAAATATTTCAAACCTGAGATATTCTGAGTTTTATATGAATACAGAATCCTGAAAACAGAGATTAACTGAAGGCTAAACCTAAGCAGAAAAAAACCGGTTAGGATTAAATAAACTATGCCTGCAATTTGCCACCAGTCAATAGGTGTTTCAACTGGAACTGAAGATATTTCTGAGCTATTTACAGTAAAACTGTAAGGTTGAGAACTGGCTTCTACATATACTTTTTTGGTAAAATAGATTGCCGGAAATATTCCCGCCGTGATTATCCCGAGAAGCAAATATTTTCTATTAAGATTAAAAGAGGTTTCCTTTTTAAGGAGGAGAAAATAACTTAGATAGAAAATTCCCAACAGGGCAGAGGCTTTGAGAAGATATATTATAAAACTTTCCATTATTTCTTTTTATTTTCAATAATATCCAGGATCTCCCGTAATTCTTCTGCGCTAATCTTTTCTTCTTTTGCAAAATAGGAAACCACATTTTTAAAAGAGTTGTCAAAAAAGCGCTTAGTGGCCATATTCATAAACTGCTTTCGGTATTTCTCCTTGGAAATCACCGGAAAATATTGATGTGTTTTTCCATAAGCTTTATGAGAAACATAGCCTTTTTCTTCCAGGTTTCTTATAATGGTAGATACCGTATTGTAATGAAGTTTCTGATCTTTTAATTCTGGCAGAACCTCTTTAACAAATGCTTTTTCAAGATCCCAGAGAACTCTCATGATCTCTTCCTCTTTATTAGTTAATTTCTCCATTGAATTTCGGTGTATTTCTTATTTCTTCAAATATAACGAAAAAAATAGTTACAAAACTAAAATACTAGTTTATTATTTAAGCTGATAATTTAAGGGTACCATTTGCGATATTCTAGATTGAGACATTTCGCCACTAAACGTAATGGAATTTGGGGGAGAGAAATTTCCGTAAGTATCTATGATAAAATCATCTTCAAAATTCATGGTACTCCAATGATTTTGATCATATCTAATTCTAATGGATTTTACCAGGGGTTTAGCGTGAGTATAATTTTTTAAAACATCTAAACGTAAAATATTTTCCTGGGAAACAGTATTATGGCCTTTATATAAATCGAATTTTTGCTTGTCTAAAGATTTCTTATTTATAGAACGCATAAAATGTAAGGAAGATCCCAAGTAAGCCTGCTTACGTTTTCTTAAAATTCTTTTAGGAATTTTATCAGTTAGATTTTCAAAATAACTAGTACCCGAATAATAAATGGAGACAGGCGATGAACTTTCATTTTCATCTGGTTTAAACTGTACATTGAAATCAACTAAAGTATAGTTTATTTTATAGCCCAGGTTGTTGTTCTCTATTACCAATTTATTTTCTGAGGAAGCAAGAAGCGTATTTTTTGAAGGGCTGTAGCGTAAAATTATTTCATCTTCATTTAATATTTTGCAGTTTTTAGCAGTCTTTCCCATTCCAATAAACTGTTCTTTAAAAATTTTTAATTTTTTTTCCCGGGACCATGGGTCAGCTTCTAAAAATACCGTCTCTAAACTTTCCTGTTTTTCTCGAAGATAAACCTTCAAAAGTTTTCCACTAAACTTAGATGGATCGGTGAGTTTTATCTGTTCATAACCCATAGAGCTTATGATCATGGTTGCCTGAAAGTCTTTATTCATGTTTAGGTCAAACTTCCCTGAATTGTTTGTCGCAGTTCCAATACTGGTGCCATCTAGATAAATGGATGCCCCGTAAATTGCTGATGAATCTTTTGCATTAAAGACCCTGCCTGAAATTTTCACCTGGGAGAACGAAGAGATAGATGATAGGCAGATCAGTCCTGTAAAAACTATAAATTTTATTCTTATAAGCATAATGAATATTCTATAACTACAATTATAGTTAATTCAAATTTGCTTTCCTATTCGGAAGAACTAAGTTTAATCTTATCTTCGCAAAAAGTTGTTTTATGAGTATTGTATTTCTACTAATCGGTTTTGTATTATTGGTAATAGGAGGGGAATTCCTGGTAAGGTCTTCTGTAGCGCTTTCCCTTAAACTAAATATATCCCGAATGGTCATTGGGCTTACAGTAGTTTCATTTGCTACTTCTGCTCCAGAACTTTTAGTGAGTCTTCAAGCGGCAATTGACGGTTTCTCTGATATCTCTCTGGGAAATGTTATAGGTTCTAATATCGCAAATATTGGGATGGTTTTGGGCTTAACAGCAATGGTGTCGCCATTGATGGTAGACCGTGATTTTTACCGTTTGAACTGGCCGGTAATGATGATTTTTTCTATCGTGCTGTATTTCCTACTTATGAGCAATAATGAATTGTCAAGAATAGAAGGAGGAGCTTTGTTGGTGGGATTGATCGTTTATTTATTCATACTTATAAAACGATCCCGGAAAAAGGATAAAGTGGTGGTGGAAGAGGTCGATGAATCCTTACGAGATGTTAGAGGTTTTAAAATGACTATCTGGCTAATAATCGGGATCCTGGCTCTTTGGGGAGGTTCAGAATTATTAGTAAAAGGAGCGGTAGATCTAGCCACTCAACTGGGAATAAGTGAGCGGGTAGTCTCAGTAACTGTGATTGCGGTGGGTACCAGCGTTCCTGAGCTTGCGGCTTCCCTGATCGCAGCTATAAAAAAAGAGAAGGCAATTTCGTTAGGAAATTTAATAGGTTCCAATATTTTCAATATCGCCTCTGTCTTGGGATTGACTGCTCTTATAAAACCTATCGCGATTCAATCCTCAGCAATTCTTACCAATGATATGTTCTGGATGCTGGGAATCGCTTTTATTCTGTTGCCCCTGCTCTTAATTCCGAAGAGATCTGAAATGGGTAGAAAAGAAGGATTTATTTTACTGGTAGCTTATTCCACGTTTATAGTACTTACCCTGGCTTAAAAAAAGATTTTTTTGTGTGTGAGCTAATCAGGTTAAATATTTATAAATCTGGTTAGCATTTAACTTTTTTTAATCTCTTCAACTTCATAAAGTCGGAATGAAGAAATACTGATATTTATTCTATTAGATAAGTATGTCCAAATCGAGATTAATCGACTTAAAATATTAATTTAATCTTAAACCCTATTAATTGTAGGGTACCAAAAATTAAAAACATGTTAATTTTAATTGATACCCTTCTTTTTTTGGGGTAAAAATTAAATTTTATCATTTTTTAAGGATTAAATCTTTATTTTTTTGATGCATAAATCCTATATTCGCAACTTCAATCGATCTAATCTTATGATTAACCGGTTTTTACAATTAGAAACGCAACTTAAATATTTTATATGTCAACTTTAAGATTTCAAGCTTTAAAAGAAACTTTAAACCGTAAGCCTCTTAAAATTACTGAGCCTGCAAGAAGATCAGAGATATTCTCCAGTAATGTATTTAATGAAACTGTTATGAGACAGTTTCTAACGAAAGAAGCTTTTGAAAATGTGACTGAAGCTATGCGTACGGGAAAGAAAATTGACCGTAACGTAGCCGATCATATCTCTACAGGGATGAAAGAATGGGCAATTTCTAAAGGAGTGACTCATTATACTCACTGGTTTCAACCACTAACCGGAACTACCGCAGAAAAGCATGATTCTTTCTTTGAACCTTTATCAGAAGGCCTTGCGATTGAAAAATTTGGGGGTAGCCAGCTGGTACAGCAGGAGCCTGATGCTTCCAGTTTTCCTAGTGGCGGAATTAGAAATACTTTTGAAGCGCGTGGTTATACTGCATGGGATCCAACTTCGCCAGCATTTATATGGGGAACTACGCTTTGTATTCCAACAATCTTTGTTTCCTATACAGGAGAAGCGCTGGATAATAAGACTCCATTATTAAGAGCACTTCAGGCAGTTGATAATGCAGCTACTAATGTTGTAAAATATTTTGATAAAAATGTAAAGAAAGTCAATGCTACTTTAGGTTGGGAGCAGGAATATTTTCTTATAGATTCGGCACTGGTTGCATCTAGACCAGATATTACTCTTACCGGAAGAACGCTGCTTGGGCATTCCCCGGCAAAGGGTCAGCAGTTAGATGATCACTATTTTGGTTCAATCCCATCAAGAGCAATTTCATTTATGATGGATCTTGAGATTGAATGTATGAAACTGGGTATTCCAGTTAAGACACGTCACAACGAGGTGGCCCCTAATCAGTTTGAGCTGGCTCCGATCTTTGAAGAGGCAAACCTTGCGGTAGATCATAACTCCCTTATTATGGATGTTATGAAGAAAGTTGGGGAGAGACATAATCTTTCTGTATTAATGCATGAGAAACCATTTGCCGGAATTAACGGTAGTGGTAAACATAATAACTGGTCTCTGGCAACAGATACGGGTACAAATCTGCTTTCTCCAGGTTCAACTCCAATGAAGAACCTTCAGTTTTTAACCTTTTTTATCAACACCATCAAGGCAGTTTATGATAATGAGGAATTATTGAGAGCATGTATCGCCAGTGCTTCTAACGACCATCGTTTAGGTGCAAATGAAGCTCCGCCTGCAATTATTTCGGTATTTATTGGTTCACAATTAACCAAGGTCTTGGATGAACTCGAAAAAGTTACTGACGGAAAGCTTTCTCCGCAGGAGAAAACAGATCTTAAGTTAAACGTAGTAGGTAAGATACCGGAAATTCTTCGTGATAATACCGATAGAAACCGTACTTCTTCTTTTGCCTTTACCGGGAATAAATTTGAATTCCGTGCCGTAGGTTCGCTTGCTAACTGTGCAAATGCAATGACGGTACTTAATAGTATCGTGGCCAAGCAACTTAAGGACTTTAAGGTTGAGGTAGATAAGCTTATCAAGGATAAGAAGATGAAGAAGGATGATGCTATCTTTAATGTTCTTAGAGAATACATCAAAAAATCCAAAAAGATTAGATTTGAAGGTGACGGTTATGGAGAAGCCTGGGAAAAAGAAGCTAAAAAACGTGGCTTAAGTAATAACAGAACCACTCCGCAAGCATTAAAAGCTCAAGTTAGTAAGAAGACGATTTCTTTATATAAAGAGCTGGAGGTAATGAATAAAACCGAGGTCGAAGCTCGTCATGAGATCGAACTTGAGGAATATGCCATGAGAATCCAGATAGAAGGACGTATTCTTGGAGATATCGCCAGGAATCATGTGATTCCAACAGCAATTCGTTACCAGAATATTCTTATCAAGAACGTCACCGGATTGAAAGCGATCTATGGAGATGAGTATACCAGACATGCTAAAGAACAATTAGAGATCATAGAAAGTATTTCTGCACATATTGCCAGCATTAACTCTAATGTGAATGCGATGATAGAAGCCAGAAAAGTTGCTAATAAGATAGAAGATGTAGAGAAAAAAGCTTTTGCTTATTGTGATGACATTAAACCTTATTTTGAAGAAATAAGATATCATTGTGATAAACTGGAGTTGTTAGTGGACGATGAACTTTGGCCACTAACAAAATACAGAGAGTTATTGTTTACTAGATAATTTCTGTTATACTGAATATTTCTAAAAGCCACGCTCAAAAAGCGTGGCTTTTTTATTTAAAAATACCTGAATATTTACCAGAACTGTTTAAACTAATTATCTTTGAAGCCTTTAACAAGAAGTCATGAGTAAAGAAGTAAGTAAGCGATATTCAGGAAGAGGTGTTTCCGCGGGAAAAGAAGATGTACACAATGCTATTAAAAATGTAGATAAAGGTCTTTTTCCGAAGGCTTTTTGCAAGATCGTGCCAGATTATTTAACAGGTAGTGATGATCATTGCCTCATCATGCATGCCGATGGTGCGGGAACCAAATCTTCGCTAGCATATATGTACTGGAAAGAGACCGGTGATATTTCCGTCTGGAAGGGGATTGCCCAGGATGCTTTAATAATGAACATCGATGATCTGCTTTGCGTGGGTGCGACAGATAATATTTTGCTTTCTTCCACCATTGGCAGGAATAAGAATTTGATTCCCGGTGAAGTTATTTCAGCGATAATCAATGGAACAGAAGAACTGATCTCTGAACTTAAAGATTTTGGGGTGGAGATCCATTCTACGGGTGGAGAAACTGCCGATGTTGGTGATCTTGTGAGAACGATCATTGTAGATTCAACAGTTACGGCCAGGATGCCTAAAAATAAGGTTATTGATAATGCAAGTATCAAACCGGGGAATGTGATCGTAGGTCTATCATCTTCGGGACAGGCTTCTTATGAAAAGGAATATAACGGCGGTATGGGAAGTAACGGATTGACATCTGCCCGTCACGATGTATTTTCAAAAATTCTTGTTGAAAAATTCCCTGAAAGTTTCGATAATGCTATTCCTGAAGACCTGGTGTATTCTGGCACCAAAAAACTTACCGATTCCGTAAAAGATAGTCCGTTGGATGCGGGGAAATTAGTGCTTTCTCCAACCAGAACCTATGCTCCCGTTATAAAAAAGATCCTGAAAGATATTGGAAATGATAAGATTAACGGAATGGTGCATTGCAGTGGTGGAGCACAAACGAAGATCCTCCATTTCATAGATGAGAATCATATTATCAAAGATGATCTTTTTGAAACTCCTCCTCTTTTTAAACTGATACAAGAAGAAAGTAAAACTGACTGGAAAGAAATGTATCAAGTGTTTAATATGGGACACCGTATGGAGCTATATGTAGATGAAAATACGGCTGCAGAAATTATTGAAATTTCTAAGTCGTTTAATGTGGATGCAAAAATAATTGGTAGGGTAGAAGCTTCCAAAAGTAAAAAGCTTACTATCAAGAGTACTTACGGGACTTTTGAATATAATTAGATCGAATTATATACCTTGAAGGTAAATTACAATAAATTGTCTTTTTGAAAATTGAAAGAATGAAATTCTGGCTAAGCCCGTTGATGATTTTTCTAATTATCGCTAATTTTCTGGCGATCTATTATTTAGATCATACAACAGACAGGTGGTTTAGGTTTGGAACAACCATTATTTTCCTGCTTCTCTATTTATTTAAATACTTCTCGAAATATCGTCTTCTAATAATATTTTTATTGTTTGCAATTGTTGATGGCCTGCTAGTATATTATGAAATTCCTTTTCTGAAAAAAATAATATACACCGTTAGGATAATTGCTTATTTAAATTTGATCTTATTTGTAGTGCCTTCGCTATCCAGTTTAAAATTAAATTTTTTTACAATTGCCATATCTGCTTTTATAATTTCTATAGATATTTATTTAATCCATGAAATGGCGGAATCTTTACCAGAGATTGATCAAAGTCCTGTATTTCTTTTTCTATTCTATTTCCTGGGAATGATCTCCCTTGCTCTTGTAGCTACCAGTCTTTCGTATCTTAACAGGTATGCAGATAGAAAGGCTTTTTTTCTAATGATCGCTTCGGGTTCGTGCTTTCTGATATTTTCTTTTATAATGCATACTATCTGGACTTTGAAGAATTCTACTATCTAGATAGACTGGTTAACATTGTTGGAATTGCTTTTCTTTTAGCGTTTTGTGCTTATCAAAAACCAGTTATTACAGATTCAGCTAATTCGTAATCTTTTAGCTCCGAATTTTATAACTTTCAAAACCAGAGGTATGTTAATTTCGTAGATATTTTACAACCAATCAAATAATAATGTCATCCAGGTTCTTATTATCAGCTATTGTGCTGGTACTTTTAGTTGCAAATTGCTATATCATTTTTGAATACGATCAGGAATTAAGTCGATGGGCACGCTTAATTAGTACGGGAATATTTCTCCTCATTTTACTTTGGCAAAAAACATATAGTAAAAGAATGTTGAGCGTATTTTTCCTTTTCTTAATTTCTGATCTATTATTATTCTATTATGAGTATTCAATTGTAAATGCAGCTACTTTCCTTACGAGAATTTCTGCTTATACTCTGCTTGTTTTTGTAGTAGTGCCTGAGCTTAAAAATCTTAAGACCAATCTTTTTCAGAAATTTATTTTCATCGTTGTTTTTATTCTAAACCTCGGGATGTTATATATGCTGGTAGATATGGTGCCGGGGCAGTTTGTATATCCCGGTTTAAATTTGCTTTTCTATGCGTATGGGATCTCCATGATCATGATGGTGATCGCGGCAATTTCTTATAGTAACCGTTATTCTGATAGGATTTCCTTCTTTTTTACAGCAGCTACACTGTGTCTCGTCTTTTCAGATATTACTTCTTTTATTGCCTATTACCTGGAATTCTCTGAATTTTATTTTCCCGACAGATTTTTCTATATTTTTGGAATTGCCGGACTGGTGAAATTTGCTTCTTTTTCCAGAAGCCACGAGCCGGTGGTAGAATTAGAAAGCCTTTAAAGCTTTCTCTGAAATTCAGGCAAATTATCGTAAATTTGCTATCCTAAATTCAGTAGTAATATATGATTGAGAGACTTAATATCGTAAAACAGCGGTTTGATGAGGTGAACGATTTGATTATTCAGCCGGATGTAATTTCAGACCAGAAGCGATATATTGAATTAAATAAAGAGTACAAAGACCTTCGTGCCTTAATGGACGAACGTGAGAAATATATCAGTCTTACCGATAATATCCAGGAAGCTGAAGAAATCATTTCAGACGGGAGCGATCCGGAAATGACTGATATGGCCAAGCTTCAATTAGACGAAGCCAAAGGCCAGCTTCCCGAGCTAGAGGAAAAGATACGCATGATGCTTATTCCTAAAGATCCTGAAGATGCCAAGAATATCGTTATGGAAATTCGTGCCGGTACCGGCGGGGATGAAGCGAGTATCTTTGCGGGAGATCTTTACCGTATGTACACTAAATATGTGGAAAGCCGGGGCTGGAGCCATAATATTGTAGATTTTAGTGAAGGAACCAGTGGAGGTTTCAAAGAAATGATCTTTGAAGTTTCTGGAGAAGATGTATATGGAACAATGAAATTTGAAGCCGGTGTACACCGTGTTCAGCGTGTTCCTCAAACAGAAACTCAGGGAAGAGTTCATACTTCAGCAGCAACCGTTATGGTTTTGCCTGAAGCTGAGGAATTTGATGTGCAAATAGATCCGAAAGATGTTCGAATAGATTACTTCTGTTCATCTGGTCCTGGGGGGCAGTCGGTGAATACTACCTATTCCGCTGTAAGATTAACTCACGAACCAACCGGGTTAGTGGCGCAGTGTCAGGATCAAAAATCTCAGCACAAGAATAAGGAAAAAGCTTTCCGGGTACTTCGTTCTAGATTGTACGAAATGGAGCTTGCCAAAAAAATGGAGGCCGATGCGGCTAAGAGAAACTCTATGGTTTCCAGTGGTGACCGTAGTGCGAAGATCAGGACTTATAATTATGCGCAAAGTCGTGTAACCGATCACAGAATTAATCTTACGCTTTATGACCTCTCTAATATCATTAATGGTGATATTCAGAAGATCATTGATGAGTTACAGCTTGCTGAAAATACCGCAAAACTTAAAGAGAATTCAGATGTCCTTTAACTCAGTGGAAAGTGAAGTGAGAAGTTGTAAACAATACTTTCTACTGAAGGATGAAATTTTTATTTTCTGATAACTGATAACTGATAACATGACAACACAGGAACTAACTGAGCAGATATTTAAAAAGAAATCCTTCTTATGTGTAGGTCTGGATGCAGATCTGGATAAGATGCCCACCTATTTGCTTTCAGAAAAAAATCCTGTATTCAGTTTTAATAAGGCAATTATAGATGCCACTCATGAATTCTGTGTGGCCTATAAACCTAATATTGCTTTCTATGAAGCCCTGGGGGTTGATGGCTGGAAGGCATTAAAAAAGACTATAGAATATCTCCATCACGAATATCCGGAGATTTATACCATTGCCGATGCCAAACGTGGAGATATCGGGAATACTTCAAGAATGTATGCAAAAGCATTTTTTGAGGATCTTGGTTTCGATTCTATTACTGTGGCGCCTTATATGGGTAAGGATTCTGTAGAGCCATTTCTGGAATTTACCAATAAGCATACGATCTTACTGGCGCTGACTTCCAACGAAGGTGCTTTTGATTTTCAGACGCTAAAAACGGACGATGAAGAACTTTATAAGAAGGTGATCAAAACTTCGCAGAAGTGGAATAATTCCGAAAATCTTATGTATGTGGTAGGGGCCACCAAAGCGGAATATCTTGCTGAAATAAGAAAGATCATTCCTGAAAACTTTTTACTGGTTCCGGGTGTTGGAGCCCAGGGAGGAAACCTGGAAGAAGTTTGTAAATATGGAATGACAAAAAATGTGGGGCTATTAGTAAACTCTTCCCGAAAGATCATTTATGCCTCCGATTCTTCAAATTTTGCTGAAATCGCTGGAGCAAAAGCTGAAGCCATGCAAAGACAAATGGCAACGGAATTAGAGAAACTATAATCTAATATTTATGCAGATTCAGGATCAGTTAGGTAGAAAAATTGAACTGAAAAAGACTCCGAACAGAATAATTTCCCTGGTACCCAGTCAAACAGAACTTCTAGTAGATCTTGGCTTAGAAACTTCTATTGTTGGAATTACCCATTATTGTGTTCATCCAGAATTCTTAAAACAAATAAAGACCAGTGTGGGCGGTACTAAAAAAGTAAATCTGCGCAAGGTTAAAGAGCTCAATCCAGATATTATTCTTTGTAATAAAGAAGAGAATACTAAGAAGATGGTTGAAGAGTTGGAGAAAATTGCACCGGTGCATGTTTCTGATGTTGCTACCCTGGAAGATGCTTACAACTTGATGCAAGAGTATGGAGAGATCTTTAATTGTAAAGAATTGGCATCTACAATGGTTAGTTCAATTCAGAAAAAAACTGAAAGCCTGAAAGAACTTGTAGTTAATTCAAGTGACAGGAAAGTAGCTTATTTTATATGGAATGATCCGCTAATGGTGGTGGGAAACGGGACCTTTATAAATGAAATGCTTAAGCTTAACAAGTTTGAGAATGTTTTTTCTGAGGACAGATATCCTGAAACTAATTTAGATGAATTAAAGAGAAAAAATATAGATAAAATTCTTCTTTCTTCGGAGCCCTTTCCGTTTAAGGAGGAACATAAAACAAAATTTTTAGAGTTTGCTGAAACTGTGCAAATTGTAGATGGGGAGTATTTTAGCTGGTATGGTAGTCGGCTTTTAGAAGCTATGGATTATTTTAAGCAGTTTCACTCCTAACTTCAACCAGGCTGCAATTCATTCTTCTTAATTCAGCCATAATTTTTCTGGCTCTATAGTTTAGCCGATCGCTTTTATCTTTATCTATAAGAGCAATTTTATAAGCCCGGTGCATAAGCCTTGAATACTTTTCACAAAGCCGTTCTTCCCTGGTTTTATTTTCAAAAATTCTAAACATGGCAATTTTTAATCTGTTCATTCAACATCAATCATTTCACAGGAACAAAGCTAAACAGACACTGCTTTATATTTTAATAACATGTAGTTAAGTTTGTTCTAAATTAGTGGGAAAAATAGGGGGAAACTGTTAAAAAATTATAGAATGTAGGTAAATACCTATTTATCCTGAAGTGCAAATACTTTTCGTAAAAGATCTGTTGTTCTGGCAGATAGGCTGCTTCTAATTTCTTTTTCTTCTTTCGCGATCATGAGAAAAACTCCGTCTAAAGCTTCGTTTGTTACATAATCCGGAAGATCAGGATTTATATTTGAAGTGATGGGCAGCGAATTATATTTCTGAATTATATTCGTCCAGACCTGGGTAGCCCCAACTTTGTCCAGAGAATTACTAATAATAGGATTAAACCTGGTATAAAGCTCCTGTTGTGTTCTGCCAGATAGATATTGGGTCGCAGCATCTTCTGAACCTAATAAGATATTACGGGCATCAGCAAAGCTTATTTCTGTAACCGCATTTGCAAACACCGGTATGGCTTCACTTACAGCATCTTCCGCTGCCCGGTTCAATACTTTAAGACCTTCATCGGCCAGGGCATCAAGGCCCACATCACGTAATGTTTTATCAACCTTCTGAAGTTCTGGTGGTAGTCCTATCCTCACCAATTCATTGTTGAAAAAGCCATCTTCTTTAGCCAGACTGGTTACCTCTTTATCAATTCCGAATTGAAGTGCCTGTTTTAAACCCAAACTTATTTCAGCATCACTTATGCCATATTCCTGTGGAAGTTGAGTGGCAATTTGCTGTAATTCAGCGCAAGAAGTAAGTATAAAAATGCCGGCAAGAGCGATGATCTTTTTCATAGAAGTAGTTTTGTCAAATATAATTTCTATAGTGCTACGTCTGGATTTTCAATAGTTATAATAATACTAAAACATTGATCTAGACTATGAAATTAAGTTTTTGCATTTGGGATTGGTAAACATGATTTTTCAATAAAATGATTTTTGTTTACTATAAGAGTTTAAAATCTCTTTTTCGTTGCGATTTTCGTAAATTGCTGCTCCAAAATTCAGACTCTATTAAATATGGAACAACAAAGTCCCTATAAACCTAAAAATAAAATAAGAATTGTAACTGCCGCTTCACTTTTTGATGGTCACGATGCAGCGATCAATATCATGCGTCGTATTATTCAGGCTACCGGTGTTGAGGTAATACATCTTGGGCACGATCGTAGTGTGGAAGAAGTGGTAAATTGTGCAATTCAGGAGGATGCTCAGGCCATAGCCATGACTTCGTATCAGGGTGGCCATACAGAGTATTTTAAATATATGTATGACTTGCTAAATGAAAAAGGAGCAGGTCATATCAAGATCTTTGGAGGTGGAGGTGGAGTAATCCTTCCGGAAGAGATCAAGGAATTGATGGATTATGGGATCGATAGGATCTACGCTCCAGATGATGGTAGAGAGATGGGACTGCAGGGAATGATCAATGACATGATCAAGAGAGTGGATAATGAGGTTCCAGAATTGCAGGAAACTGAAAAAGTTGAGGAGAACTTAAAGAAGAAAGAAGTAACAACCATCGCTAGGCTTATTTCTCTCGCAGAAAATAGGCATGAGGAGTTTAAAAAATATTTCAATAAAGAAAATTACGATACAGAAAAAACACCAGTTTTAGGAATTACCGGTACGGGTGGTTCCGGGAAATCTAGTTTGGTGGATGAGTTGGTAAGGAGATTCTTAATGGATTTTCCAGATAAACACATCGGGATTGTTTCCGTAGATCCTTCAAAAAAGAAAACCGGTGGTGCCTTATTGGGAGATAGAATCCGTATGAATTCTATCAACCATGAGCGGGTTTATATGCGATCTCTGGCGACGAGACAGGCAAACCTTGCGCTTTCCAAATATGTTGCGGAAGCGGTTGATGTATTGAAAGCTTCAGGTTTTGATCTTATAATTCTGGAAACGTCGGGAATTGGTCAGAGTGATACAGAAATCTTAGACCATTCAGATGTTTCACTTTATGTAATGACTCCTGAATTTGGTGCTGCAACTCAGCTTGAAAAGATCGATATGCTTGATTTTGCCGACCTGGTTGCCATCAACAAATTTGATAAACGAGGAGCTCAGGATGCATTGAGAGATGTGAAAAAACAATACCAGCGAAATCACCAATTATGGCATTCAGATGCGGAAACACTTCCTGTTTTTGGAACCATCGCATCCCAGTTCAACGATCCGGGGATGAATACTCTGTATAAAAGCATTATGGACGAGGTTGAAGAAAAGACCAAATCCGGACTTTCATCTACTTTTGAAATTTCGAAAGAGATGAGCGAAAAGATCTTTGTGATCCCGCCAAAACGTACACGTTATCTTTCTGAAATAGCTGAAAATAACAGAGGTTATGATGAAAAAGCTAATGCTCAGGTTGATGTGGCGCAAAGACTTTATGGGATCTATAAGACCATAGAAACTGTTGCCGGAATCAAGACTGAATTCGGAGAAGATCAGCATAAATATTTAGGTAAAAATGGAATAGATCAGGACGAGATTTATGAAATAGCAGAGGATTCTCAATCTGATTTTCTAAAATTACTTTTTGCTGAATTTGATAAGACCAAAATGGATCTTGATCCTTATAACTGGGAGATGATCATTGCCTGGAATGAAAAGGTTACGAAATATAGAGAGCCTGTTTATAGTTTTAAGGTTCGTGATAAAGAGATCAAAATAGATACACATACCGAATCACTTTCTCATACGCAGATTCCGAAAGTGGCCTTGCCAAAATATAAAGCCTGGGGAGATATCCTTTTATGGTGTCTTCAGGAGAATGTACCTGGAGAGTTTCCTTACACTGCTGGATTGTATCCTTTCAAAAGAACAGGTGAAGATCCAACCAGGATGTTTGCCGGGGAAGGTGGCCCGGAAAGAACCAACAGGCGTTTTCATTATGTAAGTGCGGGACTTCCAGCAAAAAGACTTTCCACAGCTTTTGATTCGGTTACTCTTTACGGTAACGACCCGGATCATCGTCCGGACATTTACGGTAAAATCGGGAATTCAGGTGTTTCAATTTGCTGTTTGGATGATGCCAAGAAATTGTACTCAGGATTTGATCTTGCCGATGCAATGACTTCGGTAAGTATGACCATCAATGGTCCTGCGCCGATGTTACTTGGATTTTTTATGAATGCTGCCATAGACCAGAATTGTGAAAAATATATCAAGGAAAACGGACTTGAAGATAAGGTGGAAGCAAAGCTGAAAGAGCTTTATGATGATAATGATATAGACCGGCCATCTTATAAAGGAGAGCTTCCGGAAGGAAATAATGGACTTGGATTGATGCTTTTAGGTTTGACCGGAGATCAGATCTTGCCGAAAGATGTTTACGAAAAGATAAAAGCTGAAACTATCAGCGTGGTTCGTGGAACTGTTCAGGCAGATATTTTAAAAGAAGATCAGGCGCAGAATACCTGTATTTTCTCTACTGAATTTGCGCTTAGGTTAATGGGAGATGTTCAGGAATATTTCATAGAAGAAAAAGTAAGGAATTTTTATTCCGTATCAATTTCAGGATATCATATTGCGGAAGCAGGTGCAAACCCAATTACACAGCTGGCTTTTACTTTGGCGAATGGCTTCACTTACGTGGAATATTATCTAAGCCGTGGAATGGATATCAATAAATTCGGACCGAATTTATCTTTCTTCTTTTCCAATGGGGTAGATCCTGAATATGCCGTGATTGGTCGTGTAGCCAGGAGGATCTGGTCTAAAGCATTAAAGCATAAATACGGTGCAAACTCTCGTGCTCAAATGCTGAAATATCATATACAGACTTCAGGTAGATCCCTACACGCACAGGAGATCGATTTTAATGATATTAGAACGACGCTGCAAGCATTGTATGCGATCTATGATAACTGTAATTCATTGCACACAAATGCCTATGATGAAGCGATTACCACACCTACAGAAGCTTCGGTAAGAAGAGCAATGGCAATTCAGCTCATCATTAATAAAGAATTAGGTCTTACCAAGAATGAGAATCCTATTCAGGGATCTTTTATTATTGAAGAGCTTACAGACCTGGTAGAAGAAGCAGTTCTCACTGAATTTGACAGAATTACGGAAAGAGGAGGCGTGTTAGGCGCAATGGAAACCATGTATCAGCGTGGGAAGATCCAGGAAGAAAGTCTTTATTACGAAACTTTAAAACATAACGGAGATTATCCAATTATTGGGGTAAATACTTTCTTAAGCTCAACAGGTTCTCCAACGGTAACTCCGGGAGAAGTTATTAGAGCAACTGAAGAGGAAAAAGAAGCTCAGATCAAAACCTTGGAGACCCTTCATAAAGCCAAAGAATCCAAAGCTGAGGCGACCCTCGAAAAAATCCAGAAAGCCGCGGTGAATAATGAGAATCTTTTTGAAGAGCTTATGGAAGCCACCAAAGTTTGTTCGCTGGGACAGATCACTTATGCCTTATTTGAAGTAGGAGGACAGTATCGACGAAATATGTAAGCAGAGAGCCACTTTTCCAGCTGATGCTGGAAAAGTGTGTGAATCGCTTATCCCGATGAGCGGGATCTTCTCTTTAAATGAACTTTTTTTGGTAAAAGATGTGTGGATCGCTTATCCCGCTGAGCAAAGTGAAAGCATGATCTTTATAAAACTAAACCTCCCATTTTTTATAATCCGGGAGGTTTTACTTTAAAGAAGGTGTAATGCAAGATCCTTGGCAAGAAGGACCATTAAAAAAATCTATTTTTGAAGTTTTCTCTTAAGTCGTTGAATTGCCCGGTAAACAGTCATGTCTGAAACTTTATAATTCTTTGCGATATTTGAAATTGGAATACCTTTAGAATGACTTACTAAAGCAGAATAAGTTTGATCTTTAGTTAGCTTACTCAGCTTGAGGTCATTTTCAAATTTTCTTTCTTTTGTGATGTGGTGGGTTTTGCTCCAGTATAGATTGTTTGGATGTAAATTTTCTATGTTGCTATCCTTATAAGTAGCATAATGCCGACCTTCGGGCATTTTCCCGCTATAAGTTTCGAGTATTAACTTGGGTACTGAATAGTAAGATTTTTTGAAATAGACTGTCTTCAGAATTTTTCCGGTTTTTCCTTTACGATCTTTAATATTTAGGAGTTTTCCATTAAATTTCAATTCAGAGCCGTCTGCCTTGATCTCTAAATCCTCGAACTCCGGATGTCGCTTCCAATGATCACTCATTCTTCATCAATTAAAATACAACTTCAGTTTAAATTGGATCTACTAAAAGATAAGTACAAAGCTAATTAAAAATCCCTCAGTATCAGTGCTTATGCAGATATTACCAGGAGGAAAGAAAATATAATTAGGCAAATAAAAAGGAATAAATAGTCTGTTTATAATGTTAGTTTCCAGACACGTTGAAGCTTTTTGAACTTTTGAATTTCTTTTTTCAGGAGCCATACAAACTCACGACCATTGCTGTTAGTAAACTCCAGTCTTTCACAATTTCTGGAAAGCCGATCAGTTAATTTTCCAATAGCATTTATATATTGTGCTCTGGAATCCTGAAAGAATTCATTTTCAGCTTTTATGATATTAGGAATGAGTGAGTTAGAATGCCTTATAATATCACCTGTAAAATATACATGTTTATCTTCATTGCCGTTTTCATTCAGAACCGCAAGATCAGGTATCAAATAATCAGAAATATGCCGGGATATTTGCATGATCTCGCGAGCCTTAAGATATAAGGCCTGACGGGGATTATCGGAGCTTCCTGAAAAATAAGACATTTAGCTGAATTTTTCTCTAAATTACTATTCAGTCAGCATACTTGACTTTAAAATTATTAGCTAATAATATATTTATGTTTAAATTTAAAATAAATTACACTAATATACTTTAAATGAATCTGGATAAATTAAACTGGGCCATCCTTGAAGAATTACAGAAAAACGCCAGGGCCTCTTTTTCTGAAATAGGAAGAAAAGTGGGTTTAACTTCCCCTGCGGTAGCAGAGCGGGTTAAGAAAATGGAAGACTCGGGGGTAATAAGTTCTTATAAGGTAAACCTGTCGCATCAAAAAACCGGTTATCAATTACGAGCGGTAATAACATTAAGGGCATTTACCGGAAGATTAAAAGCTTTTCTGGAAACGGTAAAAAGCTTTAAGGAAGTGATTAACTGTTATCGAATAACCGGGAATGAAAATATAATTATGGAAGTCGTTCTACATGATCAGGTGCATTTGGAGAAGCTTATAGACAGATTAATTACCTACGGAGAGACCAGAACCCATATTATACTTTCCAATGTTATTGAAGATGCTCCCATTAAACAACGTATGGGAGAATTCTAAACTCAAAAATTCCTAATATTCCTGAAATATTTAAATCTGAAAAGGTTCATTAACTGTTAAAATATTTATTTTCAGAGCCATAAATTAACATCTACTTATCAGGTGATTTTTTTTTAGTTAAAATGAATCCAATTGTAATTTTGTTATGAATAACGCGTCTAATATCTAATTAAATTTGTTTCAGAAGAAAGCAAGAAAAAGAAAAAGAGCAAGTTATGAAAAGCAAAGCATTATTATTTTTAATACTCGCATTGATTACAGGAGTTGTTGGATTTACCGGATTGTCATTTGACGGTATAGAGGTGATACGAGTAATGTTCCTGATTTTTGCAGATTTACTTGTAATTTCATTAATGGCTAAACTGTTTTTTCCAGATAAGCCAAAATTGAAATATCAGCCGGTAAATAAATAAAAATAAAGAAGAATCTTATTCAAAAGACCCGTTGTTTCCGCAACGGGTTTTTTTTATGGAATAATTAATGATGCAATTCATATATTTAAGCCTATTATCTAAATTATGAGAACATTACTACTGGCAGTTTTTGCTGTATTTAGTTTGAGCAGTTTAACTGCACAGGAATATAGAATAGTTAAAGGTGGTGTTACAGATTCACTTCCTATTCCCACGGGAGGTTCAGATACTTATGCTCTTTATACACCTTCAAATTACAATCCCGGGCAGGAGTGGCCGGTAATTTTTGTCTTTGATCCAAAGGGTCGGGGTGCTACTACGGCAAATTTATTCAGAGGGGCTGCTGAAGATCAGAAATATTTGATTGCTTCTTCTAATATCGATCTCAAATCTAAACCAATAGACAGTATCATAAAGACAGCAACAGCCATGATGAATGGAGTATTAAATTCATTCCCCGTTGATCCTGAAATGGTTTACACCGCCGGGCTTGGAGAAGGTGCCCAGGTAGGGTCTGCACTGCCATTAATCTATAAACAAATGGCGGGGGTGATGGCTATTGGTAATTCTTTTGTAAATCCTAAGTATTTAGATAGGAACAATCCTTATATGTTTATAGGCTTAGCCGGGAATAAAGATTATATGGTCTACGAGATGGAAAGTTATTTGAGATTCTACGATAACCTTAATTTTCCTACTGAGGTTTATTATTTCGATGGAAAAGAGGACGAATGGCCTAATACTTCGGTTATTTCTAATGCGATGTCTGGTTTTACTCTGGAGGCGATCAAGAATGGTGCACGTCCAAAAGATCAGGAATTTATCCAGAAACTTTATGAAGATGAGGTTGCCTATACAGAGACCTTGAGAAGAACCAGAAATTACTATGCGGCATTCGAAAAGCTTGAAAGAATGGAAGAAAAGTATAAAGATCTTGGGTTTGAAGATGAAATTGAAGATCGGAAAAAAGCCGTAAAGAAAACTGACGGTTTCAAATCTCAAAGAAGGGATTTTAATCAAGCTGTAGCTTTTGAAAAAGAACAACAGGCAGAATATGAATATTTGCTGATTGATGATATCATGACAGCCAATTTTCAGAATATAGGTTGGTGGGCATACCAGGTTGATGAACTGGAAAAACTTCAGAAGGGTTCAAACGATGCCAAATCAAATATGGCCTATCGCCTTTTGGGTTATCTGGATTTTCTTACTAAACGTGAGTTTGATAGCATTATTAAATCTAATGCCTCAATAGATACTAAAATATTTATGAGCGTGCTTAGAACAGCGATCAGTAAAAATGATCCTGAAGCTTATCTAAAAATTATCTCGCTTGCCGGAAGTGATGGCGATTATGAAACTGCCCTGCTTTACCTGGAAGATCTTCTAAAAACCGGATATGATGATATGGAATCCCTTTATAATATTGAGGGGGCTTTAGATTTACAATTTTCAGAAGAATATAATCAGATCATAAAGAAATATCTGGGAGAATCTAAGTTCTTTAGTGAAAATGCTGAAGAAAATTAAACTGTTTCTTTTTTCAGCAATCCTTTCAAAATCAATAATAATATACATGCAACAATAGCGAATGCGAGCATGGTATACCAGGTGAATTTAAAACCAAAATTATCTATAAGCTGCATCCCGGAGTTATGTCCAAAAATATGACTTACGGAAAAAGCGATGCTGTAAAGAGCCATATAGGATCCTCTTTTTTTACCATCAGATCGTTTCAAAGCAAAACTATTGGAAAATGGGAATGCGATCATTTCCCCGATGGTGACTAATAACATTCCCACAATGAGAACTCCCACCCAGTCGGTTAAGTTGATCACTAAAAAGCTCAATCCAGTGAGGATAGTTCCGAAGATCACATAGCCCGTGACAGAATGTTTTCTGTTTTCCATAAACTTTATGAGCGGCATTTCAAAGAGAAAAATTGTGAGTCCGTTAAGTCCTAATAAGAGCCCGATCTCAAATTCAGTAAGGGCGTGATGATCTGCATAGAATAACGGCATAGTGGAAAAATACTGGATAAAGATAAATCCAAAGATCATCATGGCCAGGATGAAAATTAAATAGAGTTTATCCTGCATGGCAGATTTCGCCTGAACAATAATATCTTCAGGCTCTACCCTAGCTCGTTTAGGATGTAAAAGTTTGAGAAGTAAGATCCCCGCCGCTAGACAGGTAAGACCGTCTACCCAAAAAAGTCCGTTGTAACCTGCGGTGGCAATTATAAATCCGCCCACAGCCGGTCCTGCTGAAAATCCCAGGTTTATGGCAAGCCTAATAAGAGTTACAGATCTGGTTCGATTTTCGGGTTTGCTATAGGCATTTATAGCCACAAAAACTGCCGGTCTAAAAATATCTGCCACGGTCATTACCAGGTAGATCCCAATACATATAGACCAGAAAGTAGAAGGGAACTGGAGTAAAACGAATAATATTGAGGATAAAATAAGGCTTAACGCCATAGTTTTATAATGTCCTATTTTATCTGTTAGCTTACCACCAAGCCATGAACCGGTTACCGAGCCAAGCCCAAAGAAAGTAAGGATCCAGCCAACTTCTTCCAGGCTAAAACCTCTGTTCCTGGTTAGATAAAGAGAAAGAAAAGGAATGACCATGGTGCCTGCCCTGTTAATGAGCGTAATAAGCGATAAAAGCCAGATTTCTTTTCTTAAGCCTCCAAAGGATTCAAAATAAGATCTAAATAATTTCCCCATATTTGGCGTTAAGCTTCCAAAATTAAATTAAATTTTCAGGCTTTTAATTATTAATTTTAATTGCTTCAAAAACACCTTAATGCGGACTGCAAAAAATATAAGTTTTAATCTTTTTATATTACTGTTTATTGTAAATACAGCAATAGCTCAAAAAACTGATCACATTGCCAGCGCAAAAGAATTTCAGCAAGAACTGGATAAGGAATATGCCAATCCTGAAGAAACTCCTTTAGAAAAGAAAGATCTTAAGGAGTTTAAAGGTCTTGATTTCTTTGAGATAGATCCAAATTTTATTGTGAAGGCTGAATTTGTAAGGACCCCTGCAGAAGCTCCTTTTACCATGCCCACCAGTACAGACCGGCTGCCAGTATATGTGAAATATGGTGAGTTATATTTCACGTTACAGGGAAAAGACCTTAAGCTTAACTTATATCAGAATCAGGAGTTAGTCCAGGATCCTGAATATTTTGATTACCTGTTCTTGCCTTTTACAGATCTTACAAATGGAAAAAGCACGTATGGAGGGGGAAGATATATAGATTTCAGGATTCCAGAATCGAAAGAGGTGATCCTTGACTTTAATAAAGCCTATAATCCTTACTGTGCCTATAGCGGCAAATATTCCTGTCCCATTCCGCCTAAAGAGAATGATCTGGAGATAGAAATATTTGCCGGAGTAAAAGCATTTAAATGAAGCTGATCAAAATGCGTAAATAGCAGCCAGCACAAAGGATGATAAATTATCTGTAGCCTGAAGATCCTGATCCAGGAAAACATCTTCAGAAATACTATCAAGACGAAGTTCCGGCTTTATGATCAAACCACCAACTGCATAGCTACCGGTAAGTGTGAAATCTAGAGATCTTACATCGGCTCCATATACCGGTCCGCCATCTTCCAATTCTTTGAAGTATTCCGCTCTTAGGCCGAGCCCAAAACTATCTGATAAAGCTATCTGGGGATAAAGAGCTGCGCCATAAAAGCCAACACCTTCGGTATCCTGGTAGGTTGTATTAAAACCTAAATAAAATGTTTCCGTGAGATCCCAGCCTGTAGTCAGATCAATTTGAAAAAGGGCATCGTCAGAAAGTGACTGTTCTCCATATATCAAATTAAGAAAGGCGCTACCGGAAGCATTAGAATATCCAAGCAGACCTCCAAAAGTGTATTTTCCAATGGGGTTAAATTCAGTATAATCTGTTGGATTCATAACTGCAAGCATCCCGGTCCAGTTATCATCAAAACTAAAATCAGCTTTTATTCCTGTATGGGAGAACGGTCCGTAGGAAAACATATATGAAGTGGAGTAATTGAAATTTGCCGCCGGGGAGATCACTTCATATCCTAAAAAAGTATTCCAGTTTCCTAAAGTAAATTTCAAGGCATCATTTATCTTATAATAAGCGTAGAGTTGATTGACAATATTTGTAGAAGGTTCTGAAAGAAATACTGCATCTTCCCCACGTGGGCCAAATACAAGATCGGCTACAAAGCCTATTTTATCGTTTTCATATCCAAGAATAATATTGGCCATGCCAATGGCGAAGCCTGGATCATTGGCAAATGAAGTAGCAGGAGCGGCTGGTATAAATGAGGCTTCATCTCCTCCTACAATTTCCTGGGATTTATTTAATCCGTTGAAATTAGTTCTAAAATAGGCATCTATACTACCATTAATGGTGAATTTTGCTGCTTCCTCTTCTTCCTGGGCGATCATTGTAGAAGTTGTTAAGGCTACCGGCAGTAAAAAGAGAAATTTTACTAATTTTGAAGACGTAATTGTTTTCATAATGATATTGATTAATAATTTGGTTTAACTTATTGTTTAGCGACTCTGGTTGATCTTAAATTGATCATGAATTATAAGCGGTTATGTTATACGGAGCGTTCTGCAAAACGCTCCGTTTTTTGTTTAAACAGCCTTAATTTTTAATGTTGCTTTATTCCGAAATCGGGGTAAGCATCCATTCCATGTTCGTGAATATCGAGGCCTTCGGTTTCTTCTTTGGCAGATACTCGAATGCCTATGGTAACTTTAAGCAGGTAGAAAATGATGAACGAACCAATAATGCAAATAGCGGCATAACATGCTACTCCTATGAGCTGATTGATAAACTGATCAAAACCGGCAAGTTTTCCGAAGATCCCTACGGCCAGGGTGCCCCAGATCCCGCAGATGAGGTGAACGGCCACAGCTCCAACCGGATCATCCAGTTTTAATTTGTCTATTAAGGCAACTCCAAGTACGATGATCACACCGGCAATGGCACCAATTAAGATGGCGTCTGTTGGAGACATCTGGTCAGCCCCGGCAGTTATGCCTACCAGTCCGCCCAGAATTCCATTTAAGAACATGGTAATATCATAATTTTTGTAGAGGACGGAGGAGAAGATAAATGAAGCTACTCCACCCGCTGCGGCAGCAAGACAGGTTGTTACCAGTGTAAGTGATGTTAATTCAGGATCTGCAGAAAGTACCGAGCCTCCGTTAAATCCAAACCATCCTAACCATAGTATGATCACACCTGCAGTTGCAAAAGGCATGCTGTGTCCGGGGAAAGCTCCTATTTTTCCATCCTTGAATTTTCCAATTCTTGCTCCCAGCAGCCATATCGCAACCAGGGCCGCCCATCCACCTACTGAATGTACCAGGGTTGATCCTGCAAAATCATAGAATCCCATTTCATCCAGGAATCCGCCACCCCATTTCCAGGAACCGGCAATGGGATACACGAGGCCAATATATAAGATCACAAAAATCATAAAACTGTGCAGTTTTATTCTTTCTGCAACAGCCCCCGATACAATAGTTGCTGCGGTCGCGGCAAACATTCCCTGGAATAGAAAGTCTGTCCAGTACGTGTAACCTTCGCTATAGGCGAGGTCCAGGCTGCCGTCTACCAGGGGACTACTTAATCCAAATCCCGCAAAGCCTATAAACCCGTTAAACTCACCGGGATACATCAAATTGAAGCCTAGCAGGCAGTAGAGCAGAAGTCCCATCGTAATAATAAAGATATTCTTGAATAGTATATTGATAGTGTTCTTTTGTCTTGTTAATCCTATTTCTAATAATGCGAAACCAAGGTGCATGAAAAACACCAGGCCGGTACAGATCATCATCCATACATTATTTATAGTTAATAGTCCTTCCATAATTTCTTAATAGTTAATATGCTTTAATAATTTATTTAAGGGATTCGCTGCCTTTTTCTTTGGTCCTAATTCGGTAGGCTTCGTCTATCGTAGAGACGAAGATCTTCCCGTCACCCACTTTGCCTGTGTAAGCAGTCTTTAAAAGAGTGTCCACAGTTTTCTCCATGAACGAATCGGTTACTACTATAGACAGATATCTTCTTTGAATATCTGCGGTGCTATAGCTAACACCCCTGTAAACATGACCTTCCTTTTCGTTACCAACTCCGGTCACGTCCCAGTAACTAAAGAAGGTCACCCCAATAGTATGAAGTGCTTTCTTAGTTTCATCAAACTCTGATTTTCGAATGATTGCTTCAATTTTTTTCATCTGTTTGTATTTATTTGGTATTAATCTGTCAGAGGAAATGAGCACTAATAATTTTATTTGGTCTTAAAATTAATGACAGCTCATTTCATATTAAATATTAATAATTGGTTAAATTTATAAAAATAGATGGGTGTACCCTTAAAAAAATAGGGTTGATGTGTAACTTTTACGATATAAAAATAAAACACCCCTATTATTTTAGGGGTGTTTATTTATAATTTAAATTTTTGGGAATTCTATATTGTAAATTGTTAACTAGAAGAACTTTGAGATTAAAATTCCGACAAGGACAGCCAGAATTCCCAGAATAATACTTCCGAAAAAGTATATGGAGAAGCTCAGATAGTCTCCAGATTTAATAAGGGAGTAATTTTCAAAAGAAAAGGTAGAAAAGGTTGTAAAACCTCCACAAAAACCTATTCCCAGCAAAAGATTGACGGGACTGTTAAGCAAGTTAGATTTCATGGCCCAGCCCAGAATGATACCCAACAAGAAACTTCCAAGAATATTTACCAGAAATGTTCCATAGGGAATCATTGAAGTAGCATTTAAATGTTTACTTATTAAATATCTTAAACTACTGCCCAATCCACCTCCAATAAATACAAGAAGAAGATTTTTAATCATTGTTTTCTGCTTTTACCTGCTCCAGAGGTATATAAATTTGGGTGATCCATTCCGCTGGATTAGCATTATCATTTGGCCCGGTTAAATAAACTTCAAAGGCTTTTGCATTTTCATCAGCCTTTAAGCCGTTTTTCTGAAGATAGGCATAAGAAGAATCCCATGCTTCTTTAAGGTTTTCATAATCACCTTTTAGAGTGGTCTTTAAAGTCCTCTGATTTGGCATAAACCCATTAAGTACGCTGCTTTCTGCTGTAGTAACCACCTCGCTGGGGGTGAAATAAGCGGCAGAATAAATCGCAGTTCCCTGCTCTTCATTCCATTCATTATAAAGAATAAAAGGTTTGCCAATCTGTTCGATATTATTTGAGGTCATGAAATTTCCTACTTCAGTGATCATTTTTTCCATTCTATTGTTAACCTGGCTTATCTTGCTCGCTGAGGTAATATACATATAGTAACCGCCACCATGCTGAGTGACCCCGTCTATATTAATAGAATAGCTATCCATTTTTAGGCGAATCTCTTCCTGTAGGTTATTGAGTCCTTTTGTAAACATTGGCTGCATCATTTCAGCAAGGCTTTGCTCCTGAAAAATAAATGCTGCTTTTTCCATAAAACTTTGTTCGCCAATCATTCCCCAGGTTACAAGGGTGCTGTCACCCTGCGGTTCAAATTTCCAGTAGACTTCGCTGGTAGATTCCCCAAAAGGGGTAATAAAGGTGATCTCCTGTTCCAGGCTACTATGCGGATTAGCTTTTTTTGTAATCATTTCACCTTCACCCATTTCTTCGCTTTGCCACGAGTAGGAAGCACCTTCTCCGCTTGTTTTCTCGCCGTATTCAATGATCATATCATCAGCTTCCTGAGACCATGGTTCCCAATCTTTCCATGTAGTAAAATCGTTTACTTCATTAAAAACAACTTCCTGTGGCGCTTCCATCATAAGTCTTTTCTCCACCTGAAATTTTCCGTCTTTGGTGGCGATGTATATCGAGGCTCCAATTATAAAAATGAGAGTTAAGAATAATAAGTACTTAAAGATTTTCATGTTTGGTATGATTAGGTAGTGCTAATATAATTAAATTAACAAATTGGGCGTAAGTTAATTCCTATGGAACTAATGATTAAGCTTGGTTTTAATGAAAAAAAGCAAGAGTATAAAAATTATAAAGCCAATGAGAACAAAAAAACTTCCCTTATAGTATTTGTTATGTAGTCTGGTATCTTTTCTGTAACTAAAGATCATTACAATTATAAAAGCAATTAGAAAAAGCCCTGCGAAAATGAGTTGTCCTGTAGAAAACATTTTGGTTATTTTTATGCAAAGTTAACTTTTTAAAGCTTGAATCAATATGAAGAAAAGAATTGCTGCCGTAAAAGAATTTCATTCGGCATTTGGATTGGGAATAGAAGAGAAACCGGTAGCCGACCTTGGAGAAAAAAAGAACCTGCTTCGGTTTAATTTAATGAAAGAGGAGAATGAAGAGTATCTGGAAGCAGCCAATAATAATGACCTCACTGAAGTTGCGGATGCTCTTGGAGATATGTTATATATTCTATGCGGAACAATTATCGAGCATGGGATGCAACACAAAATTGAAGAAGTTTTTGAAGAGATCCAATCCAGTAATATGAGTAAGCTGGGACCAGATGGGCAACCTATCTATAGGGAAGATGGAAAAGTCCTGAAAGGGCCAAATTATTTTAAACCCGATATTGCGAAAGTGCTGAAAAAATAATCTTATTTGATTTCTCCAGTTAAAATAAAAAAATCCCGGTTTCAAGCCGGGATCTTTACATTTATAGAGCTGGATTTATTTCACCTCATATCTCCAGCCAAACTTATCTTCCGCTTCGTTATACTGGATCTTCATTAGTTTATCCTTAAAGAATCTGGCATACGAATCTTCCATTTTTGGAAGTTCAAATTTTTGATCTTTATATCCAAAACCAGCAATCGGGTTTATAACGGTTGCGGTTCCTGAACCAAACATTTCTTTTAGCTCACCTTTTTCAGCAGCGTCAATAATTTCCTGAACGCTCACTCTCCTAACTTCGGTTTCGATATCAAACTCTTCGGCCAGCGTTAATACAGATTTTCTGGTTACCCCATCCAGAATTCTATCATTGGTTGGTGCAGTTACTAGTTTATCTCCTATTCTGAAAAAGATGTTCATAGTCCCGGCTTCCTCAAGATAATCGTGGGTATTAGCATCTGTCCATATAATTTGCTGAAAACCTTCTTCTTTAGCAAGGTTTGTAGGATAAAATTGAGCCCCGTAATTTCCTGCTGCTTTGGCAAAACCAACTCCGCCATCTGCTGCACGGCTATATTTTTCAGAAAATTTAACCCTCACCTCACCGCTATAATAGGCCTGGGCGGGAGAGCAAATGATCATAAATTTATATTCTTTTGCTGCCGATGCCGATACTCCGGCTTCTGTAGCGATCACAAAGGGTCTTAAATAAAGACTATTCCCAAATCCTTTTTTGATCCAGTCTTTATCTATTTTTAATAACTCTTCCAACGCATTGAAAAAATATTCTTTTGGAAATTCAGGAATTGCCAGACGTTTGCTAGACCTGTTTATTCTTTCAAAATTTTGATCTGGTCTAAAAAGCCAGATCTTATCCTCATTATCTTTATAGGCTTTCATCCCTTCGAACACCGCCTGACCGTAGTGAAAAACACGGGCAGATGGTTCCAGCGTTAGTGGACCGTAGGGTTTAATAACGGGGGCTTGCCATTCTCCATTCTTATAATCACACTCCATCATATGATCTGAAAAGACCTGCCCGAAAACCAGATTGTCAAAATTAGTTTCACTTATTTTAGATTGGGGAGCTCTTTGTATATCTATCATGGAGGTTGGATTTTTCATGGTTTAATAATAAGTCTACAAATTTACCCAATTAAAATCAGAATCAAAATCTAAAGTTTTGGTAAATTTGAATCTTTAGACCTTATAATACATATGAAATATGAAAAATAGCATCTTATTTATAGTAATTTTTATTGGATTTATTTCCTGTAAAAACTCGGAAACAAACAGTACCGAAGATCTCGCTGAAGTACAGCAAATACAGGAAGATTATAAAAGCTTTGGAGATAAAATTTCCGCGGAAAACAGTCTTAGCGCGGAAGAAATGAAAGTAAAATTTGAGAACTTAAAACCAGGAGATACGATCACCGCCAAATTTAAAACCACTGTGAACAGTGTATGTAAAATGAAGGGCTGCTGGATGACTCTGGATCTGCCCGAGGCAGAAGAAGATCCCATGGTGAAATTTAAGGACTATGCTTTTTTTGTGCCCAAAGATATCGAAGGTAAAGAGGTAATCGTAGAAGGTATAGCGTTTATTGAAGAAACCTCCGTAGACGACCAGAAGCACTTGGCGAAAGATGCTGGTAGAAGTGAAGAAGAAATTGGTGAAATAACAGAGATAAAAAAATCTCCCGGATTTCTTGCGCATGGAGTACTTCTAAAAGAATAAATTGGAAAGAAAGATTATAAAGACCGATGATGGTTCTGTAACCATACATTTACCTGAGTGGAATGAACAGTATCATTCTAAGCATGGCGCAGTTCAGGAAGCCAGACATGTGTTTTTAAAAATGGGATTGCATCATTTTTTGGAAACAAATAATTCAAAAGTAGTCTCTATTCTTGAGATAGGATTTGGTACAGGTCTCAATGCATTTCTCACACTGCTGGAATCTGAAAGACTTAATATTCAAATAAATTATACTGCCGTAGAAGCTTATCCGGTTCCCCCGGAAGAGGTGAAATTATTAAATTATCCTGAGGCTTCACAGGCCGAGGAAAAGACGGACCTTTTTTTAAAGCTACATGACATTGAATGGGGAAAATCATCATCAATTTCAGATCACTTCTCCCTCATGAAAATGGAGATGAAATTTCATGAGATCAATGAGAATAGTCTTTATGATCTTATTTATTTTGATGCCTTTGGAGCAAGAGTCCAGCCAGAACTTTGGACTGAAGAAATATTTGATATTATGTTCAAAGCACTAAAGCAAAATGGTGTCCTGGTAACTTACGCTGCAAAGGGTAGTGTTAGAAGAGCGATGATCGCTAGCGGATTTCAGGTTCAAAAACTTCCAGGTCCTCCGGGAAAACGAGAGATGTTAAGAGCTGTTAAAAATTAACCAGAATGCCGTTAAACCTCTAATAAAATAAAGCATGCTCAATTTGTCTTGTGTATCTTAACAAGAAAAAAAATGCGGATATTAATTACAGGTGCCACGGGATTGATCGGCTCTAAACTGAGTACTTTATGCCGTGAAGAAGGAATAAAAGTCAACTACCTGACTACCAGTAAATCAAAAATCAAAAATTATGATGATTATCAGGGATTTTACTGGGATCCTAAAAACGAGGTGATAGAAGGTGGATGTCTAAAAGATGTTCATACTATAGTTCATCTTGCGGGTGCAAGTATTGCAGAACCCTGGTCTGATTCTTATAAAAAGACCATTATTAAAAGCCGGACCCAAACCGCAGCCTTACTTCATAAAACTTTAAGCGAAAATTCCCATCAGGTGGAAAATTTCATCTCTGCCAGTGCTATAGGAGTTTACCCAAGCTCTCTTGAAAAATTATATTTTGAAGATGATAAAGTTGTTGCAGATAATTTCGTGGGGGAAGTAGTTGAAAAATGGGAAGCAGCAGCAGATAATTTTGAAAGCCTAGGTCTGGATGTAGCTAAGATAAGGGTAGGACTTGTACTTGCAAAAGATGGTGGGATGCTGGAAAAAATAAAGAAGCCAATTTCACTTAATATGGGAGCGGCTTTAGGAAGTGGTAAACAATGGCAATCCTGGATTCATATTGATGATTTGGCAGGAATATTTCTTTTTGCGATCAAAAATCAACTTACAGGAATCTATAATGCTGTTGCACCAAACCCGGTTACGAATAAAGAACTTACCAAAGAACTAGCGAGCATCATGGGAAAATCAGTTTGGTTGCCCAATGTACCTCCTTTTGCTTTAAAAGCTTTACTTGGTGAAATGTCCCAAATTGTGTTATCCAGTCAGTTAGTCAGTAGTGAAAAAATTGAGAGCGCGGGGTATAATTTCAATTATACCAATTTTTCCCGGGCATTGGCAGATCTTACTTAAAACAAAAAAGGCTGCCAGTTTTGGCAGCCTTTTTAATTCATATGAACAATGAATTAAGCTTTAGTAGCTTTAAGGTTGATTTTTAATGTAACCTCGTCATTAATGAACTTATCACCTAAACCATCAAAAACAGATTTAGAACCATAGTTCACATTCCATTTTGTACGATCTATAGTGAATTCTTCACTTGTAATTTCAATGTTCTCCCCATTATTAGAAATATTTACCGGGAAAGCAATGTTTTTAGTTTCTTCCTTTATAGTAAGGTTACCCTGTAGCATAGACTCACCTTCTTCTTCAGTAATACCTGTTACTTCGAAGGTAGCTTCTGGAAATTCAGTTACATTAAAGAAATCACCTTCTTTACCTTCAACAGTTCCTTTTAAGTGAGCTTCAAGATTAGATTTCTCCTCTCCTTCAAGATCTGTAACTTCAATAGACTCCATGTCTATCACGAAAGTTCCGCTTTCAACAACGCTATCGTTGGCCATAAAAGAACCATTCGCTACCTTAATAGTACCAGTATGAGTTCCTGTTGGTTTTTCACCTTTCCATTCAATTACAGAAGAAGCAGTATCAACTGTAAATTTCATAGATTCAGCTTCAGCAGTAGCAGCTTCTTTTGCTTCTGCAACATCAGCTTCTTTATTGTTGTCTTTACATCCGGTAACGGCCAGTCCAAGACCTGCGATTACGAACGCATTTAAAAATAATCTTTTCATTAGGTTTAATGATTTTAAAAGTTCGGCGCAAAAGTAAATCGAATAACAATCGGGACATCATAAAATTTTATTAAATATATCTTGTGACATTTTGACATTTAGTTTGAATTGGCAATGATTTTGACTTGAACTGCGTGAAAGAAAATTATAGAAAATGAGTCGAAAAGAAGATAAAATAAAAGACGATAACAAAGAGGTGAAAGACCAGGTTGAAGAAGCTATAGATAATGCTATTGATGAAGTGGATGAAAATGACGAGAATAATGATAAAGAACCACAATTAAAAGAGGATGAACTTACTGAGGAAGAGCGTTTGAAGGAAGATGTTCAAAAAGAAAAGGATAAGTTCCTACGACTTTTTGCTGAATTTGAGAATTATAAAAGACGTACTTCCAAAGAAAGACTGGATTTATTCAAGACTGCCAATCAGGAAGTCATGACTGCCATGTTACCAATAATGGACGATTTTGACAGAGCTTTAAATGAGTTAAAGAAATCTGGGGATGAAAATCTTCTAAAAGGAATTGAATTGATCCATAATAAATTAAAGGAAACGCTTAAAGCGAAAGGATTAGAACGAATGGAAGTAGAGCATGGCTCAGACTTTGATTCAGAAGTTCACGAAGCAATTACGCAAATCCCTGCGCCATCAGATGATCTTAAAGGCAAGATTGTTGATGTAGTAGAGCCCGGATATAAGCTTGGGGAAAGAATTATTAGATACCCTAAGGTTATAACCGGAAAATAAGAATCGCTTTTACAAAATTTGTAAAAACCCAACATGAAAGAAGATTATTACGAAATATTAGGCTTAAGTAAAGATGCTTCAGCTGCCGAGATAAAGAAAGCATATAGAAAAAAAGCTTTAAAGTATCATCCAGATAAAAATCCGGGCGACACTGAAGCAGAAGATATGTTTAAGAAATCGGCTGAAGCTTATGAAGTTTTAGGAAATCAAGAGAAAAGAGCAAAATACGATCGTTTTGGTCACCAGGCATTTGACGGTGGCGGCTTTGGCGGCGGAGGAGGTATGAATATGGACGACATTTTCAGCCAGTTCGGTGATATCTTCGGCGGCGGCTTTGGCGGTGGAGGATTTTCAGGATTCGGAGGTTTTGGTGGAGGCCAGCGCCGTGCGAAAGGTAGTAACTTAAGAATTCGCGTAAGTCTTAATCTTGAAGAGATCGCCAACGGATGCGAGAAAAAGATAAAAGTAAAGCGTAAAATACAGGCCTCGGGAACTACTTATAAAACCTGTAGTACCTGTAATGGTACAGGGCAGGTAACCCGTGTAACCAATACTATTTTAGGAAGAATGCAAACCGCATCTCCCTGTACTACTTGTGGCGGAAGCGGGCAAATGATAGATAAGAAACCTGAAGGCGCAGATGCACAGGGTCTTATAATTCAGGAAGAAACGGTTTCCATTAAGATTCCGGCGGGGGTTGAAGATGGAATGCAATTGAAGGTTTCAGGAAAAGGAAACGATGCTCCAGGAAATGGAATTCCGGGGGATCTTTTGGTGGCCATTGAGGAAAAAGCACATCCTAGCCTGCAAAGAGAAGGCGATAACCTACATTATGACCTTTATATAAGTTATTCTGAAGCAGCTCTGGGAACTTCCAGGGAAATTGATGCTGTTACTGGCAAAGTTCGTATCAAGATTGAAGAAGGGGTGCAATCTGGCAAGATACTTAGACTTAGAGGAAAAGGAATTAGTAGTATTAATGGCTACGGAAAAGGTGATCTTCTGGTACATGTGAATGTGTGGACGCCAAAAACCCTTTCCAGAGAACAAAAAGAATTTTTTGAAAGAATGGCTGATGATGAGAACTTCCAGCCAAATCCTGAGAAAAATGACAAGTCATTTTTTGAAAAAGTTAAAGATATGTTTTCTTAAAAGGAAATTTTAAGAAAAAATTTATATATTTGAGAATCACTAAGTCTTTTAGTGATAATTTTTCTTTTTCATAGCAATTTTTTTCCCATCCTTAATTTATTAAGGGTGGGTTTTGTTTTTAGAGAGGTTTTGAAAATTATAAAATCCTCTTAATAGACTTATACTCTCTTTCTATTTCTATATCTTTAAAACTTCTACAATACACTATATGGAAAATCTTTTGGTTGCGGAGAATATCTATAAACGCTTCGGAAATTTTACTGCACTCAACAATGTTTCAATAAATATCCCTCAGGAAAGTATTTTTGGACTTCTGGGACCCAACGGGGCCGGGAAGACCACTTTACTGCGTATTATTAATCAAATCACCATGCCCGATGAAGGTAAGGTCTATCTAGGCGGCAGGCCGTTACATCCAGATGATATCGCTCATATTGGATACCTGCCGGAAGAAAGAGGGCTTTACAAATCTATGAAAGTGGGTGAACAGGCGCTTTATCTGGCCAGGCTGAAAGGCTTAACCCGGGCTGAAGCTAAAGAAAGACTGCAATTCTGGTTCAAAAGACTGGAAATTGAAGGCTGGTGGGATAAAAAGATACAGGAACTTTCTAAAGGAATGGCTCAAAAGGTACAATTTGTCATTACTGTGCTACATCGCCCTAAATTGCTCATTTTTGATGAACCTTTTAGTGGATTTGATCCCGTGAATGCGAACCTTATTAAAGACGAGATTCTGCAGCTGAAAGAAGAGGGAGCCACGATTTTATTCTCCACTCATCGTATGGAAAGCGTAGAAGAACTGTGTGAATATATCGCCCTCATTCATAAATCCAATAAATTACTGGATGGGAAAGTTTCAGATATAAAAAAAGCCTATAAATCCAATACTTTTGAGGTAGGGCTGGACGCTGTAGATGAACCTACCTTAAAACGTGAGCTGGAAGACCGCTTTCAGGTAGGATCGGCGAATTATAAAAGTATTCAGAATGATCTGAAATTAACTATTAAATTAAAGGATAATGAATCTTCCAATGATTTAATCCAGTTCTTACTTACCCGGGCTCGTATCAATCATTTTGTAGAAGTAATTCCTTCAGTGAACGATATTTTCATTAAAACCGTGACTCAAAATGCGTAATTTAAGACTTATCATAAACCGGGAATACCTGGCGCGGGTTAAAAATAAGACCTTCATTGTGATGACTTTTCTGAGTCCGTTGATCTTTGTGGGGATGATATTGCTTATCGCTTATCTGAGCATGTTAAATAGCACAGAGCAAAAGATCATTGGGATATATGATGAAAGCGGAATGTTCGCCACCGAATTTAAGGATGGAGAACAGGTGCAGTATTTAGATTTTTCAAAAAAACCTTTGGAAAAGGCACGACAGGAAGTTCTGGATAATGAATATTATGGACTTATCCATATCTCAGATATAGAGCCGGGCTTAGGAAAACCAGCAGATATCGAATTTTTCGGAAAAGATACCCCGGGCTTTGGAACCATTGAAAATATAGAAAAAACAATTTCAGATAAATTAACCCGGGAGCAGCTTATCGCCAAAGGAATAGATGTTTCGGAAATTGATAAGGCAAGGGCAGATGTAAATGTACAGATCCAGAATTTTTCTGGTGAACGAAGCTCAAAAATGTCCAATTACATCAAAATGTTTTTTGGGGGAGCGGCCGGTTATTTATTGATGATGTTTATTATTATCTACGGGAATATGGTGATGCGGAGTGTGATTGAAGAAAAGACCAACCGGATCATTGAGATCATAGTTTCATCAGTAAAACCTTTTCAATTATTACTGGGAAAAATATTGGGTACTTCACTAGCGGGGATGACGCAATTTAGTGTTTGGGTTATTCTGGGAACCGTATTGCTATGGGGTATTTCATCTTTTCTGGGGATAGATCCTTATGCTGCACAATCACCGGCTTCAGCAGCCATCGAAAGTGCGGCAAGGCCTGAGATAAACCAACTGGTTATAGACATCCTTAAACTTCCCTATGCAAGTTTACTGGTCTTCTTTGTGATCTATTTTCTGGGAGGATATTTCCTATACAGTGCAATCTACGCGGCCATTGGTGCAGCTGTAGATAGCGAAACAGATACCCAGCAATTTATGTTTCCTATAATTTTACCTCTCATTCTTGGGATATATGTAGGCTTCTTTTCGGTAGTGGAAAATCCTCACGGGACGGTTTCAACTATATTCTCAATAATTCCCTTTACGTCACCAATTGTAATGTTAATGAGAATTCCATTTGGCGTACCATGGTGGGAAATTACTGCATCTATAATCGTTTTAATAGCCACTAATTTTGGTATATTATGGTTATCAGCAAAAATATATCGCGTGGGAATATTGATGTATGGGAAAAAGCCTAGCTATAAAGAACTGTATAAATGGCTTAAATATTAAGTATGCAGGATCAATCAGCTACAGAAAAAGTTACGGAAGTAATTGAACAGGACATTTGGGGTCTTATAAAAGATTTCTGGAATGCCGGTTTCAGTTACAATATTGGTAGTGAAGAAATAAAAATAACTGTAGGATTAATTGTTCTTATAGTATCAACCTTCCTGATTACCAGTATAGTTCTTAGGGTTATTAGATCTTTTATCACCTCCAAATTGATGGAGGAAGATAAAATGAAATTCATAAGTGTATTTAAGTTCATTAAATACTTTGTGTATGTAGTGGTCATACTCATCACCTTAAGTTCCACGGGTGTTGATGTTACCATACTTTTAACAGCTTCTGCGGCCTTATTCGTGGGTCTTGGTCTTGCACTTCAGGAATTGTTTCAGGATGTAATTGGAGGTATTTTTATAATCCTGGATAAGTCTTTGCTCGTTGGAGATGTAATTGAACTCGAAGGCAGGGTAGCCAGGGTTTTTGAGATCAAGCTCAGAACTACCAGGGCGCTTACCAGGGATGACAAGGTAATGATCATTCCCAATCATAAATTCATAAGTGATACCGTTTATAATTACACTCAAAATCATAAGACCACGAGAGAAGTGGTTAAAGTAGGTGTTGCCTACGGAAGTGATGTTGAGAAAGTAAGAGAAGTTTTACTGGAATGTGCCCGGGAGCAAAAGGGGATTTTGAAAAAACCTGAACCATTTGTGCTTTTTGAAGATTTTGGAGATTCCGCTTTACTGTTCGGTCTGCACTTTTACATATCAGATAGTTTTGTGGATCCTAAAGTGAAGAGTGAATTGAGATTTAAGATCAATAACAAGTTTAGATTGAACAATATCACCATTCCGTTCCCGCAAAGAGATGTACATATGTTCTATCCAAGAGGGAGAGAGAACACTGATGAATTGAGCGATGATGTATAAAAAACTGTCATTATTATTCTTTTTATTATTTAGCCTGAGCGCTTTTTGTCAGTCGACAGATCTGGCACGACTGGAGTATACCTATTTCCCTCAGAAAAATTCTGATAATTCCTTCCGCAGAATGCGGGCGCAGGTGGCCTTTCCTATTGCTTTAAAAAAAGAGGGCTCCTATTTGATCCCAGGTCTGGAATATCGTAATGTTCAGTTTAAATATGAAGATCCTGAAGTGTTTGATACCCGGGACCTGGATAGATTTCAGAGCTTTACGGCTTCTCTGGGTTACACCTTTAAAATGAACGATTTATGGAGGTTTGGGGCTGAAGGAGGCGTAAAGCTGGCCTCTAACTTCGCGCAGTCTGATATTTTACAGGATGATCTTATTTATACCGGTGCAGTATATTTTATTAAAATAAAAGAAGACGAGAGATATTATGAGCCGTGGAGACTTATTCTCGGGCTACAGTATTCTACCACCACCGGCTTTCCTTTTCCATTGCCCATTGTGAATTACTATAAAAGATGGGATGAGAAATGGTCTTATATGCTTGGGATTCCAAAATCCAATTTAAAGTATTATTTTAATGGCAGGCAGGAAGTTCAGTTATTTCTAACCCTGGATGGTTTTTTCTCTAATATTCAGAATAATTTTGATACCACTCCTGGAAATAATACAAATGATCCCATTGCAGAAAGTATGTCTATGACCATTCTTTTAAGCGGACTGGGATATGAATTTAGTTTTACAGATCATCTAAAGTTTTATGTCTATGGAGGGCATACTTTAATAAATGATATAAGATTCAGGGACGCAGACAGGAATAATATTTATACCATCAACGAAACAAACACATTTTACGCTAGAAGCGGATTAAAATTTACAATATTATAATGGCAAAAATTCTATTAATAGAGGACGAAGCATCGATAAGAAGGGTTCTTAATAAGATCCTAACCGAAGAAAGTAAGGATTATGAAGTGACAGAAGCTGAAGATGGACTGGAAGGAATGGAACTGGTTAAGAATGAAGATTTTGATCTTATCCTGTGCGATATTAAAATGCCAAAAATGGATGGTGTTGAGGTATTGGAAGCAGTAAAAAAGATAAAGCCGGAAATTCCTGTAGTCATGATCTCAGGTCATGGTGATCTTGATACCGCTGTAAATACCATGAAGATCGGAGCATTTGATTATATCTCGAAACCACCAGATCTTAACCGTCTCCTCAATACAGTTAGAAACGCTTTAGACCGAAAAGAACTTGTAGTTGAAAATACAAGACTAAAGAAGAAGGTGAGCAAAAATTATGAGATGATTGGTGAATCTGATGCGATTCATAATATTAAGGATATGATTGAAAAGGTGGCCCATACCGATGCCCGTGTTTTAATTACCGGGCCAAATGGTACGGGGAAAGAACTGGTTGCACACTGGCTGCATCAAAAAAGTGATCGTTCTAAAGGACCCATGATAGAAGTGAATTGTGCGGCCATCCCTTCAGAATTGATCGAGAGTGAACTTTTTGGTCACGTAAAGGGAGCTTTTACCTCGGCCAATAAAGATAGGGCGGGGAAGTTTGAAGCAGCAAATAAAGGAACCATATTTCTTGATGAGATTGGAGATATGAGTCTTTCAGCTCAGGCAAAAGTCCTTAGAGCACTTCAGGAAAACAGGATTTCAAGAGTAGGTAGTGATAAGGATATCAAGGTAGATGTTAGAGTAGTTGCCGCGACTAATAAAGATCTTAAAAAGGAGATCGAAGAGAATAATTTTAGAGAAGATCTTTATCACAGGCTGGCGGTGATCCTCATTGAAGTACCGGCCTTGAAAGATAGAAAAGACGATATCCCGCTACTGGTTGATTATTTTAGTGAAAAGATCGCCCAGGAGCAGGGAACTAATAAAAAAGAATTTACGGCAGATGCTATAAAGGTGCTAAAAGAAAGCGAATGGCGCGGAAATGTGCGTGAACTTAGAAATGTCGTAGAGAGATTATTTATTCTCGGAGGCAAAGAGATTAGCGATGAAGACGTAAAACTCTTTGGAAGCAGGTTCTAAGGTCTCTTGTTTCTAGGATTCTTTGGGTTATATTTTAGAAAATACATGGTGTCACCACTTGGGTGATCCCATTCATGAAAAAGATCAAAACCAACCCGTTGGTAAACGATAGCATTCGTTCTTCCGCGGGTTTCTGCATATAGCTCCAGTCCGGTATCATGAGCGGTCCTGAAAAAAATATCTTTCATGTCTTTTCCAACCTGGGTGTCTGCACCACGAGAGTCTTTAAGAATTCCCCAAAACCAGCAGTATAAATATTCTCCTTCCTGGGGGCGTTGATTCTTAATATATTTTTGTGTTTTTAAAATATCCAGTGCATTCTTAATACCCGTGACATTCACCACAAGTTTTAATTGCGCCCATAGATCTTTCCAAATATTATCGTCTTTCTTGCTGGTTTTAAAAAGAATTGCAATTCCCTGGCGATTTTCAGAAACGATAAGCGCATCTTTTTCAATAGCCTTGTCTACCATATGTGTAGCCAGATATTCAAATCTTTTATCGGTCTTTCCATCTTTTTTTACAATATCCATGGAAGATGGAATCTCTTTCAAAAGTGTGGTAACCTTTTGTATTATATCTTTTCTTTCGAGTTTGTCCAAGCTGAAAAATTATTTCCTGCGAAGATAAAAAAATTAACTCTTATAAAGATTGTATATTGAGGGGAGAATATATTTAGGTATGAAAGAAGTAAAATATTCAGCATTTAAAGTTGTAAAAAATATAGATCTGCATAAGACCGCGACAAAAATTGATCTTAATGCATCTGAAGATAAGATCAAGGATGAAATGAAGGAAATCAGGAAAGATCTTGGAGACTGGCAGGATATACTTTATGCCCATAAAAAATACTCCGTACTTATTTGTCTGCAGGGAATGGATACTTCGGGGAAAGACAGTTTGATCAGAGAAGTTTTTAAGGATTTCAACAGTCGGGGAGTGGTAGTACATAGTTTTAAGGTGCCTTCAGAAAAGGAATTAAAACATGATTATTTATGGAGGCATTATATAGCCTTGCCAGAACGAGGTAAGTTTGGGGTCTTTAACCGAACGCATTATGAGAATGTTTTGGTGACAAGGGTTCATCCAGGCTATATTCTCAGTGAAAATTTACCCGGAATTAATAGTAAAAATGATATAACCGAGAAATTCTGGGATAAGAGATTTGAACAGATCCAAGAATTTGAAAACCATATTGCCGAAAATGGAACTATCATTTTTAAATTTTTTCTTCATCTTTCCAAAGAGGAGCAACGGCAGCGGCTTTTAAGAAGACTTGATAAACCTAATAAGAACTGGAAATTCTCTCCCGGAGATCTAAAAGAAAGGGAGTTATGGGATAAATATCAGTATTGTTACCAGGATGCGATCAATAGGACTTCTACTGAAAAAGCGCCCTGGTATATAATTCCTGCTGATGATAAAGATACCGCCAGGTATTTAGTAGCAAATATTCTTTATTCAGAACTTAAAAAGTATGATGATGTTAAGGAACCTGAATTAGCTCCCGAAATTAAGAAGAATATTGATGAATACCGGGCACAATTAAAACATGAAAAGAATTAATCAGACTTCGCATAAATTAAAAAAATGCTGTTAATTAGCGGCAAAATTAGTAGTCCAATGAAATCATTCTGTCTTTTTCTCATCCTGATCCTTTCGGGAATAACTGTATCCGCACAGACCAATTATACTGCAGATTCTCTCAATATTAGAAAAATTTACGACATGTCCCTCCTTAACGGGAAATCTTATAACTGGCTGGATCATTTATCTAATGAAATTGGAGGTAGATTATCAGGTTCTTTTAATGCGCAACAGGCCGTGGAATATACCAAAGCAGAGCTTGAAAAACTTGGACTGGATAAGGTCTGGTTACAACCGGTGATGGTACCAAAATGGACCAGAGGCGAAAGAGAGTTCGCTTATGTTCAAACGGCTCCTGGAGTAACCCGAAATGTAAATATCACAGCCCTTGGTGGTTCTATTGCTACCCCGGCGGGTGGAACCAAAGCGAAGGTGATTGAGGTACAGGGTTTAGAACAATTAAAAGAATACGGCAGGGAAAATATAGAAGGAAAGATCGTTTTTTATAACCGGCCCATGCGCGCCGATCTTATTCAAACTTTCGATGCTTATGGTGGCTGTGTAGATCAGCGATATTCGGGGGCAGAGGAAGCTGCGAAATATGGCGCGGTAGGGGTGATCGTAAGGTCCATGAATTTAAGAATGGACGATTTTCCTCATACTGGCTCCATGAGTTATGGCGATACGCCTGAAAATAAAAGAATTCCGGCAGCTGCCATCTCCACCAACGATGCTAAATATTTAAGCGGAATTCTGAAAATTCAAAAGGACCTGGAGCTTTATTTCAGGATGAATTGTGAGAATCATGAAGATGTGAAATCTTATAATGTAATTGGTGAGATTACCGGATCTGAAAATCCTAAAGAGATCATGGTAGTTGGCGGCCATCTGGATTCATGGGATCTTGGTGACGGTTCTCATGATGATGGAGCCGGGGTGGTGCAGTCTATGGAAGTACTTAGATTATTCAAGGAAATTGGATATAAACCGAAGAAAACCTTACGAGTGGTTCTTTTTATGAATGAAGAAAACGGCTTACGTGGCGGTAATAAATATGCTGAGGTGGCAAAATCAAAGTCTGAAGATCATGTTTTTGCGCTGGAAAGTGATGCCGGCGGATTTACCCCCAGAGGTTTTGGGATCACTGCTACAGATGCTCAATTTGAAAAAATCCTATCCTGGAAAAAATTATTCAAACCCTATTTGATTCACTATTTTGAAAGAGGCGGCGGGGGTGCAGATATTAATCCGCTTAAGGATGAGAAGATTGTACTGGCTGGTCTAAGACCCGATTCCCAGCGTTATTTTGATTATCATCATGCCGCAAATGATACCTTTGATAAAGTGAATAAAAGAGAACTTGAATTAGGTGCCGCCACCATGGCTTCCCTGGTTTTTTTGGTAGACAAATACGGTTTTAATAATATAAATAAAGAAACCTCTGAGCTAGCCGATTAGTTCCAATCGGCTTAAAAGATTTTATTATTATCGCTTTAAAAGAAACTTAAAGCATCTACCTTTGCAGACCTAAAATTTAGTTTTGCAGCTTTCAGCCTACACCAAAGAATTCGGTAAAAACCTTCATATCGCATATCCTGTTATGCTTGGACAGCTGGGTCATGTTATGGTGGGGCTGGTAGATAACCTGATGATAGGGCAGTTGGGGGCCGCGCCTTTGGCCGCTGTTTCTCTTGGAAATGCACTGGTTTTTATTGCCATGTCCATGGGAATTGGTTTTTCTTTTGCGATCACGCCTTTGATTGCTGAAGCTGATGGAGCCGATGATCTCGAAGGCGGAAGAAGTTATTTTCATCACGGGCTTATTCTTAGCACTATTAATGGGTTGCTTCTTTTTATCCTTCTCTTAATTGCAAAACCTGTTCTTTATTATTTAGATCAGCCGGAAGAAGTGGTAGAACTGGCAATTCCTTATCTCAATATCGTAGCCTTATCAATGTTACCATTGATGGCTTTTCAGGCATTTAAGCAATTTGCAGACGGGCTGTCACAAACCCGCTACGCCATGTACGCTACCATTCTTGCCAATGTTGTGAACGTGGTATTTAATTATTTACTTATCTATGGGGTCTGGTTTTTTCCAAGACTGGAACTGGAAGGAGCAGCCTGGGGAACATTGATTTCCAGATTTTTTATGCTTTGGTTCGTCTGGGAAATATTAAGACGAAAATCCAAGTTTATTGAGTACTTCAAATGGTCTAAAAAAGAAATGTTGCAGTGGTCTATTTTTAAAAGAATTCTTTCTTTAGGATTTCCTACGGCATTACAGATGCTTTTTGAGGTGGCCATCTTTACAGGCACTATTTTCTTAGCTGGTAACCTGGGAACTAATCCCCAGGCAGCAAATCAAATTGCTCTCAACCTTGCTTCTATGACCTTTATGATTGCCGTAGGTCTCGGGGTAACTGCAACTATTCGAGTAGGTAATCAGGTTGGCTTAAAGAAATACCGTGAGTTAAGAAGGATAGGATATTCTATTTTCCTCCTGGTCTTTCTTATTGAGGCCGTATTTGCCATTCTTTTTATTCTCCTGAAAGATATTTTGCCGGTCTTCTACATAGATAATGTGGAGGTGATCTCTCTGGCCGCTCAATTGCTAATTATCGCAGCTTTATTTCAGCTAAGTGATGGAATACAGGTAGTGATCCTGGGAGCATTGAGAGGATTGCAGGACGTGAAAATCCCTACGGTGATCTGTTTTATTTCTTATTGGATCATTGGCTTTCCGGTAAGCTTTTATTTTGGTCAGGCAGATCAGTTAGGCAGCATGGGAATATGGCTTGGATTACTTGCAGGATTGACATCCTCGGCAATATTGTTATATTTCCGCTTTAATTACTTAAGCCGAAAACTAATTCGAACCAAAGAAACTTTAATAGCATAATAAAATATATATGGAACTTCCAAAATTTATACTAGGTGACAATACCGACCTTCCGGAATCAATTTTCGTAATTCATACCGAATTTCCAAGATTCATTATAGACCTTAAAGATGATGAGGTGGAGTGGCTGGAAGATTTTGATAAGGATGATGAAAAAGAACTTTCCAGTGAGGCAGAATCCTTGATCACTCAGGCAAATGAGTTTTACGATCGCGAAGTGAACAGATACGAAGACAGTTAAATGGAGAAATTAGCCGAATTAGACCGGGAGCTTTTTTTATTTCTGAATAATCTTGGTTCAGAGACCTGGGACTGGCTTTGGATTACCATTAGCGATAAATGGATGGCGATTCCTCTATATGCCATATTACTTTACCTGATCTTTAGAAAATTCGGTTGGAAACCTACTTTGATCACGATGGTAGTGATAACATTACTGATAACGGCTACAGATCAACTGGCTAATTTATTCAAACACGGTTTTGAAAGACCCAGACCCTGCCGGCAGGAAGGAGTGATGGAATATGCGAGGTTTGTCGCGGAAAGATGTGGAAGATTTGGTTATTTTTCGGCACATGCAGCGAATTCTACCGGAGTAGCGGTTTTCTTAAGTCTTCTATTTAAAAAGCACTATCCTAAACTCTTTGTATTTCTGCTAATATGGGCGGTAGTAGTTTCGTATAGTAGAATTTACCTGGGAGTTCATTATCCCGGCGATGTAATTACCGGAATGTTGATAGGCGCAATATTCGGATACCTCCTTCATCTGCTTAGAAAATTCCTTATCGCAAAAATTTTAAAGAAAGATCTAGGCCAGGCTTAACAGATGTTTTGCTGCGGCAAAGGCTGTGGTCTGATTTTTTTCAATTAGTTCTAATTGTTCCTTTAAAGCAGTCTTTATTTTGGTGTCTTCATAGAACCTGCTTTTCAGGTAATCATTAATAGTTTGATACAGCCAGAACTTATTCTGTTCTAGTCTATTATGCTGAAAAAATCCATTCTCATCTACCTTGGCTTTAAACTCAGTGATCATATTCCAGATATCAGAAACGCCTTCGTTGTATAATGCACTACAAAGTTTTACTTCAGGTTTCCATTCACTTTCTTTAGCAGGATAAAGTTGAAGCGCCCGGTTAAATTCAAGTTTGGCTTCCCTGGCTGGTTTTTGATTTTCTCCATCTGCTTTATTGATCACGATCGCATCGGCCATTTCTACAATTCCTCTTTTAATTCCCTGTAATTCATCCCCGGCACCGGCGAGCTTTAATAATAAGAAGAAATCGGTCATACTGTGAACGGTAGTCTCGCTTTGTCCAACTCCCACCGTCTCGATCAGGATCACGTCGAACCCAGCAGCTTCACAAAGAAGGATGCTTTCTCGGGTCTTTCTGGCAACTCCTCCTAATGAATCACCACTGGGGGAAGGCCTTATAAAAGCATTGGATTTGGTGACCAGTTTTTCCATTCGGGTCTTATCTCCAAGAATACTTCCGTGAGAGACAGAGCTGCTTGGATCCACAGCAAGTACAGCCACCTTTTTCCCCTGATCTATCAGGTAAGAACCCAGGCTTTCAATAAAAGTACTTTTTCCCACACCAGGCACTCCTGTTATTCCAATTCTAATAGACCGGTGAGCATGAGGTAAGGCTCCTTCAATAAGAAATTCAGCTTGTTTTTGATGAGTTTTCTGGTTACTTTCTATAAGTGTAATACCTCTTCCCAAAGCAGTTTTATTTCCCTCCAATAAATCTTTTAAAAGATCTTTTTCAGAAAATTTATTCTTCCTGAAATTCCTGATCTTTTTGGCAGATTCGGGACTAACATTTGCTGAAGCAGGTTTACTTCCAGACTCGCTTAAAGCTGATTTTTGTTGTTCTTTACTCAAAATAGGGCTGAATATTTATGACAAAATTATGAATTCTCGTTTCAGGCATCCTCAAATGCTTGGTATATTGAAGCAAACTAAATTACTTAAATTATTTTACGCAATGAAGAATTTGTATAAAACTAAAGTTACTACTCATGGGGGTCGTAATGGACATACTCGCAGTGAAGATGGTATTCTAGATATGGAGCTTAAAATGCCCAAAGAAATGGGCGGCGAAGGCGGAGACTATTCTAATCCTGAGCAACTGTTCGCGGCGGGATATTCATCCTGTTATGGCAGCGCTTTAGAGGTGGTTGCTAAAAAGCATAAGGTAGACCTTGGCGAATATAGCGTTACTGCTGTAGTTAAATTAGGGCAAACAGAGTCTGGAAACCTTCAGCTTTCAGTAACCCTGGATTCTTATATTCCGGGAGTAGATGTTGAGACAGGTGAAAAGCTGGTAAATGAAGCTCATGAGATCTGTCCTTATTCCAGAGCTACCAGGGACAATATAGATGTTACTCTTAATTTACTTTTAGACGAATAGAAAGTTAAATATTATTCAGTATAAGAGGTGCCTGTTGGCGCCTCTTCTGTTTTTAAAGGCACACTTACACTGGTTTCATCCCAGGCCAGGACCATATTCACAAATTCTCCATTTTGTTCGAAGAGAATGGTGAACTGCTCAATTACAGAATCCAGTTCTTCCACCGGTCTTTCCAAAACAAGCGAATCAAATTTAGAGTCACGGTAGGCTTCTTTATCCAGGTTTATTCCCCAGGGATACATTTTTGAGTTAAAGATAATCTTCCAGCTATTCTCCATGGGGATTGTCCATAAAGTATATTTTCCAGCTTCCAGCAAACTACCATCCACCAGGATATCTGTATTGGTTTCAAAAGTAGTCGCTTCATTAGCTCCTGTTCTCCATACTTCATTATACGGAACAAGATTCCCGAAAATTTCCCTGTCTTTCTTATAAGGCCTGTTATAGAAAACTTCAAGTTTTAGATCAGCTTGCTCATAGATTATGGTATCCTGAGGACTATGGGCCTTGGTGGTATATCTTAAAATAAAAACTATAATAAGCCCAAGAAAGACAACAATCCCTCCAATTTTAAGTATAAGCTTAGTATTTCTGCTCATCGTATTTTTTTTAGAAAAAAGACTTTTCAAAAATTCAGCCATAATTGATAACCAGGCAGATTTTAATTTTAAATGTATGAATATCAAATGAATTTGAAATTTTTTTCGGAATTTTTGCAACGCGAGACTTTTAGTATCGTCTTTAAAGTGAACTAACCCATCAAAAACCAATTAAATTGATACAGCATAAGCTAATAGAAGCTTGTATACAGAACAACCGGCGGGCTCAGTTGCAGCTGTACAACAAATATTGTGACGGGATGTATTATGTGGCATTGCGATTTATGAAAGATAGCATGGAGGCAGAAGATGCAATGCAGGAAGGGTTTATTAAAGCCTTTGCAAAATTACATCAGTTTAACGGAGAGGTAACATTTGGGGCCTGGCTTAAACGAATCGTTATCAATAAATGTCTGGACAAGCTGAAAGCAAAAAAACTGGAATTAGTCGCGATAAACGAGCAGACCCTGGGAACGGTAGAAGATGAAGATAACTGGGAGGTGGAAGATGGAGTGAGTGTGGAAGAAGTAAAAAAGAAAATGCAGAAGTTGCCCGAAAAATATAAATATCCCCTGATGCTGTTTCTGGTAGAAGGTTACGATCATGAAGAGATCAGTGAAATTTTGAATATCACACAAGTAGCCTCCAGAACACTGGTGCATAGAGGGAAAAAGAAATTACAGGAAGAACTTAAAACATTAAGCAATGGGACAGGATATTAGAGAGATGTTTCGCAAGGAGGAACAGGTAGGAAAGGAAAAGCTTAGCATGGGGCATCAAAAAAGATTTGAAGCCAGGTTGGAAGAGGCACTACCCGCAGAGAAGAAGAGCAATTACAGTTCTTTTCTTCAGATAGCTGCAGTGATCGTCGTTGCCCTGGGAATAGGTGCTTTCTTCTTATTCAATAATGATCAAAACCCGGTTCAGGATAACCATCAAATTGTGGAAACACCGGCAGAAGAACCTGTTGAAGATAAGAGTGTTCCAGCTACCGAATACAGGTTGAGTGACGTTTCACCTGAATTCAAAAAAATAGAAGATTATTATATGGCGAGTGTGAATATTCAACTGGCCAAGCTGGAAATGACTCCGGCTAACAAAGAACTTATAGATGCATTTATGAAGAAACTGGAAACCCTGAATGAAGAATATATAGCGTTGAATGCTGAAATTCAGGAAACCGGTTTAAATGAGGAAACAGTGGAAGCGATGATCGCGAACTTACAGCTGAGACTGGATCTTCTTAAAAAATTGAAAACAAAATTAAATGAAATTAAACAATCAAAAGACAACAGATATGAGAACTATCAGGCTTAAATATGTGATGCTATCACTGTTTTTTATCACAGCGGGAAGTTTTGCTCAAACAAAAAAGCTGAGCAAAAACTATAAAACTTCACCCGATGTGAATGTAGAACTCGATTCCCGCCATACCAACATCATCATCGAAAACTGGGACAGGAACGAAGTGCAGATTGAAGCTTATCTTGAAGGAGATACAGGGGATAAACAGATGACAAAAAAACTCCTGGATTCCTGGAAGCTTGAAACTTCAGCTTCCAATGGAAAGATAAACATTGAATCTGGCGGGAGTGTGAACTGGAATATGGATATGGACATGGATTTGGGGATGGCCCAATTACAACCCGCCTTATCTGAATTACCCGAAATGTTAGGTCCTTTAATGGAAAATCTCGTAGGACCGATACTGAACAATATCGCTGAAAATCCACTTCCGCCAGGTTTTGCTGAAGATATGAAAGGGATGAAATTCGATTATGAAGCCTATAAAAAGGATGGTGACAAATACCTTGAGAAATGGGAATCAGATTTTGAGAAGAAATTCGGAAAGGAATACGAAGTCAAAATGGAAAAATGGGCAAAAGAGATGGAGAAGAATTCTGAAAAATGGGAGAAAGAATATGAAGTGAAAATGGAGGCCTGGGGCAAGGATTTTGAAAAAGATATGGAAGTATGGGGAGAAGAATTCGGTAAAAAAATGGAAGCCTGGGGCGAACAGTTTGGAAAACAATTCGAAGCCCAGATGGAAAGTGGTGAAAATTCTGTATTCATTATGGAAAATGGAAAAGGGATTAAATCCAAAAAAACCATCAAACTAAAGATCCCAAAAGATGCAAAACTGGAACTTAATGTTCGTCACGGCGAGCTTAAACTGGGAAGTACTATAAAAAACCTGAAGGCCGATCTGTCACACAGTCGGCTTTCAGCTAACCGAATATCCGGAAAAAACACCAATATAAAGGCCTCTTATACCCCGGTAAAGGTGGCTTTCTGGGATTATGGGATTCTTTCTACTGACTTTGTAAAGAACTGCCATATAGATAAGGCGGTAAGCATTAAGCTGAATTCCAATTCCAGTGATGTGGTGATCAATGAACTTCAAAAGACCGGGGTATTAACCGGTTCTTTTGGAAAGCTTGACATTAATAATCTGGGGGCAGATTTTGAAACTTTAAATATCAGTCTTGAAAATAGTGATCTTGAGTTGAATTTACCTGATACAGCTTTCAATTTTAGTTTTAACGGGATGCAAAGTTCCATAAAGCATCCTTCAGGTTTGAAATTGAAGTCTACCAAATCTTATGATAATGAGATCCTTAACGGATATAATAAATCGAGGGAAGGAAATTCCAATATCACTATAAAAGCTAATTTTAGCGATGTATTGATAAATTAAAACTTAGCTGTTACATTTGGCTTTCTTAAGTTGAATGCGATGCAAAGTTTTTCTGATTTTTTAAATGAATTAACCTCCGGTTTCACTCCCGTAATAGGAGGGAATTATACACAGGAGGATTACGCGTATATAGATCTTTCAGAAAATAATCCTGATCTTCTAAAACTTGAAGTTGCTTCTTCGGAAGCATTTTCCATTTTCATAGATGAATATCTTAGGAATAGAGAATCCAAGGCAGCCTATGGTGGTTATAATGAATTGAGGACTTTATATAACCGAAGTCAGCTTTTCAATAATACAGAAGCTAACCGTAATATTCATATTGGCCTGGATGTCTGGGTGCCTGCCTTTTCAGAAATTATTAGTCCGTTAGATGGGAAAATTCACAGTTACCAGGATAATGCTAATTTCGGCGATTATGGACCCACCATTATTCTTGAGCATCAGCTAAATGGAAGAAAATTTTATACCCTTTACGGTCATCTTTCCAGGAAATCCCTTGATAATTTAAAGATTGGGACAGAGGTAAAGGCAGGTGATAGGCTTGCCGAGTTAGGAGATTTTAATGAGAATGGTGATTATGCCCCGCATCTGCATTTTCAAGTGATGGAAGAAATGCATGATAAAATTGGCGATTATCCAGGAGTGGTCAAAAAAGAAGACCTGGACATGTATTTAAAGAATTGCCCGGATCCTAATTTGTTGTTGAAGATATAATTTCAAAAAAAGTTTCTGGGTTGTCATTCCGACGATAGGAGGAATCTTTTGTTTGATGAATTTCCGACTGCGTTGCGCTCTGAATAACATTCGCCTGTCATTTCTGAGTGTCGTCATTCCGATGATAGGAGGAATCTTTAGTTTAGAGGATTTGTCTGGAAAAGATTCTTCGCTTCACTGCGTTGCGCTTTGAATGACAAACGAAGAAGAATTTCATATACTATCGTTTAAGAACTTCCAAGTATGGTTAAAGTTTGTAATGAGATTATCTTTCTTTTGTCGAGACCAACCTTTTATTACTTTCTCCCGATTGATAGCGGTATCTATTTCAAAGAAATGTTCATAATATACAAGATAATAGCAACTATACTTTGCAGTAAAGGCTTTGGTGTTTGCTTCGGGATTTTTATGATGATACAACCGATCTTTTAAATTATTGGTAACTCCAGTATAAAGAACAGTTTTATTTTTATTCGTTAAAATATAAACATAATAATTATGTGTCCCGAAGGTTTTCATAATCCCAAATTAGGAAAAAATAGAATACGATTTCTTCACTTCACTACGTTGCGCTCTGTTCATTCGAGGGAATTGTCATTCCGACGAAAGGAGGAGTTTTTGGTTTGAAGCATTTCCCTCAGAGAGATTCTTCGCTTCACTACGTTTCGCTCTGAATGAAATACGGTTGTAATTCCTGAGGTTTGTCATTCCGGCGAAAAGAGGAATCTTCAGTTTAAAAGATATCTCTTGAAAAGATTCTTCGCTTGACTACGTTCCGCTCTGAGTGGCATTTAACCGTCATTTCATAGTAGTAAAAATCTATTGTTCATTAGTGAGCTAAGCCTTTTTTGTTTTCACAAAAAACGCTACAATAGCAGAAGTTACTACCCCCACTACTAAAGCAAAGAAGAAAGACTGTATGATGTAGGAGGTCAGATTAAAATATTCTTCTGCAGCAGCTCTGCTCATCGCACCGTTTTCAACGGAATATTCAATTACATTATTAAAATAATCAGGCGTAATAAATTCATGGGTGATATATTGTGCTAAAGGAGATAAGATCGCGACAACTATACTAATCACAATTCCTGAAATAAATCCCTGGCTCCAGGTCATTTTTCCGTTGTAGAAATTCTTTCGTTTATCCAGCAAAGCGATCACATAAAGGGCAATCGCCACAATAGCAAAGAGATTGGTATATATAGCATGTTGCGCTATATTTTCATCATGCCAGCCCAGACCTTTTTCCAGGAACATCCATAATAAAGAAATGATTGTAAAGATGATTCCCCACTTGATTTCAATTGAGAATTTTTTCATTGATTAGTTTGATTGGTTATCAATGTTAAAATTAGTAAAAATCCTTTAGTCATGACTACAAATAAAAAAGACCATCTAAAAGTTAATTTATCTGTCATTGCGAAGTACGAAGCGATCTCCAAATTACTGGTAATCTAATTAGAGATTACTTCACTTCGTTCGTAATGACTTTCAGAATTAACTTTTTAGACAGTCCTGTGATGAAATTTGACAAAAACTTAAGCGTCTTTATTTAGTTTTTTAGTGGCAAAGAATCCCGCAAATAATCCAATTCCTGCTAACAGGAAAATAGTTCCCGGGTAAGCCACCTCTTCATCCACGTTCATGTTGATGCTAAGGAAGTTGGCGATAAAAATCCCAACTCCTATGCCTGCCAGTAGTAAAGCCAGGTTTAATACAATGACCTTCCAAACCGGGGTTACATGTTTCTTTTTGCTGTAAAAAATACTGGCATCGGCTCCTTTATCAATAAGGGCGAGGCGTTCCCGGTTTCTGGCAGAGATGTATAAATAAAATATCCCGAAAAGTGTTCCGAAAATGACTGGTAAAACAATAACTTCTGATCCCATGATTTCTTAGTTTTTAATTTGAAAATAATGTTCGTTTGCTATTAGGACGTCATGATCTCTAAACCGGTTACAAAAAAGCGTAAATTTATTTTAGAATCTTTTGTAACCGATGCCTGAAAGTGGTCGTCTTAAGTAATAATGATCAAGAACACTGACCAATATTTGATTGACAAGGTCCTTAATGGCAATACCAATGCCTTTGGGGAGCTGGTAGATCGTTATCAAAATTTTGTGTTCACCATCGCTATTAGAATTTTAAAAGTTTCTGAAGAAGCTGAAGAAGTTGCCCAGGATAGTTTTATTAAAGCTTATGATTCATTATCCACTTTTCGTGGAGAATCTAAATTTTCAACCTGGCTTTACAGGATCGTTTATCATAAAAGCCTGGATAGGATTAAACTGAACAGGAGACACAGGACTTATGAAATAAATGAGGAAATCACTGAGGATAGTCTGGACCATATAGAGAACGGACTGGAGTTTATGCTGAGTGAAGAGAGAAGCAGTATTATACAAAAATGTGTTGCACAATTACCGGAAGAGGAGGCGGCGATCATTAGTTTGTATTATTTCGATGAGCAATCTGTAAAAGAGATCGCGCAAGTGACCGATTTAACGGAAGACAACATAAAGATTAAATTGTATCGTAGCCGGAAAAAGCTATTTTCGTTATTGCAAGGCTACATTAAACCGGAAATATCAAATAAGAATGGAAAAGCAATTTAACAGAGAAGACGAGCTGATAAAGAGGTTGCTAAATGAAGCAGGCCCTGAAAAACCTTCAGCAGATTTTAAAAATCGTGTCATGAAGACAGTCGAGGCAAGGAATGCTAAGATCAGGCCTTATGAACCGCTAATTTCAAAAACAGGTTGGCTAAGTATTGCTGCTATAATTTTTATTTCCATGAGCGGGTTATCATTTTTATATGCCGATGTTTCTTTTTCTAATTATTTGAACTTTGATTTTCCTTATCTGATGGATATGCCCAAGATTGATCTTTCAAGAACTATGCAGATCGCTTTTGGCTTTGTTGCTTTATTCTTTTTGGAGATACCATTTTTAAAAAGGTTTTTGGATAGGGAGTATCAATTGTAAAGCACTATATATCTGGATATTCTCTGAGAATAGGAAGGATCAATTTTCAATTTCTTATTAAAATGAGATCCTAATAATATTGAGATTTCTCCCTACGGTCGAAATGACCAAATCTTTTTTTCCATTTTTTTAAGGAATGTAGTGACTAAGGAATCTGAACCTATGCATCTGTTTTTGCTTTGAGTATATTATTTAAATTCTGACTTTGAAGAGATTCCTCCCTACGGTCGGAATGACAAAATCGCATATAATAATTTTGAATTTAAGAATAAATAAAAAAATCCTGAAGTTAATTTACTTCAGGATTTTTAATTTCGTCTAACGTCTAACGTCTAACGTCTAACGTCTAACGTCTAACGTCTAACGTCTATTCGTCTACAAGTACCCAGTCTCCCTTATCAAGAAGCGGGATAGCCTGTTTGAATTTCATCGATTTAGTTTCTCCGCTCATTACATTCTTGATGGAAACTTTATCATTTCTACCAATTTTTGGACGATCCCGAACAATAGTTTCGGTTATCTCAGGTTGCTGACGTTGCGTATTTCCTGCAGCTCTGCTCTGTGCGGCTCTTTCATCCATATTTGGAATTTCTTCCTTCTTGGTTTCAACCTGCTCTTTTGATCTGGTCTGACGTGCTTCATGTATGCTTGGCGCACCGGTAGATGGAATCTCTCCTTTGAAAAGGAAGGACATTACATCACGGTTCACATTTTCAAGCATAACTTTGAAAAGTTCGAAAGCCTCAAACTTATAGATCAATAATGGATCTTTTTGCTCATGAACGGCTAGCTGAACACTCTGTTTCAACTCATCCATTTTTCTCAGGTGAGTTTTCCAGGCATCATCAATAATCGCAAGAGTAATATTTTTCTCGAAATCTTTGATCAGTTGTTTACCCTTAGATTCATAAGCTTTTTCCAGATTGGTAACAACACTAAGTGTTTTTGTACCGTCTGTAAAAGGAACTGAAATTCTTTCGAAATTATTTCTTTCGTCCTCGTGTACCTGCTTGATCACCGGGAATGCCCGATCAGCATTATTAGACATCTTTTCGTCATAATGCTTATAGGCCGCTTTGTAAACTTCACCGGCCAACTTCTGAGCATTCATTTTCTTAAACTCTTCTTCTGAAACCGGGGAACTCATAGAGAAATTCCTGATCAGCTCAAATTCAAAATTCTTGAAATCTTCTGCTGCTTTATTTGTTTCAGTAATAGATTCTGAAATATCAAAGATCATATTCGCAAGATCCACTCTAAGTCTTTCCCCGAATAAGGCATGATAACGACGCTTGTAGATCACTTCACGCTGCGCATTCATCACATCATCATATTCCAGCAATCTTTTACGAACGCCGAAGTTATTCTCTTCAACTTTCTTTTGAGCTCTTTCAATAGATTTAGAGATCATGGAATGCTGAATTACCTCACCTTCTTCAAGTCCCATACGGTCCATTAGTTTGGCAATCCTTTCAGAACCGAATAAACGCATCAGGTTGTCTTCCAGGGAAACATAGAACTGTGAGCTTCCCGGATCACCCTGACGACCTGCACGACCTCTTAACTGGCGGTCCACACGTCTCGAATCATGGCGTTCTGTACCCACTATGGCCAAACCACCGGCTTCTTTCACTTCCTTGCTCAGCTTAATATCGGTACCACGACCCGCCATGTTGGTAGCAATGGTCACGATCCCCGATTTACCAGCTTCCGCAACAATATCAGCTTCCTGTTTGTGGCGTTTCGCATTCAGAACGTTATGGGGTACATTTCTAAGCTTTAGCATTCGGCTTAGGAGCTCTGAGATCTCTACGGAAGTTGTACCAATAAGCACAGGTCTCCCCGCATTGGAAAGATCGGTTACATGGTCTATAACCGCATTGTATTTTTCTCTTTTGGTCTTGTAAACCAAATCTTCTTTGTCATTTCTGGCGATAGGACGGTTGGTTGGAATTTCCACCACATCCAGTTTGTAGATCTCCCATAACTCACCAGCTTCAGTTACTGCAGTACCCGTCATACCCGACAGTTTTCGGTACATCCTGAAATAATTCTGAAGGGTTACCGTTGCAAAAGTTTGGGTTGCATCCTCGATCTTCACATTTTCCTTCGCCTCGATCGCCTGGTGTAAACCGTCACTATAACGACGACCCTCCATGATACGACCTGTCTGCTCATCAACAATCTTTACTTTATTGTCGATAACCACATATTCGGTATCCTTTTCAAAAAGGGTATAAGATTTCAATAATTGGCGAAGCGTATGTATACGTTCACTTTTAACGCTATATTCTCTAAAAAGTTCCTCTTTTCTTTCGGCTTCTTCTTCCGGGGTAAGATCTTCTTTCTCGATCTTGGCGATCTCCATTCCTATCTCCGGCATTACGAAGAAATCGGGATCGTCTTTTCCTGAAAGAAATTCAATTCCCTTATCGGTAAGATCTATCTGATTGCTTTTTTCTTCAATAGTGAAATACAATTCGGCATCAACCTTAGGCATTTCACGATTATTATCCTGCATATAGTGATTCTCGGTTTTCTGAAGCAATTGCTTCACACCTTCTTCACTCAGGAATTTAATAAGTGCTTTATTTTTAGGCAGACCACGGTAAACCCTTAATAACTGGAATCCACCTTCTTTAGTGTCACCTTCTTTGATAAGTCTTTTGGCTTCAGCAAGGACCTTAACCAGATGTTTACGCTGCACCTCCACAATATTGGCAATTGCAGGTTTCAGCTCCATGAATTCGTGCGTATCTCCTTTTGGTACAGGACCAGAAATGATCAAGGGAGTACGGGCATCATCTACTAATACCGAATCCACCTCATCCACGATCGCATAGTTATGCGGTCTCTGTACAAGATCATCCGGCGCATGAGACATATTATCTCTCAGGTAATCAAAACCGAATTCATTATTTGTTCCGTAAGTAATATCAGCATTATAGGCTTTTCTACGTGCGGCAGAATTAGGACGGTGATAATCTATACAATCTACACTCATCCCATGGAACTCAAAAATAGGAGCCATCCACGCACTATCACGTTTCGCCAGGTAATCGTTTACTGTTACCAGGTGAACACCGTTTCCGGTAAGCGCGTTAAGGTACATAGGCAAGGTTGCCACAAGTGTTTTACCTTCACCAGTCTGCATCTCTGCGATCTTTCCCTGGTGCATGGCCACACCACCAATAAGCTGAACATCATAATGCACCATATCCCAGGTCACCGGTTTACCGGCCGCATCCCAGGAATTGTTCCATATAGCGTGATCTTCCTCTAAAGTCACATATTCTTTTTCTGCAGAGATCTCCCTGTCAAAGGCAGAAGCCTTTACTTTTAGCTGCGAATTATTTACGAAACGCTTGGCGGTTTCCTTTACGATAGCGAAAGCTTCCGGCAGAATCTCATTCAGAACTTCTTCAGAGATCTCATAAGATTTGTCTTTTAGAGCATCAACTTCAGCATAGATATCTTCCTTACGGGTAATATCATCAGTTTCGTCTGCTTCTTTATTCAGCGCTATAATCTTATCTTTTACTTCTTTGGTCGCGGCAGTGATCTTCGCTTTGAATTCAGAAGTTTTAGCTCTGAGTTCATCAAGGCTGAGAGCCTCAAATTCAGACTCCAGAGCCTTTATTTTATTTACTATGGGTTGTATTTCTTTAACATCTTTCTTCGACTTATCGCCTACGAAAGCTTTTAATACAGAATCTAAAAAACTCATGTTGGTTTTTTTATTTAAACGGGTTCAAATTTACGCAAAAAAAAAGCCTCGTGAATGAGACTTTTCCTTATTTTTTGCGTGTTGTCAATTTAATATTCATCCTCATTCCAGAGGTAATCTTCATCGGTTGGATAATCCGGCCAGATCTCCTCAATAGAATCATATGAGTCGCCCTCATCCTCAATTGCCTGCAAATTTTCAACTACCTCTAACGGAGCCCCGGTTCTAATTGCGTAGTCTATTAATTCGTCTTTTGTTGCCGGCCAGGGGGCATCGCTTAAATAAGATGCTAATTCTAATGTCCAATACATTGATTAATCGGGTTTTAAATTTTGGCAAAAATAATTTTTTTGCCGTAATAGCCAAGAAAAAAATCTATTATTTATACAATAATGATAAGAACATAATAATTTTTGCCATTCTTTGCAATTTTCGCAAAGGATTTTTCAAAATTTAGAAGGAATCAGGATTTTTTTGGGATCCATTGAATTTCTTCGGCATGTAGTTCTTTAGACAACTTCCGTGCCAGCACAAATAGGTAGTCGGATAGTCGGTTTAGATATATAAGTACCTTCTCATCAAAGGTCTCGATGTCATATAAAGCAGTAGAAAGTCTTTCAGCTCTGCGGCATACACAGCGGGCTATGTGACAGAATGACACGCTTTGATGACCACCGGGAAGGATGAAATGTGTCATCTCCGGAAGTTCTTCGTTCATTTTATCCATGGCTTTCTCCAGTTTCTCAATATCTTCATCGGAAATCTTAGGGATATTAAGCCGGTCTTTGCCATTTTTTAGTTTTTGTTTTTCGGGATCGGTGGCCAGAATGGAACCGATGGTAAAAAGTCTATCCTGAATTTCGATCAGCATTTCTGAGGTTTCTTTATCAACCTTCTGATCTCGTAATAAGCCTATGTGTGAGTTTAGCTCATCAACGGTTCCGTAGCTTTCAATTCTTATATGGTGTTTAGGAACACGGGTGCCTCCAAATAATGAGGTGGTGCCTTTGTCCCCGGTTTTGGTATAAATTTTCATGTTTTTAGCTTTTAGGCTAAAATACAAAGTTTCGGGCAGGTGGGGGTAGTTGTTTGAGGACTGTTGTGTGTTTTGGTTCTGGATTTAAAGTTTTAGGTTAGGATGAGATTTCTCACTTCGCTTCGCTTCGTCTCGAAATGACAATTTCAATGAGCAATTGACAATAATCAGTTTTTGGTTGTGCGTTTGGGAATTTATGGACTTTCGCTTTCCCGTTTTCTTGCTAAATATCTTTTTCGGAAACTTCGGTTCTTCCGTTCTTTTTTGATCCTTTTACTGCGGCGTGAATTCCAAAGAAAATAAGCTAAAAAAGCAGCTATTATAGCAAGATAAATCCAGGTTTCCTGGTCTAAATCAATCATTGTGAGTATCTTAATAAATACAAGGTAATAAAGTTTTTTAGAAGTTCAAAGTACGAAGTTCGGAGTTTATAGTTCCGGGTTCAGGCTTTGCAACGAAAATTTCAAAATCAAGGATTGCTTCGCTTAGTTTTACTTCGCTCGCAATGATTCTGAAAAAGTAATAGGTTAAAGAGGGACTATGAAAATATGATTTGAATTTTTAACTTCTGCTGTCTGCTCCCTGCTCACTGAGTACTGTTTTCCTTTCGTCACTTGCAACCATACCATCCATAAGTCGAATGACCCTGTGGGCGTGTTTGGCAATATCTTCTTCGTGGGTTACTAAAATCACTGTATTTCCCGCGGCATGGATGTCATCAAAAAGATTCATGATCTCTACCGAAGTTTTCGAATCCAGGTTCCCGGTAGGTTCATCAGCAAGAATAATAGAAGGTTTATTAACCAAAGCTCTTCCTACGGCCACCCTTTGTCTTTGTCCACCAGATAGCTGATTTGGTTTATGATCCATTCGGTCTCCAAGGCCAACACTTCTTAAAACATCCTGAGCCCTTTCAACTCTTTCAGATTTTGAAGCCCCCGCATAGATCATGGGTAAGGCGACGTTATCAAGTGCAGTTGTTCTGGGTAAAAGATTAAAGGTTTGAAAAACAAAACCGATCTCCTTATTTCTGATCTCGGCAAGTTCGTCATCACTCATCTGGCTGGCATCTTTTCCGTTTAATATATAAGATCCTGAAGTTGGAGTATCCAGACAACCTAAAAGATTCATCAGAGTAGATTTTCCAGAACCTGAAGGTCCCATAATTGCCACATATTCTCCTCGATCTATATCCAGGTCTATGCCTTTTAAAACTTTAACCACTTCCTGTCCCAGAGGAAAATCCCTGGTGATATTGCGAATCTCGATTACTTTGCTCATGAAGACTGAATTTTCACTTGTATGACGTGAAATTAGGATTTTTGTTACACAAATTTGGTAATTGAGTGTTTCAGTTCATTTTTTCCATTGATGAAAAAACGAACCAAAAAAATCTAGGCTTACGAAAATTGAGCTGAATTTATTGTTTAGCACCTAAATTTTAGGAACTCGCTTTGCTCAAACAGCCTAAAATTTTACGGTGCTTTCACTTCAAATTCTTTGCTGAATTTTCGATAGGCCGCCAATTATCGGGATAAAAGGAATTCAAAATTTAATACTTGAAATAATAAACTCTATTATAAGTGTTTTATACTCTGATTGTAAAATCCTGTTTTTGCTGTTCTTTTCTGAAAAATACGAGGCCCCATTGGTAGGTGTCTATGGTTACCTGGACTTTGGGATTCGCTTTTATTTCTTCCCAGGCTTCTTCCATCTCAGGTGACCAGTGGATGTCATCAAAAATAAACACTGAATCGTTATGAGCTGTGGGAAGAAGTTTTTTAAAATAATTTAAAGTTGCTTGTTTCTGATGATTTCCGTCAAAATAGATAAGGTCGAATTTCTGGTCGGTTCGGGGTTGGGAGTTTGGAGGTTGTCCGTTGTCTGTTGTCTCTTGTTTGTTCTTTAAATATGGGCTTAGCTGAGAAATAGCGGTTTCAAACCGGGTATTCATTAGCTGAATATTATTGAGATCATATTTTTTGATCTGCTTCCTCACAACTTTTGATGTTTCCGGGCAGCCCTCAATAGTGATCAAACTTGTTTTTTTATTGGCAGCAATAGCCGAGGAGGCTATTCCGAGGGAAGTTCCTAATTCCAGTGCCTTATTTATGTTCAGATATTTTGTAAGTCGGTGTATTAATTTCGCGCGGTGTAAAGTGATACCGGCATTTTTAGCGATAGAAAATACAGGTCGCCTATTAGATTTAAATACCCGACTGCCCGCCCCAAAATCGGTAACTTCAATCAAATTCTTATTCCTTAAAAGATCGTTGCGATAATCTTTGATAAGCTCATATCCTCCATGATAGCTTTTGTCATAAAAACATTTAGTTACCAGATCATATACAAAAGGGGAGTGGAGCCCATGTTGGTTTTGGCTTTTAAGTAAGAATTTTAAATAAGAGGTTAATTGGAAGAGCATTAAGCGATAATCAGTTTTCTGCAAATAAGTGGAAAGAGGACAATATGATTTTAATCGGATTTTTTATTTTTCAAATAATATTGAAGACTTCTAATCATTTTCAGAAGTTCTAGTAATATGGTACGTGCCTTTAAGTGGGGTAACATTGACGGATTTCTTTGAATGATCATTATATCTTACTTAATATAGTTATCATGCTAATTTCATGATTGTTCATTTTTTTGCTTGTCCAAAAAAACGAACCAAAAAAAGGACACTTTTTTGTAGGTGTTTTCAATTTTGCTACCGCAAATTGAAACCGTACTTCCATGACTAAATTTTCTCCAGGGCTTCGAAAATTTTTAACGTCATGAAAGCACTACACTTGCAAAAAAGATAAAACTAAAAATTGTATATTTTGGAATATTAATTATTCCTATTTTTCTAGTTCAGAGTTATTTTATAAAGTAATAAACAGCCTAAAATTTCAAGGTTCTTTCTTTTTAAGTTTTACATTAAATTTTCAAAAGGCCGATATTCTCGAAGGCTTAATTTTGAAAGCTTATGATATAATTAAATTGAAGTAAAAGTGATTTTTTAATTTTTGCTCACTGCTCACTGCTCACTGCTCACTGCTCACTGCTCACTGCTCACTGCTCACTGCTCAAGCTTCTCCATCAACTCAAACCATCTTTCAGTTTTAGCTTCGATCTCATTTTCAATCTCTTTTAGCTTCATTGAATTCTCAGCTACTTCATCTCCGTCCAATTCCTGCAGGAATCTTTTCTGAACTTCTTCTTTTTTAGTTTCCAGCGTGGCGATCTGTTTTTCCAGCTTAGAATATTCCTTTTTCTCGTTATAACTTAAAGAAGGACCTGTGCTATTAGATTTATATTCCTTTTTCTCTTTTTTTGACTGAGTATCTTCCGAAGGCGATTTGTCGGCCTTAGGCTTGGAAGCCTCGTATTCCCTGTAATCGGTATAATTTCCCGGAAAATCTGTGATCTCACCTTCCCCCTGAAATACGAATAGGTGATCTGTGATCTTATCCATAAAATAACGGTCGTGAGAAACGACGATGATGCAACCGGGGAAGTCGAGTAAAAAGTTCTCCAGGACATTTAATGTTAATACATCCAGGTCGTTGGTAGGTTCATCCAGAATTAGAAAATTCGGATTCTGAACTAAAACTGTACAGAGGTAAAGCCTTTTCTTTTCCCCACCACTGAGCTTTTCAACAAAATCGTATTGTTTTTTTCTGCTGAAAAGAAACCTTTCCAGAAGCTGCTCTGCTGAGATCTGTCTGCCCTTTTTAAGCGGAATATAATCTCCAAACTCTTTAATGACTTCAATAACTTTCTGGCCGGGTTTTATTTTAATTCCTTTCTGGGTATAATAACCAAATTTGACCGTCTCGCCAATTACTATTTTGCCCGTGTCTGGTTTCATATTGCCGGTAAGCATATTCAAAAAGGTGGATTTTCCAGTTCCGTTCTTACCTATGATCCCAAGGCGCTCACCTTTTTGAAAAGTATAGCTGAAATGATTTATTAGCTCCTTACCACCCAGTTCTTTCGAGATATTATGAATTTCCACGATCTTACTTCCCAGACGTTCCATATTAAGTTCAAGTTGAACTTTATGATCCTGTCTTCGCTGACTTGCCCTATGCTTTATTTCATGAAAATCCTCGATACGTGACTTGGATTTCGTGGTACGGGCCTTGGGCTGGCGACGCATCCAATCCAGTTCTTTCTTATATAACTGCTGGGCTTTATCGGTATTTGTAGCCTCCAGCTGATGTCTTTCTTCCTTTTTATCGAGGTAATAAGAGTAGTTTCCCTTATAAGTATAAAGCTTGCCATCTTCCAGTTCGATGATCTCATTACAGACCCTTTCCAGGAAATAGCGGTCGTGAGTGACCATAAAAATGGTGAAGTCCTGCTTTTTAAAATAATCTTCCAGCCATTCTATCATATCCAGATCAAGGTGGTTGGTAGGTTCATCCAGGATTATAAAATCCGGTTTTTTCAACAACATTCTGGCCAGGGCGAGACGTTTTTTTTGTCCGCCGGAAAGGTTCTTTACTACCGCCTGAAGATCTTCCAGGTTAAGCTTGTACAGAATCTGTTTGAATTCGGTCTCAAAATCCCAGGCGTTATTTGCTTCCATAGCATCCATGGCTTTTTGAAGGGCATCGGCATCTTCCGGATTCAGCATGGCCTTTTCGTATTGTTCCACTACCTTAAGCGTTGGGTTTTCACTGGTAAAGATGCTTTGTTCAATGGTAAGCTCGGGATCAAGGTTGGGTTCCTGGGAAAGGAAAGCTACGCGAATATCGTTACGGTAGATCACCTGGCCTTCATCGGGGGAGTCGGTGCCTGCGAGAATATTTAAAAGGCTGGTTTTACCGGTTCCATTCTTAGCTACAAAGCCAACTTTTTGGTCTTTGTTAATTCCGAAGCTGATATTTTCGAAAAGCCTGCGTTCGCCGTAGGATTTAGCTATGTTTTCTACTGAGAGGTAATTCATGTTCTATGTTCTCGGTTGTATGTTTTCCGTTCTGGTTTCAAAAGTACGAAGTAAGATTAATCAATTAGTAATAATCAATAAACAATGATCAATAAGCAGTTATAGGTTATCTGTTAAGATGCTGAAACAAGTTCAGCATGACGGAGGAATAGATGGAACAAAAAATATAACCCTGCATTTATTTCAAAATCTCCCACCTCTTATATCTGAGTTGTCATTTCGACCGTAGGGAGAAATCTCTTTCGAGTGAGTCAAATTATTGAGATTTCTCAGTCGCTATGCTCCTTCGAAATGACAGTAAAAAGTTATCTGGATCCCTATTCTCTATGTTGGATCTTTGTTTGGTTGTTAATTGTCACTCTGAGTGCAACGAAGAGTCTCTTACTAAACGGAATTTGGTTCTTCTATTGAGCGTTATTCGAATTTTTAGCATGAGATTTCTCACTTCGCTGCACTTCGTTCGAAATGACATTAAAAAAAATGAATTACAAAGTACGAGTTAAGAAATTTTGATAAACTTTACCAGACAACAGACAACAGACAACAGACAACAGACAACAGACAACAGACAACAGACAACAGACAACAGACAACAGACAATAACTTAATTCCTTTCTAAAGTTTTGATATTTGCCTGTAAAAACTATATTTGTTAAAACAATGTGAAGCCCTTTATGCGATTTAAATCTTTTTTGTTTTTATTCGCTGCAATACTAGCCTTAACCTCCTGCGTATCTACCAAGCAGATGTCTTATCTTCAGGAATATGAAGAAGAGGCAGACAGCATAATCCAGGTTGAGCGATTGCGCAAACCCTACCGGATACAGGTAGGAGATCTATTAAGCATAAGAGTTAAAGCCCTGGACCAGGAACTTGTGGGAATGTTTAATCCAATTAGTGAAGCTAATCCAAATGCAACAACAGAACAGAATGTTTATTTTGATGGCTTTACCGTAGATGACCATGGAAATATTCGGGTACCCACGATGGGAGAGATCAATGTTTTGGGATTTACCGAAAAGGAAGTTCGGGAGAAAATAGAGAAAAAGTTACTCGAAGAATATTTTAAGGAGGAGGCAAATATATTCGTGACCGTAAAACTTGCCGGGATTCGCTACACTACTTTGGGTGAAATTAGTCAGGGCAGCCAGGTTGTTTATAAAGAACAACTCACCATCATGGAGGCTATTGCCAATGCCGGAGGGATCACAGATTATGGAGACCGGGAAAATGTACAGATCATCAGGCAATATCCGCAGGGCGAAGAGGTTCATACTATTGATGTTACAGATATTGATGCACTAAGCAGTCCCTATTATTATATTCAACCTAATGATATGATCGTGGTGAATCCTTTACCCAGAAAAGCATTGGGCCTTGGAACGACCGGAATAGAGGTTTTCAGGACGGTAGTTAGTTTAGTAACCCTGGTTACCTCTATTTATTTAATAACAACTAGATAATGGCACATGAAGATGATCATATATCAGAGGTAGGTTCCACCTTTGATTTTAAAGGATTTATTCTTAAAGTGATTAGCTACTGGAAGTTGATCCTTCTTTCTGTAGGTATAAGTCTTGCAGTAGCTTATTATAATAATGTTCGTAAGTTGCCGGTATACCGTTTATGGAATACCATTTCTATAAAGGATGATCAAAATCCCTTTTTCACTTCCAATACCAGTTTAACTTTTAACTGGGGTGGGACTTCAGATAAAGTAAACACGGCTATGACAATTCTGAGGTCCAGGTCGCATAATGAAGAAGTAGTAGAAAAACTTCAATTCTATATTAAATATCTCGAGGATGGTGAATATCAAAGAGTTGATGCCTATGGGAAAACACCTTTTATAGTAATTGCAGACACTACTGCTTTTCAGGCCAATAATGTTATTATAGAAATCCAAATGCTGGATGCAACAAGCTTTAATTTACGCGCTAATGTTCCTAAGAATTTATCCCGAACTAATTATAAAACCAAAGAAACTGATTCTCGCATAGTTGAGGCGAGAGAGTTTAATAGAATTTTTAAGATAGGGGAACATATAAAACTTCCTTTTTTTTCAGGACATCTGAAACTTAGTGATAAACCTATTCAACTTAAAAGCTTTTATATTAGTTTTACTCCATTCGATGAGTCAGTGGGGAAATATAACACTATAAGTGTAAATCCTGAATCTAATGGTTCCTCGGTACTCAATTTAAGTCAGGTGGGACTAAATAAGGACCGCCTGGTAGATTATCTCAATGGATCGGTAAATGTGTTGAGTGGAAATATGCTGAAACGAAAGAATTTATTCGCTACCAAGACGATAAGATTCATAGATAGTAGTTTGGCGGTTCAGGCTATTTCCTTAAAACAGGTTGAAAACGAACTTAATAATTTTAGGAACAATAATTCAATTCTTGATATATCAGCTGAAAGTAGTGAACTATCTAACAAATTAGCGAATCTTGATGTTAGAAAAGAAGAAGTTAGGCGACAGTTAGCATATTTTGATAACCTACAAGATTATTTACAGACTAGAACTGATTACTCCAATGTTCCTGCGCCATCTGTGGCTGGAATAAGCGAAGTTAGTATTTCTAGTGGTGTATCCAAGATTATTCAACTGGCTGAAGAACGTCAAAATTATCAGTATACGCTAAAAGAAAATTCTCCAATATTTGATGATATTGATCGTCAGATCAATTCGGTCAAATCGATTCTTTTAGAAAATATTAGTTCTTCAAAGGGGCTTCTAAGTACTGAATTAAATAATATAAATGGGCAGATAGGCAGACTTGAAAATGAAGTTCGAAAATTACCCCAAGAGGAACAGGACCTTCTTAAGATTCAAAGAAAGTATGCGATAAATGAGAAAACTTACAATATGTTTCTTGAAAAGCGCAGCGAAGCAGGACTTATAAAGGCAGCAAATGTAAGTGACGTATTAATAATTGATAAAGCCAAGGATACTGGTGGAGGGCGAATAGGGCCTAATACACAATTGAATTATGTGATGGCGGTAATGGTAGGTGGAGTTATACCTTTAATATTTGTATTCCTTTTAGTATTTTTAAACACAAATATTCATAATGCCCAGGAAATTACCCGACTCTCACCCATCCCCATTCTAGGGCTAATAGGTAAAAATAAGATGGACGGAAACCTGGCAGTATTTAATTCTCCAAAATCCTCGATAGCCGAGAGTTTCCGAGGTCTCAGATCGAGTTTACAATTTATGTATAAAAGGCAGGGTGTAACTGGCTCCAAAACCGTTATGATCACCTCTTCGGTATCGGGTGAAGGAAAAACATTCTGCGCTATGAACCTGGCTACAGTATTCGCCTTAAGTGAGAAAAAAACGGTACTGGTTGGAGTGGATCTTAGGAAGCCGAAGATATTCGACGATTTTGAATTGAATAATGATCTGGGAATTGTTAATTACCTAATAGATCAGGCAACATCAGAAGAGATAGTACAGAAGAGTAAGATACCTTACTTAGATGTAATCACCTCGGGACCGGTGCCGCCAAATCCTTCTGAATTACTCTTAACAGAGAAAATGGATAAATTAATTGAAGATCTTAAACAAGATTATGACTACATAATTCTTGATACCCCGCCAATCGGGATGGTAGCTGATGCACTTAATTTAGTTAAACATGCCGATGCAACTCTATATATGATAAGGCAGGATTATACCAAAAGAGGAATGCTGGAAACCATCAATCAAAAATACGATAAGGGAGAGATCAAGAATATCAGTTTTGTATTGAACCATTTTGTACATAGTGCCAAATACGGCTATGGTTATGGCTATGGTTATGGCTACGGTTATGGTTACGGATATAATCGTTATGCTAAAGGTTATTATGGTGCAGCTCCTTCCCGAACTGCCCAATTGAAAGATTCCTGGAGAAAATTCATGCGAAACTTCGAATAGTTCATTTGTATTATGCAGAAAGATGAGGAATGGTTATATGAAATAAGTCCTAAGAGAAAACTTATTGATCTTAATTTTAGGGAGATCTGGAGATACCGGGATTTGCTTGTTCTTTTTGTCAAAAGGGATATTGTTACAGTTTATAAACAAACTATTCTAGGACCCCTTTGGTTTTTTATTCAACCATTATTTACTTCTATCATTTTTACGTTGGTGTTTAATAATATCGCAAGTATTCCTACCGGGAATGTGCCATCTTTTCTTTTTAATCTAACCGGGATAACGGCCTGGAATTATTTTAATCAATGTCTTACAGGAACTTCCAATACTTTTGCTGCCAATGCAGGAATATTTGGGAAGGTCTATTTTCCCAGGGTTATTATGCCCTTAAAGACTGTAATTTCCAATCTTTTTAAATTTGGAATCCAACTTATAATATTAATTGTTTTTTATTTTTATTTTATCTGGAGAGGCTATGATATAAATCCCAATTCCAATTTATTTTTATTTCCTGTGTATGTTTTAATGATGGCGTTGTTGGGACTCGGAGCAGGAATGATAATTTCAGCGCTCACTACAAAATACAGAGATCTAAGCGTATTAATAGGTTTTGCTACTTCTTTATTGATGTATATTTCTGCAGTGCCTTATCCTCTGAGTGAAGTCTCGAAAAAAATGCCGGAATGGGACTGGATTGTAAAATATAATCCCTTAACCCAGATCATAGAGGGATTCAGGTTTATGATCCTTGATTCAGGAATATTTACCTGGTCCGGATTCTTTTATACTCTAGGAATTTCAGTTTTACTGTTCCTAATTGGTTTGATAATTTTTAACCGCACAGAAAAGAATTTTATAGATACTGTTTAAGAATAAGTAGAAGAATAAAATTTGATTGGTGTAATTGAATGAATTGAATTTTTAAGCCAAAAGTTGCGCAGCGTTAATCCACTGCCAGATATGAAAACTACTATAATTATCACCGGCCAGATATTTTTTCCATTCTTTTTCAATTTCCTGATGGTCAAACCAATCTGCTAAAACACATGATTTAAGATTTTCAAGATTTTCAGAAACATACTTTTTAAGTTCATCCCCCAGCCATTCCCTTTGCGGGGTTTGTAATGGGCGTTTAGGAGCATGGCTGATCTCTCTCGAGGTAATTTGGCTTAATATTTCTCTGATTAAAAATTTCTGGACTTCCCCTTTAATCTTAAAATTTTGGGGCTGAGCAAATGCGAATTCTACCAGGCGATGATCTAAAAAAGGCTCTCTTAGTTCAGTGCTATAAGCCATGGAAACCCGATCATTAAACCTTAGAGCTCTTGGTATTTTTGTGTAAAATAGATCACGATATTGGAGATTCTGTAGTCTATTTTCAAATGGTTCAGGATATTCAGGTTTTACCGAATATTTAGCAAATTCCGGGTTTAATACATTTTTGCGGAATGGGCTCAAATTTCCTGTTCCCTGAATTGTAGTATTTCTTGAATTTAAATAATAATCATATCCGGCCCATTGCTCATCCATCCCCTGACCATCCAGAAGAACTTTAATACCATCATTATGAGCTTGCTTAAAAATTTTGGAGTAAGCCAGGGTAGGTATACCTCCAAAAGGTTCATCCTGAATTTTACTGATAAATTCGTTATCCTTTTCAACCTCTGAGGCTACAAATTTCACCTTATGGAGAGGGTTATCTGTATATGAGATCATTTCTTTAACCCAGGGTAATTCATCATAGCGTTTATCTCCGGTATAAAAAGTATAGGCATTGATATTGCTTTTTTCCTTGGATAGATTTACAAGTGCTAAAAGAAGAGAACTATCTACCCCACCGCTAATATTGAAACCGACAGGAACATCGGCTCGAAATCTGAGTGTAATACTATCGCGAAGCATTTCAAGGTAATATTCTTTTGCCTGGTGGAATTCGTAGTTATTAGGGGTGTCTTTAATACGTGCCTCAAAATTGTACCATCTGGATATAGATAAGGTTCCTTTAGAATATTCAAGGGAATAGCCTCCCGGAAGTTGATTTATATCTTTATAAAAAGTTTCATGGGACATGCCATAGGATCCATATTTAAAATAATTCGCCCAGACCTTTTTATTTGGAGAATTAAATTTGGTCACGGATAGTATACTCTTAATTTCACTGGCAAAATAAAAAAACCCATTACCTGAAAAATAATAAAAAGGCTTTACTCCAAATCTGTCTCTTGCAGCGAATAAGGTCTTTTCCTGAGTATCCCAAATTGCAAAAGAAAACATTCCATTTAATTTATGAAGGCATTCTTTTCCCCAGTGCATAAATGCGGCTAATAATACTTCTGTGTCAGAGGAGGTCTGGAATCTATAAACATGTTTTAATTCCAGTTTTAGCTCTTTATAGTTGTAAATTTCCCCATTGAAAGTGAGATAATATCTTTTAGATAGATCACAAAATGGTTGATTAGCTTCTGGGGAGAGATCAATTATGGAGAGGCGATTATGTCCTAATCTAGCAAAACCCTTGTCCATAAATACTCCCGTATGGTCTGGACCCCGATGAGACTGCTTTTTCAACATGGTTTTTAAAGCTGTTTCTTTAGGGTTTTCTGAAATAATTCCTGCAATACCACACATTATCTTATCGATTTTAATAAGTTTTCCGCCTTTTTCCAGTCCGCAGGCTCATCGATATTTACATAACTACTTCCGGTATTATCGATGAATGAAATTTTTTCACCATATAGGGAGTTTTGATTTTTTATCACAGAAGTCTTGCTTAAGTATATAGAACCATCCCTATGATAGGCTTTTGGTAGTTTTTGTCGTTGTGAAATAATTTCTGATTCCCCGGTGGCAATCTTCAAAAGATTAGTTTCAGCTTCCTCAAATACCCAGTGTGGATTATATTCTGAAGGAACTTCCCTGACTGAAATAAGGGAATCAGCCCGGGATTCTATAAATTTTAAAATAGCCTTATCGATAAGGGATTTTTCCCGGAAAGGTGAGGTTACCTGTAATAGGCAAACTGCGTCAAAAAAATCATTCTTTGATTCGAAAAAATCGATAGCATGTCTTATGACATCCAGTGAAGTACTATTGTCATCTGCAAGGTTCTCTGGACGCTTAAAAGGTACATCCAGTCCAAGCTGATGGGCAATCTGGATAATATTATTATCTTCAGAGCTAAGAATACAACGATCTAGAAGACTGGATGATCTTACGGCATCAACAGTGTACTCCAGGAGTGGTTTCTTTCCCAGAAGCTTAATGTTCTTGCCCGGGATACCTTTGCTTCCTCCACGCGCCGGTATAATTCCTAAGATTTTCAAGTTATTTTTTTTAATGCTTAATGATGATTAATTTAATATGAAATTGTCTTGGAGAACGATAGCTCTACGGTTGCAAGTATCTCAGCAATCTTATTTCCCGACTCTCCAACGCCATATATTTCTGAAGCTGGATAATGTTCCCTGTTAATTCCTTCCTCTATCGCTGAAAGAATTTGACGCTCATTGTAATCAACATCTGTAACATTTTGCGCACGTTTTCTACGATTTTGACGGTTGCCTATATTTACTACTGGGATACCAAGATAAGAACATTCCCTTATTCCGGCACTGGAATTTCCAACCAAAACCCTGGCATTCTTCATTAATTTCAAGAAATCTATGGGATTCATATTCTTAAAAAAATGTATGTTTTCTGGCTTCTCCAGTTCGCGAAAAGATCTGATTCCGTTTGAGGTTCCATCAGAACCTGCATCCACGTTAGGCCAAAACCAAAATGCAGGATAACCTGAAGCTTTCACTGCTTTCAGAGTTTTCAAAATATGGGCTTTTGCGTCTTTATACTCTGTAGTTACCGGATGTTGCATTATTACCATGTATCCATTTATCCAGGAAAATTCTGGTCCAACACCACCATACTTTTTTACCGGATCAAAATCAAGCTCAGGATCCTGGGCAACCTGTTTTGCGAGATCTATAGAAGGACAGCCAGTATTAATAACCTTATGAGGATATTCACCCAATTTAATTACTCTTTGCTTTGCATCTTCTGTACATACCAAATGCAGATCTGCAAGTTTTGTGTTGGCATGTCTAACTTTTTCATCTATACTACCGGTAACTTCTCCTCCCTGAAGGTGGACCAATGGAATATTCTGGTAGGCTGCGGCTATGGATGTAGCAATGGTTTCAAAACGATCAGCAATCGTAATTACGGCATCTGGTTTAAGATTATAAAAAACATTGGTTAATTCCATAACTCCCAGACCTGTAGTTTTTGCCATTGTGGTTGGGTTTTCTCCTTCGAGCACCATAAATACTTTGGCAGCAATTGGAAACCCATCTTTTTCGATAAAATCGATAGCGTTTCCATACCTGTCAAGTAGTGCAGAGCCAGCAATTACCAGTTGAAGTTCCAGTTCTGGATGTGCCTGAATGGCAGTAAGTGCAGTCTTTATCCTGCTGTATGAAGGCCTGGCGGTTACTACAACACATATCTTTCGTTTGGGCATAAGCTGTTTGTTATCGAAAAAATTTCAATTAAGCTAAAGTAGTAAATATGTATTGGACTGGCATATAAGTGAGAAACTTGTACATCTCAATGAATATGATCTTCCTTTAGGAAATCCCACTTTTTTAATTCACTCTTTATACTTTTCCCTATTACTTGTTGAAATTGAAAAGCAGGAATTCCATATCCTCTTGGTTTCTTTGATTCCAGATCTTCAAAAGTGATTATATGACCCAATGGTAAATCTTTATTTACTGCCAATGACTTCTCAAAAATTTCCTTTAAATCCAATAAGGAGGAGTTATCATCCTTGTCTACTTTGTGCTGCAGGGCATTTTCTAAATTTCTTATGGAAGATACCAATTGTTTGATTTCATTTAATTCCAGAGAAGAAGAGGCGTCGGGGCCAAACATTTCCCGATTAAATACTGCATGAAATTCAAGAATTTCTGCGCCAAGCGTGATCGCTGCAATACCGGTTTCTAATTTTGCGGAGTGGTCGGAATATCCAATGGGGACTTCGTACCTTTTTTTCATCTCCTTGATTACATTAAGACCATAGTTCTCAGGTACGGTGGGGTAGGAGGTGGTGCATTGCAAAATAGAAAACTCTATATTTTTATTTTTTAAAAATTTTACGGTATCATCCAGTTCCTCAAAAGAGCTCAACCCAGAAGATAGGATAATCGGTTTGCCAGTCCTCGCAATTTTTTCTAGTAATAAAAAATTATTAACCTCACCAGAACCAATTTTATAACGTTTTACGTCAAGTTCTTCAAGAAGGTCAACAGCGGTATTACTGAAAGGGGAAGCCATAAACTCAATATTAACTTTATCACAATGAGTTTTTAATTCCCGCCATTGTTCAGTAGAAAATTCCATACGCTTCCAATAATCATAACGGCTATTCTCCTGTTTGGAAAAATTAATACGGAAAGGCTCATAGATGCTACTTTCAGCTTCAGCGATATGTACTTGAAACTTTACCGCGTCTACGCCAGTTTTTGCAAGGGCATCAATATAAGAATGGGCAATTCCAAGGCTGCCTTCATGTGCCTGTGCTATTTCCGCTATTAGTAACATCCTAATTTGTTTAATTTCATTTTAATTTTTCTAAAATTCTTCTTCATTCTAAGTTTCCACCTGAAATGCGGATCTTTAAATACAACCGGGGAAAAAGAAGACCTTGCAGATTTTGGGATTGTATTTAAAATTTTGTTTATACGTTTTGTATGTTTTTCATTTTGGCCATAAGCTCTGGCATACCAGGTATGGTATAATAATAGATTTCCAGCTGGATCATAGACCGAACTAGTAAAATTGTCATGGGGAAAGTCAGTACTTACATTAAGATATAGAAATTTAAATCCTTTCCTTTTTAACCAGAAATAAAAACAATAATAGGGCTCATATAAACTTTCAATATCGAAATCCATTTTTAGACCTTTCAATTCATCATTGAATTCATTTGGTTCGATATATTGTTGATTTTTAATTTCTCTTCTATTAAAAATTTTTTCAATTTCGGAAAAATGAAGAATAGAAAAAAAAGTATTTATCGCGTAAGGATTAAAAGGTTTATGAGAAATAACTCCACCTTCCCGAACTCCTGCTACTCGATAATCGTTTTCTTTCATGTATTCAATTAATTCAAAAACTTGTTCAGATTTTTGAAAGATCACATCTTCATCTGCCATTATAAGCCATTCAATACCTTTATTTTTTAATTTTTTGAAGGTGTAAAAAATGCTGGCCAGACCATGCATGCCATTTCTTCCATCTATTACGTAATGAGGGATATTATTAGGGAAAAATTGAGAAGTTTTTTGATAAAGATCAAAATTAGAAACGGATGTTATTAAGGCAGTTGTTTCTTTTATCATGTACTGGCTATTTCTTTTTCAGCTCTTAAAATCCCTTTTCTAAGAAAAGGTGGCTGGATATCCTTGTCATAATAAAATATCATATAACCTCTGGGACTACTTAAATAGAAATGATTTTTTTGTAGAATACGAGAAAAACTCATAAAATCTTCCTGTTGGTGATATGTGCAAATGGCTAGCTTTAGTGGTATTTCTTTTTTTAGCGTGCCTCTTAGTCCTTCAATTAATTTAGATTCGTAGCCTTCTATGTCTGCTTTAATAAAAGTAAATTTTTCGTGCTCATAAAAGTCATCGAGTTTTATTTCAAATTCATCAGTTTTATCAGATATTTTTTTTTGAATAATTTCAACCTTGTCTTTCCATGGCTCAAAAGTAGCATTTAAAGGTTCTATCCATTCTGGATCAGATTCAAAAAGAATAATTTTTTGAACGTAATCAATAATCAAAAGGGAGAAGTTACCTTCAGCCGCACCGGCATCCACAACAATATCTGTATTATCAACCTGGAATTTTTTATCTAAGTATCTATGTGGAGAATTCTCATCTTGATCAATAAGTAATCCAATAAATAAACTTTTTATTGCCTGCTCTGACATTCTTCTTTTAAAATATAATTTTTTTTGATAATAATTGACGTATTTCAAATCCTTAATTTCATCATAAAATATTTGAATTTCATTAAAATTATATTTTTTTACAAAACTATATGGAAAGACATGGAGTGGATTTAGCTTTAGAAAATTCAGAATCTCTTTTTCTTCTAATGTCAAATGCTTTCTAGCGCTATAGTAAGTAATTATTTTCCTTCTTAGATCATTTAAAAAAAAGCAATGCTTCCAATGGTTTATTCTTAATGCAAGTCTTTTTTGTACACTCGATGGAAGAATATATTTTAGAAGTTGTTTTTTCATCTTTTTTCCCTGGATGGGTGCCAATAAATTTTTGTATCCGATAAACCAATATAGATATTATATTCTCTTGCGGACAGCTTTTTTCTAAAAGCTATTAACCTAGGTAGGTTAAAGAGAAGATCTTTTCCTGCCAGCAGAAGACTTTTCAGAGCCTGCTTATTACCTTTAAAAACTTTTATTTTTAATTGAATCCAAATAGAGTAGGCTAATTTTCTTGGGATGAACTTTAATGGTAAAAAAAGCAAATACAAGAACCATCCTGCTCTTAAAGAATATCTTAATCTTTGACTATAATCTTTTTCAGTTCTTCTTGCCTTTACGTTCACCCGGTGATGCACTAAAACTTGTGGTAGGTAATGAACTTCCCAGTTTTTTTTAAAAAGATGATAGGAGGCAAAATCCTCTTCACCATAGAAAATAAACCAGTCTGGATAATTGGGGATATCTCTCCAAGCTTTCATACGCCAGGCATGACCGCAACCAACAAAACTTTTGACCCTTATAGGTTTATCCGTCGAATAAGTGACTTCAGGAATTTCCCTGGACCAAAATATCCGGAAAGAGGTCACCGCACAATTATGATTTGCATCAAAATACTTACCTATTTCCAAAAGAGGATGATCACTCAAAAAATTAGCATCATCATCTAGTGAAATAGCAAAGTCTGTTTCAACCATATTTAGTAACCTGTTACGGCTAAAGATTAAGCCCCGGCTTTCAATATTGCATATAACTCTAATTTCAGGATAATTGGCTTTTAAAAAATGAGAAGTCCCATCTGTTGAACCATCATCGCAAATTATTACCGGCATTCCGGCCTTTAATAATAAGCTTAATTTATCAAGTGTTTCTCTTAATTCATCAATACGATCCTTTGTAGAAATAACAAGGGTGATATTTTCAATTTGGGGAATGTGGTTAGTTTTATTCATTAAAAATATTTTCTAACCTCTTTAGGCAAACCTTTATGTTTTAAAAATACCATCCTTATTTTAAAACTCTTTAAAGCTTTATTCATGAGCTTTTCTTTAAATTGAGAAAAAGCACTAGCAGTCTTTTTTGTAAATGGGGTTTCCTTTAAAGTTAATTCTTTCTCTTCTGAATCTAATGTAGAAAATTTTTTTTGCATCCAATCTTCATAAACATTCCCCAAATGATATGCATAATTGTCATAAGTAGTGAAACGGTATAAACCATATTTTAAGGGGAGATCATCCAGAATTTGTTCGCTACCACCGCCCATTTTATAAGGATTATAGAGTGGAAAATCAAAATTAAATAGTTCTCTTCTATATGTTGCAACGGCATGTCCAGAACCTACACAAGCTATATGTCCATTTTCAGCGGTAAGACCTAAAATATAATCTAATTTGGCACGGGAATAATTAGGTTCCCACCCAATACTCTCGTAAAACTTTGCAAGGGCAAACGGATTTTTAACCGGAATAAAACGAAGTTTTTTATTCCAGAAATGCTCCAATAGCAGATTTTCGCTTTTGTTTTGATAAGTAAGGAACTGTGGAATTAAACCTACAACACCTGCTTTTGGAAACGCATTAAAAACTTTTACTGTCTCACTTTGCCAGTTACTCAAGAAAAGCATATCAGCATCGGTAATGGTTACTAAAGGAATATTTTGCCCGGCAACAGCCTTTATTATAGCGTTTAATTTTCCAATGTTTTTCGTGGTGGTTAACTCTTGAATTTCACCTGAGTTTAGTAAGTTTTGTAAATACTCAGAAACTTCATTGCAACTACCATTATCGATAATACTAATAAAAGTTTTAGGATGACTGGTTTTTAAGATGGAACCTATACATAATTTGAGAATTTGAAAAGAGTCTTTAAAATAGTCTTTTTGATGCGGAATATAAACTGGTATAACCACCTGATGGGAAAAAGGTAATGGTTTAGTTTTATTATCTTTATAAGGGTTATAGCCTTGGCGCATCTAAATTATTGGATAAAACTCTTTATTTTTTTTATGATCTTTTTTTTAACCTTCATATATTTCACATATAAATTGTCATTTTTAATTTCTTGTGGAAAAAACCGTTTGTTTTTTTTAATTAGATGCGGATAGGCCTTCTTTAATTCAAAATATACGCTTTCTTTTTTTTTGATTAAATACGTAGATTTTTTGTTAGGATATTTAGTAAAATACAATGCTTCAATAATTTTCCAGCTATTTAGTAAATCCTGAGCTTTTGTCGAAGTATTTAAAATACTTAAATTATCTTTTCTTTCACTTTTATTTCTATATCTAACATATGTATTTTCTGTAAAAAGTATTTTTTCACAATTTAAAATAATCCTAAAAAAAAATTCACCATCATCATTTAGACTTATATTTTCGTTCCAATAGCCCGAATAGCATAGTAGTTCTTTATGAATTAAAAAGCAGTGAGGTGGAAAGAATCCACCAACTTTTCCAATAACTTCAAAATATTCTATTGGAGAACAAAATGTTTTATAATCTGCTTTATTCTCATAAAGCTCCAAAGGATCGGATTTAAAGTTAAATATACCCCATTTACAGGTAGAAATGCATTTTGAAGAATAGGCTGATAATATTTCGAACTGTTCTTTCAATTTATTCGAGGCCAAGATGTCATCTGAATCTAAAAATTGTAAATATTCACCTTTAGACATCGATATTCCAATATTTCTAGATATACTTGCACCTCGATTAATATCTTTGCCTTTATTGATATACCGAAATCTTTTGTCTTCTTCTATGAAATCACAAACGATAGTTTTAGTATTATCTGTGGAATGATCATCAATTATCAAACACTCCCAATTTTTAAAATCTTGATTTCTAACACTTTCTAGTGTCTCAAGAATAAGGTGAGCTCGATTGTAAGTAGGAATAATTATACTTATTGTTGGCTTCATAACTTTTTAATATGAGAACAGTTTAATTATTTTTTTCTATTAATATTTCTTAACTGTTCGCTTCTCCCCAATATGACTTACAAATACTATCTTATTATACTTATAGATTCTTGAATTAATAGAGTTTTCTCTAGCTCTGTCTGAAAAGGTTCTTTCCGTACTTTTATTAGAAAATGGAAGTATTTTTAGTATTGATTTATATTTAACTAGATGAGGGTTAAAACTATAGTATCTTCTTAAATATGCTTCTCCGTTAATTAAATCAGGAGCTTCTTTTTGGGGCTGTTTTCTGTTTAAGATGAGTTGTTCTTTAGATTTTAACTGAGATATAATTAGATCTAGGTTAATTTCATTTAAAAACTCCCAATCATCTTCACAATGAAATATATATTTAGTAAAAACACTTCTATAGATACGATTTAAACTGTAGCCCAGGCCCCTGTTTTTTTTATTTAAAATTATTTTATCAAAATTCATTGACCGAATATACTTTTGAGTTTCATTAGAAACAGGGTTGTCGTCAATGATATACCAATATACTTTTCTTTTAGAGATAAGATTTTTCCTCAGACTGGTGATAGTTTGCACCAAATATTCTTTTCGCCCCGAGCTTGTAATAATAATGGTAACTGCATCTTCAAATTCTTTTTTTTCTAGAATATGATAAATTTTTTGTAAAGTGGTTAAAAAAGTATTGTAAGAAAAATATAGATGGTAGAATCGTTTTATTTGATAAAGTGTCATTTATTTATAATAAAAGTAAAAAAATTATTTTTGGGTTAATTTTTTATGGAAAATTTTATTTTTAAACTTTATAAAAGTCTGACTCTTAAAATATCTAGTATAGGTATATCCAATAATCATTATTTCCCTAAACTCGAAAGATTTTATTTCCTTTAGAAAAGTTTTATATCTCCTTACTATTTGAATTTTTTGATATTGCTGGAATTTAAACAACTTCTTTAAGATTAAATACTCATAGAAACTTTTTGTAGCTACGAGTTTCTCAATATCGTTGTCTGTTCTTCCGGAAATACTTAGAGAAGAAATTCTAATAGAAACAATTGCATCGTTGATAGAATAAATAGGTTTATTATTTGAAAACTCCAACCAAGCTCGATCATCGCTGTGCCAACCTAATGGGTAGTTATGAAACCCATGCATCTTATAGGAGTTTCTGGAAAATATATGTTCAGATAATGAACTTCTAGTCCATCCTTTGAATCTTCTATAATAGGAATCGGTTGCTGCTTCCCAAATAGGATGAAAAAATGGATCGGAATATACAAAAGATTTGTGATTAATTTTGACTGAAGCAAATCTTACAACATTTGCTTTGCCTATAAAAAAATTATATTTCTCATACCATTTTTCGATAACATTCGATTGTAGAACATCATCATCACCTAAAAGCATTATCCATTCTTCATTTCTTGTCATCTCAATACATCTTTCCCATTGTTGAATTAATGAGGTCGATCCCAAATTAGAAGAAAATCTTTTATAAGTAATTCTTAAATTAGTTTTATCTATTAGTTCTAAAGGGTCTTCTGGTGAAGCGTCATCACCTAAATAGATATTAAAGTTTTTATTAGTTTGATTTTCAAGACTTTCTAAAGTTTGATGAAAATAGGCGATTTTAAAATAGGGTATTACGATTGCTAACTTCATAATTACCATTTAATGGTTATTAATTTCCATCTGTGCATGAAAAATCTTCTTGAAAATTTAAAAAAAGTTAAAAATTGAAAATTATAAAGGTGTAACCTAAATAATTTAAACCAATCTTTGAAGGATAAGCTTTTATCCTTTCCTAATTCGGTTTCTAACTCAATAATCAATTTTAATCTCTGACTTCGAGTAAATTTTTTAGATTTGTTATTGATTAAATAAAGTAAAAAGGTTTTGGCTGCAATTGCTTTTTCTCTTTGTTTATATTTTTTATTTGAGATGTTCATAGAAGAGCTTCTAATGTAAACTACAGCATTATTTATAGAATTGATAGTTGAAAAATTTGAGACTTCTAATACCGCAAGGATATCTGAACACCATCCTATTGGAAAATCATGAAAACCTTTTTCTTTTAATACATTTTTATTGAAAACATATTCACTTAATGAACTTCTTCTGTTCCTAAAAAAGAAATCAATTGATGATTCATATTCAGGGTGCTGAAAAACCTTCCAGGTTTCTTTACCATTCGCATCAATAGGTGAACTTGCAAAACGAATAACGTTTGTCATTATTTCAGATTTATTCAACTGCTTATAAAATTGATCAATGACATTATAGCTAAGAACATCATCATCACCTAAAAGCATTATCCATTCTTCATCTCGTGTCATCTCAATACACCTTTCCCAGTGCTTAGCCAGCGAAATGCTTCCTAAGTTGGTATCAAATTTTTTATATTGTAGGTTGCATTTAGACTTATACAAGTTAATCAGTGGATATGGGTCTTCAGGGGAATTGTCATCTCCTATATAAACGTGGAAATCCTTGTTACTTTGATTAGCTAAAGAAGCCAGAGTTTCTTTAAAAAATGTAATTTTAAAGTAGGGGATAACAATGGCAATCATTTCTTTTTATTATATAGATAGGATATTCTGCGAATTGGGTGGTTGCGGTTTATGCTTTTAAATAGTTTCCATCTAACAGAAGAATTTAAGTGCCAAAAAACTCTTTTATAACATAGCTTTTCTAATAATTCTTTTTCATTAATTCCTTTGCTTTGATTCAATTGAGTGGCCTGATCTTGATGTATTCTGAAACTTATCAATTGATCTTCTAAAAAACCTACTTTATATCTTTTCATTATTCGTAGCCAGTACTCCACGTCTAATGCCTGTTGTAAACTCTCCTCAAAATATCCAAGTCGGTTAAAACATTCCGTTCTAATTAAAACTGCAGATGGTTCACCAATTTTATTTTGTGGAAAACTTAAAATATGGTTGTCCCTCAATAATTTTTTACCACTGATAATATCATTATCTCTAAAAATGATACTCTTCCAATGAACATGTAATTCTTTATGATATTTGAGCCATGCGTTGAACTTACTCTTTTCTTGTTCAAACAAGAAATTTCTTCTACAAAAAACAAGACCTACCTGTTTATCTTTTTCTGCTAGTAAAACTAATTTTTCAACGCATTCAGGGAGTAAAATATCATCTTGAAAAAGAAATTTAATATATTTCCCATTCGCTCTTTTTACACAGTTATTCCAGTTTGATCCAATTCCTTTGGGCGTATGGTGGTAAATATAAACTGGAGAATGAAATCTTTTCTTAAATTCTAAAATAATCTTCATTGTTTGATCTTTAGAATTGTCATCGCTAAAAATAACTTCTAAATTTTCATAAGATTGTTTTTGAACTGATTCTAATGCCTCTTTTAGATATTTATCACCATTGTATGTTGGTATGCAAATGGAAACTAGTGGTGCATGTTTTGAGGTTGAATTCTTTCTCATGGAAGGATTAAAATGGAAGTGAAGAAAAAAATATAAACAATAATTTTACAATCTTATTTAAAAAAAGTAAAATTCAGAATCCTTTTAAATAAGCAATTTAAAAGAAATTTTTCACTTTTAAGAAGGTATTCTAAATCTTGTAATTCCTGTACTATCGCATTATAGTTGGAGATAAAAAACCTGGGGTGTTTTTTAAGGACATAATTTTCAGTCCAAAGGATTTCTTCTGCTGTGATAGCTTTAGACATTGATATTTTTTTAATTCTATAGTAAATTCCTCTAATTTGAAGTTTTTTTACATTACCACCATTTTGAAGGATTGCAATCCAAAACTCCCAGTCTTCTAAACCATATATTAAGTTAGGATCATATCCTCCAACCTTTTTCCACTCATTTTTTTTAAAGAGTGCTGAACAAATAATCATGTTTTGCCTTGCTAATGTAATCCTGGAAAAATCTGGAACACTGAGTAAACCTGTTTCCTCTCCGAACTTTTCTACTTCGGGATACACTAGCTTTAATTCTGGATCTTCCATAAAAGATTTTACAGCCGAATTTATATAATCAGAACTAACCATGTCATCTGCATCCAATGGCAAAATATATTCACCAGAAGCTTTTTCAATACCATTATTCCTGGCCGTACTTAAACCTGCATTTTTTTGAAAAAGATATTGGAATCGATCATCTTTTTTTAACCATTTTGCAGCTATAATTTCTGTTTTATCAGAACTCCCATCATTAACAATAATACATTCCCAATTAGAATACTTTTGATTTAACACAGATTCCAGTGCATCATCGAGATATTTAGCTTGATTATAACACGGGACAATTATTGAAACTAACGGGGTATTCATATTTTTCTCAATGTTATATACACTAAACCTTTAAGAATAGAAAATGGTCTGTAAAATGGAGCAGCTATAAAGGATTGATATAGGAAATAAAATTTTGAACAATAATTCTTAGAGTTCTTAAATGTCTCAAAACGATTAAGGTAATAATCTGACTTATATTTTTTTATTGCTTTTGAAGTAAAGTTATCAATATCTGAATTTAATTTCTTCCTTCTTTTATATGCATCTAATATTGCCCTAAAATGCCAGTAATGTGCTTTGTATTTATTTTGACCTAGAGAAATATTATGTGAATGATTTCTATATATATATAAATACTGATTAATAAAAACATGGTTGCCTTGTTCTTCCATTTTATAATAAAGATCCTGATCTACAGCTCTTTTATAATTCTTATTAATACCTATTGTTTTATTATATGCTGCTTTTTTAAATGAAGCAAAGTGCGTCATAGCCCCTTTACCGTAGGTTAAATATGACATTCCTGAAGGGATTTCATTGCCATGAGAACATTCCCCAACAATTTCCATGTCTTTATTGGCTATGATATATTTTGAAGTAACAATAGCTATCTTAGGAGATTTTTGATGAGTTTCGACCATTAATTTTAAGGAGTCTTTTTTTAAGGCATCATCAGAATCAAGAAAACCGCATATTATTCCATTCGCCAGATCTACACATCTATTTTTCGTATAACCGCATCCTTGATTTTTTTTATTAGTGTAAAATTGAAATCTTGGGTCATTTCCAATAAGATGTTTTATTTTTTCGACAGAGTTGTCTGTAGAGCAATCATCAATAATGATGACTTCCCAATTATTATAGGTTTGATCTATAATACTTCTATAACAATCTTTAAAGAAGGCGCCATTATTAAAATTTGCAATAAGTATTGAAAATTTCATCTACTCCAATTTATGATATTAAAGTTTGATTAGATTTTTTAAAATACGGTCAGGTTTTTCTACCACAACCCAGGCTTTAAATTAATTGACTAATAAATATTCAAAAATTAATTCATTCTGAATTTTACAGCAGAATTTATAAGATGGTTGATTTTTTCTAAATGCTTTTCAATGGAGTAATTTTCATAAACATTCTTTTTTCCTTTCCTACCCATTTCTTTTGCTAATTCTAAGTTGTCTAAAAGTACTTTCATTTTTTGAGCCATTGAATCAACATCATGTTCTTTTACAAGTAAACCTGTAGTTCCATTTATAATAATATCGGGTATCCCAGCATGAATTGTAGAAATTACAGGTAAACCCGCGCCACTAGCTTCAAGTATTGCTACTGGTGTGCCTTCAGAATCACCATTTTCTGCAGTAATGGAATGTTGTAAAAATGCTAATGAATTTTCTAAATATTTTCTATAATTTTCAGGTGTTATAATACCAGGAAAAGAAACACTACTTTCCATTCCCAGATACTGCGCTATATTTTTACAGGTATTAATTAATACACCATCTCCAGCCATTACAAGTTTTGCTTCTGGATAGTTGTTTAAAATCTTAGAGAATGCTAATAATGTATAATAAGGCGCTTTTTTGTCTACAAACCTACCGACAGATATAAACTGCTGGTTTGTAAATTTTGGAGAGATATCCAGAAATTTATCATGAGGACCACATGGGTTATAGATAATTTTTTCTTCACGACATCCCATATTTAGTATATCATCATGCATTTTTTTTGAGACAACTATGATATAGCTGGAATAATCAAAAACCTCCTTATAGTTATTGTATCTTTTAATTATATCTTTACGGGATGCATCGTAACCATGAAAATGCACGATTAAAGGCAAATTTAGCTGTTTTATAGCCGGTAGATGAATTGCGGCGGTTACTCCATACTCCGCCAATACTACTTGAATATTATTTTTTTTAAATGATTTTATTAATAGTTGCTCTTGAAGATATGAATAAGGTTTTTTGAATAGCTTTCGTTTTACTTTCAAAATTGTTGTTTTAGGCATGTTTGGAAGCGGACCCTCACCTTCTAAATGCAAGAATGATTTATCACCGTAATAGTAAAAAATATTCCCTTCCAACCTTTTGTGAGCTTGGATAAAAGTTTCAGAATATGCATTCTGTGAAGGTGAAATTATTGCAGTATTTATCATACCTTTTTCTTTGCTGTTCCCGTGAGTCCGGTTATCATTTGACCTTCTGTAAACTCTATATTTTTAGGTTGGTCCATTTTTATCAAATAGCGTATTACAGGTTTTAAAAAATAAGAAAGTATTTTTCGCTTAATAGAAGTCATGGGGCTTCTTCTTGCCCACAGTCCTAGCATTTGGGCCATTGAGGCATGCCAGCCTCCTGTGGCTTTAATTTCTATATCTTCAAAACCAGCATTCATTAAATGACGTTTCAGTGAAAAAGGGGTGTATCGATATTCATCATGAGGTACTTCATGTAAATTCCATAAAAATGGAACTGTAAAAAAAAATATACTATCTGTTTTAAGGATACGATATATTTCCTTTAAAACAACTTCCGGCTCCGGACAGTGTTCCAACACTTCCGTAGCTAAAGCACAGTCAAAAGAATTTGAATCAAAAGGCATCGTTATGCCATCCCAGTAAAAATCAGGTTTTATATTTTCATCATAATTAATTGCGGTTTCTATATCCAATCCAATATAAGCTTCAACTTGAGAATTCTTAAGGATATAATTTTTATAAGGCATCTTTCCACAGCCAATATCAATTAATTCCCCTGTAAGCTTTGAAGAAATTAGTTCTATATTCTCAAGGATACTCTTTCTAATAAAATACCTGTCTAAATTAGAAACCGTTAAATTAACATTAGTAAAATTCTCCATTATTTTTTCGTGAATACGGCTAAAACATTTCTACCTTTAATTAATCGGCATAAAATTTTCTTCAATAATTTTGGAAATAATTTTCTGGTAATGTTAACAAGCTTTCTATAATAAAAATTTTGTTTATTAGATAATAGATGGTTTATAAATTGATCATATGATTCTTCTAATGGTTCAAACTCTATTACCTCCAATTCTAATGGAAAAACTTTTTCTAAAGATTTTAATGATTTTTTGTTCCATAAACCGGCATGGTGTGGGGGTAGGTTCAATGTATGGTGTTTGTCATTGATGAATAAATAAGGATTGTTATTAGGAACGCCAATTATAAGTTTGCCGCCTTTCTTGAGCGAATTTAAGGCGTCAGTAATAAAACTGTTTACTTTTGGGACATGCTCCAGAACCTGAAACATAACAACAGCATCATATTTATTAGGATTTTCTTTCGATTCTTCCCCAATCAATTTGTTTTCAATTGTATAAGGTGAATTATTATTTTCTATTGCTTGAGGATTTAACTCTAACCCCTTTCCATTAATTTTATTTTCTGCTAATAAGGATAAATAGATTCCAAATCCCGAACCTATCTCCAATACATTTTCTTTATTTTTTAAATATGCTAAAGACTGAAGATGTTCCCATCGTGTTGAATAGTAATTTTTTCTAACTTTTGATAATTCTGAGTAGAAATGAGCATCCCCAATTGAGGTATATGGATAATAAAACCTATATCCGGTAGATTTACACTTATAAAGAGAAAGGCTTTTAGTACTAAAAAAGTGATTTACATTTAATCCCAATTCCCTATAGGAATTAATAATACTTTCAGTATTAAATTCTTCTATAAGTACTGCATCGTTAGATTTTAAACTGACGGGGCTTACCATTACTTAGATATATTTAAAATTTGCCAATTCGTGGAGTTTTCTTTATATACCGCAGAACCGGTGGCCCAGTAGACCGGACGTTTATTGCTATTAATAACTTCAAATTTACATATTTCATTTAAAGAATCTATTAAAATACCTGATTTGTAATCTGAAAAAAACACGTTCAGTTTGTAAAAACCTTGGTACAGTTTTAATTGATTAATAGTGGAAATTAACTTAAAGGTACCTTGATCTTGACAAAATTCTTTTTCTTCATTTAAAATTAATTCATGAACAATCGGTTGGTTATCATTATTCAAAATTTGATATGAAACCGCTGGGTTTCTTATTGTCGAATTTGAATATATTTCAATTTCTATTTTAATTGTTTCAAGGAAGTCATGTATTCCATTTTTATAACTGGTTCTTACAAATACATTTTTTATAAAGGCACTAGAGTTATTTTGAAAGCTTGTAAAGTGCCACTTTTGTTCAATATCATCATTGAGATAATTCTCTACACATTTTCTGATATTTCCATTGTAAGATATGCTACCATTTTTTAGAACTAATCCACTAGTACATAAACTTTTTATACTAGCCATATTATGACTTACAAATAACACTGTTCTACCTTCGCCAATAGACAGATCCTGCATTTTACCGATGGCTTTTTTTTGGAATTCGGCATCTCCTACGGCGAGTACTTCATCTACCACTAAAATTTCAGGCTCTAAATGTGCGGCAACGGCAAAACCCAGGCGAACTGTCATCCCGCTACTATACCGCTTTACCGGGGTGTCTATATATTTTTCGCAACCGGAAAAAGCGATGATCTCATCCAGCTTATTTTTGATCTCCGTTTTTGTCATCCCAAGTACCGCTCCGTTCATAAAGATATTTTCCCGGCCGGTTAACTCGCCATGAAAACCGGTACCAACTTCTAAAAGGGAAGCGATTCGTCCTTTTGTTTTTATACTCCCGGTAGTGGGTGAAGTAACCCGGGACAATATTTTTAATAAGGTAGATTTACCGGCTCCGTTCTTTCCAATGATCCCAAGAACTTCACCATGCTTAACCTCAAAATTAATGTCTTTTAAAGCCCACACATAGTCTTCACTGGCTTTGCTGGAGCGGTCATTTACTGCACCTACTTTTAAGAAAGGATCTTCTTTGCCTCTAATCCCGGCCCACCAACGCTGTGCATCGTGCTTTAAGGTGCCCGTGCCTACTGTCCCCAGTCGATATTGTTTGGAAATATTTTCGGCCTTTAAGATCATTCTAGATTTTTATTTTTTAGCAATTGAAAAAGATAATGATTTTAGATGCAAGAAAACTATTAATTTTCGAGTAGCAAAAGATAATGGGGTTTAGGAATAAAAGTTATTAGGTTATGATTTAAAATTCGATGAAAAAATCTTTATTTGTTAAAAGGTCATAAAATTAACTTTTTGTTGAAAAATATCATGATGATTAAGTTTAAAAAACATGTAAAGAAGAAAATAAAAAGAACGACTATTTATAAGAACTATATGTTATGGAAGGAAGGAAAGAAGCATTCTGAAAATTCTTGTCATCTTCCAGGACACTTTTATTCTCCTATTATATTAAAAAGCGAAATAGTAAAATATCAGGATAAAATCTGGAATTCTAGTGTTAATTTGAACGGAATAGATTTGGAGGAAGATAACCAGATTAAATTACTGGACAAATTTATAGAATTTTATGAGGAGATGCCTTTTACTACATCAAAATTAGAAGGATTAGAATATTATTTTGATAATGGGTTTTATTCTTATACTGATGGAATCATACTATATTCAATGATGAGGTATTTGAAACCTAAAAGTATAATTGAAGTTGGTTCAGGTTTTTCTTCAGCTCTTATGATCGATGTAAACAGAATATTCTTTGATAGTAAAATTCAAATCAACTTTATTGAGCCATATCCTGAAAGACTCAAATCCTTAATTTCAGATAAAAAAAGGGAGAACGTACATTTACAAGAGATGAATGTACAACTTATACCTTTAGATGCATTTAAGAATTTAGAGCAAGGAGATATTCTTTTTATTGATAGTTCTCATGTCGTTAAAACGGGTAGTGACGTGAATTATATTATAAGTGAAATTCTCCCCATTTTGAAAGATGGAGTTTACATTCATTTTCATGATATTTTCTATCCATTTGAATATCCCAGGGAATGGGTTCTTGAGGGTAGAAATTGGAATGAAATTTATTTTTTAAAATCTTTTCTCATGTATAACAAAAATTTTAAAATTCGTTTTTTTTCACACTATCTTCATCTCCATCATAAAGACGCCTTTTTAAGAATGCCTTTAAGCTATAAAAATTTTGGAGGTAATTTATGGTTGGAAAAAGTTTGATATTAATTTTAAAGTTTATTGCGGTATATTATTAATTGACTTCTTGCAAACGCAATGTTAAGGATACTAGGTAAAAACCGCTCATTTTTTAAAGCCCATCTTCGATACCTTGAATTGAATCGGTTTCCAGGAATTATTCTATGAAATCTTTCTAAGGTGCCTACAGGAATAATTTCAGTTTCTTTAAAGAACTTTCGGCCTACATTCTCAAAATGCCTGGAATTTAAGGACCTGTCTGGATGAACATCCTGCTCTTTCCATATTCTAAATGCCTTTTTATTAAATTTTGATGGCCTACCGGGTACGGGAATATGCCACCTTAGCTCGTCCAGTATTTTACTATTTACGGCCGGTTCAAAAAAACGCGCTTCCCCTTCAGCTTTAAGAAGTCTGGCAGTTTCCTTAATAAAAGATTTTTCAACCGGTATGGTTAAATGGTGTAAAAAAGCCTTGCCAATAACAAAATCAAAGCTACCCGATGCCAGAGAATTTTCTAAAAAATCACCTTCGATAAAACGAATTGGATGTTTAAAATCATAATTGTTATTTAGCTTATTAACAATGATTCCGCTCGCAGAAGCAATATCATTAGCATATACTTCCGCTCCAAGTGCTGCCATAACAGCAGCATTCGAGCAATCTCCACAACCCATCTCAAGGACCTTTTTTCCTTTCAAACATTTTTGGAAGTTATATTTGTAAAGTCCGTTCCAGGTAGTATTTGTACTGATAATTCGTGGAAGAACTTCCTCTAAATTTTTTATCCAGTAAAGAATTCCTTCTATATCATAATTATCATAAAGCTTTTCATAATAGTCTTTATTTTTATCCTGGTTTAATTGTGAATCGGTTGTCATACTAATAGCTATAATCCAAGGGCAATATAGAAAAGTTTCAATTAACTGCTTTCATCTAAAGAATGGAAAACAATAGTTTTAATTCTAAGAAGGTAAAGTTAATATTTCTACTATTTTTGCTTTAACACCTGCCAAAAAATGAAGGAAAAAAACTCAGGAAAACTCGGTTTGGTAATTACAGATGGCGTTGGTTATAGAAATTTTATTTTAAGTAATTTTCTTGCTGAGGCAGTCAAAAATTTTGAAGAAGTAATTATTTATTCCGGTTTACCAGAAAAAGTATATAGTCACAATAGTTATAATAATTTAAAAATAACTGAGCTACCGGTGTATGTTGAGCCATTCCAAACCTGGTTTTGGAGAAAATTCAAAGAAGTAGCACATTTACAACTACACAAAGATTATTTCGGAATTAATGATAATTTAAAAGCTAATAAGTCAAATAGCGAATCTAACCGGGGTAAGGCAATCCGTCTTATTTACAGGATCACAAATTTATTTCATTCTGAAAAATTTATCAGGATTCTGGAAAAGAGACAACAGAGATCTTTGAGAAATCATAAGGTTACCAAAGAATGCTTAGGCATTTTAAAGAATAATGAGCCAGGACTTCTTTTTTTTACCCATCAGCGTCCCCCATATGTAGTACCTTTAGTTGCTGCAGCTCAGAATCTTGGGATCAAAACCAGTTCTTTTATTTTTAGTTGGGATAACCTGGCTTCAAAAGGTCGTATGGCTGCGGGATTTAATTTTTACCTGGTATGGAGTGATCTAATGAAAGAAGAGTTGATTCATTTCTACCCAGCTACAAAGGCAGACGATGTGGAGGTTGTAGGTACCCCACAATTTGAACCATATATAATGCCCGAATATGAATCAACTAAAAATGATTTCTTTAAGAAATTTGAATTAGACCCCACAAAAAAAACTATTTGTTATAGCTGCGGAGATGTTTCTACCAGCCAGAATGACGCGCTTTATATTGAAGCCATAGCTTCAGCGATACAGGCAGACAAAGTTTCTGAGGAAGTGAATTTCATTGTGCGTACTTCACCTGCTGAAGAGCCTGAAAGATTTCTTTATTTAAAAGAAAAATATCCATTTATAAGCTGGAATTTCCCCGATTGGTTTGTTGCCAGGGAAGAACATCCTGAACCATGGTCACAACGTATTCCCAGAGTTCAGGATATTAAAGATCTAAGAGCACTTCTGGAATACACAGACCTGAACCTTAATATGTGTTCTACCATGAGCCTTGATTTTATGTTGTTCAATAAGCCGGTTATCAATCCGGTTTTTGGAAACGAAGAAAATGGGCTATATAATGACCAGCGTTTTCTTAAGTTTGGTCATTATGAGAAAGTAGTGCAAAGTGGAGCTGTTCAAATTTCAAAAAATAAAGCGGAACTTATTGAAGCGATCAATACCTATCTTATGGATCCGCATCTTAATAAAGCTAACCGAATGAAGTTGCTGGATCTTCAAATAGGTAAGAGTCTGGAAGGAACCAGTATGCGAATTGTAAAAAAATTAAAGAAGATAATAGAGGTTTGAGTAGTGAGCAACATATCGCCGTAGTTTGTAATTATGAATTAAAACCTGACCGAATAGGGGGAATGGACAGGTTCTTTAGAGCTTACGATAAAGAACTCAAAAGAAAAGGATGTTATGTAAAGTGGTTTTTCGCGGGGAATAATCATCCTGATTTTCATTCAGACTTAGATGTAAGTCTAGCGGGAACCGAAGCTTTGGAAAGCTTTTTTACTAAACATTTACACTTGAAAAAAGATTACTCAGTTGTAGTAACCCATTTTATTGCATTATGTACGCCCTTCTTTAAAAAGATTAAAGAAAGAACACCAGCATATATTATTGCTGTAGATCATAATCCGCGCCCTTTGGAAGGTTTCTCCCAAAAAAAACGTCTTAAAAACAAAGTAAGAGGAATGCTCTACGCCTCTTATATAGATCATTTTGCAGGAGTCTCCCAATATACTGCCGATGCCATCATTAAGGATTATGGAAAAGCCTTAATGAAAAAGACAAGTGTTGTTTATAATGGAATAGATTTCAAGTGCTATAAAAAAAGGGAACAGATAAATCATGGAAGGTTTATAGTCGCCTCACATTTGCGTAAATCAAAAGGTATTTCAGACCTGATTATGGCTGTTGGGAGGTTGCCTGACGGTATTAAAGAGAAAATGAAAATTGATGTATATGGAGAAGGGCCATTAGAAAATGAACTAAAAGAACAGGTGGTTTTTAATAACTTAAATGGTATAATAGAACTACGAGGTAGCACTTCGCGACTACCAGAATTATTTCAAAATTATTCCTTTTTAATTCAACCCACCTATATGGAATGTTTTAGTCTGTCTATTCTAGAAAGCCTGGCATCTAATGTTCCCGTTATTACCACTCCGGTTGGAGGTAACCTGGAGATCATCAATGACAATATGAATGGCTATATATTCGAGCCAAAAAATACAGAACAGTTAATTGTTATTTTACAGGATATAATGACAGGAAAAAAAGAGATAAGCCAGCCAGTACACAATTTGATAGAAAAGAGATTCAATTTAGAGGAAATGTTATCTAATCACTTAAAACTGCTTCCATGCATTTAGGCTTTCTCACTCCAGAATATCCCCACGTTCGCACTAATGCCGCCGCAGGAATAGGAACAAGTATCAAAAATATGGTAGAATCTTTGGTTAAGAAGGGGGTTAGGGTTTCTTTGTTTATATACGGCCAGGAAGATGATGATGTTTTTGAGGAAAATGGAATTAAATTTCATCTAATAAAGCAGCGCAGGTTTCGATTGATGGGATGGTACCTTTATAGAAAATTTCTTCAGAATTATCTAAACAAATATATTACAATTGAGAAGATAGATGCAATCGAAGCTCCAGATTGGACAGGTATTACGGCCTTTATGAAAATTCGTTGTTCTCTGGTTATAAGAATGAACGGTAGCGATGCTTATTTTTGTCATCTCGAGCAAAGAGAACAGAAAAGAAAAAATTTCTGGTTTGAAAAAAATGCTCTAAAGGGTGCAGATCACTTAATCTCTGTAAGTAAGTTTACAGCAGAGAAAACCAGAGAAATTTTTAGGTTGAAAAAAGAGATAGTGGTTATTCCGAACTCTGTTAATACTCTATTTTTTAAGCCTATAACTGATGATATTAAAAAAAATAGGATACTTTATTTTGGAAGTATCATTAGGAAAAAGGGAGTTATTGAGCTGGCCGAAATTTTTAATATCGTAAATAAAGTTATACCCGAAGCTGAATTGGTATTTGCAGGAAAAGATGTGGTCGATAAAAAAACCTCGAATTCAACTATAAACATTATTAAACAAATACTTTCTCCTGAAGCTATAGCGAAAGTAAAATTTTTAGGTGAAATATCTTACCATGATGTTCTTAACCAGGTGGATAGCGCCGGAGTAGTAGTTTTGCCGAGTTTTGCAGAAGCCTTACCCATGACCTGGCTGGAGGCAATGGCAATGGAAAAACCACTTGTTACTTCTGATATTGGATGGGCCAAAGAAGTAATAATCAATGGAGAAACAGGTTTTGCAGTAGATCCCAAAGATCATAATAAGTATGCAGATAAGATTTTTGAGCTACTAAAAAATGAAGATTTGAGCAGATTGATGGGGAAAGCAGCTAGAGAAAGAGTTAAAGAATTATTTTCTGCTGAAGTGGTTGCTTCACAAAATATTGAATTCTATAAAAAAATACTTAGTAATGGATCTTAAGGAATATAAGGCCAGTAACGGAAATACCCTGCTATACCGTGGTGATCCTCAATTAGAAATGCTTGATGAACTGGCTAAAGGACCAGGCGATTTGTGGCATAGTTCCCTCGACCAGGGGTTTAAAGACATCTTCCCTGAACTGGTATATCAAATCGCTGTTTTTTGGTGGTTCTTAAATGATATCACGCATCTAAAAATCGCAGTTAATTGGAGAATAAATCCAAAACAATTTGTAGTAAGAAAAGAAGTGTGGGAGCTTTTTGACGGGTTTCCAGAGAATTATAGGTCAGAGGTTATGCCTGCATTAGATATGGGATTTCGAATGCTGCGATATGGAGGTGGTATTCCATTATATGTAAAAGGCCTTTACCCTGCATATAACGAATTCGTAGAAATTTCAGCTTTTGATAGATATATGTTCTTTAAAAAGAATTTTAAAAGAGAACATGCTTTAAACATGTTGTTGAAAGAAGGTTTAAAACATCCATTCAAAGAGATTAATGCATATCTAAATGTAAAGAATGCCGAATCGCTGAATAATGTATTTCCAATAGTTCCCCCCAGGAAATTAGCAGAAATTGAGGGTAAGCCTGAAATTAGCGTAATAATCCCCACTATGTTACGGCAGAATTATACTTTACAGCTTTTGCATGACTATGATAAACAGGAATACCCTGTAAAAGAAATCATTGTTGTAGATGCTACACCAGAGGAGGACAGGAAGGACGATATCTATACTAAAAATAGATTTTCTTTTGACCTTAAAATATTTTGGCAAAAAAGTAAGGGTAGTTGTAAGGCTAGAAATGAAGCTATACAAAGGTGCCAGGGAGATTATATAATTTTTGCTGATGATGATACACGAATACCTACAGATTTTACAAAAAACCACATTAAACTAATTCAAACCTACAAGGCAAACGCTACCAATGGATTGGATATCATGGCTAATAAGCATACAGATGGACTTCAAGAACTAGAAAAAGCCTTAATTAGTCTAGGTGAAAATCGTTGGAAGGTAGGAGCTGCACAGACTTTTAGCAATGCTAATTCATGTGTTAAAAAGGACTGGGTAGAAAGGCTAGGTGGGAATGATGTGAATTTTGATGGCGGTTATGGAGAGGATAGCGATTTTGGTTTTTCCTTATTCCATGAAGGAGCAATGGTAGTATTTAATCCTTTTTCGGCTAATCTGCATCTGAAACCACCATCAGGTGGTTATCGGCATTGGGGAATCCAATCTAAGCTCTTAGGGAAAAAAAGAAATAAACAGGCCTGGGAATTAGACAGGCCGGTACGTTATATTAGACCCGTGCCAAGTCCTACAATTCTTTACGGTATAATAAAGCGTTTTAACTCAAGTCAGATAAAGGAATATCGATCAAAATACTTTTTTTTATATCTTTTCAAAAATCCACGGCGTAGCTTTTTATTAAGGGTGTTTAAAATGCCCTTTAAGATATTACAATTCAATCGCTCAATGTTATATGCACAGAACCTTAATAAAAGGGGGGTGAGATATGAATAATTTCAAAAGAATACCATTCCCTACAAAAATTAATTTTTAGAATTTCTCAATGTATTTCAGTCTTATCATTTGTACTTATCAGAGACCTCACTCTTTGATTAATTTATTGGAATCAGTGTCCATTCAGACTATGCATCCTAATGAAGTTTTAATTATTGATGGTTCAGAGGATGATAGAACAAAGAATATACTTAATGAACAGTCCTATGCGAATTTAAAATACTACCAGGTAAAAGAAAAAGACCGGGGATTAACCAGGCAAAGGAATTTTGGAATTTCTAAAACTTCGATAAAATCTGAGATCATTTTTTTTCTGGATGATGATACAGTAGTCTCAACTCATTACTTCGAGGAAATACTAAAAGTGTATCGACAGGTTCCCGAAGCTTTGGGTGTGTCTGGTTATATATCTAATGAAACTAGATGGAGAAAAGTTGAAGAAAGCTATACACCTTGCGAAAAGGAATATTTTTTTGACGGCTGGGTTAGAGAAGAAGGGGCCCGGTTTTCTTTGCGAAGAAAATTTGGTTTGGCACCCGATGAAAAACCAGGAATTATGCCAGATTTTTCTCATGGATATTCAATAGGCTTTTTGCCCCCTAGCGATAAGATTTATGAGGTTGAATTGCTTATGGGAGGTATAGCCTCTTACAAAAGAATAGTCTTTGATAAAATTAGGTTTTCTAAATACTTTGAAGGTTATGGTTTATATGAGGATGCCGATTTTTCTTTACGTACCTCTCGAATGGGAAAATTGTATGTTAATACTGCAGCTAGGATAGAACATCATCATGATGTAGCAGGCAGACCAAATAAATTCAAGTATGGAAAAATGGTGGTAAGAAATGGCTGGTATGTTTGGAGGGTAAAAAACCCAAATCCCAGCTTAAAAGCAAGAATAAAATGGAATAGCACCTCTTTTTTACTTTCTTTGATTAGGTTAGGTAATATTTTTAATACAAAAAATAGAATGGAAGCTTTAACTGAGAGTTTTGGTAGATTTATAGGATGGTGGAGTTTAATGATTAAAAAACCTTTTGCAAGGAAAAATGAAAAAATGCAGTAAAACATTTTTACTTTAACTGCTATATATTGTGTTACTTTAATAATGTTCAACAACAGTTATCCTTTTCTTTCTCCTGGAATAAAAGGATGATAGATAGGTTTTAAATCTGTTGAAACGTCACTTCAGAAAATTAAGCCTTTAAATAATATATACAGAAAAGATCTACTTAACAAAAGTAAAATTTCTTAGATCAGTGGAGGCAAGTGATATTTAACTTTTCAAAAAAAATGCTATAGTTATTGTACTGCATATCATTGATTAAGTAAAAAAGAATAGATTTGAAAAGAATCTCCTGTCAATTTTATAAAAATGAGGCCATTGAAAATTAAACTGGAAATCATTTATTGAATATAATCTTAATGATTACAATATTATTTTTAGATAAACCTGGAAACGCAATTTGATGGCCGAAAAGAAAGATTTAACAGATAAGCAAAAAGAATTTTACGAAACCAAAAAGAAGAATCTCCCTACGAAAGTATGGTCTTTTTTCAGAAATGGCTTATTAAATAAAACCAGAAAAAATATAGGAATCCAAAATGATATATATGAACTCCATAAAGTGTGGTTTGGTGATTTGTCAAATAAGAAAGTTCTGGATCTTGGATGTTTTGAAGGAAATGCCTTATCAATATTTTTAGCTCAGAATGCCAGAGAATATATAGCAATAGACCTAAGTGAATCTGCTATAACTAAATTCAGTAAAAGACTTGAAAATATTCCCCATGCTCGAGCTATTGCCGTAGATTTTTTGTCTGAAGAGTTTTTGGAAAATGAATTTGACCTAATATATGCATATGGAGTTTTACATCATTTTAAGGACACTAAATTTTTAATTGAAAGATTAAAGCTAAAATTGAAACCTAAGGGAGAGATTATAAGTTATGATCCTTTAGAAACAAGTTTGCCTATAAAATTAATCAGAAGAATTTATAGACCATTTCAAAGTGACAAAGAATGGGAATGGCCATTTTCCCGAAAAGTTTATTATTTATATGCTAAGGCATTTGATGTCAAAGAGCGACATGCTGTATTAGGCAAAGCAAAATGGTTCTTTATGATTTCATTATTACCCCTATCTTCTAAGAAAAAAGATTTGCTGGGGAAAAAGTGGCATGTGGAAGATTGGAAAAGGTCTCAAAATTCTGATTCATATATGTTTAGTTGTATGCATTTAACTATTTTAATGCGTAATAAGTAGAATATAAAATTGAGTTTTGAATGCCGCGCTTTAGAGATGATTTAAAAAAATATAAAGAGTATAGTGGGAAATCTTCCATAACTCTTTTATTGACTCAACAAAGTCTTTGGGCAATTTTTATTTATAGAATGAGTAACGGAATTTTTAAATCCAGCCTTCCAAAACCTCTAAAACGGATACTGTTAATTGCCGGTGTTTTTCTTCAGAAAATAATTGAAATTCTTACGGGGATTTCTATACCATATTCAGCTAAAATTGGAAAAGAATTTTATATCGGGCACTTTGGGGGTGTAATAATAAATAGCCGGGCAATTATCGGTGACAATTGTAATGTTTCTCAAGGAGTGACCATTGGTGTTAGTGGGAGAAAGAATAATAGAGGAGTTCCTAAGATTGGAAATAATGTATATATAGGCGTGAATTCTGTAATAGCTGGACCGATTGAAATTGGCGACAATTCAGTAATTGGAGCTAATTCTTTAGTTATAACAAATGTTCCGAAAGATTCGACGGTATTAGGAGTTCCTGCATCGAAAATTAGCAATAAAACATCTCAAGATTATATATAATTGAAGTTTCTAACAATTACAAATGCTCCTACAATCAAAAGAGGCAATAAATACTCCTCTTATGGTCCATACGTTCGCGAGATGGAACTATGGTTTGATCATGTTGAGCAGGTTGCAATAGCATCTCCTACTACTTATCCGGAAAAAATATTGTTATCAGATTTTAACACACCTATAAAATTATTTAAGTTACCTTTTTTCTCATTTAAGAATATATGGGAGATTTGTAAATCATTTTTATTATTGCCAATAATTTTTTCACAGATTTTTCGGTCATTTATTTGGGCAGATCATGTTCATATACGTTGCCCGGGTAATGTTGGCTTATTAGCTTGTATTGTACAGATATTTTTTCCAGGCAAACCTAAATCAGTTAAATATGCAGGGAATTGGGACCCAAAAAGTAAGCAACCCTGGAGCTATAACTTACAAAAATGGATTTTAGGGAACAGTTTTCTAACCAGGAATATAAAGGTGCTTGTATATGGAAATTGGAGTAATCAGGGGGAAAATATAATTCCCTTTTTTACCGCAAGTTACTCTGATTCCGAAAAAATTGAAATTAATAAAGATTTTTCTCCGCCTTACAGGTTTATTTTTGCCGGTACCCTTTCTCAAGGAAAAAGACCTTTGATGGCTGTTAAAATCATACATGAACTTCTTAAAGATAACTTTCCTGTTAAACTCGATATTTACGGAGGGGGTCAAGAATTTGAAAAAATGGATACATATATTACTGAAAATAATTTAACAAATTCAGTCATTCTTCATGGTAACCGCGATAGCCAGATTTTAAAGGAGGCTTATATGAATTCTCATTTTTCTATATTACCCTCTATTAGTGAAGGCTGGCCGAAAGCTCTGGCAGAAGGAATGTTTTTTGGTTGTATACCATTAGCAAGTGAAGTAAGCTGTGTATCGTGGATGCTAGGGGGTGAAAGTCGGGGTTTACTTATATCAAAAGAGGAAGTAATTGAATCAGAATTTACCAAGGAAACTTTAAAAAAAATAAAAGACCTTCTTAAGGATCCTGTTGAAATGAGGGAAAAATCTTTAGCAGCGACGGAATGGTCTCAGGAATATACTCTCGAAAAATTGGAAGATGGAATTAAAATCCTACTTAGTAATTCCTAGGCTACTATAATTAAATTAATGAGGATATTACAGCTTATAGATTCATTGAGACCCGGAGGGGCTGAGCAAATGGCTGTAAATTATGCCAATTCGTTTTCAGGAGAAATCGTAGATTCCCATTTATGTTGTACCAGGCTGGAAGGAAGTTTAAAGAAAAAAATAAAAAATAAAGAGAATTATATTTTTCTTAATCGTAAAGGTACTTTTGACATAAGGGCCATACTAAAGCTAAAGGACTATATTAAATTATATAAAATTGATTTAATACATGCACACGGTAGTTCTTTTTTTGTGGGTGTTCTTATTAAAATAATGATCCCAAATACTAAACTAGTATGGCATGATCATTTGGGAGCTAGAGCACTAAATAATAAAAATTTGGGATTTCTAAAGATAGCGTCTAAATTTTTTAATGGAATAATTGTTGTCAATCAAGATCTATACGAATGGACAAAAAAGAACCTTCTCTGTAAAGAAGTGCTTTTACTAAAAAACTTTGTAAGGTTAGAGGAAACTAGCTCTATAGATATTAATTTACGGGGTAATAGCGATATTAATATAATTTGTGTTGCAAATTTTCGTCATCCAAAAGATCATATTACCCTCCTAAAAGCTTTTTCTCTTTTAGATCATCAAAAATTTTCTCTTAGTCTGCATCTTGTAGGTAATAATTCAGATAAAAATTATACTGCCAAGCTTTTAGAATTTATTGATGATAATAATTTGAAGGATAACGTTTTTATGTATGGTCAAAAAGAAAATATTAATTCGTTGTTACATCCTGCATCGATTGGAGTGTTATCTTCAAGCTCAGAAGGTTTGCCTATGGCGCTTCTGGAGTATGGTCTTGCTGGATTACCAGTGGTTTGCACCAATGTTGGTGATATTAAAGAAGTAATTGGGAACTATGGAATAGTTGTAGAACAAGAGAATCCGAAAGCCTTTGCAGCAGGTATTACTTATTATTTGCGCAATCCTGAAGAAATGAAAAAAGATGCAAATAATTTTCAAAAAAGGATCATTGAAAATTATTCAGAAAAAAATTCAATACCATTAGTGATTGAATTCTTTCAGTCCATTTTTAAAAATAAAGAATGATCTATTATATGTAAACAAGGTGTAACCTACTATTTTTTTTGAATTCTAAAGATAAGATCATAGTTATTTCAACTAGATTTAATCGAATAAAATAAAGTTTTAAGACATTAAAAATCTCACCCAAATACAATATATACAGTTAGTGCTTTTACATTTTGTAATCGCATTAATACTTTATTCATTTCGTCCTTCCGCGACCATTATATTTTCTGCCATTTGGATTTTTTGGATTCTATTTATTATTATTCGAAAAAACAAGAACAATGAAGCTTTAATGGCAGCAGCATATATTTCAGGAGCTGAAGTTCTTTTTCGAATGACCGAAGGAATTATTTTCTATGAAACGGGAAAATATTCGGTAATCCTATTCTTATTAATAGGTATGTTTTTTAAAGGTGCTTCTATTAAAACAACACCTTTCTGGATCTATCTTATCATATTAATACCTGGAATCCTTGTGGCGTCTCAAACTCTGGATTATGAGGTGGTTTTTAGAAAAGCAGTAGCTTTTAACCTGGCAGGGCCTGTTTGTCTGGGCATAGCAGCTTTATACTGTTATTATAAAAAGATCACAGGGGTGCAATTCAATTATATTTTAATGTTCTTGCTTTTACCATTGGTATGTCATATGTTTTATTTATTTCTTTATACACCGAGTATAGGAGAGTCATTATCCAGTGGAACCAACTCTAATTATGCAGCCTCGGGTTATTTTGGTCCGAACCAAATATCAACAGTGATGGGGCTTGGTGCATTCCTTCTTGCCACGCGGCTATTTATTATTAAAGTGCCAATAATTAATCTTATAGATTTAATTTTATTTGGAATGATAAGCTATCGGGCAATTGTCACCTTTTCTCGTGGAGGCGTTATAACTGCTTTAATTTGTATTATTTTATTTTTGATTTTTTACTATTACAATCAGTCTAGTAAAGGGAAATCCAGTATTAATAAAAAGATAATATTCTTATTTACTGCAGTATTTGTAACCTGGTTTATAACCTCAATTTTTACACAGGGTCTTATTGATTATCGGTATACCAACAGAGATGCCGCAGGCAAATTAGAAGATGATATTACTACTGGCAGAACTGAATTAATAGTTAGCGAACTTCAGGGATTTTACGAAAATCCCTTTATTGGCGTAGGAGTGGGAAAGGCTAAAGAATATCGTAGTGAAGCTACAGGTTTTGAGACTGCATCTCATAATGAAATAAGCAGACTTTTATCTGAACATGGCATATTCGGATTATTAGCGATCCTAATTCTTATATTTGTCCCAATAGTTTTCTGGTTCAAGTTCAAGAACAATTATTATTTTATGGCTTTCGTGGCTTTTTGGTTTTTAACCATCAACCACTCCGCCATGCGTATTGCTTTGCCGGCATTTGTATATGGACTTGCTTTATTATATATAGTAGATGAAAAAAAGAATCCTGTACATAGGAAACGACTTGCAGGTCAATAGTTTTACAGTTACCTATATTTCCTTTTTTAGTAAAATGCTAAGGAAGGAGGGCTATAAGGTTAAAACGGCTTCCACAAGGAATAATAAGGCGCTTAGACTTGCTGAAATGCTAGGACTTATAGCTAAGTACAAAAATTCTACAGACATAGTTCTAATAGACACCTACGGGGCGATGAATTTCTATTATGCTTACCTGGTTGGAAAAACCTGTGAAATGTTCGATCTGGAATATATTCCTATACTTCATGGTGGAAATTTGCCAGACAGACTGGAAAATTCCAAAAAATTCAGTCAGAGTTTATTTGGAAAGGCGAAGGCAAATATAGCGCCCTCTAAATTCCTCTACGATATCTTTAGATCCTACGGATTCGAGAATACCCAGATCATCCCCAATGCGATCAGGACTGATAAATATCCTTTTAAACAACGAAAGAAGTTCAGACCAAAACTTTTGTGGGTAAGACGTTTTCAAAAACGCTACAATCCGCTAATGGCCTTAAATGTTTTAAGCAGATTACAAAAAAAATATCCCGGGGCGAGTTTGTGTATGGTAGGCCCGGAAAAGGATGGGAGTATGGCTGCCTGTAAAAAACTAGCCAGAAAATATAACCTGGATGTCCGTTTTACCGGGAAGCTTAAAAAGAAGCACTGGGCACAACTTTCTACTAACTATGATTTTTTTATTAATACCACTTCCATAGATAATACGCCTATTAGTGTGATCGAAGCAATGAGCCTGGGACTGGCTATTATCAGTACTGATGTGGGAGGAATGCCCATGTTGATCAAGAATAATCATGACGGGGTGCTGGTTCCCGAAGAAGATGAAGAGGCCATGGTGAGAGAAATTTCCGAGATCCTGGAGAATCCCGAAAAAGGAGAGAGATTATGTATGAATGCGAGGGAAAAAGTTGAAACTTTTGACTGGGATAATATAAAAGACCAGTGGAACGAAGTTCTTAATTAATGAACAATTTTATCTTAAAAAATTATTACTGTTCATTTTTTCCATCGCCTGTTCCTTCGACAAGCTCAGGAGAAATAAAAAATCCACTTACGAAACTTAACTAAATTTATCGCTCAGCACCTAAATTTTAGGAACTCGCCTCAAAAATTCAGGTAAGAAAAATAATTCCTATGGCTCAAACAGCCAAAAATTTCACGGTGCGATCACTTCAAATTTGAAGATAAATTTTCGATAGGCCGATTAAAAACTAAAAAAAATTATGCATATCCGTTTTTTATCCTAAAAATTCTTTCGTCAGCCTGTCCCGATTTTTATCGAGATTATTTCAGGGTCTCTATATAGTATTGATTTACATTGAAATGAGATTCTGAAACAAGTTCAGAATGACGTTCTTTTTTAGTTAAGGATACTTTACGGACAAACAAAAAAAATAATCGTTTTTATTATTAAGTTAATATATTTAAAAAAGTTTAGGACGCTCTTGAAAAAAATTCTCTATTTAGGAAATAAACTGGAAAAGCATGGGGGCGCTCCTACGAGTATTGATACACTTACTCCGTTGCTGAAAGCTGATGGATATAAAATAGATTCGGTTTCCTCTTTTAAAAATAAGGCCCTGAGGTTAATGCATATGCTGGGAAGCGTACTCCTGAAAAGGAATGTAGATCTGGTGATGATAGATACCTATAGTACTTCCAATTTCTGGTATGCTGTTTTGAGCGCGAAGGCCTGTCAGCTTTTTAATACTCCGTATATTTTTATTCTGCATGGAGGGAATCTGGAAGACAGGTTTGCCAGGTCTTCCACAAAAATCCTGGATATTTTCAGAAATGCGAAAGCGAATGTGGTACCCTCGCATTTTTTGAAAGACAAACTGAAAAGATTTCAGTTCAGGAATATGGTTTTTTTACCTAATTCTATTGAGCTTTCAGCTTATGATTTTAAAAAAAGGAGTTCTGTGAGACCTAAATTATTATGGGTAAGGGCCTTTGATAAGGTTTACCATCCTGAAATGCTTTTAGAGGTCATGGTAAAGCTATCCCTTGTTTATCCTGAAATTGAGGCTTGCATGGTTGGGCCAGATAAGGATGGGAGTCTGCACAAATTAAAAGGGATTTCAGAAGATAAAGGTCTGAATATTCAATTTAAAGGAAAACTCAGCAAGGCGGAATGGATAAAAGTCTCTGAAGACTATGATATTTTTATCAATACCACGCTAATAGACAATACACCGGTAAGTCTTATTGAAGCGATGGCCCTGGGATTGCCTGTGGTTTCTACAGATGTAGGCGGAATTCCCTACCTGGTCACACATGGAGAGAACGGACTTCTGGTAAAACCGAGGGATGTGGAATCGATGACGTTAGCCATAAACAGACTGCTAGAAAATCCGGAACTTGCTGAAAGTTTAAGTACTAAAGGAAGAAAACAAGCTGAAAAATTTAACTGGACACAGGTAAAGGAACTTTGGTTAGAATTGCTAGGTTAAAGTTTATATATTTATCCCGAGCGGAAACCTAACCAGTAATGTCTCAGAAACCCCTTTTTCATTTCGAAATATCAGAGCGGAAAATACTTTTGCGACTCTTTGATATGGTGGCGGTTTTGTTGACCCTAGCCGTGGTGGGAATCATTTTTAAATTTGATTATTTCAGTATAGATAGCCATAACTGGACATGGACCCTCGTATTTCTGGTTTACCTTAATTTGTTTGCGAGTATCTTTGAACTTTACGACCTTCAAAAGGCCGACCGATTTGACAGTGTACTTAAAAATGTATTGTTAACAACCAGTTTAACGGTGTTGTTTTATATGCTTACCCCGTTTTTAACGCCTAGCTTACCGGAAAACCGCTTGCAGATCCTGTTCTTCTTTCTTTCGGTTGCCGGAGCCCTTCTTATCTGGAGATTTCTTTATATCAACCTTATTTCCTCCCCCAGATTTTATAAAAGAGTCCTGGTAGTGGGCGATTCTTTCGATATCAAATTAATTGCTGAATCTTTACAGAAGTCTGATCCTAATTATTTTGTGGTAGGGTATATCAATACCGATCAGAGATTTAAAACCGAATTAGAAAGAGAAGATCTTCTGCGTTTTGAGGTAGAAGAGCTGCAGGATGCGATAAAGGAAAATCATATTAATGAAGTCGTGGTAGCCAGTGCCTATCAAAAGGGATTGATGCTGAATTTATATAATCAGCTAAGCGATCTTTTGAAAAAAGGCTTTCCCATTCGTGATTATACGCAGGTATATGAAGAGATCACCAGAAGGATTCCCGTACAGAATGTAGACAAAGATTTCTACAGATATTTTCCGTTTAGCAGAAGTAACCAGAACAAGTTTTATATTCTGGTCTTTAGGGTTTTTGATATTTTTATTTCATTATTAGGTCTTGTTTTTGGGATTATTATTAGTCCGCTGATCATCCTGGGAAATTTAACAGCTAACCGGGGGAAGCTCTTTTACAGTCAGGAACGCGTAGGAAAGAATGGGGTTATTTTCAATATTCTGAAGCTAAGAACGATGACCAAGGATGCGGAGGCAACGGGACCGCAGTATGCTCAAAAGAACGATTACAGGATCACAAAGTTTGGCAGGTTTCTGCGGCGTTCACGTATAGATGAGATTCCACAATTCTATAATGTTTTAAAGGGGGAGATGAGTTTAATTGGTCCAAGACCGGAAAGACCGGTATTTGTAAGGGATCTATCAAAACTTATTCCGTTCTATGATACCAGGCATATCATTAAACCCGGATTAACCGGATGGGCCCAGGTCATGGCTAATTACGGAGATTGCTATGAGGACAGTCTGGAGAAGTTACAGTACGATCTTTATTATATTAAGCATCGCGGGATCTTTCTGGATCTTAGTATTTTGCTGAAGACATTAAGTACGGTCATTTTCTTTAGGGGACAGTAGTTCAGTAGGCAGTTCACAGTGATCAGTTTGCAGGAGGAATTGAGACTGCTTCGGTCATTTCATTTCCATGCAGTGACAATTAAAAGAAGATTTCTGACTCGGCTTTACTGCGTATCCGAAATGAGGCCAAAAGCTTTTTTTTATTTGGAATTATAAAGGATTTTCGTCTCTAAGTCATTTCGACCGTAGGGAGAAATCTCAACAGTAATAAGAAGTAAAGTAATTGGCCATTTTTATTCGACCTTTGACTACGCTCAGGTTGACGTTGTTGGAAATTTAGTTGGAAGAATGCCCAAAAAGTTTGCGAAATGATTCTTGAATAAACAACTTAACACACTTCACACTTCACACTTCACACTTCACACTTCACACTTCACACTTCACACTTCACACTACGGCCGGTTTCTTCTGAATTTAACTATAGAAAAGAGAAAAATAAAAAGCGCCAGGAATTGAGCAATTCTGGGAATATAATCGCCATACTTTACATAAAATGTTTTTTCAGAGAGGAGTCCGATACTGCCAACGATACTGCCTTTTTCTTCGTAGCCAAGTTTCTGAACAATATCTCCCCGGGCATTTATAATAGCAGAGATACCCGTATTTGCACTTCTGGCCACATAACGTCTGTTCTCAACAGCGCGTAATCTTGCATAGCTTAGGTGTTGTTGATGACCTTGTGTATCACCCCACCAGGCGTCATTGGTAATAATACTAAGAAAGTCAGCCCCGTTTTGCACATAGCCGGTAACATATTCACCGTAAACCGATTCATAGCATATTATAGGAGCCGTACCAATGCTATCATTCAGCCATAATACTTCGCGATCTTCCTGGGTTGTTTTCATAGCAACGGTACCACCAAGATCTATCATGATATTGCCCAGTATAGGTTTTAGGATATTCTGATACGGGAAATTTTCGACCCCTACCACGAGTTTAGATTTATGATAAAGCTGAGTATTATCAGTATTATTTTTAACCAGAAACGCAGAATTATAGTCATCATACCAGTCATTAGGCCCCAGTTGGTTTGTTTGTTTTCTGACTTTTGCGGGATCACTAAAGCGATCATACATACTGAGACCTCCCAGAAAACTAAGTTCGGGTTGAATCCTGCTAATCTGCCTTCCGAAAAATACAGCTTCAGAGTTATTGAAATTTGAAAGTTGGGTACCATCGGCAAAGACGGTTTCCGGGGCAATGATAAGATTGGTAGAATCGGTTAGCGATTTTTTGCTAAGATCGAATAGCAGCTCACCAATTCTGGTATCGGTAGTGTTATACTTTTCAGTATAGGGATTAATATTCGGTTGCAGGATGACGACATCCAGGGTTTCTTTAGGTTCCTGGTAATTGTAGTAAAGGATGAGCGAGCCAGTAATTGGAATTTGAATGAGTAGGGCAAGTTTAAAAACAGCTCTGTAGATGATGCTTTTTTCCCTGAATTCTCTATACTGAAGTAGGGCCTTAAAAATGGCAATATTGGCAAGCCAGATCCATAGTGTTCCCCCAAAAGTTCCCGTGAATTCATACCATTGGACCCAGCTGATATATTCAGAAAAGACATTCCCGAGATTTAACCAGGGCCACGAGAAATCCCAGTTGAGGTGAATTTTTTCAAAGACCATCCATATACTTACCAGAAAGGCTGAAGCAGCACTGAAGCCTGTACGTTTAGCGACGATATGGTAGAGTAAAAAAACCAGGGCCATCAGAAGGGAATTTGCCAGTACGGCAAAGCTTCCTCCAAATAGCGTAGAATACGATACCCAATAAGTGGTGATAAGATTCCAGATGAAAAAACTCAGGTAGGATAGCGCAAAGACTTTCAGTTTTATACGGCTTTTTGAATGGTTCCTTATCTGAAATTCCGTTAAAAGCAGCGGGACAAAAGCAAAAAATATAAATAACGGAAAACCGTAGGTAGGCCAGGAAATGGCCAGGAAGATTCCGGTTAGACTAGCATAAATAAAATTCTTCATAGAGCAGAGCTGTGTTCAAAAATAGGAAACTCTGTTCAGTTACCAATTACCAGGTATCAATTATAAGATAAGCATGTGAATTTATAGTCATTGTTCATGGTTTGTCTTTTAAGGAGTTATTATAAAGAAATGCTGAAAAAAGTTCAGCGTAAGTTGATAATAGTTTAATGAGATTTCTCACTTCGCTCTTGCTGCGTTCGAAATGACAGTTTATATTCTAAGTTGTCATTTCGACCGTAGGGAGAAATCTCTTCCACGCAGTAAGTATATTAAAACTTTTCCTTGCGGATTACTGACAACATATAACAAATTTTTAGAAGTTTTTAAATTCAAAATAGTAGCTTAGTGAATTCTAACTAAAACCAATCCATGGGAATTAAAAGACATATCCCCAATCTTATAACGCTTCTCAACCTGTTTAGCGGAAGCCTTGCCGTTATTTTTGCAGTAAAAGGAAACCTGGTGCTGGCGGCAATTTTTGTGGCTGCAGGAATATTTTTTGACTTTTTTGACGGCCTGGCAGCTCGTCTTTTAGATGTAAAGAGTGAAGTGGGCCTTCAATTGGATTCTCTTGCCGATGTGGTGACCAGTGGAGTAGTGCCGGGTATCGTGATGTACCAGTTAATGACTAAAGCCTTACCCGCCAGTGGCGGATTGGGTGCTGACTGGAACTCTTCAGTATTCGATATACAGATGAAGCCATTCGCTTTAATAGGATTGCTGATTATTTTAGCTTCGGCCTATAGACTAGCAAAATTTAACGTAGATGAGCGACAGACAGATTCATTTATTGGATTGCCAACTCCAGCCAATGCTTTATTAATTTTGAGCTTACCCTTAATTCTTACTTACCAGCCGGGGCCTTTTATTTCGGGTCTTTTATTGAATGAATGGTTTCTGGTAGTTTTAACTTTGATAAGCTGTTATTTGCTGAATGCTGAACTTCCTTTGTTCGCTTTAAAGTTCTCCGACTGGGGTTTTAAAGAAAATAAACTGCGCTATTTCTTTATAATCAGTTGTATAGTTTTGATAATCTTCCTGAAATTTATAGCGATACCAGTGATATTATTACTCTATGTACTTTTATCGATTATTTCGAATAGAAGAACAGTAGATTAAGTAAAAAGCTTTTTCTTTCTCAGCTCAAAGTTTTGGCCCAGGTATACTTTACGTACCATTTCATCTTCGGCAAGTTCTTCCGGAATTCCATGTTTTAGAATACTCCCCTCGAACATTAAGTAAGTTCTGTCTGTAATAGCAAGAGTTTCCTGTACATTATGGTCGGTAATCAGGATGCCGATATTCTTATCTTTTAATTGCGCCACAATTCGCTGAATATCTTCTACCGCCACCGGGTCTACTCCGGCGAAAGGTTCATCGAGTAAAATGAAATTAGGATCGGTAGCCAGAGCCCTGGCAATCTCAGTTCTTCGACGTTCACCACCACTCAAAAGATCTCCACGATTTTTCCGGATATGATTTAATCCGAATTCTTCAATTAGAGATTCCATTTTCATAAGTCTTTCTTTCCTAGACATGCTGGTAAGTTCCAGAACGCTCAGAATATTGTCTTCAATACTAAGTTTTCTGAATACCGAAGCTTCCTGGGCGAGATATCCAATTCCGTGCTGAGCCCTTTTATACATTGGAAATTTAGTGATCTGCTGTTTGTCCAGAATAATATCACCACTGTTAGGTTTTATCAAACCCACGATCATATAGAAAGAAGTGGTTTTACCCGCACCGTTTGGTCCCAGTAATCCCACGATCTCTCCCTGGTTCACTTCTACTGAAATGCCTTTAACAACATCCCTTCCTTTATATGTTTTGACAAGATTTTCAGCACGTAATTTCATAAACTGATTTTATATTTCTGATAACACAGAAACTATACCGTAATTATTGCTTATTATCTTCCAAAGCTTCCCAGTACTCAAATGCTCTTCTCAAGTGCGGGATTACAATGGTTCCTCCAATAAGAGTTCCTATACTCAAAGTTTCCATAACTTCTTCTCTGGAGATGCCTTCTTTATGACTTGCTTCCAGATGATATTTCACGCAATCGTCACATCTTAGAACAGTTGAGGCTACAAGGCCAAGAAGCTCCTTAGTCTTTTTATCCAGAGCACCTTCAGCAAAGGCATTGGTATCTAAGTTAAAAATTCGTTTTAAAACTTTATTATTTTCAGACAAGATCTTGTCGTTCATTTTGGCGCGGTACGAATTGAATTCGTCTACCTTATCTATCATAGCTTAATTTTTTAATTTTTCTTTTTCTTCTTTATACATGATCCTGGAAATAACAATACTTACTTCATATAAGATCAATACGGGAATAGCAACAATTATCTGACTTACAATGTCTGGCGGGGTTATTACTGCGGAAAGGATGAGCACGATAATTAGCGCATACTTTCTATATTTTCTTAGAAACTGGGGAGTGACCACACCCACTTTAGTAAGGAAGTAGATCACAATAGGTAATTCAAAAATGAGTCCGCTGGCTAATACCGAAGCCCTGACCAGACTTATATAACTACTTAAATCAAAATCGTTGAAAACAGTTTCACTTACCTGATATTTTCCGAGGAAATTAATGGAAAGCGGAGTTACCACATAATATCCAAAAAGCACGCCTATAAAGAATAATAATGAGGTCACAAAAATAAAACCTTTGGCATGTTTACGTTCTGTACTATGCATAGCCGGAGCGACAAATTTCCAGAATTCATAGATCACATAGGGAAATGCAATGATAAAACCGGCAGTTATGGAAGTCCATACATGTGCAGAGAACTGTCCGCCCATGGTTCTACTCTGAATACGGAAAGGCATTTCCTCAAAACAGAAGCCTCCGTCTATACCTACATATGTAGAAATCCGACAAAGCATATCATACGAAAAGAAATCACCCCTGGAGGGGCCAAAAAGAAGCACATCAAAAATAAAGCTTTTTAGCATAAAAGCGATTCCACCAGCTATAACTATGGCCAGTACCGCTCTTATAAGATGCCATCTTAATTCTTCAAGATGGTCTAGAAAAGACATCTCATTACCGGGTTCTTCCTGGGGGGCTATTTTATCCATTATAAAATTCCTTCTCTTATTAAGTTATGTAAATGTACCACGCCTGCATATTTTCCGTTTTCCACCGCTAGTAATTGCGAGATCTGGTTTTTCTGCAAAACATCCAAAGCTTCCACAGCCAGGGTATCCTGATCTATGGTCTTAGGATTTTTACTCATAATATCTTTAGCCTTCAGGCCTTTAATTTCCTCATGATCTTTAAGCATCCTACGAATATCTCCATCGGTAATGATACCCAGGATTTTATCGTTTTCCAAAACAGCGGTTACTCCAAGCATTTTTTCAGAAATCTCTATGATCGCATTGGCAACATCTGTATCTGGGGAAACCTGTGGGATCATATTCTGCGAAGTGATATCTCTAACACGCAGATAAAGCTTTTTCCCCAGGGATCCACCGGGATGATATTTGGCAAAATCCTTACTACTAAATCCTTTAAGATTTAAAAGGCATACGGCAAGTGCATCGCCCATCACCATTTGAGCAGTAGTACTGGTAGTGGGGGCCAGGTTATTAGGACAGGCTTCTTTTTCTATATAGCAATTCAAAACATAATCTGCTTCTTTTCCCAAAAATGATTCTTTATTACCGGTAAGGGCAATAAGGGTATTATGGAAATTCTTAATTAAGGGTACCAAGACCTGAATTTCGGGACTGGTTCCGCTTTTAGAAATACAAATAACGATATCATTTTCCTGAACGATGCCGAGGTCGCCATGAATGGCATCGGCGGCATGCATAAAGATAGAAGGTGTCCCCGTAGAATTTAAAGTCGCTACTATTTTATTGGCAATAATGGCACTTTTTCCTATACCGGTAACCACAACCCGACCTTCAGATTTATAGATGATCTCCACGGCTTTGGTGAAATCTTCGTCAATAAAATTTTCGAGGTTGGCAATTGCTTCTGCTTCGTTGGAAATGGTTTCTTTGGCAGTGGAAATGATTTGATCGCTAAGTTTCAAATTAGATTAAATTAAGAATTGCAGGTACTAAAGAAATATGTATATTTAGTAATGCAAATGTATGTAAAATTGTAACACAATTGAATGGGTTTGACCGAAATTGATTTACACAAAGAACTCAAGAGGTACTTTGGATTTAGTCAGTTTAAGGGGCTTCAGGAAGAAGTAATTACCAGCATCGTGAAAGGAAACGACACGTTTGTGGTAATGCCAACTGGCGGAGGTAAATCACTATGTTACCAGCTCCCTGCGCTTATATCAGACGGTACTGCTATTGTCGTATCGCCCCTTATAGCTTTAATGAAAAATCAGGTAGATGCCATACGTAGTATCTCCTCTGAACATGGCGTGGCCCATGTGCTGAACTCCTCTTTAAATAAAACTGAAGTTAATCAGGTAAAATCTGATATCCAGAATGGTATCTGTAAACTCCTGTATGTAGCCCCTGAATCCCTTACCAAGGAAGATTATGTTGATTTTCTTAAAAATCAGACCATAGCATTTCTTGCCGTGGACGAGGCTCACTGTATAAGTGAGTGGGGACATGACTTTAGACCTGAGTACCGGAACCTTCGGCATATCCTGAAAAGGATTGGCGACAATATCCCAATTATTGGTCTAACGGCTACTGCTACCCCCAAAGTTCAGGAAGATATTCTGAAGAACCTTGGGATCACCGATGCAAAAACTTTTAAAGCCAGTTTTAACCGGCCAAATCTTTATTACGAAGTAAGGCCGAAAACAAAGAATATTGAGGCTGATATTACCCGTTTTGTAAAACAGAATGATGGTAAATCGGGGATTATTTATTGTTTAAGCAGAAAAAAAGTAGAAGAGTTAGCACAGACGCTTCAGGTAAATGGTATAAAAGCAGTGCCTTATCATGCGGGACTGGATGCGAAAACCAGGTCCAGACACCAGGATATGTTCTTGATGGAAGACATAGATGTGGTGGTGGCCACCATTGCTTTTGGGATGGGAATTGACAAACCAGACGTTCGTTTTGTGATCCACCATGATATTCCCAAAAGTATTGAAAGTTATTATCAGGAGACAGGTCGTGCCGGCAGGGATGGCGGCGAAGGGCATTGTCTCGCCTTCTATTCATATAAAGACATTGAAAAGTTAGAAAAATTTATGAGCGGTAAACCTGTTGCAGAACAGGAGATTGGTCATGCCTTACTTCAGGAAGTAGTAGCCTATGCTGAAACTTCGGTGTCCAGAAGAAAATTCATTCTGCATTATTTCGGGGAAGAATTTGATTCTGAAACCGGTGAAGGTGCCAGTATGGACGATAATGTAAGGAATCCGAAGAAACAGCATGAGGCTAAGGATGATGCGGAACTTTTATTGAAAACAATAAAAGAGACCAATGAACTTTATAAATCCAAGGAGGTCGTAAAAACGATGATCGGGAAATCCAACGCGCTTATTCTTTCTCATAAAACAGATGAACATCCGCTCTTTGGAAAAGGGGCACATCGAGATTCCAATTACTGGATGGCGCTTACCCGTCAGGCTTTAGTAGCCGGATACCTGAAAAAAGATATTGAAACTTATGGCGTTGTAAAATTAACAGACAAGGGAAGACAATACCTTCAGAAACCTGTGTCCTTTATGATGACTGAAGACCATATTTATAATGCTGCCACAGAAGAGGCCGTTGCCAAAGCTGACAAAGGCGGAGCTTCAGTAGATGCCCAGCTGGTAAAGATGTTGAAGGAATTAAGGAAAAAGGTCGCAAAAAAGAAAGATCTGCCTCCTTTTGTGATCTTTCAGGATCCCTCCCTGGAGGATATGGCCTTGAAATATCCTGTAAATATTGAAGAACTAAGTAATATACACGGAGTAGGAGAGGGAAAAGCGAAGAAATACGGGCAGGAGTTTGTAGAACTTATTTCCAGGTATGTAGAGGATAATGATATTGTTAGACCTGACGATTTTGTAGTGAAATCTACCGGGGCCAACTCTGCCTTAAAACTTTATATTATCCAGAATGTGGACAGGAAATTACCTTTAACCGATATCGCTTCGGCAAAAGGAATGGCCATGCCTGAATTTATTAAGGAAATGGAAGCTATTGTTTATAGCGGAACAAAACTCAATATAGATTACTGGCTGGATGATATTCTTGATGAAGATCAGCAGGAAGAGATCCACGATTATTTTCTGGAAGCAGAAACCGATAAGATCGATGAAGCCATGGAAGAATTTGATGGAGATTATGATGATGAAGAGCTAAGGCTTTACCGGATCAAATTTATCAGTCAGGTTGCGAACTAGGAATTAATGCAACTTTAAGCCTGGTTCAGAAAAAAATAATTCTTATTTATATGTCTTTTCGAAAGAGTAAGGAGACTGAGAAATTTTATTAACTAATAGATTTCTCCCATTGGTCGAAATGACATACATAATTTCATTTTAAGTTTATTGCATAAAAAAACCCGGGATCTCCGGGTTTTTCTATATGAAGCATTATTATCTGCTAAAGAGTGTAGGATAAACTTAAGATCCATTGCGATGGTCTGGAATCTATTGTAAAGCCTGAATCTGCGGCGATGTCGCCACCACTGGCAAAATTGTCCTGGAAAGAACCTTCATATCTAAGATCGAAGCCCAGTCTTCCCAGATCGAGACCTGCCCCCAGCTGATAGCCTACGGTAATATCTTTCTCAACATCATCAATATCAAGATCACTCCCTTCTATTTCATTATTCAGAATATACTGAAAAGATGGTCCCGCTTTAATATTCAATGGACCAAGAACATTTAGTCCCAACAATACCGGAGCATCTATTTTATTTAATTTATAATCGAATGCAGAGTATTCTGTGTTTAGTTCGGTATACATTAATTCCGGCTGAATAAAAATTCCCAGAACTTCAAATTGAGCAAATACCCCCGCGTGAAAACCGGTTTTATTTTCCCCGTCTTCAAAAGATGAGGTGAAATCTCCAGCAACCTGACTAAAAGATTCAAATTCACCGGTAGCTCCGTAGTTTAATCCTCCTTTTAGGCCAAAGCTGGCATTTTGAGCAGAAAGGTTTACACTTACAAAGATCACGGCCAGTAACATTAGCTTTTTCATATTCAAATTATTTATCGTTCGGCTAATATAACGTTGTTTAGTAATTGTTTATTACCGGAAAATATAAAAGCCTCTCAACTTATAGGTTGAGAGGCTTTTATAATATTGATAATTAGAATATTATTTACGCTTTAAAACTTTTTCAGTAGCCTTAATAATTGCTGCTGCATTTAAACCGTATTTATCCATTAGTTGCGCAGGAGTTCCACTTTCTCCAAAAGTATCCTGGGTGGCCACAAACTCCTGAGGAGTTGGATGGTTCTCTGCCAGGGTTCGTGCAACGCTTTCACCTAATCCGCCAAGGAAGTTATGCTCTTCAGCAGTCACCACACAACCTGTTTTCTTAGCTGAAGCAATAATAGCTTCTTCATCAAGAGGTTTAATTGTATGAATATTGATCACTTCTGCACTGATACCTTTTTCGTTCAGTTCAACAGCAGCCTGGATCGCTTCCCAAACCAAATGACCTGTAGCGATAATGGTCACATCACTTCCTTCGTATAGCTTAACGGCTTTTCCAATCTCAAATTTCTGATCTTCCGGAGTGAAATTAGCCACTTTCGGTCTTCCAAACCTAAGGTAAACCGGTCCGTTATGTTCAGAAATAGCTAGCGTTGCCGCTTTAGTCTGATTGAAATCGCAAGTATTGATCACCGTCATTCCCGGTAACATTTTCATTAGTCCAAGATCTTCAAGGATCTGGTGAGTTGCTCCATCTTCTCCTAAAGTAACACCGGCATGAGATGCACAAATCTTAACATTCTTTCCCGAATAGGCCACACTCTGGCGAATCTGGTCGTAAACTCTTCCGGTAGAAAAGTTAGCAAAGGTTCCCGTAAAAGGAATTTTTCCGCCAATGGTCATCCCGGCAGCCATTCCAATCATATTAGCTTCTGCAATTCCAACCTGGAAAAATCGTTCCGGATGATTTTCCTTGAAATCATCCATTTTAAGTGATCCGGTAAGGTCAGCGCAAAGTGCTACTACATTCTCATTGGTTTTACCCAGTTCAGTTAAACCAGCTCCAAATCCAGATCTTGTATCCTTACTTCCTGTATTTTTATATTCTTTCATGATTCTTCTTTTGTAATGAATTACAGATTAATAATCTCCAAGGGTTTCAGGATTTTGAGAAAGTCCTGTTTCCAGTTGTTCATCGTTTGGAGCTTTTCCATGCCACGCATGTGTGTGCATCATAAAGTCTACTCCGTGACCCATTACCGTATTCATTAATATACAAACCGGCTTTCCTTTGCCAGTTCTGGTTTTAGCTTCTTTAAGACCGTCTATAACCTGTTGCAGATCATTACCATCTTCTATTTCCATCACATCCCAGCCAAAAGCCTCAAATTTAGCTTTTAGATTTCCCAATGGAAGAACCGTTTCAGTACTTCCGTCGATCTGCTGACCGTTTAGATCTATTGTGGAAACAATATTATCTACTTTATTTCCAGAGGCGTACATAATAGCTTCCCAGTTCTGGCCTTCCTGTAGTTCGCCGTCCCCGTGGAGAGTGTATATGATATGCTTATCCTTGTTCAGTTTTTTGGTTTGAGCAGCACCAAGAGCCACGCTCATTCCCTGTCCTAAAGAACCCGAAGCGATTCGAATTCCCGGTAATCCTTCATGTGTTGTGGGATGACCCTGTAATCTTGAATCTATAAGGCGGAAAGTATTCAGTTCTTCTACCGGAAAGTATCCGCTACGAGCAAGCACACTGTAAAAAACAGGTGAAATATGTCCGTTAGAAAGGAAAAAGAGGTCTTCGTCTTTTCCGTCCATATTAAAGTTGGTGTTGTGCTCCATAACTTCCTGGTACAGTGCCGTAAAAAATTCTGTACAGCCCAAAGAACCTCCCGGGTGTCCGGAATTTACTTTATGAACCTGCCTTAGAATATCCCGGCGAACCTGGGTAGCAAAATCTTGTAATTCGTTGATGTCTGGCATTTTATAATTGTGTTGTTTTATTGCGGCAAAAATAACTTTTTAAAAGGCTTTGGCAAAGCAAGTATGGGGCAGTTATTAACTTTTTATCGAAAATACTAACAGTCTTAACCTATAATTGAGCTTCCATTTGATATTTACTTGAGTATCTTTGCAGCGATTAAATTTAACTATGGATTTTGAACTTTTAACTACCGATCCCGGTAGTAGAGCACGTGCAGGAAAAATTACTACAGATCACGGAGAAATTGAAACTCCTATTTTTATGCCGGTTGGTACGGTAGCTTCAGTAAAAGGAGTACACCAGAGAGAATTAAAGGAAGATATAAATCCCGATGTGATCCTGGGAAATACCTACCATCTTTATTTAAGGCCTAAAACCGAAATTCTGAAGAAAGCCGGAGGGCTTCATAAATTTATGAACTGGGACCGGAATATTCTAACCGATAGCGGAGGCTATCAGGTTTATTCGCTTTCAGCCAGAAGAAAGATCAAGGAAGAAGGAGTAAAATTCAAATCTCATATTGATGGGTCCTATCATACATTTACTCCGGAAAATGTGATGGAAATACAAAGAGCGATCGGCGCCGATATTATCATGGCTTTCGATGAATGTACTCCTTATCCCTGTGATTATAATTACGCCAAGAGGTCGATGCATATGACACATCGGTGGCTGGACAGATGTATCAATCACTTGGGAAAGACTCCTGAAATTTACGATTATAAACAGACTTTTTTCCCGATTGTTCAGGGAAGTACTTATAAAGATCTGCGGAAACAGTCTGCGGAATATATAGCCAATGCCGGAGCTGAAGGAAATGCCATCGGCGGACTTTCAGTAGGAGAACCTGCGGAAGAAATGTATGCCATGACCGATGTGGTTACCGAAATTCTTCCGGAAGATAAACCTAGGTACTTAATGGGAGTGGGTACTCCAATCAATATTCTTGAAAATATTGCCCTGGGAATAGATATGTTCGACTGTGTGATGCCAACCAGAAATGGTAGAAACGGGATGTTATTTACCTCTCATGGTACCATTAATATCAAGAATAAAAAGTGGGAAGATGATTTTTCACCCATAGATCCCGAGGGAGTAAGTTTTGTAGATTCAGAATATTCCAAGGCCTACGTGAGGCATTTATTCAGCGTTAATGAGATGCTTGGCAGGCAAATTGCTAGTATTCATAACCTGAGCTTTTATCTTTGGTTGGTAAGAGAGGCGAGAAAACATATCTTAGCCGGAGATTTTACTTCATGGAAAGATAAAATGGTAAAACAAATGGATAAACGACTTTAATTCCGGAATTTGAAAATTCTCGATTGGTACATACTTAAAAGATATCTGGGAACCTTCACGATGATGTTGGTTCTTTTTATTCCGATTGGGATCACTGTAAACCTTGCTGAAAAGATAGATAAGATCCTGGAAAATGAAGTTCCTTTTATAGAGGTGGCCTATTATTACCTAGATTTTACGATCTATTTTGCCAATCTCTTATTTCCTATTTTCCTCTTTCTATCGGTAATATGGTTTACTTCCAAACTGGCGATGAATACAGAGATCATTGCCTTTTTAAGTAGTGGAGTTTCTTTCTATCGATTTTTGAGACCTTACCTTATAGGTGCCACTATCGTTTGTATAGGTGCTTTAATTTTGGCTATGTACCTGGCTCCCCAGGCGAGTAAAGGTTTTAATGAATTCAAATATCAATACCTGAAGCGGGGAGAGCAAACTCAGGAAACAAGTGATGTCTATAGGCAGATTAATGATAATGAATATATTTACGCAAGTCACTTCCAACCCAAAAGTAAATCTGCCAGAAACTTTACGTTGGAACACTTTGAAGGGAACGAGCTTAAATTCAAGATCAGTGCAGCCAACCTAAGATATAGCGAAGAAGATAGTCTTTATAAACTAACCCGGGTAGATAAGCGAATTATTGGTAAAGAAGAAGATAGTATCATGTTTATGAGAACCCTGGATACTATATTACCGTTTGAATTTGATGAGCTTACCCCTGAATCTTATATCGCCGAAACCCTTAATTATACTGAATTAAACGAATTTATCGAAAAAGAGAGACGTCGAGGATCGGGTAATATCAACAGATATTTGGTGGTAGCTTATAAACGTTGGAGCATTCCAATTTCAGCATTTATTTTAACTATTATCGCCGTTGCCGTGGCTTCTTTTAAAAGAAGAGGAGGGATGGGCGTGAATCTGGCTGTAGGGATCACCCTGGCCTTTATATTTATCTTTTTTGATAAAGTCTTTGGGACCATGGCAGAGCAATCTACCTTCTCCCCATTAATCGCTGTATGGTTTCCGAATATCGTATTCGGCGTACTGGCTGTAGTGCTTTTATTCCGCGCCAAACGCTAGCTCACAAATTCGTTTCAAAATTTAAACTTTATCGGGGAAATCTATCCTCTCAAAGTTGTTATATTTGTAAGCTATAAAAAATAATTACCATAAGAAGTATGGAATATTTAGATTTTGAACAACCTATCAAAGAGCTTGAAGACCAATATTCTAAAGCATGTAATATTGGAGAAGAAAGCGAGGTTGATGTTACCGCCACCTGTAAGCAGATCGAGAAGAAATTAATAGAAAAGAAGAAGGAGATCTATAAAAATTTGACTCCCTGGCAGCGTGTTCAACTATCGAGACATCCTAATCGACCATATACCTTAGATTATATTAACGCTATTTGTGGGGATACTTTTCTTGAATTACATGGAGATCGAAATGTAAAGGATGATAAAGCCATGATTGGTGGTCTTGGAAAAATAGACGATCAGAGTTTTATGTTCGTTGGTCAGCAAAAAGGTTACAATACTAAAACCAGACAGTATAGAAACTTTGGGATGGCAAATCCTGAAGGTTATAGAAAAGCCCTTAGATTAATGAAATCTGCGGAAAAATTTGGCGTTCCTGTAGTTTGTTTCGTAGATACTCCTGGAGCCTATCCTGGCCTTGAAGCTGAAGAGCGCGGACAGGGGGAGGCAATTGCCCGGAATATCCTGGAAATGACTCGCCTTAAAGTGCCGATCTTTGTAGTGATCATTGGTGAAGGAGCCAGTGGAGGCGCTCTGGGTATAGGTGTGGGAGATAAGGTGATGATGCTGGAGAATACCTGGTACTCTGTAATTTCGCCTGAATCCTGTTCTTCAATCCTCTGGAGAAGCTGGGAATATAAAGAAAGAGCCGCAGAAGCACTCAAGCTTACTGCAATAGATATGAAGAAACAGAGGTTGATAGATGAGATCGTAAAAGAACCTCTTGGTGGAGCACATGCCAACAGAGAAGTGATTTTTGATACGGTAAAATCTTCGATTTCCAATGCTTATTCTGAATTCAAAAACTTATCACCACAAGAACTGGTAGAAAAGAGAATGGATAAATATTTAAACATGGGAGTGTTTAAAGGATAAGCTCTTTATCTATACAACATCATTAAAAAATCCGGGGAAATGTTTCCGGATTTTTTTATCTTATTAACAGAAAAACTTACTTATTAACAGGTGGAATGTTCATTACCTGTTAAGTAACTTAGGTCGATTTTATTAAGATTGTCTTAACAAATTAATTATTTTCGTTTTATGGAAAAAATGACCTCCCCCCAAAATATTACCTACAAAAAATCTAATGTAGTAAGTCTTGAAAAAGGAAAAGTTCCGCCGCAGGCCGTTGATTTAGAGGAAGTTGTGCTTGGAGCTATGATGATAGATAAAAAAGGGGTTGATGAAATTATCGATATTCTAATCCCGGAAGCTTTCTATAAAAACAGTCATAAGCTTATCTATGATGCGATTAAAAAATTATTCGATGCATCTGAAGCAATTGACTTATTAACCGTTTCTAACCAACTTAAAAAAGATAAGGTTTTTGATAAAGTAGGGGGAGACTATTACCTGATTCAACTTACGCAAAAGGTTTCGAGCTCGGCGCATATTGAGTTTCATGCCCGTATCATCCTTCAGAAATATATTCAGCGGAGTTTGATCAAAATTTCCAATGAAATTATTGAAGAAGCTTTTGATGAAGGAACAGATGTTTTTGATCTGTTGGATTCTGCCGAATCTAAACTTTATGAAGTTACCCAGGGGAATATTAAACGCTCTACCGAAACTGCTCAGAGTTTGGTTATTCAGGCGAAAAAGAAAATTCAGGAAATTTCCAACAAGGAAGGTCTTAGTGGAGTTCCGTCCGGCTTTGATAAACTGGATGAACTTACCTCGGGCTGGCAGCCTTCAGATTTGATTATTGTAGCTGCGCGTCCTGGTATGGGTAAAACTGCACTTACGCTGTCTATGGCTCGTAATATTGCCGTAGATCAGGGGATTCCTGTGGCTTTCTTTTCCCTGGAAATGTCTTCGGTACAGTTGATCACACGTTTGATCTCTTCTGAAACCGGTCTTTCTTCGGAAAAACTAAGAACCGGTAAATTGGAGCAACACGAATGGGAGCAATTGAATGTGAAAGTAAAAGATCTTGAGAAAGCTCCTTTGTTTATTGATGATACCCCATCGCTTTCAATTTTCGATCTTAGGGCAAAAGCCCGCCGACTTGCTTCCCAACACGGTATTAAAATGATTGTTGTTGATTATTTGCAGTTGATGACGGCTGGAGGAAGTCAAAAAGGTGGAGGAAACAGGGAACAGGAAATTTCAACAATTTCACGAAACCTGAAAGCCCTGGCTAAAGAACTTGGAATTCCAGTAATTGCACTTTCCCAGCTTTCTCGTGCGGTGGAAACACGTGGAGGAAGCAAAAGACCATTACTTTCTGACCTTAGGGAATCCGGAGCGATCGAGCAGGATGCAGATATCGTATCTTTCATTTATCGTCCAGAATATTATAAGATCGAAGAGTGGGATGATGAAGAGAGAACACCTACCCAGGGACAGGGAGAATTTATTGTAGCAAAACACCGTAATGGGGGATTAGAAAATATCCGTCTAAAATTCATTGGAGAACTCGGTAAATTTGATAATTTAGAAGACTTTAATTTTCCATCTGAAATTCCGTCAAGTATGAATAGTGGCGATGATAATGAATTTGGGAATTTCAATTTACCAAATCCAAGTGCCGATGAAGCTTTTGGAAGTTCAATGAATAGCGATGATGATGACAATGATGTTCCGTTCTAAACTAAACCGGCTAATTTCAGCTAAAGGAATAAGCATATCTAAAAATTTTAAAAGCAGCAAAGTGTATAAAACCACTTTGCTGCTTTCTTTTTTTATGCTGATGGGTTCCCAGGTTTTTGCCTCGAAGATCCTTATCCCGATGGATGCTGAAACTCAGGGCAACCACCTGAAGGCATACGGAATTGTCTATTATTCCCTGGAAAATCAATTATCGGTTAACTGGCTTCTTAATTACAGGGGGGGAGCTTTTTTGATCTCAGATTCAGATAAACTCCGCAGGGAATGTCAGATTCGCGGAGTAGATTTTGAGGTGATCAGTGATAATATGTCTGCTTCAATTCTGGAGGAGATCAGCAGTCCTTCGAAAAATATGGAATCTGTCGTATTGGAAAAGGCACCTAAAATTGCCGTTTATAGTCCTACCGGGAATAAACCCTGGGATGATGCCGTGACCATGGCTCTTTCCTACGCTGAGATCCCTTACCAAACCATTTATGATACTGAGGTGCTTAATGATGCCTTAGTGCTTTATGACTGGCTGCATTTGCATCATGAAGATTTTACAGGCCAGTATGGAAAGTTTTATCGTGCATTCAGAACTACTCCCTGGTATATAGAGGAAAAACGTGAAGCCGAGCGTTTAGCTCAAGAACTTGGATATTCGAAAGTCTCTGAAGAGAAACTTGCCGTAGCTGTAAAAATTAGAGATTATGTCATTGGTGGTGGATTCATGTTTGCCATGTGCAGCGCTACCGATAGTTTTGATATAGCTCTCGCCGCGGAAGGAGTTGATATTGCAGAAGCAATGTTTGACGGGGATCCAAGTGAACCGGGATATCAGGCCAAAATTGATTTTAATAAGACCCTTGCTTTTACAAATTTCGAACTGGAAAGAAGCCCCATGATATATGAATTCTCAAGTATAGATATGACCGAAAAAAGGCAGATCCAAAAAGAGAACGATTATTTTAGTTTAATGGATTATTCAGCCAAATGGGATGTGGTGCCTACCATGCTAACCCAAAACCATACTCGTTTGGTAAAAGGATTCATGGGACAAACTACCAGTTACGATCCCGATACTATTAAACCGGGTGTTTTGATCATGGGAGAAAGTAAACTTAATGGTGAAGCAAGATATATTCATGGAATAAAAGGAAAAGGATTCTTTACCTTTTATGGAGGTCATGATCCTGAAGATTATCAGCACAGGGTAGGAGATCCTAAAACTGAATTGCAATTACATCCAAATTCACCTGGTTACCGGCTTATTCTTAATAATGTGCTTTTTCCGGCAGCTAAGAAAAAAGAACAGAAGACATGATGGAATTTCACCAAACTGAAATTAGACTCAAACCCCGACCGAGGGGTTTTCATTTGATCACCGAGGAGATCGTTAATCAGTTTTCAGAAATTGAAGATATAGATATTGGAATGCTTCAGATATTTATAAAGCATACTTCAGCCGGTCTGGCTATAAACGAAAATGCAGATCCAACAGTTCGCGAAGATTTCAGAAGTCATTTTGATAAAATGGTTCCGGAGAATCAGCCATATTATAAACATACCACAGAAGGGCCAGACGATATGCCTGCGCATATCAAATCATCTTTAACGGGAACTTCAGTACAGATCCCGATCTCTAACGGAAAGCTTAATCTTGGTACCTGGCAGGGAATATATCTTTGTGAACACCGAGACCATGGAGGTTCAAGAAAACTAGTTCTCACAGCATTTGGGGAATAAAAACAAAAAATCCCGCCAAAAGGCAGGATTTTTTTATAAGAGAGTGTAATCGTTTATTTTACTTTTTCTACAATTGCTTTAAAAGCCTCTGGGTTATTCATCGCTAGATCTGCAAGAACCTTACGGTTCAAACCGATTTCACTAACTTTAAGTTTCCCCATGAATTGAGAATAAGATAATCCTTCTTGTCTGGCTGCAGCGTTAATACGCATTATCCATAAAGAACGGAAGTTGCGTTTCTTGGCTTTACGGTCTCTGTATGCATAAAGCATCGCTTTATCAACCGCATTTTTAGCAACGGTCCAAACGTTTTTACGACGTCCGAAATAACCTTTTGCTTGCTTTAAAACTTTTTTTCTACGTGCCCTTTTGGCAACTGAGTTTACTGATCTTGGCATATTTTACATTTTTTTGTAGCAGGCGGTCGATAACCGACACTTTTAACTTAAACTTCAAACTGTCACACTGAGCGCAGTCGAAGTGTTGCCCAACTCCATGGTTAAATAATTTATTAAAACCTCAAGAGCTTCAAATTACTTTAAACGTAATTGAAGTTTGACATTGTCCTTATCTGCATCATGAACTAAAGTACTGTGCGTTAAGGCTAGCTTACGTTTCTTAGACTTCTTTGTTAAGATATGACTCTTAAACGCGTGCTTTCTTTTAATCTTACCTGTACCTGTTAGCTTAAAACGCTTCTTGGCACTGGATTTAGTTTTCATCTTAGGCATTGCTGTCCTTTTTTATAATTAACTCTCTTATTTCTATTTATGTTTTAACCTTTCAATATCCTCTCTTTTGGAGAGGTCAAAACTGCAATTGCAGTTTTGGGAGAGGTTTATTTCGATTTCTTAGTTGGAGATAAGAACATGGTCATTCTTTTCCCTTCTAATTTCGGCATTTGTTCTACTTTACCATATTCTTCAAGATCCTGAGCAAGTCTTAAAAGAAGGATCTCTCCTTTATCTTTAAAAACAATTGAACGTCCCTTGAAAAACACAAAAGCCTTTAGCTTTGCTCCGTCCTTTAAGAATTTCTCTGCATTACGTTTTTTAAACTCGTAATCATGGTCATCTGTATTGGGACCAAAACGAATTTCTTTTACAACCACTTTACTGGCTTTGGCTTTCATGGCTTTTTCCCGTTTCTTTTGTTCATAAAGAAACTTCTTGTAATCCATGACCTTTACGACCGGTGGTTTCGCGTTGGGAGAAATCTCCACAAGATCTAGACCCTGTTCCTCTGCAATTGCAAGAGCTTGTTTCACAGGATAAACGTCCATCTCTACGTTATCACCAACCAGACGCACTTCGTCTGCTTTGATTTTCTCGTTGATTCGGTGTTGCTCTTCTTTTTGTCTGCCGAATCTGTTCGGTTTTCTTCTACGTATAGCTATGGCTTAAAATTTAAATTAAACTTCAGTTTTAAAAGGCTTTAAGGTACTATTGATTTCTGAATTTATCAAATCTGCAAATTCTTCGATCTTCATGGTGCCCAAATCGCCTTCGCTGTGTTTACGAACAGAAATCGTACCATCTTTGGCTTCCTGCTCCCCAACGATAAGCATATAAGGGAATTTCTTAACTTCTGCTTCCCTGATTTTCTTACCTATAGTCTCATTCCTGTTGTCAACAAGGGCGCGAATTTCGTTATTTTCAAGCAAAGTTAAAACTTTTTGTGAGTATTTTTCATATTTCTCACTGAGTGAGAGAATAATAGCCTGCTCAGGCATTAGCCATAGCGGAAAGTTGCCTCCGGTATGTTCCAGTAAAATTGCCACAAACCTTTCCATGCTGCCAAAAGGTGCCCGGTGAATCATTACCGGACGGTGTGACTCATTGTCACTTCCTTTATATGTCAGGTCAAAACGTTCAGGTAAATTATAATCTACCTGTATCGTTCCTAATTGCCAGCTTCGGCCTAAAGCATCTCTCACCATAAAGTCCAGTTTTGGACCATAAAATGCGGCCTCGCCGGTTTCAATTACATAATTAAGTCCTTTTTCTTCCGCAGCATTAATAATAGCTGATTCGGCTTTTTCCCAAACATCATCAGAACCTATATATTTTTCTTTATTATCAGGATCTCTCAAAGAAACCTGGGTAACGAAATCATTAAATCCTAAAGACTGGAATACATATAAGGTAAGGTCTATTACTTTTTTAAATTCCTCGTCCAGTTGTTCAGGCATGCAGAAAATATGAGCATCATCCTGAGTAAAACCTCGAACCCGGGTCAACCCATGAAGTTCACCACTCTGTTCATATCTATATACTGTACCAAATTCAGCAAATCTTTTTGGAAGATCTCTGTAGCTCCATGAAGATGCGTTATACATTTCACAATGGTGTGGGCAGTTCATGGGTTTCAGCATGAATTCCTCCCCTTCATTAGGAGTAGTGATAGGCTGGAAACTGTCTTCACCGTATTTGGCATAGTGACCAGAAGTTACATATAGTTCCTTGCTTCCTATATGTGGACTAACTACCATCTCATATCCGGCTTTCTTCTGTGCTTTTTTCAAGAAGTTCTCCAGACGTTCTCTTAGAGCAGCTCCTTTTGGCAGCCATAATGGTAAACCCTGTCCAACTTTTTGAGAAAAAGTGAAAAGTTCCAGTTCCTTTCCAAGTTTTCGATGGTCCCTTTTTTTGGCCTCTTCTAATAGTTCCAGATATTCTTTCAATTCTTTCTGCTTCGGAAATGAGATTCCATAAACCCGGGTAAGTTGAGGGTTGTTTTCGTCGCCTCTCCAGTAAGCACCGGCTACACTCATCAATTTTACCGCTTTAATGATGCCTGTATTCGGAATATGTCCGCCACGACATAGATCGGTAAAGGTATCATGGTCGCAGAAAGTGATATCACCGTCGGTAAGGTTTTCAATTAATTCAACCTTGAATTGATTGTTTTCTCCTTTATAAAACTCAAGAGCTTCTTGCTTGGAAACTTCTCTCATTTGGAAATCATGTTTACCTCTAGCAATCTCAAGCATTCTGTCTTCGATCTTTTTAAAGTCGTTATCTGAAATTTTATGCTCTCCAAAATCTACATCATAATAAAAGCCTCTTTCGATCGCTGGTCCAATTGTAAGTTTCGCACCGGGATAAAGATCCTGGATGGCCTGAGCCATTACGTGAGAAGTAGAATGCCAGAATGCTTTCTTCCCCAATTCATCATTCCAGGTGAATAATACAAGATTACCATCGGTGTTTAATGCGGTGGAAGTTTCCACTGTTTCATCATTGAATTTAGCCGAAATTACATTTCGGGCTAAACCTTCACTTATACTTTTAGCAACCTCCATTGGAGTAGTGCCCTTTTCAAACTCTTTAATACTTCCGTCTGGCAGAGTAATCTTGATCATTTTATTCATTTTTTGCGAAGGCACAAAGATAAGGTGTTGAGTTTGGTTGCGCAATACATATATACATATAGGTAATATTATAATTGAAGAATGAGTTCGGTATAGGCTAGGGAATGTATTTATCATTGTGTTTTGGAATTTTCTTCAATCTGAAGTTGCTGGAAAGCAATAGCTTATAATTTATTTTAATTTTCCTTAAAAAACCTTGATTATTATTTGGTAGAAAGCAATGAGTTGGTGTATATTTGCAGCCGCTTTGAGAGCGAGGCGTAAGTTCACTGAGAGTACTGGGAGTAAGCAATAGCAAGGAAAAGGCTTGAAAAAAATAATTAATTTTTTTAGGAATTAATTTGGTTGGAGAGCAAAACTCGTTTTATATTTGCACCCGCTTT
>NZ_JAJBZG010000002.1:847806-866099 GCF_020552705.1 Christiangramia sediminis | reverse complement strand
AGAGTATGTCGCCGCCTTCTTCTTGAAAACCCTTTATCTAACTAGATAAAGGGTTTTTTTATGCGCTATAGGGAAACCTTAAAATAGTAGAGTAAACTTACCAAGACTACGCAACCTTTCTTCTTATAACGAACCTCATAATAACACCACATTATAACCCAATAAAAAAGCAGCCGATAAGCTGCTTTTTGTGATTATAGAAGTAATTTTTATTGATTATGGAGTAGGTAAGTCACCTTCACCTTTAATGGGAAGCTTTGATTTACCCATCAGGAATTTATCTACATTATGTGCCGCTTCGCGGCCTTCTGAAATTGCCCAAACGATTAATGACTGACCTCTGCGCATATCTCCCGCAACGAAAATATTCTTTGCATTTGTTTTATATTCATTGGTGCCTTTAATATTGGTTCTCTCATCAATCTCAAGCCCTAGTTTTTCACTTAAAGTCTTTTCAGGACCCGTAAAACCAAGGGAAAGTAAGGCCAGGTCACAAGGCCATTCCTTTTCTGTATTTGGGACTTCTTTTAGTTCTGGACGCTGTCCCGGTCTTTTGATCCATTCTACCTGAACTGTTTTTAAAGCCTTAAGATTACCTGATCCGTCCTTGATGAATTCTTTGGTTTGGATACTCCAGTTCCTTTCTACACCTTCTTCATGAGAAGAACTGGTCTTTAAAGTGAACGGCCAGTATGGCCAGGGGTTTTCAGAAGACCTGGTTTCCGGGGGAAGGGGTAATATTTCAAAATTGGTTACAGATTTCGCTCCGTGTCTGTTTGATGTTCCAACACAGTCTGAGCCGGTGTCTCCACCACCAATTACGATTACATTCCTGTCTTTGGCGTTATATTTTTCTTCGAGTGCATGCAATCCGTCAACCGTTTCGTTATTGTGTTTTAGGAAATCCATGGCCTGGACAACCCCTTTAGCATCTGAATTTGGTATTGGAAGTTCTCTTTTGGTAGTAGCACCTCCACAAAGAACTACGGCATCAAATGCTTTTAATTCGTCTACAGAATAATTCTTACCAACTTCAGTATTGGTTTTAAATTCAATTCCTTCCTCAGTCATTTGCTCCAGACGACGGTCTATAACTTTTTTCTCCATTTTGAAATCCGGAATTCCATACCTAAGAAGTCCGCCGATTTTCGAATCACGTTCAAAAACGGTTACATGATGTCCTGCTCTGTTCAATTGTTGTGCAGCGGCCAAGCCTGCGGGACCAGAACCAACTACTGCAACTCTTTTATCAGTACGATGGGCTGGTGGCTCAGGCTTTATCCAGCCTTCTTTAAAGCCTCGTTCAACGATATACTTCTCTATCATTTCAATGGCCACAGGAGGCTCTATAATGCCTAATACACAGGCCGATTCACATGGTGCCGGACATAATCTCCCGGTAAACTCCGGAAAATTGTTCGTTGCATGTAAGATCTTCAAAGCTTTTTGCCATTCATTTCTATAGACCGCATCATTGAAATCCGGGATCAGATTCCCTAACGGGCAACCACTATGGCAAAATGGAATTCCGCAATCCATGCATCGCCCCCCTTGCTTTTGAAGCTCTTCTGTCTTTAGTTCTTTATATAATTCGTTATAATTTTTAACCCTGTCCTGGGGTTTTATATCTTCTTCCTGAATACGATCGTATTCTAAAAATCCTCTTAATTCACCCATTATTATACTGTTTTAAGATCTACCTCTTCTTCTTTCTTTTTTTCTGCTTCCATCTGCTGTAATGCTCGTTTATATTCTGTGGGCATTACTTTTATGAATCCTTTTGAAGCTTGCTCCCAATTATTTAAAATAGACTTCGCAACTTCGCTTTCAGTATATTGATAATGATTTACGATAAGCTCTTCCAGTTCCTGTAGATTTTCTTCGGAAGGAGCTTCAAGCTCGATCATTTCCATATTGAAATTATTCCGATCCATATTATTTTCAGGATCATATATATAAGCCGTTCCGCCGCTCATTCCCGCAGCAAAATTTCTTCCGATTTCACCCAGGATCACTGCAATACCCCCGGTCATATATTCACAACCATGGTCTCCAATCCCTTCGATTACGGCTTTCGCTCCCGAATTTCTGACGCAGAATCGTTCTCCGCCAATACCGTTGATATAAGCCTCTCCATTGGTAGCGCCATACAAGGCAACATTCCCAATAATGATGTTTTCGTTGGATTTGAAGGTTGCCATTTTTGGTTTTCTAATGGAAAGAATAGCCCCGGAAAGTCCTTTTCCGAAGTAATCGTTAGAGTTTCCTTCAATATTAAGGTTTAAACCTTTGGCGGCAAAAGCTCCAAAACTCTGTCCGGCTGAACCATGAAAATTAAGGGTCAGCGTATTTTTAGGCAATCCTATAGAACCATGAATTTTAGAGATCTCATTACTAATGATCGCTCCGGTAGTACGGTTGGTATTGCTAATAGGAAAACTAAGCGTTACCGGTTCTTTTCTATAGATCGCCGGGTGCGCCTGTTTTAAAATTTCAAAATCCAGTACGCCCTCAATATTATGAAGCTGTTTTTCAGTATTTGAAAGTGGCACTCCATCTTTAATGTCCGGCTTATGTAAAATATTAGAAAGATCTATTCCCTGAGCTTTATAATGTTTTATGGCTCTGTTAGTATCAAGTTTCTGACATTGCCCTACCATTTCATTCATATTTCTGAATCCAAGTTGCGCCATGATCTCTCTTAATTCCTGGGCAATGAAATACATGAAATTGATCACATTTTCAGGGGTGCCTTTAAAATTCTTACGAAGTTCAGGATCCTGAGTGGCGATACCCACGGGGCAGGTGTTTAAATGACAGGCTCGCATCATGATGCATCCGGTAGCTACAAGTGGAGCAGTGGAGAAACCGAATTCTTCGGCTCCAAGTAAACAAGCGATCGCAACATCACGACCGGTTTTTAATTGACCATCACATTCTACTACGATCCGGCTTCTAAGATTGTTCAGTAATAAGGTTTGCTGGGCTTCGGCAATTCCAAGTTCCCAGGGTAAGCCGGCATGTCTTAGGGATGTTAAAGGAGAAGCTCCTGTTCCACCATCATAACCTGAAATCAATACAACATCTGCCTTGGCTTTGGCAACCCCGGCAGCAATGGTGCCAACACCAACCTTAGAAACAAGCTTTACATTGATGCGAGCTTCGCGATTGGCATTTTTCAGGTCAAAGATCAACTGCGCCAGATCTTCAATAGAATAAATATCGTGGTGTGGGGGCGGCGAGATCAACCCAACATAAGGTGTTGAATTTCTCGTTTTGGCAATATCGGGATTCACTTTAGGTCCGGGCAATTGTCCGCCTTCCCCGGGCTTGGCTCCCTGAGCCATTTTAATCTGAATTTCCCTGGCATTGGTCAAATAATCTATACTTACCCCAAATCTTCCTGAAGCCACCTGTTTAATTGCTGAATTTCGCCAGTTACCATTAATATCCTTTTGAAAACGTCCCGCATCTTCACCACCTTCACCCGAATTACTTTTACCTTTAATTCGGTTCATGGCAATGGCAAGGTTCTCATGCGCTTCTTTGCTAATAGACCCAAAGGACATTGCACCTGTCTTAAATCGTTTTACGATCTCGGTCCAGGGTTCAACCTCTTCAATTGGGATAGGATTCAATTCTTTGAATTTGAACATTCCTCTCAAGGTCATGAGCTTTTCATTCTGCTCATTGATAATTTTAGAATATTCAGTATAAGTTTCGTAGCTATTCTGTTTTACTGCTTGCTGAAGTTTAGCGACACTTGCAGGATTGAAAACATGACGCTCCCCATTCCTTCTCCAGCGATAATCTCCACCCATTTCAAGGTCAAGATCTGTTTCGGTTTCCGGAGGAAAGAAGGCATGCTGATAGCGTTTTTGAATTTCCTTTTCTACTTCGTAAAGTCCGATTCCTTCAATTCTGGTAGGCGTATTACAGAAATATTTATTGACGAATTTCTTATTCAGTCCTAAAATTTCGAAGATCTGGGATCCGCGGTAGGAGAGAAGCGTAGAAATTCCAATTTTGTTCATGATCTTCACGATGCCTTTTCCGATGGCGACATTGAAATTCTCCACGGCTACTTCAGGATCTTCTACATCGATCTCTTTTCTAGCAACCAGGTCATAGATCACTTCATTCACCATATACGGATTGATCGCACTGGCGCCATATCCAAATAAAGCAGCAAAATGATGCGGTTCTCTTGGTTCCGCAGATTCTATAACTATTCCGAAGGAAGACCTTCTGTTATGATCTTTGGCTCGATGATGCACAAAAGAACAGGCAAGAAGAGAAGGAATAGGAGCCAGTTTAGGATTCACATTTCTATCTGAAAGTATAATCACGTTACAACCATCATCCACGGCATGTTTTATTTCTGTGATCATTTCTTCCAGGCGATCTTCAAGACCATTCATTCCTTTTTCAGCTTCATAAAGCATGGAAATAGACTTCGCTTTAAAGCCAGGATAATCTATATATTTTATTTTGTCCAGATCTTCATTGGAAATAACCGGATTCTGAATTTTTAATTTCCTGGCCTGTTCAGGAATTATATCAAATAAGTTAAGATCTTCTCCAATAGAAAGGCTAATGTCGGTTACGATCTCTTCCCGAATTCCGTCAAGTGGCGGATTGGTTACCTGGGCAAAAAGCTGCTTGAAATAGTTGAATAATAGTTGTGGTTTATCTGAAAGTACGGCCAGGGGAATATCTATACCCATGGAACCAATAGCTTCTTTTGCTTTAGATGCCATCGGTGAAATAATGGTATCGATATCTTCATAAGTATATCCGAAAAGCTTTAGCCTGGTGATATAAGGAATTTCCTCTACTGGGGTCTTATTACCGGTATAAGGAACCTCTGCTAATGGCAGTAAATTATCGTCTAACCATTCTCGGTAGGGTCTTTCTGAAATAATTTTTTCTTTTACCTCTTCATCTTCGATAATTCGGCCTTCGATCATATCTACCAGGAACATTCTTCCCGGTTCCAGTCTACCATGTTTTAAGACATTTTCAGGTTTAATGTCCAGAACACCGGTTTCTGAAGACATTACCACATAGCCATCCTTGGTTACAGTATAACGGGAAGGTCTTAGACCATTTCTATCCAATAGCGCCCCGATATAATTCCCGTCAGTAAAAGGAATGGATGCGGGGCCGTCCCATGGTTCCATGATACAGGCATTATATTCATAGAATGCTTTTTTCTTGTCTTTCATAGAAGGATTTTTCTCCCAGGCTTCAGGCACCATTATCATAATAGCTTCGGGTAAGGATCGGCCGGTTTGTAGCAACAGCTCCAGAGCCATATCCATAGAGGCAGAATCTGATTTCCCTTCCATAGTGATTGGGACGATCTTTTTCATATCCTCGCCAAAAATATCACTTTCAAAAAGTTCTTCACGGGCCTTCATCCTGCTCAGGTTACCGCGCAGGGTATTGATCTCCCCGTTGTGGCACATATACCTAAAGGGTTGTGCCAGATCCCAGGTTGGGAAGGTATTGGTGGAAAAACGTTGATGTACTAATGCCAGTTTGGTGATCACGTCAGGGTCATTAAGATCTTTATAATAATCATTGATATCCTGAGGCATCAACAGTCCTTTATATATTATGGTATTAGTAGAAAGACTGGAAAAGTAGAAATATTCACTTTCAGCCAGACCGGAATTTTCAACCGAATGTTCTGCGATCTTTCGAGCAGAATATAATTTCGCATTGAAGTCCCGATCCTTCATTTCTTCAGGTCTTCCCACAAAAACCTGTTCTATGGCCGGTTCTACGTTGCTGGCCATTTTTCCTAGACAGGAGTGGTTTACCGGAACTTTTCTCCAGCCAAGTATTTTCAAATCCTGATTTTTGATCTCCTTTTCAAAAGCTTCTTTGCAAATATTAGCCTGATTCTTATTCTTCGGCAGAAAAACCATTCCCACGGCATATTCCCGGGATTCCGGCAATTCAAATTCGCAGACCTTTTTAAAAAAATCATGGGGAACTTCGATCAAAATTCCTGCACCGTCACCTGTCTTACCATCAGCGCTTACCGCACCCCTGTGTTCAAGACGAACCAGGATATCTATGGCATCGTGTATTATTTTATTGCTTTTTTCTCCTTTAAGGTTACATATAAATCCCGCTCCACAATTATCTCGCTCATTTAGTGGGGAGTAGAGTCCCTGTTCTTTCATTCTCATACGTGTTCATTCTTGATTATTCTTTTAAAGTTAAAGAAAAGCAAATTAAAATTTGGAAGAATAGGAGGCTTTGAATCAAGTTTTTAGGAATTCATAATTTGATGAGATTAGAATAGGAAAATGGTAAAATATTCAAGTTTAATTACGAAATGAATAATCCTTAGATGTTCAAAATGTGCACCTGGGTGTTTTCCCTTATTTATTGTATTTTTTTTTATAAAGATGGCGGATGAGAAAATAAATATTAACTTTAGTTATCTGAAAATAAGCCTATTGTATATACTCGTTTTAATTAGAATTAGCCTTCTCTTATACGATCTTCAATATTTTTTAGGCTTAACAGAAATGCTCAAAACCTATATTTACTTTACTATTTTGCTATTCTTATTTAACCTAATGGTGGTTTAATTATATCATCCTAGGCACTTCCCCCCTGTAGACGATATGCTTTATAGCATAATTCCCTGGCTATTGATAGTTTAGGTTTTCTGCCCTACTCTTAAAAGTTTTTTAACTCTTTAAAATAATTGACTGCCCGGTCTATCTATAAAAGGTTTAACCCTTAGTTATGTCTAACCTTTAAATTTTTAATTATGAAAGAAATTACATTTCAGGCAAAGCACTATACGATTAGTGCTTATGTTCGAGACTTCCTCTGGGTAAATTTGCAAAAAAATAAGGTTTATCTGCAAATTATTCTGATAATGGGTTTTTTGACCTTTGTAAATGAGGGATTTGCTCAAACCTACAAAGATGAAATAAGACAAGTAAAGAACTTAGATTATGTGAGCTCGCAAGATCCTATAGATCTAGTTTGGATAAATAGTAGTTTGCAAGCCAATAATTCGGCTTATTCAGAAGGAATGTCTACTCTTCAAAGAATTATTTTTGAAAATTTACCTCCGGCAGTAGGCAATGAACATACGTTAAGAATTCGTATTCAAACCCTAAAAGGAGGTAAGCATGCTTATGATTTTATTACTTCTTGGGAGCAATCTATGAATGTGGCTCAAACGATTTTACCTCCAGGGTTTATTTCGTTACCAGATCCAGGTAGTGATGCTTCACATCCTGTTTATACCTACACGGAATATGAAGATTTAGCATGTGGTCCAAATATCACGAGCACTGCAGAAATTGCATGTGTTGCAGCTGATCTTAGTGGGAACGAACAATATTTGCCAGTAGTGCAGGACGAGATTCCAAATCCTAATGTCGATTCAGGCTTAGATAGTTCAACCAGAGCTGCTATTATTTCAGCCTACGAAAGTGTATATGGAGACAGGACTGTTAAGGTTAAGGGAGATATGCCTTTTACTGGTAACGCCGGTGACCCAAATAGCAGAGTGACTTTTGCAGGATTTGATGGTGAATATATGTTTTATGATATTTCATGGGTTTCTGCATCATCGTCAATAGTAATTGAATTTGGAGCGCAAATTGCAGCAGGCTTCAGCCCTACTGGAGTTTATTCTAAAAATATTGGGTATTCAGTACCTGCAGACGGTATTGTTGGATATGGTCCGGGTCGTGGTGCTTCTAATGTTTCAGGAGCTCCATACCATGTTAAATTTACGGCCTTTTTAACAGATTTTGTTGATGGAAAAGCTCCTACCTTAGGTAGCCAGGATAATCAATTAATGGCAGATGGAGTTAGACTTATTCCTTTCTGTGATTTACAGGGGCAGCAAAGTTTTTGTTTGGATGAAGTTAGTGGGTCGGTTACTTATGATGGAAATGCAACAAATTTGGAAGGTGCTAGCTACTCATGGAGTTTTAAAACAGGAACGAATACATCTAATGCAACATTTGACGGTCCAATAGATGAATCAACAGTTGATGTAAACCCCGGCGATCAAGCCGGATCATATATTCTTGTTTTTAGAGTTACTAATGATTCCGGGCTCTTTGCTGAATGTGAAATTACGGCAAATGTAGGAGCTTCAACGGCCAATGCAGGATCAGATGATTCAGTTTGCTACGATGACGGTACAAATCAGATGACGTTGAATGGTTCAGCCAGTGGAGGCACAGCACCTTATACTTATTCCTGGAGTGGGGACACTACCTATTTAAGTGCAACGAATGTTGCTGGTCCAACACATGATAATGCACCTGTAGGGACTTATAATTTGACCTTAACAGTAACAGATGACAATGGATGTCAGGATACCGATACGGTCACATTAGTGGTTGATCCAAATCCAACGGCCAATGCAGGATCAGATGATTCAGTTTGCTACGATGACGGTACAAATCAGATGACGTTGAATGGTTCAGCCAGTGGAGGCACAGCACCTTATACTTATTCCTGGAGTGGGGACACTACCTATTTAAGTGCAACGAATGTTGCTGGTCCAACACATGATAATGCACCTGTAGGGACTTATAATTTGACCTTAACAGTAACAGATGACAATGGATGTCAGGATACCGATACGGTCACATTAGTGGTTGATCCAAATCCAACCTTTACGACTGATGAACCCCAACTAACTTGTTTCGGAGAGGCCCCTTCGATTGCGGTTACATCAGATACAAGCGGATTGGAATTTAAACTGGAAGAAAAAGCCCTGGCTGACGGTACATTTGCTGATTATACTGGACCATTTACAGATTTGAAATACGATACTGATTACGTTCTGACCGCAAGGGATAAAACTACCGGTTGTGAAACAGAGTATGAATTTAAAACTGATATTCAGATTGATATTCCAGCTATTGTTCAGTTGACAATTAATAGTCCAACTTGTGGCTCATATGATGGCTCTACTTATTTTGGAAGTATCCAAATAGATAATCATATTCCAGGATATCTTTATGCGGTAGTAGATCAATCAACATTTGTTGATATTGAGAGTGTACCTGTTTCAGCTTATATGAATTATGATGGAACAAGTGGATTGATTTCTGGAGTTGCTGTTGGAGAATATTATGTGATAGCAAAAAGTCCGGATGGATGTCTTTCAGCTATTGCTCCAGCAATACTATTAACTCCCGACTGTCTAACTTGTGAAACTGCATTTGCGAAGGATAGTGATAGTGCAGATGGTAAAGATAGTTCCTATTGTTTTATTGACGATAATGTTCCTAATTATGAGAATTCATTAACTGAAGAAAGATGGGGATGGACCAACGAATACACTCAGGCAGAATATACTACCTGGACAGAAAGCGATCCATTAGTACTTGATCTTTATGCAGCTGCTGGACAATGTGATATTTCGAAGGGAGCGCTTGCCGGTTATGTTGAAGTATATTTTGTTCCGAATGGAAAAGCTCCCGGAGCCGGTACCTTCGTTGTTGAGTATATTTCGAACGAAACAGAATTAGGTTGGTTAATTGAAGGTGCTCAGTTTTATATAGGTGAAGATCCTTATCCTAAAAATGGAAAAGGTAAGAATGCAGATGATTATACAGTTGCTCCCGGGAAATATCCGTTTACAATAGATACGGATGCCACAAACCATATTATGCTAGACTCATTGGAATGTGATGGAGTTGATAAGATATATATCATTGCTCATGCGGAAGTTTGTACAGCAAATTCAACAACTTACCAGGATAAATTATGGGATGAGGCTCAAACAGAATACTTTAATATTAACATTAAAAATAATTCGATAATATATGCTGAACCCACTAAAGGAGGTAAAACTCAGGTTTCTTCAACCAGTACTTCTTCAATTGAATCATCTGAGCCGTTGTTTAGTATTGCTCCGGTACCATTCAGAGATGTATTGAATGTTGGTTATCTGTTTGATTATACTTCAGATGTGACCATCCAGATCTTTGACCTGAATGGTAGATTGCTGAAAACATATACTGATACAGCTGTGAATTCAAATAGTGTTTCAACTTTTAATGTTGATTTCAGGACCAAGTCTAATCAGATATATATCGTGAGGATGACTACAGATCGTGAAGTTTATACTACGAAGATCATTGCAGCTAAATAATTAATCTAATATTAAAACTAAAAGAGCAGCCAATTGGCTGCTCTTTTTTATTGTATAAATTAGAAAAAGTTTTTAGTCCTTTAAGATACTCCTGGAAATTACAATTTTCTGAATTTCAGAAGTTCCTTCATAGATCTGTGTGATCTTGGCATCTCTCATTAATCTTTCCACGTGGTATTCTTTCACATATCCATTTCCTCCATGAACCTGTACCGCTTCTACAGTAACATCCATGGCAGTTTTTGAAGCATATAATTTAGCCATGGCTCCAGATAGATCGTAATTTTGTCCCTGGTCTTTATCCCAGGCAGCTTTCATTACCATATGTCTGGATGCTTCAATGGAAGTATGCATATCTGCAAGTTTAAAGGCAATTGCCTGATGATTGCAAATTTCAGTTCCAAAAGCTTTTCGCTGTTTTGAATAATCCCGGGCAAGCTCATATGCTCCGGCAGCAATTCCCAGTGCCTGTGCCGCGATCCCGATTCTACCTCCTGAAAGTGTTTTCATGGCAAATTTAAATCCGAAACCATCTTCACCAATCCTGTTCTCTTTAGGTACTTTTACATCATTAAAGTTTAATGAGTGCGTATCACTACCTCTAATTCCTAATTTCTGTTCTTTTGGGCCTATTTCGAAACCTTCAGAATCCTTTTCAACAATAAAGGCATTAATTCCCTTATGTTTTTTCTCTTTATCTGTTTGGGCAATCACTAAATAATAGTCGGCAGAACTTCCGTTGGTGATCCAGTTTTTAGTTCCGTTAAGTATATAATGATCTCCTTTGTCTATTGCTGTAGTTCTTTGTGAAGTAGCATCACTTCCTGCTTCCGGTTCAGAAAGACAAAAAGCTCCCAGTTTTTCACCGGTAGTTAGTTTAGAAAGATATTTCTTCTTTTGTTCTTCGTTCCCAAAAGTGTCAAGTCCCCAGCATACCAAAGAATTATTCACAGAAATCATAACCGAAGCAGATGCATCAATCTTGGAGATCTCTTCCATCGCTAAGACATAAGAAATGGTATCCATACCTCCACCTCCATATTCTGGTGAAGCCATCATCCCTAAAAAGCCTAGATCTCCCATCTTCTTAATAAGTTCCTTAGGAAATTCTTGCTTTTCATCTCTTTCAATAACGCCCGGCAATAATTCTGTTTTTGCAAAATCACGAGCGGCATCGCGTATCATTATATGTTCTTCGGTAAGTTTAAAATCCATATCAAAAAATTTAAAAAAAACTAATTTTTGGAGGCCAAAGATAGCTTTTTGATATCGCTTTTTCAATTGATATTAAGTATTTTTACGAATATGGAAAAAAACCAATACAGGTTGATAGGTGTTATGTCTGGAACTTCTTTAGACGGTATCGATCTTGTTTTTACAGAAATCAGTTTTTATGATAAACCTGAATTCTCCATAATTTCCGCTGAAACATTTCCATATCCTAAAAAGTGGAGAGATAAACTTTCTTCTGCGATCAATTTGGATGCTCCCGAACTCAACAGGCTGGATGAAGAATATACTGCCTACCTGGCTGAAGTTATTAATCGTTTTATTCAGAAATATGACATTGACCTTATAGACGCAGTTTGCAGTCATGGGCACACCGTAAAGCACCGGCCTAAACAGGGCATAACCTATCAAATAGGGAATATGCCTAAACTTGCCCATTTGATAAATGCTCCGGTGGTTTGCGATTTCAGGGTTCAGGATGTGGAACTGGGAGGGCAGGGTGCACCATTGGTTCCCATAGGCGATCGCCTGCTTTTTAACCAATATAGGTATTGTATCAATTTAGGTGGTTTTGCTAATGTTTCCATGGAAAAAGATTCACAACGAATAGCTTTTGATATTTGCCCGGTAAATACGGTCCTTAATTTCTTTATGCGGCAACTGGATAGAGAATATGATGAGGATGGGAAACTAGCGAAATCTGGAAAGATTGATAATGAGCTGTTAGCGAAGCTGAATTCTCTGCAATATTATAAAAAAGAACCTCCAAAATCTCTGGGAATTGAATGGGTGAACTGTGAAATAATTCCTCTTTTGGAAAAGTATCAAAGTGATATTCCTTCAATTCTGAAAACATTTACAACACATGCGGCGATCCAGATCGCCAATTCTCTTGATAATAATCCTCAATCAAAAGTTCTTTTAACTGGCGGAGGAACCTTCAATACATTCTTTATTGAGGAAATAAAATCACGTTCACAATGTGACTTTGTAATACCAGATAAGCAGTTAATAGATTTTAAAGAAGCATTGATTTTTGCTTTCTTAGGCGTGTTGAAATTGAGGGGAGAGGTAAACGTGTTAAGTTCAGTTACCGGTTCAAAAATGGATCATTCTTCTGGACGTGTTTATGAACCCTGAAAATTTTGCCAAATTCGGAATGGAGCCTGCTTAGTTTTTTATATTTGCCTCAAAATATTTCAAAAATGAAAGAATTACTCAAAGTATACGAAAATAAAGAGCCTGAAATTGTATTTAACTGGAAAGATTCTGAAACCGAAGCCGAAGGCTGGACGGTGATCAACTCTCTTCGTGGTGGAGCTGCCGGTGGCGGAACCAGAATGAGAAAAGGATTAGATCAAAACGAAGTTCTTTCATTGGCTAAAACGATGGAGGTAAAGTTTACCGTTTCCGGGCCTCCAATTGGCGGAGCTAAATCTGGAATCAACTTTGATCCGGCAGATCCCCGTAAGAAAGGAGTTCTGGAGCGTTGGTATAAAGCAGTATCGCCACTACTTAAAAGCTACTATGGGACCGGTGGGGACCTGAACGTAGATGAAATAAACGAAGTAATTCCAATTACAGAGAATTGTGGTGTATGGCATCCTCAGGAAGGTGTTTTTAGTGGACACTTTCAGCCGACAGAATCTGATAAGATCAATAGAATCGGTCAATTGAGACAGGGAGTGATCAAGGTATTGGAAAACACTAATTTCTCACCAGATATTAGTAGAAAATATACCGTAGCAGATATGATCACCGGTTATGGTGTTGCTGAAGCTGTTCATCATTATTATTCAATTTATGGTGGTGATATTAAAGGAAAAAGAGCAATCGTTCAGGGGTTTGGAAATGTTGGATCTTCAGCTGCTTATTATCTTTCTCAAATGGGAGCTAAGATCGTAGGGATCATAGATCGCGCCGGTGGTTTGATCAATGAAGATGGTTTCAGCTTTGAAGAGATCAAACAAATGTTTCTGGATAAAGATGGAAATGCCCTGAGACATAAAGATGTGATGTCTTTTGAAGAAGTAAATGATAAAGTATGGAAGCTGGATGCGGAGATCTTCGCTCCATGTGCTGCATCCCGTTTAATTTCAAAAGACCAGATCACAAATCTTATAGACCGTAAACTGGAAGTAATTTCCTGCGGTGCGAATGTTCCTTTTGCCGATAAGGAAATTTTCTTCGGACCAATTATGGAGTACACCGATGAAAGAGTAAGCCTAATTCCAGACTTTATTTCAAATTGTGGAATGGCTCGTGTATTTGCATATTTTATGGAAAGAAGAGTTCAAATGACCGATGAGGCTATTTTTAATGATACTTCTATGACCATTAAAAATGCTATTCAGAATACATTTGATAATAATAGCAGCAAAACAAATATTAGTAAAACGGCTTTCGAAGTAGCTCTTAAACAACTTGTTTAAAAGTTTGTGTAAACATTTTAGAGGTTCGGGTAAAACCACTCTGCTGTTTATTTAAATTTGGTTTACAATTAAAATCATATTAGCACGTTACATTACAAAACCCATTTATACATATGCTTAATTTTATTCAGCAGGACGAAGTGGTTGATGCAGCTCAGGCAGCAGAACCGATCGTAGAAGAGAAGACTTTATCGTTATTTGATCTAATGTTTAGCGGTGGTCTTGGTGGCCAGATCATTATTATAATTCTCTTTGTACTATTATTTGCAGCGGTATATATCTATTTTGAAAGGCTTTTTGCAATTAAGGCAGCCAGCCGGGTAGATAAGAACTTTATGCATCAAATTAAAGACAGCGTTCAGGGCGGTAATATCGAATCTGCCAAGATAAGATGCGCCCAGAGTGATTCTCCTGTTGCCAGGTTAACTGAAAAAGGAATTTCCCGAATTGGAAGTCCTTTGGAGGATATTAACACGGCTATAGAAAATGCAGGTAGGCTTGAAGTTTACAAGCTGGAGAAGAATGTAAGTATTTTGGCAACTATTGCCGGTGCGGCCCCAATGATTGGTTTCCTTGGAACAGTAATTGGTATGGTGCTTGCTTTTCATGAACTTGCTACAAGTAGTGGGCAGGCGCAGATGGGAGCATTGGCTGAAGGAATTTATACTGCAATGACTACTACTGTCGCCGGTCTAATAGTTGGTATTATTGCCTATATAGGTTATAACCATCTTGTGGTGAAGACAGATAAAGTGGTTCACCAGATGGAAGCTACAGCGGTAGATTTCCTTGACCTTCTAAACGAACCTGCTTAATATGAATTTAAGAGGAAGAAATAAAATAAGTCCGGAGTTTAGCATGAGCTCGATGACAGATGTAGTTTTTCTACTTCTCATCTTCTTCATGCTAACCTCACCGGTGATCACTCCTGAAGCTTTGGATCTTATCCTTCCGAAGGCTAAAGGTAAAACTACCAGCAAGCAAACACTTTCGGTTAGTATAACTAAAGATCTTCAGGTTTATATAAATAGTGAAAGAATAAGTAATAGTGCCCTGGAGTCAACTTTAAAAAGTCGTTTGGCGGGAGAAGAGAATCCTACGATCATCTTGAGAGCTGAAGAAGGAGTGCCTATTGAAAAAGCGGTAAATGTTATGGATATCGCAAATAGAAATAGTTATAAGATAGTTTTAGCGGTAAAACCTGAATAGAATGTCGATGCTGGAAACAAAACACGAGAAGAAATCTTTTACCATTACAGTGGCAATACATGTAGTGCTTATTCTTCTTTTGATCTTTTTCGGCCTTACTTATTTAGATCCGCCACCAGAAAATGGTATTGCCATCAATTTTGGAACTTCTGAAGTTGGTTCAGGAAATGAACAGCCTAAGGAGCCTGTAAAATCTGCCCCGAAACAAGCTGCAGCACAGCCGGTAAAGTCTGAGCCGGTGATTGATAAGGAAGTGGTTACCCAGGATATAGAAGAAGCTCCGGTTATTGAAAAGAAAAAGAAAAAGCCAACTCCGGTTGAGACAAAACAACCGGAACCTCCAAAAGAGGATCCTAAGCCGGTAAAAAAACCCGAACCAAAACCTGATAAGTCTACCAATGATGCTTTGAGTAGCATCCTAAATGGACCTGAAAGATCTGGTACTGCAACCGGGGGAGAAGGTAATGATAATGTTGCCGGAGATAAAGGAAGTCCAGATGGAGATCCAAATGCTAGTTCTTATTACGGCCAGGGAGCAGGTCTTGATGGGGATGGAAATTACAGGCTTGGGGGAAGAAAAGCCCTGAATAAAGAGAAATTTGTTCAGGATTGTAATGAATCCGGGATCGTAGTTGTGAAAATAGTGGTTGATCAGTCAGGACGAGTAGTAAGTGCACAACCAGGTATGAAGGGAACTACTAATAGTGCGGCCTGCTTAACAGGCCCTGCCAAAAGAGCCGCTTTAGCCACCAGATTCAATAGTGACTCCAATGCACCTTCCCAGCAGGTTGGGACAATTGTCTACAATTTTAAACTTACCGAATAGGTGAAAACTTATCAAGAAACTGTTGAATGGATGTTTCAGCAGTTACCAATGTTTCAGAGAATAGGGAAACAGGCTTTTAAAAAAGACCTTTCCAATACTCACAAGCTTGCCGAACATCTTGCGCATCCTGAAAATAAATTCAAAAGCATTCATGTGGCCGGGACTAATGGAAAAGGCTCCGTAAGTCATATGCTCGCATCTGTCTTTCAATCGGCAGGATATAAGACGGGTTTATACACTTCACCTCATTTAAAGGATTTTAGAGAACGTATAAGGATCAATGGCCTGGTTATTCCACAGGACGATGTAATTTCATTTATTGAACAAAATCAAAGTTTTCTAAGTGATAACAAACTTAGTTTTTTTGAAATGAGCGTGGGAATGGCCTTTGACTATTTTGCAAAGCAAAAGGTAGATATCGCCATCATTGAAACCGGAATGGGCGGCAGGCTGGATTCTACCAATATTATTACTCCCGAATTATCTGTTATAACGAATATTGGACTGGATCATACTGCTTTTCTGGGCGATAATTTAACTGAAATTGCCGGGGAAAAAGCAGGGATCATTAAAGAAAAAGTACCGGTAGTTATTGGTGAGAAACATAAACAAACCGAGACTGTTTTTAGAAATAAATCAGAAAAATCAAATTCCAGTATTTTCTTTGCTGAAGACTTTAAATTTCAGAAACATCACACCGATCTAAAAGGGGATTATCAGAAGAAGAACCTGAGAACGGTCCTTACTTCAATAAAGCTTTTAAGAGATAAAGGCTGGCTTATCTCTGAAGAAGCCGTTATAAATGGTTTAAATAATGTGAAATTGCATACCGGACTTCAGGGACGCTGGGATTTGCTTCGCGAGAAACCAAAGGTGATCTGTGATACTGCACACAATGCTGAAGGCCTAAAAATTGTAATAAAGCAGCTTAAAAGAGAAAAATTCCAGCATCTTCATATGGTTTTGGGAGTGGTTAACGATAAGGACCTGTCTAAGGTATTGCCATTACTTCCAAAGGATGCAAATTATTATTTTGCAAAACCTGATGTTCCCCGGGGGCTTGATGCAGATATTCTAAAAAATGAAGCCTCAAAATTTGATTTAGAAGGCAAAGCCTATACTTCAGTTCAGGAAGCTTTCCTCGCTGCGGAAGAAGTGGCGTTAGATGAGGATCTAATATTTATTGGCGGAAGTAATTTTACAGTAGCAGAAGTATTGTGAATGAAAAAAATAGTTAAGTTTAAAATTTATTATATCTTTATAATACTCTGTAAAACAACAAACTAAATTCAATATCCCTTTTCTGCAACCTATGCTTATGGTCTAGCCCATCCCTACTATTGAGTTGACTTTTTTGCTATGAATAAATTATTCATTAAAAAAATCAACTAAAAATGAAAACAATTGTCAAATTATTAGTTTTTGTATTCGTGCTTTCGCTTAGTGAAATAGCAACGAGTCAGGAAGAAACTCCGCAATCCCAGGAACCGGCGTACGAACCAATTTACATTACCATGACTACGACTCATTGGAATGATGATCCAGATATTGATTTTTCAGATTGGTTAGATACCGAGAAGGAATACTTTAATAAAGTGACCAGTAAAAATGATCTGATTCTTAGTTCTGGAGTATATACCCATTATTTTACCCCAGATAACTCAGAAATAGTATTGGTAAATGTTTATAAAACCTGGGAAGATATCGAGAAGGCCAATGAAATAAATCAGAAACTGATCGAAGAGGGTTGGCCAAATGAAGATGAAAGACAGGCATTTTTTGAGAAGCAACAGTCTTATTACGAACCAGATCATAATGATGAGATCTATCAGTCTATGGAATTTATGATTCCGGAAGAAGCCTCTGACGAATCTCGTATATTTTATGTTAGAAGTAGTGACCTGGCCATGAATGGAGAGGGTTCGCCTGCCAATTTTAAAGAGTATTATGAGAAAGTAACCAAAAAGAGTAAAAAGCTGAAAGGCTACTATACCCACAGGCATTTATGGGGTTCTAACAGTCGTGAAATAAGTGAAGTTTTTGTTTTTGATAAACTTGGAGAAATAGAAGAATTTTTTGAAGAGCAGGAAAACTTAACAGCTTCTGCATGGGAAGATGAAAAGGAAAGAAATGATTTCATGAAGGAGATGGGTAAACTTTTTACCGGTAAGCATGCCGATTATGTTTACCGTAATGTGCCCGAATTAATGAAATAATATACTGGCCCTGAGTCTTTTGGTTCAGGGCTTTCTTTTGATCTTTTCTGTTCTGATTTTTGACTGAAAATTAATTTCATTTTTCACTAATTTTTTTTTGTGTAATTGAAAATCTAGTCTATATTTGCATCCGCAATCAGGCGAGGGCGCGTAGCTCAGTTGGTTCAGAGCACTTGGTTTACACCCAAGGGGTCAGGGGTTCGAATCCCTTCGCGCCC
>NZ_JAJBZG010000002.1:0-847800 GCF_020552705.1 Christiangramia sediminis | reverse complement strand
CAGGCGAGGGCGCGTAGCTCAGTTGGTTCAGAGCACTTGGTTTACACCCAAGGGGTCAGGGGTTCGAATCCCTTCGCGCCCACAGTATTGAAAAGGCTTCCAAAACTGGAAGCCTTTTTTATTGAAATATAATTAAATTTAAAATCCTTTAATTTTAATACTTGCGTATCTGATTTTTGGTATATTTGCATCCGCAATCAAGCGAGGGCGCGTAGCTCAGTTGGTTCAGAGCACTTGGTTTACACCCAAGGGGTCAGGGGTTCGAATCCCTTCGCGCCCACAGAATTAAAAAGGCTTCCAGAACTGGAAGCCTTTTTTAGTTTATTTCATATTAGAATATTTAGCATTTTTCAGAGCATACGGCAATTGGTTTTTAATATATTTGTTTTAGAAATGGGTGATTAGCTCAGTTGGTTCAGAGCATTACCTTGACAGGGTAGGGGTCACTGGTTCGAATCCAGTATCACTCACAAAAACTTGCCTCACATATATGTGAGGTTTTTTGTTTTTAGAAAATAGTTTATTTTCATTCTACTAACCAAAGATTAACTCATGAAAAAAATCCTGACTTCCAGTATACTCATTTTTACATTTTTTAATATTTCATTTGCTCAAACTTCTTCAGATGAAGATCTATTAAAGGCACTAGTTCAAAAGTCTTTTGATGATATATTTTCTAATATGGATGTGGAAAGCATTCCTGAGTATTTTACAGAAGATTTTATCCTTCTTGAACATGGTGAAGTTTGGGATCTCACAAATCTGAAAAGTATGTTGAATTCAGATAATAGGAATGGGATTAAAAGAATTAATGATTTTGAGTTTATTCAGATTAAAGTTAATGGTGATACGGCCTGGCTTGCTTATCATAATAAAGCAAGTTTTAAGAAAGGAGATGAAATTGTGGGTGAAATGAAGTGGCTGGAAAGTGCAACCGCAATTAGAACTAAAGATGGCTGGAGAATGGATATGCTCCATTCTACCAGAAAGCCTCAAAACGAATAAGTGTTTATTTCTTTATCGAGTCCAGTACTCTCTCCAAAGCCATACCTCTTGATCCTTTAATTAGAAAATAGCAGTTCTGGAAATCTGATTCTTTTAAATGCTCTTTCAGGTCTTCCATAGATTTGAACTTAAATATAAAATTGCTACTGGTATTGGTGTTTTTAAAATTATCACCTAGTAAATAGGTTTCTGCAAAATCATTATTTTGAACATAGTTAGCGATAACCTGGTGCTCGGTTGCAGCAGAACTTCCTAACTCAAACATATCTCCCAGGATCGCGATCTTTTGCTTATTTGTTCTTAGCTGGCTAAAATTTTCTAGTGCGGCATACATGCTCGTGGGATTTGCATTATATGCGTCCATGATAATTGTGTTGGTGCCAGTCTCCATTACTTGTGAACGATTATTGTTTGGACTATAATTCTCAATCGCTTCCTGAATTTCTTCAAACTGCACTTTAAAATAAAGACCTATGCACAATGCAGCTGCTATATTTTTGGCGTTGTAGGCACCAGTAAGTTTACTCTTAAAATGAGTTTTATTGTATTTAACCTGAGCATAAGCAAGCCCGGTTTGATATTCTATTTTTACATTGGCAGTTTTGCTTTCTCCAAAACTAAAAGTATGATTATAATTTTCATGCTTTTTCTGAACCTCATCATCAATATTCAGAAAGATCATTTTATGTCTTTCCTGTAAATTTTTATATAATTCGGTCTTTCCTTTTATTACTCCTTCCAGGCTTCCAAAACCTTCCAGGTGGGCTTTTCCGAAATTGGTTATATAGCCATAATCAGGTTTAGCAATATTAGAGAGGAATTCTATTTCTAAAGTGTGATTTGCACCCATTTCTACAATCCCAAATTCAGTTTGGGCATCCATGGATAATAAAGTGAGAGGAACACCAATATGATTGTTTAGGTTGCCTTTAGTGGCAATAGTCTTGAATTTTCTGGAAAGTACGGAGTTTACGAGTTCCTTGGTTGTGGTTTTTCCGTTACTTCCGGTGATGGCTAGAATTGGAATATCCAGGTAATTTCGATGGAAAGTAGCCAATTTCTGAAGTGAATCCAAAACATTTTTCACTACAATATAATGTTCCTTATTCTCAGCAAAATTTTTGTCATCTACTACCGCATAACGGGCTCCTTTCTCCAAAGCATCTTTTGCAAACTCATTCCCATTAAAGTTTTCTCCTCTAAGGGCGAAGAACATGCTATCTTTTCTAATATTTCGGGTATCGGTATCTACACCTGAGCAAAGCAGGAATCTTTGATGTAATTGTGCTGTATTCATAAAATAAATCTATAAAAAAAGCCCTAAAGAAATTAGGGCTTTAAGTTTATTTTATGGTACTGGCCAATTAATTGCTTCTGGCCGTTTTATTTTTATCTAATGATTTAGAACCTACTCTTGACATTGCATTTCTAAAACCAATATAATCTGTAGCCATATCTTGTGGGAAATAACGGCGTTGAGCTGGATCTAACCAATAAGCTCTGTCTCTCCAGCTACCTCCTTTATACACTCTCACTTCATTGCTTATTAAGGTAGTCCTTTTTTCCTTGTCATATCCTCTTTCAGTAATTCCTTCTTCTGAAGTACTGTCTGCATAAGTGAAATTGTCGTAGGTAGGGGAGTTATACATTCTTTTTGAAGGATCTTCTTCTACTTCCTGGAAAGGTTGGTAGTATCTACTTGAACTCTTGTCTCCATCCCGGTAATCTCTCTGATCACTTTCGTTAAAGTTGGTTCTCATGTAAGTGTCTTCTTGTGTAACCGGAACCTGAGCTATCTCACCCGGAAGGTTTCGTGCTACAAGTTTTCCGTTACTTAAAGTGTCGTAAACAACATCATCTGTCCCAACAACTTTTACAGTTCCATCCTCATTAATGGCGTGTTTGGTATATACATTTCCACGATAATAATTGAAGTCGTTAAATTCGTCATCCACGATAGGTCTGTAGACATCGGCAACCCATTCTGCAACGTTTCCGGCCATATCATATAGGCCATAATCGTTTGCTTCGTAAGTTTTAACTTCGGCAGTAATATCAGCACCATCATCACTCCATCCAGCAATTCCACCGTAATCACCATCGCCTTGTTTAAAGTTAGCTAGCTGATCGCCCATCTGCTTAACATCACCGTTTCTAGTGTACTGTCCGTCCCATGGATATTTTTTTCTACCACGGTAAGTGTTGTAATTTCTGATTCCAATAAGGCCAAGGGCGGCATATTCCCATTCAGCTTCGGTAGGAAGCCTGTATTCAGGATAGATAAGTCCGCTTTCACGACCAGGATATACTTTTTTCACAGGATTACCTGCGTCATTAGTTTCACTTAATCTGTCCTGGGATTCATCCCCACCCTGGCTGATTTCGGTATTTCCACCATAAGCTTTGCTAGGAGTGTGAATGTAAGTTTCAGTATTAAAAGTTGAAGAAGCATTAACATCGGTTAAATGTGCCCCCTCTTTTATAAATCCTTCATCTTCTAAACGGTACTCGTTTACACGATCTGTTCTCCATTTACTGAATTCCACCGCCTGGATCCAGCTAACACCAACTACAGGATACTCAGCATAAGCCGGGTGACGCAGATAATTGGTTACCATAGTTTCATTGTAACCTAATCGGTTTCTCCAAACTAAGGTATCGGGAAGAGCCCCGTCATATATATTCTTATAATTTTCTTCACTAGGAGGGAAAACCCGTCTTAACCAGTCAAGATATTCGAGGTACATCTTATTAGTAACCTCGGTCTCGTCCATATAAAAGGACTGTACATGCTGTTGGGTTGGAGTATTATTCCAGTCGTGCATAGGATCATCCTGCACACGTCCCATCGTGTAAGTTCCTCCTTCAACAAATACTAAACCAGGGGCAGCTTCCTGCTCCTTAAAATCTGTATTATATTGAAACCCGCCTTCGTCTGAGTTAATATCCCATCCAGTAGCGCGAGAGGTGTTTTTGTAATTGTTGGATTTATTACAGCTTAGTAAGCTAACGCCACAAACTACAGCAATAACGGCTTTTAAAGCTACATTCAATTTCATAGTATTCCCTTCTTTATGATAGAAATTTAGGCTTTGCAATATACTAATTAACGATAAATCTACAAGATTATTTTGTTAATTCTAAAAGAGTGTAAAATCTCATAACTCTCTGATATGCTATCACCTAAGATTGTTTTATATCTGGTTTAATATTAGGACCTTAAGTTTTAAAACTTAAGAATAATTGAAAACGCCTAAATTGCTGAAAAATTATATTCATTTGTAATTTTTATCGAATTTTATGGTCACTTGTCTATATAGTGCAATAAATTCCATTAATTTGAGTTATATTCATTAACCCCTAACGTTTTCACAATCTTGGATTTATTGAGTTTATACTGGGTAAGAAGGCTTTTTACATAAGAGGTTCTTTCTTAACACGAATATTACTATATATTTGTTTATCATTAACTACTATAATGAGAAAAATTACATTCTTTTTGATTGCGTTTATTTTGCTTGCCGATCTTTCAGTATTTGCGCAGGATAATGACAGGGATAGGGTTATTACTACTGCTGTTCCTTTTTTGTTGGTTGCAGCAGATGCACGTGCAGCCGGAATGGGTGACCAGGGGGTGGCTACATCTCCCGATGTTTTTTCCCAGCAATGGAACCCAGCAAAATATGCTTTTGCTACCAGGGAAAATGGAATTGCCGTTTCGTATACTCCATATTTGAGTGAAATTGTTAACGATATCTTCCTGGGAAGTCTTAACTATTACCATAAATTAAATGATAAAAGTGCTGCTGCGGCAAGCTTGAGGTATTTTAGTCTTGGTACCATAGAAACAAGAGAGACTTTTGAGCAATTTCCAAATTTTGTCAATCCAAATGAACTGACTTTTGATGTTTCTTATGCTTTAAAGCTTAGTGAGACTTTCTCGACAGCTGTAGCCGGTAGGTATTTGAGATCAGATCTTGGTCTTCAGGATAACGAAGATTTGGGTGCTGCCTCAACTTTTGGGGTTGATGTGGCTGCCTATTATCAGGGAAGAGAACTAACTCTAAGTAATTTCGATGCACAATGGCGAATAGGTGCGGCTATTGCTAATATCGGGCCTAAAATGAAATATGATGATGCCGGTCAGGAGAACTTTATTCCTACCAATTTAAAACTTGGAGCCGGTTTCGATTTTATCTTTGACGCTGATAACCGTTTAGGGACCTATGTTGAATTCAATAAATTACTGGTGCCTACTCCTCAGGATTTTGATGATGATGGAGATATAGATGGTGAAGATGATGAAGAATATAATTCAGTAGGATCTATAGAAGGGATATTTAAATCTTTTGGAGATGCTCCTAATGGTTTTTCTGAAGAAGCAAAAGAGGTGACTCTGGCCCTGGGTGCAGAATACTGGTATCGTGAAAAATTCGCGTTACGAGCTGGGTATTTTAATGAAAGTGAAGATAAAGGATTTCGGAGGTTTTTCTCTTTAGGTGCAGGATTTGCTTATGAGAATGTTATAATTGATGCGTCTTACTTATTCTCAACTTCATCGGTTCCAAGTCCTTTAGAGGGTACACTTAGATTTGGTATAAGCTTTAATTTTGGAGATAGCTTTAGTAACTAGAGGTTGAACTCTTAAAACTATCTTATTCCTGTTTGAAACCAGTTTGCTTTCTATTACCTTGTCTTTCCAATAATTTTATATGAAGCCACTTACCATTACTTCTCGTTTAGAAGTTTATGAATCTATAGATGAAATACCAAAGGATGTTCAGGACTTAATGCAGGAAGCTACCGAGGTTAGAGAAAATGCATATGCCCCATATTCCAGTTTTAAAGTAGGAGCAGCCATTCTTCTGGAAAATGGAGAAATAGTTGTGGGTAGCAATCAGGAGAATGCATCCTATCCTTCCGGTCTTTGTGCTGAAAGAACGGCTGTCTATTCAGCAGGTGCTAAATATCCTAATTCCCGGATTTTAAAAATAGCGATTACGGCAAAATCCTTAAGGCATAAAGTGATTTCTCCTGTGCCTCCATGTGGAGCCTGCAGGCAGGCGCTGGTAGAATATGAGGTAAAGCAGGAAGAACCTATAGAGCTTTATTTTATGGGAGAAACAGGGAAAGTGGTTAAGGCTGAATCAATCAAGGATCTATTGCCTTTAGTTTTTGATAATTCCTGTCTATAAGGTTTTCGTTATTTTTTGCTGCAAAACTGTTTTCGTTTCTTATCGAAAATAGTATTTTTGTTATCCGCTTGGCAAAACCAATCTGTCTGGCCTTTAAATATAAATTTTAGATGAAGAAAATTACAAAAGCCACATATATAAAGTGGTACGAGGATATGTTGTTTTGGCGCAAATTCGAGGATAAGCTTGCGCAGGTTTATATTCAACAAAAAGTTAGAGGGTTTTTACATTTATATAATGGGCAGGAAGCTATTTTGGCCGGAGCACTACACGCGATGGACCTTGAGAAAGATCGTATGATCACCGCTTACCGTAACCACGTTCAGCCAATCGGGATGGGAGTAGATCCTAAGAGAGTGATGGCAGAGCTTTACGGAAAGAAGACAGGAACCTCAATGGGACTTGGTGGGTCTATGCACATTTTTGCTAAAGAACAAAGATTTTACGGTGGACACGGGATCGTAGGAGGACAAATTCCTCTTGGAGCCGGGCTTGCTTTTGCCGATAAATATCACAAAAGAGACAATGTTACCTTAACCTTTATGGGGGATGGTGCTGTTAGACAGGGATCTCTTCATGAAACCCTTAATATGGCGGTGAACTGGAACCTTCCAGTGGTATTTTGTGTTGAGAATAATGGTTATGCGATGGGAACATCGGTGGCACGTACTTCAAAAGATACTGAAATATGGAAACTAGGTAATGGCTATGAAATGCCATGTGGGCCTGTAGATGCCATGGATCCGGTTAAGGTGGCTGAAGCTTTAGATGAAGCAATTACCAGGGCAAGAAAAGGAAATGGTCCTACTTTCCTTGAATTGAAAACATATAGATACCGTGGGCACTCTATGAGTGATGCTCAAAAATATCGTACCAAGGATGAGGTTGCTGAATATCAGAAACTGGATCCTATCTCAAAGGTTCGTGATTTAATTAAGGAGAAGAAATACGCTTCAGAAAAAGAATTAAAAGAGATCGATAAACGCGTTAAGGAGAAAGTTGCAGAATGTGAAAAATTCGCTGACGAATCTGATTTCCCTGATAAGAATATTATGTATGACGTTGTTTACGAACAGGAAAATTATCCTTTTCTAGCACATAAATTAGACTAAACTATGGCAGAAGTTATCAAAATGCCACGTTTGAGCGATACCATGGAAGAAGGTACCGTTGCAAAGTGGCTGAAAAAAAAGGGAGATAAAGTAGAAGAAGGTGATATTCTGGCTGAGATCGAAACCGATAAGGCCACGATGGAATTTGAATCCTTTTATGAAGGAACTTTGCTTCATATTGGTGTAGAAGAAGGAGATGGCGCACCGGTTGACGAATTACTAGCCATAATTGGTGAAGAGGGAGAAGATATTTCTGATCTTATTAGTGGCGGCGGAAGTGATGATGCTGAAGATAAAAAGAAAGATAAGAAAAAAGATAAATCTGATGATTCTGAAGATGAATCAAAAGATGAGGATTCAGATAAAAAAGAGGGTTCAAAAGAAGAATCAGATGCTGAAGACGATGATAGCGAGAACGAAGGTTCAGAGATGCCTGAAGGAGTAGAGATCATCAAAATGCCTCGCTTAAGTGATACCATGGAAGAAGGAACTGTAGCGGCATGGCTTAAACAGGAAGGTGATAAAGTTGAAGAAGGAGATATTCTTGCTGAAATCGAAACCGATAAAGCAACTATGGAATTCGAATCTTTCTACGACGGAACTCTTTTAAAAATTGGTATTCAGGAAGGAGAATCTGCAAAAGTAGATAGCTTATTGGCAATTATTGGTCCTGAAGGAACCGATGTTTCTAAAATAGATACTTCCGGTGGTGCAGGTAAAAAATCCAAGAAGACTTCAGATTCAGAAAAAGATAAAGAAACAGATTCATCTAAAGATTCCGATAAGCAGGATTCTGAAGAGAAGAAATCCGGAGGTCAATCTCAATCGAAAGATGGAGGAAGAATCTTTGCTTCCCCTTTAGCTAAGAAAATGGCAGAGGATAAAGGCATTGATCTTTCTGATGTAAACGGCAGCGGTGAGAACGGTAGAATTGTAAAGAAAGATATAGAGAACTTTAAGGAATCTGATAAACCTGCAGTAGCAAAATCAGATTCTGCTGAGAAAACCACTGCGGCAGCGCAACCATACACTCCTGCAGGAGAAGAAAGTTTTGAAGATCGTAAGAATTCACAAATGCGTAAGGTAATTGCCAAACGTTTGGGTGAGTCTAAATTTACCGCTCCTCATTATTATCTTACTATAGAAGTAGACATGGCAAACGCAATGGCTTCTAGAAAGCAGATCAATGAAATGCCAGATGTTAAGGTTTCTTTTAATGATATGGTGATCAAAGCTTCAGCAATGGCTCTTAGAAAGCATCCGCAGGTTAATAGTCAGTGGACTGGAGATACAACCAAGATCGCCAAGCATATACATATGGGCGTTGCGGTAGCAGTTGAAGAAGGACTCGTAGTGCCTGTGCTTAAGTTTGCAGACCAGATGACATTAACCCAAATAGGTGGAAATGTGAAGGATCTTGCAGGGAAGGCCAGAAATAAAAAGATTCAGCCTGCCGATATGGAAGGCAGTACTTTTACGGTTTCTAACCTTGGAATGTTCGGGATTGTAGAATTTACCAGTATCATAAATCAGCCTAATTCCGCTATTCTTTCTGTGGGGACTATTGTGGAGAAACCAGTAGTGAAGAATGGTGAGATCGTGGTTGGAAATACTATGAAATTAACTCTTGCCTGTGACCACCGTACGGTAGATGGGGCAACAGGTGCTGCATTCCTGCAAACATTAAAGACTTATATGGAGAATCCGGTTACGATGCTGGCTTAATTTCAGACTTTAATAAATTATCAAAATCCCGCCTAATCGCGGGATTTTTTTATCTTTAACGGTATGAGAAAAATTACATTATTTAGCATGTTTAACGGGATGTTCATCATGTTGTTCACCGTTTTATCCTGTACGGGCCAGACAAAGAAAACAAACGAATTAGAGGTTGTAAAAACAGAAGTTTCTGTAACAGAAGTGCAGGATGATCTTACTTATTTAGCATCAGATGAGCTGATGGGCCGTAAAACAGGATCAGCAGGAATTGAAGATGCAGCAGTTTTTATTGAAAATAAATTTAAAAATTTTGGTGTAGAGCCATATTTCGAAACATACAGAGATCATTTTATGATCGAAGACGTAGAAGGATTTAACATCGTTGGGTATCTGGAAGGAAATGATCCCGAATTAAAAGATGAATTTATTGTTGTAGGTGCACATTATGATCACATAGGTCTAGGAAAAGAAGTGGAAGGAGATACTATTGCCAATGGAGCAAATGATAATGCTGCCGGTACGGTTGGGGTTATTCAGTTGGCAAAACACTTCTCTCAAATAAACCAAAATAAGAGAAGTATTATTTTTGCACTTTTTTCAGGAGAAGAAATGGGATTAAAAGGTTCTAAACACCTGGCAAATAAATTGAAAGCTGAAGAGCTGGATCTGTATGTTATGTTTAATCTGGAAATGATAGGAGTGCCTATGAAGGCGAAAGATTATAAGGCTTATCTTACTGGTTTTGAGAAATCCAACCTTGCTGAAAAATTTAATGAATATTCCAATGGAGAGGAAGTCCTTGGGTTTTTGCCCCAGGCACAGCAAATGAGTCTTTTCAAAAGAAGTGATAATTATCCTTTTTTTGAAGCTTTTAATGTGCCTTCACAAACAGTAAGTACTTTCGATTTTTCTAATTATCCTTATTATCATCATGTAGATGATGAATCTGAATTTCTGAATGCAGAATTTATGGCTTCACTTATTGAAGATCTTCTCCCAGGTTTGCAGAAAATGACAAATACTGAAGAGAAGGAAATTAAAATGATTGATTAATGAAGAATATTGTAATTACCGGTACAAGCAGAGGGATTGGCTTTGAGATGGTTTCAATTTTATCGAAATTGGGACATAATGTTCTGGCACTTTCCAGGAATGAAAAACCCGTAAAAGATCTAAATCTGGAAAATGTTCGGACTTTTTCATTCGATATAACTTCTGAAGACAGCCTTTTAAAAGCTGAAAATTATATCACCAGTAATTGGAACTCTAAAGTTGATGTGCTTATAAATAATGCGGGAGCACTATTAAATAAACCTTTTAAAGATTCTGCTTATGAAGATTTTAGCCAGGTTTATAAGGTTAATGTGTTTGGGGTTGCCGAAATTACCAGAAAACTGCTTCCATATATGCATAATGAATCTCATGTGCTGAATATTAGTAGTATGGGCGGAATCCAGGGGAGTATGAAATTTCCCGGCCTTGCAGCTTATAGCTCCAGTAAAGGCGCTTTGTTGACTCTCACTGAATTACTAGCAGAAGAATATAAGGAAAATGGACCTTCGTTTAATGCTTTAGCACTTGGGGCGGTTCAAACGGAAATGCTTGAAGAAGCCTTTCCAGGATACAAAGCTCCGGTGAGTGCAAAAGAAATGGCGCAGTATATTGCAGATTTCAGTCTTAATGGACAGAAGTTATATAATGGTAAAATATTGCAGGTGTCTAATAGTACACCATAATAAATGAGAGATATCCTTGCCAAATATTTGCCTGAAAATGCAGTGATACCAGTTTCAGAATTGATAAAGATGAACGGTGTTCATTTAAAGATTGTCAATGAGCGGGTGACCAGGCATGGAGATTATCGCAGAATGCCCGATGGTTCCCAACAGATCACAATAAATGCGAATTTGAATAAATACCGGTTTTTAATAACCAGTATCCATGAAATTGCCCATTTAATAGCTTTTGAAAAGTATGGGCGAGAAATAAAACCACATGGACGAGAGTGGAAGCATTGTTTTAGAAGTTTGATGCTGCCTTTTATACGGCCCGAGATATTTCCAAATTCATTACTGCCTGTAATAGCCAATCACTTTAGAAACCCTAAAGCTAGCAGCGATACAGATGCGGGTTTATCTGTAGCTCTTAAAAGTTTTGATCCAGAAAACGATAAAAGCTATATTTTTGAAATTCCTGCGGGAAGTTTATTTAAGATCCATAACGGCAAGACCTTTAAAAAGGGGCTGAGAAAAGTGAAGCGATATGAATGTCTGGAAATGGATACAGGAAGAATTTATTTATTTCAGCCTAATGCTGAAGTACATTTAATTAAGGTTTAATAATTATGACGGGGACAAAAAAAGATAACTACTATGCAATTCTAATGGCTGGCGGTGTTGGATCTCGATTCTGGCCAGCCAGTAAAGCATCAAATCCCAAACAATTCCTGGATATATTAGGAGTGGGAGAAACACTTTTTCAAACAACCTTTAAAAGACTTTCCAAGCTTATTCCTGTAGAGAATATCTATGTTCTTACTAATGCGAAATATGTAGATATGATCAAAGATCAGGTGTCACACATTAAAGAGGAGCAAATTGTGGCTGAACCTGAAATGAGAAATACCGCACCCAGTATTTTATTAGGAGCCTTAAAGATTTATAAGAAGAACCCGAAAGCTTTAACCGTGGTAGCGCCTAGCGATCACTGGATCAAAGACGAGGATAAATTTCTTGATTCTATTCAGGAAGCTTTTGATAATGTAGAACTTGAGGATAAATTAGTTACACTTGGTATAGAACCTACTTATCCCAATACCGGTTATGGATATATAAAATATGATAAAGAAGATAAAGAAAACCTGAAGAAGGTAGATGCTTTCACTGAAAAACCAAATGAGAAGAAAGCGAAAGCATTTATCGAAGCGGAGAATTACGTGTGGAATGCTGGGATTTTTATCTGGAGTGCAAAATTTATAATTGAGAGTTTTAAAAAATATCTTCCAGACACTTTTAGTGTTTTAGATAATGGAAAGGAAAAATGGAATACGCCAGAGGAGGAAAAATTCATTGAAGAGAACTATTCAAGAACCTCAAATATCTCTATTGATTACGGGATCATGGAAAAGTCTGATTCGGTTTATGTTATTCCGGTAAGTTTTGACTGGAGTGACCTGGGAACCTGGTCATCGGTTAAAAAAGAGTTGCCTTCAGATGAAGATGAAAATACGGCTATTAACTGCAGGCTGCTTTCAGAAGATTCAGAAAACAATATAGTTTCTACGGTAGATAAAAAAATTGTGGTTTTAAAAGGGCTTTCAGATTATATAGTGGTAGAAGATAAGGAGGTACTAATGATCATTCCGAAATCTGAAGAACAGGAAATAAAGCAATTACGGGAGAAAGTAATGAAAGATTTTGGTGAAGATTTAGGTTAATAATGGAAAATACAGAAGATAAAACAAGGGTATCCAAAAATTCAGGCAGCGAAAACTTACGGGAGGATGCAAAAGAAATTCGTAAAAAAGCCAGGACCTTCTTCAGTCGTCTGCTGAATATTCGGGAAGACACCGATAGGGAATCTACCGTAGAAGCTGTTCAAAAAGATATCTCTTTTAAAGGTCATAATGCCTGGATCCTTATTTTTTCCATTTTTGTTGCTTCCATAGGACTTAATGTTAGTAGCACCGCGGTGGTAATTGGAGCCATGTTAATCTCTCCATTAATGGGGCCTATTGTGGGTATAGGAATGGCGGTGGCTATTAATGACGTAGATACCTTAAAGCGTTCCTTTGTGAATCTGGGAATCATGGTGGGACTTAGTGTGCTCACGGCAACTATTTACTTTTTTATATCTCCTGTCAAGAACGAAACTCCAGAGCTGGTCGCGAGAACCTATCCGACGATTCTTGATGTTCTTGTAGCTATTTTTGGTGGTTTGGCGCTGATAGTTGCTAAAACCAAAAAAGGAACCATAGCAAGTGTAATTTTGGGGGTTGCGATTGCTACAGCACTTATGCCTCCCTTATGTACAGTAGGCTACGGAATCGCAAATGCCCGATGGGAATATGCTTTAGGGGCTCTTTATTTATTTTCTATTAACGCAGTCTTTATAGCGCTCTCGACTTTCGTTGTTTCTAAATTGTTGGGATTTCCTTTGGTGAAATATGCTAATAGTAAAAGAAGGAAGAGGACAGCACAAATTGCTTCTACTGTGGCTATAATTGTAATGATACCCAGTGTGGTGCTATTTGTAAAATTATTGAGGCAGCAGGTTTTCGAAAGTAAAGCCACAGAATTTATTGAAAATACGGTTAGATATTCCGGAACTGAAACTTTAAAATCTACCAGTGATTATAAAGCTAAAACCATTGATGTATATATGATTGGAAATACAATTCCAGCTGCAACCATTACTACCTGGCGGGAGAGACTTGGGGAGATAGAAGCGCTTAAAGAAGCACAGCTTGTAGTTCACCAGGGGAATGATCAGAGTCAGGATATTAATCAGCTTTCTACGGTGGTGAGAAGTGGAATTCTTGAGGAACTGTATGTAAAAAATCAGGAAGTACTACAAAATAAGGATCGCCGAATTGAATTACTGGAATCTGAACTCTCCAAATATAGAGGAGATAATTTCTCGTTCGTTAATTTAAGTAAAGAAGCAAAGATCAATTACGAAAATATTGAGGAAATAGGTTACTCTAATCTAATTACGACGAATTTTCAAAAAACAGACACCATTCCAACATTTACCGTAATTTGGAATAATAAGCTCCGTAACAATGAGCTGGCTTCACAACAGGAAAAGTTTGAAAACTGGATGAGAGTAAGGTTAGATCTAGATACCCTTGCGATAAAGAACGTGAGATAATTAGAGGCCTTTTAACTGTGCTTCCCTTACTTTCTGAAATAGATTGGAAGAATACACAAAATCGGTCACTGTTTCATCTTCTGTTTGAAAGATCTCTTCTTTAGTGCCTTTCCAGGCTAATTTCCCATCTTTTAAAAATGCGATGCGTTCCCCGATCTCCAGTACAGAGTTCATATCATGTGTAATTAAAACTGTAGTGATATCGTTCTCATGGGTAAGGTCCTGAATAAGGTTGTCTATTACCGTAGCCGTTTGAGGATCCAGTCCTGAGTTTGGCTCATCACAAAACAAATATTTAGGTTTATTTACAATGGCTCTGGCTATGGCCACCCTTTTTTGCATTCCTCCACTAATTTCAGAAGGCATTTTATTACCATTTCCTTCTAAATTTACACGTTCCAGGACTTCATGCACTCTGGATAGCATATCGCTCTTTTTTTGTTTGGTGAACATCTTTAAAGGAAACATCACATTCTCTTCAACTGTCATAGAATCAAATAAAGCACCTCCTTGAAAGAGCATTCCCATTTCAGTTCTTAACTCTCGTTGTTCTTCATCTGAAAAGGTAGAATAAGGTTTGCCATCATATTCAATTGTTCCTTTATCTGCTTTGAAAAGACCCAGCATACACTTTAAGAAAACACTTTTACCAGACCCGGACTGTCCAATGATCAGGTTGGTTTTACCTCTTTCAAAAGTATAATCGATCCCTTTAAGAACTTCCTGATTATTGAATGCTTTATGTAAGTTTTTTACCTGTATCATTTGTTAGCTTAATAAAAGTTGGGTCACCGCATAATTGGTAACAATTAGAACTACACTTGTCCAGACGAAAGAGGTTGTTGAGGCCTCTCCAACCTCCAATGCACCACCTTTCATGTAATATCCATGATAAGCAGGAACAGTAGCCAGGATAAAGGCAAAAAGGAATGTTTTTATAAAAGCATAGGTAAGATGAAAACCATTAAAATCGTCCTGCAGCCCCGTTAGAAACTGATCTGAAGTAACAAAACCTCCAAATACCGCAGCACAATAGGCACCTGCAATTCCCAGAAACATTGATATGGCAATTACAAACGGATAAGTTAACATTGCAGTGATCTTAGGGAAAATAAGATAATTCTTGGAATTTATTCCCATTACTTCCAGTGCATCAATTTGCTCGGTAACCCTCATAGATCCAATACTGGAAGTAATAAAAGACCCCACTTTCCCAGCCATAATGATGGAAATAAAGGTTGGTGCAAATTCTAAAATCACAGATTGTCTTGCTGCGTAGGCCACCAGTGATTTAGGAATAAGCGGGTTATTTAAATTTAGTGCTGTTTGAATCGCTACCACTGCTCCAATAAAGAAAGAAAGGAATGCAACAATGCCCAGAGAGCCCATTATAAGCTCATTTATTTCTTTAAAAATAAGATTTCTAAGAACCGAAGCTTTCGTCATTCGGCCAAAAACTCCTTTAAGCATTAAAAAATATTCCCCAATGGAGTGCAGGTAGGTCATTAATTGAATTTTGAAAGGCTAAAATACTAAATTTTCGCGCTAAACTATTTAACGCTTAATTAAACTTTAGCGTTTCAAGTTTAGTATTTTTGAAGTCCATTAAAAAACTTAACCCGATGAAACGGTATTTTTTAGCATTAATATTTGTAATTAATCTGGCGCCATTGAAAGCTCAGATTGTAAACGAAAAACCAAAACTGGTCGTGGGAATTGTAGTAGATCAGATGAGGTATGATTACCTCACCCGCTTTTGGGATCAATTTGGAGAAGAAGGTTTTAAAAGGCTTGTAAATAATGGATATAATTTTAAAAATAACCACTTCAATTATGTTCCTACCTATACCGGGCCCGGCCACGCTTCAGTATTTACCGGGACTACTCCAGAATATCATGGAATTATAAGTAATGGATGGTTCGATAAATTTGAAGATGAATCTGTCTATTGTGCTGGAGATGCATCGGTAAAACCTGTGGGAACACAAAGTGATGCCGGTAAAATGTCTCCGCATAGAATGAAGTCGACCACTTTTGCAGACGAAAACCGTCTTCATACTCAAATGAAGGGAAAGACGATAGGAATTGCATTAAAGGATCGTGGCGCTATTCTTCCCGCAGGCCATACCGCAAATGCTGCTTACTGGTTTCATGGCCGCGACGAAGCTAAATGGATCACCAGTAGTTATTATATGAATGAACTTCCTCAGTGGGTAAAAGATTTTAACAAGTCTGGAAAGGCCAAATCCTATTTAAAGCCCTGGAATACCTTAAAAGATATCAACTCTTATAAGGAAAGTGGAGCGGATGAAAATAATTTTGAATTTGGTTACCAGGGAAAAGAAATCGCAAGCTTTCCATACGATCTTAAAGCATTAGCTTCTGAAAATGGGGAATACGACTTAATTAAAGCAACTCCTTATGGAAATGACCTAACTGCTGAATTTGCAAAAGCTGCCATTAAAGGAGAGAGCTTGGGGAAAGATGAGATCACTGATGTGCTTACACTTAGTTTTTCAAGTACAGATTATGTGGGACATAATTTCGGAGTGAATTCCAAAGAAATTCAAGACACGTATATGAGGTTGGATCTTGCCCTGGCAGATTTTCTTAAATATCTGGACGAAACAGTAGGGGAGGGTGAGTATACTGTCTTCTTAACCTCAGACCACGGTGGAGTAGATGTTCCTGCATATTTATCCAGCCGAAAAATTCCTTCCGGTTATTTTAATGATGTCGAGGAGAACAAGAAAATTGAAGATTTTGTTCGTGAAGAATTCAAAGTAGATAGTCTTATTCAGAATATTTCAAATACACAGGTCTTTCTTGATTATAAAGTATTGCAAGAAGAAGACCTGGATGCTCATGAAGTTCAGCAAAAAATTGCCCATTTTTTACTTCAGCAAGAGAGTATTTCAAGAGTTTATACAAGGGAACAATTGCAATCTGGTAGTTTTACCAAAGGGATTAGTTCTTTAATTCAAAACGGATTCAATCAGGAGCGTAGCGGTGATATCGTTTTTGTGCTGGATCCTGGTTACATCATTTATCCTGAAAAAGGAACTACGCACGGCTCAGGTTTTATTTATGATACGCACGTGCCGCTAATTTTCTTCGGAAAAGGGATTAAGCATGGCAGTACCTTTGAACATTCGGTAATTCCGGATATTGCTCCTACCATGTCTGCAATACTTGGAAATTCTTTTCCTGATGCTTCAACAGGACAGCCATTAAAAATTATGCTTAAGGATTAAGCGAATTTCTTCCTGATGTTCGCCCAGCGTAATTGTCTTATAAAACGGCCTTCTTCTTCTGAAACAAGAAAAGGTCGTTTTTTGTTTTTTGCCTGGAAATAACCTGAAGCATAATGTAAAAATGCAAAAGGATTCATTTTCATTGCCGCCAGTTTAGCTGAAGCGATTAAACTTAAAGTCATTCCATACCGCAACCTGTAGAATGCTTCTCCCTGTTTTCTTCCGGCATGTTCAAAATAGTTCATCCCTGTTGGTCTTAAATGCTTAACCAGTAAAGTTTGATCTGTGATTACCTTCCAGCCATGAAAGCGTGCCAGGAGTTCATCTGCAGTGTCCCAACCCATAGCTGGTTTTAATTGACCAATCTGGATGAAACAATGTTTTCTGTAAGCTTTTAAAGCACCTCGAATATGATCATTTCCGGTAAGATTTTCAGGGATCCATTTATTTTTTCTCTGGATGCTACAGAAACCACCCACCATTCCGGCCAGATTATCATTATTAAAATACTCGGCTATTTTCTCCAGATAATTTACCGGAAAGATAAGATCTGCATCAAATTTACAGATCACATCAAAATCATCATCCAGTTTATAATAACCTTTATAGAATGCGTTTACCACCTTGCTGCCGGGAGCATGCTCAGTAGAAGAATTATTTTTAACCAGTTCTATAAACGGGTATTTTGAAACGAATTCTTCAACAATTTCAGAAGTATTATCTGTAGAGCTGTCATCTACCACTACCACTTTATTTGGTTTCAGGCTTTGGTCTGCGAGAGACTGAAGTGTCTGGCCTATAAAGTTGGCTTCATTATGAGCGGGAATAACAACGTAGATTTTCAAGAGAAAATTGATTACTATGAGTTGCTAAAATAGAATTTTAGGGGAAGAAGCTTAGCTTTTTTCAGCATAAACTGCATAATACCGCGGAGTGAATTTTCTTAAGACAGGGCGTATCCCAAGCTTGTTTACAGGATTTGTCCATTTAAGACTTTCCTTGATCTGCCAGCCACTTTTCTCAAATAACCAATCAAATTGCCAGTCTTCAAATTCGTGAAAATGGCGGTCCCATTTATCGGTCTTACTTCTATATGCTGGGGAGAACCATAATTTAAGCGGAACACTGGCGATGATCTTTTTGGATTTTATTTTCCGAAGAATATTATATGGAGCAAGCAGATGTTCAAAAATTTCAAATGCCGTTACCAGGTCGTATTCTTCATTCTGCACAGCTTCAAAATTATCATCCAGATCTTCTCCCGACGTATTGGTAACCTCATATCCATTGCTGGCCATAATCTTTGAAAAAGGATTCTCTACCCCCAGGTCCAGAACTTTGGCCGGAGGGGGAACCATTTCTTTCAAAAATTCCAGGGTTTTTTGATAACGCTTTTCGGGAAAAGTATGCTCGTACATTTTAGATCTGGTAAGTGATCGCGTTGATGTTCATGCCCGCGCCAACACTGGCAAACATAACAATATCGCCTTTTTCCAGTTTTTGATCTTTAATTTTGCCTCTACTAACCAAGTCAAAAAGAGTGGGAACGGTAGCCACACTGCTATTTCCTAATTCATGAATGGTCATGGGCATTACGCCTTCAGGTGGAGTCATTCCATGTAGCTTGTAGAAACGCTGGATTATGGCATAGTCCATCTTTTCATTGGCCTGGTGAATAAAAACCTTTTTGAGATCTTTTATTGTTTTTCCACTATTTTCAAGACATTCCTTCATCGCTTTTGGAACGTTGATGAGCGCAAATTCATAAATTTTCCTGCCATGCATCTTAATATATCTTATATTCTCTGATGCGGTAGATTGGTTGGATTTCCCAAAATAGATATATTCAGATTCCTGAAAAGAATAGGTCCCTGATTCGTGTGAGAGTATTCCTGATTCGCCTTCAGATGCTTCAAGAATAACAGCGCCGGCACCATCAGAAAAAATCATGGAATCCCGATCATGTTTATCCACAACACGGGAAAGTGCTTCGGCTCCAATGATCAGGCACTTTTTAGCAATTCCTGCTTTAATAAATGCCTGCGCCTGGATCATTCCCTCGATCCAACCCGGGCAACCGAAAAGTAAGTCATAACCTACACACTTTGGATTCTTAATTCTTAAATGTGCCTTAACTCTGGTCGCTAAACTAGGTACCGTGTCACTTTGAATAGAATTTGATTTTACATCACCATAATTGTGTGCTACTATAATGTAATCAAGGGTTTCAGGATCGATTCCTGAACTCTCGATCGCCTTTTGACTTGCGATAACAGCGATATCTGAAGTGTTAAGCTTTTCATCTAAATAACGTCTCTCTTCAATCCCTGTAATTGCCTTGAATTTCTTTATGGTAGTTTCATTATCATGCGGAAAAGAAGAACCGTCTATATTAAAGAATTCATGTTGATCAAAATCAGCATTCTTTGTTACAACATTTGGTATATAGCTCCCTGTTCCGGTAATTTTGCAGTTCATCTGACTTTCTTGTTGTTAGATTGACAATTTAAATAAATACTCTTAATACCCGCTTAAATTAAATATTTTTTTAGTCGAAAAAAAACCTGCCGTCTGACAGGTTTTTCTTTAACGAAGACTTGTTAGCTTTAGGCCTCTGCGTATTCTTCTGTTGGGGGACAGGTACACATAAGGTTTCTATCTCCAAAGGCTTCGTCAACTCTTCTAACACTTGGCCAGAATTTATTATCATGAAGATGAGCTAACGGGTAAGCCGCTTTCTCTCTTGAATATGGTAATTTCCATTCATCTGATGTTAACATATGAATGGTATGCGGGGCATTTTTCAATACGTTATTCGTGTCTTCCGCAGTTAATTCGTCTATCTCCTGTCTAATTGAGATCAATGCCTCACAGAAACGATCCAGTTCCGGTTTGCTTTCACTTTCTGTTGGTTCTATCATCATAGTCCCTGCAACCGGGAAGGAAACAGTAGGAGCATGAAAACCGTAATCTATTAATCTCTTCGCAATATCTGTCACCTCGATTCCCTGTTCTTTAAAAGGTCTACAGTCAATGATCATTTCATGAGCAGCTCTTCCTCTCTCTCCGGAATATAAAGTTTTATAGTGACCCTTAAGTCTGGCTTTGATGTAGTTAGCATTCAAGATAGCATATTCAGTCGCTTTTTGAAGACCACCTGTTCCAAGCATTTTTATATAACCGTAGGAAATAAGGCAAACCAAAGAGGATCCCCATGGTGCAGATGAAATTGCACCAATTGCTTTTTCTCCTCCTGTTTTTATTACTGGATTTCCAGGTAAAAAAGGTTTTAATTGTTCTGCCACACAAATTGGTCCAACACCCGGTCCTCCTCCTCCATGAGGAATGGCGAAAGTCTTGTGTAGATTTAAGTGACAAACATCTGCTCCAATTCTGCCAGGATTGGTAAGTCCAACCTGAGCATTCATATTGGCACCGTCCATATAAACCTGTCCGCCGTTTTCATGTATGATATTTGTAACCTCGCGTATGGCCGATTCAAATACACCATGTGTCGATGGATAAGTAACCATCAGAGCAGCAAGATTATCTTTATATTTTATGGCTTTTTCCCGAAGATCTTCAACATCGATGTTTCCATTTTCCGAAGCCTTGGTAACTACAACCTTCATCCCGGCCATTACAGCCGAAGCTGGGTTGGTTCCGTGAGCTGAAGAAGGAATAAGGCACACATTTCGGTGTCCTTCACCTTGTGCTTCATGATAGGCTCTTATAACCATCAGGCCTGCGTATTCTCCCTGAGCACCTGAATTAGGCTGAAGAGAAGTAGCAGAAAAACCTGTAATTTCGGTTAACTGGTCTTCTAATTCTTTTAAAACAGTTTGATAACCTTCCGCCTGGTCTACCGGTACAAATGGATGTAAGCTACCCCATTGCGGGTTGCTTAATGGGAGCATTTCTGAAGCTGCATTAAGTTTCATGGTACAGGATCCCAAAGAGATCATGGAATGATTCAATGAAAGATCTTTGCGTTCCAGTTTTTTGATATAACGCATCAGTTCAGTTTCTGAATGATACAGGTTGAAAACCTCATGCGTTAAAAATTCCGTTTTTCTCTCGAGATTTTGAGGGATTGCAGTTCTTTCAGAAAGTTCCTCGATCTCTTTTTTATCTTTTTCTGCCAGTTCAGCAAATACTGCAATTATCGCGTTAAGATCATCTGTAGTGGTAGTTTCATTTATAGAGATACAGGCACTCTCAGCATCTGGATAAAAGAAATTGATCTCATGTTTTACCGCGATCTCTTTCAGTTTTGATGTATTTGCTTTTACATGAAGCGTATCAAAATAAGCTGAATTCAATTGCTCAAATCCAAGGGCTTTTAAGCTGTCTTCCAGAGATACCGCTGATGCATGTACTGTATTTGCAATATACTCAAGACCTTTTGGGCCATGGTAAACACCGTACATACCGGCCATTACCGCAAGTAAAACCTGGGCGGTACAAATGTTAGAAGTAGCTTTATCTCTTTTTATGTGTTGCTCTCTCGTTTGCAGAGCCATTCTCAAAGCGTTATTACCATCCAGATCTTTGGTTAGACCAATTATCCTTCCAGGAAGGTTTCGCTTATATTCTTCTTTAGTTGCAAAATATGCCGCATGAGGTCCACCATAACCTAGAGGGATTCCAAATCTTTGAGTGGTACCAACCACTACATCTACTCCAAGTTCTCCCGGAGCCTGCAGTTTTACCAGACTAAGTATATCTGCAGCAACGGCTGTTTTTATACCTGCATTTTTACAGTTCTCAATAAAATTTGCATAATCGAAGATCTGTCCAAATTTTCCAGGATACTGCACTAATGCGCCGAAATATTCTTCGGAAAAATCAAATTCCTCATGATTTCCAACCACCATTTCTATTCCCAGGAAATTAGCCCTGGTTTCCATTAAGGAAATAGTTTGTGGTAAAGTCTGTTGAGAAACAAAGAACTTATTTACTTCGTTTTTCTTTTGTTTTCTATCGCGAACTGCATGCAATAGAGCCATGGCTTCGGCTGCAGCGGTAGATTCATCCAGAAGAGATGCGTTTGCAATTTCCATTCCTGTAAGATCACTTACCATGGTTTGGAAATTAAGCAGGGCTTCTAAACGTCCCTGAGCAATTTCTGCCTGGTAAGGAGTGTAGGCCGTATACCATCCCGGATTTTCCAAAATATTTCGTTGAATTACAGCAGGAAGTATTGCCTGGTGATATCCAAGACCTATATAAGTTTTGAAAACCCTGTTTTTCTCAGAAAGCTTTTTAATATGCTCGGCATATTGATTTTCACTCATCGCCTTCGGAAGGTTCAAAGGTTTATCTAACCTAATATCATCTGGAATGGTTTCGTAGATCAATTGCTCTATAGACTCAACGCCGATAGTATCAAGCATTTCTTGAAGATTTTCTGCTTTAGGACCTATGTGACGTAACGCGAAAGAATCTGTTCTCATTAAAATAAATAGTTGTGTTTTTCGTGCTGCGAAAATACATAATTTCAAGCTAATTTTTTACAGTTTAGGCGTATACAGTTGTTAAGATTTTCAGCTGAATTATTTCTATGCGATTTTATATGTAATTTCGTGGGATGAAGTATGTAAAAAATGCTTTTGAACTTTATATAAATAGCAGCATTCATGTCTCTTTAGCAGTTGTTGCTTTTACGCTCATCACTTATTTTCATAACGAGCTTGTTCCAGACCAAAACCTGCTTTTGTTCATTTTCTTTGCCTCTATAACTGGTTACAATTTTGTGAAATATGCCGGGATTGCGAAGCTTCATCATTTAAGCCTGGCAAAAAACCTTAGGATCATACAAATCTTTTCGGGGTTTTGTTTTATTGCTTTGATATATTTCTCTTTTAAATTAAAAACAGAGGTGTTAATTGCCACAGGGATTTTGGGCTTATTCACTTTATTTTATGCGATCCCAGTGTTTGGAGGTGGTAGGAATCTAAGAAGTCTGCCGGGAATCAAGATCTTTATTATAGCAATCGTATGGGCTGGAAGTACAGAAGTGCTTCCTTTGATAAATGCTAAAATCTATCTGGACACAGCAATATTAGTAGATTTTTTACAGCGGCTTTTCCTGATAATTATTCTAACGCTGCCATTTGAAATAAGAGATCTTAATTTTGATAATGAGAATTTGGCAACAATTCCTCAGAAACTGGGAGTTTTTAAAACGAAGGTATTCGGGACTTTTTTAATCTTTTTGGTTTTTCTGATGGAATTAGTTCAGAAATCATTCACTTCGAACGAATTTTTAGCCTTATTGATTGTTTTATTTGTAAGCGGATTATTGTTGTGGGAGTCAAGGGAGAATCAAAAAAAATATTATAGTTCATTCTTGGTAGAAGCAGTACCGATTTTCTATTTCGGAATTTATCTGGTCTTTAGGTACGTTCTTCCGCAAATTCCTTCTTAATTTCTTCCCGCCACTTCTTTTTCTTTTCTTCAGGACAGGTTTCGAGTTTAGAATCTTTTATTAGATGTGTAAGCCTGGAATTCCTGGCTGAAAATTTCCTGCAGGTTTTGCACAATGCCAAATGTATCCGCAGCTTCGCTTTTTCAAATAAATTAGCTTCTTCATATTGAGCTTTATCACAGCAGGTCGCCGCCTCAGAACAATCAAAAAAAAGAAATTTTAGTTTTTTGCCCATAATTAAAACCAGTTTTTTTCTAAACAAGCGGCCAGTGCGGTTCTGGCTCTATGTATGATAACCCAGAGGTTAGACGGGGTGATATTGAATTCATTACAAATGGCTTCAGTATCTGCACCATCAATTGTTTTTCTTTTAAATATCTCTGCGTGTTTTTCGTTTATTGATTCCAAACAATCCAGTATTGCCAGTCCAAGTTCATTATTCTCCATTTCATCTTCTGCTGACCGGTCAAATTGATCTGCTACCTGTTCTTCCAGCCATTCTCCTTCATTATAATCATCAGAATATTTGATCTTAACTTCAGCCTTACCTTTTCTAGAATTGATTTTGCGATAGTAATCTATGATTTTTCGCTTTAAAATCGAAATTAACCAGGTTCTTTCGCTAGCCTCCCCTTTAAAATTCTTCGCCGATTTTAATGCTGCCAAGAAAGTTTCTGAAATAAGATCGTTCGCTACTTCACGATTGTTCACACGAACAATCGTATAGTTAAAAAGATAATCTGAATATTTATCAACCCATTTATTAGGGTCGAGGGTGTTAGCTGACATGATCTAAATTAAATCGATTCTAATCAAAAATAGCAAAAGAAAGGCTATCATAAGTTATAGAAAGGATAAGATTTATAGATGTGGCAACTGTTTTCAGCTATTTTGATATTAAGCCAGCTCTTCTCAATAATGCATCCGGCTTTGGTTCCTTTCCGCGGAAACGTTTATATAGTTCCATAGGATGCTCTGTTCCTCCTTTAGAAAGGATATTTTCTCTGAATTTATCAGCGATATCCTTACTGAAGATACCATTTTCTGTAAAATATTCGAAGGTGTCAGCGTCCAGCACTTCAGCCCACTTATAAGAATAATACCCGGCCGAATATCCTCCCTGGAAAATATGAGAAAATGCGGTGCTCATACAATTTGATGGAACATCGGGATAAAGTTTGGTAGCTTCAAAAGCCTCTAATTCGTGCTTTTTAACGTCTTCAACATTTGATGGATCTATGGCATGCCAGCTGAGATCTAGCATTCCGAAGCTTAGCTGTCTTAGCGTGGTCATTCCTTCAAGGAAATTAGCAGATTCTTTAATCTTATCTATATATTGCTGAGGGATGGCTTCTCCGGTTTTATAGTGCTTTGCAAAAAGCTGTAAAGATTCTTTCTCGTAACACCAGTTTTCTAATACCTGACTGGGAAGTTCCACAAAATCCCAATAAACATTAGGTCCAGAAAGACTAGGATAGGTCGTGTTCGCTAGCATTCCATGTAATGCATGTCCAAATTCATGGAAAAGTGTGGTTACTTCACTAAAAGTTAATAGTGAAGGTTCCTTTTCAGTAGGTTTGGTGAAATTGCATACAATAGAAATATGAGGACGTGCATTTTTACCATTCTGAATATATTGATCTTTATAAATAGTCATCCATGCACCGTCCCTTTTTCCCGGACGCGGGTGGAAGTCGGCGTAAAAAAGGGCAACATCTTCTCCTAATTCATTAGTTACCTGATATGTTTGTACATCAGGGTGATATTTGTCAATATTAGTTACTTCTTTAAAATTAAGTCCGTAGAGTTTTTGTGCAACCGTAAAAACTCCGTCAATAACATTCTCAAGTTTAAAATAGGGCTTTAATTTCTCGTCATCCAGATCAAAAAGTTTCTGTTTTAACTTCTCACCATAATAAGCCGTGTCCCATTTTTGAAGCTGATCTATTCCATCAAGGTCTTTTGCGAAATTCTCCAATTCCTTAAACTCTTTTTCGGCTGCAGGTTTTGCTTTTTCGAGCATTTCATCCAGGAATGAAGTTACTTTTTCCGGAGTTTCAGCCATACGCTCTTCTAAAACGAAATGTGCGTGAGACTCAAAACCTAACAACTTCGCTCTTTTATATCTTAACTTTACGATCTTTAAGACGTTTTCCTGATTGTCTAATTTATCTTTATGAAAGGCTCTGGAGCCAAATGCCATGGATAATTCTTCACGGAGAGCCCGATCATTAGCATATTTCATAAAAGGAATATAGCTTGGATATTCTAGGGTAAAGATCCAGCCTTCTTTGTCTTTTGATTTCGCAACAGATCTGGCTTCTTCTTTAAAGCTCTCTGGTAAACCACCAAGCCTTGATTCGTCAGTTACCCGAAGCTCATATTTATTGGTTTCAGCCAGAACATTTTCACCAAATTGTAGGCTCAACTTCGAGAGTTCTTTATCTATTTCACGAAGATCATTCTGCTTCTCGTCTGGCAGGTTTGCTCCATTTCGGGTAAAAGATTTATATTTCTTATCCAGAAGTGTCGCCTGTTCTGTGGAAAGATCAAGGGAGTCTTTGGTGGAAAAGATTTCTTTAATTTTTCTAAAAAGTTCTTTGTTTAGAATTACATCATTCTTGAATTCTGAAAGCACCGGTGATACTTCCTGTGCTATTTTCTGGATCTCTTCGTTTGTTTCAGCTGAATTTATATTGAAGAATATACTGGTTACACGATCCAGTTTTTTTCCTGAGAATTCCAGCGCTTCGATCGTATTTTCAAAAGTTGGTGTTGCTTCAGAATTTACAATTTCATTTATTTCTTCCCTAGCCAGCTCAACTGCCTTTAAAATTGCAGGTTTATAATCTTCGGTTTTGATCTTCGAGAAAGGAGCGTATTCAAAATCTGTTAATAGAATATTCTGAGAACTCATTAGTATTTATTTTGATTAACGCTAAAGATTAAATTAATTAACGCTAATGATGATTTTTAGGTATTTTTTGATATTTTAGCAGATTCATGTTGAAAATGAATCATTTACAATATAGTAGTTTGCAAAGTTCTGGTTTTATATTTAGAATGGTTAATAAATAATAAGTACAGATTAAAAATGTTTACTACTTGAAGGGCCGCATCAGCGGCCTTTCTTATTTTTTAAGTGAATTTGCTCCTTCAATAACTTTTTGCTTTAGTCCTTCCTTATAGACAAGAATTTTATCCAGAACACATTTATCTGAAACTCCTATAATTTGAGCGGCCAGGATTCCTGCATTTTTAGCACCATCCAACGCGACTGTAGCCACAGGTACACCCCCAGGCATTTGAAGAATGGATAATACTGAATCCCAACCATCTATAGAGTTTCTTGATTTTACAGGAACACCAATGACCGGAAGGGGAGACAGGGAGGCGACCATGCCCGGTAAGTGTGCAGCGCCCCCGGCCCCGGCAATAATAACCTTGATACCTTTTTCATGGGCTGTTTTACTAAATTCAAAAAGCTTCTCGGGTGTTCTGTGAGCTGAAACTATATCTACTTCAACTTCAATATCAAAACCTTTTAAAATGTCGATGGCTTCCTGCATTACCGTCATATCACTGGTACTGCCCATGATTACTGCTACTTTTCCCATTCTAATTATTTTTTGCTTATCACTTTAATACTATTCTTAACTTTTTCAGCAACTTCACGGGCTTTTTTCAAGTCTTTATCAACGATGGTCACATGCCCCATTTTACGGAATGGCCTGGTGATCTTTTTCCCATAGATATGAGGAGTCACGCCATCCATTTTCATGATCTTTTCAATATTCTCATAAACAACTTCTCCTTCGTGATCCTGATCTCCTACCAAATTTACCATTATTCCTCCAACTTTGCTTTCTGTATTACCAAGGGGAAGATCGAGAATCGCTCTTATATGTTGTTCAAATTGATTGGTGTAAGCTGCTTCTATACTGTAATGACCACTGTTATGAGGTCTTGGAGCAACTTCATTGATAAGTATTTGATCATCTTCTGTCTGAAACATTTCTACCGCAAGTAATCCTACATGCTGGAAAGCTTCGGAAACTTTTTCTGCTAATTTCCTGGCCTTATCCGAAATTTCTTTATCTATTCGCGCCGGACAGATCACGTATTCAACCTGATTCGCTGTGGGATGAAATTCCATTTCTACCACAGGATAAGTCTTCATTTCTCCGGAAGGATTTCTAGCTACGATGACCGCCAACTCATTTTTGAAAGGAATCAATTTCTCCGCGATGCATTCACCTTCAGAAAGCTTGTCAAGATCTTCGATTTTTTTAATGACAGAGACACCTTTACCGTCGTAACCGCCGGTAGCACTTTTCCAGACAAATGGGATTTCTGTTTTTCCTTCTATAACAGCATTTTTCAAATTTTCGATGGAATTGAAAACTTCAAAACTTGCAGTAGGAATATCTTTCTCTTTATAAAAATTTTTCTGTACAGCTTTATTCTGGATCTTCTCCAGCGTACTTGCCGATGGATATGTTTTTTTACCTTCTGCTTCAAGTTTTTTCAAAGCATCAATATTTACACCTTCAATTTCGAAAGTGACAACATCGGCTTTTCTGCCGAAATTGAGGACTGTTTCATAATCCATAAGGTCTCCTTGTTCAAAATAATTACAGGAGATCTTACATGGCGCTTCTTCGCTGGGATCCAGGACAAGCGTTTGAATGTCATACTTTCTGGTTTCGTATAACATCATTTTTCCTAACTGACCACCGCCAAGTATAGCCAGTTTAAAGTCTGAAGAGAAATAATTTACCATAATTTCGATAGGCTTTTGGCAAAAATAACTTATTCGAATTTCCCGCCATACATATTCGGTAAGAAATCGGGCTGTTGAGCTTATAGAGATTCCTTATCTTTGCCACTTAAAATTTGACAGTTTTGATAAAACTACATGATCTTGAATTTGAACCTTATATTTCCGAAGAGGAAATTATGATGGCCATTGAAGAGATTTCAGTAAAACTCAATAAGGATTTTGGTCATAAAAGGCCTGTCTTTCTTGGGGTTTTAAATGGTTCTTTCATGTTCGCTTCAGAAATTATTAAAAGATTCAGCGGAGATTGTGAGATCAGTTTTGTGAAAATGGGATCTTACGAGGGAACTGAAACTACCGGCGAGGTGAAAACTTTGCTTGGTTTAAATCAAGAATTAAAAGGGAGGCAGGTAATTCTACTGGAAGATATTGTAGATACCGGAAACACGCTGGTTGAGATTGATAAAATTTTAAAGAAAGCAGAAGTGGAAGATTATAAGGTGGTTACTTTATTCTATAAACCGGAAGCTTATAAGAAGAATATTCCCATTCAATATATAGGGATGGAAATACCTAATAAATTTATAGTTGGTTTTGGTCTGGATTATGATGGTTTAGGTCGTAACCTTACTCAAGTATATAAACGCAAATAAGTAAAATGACAAATTTAGTGCTTTTTGGCCCTCCGGGAGCCGGCAAAGGAACTCAGGCAACTATTCTTAAAGATAAATATGAACTCATTCATATTTCTACAGGCGATGTTTTTAGGTTCAATATTAAAAATAAAACCGAATTAGGTCTAAGTGCTAAATCTTTTATTGATAAAGGTCAGCTAGTGCCAGATGAGGTTACTATTAATATGCTGAATGCGGAGGTTGAAAAGAATGAAGGAACTAACGGATTTATTTTTGATGGTTTCCCAAGAACTGAAGCACAGGCAGAAGCTTTAAGTACTTATTTGGCATCCAGAGGAACAGAGGTTCATGCCATGATCGCTCTGGAGGTTGAAGATGAGGTGCTGGTGGAGCGTTTATTAGAAAGAGGAAAGACTTCCGGAAGACCTGATGATGCGGATGAGAAGGTAATTAGAAACCGGATCAGGGTTTATTATAATGAAACTGCTATTCTGAAGAATTTTTATCAGAAACAGGATAAATATTATGGAGTAGACGGGGTAGGAAGTATTAGTGAGATCACACAGCGATTAAGCAACGTGATAGACGATTTAATGAAATAAGAGATGACTGAAGGGAATTTTGTTGACTATGTGAAAATTCATGTTTTTTCCGGAAAAGGAGGGAAGGGTTCTGCTCACCTTCATAGGGAGAAATATATTACTAAAGGTGGGCCAGATGGTGGAGATGGTGGTCGTGGTGGACACGTAATTGTAAAAGCCAACAAAAATCTCTGGACATTATTTCATCTTAAGTTCAAGCGTCACGTAAAAGCTGAGTATGGGGGTAATGGAAGTAAGCAGCGAAGTTCAGGTGCCCAGGGTAATGATGAAATTATTGAAGTTCCATTGGGAACTGTGATTCGGGATACCGATACAAATGAGATCATCAAAGAGATCACTGAAGACGGGCAGGAATTTATTGTAGCTGAAGGTGGAATGGGAGGCCGTGGAAACTGGCATTTTAAGAGTTCTACCAATCAGACTCCAAGATATGCACAACCGGGCGTTGACGGACAGGAAGTTGATATCACCCTTGAGTTAAAAGTTCTTGCAGATGTTGGCCTGGTTGGTTTCCCAAATGCTGGAAAATCTACGTTGCTTTCTGTGATCACCGCGGCGAAACCAAAGATCGCTAATTATGAATTCACAACTTTAAAGCCAAATCTCGGAATTGTAGAATATCGTGATTTCAAAACTTTTGTAGTAGCCGATATCCCTGGAATTATTGAAGGGGCAGCTGAAGGTAAGGGGCTTGGACATAGATTTCTTAGGCATATTGAGCGAAATTCAACATTATTATTCCTTATTCCGGCTGATGCCAAGAGTATTAAAGAACAATACGATATCCTGTTAGACGAATTAAAGCGATATAATCCAGAGTTGATAGATAAGGATAGATTGATTGCTATTTCGAAGAGTGATCTTTTAGATGAAGAACTAAAACAGGAGATGGCTCGTGAATTGGATAAGGAGCTGAAGCTACCTTACCTGTTTATTTCCTCTGTGGCGCAATCTGGGCTCACAGAACTGAAGGATAAATTATGGCAAATGCTCAATAAAGAGCCTGTTTAAATCCTGTTAAACCTATAAAGTCTCGATTTGATTTTGCTTATTTTTAGTAAAAATCAGATTATGAGACTTTTAAAATATTCTTTTCTACTACTATTCATAGTGGCCTGTAATTCTCCCAAGGCTTTCTATGACTATGATCAGCAGGTTAACTTTAATCAGTACGAAACTTATTCACTTTTCCCCGATTTACAGACTGGTCTGAGTCAATTGGATGAATCCAGACTTGTTAATAGTTTGAATCAAGCTATGACAGAAGAAGGTCTTATCAATTCCGGAAATCCTGGAATCTACGTAAATGTTTACACTAAAGAATTCCAGCAGGATAATCGTAACCGCGTTGGAGTTGGAATTGGTGGCGGAGGAGGAAATGTTGGAGTAGGAGTCTCCGGTGGTATTCCAATTGGTCAAATGGATACGTATCTTGAGCTGACTTTCGATTTTATTGATGTAGAGAAAGATGTGCTTGTCTGGCAGGCGGTAGTGGAAAGTTCTTTTAATGCTAATGCTAAACCTGAAGCAAGACAGGAAAAATTTGATAAGATTGTGGCAAAAGCCCTCGAAGGTTATCCACCTAAAAAATAGTAGATTCTTACTACCTATTAAAAATAAAAAAGCCCCGCATAATGCAGGGCTTTTCACTTTTTGATTGGTTAGTTAGTATCAGTTAGAAAATTTAGTTTTCTTCTTGATCTTCCATATCCTCATTATCCATTTCTGGATCCATATCAGAGTTCTCGTTCATAGATCCATTTCGGTTAGATACTACGAATACACTTCTACGGTTCTTAGCATACTGTTCGTTTGTACAACCAGTTGGTTCAGTACAATCGTTCACTGGTCTGCTTTCACCATAACCTTCTGAAATAAGTCTTCCTTTATCGATTCCTTTTTCAACAAGGTAATCTACAGTTGAAGCAGCTCTTCTTTTAGAAAGCGCCATATTATATGAATCAGAACCTCTAGCATCTGCATGAGATTCTACTTTCACTTTAATGTTTGGATAATCATTCATATAAGTCACTACAGAGTCAAGAACTGGCTTAGACTCAGCTTTAATAGTAGCTTTATCAAAGTCGAAGTAGATCTTGCTTCCATCGATAGGAATAATATCCTGTCCGCTTGTTTCATCAGTTACCGTTGGAGCTTCAATGATCTCATTTTCTTCACGTGTAAATTGGTATAGATTGTCTGTACCTCTTCGGTTAGAAGCAAAATAACCCATTTCTTCACTTTCCTTGATCACGAATGCAAAATCATCGCTTCCACTGTTTATAGATCCTCCAAGGTTTTCAACTTCTGAAAAATCACCTTCAGTTCTGAAAATATCAAGATTTCCAAATCCCTGGTGTCCATCTGATGTGAAATAAAGAACTTCTTCATCACTGATGAATGGGAACTGATCTCTGTGAGCTGTGTTCACTCCAGGACCTAAGTTTTGAGGAGTTCCGTAAGTTCCATCTTCGTTCACATCTACAACGTAGATATCAAATGAACCACTTCCACCCGGCATATCACTGGCAAAGTAAAGTTTACTTCCGTCAGCACTTAAGCTTGGGTGTTCTACTGAATATTCTTCGCTGCTAAATGGTAGTTTCTCAACATTTGTCCATTCACCATCAACATTTTCAGCACGGTAAAGACTGATGTGAGCTACACGCTCGTCATTTTCATTCTTCACTCTGTCTTCATTAGTTCTGTCAAAGAACATTACGGTACCATCCTGACTGAATGTAGCCGAACTCTCGTGCTCATCAGTATTAATAGCATCAGAGAAAAGAACGATATCGGTCATCTCACCTTCCTCATTCATTTGGGCGCTATAAAGGTCCAAAGCAGGAAGTTTATTCCAGGGATAGATTGGACGTTCCTGGTTTCTTGTAGATGCGAATGCAACACGGTCACCATAAAATCCAATTCCGAAGTCTGAAGAAGACTGGTTATTCATAACCTGGTCGTAGTTGAATTTATGAGGAACCATTGTGTCCAGTTCGCTTGCAAATTCTTCATGATCCCAGTTTTCACCAGTTAATTCATTCATTAATTCATCAGCTTTTACATAATTACCTGCAGCCATTAGCGTGTGGGCGTATCTAAACTGATACTCAGGCTCTACTGCTCCTTCATGTCTTAAGAACAACAATTCATATACTTCAGCTGCGTTCTGCATTTGATTGGTATAGAAGTAGGAGTCTCCAAGATTCTGAAGAACCTCCTGAGATTTATCGTTTACATTCTCGTAAGCATCTGCTGCATCAATATATGCGGCCTGGGCAAAAAACTTGTCTCCATCCCTGATGTCAGACTTTTGTCCGAAAGCGGTAATGCTTACAAAAATTATTAAAAGTGTACTATATATATTTTTCATGTTAATCGGGTTTTAGAAGAATCTAGGTGATTTGTCATATCCTTTTTTAAGTCCGAATAGATCAAGATCAAATAATAACATGATCTCGTGTGATCCATCGTTGCTTAAGTCGTAGGTTGGATAGTCATAAGCATATCCAATTCTAAGACTTGGTGTAACTCTGAAGTTAACCAAACCAGTGATGGTTTCGTCAAATCTATAACCTAAACCTGCTTCCAGCCTGTCATACAATAAAACGTTAGCATTTACATCAACAGATAGCGGAGCTCCGTTTACCCCTCTTACCATGGTAGAAGGCTTTAATTTAAAGTTCTCGCTTATGTCAAATACATATCCACCAGTTAAATAATAGTGAATTTCTTCAGTACCACGGTCACGAAGTGTTTGACTATCGTCTAAGTGATCTGAAGTTAACAGGTTAGGAGCAGACACACCTAAATAGTGATTATCTCCAAACCAGAATGCACCAACTCCAAAAACAGGGAATATTTCACTTATGTTTTCAAAAGCCGGATCATTCGGATCATTAACAACTAATCCAGAAAGATTAGCATCAAAAGTTGTAAGACCTGCCTTAGCACCAAATGATAAATTGGTGTTTTCTCCAGTTGGAATCACATAAGCGAAATCTGCAGTAATGTTGTTTGATTTTTCAACATTTCCAATTTCATCATGTACCACTGTAAGTCCAAGTTCTACTCTCTCGCTAATAGGAGTGTGGGCAAAGAAGTTGAGGGTGCGAGGTGCACCGTCAACATCTGTCCATTGCATTCTGTAAATAGCCCCGAGATCTAACATTCCCGGATCGTCTGTCGCATACGCAGGATTCACCATACTCAGGTTATACATGTACTGAGTGAAAAGTGGATCTTGCTGGGCTAATCCTTTTATAGAGAAAAGGATAATACCTGCGAATAATAAATATTTTGTGATTATTTTTTTCATTTCGTTCTCTTGTTTATCCTAATTATCTACTTAAGTATACTGTTCCTCTAACAGGCTCGGTGCTACCATCATTATATCTTAGATAGTAGAAGTAAGCCCCTACCGGTAATACATCGCTTCCGAAAGAACCTTCCGTGCTATATCCATCCCAGTCCGGAGTATTGGCATTTCCTTTGTAAACTACGTCTCCGAATCTATTACGGATCTCTATAGTGAAATTAGGATATTTGTCTCTGATATTTCTGATCTCAAATCTATCATTCAGTTGATCATCATTTGGTGAGAACCCTTCAGGAATAGTAAGTGGACAGTCATCATTTATGCTAACTGTAATACCTAATCTAACTGAACTCTCACATCCTGTATCAACATTAAATAGAGTTGCATAATAAGTAACTCCATCCTGTAGGGAAGTTCCGCTGTTTATAGCGTTGTCTCCATCTGCTGAATCATACCAGGTTATTGTACCTGTTTCATTGATCAGCTCTGTAAGATCTGCTATGGTAGCATCATCAAATTCACAGAATTCCTGAGTAGTATTAGAAATTGTAGGAGTCGCTGCATCATTGATTGTTACAGTGAATTCAGTAGCTGCAGATTCACAAGCTCCATCATCATTTCTCTGAGTTACGTAATAAGTACCATCAACCAATACATCTTCTGCGGCAACCATCATGGATAATGCCTCATCTGAATAGTAAGTTAGATTTGTACCTGTGGCTGAAAGATCAGCTGCAATAGCGCCATCTGTTGCACAGAAAGTAAAAGGATCTCCTTCTACAGTTGGTGCATCAGGAGCTTCCTGAACTGTAATGGTAAATTCAGCAGTATCGTCACCACAATCATTGATTGCAGCTACAGTATAAACTACTTCGTATTCACCAGCTTCAAAATCTGCCGGATTCATCATTCCGTCAGCGATAACTTCACCATCAAGAGAGAATTCTCCATCATCATCAGCGTCTACTGAAATAAAGTCGAACAAGTTCTGAACATCATCGCTCATACAAACATTTAAATCCATGTCCATACCTGCGTAAGCAGATTCTAGAACAGTAATCGCAAATGTAGCTGAAGCTTCTCCTTCAGTACAAGGCGAATCATCAGTAAGGGTGTAGGTAATATCGAAAGTACCTGCACCTTCCATTACTGGACTGAAAACGCCATCTTCATAGCCTTCAAATGTTCCATTAGGATTAGCATCTGCAGGTAAGAATGAGAATAAATCTACATCCTCTGCATTTCTACAGATTGGATCTGGGTTAGCAATTTCACCGATCTCTGCTGGAATGTTTTCTACGATTGATACAGAAAATTCAGCGGTATCTTCACAACTTGTTCCTGCCCCTACTGTATAAGTAGTATTAAAAGGACCAGTTTCACCTGCATTAAGACGAGTTCTAATATCTGCTACATTTGAAAAAGTACCTCCTCTGGTTGCATCGTCACTCAATAAAGCTCTAAAGTATGCTCTTACAGAATCTGAAGAAGCGGGAAGATCTAATTCGCCTTGACACACTGTATTATCTAAACTATCATCACCAGCATTAAAACCTTCATTTACAAAAATTGTAAAAGTGGTTGAATCATTGGCTCCCTCTTTAATACAATCTCCAGAATCATCTACAGAATAGGTGATTTCATAACCATCTGCATTAGGACCTATAGAAGAATTAAACATACTGTCTTCAACTCCCATTCCACTAAAAGTTCCACCAGGAACAGTTTCTGGGGTAAAGAAAGTGGTTAGATCAATCATTCCATCAGTAGAACATACTGTTTGGTCTTCGATATCTCCAGCTTCGGCATCACGTAAATCATTAATCGTGATCGCAACGGTTATTAAACCATCTTCACAATCTGAATCTGAAGGATCTATATATTCAAAATTAAATGTTTCAGAATCACTCGTTGGAGTGTCAATAAAATTAGCTAGCCTTATTGCCTCTGCAGGTGTAGCGTCACTAAAATTATCTTCGTCAAATGAATCTACTCCAGCTTCTTCAACAAGGCTTTGTAAATATGCTAATCCTGCAGCAGGATTATTTATTAAGTCCTGGGCGTCTGTAACACAAAGTGTTCTTGAAATTGATACGCTTACTGGTGACTCTTCAACTGTTATTTCAAAAGTTGTAGAATCATTTCCTGTAGTACAATCTATTGATTCATCAACAGTATAAGTAATAGTATATGTGCCAGCTCCAATAGAAGGATCGAATGTATTATCTGTAACACCAGTCCCTGTAAAAGTTCCTCCCATTGTAGCATCTGGATCATTATTATCTAATGTTTCCAAATTCAGAGAATCATCTAAAGAACAAACTGAAAAATTATCAAAATTTCCTGAGTTGGCAGGGGTGGGATCGATAATTGTAACTGAGAAATCTGCTGAGTCTTGACAGTCTGTACTAGCTCCGACAGTATAAGTCGTATTGAAAGGTCCAGATTCTCCAGCATTGACACGGGTTCTAATATCTGCTAGATTTGAAAAAGTACCTCCCGTAGTTGCATCATTACTAAGTAAGCTTCTAAAATAAGCTCTTACAGCATCTGTACTTGCTGGTAAATCTAAATCATCTCGACACACTGTATTATCTAAACTGTCATCGCCAGCATTGTCACCTTCATTTTCAACAGTAATTTCAAAAGTTGTTGAAGCACTACCAGTAGTACACGGTAAAGAATCATCAACTGTATAGGTAATAGTATAAGTTCCAGTTCCAACGGAAGGATCAAAATTATTGTCCATTACACCAGTTCCTGTAAATGTTCCACCTGCTGTAGCATCTGGATTATTATTGTCTAAACCAGTTAAGTCAATAGAATTATCTGATGTACATGTTACATCAAAAGAATCAAAGTCTCCAGCTTCAGCTTCTTCTAAATTATTAATAGTAATCGCAACGGTTATTAAACCATCTTCACAATCTGAATCTGAAGGATCTGTATATTCAAAATTAAATGTTTCAGAATCACTCGTTGGAGTGTCAATAAAATTAGCCAATCTTATTGCCTCAGCAAGTGCATTGTCACTAAAATTATCTTCATCAAATGAATCTACTCCAGCTTCTTCAACTAAGCTTTGTAAATATGCTAATCCTGCAGCAGGATTATCTATTAAATCTTGGACGTCTGTAACACAAAGAGTTCTTGAAATCGATGTGTTTATTGGTGAATCTTCAACTGTGATTTCAAAAGTGGTTGAAGCATTACCTGAAATACAAGGTAGTGAATCATCAACTGAATAAGTAATAGTATATGTGCCAGCTTCAATAGAAGGGTTAAATGTATTATCTGTAACGCCGGTTCCTGAGAATGTACCCCCAGCTGTTGCATCTGGATCATTATTTTCAAGGCTTGTTAGATCTACGGGATCTGAACTTCCACAAGAAATGGTGAATGAATCAAAATCTCCAGCATTTGCAATGGTGTTATCTACTATGGTTACTGAAAATTCAGCAGTATCTTCGCAACTTGTTCCGGCACCTACCGTATAGGTAGTATTGAATGGACCGGCTTCTCCAGCATTGACACGAGTTCTAATATCTGCTATATTTGAAAAAGTACCTTCTGAGGTTGCATCAACACTTAATAATGCTCTAAAATATGCTCTCACAGCATCTTGAGAAGCGGGAAGATCTAAGTCATCCCTACAAACTATATTTTCTAAGCTGTCATCACCGGCATTGGTTCCGTCACTTTCTACTGTTATTTCAAAAGTGGTTGAAGCATTACCTGAAATACAAGGTAGTGAATCATCAACTGAATAAGTAATAGTGTAAGTTCCGGCGCCAATAGAAGGATCGAATGTATTATTTGTTACACCAGTTCCTGAGAATGTACCCCCAGCTGTTGCATCTGGATCATTATTTTCAAGGCTTGTTAGATCTACGGGATCTGAACTTCCACAAGAAATGGTGAATGAATCAAAATCTCCAGCATTTGCAATGGTGTTATCTACTATGGTTACTGAAAATTCAGCAGTATCTTCGCAATTTGTTCCGGCACCTACCGTATAGGTAGTATTGAATGGACCGGCTTCTCCAGCATTGACACGAGTTCTAATATCTGCTATATTTGAAAAAGTACCTTCTGAGGTTGCATCAACACTTAATAATGCTCTAAAATATGCTCTCACAGCATCTTGAGAAGCGGGAAGATCTAAGTCATCTCTACAAACAATATTTCCTAAGCTATCATCGCCAGCAGTAGTTGTGCATTCTTCAACAATTACAGTAACTATTGCAGAGTCTGAACATGATCCATTATCTACAGAATAGGTGAAATCACCAGGTGTATCTGTTGATGGGTCGAACGTACCATCGCCAGGAGTCCACATGCCTCCTGTATCTGGTGTTCCGTTTAAGTAATCAATAAGGTTAATAGGAGCATCGCTTGGACTTAAAGTCACAGAACCGTCTTCACCTGCGTCTGCATCTTCAATTATCGTAAGTGAAAGTTCTACATCATCTTCACAGCCTTCATCAGTAGTAAAAGTGGCAATTGTTGTAAAAGTTTGAAAAGGATCATCATTATAATCATCTCCTATCGCACCCAAGTCCGGATTAAATTCAACATTAGGAGGTAGAGTTCTCCCATCAACAAGGCTTAAGAATATATCTTCTGGAGACTCCCCATTGTCTAATCTCATTTCAATTTGACTTTGACAAAAAGTCTCTGAAACATCGTCACCAGCATCAAAAGTAATAACCTCTACTTCTACTCGAGTTCTTCCAGATTCACATGGAGGAAAAATACTTCCTCTTTCATTTACAATCTGAGAAACCCAATAATCTTCTCCGTTTATTAATTCTACGCCATTAGCTAATGGTGAACCACCAGTTTCCTCTCTATACCATCTAAATGCCTGAAAGTTAGGAGAAGTACTTTCTGCCTCAAGATCTGCAACTGTTGCACCTTCACAAAAAGTCTGAGGATCTTCTGCAGTAGGAGCCGGAGCATCTACTACATCAATACCTACCGCAACTCTTTCTGATGGACAATAATCTGAATCAGGGTCACTAGTACCGTCGGTATCAGCACCAACAAAATAACTTTCTCCATCCATCAGTGTAGTGGAGTAATCTGAAATTTCAGAACCTCCGAATTCATCTTCATAGATTTTAAGTGTATATCCTGAAGGTACAGGATCAAAAAGATTTAGTAGGTCAGATCCACTAAAATCAGATGATTCACAAGGAGTGACTGTAAATCCATTAGAATCACCAGTTACAGTATTTGAAGGTGTGTCGGCGGCAAATACCGTAACTTCAACTGCAACTCTTTCGCAGTCTTCCGTTGTACTTCCTATAAAATAAGTTGCACCATCAGTTAAAAGTTCGTCCCCATTTATGGGGTCTGTATCGTTCTCAGTATCCGCTGTTTCATAAACAGCCGGATTTGTAGCACCAGAATAACGTAGGTCATCTACTGTTTCTAGATAACAGTATGATTGATCTGCATCTGGTGTAGCACAGGGACTTTGACCATACGAGGCCAAGTTTCCAACAAATAAAATAAAGGCGAAAAGGAACCAATTAAGGCCTTTCCTCCCAAAAGTAAAATTTTGCATAGGCTAGGTGTTAAATTCAAAATTAGTATTCGGTTAAAACTCATTAAAAAGTTGCACAAATATTAAAATAATTTTTAATATGCCGAGTTAATTTAAGAAACATCTTAACATTAAATGCTAAGTTGCCTTAAGTTTGCTGAATAACAACTCTTTGGGCACGCTAAATTTATAAAAATTTTATCTATGTTAACAAATTTTAAGTACATCATCGGCTTTTTTTACCTTTTTTCTGTCGGATTAATGGCACAGACCAGTTTAAAAAATGCGGAAAATCTCCTCAATAACGGGGAAATTGATAAAGCACGGGAAGTATTTCTACAACATAAAGAACAGCCGAAATCAATTGAATATTTAGGAGATATTGCCTGTTTTAACAAAAATTGGGATGAAGCTATTGAGTATTATGAAACTCTGGTAGAATTAGATGCTGGAAATGCCATGTATAATTTTAAATTAGGCGGGGCGATGGGAATGAAGGCCTATTATGGTTCTAAATTCCAAGCGGCACTTCTTTTGGGTGATATAAAGGAGTACCTTAAAAAAGCAGCGGAGCTTGATCCCAAACATAAAGAAGCGCGCAGAGCTTTAGTGGAATTATATATGCAAATACCCAGTATGCTTGGAGGAAGCAAGACAATTGCAGAAAGTTATGCTTCAGATTTAGATAGATTAAATGAGGTTGATGCGTTTTTAGCTGACGCTTACATCTACAAAATTCAGGATTATAAAGATCTGGCAAAAAATAAGTATAATGATGCATTAAGAGCAGCTGTCAGAAAACCGGAACTGGTATCACGAAATTATTTGAATTATGAGCTGGGAGAGGCTTCAGCGATTTTTGAAATCCAGCTAGATGCCGGTAAAACATTTTTAAATGAATATATTGCAAATTATGGATATAGAGATTTAAAATCTCCGGCCTGGGCTTACCTCAGGCTAGCTCAGATCGAAAGGGTTCAGAATAATCAAAAAGCAGCTCTTAGTCATATTGAAAAGTCGCTTGAACTAGATCCGGGCTTTGACAAGGCGCTTATTGAAAAACAAAAAATTCAAAGACTTTAAGAGGTATCATACCTTAATCAAACTCTTATATTTGCAGAAAATCATTCTATGAGAATTCATTTTATTGCTATTGGTGGAAGCGCCATGCATAGCCTGGCCATTGCTTTAAAACAAAAGTCTTACGAAATTTCAGGAAGTGACGATGCTATTTTTGAACCTTCTAAATCCAGACTTAAAGAGCATGGAATATATCCTGCCCAAATTGGTTGGTCTGAAGATCATATTTCCGCAGATATCGATGCCGTGATTCTTGGAATGCATGCAAAGGATGATAATCCCGAACTGATCAAAGCCCGGAAATTAGGATTAAAAATATATTCCTATCCAGAATTCCTTTATGAGCAATCAAAAAATAAAACCAGGGTAGTCATTGGAGGTTCGCATGGTAAAACCAGTATTACTTCTATGATACTTCATGTAATGAATTATCATGATAAAGAGATTGATTATATGGTTGGAGCTGCATTGGAAGGTTTAGAAAACCCCGTGCATTTAACTGAAGAAAATGATTTTATAGTTATTGAAGGAGATGAATACTTGTCTTCAGCTTTAGACAGAAGGCCGAAATTTCATCTTTATCAGCCCAATATCGCCTTGTTGAGCGGAATTGCCTGGGACCATATTAATGTTTTCCCAACCTATGATAATTATGTGGAACAATTCAAAATTTTTATCGATTCTATAGTTAACGGTGGGATCCTGGTTTATAATGAAGAAGATGCTGAAGTAAAGAGGCTTGCTGAAGAAACCGAAAATCCCATAAGAAAACATCCTTACCAGACTCCTGAATATCATACAGAAGCCAACCATACCATACTGGATGTCCCTGAAGGTGAATTGCCTTTAGAAATATTTGGAAAGCATAATCTAAATAATCTTGCAGGGGCTAAATGGATTTGTCAGCATATGGGAGTGGACGAGGATGACTTTTATGAGGCTATCGCCACTTTTAAAGGAGCCTCCAAACGTTTGGAAAAAGTAGCTGAATCTCAATCTTCGGTGATCTTTAAAGATTTTGCTCATAGTCCATCGAAGGTTTCTGCTACCACTGCAGCGGTTAAAGAACAATTTTCAGATAAAAAATTAATAGCCTGCCTGGAACTTCATACCTATAGCAGTTTAAATGCTGAATTTCTGAATGAATATAAAAACAGCCTGGCAGAAGCTGATGAAGCTTTAGTCTTTTATTCGCCAGATGCGGTGGCAATCAAAAAGCTTGAAGCGGTTAGTGAAGAACAAATTAGACAGGCTTTTCTAAAAGAAGGTCTGAAGATATTTACAACCTCGGAAGATTTTAAAGAGGAATTAAAAAATACCAATCTTAATAATTCAGTATTATTAATGATGAGTAGTGGAAATTATGGGGGATTGGATATGGAAGAACTTAAAAAAATGCTTTAATTTTTTCAGCTGCGAAGAATAATTATCAAATTCATAATTCATTGTTTATCTTTAACTTAAGATGAATCATGAAAAATTAAACCTCAGTATAAAAAACTGGGCCGAAGATGACCGGCCCAGGGAAAAACTCCTTCAAAAAGGAAAACTGAGTTTAAGTGATTCTGAATTGATCGCCATATTAATTGGTTCCGGGAGTAAAAATGAGACTGCTGTTGAGTTGTCAAAACGAATTCTTTCTTCAACAAAAAATAATCTTAGTGAATTAGGAAGACTTTCTATAAATCAGCTATGCAAGTTTAAAGGCATAGGCCCTGCTAAGGCGGTTTCCATTGTTGCTGCTCTGGAACTGGGGAGGAGAAGAAGGCTGGAGGAGGCTTTAGAACAAAAGAAAATCAGTTCAAGCCAGTCTATTTTTGAAATTATGCAGCCGGTAATTGGAGAATTGCCTCATGAGGAGTTCTGGATCATTTATCTGAATAATAGTAATAAAGTCATTGAGCAATTTCAGATTAGTAAAGGAGGGATCACGGGTACTCTGGTAGATGTGCGTATAACTCTGAAGAAGGCACTTGAGGTGGGAGCGGTTTCAATTATATTGGTGCATAATCATCCATCTGGAAACCTCAAAGCCAGTGAAGCAGATAAACAACTTACCAAAAAATTGAAAACAGCAGCGGAGTCTCTGGATATCAAAGTGCTTGATCACATTATTGTAACTGAAAAATCATACCTTAGCTTTGCCGATGAAGGTATGCTCTAAGACAGCTTTGAATGTTATTGATCTACACCCAGAAAGTCACTCCAAGGATAATATATGTGTTTAAACACCTTTGTACGCATATCCTGGGAATTCCAATTAAGTTTACTTCTAAAATTGAAGAATTTATTGCCCATGATGGAGCCAAATTATCTTATGGGCGTCAGGCTCTGGGGAATGAATTTTTTATTCAGAAAGTGGATCTATTGATGGAACAGGGGTTTTCAGAGCTGGAAATAAAGGTTCAGCCCTGGGATGATACGGTGTGTTTTTTCCCTTTACCCGAAGCCAGTGATCTGCCTTTTGATATTTTTGCAGCCTCTTTTTATCTCTTAAGCCGCTATGAGGAATATTTGCCGCATGTAAAAGATGAAGATGGAAGATTTCCTGCGGCCGAAAGTCTGGCATATCAGGAAAGTTTTTTGCATAAACCCGTGGTGGATATCTGGGCATTCAAGTTCAGAGATATCTTTTTAGACCGGTTTCCCAATCTTAAATTTTCAGATAGGAAATATAGAGTAGGTACGATCGTAGAATCCAACCATACGTTCATTTTTAAAAATAAAGGTTTCCTAAGAAGTTTTATTGGTCTTTGGTTCGATCTTTTTAAGCTGAACCTGGGAAAAGTTGTAGATCGACTTCAGGTATGGGTAAGATTAAAAAAAGATCCTCATGATATCTTTGAAGATCTAATTAATTTGATCAAGGAACATAAGATCTTTATGCTCTTTATGTTTCAGCTAAGTGATTTTTCTATACACGATCGCAATATTAGTCATAATAGAATTCCACACAGGGCCGTCATTAAATCTGTGGCAGATTATGCTAAAGTAGGATTGCTAATGGGTTATTATGCTATGGATGAAGTAAAAAGCCTTCGAAAGGAAAAATTAAGATTGGAGGAAATTATTCATAGTCCCGTGGAACATGCAATGAATTCCCAGTATAATTTAAGATTGCCAGATCAATATAATAATCTTACTGAATTGGAGATCCATAATGATCATTCTATGGGTTATCCAGATAATCCGGGATTTAGGGCTGGGACCTGTTCACCATATTTGTTTTATGATATCAATATGGAAGTAACCACGCCTTTGCGTGTTCACCCTTATGCTTTTCATTCCAAAGTTGTTGATAAAATGACTAAAACGAAACTAAGAGAAGATATTTCCAGAATGTTACTGGAAGTGAAAGAAGTACGGGGAATGTTCAGGGCAGTTTTCAGTAATCATGATTTTTCAGATTATGCCGATAATAAATTATATTATTCTCTTTTAAAACAAATCCATGAAATTGACTAATATAGAACACATCTTTTTTGATCTGGATCATACACTTTGGGATTTTGACCGTAATTCAGCTTTAGCTTTTAAAGAGGTTTTTGAAAAGCAGAAAATCGAATTAAATATAGAGGAGTTTTTGCAGGTATACATGCCTATAAACTTCAGATACTGGGAATTGTATAGAAATAATTCAGTTAGTAAAGAAGCCCTGAGATATGGTAGACTAAAAGATAGTTTTGATAGGTTGATGTTCGAGGCCCAGGATTCCACGATCAATTTAATTGCAGAAAATTATATAGAATATCTTCCTAATAATAATCATTTGCTGGAAGGGAGTATAGAAATTCTGGAGCACTTAAAAAGCGAATATAAACTGCATATTATTACCAATGGTTTTGAAGAAGTCCAATACAAGAAAATGCGTAATTCAGCTATTCTGGAGTATTTTGATACTATTACAACTTCAGAAGATGCCGGTGTAAAAAAACCACATCCGCTTATTTTTGAAAAAGCGCTTAAAAAAAGTGGGGCAGATAAATCAAAATCGGTCATGATCGGAGATAATCTTGAAGCTGATATTTTTGGGGCTTATGATTTTGGCTTACAGGTTATTTATCTGAATTCTGAAGGGCAAGGTGTTCAAAATCAACATCCCCAAATCCAAAAGTTAAATGAACTTCTAAATTATTTATAATAATAAAGAATAGGTATTTTCGTTGGCAAAGAAAGCCTTATTCGTGTTTCGCAATAGTCTCTTTAAAATACCGCTTTTACTGGTCTTATTAAGCTTTTTAACGACCTCCTGTTTCAAAGATGTGGACTTTGAACAGGCGCAGGATATCCAGCTAACTCCAGATCTTGAAGTAGATCTCCTGTATTATAAAATTGACAATACAGACTTTCTGGATTCTGAAACCAACGCTTTTACCTCTGTAATTCGCGATACCGTTAGATTGGAATTTCTGGATGACGATTACATCCAGGACGGACTTATGTTTGCTGAGTTTAGGTTCAAACACGAAAATAAATTCCCTTATTTAATTAAAAGCAGTATTCGGTTTTTATCTGAGAACGATAGAAATCAATTCGCTGTAAATTACGATATTCCACCCGGGTCTATAGATTCGCCTTCGGTAGTAGATACTACATATGTTGTTGAGCGTGGCGATATTGGAAAAGTTAGGAGATCTTTAAAAATGCTCGTGGAGTTAGAAATAATTGGCGACGGAAAAGACATGGAAGGGGAGTTAGATTTTTCTTCAAAAGGGCTTTTTAAGTTTGAATTTTAATATGCGGAAGCTTGCCTTTATCATATTCCTGTCAATTTCAGTATTCAGTTTTGGTCAAAATAGACCTTTGCTTTATAACGTGGATGACTTACCGCAATCCTTGCTTCAAAATCCGGGTGCCAGGATAGATTTTACCCGACACATTGGGATTCCGTTTTTTTCTCAGATACATCTTTCAGCGGGTTCTACCGGAGTTACTGCGTATGACATCTTTTCTAATGAAGATTCTAATGTTAACCAACGAGTTCGTAATGTAATGAATAGTATTACTGCCGGGGATTTTTTTTCTGTTAATGAACAAATAGAAATTTTATCCCTGGGATGGAAGATGGGTAACAGAGGCTATTTTTCAACAGGAATCTATCAGGAGATGGATATTTTTGCATATTTCCCTAAAGACCCGGCATTACTCGCTTTCGAGGGAAATGCGGATAATATTAACCAGGACTTTAAGTTTTCAGATGTAAGTTTCACAGGAGAAATTCTAACCGTTTACCATGCAGGTTTTAATTATAAAGTAGATAGAAAGCTAACCGTTGGAGGTAGGTTTAAATTATATTCGGGGATCTTTAACGCTGAAAGCACCAATAATAAAGGGGTTTTTAGAACTCTCGAGACGCCAGGAGGACCTAATTTTTATCGTCATGAAGTTTTAGGTTTAGATGTCACCGTCAATACTTCTGGATATGCTTCTTTGAAAAATGAGGAAGGTATGACCGTAGATGAAGCGGTTGCAGAACTTTTAAGTAGGTCTTTTTTTGGGCAAAATGTTGGACTGGGGGTAGATCTGGGATTTAATTACCGGGTGACAGATCAGTTTTCGATTAATGCGTCTATACAGGATCTTGGTTTAATGTTCCATCAGAAGGATATTGAGAATTATACTTATTTCGGGTCTTTTCAAACCAATGGACTGGAGCCCTTATTTCCAGAGCTGGATGAAAATGAAGCTGCTATCCCTTATTGGGATGTTTTTGAAGAACGACTTGATCGAAACCTTAATGAAGAAACGACGACCAATGCCTATAATACCTGGCGTCCCTTAAAATTTAATGCATCTTTTGAGTTTGGAACAGGCAAATCAATCCTGCCCTGTGATTATCTTATCAGCAAAAGACCCAGGTTTATGAATCTTTTTGGGATGTTGATCTCGGGAGTAAATAGACCAAAAGGGCCCACTTACGGAGTGACTGCTTATTGGGATAGAAAAGTAAATGACAATTTAAGATTTCGGCTGGCTTATGGCGTAGATGAGTATACGATTACTAAACTGGGAGCTATGGTTTCTTCACGTTTTGAGAATTTTAATATCTATCTTGCCGCAAATGATATTATTGGTTATACTAACTTAGCTAAAGCCAACAGTGCATCTTTGCAACTGGGTTTACAATTTATATTTAAGGATTTATGAAAAAATTACTATCGTACCTATTCATCTTTGGATTTGTATTTGTTGCCTCGGCACAGGAGATTAATGATTATAAATATGTAATTATTCCAGAAACTTTTGAATTTACCGGAGAAGTAGATGAATACAGACTGAATTCCTTGACCAAGTTTCTATTCGAGCAAAATGGATTTAACACGTTAATAAAGACTGAAAACAAACCAAACGACTTACAACAGCAAGGGTGTTTGGGTTTGCAAACAAAGCTTGAAGATAATTCCGGGCTTTTTGTAACTAAACTTATACTGAAACTTGTAGACTGCAATGATCAGGTGGTTTTTGAAACGAAAGAGGGTAGAAGCCGGGAGAAAGATTACCAGGTGGCTTACCAGGAAGCCTTACGAGATGCATTTACTTCAATCGAAGAAATAGATTATGCCTATGTGGAGGCTGATTTGCCAAAAAAAGCTGCAGAAACAAAGACAGATGCTCCACCAGTAGCTGAAGAAATCGAGGAGTCTGAAATTGTTGAAGAACCTGAAATTTATGAAGACTTAAACGAAGAAAAGGGGAGGGAAGAGGGAATAGAGGTTGAAGAATTAAATAAATTTGATAAACAGTATCAGTATTCAGGCAAAAATTATAATCTTAAAGAAACTACTCAGGGACTGGGATTATTTCAGGAAAATTCTTCAGATCCAATAGCTATCTTGATAGAAACGAATAAGGGGGAGAGTTATATTTATAATTCTCTAACCAACCAGGGTGTTGCCTATTTTAATGAAAAAGGAGATCTCATCGTGGAATACCTCAATAAACAGGATAGTAAGAAGTTAACTTTAATCTATAAATTAAGGGATTAATATCCGTATTTCTTTTGCCATCTTTTTTTTAGAAACTCACGTTGGGCATTTTCACGTTGGTTGTTTCCGGGTTTATAAAGGGTAGTATTGCTTATTTCTTCAGGCATAAATTCTGCTGCCACAAAATTTCCTTCGTGATTATGGGCATATTTATATTCTTTCCCGTAGCCAATATCTTTCATAAGCTTAGTAGGGGCATTCCTTATGGCTAGAGGTACAGATAGGTTGCCCGTTTTCTTAACAAGGCTCTGGGCTTCGTTGATAGCCATGTAGGCGGCATTGCTTTTAGGGGAAGTAGCCAGATAAGTCACACATTGACTCAAAATGATCCTCGCTTCAGGATAACCAATGGTATTTACAGCCTGAAAAGAATTATTGGCGATCACCAAGGCGGTAGGATTGGCATTTCCAATATCTTCGCTTGCAAGGATCAATAATCTACGGGCAATGAATTTTACATCTTCACCACCCTCAATCATTCTGGCCAGCCAATAAACTGCTGCGTTGGGGTCACTTCCTCTTATAGACTTTATAAATGCTGAAATAATATCATAATGCTGTTCTCCTGTTTTGTCATATAGAACAGTATTCTGCTGAACCTTAGATAAAACAAGTTCATTCGTGATCTCGACATTCTTTTCTGCAGAGGTCACTAAAAGTTCGAAGATATTCAGTAGTTTTCTGGCATCCCCACCACTAAGTCTTAACAGGGCTTCCGATTCTTTTAATTTCACATCTTTTGCAGCGATGATCTTATCTTCCTTCATTGCTCTTTTAAGCAGTGCTACAAGGTCATCTTTTGAAAATGGTTTTAAAATGTAAACCTGACATCTCGATAACAGGGCTGAAATTACTTCAAAACTGGGATTTTCAGTAGTGGCTCCGATTAAGGTAACCCAGCCTTTTTCCACTGCTCCTAATAGTGAATCCTGTTGTGATTTGCTAAAGCGGTGAATTTCATCAATAAATAGTATAGGACTTTTTGTCGTAAATAATCCTTCGCTCTTTTTTGCCTTTTCAATGACTTCACGTACATCTTTAACACCGCTGCTAATGGCGCTTAGGGTAAAGAATGGTCTTCCAGATTCTGTTGCAATAATATTAGCAAGCGTTGTTTTTCCCACGCCGGGTGGACCCCAAAAGATCATGGATGGAATTATTCCCTGTTTGATCTGTTGCTTAAGTGCCCCATCTTTCCCAATAAGATGTTGCTGACTTAAATAGTCTTCGAGAGTTTTTGGGCGTAGTCTTTCGGCCAGTGGTTGATTCATAGCAATATTAAATCTGACAGGATTACATCCAATCTAGTTTGGATGGTTTTTTGTAATATTAATTAAAATTCAAGAAAATTTGAAAACATCCTCACCTTTTGTTTTTACGAGTGGAACTATTGGTTTTCCACTTTTATTTGTGCTTTTGATCTGGATCGTTTTCTGGATCGAAGTGCGGTTTGGGATAAAATTCAATTCGTTTGGAGTGAGACCGGGTGAAATTATTGGTTTACGGGGAATCATATTCTCGCCATTTATTCATTCAGATATAAAGCATCTTTTCAATAATACCATACCCTTATTTATATTATCCCTTGCGCTTTTCTATTTCTACAGACCTATAAGCTGGAAAGTACTTCTCATCGGTCTCGTTTCAACGGGATTACTTACATGGTTAATTGGAAGATCTGCAAATCATATTGGGGCCAGTGGAATTATCTATTTACTCGCATCTTTTTTGTTCTTTAAAGGTGTTTTTTCAAAGCATTATCGCCTGGTAGCCTTGTCTCTTATCGTTGTATTTGTTTATGGAGGCCTGGTATGGTATGTCACGCCAATAGATCCTTCAATTTCATGGGAAGGGCATCTTTCTGGACTCTTGAGTGGATTTGGTCTGTCATTGATATTCAGAAAAAACATCCCTGAACCGCCAAAATATTCCTGGCAAAAGCCTGATTATTCAGAAGAAGATGATCTTTTTATGAGACACTTTGATAAAGATGGAAATTTCATTGAAAATTTACCAATAGAGGAGGATGATCCGGAAGAAAATGAATTCAATTATATCTATAAGGAAAATCCCAAAAAGGATTAAATACGCTGTCTTACCGCTTCATAAAGGAATGCTCCGCAGGCAACAGAAACATTTAGTGAAGCAATGTTTCCTAGCATTGGTAGTTTTGCACGATAATTTGCGGCTTTCAAAATTGAGTTGGATACTCCTTTCGCTTCGTCACCCATTATGATTGCAATAGCTTGCTTTAGATCGATGTCATAAACGAGATCATCTGTTTTCTCGGTAGCAGCGATCATTTTTATATCATAGGTCTGAAGATGAAAAACTGCATCTTTAATGTGATTGACTTTACAAATGGGGACATTAAATACGGCTCCTGCGGAAGTCTTTACGGTGTCGGCATTAATAGGAGCAGAGCCTTTTTCCTGAATGATAATTCCGGTAACCCCACAACATTCTGCAGTTCTTATAATAGCTCCAAAATTCCGTACATCGGTAAGACCATCCAGCAAAATAAATAGGGGCGTAGTAGAAGAATTTTGGGAATCTTCTACCAGCTTTTCAAGACTTACAAAGCTAATGGGGGATATATTGGCAACGACTCCTTGGTGATTACCCTTACTTAGTTTATTGAGCTTTTCAACAGGAACATACGAAATATTATAATTACCATCTTTTAGATGCCGGTTCAATTCCTGAAATAGAGGTCCGGAAAGTCCTTTTTGTATAAATACCTTTTCTATATCCTTGTTGCTTTCAATAGCTTCAATGACCGTTCTTATTCCAAAAATCCTCGTAGTTTCTTCCATGTTGCAAAGTTAATATTTAAAATATTTTCTGGGTTTAAATTTATATAATAAAAAAACCACCCTCAAAAAGGGTGGTTTAAATAGAATATGAAGTGACTAATTAGTTTACATCCCAGAATAAAGTACTGAAGATTGTATCACCGTTGTCTAATTCAGATACTGCATTAGCTCTGTTATCTCCATTTAATGTTTGAAGAATAACTGGATATCTAAGTCTTGCAGGAAGATCTGTAGCTCCTTCTACACCAGCTTCAAATACGTATGTATCGTCATCTGTTTCAGCTGCCTGAACGGCAGGAAGTGTATAGGATTCTCCTGGTAAGAATAAGATAGAAGTATCTGGGTATCCAGTTCTTCTATACTCAGCATAAGATTGGTGAGCTTGCATGTATAAAGCAACATACTTCTGTGTTAAAACAGTTTCTTCAGTAGCAGCTGGAAGAGAGGCAACAAAAGCATCAATATCAGCAGCGTCTACTCCCCATTTTTCCATAGAAGCTCTTACACCATTCTCATAGTTGTCCTGGCTCCAGTCATTATATTCTGAAAGAAGAAATTCTACTTCAGCATATTCCATCAATACCTCACCGTAGTCAGGAGAAAGAATTTTACTACTTGGGAAACTATATACAGTAAAAGGAAGATCATTAGCATTCTGGAATGCATAAGGAACACCTTCGTAATCACTATAATCTTCGCTTCTTTCGTAAGAATTATCCTTGATATCTTCAATGTCTACAGAAATAGGAGCAGCCATTTCAAAAAGTCTTGGATCTGGACCATAATTACCAGTATCACCTTTAAGAAGGTTTACGAACGGAGCAGCTACTGCAAAGTCTGTTCTACCAATGAATGCTGACCACCATGGTGATGCAGTTGCATCAGATGTTTCGTAAGACTGAACAGCGTTGTCAGCGTTAGAAGTCATAACACCATCAGCAATAGCAGCTGAAGCAGCAGACTCATAAGTTGACTGATCAACCTCTGAAAGATTTGTCGCAATTCTAAGAATTAAAGAGTTAGCGAATTTCTTCCATTTTACTGGATCTCCGTTAAAAATGTTATCACCAGAAGTGAAAACAGGCTCTGAAGTATTGATCATGTCAGCAGATTCACGTAATTCCTTAAGTAGGTCTGCATAGATCTTTTCCTGAGGTGCAAAAACAGGAGATAAAAACTCATCAACCTGTAGAGCCTGGAAATCTGGATCTTCAGTACCATAAGAATAGTAAGGTACATCACCAAATGTATTAGTCAATTGGTGAAACATATAAGCCAACATGATACGAGAAGCTGCGATCTGGTTCTCATTAGCTCCAACTGCTGAAGCACTACCTGCTGTTTCAGGATCTGTGTTTATATCAATGATCTGCTTAAGGTCAGTTGCTACTAAATAAGTGTTTGTGTAAAGACCTTCTGCACTGGCTTCTCTGTATAGGTAACGATCCTCATCAGCATATGAGTTTTGTCCCCAATACTCCATCCAGTTAAGAACTAATCTACCGTTGTTAAAAGAACTTCTTGAAAAATCGGTAAATTCTTTAGTGGCACTGTTAAAAATTGTGTTAGTCGGGACCACTTCCGGACTATTTGGATTTTTGTTAACGTCTGCAATATCCTCTCCACATGATGTGAGAATCAATCCCAGGAATAACATCCATATTGTATTATTAATCTTTTTCATTTTCTTATAATTTGATTTCTACGTTAAGACCATATGTTCTTGTAGAAGGTAAAGATCCACCTTCAGAACCTTGAATGTTACCACTACCACCGGTAGCGACTTCAGGATCAAAGTTTTCGTTATCTAATCCCCATACTAAAAGGTTTCTTCCGAAAGCACTAAATCTTACAGATTCAATTCCAGTTTCACCCATCCAATTCTTAGGAAGAGTATACCCAAGACTTACTTCACGAAGTTTCCAGTAATCTGCATCAAATACGTTTTGAGCATCAGGACCAAAATAATGGTCTACACCCCAAAGTTGAGCAGGAATAACTGTAGTATTCTCAGCAGTATTAGTTACAGTGTAAGAACCATCGTTGTTGAATGTTACATCACCTGTAACTCCATCTATCACGATACCTTCCTCACGGATGTTATTAGCAGCAGTACCTTCTAAGATACCAGAGTAGTTACCCCAAATGTTCGTTAATGAACGGTAAACACCACCTTTTTGCATATCGATAAGGAATCCAAAATCAAAATTCTTATATCTGAAAGAGTTTCTGATACCCATGTTGTAATCTGGAAGAACAGAACCAAGGTTTCGAACAGTTGAAGTAGATAAATACCTACCACCTGCACTAACCACTTTGTTTCCTGCATCATCATAAACGAAATCTGTACCTCTAATGATACCGTAACGTTCACCAACAATCGCATTTAAAGTAACTCCTTTAAATGGGAAGCTTGCAATCTCTAATGAATTAACACCTGGAAGTAATTCCAATAATTCATTCTCGTTTTTAGCAAAGTTCCAGGTTACATTCCAGTCAAAATCTTCAGTTTTTACCGGAGTAATGTTAACTAATGCTTCAATACCTTTGTTAGCAAGTTTTCCTGCGTTAGCAAAAGTACTTCCATAACCTGTACTAGGATCAACCTGTACCGGTGTAATTAGATCATCAGTTTCTTCGTTATAGTAAGTTACGTCAAAATTAACTCTGTTATCCAAGAATCCCATTTCTAAACCTACTTCCCAGGTAGTTTTTCTCTCTGGCTTTAGGTTAGGATTTCTATTTGCAGTAGGCTGAGTGTAACGAATGTTTCCAAAAAATGCACTTCTGTTATCAAAAGTGTTTCTTAATTGGTAAGGGTCTGTATCCGATCCTACTTCTGCATAACCACCACGAAGTTTACCAAATGATAGCCAATCTGCCTCTAATACTTGAGAGAACACAAAACTACCATTAATAGACGGGTAGAAGAAAGAATTGTTTTCTTCTGGAAGTGTAGAAGACCAGTCATTTCTACCTGTTACGGTAAGATATAACATGTCATCATATCCGAATGAAGCCGACCCAAAAACAGACTCAATTTGTTTATTTTCGTTATAATCAAGAAGCGCCGGATCGTCTACTGAGTTACCTAGGTTGTAAATTTCTGGTACTGCAAGACCACCACGGGTATTTCCTGCTAAACGGCTAAATTTAGTATCTCTCTTGTTAGCTCCTACAAAGGTGTTCACATTTAAAAGATCGTCAAATAAGTCAGTATCATAATGAAGGATTGCTTCATAGTTGATCTCTGTAAAATCTCTTTGGTTTTCTACATAATTAGACTGAGCCTGAGATCCTTCTGCGATTCTTGTACCTGTCTTAAAATCATAATTATCCATGTACATTTTTGCAGTAACATAAAGACCATCAGTAAAGTTATACTGTCCGCCTACGTTACCAAACCATCTTGTACGTTTATCTTCTGAATAATTTTTATTGATAATCCAGTATGGGTTGTCTGTATATCTTGGGTTAGGATTGTCAAATGCAATTCTATTCCATGTTCTCTGAGTTCCGTTAGGAAGTACATAGTCTTTTAATCTTTCATAATCCAATTGAGTCTGACCGAATTGGAAGAATTGAAGAATTACACTATTCCCACTATATCCAAAAGCAGGACGGTTATAACCATCAGTAACTGTAAGGTTAATCCCTGCATCAATTTTTAACTTGTCGCTAAGCTGAGAAGTTCCGTTGAAGTTTAAACTTGTTTTGTCAAGTTCACTCTGAGGAACAATACCTTTAGACTGAGTATTGTTTAAAGATAGTCTCATTGTAGACTTTTCTGATCCTAATGAAAAAGCAACCCCATTGTTGATGCTAACACCAGTGTCAAAGAAATCTTCTTTGTCATTTTCAGGATAAACCCAAGGTCTTGGATTTAAGTACTGGTTTGGAAATTCAGGATCAAATGCATCCCAATGAAGAACTTCAGTGTTTGCATCATATCTAGGTCCCCAAGACTCATCAGTACCATAATCAACAATATTGTATGTAGTACCATCGATAGTTGCCTCTTCAAAACCAGACTGCTCGATTGTAAGTGCGTTTCCGCCACCACCACCGTACAATTTCTGTACTTGTGGTATAATGTTGATGCTTTCAAAACTAACACCTGAATTAATTGTTACTTCTGCTTTACCTTTTTTACCAGACTTGGTAGTTATGATAATTGCCCCGTTGTTTGCACGGTTACCATATAGTGCTGCTGCTGCACCACCTTTTAGTACGTTCATACTCGCAATGTCATCTGGGTTGATATCAAAACCGGTATCACCAAAGTCATATCCACCACCACCATCTTGAGCAGATTCAGTGTTGTAGTTCGAGTTGTCCAATGGAATTCCGTCCACTACAATAAGTGGCTTATTTCCCTGGGTTACAGAACCTACACCCCTAAGTACAATTCTAGTGGAACCTCCAAGTTGACCACTGTTGTTTGTGATTTGTACACCGGCAACCTGTCCGCTAAGAGAGTTAAGTGCATTAGAATTACGAGATCTTGTTATTTCTTCACCATCAAGTTGTTGGGAAGCATAACCAAGAGATTTTTTCTCTCTCGTAATACCTAAGGCGGTAACTACTACCTCGTCAAGTTGAGCGGTATCCGTTTCCAGCACTACATCTACAATGTTTGTGCTTCCAACTGGATATTCCGCTGTTTTCATCCCTACAAAAGAGAATACTAGAACGTCAGATTGGGTAGCTTCAATGTTATAGTTACCATCAAAATCTGTTTGTACACCAGTGGATGTTCCTTTAATAATAACGGTAACTCCAGGTAGCGGTAGACCATCTTGGTCTGTCACCGTACCGGACACCGTTTGTTCCTGCGCAAAGGTTATTTGCACAACAAACGCCAGTAATAGCGTTAAAATACTACTAAATTTTGCTTTCATTTTTAAATTTGTTTGAATTAGCCAGTGCCAAATGTGCTAATAAATGGTTAATTAAACAAGCTTTTATTTTTAAAATCTTTCAAAAAATTAATGTTTGAGTAGTTGTCTTATTTATTAATTACACTCTATCTGTATGTGTATGAGATTATACGGGTGCTTTTAAAGGCTGTGTATCTAATGTTAAATGATAAATGAACATTATTTGTAATATTTAAAGAATTCTAAATTAAATAAATAAGATAATATTTGAATTATATTTTTTTATTTCTACCTTTGCAGACCCTAAAAAACAGGGGAGTAAATTTTATTAATAATTAGTGTATAGGAAATTATGCCAACAATTTCACAATTAGTACGAAAAGGAAGAGCCAAAATAACCAAGAAGAGTAAATCGGCTGCTTTAGATTCGTGCCCTCAAAGGAGAGGTGTTTGTACACGTGTGTACACAACAACTCCTAAGAAACCAAACTCGGCTATGAGAAAAGTAGCCAGGGTAAGGTTAACTAACGGAAAAGAGGTGAATGCCTACATTCCGGGAGAAGGACACAATCTACAAGAGCACTCGATAGTATTGGTTAGAGGTGGAAGGGTAAAAGATTTGCCTGGTGTTAGATATCACATTGTTCGTGGTGCGCTAGATACTGCCGGTGTTGAAGGTAGAACTCAGCGTAGATCTAAATACGGAGCAAAACGCCCAAAGAAGTAATTAAAAACTTTTAATGTAAAGAAATGAGAAAAAGACAGGCGAAAAAACGACCTCTTTTACCAGATCCAAAATTTAATGATCAGCTTGTAACACGTTTTGTGAACATGATGATGTGGGATGGTAAGAAATCGGTTGCCTTTAAAATTTTCTATGACGCTATTGCGATCGTAGAAGAAAAGAAACAAGACGAAGAGAAATCTGGATTAGAAATCTGGAAAGATGCTCTATCTAACGTTATGCCTCATGTTGAAGTGAGAAGTAGACGTGTTGGTGGTGCGACTTTTCAAATTCCAATGCAGATAAGACCAGACCGTAAGGTGTCTACCGCTATGAAGTGGTTAATCAGCTTCTCTCGTAAGCGAAATGAGAAATCTATGGCTGCTAAATTAGCTGCTGAAGTTCTTGCTGCTGCGAAAGAAGAAGGAGCTGCTGTTAAGAAAAGAGTAGACACTCATAAGATGGCTGAAGCTAACAAAGCATTCTCTCACTTTAGATTCTAAAACAACATGGCACAAAGAGATTTAAAATTTACTAGAAATATCGGAATTGCGGCTCATATTGATGCGGGTAAAACCACTACAACAGAGCGTATCCTTTATTATACAGGTATAAGTCACAAAATAGGTGAGGTTCATGATGGTGCTGCCACTATGGACTGGATGGAGCAGGAGCAGGAGCGTGGTATTACCATTACTTCTGCGGCTACACACTGTAAGTGGATGTACCGTGATCAAGAATTTACAGTTAATATTATTGATACTCCAGGTCACGTTGACTTTACCGTAGAGGTAGAGCGTTCATTACGTGTACTTGATGGTGTTGTTGCATTGTTTTCTGCAGTAGACGGGGTAGAGCCTCAGTCTGAAACTGTATGGAGACAGGCAGATAAATATAGAGTTCCACGTTTAGGTTTCGTTAATAAAATGGACCGCCAGGGAGCTGATTTCTTCAACGTATGTCGTCAGGTAAGAGAAATGCTTGGTGGTAACCCGGTGCCTCTTCAGGTTCCAATCGGTGATGAAGTTGACTTTAAAGGAGTTGTGGATCTAATTTCTAAGAAAGCGATTATCTGGAATGACGAGGATCATGGGATGACTTATGATACTATCGATATTCCTGCTGAATTAGAAGCTGATGTAAATAAATACCGTGCAGAATTAGTAGAAGCGGTTGCTGAATATGATGAAGCATTGATGGAGAAATTCTTCGAGGACGAAAGTTCTATTACTGAAGATGAGATCATTGCTGCATTAAGAGCTGCAACTATAGATATGAGTATCATTCCAATGATGTGTGGTTCTGCCTTTAAAAATAAAGGTGTTCAGGCGATGCTTGACGCAGTAATGCGTTACCTTCCTTCACCGGTAGACGTTGAAGCTATTGAAGGTACAAATCCTGACACAGGTAAAGAAGAAAGTCGTAAGCCAAATGTAGATTCTCCGTTCTCTGCACTTGCATTTAAGATTGCTACAGATCCTTTCGTAGGTCGTTTGGCATTCTTCCGTGCATATTCAGGTACTTTGGATGCAGGGTCTTACGTATTGAACGTACGTTCAGGTAAGAAAGAGCGTATTTCAAGAATTTATCAAATGCACTCTAATAAACAAGAGCCTATAGATAGTATCGAGGCTGGAGATATTGGAGCGGCTGTTGGATTTAAAGATATTAAGACAGGTGATACTCTTACAGATTTAAACCACCCTATTGTTCTTGAATCTATGTCTTTCCCGGCGCCGGTAATTGGTATTGCTGTTGAGCCTAAGACTAAGGCAGATGTTGAGAAGATGGGAATGGCTTTAGGTAAATTAGCTGAAGAAGATCCAACATTTACTGTTAAGACTGACGAAAATTCTGGTCAAACTATTATCTCTGGTATGGGTGAGCTTCACCTGGAGATCATTATCGACCGTATGAAGCGTGAGTTTAAAGTAGAAGTTAACGTTGGAGAGCCTCAGGTTGAGTACAAAGAAGCTGTTCGCAGAGAAGCAGAACAGAGAGAAGTGTACAAAAAACAATCTGGTGGTCGTGGTAAGTTCGCTGATATTGTGTTTACAATGGGTCCTGTAGATGAGGACTTTGAAGGCGATGGACTTCAATTTGTTGACTCTATTAAAGGTGGACGTATTCCTAAAGAATTTGTTCCTTCTGTAGAGAAAGGTTTCAAAGAAGCCATGAAAAATGGTCCTTTGGCTGGATTTACAATGGATACTTTAAAGGTTGAACTTAAGGATGGATCTTTCCACCCTGTAGATTCAGATCAACTTTCTTTCGAATTGGCGGCTAAAATGGGTTATAAGTCTGCTGCAAAATCTGCAGGAGCGGTTATTCTTGAGCCAATTATGAAAGTAGAAGTTGTTACTCCAGAAGAGAATATGGGTGATATCGTTGGTGACCTTAACAGAAGAAGAGGTCAGGTAAACAACATGTCAGACAGATCTGGAGCGAAAGTAATCAAAGCTGAAGTGCCACTTTCTGAAATGTTCGGTTATGTAACAACATTAAGAACACTTTCATCTGGTAGAGCAACTTCAACTATGGAATTCTCTCACTATGCTGAGACTCCTTCAAATATTTCTGAAGAAGTAATTAAAGCAGCAAGAGGAGCAGCAAACGAATAATCTTAAGGAAATGAGTCAAAAAATCAGAATAAAACTAAAATCTTACGATCATAACCTGGTAGACAAGTCTGCTGAGAAAATCGTAAAAACCGTAAAGACTACGGGAGCTGTTGTTACCGGACCAATTCCGTTACCAACAAATAAAAAAATCTTTACTGTTCTTCGTTCACCTCACGTGAACAAGAAATCCAGAGAGCAGTTCGAGTTAAGCTCTTACAAGAGATTGCTTGATATCTATAGCTCTTCTTCAAAAACGATTGATGCGTTGATGAAGCTTGAATTACCAAGTGGGGTAGAAGTAGAGATTAAAGTGTGATAAAACAGTTCCGCGCGCTACGGTGCGCGGTTAACATGTCCTAAGCGTTTCGCGAGGGAAAAACGGTGAAAGATACAATTCAGGGCTGAAATGTGTTTTTCAGCCCTTAGTTTTTTAAATAAGTAAACAATTAATAATTAATTAAATATGTCTGGGTTAATAGGAAAAAAGATCGGCATGACCAGCATCTTCGACGAGAATGGGAAAAACATCCCATGTACCGTGATACAAGCTGGACCATGCGTGGTTACCCAAGTCAGAACCAAAGAGGTTGACGGGTATGAAGCACTTCAACTTGGTTTCGATGACAAAAAGACTGTTGGTAAAGCTGCTGAAGGGCACGCTAAAAAAGCAGGAACCGTTGCAAAACGTAAAGTCGTTGAATTCCAGGGTTATAATGAAGATTACAAATTAGGTGACTCTGTTACCGTGGAACATTTCAAAGAGGGTGAATTTGTGGATATCGCAGGTACATCTAAAGGTAAAGGTTTCCAGGGTGTTGTTAAGAGACACGGATTTGGAGGAGTTGGGCAGGCCACGCACGGTCAGCACAACAGATTAAGAGCACCAGGTTCTATTGGAGCAGCGTCTTATCCTGCGAGAGTTTTCAAAGGAATGAAGATGGCCGGTAGAATGGGTGGTGAAAGAGTTAAAATTGAAAACCTGAGAGTTTTAAAGGTTGTTGCAGACAAGAATCTTTTAGTAGTAAAAGGATGTGTGCCTGGATCTAAGAACTCATACGTAATCATTAGTAAGTAATGGAAATAGCAGTTTTAGATATAAAAGGAAAAGAAACAGGCAGAAAAGCAAAGCTTTCTGATTCTGTTTTCGCTATAGAGCCTAATGACCACGCTGTTTATCTTGATGTTAAACAATATCTGGCTAACCAGCGTCAGGGAACTCATAAAGCTAAAGAAAGAGCAGAGATAGCGGGTTCTACTCGTAAGATCAAAAAACAAAAAGGTACTGGTACTGCAAGAGCAGGTAGTATCAAGTCTCCTATCTTTAAAGGTGGTGGACGTGTTTTTGGACCAAGACCAAGAAATTACGGTTTTAAATTAAATAAAAACCTTAAGCGTCTTGCAAGAAAATCTGCGCTTTCTATCAAAGCAAATGATAAGGCAATTATGGTAATTGAAGATTTTTCATTTGATACCCCAAAGACTAAAAACTTCATGGAAGTTCTTAAGGCTCTGGGAATTGAAAGTAAAAAATCGCTAATAGTGTTGGGTGACTCAAATAAAAATGTATATTTGTCGTCGCGCAATTTAAAGACCTCTGAAGTGATAAGTAGCTCAGAATTAAGTACTTACAAAATACTTAATGCGAAGAGCATTGTCTTTTTAGAAGGATCTTTAGAAGGAATTGAGTCGAAATTAAGTTAATAAACCGTTATGAGTATCTTGATTAAACCTGTTATTACAGAAAAAGCTACCGCAGATAGTGAGATGAATAATCGCTTCACTTTTGTGGTAAGTAACAAGGCAAATAAGATTCAGATCAAAGATTCGATCGAATCTGCTTATGGCGTGTCTGTTACTAAAGTTCGAACTATGAATGTCCGCCCGGATCGTAATACCAAATTCACAAAATCTGGTATGATCACTGGTAAAACTAAGGCTTATAAAAAAGCAGTAGTACAGGTGGCGGAAGGTGAAACTATTGATTTATATAGTAATCTTTAAGATTAAAGAATGTCAGTTAGAAAATTAAAACCAATTACACCTGGTCAGCGTTTTAGAGTAGTAAATGGGTATGACGCCATTACTACTGATAAGCCGGAGAAAAGCCTATTGGCGCCGATAAAAAAATCAGGTGGTAGAAACAGTCAAGGTAAGATGACCATTCGCTATAAAGGTGGAGGTCACAAAAAACGTTACCGAGTTATCGATTTTAAACGTGACAAGCAGGGTATTCCTGCTACTGTTGCTAGTATAGAATACGATCCAAACAGAACAGCCTTTATCGCATTACTGAATTATCAGGATGGTGAGAAAAGGTACATTATTGCTCAAAACGGGCTTCAGGTAGGTCAAAATTTAGTTTCAGCTAATGAAGCTACATCTCCTGAAATCGGGAATGCAATGCCATTGGCAAATATTCCTCTTGGTACTGTTATTTCTTGTATAGAGCTTAGACCTGGACAAGGTGCTGTAATGGCGCGTAGTGCTGGTGCATTTGCTCAGTTATTGGCAAGAGAAGGAAAGTATGCTACTATTAAATTGCCTTCAGGTGAGATTCGTAGAGTCTTGTCTTTATGTATGGCAACTATAGGAGCTGTTTCTAACAGTGACCATCAGCTAATGATCGGTGGTAAAGCCGGTAGAAGTCGTTGGTTGGGTATCAGACCAAGAACAAGACCAGTAGCGATGAACCCTGTAGATCACCCAATGGGTGGTGGTGAAGGTAGAGCTTCAGGTGGTCACCCACGTTCTAGAAAAGGTCTTCCTGCTAAAGGATTCAAGACTCGTTCTAAGACAAAATCGAGTAATAAATATATTGTAGAACGTAGAAAGACTAGAAAGAAATAAGATATGGCACGTTCATTAAAAAAAGGACCTTTCGTTCATTACAAACTGGAACAAAAAGTGGCTCAGAATGTTGAGTCAGGAAAGAAAGCCGTGATCAAAACCTGGTCTAGAGCTTCTATGATAACTCCAGATTTTGTAGGGCAAACTATAGCAGTACACAACGGGAAACAATTTGTTCCTGTTTATGTAACTGAAAACATGGTAGGTCATAAATTAGGAGAATTTTCACCAACACGTTCTTTTAGAGGGCATGCAGGTGCAAAAAATAAAGGTAGAAAATAGAAGCTATGGGAGTTCGTAAAAGAGAAAGAGCAGAGCAAATAAAAGAAGCCAAAAAACAGGTAGCTTTTGCAAAGTTAAATAACTGCCCTACTTCACCTAGAAAAATGCGTCTTATGGCGGATCTAGTAAGAGGTGAAAAAGTAGAAAAAGCGCTTCATATTCTAAAATTTAGCAAGAAAGAAGCATCAAATCGTTTAGAGAAACTTTTAGTTTCCGCAATAGCCAACTGGCAAGCAAAGAACGAAGATGCAAATCTTGAAGAAGCTGAATTATTTGTGAAAGAGATTCGTGTAGACGGAGGAAGTATGTTGAAAAGACTTCGTCCAGCTCCACAGGGTCGTGCACACCGAATTAGAAAGAGATCCAACCACGTTACATTAGTGCTTGGAGAAAACAATAATACACAAAGCTAAGAGATAGTATGGGACAAAAAACAAATCCAATCGGGAATCGCCTTGGTATCATTAGAGGTTGGGAGTCCAACTGGTACGGAGGTAATGACTACGGTGATAAGTTAGCCGAAGACGATAAGATTAGAAAGTATATCCATGCTCGTCTTTCTAAAGCGAGTGTATCGCGTGTAATCATCGAGCGCACGCTTAAGCTTGTAACCGTTACTATTACTACTGCTAGACCTGGTATCATTATTGGGAAAGGTGGTCAGGAAGTAGACAAGCTTAAGGAAGAGCTAAAAAAGATTACCGACAAGGAAGTTCAAATCAACATCTTTGAGATTAAGAGGCCAGAACTTGATGCTCACCTAGTGGGAGCAAGTGTTGCCAGACAAATTGAGAATCGTATCTCTTACCGTCGAGCAATTAAAATGGCTATCGCGGCTGCAATGAGAATGAACGCGGAAGGAATCAAAATAGAGATCTCTGGACGTCTAAATGGTGCTGAAATGGCACGTTCAGAATCATACAAAGATGGGAGAATACCTTTGTCAACTTTTAGGGCTGATATTGACTATGCTTTAGTTGAAGCACACACTACTTATGGTAGATTGGGTGTTAAAGTATGGATCATGAAAGGTGAGGTATACGGAAAAAGAGAGCTTTCGCCTCTTGTTGGCCTTGCGAAAAACCAAGGTAAGAAATCCGGTGCCGGACGAGGTGGAAACAAATCACGTCGTAGAAAGTAATTTTTTAAAGGAAAGAAAAAATGTTACAACCTAAAAGAACGAAATACCGTAAGCAACAAAAAGGCCGAATGAAGGGCTTGTCTCAAAGAGGACATAGACTTTCCAACGGTACCTTTGGAATCAAATCAATGGATTCTAGTTTTGTTACTGCACGTCAAATAGAAGCAGCGCGTATCGCCGCTACCCGTTATATGAAAAGAGAAGGATCTATCTGGATCAAAATTTTCCCGGATAAGCCTATTACAAAGAAACCTCTTGAAGTACGTATGGGTAAAGGTAAAGGTGCTGTAGAATATTGGGCAGCTGTAGTAAAACCAGGAAGAATAATGTTTGAAATTGGTGGTGTACCAATGGCAACTGCTAAAGAGGCTTTACGTCTTGCGGCACAAAAGCTTCCTGTGAGAACTAAATTTGTTGTAGCTAGAGATTATCAAGAATAATATTGGAATTATGAAACAATCAGAAGTAAAAGAATTGTCTGTTGCAGAATTGCAAGAAGAGCTTGGGAAATCTAGAAAAGCTTATTCAGATTTAAAAATGGCTCACGCTGTTTCGCCGTTGGAAAATCCGATACAGTTGAGAACTGTAAGAAGAGACGTGGCGAGATTAGCTACAGAGTTAACTAAAAGAGAACAACAATAATTGTTATTCTGCTGAAAGATGGAAAAAAGAAACTTAAGAAAAGAGCGTGTAGGAGTAGTTACAAGTAACAAAATGCAGAAATCCATTGTGGTTTCTGAAGTGAAAAAAGTAAAACATCCTATGTATGGAAAATTCGTTTTAAAAACGAAAAAATACGTAGCACACGACGAAAATAACGACTGCAACGAAGGTGATACTGTAAAGATCATGGAAACACGACCTTTAAGTAAATCCAAGACTTGGAGACTAGTAGAAATAATTGAAAGAGCTAAATAACCATGGTACAACAAGAGTCCAGACTAAAAGTAGCAGATAATACCGGAGCTAAAGAAGTTTTAGCTATCCGTGTATTAGGAGGTACAAAGAAAAGATACGCATCTGTTGGAGACAAGATCGTTGTCAGTGTAAAAGAAGCTACCCCTAACGGAAATATCAAGAAGGGTGCAGTTTCAACAGCAGTTGTTGTTCGTACCAGGAAAGAAGTTCGCAGACCAGACGGATCTTATATCCGTTTTGATGATAACGCATGTGTATTGTTAGGTCCTCAGGGAGAAATGCGCGGAACCCGTGTATTTGGTCCTGTAGCTCGTGAGCTTCGTGATAAGCAATTCATGAAAATTGTATCATTGGCACCAGAAGTGCTTTAATACATTAAGAAAATGACAAAGCTTAAGATAAAAACAGGAGATACCGTACGTGTGATTGCTGGAGACCATAAAGGTCAGGAAGGTAAAGTGCAGAAGGTACTTATAGAAAAGAATAAAGCCATTGTGGAAGGGGTTAATATGATCTCTAAACATGAGAAGCCAAGTGCTTCTAATCCACAAGGTGGAATTAAGGAGAAAGAAGCTCCTATCCATATTTCTAATCTTTCACTAATCGATAAGAACGGTGAGACCACAAGAGTTGGTTACAGAGAAGAAGATGGAAAGAAAGTGAGATTTTCTAAAAAATCTAATGAAGTAATATAGTTATGGCATACGTACCAAGACTTAGACAGGAATATAACGAGAGAGTAAAAAGTACTCTTAAGGAAGAATTCAGCTACTCCAATGTAATGGAGGTGCCAAAACTTACGAAAATAGTAATTAGCCGTGGAGTTGGTGGAGCAGTAGCCGATAAAAAACTTATCGATCATGCTTTAGACGAACTTACTGCTATTAGTGGTCAAAAGGCCGTTTCTACTATTTCGAAGAAGGATGTTGCATCGTTTAAACTTCGTAAAGGAATGCCAATTGGTGCTAAAGTTACTTTACGTGGATATAGAATGTATGAATTCTTAGACAGATTAATCACTAGTGCGTTACCACGTGTACGTGATTTCAACGGTATAAAATCTAATGGATTTGATGGTAGAGGTAATTATAACTTAGGGATCACTGAGCAGATCATTTTCCCAGAGATCGATATTGATGCAGTAAATAGAATTGCTGGAATGGATATCACATTTGTTACAACTGCTGAAACCGATAAGGAAGCAAAAGCATTGTTAACCGAACTAGGATTACCTTTTAAAAAGAACTAATTATGGCTAAAGAATCAATGAAAGCCCGTGAGGTAAAAAGACAGAAATTGGTAAAGAAGTACGCTGAAAAAAGAGCCGCTCTTAAAGAAGCTGGTGATTATGAAGGCCTACAGAAATTGCCAAAGAACTCTTCTCCGGTTCGTTTACATAACAGATGTAAATTAACTGGTAGACCTAAAGGGTATATGAGACAATTTGGTCTTTCTCGTGTAATGTTCAGAGAAATGGCTAATCAGGGTCTTATCCCAGGAGTAAAGAAAGCAAGCTGGTAAAATTATAAATTGAATGAAGGTTCTCCAGGTAGTTATCGGGATGAAAACCACATTCGCAAATAAAAATAAATGAATACAGATCCTATTGCAGATTACTTAACAAGAATCAGGAATGCAAATGCTGCAAACCACAGAGTAGTGGAAATTCCTGCTTCTAATGTTAAAAAAGAGATCACTAAGATATTATTCGATCAAGGATATATTCTTAGTTACAAATTCGAAGATACTACCGCTCAGGGAACTATCAAGATCGCTCTTAAGTATGATAAATTAACTAAAGAGCCGGTAATTAAGAAAATTCAAAGAATAAGTAAACCTGGTTTACGTAAATATGCCGGATCAACTGAGATCCCAAGAATCCTTAATGGTCTTGGAATTGCCATCGTATCTACTTCTCATGGAGTGATGACTGGTAAGCAAGCGAAAGCTGATAAAGTTGGTGGTGAGGTATTGTGCTACGTTTACTAATACTTAAAAGACTAAAGAAATGTCAAGAATAGGTAAAAACCCAATTACAATTCCAGAAGGAGTGACAGTAGATCTCAAAGATGGTGTTGTAACGGTAAAAGGAAAATTGGGAGAGCTTAAGCAGGAAGTTAAGGATATCGACGTTAAGATCGAAGATAACGTAATTTCTTTTGAGCGCTCTTCAGAAAAAAGTGATCAGAAAGCAAAGCATGGTTTATATCGTGCCTTGGTTAACAATATGATTGAAGGGGTTACAAACGGTTATACTAAGTCACTAGAATTAGTGGGTGTAGGTTACCGTGCTAGCAACCAGGGCAACAAGTTAGATCTTGCTGTTGGTTATTCCCACAATATTGTACTAGATTTGGCTCCCGAAGTTAAGGTGGAGACAATCTCAGAAAAAGGTAAGAACCCTATCGTAAAGGTAACTTCTCATGATAAACAACTTGTAGGACAGGTTGCAGCGAAGATCCGTTCATTCAGAGCACCTGAACCATACAAAGGAAAAGGTATCAAGTTTGTAGGAGAGCAATTGAGAAGAAAAGCAGGTAAATCAGCTTAATAAAGTTTAGTTATGGCATTATCAAAATTAGATAGAAGAAATAAAATCAGAAAACGTATCCGTAGGGATATCGTTGGTACTGAAAGCCGTCCAAGATTATCTGTTTTTAGAAGCAATAAAGAAATTTATGCTCAGATTATAGATGATGTAGAAGGTAAGACTTTAGCATCAGCTTCTTCAAGAGATAAAGAGATCGCTTCTGCTTCTGCAGATAGAAAAGAGCAGGCTCAAATGGTAGGAAAAGCCATTGCAGAGAAAGCGAAGAAAGCCGGAATAGATACAATCTCTTTTGATAGAGGTGGATATTTATATCACGGTAGAGTTAAATCATTAGCAGAAGGTGCTCGCGAAGGCGGACTAAAATTCTAGAAAATATGTATCAAGATTATAAAAACGTAGAACATGTAAAACCAGGAGGTCTTGAATTAAAAGATCGTTTGGTTGGAGTACAACGTGTTACTAAGGTTACTAAAGGTGGTAGAGCATTTGGATTCTCTGCTATTGTTGTAGTAGGTGATGAGAATGGTGTTGTAGGTCAGGGACTTGGTAAATCCAAGGAAGTGGCAGACGCTATCTCCAAAGCGGTAGAAGACGCTAAGAAAAATCTGGTACGCATTCCTTTACATAAAGGAACTTTACCTCACGAACAAAAAGGTAAGTATGGTGGAGCAAGAGTAATGCTTCTTCCTGCTGCTGCTGGTACCGGTATTATTGCTGGTGGTGCGATTCGTGCGGTATTGGAATCTGTAGGAGTACATGATGTACTTTCTAAGAACCAGGGATCGTCAAACCCGCATAACGTTGTAAAAGCTACTTTTGATGCCTTATTACAATTAAGAAGTGCTGATACTGTTGCAAAACAGAGAGGTGTTTCATTGGAAAAGGTTTTTAAAGGATAAATCAAGGAATAAGATGGGAAAGATAAAAGTCACAAAAGTAAAAAGTGCAATCAACCGCACGAAGAACCAAAAATTAGTTCTTGAATCTTTAGGATTGAAGAAAATTGGTCAAACGGTTGAGCATGACGATACGCCAAACATCCTTGGTATGGTAAATAAAGTTAAACACTTAGTTTCTGTAGAAGAAACAAAATAATAATCTCTCATGGATTTAAGTAACTTAAAACCTGCAGAAGGTTCAGTTAGAAAAAATAGCAAGCGTATTGGTCGTGGTGAAGGATCTGGTAAAGGTGGAACCGCTACCAGAGGTCACAAAGGTGCCAAGTCACGTTCTGGTTATTCTAAAAAGATTGGTTTTGAAGGTGGGCAGATGCCACTTCAAAGACGTGTTCCAAAATTTGGATTCACTAACAGAAACCGTAAAGTATATCAAGGTATCAACCTTGATACGCTTCAGAATCTGGTGGACGAAGGAAGAATTAAGGATACAGTTGATATGGATGTGCTAGTTGAAAACGGTCTTGCCGGAAGAAACGAGCTTGTTAAGATATTAGGTAGAGGTGAATTAAAGGCTAAGTTGAAAATATCTGTTCATAAATTTACGGCCTCAGCGAAAGAAGCTATTGAAGCTGCCGGAGGTGAAGTTGTTACTTTATAATAGATAATCAAATGAAATTCATCAATACGATTAAAAATATTTGGAAAATCGAGGAGCTAAAAAATAGAATTTTAGTTACCCTCGGTTTGCTTTTGGTTTATCGTTTCGGTGCACAGGTAGTGCTTCCCGGGATTGATGCCGCTCAGCTTTCAAATTTAGCAAACCAAACTGATAGTGGTTTATTAGGATTGCTTAATGCATTTACTGGAGGTGCGTTTTCGAACGCTTCTGTTTTTGCATTGGGAATTATGCCTTATATCTCTGCTTCGATTGTGGTTCAGTTGATGGGAATTGCAATTCCTTATCTTCAGAAACTTCAGAAAGAAGGAGAAAGCGGGCGTAAGAAAATTAATCAGATCACTAGATGGTTAACAATTGCCATCACTCTGGTTCAGGGGCCAGGTTATATTTATAACCTGTTTGCAACCTTACCGGGAGAGGCATTTTTGCTTGGAGACAACTTAACATTTGTTGTTTCTTCGGTAATCATACTTACCACGGGTACTATCTTCGCGATGTGGCTGGGTGAGAAGATCACAGATAAAGGTATTGGTAACGGTATTTCATTATTGATTATGGTTGGTATTATTGCCACCCTGCCGCAAGCCTTTATACAGGAATTCGCTTCAAGAGTATTTGAATCGAATGGTGGTCTGGTAATGATACTGATAGAATTAGTTATCTGGTTTGCCATTATTATGGCATCGGTTATGCTGGTGATGGCGGTACGTCAGATCCCGGTTCAGTATGCCAGAAGATCTGCTTCAGGTGGATATGAAAAAAATGTTTTCGGATCAAGACAATATATTCCGTTAAAACTGAATGCATCAGGAGTTATGCCGATCATCTTTGCCCAGGCAATTATGTTCATTCCTGTAGCTGTTGCTGGTCTTTCAGACTCAGACACTGCACAGGGGGTAACTGCAGCATTTCAGAATATTTTCGGATTTTGGTATAATCTCGTGTTTGCATTATTAATTATTGTATTTACATATTTCTATACTGCAATCACAGTTCCAACAAATAAAATGGCTGATGATCTTAAGAGAAGTGGTGGATTTATTCCTGGTATTCGTCCGGGAAGTGAAACCTCTGAATATCTAGATCGCATTATGTCTCAGATAACCCTTCCAGGATCTATATTCCTGGCGCTTATTGCAGTGTTCCCTGCGATAGTTGTTCAACTGTTGGGTGTACAACAGAACTGGGCGTTATTCTTCGGAGGTACCTCGCTGTTAATTATGGTTGGAGTTGCAATAGATACTATGCAGCAGGTAAATTCATATTTGCTGAATAGACACTATGACGGATTAATGAAAACAGGTAAAAACAGAAAAGCAGTAGCTTAATTATGGCAAAGCAAGCAGCGATAGAACAAGACGGAACGATCATTGAAGCATTGTCTAATGCAATGTTTCGTGTAGAGTTAGAAAATGGTCACGTAGTGACTGCACATATCTCTGGAAAGATGCGTATGCATTATATTAAATTACTTCCTGGAGATAAAGTGAAACTGGAAATGAGTCCTTACGATTTAAGTAAGGCTCGAATAACTTACAGATACTAAAAAGTAATTTTCAGCCTTTTATAAATTTTTTATACTTTTGCACTCTGAAAAATTTATGATAGCTAAAATTTCTCTGAAAGAGTTAATACTCTGCCAGCGAATAAAAAAGAGATAAGATGAAAGTTAGAGCATCAATAAAAAAGAGAAGTGCCGACTGCAAGATTGTACGCAGAAAAGGGCGCCTTTACGTAATTAACAAAAAGAATCCTAGATTTAAACAAAGACAAGGCTAATTATGGCAAGAATTGCAGGGGTAGATATACCTAAACAAAAACGAGGGGTTATAGCATTGACCTATATCTTCGGAATTGGCAGAAGCAGGGCTCAGGAGATACTTGCAGAGGCTAAAGTAGACGAGAGCAAGAAAGTCTCAGATTGGGACGATGACGAGATTGGTAAAATCCGTGAAGCTGTTGGTCAGTTTACTATCGAAGGAGAATTACGTACTGAAGTTCAAATGAGTATCAAGCGTCTTATGGACATTGGTTGTTATAGAGGAATTCGCCATAGAGCGGGACTTCCTTTAAGAGGCCAAAGAACTAAGAACAACTCGAGAACGAGAAAAGGAAGAAGAAAAACAGTTGCGAACAAGAAAAAAGCAACTAAATAGTAAGTAGTATGGCAAAGAAAGCGAATCCAAAAGCTAAAACTCAGAAAAAACGTAAAGTAATCGTTGAATCCAACGGTGAAGCACACGTAACTGCTTCTTTCAACAACATCATTATTTCTCTTACCAACAAAAAGGGAGATGTTGTAGCATGGTCGTCTGCAGGTAAGATGGGCTTTAGAGGATCTAAGAAAAACACTCCTTACGCTGCGCAATTAGCCGCTGAAGATGCTTCGAAAGTAGCACATGAAGCTGGTATGCGTAAAGTAAAGGTGTATGTAAAAGGTCCTGGAAATGGTAGGGAATCTGCGATTAGAGCAGTTCACAATAGTGGTATTGAGGTTACTGAAATCATCGATATTACTCCACTTCCACACAATGGTTGTCGTCCACCTAAGAGACGTAGAGTTTAATAAATTTTATTAATAGGAGAGGATTTAGATTATCGAAGGACTAATGCCTTAATTCATAATCCCTTTCTAAAACAACAATAATAATGGCAAGATATACTGGTCCAAAAACTAAGATAGCCCGTAAATTCGGTGAAGCTATTTTTGGTGAAGACAAATCTTTCGAAAAAAGAAATTATCCTCCAGGGCAGCACGGTAACAACCGTCGTCGTGGAAAAAAATCAGAATATGCTATCCAGTTAATGGAAAAGCAAAAAGCCAAGTACACTTATGGTGTTCTTGAGCGTCAATTCCGCAACATGTTTGAAAAAGCAACCCGTGCACAGGGAATTACCGGTGAGGTGCTTCTTCAACTTTGCGAATCTCGTTTAGATAACGTAGTGTACCGTATGGGTGTAGCGCCTTCAAGAAGAGCTGCCCGTCAGTTAGTTGGACACCGTCATATCACTGTAAACGGAGAATTAGTAAACATCCCTTCTTACCACATTAAGCCAGGTGATGTTGTTGGAGTTAGAGAAAAATCTAAATCACTTGCTGTGGTTCAGGAATCATTATCAAATAACAGCAGTGTTTACGAATGGATTTCATGGAATTCAGAAAAGAAAGAAGGAACTTTGGTATCTGTACCTGGAAGAGTTCAGATTCCTGAAAACATTAACGAGCAATTTATAGTCGAATTATATTCGAAATAATAATTCACACAGAAGTCGAAATATGGCAATACTAAATTTTCAGAAGCCCGATAAAGTTATAATGATTGATTCAACCGATTTCGAAGGGAAATTTGAATTTCGCCCTTTGGAACCTGGTTATGGATTAACCGTTGGTAACGCTTTAAGACGAGTGCTTTTATCTTCTTTGGAAGGTTTCGCGATCACTTCAGTAAGAATTGAAGGTGTAGATCACGAATTCTCTACCATCGCAGGAGTAGTGGAAGATGTAACCGAAATAATCCTTAACCTGAAACAGGTAAGGTTTAAAAGGCAAATCGATGAGATCGATAACGAATCGGTTACTATTTCAGTTTCCGGGGAAGATCAGTTAACTGCCGGTCACTTCCAGAAATTCATTTCAGGATTCCAAATTCTTAATCCAGATCAGGTAATCTGTCATATGGATAAGAAAGTTAGTCTGAACATGGAAATTACTATCGAGAAAGGTAGAGGTTACGTTCCGGCCGAAGAAAACAAGAAAGCCAATGCTCCTCTGGGCACAATTTTCGTTGATTCTATTTACACTCCTATAAAGAATGTAAAATACAGTATCGAAAACTTTCGTGTAGAGCAGAAGACTGACTATGAAAAACTGGTATTTGAAATTATCAGTGACGGTTCTATTCATCCTAAGGATGCTTTAACTGAAGCAGCAAAGACGCTTATCCACCACTTCATGCTATTCTCTGATGAGAGAATCACTCTTGAAGCTGATGAGATCGCTCAAACTGAAACTTATGATGAAGAATCCCTTCACATGAGACAACTTCTTAAAACGAAGTTGGTAGATCTAGATCTTTCAGTAAGAGCTCTAAACTGTCTTAAGGCAGCTGAAGTTGATACTTTAGGAGACCTTGTTTCTTACAATAAGAATGACTTGATGAAGTTTAGAAACTTCGGTAAAAAATCACTTACTGAACTTGAAGAGCTTGTAAACAACAAAGGTTTGAACTTTGGAATGGACCTTTCAAAATATAAACTAGATAAAGACTAGTCACGTTCATTAACGTTACTGTCTAAATTAATAATACAATAACCGTCATAATTTGCTCCTCAAAGTGAGTCGCAGCAAGATGACGAAACAAAAAATGTCATGAGACACGGAAAAAAAGGAAATCATTTAGGTAGACAAACTGCACATCGTAAGGCAATGCTTGCGAATATGGCATGTTCCCTAATTGAACATAAACGTATCAATACCACTGTTGCTAAAGCGAAAGCTCTTAAAGTATTTGTAGAGCCGTTAGTTACAAAATGTAAAGAAGACACTACTCACAATAGAAGAATTGTATTTAGTAGACTTCGTAGCAAAGAAGCAGTGAGTGAATTGTTTCGTGAAGTAGCTCCTAAAGTAGGAGATCGTCCTGGAGGATATACCAGAGTTATCAAACTTGGTAGCCGTCTTGGAGATGCTGCAGAAATGGCGCTTATAGAATTAGTAGACTTCAATGAAACCTACAACGTAGGAGAGAAGCCTAAGAAGAAAAAATCTACGCGTCGTGCTGGTAAAAAGAAAGCTGAAGATACAGCTTCTTCTGCTCAGCCAAAAGAAGCTTCTGCAAAAGAAACTAAAAAAGAAGAGCCAAAAGCTGAAAAGCCAAAGGCTGATGAAAAAAAGGACGATAAAAAAGAGGAATAGAAATGATTCTTTTTACCACCTAAATTTTAAAAGGATAAGCTTTAATAGTTTATCCTTTTTTTATACCCAATAGATAATTGTTTAAATTTGACGCAACAGCAACTATAACACAACTATGAAATATCAGGCTAAACGAAAGGCGATCATTTTACTTGAAGACGGTACTATTTTTTACGGAAAATCTGTAGGAAATAAAGAAGGAAGTGCCGTTGGAGAGGTTTGTTTTAATACCGGAATGACTGGTTATCAGGAGATCTTTACAGATCCTTCCTACTACGGTCAGTTAATGGTTACTACCAACGCACATATTGGTAATTACGGGACCAATAAAAATGAAAATGAATCTGATAAAGCTAAAATTGCGGGATTGATCTGTAAGAACTTTAGTTATACAGAATCAAGACCGGCTGCAGATAAGACTCTTGAGGAATTCCTTAATGATAGCGATATTTTTGCTATCTCAGATGTAGATACACGAGCACTGGTTACTTATATTAGAGAGAATGGAGCAATGAATGCTATTATCTCTACAGATGTAGCAAATATTGAGAACTTGAAAAAACAGTTGGCTGAAGTTCCAGATATGAATGGATTGGAACTTGCTTCAAAGGTTTCTACAAAAGAACCATATTACTTTGGAAATGAAAATGCGACCTATAAGATCGCAGCATTGGATGTGGGTATAAAAACCAATATTCTAAGGAACCTTTCTGAAAGGGATGCCTACATAAAAGTATTTCCTTACAACGCCACTTACGAGGAAATGAAAGAATGGAATCCAGATGGTTATTTCCTTTCAAATGGTCCAGGAGATCCCCAACCCCTTGAAAGTGCGATTAATGTTACCAAAACTATCATTGAGAAAGATCATCCTTTATTCGGAATATGTTTAGGGCATCAGATCATTGCTATCGCAAATGGTATCAAAACCTATAAAATGCACCACGGTCACAGGGGAATTAATCACCCGGTAAAAAATATGGTGACAGGTAAAGGAGAAATTACTTCCCAGAATCATGGATTTTCGGTGGATAAGGAACAGACAGAGGCTCATCCTGATGTAGAAGTAACTCATATTTGTCTGAATGATGGAACCGTTGGAGGCCTGGCCATGAAAAATAAGAATACATTTTCAGTACAATATCATCCGGAAGCCAGCCCGGGACCACATGATGCCAGCTACTTGTTTGATGAATTCATAGATAGAATTAAGTCAATAAAAGCTTAATTCTAATAATAGAAGAATAAAAAAAAGCCGGAATTTTAGTTCCGGCTTTTTTTATTACGCTTGGGTGTAAAATTAAATTTGATTTTTTGTAATATTCGGCTAGCTTTGAAATCCATTTAAAAAGCCCCCAATGAAAAAATTATTATTTTGCATTTTATTTTTTACCACTCTTACCTCATTTTCTCAGGAAACTACCACAAATAGTCAATTTTCATTAAATCTTCTTGCTCCTTCCGCAGAATATGAACTGGCAGTATCAGATAATTCAACGGTAGATATGAATCTGGGAGTTGGTTTTGCATACCACAAATCTTCATATAGCGGAGAGGCTTTTGGTATCTACCCTGGTTTTGAGGCTCAGTATCGCTATTATTATAATTTTGAAAAAAGAGCAGATAAAGGAAAAAAGACTTCTGAAAATAGCGGAAACTATATCGCTGGCGTTGCCTCCCTAACTGGAGGGAAACCAATTATCGGTGATCTTGAATATGCTAATGACTATGGAGGTTTTGTTGGTCCAGCCTGGGGATTACAAAGAGTATATAATAGCGGATTTAAATTGAATCTAAATCTTGGAATAGGGATGGGATTCAATGATGCCGGCGATACTTATTTAACTCCCTTGTTCGGGCTTCAGTTAGGATGGTTGGTCGCGCAGTAATATTTATCTTTTTATTCTTTAGTTTTTTTACGTCAGTATCCCAAACACATCCGGTGCTGTATGGAGGTTTTGAATATTTTCGCCATACCGGTTTTGATAATAATGCTTTTTAAAATCTAAACTTTGGAAGTCAGCTTTATCAATGGAAATTTTTTGCTCCGGAAATAGGAGTGAATTTTCATGCGGGTGTTCTGCCCGAACGTGAGTTTGATGAAGGTCCCGACCCAAACGCGATTCCGGTCGCTCTTTATAAAGCAAATTTCACCTCGTTTTCTTTCAGCTTAGCGCCAAAATTAAAATTCGGAAATGAGGAAGCGGCATTGATCCTTATTCCCCAGTATAATATTGGTAAACGATATGCAAATGGGCGTTACCTGTTTTATAACGGGAATGAACGATATGATCTGGAACAAAAAGAAACCTATTCTGAATCTCAGAATTACTGGTCATTTGCCGCAGGAATTGAAGCTAATCTACTTGGCCTGGATCATCTTTGGTTTTCTTTTTATCTAAAATATACCCGGCTAGATTCCAAGGAAGTTATTCAATCTTTAGACTTTTCAGACTATGATTTTCAACCCAACGGCGGTAGTAAGGACAGAATTGGTTTAGGAATACGTGTGTATTATGATCTCTTTTCAGCATTATGATAAAAACTTGCTAAACCGAAAACGTTTTAGTGCGTTTTAATGTTATAAATGCTTTAAAACTAATGATCTCAGTCGCTTTTTTATACTTCTCTTTGTATCTTGCACATTGATCAACTAATTAATATAAAAAGAAAATGAGCGCTATTTTAGATATTCACGCACGCCAGATTTTTGACTCAAGAGGAAATCCTACTGTTGAAGTAGATGTTTATACTGAAAATGGAATTATGGGCCGTGCCGCGGTTCCTTCCGGAGCTTCCACAGGAGAGCATGAAGCCGTTGAGCTTCGTGATGGAGGAGAAGATTTCATGGGAAAGGGAGTGAAGAAGGCAGTTGAAAATGTAAACGGAGAGATCGCAGAGAAACTTTTAGGTTATTCAGTTTTTGAACAGAACCTGATAGATCAAACGATGATAGATCTTGATGGCACTCCAAATAAATCAAAATTGGGAGCTAATGCCATATTGGGTGTTTCTCTTGCTGTTGCCAAGGCAGCTGCTAATGAATTGAATATGCCTCTTTATAGATACGTTGGTGGAGTAAGTGCAAATACTCTTCCGGTACCAATGATGAATATTATCAACGGAGGTTCTCACAGTGACGCTCCTATTGCATTTCAGGAATTCATGATCATGCCTGTAATGGCAGAGAGTTTTTCACATGCCTTAAAAATGGGAACAGAAATTTTCCATAATCTAAAGAAAGTTCTTCACGATCGTGGTCTAAGTACCGCTGTGGGAGACGAAGGTGGTTTTGCGCCAACTCTTGACGGAACCGAAGATGCTTTGGATACAATTCTGAAAGCGATTGAAAAAGCCGGGTACAAGCCAGGAAAAGATGTAATGATCGCACTGGATTGTGCTGCAGCCGAATTTTTCGTAGATGGAAAATACGATTACACTAAGTTTGAAGGTGATAAAGGAAAAGTAAGAAACAGCGAAGAGCAGGCGGAATACCTTGCCGAACTTTCTTCAAAATATCCAATCATCTCTATCGAGGATGGAATGGATGAAAATGACTGGGAAGGTTGGAAAGCTGTTACCGATAAAATTGGAGATAAAGTTCAGTTAGTTGGAGATGATCTTTTTGTAACTAATGTGGAAAGACTTGGTAGAGGAATTAAAGAAAATATTGCAAACTCTATATTGATTAAAGTAAATCAGATTGGTACGCTAACTGAGACGATTGCGGCGGTGAATATGGCACATAATGCAGGTTATACCTCGGTAATGTCTCACCGTTCCGGAGAGACGGAAGATAATACCATTGCAGATCTTGCAGTTGCTTTGAATACAGGACAGATTAAGACTGGTTCAGCTTCACGTAGTGATCGTATGGCTAAATACAACCAATTGCTAAGAATTGAAGAAGAACTTGGTCACATAGCTTATTATCCTCAGGATAAAGCTTTCAAAATAAAGTAATTTTTAAGTATATATTTTATGAAGCCTCTTCGAAAGAAGGGGCTTTTTTAATTAATACATATTTTTCAATATGTTATATTAACAATCATTTAATTAATAAAACTGTGAGAGCTGCCTCTTAATTACTAAATTCAGATAAATAACCAACTACTACTTTTGAAGACCAATTTTTTATTTGTTGCTGCGGAAAATGACGGAATCCCACGCTGTAAAGCGGGGGGGATGGGCGACGTAGTTCGGGATGTACCCAGACAGATAGCTGCAAGAGGAGATCAGGCACATGTGATCACTCCTTCTTATTCCAGATTACATATTGCTGAAGCGAATAAAATTACTGATGTAAATTTTGTTTTTCGCGGTGTTCCTCACAATGCTGAGATCTATGAAGTACCGGGGAAAAAGGATATTTCAGGAGTGAAACATTACGTTCTTCATCATCCCGATATTAAGGCCGGGGATATTGCACATATTTACTTCAATGATCCCGATCAGCCGTTTTTTACAGACGCGAATGTATTTTCACTTTTTTGCACAGGCGTGGCAGCAGCAATCCGTGAGAATGTATTTGGAAAGATTGATATCATACACCTGCACGACTGGCATACGAGCATGCTTTTATTTCTTCGGGAATTCCATCCCAGATTTAAAATTTTGAAAGATATAAGATTTGTGTATTCTATACATAATCTGGCTATCCAGGGAATACGGCCTTTTAGCAATAATTTCTCTTCGGTGGATGCTTTCTTCCCAGATGTGGAATACGACCGTGAATTACTTTACGATCGCAGGTATCCGGATTGTATAAATCTAATGGCGGTAGGAATAAGACTATCAGATGCAGTGCATACCGTTTCTCCATCCTATAAAGAGGATATTCAGAAGCCAAGTGATCCCCCTCATTTTATTGGTGGAGAAGGTTTGGAAGAAGACCTTAAAAAAGCAGAAAAGGAGAAACGCCATTTTGGTATTCTAAACGGGGCAAATTATTCAAATATAGAGGAGGTTGAAAAAGGAATACTTTTAAGGCAATGTATTCGAAGATTGTTTAGATGGCTTCAGGAAGAAAAGAAAGATTATAAAGCACATTATCTCGCTCATACAGGCGAAAAGATCACCAGGTGGCAGGAAAAGAAACCTGACTTTATTTGCTCCAGTGTTGCCAGGTTAACGGAACAAAAATTTTTCTTCTTCAAAGAAAATCCGGAAGTCCTAGGTGGCTTAATGAAAAAGCTTGCTGAAGTAAATGGGGTTTATATTCTCTTAGGAACAGGCGCCCCCGAATATGAGACAATTTTCAGGGATGCCAGTTATAAACATAAGAATTTCATTTTCATAAATGCCCAGTCAGATAGTATCATTGATATGTTGTATCAGGAATCAAACCTCTACTTGATGCCGAGTCAGTTTGAACCTTGTGGAATTAGCCAGATGTTGGCTATGAGAAAAGGACAGCCATGTTTGGTGCATCACACGGGTGGCTTAAAAGATACCGTAATTCATGGTAAGACAGGATTTAGTTTCGACGGAAAAACGACCACAGAAAAGACCAAAAATTTCGTAAAAGTATTTTCTGAAGCAGTTGATCTGTTTTTTAATGATAAAAAAGGATGGAAAAAAATATGTATGAATGCCAAAAAGAAGCGATTCACCTGGGAAAAATCTGTGAATGAATATTACAAAGATCTATATAATATCAATAAATAAAATGGATATGATATAGTTTTCAATATGTAATGACATTGTTTATTTGTGGATAGATACTATATATAGAAAGCTTGATTTTTTCCATATTCAGGCCATTCTTATTAAAACAAGCCTAAGTTTTTGGTTACCTAAAGTTAAAATTCACGAAAACTGAATAAAATCAGGGTATTTATGAAATTTCGATACTCTGCTTAAAATAATTTTAACACTAAATTTCGTAATTTAGCAATCCTTAAAAATTAATCTAAAAGAACAATATATAATATGTCTAAAACAGCGACACTCGAATTTGACGGAAAGAAATATGAGTTTCCCGTTACCGTGGGAACCGAAGATGAAATAGGGGTAGATATTAAAAAGCTTCGTGGAGAAGCCGGAATTATCACTTTAGATCCTGGATTTAAGAATACTGGAAGCTGCGAGAGTGCTATCACATTTTTGGACGGGGAAAAGGGTATCCTTAGATATCGTGGTTATGCTATTGAAGATCTAGCTGAAAAAGCAGATTTTCTTGAGGTTGTATACCTGCTCATCTTTGGAGAATTACCAAATAAAGAACAACTAGATAAGTTCAATAAGGATATTAAAGAGCAATCTCATGTAGATGAGGAGATGAAGAAAATCCTTGACGGATTTCCAAAATCGGCCCATCCAATGGGAGTTCTTTCCTCATTAACCAGTGCTTTGATCGCATTTAATCCTTCGTCTGTAGATGTTTCTTCAGAAGATGATATGTATAAAGCGATCGTGAAGATCCTTGGTAAATTTCCGGTACTTGCTGCCTGGACGTTAAGAAAAAAGAATAGTCTTCCGCTTAACTATGGTGACGAAGATCTGGGTTATGTAGAGAATCTGCATAAAATGATGTTCGAAAAGCCTAATAAGACCTATAGTGTAGATAAAGCGGTTATTGATGCTTTAGACAAACTATTAATTTTGCACGCAGATCATGAGCAAAACTGTTCTACTTCTACCGTAAGAATGGTTGGTTCGTCTCATGCCGGATTATTCGCTTCACTTTCCGCAGGTATTTCTGCTCTTTGGGGTCCACTTCACGGTGGTGCCAATCAGGCGGTAATTGAAATGCTTGAAAAGATCAAAGAAGATGGGGGAGATACCCATAAATTCATGCAGAAAGCAAAAGATAAAGATGATCCATTCCGTCTAATGGGCTTTGGACACCGTGTCTATAAGAACTTTGATCCAAGAGCTAAGATCATTAAAAAATCTGCTGATGAAGTGCTAGCACAATTAGGAGTTGAAGATCCGGTGTTGGATATTGCTAAAGGCCTTGAGAAAGAAGCTCTAGAAGACGATTATTTCGTAAAAAGAAAATTATATCCAAACGTAGATTTTTATTCAGGAATTATTTATCGTGCGCTTGGAATTCCTGTTGATATGTTCACCGTGATGTTTGCTCTTGGTAGACTTCCTGGTTGGATCGCTCAATGGAGAGAAATGAGATTGAAGAAAGAACCAATTGGTCGTCCACGTCAGATTTATATCGGTGAGAATCACAGAGATTTTAAACCACTTGGGAGCAGAAAATAATCTATTATTTATCTGTTGTGAATTAATTAAAAAAGCTTCATCATCGGATGGAGCTTTTTTATATTTGTCAAAATATCAGCAATGAAATTGCATATAAAAAACGAAACTTCAAGACTCAGGGCAGTGGTCCTTGGAACTGCTAAAAGTAACGGACCTATTCCTACCTTAGAGGAGGCTTACGACCCAAAGTCACAGGAGCATATTAAGGCGGGAACTTATCCTATAGAAGAGGAAATGGTTAAAGAAATTGAATCTGTGGCCGCTGTTCTTAAAAAATATGATGTTGAGGTTTATCGCCCTAAAATAATTGAAGATTATAACCAGATATTTACCCGCGATATCGCCTTTGTGATAGATGATAAATTTATCAAATCTAATATTTTACCAGATCGCGATCAGGAGATTGATGCCATAGAGCATGTGGTTGAGCAAATAGCCCCGTCTAAGATCATTACACTTCCGGAAGATGCTCATATTGAAGGTGGTGATGTGATGCCTATGGGCGATTATATTTTTGTTGGAACCTATAAGGGCAAGGATTATAAGGATTTTATTACGGCACGAACTAACCTGAAAGCTGTGGAAGCCCTGGAAAAGGAGTTTCCAGATAAGAAGGTGATTTCTTTTAGCCTGAAAAAGTCTAATACGATCGCAAGAGACAACGCCTTGCATTTAGATTGTTGTTTTCAGCCGGTAGGTAAAAACAAAGCAATTATTTACAAAGAAGGATTTCTTATTGAAGAAGAATATAAGTGGTTGGTGAATTTCTTCGGAAAAGAGAATATTTATGAGATCACTCAGGATGAAATGTATCACATGAATTCAAATATTTTTTCGATCTCTGAAGATGTGGTGATTTCAGAAAAAGGATTTACAAGATTGAATACCTGGCTGAGAGAACAGGGAATCACTGTTGAAGAAGTGCCTTATGCTGAAATTTCTAAGCAAGAAGGCTTGTTGCGCTGTTCAACCCTACCTTTAATTAGGGACTAAAAATTTTAAGATGAAGCAGATTACAGATACGATATTAATGGTTAGACCGGTGGGATTCAGAATGAATGAACAAACCGCGGTAAATAATTATTTCCAGACCAAAATGGAAGGAGATGATGTTAATGAATTTGCCACACAGGAGTTTGACATTTTTGTGGAGAAGCTAAGAGCGGTAGGTGTAAATGTTGTGGTGGTAGATGATATCCCGGCAGACGATACGCCAGATTCCATCTTCCCAAATAACTGGGTTTCTTTCCATGAAGATGGGCAAATTGCTCTTTATCCCATGTTTGCTGAAAACAGAAGAAAAGAGCGAAGACTTAATTATTTTGCTCAACTGGAAGATGCAGGATTTAAAATTACAGAAATAGTAGATTATACGGTAGCAGAAGAAGATGATGTATTTCTGGAAGGAACCGGAAGTCTTATCCTGGACAGGGTACACCAAAAAGCTTATTGTGCTATTTCTCCCCGTGCAGATGAAGATCTTTTGATCGAGTTTTGTGAGGATTTTGAATTTACCCCGGTTATATTTAATGCTTATCAAAGTGTGGAGGATAAAAGACTTCCTATATATCATACGAATGTGATGATGTGCATTGCTGAAGAGTTTGCGGTGATCTGTCTGGATACGATAGACGATAAAAAGGAACGAAAAAATGTGGTCAAGCATTTAAAGATGGATGAAAAAGAGATCATCTCCATCAGCGAAGAGCAAATGCACGAATTCGCCGGAAATATGTTGCAGGTACAAGGAGCTGAAGGGAAAAAATATCTGGTGATGAGCGCCAGGGCACACCGAAGTTTAACCAAAGACCAGGTCTCCAGAATTGAAAAGCATTGTGAGATTCTTAGTTCAGAAATCCAGACGATAGAAACCTGTGGTGGGGGAAGCGCCAGATGTATGATGGCTGAAGTATTCCTGCCAAAAGTCTAGAATTTCTCCGATCTTCTTCGGAATAATTTTATGCTGAAAAGAAGAATGATCAGTACGCTTAAAAAAGCAAAAGGCAGAGAACTGATTATTAAAAATTTCTGCATGGCAGTTAATACATCAGAGTTGGGTTTAACCTGACCAAGAACAATAATCGCCTCACAAAAAATAAAGATCAATACCGCCCAGGCCAGGCGGTATTTTTTTTTCGGTTCAGGATTGCCATTATCGGTAAACATACTTAATACGAAAATTGCTGAATCCACCGAGGTAACCAGAAAACTAATAAGTAAGATTATTACGGTAATGCTGGTAATCACCGGGAGGGGATAAGCTTCAAAAAACACGAACATGGAGGTGAAAACATTTCCGAATTCATTATTGTAAGTATTCCAGCTTTCAATCAATTCAAATGCTGAGGTTCCAAACACGCTAAACCAGAAAAAGCTTCCTATGGAAGGTATGAGTAGAACACCCAATATCATCTCTCTGATGCTTCTGCCTTGAGAGATTCGCGCGATAAATATTCCAGTAAATGGCGCCCAGGCCAGCCAGAATGCCCAGTAATAATAAGTCCAATCAGTAAGAAATTTAACTCCGGGATCATAATCTCCAATGGCCAGGCTTAAAGGAATAAAATCAATGATATAATGATAGAAGGAGGTTATGAAATTCAGGAGAATTTCAGACATATTTCCAGTTAGGAAAACAAAGAGCATAAGCAGAATCGCCACATAGATATTCCAGTTGGAGATCCTTTTTATTCCTTTATTTACTCCGGCCCATGCAGATGTGAATGCCAATACACAAATTAGCAATACCAGGCCCATATTTAATAATAATGATCCCGGTTCGCGGGATTCAAGATGGCTAAGTCCACCCTCAATTTGCGTGGTTCCTAGGCCAATTGCGGCGACAAGGCCAATTACTGTAGTAAGAATAGTGAGAATGTCTATGGAAGAAGGTAAAAAACGCAATTTCTTAAACTCTTTAAAGGCGGAACTTAAACGAACATTAGCTTTTTCAACAAATATCGAGTAACCAATTACCAGTGCAAAAAGGCCATAAAAAGCCCAGGCGGTAAAACCCCATTGATAAAAGGTGTATTCCAGGGAAATAATTTCAGAGGTTAGCCCGGTCTGGATGGGAGGGTTCTTCAGCATAAAAACCGGTTCCTGCACGGCTCGTAATAATATACCTGCTCCCATTCCGGCGGAATAAAGCATGGCAATCCAGGATAATCTGTCAAATTCCGGTGGTGAATTTCCCAGCCTGATCCTGCCAAATTTTGAAAAAGCGGTCATTAAAAGAAAAACTACACAGCCTAATCCCAGCCAGAGATAAAATGTTCCGAAATATTCCCTGACCCACAGTGATATTTCTTCAATACTGTTATAGAACTGATCTGTAAATGCGAAAATTAGAACAGAGCTTAGAATAAGGATGCTCGCAGATATCGAAAATTCCTTATTCTTCAATAAATTGTTGAAATCTGGCTTCAAGTTGAGTAGTGCATATGCAATAAAACTAATCTTTTTTAATGCCCTTCGCAATTTTGTTGATCATACCCTCAAATATGAAATAATGAAACGGATACATAGAATACCAGTAAGCCCGCCCAACTAAACCTTTAGGCCTGAAGGTGGCAGTCTGGTGTAACACATTATTTTCATCTATCTTGAATTCCAGCCAGGCTTCCCCGGGAACCTTCATTTCAGCAAATAAGAGTAATCTTTTTTCCTCTTTATCCGCCAGTAAAACCCGCCAGAAATCTAAAGAATCCCCCGCATTGATTTTCGTCGGGTGGGTTCGGCCTCTTCTAAGACCAACTCCACCGGCAAGTTTATCAAGATATCCTCTTACTTTCCAAAGCCAGTTTCCATAATACCAGCCATTCAACCCGCCAATTGCCCAGATTCTTTCCAGGGCTGCTTCAGGATCATTTACTTTTACAGATTTTTCATCCAGAAGGCAACCATATTTCGGGATCTGGATATATTTGTTCAGTTCTTTTCTAAACCTTCCGCTACTTAATGAATCTTTCCAGCTTGAGATGACCTCGTTTTGTTCAATTTTATAAAAAGCCAGTTCAATCGCTTCTTTATATGGGATAAGCTCGATATTCAATATTTCTTTTAGCCGGGTATCACGCGTAATCACTTCCACTGACATGCTGTCGACAAGATTTTGGGCTAATCTGTAAGAAGTTGAGGTTACAAAATAGAGCCAGTAGGAACTCAATTTTGGAGACATAAAAGGAACACCCACGATCCATAGCTTTAATCCCCTGATTTCAGCATATTGCTCCATCATATCCTGGTAGGTGAGGACATCAGGTCCGCCAACATCAAAAGATTCATTATAACATTCTTCACGACCAATAACGCCGGTGAGATATTGAATGATATTTCTTATGGCAATTGGTTGAGATTTTGTTTTCACCCATTTTGGAGTCACCATTACCGGCAATTTCTCGCAGAGATCACGAATAATTTCAAAAGAAGAACTACCCGAGCCAACAATAATCGCAGCCCGCAAGACTGTTAAATTAAAATCCCCCTTATACAGGATTTCTTCAACGGCTTTCCTGGATTCTAAATGTTTGGAAAGTTTTTCTTCGTTAATGATCCCGCTAAGATAAATCACCTGATTTACGGTGGTTTCAGACATCATCTTCTTGAAATTCTCCGCAGCCTGGGCTTCCTGCTTATCAAAGTCTTTCGTAGATGCGGTCATGGAATGTATGAGATAATAAGCGACGTCGATATTTTTTATTTTCTCCGGGGCAGTATCATCTTCAAGGAAATCCAGTTCTACAACCTCAACTTTCTCCTTAAGCTCTTTATTAGAAGTAAATCTATTCTTATTTCGAACGGCACAGATTACTTCATGTCCCTGTTCAAGTAACTGAGGCAGAAGCCTCATTCCTATATAACCATTGGCACCCGTAAGTAATATGCGCATTCGAAGATTTTGAATATCAAATTAGAGATTTAATTCTTACTTTCACCTCAGATTAATAAAACTTTATTAAATGAATAACGTGTTGAAATTCGTCCTGTTAATAATTGGGATAGGACTTATTGGATATGGGGTTTATGACCTTATTACGCCTGAATTTGCTATAGATGCAGGACCACTACAGGTTGAAGCACATGGCGATAATACCCAGTCTTACGCGATGATCGCTTTCGGAATTCTGTCTTTAGTAGGCGGATTGGCCTTTAGAAAAAGATAGTTAGTTAAACAGGTTTTTCAGAAGGTTCATCACCGATGAGCTAATGTATTCTACTCCAATTGCAATTACGATAAATCCTATGATCCTGGAAATTGCATTGATGCCTGAAGCTCCCAGGATATTTACAATATAATGCGAGCTTCTCAATACTAAAAAAGTAGCAATACAAACGCTTAAAATAGCAGTTACTGCAATGAGTTTATCCTGCCATAATTCATATTCCTGGTAAAGTCCAATAAGAAAGGAAATTGAACCAGGTCCTGCCAGCATTGGGATCGCTAATGGAGTAAGGGAAACTCCGTCTCTTTGAAATGCGTCTTCCTGCACCTTGGGTTTGTCCATTCCTTTATGTTTTGAAAAAGATCCCGTAAGCAATGCAAATCCTGAAGTGGTAATAATTAATCCCCCGGCAATACGCAACGAGTCAAGGCTTATTCCAAAGAAATTTAAAATAAATCTTCCGGTAAAAAAGCTGATCAAAAGAATAACGAAAATATTGACCGCTGTTAAAATTGAAGTTTTTGATCTTTCTTTTTTTGAATCTTCTTTGGTGAGACCTACAAAGATCGGGACCGTTCCCAGCGGATTGATAACCGAGAAAAGTGCTGCAAAAACATAAATGAATAATTCCATTAATTTTTTCAGCAAAATTGCGTCAGCTTTTCTTCTGAAAAATTAAAATGAGATCAATTTTAGGTTAAACAAAGCCTATCAGAATTCACGGATTGTGAACGCAATATATCTAAAGATCTTCAATTTGTGTCGGGGCATTATCATTCTTGTAATCTATGATCTTTTTAAAGAATTTATGGATTCCAGGCTTATTAGCCAATACCTTGATAAAATGATGGTCTTTGTAGATGCTGTATTCTTCAGCTTTTCCTTTATAAAGATTCAGTTTATAATAAGGAATAATAAGAGCGTAGGTTTCCAGTAAAGAGCGGAACATTACAATAATACCATTCCCTCTCATTTCAACATTGCAGATATTTGCATTATTGTCCAGAATTAAAAGGTTGTGAATATCTATGCTTGTTGAGGTGATCTGCAATTTTGGTGATCCAGATCCCTTTAATTTTACCCTTTCCATCAGCGTAAAGGGTTTGCCAACTTCCCGATTGATTTTGTCTGATATAGCGGGACGATTATAGGAAATATTTACCAGCATTTCTTTTTTCCTAAATATAAGGATTTGAGCACAAAGCCTAAGGTCTGTAACTTCAATTCTTTTTATCTTTGCGCACTTAATAAGTGGAAATACGCTAAAAAGCATAGGAAAATGAATATTGAACAAATTCTTGCATCAAAAGTTAACGAAGCTGTCCAGAAACATTATGAAGTAACGCCTGAAAATATTGAATTTCAGCCTACTCGTAAGGATTTTGAAGGTGATATCACTTTGGTGGTTTTTCCAATGCTCAAGCAGATCAAAACGAATCCGGCGCAGTTAGCCGAAACTATTGGTAAATATCTTGAAGCTGAAGTAGAAGAAGTTGCTTCGTATAATGTTATTCAGGGCTTCCTCAATATCGTCATCAGCGATCAATATTATATCAATTTTTTTAATGATGTAAAGGATAGAGAGGACTTCGGAATTCTGTTGCCGCAAAGCGATGCCAGCGGAATCATGGTTGAGTACTCTTCACCAAATACTAACAAACCTTTACACCTGGGGCATATTAGAAACAATCTCCTGGGATATTCAGTTTCTGAAATTTTAAAAGCTGCCGGAAACCAGGTCTATAAAGTTCAGGTGATCAATGATCGTGGGATTCATATCTGTAAATCCATGGTAGCCTGGCAAAAATTCGGGAATGGAGAAACGCCTGAATCTACCGGATTAAAAGGAGATAAACTGGTTGGGAATTACTACGTGAAATTCGACCAGGAATATAAAAAGGAGATCGCCCAGCTTCAGGAAGAAGGGAAGAGCGAAGATGAAGCCAAGGCCCAGTCACCAATTTTTGTTGAGGCACAGGAGATGCTGAGACAATGGGAGGCAAACGATCCCGAAGTTGTAAAGTTATGGTCTACCATGAACCAATGGGTTTATGATGGTTTTGAAAAAACTTACGATGCTCTTGGAGTAAACTTCGATAAGAATTATTACGAAAGCGAAACCTATATTTTAGGAAAGGATAATATTCAGAAAGGCCTGGAGGACGGAGTTTTCTATAAAAAAGAGGACGGCAGCGTTTGGATAGATCTTAGTGATGAAGGCCTCGATGAAAAGATCGTTCTAAGAAGTGACGGAACCGCCGTTTATATGACCCAGGATATTGGAACGGCCATTCAGAGATTTGCCGATTTTGATATCAACCAGATGGTTTATACCGTGGGGAATGAACAGGAATATCATTTTAAAGTGCTTTTCCTTATTCTGAAAAAACTTGGATACGATTGGGCAGAGTCGCTTTATCACCTGAGCTATGGAATGGTTGACCTTCCATCAGGAAAGATGAAATCTCGTGAAGGCACTGTAGTGGATGCCGATGATCTTATTAAAGAGATGGCAGAAACTGCTAAAAATATCTCTGAAGAACTGGGTAAACTTGATGGTTACACAGATGCCGAAAAGAAAGAACTTTATAGAATAATCGGTTTGGGAGCATTGAAATATTATATTTTAAAAGTGGATCCTAAAAAGAGAATTCTCTTCAATCCTGAAGAATCAGTAGATTTCCAGGGAAATACGGGGCCATTTATTCAGTATACCTATGCCAGGATTCAATCGATCTTAAGAAAGGCTGATTTTGATACTTCCGCAGATCTTTCGAAGAATTTCAGCTTCCATGACAAAGAGAAGGAATTGATCAAACTGGTTCAGTTATTCCCTGAGACTATTGCCCTGGCAGCAGAAAATCATTCTCCGGCATTGATCGCGAACTATACCTACGAACTGGTGAAATCATTCAATTCATTTTATCAGAATGTACAGATCCTGGGGATTGAAGATGAAGCTGAAAAGGTATTCAGAGTTCAATTATCAGGATTTGTGGCGAATGTGATAAAGTCGGCATTTAAACTACTGGGAATTGAAGTTCCGGAAAGAATGTAAGAGGAAATACGAATTTGGAATGACGAAGTACGAATTTCGTCCAGCTGAACTTGTTTCAGCATCTAAATTGAAAAGCGTTTTCAGGCGTTAAAAAATATGATTGTCGTCCTGAGCGAAGTCGAAGGATGAATTTTAGAAGATGAACTTTATACTTCAGCTTCAAATCATTAAATTTGCAATTCGCTGCTAAGCAGCACTAGAATAAAATCACAGGAAAAATTATGTTTGATAATTTAAGCGATAAGTTAGATAGTGCCTTTCACGTCCTGAAAGGACATGGGCAAATCACGGAGATAAATGTTGCGGAAAGTCTTAAAGAGGTTAGACGAGCCTTAGTAGATGCCGATGTAAACTATAAAATTGCTAAGGAATTTACCAATACGGTAAAAGAAAGAGCTCTTGGACAGGACGTATTAACCACTTTGAAGCCTGGACAATTAATGGTAAAACTTGTCAAGGATGAGCTTACTGAATTGATGGGTGGAGAAGCTGAGGGGATTAATCTTTCCGGAGATCCTTCTGTGATCTTAATGTCAGGTTTGCAGGGTAGTGGTAAAACCACTTTTTCTGGTAAACTGGCGAATTTTCTAAAAAATAAGAAAACCAAGAAACCTCTTTTGGTTGCCTGTGATGTCTATCGTCCGGCAGCGATCAACCAGCTTCACGTAGTTGGAGAGCAGGTTGGTGTTGAGGTTTATTCAGATGAAGGTAATCAGGATCCGGTCGCGATCTCTAAAGATGCCATCGCTTATGCAAAAGAGAACGGTCACAATGTGGTGATCATTGATACCGCTGGTCGACTTGCGGTAGATGAAGCGATGATGACCGAAATTTCAAATATTCACCAGGCGATCCAGCCACAGGAAACACTTTTCGTAGTAGATTCCATGACGGGTCAGGATGCGGTGAATACAGCCAAAACCTTCAACGAAAGATTGAATTTCGATGGCGTTATTCTTACCAAGTTAGATGGTGATACTCGTGGTGGTGCCGCGATCTCTATTAAATCTGTAGTAAATAAACCTATCAAATTCATCGGTACCGGTGAAAAGATGGATGCCATCGATATCTTCTATCCTTCCCGTATGGCCGACAGGATCCTTGGTATGGGAGATGTTGTTTCCCTTGTTGAAAGAGCCCAGGAGCAGTATGATGAAGAGGAAGCGAGAAAACTTCAGAAGAAGATTGCGAAAAATGCTTTCGGTTTTGATGACTTTTTGAATCAGCTTCAGCAGATCAAGAAAATGGGATCTATGAAAGATCTTATGGGAATGATCCCGGGAGCAGGTAAAATGCTTAAAGATGTGGATATAGATGATGACGCTTTTAAAGGAATAGAAGCGATCATTCATTCTATGACTCCTGAAGAAAGAAGCGAGCCCAAAGTAATTAATGCCAGCAGAAAGAAAAGAATCGCCAAAGGTTCCGGAACTACGGTACAGGAAGTGAATCAGCTGTTGAAGCAATTCAACCAGATGGGTAAAATGATGAAGATGATGCAAGGTGGCGGTGGCCGAAAAATGATGCAAATGATGAAGGGGATGCAATAAGCCCCCTTTCCCCCAAAGGGGGGATTTGAATAATTTTAAACATAGTTTTTAACTCCTCCCCATAGGGGAGGTAGGGAGGGGCTCAACTGAATACTTAATATGACAATTCTCGACGGTAAAAAGATCAGTAATGACATCAAGGATGAAATTGCTGCTGAGGTTACCAAAATCAAGAAACGTGGAGAAAAAGTTCCTCATCTTGCTGCAATTATTGTAGGTAAGGACGGAGCGAGTATGACCTACGTGAACTCTAAAGTTAAAGCCTGCGAAAGGGTTGGTTTTGAATCTTCACTGTACAGACTTCCAAACACCGTTAGCGAACTAGAGCTTCTGGATAAGATCGAAGAGCTGAATCAGAATGATGATATTGACGGATTCATTGTTCAATTGCCTTTGCCTCCGCAAATCGATACTCAAAAAGTATTGAACGCGGTAGATCCAGATAAGGATGTGGATGGTTTCCATCCTACGAATTTTGGAAAAATGGCTCTGGATATGACCAGTTTTATTCCCGCCACACCTTTCGGAATCCTGGAACTTTTAGAGCGTTATGATATTCCCACCAAAGGGAAGCATACCGTGGTGATTGGCAGAAGTTATATCGTGGGTAGACCCATGAGTATACTAATGGGAAGAAGTGGATTTCCTGGGAACTCAACGGTTACTTTAACTCATGAATTTACCAAAAATATCACTCAGGTGACTTCACAGGCAGATATTATAATTATTGCCGTGGGTATCCCAGATTTTCTAAAAGGAGAAATGATCAAAGATGATGCTGTGATCATTGATGTAGGAATTACCAGAGTTCCTGATGATAATACCGAAAAAGGCTATGTTATTAAGGGTGATGTAGATTTTGAAAATGTAAGCAAGCGCGCTTCTTATATTACTCCGGTTCCGGGTGGTGTTGGGCCCATGACGGTTTCTATGTTATTAAAGAATACACTCCTTGCCCGGGAAAGGCATAACAAGAGGAGTTTGGATGCTCAAAAAAGATAGAAAAAGGAGGGATTAATTCTCCCTCCTTTTTTAAAATACTTCCGTGGTATCTCCATGGTCTAATTTCCAATCCAGGTAATTATGAATATCAGATTGGATAAATCTTAGGCCGAAAGTGATAATGGCCATATCATCAATATAGCCCAATCCCGGAATAAAATCTGGCATAATGTCCAGAGGATTCAGGATATACAGAAAAGAAAATGCAATGGTTGCTATAGTAAACCAGGGAACCTGGGTGTATACACCTTTTCTATAATCTTTAAGCATACCGTACATTATTTTAGCCAGTTCGCTATACTTTTGAAGTAAGCCGGAATTATTGATCTTATCATCAACTTCTTCCTTGCTATTCATGGCGATTGTCACATCATCGTTATCAATCTTTGCGACTTCGGTTTTTACGAAATCCTCATCTATTTCTTTTTTCTTTTTTCCGAACATGTTTCAATTAATTTAATTTTATAATCTATGGTGTGAATTTCCGTACTCCTTCTTGTATATTTTCAAAATTAGAAGAAATAAAGAAATTAATAATGGTCCGAATATTAATCCAATAAATCCAAATAATTGAACTCCTACTATCACCCCAAAAAGGGTTATGAGCGGATGAACGCTGGCCAGTCTTTCAAGAACATATAAACGAATAATGTTATCTGTAGAACCTACTACTACAAAACCGTAAATAAGCAGTGCTATGGCCTGGAAATCGTTTCCCTGAGCTAAAAGTAGGATGGTGGCTGGCAGTATCCCAATGGCCGTTCCTATAAAAGGAATCATAGAACCTATAGCTGTAATCACAAACCAGAAAAATGGATCTGGGACGCCAAATATCAGGAAGCCTATCAGGGCGATAATTCCCTGAACAAAAGCTACCAGGGGAATCCCCAGGGCATTGGATTTTACCAATTGATTACTTTCTTCTCCTATTATTCTAAGATTATCTTTTCCCAGGGGTATATAAGTGATCAGAGAATCTCTTAAAGATGCACGATTGGTAAGCATATAATAAAGCATGAAATACATGATCCCAATGGCTATAAATGCATTAAAGGTGCCGCCTGCTAAGTTTTGAAGATTTGAAGAAACCCAATTTGTAATAGAAGAAGTATCTATGCTTGAACTAATGCTGAAACCAATTTCTTCTTCAATATGATTAAGCTGATCCTTTACCGCTTTAAGTACTCTTTCAGAATTAGCTACAGCTTTTCCTATTTTAGAGGTAAGCATTATGGCGATCAAACTAACCGGAATAAGAATTCCTACAAAAGAACCTGCCATTAATAATGAAGCTGCCAGGGGAGGTTTCCAGCCCCTGTTCAGTAATTTTTTCATCCAGCCTTTAAGGATAACATACAGTGTCACTGCACCTAATACTCCTGAAAGATATGGCAGTACTTCTCTAAAAATTAAAACCGTTAAAAAAATAATTAGCAGCAGAACAAATATCTGTCTCACTAAAGACGGCTTAAGTCTATCCATATTCTGGTTGATTACTGGTTTAGGCCATTATGTGGCAAAAAGCTGATCTATATTTTTGAATGCCTTGAATTCCAGGGCATTTCCACAAGGATCTTTGAAGAACATGGTTGCCTGCTCTCCCGGTTTCCCTTCAAACCTTATATAAGGCTCAATTACGAAATCTATATTCTTGCTTTTTAGCAATTTAGCAAATTCATGAAAAACATCCCATTGAAGTACGACTCCAAAATGAGGAACAGGAACATCTTTCCCGTCCACAGGATTAGATGTTGAAGCTTTAGTTTCCTGTGGATCCTGATAGTGGATTACCAGCTGATGGCCAAAAAAGTTGAAATCAACCCAATGGTCACTGCTTCGACCTTCCCCGCAGCCAAGGGTTTCTTTATAGAATTTTCTACATTTTTGAAGATCGGAAACAGGAATAGCAAGGTGAAATGGTTGTACTTTCATTCTCTATATTTTAATTCTGATTCTACTAAATATAAGATATTTGCTCTTATTCTCAAGAATCTAAAATTAACAAGAACTATGTACAATGAGCTATGTAAGCGAGCTAATTCTCTGTTAAGATTTGGGTTTTCTAGGTCTTTTTCCTCTGCGAGGATTTTCTGTCTTCACAGATACGATCAGGGAGCCTTCTTCAGTTTTGGTAGATTCACCGGTTAAACTATTGATGGTGTTTAATTCTTCTGAAGTAAGATCCCGCCATTCTCCAACCGGGATATCAAGAGAAACATTCATGATCCTTATCCTCTTTAGTGAAGTAACCTCATAGTCTAAAAATTCACACATTCTACGAATTTGCCTGTTCAAACCCTGGGTTAAAACAATCCTGAAGGTATGATGTCCTAGTTTCTCTACTTCACATTCCCGGGTCACAGTATCTAAAATTGGAACTCCTGAACCCATCTTTTTTATAAAATCTGGAGTGACCGGTTTATTGACAGAGACCACATATTCTTTTTCGTGGTTATTTCTAGCCCGAAGTATTTTATTTACAATATCACCATCGTTAGTGAGGAAAATGAGCCCTTCACTAGGTTTGTCTAATCGCCCAATGGGAAAGATCCTTTTTGGGTAATTAATGTAGTCGATAATATTATCTTTTTCCACTCTGGTGTCTGTAGTACAAACGATCCCGACCGGTTTATTAAAAGCGATATAAACATTGGGTTCTTTTAGCTCTTCTTTTGAAACAGGTTTGCCGTCAACTTTTACAATATCCCCGGGGGTTACTTTAGTTCCCATTTCCGGCACTTTATCGTTGATGGTAATTCTCCCCTGGTCAATAAGTTTATCCGCTGCTCTCCTGGAGCAATACCCTAACTGACTCAAATATTTGTTAATTCGAACTTCCTCTGCCATAAAATCTATTCTGCCGCAAAGATAAGGGATAAGAATGTTAGAGCCGAAATTCAAAAAAAATAAAATTTTTAAAACCTCAGGCAACCTTTTGTAACTTTCACACGTCTATATAAATAGAAGGCCTTGTGAAAATGGTGAAAGTTATACAGCTTTTTAAAAATGAATCCTCTTTAATAAAAAGAGCCTCTGTGGGTGATCGCGATGCTCAGCAGAGATTGTATGAATTGCATTCACCAAAGATGCTCAGTGTTTGCAGGCAGTATATTAAAGACATACATCATGCTGAGGACACCATGTTAAAAGGCTTCCTTAAGGTGTTTACACATTTAAAAGATTTTAAAGATGAGGGAAGTTTTGAAGGTTGGATTAGAAAGATCATGGTTAGAGAATCTATTTCATTTCTAAGACAACATAAAGAACTTGAATTTCAAGAGGACTTGAATTACGAAACTAATGAGGTTTTTAATAATATAAATTCTGAAATGGATGTTTCTGATATACAACGCTTAATAGACGCTTTACCAGAGGGTTATAGAATGGTGTTTGTGATGTATGCGGTTGAAGGTTACAAGCATGCTGAAATAGCAAAAATGCTTGATATAACAGAAGGGACTTCAAAATCCCAATTGTTTAAAGCACGAAAAATGCTTCAGGAAAAATTAAAAATCAATAATTCATCAAGTTATGGCGCCAATTAAATTTGAAGAGCATATCAAGGAAAAGCTGGATGAAAGAGAAATTCAGCCTTCAGCAGGAAGCTGGGGTAAATTAAATGCCAGGCTGGATTCTTCGGAAACTAAGTCAGAGAGTAAAAAGTGGTGGATTTCAGCTGTAGCTGCTGTAGTGGTACTTTTAATTTCCAGCTTGTTGTTCTTGAATCAGCAGGATCAAAATTCAAACCCGGTGGTCGAAACTCCCGTAGAAAATAAGGTTATCGAAAATAAAGATAATGTCGAATTCGATGAACCGGCTCAGTTAGCTTCAGAAGAAACAAATAAGGAAGTTCAACCGAAAACTGAGAAGCCAGTGAATAAAAGTGCTGAATCTACTTTTGTCGTATCAGAAAAAATAAAATCTGATAATGCTGAAAGACTGGCATCAAATTCTACAAATGAAAGGAGTGTTTTAGAACCTGTTTCCATCACCCCGGCATCTGAAAATCAGAAGTTGAGTACTGAATTTAACGACAGGAAGCAGGCGCTTCTGGCAATGATATCAGAAAATGAGAAAGGGTCTGCCAGTGTTACGGAAGCTGAAGTAGAGGCACTTCTGGCAGAAGCATTAAAACAGATAGGGGAGCAACCTGGGAATATTCAGCCTGAAATTGAAGCAGGCGTTCTTTTAGCTGATGCGGAAGATGAGGTTTACGAATCTTTTAAGGAAAAAGTATTTGAATTAGTAAAAACAGGTTATCAAAAAGCATCTATTGCAGTTTCCAATAAGCTGGATAAACAGGAAAATCAATAATCATCACTTATAAATTAGGTCATTCATCAATCAATTAAACAAACAATCATCATTATGAAAACAATTATTCTTTACATCGCAATTTCCATATTAGGCATCGGTCTATGCGAGGCCCAGACTATAGAAATAACAAATAGAAACACCATTGAACTTTTAAAAAAACAAAGAAAAAATATTATTGTTCAGGAAAAAGAGGAATTGAAAGTCGAGGTCGAGTCAATAAATGAGAAACTAGATAAAAACGAAATTACGCTTGAAGAAGCTAATGAATTAAAAGAGGCAGCAGCGAAAAAACACGCTCTAAACATAGAAAATAGAGTAGCTATTATTGATAATAAAATTGCTTTGATTGAAAGAAATGAAGAAGCTAAAGTAGAAGAAGGTCAAAGTGTGGTTTTCAAGTGGGAAGAAAAGGATAAAAAGGAGAGGAGCAATTATAGGGACGAGAGAACTACATCAACCATTATGCTGGCAGCCGGTTTTAATAATGCCTTAAAAGACGGTCAATCCTTAAATGATTCAGATTTTAAAATTGGAGGAAGTAGGTTCTTTGAGATAGGCTGGGTTTGGAATACCAGGGTTTTTGAAGATACCAACTGGTTACGATTAAAATACGGAGTTTCTTTTCAGTTTAATGGTTTGAAACCAACAGACAACCGGTATTTTATAGAAGATGAAGGTCTTACATTTTTGGAAGAGTTTCCAACCGATTTAAAGAAATCAAAGTTTAGAATGGACAATCTCGTAATTCCTGTTCATTTTGAATTTGGACCATATAAAAGAATTGACCATGAAAGCGGCCCTACATTTTCTACTTATAAAAAATTTAAAGTTGGACTTGGGGGATATGCAGGTTTCAGTTTAGGTGAACGTCAAAAACTGAAGTTCGAAGAGGATGGTGACAATGTAAAACAGAAACTGAAGTCAGATTACAACACCAATGATTTTATCTACGGATTAAGTGGATATATAGGTTGGGGGAATACATCTCTTTACGCGAAGTATGATCTGAACCCTATTTTCCAGGAACCGAATGCTGAATCGCACAATGTTTCTTTAGGTCTACGTTTTGATCTTGATTAATTAGCCAATATAGTTTAGTTTTGCAGGGCTTTAAATTTGAGTTTTCTTTTTTAAAGCCCTGTCTTTTTTAGTAATTTCCACCTAAATATTTCTTAGTTAATTGATCTCTAGAACCACCATAGACAATGTATTTGAAACCGCCCGTGTAGAGGAGGTGATCGGTGATTTTGTTCAGCTTAAGAGATCGGGAAGTAATATGAAGGGTTTGAGCCCTTTTACCGATGAACGATCACCAAGTTTTATGGTTTCTCCGGTAAAGCAGATCTGGAAAGATTTCAGTAGCGGAAAAGGGGGCAACGTAGTTGCTTTTTTAATGGAACATGAACATTTTAATTATCCGGAGGCGATCAAATACCTCGCAAAGAAATACGGAATTGAAATCGAAGAAACCGAGCAGAGTGATGAGCAAAAGGAGCAGGCTAATGAGCGGGAAAGTATGTACCTGGTTTCAGAATATGCCAGCAAGTACTTTCAGAAGCAGATGCATAAGACCGATGAAGGTCAGGCAATAGGTTTAAGCTATTTCAAAGAGAGGGGCTTTACTGCTGAAACTATCAAGAAATTTGATCTGGGTTATTCTCCTGATGAATGGGAAGCCTTTACTAAAACTGCTTTAGGTGATGGTTATAAGCTGGAGTACCTTGAAAAGACCGGGCTTACCATTGTAAAAGATGAAAAGACTTTCGATCGGTTTAAGGGTCGGGTCATGTTTCCTATTCATTCCATGTCCGGACGTGTTCTGGGATTTGGAGGAAGAATACTTTCTAACAATAAGAAAGCTGCAAAATATCTAAACTCGCCAGAAAGTGATATTTACCACAAAAGCAAGGTGCTTTATGGTATTAATTACGCCAAGCAGGCGATTGCAAAAGAAGATAATTGTTATCTGGTTGAAGGATATACCGATGTTATTCAATTTCATCAAAACGGAATTGAAAATACAGTTTCTTCTTCCGGAACTGCCTTAACTCCGGAACAGATAAGACTTATAAACCGACTTACTAAAAATATAACTGTTCTTTTTGATGGCGATGCAGCTGGAACCAGGGCTTCTTTGCGAGGAATAGATCTTATTCTGGAGCAAGGCATGAACGTAAAAGTTTGCCCTTTTCCAGAAGGAGAAGATCCGGATAGTTTTGCGCGCTCAAATTCTGAAGACGAATTAAGAGAGTTTCTTGAGGAGAATTCTTACGATTTCATTACCTATAAAGCTTCCCTTCTCATGGATGAAGCTAAAAATGATCCCGTAAAAAAAGCTGGACTTATCCGGGATATGGTAAATAGTATCGCAAAAATTCCAGATAACATCCAGCGTGAGGTTTATTTGCAGGAATGTTCACGCATTATGGATATCAACGAGGATGTCCTGTATGCCACGCTTGCGCAAATTGAAAATAGGGATGCAAAATCTTCTGGTCATTCCAAAAAACAAAAGATGGAAGTGGTCAAGGAGGAAGCTACTCCTAAGAGCAAGGTAGATCCTTTATATGAACTCGAAAGAAAGATCATTAGCCTGTTAATTTTATACGGTAGAGAAGAAGGAGAGTTTCATGATATCTTATTGAAACAAAATGAACAGGGTGAAATGATCTATGAATCTGAAGTTCAGAAAGCCAAAGTATTTGAAAAGATATTTTTAGATCTTCAGGAAGATGAGATCGAATTTACGAATGAAGATTTTAAAAAATTATTTTTGCTTCTTATAGAAAAGCTGAATAGTGAAGATGAATTTGGGGTAGAGATGATCATCAATGATATTGAAAAATCTCAGGCGATCAAACTTACAGACATACTAATGGAGGAAGAGCAGTATGAACTTCATGACTGGGGTAGGCATGACATACCAGTGAAAACTAAGGATCAGGGTGTTTCACAGTATGTGACCCAGACAATCTTATCTTTAAGAAGATATTTAGTAGGAGAAAAGATCAATGAGCTATTGGAAGAAATGAAAAATGTAGATGCTGACTCTGAAACAGACAGAACCGAGAAAATTCAGGAAATAATGAGTTACACCAGTTTAAGCACAATTTTATCTGACAGGCTGGGACGTGTTATGTAGTATTTAATTGCAGTAATCTTGACTGGGTTATAAGATCTGCTACATTATCTACCTTTAATTTTTTCAATAACCTGGTCTTATAGGTGCTTACAGTTTTCTCATTAATATCGAGAGCTTCTGCGATATCTTTATTTCTCTTGCCTGAAGAAAGTAAATTTAAGACTTCAGTTTCTCTGGTAGAGAGCTTTTTAAACTTTGTAATCAAACTCTTACCTCTGGAGATTCCGGAATTCAACTTCTCTGTAATCGAACGATTTAGATAAATTCCACCACGAGCAACCTGGTAAATCGCCTTTTCCAAAGTTTCATTATCTGTATGCTTGGAAATATATCCGGCGGCTCCTGCCTTAATAGCGCTCAGTGCATACATCTCTTCCGGATGAGAACTGAAAATTAAAGTTTTTACCTCGGGAAATTCCTGTTTTATACGTCTAATAGCGTTGATGCCGTTAATTTGAGGAAGATCTAATTCTACGATCAATACATCAGGGGCATCCTTTTCCAATTGATTGAAAAGCTGGGTGCCGCTTCCTACTCTACCTATTACTTGTAGCGCCGGGTTGTTTTGAAGTACACATTTTACACCTTCCAGAATAATGGGATGGTGATCTGCGATTAATACTCGATACATGATTTTATGTTAAAAACAAGTCCGGGGGTAACTCGTTGAGTTTGGTTTTGTTAACCTAAAATAATGCTTTGAGCTTTTATAAACTCAAAGAGTATAAGATATTCGATAAGATGTTTATTTCTTCAGGTGAACGGGTATTTCGCACACGGGGATTGGTTGCATTTTATGTTGATTAGCCTTGTTTAGTCTCTGATAAATCTTGAAAACTTCCTGTTGTCTTCCTTCAAAATCTTCCAGAGTTTTACCCTCTTCTAAACTTTTCATCGCCCATTCAAGTTCATCATAAGAAGCTCCCAACTGGTCTTCATCACTCCTGCTGTCCCCGAATAATCCATCGGTAGGAGGGGCGTCCATTATATCTTCGATGATATTTAAATACTGGCCAAGTTCATAGACTTCACTTTTCATAAGGTCTGCAATAGGACTCAGATCCACACCTCCGTCTCCGTATTTTGTGTAAAATCCTACACCAAAATCTTCTACTTTGTTTCCTGTTCCTGCCACGAGATATTTGTGAAGTCCGGCAAAATAGTATAGGGTAGTCATTCTTAATCTTGCTCTGGAATTTGCCAGTGCCAGGTCCAGGGAAGAAGTTTCCCTATGTTGAGGCATCCCTTCTTTAAATTGCTCAAAAACCGGAGTTAAATTGACCTCAAGGTCGCTTACATTCGCAAAGTTATGCTGTAGTTCTTCGATATGTTTTCGCGCTCTGGTAATTTGATTTTTATGCTGATGAATAGGCATTTCCAGGCATAAAGTGGGAAGGCCTGTTTTTGCACATAGAGTTGAGGTAACTGCAGAATCAATTCCCCCGCTAACACCTACCACAAAACCATTCATATTAGCTTTGGTGGCATAGTCTTTAAGCCAGTTTATAATGTGGTCAGCTACTTTTTCGATCAGCATAATATTGGGTGATTAAGTTTGTAAGTAATACCTTTGCCTCACAAATCTAACACTTAAAGCCAATTTTTAAAAGACACAGGCGTTAAAGCCTTCATAATAGAGAGCTATGCTGAAGAAATTCTGGTTTTTAATACTACTTATAAGTTTGTTTTCCTGCGATAAAAGATCTGAAACGGAAGCTAAAATAGAAAAGCTTGAGGTAGATTTTGAGTTGATAAGATTTGATCAGAAATTTGCGGAAGCAACTCAGGAAAGTCTTCCAGAACTTAAATCACAATATCCTTTCCTTTTTCCTAAACAATATCCTGATAGCCTTTGGGTACAAAAGTTAAATGATAGTATCCAGCAGGAAATCGATACCGAGATCAGTAAAGCTTATCCGGAATTTTCAGAAGTGAGCGACGATTTTCATTCGCTTTTTCAGCACGTAAAATATTACTTTCCAGATTTTCAGGTGCCAGATGTGATTACAGTAACTTCAGAAGTAGATTACAAAAACAAGATTATATATACCGGCGATTATTTATTTGTTTCCCTGGACACTTACCTGGGCGAGGATCATAAATTCTATGTGGGGATGCAGAAATATTTGAAGAAGAATTTCACAAAGGAGCAAATAGTGCCCGATGCGGCGACGGAAATCGCTAAAGGATATATTCCGAAAGCAGAATCCAGAACTTTTTTAGCTCATATGTTGTATTATGGAAAGATCCTTTACTTGAAAGATAAGTTTATTCCGTTTAAAAGTGATGCTGAAAAGATAGGTTATTCTGAAAGAGAACTAGAATGGGCCGCGGCAAATGAAGATCAAATATGGAGATATTTTATTGAGAACGAACTTATTTATGATACAGATTCTCAATTATATACCAGGTTTCTATATCCTGCTCCGTTCTCGAAATTTTATCTTCAGCTGGATGTCGAATCACCGGCAAGGTTAGGGCAATATATTGGCTGGAATATCATCAGGGCTTATATGGATAAGAACGATGTTTCCATCGAAAAAATGCTGAATACTTCAGCCGAAGAAATTTTTAATAAAGCAAACTACAAACCCAAGAAATAATGTCTCAATACAAGAAATCTGAAATAAATATAGAAGTAGTTACCGACGAAAATCATGTGCCAGAAACTCTTACCTGGAGTGCGCAGGATGGGAACATTTATAAAGAAGATGCTAAGGCCTTAATGTTATCTGTATGGGATAGTAAAGATCAGGAAACCCTGAGAATAGATCTTTGGACCAAGGAGATGCCCGTTGATGAGATGAAAAAATTCTTTCATCAAACCTTAGTTTCTATGAGTGATACGTATTTCAGAGCTACTCAGGATGATAAAATGCGTGATACGATGAAAGATTTCTGCGATTATTTTGCTGAAAAAACTGAAATTAAAAAGGGGTAGTTGGAAAAACTGATCTTTGTTTATAATGCAGATTCAGGTAAGCTGAATACTTTCCTGGATTCACTACACAAGGTGGTGAATCCATCTACTTATTCCTGCAAATTATGTGAGCTTACCTATGGTTCTTTTCGGGAAAAGAAAGCCTGGAAGGAGTTTAGAGAGGATCTGGATGCCGAAACTGAATTTCTACATAAGGATGAATTTCAGAAGTTATACGCTTCAAAATTCGGACATAAATTCGAGTTTCCTATCGTTCTTGCACAAACCGGAAAAGGTTTGGAAGTGATTTTATCTAGACAGGAACTTGAAAAAATTTCCAATATGGAAGTTTTGATTGAAAAGCTCAAAAGTCTATAATATTCTATTGATCAAAGAATGTGTTCCAGATATCGGGATCTAAATGATTTGAAATTCCACTTAAGCCATACTCGCCATTTCTAATAAGCATCTGTCCGTTTGGTTTAATTATAGCGTAAGAACCACATAAAGTTGGGTTTCGGAATACTTTCTCTCTTAAGAAATTTGTAGAATCGAGGAAGAAATACGCTCTTTGTTTTTCAGAAAACTCAGGTAAGCTGATTCCGCTTTCAAAGATTTTAAGAAACTCTGTATTTCTGTATTCCTTCTTTAAAGTCTTAATTTTGGGATTTAGATAATTGAATCTTTGATTAATTCTTATTTTACTATAGTCATTAGGTGGACGATCGTTTGTACAATAATCATCTCTAAAATTATAGGAGAGAATAAAAGTAGGATTATCATAAAAATTTTTACCGGTTAGTTGCTCCATTTGCAATAAAAATTTTTCGTAAGAAACTAAATAAGTTTCATATTTCAGGTGTGATATTTCGGAAACCATCCCACTATCTTTAGCTATGTAATTCCAAGCTGCGTATGGATTTGCAGAGTCATGAAACTTAGCCATAAAAGTAGATCCCTCTATGCTTTTCCCAGTTTCATCCAGATAGTATTCGGTAGGTTCACTTTTATAAGCGGCGCAGGATAAAAAAAAACTTGCGATAAGAAAAACTAAAAGATAATTCCGATAAATTATGGGCATGCTTATTTGTTTTTGAGCTGCTCATTAATTTGATCTATATAATCCAAAATTTCATCCTGTCCCAATTTTGAAGTGGCCGAAGTAATAAAGTACTCGGGCATTTCTACCCAGCTTTCCAGCATTTCAGCTTTATAATTTTCAATATTCTTATCCAGTACTTTATCTTTCAGCTTATCAGCCTTAGTGAAAATTATACAGAATGGGATATTATTTTCACCCAGCCACTGCATGAATTCCATATCAATAGGCTGAGGTTTGTGTCGGGAATCAATTAAGACAAAAGCGCAGATCATTTGCTTTCTTTTTTCAAAGTAAGCGGTGATAAATTTCTGAAATACTTTTTTAGTAGATTTTGAAACCTGGGCGTATCCATATCCCGGTAGATCTACAAGATGCCAGTTATTATTGATCAAAAAATGATTGATAAGTTGTGTTTTTCCGGGCTTTGCGGAGGTTTTTGCAAGTGCCTTTCTGCCTGTAAGCATGTTAATAAGGGAAGATTTTCCCACATTACTACGCCCAATAAAAGCATATTCTGGCAAGGAGCTGTTAGGGCACTGATCAACTTTGGAGTTGCTCACTACAAATTCAGCGGTCTTGATTTTCATAAAAATGTATTTAGATCTCGCGTTCTTTCAACCACTGGTGAAAAAGCTCGTTGAATTCTTGAGGATGTTCCATCATGGCAGCATGCCCGCATTTGTCTATCCAGTAAAGGTTGGCATCTGGTAATAAACGCTGGAAGTCTTCCGCTACTTCTGGAGGAGTTACCGTATCATTTTTTCCCCATATAATGCAGGTTGGAGTTTCCATATTAGGCAGATCTTTCGCCATATTATGGCGGATAGCACTTTTTGCTATGGCCAGTGTTTTTACCAGTTTATTACGGTCACTTACCGTCTCATAAACCTCGTCCACGATCTCTTTTGTTGCGACTTCGGGATCATAAAAAACTGCTTCTGCTTTTTTCCTGATAAATTCATAATCTCCTCGTCTCGGATAACTCTCGCCCATGGCATTTTCATAAAGCCCCGAGCTCCCTGTAATTACAAGCGCCTGTATAGATTCTGGAAACATTTTCGTGGCGAGCAGTGCAATGTGCCCACCTAATGAATTCCCCAGCAAGATCACATTTTCAAATCCTTTGAAATCAAGAAATTCCTTTAAATATTTTGCAAATGTTCCTACGCTGGTTTTTAAAAGTGACATGGAGTAAAGTGGCAATTCCGGAATAACAACTTTATAGCCTTTCTGCGGAAAATAATCCACTACGCCATCAAAATTACTGAGGCCTCCCATAAGTCCATGAAGAATAACAATTGGTGTTCCTTCGCCCTTCTCAAGATATGTGAATTTTCCCTCTTGCCTTAAGTGATCTTTCATTGATAGCCTTTGCGGTTAGCAATCGCAAATATAGCGATTTCGATACAAGTATAATCATTTTTGAGCAACTGCAAGAGCTTTTCTGTGAAGTGGGAAATTTATAATCCACAAGTTTTTTAAACATAATTCTTGAGAATTTTCTCGCGATTTTCAATTTCCTGAATCATAAGTGAATAGGTGTATTTAAAAGGTTTTCAAATACATAGAGTGGTAAAACTTATCAACATTGTGGTAAAAAGTGGTAAATTGTGGTAATATTTTCAATATATTTGAATTTGTAAAGCTTAACCGTGATAAATCTAATTGGGACATACGAATGCAAAGTCGATGCAAAAGGCCGTTTAATGGTGCCTTCTGCATTAAAGAAGCAATTGGCTCCCATGATGCAGGAAGGTTTTGTGATTAAACGGGCGGTTTTTCAAAACTGTCTGGAACTTTACCCGATGGAGGAGTGGAATGTCCTGATGAAAAGAATGAACGGGTTAAACAGGTTCAAAAAAAAGAACAACGATTTTATTAGAAGGTTTACGGCCGGGGTGAAGACCGTTGAGGTTGACACGAATGGAAGGCTGTTGATTCCCAAAGACCTTGTTGGTTTTGCCGGGATAGAGAAAGAGATCGTTCTTTCTTCGGCAATCAATATTGTGGAGATTTGGGATAAAGATAAATATGAACAAACCCTGGATGCTTCTTCAGATGATTTCGCAGATCTGGCAGAAGAGGTGATGGGAAATGATGATTTTGATGGAATATCATAATCCGGTTCTTTTAAAGGAGTCTGTTGATGGTCTTGCGATAAAACCTGACGGCATCTATGTGGATGTCACCTTCGGTGGAGGTGGACATTCCCGGAAAATACTGGAAAGACTGGGGCCTGAAGGAAAGCTTTATGCTTTTGATCAGGATAAGGATGCTCTGGAAAATAAGATCGACGATAACCGGTTTACGCTTATTAATGAGAATTTCAGATACCTGAAGCGTTTTTTGAGATTTTATGGAGTAAAACAGGTGGATGGAATTCTTGGTGATTTCGGTGTTTCTTCTCATCAGTTTAACGAGGCTGAAAGAGGATTTTCTACCAGGTTCGATGCGAAACTGGATATGAGGATGAACCAGGGAGATAAGTTGAGTGCCTATGAAGTGATCAACGAATATGAAGAGGAGCAGCTAAAAAAGTTGTTCTATGCATATGCAGATCTAAAGAATGCGCCAAAACTCGCCAGAACGATTGTTTCTGAAAGAAAAAATAATCCTATTGAAACCAGTGAGCAATTAAATGAGTTACTAAAACCTTTACTATTTAAAGGAAAAGAAAATAAAATTCTGGCTCAGATCTATCAGGCAATACGGATAGAGGTAAACCAGGAGATCGAAGTTCTTAAAGAGTTTTTATTGCAAACTGAAGAGATCATTAAACCCGATGGAAGAATGAGTTTGATCTCTTATCATTCGCTTGAGGATAGATTGGTAAAAAGATATATCAGAAGCGGTTTGTTTGAAGGGGAGCCTGAAAAGGATATGTATGGAAATATCTCCGTTCCGTTTAAGAAAGTGAACGGATTGGTAGTTCCTTCAAAAGAAGAAATTAAGCAGAATAACAGGGCAAGAAGTGCAAAATTAAGGGTAGCAAGAAAGCTTTAATTGAAATGAAAAAGGGTTTTTACAACATACTAAAAGCGAACTTTCTTATAAGTGAAGATGCTGTAAAAAACTGGCGTTTTATTGTTTTCTGTACCGTGCTGGCCATTATTATGATCGCAAGTTCACATAATGCCGAAAAGAAAGTACACCAAATAGCGAAATTGAATAATGAAGTGAGAGAATTAAGAAGTGAATTCGTTGAAAGACGTTCAGATCTGATGAAGATCAAGATGGAGTCCACCATTACTGAAAAGATGGTTGGAAAAGGGATAGGGCCTTCAGATACGCCTCCCAATAAGATAAGAGTGATAATAAAAGACTAACCTGCAATGGCTACAACCGAAAAAAGCATCCTGAATCGTATGTATTTCGTGGCTGGCTGTCTGCTTGTTTTTGCAATAGCGGTAGGTTTTAAGTTACTTGATATACAGTTTGCACATGGCGATTATTATAAAGAGCTGGCGGAAGAGCGAACTCTTAAGAATTTCAAGATCCCTGCAAACCGCGGGAATTTATACGATGTAAATGGAAATCTTCTTGCGACCTCAGTCCCTAAATATGATATCCGGTTTGATGCGGTAACCGTTTCAGATAATAACTTCGAAGAAAATATAGGTCCACTTTCAGGAAAACTATCTGGAATGTTGGGGCAACCTGCTTCCTATTATTCCCAAAAATTAAGAGCGGCAAGAGCGAATAAGCAACGCTATGTCCTCATCGCTAAAAACCTTGGTTATTCAGATTATATGAAGATCAAGAGTTTTCCTATGTTCAATCTTGGAGCATATAAAGGCGGGATGATCACCGAGCAGAGTACGGTTCGTGAGCATCCGCTTGGAAAAATGGGTGAAAGAACTGTAGGTTATGAAAGAAGGGATGAAAATGGGTATTTCACCAGGGTTGGCCTTGAAGGGGCCTTCAGTAATTATTTGCGTGGTACAGATGGCAGACGTTTAAAACAAAAGATCGCAAAAGGACAATGGAAACCTATTAGTGATAATAATGAGATGGAGCCAAAAGATGGATATGACGTTGTATCAACAATAGATGTCAATATTCAGGATATAGCGCATCATTCCTTATTGCGTCAGTTAGAATATTTTGAAGCAGAACATGGTACTGTGGTAGTTATGGAAACCGCTACCGGTGAGATCAAAGCCATGTCTAATTTGGGAAGGACCAAGGAGGGTACTTATTTCGAAAAAAGGAACTACGCGGTATACGAGGCTCACGAGCCCGGTTCAACATTTAAACTTATGGCCATGGTGGCTGCCCTTGAAGATAAGGTGATAGATACCAGCCAGATTATAGATACTGAAAAAGGAGTGGTGAGATTTTACGGCAGACCTGTTCGGGATTCGCATCACGGGGGTTATGGTGAAATTTCAGCAGCCAAGGCTTTTGAGGTTTCGTCCAATACAGCATTCACAAAAATGATCACCGAAGGATATAAGGACAATCCTTCAAAATTTGTTGATCGACTTTATTCAATGGGACTTAACCAGAAGATTGGTCTTGAAATCAAGGGTGAGGGATCCCCCCGAATTCCTCACCCACAAGACAAAAGCTGGAATGGGTTGAGCCTGCCCTGGATGGCTTTTGGTTATGGTGTGTCTATTACACCCTTGCAAACATTAACTTTTTACAATGCTATTGCCAATGATGGTGAGATGATCAAGCCAAGATTTATCAAAGCGGTAAAAGATCGTGATAAGCCAATTATTACGATGGAAAAGCAGGTGATGAATCCTTCGATCTGTTCAGTAGAAACTGCGAAGAAGGTAAGGGCCATGATGAAAAAGACTGTGGAAAGAGGAACTGCGGCCAATATTTATACCGAAAATTTTTCCATGGCTGGAAAAACAGGAACCTGTCAGACTGAATACTGGATCGAACCGGGCAGATATATAGCATCTTTTGCGGGTTATTTCCCGGCAGAAAATCCGAAATATTCCTGTATCGTGGTGATCCATAAACCAAACAGGAGAAAAGGCTATTACGGCAATATTGTGGCGGCGCCTGTTTTTAAAGATATCGCCAGAAAGATCTATACAGATACACCGGTAATGGATGAACTGGAATCCTTGGAAATAAAAGATAAAAAGGTGGAAACCGATTTTGAAAAATACTATACAAAAATTCAGGATGAAAAACTGCTAATGCCAGATGTTACCGGGATGCCGGCAATGGATGCAATTTCTCTTCTGGAAAATCTTGGTCTGGAAGTGACTTTTAACGGTAAAGGAGTGGTAAAGAGACAATCTGTTTCTGCAGGTCAAACACTAAAGAATAAGCAAACTGTAAAACTGGAATTGAGTTAATGAGCGTTTTAAAGGACATACTCTATAAAGTGAACATGAAGGCGGTGACCGGGGATACTGGTGTGACCATCAACGATATTCATTTCGATTCCAGAAAAGTAAAATTAAATGATGTTTTTATTGCAATTCGAGGAGCAATATCAGATGGACATGACTTTATAAAAAATGCCGAAAATCAGGGTGCTTTAGCAATCGTATGCGAAAAGATTCCTGAAAATATCATTAACGGGGTTACTTATATAGAAGTGGAAGATAGTAAAAAGGCTCTGGCCTATATTTCTGCCAACTATTTCGAGAATCCTTCAGAAAAATTAAAACTGGTTGGGGTTACCGGTACCAATGGGAAAACTACCATTGCCACCTTGTTATATGACCTTTTTACTAAAGCTGGTTTTAAATGTGGTCTGCTTTCCACGGTGAAGGTAATGGTAGGAAATGATGAACATTCCGCAATAAGGACCACACCAGATTCAATTACTATAAATTCTTATCTCAGGGATATGAATGACGCCGGTGTTGAATTTTGTTTTATGGAGGTAAGTTCTCATGGGATTGACCAGCATAGAACTACCGCTTTAAAATTTAAAGGCGGAATTTTCACAAATCTGTCTCATGATCATTTAGATTATCATAAAGATTTCGCGGAGTACCGTGATGTGAAAAAACGCTTTTTTGATGAATTGCCAGCTTCGGCATTTGCACTTACCAATGCCGATGATAAGAACGGCCTGGTAATGCTTCAGAATACAAAAGCAAAAAAATATACTTACGCCTTAAAGACTTATTCAGATTATCAGGCGCAGATCCTTGAGAATAATTTCACGGGATTACTTCTGAAGATAAAAGGTCAGGAATTATGGACCAAATTGATAGGAAATTTCAATGCTTATAATGTCCTGGCGATATATGCTACGGCAGATCTACTCGGATTGAAAACTCTGGAAATTCTTCGCATCATTAGTGAGCTGAATTCTGTTAGTGGAAGGTTTCAATATGTTATTTCAAAAAAGGATAAGATCACCGCTATTGTAGATTATGCCCATACACCAGATGCATTGAAAAATGTCCTGGAAACCATCAATAGTATTCGTACTAAAAATGAAGAACTAATTACGGTGGTTGGCTGTGGTGGAGATAGAGATACCACTAAAAGACCTAAAATGGGTCATATAGCATCAGCATTAAGCAGTAAAGTAATTTTCACCAGTGATAATCCAAGGACTGAAGATCCTGAGAAGATCATTGCTGATGTAGAGGCTGGAGTAGAACCGCAAAATTTTAAAAAGACAACTAGTATAACTAATAGAAAGCAGGCTATAAAAGCAGCCTGCCAGATGGCCTCAAAAAATGATATAATTCTTATTGCTGGCAAAGGGCACGAGACCTATCAGGAAATAAACGGAGAAAGATTCGATTTTGATGATCTAAAGATCGTGAATGAATTTTTAAAACAACTGGATAAATAATGCTGTATTACTTATTTAAATTTCTGGAAGAGCAATATCAGTTGCCTGGAGCACAGTTGTTTGAATTCCTGTCGTTCAGGTCGGCGATGGCTATTATTTTGTCGCTCGGGATCTCGACCATCTATGGTAAAAGAATTATTAATTACCTGAGGGCAAAACAAATTGGAGAAAGCGTTCGTGATCTTGGGTTGAAGGGGCAGACGGAAAAGGCTGGGACTCCAACTATGGGAGGGCTTATAATCATTATCGCCACACTCATACCAGTTTTGCTTTTTGCGAAACTTGAAAATATATACGTGATCCTCCTTATTGTGACCACTTTGTGGATGGGAGCTATAGGGTTTTTAGATGATTATATTAAAACCTTCAAAAAGGATAAGGAAGGACTAAAGGGGATCTTTAAGGTAATTGGTCAGATTGGGCTTGGTTTGATCGTAGGATGTACCATGTATTTCCACCCCCAGATCACAACTAAAGAAGTAGTGACGGAAACCAGTCCTACTGAAAATGTTATTGCCCGTGCCGAAGTGGTAGACATGGGGCCGGAAGAAAAAAACACGACGACAACCATTCCATTTGTAAAGAATAATGAATTCGAATATTCCAGTTTGATAAGCTGGATAAATCCTTCACTTGTTGATTACGCCTGGCTGATCTTTATTCCAATTGTGATCTTTATTGTGACTGCAGTTTCAAATGGAGCAAACCTTACGGATGGGATCGATGGTCTCGCCGCGGGTTCTTCAGCAATCATCGTCTTAACCCTGGGCATTTTTGCCTGGGTTTCGGGTAACATTATTTTCTCAGATTACCTGAATATTATGTATATCCCGCGTTCCGGGGAAATGACAATTTTCATCACTGCTTTTGCAGGTGCCTTAGTGGGATTCTTATGGTACAATACTTATCCTGCCCAGGTATTTATGGGAGATACAGGAAGTTTAACCATAGGCGGAATTATCGCGGTTTTAGCAATCGCCACCAGGAAAGAATTACTGATCCCGCTTTTATGCGGAATTTTTTTGATAGAAAACCTTTCTGTAGTAATGCAGGTGGGGTGGTTTAAGTTTACGAAGAAAAAATATGGTGAAGGTCGCCGAATTTTTCTAATGTCACCATTGCACCACCATTATCAGAAGAAAGGGAAACACGAAAGCAAGATCGTAGTAAGGTTTTGGATTATTGGAATTTTTCTGGCGATCCTTACAATAATTACACTTAAGGTTAGATAAGCTTGAAATTGTGAGTAAGAAGATAGTCATATTAGGAGGTGGAGAAAGCGGAATAGGTACCGCGATCCTGGCGAAGAAAGAAGGTTATGAAGTTTTTCTTTCCGATAAAGGAAGGATCAAGGATAAATACAGAGAAGTTCTTAAACATATTGAGATCGAATGGGAAGATGAAAAGCATACTGAATCAAAAATATTTGAGGCAGATGTGGTGATGAAAAGTCCGGGAATTCCAGAAACTACTCCGCTAGTAAAACAGTTACGGGAGAAGGGAATTTCTGTGGTTTCTGAGATCGAGTTTGCATCCTGGTTTTCTGAAGTTCCGGTAATAGGAATTACAGGCAGCAACGGTAAAACTACCGTGACGAATCTGGTTCAGCATGTACTAAAGCAAGGCGGAATTGATTCTGGGATGGGAGGAAATATCGGAAACAGTTATGCGAAAATGGCGGCGGAAGAGAATCATGACTGGTTTGTGCTTGAATTGAGCAGTTTTCAGTTAGATGGGATAGAAAAATTCCGGCCGCATATCGCGATTTTGACAAATATCACTCTGGATCACCTGGATAGATATGATTATAAACTTGAAAATTACATAGGCTCAAAATTCAGAATAGCAGAAAATCAAACCGAAGAAGATTATTTCATCTACGATGCAGATGATAAAAATATTACAGACTGGTTGCAAAAGAATCCTGTAAGCTCTCAAAAATTGCCTTTTTCAATAGAAAAGAAGATTGAAAATGGCGCTTATATAGAAAACGAAAATATTGTTGTAAACATTAATAACACCAAATTTACTATGCCAACATCAGAGCTTGCCCTTCAAGGGAAACATAATACTAAAAATGCCATGGCTGCTTCCATGGTCTCTCAATTACTCCGCATAAGAAAACAGACCATACGTGAGAGTATGGCGAATTTCCAGGGAGTTGAACATCGCCTTGAAAAAGTGCTCAAGATCAATAACGTGCTTTATATCAATGATTCTAAAGCGACCAACGTGAATGCTACTTTTTATGCTTTGGAAAGCATGGAGTCTGAAACGGTGTGGATCCTTGGAGGTGTAGATAAAGGGAATGTTTATGATGATCTCCTTCCGTTGGTAAATGAAAAGGTAAAAGCCATCATTTGTCTTGGGGTTGATAATCATAAAATCGTGAATGCTTTTGGAAATATTGTAGACACAATAGAAGAAACTACTTCCATGAAAGAAGCAGTTCAAATGGCCTACAGGCTGGCAGATAAGGGTGATAATGTATTATTGTCTCCTGCATGTGCGAGTTTCGATCTTTTTGAAAATTACGAAGACAGGGGAAGACAATTTAAAGAAGCAGTAAGAAATTTATAGTGAATAAACCTGCTAGGTTTTAAAAACCTTGCAGGTTTTAGAAAAAGTTAAATGAGTAATCTTTTTGCAAATCTTAAAGGAGACAAGGTGATCTGGGCGGTAGCCGGCTTGTTGGCAATATTTTCATTTTTGCCGGTTTATAGTGCCAGTAGTAACCTTGCTTATCTCCACGGCGATGGAAGCACTTCAGGCTATCTGGTAGTGCACTTTTTCCATTTGCTTTTAGGTTTTTGCGTTTTATTTGCTGTACATAAAATTCCTTATCATTATTTCCGCGGAATTTCCATTTTGCTATTACCCATTGTGATCCTGTTACTTCTGTTTACAATTGCCCAGGGCACTACGATAGACGGAGCATATGCCAGTAGATGGATACAGATTCCGGTATTAAACGTATCATTTCAATCCTCTACTCTGGCAGCAGTGGTATTGATGGTTTACGTGGCCAGGTATTTATCCAAGATCACTGAAAAAACAGTCACTTTTAAAGAGACAATTCTTCCGCTCTGGGTGCCTGTTTTCTTGGTATTAATATTAATTTTGCCGGCCAATTTCTCCACAACTGCGATCATTTTTTCTATGATATTGATATTGATGTTCTTAGGTGGATATCCCTTAAAATATCTTGGTGCTATCATGGGAGCAGGGATAATAATGCTAAGTATTTTTATCCTTACCGCGAAGGCTTTTCCTGGTCTTTTACCTAACAGGGTAGATACCTGGACAAGCAGAATTGAAACTTTTTTTGATGATGAAGAAGGAACAGAACAATATCAGGTTGAAAGAGCCAAAACAGCAATTGCTCAGGGAGGAATTACTGGAACAGGAATAGGGAAAAGTGTACAAAGAAACTTTTTACCTCAATCCTCTTCAGATTTCATTTATGCAATAATTGTTGAAGAAATGGGATTAATAGGTGGTTTTGGAGTGATGCTTGCATACCTGTTATTACTCTTCAGGATCGTGATTGTGGCTACTAAGGCCAATACGGTCTTTGGAAAACTTGTTGTAATGGGAGTAGGCCTGCCGGTAGTTTTTCAGGCGCTCATCAATATGGGGGTCGCGGTGGAATTATTTCCGGTGACAGGGCAAACACTTCCTCTAGTTAGTAGCGGGGGAACATCAGTGTGGATGACCTGCATAGCATTGGGAATTATCTTAAGTGTAAGTGCAAAAAGAGAAGAGATTAAAGAATCTGAAAATAAAGAATTTGAAGGCGAAGAGGATAATCCTCTGGACATTTTAAGCGAAGCGATATGAAAGAAGGTTTACGCGTCATATTATCTGGTGGAGGAACAGGTGGACATATCTATCCTGCGATCGCCATTGCCGATGAAATAAAGAAAAGGCATCCAGATGCTGAAATTCTTTTTGTGGGCGCAAAGGACCGAATGGAAATGGAGAAAGTTCCGCAAGCCGGATACGAAATAGAAGGCCTTTGGATAAGTGGAGTAGACAGATCTTTCAGTCTCAAGAATTTCATATTTCCATTTAAACTGATGAGTAGTCTTTCAAAATCTAGAAAGATTATCAAGAAATTTAAACCGGATATCGTTATTGGAACCGGTGGTTTTGCCAGTGGGCCTTTATTGAGAGTTGCAATTTCTAAAGGAATTTCAACTTTGATTCAGGAGCAGAATTCTTTACCTGGTATAACGAATCGAATTCTGTCGAAATATGCTGATACTATTTGTGCGGCCTATGAAAAAGTAAAAGATGTATTTCCTCCAGAAAGGACCATTATTACTGGGAATCCAGTGCGACAGGATCTTTTGGAAGTAGATCAGCTTCGGCAGGATGCGATAGAGCATTTTAAACTTTCTAAAGGGAAAAAAACCGTACTTGTTCTTGGTGGAAGCCTGGGCGCAAGAAGAATAAACAGGCTCATCGAGAACGAACTGAAAAGATTTAAAGAGGAAGAAATTCAGCTCATCTGGCAGATAGGGAAGCTTTATTTTGATGAGTACAAGAAATATGATTCCCCAAGTATTAGAGCTAAGGAATTTATTAATAGAATGGATTATGCCTATGCTGCTGCAGATGTGATCATTTCCCGGGCAGGAGCCGGAAGTGTTTCTGAGCTGTGTATCGTGGGGAAGCCGGTATTATTTATTCCGTCCCCAAATGTTGCTGAAAATCATCAAGCTAAAAATGCCCTGGCAGTGACAGAACATGACGCCGCTTTAATGATCACAGAGGATGAATTAACAGAGCGATTTGAACCTTGTTTTTTTAGTCTTTTGAAAGATGAGAGAAGAATGAGTCGCTTTGCTGCCAATATCAAAAAACTGGCTTTGCCAAATGCGACTTCAGATATTGTTGACGAAGTTGAGAAACTGGTAAATAAGAATAATAGATAAATGAAAGACCTAAACCACATAAAGCATTTTTATTTCATCGGGATCGGTGGGATTGGGATGAGTGCCCTGGCCAGATATTTCAAGGCGAAAGGTAACTATGTGGCTGGTTATGATCGTACTTCTACTGATCTTACAAAAAAACTGGAAAATGAAAATATTCCGGTGAATTATGAGGATAATGTGGAGTTTATCCCACAACCTATTCTTGAGAATCCTGACAGTTCACTCATTGTTTATACACCTGCGGTTCCAAAAGATCACAAACAATTTGGAGTTTTAAAACAGCAAAATTTTGAGGTGATCAAAAGAGCTCAGTTGCTTGGATTGGTAACCGATCAGAAGTATTGTCTTGCAGTTGCCGGAACTCATGGAAAAACCACTACCACGGCAATTCTGGGTCACCTTTTGAAGGAAACGGGAGCAAAGGTTACTGCTTTTCTTGGAGGGATAAGTGAAGATATTCAGTCTAATTTGATCATGCAGGGCGACGAGGTGATCGTGGTGGAGGCTGATGAATTTGACCGTTCATTTTTGAATTTATCTCCAAATATTGCAGCGATCACCTCTATGGATGCAGATCACCTGGATATCTACGGTGATAAATCTGAACTGGAAAAGTCATTCCGGGAATTCGCAGCTAAAGTTCCTGAAGAAGGAGCATTATTTGTTAAAAATGGGTTGTCTATTGACGGTACCAGAATAGGAATAAATGATGAAAGCGATTTTTCTGCACAGCATATAAGAATAGAAGAAGGTCATTATATTTTTGATCTAAAAACACCTTCTGAAACTATAAAGGATTTAAAATTTAATCTGCCCGGCAAACATAATTTGCTAAATGCTATTACAGCCCTGGCGATGGCGATCGAGTACGGTTCCCCAACCGACGGTCTGGCCAGGGCTTTATATAGCTTTAAAGGTGTTAAGCGCAGATTTAGTTATAAAATAAAGACGGATAATCTGGTTTTGATAGATGACTATGCGCATCATCCTACTGAAATATCAGCAGTACATCAGGCAGTTCGTGAAATGTACCCCAACAAAAAAGTTTTAGCGGTTTTTCAGCCCCACCTGTTTAGCCGTACCCGTGACTTCGCTGAAGATTTTGCCTCAAGCCTTTCAGATTTTGATAAGGTATTCCTGCTGGATATTTATCCGGCACGGGAATTACCCATTGAAGGGATTTCTTCAGCATGGTTACTGGATAAGATCTCCAATCCAGGAAAGTTGCTGATTCAGAAAAAAGAACTGATAGAAAGAATTAAGTCTGAAGAAGCTGAAGTTGTAGTGATGATGGGAGCCGGAGATATTGGAGAAGAAGTTGAAAAAGTAAAAAAAGCATTGTTACATGAAGCGTAGTTTAGGTTACATAAAAGCCCTCGTTTTAGTGGCAATCGTTTGCCTTTTATATGGCTTTGCGGAGAAACGACACAAGTCCCGGGGAATCAGCGAGGTGAAGGTAGAATTTACAGATAGTGAAAATCTCTATGTGACTGAGGAAGTGGTTAATAAATTGTTAATACAAAATAAAGCCAGTGTCTCGAGCATAGATAAAGAAACTTTAGATTTGAATAGGGTGGAATACCTTTTAAACGAACACCAAATGATTGAAAATGCGGAGGTTTACCTCACTTTAGATGGTAAACTCGAAGCAATAGTAAGTCAAAGAAAGCCCATAGGAAGAGTGGTTGGGAATTCATCGTTTTATCTGGATAAAAATGGGGAGATCATGCCTCTTTCTCAGTTTTATTCCGCAAGAGTTCCACTAATGTTTGGTTTTGATGGTGAAAATGTGACAAAAGCTTACTCAATTATAAATTATATAAAAGAGGACGAGTTTTTAAAAAAACATATCATAGGCATCAATAGGCAAAAAGGAAATAAATATAGCCTTGAATTGAGAGAGCAGGATTTTGAGCTGTATTTCGGAGATTCGAGTAATGTGGCATTGAAATTCAACAATTTTAAGGCTTTTTATAAGAAAGCACAGAAAGAAAATAAAATAGATACCTACAAAAAAGTGAACTTACAATTTGGCGACCAGGTTGTGTGCACGAAAAAATAGTTTATGGAACAAAACGATATTGCAGTAGGCTTAGATATTGGAACAACAAAGATTGTGGCTATGATAGGCCGCAAAAATGAGTACGGTAAGGTTGAGATCATTGGAATAGGGAAATCCAAATCTCTTGGCGTACATAGGGGCGTAGTGAATAATATTACGCAAACTATCCAGTCTATCCAGCAGGCAATACAGGAAGCGGAAGCCGATAGCGGTTTGAAGATCAGTGAAGTGGTAGTTGGAATTGCGGGGCAGCATATTAGAAGCCTTCAGCATAGTGATTATATAACCCGTCAGAATCCGGACGAAGTGATAGATGCAGATGATATCCATACACTTTGCAACCAGGTTCATAAACTGGTAATGTTACCTGGAGAAGAAATAATACATGTTCTTCCGCAGGAATTTAAAGTAGATGGTCAGGCAGAGATCAAAGAACCTATCGGAATGTATGGAGGAAGGCTTGAAGCTAACTTCCATGTAGTGGTAGGCCAGGTTTCTTCTATAAGAAATATTGGAAGATGCGTAAAAAGCGCCGGACTTGAACTTTCAGCAGTGACCCTGGAGCCTTTAGCTTCAGCAAATGCCGTGTTAAGTCAGGAAGAAAAAGAAGCCGGAGTAGCTTTGATCGATATAGGAGGGGGTACTACCGACCTGGCGATTTTCAAGGATGGGATTATTCGTCATACGGCGGTGATTCCTTTTGGTGGTAATGTGATCACTGAAGATATCAAAGAAGGATGCTCGATCATTGAAAAGCAGGCAGAATTATTGAAGATAAAATTCGGTTCAGCATGGCCGGGTGAAAATAAAGATAATGAGATCGTTTCTATTCCTGGGTTAAGAGGAAGAGAGCCGAAAGAGATTACCCTGAAAAATCTTTCTAAGATCATTCATGCAAGAGTAGTAGAGATCATTGAGCAGGTTTACCTGGAGATCAAAAACTACGGTCATGACGAGCAAAAGAAAAAATTAATTGCGGGATTAGTATTAACTGGTGGTGGTGCACAGTTAAAGCACATAAAGCAGTTGGCGGAATATATAACAGGTATGGATACCAGAATTGGGTATCCTAATGAGCATTTAGCCGGCACAACAGATTCAGAAACTACAAGCCCTGTTTATGCAACTGCAGTAGGATTGGTAATGAACAGCCTTGAAAAAGGGAATAGTAAATTTCAGGAAGAGGCGGTGCTGTCAGACAGCAGCCCCGTAGAAGATTCTGAAGAAATTGAAGAAAGCGAAGATCAGATGATGAGTGATTCTGATCAAGAAGAACAGACCTCGAGTAAAGTTGCCCGCAAAAGCATTTTTGATAAGTGGGCAGAAAAATTCAAGGATTTTTTAGATAACGCAGAGTAATAAAGATACAACCAGTAAAACAGAGTTTATGAGCAGTACAGAATTTGGAGACATCTCATTCGATTTACCTAAGAATCAATCGAACGTCATCAAAGTGATAGGAGTAGGCGGTGGAGGAAGCAATGCCATCAACCATATGTTCCAGTTGGGAATAAAAGGGGTTGATTTCGTTGTTTGTAATACCGATTCCCAGGCACTTGAGAACAGTTCGGTTCCTAACAAGATTCAATTAGGGGTGACACTTACCGAAGGACTTGGAGCAGGAGCTAACCCAGAAGTGGGAGAAAAAGCAGCGGTTGAAAGTTTTGAGGAAATCAAACAAATGCTGGATTCAAATACCAAAATGGTGTTTATCACGGCAGGAATGGGTGGGGGTACCGGAACTGGTGCAGCACCAATTATCGCCAAACAGGCTAAAGAACTTGGTATTCTAACGGTTGGTATTGTTACGATTCCTTTTCAGTTTGAGGGAAAAAACAGGAATGAACAGGCGCAATTAGGAGTTGAAAGACTAAGACAGAATGTAGATTCCCTTATTGTGATCAATAATAATAAACTTCGTGAAGTTTATGGAAATCTCGGTTTTAAAGCCGGATTCTCAAAGGCTGATGAAGTACTTGCTACAGCCTCCAGAGGTATTGCAGAGGTAATTACCCATCACTATACGCAGAATATTGACTTGCGTGATGCTAAAACTGTACTAAGTAAAAGTGGTACTGCAATCATGGGGTCCGCTCAGGCTTCAGGAGCCAGCAGGGCTACAGATGCCATCATGAAAGCTCTGGATTCTCCACTGTTGAATGATAATAAGATCACCGGTGCCAAAAATGTTTTACTGCTAATTGTATCTGGTAACGAGGAGATCACTATTGACGAAATTGGAGAAATTAATGATCATATTCAGGCTGAAGCCGGTCACTCTGCTAACATCATTATGGGTGTTGGGGAAGACGAGGCTTTAGAAGATGCGATTGCTGTTACTATTATCGCTACTGGTTTCGATGTAGAACAGCAGAATGAGATCACTAATACGGAAACAAAAAAGATCATCCATACGCTAGAGGACGAACAAAGAGCGGAACAGGATCTTACCACTAAAAAATCTGCCCCTATTTCTCAGGTAACAAATGCACCTGTAAATGATAATCCTAAAAATGAACTGCAATTTGATGAGCCTGTAAAGGATCAAAAGATCGTTCATACGCTAGATGAGTCTGTAGAAGAAGTGGACGAAGTGGGAAATATCCATAAGAAAGTGGATGATGTTCTTAAAACTCCTGATTTTGCACGTAAGCTGGATGTAACTTATGAAGAAGTTGATCCTGAAGATTTCATTATTAACGATACAAATGAGGATGCCGGGATAAATGAGTCTGAAGAGGTGAAATCTGAAAGTGAAGATCAATTTATGTTTACTTTCGATATGCCTATGAATAAGGAAGAGGAGAAGCCAAAAGCAACGCCCAAATCTGAGGAAGTTACTAGACATAGTCTTGAAGAGGAAGAGACCGAAGAGGAAACCAGAAATATAAAGGTAAACGAAGCGGTAGAGATCATTCCGGTGACTGAAAGTTCTGCCCAGGGAATCAAGCGATACAGTCTTGATGATTATATGGAGATGGAGCAGAAACTTGAAAAATCTAAAGCTCCCAAAAAGGAAGAGCCGAAGGATGAAACCATAGCTTTTGAAAAGAAAACAGTTGCTCCTGCTCCTGAAAAAGAAAATACCGGTGACGGGCATGATCCTTTTGATAATCCTATTTCTTCTGAAGTGGTAAGACAGAGAACCGCAGAAAGAAAGGCGAAAATGAAAGAATTTAATTATAAGTTCAGAACAGGTTCAGCGCAGATTGACGAGATAGAAAAGCAACCGGCTTATAAAAGAGCAGGTATCGAACTTGATAATTCTAAGCCCGGTGAAGGAAAACTTTCTCGTACCAGCATAGATCAGGACGAGAACAATGATCTTCACTTTAGAAAGAATAACTCTTTTCTACATGATAATGTAGATTAATTTTTCATCTGATCAATAAAAAAAGGGGAGCAAATTTGCTCCCCTTTTTTATTTGAAAAAATTTAGATAAGATTAATTCTGGGCTTTCGCCTGAACTTCATCTGTGTCTCTTCTATACTTCAACATGGAAATTCCGGCGACGAAAAATACGAAGCCAAGGATAGTGAGCGCCCAGGGGCTAAGCATTAAAGCTACACTACCAAAAATTCCTAATACTCCCATTACAAGTGCGATGGCACCTCCAATAAGCATAATCATTGCTAAGATTTTAATCATAACTTAAATTATTGGTTATAAATTAAAAGTAATTAAACAATTGAAAATAGCGTGAATATTAACAAATTTTACAATTCGCCGTGAAGTCGAAGGATTTCCTTTTCAGCTTCCTTTTCGTCGACCCAGCATTGTATCTGAGTCTCATCGGCGGGATCGTAGTTTGAAAACCAACTTTCCAGAATTTCCTTTGCAGCGCTATATCTGTTAACGAAATCTTTATAATTTTCAGCAGAAATAGTTCGCAGGTTCTTATCTGCGGGAATTGCGATCACTTTAAAATCCTCTTCACCTGCATCGATAAGTTTCAGCATTCCTATAGGGATTATTTCTATAATTTCGCCGGAAGGAATCGTAGAACTTAGTACCATTACATCCAGGGCATCACCATCCCCACCTTTTTCAGGATTGGAAAATGTTGAAGGGATAAATCCATAATTTGCCGGATAGGCAAGAAAATCAATTGTCCTTTCTTCACCTTCTCTCAGAGAGGTTTTGAAAACCTTTGCTACCTTATCATATTCGATCTTGGAATTTGTTCCTGCCGGGATCTCTATCACTGCCTGATAATATCCGTTCTTTGATTTTAGATCGGTATTTAGGTAATCAATTTTTGATTTGCAACCAGTAAACAAAAATAGTAGAACAATAGCTGGTAAAACACGCATGGTTAATTCCAGTAGATCATAAAATATTTGATCTTAGCGTCATCAGGGATTTGAGAAGCCATGATCTTACTATCGGTATCATACCGAATGTTGGTAGGTAATTGGTTTTTATCTATCGTGATGTAAGCATTTATCTCATCTAAGAAAACCACTGCAGAGTTTATAGTATTTTCAATTCTGGAGATAGTATAGTTCTCCATAATATCTTTAAAAGTACTCTGAATATTCACCCCGTGTTTTGTCTCATACCTGGGATCAAGGATCCTGATGTATCCAATCGTGCTGGTAGAATCGAATTCCTGTAAAGGTTCAAGACTCATTAATGCCTGGCCATTTTCACCAAAAATTTTTATTTCATCGGTAGAACGAAATTCCTGGGGGCCACTTGTTTGTCTAACAATACTGTCTCCCTCAAAAATTGAATCTAATTGATGGATCTTAATTTCCTTTTTTAAGGGGCCAACCTGGGTTGGAGTTATAAGAAACGGATTTTCTTCATCACTCGTGCAGGATGTTATACTAGCGCATATACCAATAATTAATAAAGCTTTTTTATACATTTTAGATCGAGTAGTTTTTTATTTTAAAAATTTGTTGAGAATTCCCAGAACACCTCTTATAAATGTAGCACTGGTCAAAACTTTTATAATAGCACCTTCCGTGCTCTTTGTTCGACGGGAAGAACTGGTATTTGTTACTTCTTTTCTTTCTTTTTCGGCTTTTTCTTTCGCTTCTTCCTGATCTGCAATTTCAATTTTTTTATTCAGAATTTCGTAAGCGCTCTCTCTGTCAAGTTCTTCATTGTATTTTGATACCAGATCAGAACTTTTTATAAGATCTTTTAATTCTGAATCAGTCAGAATGTCCATTCTGCTCATAGGTGCCCTAAGCATGGTCGCTACCAGAGGAGAAGGTCTTCCTTTTTCGTCCAGTGCTGAAACCAAAGCTTCACCTATACCTAACGCGGTAAGCATGTTTTTGGTATCATAAAATTCTGAAACCGGATAATTTTCCGCAGCTAATTTTATCGCTTTTCGATCTTTCGCAGTAAAAGCTCTTAATGCATGCTGGATCTTTAAACCTAGCTGTCCAAGCACTTCCTCAGGAACATCTGCGGGGTTCTGCGTAACAAAATAGATGCCCACGCCTTTAGACCTTATCAACTTCACAATGCTTTCTATCTGGTCTAATAAGGCGTCTGAAGCCTCTTCAAAAATTAAATGAGCTTCGTCGATGAACATTACGAGTTCCGGTTTGTCCATATCACCTTTCTCTGGAAATGTGGAATAGATCTCTGCGAGCAGGCTTAACATAAAAGTTGAAAATAACTTTGGCCGGTCCTGGATATCTGTAAGTCTTAGAATATTTATATATCCTTTGCCTTCCCTGTTTTTTCGAAGCAGGTCATTCACTTCAAAAGATCTTTCTCCAAAGAATAGGTCAGCTCCCTGCTGCTCTAAAGAAACAATTTTTCTGAGAATGGCTCCTGTAGATGCTTTAGGGATTCTTCCATAATTTTTTTCGAATTCTGCTTCACCTTCTTCGGTAGAATACTGGATGATCTTTTTCAGATCTTTTAGATCAAGCAGCGGAAGATGATTATCATCGCAATATTTGAAAATAATAGCAAGAATGCCTGTTTGAGTTGAAGTGAGATCCAGAATTCTTGATAATAAAACCGGCCCAAATTCACTAACGGTGGCTCTTAATCTTATTCCTTCTTGGTCTGAAAGGCTTAAAATTTCTACCGGAGAGTCCTGAGGAGTAAATGGAAAATTTAGTTTCTTATGTCGGTCATCAATAAACTCAGCACCCTCAGAAGCTTTAGCGATCCCACTTAGATCCCCTTTAACGTCCATTAGCATAACCGGCACTCCTTTATCTGATAGGTTTTCAGCAATTATCTGCAGGGTCTTTGATTTTCCGGTTCCGGTAGCGCCCGCGATCAGTCCATGCCTGTTCATGGTCTTAAGCGGAATTTTTACAGAAGCATCTGAATGTACATTTCCATTAAGCATTCCGGCACCTAAATAAATATAATCGCCTTTAGTGGTATAGCCTTTAGAGATTTGAGCGATAAAATCTTCGTTATTTCCCATGAACTGTTTTTATTTTACTGCTGGTTTTAAAAGTTGAATGGTCCCCTGGTTGGCATCAATTTCAGCTTCTATTCCGTTAGGGATAGTGACGTTATCATCTATATGTCCAATCATAGCTCCGGAATAGGCAGGAATATTTAGCGGTTTAATATAATGATCTATCACTTCTTCCATGGTTAGGGATCCGTAGCCATTACCACCAGGATCGCACCCATTGCATTTTCCAAATACAAAACCCGAAATTTGCTTTAGTACGCCTCCTAATTCAAGCTGAGACATCATTCTGTCTACCGCATAGATTTTCTCGCCGATATCTTCTAAATAGAGTATTTTCCCTTGCCAGTCTTTAGGGAAATATGGAGTTCCCATAATAGAAGTGAGTACCGACAAATTACCGCCCAGAAGCTGACCTTTAGATTTTCCCTTGTTAATGGTTCTTATTCGGTTGCTTGTCTGCGTGAGTGCATTTCCTTTGGAATCCGGATTTGAATAGGTAATAGCTTCGGCATCAAAAAGCAATTTTTTAAAATATTCATAGCTGAAAGAATTCCAGCTTGAAACTGCAACAGGACCATGAAAAGTTACCAATCCTGTTTTTTTAAATATTGCCAGATGCAATGCCGTGATATCGCTGTAGCCCACAAATATTTTCGGGTTATTTTTAATTGCCTTATAATCCAGTTTGTCTAATATTCTCGCCGATCCAGATCCACCCCGAAGCGCAATAATTGCTTTAATATTGGGGTCACGGAACATTTCATTTAATTCTTCTGCCCGCTCTTCGTCGGTTCCTGCTAAATGTCCGTACCTGCTATGGGTGAATTTTCCAAATTTCACCTCTAATCCCATAGCTTTAAAAGACTCCTGGGCTATTTGATAGGGTTCTGTTTCAAAAATGGCTCCTGCCGGACTTACAATTGCAATAGTCTCACCTGCTAAAAGTTTTTTTGGAATTATTACTTTAGATTCAGTCAATTCAATAGAATGCGAATTTTCACTGAAAGAGGTTAGGGGATAGGCCAGGCTCGCAAGTCCCATGTTAAAAACAAAATTTCTCCTTTTCATATTTCTATTATGCTATTCCGAAATTAGGGATTATTTATGAGTTTAAGAATTTCAGTATTTATTTCTAATTTTTAAAAGTATCTGTCCCATTTCCTCTTTAAGTTTCTGGGAGGGGACCGTGTAGTTGGAATTCATAAAGCTAAATATTAAAGTTTTTCCTTTGCTTGTAGTAAGAAAACCGCTTAAGCTATAATTATTTCTCAGGCTTCCTGATTTCGCAAAGACAAAAGGCTGTTCTTCAGAAAGGAAATTCTTCAAGGTGCCTTCTTTTCCTGCTTCCGGCAATAAGGCGATAAGCTCGCTTTGATCCTTTAAGTTTTTAATTTTTTCCAGAACTTTAACCATAGTTCTAGGTGTAATTAAATTATACCTTGAAAGGCCGGAGCCGTCTACCCAGAAAATTTCATCAGGTAGATCCTTAAAATCCTTTTTCTGAATGTTGGATATGGTAATGTCACTTTTCAGGCTGTCTGAAATTTTAAGCGATACCATCAGCAGGATCTGTTCTGCGATAAAATTATCACTTTCCACAAGCATCTCTTTATAGAGGGAATCTGCCGGAATTGAATAGAGTTCCTTGTTTAATTCTGAACGCAGACTATCATTTTTCAGGTAAAAGATATTTTTATTTAGTTTTTCACGCAGTAGCGCCAGACTGGTTTCTTCAGAAGTTTTAAAGGGAATTGCTCTCGAATAATTTTTTAAAGAAGATGGGCTGAAACTAAAAGTATTCCTATGTATATTTCTATGTAAAGCCTTTCCATCATTATGTAAATAAATAGAATCTTTGAAATATTCTGGTTCTACATTAAAAGTCTTATTTAGATTGCTAAACTGAAAACTTATCAAATTTCCATACACCGGAAAGGCAGATTTTTCTGCTGAAAATGCATAGTTATAATCATCCCAGGCCCAGCCGGGTCCAAAAGCCTCGTTTTGCCAATTGGATTTTACATAAAAAAGATCTTTTTGGCTATCCTTTAAAAAATCTAAAGCTGCAGAATTCTCAAATTTTGGATTTAGAAATGAAGGATCACCTGTGGTAGTGAAAATTAAGGAATCATTTCTTATGATATATCTGAAAGCGGGTATGGAATCTTCAAGATATTTTAGTCCGGCGTACAAGGTAAGTAGCTTGGTATTGGATGCCGGGGTGAAATACTTGTGAGAATTATATTGGTAAAGCATCTCTTCTTTTTGAGGATCATATATCGCTAACCCAGTAAAACCCTGTTCAAAAACCTTGGCACTTTTAAAGTGTTTGTCTAATGAAGGGCTGCACGAAACTATACAGACGAAGAGGAAAAGCAAACCGGCAGATCTATAAAAAAATGAGTTCAAATAAATAGTATTTTCGACTTAAAGATAAGAGGAAATATTCTTTATCGCCAAGGCTATTTATCAAGGTGGAGAAGTTCCGGTTTCTGTTATTGAACCTAAAAGATAATGGTTATCTTTGCAGGCTATGATTTCAGAAGAGACAAGAGAGCTGGTAGACAGAGGGGTAATGCTTCCCCTAATGGAAGAATTTTACACTATACAGGGGGAAGGTTTTCATAAAGGAACGGCTGCTTATTTTATAAGAATAGGGGGTTGCGATGTAGGTTGTCACTGGTGCGATGTGAAGGAGAGTTGGGACGCTGAAGTGCACCCGCCAACACCTATTGGGCAAATAGTTGAAAATGCCGTAAAATATAGTAAAACCATTGTGATCACCGGAGGAGAGCCCCTAACCTGGGATATGACAGAATTAACCGGAAATCTAAAAAAGAAAGGTTGCGATATTCATATTGAAACCTCTGGGGCGTATGATCTTTCCGGAACCTGGGACTGGATTTGTCTTTCACCAAAAAAGATAAAACTTCCAAAGGATGAAATATACCCGGTTGCTAATGAATTGAAGGTGATAGTATTCAATAAGCATGATCTTAAATTTGCTGAAGAACAGGCAGCGAAGGTTAGTGAAAACTGTATTCTTTATCTTCAGCCGGAATGGAGTAAAAGAGAAGAGATCATTCCTTTAATAGTGGATTATGTGATGGCTAACCCTAAATGGAAGGTATCCTTACAAACACATAAATATTTGAATATCCCATAAAAAAAAGACGCCTATAAAAGCGTCTTTTTTTTATGAATATGTAGAAAGAATTACTTTACATTCTCGAAAGGTACTTTCACGTAACTATCATCCCATCCAATTAAAAGATCTGCGCCTTTATTAGATTCCTGAAAGGCCATAGAAAGTGATTCGATTGTATTAGGCGCCTGTCTTACAGGTACTTTAATCCTTACTTTGTCTTCTTTATCGGTATATTCGTAAGCTCCCCATGTATTGGTCTTATTATTTAGAATAACAGTCCATTCTTTTTCTCCCGGAATAGTATATAATGTATAATTTCCTGCTTTAATGGTAGCATCAGCAACTTTCATATCTTGATAAAGTGTAAGCTCTGTAGCTTCGTTAGCTCCTGTTCTCCATACTTCACCGTAAGGTATTAGTTTACCAAAAATTTCACGATCTCTTTTTTGAGGACGGCTGTAAATGACTCTGGCTACTGCAACATCGTTTTTGTCTCTGTATAAGGCAAGATCCATAGGACTGGCATCCATTTTAGAAAATTTCAATTCTTCTTTTGAAAAATTCACTTTATCCTCTTCCTGAGCATTTACAGGATTGGCAATTAGAAAACATATTACGCTAAGTCCTACTATTATAAGCTTTTTCATGATTTTTTATTTAGTATTTTAATTTCAATAAAGATAAACGAAGCATCGGGTATGCTTTGTTAAAAAAGAACAAAGGTGATGTTAAAATTTAAGGCTTTTTATGAATGAAAGAATTTGAACGGCAATTGATGATTTTAGTTTGATATTAATTCTAATATGTAAATTTCATTTTTCTAATGTAAGTGAATAAGGTTTTTATGTTTTATGAAAAGAAGTATAAGCACATATTTGTATTGTAATTATAAATAATATAAGTCATGTGTGGAATTTTAGCAGTTATCGGAAAAGACATTGAAGCGGCAAAAATAAGTAGCCTTTCAAAAAGAATGTCTCATAGAGGACCCGATGAAAGCGGATTAAAAATTACTGAAAAAGGACACGTGCTTTCGCACGAGCGTCTTTCAATTGTAGATCTTACTACAGGAATTCAGCCAATCCAGGGAACTGATACGGCATGGATGATCCATAACGGGGAGATCTATAACCACATGGCTTTAAGAAATAACGAATTAAAAGACCATACTTTCAGAACTACCGGAGATTCAGAAGTCATCGTTCATATGTATGAAAAATACGGTTATGATTTTGTAGATATGCTGGATGGCGTCTTTTCATTTGTAATCATTGATGGAGATGATTTTATTGTTGGAAGGGATCCCATAGGGGTTAAACCGCTTTACTACGGGACTGATGGAACAGGAGCGATGTGGTTTGCCAGTGAAATGAAAGCACTTGCAGATACCTGCGTGGAATTTTTTCCATTTCCTCCAGGACACTATTATACTCCTGAAACAGGATTTGTAAGATATTATACGCCTGAGTGGTTTGATTCTGAAAAAGCAGTTCAGCCGGCAGATCTTACTAAATTGAGAGAAAGTCTTATCGAGGCAACCAGAAAAAGACTGATGGCAGATGTTCCATTAGGAGTTTTGTTAAGTGGTGGTTTGGATTCTTCTTTAACCTCTTCTATTGCGGCTAGATTAATTGAAGGTTCAGGGCAAAAACTACATTCTTTTTCAATAGGACTCGATTCTGAAGCGCCAGATCTTGTTGCAGCTAGAAAAGTGGCCGAATTTTTAGGCACTGAGCATCACGAGATTCATTTTACGGTAGAAGAAGGGATTGAAATTTTAAGTAAGCTGGTGTGGCATTTGGAAACTTATGATGTTACTTCGATAAGAGCAAGTACGCCTATGTATTTCCTTTCCAAAGCCATTGCTGAAAAAGGGATCAAAGTAGTGCTTTCAGGAGAAGGTTCCGATGAGATCCTGGGTGGATATCTTTACTTTAAAAATGCTCCTTCGCCTGAAGAGTTTCAGAAAGAAACCATTAGAAGAGTACAAAGACTTGCCACGGCAGACTGTTTAAGAGCCGATAAATCTACGATGGCTCACGGTTTGGAAGCAAGGGTTCCTTTCCTGGATAAAGCCTTTTTAAAGACAGCTATGGAAATGGTTCCTGAAGAAAAAATGCCAGTTACTTATGATGGGGTTGAAAAATACATCCTGAGAAAGGCCTTTGATACTCCTGAAAGACCATTTCTTCCAGATGAAGTTCTTTGGAGACAAAAAGAGCAGTTTAGCGATGGAGTAGGTTACAACTGGATAGATGAGCTTATCGAATATGCTTCAAAACAGGTAAGTGATGTGCAAATGGAAACAGCTGCACAGAAATATCCGGTGAACACGCCTGCGACCAAAGAAGCTTATTTTTATCGTGAATTATTCCGTAAACATTTTCCTCAGGAATCTGCTGCAAAAACAGTAAAAAGATGGATTCCTAAATGGCAAAAAGATCTTGATCCAAGTGGAAGAGCAAACGAAACTCATGTCGCTCCCGGAATGAAAAAAGAGATGGCAAAAATTTAGTATTCATCACTATTTATATTTAAAACCCGAAACCAGGAATAATTCTTCCAGGTTTCGGGTTTTTCCACATAATTTGTTGATAACTTAAGACCTTATAAGGCTGCTGCAACCTGTTAAAAATATGCGAATTGTTATATTTGTTCGTTATCCAAAATAGACGAAATTAATTAGCATATTATATGAGCGAAGAAGCTAAGAAACATAATTATTCCGCCGACAGTATTCAGGCGTTGGAGGGGATGGAGCATGTTCGTATGCGGCCTTCAATGTACATTGGAGATACCGGAGTTAGGGGATTGCACCATTTGGTATATGAAGTTGTTGATAACTCTATCGATGAAGCCCTTGCCGGACACTGTGATAATATAAAAGTTACCATTAATGAAGATAATTCCATTACTACCGAAGATAATGGTAGGGGAATTCCTATAGACCTTCATAAAAAGGAAGGTGTTTCTGCTTTACAGGTTGTAATGACCAAAATTGGTGCCGGAGGTAAATTTGATAAAGATTCCTATAAAGTTTCAGGTGGTCTTCACGGGGTAGGTGTGAGTTGTGTAAATGCGCTTTCAGAACATCTTACGGCGACGGTGTATCGTGACGGCCAGATTTGGCAGCAGGAGTATGAGTTAGGAAAACCCCTATATCCTGTAAAACCTACAGGTGAGACGGAGCTTAGTGGAACGATCGTAACCTTTAAGCCAGATCCAAGTATTTTTCAGCAAACTCTTGAATATAATTATGATACGCTTGCCAGCCGTATGCGCGAGCTTGCTTATCTTAATAAAGGAATAAGAATCAGTTTAACTGATAAGAGAAATAAGGAAGATAATGGCGAATTTGTTCATGATGACTTCCATTCTGAAGAAGGATTAAAAGAATTTATAAGGTTCTTGGATGGAAACCGTGAGCCTATCATAGGAGATGTGATCTCTATGGAAGGAGAGAAGAATGATATCCCTGTTGAGGTTGCTATGATCTACAACACTTCATTCAACGAGAATCTTCATTCTTATGTGAATAATATTAATACCCATGAAGGGGGAACTCACCTTTCGGGATTTAGAAGAGGTTTAACTACCACTCTTAAGAAATATGCCGATGCTTCAGGTTTGCTTGATAAAGTGAAATTTGAGATCACCGGAGATGACTTTCGTGAAGGTTTAACGGCGATTATTTCTGTAAAAGTTGCAGAACCTCAATTTGAAGGTCAGACTAAAACAAAACTGGGGAACCGTGAGGTGACTTCAGCTGTTTCTCAAGCTGTCTCAGAAATGCTTGAGAATTACCTGGAAGAAAATCCGAATGATGCCAAGACCATTGTTCAAAAAGTAATACTTGCTGCGCAGGCCAGAAATGCTGCGAAAAAAGCCCGTGAAATGGTTCAGCGTAAAACCGTCATGAGTGTTGGCGGCTTACCTGGGAAATTATCTGATTGTTCAGATCAGGATCCGCAAAACTGTGAAGTATTCCTTGTTGAGGGTGACTCGGCGGGTGGTACAGCCAAACAAGGAAGAGATCGTAAGTTTCAGGCGATCCTTCCATTGAGGGGTAAAATTCTTAATGTTGAGAAAGCAATGTCTCACAGGGTCTTCGATAACGAAGAGATCAAGAACATTTATACAGCTCTTGGAGTTACCATTGGTACCGAAGAGGATAGTAAGGCATTGAACCTTTCAAAACTGAGATACCATAAGATCGTGATCATGTGTGATGCGGATGTCGATGGTAGTCATATTGAAACATTGATCTTAACATTCTTTTTCCGTTATATGAAGGAATTGATCGAAAATGGACATATATATATTGCAACTCCACCTCTTTACCTCGTGAAAAAAGGGCAAAGAAAACGTTACGCCTGGAATGAAAAAGAGCGTGACGAGATCGCTGCCGAATATAGTGGAGGAGTTCAGATCCAACGATACAAAGGTCTTGGGGAAATGAACGCCGAGCAGCTTTGGGATACCACGATGGATCCTGAATTTAGAATTCTAAGACAGGTGAACATCGATAACGGTGGAGAGGCTGATAGAATTTTCTCAATGTTAATGGGAGATGAGGTTCCGCCACGTAGAGAGTTCATAGAAAAGAACGCTAAGTATGCCAATATTGATGCATAAGCAGTGCTAAAATAATTTTTTAAAAGACCCACATTTTACGAATAAGTGTGGGTTTTTTACGTTCAAGTATAGAAGTAACCTATATTTTATTATTTTTAAAATAACTTAATCCAAATCACTGTGAAAAATTTTAAATATCTTTTTTTAGTCATTATTTTCACTTCTGGCAAATCATTTTCCCAGGCAATTCCTCAGGAGGGAACCGATATAATTAACGACTTTTTGATTTTAGCTGATGGCTTTGCCAGTCCGGCATCTGAAAGTGCTGCTTATCAGGCAACAGCTAGCTGGTTTACTTCTGCTAGAGCACTAGAGCCATGGAAAGTAGATGTTTCCCTTCATGCAAATGCTTTATTTGTTCCTTCCAGTAAAAAGGAATTTACCGTAAATGATAATGACTTTACGAATCTTACCATTAATGATGGAGACGGCGGGGCTGTTATTCCAACGGCTTTTGGAAGTGCTTCAGAAGTAATGTTCAATGGTACGTTTATGGGTGAAGATTTCAGTTTTAATGCTATTGAAGGAATTGATAAAGGAGCTCTTTTTTATCCTTTCGCCCAGGTTTCGGTTGGATTGCCATATGGGTTTCAGATAGGTGTGCGAGCACTTCCCGAATTAGAGGTAGATGGTTCTAAATTCAGTACGTATGGTGTAGGTCTTAAGCATAATTTTAGTCAGTATTTCAGGTTTAATGAAGAAGATGATCTTCAGGTAGCAGGAATTATAGCTTATGATATTTTTGATGTTAAATACGAATTTGAACAAATAAGTGTACCAAACCTTGTTAATCTTGATCTTATTGATGTAAGTGCTGGTGTGTGGATGGCTGAAGTGATGGCGTCAAAGAAATATGAAAATTTTGAAATTTTTGGAGCTTTAGGTGTCGCTCAATCAGACTTTGAATATGAATTTGGAGGTGATGGTATTGCACTTGGATTAGTGAATTCTAATCTTGCAACTTTAAATGACAAAGAAGCTCAGTTTAAAGGAGATATTGGTTTTAATCTATATTTTGAAAGGTTCAAAATTAGTACCATGGCCACAGCAGGTAAATTTGTGAATTTTAATCTTGGATTGCATTTCATACTCTAAGCTGTATATGATTTAACCATTCCTTATTATTATTACTGCCTCATTATTCGTAATTTCGCAGTCATTATTAATAGAAATTAAATAATATTTTAACATGAAAGTTACCATAGTAGGAGCGGGTGCCGTTGGTGCCAGCTGTGCCGAATATGTCGCCATCAAAAATTTTGCTTCAGAAGTTGTATTACTGGATATTAAAGAAGGTTATGCTGAAGGTAAAGCAATGGACCTTATGCAAACCGCAACTCTTAATGGCTTCGATACAAAAATAACAGGAAGTACTAACGATTATTCCAAAACTGCAAATTCTGATATCGCTGTAATTACAAGTGGTATTCCGCGTAAGCCCGGAATGACCAGGGAAGAGTTGATTGGAATTAACGCCGGGATCGTTAAAGAAGTATCTGCTAATCTAATTAAGCATTCACCAAATGTTACGCTTATTGTAGTTAGTAATCCTATGGATACGATGACCTATTTGGTACATAAAACTACGGGACTTCCTAAGAATAAAATTATTGGGATGGGTGGTGCACTAGACAGCGCTCGTTTTAAATATAGATTAAGTGAAGCGCTAGAATGCCCTCCATCAGATGTTGATGGAATGGTGATTGGTGGTCATAGTGATACCGGAATGGTTCCTTTAACAAGACTGGCCACAAGAAACTCTGTTCCTGTAACTGCGTTTTTATCTGAAGATAGATTAAACCAGGTTTCTGAAGATACTAAAGTGGGAGGAGCAACTCTTACGAAATTATTAGGAACAAGCGCATGGTATGCTCCGGGAGCTGCTGTTTCTGGATTGGTGCAGGCAATCGCCTGTGATCAAAAGAAAATGTTTCCATGTTCAGCCTTATTAGAGGGTGAGTATGGACTAAATGATCTTTGTATTGGTGTGCCGGCTATTCTTGGAAAAGATGGCCTGGAGAAAATTGTGGAATTACAATTGGATGATGCTGAAAAAGCCAAAATGAAGGAGAGTGCTGAAGGGGTGAAAAAAACCAACGGATTGCTCGACGTGTAATTTTTTAGCAATATTTATTCAAAATACTCTTGAAAGCCACAGTTTTTGTGGCTTTTTTGTTGGAATTAAAAGTTAAAATTATCCAAAAAAAAATATTGGGATTTGAATTATGAAGTCCTATATTTGTCCGTTTTTAAAATAGACCTATAATCAATAATTTGAGGAATAATGCAGAATAAAGGACTGATTAAAGTTTTTGCAATTTTGTTTGGGCTGGTATGTCTTTATCAGCTGTCTTTTACGTATATAACAAATGATGTTGAGACTGATGCTGAGGAATTTGCCGCACAGGAATTTGGTGAAGATGTAGAAAATTACTCAGAACTACGTGACCAGGCACAAGCCAGGTATTTAGATTCTATCGGTAATAATGAGGTGATTGCGGGAATTACCTACAATAATGCTAAAGACAAGGAACTTAATAAGGGACTTGACCTTAAGGGTGGGATCAACGTGATTCTGCAAATTTCGGTTAAAGATATCTTAAGCGGACTGGCGAACGACACCAGGGATCCTGCTTTTAGAAAAGCACTTGCTCAGGCCGATGAAGCTCAAACTGATAGTCAGGAGAACTATATAGATCTTTTCTTCGAAGCTTTCAATAATATACCAGACGCTAAACTGGCGTCTCCGGATGTTTTTGCAAATAAAACTTTAAGTGATGAGGTTAACTTCAACATGAGTAATGAAGAAGTGGAGCCCATTATCAGAAGAAAGATTGATGAGTCTATTACTTCAGCTTTTGAAGTATTAAGAAAACGTATCGATAAGTTTGGGGTAACTCAACCAAACATCCAGCGTCTTGGAAATTCAGGAAGAATCCTTGTTGAATTACCGGGAGCTAAAGATATAAGCAGGGTTAAGAACCTTTTACAGAGTACTGCTCAATTAGAGTTCTGGCATGTTTATAAGAACAACGAAATAGGAAATTTCCTCGTTCAGGCTAATAACAGATTAGCTGAAATGCAACGTTCAGAGGAAACTACTTCAGAAGAAGAAACTGATACGACCGCAACTTCAGGAGATAGTGAGATCGATGAGCTTTTAGCTGATGCTGAGGATAGTACTGAAGTTGAAACTGGAAACAATCCACTGTTCGATCTTATGGTTTCTCCAGGATTCCAGGGAGGGCCGGTACTTGCAAATTTTAAAGTTCAGGATACTGCTAAAGTGATGGATTATCTTCAGAATCCTCAAATTAGATCTTTGCTTCCTTCAGAAATGAGATATGCAAAATTCGTATGGGGAGTTGCTGAAGAAGAAACCGAATCTGCCGCATTATATGCATTAAAAGGAAATCGTAACATGGAGCCACCTTTGAGTGGAAGTGTTATTACCGATGCTCAGCAAACTTATGATCAGTTAGGTCGTATTGCAGTAAGCATGCAAATGGATGGTACTGGTGCGAAGATCTGGGAAGATATGACCGGGAAGGCATCTAATGAACAGAGCCAGATCGCGATTGTACTTGATAATATTGTGTATTCTGCACCAGGTGTTTCAACTGGAGCCATTTCAGGTGGAAGAAGCGAGATCACCGGTGATTTTTCAATTACAGAAGGACAGGATTTAGCAAACGTATTGAGAGCAGGTAAACTTCCTGCTTCTGCAGATATTATTCAAAGTGAAGTTGTTGGTCCGTCATTAGGACAGGAAGCTATAGACAGTGGTGTTATGTCGTTCGTTATTGCTTTGATCCTTGTTCTAATCTGGATGATCCTTTATTATGGTAAAGCAGGTGTTTTTGCAGATATCGCCCTTGCAGTGAACATCCTTTTTATATTTGGTATTCTTGCAGGTCTTGGAGCTGTTCTTACATTACCTGGTATCGCCGGTATTGTGTTAACCATAGGTATGTCTGTGGATGCTAACGTACTTATTTTTGAAAGAATTAAAGAAGAACTTGCCAAAGGTAAGATGCAAAAAGATGCTATTAAAGATGGTTTCAATAATGCATTGTCCTCTATTCTTGATGCGAATATTACCACAGGGCTTACAGGTCTTATTTTGTTCCTTCTGGGTACCGGGCCTATTAAAGGTTTCGCTACTACCTTATTAATTGGTATTGCAACTTCTCTATTTACAGCGATCTTTATTACGAGATTGTTTATAGATGGGTATGGTATAAAAGGGAAATCATTAGCTTTTACTACCTCTCTTACCAAGAACCTGTTTACTAACATGAACATAGACTTCCTTAAAAAGAGAAAGGTTGCTTATATAATTTCAGGTTTATTTATTGTAATAAGTATTGGATCATTGCTTACTCAGGGTCTTAACGAAGGTGTAGATTTTGTAGGAGGTAGAACTTATACCGTGAGATTTGCAGATGATGTGAATCCAACCGAAGTTCAGAATGATCTGGTAGCTACTTTTGGAAGTGCCGAAGCAAAAACTTTTGGTCCTGACAATCAGTTAAAGATCACCACCAAATATAAAGTTGATGAAGAAGGTGCTGAAGTTGATGAAGAAATACAAAGATCACTTTATGAATCACTTGCTTCATTCCTACCTGCAGATTTAACTTATGAAGAATTTATAGACGGAGCCGATGATAAGCAAGTTGGTGTAATGCAGTCTATGAAGGTTGGTGCTACGATTGCCGATGATATTAAAAATGCTTCCTTCTGGGCGGTATTAGGATCATTGATCGTGGTATTCCTTTATATCTTATTGCGTTTCCGTAAATGGCAATTTAGTTTAGGAGCTGTAACTGCCGTTTTCCATGATGTACTTGTGGTATTGGGTATTTTCTCTTTACTGTATAAAGTGATGCCGTTTAACATGGAAATAGATCAGGCGTTTATTGCCGCGATCCTTACCGTAATTGGTTACTCGCTGAATGATACCGTGGTGGTTTTTGACCGAATCAGGGAATATGTAAACGAGCATACTAGCTGGCCGCTAAAAAAGACCGTAAATGCAGCACTTAACAGTACTTTAAGCAGAACATTAAACACCTCGCTTACTACCTTGGTGGTTCTTCTTGCGATCTTTATCTTCGGAGGAGAAAGCATCAGAGGATTTATGTTTGCACTTATTGTAGGTGTAATTGTGGGTACTTATTCTTCCTTATTCATTGCAACCCCTATAATGGTTGATAGTGTTAAGAAGAAGTCTTCAATTCAGAAGAAAGAAAAACCTGAGACTGAAGAAGCTACTACTGTATAAGCTTCTTATAAATAATAGAATTAAAAAGGCTTTCCAATTGGGAAGCCTTTTTTTATACACGAAATACCTGTTTTTCTAAATGAAAAAACCTGTGAAGAATATTCCACAGGTTTGTATAGAACTTTTAAAACTGTCAACTGGTTTAAGGTTGGATTCAGTAATTGATAATAATTATTCTTCTGTTCTTATATAACTCATTTTATCATCTTTTTCTAATCCCCATTCATCAGACAGACCTCCGTTGATCTCCAGAATAAACTGGGCGGGACCTTCTGAAGGAAGTGATTTTTCGTCTCTAGGGGTTGCGTTCTTTTGTATGCTCACCAGGGAACTGTCAGCTTCATAATAAATAATATCAAGCGGAATATAAGTATTCTTCATATAGAAGCTTCTTATGCGTTCTGTATCATATATAAACAGCATACCCTGGTTATCTTCCATACTTTCGCGATACATTAGACCAGTCTGGTGTTCATAATCATTTTCCGCAAGCTCAATGTCCAGCTTTTGGATCGTATCGCCTGAGGCTTTGATGAGATAAAGTTCAGCTTCTTTGGTAAAAGTGATAGGATCGGTTTCAATGCTCTCCTCTTTTTTATCCTTGTCATTGCACGAACTGAATGAAATGCTTATAAAGAGTGATAAGGAGGCAAGGCTCAGAATTCGTTTTTTCATACTGCCGTTTTTCTTTTCATAGGTCGGTACATAAAATAGAGTCCGGCAATTACAAAAGGAATACTTAGCCATTGACCGGTATTCAATAACCAGTTGGCACGCTCACCCACCTGCGGCTCTTTAACGAATTCTACGAAGAATCTAACGGTCCAGAGGAGTACGAGGAATAAACCGAAAATATAGCCGGTTTTAAAGCGTTTCTCTGTTTTCCAGTATATGAACCATAAGATCACGAAAATAGCCAAATAACAAGCAGATTCGTATAACTGTGCGGGATGCCTGGCGAAATCTTCTCCGAGTTTTTCAAATATCACTCCATAATCTGAATTCGTAGGTTTTCCTATAATTTCGGAATTGATAAAATTTCCTATTCTAACAAAAATGGCTCCACTGGCAACTGGGATCACAATCCTGTCCAGTATCCATAGCACCGGTTTTTGAAGTATTCTTTTCGCGTAAAGGTACATGGCCACTATAATACCTATAGCTGCGCCGTGACTTGCCAGACCTCTAAATCCGGTAAATTCAAATTCAGGTTCAAAACGAACAGGAAGGAATATTTCTAATAAATGATTTTGAAAATATTCCCAGTCGTAAAAGATAACATGGCCTAATCTTGCCCCAATAAGGGTTGCAAGAACTGTGTATATAAATAAAGAATCTAATTTTTCAATAGAAATACCTTCACGGGTATATATGCTTTTCATAATGTACCAACCCAGGGTGAAGGCAATTAAAAACATTAAGCTATAATAGTGAAGGGTGAAAATTCCCAGATCCAGTCCTTCTGACGGATTCCAGCGAATAGCATTAAACAGCATATGAATTTATTTGATTAGCCGTAAATATACATATTTGCGATTTCTTTAGCTTGTTTTGTCCTGGGATTTTCCCGGTACAGGGTCATAACCGCAGCCTCCCCATGGGTTGCATCTGGCGATCCTTTTTATCCCGAGCCAAAAGCCTTTTACAGCACCATGAATTTCAATAGCCTGAAGCATGTAAGTTGAGCATGTGGGTTCATACCTGCAGGAAGCAGGAGTTAGCGGAGAAATAAATTTCTTGTATAACTGAACTAAACCGGTCAATATGTAACCTAAGTATCGGTTCAGCATAGTAAAGGTTATTTTATGGAAAAAGAAGTACCCTCTTTACCGTCTTTAAGTTGAATTCCTAATTCTTGTAACTGATCCCTGATTTGATCACTTAAGGCGAAATTTTTATTATTCCGTGCCTCAGCTCTTAATTTTATTAGAAGTTCAATAGTTCCGGCAAGTTTATCGCTGTCATTTTCATTTTCTGAAGCAGCATCCACAAGGCCCAGAATATCGAACATGAACGAACTCATGGTTGTCTTCAATTCCTGCTTATTAGATTCAGTTATATGAATCGATTCATCTTTGATCCCGTTAATGGTCTTGACAGCATCAAATAGTTTGGCAATAAGAATAGGACTGTTGAAGTCGTCATTCATAGCGTCATAGCAGGATTGCTTCCACTCAGATAAATTAAAATCTGATTTGTCGGAAACGGGAAGCTCATTAATTGAGTGAAATGCTTCCATTAATCTATTAAAACCTTTTTCGCTACCTAATAGAGCATCACTGGAGAAATCTAGAATACTCCTATAGTGAGCCTGTAAGATAAAGAATCTAACCACATTAGGCGAAAAGGCTTTAGTGAGAACATCATTATTACCGGTGAATATTTGCTCCGGAAGAATAAAATTCCCGGTGCTTTTTGCCATTTTCTTCCCGTTAAGGGTCAACATGTTTGCATGAAGCCAGTAATTTACCGGAGATTTTCCAGTTGCAGCCTCTCCCTGTGCGATCTCACATTCATGATGAGGAAATTTTAGATCCATTCCACCTCCATGAATATCAAATTCTTCTCCCAGGTATTTGGTGCTCATAACTGTACACTCAAGATGCCAGCCAGGGAATCCATCGCTCCATGGAGATGGCCACCTCATTATATGTTGAGGCTCAGCTTTTTTCCATAAAGCAAAATCCTGTGGATTTCTTTTATCGCTTTGCGCTGAAAGTTCACGGGTGTTCGCGATCATATCTTCTATCGCTCTTCCGCTTAGCCTTCCATATGAATGCTCTTTATTGAACTTGATCACGTCAAAATACACCGAGCCATTGGCTTCATAAGCAAAGCCATTGTCCAGAATAGTTTTAATGATCTCTATTTGTTCTACAATATGACCCGTTGCGGTAGGCTCAATGCTTGGAGGAAAGTTGTTGAACTTATTTAAAATATTATGAAAATCTACCGTGTACTTTTGAACCACTTCCATGGGTTCAATTTGTTCCAGTCTGGCTTTCTTGGCAATTCTATCCTCACCACTGTCAGCATCATTTTCAAGATGACCCGCATCAGTAATATTTCTAACATAACGAACTTTATAGCCAAGATGTTTTAGATATCTGAAAACAAGATCGAAAGAAATAAATGTTCGACAGTTTCCTAGATGTACATTACTGTAAACCGTAGGGCCGCAAACGTACATGCCTACATTTCCTTCGTTAATAGGGGTGAAAGTTTCCTTTTCACCACTCATCGAATTGTAAAGTTTCAGGCTTTGTTCCTGGTAAAGCGCCATGTAATAAATGTATTTTGAATTATTAGAACGATGTGTCTAATTTAATATAATCCAGAAATTCTCTTCTAACTTCTTTCTTTTTAAATGCTCCTCCAAATTCGCTGGTAACGGTACTGCTTTCTATATCGCGAATCCCTCGACTGTTCACACAAAGGTGTTTGGCATCTACAACGCATGCTACGTCCAGAGTTCCCAGAACATTTTGAAGTTCATGCACAATTTGCATCGTCATACGTTCCTGCACCTGGGGTCTTTTAGCAAAATAATCAACTATTCTGTTCATTTTAGAAAGCCCTACAACAGTTCCGTTTGAAATATAGGCAACATGAGCTTTTCCAACGATAGGAAGAAGATGGTGTTCGCAGGTAGAATAAACAGTAATGTTTTTTTCCACCAGCATCTCGCCATATTTATATTTGTTTTCGAAAGTTGAGGCTTTCGGTTTTCTTTTAGGATGAAGTCCGGAAAATATTTCATTCACAAACATCTTGGCAACTCTCTGGGGAGTGCCTTTTAGGCTGTCATCTTCTAGATCTAAACCTAAGGTGTCAAGAATGCTTCTTACATCCTTCTTAATGAGATCAATTTTTTCTTCGTCACTTAAACTGAATGCATCCTCTCTTAACGGAGTATTTGCACTACTGCCTGCATGGGCATCACCCATTTCTTCAATTTCATTCAATATTTTATCTACTTTCATGCTTTTTGCAATAATAGTCGGTAAAAACCGTATTGGCTTGCAAAGATACATATTTATAAGGTTTTAGCCGTATTCAAAATTAGATAAGCCTTAACTACGCATCTAGGCAATATTTCATATTTTGTAAGACTTATGATGTTGGTGGAAATGAGAATGATATTAAAGATATGCTTGTTCTTCTTACTGGGGCTGTTTTCGATTAACTCGATAAATGCCCAGGGTACGAGGTGCTCTGATATTGAGCCGTTTTGTGCTGGAGATGAAAGGCTTACATTTCCCAATGCAAATTTTAGAAATAGTAATCAAATTAGTGGTGAACTGGGTCCTGATTATGGATGCCTAGATGACCAGCCCTATCCTGCCTGGTTCTTTCTGCAAATTGAAAATACCGGCGATCTAAGTTTTCGTATTTCTCAGTATGAAAATGAGAATGGTACCGGAGCTCCTTTGGATGTAGATTTTGTTGTGTGGGGGCCTTTTGACCGTGGAGAAGATTATTGTTCCGGTTTCTCTCTTACTCAAAATAAAATTGTTGATTGTAGTTACCTTCCCGATGCCGTGGAATTTATGTCTATTCCAGATGCGCAGGCGAATGATATTTATGTGGTGGTTATTACAAATTTTGAACAGGTGCCTGGTTATATAAGTCTTGAACAAACAAATACCGGAGCGGGGTCTACGGATTGTTCAATATTAAATCTTGATCTTGGCGGAAGCATTTCGGTATGTGAGGAAGATCAATATATACTTGACGGAACAACAGATGAAGACGCCTCCTATGAATGGTTGGTTTTTAATGAGAATACATCGCAATATGAATTAATACCAAATGAAAATGGTCCAACTTATACCGTCACAGAATCTGGTGATTACAGGCTGATAGTAACCGATGAGATTGAAAATAAATCTGAACAGGACGATGTAACCGTTACTTTCTATGACGCTCCCTTAATAGGGGAGTTGGACGAGCTTGCTGTTTGCAGAGAGGGCGGTGAAACTATTGATTTAAGGGAAGGATCTGGAGATCTTATTGAGCCAAATGGAAATTCTTCTAATTACGAAGTCTTTTATTATGAAACCACTCAGGATATTGAAGATTTTCAGCCAATTGTTTCTCCTCAAACCTATCCTTTTGTGGAGGGGAAAACGGTGTATGCTCAGGTTCAGGATAAGAGGAGTGGATGTTTTTCTGAAACAGTAGCTTTTGAACTCACGACTTTTGATTTTCCAGAATATCAACTTCCCGAAAACCTGATCTTTTGTGTTGATATTGATAGTAATATTTTGAACCCGGTAACTATAGGGGAGGACCTTGGAACGGGATATCTATATGAATGGTATGATGGAAATGAGTTGATAAATACTTCGGCAATCCTAACTTTAAATGAATTTCCATCCTCAGAAATAAAGGTGAGAATATCTCACCCCGAATCCGGATGTAAATTAGAGTTTGTGACAAATCCTGTCACTGTTTCCCGGGCAGAAATACTTTCTGTATCCATCTCGGGTTCAGATTTTGGAGATGGATATACGGTGGAGGCCACGCCTGAAAATATAATAGGAGAAGAGTTTGCAGAATTTGAATACCGATTGGATAACGGCAACTGGCAGGAAAGTAATATTTTTTCAAATGTGCCTCCGGGCAGTCATGTAATCACATCCAGGGAGACCAATGGTTGTGGGGAAACTACGAGCGAAAGCTTTTTTTTGGTAGGATATCCAAGGTTTTTTAGTCCAAATTCAGATGGTTATAATGATACGTGGAACCTTATTACCGATAGCTATATAACTATTAAAAAGTTATATGTTTTTGACAGATATGGGAAACTAATCAGTAAACTAAACCCTGATCAGGGTAAAGGGTGGGATGGTACTTACAACGGGCAGCCATTACCTGCTGATGATTACTGGTTCAGAGTGGAATTTGTTGATGAAAAGACGGGGGATCATCGGGAATACATGTCTAATTTCACATTGATGAGGTAAAAAAAGCGCCAGAGAGGCGCTTTAGTTAATTTGTCATTTCTTCTATAATCCGAATGTCAGGGATAATACAAACTTTGAAAGGTCCCTGTCAATATTAACCGGGTCTGTGAGGCCTACATTGTAAATAGGTGAGCCTTCATCGTATTGTGCATTGCTATAGGCGAGGTCCAGGTTTATACTTCCAAAGGAGTACCCAACTCCCCCGCTGTATCCTGTAAGGTCTCCTACACGGTTTTTATTCTTGAAAGGACTCTCCTCAAATCTATAACCAGCTCTTAAACTAAAATTTGCAATTCTATATTCGCCACCCAATCTGTAAGTAGAGGCTGCTTTCATATTCTCCGCAATATTAGCATTCAGGTCCTGGAAATCTATGTCATTCTCAGGTTTGAATTTAATATTCGTATAGTCCTTTCTGCCGTAATCAAAGCTAAGCAGGCCTTGTTTTTCGAATAAATAAGCTGCACTTACAGCTATTTTTTCAGGCAACTGAAGGCGGTATTCGGGATATATATTTACTATTTGAGGAACAACACTTACAAATTCGTCTGACGGGCTATTAGTCTCAAGGTATTGCGTGGTTTCTTCTCTTATATTGAACCAGGTTGGAGAATCATAAGTTAAACCAAATCGAATATTGTCATTTACTTTTGCGATACCTCCAAGCTGAAAAGAAAAACCATCTCCATTGGTACTTAGAGAATTACCGAAATAAACTTCTGTAGTCAAGCTCTCAGCATTATTATTGAATTCGCTTAATTCGGTGGAATTTTCGTAATTAATAAAGTGAGAGTTCAAATTTAAACCTAGGTATAAAAAATCTTTAAACTGGGTTCCTGCATTGAAGGTAAGTTTTCCGTTGAGTCCGGTAGCGGCATAAGCGTATCTTTGATCAAAAGAACCCTCATCAATAAGTGAAAAATATCCGGTGTTATCAGGATTATCAGCATCAGCTTCAATTATAAATCCCTGATACCCTAGAAATGCCTGTTGAGCACCAAAACCATAGTTTTCACCCAGAAAAGAATAAAGATCAGAAATATTTTCACCTCCCTGTAGCTGAAGTAAATCTAAAGGTACACCATTGGCATAATTGAGAAAATACTGGTCAATAGAATTGGTTGAATTTCCTCTAACACTATAGTCTTCTTCGAAATTTTGTTCGGAAGAATAATTAAGTCCAAGGGAGAACTTTTTCCAGTTACTGTCCTCATTAGCGGTAAATACAAAAACACCACCTATATTATCAAGATCTATATTACTATTTTCTCCAGAACTTTGTCCATTATTGTAATTGATACTATTGTCAAGACTTCTATACGATAAAGTGGCAGTAGCACTGCTGGATAAAAAGACTGCGGAAGATGCAGGGTTTATGGCCATAGCTGAAATATCGCCTCCTAATGCTCCAAAAGCGCCACTCATCCCAATATATCTCGCCGTACCCGAAAGTTCAGAAGAAGAATAGCGATAGGCATCTTGTAACGTCTGCGCCTTAACTGAGGAAAAAATAGCAATAGATGCTATAAATGATAATAGTATTTTCATGATGATAAATGTTTTATAAAAAAACCTTACAGGTTTTATCCTGTAAGGTCACTTGGTATATTAATAAGTTATTATCGACCTCCGCCACGGCCTCCTCTGGATGAACCTCCAGAGCTTCTAGTGGTAGTTCCCGAGCTTCTACTTGAGCTGCTAGAACTTCTTACAGTACTAGATCGAGAAGAACTTGAACTTCTTCGGGATGGAGATGAACGATAGGTATTATTGCTGCTTCTAGAAGATCGCTCATAAGAAGGAGAGCTGCTTCGGCTTCTATTATAATCATAACTTCTTGTAGGTTCAGATCTTCTGCTGGTCCTTGTGTAAACCCTTGAATCGTTATTACCAGTGCTGCTTCTAACTCTGGAAGTGCCATACTCTGAAGCTCTTGAACTTCTTATATCTCTAATTCTTTGGGAATAAGAATCTCTTCTTCTTTCACCTTCGGTGTAGGTTGCTCTGGAATTTCTTCTTCCAGTACTGTAGGCATACCGATTATTGTTATAGTTATAATTATAGTTATTATAATATGGATAATATGGGTTATGAAAACCTCCAAAACCGAAGCCATAGCCAAAACCACCTCCATAGACCCAGCCAGTGCCCCATCTAGGTCCCCAAGGACCCCAATTTGGGAAAAAGGGATCCCAAAAAGGATCATACCATCCTCCAAAATAAGGATTGCCAAATCCATAACCGTATCCAAATCTCCACGGTGAATAAAATCCGCCATAGAATCCGTTATTGTATACATTGATAGTGTAAGTATCAGGATCCTGACCCCACGGTGCATTTCCACCTACATAGGCTACATCTCCGCCAACTTCAGAATAATTCTCATATCCGTCATTTGAACTATAGCTGTCTACATCAGTAAAAACATCGCTTTCTAGAACTTCGCCAACCATTTGGGACTGTTGGGCGAAAAGATTCTTATAATATGAATTTTCATTATTTGGTCTAACTTCTGTGACTTCTGGTTCCTGTTGTTCCCAAATTCCGGGTCTGGATTCTCCATAGATTCCATCGGATTCGTAACCGGAATATTGATAAGAACCGCAAGAAGCCAATGCAAAAACAGCCATCGGCGCGAGCAGAAGACCCAGTTTGTTTCGTAGTGTATTATAAAGTTTCATTGGTGATCCTTTTTATTGTTGGGCATCCTAAAAATAGTTAGTTTTGCCCGAACGGTTAGTATTATACCTAGAAAAGATACAAGTTTTATGCCAAATAATAAGAGATGGGAAAGAATCTAACAAAGAGAAGTGAAGACTATTCAAAATGGTATAACGAATTGGTTGTAAAAGCCGATTTAGCTGAAAATTCAGCGGTTCGGGGATGCATGGTGATCAAACCTTATGGTTACGCCATCTGGGAAAAAATGCAGGCCGAACTGGACAGAATGTTTAAAGAGACAGGTCATCAAAATGCCTATTTTCCTCTTTTTGTACCGAAAAGCCTTTTTGAAGCTGAAGAGAAGAATGCCGAAGGATTCGCTAAAGAATGTGCGGTGGTGACACATTACAGATTAAAAAATGATCCCGACAAGCCAGGAAAATTAATGGTAGATCCTGAAGCAAAGCTGGAGGAAGAACTTGTGGTGAGACCAACTTCTGAAGCTATTATCTGGAATACCTATAAAAACTGGGTGCAATCCTACAGAGATCTTCCTATAAAAATAAACCAGTGGGCCAATGTGGTACGTTGGGAAATGAGAACCAGATTATTTCTTAGAACAGCCGAATTTCTTTGGCAGGAAGGGCATACGGCGCATGCGACGAAAGAAGAAGCACTTCAGGAAACTGAATTGATGAATAATATATATGCCCAGTTTGCGGAAGAATTTATGGCCATGCCGGTGGTAAAAGGAAGTAAAACTGAAAATGAACGTTTTGCAGGGGCTCTTGAAACTTATTGTATTGAAGCAATGATGCAGGATGGGAAGGCTTTACAGGCAGGAACTTCTCATTTCTTAGGTCAAAATTTCGCCAAAGCATTTGATGTAAAATTTGCAACTAAAGAAGGTGGACTGGAGCATGTATGGGCCACCTCCTGGGGTGTTTCTACCAGGCTTATGGGTGCGCTTATAATGACCCATAGTGATGATAATGGGTTGGTGTTGCCTCCAAACCTTGCTCCAATACAGGTAGTAATTGTTCCTATTTACAGGAGCGAGGAGCAATTAGAACAAATTTCAGAAGTTGCTAATGAACTGGTAAAAGAGCTTAGGGCAGTTGGCGTATCAGTGAAATTTGATGATAATGATAATCAGAAGCCAGGATGGAAATTTGCCCAGTATGAATTACAGGGAGTTCCTGTAAGATTAGCAATAGGACCTAAGGATCTTGAAAAAGGAACGGTTGAGCTTGCAAGAAGAGATACGTTAACCAAGGAGTTTGTAAACAGAGCTGAAGTTGTTGAAAAGGTCAAAGCTCTTATGACTGAAATTCAGCAGAGCTTATTTAATAAAGCTAAGACCTATAGAGATTCTCATATTACTGAAGTTGAAACCTTTGATGAGTTCAAAAAGGTTTTAAAAGAAAAGGCTGGATTCATTTCAGCACATTGGGATGGTACTCCCGAAACTGAAAATAAGATCAAGGAACTTACAAAAGCTACCATAAGGTGTATTCCTTTTGAAAGAAAAGAAGAAGCGGGAAGCTGTGTTTTGACTGGTAATCCGTCAGTTGGAAGAGTGCTGTTTGCAAAGGCCTATTAAAAAATTTAAAAATTTTTGTTGAACATTTGCGGCATTGAAAAATAGTTGTATTTTTGCATCCGCATTTGAAACAAAATGGTCCGTTCGTCTAGGGGTTAGGACGCCAGGTTTTCATCCTGGTAACAGGGGTTCGATTCCCCTACGGACTACGAAGAGAAACACTGAAAGAATGTGTTTGTTTACAGCAACAATTAAAGTTGCATTTTGAAATAGATTATGGTCCGTTCGTCTAGGGGTTAGGACGCCAGGTTTTCATCCTGGTAACAGGGGTTCGATTCCCCTACGGACTACTTTTAAAAAACATTTAAATAACAATTGTAATGGCAAATCATAAGTCAGCGTTGAAGAGGATTCGTAGCAATGAGACTAAACGTCTAAGAAATCGCTACCAGCATAAAACAACAAGAAACGCTATCAAAAAATTGCGTGATGCCGATAAGAAAGAAGCTGAGGGAATGTTACCTTCTGTTATTTCTATGGTAGACAAATTAGCTAAGAAAAATATCATTCACGATAATAAAGCTGCTAACCTAAAGTCAAATTTGACTAAGCACGTCGCAGCACTTTAATTTTAGCAGTGTTCAATTTATAAAGGAATGCTTTCCGATCTTCGGAAGGCATTTTTTTGTTGCTCTAAATTAAAAGACCGACACACCGGTAAGGGTAGTGAATCTCTCTAAGGCTTTCATACCTAGCTCTGAATTTCCATTATCGTTTAAAATAGGGCTCCATACTGCTACAGAAAAATTGTTGGGGTGAATGGCGACAATTCCACCTCCCACACCACTTTTTCCCGGTAAGCCTACCTGAAAACTAAATTCTCCAGCTTCATCATAGAAACCACAAGTTTGCATTAAAGCATTAATTCTTTTTACAGTTTTCGGTTTTAAGATCTTTTTATCTGTCTCAAGAATTCTACCTCTATTGGCAAAGATCATAAACGCTTTTGAAAGCTGTTGGCAAGACATGGCCAGAGAACATTGATAGAAATAAAAATCGACAATGGGTTCTACGTCACATTTAATATTTCCAAGTGCTTTGATATAATTTACCAGGGCTATATTTCTATAACCCGTTGATTTTTCAGAAGCAGCTACAGTCTCATCGTAATGAATATTTTCATCTCCGGTAATTTCCCTTACAAAATCGAGTAATTCCTGTTTTGGATCCTTAAATTGATCAACGAGAATATCAGAAATTACAAGTGCTCCGGCATTAATAAACGGATTTCGGGGAATTCCGCTTTCATATTCAAGCTGGGTAAGACTATTAAACGGGTCACCAGATGGTTCTACATCAACACGATCCCAAAGATCTTCCCCCATTAATCTCATCGCCATAGCCAATGTAAAGACCTTGGAAATACTCTGTATAGAAAAGTTATCTTGGCTATCTCCGAAGCAGAATTGTTTCTGATCCCCGCAATACACATGCATGCCGAATTTTTTTCGATCAACTTTTGCTAATTCCGGAATGTAAGAGGCTACTTTTCCTGTTACATCACGGTAGCTCATTTCATCTTGAATAGTATCGAGAATATGCTGGTAGTCCATATTAATTCAAATCGGTTAAATCTGTTCCTGTCTCTATTTCGAAAGGTAATTTATCCTTTTTGAAAAGCCTTGCTTTCAGCTTGCCTTTTAACGTAACTTTATTATCCTTTAATTCCAGCCAGCTTCCTTCTCTAAGACCTATCACGGGTTGAGAGTTGAGGCCATGAAATTCATTGATTCTCGTCTCCCTGGTTTCACCTTTATGTTCTGAATTTGGATCTGGATCCAGGTAATGAGGGTTGATATTAAAAGGAATCAATCCCAGTGTTTGAAAGCTAGGTGGATAGACTATAGGCATGTCATTAGTAGTTTGCATACTCAGGCCGGCAATATTAGTTCCGGCGCTGGTTCCCATATACGGAGTGCCGTTCTTTACAACTTCTTTAATGACATTCATTATTTTTTTTCTGTATAATTCTGAAACCAACAGAAAGGTGTTTCCTCCGCCGGTAAAAATCCCGGCAGCTTCCTTAACCGCTTTTACAGGATCTTCAAATTCATTGATCCCTCGTAATATTATACCTGCTTTTGAAAATGCTTCAGCTGCTTTTGAAGTATATTCCTCATGAGAAATGCCTCCTGGCCTGGCATAGGGAATAAATAATACTTCTTTTACATTCTTAAATAATTCTGGTAGATGAGGAATTAAATATTCAAGATAATCTTCATTATGTAGCGTGGAAGTACTGGCAAGTATCGCGTGAATCATGTTTTTACGGTAAATTTAAAGAAATGAGCGTATTATTAAAATTTTATCAATCACTAAAGGCGAAATAAGAAAATCTATCGTTACTTAAGAATACGAATACTAACCAATTCGTCTTGATCCGAAAAATTAAAGCCAGATATTGGCCTTTTTTACTGCTGCTTTGTTTTGCAGATTTTGATTTATTCTCTCAGGAAATAAAACTTCTTGAGGGACAAATTCTTTCTGATTCAATTTCTCCCGCAAATATTCATATCGTCAACCTGGACCTTGAAAAGGGAACTACCAGTAATAATTCTGGAATTTTTAGGATCTATGCGAAAGCAGGGAACCGTATATTATTTTCTTCGGTGCAGTTTGAAAATAGGGAAATCATAATCTCCACAACCGATCTTGATTCCGGCAAAATTCAGGTAAAATTATTTCCTGCTAGAAACGAACTGGATGAGGTAAGTATAAGTGATCTCAAACTTAGCGGTCATTTGGATACCGATCTGCCAAAGATCAGTTATTTTGACAGGGAGAAATACGGTATTCCTTACCCGGAGAAAAAGCTTAGCCAGACAGAAAGACGCCTGTATACAGCAAACCAAAATATTACAAGCAGGTGGCAGTATATTGGTGTTTTATTGGGAGGTGTTTCCTTAGATGTTGTGCTAAATGATATTAACGGAAGAACGAAATATTTAAAGAATCTGGACAAACAGGATAAACTTCAGATCTTAGTTCAGCATGGAATTGATGTGCTGGGGAGAAGTTTTTTTATATTAGACCTTGGCTTGCCAGAATCTGAAATTGAAAATTTTGTATACTATTGTGCCCGGGAGCCAGAATTTAAAATCATTCTTGATTCCTCCAACAGCCTGGATCTTATTGAATATTATAAAAACAGAAAACAGGATTTCATTAATCTTAGAGAACTTAATGATACATCAAAAAACTAATTCATCACTTTTATTACTCTTTATTCTATTTCTGTTTTTTCAGACTACAGAAGCTCAGGAAAGACAAGTATTGCAGGGACAGATAATTGTAGACAGTATTCAAAATGCTTCTGGTGTTCACGTAATTAATTTAAATGCGGAAACAGGAACTACCACAGATGTAAGTGGAGAATTTAAAATTTTGGCTAAACCCGGCGACAGCATCTTTTTTTCTTCGGTCCAATTTGAAAACAGGAATTTCGTACTAAAAGAATCTAGTTTTGAAGGATCTTTGAAGATCAGGTTGATCGAGAAATTTAATGAACTGGATGAAGTGCAGTTGGATGATATAAGGCTTTCGGGGGTTCTTTCTGGAGATGTTACCAGAATGCCTAAATCTATCTATGAAAAATTAGGAATGCCTTTTCCTAAACCCAGAAGAACCAGCCTTGAATTAGCCGTTCAATCTGCTAATGGCGGCGGTCCACTAATTTCCATATTAAATACATTGAATGGCAAAAAGAAACAACTGGAGAAAGCAGAAGATAATAATCAACTTTCCATTCTGGTAAATAAAGGCCTGAATCTTGTAGGAAAAAGTTTCTATGTGACTCAGTTGGAAATTCCTGAAAACGAGATCATGAATTTTCTATTCTATTGTGCAGATGATGAGCGTTATGAAGAATTAGTCCTAGCGGAGAGCACCTTACAGCTGGTTGAATTTTTCAATGAAAAAATAGATTCTTTCAAAGAATTACGGGAACTGGATTAAAATCGCTTTTTTTGTAAAATCTATATCAAAAATTAAAGATTTGAAATTAAAATTTATAAATATCATAAAGTCACTGAGCTTATTCTGTTTACTGTTTTTGTTCACTTACAATTCATTTGCCCAGGAGTCTTCTGTTTTAAAGGGAAAAATAGATGCAAATAGTGCCGATATTGAGAAGATACATGTAATCAATCTTAATCTGGAAAAAGGAGCGGTGACCAATGCGAATGGAGAATTTCAAATTTTAGCCAGGGAAAATGACAGTTTGTATGTTTCTTCGGTTCAGTTTGAAAATAAGACCGTGGTGGTGACCAGAAAAATGCTGGAATCCAGGTCTTTGCTGATCAGTCTTCAGAATAAAATGAATGAACTGGCGGAAATTGTGATAGATGATATCAAACTTTCCGGTTATTTAGCGAATGATATAGGTAAGATTTCTGTGACCCAGGTAGAAACTAAAAACAGGTTGCAGAATGATCTGAACACTTTTATCGAAAAAGATAAAAAATTGAGTCCTTATGGAAAGCCAAATCTTAACGGTGGAATTCGATTAGATAAGATTGCCGGGGCAGTAATGAATAAACTTTCTGAAAATTCTGATAAGCCGGTATATTATTCTCCAAAGGAATTGGCAAATAAGAGTATTCAAATAGTGGGACATGAATTCTTTCGGGAAGATCTCAATTTAAAAGATAATGAGATTTGCAATTTTGTTTATTTCTGTACTGAAGACACTAGATTTAAACGCCTGGTAATTAATAGTAATGCTTTTGTGTTGATTGAATATTTTCAAACCAAAATTGAAGATTTCAAAGAGAGGCGGGGATCTGCTTTAAATGCTCCGGTGCAAATTCCGGGATAATTTAAATCTTTTAAACCTTAAGGACTATTTACAGTCTAACCTTTACATGCTCGCATTCTGGTTTGGTATTTGATCCTTAAATACTAAAATAGAAATGGAATGAGCCATTTTTAATTTCGATCGAAAAATAGACGAGTATAGTCGAATTGTATATGATCAACAAAAAACAAATAATCAGGAATAGATGAAGAAGACCCTAGCTCTTTTATTTGCTTTTATATTTTTATCTTCTTTCGTTGCAGAGGATCACGAGACTTACCTAAGTGTTACAGAAATAGAATATGATGTGGAACAGGAAAGTATTCAGATAATTTCCCGTGTTTTTATTGATGATTTCGAGAACGTTCTAAGCAAAAGATATCAAAAGGATATTAGTTTGTCTTATAAAGAAGAGCTCAGTACCAATAAAGCAATTATGGAAAAGTATCTGGGCACGAAATTGAAAATTATGGTGGACGGAAAACTCCTGGAACTTAAACTGCTGGGAAGTAAATTTGATGCAGATCAAATTGTCTTGTTTTTAGAGTCTACAAATATTAAAAGCTTCAACAAAGTGAAAGTAGAAAATCTTATTCTCACCGATCTTTTTGATGCTCAAAAGAATATTACCCATATAAAAAAAGGAGAGGAAATAGAAAGCATGCTGCTTACCAAAAGTAAGGGAAGTAACAGTGTAAATTTTTAGAATGTCTTTTCCGTGGAATTTAAAATACTTATTTTTAGCAACCTTAAATTAAAACAAAGTAAATGAAGAGATTAAACATGTTATGCTCTGTGTTTTTAATGTTTGTTTTCGCAGGTGTTTCTGCACAGGAAACTGAACAGAAAGAGGCACGTCAAGAGGGGCATACAAACCAAAACAAATTCAGGCAGATGTATCAGGAACTTGCCACTCCAAATCAATACAGAACTGCATCTGGTGCACCTGGCCCAGCTTACTACCAGAATGAGGCAGATTACAAGATGGATATTGTTCTGGATGACAAGAACTCAACAATTACGGGTGAAGAAACGATCACCTATCATAATAATTCTCCTGAAAACCTGGAATACCTTTGGGTACAGTTAGACCAGAATATTCGTAAAAAAGATGCTCCTGCTCTTCAGAAAGATGGCGATGGTATGGGTCCGGTTACAACCCCTGCAAGGTTCGCTGATAGTTATTTACAAGAGCCCTTTGATGGTGGTTTCAATATCAAAGAGGTATCACAAAATGGTACAGACCTGAAGTATACCATTCATCAAACTATGATGCGAATAGATATGCCACAGCCATTGAAATCTGGTGAAAGCTATACTTTCGATATTAAATGGTCTTATAATGTAAATAATCATGTTACCAACCGTGCACGTTCAGGTTATGAGTTTTTCCCTGAAGACGGGAATAAAGCTTACGTGATCGCTCAGTTCTTTCCAAGAATGGCGGTTTACAATGATGTAGAAGGCTGGCAAAACTATCAATTCTGGGGTAATGGTGAATTTGCTCTTCCATTTGGAGATTACGAGGTTAATATTACCGTTCCTGCAGATCACGTGATGGAAGCTACCGGAGAACTTCAGAATAGAAAGGACGTGTATACCAAAGATATGATGAAGCGTTACGAGCAGGCTAAAAAATCTTTTGATAAACCAGTGATCGTTAGAACTCAGGAAGAAGCTGTTGAAGCTGAGAAAGGTTTCTCTACTAAAACCAAGACCTGGACTTATAAAGCCGATATGGTACGTGATTTCGCCTTCTCTACTTCCAGAAAATTCATTTTGGATATGATGGCCGTAGATGTGATGGGAAAAGATGTGATGGCAGTTTCGCTTTATCCTAAAGAAGGAAATCCGCTATGGGAAGAATGGTCTACAGAAGTTGTTGCCAGTACTTTAAAAAGTTACTCTAAGCATACGTTCCAGTATCCTTACCATAAGGCTGTATCTGTTCATGCAAAGAATCAAGGGATGGAATATCCAATGATCTGCTGGAATTATGGTCGGCCAGATGAAGACGGGAACTATAGCGACCGTACTAAATTTGGAATGATGAGTGTGATCATACACGAAGTAGGACATAACTTTTTCCCAATGATCGTAAATTCAGATGAGCGTCAGTGGGGATGGATGGATGAAGGTATCAATACCTTTGTGCAGTATTTAGCAGAGCAGGAGTTTGCTGAAGCTTATCCTGAAGCAGTTGCTCCAAATTCTAAATATCCTTCAAGAAGAGGAGAGCCAAGTAAGATCGTTCCTTATATGAAGGGAAATCAGGATTTTATTTCCCCGATCATGTCTAACCCGGAACAGGTTCATCAGTTAGGAAATAACGCTTATGGAAAACCTGCAACAGCACTGAATATTCTTCGTGAAACAGTGATGGGGCGTGAGCTTTTTGACTATGCTTTTAGTACTTATTCACACAGATGGATGTTTAAACACCCAACTCCTGAAGATTTCTTCCGAACCATGGAAGATGCTTCAAGTATTGATCTTGACTGGTTCTGGAGAGGATGGTTCTATACAACAGATAATGTGGATATAGGAATTAAAGAAGTAAATAAATATTATGTTACCGATACTCCAACAGAAGCCGGTAAGGAAATGTTGAAGAGATACGGGACAACTCCTGAAGAAACTAAAGCACTGTATGTAGTTACTGAAGATGATGCAGCATTTGATGAAAGTATGAAGAATAAGTCTTTAATGGAGAATTCTGAGACCCTTCAGGCTTATGTGATGGATAACTTCAGTGAAGAAGAAAGAAAGAACCTGCAAACTCCAAAGTATTTCTATCAGGTAGTATTTGAAAAACCAGGAGGACTTGTAATGCCTTTAATTGTTGAAGTTACCTATGCTGATGGTACTTCAGAAAAGAAAACTTACCCTGTTCAGATATGGAGAAAGAACGATAAGGTGGTAAGTAAAGTGATTCCTTCAAATAAAGAGATCACCAGCATTACTATAGATCCAAATCTGGAAACTGCAGATGTTGATGTTAATAATAATAGCTGGCCTAAAAAAGAGAATAAGAATGAATTTGATGAGTTCAAAGATTCTGCTCAGGACTAGCATTTAACAGTATAATATTTAAGCCGACTTTAACGAGTCGGCTTTTTTTATGCTTAGATTTGTAATTATATTTGTCATACTATGCACATGTTACCTTTATTTATTAGTGGAGCCGAAATTGCCTTTATTATGTTCATTTTGGTAATGGTTTTTGGAGCTGATAAGATTCCGGATATTGCCAGAGGTTTGGGGAAAGGCATGAAAGCGGTTCGGAACGCTTCTAATGATATTAAAAGTGAAATTCAGAAAAGTGCCGATAAGCAGGGCATAAATACTGATTTTACCAAAGATGTTAGGGGAGAAATAGATAAGGTAAAAGAAGATATAGACGAGATAACTGGTTCTGTAAGACGTAAGCCCTAAATTTTTAATTGAATGTGGGAGCAAATTCAGCAATGGGACATAGAGCTCTTTGTATATCTAAATAGCCTTGGTATTGAAAGATATGATGGTTTCTGGATCTTTGTTACCGATCCAAGACATTGGATCCCCCTTTATTTACTTTTCTTTTTATTTTTCTTTTTAGCTTTCCATTGGAAAAAAGCTACTTTTTCAACACTTTTTTTGCTGGCTACCGTTTTCTCAACCTGGGGATTTACCAATCTTGTGAAAGGGATCGCTCTTAGGTTACGGCCCAATAATACTCCTGAACTTACAGAGGTGATCCGCATACTGCAGGAGCCTACTAATTATAGTTTTTTCTCAGGTCACTCATCTACTTCTTTTGCTGCAACCACCTTTTTAGTCCTGGTACTTGCTCAAAAATCAAGATGGATTTATCTAGCCTATATCTGGCCAGTAATATTCGTTATGAGCCGTATTTATGTTGGAGTGCACTATCCCGGAGACATTCTGGTAGGTATGATTGTGGGAATTATATTTGCGATAGTATTTCACAAATTTTACGAAAGATCAGGTAGAACACTTTATTAATTACTTCACTCGGGTGAGGCTAAGGCCGTCCCTAATTGGTAAAATAACGGTTTCCACACGATCATCTTCAGCCAGTAATTTATTATATTTTAAAAGTGCCTGGGTAGATTCATCATCTTCCTGAACATCTTCAATTACTTTCCCCGACCAAAGCACGTTATCAGATAAAATAATGCCGCCAGGATTCATTTTTTCAATGATCAATTCAAAATATTTAGGATAGTTTGGTTTATCGGCATCGATAAAGACCAAGTCGAATTTTGAATCTATCTTAGGAATAATCTCAGTCGCATCACCAAGATATTGCTGAATATTTTCGACATAGTCTGATCTCTCAAAATATTTTTTCTGAAAATCATATAGCTCTTCATTCACATCTATTGTATGGAGCATTCCATCTTTTGATAAACCTTCAGCCAGACATAACGCAGAATAACCCGTATAAGTGCCAATTTCAAGAATGTTTTTAGGCGCTTTCATTTTGGAAAGTAGACTTAACACCCGTCCCTGATAGTGCCCGCTAAGCATCCTGGGTTGTAATATTTTTTGATTTGTCTCCCGGTTCAGTTTATAAAGCAAATCCGGTTCTTTTTGTGAATGGGCAACTATATAGTCATCTATGGCTTCTGGTAAAAAGTGCATTCCTTGTTTTTTGACAAAATTAAAGATTTTATGCGGTGTTTCAGCCCTATGTCTTTTAAAACGAAATTGTATTTTTACCAAAAATTGAAAATATGCAGTTCGAGAATTCCAGGGAATTTGCCATAGAATTAGATAAAGAAGATAAATTATCTAAATATCGAGATGAATTCATTTTTCCGAAGGTAAACGGTAAGGATGTTATTTATTTCGTAGGAAATTCCTTGGGCCTACAACCCAGATCAGCAAAGAAATATGTGGATGAGATCATGAAAGACTGGGCTGAACTTGCTGTAGAGGGGCATTTTTACGCTGAAAAATCATGGTGGGATTATCATGAGCGTTTTTCGGAGAAACTGGCAAAGGTGGTAGGAGCAAATCCTTCAGAAGTTACCGTAATGAATACGCTTACGGTCAACCTTCATTTATTGATGGTATCCTTTTACAGGCCTTCAGGAAAAAGATATAAGATCATATGTGAGGAAAAAGCTTTCCCCAGTGATCAATATATGATCTCGAGTCAGGTACGCTTTCATGGTTATGATCCACAAGATGCGATCGTAGAAATTAAAAAGCGGGAGGGAGAGAACAATTTTAGAACAGAAGATGTACTTAAGAAAATAAAAGAAGTTGGAGAGGAGTGTGCCCTTGTTCTTATTGGCGGAGTGAATTATTATACTGGCCAGGTATTCGACATGAAGACGATTACCAAAGCAGGACACGATGCTGGCGCTTTTGTTGGCTGGGACCTTGCACATGCCGCAGGTAATATAGAGCTGAAATTGAGTGACTGGAATGTTGACTTTGCTGCCTGGTGCAGTTATAAATATATGAATTCAGGTCCCGGGAATGCCTCCGGATGTTTTATAAATAAGAAATATCATAATAAAAAAGACATTCCAAGATTTGAAGGCTGGTGGGGACATAATAAAGACCGGCGCTTTTTGATGGAACCTGAATTTCAACCAGAACCTACAGCAGATGCATGGCAAATAAGTAATGCTCCTATTCTGGCCATGGCGCCATATTTAGCATCCTTAGAAATGTTTGCTGAGGTTGGAATGCCTGCTTTAATTGAAAAAAGGAATAAGATCGTGGCCTATTTAGAATTTGTGCTCCACGAAATTGATAAAGAGGTAGATAGTAGTTTTGAGATCATCACCCCCTCTGAGCAGGATGAAAGAGGAACGCAAATCTCTGTGTTTTTACACGGCGAAGGCAAAGAGCTATTTAGATTTTTAATGGATCAAGGAGTGATAACAGACTGGCGGGAACCAAATGTAATTAGATTAGCACCGGCTCCGTTTTATTGTTCTTTTAAAGATATGTATGAATTTGGACAGATCCTGAAAAAAGGAATTTTGAGTAAGGAAAAAGTATAAAAAAAAGAGGCTTTCGCCTCTTTTTTAATTTTAGCTATTCTCAGCTTCTTATTCCACATAAATGTCTGTAAAGTAAAGTTCAAAATTTCCATCTTCAGATTTATGCATCTTTGAGATTTTAACTCCGTCAAAATCTTCATAATCTTCCCAGGTAGTAGCCATTTCTCTACCGCCTCCGGATGCTTTGTAAACCCATTCCTGGATCATGAATTCATCATCAAAATAGATATCGTAACTATCTCCAGGTGTGTAACCGCCTTCAGAAGGGAAACTCACGGTTAGCATCTGCATTTCATCTCCGCTAATAGGAGCTTTTGCTGTTTTAGCTTCACTAAAATCGGCATTGGACCATTTAAGCTGGTAAGGGAATAGTAGCCAGTAAGAATCGTTCACAAATCTCTGGTCTATATATTCCTTATCTTTGGCCAAACTATCCTTTTTAGTATAACTCATGGTAGAGTCTTTTTCTGTAAGGCTTATTTTGTCACTTTTGATATTCCATGTCCACCGTCTTTCAGAGCGCAGGGTATCATTTACTTTTACGTTGAATGTGAATTTTAATTTATTAATACTGTCAAATTCCTCAAACCCATTCGCCATGGCAATTTTTTCATGAATTTCAAGGTTAGGATCTTTTGCGATTTCCTCTTGTTCTTTTTTGTTTTGATTACAAGAGATCATTAAAGCTCCCGCTATCATGGTAAATAATAATTTTTTCATAGGATTAGTTTTCATTAAAGATAGTAAATATTGCTATTTACAAAGCAGTTATGCTCATTCCGCCATCGGCAATGATATTTTGACCCATAATAAAAGATGATTTGTCCATGGCCAGAAAGCTTATAATAGATGATATTTCTTTGGCTTCAGCAACACGATTCAAAGGAGTCCGTTCTAATATGGAACGCATTTTTTCTTCATTATGAAGATAGCCTTCTGTTAGGGGAGTTTTGGTAAACCAGGGAGAAACTGAATTTACTCTTATATTATCTGCAGCCCATTCAACCGCCAGGCTTCTGGACTGTTGTAAAAGACCGGCTTTAGACATGGCATAAGGGGTTCCAGTGCCAACGTCTTGTGTAGCTGCTGAAGATGCTACATTTATAATGGATGCTTTTTCTGAATTCTTTAAGAATGGATAAAGTTTCCTGCTAATCTCGAAGGGAGCGATAAGGTTGATCTCTAAAACTTTTCGAAACTCTTCTTCTGAGTAATCATTTGCTTTTTTCCGGATGTTGATACCAGCATTATTGACCAGGATATCTAAGCTCTTCCAGTTTTCTTCTATCCAGTCTTTAATTTTTTCTATATCCTTAGATTTTGCGGAATCGGCTACCAAACCTGTCACTTTGTAGCCATTCTTTCTGAGTTCAGTTTCCAAGGAATAAACTTCTTTCTCATTTCTGGCCGTAAATAGAACTTCAGCTCCCAGTTCTAAAAATTCAATAACGGTGGCCTTTCCTATTCCTTTGGAGCCACCAGTAACAAGCGCTTTTTTATTTTCCAGTTTCCACATATTTTAAATTTTATCCATGAATGGATTTAAACAAAAAAACCCTTTGATTGCTCAAAGGGTTGTATAAAATTTTCAACTATTTACAGTCGTCTTCCCGTTAGTAACTTATAAAGTATAAGGATAACGGCCAGTACTATTAAAATGTGAATAATGCTTCCAAGGTCTGGGAATGCAAAATATCCTACAAGCCATCCAATTACCAGTAAAACGATAATAAGCCAAATTAAATCTCTCATGTCAGGTTGATTTTAAGGCAGGCACAATGCTTGCCGTTGGTTAATATTTGATTAGTTTATTGATTAATTCTAGTACTAATTTAGATAATAGATGCAGCGGTATGAGCTCATTTAACCTTGATTTAACTTTAGGTGCTAAAAATCAGCAGGCTGCTGAATTATGGTTCTGGCTCTCTCCCTGATTTCTTCCAGTTCTTCCGCAGCCTTTTTATCCAGTAGGCTGTACATCATTTTCATCCGTTGGTTATCTCTGAATATTTCTCTTTTTGAATCCAGAAAATTCCAGTAAAGACTGTTAAAAGGACAGGAGTTTTCACCGGTCTTTTGGTTCACATTATAATGACAGTCTTTGCAATAATTACTCATTTTATTGATGTAACTACCGCTTGAAACGTATGGTTTTGTGGCCACAATTCCTCCATCTGCGAACTGGCTCATTCCTCTTGTATTCGTAATTTCAACCCATTCTATCGCGTCTATATAAATGCCTAAATACCATTTATCTACTTCATCGGGATTGGTTTCCGTAAGTAGTGCGTAGTTGCCAGTGATCATTAGGCGTTGAATGTGGTGTGCATAAGCATTCTCAAGACTATTTTTAATAGCATGGTGCAGGCAGTTCATTTTGGTATCCGCATTCCAATAGAAAGCTGGAAGAGTATTTTGGTTATCCAGTTTATTCGATCTTTTATACCCAGGCATTTCTTTCCAGTAAATTCCTCTCATATACTCCCTCCATCCCAGAATTTGCCTTACAAAACCTTCAACTTGCGAGATGTCTATTTCTTCTTTGTGATCATGGTAATAGTCAATTACACTGTCAATAACTTCTCTGGGGCTTATCAATTTGGTGTTTAAACTGAAGGATAATCTGGAATGAAAAAGATAGGTCTCATCGGTGTGGAGGGCATCCTGAAAATCGCCAAAATGTAGCAATAAATTTTTACAGAAATAATTTAATACTGAAAGTGCATCCTCGCGGGAAGTAGGCCAATTGTAATTTTCTGCATTTACAGTTCCCATGGTCTTAATTTCAGCTTTTTGTATTTCTTCTAGAATATCAATTACATTCTTTCGAAAACCACGTTCGTGAGGAATTTCAGGGGTTCCTTTCCACTTCTTTCTATTCGATTTATCAAAATTCCATTTCCCACCTTGCGGATCCTTCGTATTAACCATTAGGATATCATGTTTCTTCCGCATATCCCGATAGAAATACTCCATGACCATTTGCTTTTTACCTTTGAAATAGTTTTCAAGTTCATCTCTCCTGGTAAAGAAATGCTCTGTATCAAAAGATTCAGATTCTATATCAAGACCTTTGCAGATCTTATTTAGTTGCTCATCTAATCGATACTCATCAGGGAGTTGAAATTCGAATTTTTCAAAATTATCTTTAGTTATAAGATGTTTGAGGTTCTTCTCAAGATCCTGAGTATTATGATCATCATTTATTTTGAAGTAAATCACCTGATGATCTCTTTCTTCTAAATGTTTAGAAAAATTTCTCATAGCACTGAAGAAACCAATTACTTTCTGAATATGATGCACAACATAATCTGTCTCCTGGTGCATTTCCATCATCACATAGGTGATGTTCTCCTGTTCTTCTTTAAACCAGCTGTGCTGATAATTAAGTTGGTCGCCCAGGATGAGGCGTAGTGTTTTTAGTCGTTCAGCCATAAGTTCTGGTATTCCTGGTTGGGGTCGTATCTGTCTGCCTGGCTCTTAATATTAAACTTGCGGTCTCTGGGATCATTCCCAACTCCGCTATTATACATCCAGTTGCCCCAATTGCTATGCACGTCATAATCTATTAGCTGACTCTCAAAATAGGAAGCGCCTACTCGCCAGTCCTGTTGTAGTTCTTTTGCCCAGAAACTATTTACATTTTGCCTGCCACGGTTGCTCATAAATCCAGTAGCTGCAATTTCTTTCATATTCGCATTTATAAATACTTCTGAAGTATTACCATCAATCCAATCCTTTAATTGTAGATCATCATAATTCCATTTTAGATCTTTCTCTAAAATTCCTTTCAAATGAAAAATCTTATTTCCATGTTTTAGGGAAACATATTTAAAAAAGTCTCTCCATATGAGTTCCAATATCAGCCAGTAAGTACTTTGGTTACTGGTGATCTCCTTTTCATATTTTTTCACTTCGTAATAGATCTGTTTTGGTGAAATTGAACCATTTGCCAGCCAGGCAGAGAGTTTTGAACTATAAGCTTCACCAATCAGTCCGTTTCTGGTTTCTTTATATGCTGAAAGATTTTTTGTTTTCCAGAAGTACGTCTCTACTCTTTTCAGGGCCTGTTTTTCTCCACCTTTAAATGGAAATGCCGTTCTGGAGTCTGTTTCAAATTCAGAAAGCCCAAGCTCTTCCAGTCCGGGAATGATTGAATTTTCATCAAGCAAATTTGAAGGATGCAGTGGAGTAGGAGCACTCGTTAATGGCCTTATACTGATTTGCTTTTCGCAGGCTTTTCTAAATTCAGTAAAAACACGGGGGATCTTTTGAAATGAAGCAAAAGGAATATCTTCAGGATGATATAAAAATTGCTGATGATAAGAATGAAATTCTAATTTTGGAACCACAGCTCTTACTGCTTTTTCCACATCTTTTTCTTCAGAAGTCCATTCTTCCTGAAAATATATGGATTGAATCTCATATTTTGAAACCAGGTCTGCAATTAAATCTTCCGGTTTTTTCTGATAAACCAACAGAGATATATTGAGGGATTCAAGCTTATTGTTTAAATCCTGGATACTTTCAATTAAAAATTTTGCCCGGAATTTGCCGGTTTTAGGAAAACCAAATCTTGTTTTCTGAAAATGCCTGGGATCAAAGAAATACACTCCAATAACTTTTTCATGGTTTATACATGCTTCCTTCAAAGCTTCATGATCTGTAATTCTTAGATCATTTCTAAACCAGACAAGACCTGTGCTCATTTTTTGTTTTTTCGGCATTGATCACTGCAATATTTGACTTCTTCCCAATTTTTTTCCCACTTCTTTCGCCAACTAAAAGGCCTTTTGCAAACCAGGCATATTTTTTCAGGAAGATTTTCCTTTTTCACATGCCTCATTATTTATTTTCATCGCTAAAGAATGATTTCACCTCCTGTCCTGGTCTCGCGTAATGGAACCTGTCCAGCAGGCTGGGTAGAGAATATCCATCTAATCCATTAACAGTAACGGTTCCGGCATCGTCAAGGCGAAGCCATCCGTCGGGCATTTGAATTCCTTCATCAAAGTAGATATGCTCTATAGATGCTACAACTAAAAGGGTGTCATTTTCTTTAATTTCATATTCATTTAGATATTTACAACCTAATTTGATCTCAGATTGCTTAACATATGGAGCGTGAAAATCGTCTAGATATTCTTCGCTTAATCCGGTTTTAAGAAATTCTGAAATATCCTCATCATATTTTGCAGCAGTCTGATGAGCTTTTTCGATCATTTTTTCATGGATATGGTTCACCGTGAAAAAAGAGGTGGCTTTTATATTATCGTAAGTATTCCTGGCTACACTTAAAGGCCTGGTCACAAATCCTAACATAGCAGGATTACTGCCCATATGTGTAACCGAACTAAAAACCGCAACATTGGAATTTCCGTTTTTAGATTTTGTAGCAATAAGATTAGCAGATTTATAACCTGTGCAACTGTTTATTAAATTCAATCGGAAGATCTTTTCCATTGTTTTGATCTCCCTGGCGCTGATATGCTTCATAAAAAAAGGTCAGTTTATTAGACTGACCTCAATTTATTGATTGCTCTTTTAAAAGCCTGTTAATGTACCTTTAAATTAATCCTGATTCTCCATTTTATTGATCTCCATCTCATATTCTTCCATCGCCTCTCTTACTGCATCAATATTGTCTGAAGCTTTCTGGTGTGCATCTTCCATCACTTTCTCCAGGTTTTTATCCGGATGTTCAAATAGATCTGTGATTACATGATTTATTTTATCGATAATACTACTCTGAGTATTTTTAATATCCTCCAGCTTATTTAAAGTAGACCTCATGTGGTCAAGTTTCGCCTGATCCATAATTTATATTTTTTAGTTAGTCTAAGTTACCGTAACATTTAGCTGGTCCAAAAATTCTTAACAGCTTTTAAAGCAGCTTTATAATAAAATTATGATACTTTTTCTTCTTCGTAAACCGGATAATCTGTGTATCCTTCTTTTCCAGGGGTATAGAATGTATCTTGATCAAATTCGGCTAAAGGCCATTTATTCTCAAATCTTTTAGGAAGATCGGGATTGGAAATGAACCACTTGGCATACGCAACTAAATCTGCATCTCCCGCCTCAATTACCTTGTTCCCAGATTCACGATCAAATCCATTATTGATCATTAATGTTCCTTTATAGATCTTTCTGTAATGCCTGGCGATTTCAGTTTCCAGGTATGGAACATAGCTTACATCTGTAAATGGTTCTGAAAGGTGCACGTAGGCAAGATCGTATGCATTCAGTTTTTCGATTATATAATCAAAGGTTGGTATACTTTCTTCACTTGCAACAATTCCGAAGGATTTATGAAGTGAGGGGTTAAACCTGCATCCAATTTGATTTTCCGGCCATACTTCACTTACTGCTTCCAGAACATCAAAGAAAAAACGAGCTCTGTTGGGAATATTCCCACCGTAGTCATCGGTTCGCTGGTTTGCATTTTTATTGAAAAATTGATGAAATAAATATCCATTAGAAGAATGTATTTCTATACCATCAAATCCAGCATCTTTGGCCATCTGTGCGGCATGTTTGAATTCCTGGATGGTTTCCTGGATCTCTTGCATGCTCATTTCCTTTGGTTCTGTAGTTTTTTCAAAACCTTCAGGAGTATAAACCTGTTCATTGGGGTTTATGGCGCTTGGAGCTAATGGCTTTTCTCCATGGTGGAATTTTGGGTGTGAAATTCTTCCCACATGCCATAACTGCATAAAAATCTTACCGTCTTCTTCATGCACTGCTTCAGTTACTTTTTTCCATCCTTCAACCTGTTCAGCGGTGTGGATCCCTGGCGTATTTACATAACCCACAGCTCTCTCAGAAACCTGGGAGCCTTCAGTAATAATTAATCCGGCACCGGCACGTTGCCTATAATATTCCACATGCATATCTGTAGGTACTTTCTTTGGATTATCTGCACGACTTCTGGTCATGGGAGCCATGATTATCCTGTTCTTCAGGCTGAGGTTTCCCAGCTTATAAGGTTGTAGTAGGGCTTGTTTTTCTGTATCCATAATTTATTTTTTATTAAAATTACCGGTTATGATTATTCTTCGCTGTTAATTAAATTATAAATGAAGATTAATGCTTAGGGCCCTGCCTAATATTGGCAGATAGCGGCCTGTTTCATATTAATTAAGTAATTTCGCAATTAGAAACAACTACGATCTTTAGGCAATTTAAACCGCTGCCCAGATTTATTTTCAAACGTATTTATGCAAAAAGAAAAAGATGTAGCTATAGTAGGATCAGGACTCGTAGGATCATTGCTAGCTATTTTCCTCAGAAAACAAGGACATAAAGTAACGGTGTTTGATCGTAGACCGGATGTGCGGAAAGTGCAGTTTTCAGGCAGATCCATCAATCTTGCGATGTCTAACCGGGGCTGGAAAGCTTTGCGTGAAGCCGGAATCGAAGATGAAATAAGGGATCTTGCCCTGCCATTGGATAAAAGGGCGATGCATGTAGAAGGCCAAGAGGTCTATTTCCAGAAATATGGAGAAGAAGGCGAAGCCATTTATTCTATTTCCAGAGGTGTTCTCAACCGGAAAATGATTGATCTTGCAGAATCTGCCGGGGCTGAATTTCGTTTTGAAGAAAAGATCTGGGATGTAGATATGGAAAAAGCCAGGCTTTATACGGGAGAGTCTGAAAAAAGCGTCTGGAAAGAATATCAGTTTGATCTTATTTTTGGAGCAGACGGTGCTTTTTCAAGGGTGCGACATAAAATGCAACGCCAAAGTAGGTTCAATTATTCACAACATTTTATAGATGTTGGCTATAAAGAACTTACCATTTTAGCTAATGAAGATGGTTCTCATAAACTAGATAATTCTTCTTTCCACATCTGGCCTAGAGGTAATTTTATGCTTATTGCGATGCCAAATCTTGATGGGACCTTTACCTGTACGTTATTTATGCCTTTTGAAGGGGAGACTTCTTTTGAAAGTATAAAAACCGAACAACAGGCAGACGCGTTTTTTGAAAATTATTTTCCCGATATCAAAGAGGAAATTTCAAATTTAAAAAAGGATTTTTTTAAAAATCCAACTAGTGCTATGGTAACCATTAAATGCTTTCCATGGTCCTATTTCGATAAAATTACTCTTGTGGGGGATTCTGCTCATGCTATCGTGCCTTTCTACGGACAGGGCATGAATGCGGGCTTTGAGGATATATCGGTTCTGAACGAAAAAATTAATAAATACGGTAACGACTGGCAGCAGATTTTTGAAGAATACCAAACCGAAAGAAAACCAAATGCAGATGCTATCGCCGAGTTGAGCTACCGTAATTTTATGGAGATGAGCAGTAAAACTGCAGATCCCATGTTTCTTTTAAGAAAAAAGATCGAAAAGAAATTCGCTCAGGAACATCCCGAGCTTTGGGCTCCCTTGTATTCCCGGGTTACATTTTCAGACAAGGCTTATTCTGAAGCTTTAAAAATAGGAGATTACCAAAGAGGAATTATGGATCAGGTGATGAAAATTCCTCAAATAGAGGAGAAGTGGGATAGTAAAGAAATTGAAGATAAAATTATAGATCTAATTAAAAAATAAAAAAAAAGCTGCCATTTGACAGCTTTTTTTTAATGTGCATCTTCCTTAAGTAAATCAGGAAATTTTTCTTTAAACCTGTTCAATCTTGGGATGGAAACATTTTGGATATAAGGATTTTGAGGATTGTTCTCTTCGTAATCCTGATGATAATCTTCAGCTACCCAGAATTTTTGAAAAGGTAAAATTTCAGCAGCAATTGGTTCGTCATAATCTTTCGCCACTTCAGTTTTTACTTCCTCTATAATTTTCTTCTGTTCTGCATTCTGATAAAAAATAATGGAACGATATTGTGAACCTCTATCTGGTCCCTGGCCGTTCACCTGGGTGGGATCCTGGGAGCCAAAATATACTTTAACCAAAGTCTTAAAGCTTACCACTTCCGGATCATAGATCACTTCAACCGCTTCCGCATGGCCTGTTTTACCGGTGTTACTTGATTCGTAAGTTGGATTCTTAGTATGGCCGCCGGCGTATCCTGAGATTGCTTCCTCAACACCTTCAATACTTTCATAAACAGCTTCTACGCACCAAAAACAACCACTGGCAAAATATGCCTTTTCCATACCATTCTCTGACTGTACGGTCACTGGATCGGCGTTTGCAATTTCAGGTTTTGTAGCATTGCTATTCTCCGGCTGATTTCCGCAGGCCAAAAGAGCAAGGCTGATAAAGTTGAGTAGTAAAATTTTCATAGTTATTTCTTTTTATAAGTTCCTTCAAGGGTTTTCTTCCCATATAGTGCATAGTCAATAGCTATTTCGCCATCTATGGAAAAACCTTTCCAGTCGAGCTTAAAACCATTCCCTGCAGGACTTAAAACAGCAATAGGTGTACCAGTCTCAAATTTATCCCATGGAATTTTAGTATCGCTATTACTGGAGGATTTACCAGCATAATAGAGGTTTATATTATTTCCACTTTTCTCAAAACGGCTTTTTATATAAAGATTGTCTTCTGTAAGGCATAATTCTGAGGTGCTATTAAGTTTCACGTCTATACAATAACACTTGCAATTGCTGTCTTCCTGATGGTCACTTTTAATATACAAGCCAGATAAGGCTACGGAAGTATTCTGGTTATCTTCTTCTGGATCTTCTCCCTCAGAACTTTCTTCAACTGGGGAATTTGTAGTATCCTGATCCTTGTCTAAAGTATTTAATTGATCTTTTTTTTCTAAAGATTCATTCTGGCTGGCTGGATTTTCAGGCTGGTTCTTCTTTTTTGAATCGTTACATGCAGTAACAAAAAAGAATAGACATAAAATAATCACTGGAATTCTCATAATAAACGAATTGGGTTAGCTAAAGATAGCTTTTAAAATATTCTTTATTGTGAAATACGTGTTAATGCAGGATTCTGAATTTTGAACATAAAAAAACTGCCTGAAAAACTTTTGCTTCAGATCTTAAGATCCTACTGTTATTTTTCAGGCAGTCTATAAAATTTATAAAGAAAAAGTTTAGAACTTTTTGAACATCTTCTCCATTTTTTCCTGTTCTTCTTTAGCCAGCTCTTCATCTACAAGGATCCTTCCACTGTGCTCATCTGTGATGATCTTTTTACGACCAGCGATTTCCATGATTACCTGCGGCGGAATTGTAAAGAAAGATCCACCTGAAGCTCCACGTTCTACAGCAACTACGGCAAGACCATTCTTAACATTACTTCTAATTCTTTTGTAAGCAGTAACAAGTCTGTCTTCAATATTCTTCTCGTATTCCTGAGATTTGTCGATTAATGCCTGTTCTTCTTTTTCAGTCTCTTTTAGGATCTCATCAAGTTCACTTTTCTTGTGCTTAAGGTGTTCCTGACGTTCAGAAAGCTTCTCTTTGGTTTGAGTGATAATTTCTTTCTTCTGTTCGATCTTAACCTTGTACTCCTTGATGTGCTTCTCAGAAAGTTCTATTTCCAGTTCCTGGAATTCAACTTCTTTACTTAGCGCATTAAATTCTCTGTTGTTACGAACATTCTTTTGTTGCTCAGAGTATTTTTTAATAGTAGTCTTAGACTCCTCAATCTGGTTCTTCTTGTTCTTGATGTCATTTTCAATGACTTCTATGTCCGCATCCAGTTTCTCCAGGCGTCTGTTTAAACCTGCTACTTCATCCTCCAGATCTTCAACTTCAAGAGGGAGTTCACCGCGTACGTTTCTAATTTCATCAATTCGCGAATCCACCAACTGAAGATCGTACAGTGATCTTAACTTCTCTTCTACAGTAACATCGTTTTTTTTCGCCATATTATAAATAATGTATTGGATTGGTATTTGTATCTGCTAAAATAAGTGCAAAACTACTAATTTTTTTGCTAAGAAAAGAATATAGTAATTTTTTTGTAAACTGTTCACTTTCATAGTGTCCAATATCTGCCAGCACCAGCTTTTCCTCGGCTTTATAGAAGTCGTGGTATTTGAGATCTGCAGTTACAAAAATATTTGCCCCTGCTGCCCTTGCATTTTCGATGGCGAAAGCACCGCTGCCACCAAGTACCGCAACTTTTTTGATAGGTTTATTTAATAATTTCGAATGTCTTACACAACCAGATCTAAAAGTGTCTTTTAATTGGCTTAAAAAGCTTTTTTCATCTGTTTCAGATTCAAGCTCACCAATCATTCCCATTCCTAAATGTTGGTTGGTATTTTCCAGCGTATGTACTTCATAAGCGACTTCTTCATAAGGATGAGCATTAAAAAGAGCTTCTAAGATCTTCGATTCTAAATGGGCGGCATAGGTAACTCCAATTTGCATTTCTTCTTCAAAATGTATCTGGCCTTTTTCTCCTACCACCGGATTAGAATTTTCATTACCTTTAAAACTCCCTTTTCCGGTAATATTAAAGCTGCAATGATCATAATTACCTATGTTTCCTGCTCCGGCTTCAAATAATGATTTTCTTACCTTATCAGCCTCTTTAGCAGGCACGAAAGTGGTTAATTTCTTAATAGAATCTTTCCGCGGAATAAGGATTTTTCTATTAATAAGCCCTATTTTTTCGGCGATCATGTCATTAACACCTTTATGCTGATTATCCAGGGCAGTATGAATTGCATAAATAGCAATATCATTTTTTATAGCCTTGAGAACCGTTCTTTCTACGTAGTTACGGCCGGTTAATTTTTTTAAACCTGAAAAAATAATAGGATGGAAACTGATGATAAGATTGCAGTTTTTCGAAATTGCCTCGTCAACCGTGGCTTCTAGGGTATCTAAAGTGATCAGGGCTCCTTTAACTTCTGAGTTAGAGTCACCCACGAGAAGGCCTACATTGTCAAAATCTTCAGCATATTTGGTAGGAGCAAAATCCTCGATAAGACTAATTACCTCCTGTATGATCATAATTTAATATTTTAGCTTCAATTTGCGGATTATGAACCATTAGAATGTGGAAAAAGGTTCCAGATTCATTTTTTAGTTCTCATATCTTTCAAATATAAATATTATAGAAAGCCTTTCATGCCGAATCTCAGAAAATTACTTTATCCTTTTTCAGTACTATATCATACTATTACGGGAACTCGGAATATATTATATGATCAAAATATTTTACAATCCAGGTCTTACGATCTCCCTGTGATATGTGTGGGGAATTTGAATACAGGCGGAACCGGTAAATCACCTATGATTGAATATCTTCTGAGTATTTTGACTGAAGATTATAAAACAGCCACGTTAAGTCGTGGTTACAAGCGGGAAAGTAAAGGTTTTCGATTAGTGGAACTTCAAGATTCAGCGATCTTAACGGGAGATGAACCCCTGCAATTCAAAAATAAATATCCGCAAAGTATCGTGGCTGTTGATGCCAATAGGAGGGAGGGGATAGCAAAACTTCTGAAATATTCCCCCGATGTTGTATTGTTGGATGATGCTTTCCAGCATAGAAAAGTAGAAGCAGGATTTAATATTTTACTTACAGCTTATGGTGATCTTTATGTGAATGATCTTTTATTGCCTGGCGGAAATTTAAGAGAGTCGGCTAGCGGAGCAGGTAGGGCGGATGTAATTGTGGTAACTAAATGCCCTGAAGATCTCTCAGAAACTGAAATGGAGAAAATTGAAAAGCAATTAAAGCCTTTATCTCATCAAAAAGTATTTTTCACAGCAATAAGTTATTCAGAGAAAGTTTTTTCAGAAGAAAGAAGTCTAGAGTTTGGAAATATTAAAACAGAAGATTTTATGCTGGTTACCGGAATTGCCAATCCAGAGCCTTTATTAAAATATATACAGGAAAAAGGATTGGATTTAAAACATTTGCAATTTCCAGATCATCATAATTTCACTGAGAAAGAGTTAAAAAAACTTCAGGATCTTCCAAGAATCTTAACTACAGAAAAGGATTATATGAGACTAAAAGGAAGGATATCCACAGACAAGTTATTTTACCTTCCAATTCAGGTAAACTTTTTAAGAAATCGAGAAGATTTTAATTCAAAAATCTTCAGTTTTATAAAAAAAAATGAGGTGTGAAAACACCTCATTTTACTTTGGCTAATTCAAACTATATAAATATTTTTTTCTATATAATCCTACTAGCCATTTATTTGCAAAGCCTGTGCCAAAGATTCTAAACTGTTGTTTCTCTGGCGGCTAAGTATTTATTTATCTTATGGAAAAACTCTTCAGTTTTATAAGGTTTTGGTATAATATCATTAAATCCGTTTAAATAGAATTCATCAAGGTTGTCATCGAGGGTTACTGCCGTCAAGGCGATAATAGGAATTTCAGGATCAAATTTTCTAATTTCTATGGTAGCCTCAATTCCACTAATTCCCGGCATGTGTATATCCATTAGAATAAGGTCAAACGCATTATTCTTAACTTTTTCGATGGCAATACTTCCATTATCGGCAACATCACAGATAACCTTATTTTTTTCAAGGATTTTACGTGTGATCATCTGGTTGATCTTGTTATCCTCCACAACGAGAATACGCTTATCTTCCATGATCTCATTAGTGAGCTTTGTCTCTTCTATTTCTACAGGAGTCGCTGCCTCAGCATTTTTAATTTCAGTTTCTGTAGTTTCAAATTGTAATTCAAAAGTGAATTTTGAACCTTCACCTAATTCACTTTCAAGATCTATTTCACTATTAAGAAGGCTTAGAAGATTTTTCACAATTGAAAGTCCTAAACCGGTTCCGCCAAATTTTCTGTTTATTTGGGTAGATCCCTGAGTGAAATTCTCAAAAATTGCCTTTTGCTTCTCTTTTCCAATACCTTCTCCATTGTCTTTTATTTCAAAGAGTAGCGATACAACTTTTTCCTGTCTTTTGGTTTGTTTTACTGAAATCCATATATCTCCATCTTCGGTGAATTTGATCGAATTCCCCAGTAAATTGATAAGGATTTGAGATATCTTCAAAGGATCTCCCACCAGTTTTTTAGGAATTTTCTGGTCAAAATCGAAATGAATCTTTGTATTTTTTTCGTCTGCGGAATTCTTTAAGGCAATAAGCACATCAGACATTCTTTTTTCAAGATTGAAATCAGATTTTACGATCTCTACTTTATTCGCTTCCAGTTTGTTTAGATCCAGAATATTATTGATCAGGGAGAGTAAGTATTCTCCTGAAAATTTCAAAGAATTGAGGTGTTCTTTCTGACTTTCGGTAGGGCTTTCTTCCAAAAGAAGGTGGGTAAGACCGGTTACCGCATATAAAGGAGTTCTTAGTTCGTGCGTTATAGTTGTTAAGAATTGAGCTTTGGCAAGGGAAGCTTTTTCCGCATTTTCTTTGGCCAGAATTAATTCAGAATTTTTCTTCTGAAGCAATTCATTTGCTCGTGCCCTAAGATTATTGTTCTTGTAAAGTGAAAGTGTTAATAAAGAGAGAATTGTAATTAAAGCAACGCTCAAAATAGTTGTAAGCTTGTTAACCTTTAAAGTTTTCTCATTTTCTGCTTGCTGAAGCGTTAACTCATTTACTGTAGATTTTAAAGCATCAACGCCCATTTTCTCGTTTGCATCAGTTTGAAGGGCTTCCTTATTTATGTCAAAAACATACTCCCGGATCTCGTTCATTTTTTGAAGATAAGCTAAAGCTGCGGCAGGATTATTCCGTTTTTCAGCTATTTCGCTTAACAGTCCATAGCTATACATGGTCATACCAGTATAGTTTCCAGATTCAGCCAGTTTTAATGAACCCAACGCAGCCTCTTCTGCTTTCTCAAAATCACCTTCGTTAGAATAGGCCCGGGCCAGGAAATAATGAAGTCTTGAAAGTTCGTATTTATTTTTACTTCCTTCCAGGTAGACTTCTGCATTATTAAGTTCAGATAGCGCCCTGCTTTTGGTATCTTTATTAGCGAGGAATATCACTGCTTTATTAAGTGAAACCAGCCCTAATTGTTCGTTTTCGCCTTGAGCCTCGTAATATTTCTTTGCCAGGTCAAGGTATTTTAACGCCCTGTCCAACTCTCCCTTGGAATTGAGAATTTTAGAATATAAAATATAGGAATAGGCCAAACCTGATTGATCATCAATCTCTCTCTGTATAGAAATAGCTCTTTCTAATTGAGTAATAGCTTGTTTGTATTCATGCCGAACCTGGTACATCCTGGCCAGAATACCACTAGTAAGAGCTATATAGCGCTTGTGATTTATTTCCTTGGCGTATTCAAGAGATTGGTTTAGCTGTTGCTGGGCTTTATCAAATTCCATCATATCGATAGAATTTTCTGCCTCAGAGAGCAATTCTTTAATCTGCTCAGTTTTAGGTGGAGTTTTATCTGACTTTGATTCCTGAAAACCAAAAGTGATAAAACAACAACATATTAAGATAGAAAGCTTTAAGTTCTTCATTCGGGAAAAATAGCTAGAAGCTGTTAATGTGGTTAAATATAGCTATTTATCGTTAATGAGTGAAATTAAATCGATAAGACGGTTAGAGTATCCTATCTCATTATCATACCAGCCAATTAATTTTACTAGCTTTTTTCCTATAACGGAGGTCATTTGTGCATCAAAAATACAACTTGCACTTCGGTCTAAAATATCAACAGAAACGATGGGGTCTTCAGTATATTCAATGATTCCCTTAAAAGTTCCTTCTGCCGCATCTTTAAATATGGCGTTAACTTCCTCGATAGATGTTTCTGTTTTTACATTCAGGGTCATATCGGTTAAAGACCCGTTGGCAACCGGAACTCTTATTCCACATCCTCCAATAACATCACTTAATTCTGGGAAAATAGTGGTTAAAGCTTTGGCCGCTCCGGTAGTTGTAGGAATTATAGATTGTGCTGCAGCCCTGCTTCTTCTTAAGTCTTTATGAGGCTTATCATGTAGACTTTGGTCTGAAGTATAGGAGTGAACCGTAGTAATATAAGCTTGGGTCACCTCCAGATGCTCATGTATAAGCTTCAGCATTGGTGCTGCGTTGTTTGTAGTACAGGAGGCGTTGGAAATAATTTTTTCTGAACCATCCAGGATATGTTCATTAACTCCCAATACCACCATTTTTATATTTTCATCCTGAGGAGGTACCGATAATATTACTTTTTTAACCCCCTTTTTAAGATGAGCTTTTAAAGTATTTTCGGTTCTGAATTGTCCTGAAGATTCCACCACATAATCCACATTATATGAATCCCAGGGAATATCTGCAGGAGTATTAAAATTTAATAAGGGGATAGTTTTACCATTAATGACAATACCGGTCTCATTTGAAGAAATATTCGCTTGCAATCTTCCATGAATACTGTCATATTTTAGAAGATGCGCCAGGCTTTCCGCATTATGTATATCATTAACCGCAACAACTTTAATAGAAGGATGATCTAATAAAATTCTGAAAAGATTTCTTCCAATTCTACCAAAACCGTTGATGGCAATATGAATAGGTTTAGCCATCTACTGACTAATTAATGTGTTTTTGAGCCTTGTAGGAGGATCTGACTAATGCGCTGCTTTCCACATGTCTGAATCCTAGTTCAAGTCCTATTTGTTCATATTTTTTAAACTGATCTGGAGTGATAAACTGTTTTACCGGTAAATGTTTTTTACTTGGCTGCAGGTATTGACCAATCGTAACCACATCTACTCCGGCTCCACGAAGATCTTTAAGGGTTTGAATTACTTCTTCTTCCTGTTCTCCAAGACCAAGCATAATTCCAGATTTTGTTCTTCTTATACCGTTATCTTTCAGGTATTTTAAAACTGCCAGGCTTCGATCATATTTTGCCTGGATTCTCACTTCACGGGTTAGTCGTTTTACGGTTTCCATATTATGAGAAACCACCTCTGGGGCTACTTCTATAATTCTATCGATATTTCTTTCATTTCCCTGAAAATCGGGAATTAAAGTCTCTAGAGTAGTCTCAGGATTCATACGTCTGATAGCCTTTACCGTTTCAGCCCAGATAATGGAACCCATATCTTTTAGATCATCACGGTCTACACTTGTGACAACCGCATGTTTGATCTGCATCAGTTTAATTGATCTGGCAACTTTTTCGGGTTCATCCCAATCTACCGTTTCCGGTCTTCCGGTTTTCACACCACAAAATCCGCAGGATCTGGTACAAACATTTCCAAGGATCATGAATGTAGCAGTACCTTCACTCCAGCACTCACCCATATTTGGGCAACTACCAGAGGTGCAGATCGTATGAAGGTCATACTTATCTACAAGATTTCTTAATTCTGTGTATTTTTTTCCGGTAGGAAGTTTAACACGAAGCCACTTTGGTTTGGGCGTTCTTTCTGTTTTTGATTTTACGGGCGCAACGTCTGTATTCATAGCAAAAATCTGTGTTTCAAAGATACAATAATAAGCCGAACTGCATAAATTAGACTCGCCAGTATTTAATTCCTTACTTAGACTTTTCTGGATTCGATAATTTCAGCTAATAACTTCTTGGCTCTTAATAGTTTGACCTTTACATTATTCATGGGTTCATCAAGGCTGCTGGCTATTTCTTTATAAGACTTTTCCTGAAAAAACCTGAGATTGATCACTTCCTGATAGTGAGGTTTTAGCTGTTTAATATCAGCCAGTAATTGTTCCAGATTTTGCTCTTTGATCAGTTTGTCTTCAATTCCGGGGGTTTCATCTACTATCTCATAAACGCGTTCCTCATCTTGCATAGAAGTCCTGGAAGTGATGGAAGAATTCTTTTTGCGAACCTGATCTATATGGATGTTCTTGGAAATAGCAATAAGCCAGGTGGAAAAGGAGTAATTCTCATCAAAAGTATCTATTTTGTTAAATGCTTTTGAAAAGGTTTGAATGGTAATATCTTCAGATTCATACTCATTCCGGGTTTTCTTTAATTGAAAACCATACACATCATTCCAGTACCTGTCCAGAAGATAATTGAAAGCTGACTGACTTCCGTCTTTTGCCTCCCTGATCTTCTCAAGGAGTTTTTCCGGATTTATTTCCAATGTTTTGGTTTTGAAATGAGGTTGGAGATAAAGATAACCAATTGTAGGAAAATTAAAAAGAGATCCAAAAATGGAAATAGCCACACCACATCCTTTTCATTGAGTTTGTCTGCCGCTTTAAAGTATACAAAGGCTTCTGTGATCAATTTAATCCCTAAAATGCTTAAAGCTATTTTTGGGTATACCTGAAGTATTAGAAGTGCAGCAAATAACAGCCAGAAAAGCACCCGGAAAATATAAAAGGCACTGAGTAATATTTTATGTTTTGTCTTGTAGTTTCCTGCAACAGATACGTGTCTTTTCTTTTGATGAAACCATTCTGAAAAATTATTCTTCGGAACACTTCTGGTAATGGAATCAGGATGAAAACATATGGCCGTATTTTCTGCAGTAGCCGCTTCATTCACGAAAAGATCATCGTCGCCAGATCTTAAATGAAGATGATTGGCAAATCCTTTCAATTCATAGAACTGGCTCGAAGTATAGGCAAGATTTCTTCCTACACCCATATAAGGAGAACCCAGGCGGGCGTAAGAAAAATATTGGATTGCAGTAAGAAGAGTTTCGAACCTGATTAATTTATTAAGAAAAGATCCGCTATGTTGAAAATAACCTCCATAACCTAAAACTATGGTATTTCCGGGCTGGAAATTCCTGGACATTTCTTTGATCCAGTTCTTTGACTGCGGCGCACAATCTGCATCTGTAAATAAGAGGTGTTGATTTTTGGCTTTTTTGATCCCCAGGGTCAGGGCATATTTTTTATTAGCCCAAAATGCTTCATTATTCTGAACGTCTACTATTCTAATTCTCGGGTCTATTTTCTGAAATTCTTCTATTACCTCTAAGGTGTTATCAGAAGAAGCGTCATTGATTACAATAACTTCAAATTCTGGATAATTCTGTTCGAGGATAGATGGAAGAAAGTTTTTTAGATTTTCCTCTTCATTTTTAGCACATATTATTACCGAAACAGGAAGTTCGGGATGCAATTTATTTTTTAGTCCCGAGGTTGAAAAGGAGAAAAAAGAAAAGAAATAGATAAGATTAACTAAGCTTACAAAAATAAAAAACACCAGTAATATTGTTCCCATTCAGTCTATTTGGTCGTGGCTGTATCTGAACAATTTTCCATCTCTTCTGGCATCTTACCACAAAAACTGCAGGGTTCGCCGTCTTTGTTAAGATAAGGATTCTGGCTGGCACAGGTTCCGGCAAATTTACCTTCCTTTTTACCCCAGATCTTTATTGCAATTCCAGCAAAAGCAAGGCCTAATAAAATGACACTTATTATAAATAGTTTCATAATCTATGATTCTGCTGCAAAAATAACAATAAATTAAAGTATGTAAAAATCTTCGAGATCATTAATATATTCTTTACACAATTTAACTAAACTTTAATCGAAAGTGTAGTCATAACTGGCATTTACGCAATATCTTGCATTGTTAATCACGAAAAAAACTACAATTATGAAATTTAAAATGTTATTTACTGTTTTAGCTCTTTCAGCTATGGTTTTCACTTCTTGTGAAGATAATAAGAAAAAAGAACAGGAAGAGAAAGAACGTATGGAGCAAATGGAAGCCGAGAGAGAGGCTGAAATGGAAGCTGAAAAGGAAAAACAAGAGATGGAATCTAATAGTATTGCTGCTAAAGCAATGGAGACTGATACTCTTAGTACCCTTGTAAGTGCTCTAAAAGCTGCAGAGCTTGCAGAAATGTTTAAAACTGAAGAAGGGCCATTTACTGTATTTGCTCCAAATAATGCAGCATTCAGTAAATTAGATAAGGCAACTCTTGATCAGTTAATGATGGAAGAAAATAAGGATAAATTAGCTGGAATTCTTAAATATCACGTAGTTGATCAGAAAGTTATGTCTGCAGATCTTGTTAAAATGATCCAGGATAATGATGGAGAATATAGCATTTCAACTGTTGGAGGTGGAGAAATAAAAGCTACTCTGGAAGGTGAAAATGTAATTCTTACTGACGAATCTGGAAACAAGGCTACTGTAGTACAGGCAGATGTGGATGCTTCAAATGGAGTGGTACACATTATTGATGCTGTGGTAATGAAAAAAGCTTAATAATATCTTCACAAATAAAAAAGGGATCTATTTTTAGATCCCTTTTTTTTATATAATATTTACTTCCGCTTCAAGATCAATTTTAAACTTATCTTTTATCGTCCTCTGGATTTTTCTGGAGAGTGCTAAAATTTCTGCTCCTGTTGCCTGCCCGTAATTTACCAATACTAAAGCCTGATTTTTGTGGACGCCGGCATCTCCATCTCTATATCCCTTAAGCCCGGCTTTATCAATTAACCATCCTGCAGGAACCTTAATTTCATTATCTGATACTTCATAGGAAGGAATTTCAGGAAATTCTGCTTTAAGATCTTCAAATTGAGATTTCTTTATAATAGGATTTTTAAAAAAACTACCGCTATTTCCCAATTCCTGAGGATTCGGAAGTTTAGACCTTCTTATAGCTATAACCGCTTCAGAAATATCATGGATTTTAGGTGAAGAAATTCCTTTTTCATTCAATTCAGATCGTATGGAACCGTAATCTATTTGTAAATGATGATGCTCTTTGGTCAATCTAAATTTTACTGAAGTAATGATATACTGTCCCTTAAGCTGATTTTTGAAAATAGAATTCCGATAAGAAAACTCACATTCTTCAAGGCTGAATTCTTTTTCTTCCAGCGTTTGCACATTCATGGCTTTACAACTAACAAAAGTATCTTTAAGCTCCACGCCATATGCACCAATATTTTGAATGGGAGCTGTGCCGACATTTCCAGGGATAAGAGAAAGGTTTTCCAGTCCGCCATAATTATGTTCCAGCGTCCATAAAACAAACTCGTGCCAGTTTTCACCTGCGGCGGCCTCGATGATAACCTTATTTTCGAATTCAGAAACAATTTTCTTTCCTTTTAAGGCTATATGTAAAACTGTCTTATGAATATCGCCTGTAAGAAGCATATTACTGCCACCACCAAGAATGAATAATTCTGCTGCGTAACTTTTACGGAGTAAACTTCTCAGATCCTTAATATTTTCAATTGAAATGAACTTTTCAGCTCTAACATCAATGCCAAAGCTATTATGATCTTTAAGGGAGAAATTTCGCAGAACGCGCATTAATGCTGTTGGTTATATTCTTTTAAAGCTTTCTCAAGTATGTCGATGGCTCTTTCAAGGTTTTCTTTCTTCAATACATAAGCAATCCTCACCTGATTTTTCCCAGTATTAGGGGTAGAGTAGAAGCCTGCGGCAGGAGCAACCATAACGGTTTCATTATCATCCTGGAAATCTTCTAATAGCCATCTCGCGAAATCATCTGCATCTTCAACAGGTAATTCAGCAATGCAGTAAAATGCGCCTTTCGGCTTAGCAACCTTAACGCCTTCGATCTTTTCCAGACCTTCTACCAGCAGATTTCTTCGGAAAGTGTATTGTTCAATTACATCATCGAAATATGACTGAGGAGTATCTAATGCTGCTTCGCTGGCAATTTGCGCAAAAGTAGGAGGGCTTAACCGCGCCTGGGCAAATTTCATTGCGGTAGCGATCACTTCTTTATTTTTAGAAACGAGACAACCTATCCTGGCTCCGCACATGCTATAACGTTTAGAAACAGAATCTACCATAATTGCATTTTCAGCAAGTTCCGGAAGGCTCATAATAGAATGGTGTTCAGCACCGTCGTAAGCGAATTCTCGGTATACCTCGTCTGAAACTATAAAAAGATCATGTTTCAGAGCAAGATCTGCCAGTTGCTTTACCTCCTCTTTTGTATAGAGGTAACCTGTAGGGTTTCCGGGGTTACAAAGTAATATAGCCTTGGTTTTTTCAGAAATTAATTTCTCAAATTCTGAAATTGGAGGCAAAGCGAAATTATTTTCTATGCTGGATTGTATAGGCTTGATCTTAACTCCAGATGCCGTTGCAAAACCATTATAGTTAGCATAAAAAGGCTCCGGGATAATCACTTCGTCTCCGGGGTCTGTAATACTTCCCATGGCGAAAAGCAAAGCTTCAGAACCACCGGTGGTAATAATGATATCTTCTTTATTTACCGGCAATGCTGTTTTTTGATAATAACCTGCTAACTTCTCTCTATAACTTTCAAATCCTGCGGAATGACTGTAAGAAAGAACCTCAATGTCATGTTTTCTTACGGCATCCAAGGCAGCTTCAGGAGTTTTAATATCCGGTTGACCAATATTAAGTTGATATATTTTTCGACCCTTTTTAGTAGCAGCTTCGGCAAAAGGAACAAGTTTTCTTATTGGAGATTCAGGCATTTCCAGCCCTTTATTAGAGATCTTAGGCATAGCTTATTATTTGTACGTGCAAAATTGCAAAATTAAAATATTAATCAATAATAATCTCCAGGTAATTATCCCTGCTAAATGGATATTTTATATCCTATAAATTCTGAAAATAATATTTAGGCAAAAAAAAAGCCTTCCTGGTGGGAAGGCTTTCTAGAGTTTTTAAAATAATTTTATTTGCTGTCGCCAGCATCCTCGTCTTTTACAAGACCTTTGATCTTTAAAGCTTTTGTGGGCTCATCAGCATTAGAATAAACTGTTACGGTCTTCCTAATTGGGCCAACTATTGTGGTATTGTACTTCACTTCAATTTTCCCGGTTTCGCCCGGCATAACTGGCTCTTCCGGCTTCTTTGGTACGGTGCATCCACAACTGGATTTAACGTCTGTGATCACTAAAGGAGCATCTCCAACATTTGTAAATTCAAATACTCGCACGCCATCGCTGCCTTTCATTATTTCGCCATAGTCAATCGTTTCTGACTTAAATTCAAATTTCGCCGTTTTTTGAGCCTGAGCTGTTGCCAGACCTGCGAATACGAATATGGCTATTGCAATTAGTTTTTTCATAATTTAAAATTTTAAGCGGATTAGTAAAGATAAGCTGAAATAGTTCAATTCTCAAAAATTTTAATCATTTCAGTAGCTTTCATAATCCTCCATTAATAATTACTTTTGCCATTATTTCAAAAATCAGACCAAGAAATGGCAATTGCTTCACATTATAATGCAAAAAAAGTAGAGGATAAGTGGTATGACTACTGGATGAAGAATAATTATTTTCATTCAGAAGTTGACGAGAGAGAGCCATATACTATTGTAATACCCCCGCCTAACGTTACCGGGGTTTTACACATGGGCCATATGCTGAATAATACCATACAGGATGTTTTGGTGAGAAGGGCCAGATTGAAAGGTTTCAATGCTTGTTGGGTTCCCGGTACAGATCACGCGTCTATTGCTACCGAAGCGAAAGTTGTTGCCAAGCTTAAAGCTGAGGGCATCGAAAAGAATGATCTTAGTCGGGAGGAATTTCTACAACATGCGTGGGAGTGGACAAATAAACATGGAGGTATTATTCTTCAGCAATTAAAAAAGCTGGGTGCTTCCTGTGACTGGGAACGTACCAAATTTACGATGGATGATGATATGTCTGCATCTGTCATCAAGGTCTTTGTTGATCTTTATGAGAAAGGACTGATTTATCGCGGTTATCGTATGGTGAATTGGGATCCGCAGGCAAAAACGACACTTTCTGATGAAGAAGTAAATTATGAAGAAAGAAATGGGAAGCTTTTTTATTTAAAATATAAAGTAGATGGGACCAATGATTATCTAACCATTGCCACTACCAGACCTGAAACCATTCTTGGGGATACTGCAATTTGTATTAATCCTAATGATGAAAGATTTGCTCATTTAAAGGGTAAAAAAGCAATAGTACCTATCTGTAATCGTACGATTCCTATCATTGAAGATGAATATGTGGATATGGAATTTGGAACAGGTTGTTTAAAAGTTACTCCTGCTCATGATGAAAATGATAAAAATCTTGGCGAAAAGCATAATCTGGAGGTAATTGATATTTTCAATGATGATGCTACTTTAAATAATTACGGGCTGCATTACGAAGGAAAAGACCGCTTTGTGGTGCGTGCTGAAATTGTAGAAGAACTTGAAATATCTGGTTTTCTGGAAAAAGTTGAAGACTATGTAAATAAAGTTGGAACCAGTGAGCGTACAGGTGCGGTGATAGAACCAAAACTTAGTGATCAGTGGTTTTTGAAAATGAAAGAAATGGCTCAGCCGGCGATAGAGGCTGTGTTAGGGGATGATATTAACCTTGTCCCCGAAAAATTTCTGAATACCTATCGCCATTGGATGGAGAATGTTCGAGACTGGAATATTTCACGTCAGTTGTGGTGGGGACATCAGATCCCTGCTTATTTCTACGGAACAGGTAAAAATGACTTTGTAGTTGCAGAAACTCTGGAGAAAGCTGTGGAGAAGGCTCGTGAAGCAACAGGAAAAACTGATCTTCAGGCTTCAGATCTTACACAGGATAAAGATGCACTGGATACCTGGTTTTCTTCCTGGTTATGGCCTATGAGTGTTTTTAATGGAATTCTTGAGCCTGAAAATAAAGAGATAGAATATTACTATCCAACTAATGATCTTGTTACGGCACCTGAAATACTATTTTTCTGGGTAGCCAGAATGATTATGGCCGGGTATGAATATAGGGGAGAAAGACCTTTTAAAAATGTTTATCTAACCGGAATTGTTAGAGATAAGCAGAGAAGAAAAATGTCGAAATCCCTTGGTAATTCACCAGATCCTCTTGCTTTGATCGAACAGTATGGGGCAGATGGGGTTCGTGTTGGAATGTTATTGAGCTCTCCTGCCGGAAATGATCTTATGTTTGATGAAGATCTTTGTAAGCAGGGCAGTGCATTCTCAAATAAAATCTGGAATGCTTTCCGTTTAGTACAGGGATGGGAAATTTCCGAAGAAATTGAGCAGCCGGAAACTGCTAGAATGGCAATAGACTGGTATAAGGCTAAATTTCAGAAGACGATCAGAGAAATAGAAGACCACTATTCAAAATATAGAATAAGTGATGCTTTAATGTCTACCTATAAGTTAATTTGGGATGATTACTGTAGCTGGTTCCTGGAAATGGTGAAACCTGGTTACGGCGAGCCAATGGATGCCAGAACTTATAAAGAGATCATTACTATTCTGGAAGATAATCTTAAGATATTACATCCTTTCATGCCTTTTGTTACCGAAGAGATCTGGCAGGAAATTACTGAGCGTACTCCAGAAGAAGCGTTGATCATTGCAAAATGGCCGGAAGAGATCAATTTTGATGAAAAAATCATTAAGGAATTCTCTCACGCAGCTGAAGTGATCGCGGGAGTGAGAAAGATTAGAAAAGACAAGAATATTTCCTTTAAGAATCAAATAGATCTCAGTGTTCTTAATAATGAGAATACGTCTAAAACTTTTGATGCTGTGATTTCAAAAATGGGTAATATTTCCAATCTGGAATACGTGACTGGATCTGTAGATGGAGCACTTTCTTTTAGAGTTAGATCCAATGAATATTTTATTCCGATAGTTGGGGCCATCGATGTGGAAGCTGAGAAACAAAAAATCCAGGAAGAACTTAGTTATACCGAGGGATTCCTGAAGTCTGTAGATAAAAAACTTTCTAACGAGCGTTTCGTGAATAATGCTCCGGAAAAGGTCGTAGCTATAGAAAAAGCAAAAAAAGCTGATGCAGAAGCTAAGATAGAAGCTTTAAAAGCCAGTTTAAGTAGTTTGAATTAAGGATCTATAGATACTACAAAAATAAAAAAGAGGACAATTTGTCCTCTTTTTTTATGTTTTATTGTGTATAGCTTATACGGTGACTTTCCCGATATGGGTCTCCACAAGGTCGATATATTGCTTTTCAGCTTCGGTTTTACTGAGGTCTTTTACCTGGACTAATGCATTGATCTTAAATGCGCTCCTTAAATCTCCAGTATTAGTTGGAGGGATATAGAATCCATTCTTTTCAGTGGCTCTTTTATAAAGAGCGTAAAAGTGTAAAAGCACATCAGGTGGGAATTGCTGATTCGTGCTACTTGCCATTTCGTAGGCTTTTAGAAACTTAGAGTTTTCTTGTGCCATCATAATGTTTATGAAGGTACATCAGCGATTATGCTAACGCCACCTTTTACTTTTTGATTGATCTCTACATTCACTTTCGTTTCAACAGGCACAAATACATCAACCCGGCTGCCAAATTTGATGAATCCGCTGTCGCTTCCCTGCACTACTTCTGAATCTACTTCAGCATAATTAACGATTCGTTTTGCCATTGCTCCGGCAATCTGCCGATATAGGATCTCTCCAGCAATTTCATTTTTTACCACCACAGTAGTCCTTTCATTTTCCTCACTGGATTTTGGATGCCAGGCGACCAGAAATTTTCCCGGATGATATTTACTATAGGTTACTTTTCCACCTACAGGATGACGTGTTACATGTACATTTATAGGAGACATGAAAATCGAAATTTGCAGCCTGTTATCCTTGAAATATTCTTTTTCATAAACCTCTTCTATCGCTACCACTTTTCCGTCTACAGGTGCAATTATATGTTTATTGTTTAAACTGGTAGTTCTTTTTGGATTTCTGAAAAACTGAAGTATCAGAAAAAACAAAATAATCGAAACTACAAGAATTGCAAATTTTACCCAGTATACATTAATTAAACTGTATGTAATGATATTTATTGCAATCAGGATGATCGCAGTTAGGGTCATTATTTTATATCCTTCTTTATGAAACATAGTTCAATATATATAAATAAGCATAAATGAATGGGCTTGCAAAGATAATACTATCCAGCCGATCAAACAATCCACCGTGTCCGGGCATTAATTTTCCACTGTCCTTTACACCTGCCTGTCTTTTAAATTTTGATTGAATAAGATCTCCCAAAGTACCGAAAATGCTCAAAATAATGGCCATTCCCAGCCAGGTCCACATAGTTAAGAAGCTGGTGTAATACCAGATGGCATAACTCATTAGTACGCTAAAGACCAAACCTCCCAGGAAACCTTCAATGGTTTTATTAGGTGAGATTTTTTCATAAAGTTTTCGTTTTCCAAAATTCTTACCTATTAGATAGGCGAAAGTATCGTTGGTCCAGATCAGGAAAAATATCCCGATTACCAGTTTGGGTATAAAAATACCTTCAATGGTGGGGATAAGGGTTAAGAATATAGTAGAAGATATAAGGTAAAATATAATGATAATATATTTCTTCTTTTCAAATACCGGGATCTTCTTTACGACCATCAGGTCTTTCACCAGGAAAAGGTTCACGAAAATTGTTATTAAAAGCAGTAAAACTGTAGCATCCTGATTAAATTTCAAAAAGCTGAATAGATAAAACAGTATGGCTTGTAAAAAGTATAGAGCGTAACTTTTTAGACGCAGGAGTTTTTGCATCTCTATTAAACATACAAGGCTTAATAGATAAAAAAGAATAATGAAGATTACCTCTGAGGATAGGATGGAAGCAACCAAAATGGATGTATACAACAATCCCGAAACAGCACGAATAATGGTTTCCCTCATAAATTACAGATCTTCCAGCAGCAGCAAATATAGGTTTTTCGTACTACTTCCATAACTCATAAAATCACCTTCTTTTTGAGTTTCAAAATTTTTGATCGTGGTGATGTTGGAAGGAATTTGCTGTCTGTTCTTAAATTTAATGCCTCTTAAGCCTTCGCCAATGGTGTCAATTAGCTGACTAGTTGAGGATAGTATAATAAAGTTTGCAGGTAGATCGTGAAGCTTTCTTTCTTTTATCTGATTAGAAGAGATGAGGATTGAGCCATCATTTGCTACCAGAAATTCACATGTTGAAAGATAAAATTCAGCATTGGCAGATTTATTAAATTCAAGGTTGAAATCCTGAAATTTGCTTTTTAATTTCTCGTCGAAACAGCAACACTGCTTTTCATACCAGTCATTCTCCATGAGAATATTGTCAAAAGCTTCCTGGATTTCTGCTTCATCTACACAGTATAAGAATTTCCCTCCATTATTTTTGAAGTTGAGCATAAATCGCTCATCGGTAGGTAATTTTACCTCCGGCATATATTTTCCTCTGTCCGCATTCTCAGGGATATCCTGCTCCTGGTCTGCTTTGGACTTGGGATTAAGAAACCTCTTGAATAGATTCATAGAGTTTGGGTGTGATTCTTACTGTCATTTATCAAAGTTAAAAAATCTGAAATTAACCATTGTTTAATTTCAGATTTTTTACTTCAACTTCTACACTACTTATTAACCGAATCGTTTTCGGTTAATTTTCCTTCTTCATCGGTGTCTTTTCCTTCAGATTCTTCTGCTGCAGACCCATTTTCCGTGGTTTTATCCAGGGTATTTTTTTCTTTGATGGGTTTGCCTTCTACCTTTTCTTTTTCAAAAGGACGTTTTCCAAAGATTTTCTCAAGGTCATCCTTGAAAATAACTTCTTTATCAAGAAGTATTTCAGCTAGCTGAGTAAGTTTATCTTTATTGTGCTCCAGAAGATCCAGAGCTCGTTTGTACTGATCTTCGATAAGGTTTGAGATTTCCTTGTCGATCAATTCCGAAGTTTTTTCACTGTATGGCTTAGTGAAGTTGTATTCACTTTGCCCTGATGAATCATAATAGGTAAGATTACCTACTGCTTCATTAAGACCGTAAATAGTTACCATGGCTCTGGCCTGTTTGGTAACCTTCTCCAGGTCACTTAGGGCCCCGGTTGATATCTTATTGAAGATTACTTTTTCAGCAGCACGACCTCCAAGGGCAGCACACATTTCATCCAGCATTTGTTCCGGTCTAACAATAAGTCGTTCTTCTGGTAAATACCAAGCAGCACCCAGGGATTGTCCACGAGGCACGATAGTAACTTTCACCAGTGGGGCAGCATGTTCTAACATCCAGCTCACCGTGGCATGACCGGCTTCGTGAAAAGCAATAGCTTTTTTCTCACTTGGAGTAATGATCTTATTCTTTTTCTCAAGACCACCAACTATACGATCTACCGCATCAAGGAAATCCTGTTTCCCTACGGCTTTATTTCCTTTTCTCGCAGCAATAAGTGCTGCTTCGTTACAAACATTGGCAATATCTGCTCCAGAGAAACCAGGGGTTTGTTTTGCTAAGAATTCAGTATCTAATTCATCGGCAACTCTTTTAAGAGGCGCTAAGTGAACTTCAAATATTTCTTTTCTTTCGTTAAGGTCAGGAAGATCAACATAGATCTGTCTGTCAAAACGTCCTGCACGCATCAGGGCCTTATCAAGTACATCTGCACGGTTTGTTGCAGCCACCACAATTACGTTAGTGTTTGTTCCAAAACCATCCATTTCAGTCAGTAACTGATTCAGTGTATTTTCTCTTTCATCGTTAGAACCTGAAAAATTACTTTTTCCTCTGGCTCTACCAATAGCATCGATCTCATCAATAAAAATGATGGATGGTGATTTTTCTTTTGCTTGTTTAAACAAGTCTCTTACTCTTGAGGCACCTACCCCTACGAACATTTCTACAAAGTCTGAACCTGATAAAGAGAAGAAAGGAACTTTCGCCTCTCCGGCCACGGCTTTTGCTAATAATGTTTTACCTGTTCCCGGAGGTCCTACCAGTAAGGCTCCTTTTGGAATTTTACCCCCTAAAGCAGTGTATTTTTCCGGTTGTTTTAAGAAATCTACAATTTCCTGAACTTCTTCTTTTGCACCTTCTAGTCCGGCAACATCTTTAAAAGATGTTTTTACATCTGTATTCTGATCAAATAGTTTTGCTTTGGATTTACCAATATTAAAAATCTGACCTCCTGCGCCTCCACCGGCTCCAGAACTCATTTTTCTCATGATAAAGATCCATACTCCAATAATCAGGATAAATGGAAGTAAAGCCCAGAAAAGATCACCAATTACATCGCTGGATGTATCATAGGTAACCACCGTATTGAGATTATTTTCATTTTTAATCTCATTGATGTCGTTCTCAAAATTCTGAAGATCTCCAAACTGAAAAGTATAAACGGGAGATTCACCAGTAGAAAAAAGATCTGGATCTATATTTTTCTTATGAATCTCTTTTTCTTTAGCCTCGGCAGTTAAATATACCCTGGCCTGATTCCGGTTGATGATTTCAACTTTCTCGACATCACCAGTTCTCAGGTACTCTTTAAATTCTGCTGGATTGGTTTTGGCTGGTTCAGAGAAGCCTCCATCGCCAAAAATATTAAGGCCTAAAAATATAATAATGATCGCCGCGTAAATCCAGTAGGCACTAAATTTAGGTTTTTTGGGATCTAATTTTTTCTTTGGTTTTTGATTCGCCATTCTATGCTTCTTCTAATAATTTAGATTTAATAACTGCTTTCTATGGAAGTAATTTTAGCATCCCCCCATAGGCTCTCAATATCGTAAAATTCCCGGATATGCTTCTGGAATACATGAACAACCACATTTACGTAGTCCATAAGCACCCATTCGGCATTTTCGCTACCTTCAATATGCCAGGGTTTGTCTTTCAGGTTTTTACTAACTGTTTTTTGTATGGAATTGACTATGGCGTTAACCTGCGTGTTTGAAGTACCATTGCAGATAATAAAATAATCACAAACTGTGTTTTCAATTTCTCTAAGGTCCAGGATATCAATATCATTACCTTTAACTTCCTCTATCCCTTTTATAATATGTGCAATAAGTTGATCGCTGTTTTTTTCCTTTTTCGACATTAAATTTATTTATTTACGCAAATTTATCATTTTTTGCTCTTTTAAAGAGATTGTTAAAGAAGATTTTAACGCCTTATCTCTTATACTTATATATGCGTACAATCAAAGTTAATGCCATCGACTCCACCAATTCCTTTGTTCGGGAATTTTACGAAGGAAATATCAATTTTGAGCCTGTATGTGTTCGGGCAATTACCCAAACAGCGGGAAGGGGGCAGCGCGGTTCTAATTGGCTGTCCAAAGCAGGAGAAAACCTCACATTCAGTATTCTGTACCCCCAGAAAAAATTGAAAATTTCCCGGTATTTTCTATTAAGTGCTACCATCTCCCTGGCTGTTTTAAAAGTTTTACAAGGCTTGGAAATTCCAAATATCAAGATAAAATGGCCTAACGACATTCTGTCAGCAAAAAAGAAAATTGGTGGCATTCTTATTGAAAATATTGTAAAGACTGAGGGGATCGTGGCAAGTGTAATTGGAATTGGCATGAATGTGAATCAGGAGAATTTTGATGATTTGCCCAATGCCGGGTCACTTAAAAGTATTACCGGTAAAAATTTTGATCTCGATGAACTTTTAAATCGGCTTGTTCATAAAATTGAAATGGACTTGAATGAACTACCTAATAGGAAAAGCACAGATATTCTGGAAGAGTATGCTCAAAATATGTTCAGATTGAATGTGGTGTCTTCATTTTCCTCAAAAGAGGAAGGAAATTTCAACGGGATTATTAGAGGGGTAACTACCGAAGGAAAATTAAATCTTGAGATCGAGGATGGAGTTTTTAAAACATTCGATCTTAAAGAGATTCAATTACTTTATTGAAATAAAAAAAGCCGAAACATCGTTTCGGCTTTTTAATAATATATTCTAGTTTCTTACAGTTTTCCTACATTTTCGGTAAGTGCTGTAATAAATTTTTTCAGCGGACTTTTGATCATCATGCTCATCATGGCATTGAATTCTCCTTCAAACTCCATATTTACTTCACTTTTATCGGCTCCGCTTTCTTCAATGTGCGTTTTCAATCTAAAAGGAAATTTATCTGAATTTGATCCTAGAACTACCAGTTTTGGTTCATCAGTTTCAATGATCTTCAGTCTAATTTCAGGCATTCCTTTCAACTGAAAGAGAAAGCTATCTTCTGAAATTACTTGAAATTTCTCTTTACTGTCTGGCATTATCTGCTCATAATTCTCCACGTTAGTAAGAAAATTGAACATTTCCTGCTGACTTCTATCTGCGGTTACTTTTTGACTTTCTAATTTCATATTATGGTTTCCAGTTTGCAGGGTCTTCTCTCCATTTACGTAGAATGCCTGCTTCTTCAGTATTTATATAATTTGTATTTTGAGCTGTTTCTATAAGATTTTCATAGTCGCTAAGCGTATGGAGTTCTACTTCCAGCTTTTCAAAATTTTTCACCGAAGTGTCAAAACCGTAGGTGAAAATAGCGAACATCCCTTTTACATTTGCTCCCGCTTCTTTTAAAGCTTTTACAGCATTCAAACTGCTATTTCCTGTGCTTATAAGATCTTCAATCACAACAACTGTCTGGCCTTCTTCCAGGTTACCTTCAATCTGGTTTTGTCTCCCGTGACCTTTTGGTACCGGTCTAACATAGGCAAAAGGCAGACTTAAATATTCTGCAACCAGCATGCCTATTCCTATCGCACCTGTTGCTACTGCTGCGATGACGTCTGGCTTTCCGTACTTTTCTTCTATTTGCTTGGCGAAGTTTTCCCGAACATAATTTCTGATTATTGGATAGGACAAAATGATCCTGTTATCACAATATATTGGTGACTTCCAGCCGCTGGCCCACGTAAAAGGTTCTTGTGGTTCTAATTTTATTGCTTTAATTTGCAATAAAAGCTCAGCAGTCTTTTTTGCTGTTTCTTTATTCAAAATCATACCTGCAAATGTATAAAGTTTTTGTGAATGATATTCCCATAATTGTTTCTACGCAGAAAGAAATTGGAGAAAAATACACATCTTTTCCTTTAAAGTCGGTTCGGCTTAAAAAAGTGATCAGGAAAATCGTTAAAGGGAAATTGCATTATGTGAACCTTTATCATCCTGATGAATCAAAACTTTTGAAGTTGCTTCTGAAGAAAATGAAAGTAGTAACCGCTGCAGGTGGAATGGTTATGAATGCTCAAAAAGAAATCCTTTTTATCTACCGTAATAATCGCTGGGATCTTCCAAAAGGGAGAACCGAAAAAAATGAAAGTATAGAGAATTCAGCTATTCGTGAAGTTGAAGAAGAAACCGGTGTGCAGGACCTGGAAATTAAACGCTTTATTACCTGTACTTATCATGTTTTTAAACGAAAAGGAAAACTTCGGTTAAAGGAAACATACTGGTACGAAATGTATACCGAATATGACGGTGAGCTGGTTCCTGAAGTAAAGGAAGGTATCAAAAAGGCCAAGTGGAAGAATTTTCAGAAAAGCCAGAAAGCCTTGAGAAAGTCTTACGCAAATATAAAAATGCTATTCCCTGAAAAATTCTTAGCGGGGAAGTCGGAAGACCGGGTAGCGTAGATGTGACTCTTCATAATTATTAGATCGCTTATGTATCCAGTCTAACTGTGCATACCAGTTATTTCTGAATTCAGAATCCCTGCGCTTTTTATCTTCGAATTCTTTATTTAATTCCGCATCCTTCTCCAGGAGGTCCTTCGCAATGTCTTCAAATACATAAGGTGAAAAACCTTCTTTTTGCTGAAGTACCGTGTCGAAAAAATTCCAGTTGAAAAATGAATCTACCGCCGCTGGTTCTAATGTTTCCAATAAATATCTCGCTCCATCCTGAAAAGTGGTGATTAGGTAATCCCCTTTTCTGAATTCAACTTGCTGGGTGGACTTGGAAACTTTAGTGTTCTTATGCAAATAATGACCTTCAAAGGCAGTCTCAGATGTTTCGTAATCTTCAATCTTATAGACCTCCACATCTATTAAGGTATCTCTTTCCAGAGTCTCCATAGCGATATTATTCATTTTTAAACGATCTATTACCTGCCACCATCCCTGTGGAATAATATATGCCCGGGGAATTTCAATTTCTTCAGTAACCTTAAAGTTGTCGTAATACTCAATTTCTTTGGTAAAGGGTTTATCCTCGTTGTATTTAAGTCTTTCCTGTCCCGTTACTTTACTGGTTAAATTTTCTCCTTCAAATCCTTTAAATTCTCTCGTGGAGGGATTCTCTTTATCCACCTCAAAAGTGAGATTGTAACTGCGATCTGTGAGGTATTTTCTACGGGCCTGGTTTCTTAGATCTTTGATAACTGAAGTTTCAGCATCTGTAATTTTGATCATAGAACGCATTAACTCATAAGTTCCTCTAACTCTTTTGTCATAAGGTTTTAACATATGAGTTTCCACCATCATTCCCAGGGTATTCCAAAGTGTGGTGTATCCAGTTGAATATCTAGGGGAGTCCATGAACTGGGAAAATCCATTTTCAGGAACTTCATTAAAAACATTTACATAAGGCGTAATATCCCAATCTTTAGCTTTGAGAGAATCTTCAAGGGCAGGCATCATTTTTTTCTGCAAATACTCTCCAAGATTTCCGCCCATTTTATCATGTTGCGTAAATAAATGGGTAAGGGTATATTGATAATCTGCGCCATTGCTAACATGATTATCTATAAAAACATCGGGGTTCAAATAATGGAAGATCTCATAAAAAGTCTGAGCATTCTTGGTATCTGCTTTGATGAAATCCCTGTTAAGATCATAATTCCTGGCATTTCCTCTAAATCCATATTCTTTTGGTCCATTTTGATTGGTCCTGGTTCCAGAATTCCTGTTTAAGGCTCCCCCAACATTATAAATAGGGATAGTTGCAACAATGGTATTTTTTGGGGAGGCTATAGAATCGCCTGCCATATCCCTGAAAAGCATCATCGTGGCATCTATTCCATCACTTTCGCCGGGATGGATGCCATTGTTGATTAGCATTACACTATGCGATTTTTTTAATTTTTCAAGATCAAATTCCCCTTCAGGATTATATATTGCAAGGTGCAGGGGTAAACCGCTATCGGTCTCTCCAAATTCCTGTAGGATTATACTTGGGTAAGCATTGGCCAGCTCCTGGTAAAATTCTATAACTTCGCTATATGTCCCGGTTTCTGTGCCTCCGGATTTTTCAAATCGGGTTTCCAGATCGTAATCTTTGATAAGCCTGTACTTAGAAAAATCACAAGATGAAAGGCTGATCATAATCCCCAATACCAACCACAGTTTTTTCATCTATTTATATTTAGTTGTTTTTTATCGTAGAGATGCAATGTGCCCAAAATAATATTGGTTAACATCAAAATTTGCTCAGGGCCCATTTCATAAAATTTTCTAAAAATATAGCCGTAAACTTAATTAAAAACTGCCAGAGTAGCTAAAAAACCTGCTATTTCTATAAGATTAACTGGAGTGTTAAAGTAAATCTAATCTCTAATACATCCTTTCCTGTATCTAATTTTCAGGCTATTTTTATAAAAAATTGATTATGAAAAAATTAATAACCGGACTTGCATTTTCGGGAGCAATATTCATTTCCCTGAATGTTATGGGGCAGGCGAACGAAAATTTAAGTGAACAGACAAAAGAGAAACTTGCCCAGGCTGGACCCGATTATGCTGAAACTGCCATAGGAAAAATAAAATTACCGGCACCATTTTCATCAGAATCGGTAACAAAAGAAAGCAAGATCGTGGCGTGGCCCGAAGGAAAAATGCCTCAGGCTCCAGAAGGATTTAAGGTTACCAAATTCGCTGAAGATTTGGAACATCCACGTTGGACTTATGTAGCACCTAATAATGACATCTTCGTCGTTGAATCTAATGATGCTAAGAAAAGTGCCAACCGAATTACGATGTTCAGGGATAAAGACCGGGATGGTGTTCCAGATGAGCGTTATTCTTTTCTGAAAAATTTAAACCAGCCCTTCGGTATGTTGGTGCTGGGGGATTATTTCTATGTGGCCAATGTAGATGCGTTAATTCGCTTTCCCTATAAAGAAGGTCAGAATACAATAGATCAGGATCCGGAGAAAGTGCTGGAACTTCCCGCAGGTGGTTATAACCACCACTGGACCAGAAATATTATCGCGGGATCAAATAATGATAAAATTTATATAACCGTAGGTAGTTCCAGCAATGTTGGGGAACATGGAATGGAAAAAGAGGAGCGAAGAGCTAATATCATTGAAATTAATCCTGATGGTACCGGAGAGAAAATTTATGCTGCCGGACTTAGAAACCCAGTAGGAATAGACTGGAATCCTATTACCGGGGAATTATGGGCTGCCGTAAATGAAAGAGATAAAATAGGAAACAACCTTGTTCCAGACTATGTGACCAGTGTGGAAGAAGGTGGATGGTACGGCTGGCCTTATTCATATTATGGAGATATTAAAGACCCAAGATGGGCTGAAGATCCTCATCTGGAAATGGTTGAGAAAACTATAGTTCCCGATGTTTCTGTTGGGCCGCATACCGCCTCACTCGGACTTACTTTTTATACGAAAGATTCTTTTCCTGAAAAATATCATAATGGAGCATTTGTAGGTCAGCACGGATCATGGAATCGGGCAAATTTCTCGGGTTATAAGGTTTTATTTATACCTTTCGACGAGAATGGAAATCCCCAACAACCCGAAGATTTTCTTACCGGCTTTATCGCAGATGACGATGCCAGCCAGGTGTATGGAAGACCTGTAGGGGTGACAACTCTGCCTGACGGTTCGCTATTAGTGAACGATGACGACGGGAATGTGATCTGGAGGGTTTCAGCTGAATAAATTCAATTTGAAAAAACTAATCTTACTCTTTCTGATCTTGACCTGTAATAAGTTGTTTGCTCAGAAATTTACGGGAACTGTACTTAATAACAAAACAGGCGTTGCGATTGAAAAGGTCACGGTTAAGAACCTGCTCACAGGCGAAATTGAATACACTAATGAAAATGGTGAATTTGGCTTTGATTCAGTTCAATTCCCTTTGGAACTGGAATTTCGTCTTTCCGGCTATCTTCAAGCTAGCCTGAAATTTGAAGAAGATCAAAAGGAGCTTAAAATTTATCTGCAGCAGGAGATCGATCAGCTTTCTGAAGTATTGATCAGAAGTTCAAATATCCCGCAGGAAATTAGAAAAATCCCCGCTTCGGTAAGTCTTATTTCTGAAAATGACCTGAAACGAAACGATAATTTCAATCTTGTACAGAATTTCAATTATGTCCCGGGGGTTTTTGTAAGCCAGGGTGCGCTTAATACCAATAAGATCAATATTCGCGGAATTGGAGCCAGGTCCCAATACAGCACGAATCGAATCAAGGCTTATATAAATGGTATTCCACTTACCACCGCAGAGGGCGAATTGACGCTGGATGATTTTGATCCTGAATATCTGGATAGGATTGAAATATTCAAAGGACCGGTTTCTTCGGTTTTTGGTGCCGGATTGGGAGGCTCTATTAATCTTTTTACAGAGAGAAATTTGAGGGATCAAAGGTCTGTTATTGCTGAATTTAATTACGGTAGTTTTAATACCAGAAAAACCAGGGCCAATCTTAAATATGTAAAAGACAGTCTAGATATTTCTATTAATTACAATCAGGTTCAAAGTGACGGATATCGTCAAAACGGAGAGTATGACAGGGTTTCTGTGCTGGGTTCTGCCGGTTTGCTCAATAAATCGGGTAATTACTGGTCGTTCTTCTTCTCTTATACAAATTTGAAAGCTTACATTCCAAGTTCATTGAGTGAGGAAGACTTCAGAAATGATCCTGAAAAAGCGGCATTTACCTGGAATCAGGCAGCGGGATATGAATCTTATGACAAGAATATTTTCGGTATTTCTTACGAACATAATTTCTCTTCAGATCTTAAAAATCAAACTTCCGTTTTCTATAATGCCAGGGATGGCTATGAACCAAGACCTTTTGATATTTTAGATGAAAACCGAAGCTCGGTTGGAACCCGAACAAAATTCAATTATAAAACCTCAATTTTCGAAAAATCTTCTGAACTGAGTTTTGGCGCGGAAACCATGTTCGAATTTTACGAAACCGGAACCTTTGAAAATCTTTATGAAAAGGTTGAGGAAAGAAAAAGTATCCAAGGAGATCGTCTAAGTTTAAATGAGCAGAACAGGAATTATATAAATGTTTTTGCCCAAATGAATATGGAGCTTACTTCGAGATTATTATTAGAAGCAGGACTTAATTTTAATAGTACGGCGTATGACCTGGAAGATAGATTTAATTCAGGTACTAATGATCAATCGGGGGATTATAGCTTCGATCCCGTTTTATCACCCAGGCTCGGTTTAAGTTATGAAGCTTTTCAAGGAAAGAATTTTTATGCTTCTGCCAGTCACGGATTTTCCACTCCCACAGTTGCGGAAACTTTAACCCCGGAAGGTCTAATAAATACCGATCTAAAAACCGAAACCGGTTGGAATTATGAGATTGGGTTTAAGGGAAATTGGTTAAATAATAAACTTTATACAGAACTTAACCTTTATTCTATACAAATTCGAAATCTTCTAGTGGCCAGGAGAGTAGGTCAGGATCAGTACGTAGGAGTTAATGCAGGGAAAGCAGATCATAATGGCATTGAATTTACTTCAGCATATCAAACCAGGGTTTCAGAAAGTCTTCAATTAAAATTATTTCTAAATTCGAATTTTAACTTTTTTGAATTTGATAAGTTCGTAGATCAGGGAGAGAATTATTCCGGAAATACAATTCCTGGAGTGCCCGAACATATGGTTTCACCTGGAGTAGAGATCGGATTAAAAGAATTTACTGCAAATGTCAATTTTCAGGCCTTTGGAAAAATGGCCCTGAATGATGACAATTCAGGATATACAGATCCTTACGAACTTCTAAATCTAAAGCTGAATTACAACTGGGATATTTCTCAAAGTCTTGATCTTGAGTTCAATTTTGGGATCAACAATATTTTAAATGAACAATATGCGGCGAGTATAGTTACCAATGCAGTTGGTTTTGGTGGTTCAGCGCCTCGATATTATTATCCCGGAAATCCCAGGAATTATTTTGGCGGGCTTTCTTTCGATTTTGATTTTTAGTGTCATTCCGAACATAGTGAGGAATCTCTAGAGATCCTGAATCAAGTTCAGGATGACGTTTAAATATTTACTTTTTCCTAACCACATCAGGCACCATAAACTCATAATTGCCGTTGTGATGCATCACATCCCGAACCACGGTAGAAGAAATATGGGCTTTTCCAGAACTAGAGATAAGAAAAACACTTTCAATACCGGCCATTTTATAGTTGGTCTGACCAATAGCTTTTTCAAATTCAAGATCCTGGCCGTTTCTTAGTCCACGAAGAATAAATCCGGCATTTTGAGATTTACAGAAATCAACGGTAAGTCCTTTATAAGTTTCCACTTTTACTTTGGGTTCATCCTTGTAGGTTTCTTTTAGAAAGTGAAGTCGGTCTTCAAGGCTGAACATGTATTTCTTGCTGGAATTGGTTCCTATGGCTAGAATTATCTCATCAAATAATGGTAAAGCACGGTCAATAATATCTGTATGTCCCAGAGTAAGCGGATCGAAAGATCCAGGAAAAACTGCTTTTTTCATCAATCGGTTTTTGATTGGTTATAAATGCAAAAGATAATCAGAAATTATCACTTCTGGTTCAGAGCGGCTTCAATAGCGCTTCCAAAGAGGTCTTTTAGACTTATACCTGCCTTTTCAGCCTGTTGAGGTAAAATACTGGCCTGGCTAATCCCCGGGTTCGTGTTCATCTCGATAAAGTGAGGTTCGCCATCATGGAAAATAAATTCTGATCTCGAAAAACCTTTCATTTTTAGTTTTTTATAGATCATAACTGCAATATCCTGCACTTTCTTTGTGTCTTCTTCAGAAATTCTCGCGGGAGTTATCTCCTGCGATTTACCAAGATATTTAGCGGCATAATCAAAGAATTCTCCTTCAGGTATAATTTCAGTCACGGGTAAAGCGATTATCTCTCCTTTGTAAGTGATCACCCCAACAGAAACTTCAGTTCCGTCCAGAAAAGACTCAATTATAGCCTCATCATCTTCCGTAAATGCAGTTTTAGCGGCATCGATGATCTCCTCTTCGGTTTTTACCTTAGTAACCCCAAAACTACTTCCGGCACGGTTCGCTTTTACAAAACAGGGTAGACCAACTTTATTCACTATTTCAGTAGTATTGATCTCCTCGTCTTTATTCAGAAAATAATTCGTGGCAGCTTTTACTCCATAAGGTCGTAGCACACTTATAAGGTCTCTTTTATTAAAGGTAAGTGCCGACTGGTAATAATCACAGCTGGTTTGAGGGATGCCGATCAACTCCAGATAGGCCTGTAGAAGCCCATTTTCGCCGGGAGTTCCATGGATGGTATTGAAAACACAATCAAATTTTATGACTTTGTCGTTCATCTTAACCGTAAAATTGCTCTTATTGATAGGATAAGGGGTGTCATCTTTTGCCACCACAAACCATTCTCCTTTTAAAATATGAACCCGGTAAGGTTCGTAAAGATCGCGGTCCAGGTGTTTGTAGACAATATTTCCGCTGTTAATGGAGATGCGATATTCACTTGAATACCCGCCCATGGCAATGGCAATTTTTTTCTTCATATTCAATATATCCGGTTAGATGTCGTTAAACAAAAATATCACTTAAAAGGGCAGTCACCAAAACCAATGGGTTTTATATCTTTGCCCATTATCTAAAAACTATGGGATTATTTCGATTTATATTCAGCAAGACCTTTTTAATTCAACTAGTGCTTGCAGTTATTGTGTTAATTATTATATCGTTCTTAACGATGCAATGGCTTGATTATTCTACGAACCAGGATCAAAGAATTGAAGTTCCCGATCTTGCAAAGATGAATTTGGATAATGTGGAAGACCAGCTGGCCGAAATGGATCTTAAATATGAGGTATTAGATTCGGCTAATTTTAATCCCGATTTTCCCAGGTACTCTGTAATAGATCAGGTTCCTGCACCGGGAAAATTTGTAAAGGAAGACCGCAAGATCTACCTGACATTGAATCCTTCAGGATATAGAAAAATTGAAGTTCCCAACAATCTTATTAGAAAGACCAGAAGACAGGTGGAACCTACCTTAAGATCTCTCGGATTTGAAATTGGAGAGGTTAGTTATAAGCCAGATATCGCTGAAGATGCTGTACTTGAACTAAGAAATAAAGGTAGATTAATTGAGCCTGGAGATAAATTGATGAAAACTTCTGTAATAGACCTTGTGCTTGGTGATGGCAGTGGAAGATACAGAGAAACCGAAGAAGATACTCTTGATGTTGAGAGCGAAACCGAAAGCGAAATAGATGAATTCTAATAAAGATCAACGGGAAGAGATTGAAGATGAAGGGCAGGACGAAAGTCTCTATGAGCATCATAAATTTGTAGCCGAAGTAGGGCAGAACCCACTAAGAGTAGATAAATATCTGATGAATTTCATTGAAAATGCTACTCGAAATAAAATTCAGAAAGCAGCCAAAAGTGGAAATATTTATGTCAACGGCGAAACCGTTAAACAGAATTATAAGGTGAAAGGCGGCGACACCGTGCAGGTGATGTTTGAACATCCACCTTATGAATATTTGCTGGTGCCTGAAGATATGCCCCTGGATATAGTTTATGAGGACGATACCTTACTGGTGGTGAATAAACCTGCCGGAATGGTGGTACATCCCGGTCACGGTAACTATAGCGGAACGCTTATTAATGCCCTGGTACATCATTTTGATAACCTTCCAAATAACAGCAGTGACCGTCCCGGTTTAGTACATCGAATAGATAAAGATACCAGCGGACTTCTTGTGATTGCAAAAACGGAAGAAGCTATGGCACACCTTTCCAAACAATTCTTCGATAAAACCAGCGAACGGGAATATGTGGCGATTGTTTGGGGTAATGTAGCAGAAGAAGAGGGGACTATTGAAGGAAATATTGGGAGAAATCCTAGGAACAGACTTCAAAATATAGTTTTTGAAGGAGATGATGCCGAAAATGGTAAGCCTGCAGTGACGCATTATAAAGTGATCGAACGTCTGGGTTATGTAACGCTGGTGGCCTGTAAACTGGAAACAGGAAGAACGCACCAGATCCGTGTTCATATGAAGTATATTGGGCATACGCTTTTTAATGACGAACGATACGGAGGAGACAGGATCCTGAAAGGAACCACTTTTACAAAATATAAGCAGTTTGTAGATAATTGTTTTAAAATACTTCCAAGACAGGCTTTACATGCAAAAACCTTAGGCTTTACACATCCTGTTACGAAGGAATGGATGAGCTTTAATTCTGATATTCCACAGGATATGGTAGATTGTATTGAAAAGTGGCGTGGCTATGCTAAAAATCAACTGGAAGATCTTTAGCATAAGGCACTTCTATAGATTCATAGGAAACAAATTTCAGGGATTTTTCAGATTTTCAACTGATAGGTTATCTTTGGTAGAAAATTAACCGAAAAGAAATGAAAATTGTTGTTTCTCCGGCGAAAACGCTGGATTATGAATCAAAATTACCCACAACCAGGGGAACTCAACCAGAATTTCTGGAAACAGCTTCCAAGTTGAACCGAAAACTTTCCAGACAAAGTAAAAAGCAGATCTCAGACTTAATGAGCATCAGTGATAAACTTGCTGATCTCAACTACACCCGATATCAGGAATTTGAGGAAGAACATGATAAGAAGAATTCCCGTCCCGCCATGTATGCTTTCAACGGAGATGTTTATACGGGTCTGGATGCATATACTATTCCTACAGACAAAATTGATAAAATTCAGGATACATTGAGAATCCTTTCCGGGATGTATGGGATCCTGAGGCCTCTGGATCTAATTCAGCCTTACCGACTGGAAATGGGAACCTCTATCGGGATAGAAAGGAACAAGGATCTTTATGAAGTTTGGCAGAAGAAAGTTACCGGATATCTTAATGAGGAGCTGAAAGATGACGAGCTTTTTCTAAACCTAGCCAGTAATGAATATTTCAAGGCCGTAGATACAAAGAAATTAAAAGTTCCCGTGATTTCTGCGGTTTTCAAGGATTTCAAAAACGGAAAACTGAAGATCATCAGTTTCTTTGCTAAAAAGGCGCGTGGTTCTATGGTGCGTTATATTATCGACAAGGATTGTAAAACTTTGGATGATGTAAAAGGTTTTGATTATGATGGTTATCGATTTAGCGAGGAACATACCGAAAAAGAAAATGAACCAACTTTTATAAGATAAATAAAGCTTTAAGCGTAATGCTTTGAGCTAAAAGCTATTTGATTTGGAACTTTTTCACCACAAACATCCATACCCGCCATTTATTCCTGACACAGCTACCAAGCTTATTGTAGGTACGCTGCCACCTCCGCGATTTACCAAAAGAGAGTTTAAAGAAGATGATGTGGATTTTTGTTATGGCAGTCGTGATGGACAGTTATGGATAATCCTGAATAGAATTTTCGATCTTGATCTAAAATTTGAAAATACTCAGCAAGCCATTCAGCAGCGAAAAGAATTCCTTATAGAAAGAGGAATTGGGATTTGTGATGTGGTGGAGAGTAGCAGAAGGGAAAAGATAGATGCCTCAGATCTGGGAATGCAAAAAGTAAAATTACGTGACATGATCGCTATTCTAAGGGAAAATCCTAAAGTAGATACCTTGCTTTTTACCGGGGGAAATTCGAAAAATGGACCTGAATATTTCTTTAGAAAATACCTGAAGGAATCAGAACATGATATTAGGCTAAAAATTATCTCAAATAAATCTCCAAGAATTCATCAGTTTTTGCTTGATGGCAGACTTATTAAAACTGTTTCTTTGATAGCTCCTTCAGGAGCAGCTAATATTGCCGTAGGAAGTTCACAGTTATATAAAGACATAAAAAAGAAAAACCCTGAATTCAATACTCTTGATTTCAGGGTTCTTCAGTATAAAGAATTTTTCTAATTCATTTTATTGCAATTCTTTCTTATCTTGATTGGCTAGCGTGGTTGGCTTTATTTTAAATTTTTTACGTTTAGGTCTAAGCTTACCACTAGTACCTATAGCAATTTTTCCTCTTTTTGTTTTTTTATCGCCTCTACCCATGAACTATTTTTTGTTCTGTTGATCTTTAATGGTTTTTTCGTCGATATCTACCTTGTTGGTTTTTTCATTCCTATTACCGGTAGGATTCGTAGGATTCTTTTGCTCTTTAGTTCTTCCTTTGTGTTTATCTTCAATTGGTCCACCCATAACTTTAAGTTTTAAGATTTAATCTAAGATAAGCAGAACTGGTCTTAAAAGCTGCTAATAAGCTGTTACAATTAGGTTAAAGCTTTAACATTTTGGATGAATGAACTAATATTTGAGGTTCCATTTTCATTCAGATGTTTTATAAATGCACTTCCTATAATCGCTCCTTTTGCATATTGAGTGGCCTGGTCAAAAGTTTCTTTATCCTTAATTCCGAAGCCGACGATTTGTGGATTTTTAAGCCGAAGATCATTAATCCTTTTAAAATAGGCTTTAGTCTCTTCTCCAAATCCGCTGGTAGAACCAGTCACACTGGCACTGCTTACCATATAGATAAACCCTTTAGAAACCGAATCGATAAATCTTATTCGTTCATCTGAAGTCTGCGGAGTAATTAAAAAGATGTTTCTTAATCCATATGCTTCAAATAATTTCTGATATTTCTCATGGTAAACATCTACCGGAAGATCAGGAATGATAAGTCCATCGATACCTGTTTCCTGGCATTTTTTACAGAATTCCTCTACTCCAAATTGAAGGATAGGATTAAAATAACCCATTATGATCAAAGGGATGTCAACCTTTTCTCTGATGCCTTCCAGTTGCTTGAATAATTTGGAGGTAGTCATTCCCTTTTTTAAGGCTTTGGTAGAACTCTCCTGGATAGTCGGTCCGTCAGCCAAAGGATCACTAAAGGGGAGGCCGATTTCAATAAAATCGACTCCGCTCCTTTCCAGATCTACAATGATCTTTTCAGTATCCTCAAAATCGGGATATCCGGCAGTAAAATATATAGATAGCAGTTTATGATCTTCCTGCAGTTTTTGATTAATTCTGTTCATTTTTTTCATTTTCTGTCATTGCGAGGGCGATGCCCGAAGCAATCTCATATAATAAAGCATGAGATTTCTTCTCCCGATATTTATCGTTATTGCAATGACTGCAAATTATAAATTAAAATATTCGATATAAGTATTCAGGTCTTTATCTCCGCGACCTGAAAGATTAATCACCACCACGTCATCTTCTTTAAATTTCCTGGTTTCAAAAATTGCCAGGGCGTGAGAAGTTTCTATAGCAGGGATAATCCCTTCCAGTTTGGCCAGTTCAAGCCCGGCTTTCATCGCGGCTTCATCAGTGATACTTATAAATTCACCTCTTCCGCTGGTAAAAAGGTTCGCGTGCATAGGGCCAACTCCGGGATAATCCAATCCTGCAGAAATGGAATAAGGCTCGGTAATTTGTCCATCCCCGGTTTGCATTAACAAGGTTTTACTTCCGTGGATAATTCCGGCTTTTCCAAGAGCAGAAGTAGCCGCACTTTCACCTGAATCGATTCCTTTTCCGGCAGCTTCCACCGCAATTATTCCAACAGCAGGATTATCAAGATAATGGTAGTAAGCACCGGCGGCATTACTTCCTCCACCCACACAGGCCACAACAAAATCAGGATCTTCCTTACCTTCTTTTTCTCTAAGCTGAACTTTGATCTCTTCCGAAATAACCGCCTGGAATCTGGCTACCATATCCGGATAAGGGTGAGGTCCAACTACAGATCCAATTATATAATGAGTGTCTACGGGATTATTGATCCAGTCCCGAATAGCTTCATTGGTGGCATCTTTTAGCGTACGGCTTCCCGATTTTGCAGGGACTACTTTTGCCCCAAGCATTTTCATCCGGGCCACATTAGGTGCCTGTCTGTCTATATCGATCTCTCCCATGTAAACGATGCATTCCATACCCATAAGTGCGCAAACAGTGGCCGTAGCTACACCGTGCTGGCCTGCTCCGGTTTCCGCAATGATGCGATTTTTACCCAGTTTTTGCGCCATCAGGATCTGCCCGACGGTATTGTTCACTTTGTGGGCTCCGGTATGACAAAGGTCTTCACGTTTCAAATAAACCTTAGTGCCGTACTTTTCACTAAATCTCTTCGCGTAATAGAGTGGAGTAGGGCGACCTACATATTCTCTCAGTAGTTCCTTGAATTCCTTTTGAAAAGATTCTTCTTTCATAATATCCAAGTAGCGCGAACGCAATTCCTCCACGTTTGGATAAAGCATTTCGGGAATATAGGCGCCGCCAAATTCACCGTAATATCCTTTTTCATCAACCTGATAGCTCATCTTATAAGTTTATCTGAGATTTGAAATCTTTCAATTCCTTTAATTTTTTTAAGCCGGGTTTTAATTCAAATTTGCTGTTCACATCCACAGCATAAAGCAATCCCGGTTTACCTTTTCTGTAAAAATGACTTTTTAATTCTGCGATAGCTCTTCCATGTTCAGGGCCAATACCGCCACTTAAAAAGAATGGTGTATTAGAAGGATAATCTTCTAATAGTTTCCAGTCGAATTCGGTTCCATTTCCTCCACGAAGTTTTCCTTTAGTGTCGAAAAGAAAGTAATCCACTATACCTTCAAAAGGTTTTATTTCCTGGAAATCATAAGCATCTCCAACAGAAAATACTTTAATTATTTCAGGAGTAAAGCCAGCTCTCTGAAGTTCAGTTTTTAGATCTTTTGCATAAGCTGCTGATTCTTCGCCGTGTAGCTGAACTGCATTCAAATTATATTTTTGAACTTTCTCTGTAATGTGCTGAATTTTGGCATTTACAAATACACCAGCTTTTTTAATTTCCGGAGCAATTTCAGGAAGTTCTCCGTCAAAATATCGGGGAGATTTATCATAAAAGATGAGGCCCAGATAATCTGGTTGTAATTCTGCCACCTGCATCATATTTCCCGAATTTTGCATTCCGCAGACTTTTAAACTCAATCCTGAACTTTGTCCTGAAGCCGAAGTAACCATAGATTTTTCTTTCATCTTTTCTAGATCCATTTATACGATAGATTTTAATTCTTTAATAAATGCTTTTGCTGCAACACCCGGGTTATTCGTCTTCATAAAATTTTCCCCAATCAAAAATCCCTGATATCCGTAATTTTTCAGATCTGCAATCGCCCCGGTATTGCTAATTCCACTTTCTGAAACTTTTACAAATTCATTCGGAATAAGTCTGGCCAGATTTTTTGAATTATCAATACTTACCTCGAAAGTCTTCAGATTGCGGTTATTCACCCCGATCATATCTGCGTTCACCTTTAAAGATTTCTGCAATTCCTCTTCGTTATGAATTTCCAGCAGTACATCCATCCCCAGATTTTTTGCTGAATCTGCAAGATAAATCAATTGTTTCTCAGTTAAAACCGCGGCGATCAAAAGAATGGCATCTGCACCGTAGGCTTTTGCTTCGGTTACCTGATATTCATCTATCATAAATTCCTTCCTAAGGATTGGAGTTGTAACTGAAGCCCTCGCGTGCAGAAGGTCTTCTAAAGAACCACCGAAATATTTCCCGTCGGTGAGTACTGAGATTCCTGAAACTTCAGCCTTTTCATATCCCTTCACTACATCCTGGACATTCAGACTCTGATTTATCACATCTTTTGAAGGTGATCTCCTTTTATGTTCTGCAATAATACCGGAACCCTTTTTTAAATTTTCAGCAAGAGAAATACATTTCCTGTTGAATAGAACCGAATTCTCCAGTTGTGAAACCGGAATCAGTGATTTTTTTAACTCAACTTCTTTGAATTTATCTGCTATAATCTTATCGAGGATATTCATTTAATTCCATTTTGACTTAATTCCTGTAATTTTTTGAAACTCTCAAAGGCTTTTCCAGACTCTAAAGATTCCTTTGCCATCTGAAAACCATCCTGAGGACTTAAATTTCTTGATGTCGCAATGGCCATTCCCGCATTCGCACAAACCACATTATTCTGAGCTTGAGACCCTTTTCCTTTTAGAATATTGGTTAAGATCTCTGCAGAACTTTCAATAGAACCACCACCTGCAATTTCTGATTGTTTTAATTCTGAAACTCCAAAATCTGAAGCTTTTAATACTCTTTCTGAATTATTACTTATACTCTTGGTTTCTCCGGTAAGCGAGATTTCATCATAACCATCCAGGGCATGCAAAATAGTATAATTCTTATCGGTGTTCTGGTATAAATAGGCATACATACGAGCCAGTTCCAGACTGAAGACTCCAACCAGTTGATTCTTTGGAAACGCCGGATTCACCATAGGTCCGAGCATATTAAAGAAAGTCTTTACCGCAAGACTTTTTCTTACCGGAGCCACATTTTTCATCGCCGGGTGAAATAAAGGAGCATGCAGAATACAAATATTGGCTTTATCTATACATTTTTCCAAAAAGCCGGCATCACTGCTGAATTTGATGCCGAGGTATTCCATAACATTGGAGCTACCGCTTACAGATGAGACTCCGTAATTACCATGTTTGGCAACCTTTACTCCGGAGCCAGCAGTTACAAATGATGAGGTCGTGGAAATATTGAAAGTGTCTTTCCCATCGCCACCGGTTCCGCAGAGATCCACAGCTTCGTAGGCAGAAAGATCAACTTTTATACATAATTCCAGTAAAGCATCCCTGAAACCTTCTAATTCTTCAATAGTAATACTTCTCATCATATAAACGGTGAGAAAAGCGGCGATCTGAGTTTCATTATATTTTCCTTCCGAAATATTGAAAATAACCTGTTTAGCCTCTTCAGTGCTTATGGTCTCGTGACTTATAAGCCGGTTTAATAATTCTTTCATTTTTATAATATCTTCTGATTCGTCATCCTGAACTTGTTTAACTTCGTTGAATCTTTGATTTCAGGATCTTTAGAGATGCTGAAACAAGTTCAGCTTGACGATTTTAGCAATTTTAATGAATTGGTTTTTCCGATTTTGAAACTTCCTCTTTTTTCGAATTATGTAAATCAGGACCATCCACCCAATTCCTGATCATTCTCTTTCCTTCAGGAGTTAGTACAGATTCAGGATGAAACTGAACCCCGCGAACATCAAATTCTTTATGTCTCAGGGACATGATCTCCCCCTTTTCATCATAACTGGTGGCTTGAAGAGCAGGAGGTAAGGCCTTCTCAACTACCCAGGAGTGATATCTTCCTACCATTAATTCATTGTCGAGACCATTAAAGATATATTCATCTTCCACAAATAGATTGATCTTTGTGGCTACACCGTGATATACCTCGTCAAGATTCAATAATTTTCCTCCGAAAACCTCCCCAATCGCCTGCATTCCCAAACAAACTCCAAAGATACTTTTTGTAGCCGCGTATTTTTCAATAATTGGTTTTAGAAGTCCTGCTTCGTCAGGAATACCCGGTCCTGGTGATAATAGGATCTTGTCGTATTCCTCGGGATCATCAATATGTAATTGGTCATTACGTCTAACCACTACTTTGCAGTCAAGTTCTTCCAGATAATGAACCAAATTGTATACGAAAGAATCGTAATTATCAATTACCAGTATTTTCTTTATCTCTTTCATTTTATATTTCTTCAGCAATTTCAAGGGCTTTAGTCAAAGCTCCCAATTTATTATACACTTCCTGTAGTTCATTTTCTGGCTTGGATTCGGAGACAATTCCAGCTCCGGCCTGATAATGTAGTTCATGATTTTTACTTACGAAAGACCTGATGATGATGGCATGATTAAAATTTCCTTCAAAATCCATAAATCCAATGGCTCCACCGTAAGCACTTCTATTTACATTCTCGAATTTCTCGATCAGTTTTAAAGCCATGGGTTTAGGTGCTCCACTTAAGGTTCCTGCCGGGAAAGTGTCGGCTACAATTTGAGGAGTAGAAACATTTGGATCTTTTTTTCCGGTGACTTTGCTTACCAGATGAATCACATGAGAGAAGAACTGAATTTGTCTATAATTCTCAACTTTCACATCACTTCCGTTTCGGCTAAGGTCGTTCCGAGCAAGATCTACCAGCATCACATGCTCAGAATTCTCTTTTTCATCCACCGCTAATTCCTTGGCGATTTCAGCATCTTTTTCATCATCCCCGGTTCTTTTAAATGTACCGGCAATTGGATGAATTTCAGCTCTACCTTTATTTACCACCAATTGTGCTTCGGGAGAACTTCCAAATATTTTAAAGTTTCCGTAGTCAAAATAGAAGAGGTATGGAGATGGATTCACATTCCTTAGAGCGCGATACACATTGAATTCGTCTCCCTTAAATTTTTGAGAGAATCTTCGGGAAAGTACTAGCTGAAAAACATCTCCTCTGTGGCAATGATCTTTCGCTGAATCTACCATGGCCTTATATTCACCATCGGTCAAATTCGATTCTGGATCGTCATTTCGGGTGAAATTATAAGAAGCGAAGTTCTTTACTTTTAATAGTTGCTCAATTTCTTCAATCTTACCTTCAGAATTATAAGAATGATCAAAAATATAGGCTTCGTTCTTGAAATGATTTATGGCAATAATATTTTGATATACTGCGTAATAAATATCAGGGATCTTAAGATCTTTCTCTTTTCTGGTTACCTCGACATTTTCAAAATATCGAACCGAATCATAGGCAATATATCCAAAAAGACCATTATTGATGAACTTGAAATCAGATGAATCTGCCTTGAACATCTGAGAGAATCTCTGAATTTCCTTAGGTACAGAAACTGATGAATCAATATTTGTTGAATCCATACCTCCATCTGGAAATGTAGTGGTAATAACCTCATTTTCTAATTTAAAGGAAGCGATCGGGTTAAAACAGATATAGGAGAAACTATTGTCACTTGCATGATAGTCACTACTTTCCAGCAATAAACTGTTGGGGTACTTATCCCTTAATTTCAGGTAGATGCTGACCGGGGTAATAGTATCGGCGAGGATCTTCTTATATTTTGTATTTAATTCAAACATTGAATGTTGATTTTTTGTAATAAAAAAAGGCTTGTCGTGAGACAAGCCTTTGTAATTTCTATAATGGAAATAGCAGTTTAGCTCACGAAGTTTGACGTAAGTTATTCCACCACCAGTTATTTTTATTTATTTTAAACATGACCTCAAAGATAGAGATGAAATTTTTCAAAACAAACATTTTTCCAAATAAAAATCCCGGACGTAGGGTTCCAGGATTTTCAATTTTAGAACTTAAGGTTTACATCAAGTTCAAAATTATCATATATAGTCTTATCTCCCAGATTGTCGAAGAAACTTCCAGAACCGTATCTTACATTATATTTAGATCTGTCTATCGTTAATTGTGTAGAAGCAGAATCTCTATTCATTTCCAGATCAAAAGTAATGGGGTGAGTTTCATTCTTGATCGTAAGATCTCCCACGATACCATACTTACCGTTTCCTTTTGCTGCTGCGCTGGTAATAACAAGTTTAGCTGTTGGATGTTTCTCAACACCAAAGAAATCTTCAGATTTCAAGTGACCTTCTAATTTTCCTTTATTCTCACCGGTAAGATCTGTCACCGTGATTGTACTCATATCCATAACAAATTCACCACCTACGATCTTGTCATCTTCCATCATTAGATGTCCGCTCTCAAGATTTATAGTTCCATTATGGGACCCGGTTACTTTTTCACCAGTCCATTCAACTGAACTAGCCTCTACATCTACTTCTTTCTTATTATCTGTAAATGCTAAAGTTGTTAAAACAATTACTGCGGCAATTCCGCCTTTTAGAATTCTATTTTTCATGATTTTCAATTTTAAATTATTTCTATTAAGTCTGATTTTGATTTTCTCACTTTTGCTAGATGCTGATATTGATCTTCTTCACTTCTATAGCCTATAGGTGCAATCACCGCGGTAGTTAAGTTCTTATTTTTCAGGCCTAAGATTTCATCAAATTTTCCGGCATCAAAGCCTTCCATTGGGCAGGTATCAATTTTTAAATTAGCTGCGGCAGATAATAAATTTCCTAAGGCAATATAAGCTTGCTTAGCCGCCCAGTCATTTTGATCCTGTTCAGAAAGTTGAAGGGTCGTGTTCTTGATCATATCTTCCATCCCTTTCAAATCTTCTCTTTTTAGGTTACGAGTTTCAGCAATATTATTTAGATAAGTATCTACGTATTTCTCACTCACAGATTTTAAATTTGCGAAAACCAATAGGTAAGAGGCATCTGTTATTTGCGTTTGATTCCAGGCAGCAGCTTTTAACTTTTCTCTCTTCTCCTGATCTTTTACTACAATTACTTCATAAGGCTGAAGACCGTAAGAAGAAGCAGTTAATTGAATACTTTCTAATAGTGTATTGAGATCCTGCTGACTTATTTCTTTTTCTGAATCGAATTTCTTAGTAGCATAACGCCAGTTAAGATCTTCGTTATAAGTGCTTTTAGTATTAATTTCTAAGCTCATTTAATTTCGTGTTTAGTATTTCTATTTCTTTTTCATTTAATTTTTCTGCAAAGCTGTTTTCAACATTTTCAATAATAGGATCTAATTCCTTTAGCAATAGAAGACCTTTCTCTGTAATTCTAATTTCTATTTTCCTGCGATTAGAAGGACAAATAATCCTTTCACTTAAACCTTTTTCTACTAATTTATCTACCAATCTTGTGGTATTACTCATTTTAGTAACCATCCTTTCCTGGATGGTGGAAAGGTTAGCCGGTTTGCCTTTCTGTCCTCGTAAGATTCTAAGAACATTAAATTGCTGAGAACTAATTCCAAAAGGTTTAATTGCTTCCTGAACTTTATCACTTATATAGTTAGCGGTAACAATTAAATTAAGCGCCAGCTTTTTAGATGGCTGCATGGTATCTTTTGTTTTTAGTAAGTCTTCAATTTTCATTTGTATCAACAACATTTGTATGTACAAATATAGTATTATTTATATTTGAAAATTTTAATGTTCTGTTAAATTTTCCTGAGAGGCTTTTTCGAATTTCTCAGGCAAAAAAATAGATTATCTTTACAAAACCAATTATAAACTTAACTACTATGAAAGAATTAAGTCAGGAAGAATGGCAGAAGCAATTAAAAAACGATAAGGATTCTGTAATTCTTGATGTCCGTACAGAAGAAGAAGTAGAAGAAGGATATATTCCGAATTCCAAAAATATTGATATTTACAAAGGACAGGGATTTATAAATGAAGTGGAGAAATTAGACAAATCCAAGCACTATTATATTTATTGTCGTTCTGGAAAAAGAAGCTCACAGGCATGTACACTTCTTGATCAGATGGGTTTTAGAGAAACTTATAACCTTCTGGGAGGTTTTTCAGAATGGGAAGGGGATACGGCTGAGTAAATTATTTAATTTACCGGTAAGGAAATGAATAGCTATTGTTATAATAGCTATTTTTTTTGGCTTTTTTCTATATAATCTTAAAAAAATTTGCATTTCGTCTGCTAAAATGTACATTTAAACCTCAAATTAACCAAATTTTAACCCTAAACTTACATTTTTATGAAAGTAAAAAAACTAAAAATTTTAGGAGTGGCAGCTTTAACTGCTACTTTTTTAATGTCTTGTAATCAAGATTCAGAGGTTCAAACCCAGGAAGCTGAAATGATTGCACCCTCAAGTGCAAAGGTAATCCCTGGACAGTACATCGTGGTTTATAAAAAAGACTTTTCCCGTAGCGCAGAAAATGCGAAATTAAGTTATGAGAAATCTCAAGAGAACCTGAAGTCACAAACTTTAAAACTTATGGCTGATACAGGTTTAAAAGGTGAAATTTTAAATGTGTATAGTAAAACCTTAAGTGGTGCAGCATTAAAATTAAGCCCTGAAGGAGCAGAAGCTCTAAGAAACAGAGAAGAGATAGCATACGTCGAGGAGGATAAATTTATAACGTATGCTCCCCCATCATGGGCCGGTGGCGGTGATGATACTAGCACAGGTGAAGAAGTACCTTATGGTATTACTCGTGTTAACGGGGGTGTATCTTATACAGGTTCTAATGTAGCCTGGGTAGTAGATACTGGAATAGATTTAGATCATGAAGATCTTAATGTAGATGCATCGCGTGGATTTAATGCTTTTACTTCTGGAAAAGATGGAAAATCACTGGATGATGGAAATGGCCATGGTTCTCACGTAGCTGGTACAATTGCAGCTCTGGATAATGAAGTTGGCGTTGTTGGTGTAGCCGCTGGAGCTAGTGTAATTCCGGTAAAGGTTCTGGACAGCAGAGGTAGTGGGTCTTATTCTGGCGTAATAGCAGGAATAGATTTCGTTGGTGCAAATGGAAGTTCTGGAGATGTGGCTAACATGTCTTTAGGAGGTCCTGTTTCTCAGGCGGTAGACGATGCTGTTAAGGCTGCTTCTGCTAATGGTATTAAATTCGTTCTTGCTGCAGGTAATGAAAGCGATGATGCTAATAATCATTCTCCTGCGAGAGTTAATGGATCAAATATTTATACAATATCTGCTATGGATTCTAGCGATAATTGGGCGTCATTTTCCAATTTTGGCAATCCACCTGTGGATTTTGCAGCACCTGGTGTGGCAATAAAATCTACATGGAAAGATGGTGGTTATAATACTATTAGCGGTACTTCAATGGCGGCACCTCATGCCGCTGGAGTAATTCTATTAGGAAACTTCACCACCGAAGGCACAGTGAATAATGATCCTGATGGGAATCCAGATTCTATTATCGTTCACTAATAAATCTCAGAACTAAATTTTATAAAAGCACCATGATTCATGGTGCTTTTTTTATTTAAGAATACTGAAATGAATTTATTTACGTTAAAAACATAGGTTCAATTATTTGATTAGTCTATTAAATTGATATATTTAACCCCGATTGTCCGCGAATTATACTATGATTATGAATAAAGCACTTTATCTATTTATTATCGGTTTGCTATGCTTTTCAGCTACTAATGCTCAGGAGTTTAGCTTTGGAATTAAAGGTGGTCCCAGCTACATTATGGGAGGCCAGATTACTGGTAGAACAGGAGGTGGTACCGATTTCGGGGGGACTGTTGAAGCAGACTCTCAATTCAAATACCATGGCGGAGGATTTTTTGAAGTTAGATTCAATAAATTCCTGATACGTCCGGAAGTAATTTATAGTGCCATGGAAACTGAGTTTCAATTTCCAACCCAACCTTCTACCTATGCAGTAGATAAAATAAGTGTACCCTTGCTATTAGGATATAATGTATGGGGACCTGTTGATGTTTATGCTGGTCCTGCCTACCAAAAGATTTTGGATGCCAGCTTAGAAGGAAATGAGCCTGATCAACCTGTAATTGTTCAAAATAGCCCTTTAGCGGCCCAGGCTGGAATCAAAGCTGCTTTTGGGAGATTTGAATTAGATTTAAGATATGATCGTACTTTAGCTTCAAAAGAGCCTTATATAATCAATATTGTGAATGGGGGAGCAGAAGGATATGGAATCAATACAGCGAATTTTGATGATTCCCGACTAAACCAAATACTTCTAAGTATCAGCTTTAAGATATTTGATAGTGCAGCTAACCCAGGAAGAAGAAAAGGTGGATGTTACTTCTAGTAATATTCTATTAGATTAAATAAAAAAATGCTCCGATTCAGGAGCATTTTTTATTTAAAATATATCCGATTTAATTCTAAACCATAGTTTCCGGAGGATAAATGATAAAATTATTACTATTATCGTTATTATAGTTGCTTTCAAATATTTTCCATAGATCCAATACCCCGTACCAAATAATGCTCCGTAAATAGTAAAACATCCCAGAATTGTAGCAAGAATTCCAGAGGGAACATTCCATTCCTTCTTCTCAAATTTTTCATTAGACTGCTCAAGAACCTTTTTCCATCCCGGCCCTCCCGGCTGTGTCTTATGATAGAAAGTAGTTAGTGTGGAGAGTTTTTCTGGTCTTGTGAAATATGTAACTGTAAGCCATGAAATAGTGGTTATAAGTACAATTACCGGGTAGGTTGCCCAACCAGGAAGGATGCCTAGAACTTCCAGATTTGTTTCCGTATCAATTCCTCCAAACGCCCAAACCCCAAGACCTGTAAAATTGAACAGGATGGAGATTATACCCGATACCAGCATAGCAGTGATTTCACTCCAGGCATTAATGCGCCACCAGAACCATCTAAGCAGAAAAATAAGTCCGGTTCCTGCTCCAAACATTAGAATGATATTGAATAACTGAAGCGCATTTTGTAGGATTAAGGCCAGGGTTGCACTCACGATCATAAGAAGAACAGTACTTATTCTCCCGACATTTACGAGCTCTTTTTCAGAAGCAGATTTTTTAATATATCTGGAATAGAAATCATTCACAATATAGGATGAGCCCCAATTTAAATGCGTTGAAATTGTAGACATATAAGCCGCGACCAAGGATGCAATTACAAGGCCTAGTAGTCCCGACGGTAATTTTGTAAGCATGGCAGAATAGGCCAGATCATGACCCAATTTGTCCTGACTCACATTAGGAAATGCTTCCTGAATACTTGCAATATCAGGATAAACCACCAGGGAGGTTAAAGCCACCAAAATCCATGGCCAGGGCCGTAAGGCATAATGTAAAACATTAAAAAAGAAAGTAGCACCTATAGCATGATTCTCATTCTTTGCGGCTAACATTCGCTGGGCAACATAACCGCCACCTCCAGGTTCTGCTCCGGGATACCAGGCACTCCACCATTGAACAGCCAGGGGAATGATGAGAAGAGTTATTATTGCTTCAGTATTACTAAAATCAGGGAGAATACTTAATTTTCCTACAACATTCTCATGAACTAAAAGATTTTGTAGCCCGCCCACTTCCGGAAGATTAACGCAGTAATACGCTGCACCAACACCTCCAATAATGGCGGTAAAAAATAGAATAAAATCAGTATAAACAACTCCTTTGAATCCTCCCATTGTGCTGAATATTACCGTAACAATACCAGCCAGCCCTATGGTTTCAAGAGCTGATAATCCCAGCATTACCTGGCCTATCTTAATTGCTGCCAGTGTTACAGCTGCCATCGCCAGAACATTGAATATCACCCCAAGATAGATTGCTCTAAAAGCCCTTAAGAATTTAGCAGGTTTTCCTCCATATCTCAATTCATAGAATTCAATATCTGTATCTACATTGGATTTTCTCCAAAGTTTCGCGTATATAAAAACCGTAAGCAGGCCGGTCAGTAAGAATGCCCACCAGACCCAGTTTCCGGAAACCCCATTATTTCTAACAATATCGGTTACTAAATTTGGGGTGTCTGTAGAAAATGTAGTGGCAACCATGGATACTCCCAAAAGCCACCAGGGCATCGTCTTTCCTGATAAAAAATATTCTTTAGAACTTTTACCAGATTTTTTTGATACGTAAAATCCAACACCAAGGCTAATTGCAAAAAAGGAAAAAATCAGGATATAATCGATTATAGCTAAATCTATCATAGTTATATGGATGCAAGAGAATTTGGAGACTCAATAACGAAAATAATTCTGATATTTTAAGGTATGTAAAATAAAAAACTGAATGAAATTTATCTAAAATGAGAAAGGGATAACGTATGTCATCCCTTTTCTTGAGTTGGTTAGTTAAAGAATAAGGTTTAAAAATATCACCTATGCTATATACTTACTCGATAACCAAAACTTTGATTTTTAAAGTTATCGATATTTTTCTTATTATCCAATACAGAGTAATCCCTTAAAAATGGGAGTAAAAGATTGATCAGCTTTGTAGTTTTGCCCATCTTTTTATTAACTTTTTCAGGTGTTTCTTTTTTACGGGTGCAAGTATTTCAATTCCATATTTAGTATGAAACTTATGGGACTGGAGAAAATCAAGCTGAATCTTAAGCCAATCTTTTTCAGATATATCAGGCCGGGAGTGTTTTATTTCCAGGTATAATTTATTCGAATAATAATCATAAGTTTCAGTTCCCAGATAGAATAGATCCGCATCTGCTACAATATCTTCATATATATTATGGGTTTTCTGAGGGATTCTGGTGGCATTGATCATTCCGCAAATGGTCTTTATCTGTTCCTTAGAATAATTATAGGCAGGTAATTCTTTGGTGGCCAGCTTGCAACTTTTATCCTCATGCTCATCCCTTCCCAGCATAAAACCGGCATCGTGATAGAGTGCTGCTACCTTGATAATTTCAATTTCAGATGCGCTTAGATCTTCCTTTTCCGCAAGATAGACAGACTTCTCAACAACTGATTTTGTGTGTTCAGCATCATGATAAGAAAGAGAGCCCGGAAGATTGTTTTCAAGGCGTTCATAAACATTATTGAAAATATCAGATTTGCTCATTCTTATATATTTTTACCGGCAATAATTTCTGCATAAAGGCCTCAACAAAAGTGGAATAACGGATAGTTAGAGAACAGAGAAGGAAGCGGTTTTTCCGTTTGATAGTATCAGGTGCACTCATACCGAATAATTTGCGATCCCAAATTCAGAATTTGATCCGCAGGTTCATACCAATATACTTCAAAAATTTGATTTTGAATAATAAAGGCTTTAAACAAAGAAGGAGATAGACTCCCCAATGTCTATCTCCTTTTAAAAAAATTGAACCAATTAAATATAATTCAGACAGTAATTGCTCAATGACGCTTTCCTATAAATTATTGACTGTATTCATTTTTGTGATTTTATTAGTTTACGGTAGCGTTTCAATTCTTCAGCTACTTTTGGTGATAGAATAAATAATCCGATCATGTTGGGAACTAACATGGAGAAAATCATCGCATCACTAAAATCTGTTACAGCGCCCAGAGTTGCAGCTGCACCTATTACAGTGAAAATACAGAATAAGAGTTTATATGCGTATTCTGTTTTTCTTCCTCTTCCGAAGAGATAACTCCAGGCCTGGTAACCGTAATAAGACCAGGAGATCATGCTGGAAAATGCAAATAAGATCACTGCAAAGGATAATAAATAAGGAAACCATGAGATCCCGCTTTCCAAAGCCTGAGCCGTTAATAATACTCCTTCTTCGTCGCTTAAGGTCATATTGGGGGTAATTACATTCGTGATGATAAGAACAAGCGCTGTCATGGTACAAACTACGACCGTATCAATAAATGGCTCTAACAATGCCACTAAGCCCTCACTGGCTGGGTATTTTGTTTTTACAGCACTATGAGCAATGGAAGCACTTCCTATTCCTGCTTCATTACTAAATGCCGCTCTTTTGAATCCCTGAATCAAAACCCCGACAAAACCACCAATAACCCCTTCAGGATTAAATGCGCCATTCCAAATAGACTGAAATGCATTGGGTATTTGCTGGTAGTTCATACCTAGAATAATGAGCACAGCCAGAATATACGTAACCACCATAAAGGGCACGATCTTATCTGTCACCTTCGCTATTTTACGAATCCCGCCTATAATTACGATTCCAACGAGCATGGCCATGATAAGCCCGAATATCCACCCTCGTTCATAAAGGATACTTTCAGTGCCTCCGGTTACATGTTCAAAGAGTTTAAAAGCCTGGTTTACCTGGAACATATTTCCGCCGCCAAAACTTCCGCCGATACACATCACTGCAAAAATTATTGCGAGGATTTTCCCTAGTTTTTGAAGCCCTTTCTCTTGCAGTCCTTTCTTTAAATAGTACATAGGTCCGCCAAAAATGGTTCCTTCAGAATTTACTTCACGATATTTTACCCCAAGGGTACATTCCACAAATTTTGAAGACATCCCTAAAAGACCAATTAGAATCATCCAGAAAGTTGCGCCCGGCCCACCAATTCCCAGGGCAATCGCCACACCGGCAATATTTCCCAAACCTACTGTTGCTGAAATAGCCGCGGTTAAGGCCTGAAAATGGGTTACTTCACCATCTCCTTCAACTTTTACAGGTTCAGATTCATCTTCTTTAATTTTAACTATACTTTCCTTCGGATTGGGATTTTCCAGATGTTCATAATTTCCACGCACAACTTTTATTGCGGTAAAGAATTCCCTGATATTCACAAATCTGAAATAGATAGTAAAATAAAGAGCTCCAAGAATAAGGACTATTAATACCCAGGGAATTCCCACATTCTGGGTTAAAGGAATTTCTGCAAAAACGCCATCGATAAACCAGGTCGTCGCATTTTTAAAATAGTTATTAATCGTCTCATCTAAATTTTGAGAAGCATTTAATAATAGCATGTACATAGTTGAAGATTTCGAGACAAGTTGATCTAAAAACCTTCGTAAGTAAAGCTTAAGTACTGCTGTTTTATTTTAAATTGAATGCTTAAGCATGTGTTTGAGTATCGTCATGAGGAGTTGCAAAAGAGATAAAACCATTCTCTTTGGCGAAAGCTATTAATTGTTCTTTTCCGCCGCTACCACTAATATTAAGAAGTTTTTTGATCTGGTAGATATGGGTTTGAAAACCTTCCAGACTTATATTCATGGCATTTGCAATGTCTGAATATGAATTGTCAGCCCCAAAATAAGCCAGATTCCCCAGGACTTCTTTCTGTCGATCTGAAAAACTGACTTTTTGATTTTCTTTCAATACAGACAACTCATTTTTCATGTTTCTGATGGTATCTAAATGACTTTCATTGGAAAGTTCCATTCGATCTAACTTTGCTTTCAATTCTAAATTTTCTGTATTCAATTTTTCGGCAAGAGATTCATGATGTTCTTTTTCAGAAAGGAATTTCCAGCTGTAGAGTAAAATTGAAAACAATAGAATGAAAAGAAATTTGAATGAAATCGCTGTGATACTTCCTGTCATTGCCCAGAACTGCTGATCTAAAAGTTCCAGCGCACGATCCTGGGGAATTATACGATGGCTAACCGCAATTAAGATGAGCCCAAAAAGCGAAAAGGTTGCTAACAGCATAAACTTCATTTTTCGTGAAGTAAAAGCGCTATTCAATTCGTATAAAAGAGATAAAGCCACAAAGATTGAAACCGGAATATCTATAATCCAGATAAAATTATTACTTACCCCGGTGTTGTTATAAGAAGCCGCAATAAACACAACAGATATCATCGCCATTACCCCGCAATACAGTCCTATAAATTCTTTGGTTCCGAATCTTTTTACAAGTTTGACTATAAAACTTCGATTTTTTGAATGTTCTATGGATGGTAGAGAAAGTAAGATAAATAGAGAATTCGCCAGGGAAATGATCACTCCTGTATAGATCACAATTTGGTGAGTAACTTTTAGATTCAAAACTTCTGTAAAGATGAGATTCAGGATTGCCCCAATACCCCAGGCAAAAATTGCCAGACCAAACCATTTGATACCCTGAATAGATTTTTTTGTTGTCCCCCTTAATTTTTCCTTTATGAAAATTCGTTGAATCACAATGGCAGTAATGGTGCATACGATCGCCGTAATTGTAAATTCAATGGTTGAGAGCATAAATTTCTATTTTTACTAAGATATAGAAATTTAGATATTATATATTTCAGAAAATATAAAAGCCATTTATTGAAATCTCCAGGCTATAATTCTGCTGATCTTATTTCCCTGACCCATCTCAATAGGTTTAAAATCAGCATTTAATTTTTTCAGCTGCTTATAGATCCCGGCTAATTTTTCTTTTTTAGAGACCAGGCTTGTAAACCAGCCTACCTGAGTTTTGAACAAGACACTTTCTCTTATCATTCGTTTAATGAACAGGGCTTCACCACCGTTGCACCATAATTCGTTTGCCTGTCCGCCAAAATTTAATTCTGCTGTCTTTATACCAAGATTCTTTAATTTTCTGAAAGCTGCTTTATTCGCTTCTTTTTCTGAAGCATGAAAAGGAGGATTACACATACTGAAATGATAATACTCCCCTTCTTTGATCATTCCTTTAAAAATGCTTCCGCGGTCTTTTTGATGTCTTATTGCAATATTTTCTGAAAGATTTTGATTGGCCTGAATATTCGCTTTTGCAGCTTCTACCGATTTTTCTTCAATATCTGTTCCCAGCATTTTCCAGCCGTAAATTCTACTGGCAAGAATGGGATAAATAGCATTGGCGCCCACACCAATATCGATCCCCCTGATTTTTCCTTTTATATTTTCTTCTGATAGCAGGTCATAAAGATGATGAATATAATCTGCTCTTCCGGGAATAGGCGGACACAGATAGTTCTTCGGAATATTCCAGTTGTCAACCTCATAATGAAATTTCAGCAAAGCTTTATTTAGCTGAAGTACCGCATCCGGATAGGCGAAATTTATAGTTTCTGTACCATATTTATTCAGAAATACATAATTTGAGAGATCTGGATTAGATTTGGTTAAGGCATCAAAATTATAAGGAGCTTGATGAATATTATTCGAGTGCATTTTCTGAATTTGGAATTGGCTCAAAGGTAGATTTTTTCAAACTTATTTAATATTCTTATCAAATTCTGTAAAAGAAAGTAATGCCTATTATTGGTATGATGTTGTATTCTAAATCAATATCCCAGAACCAGTAATTCTCTTGTGGTTTTTTTTCTTTTATATTTTCTGAAATGATATACAATCCACCTAGGTCTATTTGTATTCCAAACTTCTCTGAGAAATTAAAATCTCTTCCAATTCTTAAATCCAAAAAGAAATACTTCCCTAATTCAAACTCAGTTTCAGACCTGCTATAAGTTAAGCCTCCTCGCAAATACCAGGGGCGCCTGGGAGATAAACTGGAAGCACCTGCAAAATGGTAAAGAAGATTTGCCTGTAAGGAAATGATATCTTCATCTTTCTCAGGGAATGTACCCACACTAAAACCTAATTCGGTTTGGTTAAATTGAAAGCGTCCTCCAAGATTTATCAATTCAGGAATTCCAATTCCACCTGTAATATTGAACTTTTCCTGTTCCTGACTTCGGCAGAAAAATGTATTCAAACAAACGAAAAATATTAATAATGCCTTTCTCATCATATTTATTTTAATGAACGAATAGGCTATTTTCTCTGGAGAAATAATTAATAGGGCGAGATAAGTGGTTGCTTTTGAATTCTTTAAAGCAACCTCCTATAAATTTAAGGAATAATTGAATAGCCTTGTAACTGGAAAATCATTTTTATTGTGTTTTGGATTCAAATAAAAGTTTTAGAGGTTATAATTTTCATCCTGATAGAAGATTATATAAACTCTACAATTTAGGTGTACTTTTGCGACATGGCCAATAACATTAAATCTGAAGAAGAGATTCTTAAAAAACTGAGGATATCAAAGCTCAACCCGATGCAAAAAGAAGCGGGTGCAGCGATAGGCTCAACTAACAATACTATTTTGTTATCACCTACCGGAACCGGGAAAACACTCGCCTTTCTTTTACCAGTTCTTAATGAATTGGATGCTGAAATTAGAGAAGTTCAGGCAATGATACTGGTGCCATCGCGCGAACTGGCGATCCAAATAGAGCAAGTAATTCGTGAAATGGGAACCGGTTTTAAAGCGAATGCCGTTTATGGAGGCAGATCATCGGCCAGGGACAGGATCGAGTTAAAACATCCACCAGCTATAATTATTGGCACTCCCGGGAGACTCGCAGATCATTTGCGCAGGGAAACTTTTTCTTCAGCAGCTATCAAAACTATTGTTCTGGACGAATTTGATAAATCGCTGGAAATAGGATTTGAAGAAGAAATGTCTGAGATCTTTGAGCTTTTGCCCAATATCGAAAGACGTATTTTGACTTCGGCTACGCAGAATGTGGAAATTCCTCGTTTTGTGGGCATGAAAGATGCTAAAAAGATCAATTATCTCTCTAAAGAAAAACCACTTCTTAAAGTAAAAACGGTCAATTCAAAGAACCGGGATAAACTGGAAAGTCTTTTGGATCTACTAGGCCATATTGGCAATAAACCGGGTATAATCTTTTGCAATTTTAAGGATAGTATCCAGCGGGTTAGCGAATTTCTTTCAGAAAAAAATATTCCGCATGGGACTTTTCACGGCGGAATGGAGCAACAGGATCGGGAAAGAGCCTTGATAAAGTTCAGAAATGGAACCCACCGAATCATTATTGCCACAGATCTTGCCGCCAGGGGAATCGATATTCCTGAACTTAATTTCATTATTCATTACCAGCTTCCGTTAAAAGAAGCAGAATTCACTCATAGAAACGGCAGAACTGCCCGAATGGAAGTAAAAGGTACGGCCTATGTTCTGAAATGGGAGAAAGAAGCATTACCAGAATTTATTCGGGAATCTGCAGTTCAAAAACTGGAATCTAATGCTATTAAAAAGGAAACCGAGTGGAAAACCCTTTTTATTTCCGGAGGGCGAAAAGATAAAATATCGAAAGGAGACATTGCGGGCCTGTTTTTCAAACAGGGCAAGCTTGATAAAGATGAACTGGGAACTATCGAATTAAAACAGGATTGCAGCTTTGTATCTGTAGCCGCTGCAAAAGCAGACGATATTATTAAAAATTTAGACAATTCCAGGTTGAAAAAGAAAAAAGTAAGAATAAGATTGGTTTAGAATCCAGGTTAACCGAACCATATTTCGTTTTCAATTGATTCTTCTTCGTTCTCTTTGTTCAGAGCGATCTTTGAAAGATTCTTTTTGGTGTTTAAGTATCTGCTCACGATCCTGTCAGCATAACTGGAAGTTTTAGAAGGGGTTAGAAAATTTTTAAATTCTTCAGGGTGGTTAAAATCATCTGAAGGCCCTATATATCCATAACCTGCATATTTTCCTTTATTCAGATAAATAAAAGATTTTTCTTCTTTGGTTCGTCCATTTTCGAGCACAAGACATGAATCATCATATTTGGCAATATAATCAACAGCTTTTGCTACCCGGGCATTATATTCATCTATGCTAATTTCATGCTGACAAACACCGCTGCAATTCTTGATCTTATAATGATTGCAAACTTTTACCCCGGCCTGTAATCCGCAATATTTTGGACAAAGTTCAAACTCCTCGCAAAGAAATTCCATAAATTTTATCGCTTCTTCCCGGGTATAAAATTTCATCCAGCTTACCGGCGCTATTTTATTTTTATGTAAAGCGAATTGTTCGATACCTTTTTGATTATGATAGGAGGTAAGGGTGTAGGGGCGTGAAACTTTTTTCTGTGCTTTGTTGAATTTAGGAAAATACTTCAGGATTAGTTCCGATTCTCTTAATAAGGCAAGCAGTTCATTTCCCGTAAGCTCATAATCGATGCTATAGGTTTCCTGCATCAATTTATATTTTCGATTGGATCTTTCCTGAAAATGGGATTTTATCCTGCTCTTTATATTTTTCGCTTTTCCAATGTATATAGGCCTTCCGTCTTTATCCTTAAAAAAATAAACCCCCGTTGAGGTAGGCAGTTTTTCAAAATCTGAACTTTTAAAATTTGGAGGTAAATAAGAAGCCGCTGTTTTCTGATTTAGTAGCTGATTAATTACCTCGAATTCCGGATCCAGGGATAGGCATCTGTGGAACAGGGTTACTGTAGCATCGCAATCTCCTTTTGCCCTGTGTCTGTCCAGATGGGGGATATTTATAGAAGTACAAATATTTCCTAAACTATAAGAAAACAAGCCGGGGATCAGTTTCTTAGTGAGCCTAACGGTACAAAGCCTTTTTCTTTTAAAATCCCGGTCTAAAGAGGCAAATTCAGCCCGAACAATATTATAATCAAAGTTCACATTATGAGCTACAAAGACACAATCCTGGGTGATCCTATCAACTTCGTCGGCTATTTCTGAAAACTGGGGAGCGTTGCAAAGCATTTCATCATTGATTCCCGTAAGACTTTCAATATAAAGCGGAATTGCCTGGCTGGGATTTACCAGAGATGAATATTCATCTATCACTTTTCCATTCTGTACCACGATCACACAAATTTCGGTGATCCTGTTTCCTTTGATCCCATTGCCGGTGGTCTCGATATCAGTAATGGCGAACTTCACATCTTTCATGCGGGAAAATTACTGCATAAATGGAAAATATCCAAATGATAGGAAATAATCCTATAATTACTTTAGAATTAGTCTTAATGCGTAGTGGTATTGGTGTTTTTCATGTAGACTCGATTTTTTCACCGAGAAAATTTTTAGAAATTATTTGAAAAGAAATTTAAACCACTGGCCAAAATTCTTCTTCCATAAGAATAAGGGAGAGGGCATTAAGGATTTATATTCAAGGTTATCTGAAATTTCAGAAATACTATTCCCTTTTACAAAATCCAAATTTTTCCATTTTTCCGGTTCTAAATAAAAAAAGTTTTGGTAGTCTTTATAATTGGTATGATCAAGTTTACGCCATTTAGTTATAAAGCTTTTGAAATTCACCTGATGTGAATGTCCCCAGTTTTCAAATTTGGTTTTGATCTCTGCCTCAGTCCTGGACAGGCATTCATGGAGCACAAGATTGTTGGTATAAATAACCCTTTTGCGCGTATTCCTTCCGGTTTGATAGCTGGGATAATTAGTGGCAAATTTTTGATTTCTGGACTCATCTACATATAGAATTCCACCTTCCACATATTTATATAAATTGATGAAGAACCCAGCAATTTGAACCTGATTTTTTTCAGGCCGTTTCAGATAATGATCATTATTTCTCAAGTCTTTTACGAAGTTCTTGAAATTTACAAAATACTCGTCACTGTCTATCTGAATGAGCCAATTCCCAATTCCCATTTTTTGACCAAGCATTTTACGTTCCCGTACTTCATTTTCCATGGGATTTAAGGAAGCGTCATAAAAAAAATCCTTGTAAATAGTGATCTTTTTATCGGTATCAAAATTTTCAAGCCAGGTGAAAAAAGAAGGATCGATTTCGATTGTCTTTCCAGACCAGGTTTTATGATCTTTGTCTAATGCGATGAAAATGGAGTCTGCTTTTGAATATACAGGGGGAATTGATTTTTTAAGTAATTCGTAATCATAAGACATTAAAAAGCCAACCTGAATTTTACTCATATCTTTGCTGCAATTTAGGAAACGGTTTTTTTTATTATAAACCGGTTAAAGTAACTTATTTTATGGAGTGTTACTTCCTCAAATCTCACCAGAAATTTTTAATTTCTGTAATTCTTCCACGATAATTTTCGCAGCTAGCTTACTGCCTTTTTTTGAGGGATGAAATCCATCAGCGGAATAATAATCGAAATCTCCCGTAGCCTCAAAATGTTTTTTCCAAACTTCTCCCACCGGAAATAGAAGAGCATTATTGATTTTAGCGGCTTCTTTGTGATTTTTTATGGCCTCATCAAAAGTATGGTAATAGGTTAAGGAAGGCCACACCATAAAATAAGCAAGGCGGGTTTTATTGTTTTTACAAAGTTCACTGAATTTTTTTCCGTATTCAATTAATATATCCCTGCCAAATTTCTGTGATGACGGGCCCTGCTGAATAATCACCAGGTCAAAATTATTACCGGAGATTAATTTCTGAACCTTCCCATCTCTCCAGTGATCTATTAAAGCATAATTGGGATGAGCGATCATTTCGGTATTTAGATGAATACCTTTTTTTACAGCAGTATTTTCAACAAGTTTTGGTAGGTCATTGGTATAGGTCAGACTATTTCCAATAAACAGTATTTTTATTTCTGAGTTCTGGGAAAAGGAAATTCCGAAAATCAAGAATGCCGTTAACAACAGAACAACTCGTAAGTTTCTCATTTTTAAACAGGGAATAAATGTTTTCTAAATAATATCATTATCAATTAAAACCTGAAAAGAATCCTCCATTGTTTCCTGTAATGGTCTGAAGTTTATTTTCAGATCATTTTTAATCTTCGAATTATCTGCTTTCCATGTTACATTTACATTATTTCGAATGAATTTTCTGGATAAATTTTTATTCACATAAGGTCCAATGAGGAATAATAACCATTTAGGAAGCGGTTTCGTAGGTACAGGATACTTATCACCAAACTTAGGTTCTAAAGTTTTTCCTAATTCAACAAAATTGGTGTTATGCCCAGAAGTGATATACCTGCCCTTTGCTGCTGGGGTGAATCCAGCCTGGAAATGTGCTTCAGCCACATCACGAACATCTACCAGTCCAACTCCCAATTTTGGCGCTCCCATTTTAAATGTTCCATCGCCCAATTGTTTTAATAAACTAAAACTTTTAGAAGTAGTGGCATTGGGATTTAAGGGCGGTCCCATTACTAAAGAGGGATTAATAGTAACCAGATCCCACTGCTGCTGCTCTTTGCTGATCTCCCACGCCTTCTTTTCTGCCAGGGTTTTGGAATAGGAATACGGCTGATAATCTAAAGAGGCAGTATTATTCCAGATTTCTTCGGTAAGTATATTATTGGGTGTCTCTTTAACTTCGATAGCATCAGTATAGATGGCCGCACAACTACTTGTTAAAACTACTCTTTTTACGCCCTGGGTTTTATTTGCCTGCTTCAAAACATTAGCAGTGCCTTTCACTGCCGGCTCTATTAATTCTTTTTGAGGATCGTCAAATTCTGAAGTAAATGGCGATGCTGTATGAAAAACTAATTCACAATTTTTCATAGCATCTGCATACGAACCCTCATTTAAAAGATCAGATTTAAAATATTTTATTGATCCTGTAGTATTTTTGGCAATTCCATTTAAATGATGAACTTTTTCCTCATTATCTGGATCGCGAACTGCCGCGTGAACAGTAAATCCTTCTTCTAAAAGTCTTTTTACTAACCATCCTGCAACATATCCCGTCGCTCCGGTTACCAGTACTGGTTTTGTATTATCTATAATTGCCATGAAAAATTTTATGTTGGGTTCAATTCTAAGCTATAATGTAGGCTTTTATTCCTTATTCAGAACATATTGTGATGAAATCAAGATTCATTTTACTTTATTATCCTGATTTAAGTTAAGAAAGAACTATTTATTTTTCGTTTAGGCTAAAAAAACGGAAATTCACCCTCTAAACTAACCAGGGATTTATGGCTTCAGGATTTTTTGCACTTTTGGATGATATCGCTACACTTATGGATGATGTAGCAGTAATGAGTAAGGTGGCGGGTAAAAAAACTGCCGGCCTACTGGGGGACGATCTGGCAGTAAATGCCGAAAAGGCTTCCGGTTTTCTTTCTAAAAGAGAAATCCCTGTTCTCTGGGAAATTACTAAAGGCTCTTTCATTAATAAACTAATAATACTACCTGTTGCCTTTCTGCTCAGTGCATTTGTCCCAGTTGCTATTAAAATCATATTGATTATTGGAGGTTTATATTTAGGCTATGAAGGGGCTCATAAAATTTATGAATGGATCGTTCCTCATAAAGAAAAAGAAGATGTTCACGATTTGCAGGACCTTTCAAAGGAAGAAATGCTGAAACATGAAAAAGATAAAATTAAATCTGCAATCTTAGTTGATTTTATTTTATCTGTTGAAATAGTAATTATTGCCTTAAGTACTGTGGAACAGGCAGAGCTTTTAAATCAAATTATAGTAGTATCCATAATTGCAATTGTAGCAACCGTTGGCGTATACGGTATTGTTGCCTTAATTGTAAGAATGGATGAATTTGGGGTAAAGCTTATTAATATGAACGAACAGGAGAATAGTTTTTCAGATAAAATGGGTCACTTTCTGGTCAATTCACTTCCCTGGATAATAAAATCTTTAAGTATCATAGGGACTATTGCATTAATACTTGTATCCGGAGGCATCTTTGTTCATAATCTTCATTTTATACATGAGCTGGTGCATAGTTTACCTTCTATTGTAGGAGAGTTTCTGGTGGGATTGGTGGTAGGATTCGTTATTCTTCCAATAGTAGGCTTACTTAAAAAAGCCTGGAAGGCAGTTTTTAAAAACTGAGAATCTTTGAGTTTACTAATATTAATTTCTCTTTTTTTTCTGTTTTCCGTTAATAAGTTCTCCTGAACAATTGTTAATTAAGAATATAATTTTATGATTTCATCTTATTTATTCTAATTTCCGTCAAAATTCAAAATAACTGGTGAGAGTCAGTTTTAAACAAATAAAATTATATGAGAAATTTTTTCAAGTCTCCGGAAACTTCCGGATTACTAGAATCTTTCACTCAACCTGGTAAAAGGTTGTATAAAGGTTTATTTACGGTAGCTATAAGTTCAATGCTGCTAGTTTCCTGTTCTGAAGATTCTGTAGATTCAGTTCAGTCAGATATGGATACAAGTGCAAAGCAAGAGTTTGAGTTGTTTACTCCCGAAAACGGAATGATTAGAATTGATCCAAAATCTAAGCTGTCCAGCGACGAATTTAATAAAAGAGCGACCGAAGCTCCAGGTGTAGATCGCGGGCGATTCAATATTTCTTTAAAATATTTAGTACCAGTAACAGATAGACAGAGAGAAGTATTTGAAGCAGCCGCAGCGAGATGGGAGCGAATTATTATAAAAGATGAGTCTTCCTTTCCTCAGGCAGATGTGGCAGGATTTGCTCTTCCTTCAGCATTTGTAGGATTTCCAGCTGTAAATGCCGACGCTGCTATTGATGATGTGGTAATTGAAGTAGCTTTAACGCCAATTGATGGACCTGGAAAAGTTCTGGGTTCTGCAGGACCTAGATTTGTACGTACCAGTAACCGTTTGCCTTTTAGCGGAGTGATGCGATTTGATGTAGAGGACCTAGCATTTTTAGATGAATTAGACCTATTTGAGGATGTGATTGTTCACGAAATGGGACACGTATTAGGAGTAGGTACATTATGGAATTCTGGAGGTAAAATGTTAAGCCAGGGACCTGCGAGCAATCCTTATTTCACAGGAGAAATGGCAAATGTATTTTGGAATGCTGAAGGTGGAGAATTTGAACTTCCTATAGAAAATATAGGTGGTCCAGGTACTGCCGGGGGACACTGGAGAGAATCTTTATTGCGTAACGAACTGATGACCGGATTTATCAACCTGGGAGAGAATCCTCTAAGCCGTATTACAGCTGGATCTATGAAAGATCTAGGATATGGAGCTGCTACTGTTGGTGAACAGTACGATTTAGCTAAAGGTACTCCTGGAGTGGATATCAGTGAACTTGATGCTATGAATGCTGATGGCAGTGAAGGATTAAATATTGCTGATAGCGAGATTCTTCTTGCTCCAATTGGAGAAGTTGTAGATAAATAGAAATTACCAGACTTTCTGATATTGAAAGTATGGTCAAAATTTAAAAGTCCGATTCATTACATAATGCGATCGGGCTTTTTTATTTTAAATATCTTCGAATTTGATTCTAATTATAATAATTCTTCACAATAAAAATTAAAGATCTGAGAAGGCAATAATTATGAGTTTTTTTAAAGCATTAAAAAGCTTTTTCCATAGTCTTTCAATGAATTTGTTCCTTATTAGAGATTAATCTGATGAATGTCATTAATTACAGCACACGAATACTGTATATTTAACTTAAAATCAATTCATTATGAATCATGGATTCCAATACCATATGGGGTAATGTCAAAAGTTTTTTTGCTGAAGTAGGGGATATGGCTTATTTTGCCGGTCGCTTTTTTATTGAAGTATTTAAATCTCCATTTGAATTCCGGGAGCTGTTACGCCAATGTTATAATATGGGTAACCGCTCACTATTGCTTGTAAGTGTAACGGGATTCATCCTTGGTTTGGTTTTTACGCTACAGTCCAGGCCTACTCTTATGGAATTCGGAGCAGAATCCTGGATGCCATCTATGGTTAGTATTTCCATTGTTAGAGAAATTGGCCCTGTGATCATCGCGCTTATTTGTGCCGGCAGGATAGGTTCAGGAATTGGTGCAGAACTCGGTTCTATGAGAGTTACCGAACAAATTGACGCCATGGAAGTTTCAGGCACCAACCCGTTTAAATATCTGGTGGTAACCAGAATTGTAGCAACAACATTAATGTTGCCTCTATTAATACTCATTGGGGATGCTATTGCACTTTTTGGTTCCGCGATCATAGAGAATTTAAAAGGAGAAGTTTCATTTCTGCTTTATTTCAATCAGGTATTTGATGCACTTACTTTTGCAGATGTGATACCCGCTACCATAAAATCTTTCTTTTTTGGTTTTGCCATAGGTCTGGTAGGATGTTATAAAGGTTATTATTGTTCTAAAGGCACAGTGGGAGTGGGGGAAGCCTCTAATGCGGCTGTAGTCTATACTTCTATGCTTCTATTCGTAATAGATTTTATTGCTGTTTTTGCAGCAGATATATTTTATGGCTAATGGAAGATCTAAAGAACATAGAACCTATCCTGGAGATTAAAGATCTGAAAAAATCTTTTGCCGGGAATGCTGTTTTGAACGGATTTAATCTGAAGCTTTTTGAAGGTGAAAATCTTGTAGTAATGGGAAAATCTGGTTCAGGAAAGTCTGTGATGATAAAATGTCTGGTAGGTCTTTTACAAGCTGATAGCGGAATCATAAGGATTAAAGACCAGGATATTGAAGTTCTGGGTCGGGCCGAATTAGATTTATTGAGAACCCATATTGGTTTTTTATTTCAGGGTAGCGCTTTGTATGATTCCATGACGGTTCGTGAAAATCTTGAATTTCCACTTAGAAGGCACAAGAAAAAACTTAAGCTAAATGAAAGTACTGAAAGTCTGGTTCAGGAAGCTTTAAGAAATGTAGGTCTGGAACATACGATAGATCTAATGCCTTCAGAATTATCTGGAGGGATGCAAAGAAGAGTGGCGCTGGCCCGTGCTCTTATACTCAAACCGGAAATTATCTTGTATGATGAGCCAACCACAGGACTCGATCCCATTACATCTAAAGAGATCATAGAATTAATGAGAAACATCCAACATACCTATAATACCTCTTCTTTGATAATAACTCATGATGTGGATTGTGCCAGGGTGATCTCCAACCGAATGATTCTCCTGGTGGATGGTATCAATTATATGCAGGGAACTTTTGAAGAGCTATCAAATTCTAAAGATCCAAAAGTACAGGCCTTTTTTAAAAATTAAAGCTCATGGCAACAACAACCTCACAAAAAATAAAACTTGGTGTTTTCGTGATCCTCGGAACACTCATACTTATATCAGCTCTTTTCTTTATTGGAAACAGGCAGCATTTATTCACTAAAAACATTTCTATTTATGCCCAATTTGAAAATGTAAATGGATTACAAATTGGTAATAATGTTAGATATTCGGGGATCAATGTAGGAACGGTTAGTAAAATTGAAATGTTGGCCGAATCCAGAATCCTGGTTCAAATGGTGGTGGAAGAATCTACAGGTAAGTTTATTAAAAAAGATGCCATTGCCACGATAGGCTCAGATGGTTTGGTGGGAAGCATGGTGGTAAACATTTTACCTGGAAAAGAAAATTTAAAGTCCGTCATTCCTGGTGATACCATAGAAACCTATAGTAGAATAGGTGCCGACGATATGCTGTCCACTCTGAATCAAACCAATGAAAATGCTGCGTTGCTTACCTCAGATCTCCTTAAGATCACTAATAAAATACTGGAAGCAAAGGGAACTTTAGGAGTTTTGGTTAGTGATACTATTCTTGCACAGGATATAAAACTAATTCTAAATAATCTAAAAGAAACAAGTGAACAAACCACCCTGGCAATGCAAAAAATAAACAGAGAACTGGCTAACATTGATTTCAATGAAAGTATTGCCGGTACTTTATTGAGTGATACGCTGGCCCGGAATCGTCTGGAAAAAATAATTATAAGTCTTGACTCTTCCAGTCACGAAATTTCTGGTATTACAAAGAATGTAAACGCAATGATAAAGGAAATTAAAGAAGGAGAAGGAGCTTTAAATTATTTCACTCAGAACAGGGAATTAGTTGAGAATATAGATACGACCATGATTAATTTTAAAGAGTCCTCAATAAAGCTCAACGAAAATATGGAAGCATTGAAACACAATTTTTTCTTTCGTGGATATTTTAGAAAACTGGAGCGACAAAAGAATAGAGAGGCTCAAAAAAATTAGAAGCTTATTCTTTGGCGATACTATTTTTGATCTTTTCAGTATTTTCAATAAAAAGAGGAGCTTTTTCTTCCAATACTTTTTTAGCTTCCATATAGCCTATGTTAAAAATTTTATCCATGGTTTTTAAGCTGAATATTCCATAGTTTTCGAGTTCGCCTGGACAAAACATGATATCACAGTATTTGAATTTTGAAAGACATTGATGATCCAGGCTAATTTGATATGCCCGGGTAATAACCTGATAGGAATGCTTTAAACCATTTGGATGAATGTTTTTCAACGGATTCACGTAACCCCCGATAATTTTGTCACAACTGGCTTGTAATGGTTCCACGGGGAAATTATTTACAATACCGCCATCGGCAAATAAACCTTTCTTAAATTGAACGGGAGTAAATATACCCGGGATGGATGCAGATGCTAATAAGGGATTAATGAGCTCTCCGGTTTCAAAGATCCTTAAATTTCCATCTATTAAATTAGTGGTGTTTACATAGAGTTTTTTTTGCAGGATACTGAAATTATCTTCTGTGAAAAATTTTAAGAACTCCTGGTGAAATTTTGCTGTATCTATAAATCCCGGTTTATTACGGGCATAACGTTTATAGTGAAAAATAGGCACCGATTTAAAGAACCCAAGAATTCTTTCCCATGAAGCGCCGGAAGCATACATAGCTCCAATGATAGCACCCGCACTGGTTCCAGAAATATGGGTGATATTGATCCCGTATTCCTCCAAAGCTTTTATAAAGCCAATTTGCGCTACTCCGCGCGCCCCACCACCAGATAACACCAAACCTATATTCATATAAATCTTTTATTGCATTAAAATCCCAAGCTATTTCAGCTAATTTTAAAATACGGATTTTCTGAGAATTAATTTGAGTATTGATGTTTTTCCTATAAAAGATCATTGTAGAACCTAGCTTCAACATCTATCTAAAATGAATTGAAATTCATAACGGTAAACATCTGTAAGTATGATTTTCAACATTTACTTCAGCTCAATCATATCTTCTTATTTTATCAAATTTCCAGTTTTACTCCAAACTTTAGAATGATATATATCATTTCTAATGTGGTTGATGCATTCTAAATTAGATGATGAATTAAAGAAAACTCATGATGGAAGTATCTATCATTTTAGCGAAATTTTGGGGATGGTATCTACTTATTTTCTTTACCACCTTAAGCGTACGACCTTCCCGAATTAAACAGATTTTCGAGGATCTTAAAGACCAGAAGTTTGTGATTATCGCTTCGTTTCTGGCCACTGTAATTGGTTTGGTCAATATTTTACTGCACAATTCCTGGGAATCCAACTGGACGATTATAATCACCCTTATTGGATGGACTTCTCTAATTCTGGGAATTGTATTATTCGCTTTTCAGCAAATGGCCACTAATTTTTTATTAGAAGTAAATATTAAACTGGTACAGGTGTTATACATGTTATTATTTATCCTGGGATTGTATTTATTGAATATGGGATATCAATTGATTTTATATTAAATACTTTAAATAATGGAAGCTCTGGTTGTGAAATTTCAGGAAATAGGTCTCCACGATATAGCGATGGTAGGCGGGAAAAATGCTTCTTTGGGAGAAATGTATAATGAATTATCGGGCAAGGGAATTCATATTCCCAATGGTTTTGCCACCACTGCTAAGGCCTTTAGAATTTTTTTAAAAGAAAACAATATCAGACAGTCTTTGATAAACCTTTTAAATAACTTGGATAGAAAAGAGTACTCCAATCTTGAAAAGATAGGTTCCGAGGCTAGAAAGCTAATCATGGCTGCCAGTTTTTCAGAAAAATTTACAGAAGAAATAAAATTATTTTATCGTGAGTTAAGTGGCAATGAGCCTATTGAAGTTGCCGTAAGGAGCAGCGCTACTGCTGAAGATTTACCCACAGCAAGTTTTGCAGGGCAGCATGAAACCTATTTAAATATTAAGGGAGAAGTATCCCTAATGGAGGCAGTGAAAAAATGCTTTGCTTCACTTTATACCGATAGAGCAATAAAATATAGAGAAGATAAGGGTTTTAAACACGATAGCGTAGCATTATCTGTAGGGGTTCAAAAGATGGTAAGGTCTGATGCCGGATGCTCCGGTATTGCTTTCACTATAGATCCCGAATCTGGTTTTAAAGAGGTTATACATCTTTCGGGAGTTTGGGGATTAGGAGAAAACATTGTACAGGGAACCGTAAATCCAGATGAATTTTATGTTTTTAAGCCAACTCTAAAGCAGGGTAAAAATGCAATTATTCAAAAGAAAATGGGGGATAAAGCCAAAACCATGATTTATGCTGATTCCAATGGACATTCTTCTATAACGAATATAAATACAGAAGTCTCAAAACAAAACCGGTATATTTTAACAGATGCCGAAGTACTACAGCTTTCCAAATGGTGTTTGGCCATTGAAGATCATTACAATAAACCTATGGATATTGAATGGGCAAAAGATGGGATCACCCAAAATCTTTTCATTACGCAGGCCAGGCCAGAAACAGTGCATCATTCTAAATCTTCCAGCTCTTTTACAGAATATAAATTAAAAGAACAGGGAGAAGTTCTTGTTACAGGAAGTGCGATAGGTTCTAAAATTGTTATTGGAACCGCCAGAATTCTGGATTCCCCAAGAGATTCCCATAAATTGGAGAGCGGAGATATTATAGTTACAGACAACACCAGCCCCGATTGGGATCCCTTACTTAAGAAAGCGGGAGGTATCATAACAAATAGTGGCGGCAGGACCAGTCACGCCGCTATTGTGGCCCGGGAGTTAGGGGTGCCGGCAGTGGTGGGTACCAATAATGCTACAAATATCATAAGGAACGGTGAACCTATAACTGTTTCCTGTGCTGAAGGTAGTACGGGAAAAGTCTACAAAGGACAAATTCATTATGTGGAAAATAAGATCAATTTTGATGATTTTCATCTACCCAAAACAGAAGCCAAATTTATCCTGGCAGACCCTGATAAAGCTTTTGAACTTTCATTTTACCCCAATAATGGGGTAGGATTGTTACGCATGGAATTTATAATAACCCATATGATCAAGGCTCACCCAATGGCCTTGGTTAAATTCCAGGATTTACTCGACTCTGCAGCAAAGAACCAAATTGAAATCCTAACTAAAAATTATCCTAGCAAGGAAGTTTTTTTTATCGATAAACTTAGCCAGGGTATAGGGACTATTGCGGCAGCTTTTTATCCTAAAGAAGTAATTGTGAGGATGAGCGATTTTAAAACGAATGAATATGCAAATCTGATTGGAGGACAACAATTTGAACCAAAAGAAGAAAATCCAATGCTCGGATTTAGAGGAGCTTCAAGATATTACAGTGAACTTTATAGTGAAGGTTTTAAACTTGAATGTGAGGCTATAAAAAGAGTTAGGGATGAGATGGGATTGTTCAATGTAAAAGTGATGATCCCATTTTGCAGAACTTTAGAGGAGGGAAAAAAAGTAATTGACATCATGGCAAATTATGGGTTACAACAAAAAGTAAATGATCTTGAGATTTATATGATGATAGAAATCCCCAGCAATATTATCCTTGCCAGTGAATTTGCTAAGATTTTTGATGGTTTTTCTATTGGATCTAACGATCTCACCCAGCTAATGCTGGGAGTAGACCGTGATTCCCAGCTTATGGCAGAAATTTTTGATGAAAATGACCCGGCAGTTAAACAGATGATTGCACTGGCGATTAAAAAAGCTAAGGAATCTGGGATAAAAATTGGTTTATGCGGCCAGGCTCCAAGCGATTTTCCTGAATTTGCAATATTTTTAATTAATAATGGAATAGACAGTATTTCCTATAATCCGGATGCGCTAATTAAAGGAATTAAAAATATGAATATCGCAGAGAGGGAGGTAAAAGTTTAGAAAATGATTTATAATAAAAATTGTGTGTGATACAAATCACGTTTAAGATACCTTAGGTGGTTATTTTAGTATACCTGTTTTTTATTGATTACACTGCATCTAACTTTCCTGTTTGGGGATTAAACGTGGGAAAGCGGGGAGAATGAGAAGAGGAAAAGAGGAGTGTAGATCTATCTTCATCATTATATTTTCACGAAATAATTTATCCAGAAAATTATGTTTATAATAAATCATAGTGAGCAGGTCTATTTGATACCGCTTCACATAATCTGCAATGGTTTTGGACAGGGAGCCCTCCTGGGATAGCCATATTTTGGTTATTTCTTTCTTAGGCATTAAATTCTGAAATTTATTCAAATTCTCCCGTTGTTGTGAAAGTAATGAATCTTCCTCACCAATATGGACCAGAATTATTTTAGACTTATAAGTACTTGCAATATTCACCAATAGATCTAAACTGTTGTCATAAAAGGGGAGTATCAGTTCTGAAGCAAATGCAATCTTTTTAGGAATTTTATAATTCACTTCCCGGGGGACTACCAGGAGAGGTATGGATAGTGAGCTCTCAACCACTTTTGTAGTGCTGGTACCAAATAGCCTGGTTTTTAAATTGGAAATACCTCTCGCGCCCATAACCATTAGCATGATATTCTTTTCTGCAATTAAGTTTTTAACTCCCTCAATGAGCTTATTTTGGGATACTATCGTTTGAAAGTGATGCTTTTTAAACGGACTATCTCGAATTATTTGATGCTTAAGTTCTAAGGCTGCTTCTTCAGCTTCGATCCTTAATGCCTCTATTTTTTTGTTTTTTTCTTCACCAATCCTGGAATACATCCTTTGATTGATATTTTCCCCATAAAAATTAGCAATAAAAAATCTACATTCTTCCTCCCTTAAGAGATTAGTGATATAGTGGAGTGCACAGTAAGCATTCTTAGAAAAATCTGTAGCTAGAAGTATATTTTTCATGTTTCATTATTTAAATTTTGATAGGTTTAAGTCCAATCCCAAAGCCAGGCTAATCTAAATCTCCAGTGAACCAAAGCCGAAATTATATCTCACCTACACTTAGCTTGAAACCTCTAGAAATTCACGTTTTGATTAATTATTCGAGATTTAGGTTTTCTGAATTTCTAAACTTTTTAATTCTTTAATACATACAACCTTCCCATATTTTGGGTTTCTTAGCCGTATATGTTTTAAAGTTAAGTAAGAGTATAAAGAAGTGAAATGACATTGATCAGTTGCGCTTAAATGAGTTGATTAGGAGTTTCAATGAAAGTGGAAGTGTTTGGAACAAAAACCCTGAAAGCTTCTTATTCTAAAATATGCTTTGATAATTATCATATTTTCTAAATTCAGAATAAATTAAATTTAAAGTCTTATTTAGTAATTTGATAATGAGTATTTTAATGGGGTTTAATTATTTATTATATCCTTATAATTCCATAGATCATGAAGACTATACTAGTTCCTGTAGATTTTTCAGAATATTCTGAATATGCCCTGGAGGTTGCTGCCAGTATTGCCAGAAGGCAAAATAGCAAAATAGTAGTATTACATATGTTGGGGTGGTCTGAATCTGTACTTATTAAAAATGAAGAGCACCAAGCTCCTCACTATAGGCAAATAGCAAAAGATAGGTTTAAATCATTTCTGAAAAAAGAATATTTAAAAAACATTCCAGTAGTAGTCACAATAAGGAACGATAAATTATTTCGGGAAATAAATGAAATCTCGAAAGAATATAAGTCAAGTTTGATTGTGATGGGTTCTCAGGGTAGTAGCGGGATAAAAGAATTTTTTATAGGTTCTAATACAGAAAAAGTTATCCGCTGGTCAGAGACCCCGGTTTTGGTTATTAAAAAAAGGATAAAAGATTTCAATATTAAAAAAGCAGTAATCGCTTTTGATTTTGATCTGGAAGGAATTAAAACATTTAAGGAAGCTTTAAACTTTCTAAAGAACTTTAATTGTGAGCCAGCCCTGTTATATGTGAATCTGGTTCAGAATTTTCTAAGTACCATCGATATGAGGGCGAGGGTTCATAATTTCTTTGAAGAAGCCGGAATGGAAGATATGGGAATTCAGGACAAAGTTGTTTATTATAATGATTACTCTCTGGAAAAAGGGATTTTAAATTTCTCCAGAGAAACAGGATCAGATGCTATCGTAATTCTTACCCACGGCCATAAAGGAATTGCATATCAATTTTTTGGTAGCGTTGGTGAAGAAATTGCGAACCATTTTGTAATACCGGTACTCACCTTTAAAATTCATACTTCTGATAGAAGCAATGATAATTAGCTGAATTCTGCTATTTTAATTAAATTATCGGGGTGCATTTATACTGTTAATTATGTTTCGATTTTAATTCCTTTTTTATTAAATAAAAATCTACTTTCTCATTCGAATTATCTGTAAGCCTGCTTTCCATTTCCTTAAGATTTTTTGGAGGAGGAACTATTACTTTATCGCCTCTTTTCCAATTTAAAGGCATGGCCACCTTATGCTTATCAGAAATTTGTAAAGCTTCAAGCACTCTTAAAATTTCATCCATATTTCTACCAATATTTAAAGGATAATACATTATCAACCGTATATTAAAAAACGGATCTATAAAAAAGACAGCCCGAACAGCTTCTGTTTCATGTTCATTGGGTTGCAGCATCCCATACAGTTTAGAAACCTTCATATCGATATCGGCAATAATAGGAAAATCAAGATATACCCCTGTTTTTTCCTTTACATTATTGATCCAGGCCAGATGGGAATGTATACTATCTATGCTTAACCCGATGAGTTTTGTTTCCAAAGCTTCAAACTCTTTCTTTTTTTCAGCAAATCCAATAAGTTCTGTGGTACAAACCGGAGTGAAATCTGCCGGATGGGAGAATAACACCACCCATTTTCCACTGGCAAAATCTGAAAAATATATTTTCCCGTGAGTCGTCATAGCATCAAAATCTGGGGCATTATCTCCAATACGGGGCATAATATTTAGGTTATTATTTTCTAAGTTTTCCATTATTTCACGATTTAAAAGCTAAAACTTTTTATAAAAACATTTTTTTGAAAATTGTAATCCTAAGTTATAAAAGCAGCATTCCACCGTCAACTACCTGCGTAGTTCCAGTAATGTATGAACTTTCTGAGGAGGCCAGGAATAAAGCCATATTAGCAATCTCCTGAGATTCGGCATATCTCCCAAAAGGGATGCTGGCTTCAAAACCTTTTTCAGCTTCGGTGGGGTTGTTAGGTGAAATTTGCTTTTCTATAGAACGCATCATCCTGTTATTCACAGGCCCGGGATGAATTGTGTTCACGCGAATCTGGCGATCTGCAAACTCTAAAGCTGCTACTCTCATAATTCCTATTAAGGCGTGTTTTGAAGTGACATATGCTCCTAAACCTTTAAATCCTTTGAGACCGGCAACAGAAGAGGTGATCATTACACTACCCCCATTTTCCATTTTTGGGATCACCTGCTGGCAGCCTAGCCAAACTCCTTTTAAATTTACAGCTATAACTTTATCAAACATCTCCTCCGGATATTCAGAAATTGGATGAAAATCCCCTTCAATTCCGGCATTGTTAAAAAATATATCAATCTTCCCAAATTTCTGAAGTGTGGTGTTTAGGTAAGTACTGGTATCTTTGGAAGTAGCCACATTAGCCACGCAATAAGCCAAATCTTTAGAATTTATGGACTCTTCAATTTTCTTCAGTTCACCTTCGTTAACATCCACGAGCATTACTTTGGCGCCTTCTTCCAAAAATAGTTTGGCTGTAGCTAAACCTATTCCCCCGGCTCCACCGGTAATAAGGGCAACCTTATTTTTTAATTTTTTCATCTTATAACATTTTTATTAATACAGGATTTGAGGTAAGTCAATTTTTACTCCTCTATAGCTAATTAATTCTTGGAAGTCTTTTTGAATAAAGCATCCAATTTAGAGAGGATGACGAGTTCAGACTTGTTGATCCCGGAAAACACCCGGGCTATTTTGCTTGCTGTCTCTAAAATTAATTTTTTCCGTTTTTCCGTAAATAACTCCTGATGTTCCAGCATAAATTCCCGGAAACTCTCATAACATTCCTGAGCGTCCACTCCTTCATAATCAAACCACTCAAACACGATCTCCATTTGATAAGCAGAGTCGGTTCCAAAAGAATCTATATAATCATCAATATCTATCCAGCGGGACAAAACCAGATCCTTGAGCATTTTGAATTCTTCCTCTCGTACAACTTTATCAGCCGCCGCAATAGCGTAGAACAATTCTCCTAGCTTCTGATAAAACAAATTCTGAACTGGGTCTATATGTTTCATTATTAGTAAATTGTAGTTAAATTTAATTAACTTCAAATGCTGGAAAAATGATATTTATCAGTTAGTATCAAATAGATTTACTTTAGGAAAAAATCATTCCTTTTTATTAAGAGTTTATAGAGAATTCTACTTTTAAGCGTATGCAAGTTTGCGATATCATCCTAAGCTTAGTAAAATATCAAAGGCTAACAGAACAATATTTTTCTAGTTGGAATGTGGATGTAAATTAAGTACGTAATTATTGGGATGAATTAGTCTCAAATTATTGTAGCACCTAATGAAAGGGTTAGGTGATTTTAATAAGATTTTAATCATTCACCAATGATGATGAAAAATTTTTAAAATTTCTGGTTAAGAAGATAACAGGAATGACCAATATCATACTTTCAAATCCTAAGCTTATGTAATTTTAAAGTTCTTTTAAAGTTACCATCATGCGAAAAATATTGATTCCCACCGATTTTTCAAAGAATGCAGAAAATGCTACTAAATTAGGGGTGGAACTATTTAAGTATGAAATTTGTGAAATTTATATCATGCATGCCTATGCAGCTGAAGTTTATCAGTTAGATCCTCTAATGGAACCCCATTTTTTAAAAAGCTTACAACAACGTATTTCTAAAATGGTGACTACTAAATTATATGGCATAGAAGAAGAAATAAAAAAAATATCACCAAATCCAAAACATAAAATCTCTAGTATTGCCAAATTTGGTTTACTCCTGGATGAGACCAGGGATTATGCCGATCTTGAAGACGTAGATCTGATAATAATGGGAACCCGGGTTAAGACCGGGGATAAAAAAATAACCTTTGGGAGTAATACCCTACAGGTTATAAAATATGTTAAATGTCCCGTTCTTGCTGTTCCAGAAAGTTATCATGGTTTGCATCCACAGAATATATTATTTTCAACTGATTTTTTACTTCCTTTCAAGCGCCGGGAACTTAAACTTATTTGTAGCATCGCTAAAAGTTATGCCGCAAGATTACACTTCTTATATATTTCTAATAGTAAGGAGCTGTCATCAAGACAAAAGGAAAATAAGAATTTTATAGAGTCTTTTACTTCCGGAATTGATGTGAAATTCGATAGGGTCCCAGGCAAGGATATAACTGAAACCGTCAATGCCTATGTTCAGGATAAGCATATTGATCTTTTGGTAATGACCAATGCACGTCATTCTTACCTTGAAAATATATTGTATACCTCTTCCATTGAAAAGATTGGCTTAAAGATTCAAATTCCGTTTCTAGTACTACAAAATTTACAACGGATCTAAATTCCCTAAATGATGAAAAATATACTCTTACCAACAGATTTTTCTAAGAATGCACATAATGCTATGCGTTATGCTCTTCAATTGTTTAAAAATCAAAAATGCCGATTTTATTTGTTGCATACCTATACACCAGCTGTTTATCATTCCGGAAAAATGCTCAATAGTTTTTCCTCACTGGAATTAATGGATATCATTAAAAACAATGCTGAAGAAAACATTAAAAAATTAAAGCAGGATTTAATTGATGAATTTAGAAATAGCAAACATCAATTTGAAACTATAGTATCCTTTAATGTGTTGGTAAGTGAAATTAAAGATGTTATAGAACAAAAAAAAATAGAATTAATAGTAATGGGCACACAGGGAGCTACTGGATCCAGGGAAATTTTTCTAGGTACCCATACCATGTATACTATCAAAAAAGTAAAATGTCCAGTACTGGCGGTGCCTTCTAAGTATACTTTTAAAATTCCTGGCGAAGCTCTTTTTGCCACAGACTATAAGAATATCATCGAAAGGGATCTAGATTTAATTAAAGAATTCCAGAATTTATATAAGGGGCACCTGCATATATTAAATGTTTACGAAGGTGAACCTCAGAATAGTGCGCAGATAGGGAATAAGAAATTGATCATGAATTACTTTGCTCCCAATAAACCCATTTTACATATCACAGAAGGGGAAGACATAGCACATGCTATAGAGAAATTTCAAAAAGACAATGAAATTGACCTTATCATAATGGTAAATAATAAACATTCATTTTTTGAAAACATCTTATTTAAACCTGTGATCAATCAGTTGGTCTATCATACTAATATTCCATTTTTAGTTATCCCTTCTGGTATAAAAACAGAGAAATAGACTAGACATATAAGGAGTAAATTGAGTTTAAAGAATATTTACAAAGTGAGGTTTTTCAGATGTTGGTTTAATAATTCAAATAATGGTATCTATGTTACCCGATGCTCATTCGCTTCTTATAAAAAATGTCTTAGAACGTTTGCAATCTAATTCTGAAAAGGGTTTAAATGCAAGCTTTGCTTCTGAACGCCTGAAATTATGTGGAGAAAATATTCTTAAACGCAAGAAAGCCAAAAGCGTTTGGGAAATTTTTCTCGAGCAGTTCTTAAGTCCTATTATTTATATCCTGTTAGGGGCGATGATACTTGCTTTCTTATTCAATGAAATTATTGAAGGCTTTGCTATTCTTTTTGTGGTTTTTATCACCGTACTAATTGGGTTTTTTATGGAATGGCAGGCGATGCGCTCTCTGGTCGCCCTTCAAAAAATGGTGGAAACAGAATCTACTGTTATCCGGGATGGAGAAGAACGACGTTTAGCTTCTCGATCACTGGTCCCCGGAGATATTATTTTACTGCAGGCGGGGGATGTAGTCCCTGCCGACGCAAGATTAATAGCTCAGAAAAGCCTCTCCCTGAAAGAATCTATGCTTACCGGTGAAAGTGAACAGGTAGAAAAAAAACTGGACACGCTTCCATTAGAAACACGTCTTACAGAACGTATTAATATGATATTTAATGGGACAATAATTGCCCGTGGGAACGCAAAAGCAGTAGTAACAGCTACGGGGGATGAAACGGCTATAGGGCAAATTAGTTATATGACCCAGGAAGCTGAAAAGAAGCGTACACCCCTGGAAAAAAAGCTTAATTCTTTGACCCACTGGCTTATATTATTTACGGTGGTTTTAGCGGTCCTTATAGCAATGACCGGATTTTTAACGGCTAATGATCCAGTTTTAATGATAAAAACCGGGATCGCATTGGCTGTCGCTGCTATTCCTGAAGGACTTCCTGTGGTTGCTACTATAACCCTGGCCAGGGGCATGCTTAAATTATCTAAACAAAAAGTTGTGATCAAGAGATTGGAATCGGTCCAAACCTTAGGGGAAACAAATATTATCTGTACAGACAAAACGGGAACCCTTACCGAAAATAAAATGGCTGTTCGAAGCATTGTGTTTGAAAATTCTAAAATTGATCTGGAAAATCCGATAGATCAAAAAAATCTAAAAACTCATAAAAATGAACCCGATCTGGATCAACTAATAAAAGTTGCAGTTTTATGTAATAATTCAAATCCAAAAAAATCAAAAGCTAATGGCGATGCCATAGATACGGCTTTAATGGAATTTGTAAACAATACTTCATACCAGGCTAATGCTATTGCAGAAGGATATCCTGAAGTAAACGAAATGCCATTTGATGCGGAACTTAAATTAATGCTAACGCTGAATGAAGATCATGGAAAATTTATCACCTGTGTAAAGGGCGCGCCGGAAAATGTTTTGAAGTATTGTGAATATATATTGGTGGCAGGCGGGGAAAAAAAGCTTACAGATGCTCATGCATGGAATAACTGTGCAGATAATCTGGCTTCTCATGGTTTGAGAGTATTGGCTTTTGCCTATAGAAACACTACAGATATTCCGGCACAGGAGAAATTATTGGAGGAATTGGTGTTGATAGGAATTGTAGGATTTCTTGACCCGCCAAGGCAGGATATCGCACAAGCAATAAAAATTTATAAAGATGCCGGGATACAGGTAAAAATGCTCACCGGTGATCATCCGGGAACATCCTTAAAAATAGCCCAGGAAATTGGTCTGGTAGGGTTGGAGAATGTCAATGAAAAAACAGTGCTTGGCTCAGACTATCCCGACTTTGAAAAAATTACTCTAAAGCAAGAGAAGCTCTTATTGAATGCTTCTGTATTTGCACGGATGTTACCAAAACAAAAACTAGATCTGGTCAGTTTTTATCAGAAACATGAGGGAGTAGTAGGAATGCTAGGTGATGGAGTGAATGATGCCCCGGCTCTAAAAAAAGCAGATATAGGCATTGCCATGGGTATCCGCGGAACAGAAGCAGCCAAGGAAGTGGCCGATGTTATTTTAATGGATGATAAATTCACAGCCCTTAGATTAGCTATACATCAGGGACGGGCAATTTTTGAAAATATCCGGTATTTCGTAATTTTCCTTGTTTCCTGTAATCTCGCTGAGGTTATTTCCGTTGCTACCGCTTCTTTAACTAATTTACCATTACCCCTGCTCCCTTTACAAATTCTATATTTAAACTTAGTAACTGATATTTTTCCAGCACTGGCATTAGGAATGGGAAAAGGTAGCAAGGGTATCATGTTAAACTCTCCCAGAGATCCGCAAGAGCAGATTCTAACAAAAGATCACTGGCTGGCAACTGTTATTTATGGGCTTTCTATTACAATTGCAGTAATAGGTATAGTAATTTATGCGAATTTCAAATTGAATTTACCCAGCCTGACAATAAATAATATGGCTTTTTACACTTTGGTATTAGCTCAATTGTTTAATATCTTCAATTTACCCTCCTGGAAAACTTCATTCTTTAAAAATGAGGTTACTTCTAATCCATGGGTTTGGATTTCACTGGTAGTTTCAATTCTTATAACCTATATGGGATATTATATTCCCTTTCTACGTGAAACTCTATCCCTGGTTACTCTAGATTTCAATCAGATTCTACTAGTAGTGTTGTTCGCCCTATTTTCACTTTTAATTTCACAAATTGTCAAACGCCTGGGGCTTGTGAAAATTTAAACTGAAATCTTTCAGTTTTTATGGGCTGTAGACCCAGTCAGGAGAAAATGCGGTCTGTATTGTGTTTTCTGAGAATAGATCTCAAAATATCAAAAGGAATTTTAATAGAAAAGATACCTGTGGAGGAGGGACACATTATGCAATCGTCGAAATAATACTCAATGCCGTTATGATTTAATACAAAGTTATTCTTGTAATTATAAAAGTCTTCTTTTGAAATTTCCCAGCAACTATAATATATCTCCCCGGAATTGATTTTCTTTCTAAGAATATCATTTAATATTAATAGAAATTCATCTTCCGTATTATTTAAAAAGAAATCTTCATACTTCATGAATACTGCATGTTCCAGATCATAATTTAAGGTTTGAAATGAATAAGATGGCAGCGGATAATCAGAAAAATAATTTTCTTTATAAAAAAGTATACTAATATACTGCTCATTAACCTGGTATATTTTATAGTCTATTCTTCTAATTTCAGGATGTTTTATAATTTCCAATGAATCGCCACTTCCTTCTTTCTTTGTAGTTATATCGCTCTCCATTTTATTTAAATCTATAAACTCTCTGGTCATATAATCATTAAAGTTTGCGTAAGAACTCTTAATATTCTCGTTTAAAAGGGGGTATTTCAAATTCAACATATAATAATCTTCAATTTTAAGGTAGGATTTAGAGGTTATAAGATCTTTTAAAACATCGCTATCGTCTTCTTCAAGAAGTAAAGAATCTACTTTAAATTTTAAGCTATTCTCTTTTAAAAATTCCAATTCTTCCTGAGCTTCCCGGGGAATTTCCGTTTCAAACTCTAATGGCTCATCAGGTGCTGAAGACTTGGATTCTTTTGGGTCATCCTGGCAGGAAAAAAAACTTAAAATCAACATTAAAATAAACAGGGTTTTCATCATTTTTTATTTGAAATGAAGCTAGCTAAATAAAAGATCTATTTATATGATTTTCATCAGTTTACTATTTTATGGACATAAATTTAATAGCCTATTTTTCACTAAATTTATGTGTGAATTTTTTTGAGCTTAATTTCTTTATCTATATGAATTTTATTCTGACGCTATGGAAATGTCTTGAAAATTTTGATAATTAACTATCTACAAGGATTGATTCAAAATACAGGGGAGGATCATGAAAAAAATTTTTATCATAGAAGACGATTTGGTATTACTGGATAATACTGCTGAGTTACTCGAGCTTGAGGGTTACCAGGTCGCTAAGGCTTCTACTGGTAGAAAGGGAATAATGGGGGTTAAGGAGTTTTTACCAGATTTGATAATTTGTGATATTATGATGCCAGAGGTTGACGGGTACGAAGTGCTTGAAGCAGTGAGTCTTGATTTTTCTACCTCGCATATCCCTTTTATTTTTATTTCGGCTAAAACAGAGTATGTTGACATAAGAAAGGGGATGCAGATGGGTGCAGATGATTATCTTACCAAGCCTTTTGAAGAAGAGGACTTACTAAAAGCTATAAAAAGTAGAATAACAAAATCAGAAAGTCTCACGAAAATATTTTCAGAAAAGAGAAATTCCACCACTGAGAACGGAAATTCGGTGAGGAATTTATCTGAACTAAAAAACTTTTTTGAAATGCGTGGCGAAATTTTGAATTATAATGAGAGTGAGCTTGTATATAGTGAGGGAGAACACACCAATAGAATCTATTTAATCTTAAAGGGGGTAGTGAAATCTTTTAAAATAAATAAGGCTGGGAAAGAGCTTACAACTGCCTTACATAAAAAAGATGAATTTTTGGGCCTGACTTCTTTTATTGAAAATAATGCTTATCATGAGTCGGCTGTCGTAGTACAACCTGTAGAATTGGCGGCTATTTCAAAGAATATTTTAAAGGAAATACTGAATAACAATCAGCATGTTTGCTTTGAATTTATGGACCTTATGAATAAGAATATTTTGGAAGTTCACGAACAGTTATTGCATCTAGTTTATAGTTCAGTTTATTCAAAAACTGCTCAAACCCTCATTGATTTTTCTACCACTCTTAGTAAAAATCCCACCCAAGCTTTTAAAATTCGCCGCTCAGATCTAGCCAGTGCAGCTGGCATAGCCACTGAAAGTTTGATACGCACCCTATCGAGTTTCCGTAAGGATGGTTTAATAGAAATTGAAGGACATTCTATTAAGATCTTAGACCTAAACGGATTGAAACAAATAAATATTTAAGTTTCTCTCTGCTATTTTTTCTACGCAATTACCATTGATAGAGCGCTAAGACTAAGACTTGTTCAATATCTTAAGGATTTAAATTCCATAGCCCTTAGATATAGGGTGTTAGCTAAGGTGATAAATATCATTGGGTTAGGTCTGTTTATGGATTAATTTTCTTTTTGATCCTAAATGAATGAGTGATGAAAAAGAAAATTTTATTACCCACAGATTTTTCAATGAATTCGTGGAATGCAATGAACTATGCACGCACTTTATTTAAAAATGAAGAATGTGAATTCTATATTTTAAATGCTTTTGAAAGCAAGTTTTATACGACCGATAGTATGATGGTACCAGAACCAGGGGAAAAAAATTATGAAGATGCTAAAGCAAAATCAAAGGAAAATCTGGAAAAAGAATTATCCCGATTAATATTAAAGGAAGATAATAAGAAGCATATTTATTATACCATCTCCATGTATAATTCTGTGTTGGGGGCTATCAGGGAATTAGTGGAGCAAAAAGATATTGAAATTATTGTTTTAAGCAATAAAGGAAAGTCAAATGCCTCAAATACAGTTTTTGGTAGTAAGACTATAGACGTGATGGAGAAAATAAGGAATTGTCCTGTTCTGGTTGTACCATATAATTTGATATTTAAAAAGCCAAATGAAATTGTCTTTCCCACAAATTTCAAAACACCTTTTAAAAGAAGGGAATTGAATATCTTATATGAATTTGTTCGAATCACTAATTCAAAGCTTAGAATTCTTCACATTAATCAAAAGAAATCCTTAAGTGAGAGCCAATTAAATAATAAAGAACTACTGGAAGATATTTTGGAAGGCCTGGACTATAGCTTTCACTGGATGGAAAAAATTGATATTCAAATAGGACTTCAAAATTTTGTGCAGACAAGGGGTAGTGAGATGATTACTTTTATTAATAAAAAGCACGCCTTCTTTAGTTCGGTTTTCTCATACCCGATGGTGAAATATCTGGGGCACTATTCAAAAATACCTGTGCTGGTAATGCATGATCTAAGAAACTAAGGTGTAATCATTCAGCAAATTTAGGTAATATCAAAACCATCGCACGTATAGGTGAGTTTTCCACGAAGTACCTTTGAAACTTACAGAAGGGACAATGATTAGTTAGTAAAAATTATCCTTTAGAATTTTTTTTTCGGACTGATAAATATCATGGAATTAATACTATACCTATCGTAAATTTAACTTAGTTCTGAATAATTTGAGAAGTCAATTTGGTTTAGTTCAAACCTTTAAATATAGGCTTTGTAACACTAATTATGAATGAAGATTAAAGTTAAACCTTAAATATAAATATTATGTCGTTAGTAAAATTTAGAAAAAACAGAAGGCCGTGGTTTGACGGTGAGATTTCCAATTGGTTAAATACCAATGATTTTTTCACAGATGACTTCTTTGGTAGAGGGGGTGATTTGCCTGCGATGAATGTTAAAGAAAATGAGGCCAATTTTGAAATAGAATTGGCGGTTCCCGGTTTCTCAAAAAAAGACATCGAAGTTTCTTTAGAGAATGATATTCTTCATATTTCCGCAGAAAAAAGTCTGGAAGATGAAGAAAATAAAGAGGATTACACTCGAAGAGAATTTAGTTATAACTCCTTTGATCGAAGATTGCAAATTCCAAAAAATGTGAATCGGGATCAGGAAGTTAAAGCATCGTACAAGAATGGGGTGTTAAAGCTGCAACTCAGTAAAATGGAACCTTCAAAAGCAATACCCAAAAAGCTAATTGATATAGAGGAAGTTTAAAACCTAGCACAGAGCTTGTAAATTAATACTTGCTCTGTGTTTTTTAAAACTTAAAAATCATGAAAATTAAAGAACCTTTCTTAAAATTTATTGAATGGAGTGATCCCATAACACTTCATGAAAATAGTATAAAGACAATTTCGGAAATTGAATTTACAATGGATGAAATAATGTTTTTGAGTGATTTGCTTAAAGAGCATACTTTAAATATAATTTCTGATAAAAAATTAGATACAGCCAAACAAATAGCGAATGACTTATTGAAATTACAGAAAAACATAGCGCTCCTTTTAAAAGGACTCCAGGCTCATAGAAATAATTTGAAGGACTTACTGGATGAGACAGAGGTGGAATATGAAAAGGAAGCCTATAAGGCTCAGCACTATAAATTACTTTACGAAGCTGAAGAATATACTATTCAATTGAAAATCCTGAAACGTCAGCTGTTTTCTCTTATAAAAGAAATGATAAAAAAGAATAAACAAGGAAGATTCTTGAGTAAATAATTGCAGAAGCGATCCAATCAATTTAGTTCATAGAATTAAGCTTCTGTTTTCTTCAAAATCATTTTAAGGGGCTTAATTAAGTTTTCAATAAACGATTTAGACCCTATTTATTACTTTTTGTAATTTTTCTCCAATCTCTGTAGCGATCTTTTCCAAATCCTTGTTTTTTACAGCCTGCATGGAAGCCTTTGGATTTACCGCTGCTATCTCAATTTTATCTTTTTCCAGTTCCTGTACTATAATATTGCAAGGCAGCATGGTGCCAATCTTATCTTCTGCCTGCAATGCTTTATGTGCATAAGGTGCATTGCACGCACCCAGAATTAGATATTTTTTAAAATTAACATCCAGTTTTTTCTTTAAGGTAGCGGTAACGTCGATTTCAGTTAAAACCCCAAAGCCTTCTGACTCCAGTTCTTTTGTGACTTTAGCCACAACGTTTTCAAAACTTTTATTCACTGTTTTAGAAAAATAATATTCCATAAGTATAATTTTATAATAAGAATTGATTTAGTATAATGAATTTTAAGGGACATTATTCATCCAAAAACTACTTGTTTTTTAAGTAGTTTTTGGAATTTGATTTAAACCCTTTGTCTTCCAGTAATATTTGAAATATTAATACGGTAAACTACAGGTGTACCCTCACTGTCAATCTTGCTGGAAAATTCACTGATAAAATTTGCGTTGTTCTTCTCTTTTTTTTGAAGTAGGTTTTTTACCCCTTCAGAAAATAAACGCAAAACGTGTTTTGCATCTATTCCGCTTAACTCTTCATACTTGCCATATACAAGTACCGATTTCCATTTATCCAGATCAGAAATTTCGTCAACCTGAAAACTAACCGAATTATTCTTTCGCATAGCAGTAATTTTAGAACCTTCCCCAGAATAGCTAATAATGCTATTCTTCTCTGGATTGTAATAATAAGTTATGGGAATGATTTCAGGATTTCCTTTAGAAATAAATGAAATACGACCAATATAATTACGAGTAAGAAGATCGAGACATTCTTTATGGGTTAAATCTTTCATGACATCCTATTTAGAAAATAATTAAACGATTTATTAATTCGCCGGTAATAAGTTATTATGTCATGTATGTATTTGGGAATACCAATCTAAATCCTTTTTACGGGAATAGATATGATATTGGTCAGTTGAATTAAAAATTGCGGGAATTTTATTAAACATCATTTTTACTAAGACAAATTTGAAAGATGTTTGTTTTATACTGGATTCTTCTTTTTTTATTAATTATTACTCAAATGTTGTATCTAATATGAGCATGCAAAAGGTATGATGCGACCTAACATTGAAGGTTTTAAGAGAACCTTGAAATAAAAAACCTTAAAATAATATTAAAAATTAAATGATTTTAATATTTCATTATATCACTAAGCAAAGCATTTTTAACTCAATGGGGCAAACCAGCCTGATTCTGGTTAAGGTTTCTATAAGCTGCTTTTATTCGGGATCAATGTTGAGTATGTTCGCCGAATGATAAAGCAAAAAATTTTCAACGATACAGCAACGGCCTTTCGATTAAAATCTGATCTGGAACTAAAGCGTGCGGTTTTACTTTTTAGTGTGATGGGAAAACCTTTCCTGATCAAACCGGGAATAGCTCTTACAAAATTTGCCCTGAAAGCTAAACTTCCGGTTCAGCCACTGATTAAAAATACCATTTTTGATCAATTTTGTGGAGGGACCAGTATCGACGACTGCAAGCCCATTATTAGGGAAATGGATGATGTAAATCTTTCAAGCATTCTGGATTATTCTGTAGAAGGAAAGGTGAATGAAGATGAATTCGATTCGGCTTTTAAGGTGAAAAAAGAACTTATTGCTTTTGCTCAGGAAGAATCGGAAGTGCCTTTCGCCATCTTTAAACCAACAGCTTTAGGCCGTTTTGAAATATGGAATAAAGTGAGCAGTCATGTAAGTCTTTCTAAGGATGAAAGTGCAGAATGGGAGCGTGTCAAAGATAGGGTTGAGGGGCTTTGTAAAGAGGCAAAAAAATTCGATGTCAGACTGTATGCTGACGCTGAAGAAAGCTGGATGCAGGATGCTGCCGATGATCTCATGGAAGAAATGATGCGGAAATACAATAAAGAAAAAGCACTTATCTTTAATACATTTCAATGTTATCGCTGGGATCGGTTAGATTATCTAAAAGAACTTCATAAAACCGCCAAAAAAGATAATTTTAAGATCGGGGCAAAGGTAGTACGTGGTGCTTACATGGAGAAAGAGAATAAAAGAGCACATAAATTCGGTAAAAAATCGCCTATTTGTATTAATAAAGAAGCCACCGATGTCAACTTTAATAGTGTGATGGCTTATTGTCTGGATCATCTTAATGATATTTCAATATTTATCGGGACCCATAATGAAATGAGCAATTATCTTGCTTTACAAATTATGGAAGATCAGAATATTGCAAAAAACGATCAGAGAGTGTGGTTTAGTCAGTTATACGGAATGAGTGATCAAATTAGCTACAATTTGGCGAGTAAAGGTTATAATACAGCTAAGCTTGTTCCATTTGGACCTGTCACGGACGTGGTTCCATATCTACTAAGAAGAGCGGAAGAAAATTCTTCAGTGAAAGGACAAACCAGCCGTGAACTTACGTTATTAAATGGGGAGATCAATCGCCGTAAAGAAGGGATTCAAAATAAAGAGCAAATAGTAGCGTAATCTTTTCATTACTCATGCTGAATTAGATGGGATCGATATAAAATTGAACCCTTTGCAGTCTTAAAATTCACCTTCAAAGTGCTAAAAAGCACATGCGATATAAAACTTTTATATTATTGTTAATAACTGATATACAAGTATTTTAAGCCGGTTTATGTGTAATTTTTGAATGAAAAATTGGTCGCCGGTTTTGTAATCAAAAATGCGGTTTAATTTGATATTAAACGACATCCTTAAAAATGAAAAACCCCGTAAATCCTAGGATTTCGGGGTTTTTGATTGAGTTTAGTACTCAAAAAGTGGAGTCGGAGGGGTTCGAACCCTCGTCCAAACAAGCAATTCAGATGCTTTCTACACGTTTAGTTTTCACTTGATTGTCGATGCAAAGCCGGCCGAAAACCACCAACTTTACACGTATCCTCAATTAAGTTTCGGAAACCCATCAAGGCCCTGGGCTCCCTATATTTACTTTATCGGTGCCTCTGGTGTGGATGCCGTAAATCAAGGCCTCCACGAGACATCTCGGCTCCCTGCCTTGCAGGGACTAAGTATAACCTACTGTAATTCGGTTACGCAGCCAAGGCGTAGTTATTCTCGCCGTTTAAAAAAGTGTGAAACATGAGATTTAAGAGCTATATCCCGGCGCTCTACGTGCTTACAACTCAATTAGACTCGCTGTCAAAACCAAGTCGACCCCATATGTAAAGAACTTTTTTGATCATTTGGGCGTTCCCACTTCGCTTACGCTCGTCGGTCGGGCTTTCCGCTCATAGTTTTTGTTCGTTACCTCACAAAAAGCTATCCGCTGCAATCCCTAACGCAAAACTTTCAAAATAAACCAACCAGTGTTTCCAGTCGGGCCAGCAAAGATACTCAATTCAATAACAATTAGCTTACCCTGTCTAATATTTTCCTATTTCACCTCTACCTGGGGAGAGGTCGGAACTATTATTTGTAGTTCCGGGTGAGGGGTAAAAAAATTTTTTGGAATTTTTTTATTTATATCTTTGAGACACTTCTAATTTGTACAAAAGCTATACCATATATGATAAAATTCGCCCTGATAAAAGAACGAAAAACTCCGCCAGATAGAAGAGTAGTCTTTTCTCCACAAATGCTAAAAAAAGTGGTATCCCGGTTTCCGGAAGCTTCATTTAAAGTGGAAAGTTCTGATATCAGAATATTTAGCGATCAGGAATATCACGATGCAGGTTTTGAAGTTTCTGAAGATGTTAGCGATTGCGAGGTATTATTAGGGGTGAAAGAAGTTCCTATTCCAAATTTGATACCTGACAAAAAGTACTTTTTCTTCTCCCATACCATCAAAAAACAGCCATATAATCGTGATCTGCTTCGGGAAATCCTGACACGGAATATTGAACTTTATGATCATGAGGTGGTAACAAATAGAAATAACGCCCGGCTGATAGGTTTTGGAAGATATGCCGGACTGGTTGGAGCTTACAATGGCATTCGTTCCATAGGGATAAAAGAAAAACGATTTGAACTTCCCAAAGCAGAAAACCTGCCAGATCTTAAGTCTATGTTCGCCGAACTCGATAAGATTGAACTTCCTAATTATAAATTTGTTCTCACCGGCAGTGGTAAAGTAGCCCGTGGCGCTAAAGAGATCCTGGATCATCTTAAGATGAAACAGGTGAAACCTGAAACTTACCTCGAAAATGAATTTGATGAACCGGTATTTTGTCTCATAGACGTACTGGATTATGCTAAACGTAAAGATGGCGCCGAGGGAAGCCGCAAAGAATTTTATAAAGTTCCTGAAAATTACAAATCAGATTTCATGAAATTTGCCAAAACCAGCGATGTATTTATTGCCGGGCATTTTTACGGTCAGGGAGCGCCGGTCTTTTATTCTTCAGAGGATATAAAAGACAGAGATTTCCGAATAAAATATGTAGCCGATATTTCCTGTGATATAGCCGGTCCTGTGGCGAGCACCATTCGTCCTTCAACCATAGCCGAGCCATTTTATGGCTATGATCCGCAGACAGGAACAGAAATAGATTTCCGGGAATCCAGGGCTATAACTATTATGGCAGTAGATAACCTGCCCTGTGAACTGCCTAAAGATGCCAGCGAAGGTTTTGGAGAAATGTTCCTGGAAAATGTAATTCCTGCCTTTTTTAATGATGATAAGGATGGAATTTTAGGCAGAGCCAGAATGACTAAAGATGGAAAGCTTACGCCTTTATATTCCTATCTTCAGGATTTTGTAGAAATTTCTGTATAAAAATTTCGGTGGTATTCTAAGAGAAAACAAGTAGCCAATCCAAGGCTGTAAGCCAGCAGGTCCCAAACTGAAAAACTGCTGCCCAGCACGATCATGACCATTTTCGGCGGCTGGTATTGTAACACTTTTACGATATTGATCAGCTGAAAGAATTCCACGGCAAAGGAGAATAACAATACCACAAAAAGTCCTTTTAAGACTGAAATCTTGGAAATTGCCATCAGGAAACAGTAGAGTAGGATCACCACCAGGAAATCTCCCAGGTATGGTCTTATAAAATCGTCTTTTACATACATGGCGATAAAAGTCTCCAGGATAAATAATCCCAGAAATCCTAAAAGATAGTTTTGCTTACGGTTTCGTATAAGAATGGTCACTTGCTAAATCTAATTACTCTAAACTACGTTTATTTATTAAAATCTTTACCAAATTTTTCGAGGCAGTCATTCAGTGAATTCCCCTGTTCGTGGATACATTCGCAAAATGAGATACAGGCTGTTTCGTTAGAACTTTCCGGGCATTGATACTCACAATCATCAATTGTATTTCTGGGCATGATCACCTTAAAGTTCATAAGCACGATAAATCCTACCGCGGTCGCGGTGATAACAAAAACTCCACTTAAGAATTTAAAGGCGAACTTTTTACTTCTATTTTTTTTAGCCGGAAGCATTTTTTTAAAAGCCGATCTTTTAAATGGCAGAACATATTTCAGCCGATGATAATCCCAGCCTAATAAATACAGGTTTGCCATTACCATTAATGGCGAGGTAAGTAGCGAGCCGTCAAATCTTACGGCATAAGAAAGAATGCAGATATTCAGAATTAGAGGAAAATAAAGCATAGCTCCTATAAGGGCCGTCCTGGGAATCAATAAAAGGATACCTGCCAGCATTTGCACCACACCTATAAAAGTATAGTAGTATCCGGTATGAAAAAGGGCTTCCAAATATTGCCCCATCGGGTGGTTATTGGATAGAGAGGTAAAACGTTCTCCGTTAACTTTTACAAATCCGGCAAAAATAAAAGCATAGGCCAGCAATATGCGGACAAAAATCGTAAAATATCCAAGCCATTGATTACAACGAACACGTTGATGAAACGAATCCAGTCTGGTTGCTAAGTTCATTGATTAGAAGTTGAATTCATATTAGGATGATTGGTGATCTAAAGATCTTATCTTGGTCTTATATTCAGGTGGCAGGATCATAGCTTTCATGAGGTCGTCCAGTCGTATCCTTCTGCTTATTTTAAAAACTTTAATAAACGGACTAATTAAAGATAACCTTCTCAAATTTAAATAGTTGTGAACTTTTTTTGGGACTATCATCGTCTGGCTTTCCAGTAATAGCATATAGCGAAGCCATCCCAGGTTTTTGCGGTATTGTTTATAAAGGTCCCGGGTATAATCTCCATAAAACAAGTGCTGTTCCAGATGCGAATCACGCATTTTTAAATAGTTTTCATAATTCTGGGGTAAGTTTTTTAGGTGCATATGTTCTCCTAGCCTGGAAAAGACTTCAAAGACTTCTTCTTTTTCAGCAATTTTCAGTGGTCTTTCTAGTATTTCAAACGAGCGAATTGAATAATCAATCAGCATAAATAATACGTCGCGATAAGCCCAGGCGGGAATATTTTTTCCCCGAATATTCTCTACGGAAGAATGTATCCTGTTCATTCTTTCGATGGCGTTTATGGCTGAATTTCTATCTGCAAAAACTATTTCCCTGGCGTAATTGACTGTAGAAAAAAGTCTTCCTAATGGATCTTTTGGAAGCTTTCCGGTAAAATATAGCCAGTCTACTGCTTTATTCAAGGCGAATTCTGCGGAAGCCCCGGCAAAAATGAGCAGAATAGTATCACTTTTACCCCAGATCTCCCGGACTATCGAATTTTTCGCTACAAAATTTTCCTTTTCCATTTTTTCAGTTTTAAAGTGATCCCAGCATTTTCATATTACCAAATATTTTATTTAAAACCGAAGATCAGTGGAAACATAAAAATGACCACGATCACCCAGATAAAATATACCGGCAAATAAGTAACGATCGATCTTCCGACTTCTGAAATATTCAGCTTTTTAAGGCTGCATCTAAATAGTTGAAATGTGACCAGCAATAAGTGTAGCAAAATTAAAATATTACCACCCAGTACAGCGAGGCGATTGGGAGTAAAGCCCCATTCAGAGATCCTGAAAATGATCGCAGAAAGTGCGATGAGGTTTACAATTATGGTAACTAAAGCAAGCGGTAATAAAATGTATTTATTAGATCCCAGTCGATCTTCTTTCCATCCTTCAGTAACCGAAAAAAAGATTAGCGCCATCACTCCTAATAGCACGATGTTGAAAAGTATAAGAAAATCCCTGTCTGTATAAGGATCTTTCCCCGAAGCAATAATTGCACCCAGGTAGATAACTAAAGTGACCAGTACTATGGGACTGAAGATTTTAGCGATTACCGGAGATACCTTATTTACCATTCCAGGATTGGTTTGCACCAGGAAACAAGCGAGTAGGGGGACTGAAGGCAGCACAAATATAATGATATACCGGGAATAAAACTCCACGATGCTGAGGCCTATAAGTTCAAAAAGGCCAACGGTAATTCCTGTTAGAATAATACCTGCAATTACCAGCATGGCACTCATGACCAGAAGCTCTCCATTGAAGCTTAAAAACTCAAGACGTTTCTTATAATTTTTAATTCCGGAAGAAGTAAAAGCAATTCCTAATACCACCCATAGAAGTAAGGGTAAGTGAATGCAGGCCAGGATCAAAGTGTCACTATCAGGTTCATTTGGTAAAAGATTGATGTATAAGAGACTTACCAAGCTAATCCCGGCGATAATTAAAATTTTGTTTTTAGATAATTTATTTCGCCAGGCAAAGAAAAAAGTCAAAAATGGAAATACGAGGAATCCAATATTTCTTGGATAAAAAAAGTCTTCTTCAATAGTAAGAATATCCGGCAGTTTTGCCAGAAAACCAGCGATAATTGCGGCAATAAATAAAAATTTTAATTCCTTAGTTGAGCCCCATGAAATATCTGTAGCTTCATAATTCAATCTTTCATACCAGAATTTTACGATAGGCTTTTCCTGATAATCAGTATATACAGAGTTGAAGTTTTCTTTAAACTCCGCCTTATTTTTTCTGTATAGTTGCTCCAGTTCAGATGGATTATCTAAGCCGGATATTATAGCATCTCTCATAATAAATAATTTTAAATTTTAATTACCCGCGAATGGAGTTCCAAAAATACCCACGCCCAGTTCTGCCCAAATCACGAAGAGTGCCACCAGGATTCCGCAAAATAATATCCTTTTTTTGGTAGAAATAAATTTTCTCCAAACAAGGTTTATCGCCAGTCCTGTTAGCATAAGTAATATTCCTGCAACAAGGAAATCGAATGTAGACCATACTACTTCTTCACTTACCTGCATGGCGGTAAAGGGGATTAATAAGAGTGATCCTACAATTAATAAGATGATTAAAATTCTGTTTGTTTTCATAATGATTGATTTAAATGATTATTTATTTTTAAGTACTTTGAAATTCAAAGTAAACAGGTAAAAAAATATAGTTTACTTCTTCTCTTTTTTTTGGTTTAATTTTTCAGTTCATTCTTAGAGTTCAATAATTTCTCCAGTGCATCCAGATGATCCTGGAATGCCTTTCGGCCCTTATCTGAAGCGATATACCTGGTATTTGGTTTTCTGTCAATAAAAGATTTTTCAACCTTAATATATTTCTGCTTTTCCAGAGCTTTGGTATGGCTGGCAAGATTTCCATCTGTCGCTCCCAGGAGCTCTTTCAGGGTTTTAAAATCGGCATATTCATTCACCATCAATACACTCATGATTCCGAGGCGTATCCTATGATCAAAGGCTTTATTAATATTACTTATGATATTCTTCATTCAGCACTTTTTCTATCATATTTATTATGCATCCAGATGCCGTAAATAATATGAAAGATCCCAAAACCGATCGCCCAGAAATATATTCCGTATCCAATAAACTGGGTGGCGATAAGACCGAGAAGCAGGTTTGCGTAACCGAGGCTTCTAAGATCGGCAAAGGTATATTTACTTCCGTGAATTAAAGCCAATCCGTAAAAAATAAGCATGCCTGGGGCAATTAATCCTACCAGTTTATATTGCAGGAGTACCAGACAAAATATTCCGCCGGCGGCCAGGGGCGCAAAAAAGTTTATCAATAATCTTTTACTGGTGCTGTCCCAGATCTTTTGATTGTTTTTCCTCGCTTTTCTCGTGGTAAGAAATATGGCGGTTCCAATCGCCAGGAGGAGAACAGCAACTGCAATTAGAAATAATTGCAGACTTAAATCTGAATTTATATTCCCTACTGAAACCGAAGCATAAGATTCATTATAAACTGAAGCATTTTCAGCCAGCAGCATCTTTGCGATCACCGCGCCAATGATCGCATATATTCCGGCAAATACCCCGGAAAGTCCGCTTAGGGATATAAAGCGCGAGGAACGGTTCATCATTTCTTTGATCTCGCTAAGATCCTGAAGATACTTTTCGTTTTTCATTTTAAAGTACTTTGAAAAACAAAGTAAGTTAAAAAAGTTCAATTCCTGATGAAAAATTTTAAAAATCTTGGATTGACTTTATTTCTTTTAAATATTCCGAACTTTATAAAAAATTAGTTTGTTCGTATACTAACTGAAAAATAACGTCATTCTGAAGTTGTTTCAGAATCTCATTTCATGTATATCATTACAATATGAGGGGTCTGAAATAATCCCGATAAATATTAGAACATGCTGACGACTTTTACAACTGAAAACGGATATCTATTACAATTTGCACCTATGAAAAATCTACTTCTTTTATTCAGCATTTTCTTTGGCCTTACAGCGATGAACAGTCAGGAAACTAAAATCATGACCTATAATATCAAATATGCCAATGAGAACGATGGGGAAAATAGCTGGTCTAAGCGAAAAGACTGGATAACCAACCAGATTAGGTTTTACGAACCGGATATCCTGGGAGTACAGGAAGCGGTGAAATCTCAGCTGGATCATTTTACCGAAAATATTGATGCTTATGAGGTACTGGGTCTAGGCAGGGAAGGAGAGGACAAGGGAGAATTCAGTGCGATTCTATATAAAAATGAAAAGTTCGAGGTGCTTGAATCTGATACGTTCTGGCTTTCGGAAACGCCTGAAGAGATAAGTAAGGGCTGGGATGCAGATTTTAATCGAATATGCACTTATGTTTTATTTCAGAATAAAGAAACAGAAGAAAAGTTCTACGTTTTTAATACACATTTTGACCATGTAGGCGATAAAGCGAGGCTTGAAAGCTCAAAATTGATCACTAAAAAAATAAAGGAACTGAACACGGAGGAACTTCCGGTTTTCCTAATGGGAGATTTTAACCTGGAACCCAAAACCGAGGGTATAGCTATCATCAAGGATTTTCTAAATGATTCCAGGGAAGAAGCTGAATTTACTTTTGGTCCAGTGGGTACTTTTAATGGTTATAATTTTTCAGAGTCAGTAACCCGCCGGATCGATTATATTTTTGTGAATGATGAGGTCGAAGTGAAGAAATATGGCGTTTTGAGTGATTCTAAAGATCTAAGATATCCATCAGATCATTTTCCGGTGCTGATCATTGCTGAACTAGAAAATTAAGAAAGCGATAATAAAGAAAAAACCCCGCTCACGGCGGGGTTTATTTTAATTATAGATCCAGTCTTGGATCATTTGGTTCTGGATTATCCGGATTGTTTGGATTCGCCGGGTCATTTACATCTCTTCGGGGATGTGACGGATTGTCTGGATGCTTAGAAGGTGTAGGCTTCGTGTTTGGATCAGAACTTTTTACAGATTTATCATCCTTAAATTTTTGAATGATCTCTTTAAAATGTTCTCCGGCAGCATCACGACCACCAAGACCATAACTAAGCGCTACTGCCACGGCAATCGCTCCCAGGATGAGTCCGAAGGCTAATTCCACAATTTCGTTGGCAATACCCATCGTTCTAAGGGCAATAGCAAGAAAAAGTGCTAAGGAAGCCCATCTTACCACACTGGCAATAAAATTATTGCTCCTGGTCTTGCTCATGGTGTTATAGATAACCAGTGAAATATAGTTACCTACAGCCAGTATGATCAGTCCAAAAATAATTTGTCCGGTAACTTCAAGGATCTGATCCAGCGTTTCAGTCAACTGATCCAGTCCTAAAATATTTACTGCCGTGATGATTCCGAAGAATACCAGGAAGAAATAAACAAGGTTGGCTACAATTTTAGATAGGGATTGATTAGCTCCAATCATGTTGTGTATCTGGATCTTTTCCGCAGCCTGGTCCAATCCAAGACTTCTGAAGAGATCTTCAAGGAAATTGGCTAAATAGCGCCCTCCCCAAATGAAGATGATAAGGATAACGGCAGCGATTATAATTTCTCCAATGAGATTGGTGAAATCTGTAAGAATATCATTTGCCGGTCCTGAGATTGCTTCCAGTTCCAGTGCATTAAAGGCTTGAATTAGAAAAGGAATAAATATGATGATAAAAACAACTTTTCTAATAATATCAATCAATTGAGCGGTGTCTTTAAAACCAGTTTTATCTACCATTCTATCCAGGAAACCCCCGGTGATATTGATAAGATTAGAAACAAATTTTGCCAGTAAATAACCTATGAATGCTATAAGGACGGCCCCTATTAGGTTTGGGATAAATCCCAGGAACTCTCCCACCATGTTTTCCAATGGGGTAAGAACCTGATTAACGCCAAGTATTTCCAGTACGATCATTATTACAATGATCATAATTACATAATAAAAAATATTAGCGATAAAAACGTTGGAATCTCCAACACTCGTGCGGGACAATACTTTTTCATCCCAATGCGTTTTTTTAAGTAATCTTACGATAAGTGCTTTTATACCTTTCGCAATTAACCAGCCTACCAATAGAACCAATAAGGCTCCAAGGAGATCAGGTAAAAATTCACCAATACGCACGGCGATATTTTCCAGTTCATTTCTCATAATTAGTATAATTAAGTTAGTTAAACCTTAATATACTTTTTATGTTTCTTATTAATTAACTGATTAACAATAGTTTAATTATTTCGTGAAGGAAATGTAATTTTCTAGCGTTACTGAATAAAAAAAGCCCCCTGTATGAGAGAACTTTTTTATGAGAGAATGATTATAAGTTATAAATGAAATTTTGGCTTAAATTACTTAGCGACCCAAAGCGGGATTTTCAAATCCAGATCAAAAAGTTCATCTGTGACACTTCCCACCAGAAGCGATGAAAAAACATTTCCACCCTTATCTGCGACGATCAAAAGATCTGCCCCGGCCTTTTCAGCTTCACGGGAAAGTTTTTCGGCCACACTGGCGTCACGGCCGCGCAGTATTTTCTTCTCGATTTCAGAAATTTCATTTCGCTTAAGGAATTTATCAAATTTCTCTATAGTATGTTTCTCGATCTTGGGCACCATTTCTTCTTTATCCAGATAAGGGGTAAATTGTACCGGGACATTATAAATATTGGTTGCAGTTATTGTTGCCTGGGTCATTTTCTTAAGGTTTGCCGCCAGTCTGAAGGCTTTGACAGATTCTTTAGAAAAATCGGTTCCCGTCCAGATATTCTTTAATCTCGATTGAGCGGTTTCCGGAACGGAAAGTATATCACATTTCAATAGTCTCATTAATTTATCTGAAACGACCCCAGTACCTTTTTTCCTGGATTTATTTCCTAAAATCACCAGATCTATCGCATATTTATGAGCGATATAATTCACCAGTGATTCTGTATAGGGATCTTCAGAAATAAGAACTTTGGAAGGAACATCAGCGGTGAAATTCTCAGAAACTTTTTCTTCCAGTTCTTCGCTAATGGCCTCTTCCAGATTTAAATCTTTCAGTTGTTCCTGAAAAAGATCTGAAATCTCATATTTTTTAATATTGTGAACAAAATATACCTTTTTCGATTTTAGTTGTTCAGAAAGAAACGAGGCATATTTAATAATTTCGGCATCGGTTGAAGTAAGGTCCAATGCGACCAGAATGTTATCTACGCTTTTCATGAGTCTTCTTTTTTATTTGAAGTTTTTATATTCCTTTTATTTACTATTTCTGAAACGATCTCTTCATAATTTTCCATTTGTTGTTCAGATTTTTTCTCTTCGAGTTTTTTCAAATCTTCCCGGAGACCCTTGTGTAAAGAATAGCACATCACTATTAAAATTAAGGCGAAGGGGAGGCCGGTAACAATCGTAGCAGTTTGTAGCGCCTGTAAACCTCCTCCAATAAGCAATACTGCGGCTACCGTACCTTCAGTGACTGCCCAGAAAATTCGCTGTCCAACGGGAGCATCTATCTTACCTCCCGAGGTAAGACTGTCAATAACCAGGGATCCTGAATCTGATGAGGTAATGAAAAATCCTGCAATAAGCAATACAGCTACCACATTAATAACCATTGCCAGTGGGTAATCTTGGAAAAACACGAAAAGTGCCGTGGCTATATCATTATCTACAGCTTTAGTTAGAACATCATTTCCACTCATAATATCATCGATGGCCACACTTCCAAAAGCGGACATCCAGAAGAAGGTAACTAGAGATGGGACAAGGAGAACCCCTAATATAAATTCTCTAATAGTTCTTCCTTTAGAAATTCTGGCAATGAACATTCCAACGAAGGGAGACCAGCCAATCCACCAGCCCCAGTAAAATACAGTCCAGTCATTCTGCCAGGAACTATTGCTATAGGTTTCACTCCAGGTGGCGATATCCAGAAAGTTAAAGAGATAACTTCCGGTATTTTCCACGAAAGATCTGAAAATAAAGATGGTTGGACCAAGTATTAAAGCGAGGATCAACAGTACCACGGCAATTCTCATGTTCCATTCGCTAAGTACCTTTACACCTTTATCTACTCCCAGTACCACCGAGGCTGTTGCGATCATGGTTATAATAGCAATTATAATTATTTGTGTGGTTATTCCGTCAGCTAGTCCAAAGACATGATTTAAGCCTGAAGCGATCTGTTGAACTCCAAAACCAAGGGAAGTTGCGAGCCCAAAAAGTGTGGCCAATACTGCAAAAATATCTATAATATCTCCAATTTTACCATAGATACGATCTCCTAGAAAAGGATAAAAAATGGACCTTATTGTCAAAGGTAAACCCCTGGTGTAAGTAAAATAGCTGAGTGATAAACCTACCAGTGCGTATACGCCCCAAGCATGAAAACCCCAGTGAAGAAAAGTGAAGTTCATAGCCTCTTTAGCTGCTGCTACTGTACCGGCTTCAGCCGTGGGTGGCGAATTGAAATGCATTACGGGTTCTCCAACGCTGAAGAATAGTAATCCAATTCCCATCCCTGCACTAAAGAGCATGGCGAACCATGAAAGTTTTTTGAATTCAGGTTTTGCATTTTGCCCGCCTATTCGCATTTTCCCAAATTTACCTACTGCCAGATAGATCAGGAATACTAGAAACAGGTTAATTGCCAGGATAAAAAACCAGTCTGCATTTTCAGCCACAGAGGTTTGAAGATCGGCAAAGAAGGTTTCTGCCTCCTTTTTGAAGATCAGAGTGAGAGCGATACTTACGATAATAAAAATAGACGAGGTAAAAAATACCGGTCCGTTTACTTCAAGACCAAATATTGATTTCTTTTCGTCGCTTCTGGTAACTTTTTCTGCCATAAAAATTTATTAGTTTATTCTTAAAAGTAATAGCCTATGTTGATATTGAATCTTGCTTCCCACTTGGCATCTGGATTTCCATTGGAAAAATCATCTACAAAATTTCCACCCAGCCAGGAGTGATTATATCCGGCGGCATAATCTACATAGGTATAAACATGCCCTGCACTTATGAGAACTCCGGTTACATTCATGAAGGAATCTTCGAAACTCTCCACTTTTTTATCCATATACCCAAAGTCATTATAAAATTCAAGATTACTGATGGGGCCTAGTTTAACAGGGATACTTTTGGAAAAAGCGAGGCTGTAAATATTAAAATCTGAAGCTACTTCATAAGGAACTCCGTAAGCTCCCATTTGCAAAATCTCATCAGATTCTCCAGGTAAATTCTTCGGATCATTATTGATATTCATAGCCTGTAACTTAAAATTCCAATTGCTAAAATCCAGTTCGTAGTGTAAGGCAAGACCATTGTGCGAGCCTGTTTCTTTAGTGTCCAGATTATATAGACCCCCATACTGTGCAGAAATTCCCAGACGATTTTTTATGGAGTCGCCAAACTTATAAACCACTTTTCCGTTTACCTGGTTCACTTCTTTATTTCTCCCCACCACGTCATAAGAATATCGGTTAGGAGAAGTTTCAGTATCTCCGCCAAAGCGTAATTCTTCCGCGTTTTTATAGAAAGCGAGATCATATTCAAAGGTCTCACCTACATGCAGATATTTGATCCCCATGTCATGATCATCCTCCAATCCAAAATAATAAGTGAGATTGAAGAACCAGTTGTGGGAATTATACTGCTGTAAACCAAAAGGAACCTGATTTAATCCTATTTGTATCTCGTCGCGATCATTGAACCTGTAACCAACCCAGCCCTGTTTTAAAAATCCACCTCCAAAGGCTTCAGAATAAAGACGGTATTCAGCATTTAGATAAATATCTTTCCAGGCAGCATCGAAATTGATCCTGAACATATCATATCCAAAATCTCCACCTCTTTCTTTTTGTCCGTCCTTCCAGGAAGATAGATTATAATTGAATCTTAGGGCACCACCCACATTTATTTGGGGTTTTTCCTGAGCATAGGCATAATTCCCCGGGATGAGAAAAGATAATAATAAGAATATAACCAGCAGAATGCCGGATATTGAAGAGGAATGACTTCGCATTGTAGGGAAATATAAGTTAAATTATAATTTAGCCCGAAAATTCCTCTTTAGACGCAAGCGTAATTAAACTTTGGGAAAATTTTTAGATTTGGTTAATGGTTTTTCTTATCGCCACCAGATTGCTCAGTAATTTTTCCAAATGTGCCAGGTCCAACATATTCGCTCCATCACTTTTTGCATTCGCCGGATCAAAGTGAGTTTCAATAAACAAACCATCAACATTATTTACAACCCCGGCCCGCGCAATGGTTTCTATCATGTCGGGTCTTCCGCCGGTAACGCCGGTACTTTGATTGGGTTGCTGAAGCGAATGGGTCACATCCAGTACAGTAGGGGCAAATTCACGCATGGTTGGAATTCCACGGAAATCCACGATCAGGTCCTGGTAGCCAAACATAGTTCCACGATCGGTTACCATCACCTGTTCATTATTACAGTCGGTCACTTTGGTAACGGCATGTTTCATAGCTTCGGGACTCATGAACTGGCCTTTTTTCAGATTTATAACTTTTCCGGTTTCGGCAGCTGCCACTACAAGGTCTGTCTGTCTAACCAAAAAAGCGGGAATCTGAAGCACATCTACATATTCTGCAGCTAGTTTCGCATCGTTGATTTCATGTATATCAGTTACCGTGGGAATATCAAAAGTTTCCGAAACCTTTCTAAGGATCTTTAATGCTTTCTCATCTCCAATTCCGGTAAAACTATCAATCCTGCTTCGGTTTGCTTTTTTAAAAGAGCCTTTAAAAATATATGGGATTTCCAGTTTATCGGTTATTGAAACTACTTTTTCAGCAATTCTTAAAGCCATTTCTTCTCCTTCAATAGCACAGGGCCCCGAAAGCAGGAAGAAATTATTGGAATCACTATGTTTTATATTCGGAATTTTACTTAGATCCATTTTTTTGAATTTGAGGCAAAGATAATTGATTTAATAGCGCATTGCAATTAGTTCAGTTTTTCTAAAGCGATAAATTTTAAGGCTAATTTTTCATAAATTAGAAGCTTGTTTGATACTAATCTCGATACTATGAAAATTCATGAATTTTTTATTTCCCAATTACAGCAGGAAGTGGCTTTAACCGAAAAATTTTTAAAGCGAATACCGGAAGATAAAATGGGATGGAAGCCTCATGAAAAATCAATGACCATTAAGCAATTGGCCAATCACCTGGCAGAAATACCATCATGGATCACCGGAACCATGGATGCTAGAGAATGGGATATCGCAGGATATAAACCGCCTGAGGAAGAAACAGTGAAAGGACTTATCGAAACACTAAAAGAAAATACCGCTGCAGCTGAAAAAGCTTTGAAACAAGCTGATGAAGAATATGAGCATACCTGGAAAATGACCAAAGAAGGAGAGACCCTTTTTGAAATGCCCAGGTTCAATGTGCTTCAAACCATGGTGATGAGCCAGTTTCCTCATCACCGGGCTCAATTAGGAGTTTATTTCAGGTTGTTGGAAATATCAGTTCCCACAACTTACGGACCTTCAGCAGACGAATCATAAAATAAAAAAACCGCCGAATTGGCGGTTTTCTCTTTATTATAATGGTGTTTCTCTACATTTCATCAAGCTCACCACAAGCAACAGGAATAGTAGCTACATACTCATCATTATTATTCAGACCATGTAGTACGATCACTCTGTCTTCAAGATCGTCCAGTTCTTCAGCAGTTGGAGTACCATTCTCACCTAGCATGAAAGTTTTTTCGTAGCTGATATTTCCATTCTCATCTGCCATTGGAAAGTCATCAAGTGGAAGCAGAACCTCACCATAGAAAGGAGCTCCTTCTGGAATAGTAATGATTCCGTCTTCATCAGTATCAGCAGATGCTGGAGGACAGGTTGCTTCCTCATCATCCATTAATCCGTGAATGTGTTGTGGATGTGCCTGATTTGGCACCATTCCCTGGGCCATTACATTTACTGTAAGCATATCGCCCTGTACAGAAACTGTCGCAGTACCGCTTGCTCCAGAATCGTTGATAGAACCTAATTGAGCCGTGTACGACGTCGTAGTTTCCATAGTTTCGTTGTCATCGTCATCATCACAACTCACAACGCCTAAAGCTAAAATTGATAGAAATAATCCTTTGATAATTTTCATAATAATTCTTTTTGTTTGGATCAAAACTAGAATTAAGTGAAAGAGCTTTCAAATAATTTAAAGGCCTTTAACAGCAAAACTTTTTAGGTTTAACAGTATAATAAATTGCTGAAAAATTAATCTGTTTGTTTGTCAGGGAAATAGAGGAGAGAAGGAGAATTTGAGGACATAATGGAATTAACTTTTTTAGGAGATTTTTTGGACTTTGATCAATTCCGGAAGATTCTACGGGAAAAACAGAATAGGCATAAATCTAAAAACACATTTAAAGTTGCTGATTTTCAATAAATTAAAATCTTTTAAAACTAGGCTGGTTTAGCGAAAAATAGCTGTACATTTGCAGCCTTAAAAATAAGGCTTCATGACAGCTATTAGAAATATCGCGATTATCGCACACGTTGACCACGGTAAGACAACCCTGGTAGATAAAATAATGCATCACTGTGAATTGTTCCGTGATAACCAGTCTACGGGTGAACTTATCCTGGACAATAATGATCTTGAAAGAGAGCGTGGAATTACCATTACTTCCAAAAACGTTTCTGTAACCTACAAGGATACTAAGATCAATATTATTGATACTCCTGGTCACGCCGATTTTGGTGGAGAAGTAGAACGAGTATTGAACATGGCCGATGGTGTACTACTATTGGTAGATGCTTTTGAAGGGCCAATGCCGCAAACTCGTTTCGTTCTTCAAAAAGCGATCGATCTTGGTTTAAAGCCATGTGTGGTGATCAATAAGGTTGATAAAGAAAACTGTACTCCAGACGAAGTTCATGAAAAGGTATTTGACCTTATGTTTGAACTTGGTGCTGAAGAATGGCAGCTGGATTTCCCAGCTGTATACGGTTCTGCAAAGAACAACTGGATGAGTGAAGACTGGAAAAATGAAACTGATAATATTGAGCCATTGCTTGATATGGTGATGGAACATATTCCTGCTCCTAAAGTAGATCTGGAAGGAACTCCTCAAATGTTGATCACTTCTCTTGACTTCTCTTCATTTACAGGTCGTATTGCGATTGGTAGATTACAAAGAGGAACTCTAAAAGAGAATCAGCAGGTTTCTTTAGTGAAGCGTGATGGTAGCATCAAAAAAACAAGAATTAAAGAACTACATACTTTCGAAGGTTTAGGCCGTAGAAAGATCGAAGAGGTACAGGCGGGTGATATTTGTGCGATCGTAGGTCTAGAAGGATTTGAAATTGGCGATACTGTTGCCGATCTTGAAAATCCTGAAGGATTAAAAACTATTGCTATTGATGAGCCTACCATGAGTATGCTTTTTACCATTAACGATTCTCCTTTCTTCGGAAAGGATGGAAAGTTTGTGACTTCAAGGCATATTAAAGAGAGGCTCTACAAAGAACTTGAAAAGAACCTTGCACTTCGTGTAAATGAAACTGACAGTGCCGATAAATTTTTAGTTTATGGCCGCGGAGTACTTCACTTATCTGTTCTTATTGAAACTATGAGACGTGAAGGTTATGAGCTTCAGATTGGACAGCCACAGGTTATTATTAAAGAAATTGACGGAGTGAAATGTGAGCCTGTTGAAGAGCTTACCATTGATCTTCCCGAAGATGTTTCTGGAAAAGCCGTTGAGATGGTAACCATGAGAAAAGGAGAGATGCTTTCTATGGAGGCTAAAGGAGAAAGAATGAATATTCAGTTCCTTATTCCATCCAGAGGTATTATCGGTTTAAGAAACCAGTTGCTTACTGCTACGGCGGGTGAAGCGATCATGGCACACAGATATAAAGAATACCAGCCACTTAAAGGTGGAATTCCGGAAAGACAGAATGGTTCTTTAGTTTCTATGGAAAAAGGAAAAGCGATTCCTTATTCTATTGATAAACTTCAGGATAGAGGTAAGTTTTTCGTAGATCCGGGTGAAGATATTTATGAAGGTCAGGTAATTGGAGAGAATTCACGTCAGGATGATATGGCGGTGAATATCACTAAAACGAAAAAACTTTCTAACGTACGTTCTTCTGGAGCGGACGATAAAGCGAAGATCGTTCCTGCAATCAAGTTCTCTTTAGAAGAAGCTTTGGAATATATTCAGAAAGATGAATATGTTGAGGTAACTCCGCATCACTTGCGCTTAAGAAAGATATATTTAACGGAAAATGACCGTAAGAGAAATAAGATTATGTAATCTTAGATCTTAAGATTTTAAAGCTGCCTTGAATTAAGATTTAAGGCAGCTTTTTTATGCCTGAAAATATGATCATAAGCTATTTCATTTTAGCTAAATAAATCTGGCGACTGGCAGGATAGAAAAGAATCCAGTCGATTTTTACAGTTTATAATATGGATAAATCTATACTCAAAGGTTCTATACTAGTTGCCTTGGGAGCATGCAGTTATGGTATGCTAACTACTTTTGTTAAGATGGCCTATGCTGAAGGTTATACTTCTCATGAAGTTACGTTTTCTCAAATGGCTCTGGGACTATTAGGGATCTTACTAATAAATATCTTCTTCGGAAAAAAAGAGCAGGGGACACCGGCAAATTCGAAAACGAAAAGCAAGTTAAAGCTAATCGCTGCCGGAACTACGCTGGGACTTACCAGTACTTTCTATTATCTCGCGGTAAAATATATTCCGGTATCGATAGGAATTGTAATGTTGATGCAAAGTGTATGGATAGGAGTAGTATTGGAAGCCATAATCGCAGGTAAAAAACCAGGCATAAAAAAAATCCTGGCGGTTATTGCCATACTTCTCGGAACTTTATTGGCTACCAATGTTCTTAACGATGAATTTGTGGTAGACTGGAGAGGAATTGGCTGGGGAATCCTGGCAGCATTGTCTTATACAGGTACCATTTATTACTCTAATACGGTTGCTCTAGAAATGCAATCTATAAAACGTAGTCTCTGGATGATGATCGGCGGATTTTTAGTAGTGAGCATAATTTCTCTGCCATACTTATTTGTTGAGTACAACACTGAAATTCTTTTAAAGTGGGGTTTGATTTTAGCTCTTTTCGGGACGATCCTACCGCCACTTCTTTACACTGCCGGAATGCCTAAAATTGATGTGGGATTAGGTGCGATAATTTCTTCAATTGAATTACCTGCAGCTGTACTTATGGCTTATTTTTTACTAAATGAACGGGTGGATATCTGGCAATGGCTGGGAATCGTACTTATTCTCCTGGCGGTAGTGCAAATGAACCTAAGGAAGAGAAAGCGGAAGATGGTTTAAACTTGCTTTAAACTTTTACTGAAAATTTACTAATGTAGAAAGATTGCCAAGCGACCGACTGAATTCCTAGCCTGAATATTTTTGGTAAGCCGCAATTGCAGCTCCTAAAACGCCAGAATCATTTCGAAGTTCTGCGGGAATAATTTTTGTATCTACTTGCAGATATTTTTCAAATTTATTCCAGTCGTTAGAAATTCCTCCCCCCACCATGATCACATCCGGGTTCAAAATCTTATGTATATAGTTTAGAAAAATATTAAACCGAAAAGCCCATTCTTTGTAACTTAAGTTCTGTTCAGTCTTTATAGAGGAAGCTGCCCATTCTTCAATTTTTTCAAATTCCTTATACGGGATCTGGCCCAGTTCAAAATTAGGGATCAGTTCTCCGTTGAGATAAGCTCCACTGCCCAATCCGGTGCCCACGGTGATCATAAGAACAAATCCATGTTTATCTTTTCCCGCTCCAAATTGGGTTTCAGCCAGGCCGGCCGCATCAGCATCATTGATCACGGTAAAGTTTAATCCGGTGGTTTTTTCAAAAAGTGCATCTACATCAACACCCACCCATTTTTCACTTAGATTTCCTTCGTCTTTACAAATGCCTTTTTTTACGATGGTTGGAAATCCACAACCTACAATCCCCTTATAATTAAAATGTGCTACCATCTCTTTTACAGCCTGGGCCATAGCCTCCGGTTCCCGGGATTCTGGAGTAGGAATCCGGTGTGTATCAGTCTTTAATTCCCCTAAGTTAACATCAACTATAGCGCCTTTCAGACTTGAACCACCTATATCTATTCCTAATATTTCCATTAAATAAATTGAAGAACTCACAAGTTATCAAAAATGATATTCTTCCGAAAAGATTTTAGGAATGATTAAGATTTAGAGCTTATTAAAATTTGTTGTCCTGAATTTATTTCCGCAGCTCTTTTTAATTGTTATTATAATAGTGAGAGCCTTAAAAAAGTTTATGCGGAATTTTAAAATAATACTGCGAGCAGAGCGACGCAGTATTATTTTAAACTTTTATTTATAAAGATTTCTGTACCACTTCAAATACACGCTGGCCGTCACACTTCAAAGTTTTTGAAGGATATTTCAGCAGCAGTGCATAATCATGCGTAGCCATTAAAATAGTGTTCCCATTTCTGCTTATTTCCTGAAGTACTTCCATTACTTCTACTGAAGTTTGTGGATCCAGGTTCCCGGTAGGCTCATCTGCAAGGATCAATTCAGGATCGTTTAATAAAGCTCTGGCGATCGCCACTCTTTGCTGTTCACCACCAGAAAGCTGGTAGGGATATTTGAATCCTTTCGTTTTCATTCCAACCTTGTCCAGAACTTCATCTATCTTACTGTCCATTCCTTTTTGATCTTTCCAGCCGGTGGCTTTTAATACAAATAGCAGGTTTTCCTTAATATTCCTGTCAGTAAGTAATTTGAAATCCTGAAAGACCACGCCCAGTTTTCGGCGCAAATATGGAATATCTTTTTCCTTTAAGGTTCTAAGGTTAAAATCAACAATATGGCCCTCACCTTCGGTAAGTGGAAGATCACCATAAAGTGTTTTCATAAAGCTACTCTTTCCGGTTCCGGTCTTCCCGATGAGATAAACAAAATCACCTTTGTATACGGTAACGTCTACTTCAGATAAAATAAGACTTTCGCGTTGATAGATTGCCGCGTTTTTTAATTCCAGAACAGTTTCAGCCATGAATTTCTAACGTTGATTCGGGTTGCAAATTATTTCCAAATATACATTTTTCAAAAGGCGTTGACATACTTTTTTTTCCGTTAACATAATTATAGAACTTTATCGGCGTTATAGAAGCAAGCTTTAAATTATCTTTGAATTCCAATCTAAAACACAATAAATGACACTTAAGAGAGCTTATCTGCTAGTCGTTTTTATATCTATCTCATTTTCCGCTATTTGTCAGCAAACTGCTGCTTACACGCACGAGTTGGTGGACTTTAATCGCGCCCTGGAATTATACAATAATGAGCAATATTTAGCTGCCCAGAATCTGTTTGATGACGTTAAGGATAAGACCGATGACGAGAAGATCAAAGGAGATGCGGCCTATTATATTGCAAATGCCGCGGTACGACTAAATCAGCCGGGAGCCGATAGGTTAATGGAAAACTTTGTGACCAGATATCCCACGAGCACAAAAACAAATTCAGCATACCTTGATGTGGCTGATTATTATTTCCAAACCGGAAAATACGCACTTTCCAGAAGATGGTATGATAGGGTAGACGAAAATGCGATGAGTAAAAAAGATCGCGAGCGTTTTTACTTTAATAACGGGTATGCCTATTTTAGAGCGAATCAGTTTGAAGATGCTCAAACATATTTTAATAGGGTTCGCGATTCCAAAGAATATGGAGCTCAGGCAAAATATTATCTTGGATATATAGCTTATGAAGGGGACGACTACGAAGAGGCGAATGAATATTTTGAAGAAGTAAAAGGGAATGATCGTTATACGGAGGATCTTTCCTATTTCCAAGCCGATATGAACTTCAAACTGGGGAATTTTGAAAAAGCTATTGAACAGGGGTTGGAGCAACTTCCAAAAGCCAACCGACAGGAAATTCCTCAACTTAATAAGATCATCGGGGAAAGCTATTTCAATTTAGAGCAGTACGAAGAAGCTATTCCTTATTTGAAAGGATATAATGGATTACGTGGTAAATGGAATAATACCGATTATTACCAGTTAGGTTACGCTTATTACAAACAGGGAAATTACGAGGCTGCCATCAACGAATTCAATAAGATCGTTGACGGTAAAAATGCGATCGCTCAAAATGCCTATTATCATCTCGCGCAGTCATATTTAGAGTCAGATCAAAAACAACAGGCTTTGAATGCCTTTAAGAATGCCAGTGAAATGGAATTCGATGCAAAGATTCAGCAGGATGCTTTACTCAACTATGCAAAACTTAGTTATGAAATTGGGAACTCTTACGAGAGCCCCAGCCAGGTTTTGATAAATTACTTAAATAAATATCCTGATTCTGATAAACGTCAGGAGATGGAAACTCTCTTAATAGATTCTTTCATTACTTCAAAGAATTATGAGGAAGCGATGAGATTGCTGGAGAACAACCGAAATTTCAGCGACAAGCAGGCTTATCAAAAAGTAGCTTATTTCTACGGACTGGAGCTTTTTGAAGAAGGAGATTATTACGCCGCCATAGAAAATTTCGACAAAGCATTAAAAGAGCCAAGAGATCAGAATATCACGGCCAGGGCAACTTTCTGGAAAGCTGAGAGTGAATATAATGTAAATAGAATGGACGATGCTATTCTCGGCTACCGTGAATTCAAAGGAATGAGTGCTGCCAGGAATACAGATGAGTATACAGACCTGGATTACAACATTGGATATGCTTATTTTAAGAAAAACGATTATTCCCAGGCCGTTAACTATTTCAAATCTTATGCTTCCAGTGCGAATGCGGAAGGAGCTAAGAAAAATGATGCGCTTTTAAGGCTTGGTGATACTTACTACGTTACCAGCCAGTACTGGCCTGCCATGGAAGCTTACCAGAATGCTATTGATAATGGAGTAAGCAATGCCGATTATGCTGCATTTCAAAAAGCCATCAGCTACGGATTTGTAGATAGAAATGACACTAAGATTGAAGAACTAAATAGTTTTACCGGTAAGTATCCGCGTTCTCCATATCGTGATGATGCGATGTATGAATTAGGAAATACTTATGTAGCAACTAATAATACTACTCAGGGGATTCAGTCTTACAATAGATTGATAAGAGATGTCCCCGAGAGCGCATTGGTTCCTAAAGCTATGTTGAGACAGGGACTTATTTACTATAACAATAATGAAGGTAACAAAGCTCTCGAGAGATTGAGAAAGATCGTTGCCGAATATCCAAATACTCCGGAGGCCAAGCAGGCAGTTTCTACTGCAAGAAATGTTTATGTGGATCTTGGGAGAACAGATGAGTATGCCAGCTGGGTTAGAAATATAGACTTTGTAGAGGTTAGCGATGCAGACCTTGATAACGCCACGTATGAATCTGCTGAAAATCAATATCTGAATAATAATTCTGAAAAAGCTATTGCCAATTTTGAAAAATATATTCAGAATTTCCCGAATGGGATTCATTCAATAAATGCCAATTTCTACCTGGCTCAGTTGTATTACAGAGATGGAAAAGTTGATAAATCTATTCCGAATTATAAATATGTGACTTCCAAGCCAAAGAATGAATTTTCTGAACAGGCGCTGGCAAGGTTATCTCAGATATATCTTGAAAAGAAAGATTATACCCAGGCACTTCCATTATTAGAAAAGTTGGAGAAACAAGCCGATAATGAGCAAAATGTTGTTTTCGCTCAGCAAAACCTGATGAAGTCTTATTACGAGACCGGAAATTTCAACAAAGCGAATGAGTATGCTGATAAGGTATTGAATAATTCCACAGCAGAAACTGAAGCCAGAAATGACGCAAGGGTCATGGTTGCCAGAGCTGCTATACAATCTGGAAACGATAACAAAGCTCGTTCAGCTTACAAAGAAGTTCAAAAAACCGCTACCGGAGAATTGGCTGCAGAAGCACTTTATTATGATGCTTATTTCAAAAATAAAGATGGAAATTTTGAAGCTTCAAACGCAGCGGTACAAATTCTGGCAAAAGATTTTTCTGGATATAAATTATGGGGAGCAAAAGGTCTGGTGCTTATGGCTAAGAACTTTTATGCCCTCGGGGATGCTTACCAGGCGACCTATATTTTAGAGAATGTAACCAAAAATTTCCAGAAGTTTCCAGAGGTAGTTCAGGAAGCAAAAGCCGAATTGTCCAAAATCAAAGCCCAGGAAGCAAAGACCAATTCTTCCGTAGAAACAAATAACTAAACTTAATCTAATAGATTCACTGCTATATGCGATTTAAAGCAATCAAGAAAAGTCTGTTTTTTAGTCTGTTCATATTTAGTGGGATCCTATATGCCCAGGATCCTATTGGAAGCGAAACGGTAACAGTAGTAAAGCCATATACTCCATCGGTTAGAGATGCGAGCAAAATAAAAGCGACCCCAACCAGAAACGATTCGGTAAGCTTTCAGAAAAAACCGGTGCAATATTCCATATTTTCAGTCCCGGTTGCTTCAACTTTTACTCCTGCGAAAGGAAGGGCAACAACCGTGGAAAGGGAAAGACCGCCTAAAGTGTATGATAATTATGCCACTTTAGGATTCGGAAATTATTCAAATGTGCTGGCCGAATTCTACTCAAGTCTGGAAATAGACCGAAGTAGTAATTTCGGAATTTTCCTTACCCATAATTCTTCGCAGGGAGGTATTGAGGATGTGGTACTGGATGATAAATTCTATGATACCGAATTGAATTTGAACTATAATACTCGAAATCGTGATTTGTCCTGGATGGCTGAAGTAGGAGCCGAACATCAGTTATTTAACTGGTACGGTCTTCCGGAATATAATATTCCTGCAAATCCCGAAAGCGACCCGGAATTGCTTAATCTGGATCCCGCACAAAATTATTATTCCGTTTATGTGGGGAGTGAGATAGAGCTTTATGATTCTTTCTTTGATAGTGCGAAGGCTCGTTTTCGTCATTCCGGGGATTCTTACAGTACCGCTGAAAATCATTTCAACGCCGAAGGACTTTTTGAAGTAGAGATCGCTGAAGAACTTATTTCAACAAAGATCGGTGCTGATATCGTGAATGGTAAGTTCGATAGAACATACGATTCAAATCCTGGCTATGACTATACATTCATGAATTTCAATGCGACTCCAAGTCTGTTGATCTTAAGAGATGATCTTAGCATTAACCTGGGAGTGAATTTTGTGTATGGTATGGATGTGGAAAACAGCGACGGTAGTTTCTATATTTACCCGGCCGTATCTGCCAGTTACAGGTTAGCGGGTGATTATTTTACAGCTTATGCGGGTGTAGATGGAGATCTTCAACAAAATACATATTACAATTTTTTCCAGGAGAACCCGTATGTTTCGCCAACACTAAATATCATGCCTACAGATAATCAATATAAAGGTTATGTAGGAGGTAAGGGTAAACTCAGCAATGCAGTTTCTTATAATTTACGCGGAAGTTATCAGTCGCAATACAATAAGCCATTATTCAAGAGAAATTATGATGCCTCAACGCTGGAAGGAGAAAGTTATACCTACGGTAATAGTTTCGATGTAGTGTACGACGAGGTGAAGACCTTATCATTCTATGCGGAATTGAATGTAGACGTAAACAGAAACTTCCGACTGGGTATAAATGGTGAATTTTTTGATTATAATACCGATTCACAGGCAGAAGCCTGGAATCTGCCAACTATGAAGGCTAGTTTGAATGCAGATTACCAGATCACCGAAAAATGGTATACCGGAGCGAATCTATTTTATATCGGAGAACGTAAAGATGAGAACAGATCTATTAGTCTTGTTTTTGATGATCCAATAATTACGCTAGATAGTTATTTTGATGCGAATGCTCATCTTGGATATCGTTTTAATGATCAGCTTTCTGCATTTGTGAAAGGAAGCAACCTTCTAAATAACAATTACCAGAAGTGGCTGGATTATGATGTTCAGGGAATTCAGGTGCTGGGTGGAGTTACCTATAAATTTGATTTCAATTAATTAATTCTGAAATTTTTCAAATATATAAGCCCTCAAAGAAGAGGGCTTTTTTAATGGCACTATTTCGAAAAGATTAAGGTGTTTTTTCAGGCAATTCCGAAACTTTTAAAATTCTGCCTTTATTCACCACAACCTCAATAGATTTAAGATTGTCTATTTTTTCCATGGGATTTTCTGAAAGTATGATCAAATCTGCTACTCTACCTTCTTTTACTTTTACAAATGAATTTTGAAGATCAAAAAATCTGGGACCGTTCCTTATTGATGTCAGCAATGCTTGTTGAGTTGTTAATCCAGCATCTTCCAGTGCTTTAAGTTCCTCGTGCAAGGATTCCCCTGGGTAGATGAAAGAATTAAAAGGCCCACAGTCTGAACCTGCCAGGATCTTTATTCCAGAATTATACATAGGCCTGATCATTTTCTGAAAAACATCCTCTGTGAAATCACGCATACTGGTCCCTGATTCTTTTGCACGTTTTGCAGAATTTATCCGCCCTTGATAAGACTTTTGTATTCCAGGACCAATATATTCAAGCAAATTATCTTCACTATGATCCGTATCGGCCAATTCTTTCAGTACGTTTCCAATATGAAGTGTAGGTGTAACATAAAAGTCTGCTTCCGCCAATTCATCAAAAACGATTTTTGCCACAGAATCATTATAGGTCTGAGCAAGCGGGATAATCATAGAATAGCCGGAATTTACTTTTTCTATACTATCCTTTTTTACTGAAGCTGCTTTCATCACATAATACAGATGTTCGGTACCATCCAATCCAAACTTTACAGCTTCAGTCACATCTGCAGACATTGGCATATGCCCCGTTACTTTAAGTTTTCTTTTTTCAGCCTCTTTGATGATTTCGTAATACATCTCTTTAGTAATGCTTCCATCGTATATTTTGACGTAATCGGCATTCATTTTTTCTAATGAATCCAGACCTAATTCAACATCATTTTCAGAAGTTACAGAAATTGATCCTGGCCAGGCTGGATTTTCCCCGTCTAGCTTAGGACCTGATGAAAAAATACGCGGTCCAGTGAGTTCTTTATTCTCGATTTGTTTTTTCCACTTGAATACTTCTTTGCTAATATCACCACCCGCATCCCGAACGGTGGTTATGCCATATTTCAGAAAAAGAGGTAGCAAATCCCTGTTTTCAGATGCCAGACTATCGCCTCCTCTAAAATGTACATGATTATCCCAAAGACCAGGCATCAGGAAATTGCCTTTAGCATCATAGGTTTCGTCCGCTATGAATTCATCGCTATCACGCATGGTTTTTACTGCCACTATAGTATCATTCCGAATAGCAACGAGCCTGTTTACCCATTTTTTGTTTTGCTCTATATCCAGTACGGTGGCATTTGTAATTAATAGATCAACTTTTTCTGGATCATTATTACAGGAGATCAGAGTGATAAGAAATAGTAAAAAAAGTTTTTTCATAGATTTAGATTTTAGTTGGTCTTTTGTTCTATTGATAGGCCATTCCCACATAAGCGACCCAATGTGTTGGTTTGGAAGGAGCGGTAGTGCCCATCCCGAGATCTTCTACTTGCAGATGTTCATTTTTGAGACTGGAACGATAATCCAGCATTTCACCATGCAAGTTTTTATTTTGGGTGATTTTATTTAATTCATTGGCGAAAAGAAGTCCTAATGGGACAGAATATCGCCCACACCAGGTCCAATTGTATTCTTTATAATTCTCTGGTTTTACCGTATAATTATTGAACGTTTTAATTTTGTCATCCTCTAATTTCCCTTTCAGCGTTTCTGCGATGATTCTCAGATCTTTTTGGTGAGCTTTTTCATTCCCTTCCTCATCAGTTCCGAAAGGTGCAAGATCGCTTCCGCCCCAATCTTCGCTTCCAAAATGAATAGCGTCATTGGAAATTACTACCGCAAGGTCTTTTCCGTATTGCATTTTTTTATCTTTCATAATTTCTGAAAGTGTTTTAGATAATTCTTTCGAAAAGCGCTGCATATCTTCAAATTTCATGTAAGTAACCAGAAGTGGAATAATTTGTACCTCCTTATTTTGATGTTGAAGAAATGGAACGATAGCCTCAAGAGAATGTTCCAATTGCATCATACTATCATGCACCACGTACGTAACAGTTTTTAGGTTTTTGAGTATCTCCTCTCTAATTGCTGAAACCTTCACATTTCCATAGGGTGCTTCCCAGGAATTAAAGGAACCAAAAATAATTTTGTCCTGAAGATCGAAATTTCGCGCACGATGGGCAACTCCAACTAAAACAACCGTATTTGCTTTGATACCAGAAAGCGTTTTAGCATAAAGACCTGCTGCATACTTATAGTCGTCATGCGGATTTATCACCGCTTTATAGACTTCCTGATTCTGAACTTTATCAGAATCTCCAATTCTGGAGATAATACTGTCCATTTGCCAGCTATGCTTTGCAAAACCTATAGTATCATGAAAATGCCTGACTTTAGCTTCAGATGATTTTTGAGCTTGCAAACTCGTGCTAATAATTATAGCAATCAGTAAAGAGTGAAATTTCAGTTTCATGAAATGTTTGATTTTCAGAATGATCTAAAATATGGCTTTTATTATAAAGTTCAGAACTGAGAATGCAAATGAAGCAAGACCAATAGCTTTGAATATTTCAGCATAGGAGTAGGTATCTAAAAAGCTTTCTTTATTTTAGGCTAAAATTTAATTAATGATGAAGAAATATCTCGCTTTACTCAGCATTAGCTTATTGTTATTTTCATGTGGAAGCTCAAAACAAGATGCTGATCTTTTAGTTTTTAACGGAAAAATTTATACCGTTGATAATGAATTTTCTACGACTGATGCGTTCGTTGTAAAAGACGGAAAATTCCTGGAAGTCGGTAATTTAAAAGATTTACAGGACAAATATGAGTTTTCAGAAAGTATTGATGCCGAAGGAAAACCTGTCTATCCCGGACTAATAGATGCACATGCCCATTTTTATGGATTGGGAATGCAGCAACAACGGGTAGATCTTACCGGTACCAAAAGTTTTAAGGAGGTTGTGGTAAAGATCGTGGAATTTCAGCAGAAGAATGGAGTGGATTTTATTGTCGGAAGAGGATGGGATCAGAATGATTGGGAGGTGAAAGAATTTCCGGTAAAGGATACCTTGGATCGTTTGTTTCCGGATACTCCTGTAGCCATTACCCGAATTGACGGGCATGCGATGCTGGTAAATCAGGCGACTTTAGATAAAGCTAATATCACTACAGAAACTGAATTTGAGGGTGGGGATATTGAGCAAAAGAACGGAAAGTTAACCGGGATCCTGGTAGATAACCCGATGTTATTGATCGAAAAAATTACCGATGATATAGACATCGACACCCAGGTAGAGGCACTTATGGATGCCCAGGAGATCTGTTTTAGCTATGGGCTTACTACGGTAGATGATGCCGGGATAGACAAGCAGGTGATTGAGCTGATAGACAGCCTGAATAATTCGGGAGAATTAAAGATCAGGTTATATGCAATGATCAGTAATACTAAAGAAAATCTTGATTATTATCTTGAGAATGGGCCTTACAAGACCGAAAGGTTAAATGTGAGATCGGTTAAATTCTATGGCGATGGAGCTTTGGGTTCACGGGGAGCGGCGTTAAAAGAAGAATATTCAGACAGGGAAAATCATTTTGGAGCTTTGCTTTCTCCGGTTTCAGAATTTAAACAAACTGCAGAACGCATCGCAAAGTCTGAATTTCAAATGAACACTCATGCCATTGGTGATTCTGCCAATTATTTGGTGCTAAAAACCTATGACTCATTATTGGGAGATACTGATGACCGCCGTTGGAGAGTAGAACATTCTCAGGTAATAGATGCTGCAGATTTCCAATATTTCAGTAAAAATATTATTCCTTCAATACAGGCAACGCATGCGACCAGTGATATGTACTGGGCAGAAGATAGACTTGGGGAAGACCGGATAAAGGGAGCGTATGCCTACAAAAAATTACTGGAGCAGGCCGGAATCGTGGCTTTGGGAACCGATTTCCCTGTGGAAAAAGTGAATCCGTTTTTGACCTTTTATGCATCCGTAGATCGTCAGGATACCGATAATTTTCCTGAAGGTGGTTTTATGAAAGACCAGGCTTTAAGCAGAGAAGAAACTTTAAAAGGAATGACCATCTGGGCAGCCTATTCAAATTTTGAAGAGGAGGAGAAGGGAAGTATCGAAGCCGGAAAGTTTGCTGATTTTGTGATCCTGGACAGGGACATTATGGAAGTTGAAATAGATAGCGTACCAGACACTAAAGTGATCTCAACTTTTGTGAACGGGGAGCAGGTCTATAAAAATTAAACTGGGTATCTTTGCACTTTATTAAAATTCAATAAAATGAACGACGGATTATATGCTAAATTCCATACTTCAAAAGGAGAGATCCTGGTAGAGCTGGAATATGAAAAAACTCCCGGAACTGTAGGGAACTTTGTAGGACTTGCAGAAGGGGAAATAGAAAATGACCCAAAAGAAAAGGGCGAACCTTATTATGACGGATTAAAATTTCACCGAGTAATTCCAGATTTTATGGTTCAGGGAGGAGATCCTCAGGGAACCGGAGCTGGAGGTCCCGGTTATCAGTTCGATGATGAGATTCATCCTGAATTAAAACATGATGCCCCCGGAAAACTTTCTATGGCCAATGCCGGTCCCGGAACTAACGGTAGTCAGTTTTTTATTACTCACGTGGAAACTCCGTGGCTAGACGGGAAACATACGGTCTTTGGAAATGTAGTGGAAGGTCAGGATGTGGTTGATAAGATCCAGCAGGGAGATAAGCTTGAAAAAGTAGAGATCATTCGTGAGGGAAGTGAAGCTGAAAATTTCAATGCTACAGCAGCATTTAAGAATTTTACTGCTCAAAAAGCCCAGAAAGAAGAAGAAGAAGAAAAGAAAGCTGAAGCGGAAGTTGAAAAACTAGCAACAGGTTTTGAAAAAACCAGCAGTGGTCTTCGTTACCAGATCATCCAAAAAGGTGATGGTAAAAAAGCGAATAAAGGCGATAATGTATCTGTACATTATAAAGGTCAGCTTGCAGACGGGACTGTTTTTGATTCTTCTTATAAAAGAAACAAACCTCTCGAATTTCCAGTTGGAATAGGACATGTGATCCCGGGCTGGGATGAAGGTATTCAGCTTCTTGAAGTTGGAGATAAGGCAAGAATGGTTATTCCTTCACACCTTGCTTATGGTGAAAGAGGAGCCGGCGGAGTGATCCCTCCAAATGCGGTGCTTATTTTTGACGTAGAATTGATGGATGTAAAATAGATTTTTCAGTTCTATTTAACTTTATGTGGTTACGTCTCCCTGAACTTATTTCAGTTTCTAAATTTAATATTATTGAGATGCTGAAAGGAGTTCAGGATGACGACCAATTAGTTTTAGTTTTTGCAAACCAAATGCGGTAACAGAAACTTAAAAGCCGAAATAATATCTAATCATAAAACGCGCTGAATTCTCAGCGCGTTTTTTTATTTTTAAGAATGACTACAGAAGAAATTGAAGACTTAAAATATCCTATCGGGAAAAGTAAGGTTCCTGAGAAAATATCTTCCACAGATATTCAAAAGTGGATAAGTGACATTAGTGAATTACCTCTAAAATTCAATAATGCGACGAGAACACTTACCAAGGAGCAATTGGACACACCTTACAGGCCGGAAGGTTGGACATTGAAGCAATTGTTGCACCATATTGCCGATAGTCATATGAACGGCCTGCTTCGTTTTAAATGGGCTCTGACAGAAGATGAACCGACCATTAAAGCTTTTGATGAGAAACAATTTGCAGACCTGGATGATTCAAAACTGGCTCCTGTGGAGATATCACTGGATCTTATAAGTGCTTTGCATGCCAAATGGGTGATCCTGTTGGAGAATATGAGTGTCTCAGATTTTGAAAAAACCTTTGTTCATCCTGTCTCCGGACATAGATTTACATTAAAGGAAAGTCTAGCCCATTATTCCTGGCACGGCCGGCATCATTTTGCACAGTTGGAGAATCTTTTAAAAAGAAAAGGCTGGCAATAATATGCCAGCCTTAAAATTTCTAAAAAAGAGATCTTATTTTTTTAGTTCAGGTTGAGCGGTAGTCCTTAAATAAGGCTTCACTACTTTATAACCTTTCGGGAACATTTTATCTGCCTCCTCATTGCTTACTGAAGGGCTTATCACTACATCCTCTCCGTTTTTCCAGTTAGCTGGGGTTGCTACCTTGTTATAGGCAGTTAATTGAAGTGAATCTATTACACGTAGCAATTCATCAAAATTTCTTCCGGTACTGGCAGGGTACGTAAGGGTCATTTTGATACTCTTGTCTGGAGCGATCACAAATACAGATCTTACCGTAAGTGTATCATCTGCCTTTGGATGTATCATTCCGTAGAGATCTGAAACCTTTCTATCTTCATCAGCAATAATGGGGAAATTAACCCTGGTATTTTGGGTCTCATTGATGTCTTTTATCCAGCCTTCATGGGATTTTAGTCCATCTACGCTCAGTGCCATCACTTTCACGTCCCGCTTATCAAATTCAGCTTTATAATTTGCTACGGTCCCTAATTCTGTAGTACAAACCGGCGTGTAATCTGCAGGATGGGAAAATAGAATTCCCCAGCTATCTCCCAGGTAATCGTAAAAATTGATTTTTCCTTCCGAAGTTTCGGCATCAAAGTTTGGGGCTTTTTCTCCTAATCTTAAATCACTCATAATCAATATAATTTTTTATTTAAAATAATAACCTATTAAATCTATAGGTTTATAAAAGTAAAAAAAAATAATATCCCAAAAATGCAAGATGTCGTTAAATTATTCCTTCCATTTTATATTGCACCCAATACTGGGTTTTTGATCCTCGTCTACCTTACGGTTATTTAATACGGCATCCATTGCTTCTCTAAGATCTCTACCGTTAGAATGAAGACCATTTCCTGGTCTGCTACTGTCTAATTGCCCGTGATAGATCAATTTTAATTCATCGTCAAAGAGATAGAAATCGGGTGTACAGGCAGCATCATAGGCTTTGGCGATTTCCTGGGTTCCATCAAAGAGATAAGGGAATGAATACTGATGTTTTGCCGCATGCTCCTTCATCTTTTCAGGACTATCCTGTGGATATTTTTTAACATCATTACTCATGATCCCGGCAAAGCCAAAACCTAATTGACGATACTCATTGACAATATGCACAATTTCATCATTTACATGTTTTACAAAGGGACAGTGATTGCAGATAAACATGATCAAGGTTCCACGTTCTCCTTTTACTTCATTAAGTGTTACCAAATGATCTGTAATGGTATCCATCAATTTGAAGTTGGGAGCTTCCATGCCCAGTTTTATCTTATTCGAAGAAGTAAGTGACATCTTTTTTCTTAAAATTAATTATTAATGTTGAATATTCTCTATTTTGGACTTCTTAAAATTTAGAGATGGAAGAGATCAGTTGGAGTGACTTTGAAAAAGTGGAAATGCGTGTGGGAACTATAATTTCTGTGGAAGCCTTTCCGGAAGCTAAGGAGCCGGCCTATAAATTAAATATAGATTTTGGTGAAGAGATTGGCGAAAAGAGATCTTCTGCCCAGATAACCAGGCGCTATACCCGTGAAGAGCTACCCGGAAGACAAATTATTGCCGTGATTAATTTTCCTGTAAAAAGAATTGCCGGCTTCAAAAGTGAATGCCTGGTGCTTGGAGTACTGGGTGAAAGTAAAGATGTGGTGCTGCTTACTCCCGATCAAAAAATGCCAAACGGCTCTAAGATAGCATAGTTTATATGCCTTCTTTAAATTTACGATGTTCCTCGAGAAGTCTTTTAATATCTTTATTATGACCATAAAGTACCATTATTTCATCTTTATAAAGAACGGTATCTGCCCTGGCAATTCCCTGGACTGAAGCCTTTTCGGTTTGAGCTCCCAGTTCATTACGAGTGGGTGAAACATTCATGGTAGTTAGAATAATGATATCAAATTCAGCTTTTATATTGAGATCTTTAATGGTCTTTTCGTGGTATTCTTTAGGGATTCTGGTTTCTACAATACTGTAATTGCTGTCCAGTTCAAAACTGTCTACCACCCCTTCCAGATTAAGTCTTTGCGCCCAGCGATCTGCAGTTTCTTTTTCAGGGTGAATAATTTCATCAATTCCCATTGCTTCCAGAACTAAACGTTGCAGCGGATCTACCGCACGACTAATGAGTCCTTTTACATGCATTTGTTTCATAAGAGCGGCAGCCATAATGTTGGCTCCTTTATCTTCGCCTATCCCAATTATTACAATATCGGTATCTTCCAGAGGTAGATTTTTAACCGCTTCCATATCTGTAGCATCAAGACTTATTGCATGAGTGATCTTTTCTTTAATTCCTTCAACCTTACTCATACTAATATCTACCCCAATCACCTCGTTTCCCATCTCGGTTAGTTTTTCGGCTATTGATGAACCAAAAACTCCCAGTCCTATCACTATATATTTCATCTGTTTAAATTTATCTGTTATTAATCGCTTAGATGTTCCCGAGTTTTCGGAACGCCAATAAATATTTTGTTTGGTTTCAAAATCTTATAATGGCATTTCATGATTTTCCTTTAGTTGATTAAAATTTCATCGGTTGGATAGCGATAATTCATATGTTTCACACGTCTTAAAATGGCAATTAAAAGGGTGAGCATGCTTACTCTACCTATGAACATTGTAAAGATAAGAACCACTTTTGAGTATGAAGATAGGTCTGCAGTAATGCCAGTGGAAAGGCCTACAGTGCTATAAGCTGAAAATGATTCAAAAGCGATACTTAAAAGTGTTTTATCCTGGTCAAAAGTTGCTATTAAGAATATGGCAAATCCAATCACCATGAGCGATAAGGATATTATTGCAAAGGCACGTCTTAAGGAGGCCTGCGAAATTTCTCTTCTGTAAACCTCAATTCTGTCTTTTCCGCGGGCCAGACTCAAAAAATTAAGCGTTGCTATGGCAAGCGTACTGGTTTTGATGCCACCGCCTGTAGAAGCCGGGGAAGCACCCACCCACATAAGTAGAAAGATCATCAGTAGAGTACTAAAATTCAAGGCGCCAGTATCTACTGTATTAAAACCGGCTGTTCTTGGAGTGGACGCACCAAAGAATGCCGTTACGATTTTCCCAAACCAATTATGTTCAGCTAAAGTATTATTGTATTCTAAAACATAGAAAAATATCGTGCCCAGGCTTAACAAAATAATGGTGGTCACCACCACAATTCTAGTATTTAAATTAATGGCCCAGGGGGAATGGGGAAGGGGTCTTCTTCTGGTGAATTTCAGGAATAAATTTTTAAAGTTGTACTTAGCGTATTTATAAAGATTAAGTACAATGGGAAAACCTATCCCTCCAAGAATAAACAGAAATGCAATCGCAAGATGCAGCGGATAATTAAATCTGAAATCAGGTTCGTAAAGGCTGTTTTCCAGGGTTGAAAAACCTGCATTGCAAAAACCACTCACCGCATGAAATATTGAAAAGAATAAGCGGTCTCCAATATGTGAGATCTCTGATTTGCTAAGACTGAAATAAATAAAAATCGCTCCGAGCAATTCTATAATAAAAGTGATGAAAAGGATCTTTTTAAGTACATTAAAAACTTCACTAATCTTTTCAGAATTTGTAGCGTCCTTGAGCATCAATTGATTTTGATAAGATGTCTGCCCCCTGAAAAAATAACTGAAGTAACTGGCAAATGTCATGATCCCCAAACCACCTATTTGCATCAACATCAAAATAATGGTCTGGCCAAAAAGTGTAAAATAAGAGCCGGTATCCACAACGATTAGTCCGGTAACACAAACTGCACTGGTTGAAGTGAATAGTGCATCCAGCAGGCTTATTCCTTCATAGGTAGCCTTGGGTAACATCAATAATGAAGTACCGCCCAGGATGATGAGTAAAAAACTGGTTATGAATAATTGTGCCGGATTAAGATACTGGTTACTGAAATTGAACTCTACCGTAGAAAATTCCCGAACAAAGTAAATGAGAGCAGCCAGGTATACATACACCATTTTATTCATAAACTCCATCATGGGGAAGTTTTCAAGAATTCCCTCGATTTTTATGAAAATTAATAGGGCAAAGAGTGCTCCCAGAACACTATCAAAAATTCGAACCTTTAGTCGAAAATGTACCCGGAACAGAAAATAACGTAACAGAATCGAAATCACTCCTACAATCAATGCCCCAAAATAGAAATGGTTTAGTTGTGTCTCTTCATATTCAGCATGGCGAAAACCAAGATCATAAATAGCCACCAGTAGTGTAACCAGGCTTAATACAAATGAAAATCTGTTTAGATAACTAAGGAACTTTTCATTTTGAAGCCAGCTTCTGAATCCTGAAAATTTCACTTAAGAGTAGTTTTTTGCATGTAGAGTATTTTTCTGAATCCAAAAAGTCCGAAAAGAAAGACTTCCGGACTCTGAATTTATCGCTAGTCTCTTACAAAGTTATCTAAATTTGAAACAAGACTATTAAAATTTCCCTAAACTATAATCGTCCTGCTACATTTCATCTCCAAAGAAAATAGCATTCATCAGTAATTTATTAGTACCGTACCAGAAAGCTCTGAAGTTAGTATTATCTGTAAATAACATAACCTCCCCGCGTCCAAGACTTTCATGTTTAAAAGGCACGGTTCTGGCTATGGAATCAAGATTAGGCTTGCTAATATATCCGCTTAACAAGGGCTTCTCTGTATATTGAATAGGATTGTTATAGCTTTGTTCGTCTGCTTCCATGAAAATAGTAGTATTCCTGAACATGGCAATCTTATCGTCCTTATACCCAAATGCGATAGGATGGCTTCTGTCAAGTTTAACCTCAAAAATAGCCCCTCCAATAACCTGTGCTCCACGAAAATCTCCACGCTCACCAAAACTTATATCCTGGGCGGTCATTTTATTTTCTTTGGTATTGAAATCAATAAATTTATTTTTCTTCATCCAACCAACAGCGTTTCTGTAAGCGATGATGGTTCCTCCGTCTTTCGTCCATTTCTTCAATTTTGGTACAAATTCTTTATCGATACCACTTCCCCAGGAATTCGAAAGTATGATATCTGTATATCGGCTAAGGTCAGCCCGGTCTAGATCGCTAACATCGAGTTTAGTGATTTTCATGTCGTAACGCTGATCAAATAAATGCCAGATCTCTCCCGCATCATAAGAAGTTATCGGGCCGCCTACGATCAAAGCAACTTTTTGCGGCTTTATCGCCCTAAACTGGTTGCTTCCAAGATTAATACCCTGCGTCATTCCTGTTTGAATGGCAGTGATCTTCACTCCGCTCTCTGTTGAGATCTTTTTAAGGAATTGATGTAACTCGCTTTTGTTCAGTTTCTGATTCTGAACCGGTATCATGATCGTTCCATACCCGTAATTTTTTCCTTCCAGCTGAAAATCCTCCATGGCTACCTTAGCGCGAATCTCTTTCTCCAGGATGTTATTTAAAGCCTTTGGAGCCATATAATTTTTCCAGTTCAATAAATAAGCATAATCACTTTCCTCAGGTAATTCTGGGGAAGGCATAGAAAGTTTATCTATCTTATTTCCGGCATTTTTCATGGAAGCTTCTTCCGTATAATCAAGGTTGAATGCTAAAGGAAATGTCCATGCCGAAATATCATAGAAAAGACTGTCCCGAAATTGTGTACGTTTTTCAAACATCGCTTTTAATAAGCGTTGCTGGCGTTGGTTTTTAGGAACTATATATGAGGAACCTTTTTCAAAATTCTCATTATTATCACTGAAGTTATTTCCCGTTTCGTAAACCTCGATCTTATGTCTTTTCAAGATCTCTGCAAGTTTATAGGCACTTACAGGATCTTGTGAATTTCCGAAAGCATAGGCGCCAGATTCAGCTGAATCCCGGGCTTCTTGAAAAAAGTTACGCTGATAATTAAGCAGTTCTTTTCTCATTTTCTGAGAGGCTTCCAGGGTAGAAAGTGCCGCGGTGAACTGATTTCTTATCGTGAACGGGAAAGTTAGGATTCCATTTTCGGTTTCCTGGGCATGTCCTCGGGAGCTTCCCTGTTCAAACAAAATTCCCACGCTCCCATTTATATCAGGAAAAGTGGAGCCTTTACCATAGTAGAAATCGTCATAATTTTCTTCAGTATAGTATAAAGAACCAATTTCATCAAATGCCTGGGCATGATAGGTGCCAATTTCCCTGGTAAGATCCTGGTTCATTTCCGGAGTTAGCGGGTGTGTTCTCGAAGGAATTCCAGGTTGAAAAAAGAATGTGGAATTAGAACCCATTTCATGATGATCGGTAAGGATATTTGGGTACCATTGATGAAAAGTGGCTATTCTGGCCTGAGATTCCGGAAGCTGCACTGGTAACCAGTCACGGTTCATATCAAACCAGTAATGGTTGGTTCTACCCCCAGGCCATACTTCACTGTATTCACGATCCTGAGGATCTGGATTTATATTTTCACTTTTGTTGGTATTAGCCCAATATGCAAACCTCTGTAAGCCATCAGGGTTAAATGCGGGATCAAGCAATATCACTGTGTTATCCAGTACTTTTTCAATCTTTTCGCCTTCAGCCGCCGCTAAATAATAGGCATATAATAAGGCTGAATTTGATCCACTGGCCTCATTCCCGTGAATAGAAAAACCCTGGTTTATCACCACCGGCATTTCTTCCGTATTTAAAGATTCGGAATTATTCTCTACCAGCGACACATGTTTCTGCCTGATGTCTTCAATATTTGCCAGATTTTCTTCCGAAGAAATAGTAAGTAAAACCAGAGGTCTTCCTTCATAGGTAAAACCACGGTTTTCAATTTGAATTCTTGGCGAGACCTCGGCCAGCTTGTTCATATAAGTTAAAAGGCGGTCGTGACTTACATGCCATTCACCGGGAACAAAACCTATAATCTCCTGAGGAGTTGGGATTTCTGAATTGTAGGAAATATCAGCGGGAAGATAGTAGTCAAGGCTGATTTCTTCCTGCTGAGCCTGACTGAAGAAAACTGAAAATAATAGAAGGATACTTGTTATAAAGCGCATTATTGTGATTTTGGAAAAGCCTAAGATAAAAAAAACCGTCCTGATAAGGGACGGTTTGAATTAAATGCAAGTAATTTTTTATATGTCGTCGAAACTTACATCGGTAAATTTCTCAGCATTTGAAGAGGTGGCAGCAGCATTTTTCTCGCTGTCATCGTCATCATATTCCTTTTTGAAATCTTTTTGATGGCGTTCACTTATTACTTCTTCACCTTTTTCATTAACGATATAATTCGTCATTTCTTCCAGGATCTCTCTAAAACCATCAAAATCTTCTTTGTAAAGGTAGATCTTGTGTTTCTTGTAGTAGAAAGAGCCATCGTCGTTGGTAAACTTCTTACTCTCGGTGATTGTGAGGTAGTAATCGTTAGCCCGGGTAGATCTTACGTCGAAAAAATAAGTTCTTCTTCCCGCTCTTAAAACTTTAGAGAATATTTCTTCTTTCTCCATCATTCCCTTGTCGCTCATAAAATAGATTCTTTAATAGGTTTGTTATTGTCGAGTCCAAAAATCTAAAAATTTTTAACATCTAACAAAAAATTTTCACATTTCTTTTTCATTTAGCTGTTTTGCGTAAAGTTCTTTGTAGTATCCGGGAGTATTCAATAAGTTCTGGTGAGTCCCTTCCTGAACAATTTGCCCGTCTTCAAGAATGATTATTTTATCAGCGTTTTTAGCGGAAGAAATTCTATGGCTTACAATTATAGTGGTCTTTTCCTTAGAGATTTGGAATAGATTATTCAGGATCTCTTCCTCGGTTTCTGTATCTACTGCGGAAAGGCAATCGTCAAAAAGAAGAATCTCAGGATCATGAATAATGGCCCTGGCAATAGATACGCGCTGCTTTTGTCCTCCTGAAAGGGTAATACCCCGTTCTCCCAATACCGTATCGTAGCCCTTGCTGAAGCCCATAATATTTTTATGTACAGAAGCATTCTTGGCAGCAGTGATGATCTCTTCTTCGGTAGCTTCAGTTTTTCCGAATTTAATATTATTCCGAATACTGTCACTGAAGAGAAAAGCATCCTGCGGGACATATCCTATACTTTCACGAAGACTTTCCAGATTCAGCTTTTCTATATTTCTTCCGTCAATTAAGATCTCCCCCTGATCTATATCGTAAAGTCTACCTATCAATTCCAATATCGTCGATTTTCCTGACCCGGTTTTTCCAATAATAGCCAGTGTCTCACCTTTTTTAACTTCAAAAGAAATATTCTTTAAAGCAGTAATATTGGTGTCATCATAAGTGAAAGTCACATTCTTAAAGGCAATATCTCCTCGAATGCTATCTGGTTCTGTCTTTGGATTTGTGATCTCGGGTTTTTCACTCAGGAATTCATTGATACGTTCCTGCGAAGCCTCGGCCTGTTGAACGAGCGAAGTTACCCAGCCTATAGATGCTACCGGCCAGGTGAGCATGTTAACATACAGAATGAACTCCACCAGTACATCTATATTGGCAATTTGACCCGAGATGATCTGCCTTCCGCCGATATAGATTACTATAATATTACTAATCCCGATCAATAAAACCATTAATGGAAAGAAGAAGGCCTGGACTTTTACCAGATCTATATTTTTATCACGACTTCCGTTAGAAAGTTCAGTGAAATTAGTATTGGTTTGAGGTTCTATCCCGTAAGATTTTATCACCGCGATCCCACTGAAACTTTCCTGGGTGAACGTATTAAGTTTAGATAAATATTGCTGAACCACCGTACTTCTTTGATGAATGGCAACACTTAGTTTATAAATTGAAAAAGCCAGGATAGGTAAAGGAATTACGGTATATAAAGTAAGCTCGGGCGCGGCCTGAATCATAAAAATAAGCACCACGATAGTAGAAGTAAAGGTCGTAACACTATACATGATGGCGGGCCCCAGATATAACCTCACTTTAGAAACATCTTCACTGATCCTGTTCATCAGGTCACCGGTTCTGTTCTTTTTGTAGAAATTAAGTGATAGGTCCTGGTAATGTTCAAAAACTTCATTTTTTAGGTCATATTCCATATGCCTCGAGACCACAATGAATGTTTGCCTCATAAGAAAAGTTAGGAAGGCTGCTATAAGCGTGGTTCCCACAATGAGGGCGATATTATAAGCCAGTTCGCTCTTTACGACTGAAATATCTGTAATAGTACCATTGATATATTTTTCGATGATCACCGTACTTTTACCAATAAGCGGGATGTAATAAATGGCAAATATTCTGGCGGCTATGGTAATTACCAGTCCAATTAGTAATTTCCATTTATACTTATAAAAATATTTATTGAGATGCTGAAGATTTTTCATTCAGGATATATAGCTTTAGTTGAGGATTCTGTAATTTAACACGTATAAAATCACTGCTTTTTAAAATATTATTATTTTTGCAGCGGATTTTTGATCAAATTCAAAATCTGAATAATTTAAAAATCAACAATATATGCAAGTTGACGTTCTAAATGCAAATGAACTAAAAAAGTCTGCCCCGGTATTCGGACAGGTGTCGTTCGATGAACACGAGCAAATCGTTTTTTGCAACGACAAAGATACAGGTTTAAAGGCAATAATTGGTATTCACAACACGGTTTTAGGTCCTGCTTTGGGAGGAACCAGGATGTGGAATTATACCAGTGAATGGGAGGCCGTGAATGATGTTTTACGTCTTTCCCGTGGAATGACTTTTAAAAGTGCGATCACGGGTTTAAATCTTGGTGGCGGAAAAGCGGTAATTATCGGTGATGCGAAGAAAGATAAGACTCCGGCGCTTATGAAAAGATTTGGTGAATTTGTACATTCTTTAGGCGGGAAATATATCACGGCAGAGGATGTTGGAATGGAAACTTCAGATATGGATACGGTACGTGAGGTCACTCCTTATGTAACGGGAATTTCAGAATCTAAAGGAGGTTCCGGGAATCCTTCACCCATTACAGCATACGGGGTTTTTATGGGAATAAAAGCTTCTGCAAAATTCAAATATGGATCTGATGATCTTGAAGGAAAGAAAGTATTGGTTCAGGGAATTGGTCACGTGGGTGAAACACTTGTTGAATACCTTTCTTCAGACGGAGCTGAGGTTTATATAAGTGATATTAACGAAGAGCGTTTACAGGAAATAAGTAAAAAACACGGAGTTCATATTTTTACGGAAAGAGATATTTACGGTGCAGATATGGATATTTATGCGCCATGTGCTTTGGGAGCCACCATTAATGATGAAACTATCCAGAGACTTAAGGTAGATATCATTGCCGGTGCAGCTAACAACCAATTAGCAGATGAGGTTGCCCATGGTGAGATCCTTCAGAAAAAGGGTATCGTTTATGCGCCAGATTTCCTTATTAACGCAGGTGGGATTATAAACGTGTATGCTGAACTTGAGAATTATGACCGTCAGGAAATTATGCGTAAGACTGAAAATATCTATAATACTACGCTTAGAATTCTTGAAAAAGCGGCTAAAGACGATATTACCACTCATTTTGCTGCTTTGCAGATCGCAAAACAAAGAATTGAGGACAGAAAAAATCAAAATTTAAATTAGTCAGTTCTAATTAATTGATATTTTTGCAGGGCGAAAGAGAAAACTCTTTCGCCCTTTCTAATTTCTAAAAGTTCTTTTACAATTATGTTGACAAGAAGACATATCAGGGTTAAAGTAATGCAGTCTCTATACGCTTTTAACCAAAGCCAGAATGATAACCTTGCCACTGAAGAAAAATTCCTGCTCAAAAGTATGCAGGAAATGTATGATCTATACTTACTCCAAATTAGTCTGATCACGGAGATAAGGGAACATGCAGAAACCTATTTAGAAAAATCACAACAGAAGCATTTAGCGACCAGCGAAGAGAAAGATCCTAATCGAAAGTTTGTGGATAATCAGGTCTTCCAGATACTTAACGAGAATGAAAGTATCCAGGATGCGCTGGAAAAACATAAGATCAATCACTGGAAACAGGACGATGAATATGTGGCGATCATTTGGAATGAGATTAGAAACAGCTCTACGTACCAGGAATACATGGAAACACGCGAGAGTAGTTTTAAAGAAGATAAAAATTTTATAGTTCATATTTTCAAAGAGATCATTGCGCCTAATGATAAGCTTTACGAGTATCTTGAGGATAAAAAGCTTACCTGGGTAGATGACCTTCCATTAGTGAATACTGCGATCTTAAAATTCCTTCAGAAACTGAAAGAATCTACAGGAAGAGAAAAAAGGATCACTCAGTTGTTCAAAAACGAAGAGGATAAGGAGTTTGCCATAAAACTTTTCAGAAAGACCTACCTTAATGATGAAGATCTTTCTGAAGAAATGCTGGGTAAAACACCCAACTGGGATAAAGACAGAATTGCTGAAGTGGATATGGTGCTTATAAAAATGGCTATTTGCGAATTTTTAAAATTCACCAGTATCCCGGTAAAGGTAACTATCAATGAATATCTCGAAATTGCCAAGGAATATAGTACCCCAAAAAGTAGTATTTTCATAAATGGGGTTCTGGACAAACTATCCAAGGAATATCAAACAGACGACAAGCTAAATAAAACCGGAAGAGGTCTTATGTAGTAAAGATTTTTTATTATTTTTATCAATTAGAAATTAAACAAAATAACTTCACCATGAAAAAAACAATTTTAATGTTTGCAGCAGTAGGGGCGATGCTGTTCACCGGATGTAAAGATAATGCCTCTGATAAAGTAAAAGCTGAAAATGTCGAGGCATCTGCAGAGCGTGATGCTAAAGAAACAGTTTATCCAGAAATTACTTTTGAAGAAACTGAATTCGATTTTGGAAATATCGCCAAAGGAACGAATGTAGAGCACGTATTTAAATTTACAAATACCGGAGATGCGCCTTTAGTAATCACCAATGCAGCCAGTTCTTGTGGTTGTACTGTACCAACATATCCTAAGAATGAAACTATCGCTCCTGGAGAAACTGGAGAGATGTTAGTTAAGTTTAACGGATCTGGAAACGGACAGGTTACTAAAACAGTTACTGTATCTGCAAATACAGAATCAGGTAAAGAACAAATTAAAATCAAAGCTTTTGTAGAAGCTGACGAAAACGCTAGCTAAAAGCATATATGGATCAATTAACGCAGTTTGCACCAATTATTTTAATGTTTGTGGTAGTGTATTTTTTTATGATACGCCCGCAAATGAAAAAGGCTAAACAAGAAAAGAATTTTGCTGCCGAGCTTAAAAAAGGAGATCGGATAATCACTAAAAGTGGTATGCATGGCAAAATTGTTGATTTCAGCGAAAAAAATAATTCGGTGATAATTGAAACCGGAGCAGGAAAAATAACTTTCGATCGTTCTTCCATTTCCATGGAAATGAGTCAGAAACTCAATGAACCAGCGAAACCTGTAAAGGAGAAAAAATAAAATTTAAAGATTACTTTAATAAAAAAAGGCAGCTAGAGATAGCTGCCTTTTTTGTTTAGCAATTTTTGTACTTATCGTTTAAGCCAATTCCTTCTTTTATCATGGGAGTGATCTTCTCTAATCGCCTAATTTTTGTGGCTTCCCGTTTAGCTTCTGAAATATAATCGGCATATTCCCGCTGTTTTCCCCCGGTAAGTTGATTAAAACTTTTTTCCAGTTCGGCATCTGTCTTTAGAGCTTTGGAAAGTTCAGGAGGCATTACCAGGTCCTTTTGGGTTATGGGTTTAATTTCTTTTCCCTCTTTTTGATTCTGAATCGCTTCTTTTATATAAGGCAATAAAATTGAATTATTGATCTCATCTCCTTTTTCAAATCGTATCTGCCGAAGTGCTTTTGTTTTATCTTCCTGAGCGTTTACCAACATTGAGGTATTCTCTTTTAAGAGAGCTCCGTTGAAAAACCATATTCCAATATGGTTCTTAAATGCTCCTAAACCCACTACGTTCTTGTCTTCTAAAGTGTAGACAGGTGCGCCCCATTTAATTTCAGATTTTAAGTCGGTGGTCAGGATCATTTCATGAAGCTGTCTTAATTCTTCCTCCCAGTATGTATGGCAGGAAATATATTCTTCAGCGTTTTTTACAGCCATGATAAAAAGTTTTAGTTACTCGTATTTCTTTGCGGTTAGCTCTGCTAATTTAACGATAACTTCTGAAGCTTTCTGCATGCTTTCTACAGGAACATATTCGTATTTTCCGTGAAAATTATGTCCGCCCGCGAAAATATTTGGGCAGGGAAGTCCCATAAAACTCAACTGGGCTCCATCTGTTCCTCCTCGAATGGGCTTAATGATAGGCTTGACATTTACTTCTTCCATCGCTTTTTCGGCCAGGTCCACTATATGTAATACAGGCTCAACTTTTTCCCGCATATTCGAGTACTGGTCTTTGATTTCTATACTTATACAATCTCTTTCGTACTGAGAGCAAATTTCTGAGACCAGGTCAGACATCATCTGTTTTCTCGCCTCAAAATGGGTTTTATCATGGTCCCTGATGATATATTCCAGTACCGTTTCTTCCACATCCCCTTTAATACTGCTCAGGTGAAAGAATCCCTGGCGATCTTCAGTGTGTTCCGGGGTTTCTAATCTGGGAAGAGAATTGATGAAATCCTGAGCGATATACATGCTATTGATCATCTTATCCTTGGCATATCCCGGATGTACACTTTTTCCCAAAACCCTTACTACTGCACTGGCAGCATTAAAATTTTCGTATTCCAGCTCACCGATCTGGCTACCATCCATCGTGTAGGCCCACTCCGCACCAAATTTTTCAACATCGAATTTATGAGCGCCTCTCCCAATCTCTTCATCGGGAGTAAAACAGATCCTGATCTTCCCGTGTGGAATTTCCGGGTTATCCACCAGGTATTCCATGGCGGTAATGATCTCTGTAATTCCGGCTTTATCATCAGCTCCTAATAAGGTGGTTCCGTCGGTAGTTATTAAAGTCTGACCTTTATACTGCTCCAGGTCTTCAAAATAATCAGGAGAAAGAATAATATTTTTTTCCTTATTCAGAATAATATCTTTTCCATCATAATTTTCAATGATCTGAGGATTCACATTCGTGCCTGAAAAATCTGGCGTGGTATCAAAGTGAGATACAAAACCAATTACGGGAACCTGATGAGGTACATTTGCCGGTAAAGTTGCCATTACATAAGCATGCTCATCAATGCTTACTTCCTGCAGGCCTATATCTTTTAATTCCTGAACTAGTTTATTGGCAAGATTCCATTGCTTTTCGGTACTTGGCGTAGTATCGCTGTTGGGATCACTTTGCGTATCAATCTTTACATAACTGATGAATCTATCAATTATATGCTGTTTATTGGTCATGTAGTTAGGTTTAGGTCAAAAATACATATATAGAATGCTGCTTCAAAACCTTTTAAGTTTTCATCTGGTCAATTTTATTAATTTTTTAAGTTCAGATGCAATTCTCAATATTTAAGTATCATAATTGTTTGCTATTTAGGCTCATTTCGTATAGTTTTTTCCATTTTCATTCTATTTTTGCATAAACCTTCCAGAAATGTATAAATCACTTTTAAGACCTGCACTTTTCAAATTTGATCCTGAAGAGGTACATTATTTCACATTCAATTTTTTAAGGAAGTTTTGTAAGCTTCCAGGGGCGACTTCATATTTGAGATCAAAATTCCAGGTTGAAGATCCCAGACTGGAAAGGGAGGTTTTTGGATTAAAATTTAAAAATCCGGTGGGCCTTGCCGCAGGATTTGATAAGGACGCTAAATTATATAATGAATTATCCTCCCTGGGCTTCGGATTTATTGAAGTGGGAACCGTAACCCCCAAACCTCAGGCTGGAAATGAAAAGAAAAGACTTTTCAGACTCAAGGAAGATTCGGCAATTATTAACCGAATGGGTTTTAATAATCATGGAGTGGAAGAGATGGTCTCTCGTCTTAAGAAGAATAAGAATGTACTTATAGGGGGGAATATTGGGAAAAATAAAGTAACCCCAAATGATAAAGCCAGGGAAGACTATTTATTCAGTTTTGAGGCTTTGTTCGATTATGTGAATTACTTTGTGGTGAATGTTAGTTCGCCTAATACTCCTAATCTTCGGGAGCTTCAGGATAAGGAACCGCTAAAGGATCTTTTGAATACCCTTCAGAAAAGGAACGAACAGAAAGAAACTCCCAAACCTATATTATTAAAAATCGCTCCAGATCTTACCGATGACCAGTTATTGGATATCATCGAGATCGTTCAGGAAACAAAGATCGCCGGGGTAATCGCAACGAATACCACCATTTCAAGGGAAGGATTGAAGTCTGAGAACAAACATGAAATGGGCGGACTTAGCGGAAAACCTTTGACCAAAAGATCTACAGAAGTTATCAGGTTTTTATCTGAAAAAAGTGGAAAAGCATTTCCCATAATAGGAGTCGGCGGGATTCATACAGCCGATGATGCTATTGAAAAACTCGAAGCCGGGGCAAGCCTGGTTCAGCTTTATACCGGTTTTATATATGAAGGTCCGGCGCTTATTAAAGCGATAAATCAGAAGATACTGGAGAAAGGTCTGTAAGATGTTAGACCAGCTAATTCCTTTCTTAACCGCCTCCATTCTCCTTACTTTTTCACCGGGACCGGATATTATTTATGTACTGGTAAGGTCTATGGCTTATGGGTATAAACAGGGAATTATAACTGCTCTTGGCCTGGTAAGCGGAATTCTGATCCATACCAGTCTGGTGGCTTTTGGGGTTTCGGCAATTATTAAACAATCTGATAACATCTTTCTTTTTATAAAGATCCTGGGCGCGCTATATTTACTTTATCTGGCGTATCAGGTTTACAAAAGTGATCCCAAAATTGCTTTTTCTTCTGAAGGGATTAGTGATAAAAGTATGTTCAGTTTATTCAAACAGGGTTTTATCATGAATGTTCTCAATCCCAAGGTGGGGATATTTTTCCTGGCTTTTTTTCCAGGATTTCTCTGGGAACCAAATGGTAATACGGTAGTTCAATTCTACATTCTTGGCGCTGTTTTTATGCTGCAGGCACTTTTAATCTTTAGCGGCGTTGCGGTACTTGCTGATAAAATTTCGGTATATATAAAATCACATCCTAAATCTGGGGTATTTTTAAAATGGATGCAGGTGGTGATCTTTATATTGATAGCAGCTTTAATTCTTCTTTAATAGATTAAGAATTCAGTATCATTATTTCTGAAAATGAGGTTTGAAATTTATTATTATCAATAAATCGATATTCTTTTTCAATTTTCTCTAAAATGCTATCTTTGGGCATATGGGTAAAGTGAAGCTTATTGAGTGTCCCCGGGATGCTATGCAGGGAATCCGGGAATTTATTCCAACGGAAAAAAAGGTGCAATATATCCAATCTCTTTTGCGCTGCGGTTTTGATACCATAGATTTCGGAAGTTTTGTTTCTCCCAAAGCTATTCCTCAAATGAAGGATACCGCAGCTGTACTTTCTAAACTTGATCTTTCTAAAACTTCCAGTAAGCTTCTGGCTATAGTAGCCAATACTCGTGGAGCTGATGATGCCTCTAAATTTGAAGAAATAGATTATCTGGGTTATCCTTTCTCCATTTCAGAAAATTTCCAGATGCGTAATACGCATAAGACCATAGCAGAATCTGTGCAAGTCTTACAGGAGATCCTGAATATTGCCGATGCTTCCGGAAAAGAAGTGGTCGCCTATTTAAGTATGGGATTTGGGAATCCTTATGGAGATCCCTGGAATGTGGAGATCGTAGGGGAGTGGACAGAAAAACTTTCCGCAATGGGAGTAAAGATTTTATCACTATCTGATACGGTGGGAACTTCAACCCCGGAAATTATTGATTATCTATTTTCCAATCTTATCCCGAAATATCCAAATATCGAGTTTGGAGCGCATTTGCATACTACGCCAAGTAAATGGCATGAAAAAGTAGATGCAGCATATAAAGCCGGTTGTTATAGATTTGATGGGGCTATTCAGGGATTTGGAGGTTGTCCTATGGCTAAAGATGAGCTTACGGGTAATATGCCTTCAGAAAAGATGCTTTCTTATTTTAATGCTGCTAAAGCTGATACCAATGTCAAAATGACCAGTTTTGAATCGGCTTATAATGAAGCCTCCAAAATCTTCAATCAATATCATTAAAGAAACTTATTGCTTTTTATAAGTCTATCGGAAAAGTTTATTTAAAATTAATCTAAATAAACTTGCCGTAGCCAAAAGGGGTTTTTATATTTGCGGCCGAATATTATTTTAAACCAGTCTAAATAAAGCAATATGAAAAAGCTGTTATTTTCAGCAGTACTAGCAGGAGTCACATTAGTTTCATGTACTTCAGATGATTCCTTAAGCCCGGAAAACGAAAACGTAGAGACTCCGGCAACCTATAATTTTGAAAGAGATAATAGTTCAACCGTAGATTTTAATGGCCAGACCACAAGATTACAAATGGCTGCAGAACTTAATTCAAATTTCAATGATTTTGATAACGCCACAGAAGAGCTTTTATTAAACATGTTTGTCAATGAGAATGCTCCGTTCGAGAACGCAAGTCTTAATGAGTCTTCAAAAAGTGTAAAATCTAAAGTTGCAGCTTCAAATTTATATTTTTCAACAAATACGGTTGAAAGCACAGAGATCAAAAATGATTTCGATACTTATATTTCTGAACAAATGACCACCGTGAAATCTGCTAAAGATCAGCTTGCTGAAGCTGGAGTTCCGGGACAAATCGCAGATGGAACCAGTGAGCGTTATGTGAATGAAAAAGGTTTAGAATACAACCAGGCATTTGCCAAGGGTTTGATAGGAGCACTTTTAGTGGATCAGATCGCCAATAACTACCTTTCTTCGGCAGTATTGGATGAAGGTGATAACAGAGCCAATAACGATGCTGAAATTACAGAAGAAGGCAAAGCTTATACTACTATGGAGCATAAGTGGGATGAGGCATATGGCTATCTATATGGTGATCCTTCAATTCCTTCAGCAAATCCTAATTCAGTTTTAAATGAAAGCGATGACCGACTTTTATTCAACTACCTGGGCCAGGTAGACCGTGATGAAGATTTTGCAGGTATTGCTGAAGAAACTTTCGAAGCTTTTAAAATAGGTCGTGCTGCAATCGTAGCTGGAAATTATGAATTACGTGATGAGCAGGTGGCAATAATCCAAGAAAACCTTTCTAAAGTTGTTGCAGTTCGTGCGGTACATTATTTACAGGGCGGAAAAACAAATATTGAAGAAGGAAATTATGGTTCTGCTTTTCATGAACTATCTGAAGGATTTGGATTTATCTATAGTCTGAGATTTACCCACAATCCGTCAACCGGAGCCCCTTATCTTTCAAAGGCCCAAATTGATACTTATAAAGAACAGTTACTTTCAGGAAATGGATTCTGGGATGTGACCCCGGAAACTTTAGATGCGATTTCAGAAGAAATAGCAGCTGCTTTTGGTTTTTCAGTTAGCGAAGCATAAATAGAATAATTAGCCGGAGTTGGAAATTTTTCCACTCCGGTTTTTAAAATTTATAATAATGAAGATTTCAAGAATATTAATATTAGCCTGTCTTGTTTTTGCGGCCTGTTCTACTGAAGATGATGGCGGGAGCGAAGTAGGAGGAAATACTGATGATAATTTTGATCGGGCTGCCATGCTTGCCAACTGGGCAGATAATATCATTCTTCCTTCATACCAAAATTTAAATAAAGAAACCCAGACACTGGAAGAACTTGCAAATTCGTTTGCAGAGAATCCTGGAAGTAGTGAATTAACAGCTTTAAGAAATCAATTTAAGGTTGCTTATCTGGATTTTCAGAATGTTTCTATGTTTGATATAGGGAAAGCCGAGGAGCTGAATTATAGAAGTTTTGTGAATACCTATCCGCTGAATTCGGGTGATGTGGAATCTAAAATAACCTCAGGGAGTTATGATCTTAACTTACCATCGAGTTATGCTGAGCAGGGTTTTCCAGCACTGGACTATCTTCTTTTTGGTTTAGGATCTAACAGTGATGAAGTGCTTGAAAAATATACTAGCAATGAAAACGCTGAGAATTATAAGGCATACCTTCTGGACGTGGCAACGCGAATCAATGCACTTACAGGTGAAGTTACGGCATCCTGGGAGGGCGACTATAGAGATGCTTTTGTAGATAATACAAGTTCTTCAAGCAACGGCTCTGTAGATCGTTTGACTAATAAATATGTTATGTATTTTGAAAAGTTCTTGCGTTCTGGTAAAATTGGATTTCCTTCAGGAGCTATCACTGGATCTCCTTCGCCAATTAATGTAGAATCCTATTATAGTGAAGATTTCTCGAAACAACTATATCTTCAGGCTTTATCCAGTAGCATAGATTTTTTCAACGGGAAACATTCTGGAAATAGCCAGACAGGGGAAAGTTATAAGTCATATTTAGAAGCTCTGGATAGAGGAGATCTTGCCGATGATATTTTAGCACAATTCAATACGATCCAAACTCGTTCAGAAGAATTGGATCAAAGCCTTAGAAACCAAGTGGAAACTAATAATACTTTAATGCTGGAAGTTCACGATGAATTGCAAAAAGAGGTAGTTCTTTTGAAATTGGATATGCTTCAGGCACTTTCTATTAGCGTTGATTATGTAGATTCTGACGGAGATTAATCTGTTTAGATGAATCTTTCCATCTCAAAATATCTTAATTCTTATACGGAAGCGGCGCCACTGGCAGTTTTCAGAATAGGTTTTGGAATTATGATGTTTGCCAGTATTCTTAGATTTTGGCTGAACGGATGGATAGAAAAACTTTATATAACTCCAAAATTTCATTTTAGTTATTACGGATTTGAATGGGTGAAACCGCTTGGCGATTTCACCTATTTACTTTTTATAATATGCGGAATCGCGGCAATTTTTGTGGCGATAGGTTATAAGTATTTAATAGCTATTATCACTTTTTTCCTGAGCTTCACCTATATCGAGCTCATGGATAAGACAACTTACCTTAACCACTACTATTTTATAAGTATTCTTAGCTTTTTGCTGATCTTTTTGCCCGCTAATGCTTATTTCTCCGTAGATGCCTGGAAGAATCCCGCTAAAGCATTTCAGAAGATTCCACGCTGGTGTATTGACTCTATTAAACTTCTTCTGGGGATTGTGTATTTCTATGCCGGTCTTGCAAAACTAAATTCAGACTGGTTATTTAAAGCAATGCCCTTAAAGATCTGGTTGCCTTCCAAATATGATCTTCCGTTTCTTGGAGATCTTATGCAACAGGAATGGGTGGCTTACACTTTTAGCTGGAGCGGCATGTTATATGACCTATTTATTCCATTTTTATTATTGTACAGAAGAACCCGTTTTGTGGCATTCCTGGCCGTGATTATTTTTCATATAATGACCCGTGTCCTGTTTCCCATCGGGATGTTTCCTTATATCATGATCATTAGTGCGCTTATCTTTTTCAGCCCGAAAATACATCACCAAATTCTGAATAAAATTTCTGCTGTTTTCCGCATAGCCAAGACGAAATTTGACAATAATAGAATGCTTTTCAAAAAACCGCGAGAAAGAAAATTCATCATATCTGTAGTTGCCGCATTTTTCGTAATTCAGTTATTATTACCATGGAGATATTTGCTGTATCCGGGAGAGTTATTCTGGACCGAAGAAGGTTTCAGGTTTTCCTGGAGAGTGATGTTAATGGAAAAGGCCGGATATGCAGAATTTAAAGTGGTGGATTCGGAAACGGGAAAACGATTCTACGTGGATAATTCAGATTTTCTTACTCCTTTCCAGGAGAAACAAATGTCTTTTCAGCCGGATTTCATCCTGGAATATGCCCATTTTTTAGCGGAACATTTCAGAAAAGACGGACATAAGAATATTGAAATTTATGTAGATAGTTACGTAGGTCTCAATGGCAGAAAAAGCGCGCCCTATATAAGCCCTGACGTTAATTTGCTTAATTTCGCCGATTCGTTTGAACACAAAACATATATTTTACCCTTCGAAGATGAGATTAAAGGTCTTTAGTGTATTTTTCTTTTTCAGCCTGTTTATGAATGCACAGTATTCATTAAGCGGGAAAGTTACTTCTTCAGAATCTGGCAAACCTGTTGCTAATGCCGAGATTTGGAATAAAACAACCGGTAAGCTTGTCGTTGCAAATGAGAATGGTGAATTTGAAATTACCGGTCTCGAAGAAGGCTCCTATGTATTTGCAGTTTTTAGTTATGAGTATGAAATCCTGGAAAGGGAAGTTTTACTGGATCAAAATACCATTGAAAATTTTCAGTTATCACCTCTAGCAGAAAGTTTGAGCGAAGTGATGATCACCGATAGAAGGGAGCAACTTTTTGCACTTCGTAAACTTCGAAAAGTGGAGGGAACCGCCATCTATGCCGGAAAAAAGAGCGAGGTGGTTTTACTGGATAAAGTTTCCGGAAACCTGGCTGCCAATAATGCCAGGCAGATCTACAGTCAGGTAGTTGGTTTAAATATTTACGATAATGGGGATGCGGGCTTGCAATTGAATATTGGAGGTCGGGGACTTGATCCTAATAGAACGCAGAACTTCAATACGCGACAGAATGGTTATGATATTTCTGCAGACGTATTGGGTTACCCTGAGAGTTATTATACGCCACCGCCGGAAGCGCTTCGAGAAATTCAGGTGGTTCGTGGGGCAGCTTCCCTGCAATATGGAACTCAGTTCGGCGGGCTAATCAATTTTAGATTTAAAGAACCGGTTGAAGATAAAAAGATCGAATTGATCTCAAGACAATCGGTAGGATCCTACGATCTTTTTACCAGCTTCAATAGTCTGAGTGGGACGGTTGGTAAATTTAGTTACTATACCTACTATAATTATAAGGGAGGAAAAGGTTTCCGTCCAAATTCACAATATGATTCCCATAATGCCTTTGCGCATTTAGGATGGAAATTTAATGACAGGACTAATATCAGTTTAGAATACACGTATCTGGATTATTTGGCTCAGCAACCGGGAGGTTTAACCGATAGTCAGTTTTATAAAGATCCGGATTTTAGTAACAGAGAGCGAAACTGGTTTGATGTGAACTGGAATCTTTTTGCTTTAAAACTGGAACATAAACTTTCTGACAAGACGGATCTTAGCTTAAATGTCTTCGGTTTAAATGCGACCAGAAAAGCTTTAGGTTTCAGGCAAAATAGAGTTGCTCTTTCTGATGATCTGGAAGAACCAAGAGAATTGTTAGTAGACGATTTTTCTAATTGGGGAGCAGAAGCAAGAGTACTTACCAGATATGATTTGTTCGGGGAGGAATCAGTCTTATTATTAGGAAGTAAATATTACCAGGCTTATAACGAACAGCAGCAAGGGCCCGGAAGTATTTCGGCAGATCCTGATTTTGATTTTGCACTGGAAAGTTTTCCAAATTACGAAAGACAATCAAAATTTGAATTCCCAAATAAGAACCTTGCGTTCTTTGGGGAAAACATATTCAATATTACTAATAACTTTTCAGTAACTCCGGGTTTTAGATTTGAGTATATTAATACTCAGTCAGACGGATTCTATAAGAACATAGTAAAGGATAATGCCCAGAATACCTTACTGAATGAGACTCTTGAGGATGATCGTCAATTTGAAAGAAGCTTTGTTCTTTTAGGAGTAGGAAGTAGTTATAATTTAAATGCCTCTAATGAATTGTATGCTAATTTCTCTCAGAATTATCGATCGGTAACATTTAACGATATTCGAGTGGTAAATCCAAGTTTCCAGGTAGATCCTAATATTAATGACGAGGAAGGCTTTACTTCAGATCTGGGAATTAGAGGTCGGCTTAAGGATTTTCTTTCTTATGACGCCAGCGTTTTTGCTTTAAGGTATAATGACAGGATTGGAGAGACACTGAAACCAGAAGAGCGTGTAAATGCAGAAGGTGAGCTTAAAGAAACCGGGAGGCTGGTAAGATTTCGAGGTAATATTGGGGATGCATTTATCTATGGCCTGGAAACTTTTGCCGAATGGAACTTAAGAAACTCATTCTTTAGTGCTGCGGAAAACTACAGGTTAAGTGTTTTTGTGAATGCAGCATTCACCAGGTCTGAATATGTAGCTTCTGAAGAAGTGAACGTAAAAGGAAATGAAGTTGAATTTATTCCTGCAGTGAATTTAAAAACCGGGCTTAATTTTGGTTATAAGAACTTCCTCGCCGGTTTACAATATACTTATTTGAGTGAACAATTCACCGATGCTACAAATGCACCTCAACTAAAAAATGAAAACAATCGTGGAATTCAAGGTGCGGTACCTTCTTATGGAATTGTTGATTTTTCATCCTCTTATAGTTTTGGAAGATTTAGGCTAGAAGCAGGAATAAACAACCTTCTCAATAATTCCTATTTCACCAGAAGAGCTACAGGTTATCCCGGACCGGGAATTATTCCGGCGCAGCCAATTACATGGTATGCTACTGTACAAATTAAACTTTAGAATCAGGCTGTTGCCTGTGGGGCCCAGTGGTTGCAAAGCATTCCCGGCGCGGCTTTCTGAGGATTTGCACAGGTGGGAGAATTATATCGGCTACAATTCAGGCAGTTTGGTTCATTTTTAATAGCTGCTTTCATTTTAAAGCTATCACAGGTATGTTGATAGCCCACACTGGTTTCGTGTTTGAGACAAAAATTGTTTTTGAACCTTTCACAATTTATACAGCTGTTTCCTAATCTAATACTCATGAGCTTGTTTTTTTTTGATGTATTTAAATTTACGATAGGGACTTTTAAGAAACAATATAAATAGTTTTAGATCAGTGGTTTGAAAATTATTTTGAGATATTCTAAGCTTCATAAGTCTCTTTATAATAGGCTATTTAAGAGCATAAGAAAGTATAAGCTTGGGTTTATATTCAGTTAACATTTAAAAGCCTCGTTTTCTCACATATTAGCCTTACATTTGCATGCAATTAAATTCTTAATTGCTATGATCGCACACGATTCAAAAATTCTTGGTGACGCACTCACTTACGACGACGTACTTCTAGTACCAGCCTACTCTGAAGTTCTTCCAAGAGATGTAAACATTCAATCTAAATTCACCCGTAATATTTCAATTAACGTCCCTATCGTTTCCGCAGCGATGGATACAGTTACAGAATCCCGTATGGCTATTGCCATGGCCAGAGAAGGAGGTATTGGTGTTCTGCATAAGAATATGAGTATAGAACAGCAGGCTTTAAAAGTTCGTAAAGTAAAACGTGCTGAAAGCGGAATGATCATAGACCCGGTGACCCTTCCAATTTCTGCAAGAGTTAGGGATGCCAAGGAATCTATGAAAGAGCATAGTATTGGCGGAATTCCTATCGTAGATGAAGCTGGAAAACTTTTAGGAATAGTAACTAATAGGGATCTAAGATTCGAGAAGAATTTGAATCGGCCTATTTCAGAAGTAATGACTTCAGAAAACCTGGTGACGGTTGCAGAGGGAACTTCCTTAGATGAGGCTGAAGATATTTTACAGGAGTATAAGATCGAAAAGCTACCTGTGATTAATAAGGAGAAGAAACTTGTGGGACTTATTACATTTCGGGATATTACAAAACTTACCCAGAAACCAATGGCTAATAAAGACAGCTTTGGTAGATTAAGAGTTGCCGCAGCCGTAGGGGTTACAGGCGATGCGGTAGATAGAGCTGAAGCTTTGGTGAATGCCGGGGTAGATGCCATAATTATTGATACGGCACATGGGCATACCAAAGGAGTGGTGCTGGTGCTGAAGGATGTAAAGAAAAAATTTCCCGATCTGGACGTAGTGGTAGGAAATATTGCTACCGGGGAAGCTGCGAAATACTTGGTAGATGCCGGAGCAGATGCTGTAAAGGTTGGGATAGGGCCTGGTTCTATTTGTACAACCCGTGTAGTTGCCGGAGTTGGTTTTCCTCAATTTTCAGCGGTACTGGAAGTAGCTGCAGCAATAAAAGGATCTGGAGTGCCTGTGATCGCAGATGGGGGAATACGTTATACTGGAGATATTCCTAAAGCGCTTGCGGCAGGAGCCGATAGTGTAATGCTGGGATCATTACTTGCCGGAACTAAAGAATCTCCGGGGGAAACGATCATCTATGAAGGACGTAAATTTAAGTCTTACCGGGGAATGGGATCTGTGGAAGCTATGGAAAAAGGCTCTAAAGACAGATATTTCCAGGATGTGGAAGATGATATTAAGAAATTAGTGCCGGAAGGAATTGTAGGTCGTGTGCCCTATAAAGGAGAACTGGAAGAAAGTATACATCAGTTCATTGGTGGTATTAAAGCCGGTATGGGTTACTGCGGAGCCAAGGATGTAGAAACGCTTAAGGAGACAGGTAAGTTTGTAAGAATTACAGCTGCAGGAGTGAATGAAAGTCATCCTCATGATGTTACCATTACCAATGAATCACCAAATTATAGCAGATAACAAGTAAAGTAGATATAAAAAAAACCCACATTTTGTGGGTTTTTTTATTGACTAAAATTTTGGTTTTAATTCTCTACGGTGTTTTCAGCAGCAGGCTGTGGCTCCTTAGGTTGAATACCTAATTTATCCATTACCTTTAAAGTAATATCATCTTCAGCTCTTGAGAAGGCCAGCCCGGTGGCTCCTGAAAGAAATATTTGAGTAAAACCTTCTGCAGCTATTACTTCCTGCATGGCTTTATCAATTTTTTGATACAAAGGACCGGTTAATTCATTACGTTTAACCTGCATCATTACAGAAGCTTTCTGACGGAAACTTTTAATGTCATTTTCCAGTTCTATGATCTTGGTCTCTTTTTCTTTTCTTGCTTCTTCGTCAAGATCTTCATTAGTATCCTGATAGTCTTTTACCAAAGTTTCATATTCCTGAATGTTTGCTTTAAGGTCTCCCTGAAGCTCGGTATTATATGTTTCGAGGCTTTTGTTCACTTCGGTATTTTCAGGCATTTGTGATAGAATATAATCAGCATCTATAGTACCGATCTTAGATTGGGCATTTCCTGAAAATGCAATAAACATTAATAAAATTCCTAAAATTACTTGTCTCATTATGTGTTATTTTTTCGCAAATATAACAGGCTGAGTAAAATATAACTAGATTTTTATTTTAAAATAGAAATTACTCGTTCTTCACACTTTTCCCATCTTCTACAAAGGCTTTAAAATCTTCCATGTATTTCCAGGACTGTTTTTTAAATGCGCCGGGCATAAACCAGCCAAAAAGTTTCATGAATCCACTAAACTTAAATTCATTATCAGTGATCCAGATAGTTGCGTTTTCCGGCGTTTCATTAAATCTGTTTATCTGGAAATTATAAACTCCCTTAGCTTCATAGGTAGCGCTGTATTCTTTAGGTAGATCGTTCTTGAGGATAGTTTCAGTCATTTCTATCTCTCGTTTTCCCATTTCATACTTTAAAAGATTTTGAGAACCTTCAGCACCCAACTTTCCATTTATAGGTTTCATAAAAATAAACCCACGCTGCCAATGTTCGAGATTATCGGGATCTGAAAACTTTTCTACTACTTCATTTCGGGGTCTATTAATGCTGATTTCCTGTTGATATTTCATAACTAGCTGGTTTGTTGTTTATTAAAGATATGACAGAAATAAATATTTCTGAAATTTATAATTTAAATCGCTGCTTTTCGTTATGCCTTTAGCTTGCAGAACCTTAACTAATTCTTATTTTTGCGCCGGTGAAGACTTTTGTTAATTAGAAAGTCTCTTCTGGCATTCAAATTGAGTGATGCTAAAAAAGTTGATTTTGAAGAAATATTTTCTTGGATTTTTTTTAGGTTTTGCCGCGCTACTAACGCAAGCTTGTGATTATTTTGAACCCTCAGAAGATCGTACGGTAGTAGTAAGAGTTAATGATTCTTATCTTTACGAAGAAGATATCGCCTCATTGATAAATGAAGATACTTCTCCTGAAGACAGTTCAATAATTGTTTCTAATTATATAACCCGCTGGGCAACCCAACAGTTATTAATAGATCGCGCAGAGTTAAATTTACCAGAATCTCAGCAGAAGGAATTCAGTGACCTGGTAAGCAATTACAGGAATGAGTTGTATACTAATGCCTATACAGAAGCTGTGGTTTCCCGGGATTTGGATACTTCATTGAATAAGGCAGAAATAGAAGATTATTATGCCCAAAATAAGGAGAACTTTATCCTGAATGAAGATCTGGTAAAACTAAGATATATCAACCTGGCTAAGAATAGTAATAATTTAGATGAACTAAAAACAAAGTTCAGGCGATTCAATGAAAAGGATCAGCAGGATTTAATTGATATAGCTTTACAGTTTAAGAATTATTCCCTGAATGATTCGGTTTGGGTAAAAACCAAATCGGTTTATAATAAAATTGGTCCACTTTCAGTAGAAGACAGGGCCAGCTTGCTTAAGAAATCTAATTTTATGGAATTGCAGGATTCACTAAATGTGTATCTTGTATACGTAAATGATGTTTTAAGCCGAAATGAGCAGGCTCCACTTGAATATGCTTCGGCAACTATACGCGAAATTTTGCTGAACAAGCGAAAGCAGGCGTTGATTAAAGAATTAGAAAAAGATATTACTAAAGATGCAATTAAGAATAATGAATTTGAAATTTACAATTAAATCTGTTTTAGTCGCGGCTTCTGTGCTGCTATCTTCTTATGCCAATGCGCAGGAAGTGATCGTTACAGATAGTACTTCTATACAGCCAGATGCTGAGGTGAAGAAGGAAGATGTAACCAAACAAGGCTCTCAAAGAATGAAAGTTGATGGGATTGCTGCGGTTATTGGTGAATATATAATTCTGGACAGTGATATAGATCTTATGTATAAAGACATGCAAAGCCAGGGAATGTCTACTGCGGAAGTGACCGATTGTAACCTTGCCGGGTCTTTAATGGAAAACAAACTTTATGCCCACCATGCCATTCAGGATAGTATCATTATTCCCGATTCTCAAATAAATGGAGTAGTAGATCAGCAAATTCAGGGACTCGCTCAACAGGCCGGTTCCATGGAAAAAGTTCTTGAATTCTATAAGAAAGAAAGCGAAGCTGCACTTAGAGATGAGATCTTTCAGCTAACCAAGCAGAGGCAGCTGGCTCAAAGAATGCAGCAAAAGATCATTGAAGAAATAGAAGTGACTCCCGAAGAGGTAAGGCAGTATTATGTGAACATGGATGAAAAACCAATGTTTGGTACCGAGGTTGAGTTATCTCAAATAGTAATTGAACCGGAAATCCCTGAATCTGAAAAACAAAAAGTAATTGACAGATTAAACGAATTTAAAGCCGATATTCTGGAAAACGGAGCAAGCTTTGCAACCAAAGCGGTGCTATACTCTCAAGATCCCGGAAATGCTTCAGACGGAGGGAGAATTACCCTTACTCGTAAAGACGCATTTGTAAAGGAATTTAAAGATGTAGCCTTTAGTCTTCAGGAAGGTGAGATAAGTGATCCTTTTGAAACTGAATTTGGTTATCATATCATTCAGGTTGATAAAATTAGAGGGCAAACAGTAGAATTAAGACATATTATTCTAATTCCTGATGTTACCAATGCTTCTGTAGAAGCTGCAAGAAAAGAGATAGATACCTTGAGAAGTAAAATAGTTGCCGGAGATATAGAATTTGCTGCCGCAGCGAGAGAAGCTTCAGATGAGGAAGAAACAAAGAATGACGGTGGGAAACTTATAAATCCAAGAACCGGGGATACCAGATTTGAATTGACGAAAATCGATCCTGAATTATTCAAACAGGTTGAAGAACTTGATGAAGGAGATGTTTCTTTAGTTCTTACACAAAAAGACAGAACAGGAAGACCTCAGTTTAAGATCATAAAAGTGACTAAAAAGATAGAAGAGCATGAAGCAGATTATGCCACAGATTATCTGAAAATAAAGGAACTTGCACTTAGAGATAAGCAGTTGGAGGCTATTGAAGAATGGCAAACAGAGAAAATAAATGATACTTATGTAAAGGTAAATGGTAAATACCGTGACTGTGAATACACTAGTGATTGGGTAAAAAATTAAATTAATATATGTCTGACGTTGCATTGGTAGAAAAACTGGTAGATAAACATCTCGAACTTAAAAGAGAGATCGCGAAGGTTATCGTAGGTCAGGATGAGGTAGTAAACCAGATCCTGTTATCCATTTTCTCCGGTGGTCATTCATTATTAATTGGAGTTCCTGGCCTGGCGAAGACCCTGATGGTTAATACTATTGCCCAGGCCCTGGGTTTAAATTTTAAAAGGATTCAGTTTACCCCAGATTTGATGCCGAGTGATATTCTTGGTTCTGAAATTCTGGATGAGAACAGAAAATTTAAATTTATAAAGGGTCCCATTTTTACCAATATTCTTCTGGCAGATGAGATCAACAGAACTCCGCCTAAAACCCAGGCAGCTCTATTGGAAGCCATGCAGGAAAGAGCGGTAACAGTGGCAGGGCATCATTATAAGTTAGATCTTCCTTATTTTGTGCTGGCTACGCAGAATCCCATAGAGCAGGAGGGAACCTATCCCTTGCCTGAAGCTCAATTAGACCGGTTCATGTTTGCTATCAATCTGGATTACCCAAGCTTTCAGGAGGAAGTAGATGTAGTAAAAGCAACCACTTCAGATGAACCGCAGCAAGTAAATGCTTTATTCACTGCGCAGGAAATTTCAGATATTCAACATGTAATCAGGAGAATTCCTGTTCCTGATAATGTTGTGGAATATGCGGTAAGATTGGTAGGTAAAACCAGGCCTTTAAATGGAGCGCCAGATCTTATAAAAAATTATGTTGATTGGGGAGCAGGGCCAAGAGCTTCTCAAAACCTTATTATGGCTGCAAAAACGCATGCTGCGGTTAACGGTAAATTCTCACCAGATATAGAAGATGTTCAGGCGGTATCATTTGGGATACTTCGTCATAGAATTATTAAAAACTACAAAGCAGAGGCAGAAGGAATCACAGAAGAGGAGCTTATTAAAAAACTATTTTAGTTTGATTCAATTTATACTACGTTATAAGATTTTTGTTAGCGTTATTTTTTATCTGTTGTGGGGAGCTTCTTTCTTTGCAAATGTTTTAAACCTGGGTGAAACAGGTAGCGAAGTAATGATCTGGACTTCCAATATTATTCTGTTTATCTTCTGGCTTATAATTTTAATGGATATGATCAGAAACGAAATTCGAGATAAAACCTTCTGGATCCTGTCAATGATTTTCCTTCCATTTTTCGCTCCGATAGTATATATTTTCAGAAGAAAAAACCTGATTCATTTAGAGGAGAATAAATTTAAATCTGGTCGTAGATTTAAATAAAATTACCAAATTCTCAATTTTACACCCTTAAATTGTTTTTTACTGAATTTTTAGAGGTGAAAATTATAATTTCAGAAAATATTTATACTAATTTCTGAGTATTGCTTCTAATTTTCAAAATCCCTTTAAAATCCCTATTTTTGCAAGACTTTTTTAGAACATAAATTAAACAGAATATGGCATACGATATTGATATGATTAAAAAGGTGTATAGCCAAATGGCAGAACGTGTAAATACTGCGCGTGAAGTTGTTGGTAAGCCTTTGACACTTTCAGAAAAGATCCTTTATTCTCACTTATGGGACGGAGCAGCGAAAGATGCTTACACCAGAGGAAAGGATTATGTTGAATTTTCACCAGATAGAATTGCCTGTCAGGATGCGACGGCACAAATGGCATTATTGCAATTCATGCAGGCTGGTAAGAAGCAGGTTGCTGTTCCTACCACTGTTCACTGTGATCACCTCATTCAGGCGAAAATGGGAGCTGCGATAGATCTACAATCTGCTAATAAAAGTAGTAGTGAAGTTTTCGATTTTCTGGAATCAGTATCAAATAAATACGGAATTGGATTCTGGAAGCCGGGTGCAGGTATTATTCACCAGGTAGTTCTGGAAAACTATGCTTTCCCTGGAGGAATGATGATTGGTACAGATTCTCATACTGTGAATGCAGGTGGATTGGGAATGGTAGCCATTGGTGTTGGTGGAGCAGATGCTGTTGATGTAATGGCAGGGATGCCATGGGAGCTTAAATTCCCGAAACTTATTGGAGTTAAATTAACCGGAAAACTTTCTGGTTGGACTTCTTCGAAAGATGTAATTCTTAAAGTAGCCGGTATCCTAACTGTAAAAGGTGGAACAGGCGCTATTATTGAATATTTTGGTGAAGGTGCACGTAATCTTTCCTGTACAGGTAAAGGTACTATCTGTAATATGGGAGCTGAAGTTGGTGCAACTACTTCAACTTTTGGTTATGACGACTCTATGGAGCGTTATTTAAGAGCTACAAATCGTGCAGATGTTGCCGATGCAGCAAATGAAGTACGTGAGCACTTAACTGGTGATGATGAGGTTTATGCAAATCCAGAGCAATATTTTGATGAATTGATCGAGATCAATTTAGATGAATTGAAGCCTCACCTTAACGGGCCGTTTACTCCAGATCTTGCTACTCCTATTTCTGAAATGAGTAAAAAAGCTAAGGAACACGACTGGCCAATTAATGTAGATTGGGGTCTTATTGGTTCCTGTACAAACTCTTCTTATGAAGATTTGACCAGGGCAGCTTCTATTGCCAAACAGGCAGTAGATAAAAAAGTAAAAGCAAAATCTGATTTCGGAATTAACCCGGGATCTGAGCAAATTAGGTTTACAGCAGAAAGAGATGGATTGCTTCAGATCTTTGAAGATCTTGATGCGACAATCTTTACGAATGCCTGTGGACCATGTATAGGTCAGTGGGATCGTTCAGACAGAAAAGGGGAGGAGAAGAATACGATCGTGCATTCTTTTAACCGTAACTTTTCTAAGCGTGCAGATGGGAATCCAAATACACACGCCTTTGTAGGTTCACCAGAAATGGTTGCAGCAATTGCAATTTCCGGACGTCTTGATTTTGACCCGACTCGTGACAAATTGATGAACGAGGATGGTGAAGAAGTGATGTTAGACGAACCACAGGGAATTGAACTTCCTACCAAAGGTTTCGCAGTAGAAGATGCTGGATATGTTGCTCCAAATGAAGATGGAAGCAGTGTTGAAGTAAAAGTAGCTGAAGACAGTGAAAGACTTCAGTTATTAACTCCATTTGAGCCATGGGATGGTAAAAACCTAACCGGAGCTAAATTGCTTATTAAAGCCTGGGGTAAATGTACTACAGACCATATTTCTATGGCAGGACCATGGTTACGTTACCGAGGTCATTTAGATAATATCTCAAACAACTGTTTGATTGGAGCTATAAATGCTTATAACAAGAAATCAAACTTTGTTAAGAATCAAATGACTGGGGAGTACGATGGTGTGCCAGCAGTACAGAGAGAATACAAGAAAGAAGGAATTCCAACGGTAGTAGTGGGAGATCATAATTACGGGGAAGGTTCTTCTAGAGAACATGCGGCAATGGAGCCAAGACACTTAGGTGTTAAGGTGGTATTGGTAAAATCTTTCGCTCGTATCCACGAAACTAACCTTAAGAAACAGGGAATGTTAGGTCTTACTTTCGCGAATGAGAACGATTACGATCTTATCCAGGAAGATGATACCTTCAATTTTGTAGATCTTGAGAATTTTGCTCCAGATACACCGTTAACGATAGAGATCGTCCATGCTGATGGTAGTAAGGATACTATTAAGGCTAATCATACTTATAACCAGCCTCAAATTGAGTGGTATAAGCACGGTTCAGCACTTAACCTTATCAAGAAGCAAAACGCAGCTTAATTTTCAGCTGAAATTATAAAAAGAGAACTCCCTTTTCAGGGAGTTTTTTTATGTCTTAACTTTGCAGAAATTTAGTCTCCAATCACATGAAATTATTCAAGAATCAGTGGTCTAATATTATTATTATCGTAATCATACTGGCGATGATCATTCCGCAGACGAGAAAACCAATACAGATCTTTGTAAATAAACTCATTTCCTTCGCTCCTTCAGTAAACGATGAAGAGGACCGGGAGAAAATTGCCAGTTATGATTGGGTACTGGAAAACAATCGGGGTAAAAGAATTGAATTTTCAGAATTTGAAAATGAAGTGATCGTAATCAATTTCTGGGCCACCTGGTGTCCTCCCTGCATCGCAGAAATGCCAAGTTTTCAGGAATTATATGAAGATTATGGCGATAAAGTAACTTTTTTATTCGTTTCCGGAGAGCAGCATGAAACTGTGGATAATTATATGAAACGAAAGCGATTTACCCTGCCTTCCTATAAAATGCTAACCAAAGCTCCGGAGCCTATGGATGGAAGAACCCTGCCAACCACTTATGTACTTTCAAAAAACGGGAGTATAGTAATTGATAAAGTGGGTGCTGCCGACTGGAATAGCGAAAGTTTTAGAAAGACTTTGGATAAACTTATAGCAGAATAAAGATCAGACTTTATTAAAAAAAGATTTCAGGAATTGAGGGTGGTATAAAGATAGCATGATCTTTAACTCTTCTGAAAAACTGGTTTCTTCATCCAAAAACCTGAAAATATCCTGAATGGAATTCTTGGTGTAGAATTTTGTAAAAAGCGATTCTCCCAGATCATTGCGTTTTTCCAGAACATCCAGAAAAATAGCATCGTATTTCTGAAATTTCTTACTAAAGAGATTTGTAGAAGGTTTTAAGCCACTTTTAATGTTATCTATAAGCTTATCCACTTTGATCTCGGTATTCTTAAAGGAATAGCCTGAAGAAGCCTTTACCCAGCCTCCTGCGGTTCCAATCCTGGTCACATATTTTGTATTGAACTTATGAAAAGGATAATCAGTCATTGGAATAATTCCTTTTTCCGAATCTATGATCTTATAATCCTTTATTTTCAGAATAGTTCTGATGTACTCTTCAAGCTTACGATCGTAAACAACATCTTCAGTAAGAAAGGGAGTGAAAAAAGTAAATTCAATAAGTGCTTTATTTTTTGATAAAGGAAGAATATAGGTGAAACAAGTACTTTCTTCGTGCTTGATCCTGTAATCCATCATCGTGAACACTTCGGGATCGAAATGATCTTTATCGGTCTGTATAGTTATTCCTTTAAAATGCTGATAAATTACTGACGATTTCTCGTCATTTTTAAAGTCTGTAGGAGGCCGGCTGTCGAAGAAATGTGTGGCCGTATAATTATCTTTTTCACCAATGGCAGTTCTGGTTACCTGGTCTATGTTTGTGATCTTATCTTTAATAAAAATAATATCTTCAGAATTTTTCAGCTCAGCTTTTACATAATTGTAAAAATCCAGGGATTTCAACATTTTATATGAATAGGGAGCCAACTGAAGATCTTTGGTCAATTCAGAAGTAATGAATTTTCCCTTATGCCATTGTTGAGAAACTAAATGATCCCATTTACCACGACCTTCCTCCCAGAAACACCAGGTTTTATCGTTAGAAGATTTACTGGATGGTTCAACTATCGCTATTTTCTTTCCTTTAAAAAAGAGATCACGATTTATTGTTAGAGCGAGTTGAAGTCCCGCCAGACCACCACCCACAATGACGTAGTAATAATCTGGCGTTATCATTTAGTTGAAGATTTTATTATTTTTTGAAGTATTTGAAAGGTACGAAAAGCATTCCGAAGCATTCACCCTCATCTTTTCCTAAATGTTTATGATGCATTTTATGAGCTCTCCTAATTCCTTTCGCGTATTTATTATTAGCGTTTCTGAAAATCTTAAAACGCTGGTGAATAAAAATATCATGCACCGTAAAATAAGTGATCCCATAAGCCAGAATTCCCAGCCCGATGGGAAGACCTATCCAAATATCTTCATATCTCCATAATAAGAAACATCCTATACTTACCAAAGCATAAAATACAAAGAAGAGATCATTTCTTTCCCACCAACTGCTGTGGTCCTTTCTATGATGATCTTTATGTAATTTCCATAAAAAACCATGCATTACGTATTTATGGGTAAACCAGGCCATTCCTTCCATGATCATGAAAGTTCCCAGAAATACTACTATCCATAATAAAACATTCATTTCTTTATAATTTTATATTAGATTCAACCGGTACGAAATGTAGGATTTTGCAAGTAAACCTGCTTTTTGATAATTTGGTACTCTTACTCTACGTTTCCTAATCTCGAGAGACGGAATTCTCTTTAATTTTTGTAATAATTTTCTATAATAAATATAAGCTGTATAAACACCAAATTTAGCTTCTACCGGTAAATGAGCAATACCTTTTAAGCCTTTGTGGAAATCTTCTTCTATCTCTAGAATAATCTGCTCCTTATTAACTTCATTCAACTGGGAAAGATCAACATTGGGAAAATAACTTCTGCTTAGGTCATCATAATCTGCCTTTAGATCTCTTAAGAAATTTACTTTTTGAAATGCAGAACCCAGGCTCATCGCTGATTCTTTAAGCTCTTCATATCTTTCTTTATCTCCATTTACAAAGACTTTAAGGCACATAAGACCAACCACATCAGCGCTTCCGTAAATATACTGCTTATATTCTTCCATGCTTAAGTATTCAGACTTATGTAAATCTAAACGCATACTGTCCATAAATGCACTGTAGAGTTCTGGCTGAATAGCATATTTATGTACGGTTTCCTGAAAGGAGTTTAATATGGGGTTCAAAGAAATTTTTGAGTCTATGGCTTTATACAGATCAGTTTCGAAATCTGCAAAAAGTTTTTCCTTGTTATAATCATGGAAAGAATCTACGATCTCATCAGCAAATCGCACAAATCCATAAATATTATAAATATCCTGCCTTATAGAAGGGGCAAGCATTTTAGTAGCCAGAGAAAAAGAAGTGCTGTAAGAATTGGTTACGGTCTTACTGCATTCTCTGGATACAATGTCAAAGATAGCTTTCATATTAATTTTTTTCATATTTTTCAATAAGCCCCGCGGCAAGTTTCCCTGAAATAAGGGAGGGTGGTACACCGGGACCCGGAACGCTTAATTGTCCCGTAAAATAAAGTTGGTCAACTTTTTTACTTTTTAGTTTAGGTCTTAAAAATGCCGTCTGGAAAAGTGTATTGGCCATTCCGTAAGCATTGCCTTTATAGGAATTGTAAGCTTCTTTAAAATCTTTTACACAGAAGGATTCTTTAAATATAATATTTGTTTTCAATTTTTGATCGGTGATTTTTTCAAAACGTTCAAGAATAATATTGAAATAATGTTCTCTAAGTTCTTCCGTATCTTCCAGATCTGGAGCCAATGGAATCAAAAATATTCCGGCTTCCTTTCCTTCGGGAGCACAAGTGCCATCAGTTATTGACGGAAAACTGGCATAAAATAAGGGGTTATCTGGCCATTTTGGATCATCATAAATGTCTTTCGCATGATCTTCGAAGCTGGAATCAAAGAAAAGGGTATGATGAGAAACATTTTTTATTTTTTTATCGAAGCCTACATAGAATAGAAGGGAGGAAGGGGCAAAAGTTTTCTTTTTCCAGTAAGATTCAGAATATTGTCTTAGTTTTTCCGGTAAGAGCTGCTCTGAATGGTGATAATCTGCCCCCGATAAAATGATATCGGCGGTAAATTCTTTTCCATTAACCATTATTCCTCTGGCCTTTCCTTTCTCCGTAATAATTTTTTGAACGGGTGAATTCAGATGAAATTTAACACCCAGAGATTCAGCCAGCTCCTTAATACCTTCAATAACCTTATACATTCCACCGGTGGGATGCCAGGTGCCAAGACCAAAATCGGCATAATTCATAAAACTGTAGAAAGCCGGGGTGTCACTTGGTTTTGCGCCTAAAAATAATACAGGAAATTCCAGTATTTTTCTGAGTTTGGGATTTGTAAAATCCTTTCTTACTTCACTGCTGATATTGGTGAAAAACCTTCCCAATCTTTTTGCTGTCTCCGGCGTGATTAATTCCATTGGAGAAATCCCCGGGCGGTATACCAATTCCTTGATTGCGATATTATAGTTGTCGCGAGCTTTCGTAATAAATTTCTGAAGTTTTTTTGAACTTCCCGTCTCTTCCTTTTCAAAACTTTCAAAGATCTCATCCAGAGACCCAGGAATAATTACTGAATCATCCTTGCCAAAATATACCTGATAAGCAGGATCTAATTTTTCAAGGCTGTAATAGTCTGAGGATTTTTTGTTGAAGTCTGAAAAAAAGCGTTCAAAAACATCAGGCATCCAGTACCAGGTAGGACCAATGTCAAATGTAAAGCCATCTTTTTTGAATTGTCTGGCCCTACCTCCAACGCTGCTGTTTTTTTCGAATACTTCTACCTGATAGCCAGCCTTAGCTAAATAACAGGAGGCTGCGAGTGAGGAAAAACCTGATCCTATAATATTTATTTTTTGAGGCATTAGGGGTATTTAAAGGCTATTAATAAATTCAGAAATAGAATGCTCTACTTTAATGTTGCTTGAAAGCTTTTCCTTATCAATTTCTTTCGTTCTTTGTCCAAATAAATAGAAATCATGATATTTTTCCTGACATATCTTATCCTGAAAGTCCTGGATGAATTCATGAATATTAGTATTTAAAGGCGAGACGGTAAGATAACTTACGAAAACTATGTTCTTATGGATTTCCATAAGATAATCCATATTACTTAAGGGCAGGCTTGGACCAAGGTAAATGGCATTTTTACCTGCATTTAATAATTCATAATTCAGGTAAAGTATACCTACATCATGAATTTCGTTATCAGGAAGAAAAAGAACATATAGTTTTTCGTCGTCCTCATTAGGAATTTCAGCCTTGAGATCGGCTATATTTAAATAGATCTTCTGCTTGATCAATTCTACGATATAATGTTCGTGAATTGGTTTAATGGTATCGGTTTGCCATAGGAGGCCGATTTCTTCAAGCAGAGGTAGAAAGACATCATGAAAAACCTCTCTGAAGTCTCTCTTTTCTCTCAATTTATTATAGGTCCTTTGGAAAAGCCTGTCATCAAAGTTCATCATGGCCAGCTTGAAAGAGTTCCTGGCCCTGTTTTCTTCACTTGCTGATGCGGAAATTCTTTTAACCAGATCATTAATCTCATTTTCCTGCATTTTGGAAATTCGGGAAATTTTATAACCATGGCTATTAAGGAAAGCTATGTTTAAGAGCTTTTGTAAATTATCACCATTATAGGTTCTAATATTAGTATCTGTTCGGTCGGGATTTAGAATATCATATCTTTTTTCCCAAATTCTAATGGTGTGGGCTTTTATTCCACTAAGATGTTCGAGGTCTTTAATACTGAAATTTTGCTTTATATGTTCCATGTTTGATTATAGGAGTTAAACAAAACTAAACAATTATAAAGCTTATTCTGATAATTGAAATGTTAAAATGTTTAATTTTATGGTTAAATAATTAAACAAAAGAAAAATAGGACAAAAAAATATGGCTAAATAGCCAGTTTTCAATGAGTGTATCTAAGAAGTATTTTATAAAGTAGTACCCGGAGCGGGACTTGAACCCGCACGCCCTAATGGACACATGGCCCTCAACCATGCCTGTCTACCAATTCCAGCACCCGGGTAAAAGATTATGGAAATAAGTGATCCATAAGGCTGAGTTAAATAATAGAACCGAAAAAAGTTACCGGTTTAGAACTAAGAAGTGATCTGGCTGGGGCTCGAACCCAGGACCCTCTCCTTAAAAGGGAGATGCTCTACCAACTGAGCTACCAGATCTAGAACAAAATAAATTTTGAACGTATTCAGTGATTTTAATTAGGCTCCTCTAGTTTTCCATAAGAAACGCTTTTGAAGCAAAAAAAATTATAACTAAAAAGTGATCTGGCTGGGGCTCGAACCCAGGACCCTCTCCTTAAAAGGGAGATGCTCTACCAACTGAGCTACCAGATCAATAAAAAACATCCGTCGTTTTGCGAATGCGGGTGCAAATATACATTGATTAATTTATTTTTCAAGCCTTATTTGCTATAATTTTATCATAGTTTTGCCTTTGTCTCATTTTAAGCAGATTAGATAATGAAAATATTTTTACTAGGCTATATGGGTTCTGGGAAATCTTATATAGGAAAGCGGTTAGCAGAGAGAATTGATCAAAATTTTATAGATTTTGATGAAGAAATCGAAAAACGTGAAAACTCTACGATCAATGAAATTTTTCAAAAAAAAGGAGAGATCTTTTTTAGAAAATTAGAGCGTAAGATACTGGAAGAAATAATTGCATTAAAAGAAGATGTAGTCATTTCTTTAGGTGGGGGAACTCCGTGTTATGGTAATAATATGGAGCTTATCCAAGCCAGTAACGAGGTAACCTCTTTTTATCTTAAATTGAATATTGAAAACCTCACCGAAAGACTGGAAGCTGAAAAAGCACACCGGCCAATGATTAGTCATTTAGAAGAAAAAAATAAACTGGAGGAGTTTATTAGAAAGCATCTCTTTGAAAGAGGCTTCTATTATAATCAAAGTGATTATATTATATATTGTAATGATAAATCTTCGGAAGAAATTATTGCAAAAATTCAGGAAAGTCTAGGATAATTCTACCACCTCTTTATTCTTTTTAAAGATCACTTGTACGGTCTCACTCAAAGAAGTAGAAAGGGAAATACCCTTAAAATCTACTTTAACCGGGTATTTTTTATGGTTTCTATCTACAAGAACAGCAGTCTTGAACTGTTTTAGAGGAACTTCAAGAAAATGGCGTACTCCGTAGATCAAAGTAGTACCAGAGTTTAGAACATCATCTACGAGGATGATAGATTTGTTAGTATATTCTTCCGCACTTAATGAAGTTTTAATTTCTCCCAGGGGATTTTTCTTATCTATTTCTACTTTGCATAAAGAGGTTTTAAGTGGAGAAATATCATGTAGCTCTTTTTCCAGTTTTTCAGCCAGAATAAAGCCATTTTTAGCTATCCCTGCGATAATTATTTCCTTCTCTTCTACATTGCTTTCGTAAATTTGATAGGCAATACGGCGTATCTTGTGCTTTATTTGTTTTTGGTCTAAGATTAAGTGATGTTCTTTCATCTTTTACTTTTTACTGAAATTAAAAAACAATTCTTTCCCCTGTCTTGGTTTTATAGAATTATAACACCTCTCAAAAATATTAATTTTGAAGTAAGGGCTAAAATACGTCAAATATTCTTCTTTGCTACCTCCAAAGGGAGGGCCATCCGGACTAAGTGGAAAGTCAAAAAGTAGTCCACATAACTTAGCACCAGACTTTAGAAGTTCAGAAGATTTTTCTGCATAATCAGGTCTGAGGTCAACCGGAAGAGCACAGAAAAAAGTTTGTTCCAGGATAAGATCAAATTGATCATTTAATTCGAAAAAATCAACATTCAGGATTTGACTTTCGGGAAATTGAGGAAGCCTTTTTTTAAAATTCACAATAGGTTCTTTTGCAATATCACAGATCCAGATATTTCTGAAACCTTTTTTAAAAAGATATTCGGCTTCATAAGAATTACCTGCGCCGGGGATAAGAATTTTGAGGTTCTTGTCCTGCAACTGGTCAATATATTCTTTTAGAGGTGTGGATACCTGACCTACATCCCAACCGGTATTATTTTCCTTATATCGCGAAGACCAAAATTCTTTATTCATTTTCTTTATCTGGTTTTTCCTTTATATCATCTTCTGCATTTTCAAACCAGTCATCGATATCCCTTCTATCTTTTTTGGTAGGCCTCCCAGTGCCTTTTTTACGATAATAATCTTTAGAATATTTAAGGAGTTCAAGTTTTTCGAAGGCCTCTTTTGGTGTGATATCATGAACATAGATGTTGACCAGTTTTGCACCCACCCGGCTTTTTGGTAAGTCCAGTATTTCTATTTCGTAATTGATCTGGTTTTTTCTTACCCTTAATTTATCCCCGGGAAACACATCTTTTGATGGTTTCAATATTTCATCTTCAAGCCTTACTTTCCCTGTCTTGCAAGCATTCGTAGCAATACTTCGGGTCTTAAAATATCGCACGCACCATAAAAACTTATCAACTCTCATAATTTGACCTCTAAATCAACGTTCAATATTGAGCAAAAATACAAGATTATTGTATCTTGCGGCTCCAAAATAGAATTCTGATGAGAATAAACAAACTTTTACTGATTTGCCTAACCGCTTTTCTTGTTTTTTCATGTGATAATGAAGATGATGATAATCCAGCTCCGGTTCCTCCAAGGGATAGAGGAGAGGTGGCTATTGAGGATGATCAGGCTTTGATCGATTATCTTTCTACCCATTTTTATAATTACGAAGAATTTGAAAATCCCGCAGAAAATTTCGATTATCAAATAGTGATTGATACAATTTCCGGAGAAAATGGAGATAAAACTCCAATTATAGATTCAGATAAACTTATCACTAAAACTATCAATAACGAAGGGGTAGATCAGCAATTATACATTTTGAAAGTTAGAGAAGGTGTAGGTGCAAAACCTAAATTTGCAGATTCCACCCTGGTTACTTATGAAGGTCAACTGTTAACCAGTGATGTTTTTGATGGAAATTTAAAAACTCCCGTATGGTTTAGTTTGGTAGCTTATTTAGCACGAAACGCTACAGGTTCTTTTGCTCCAAGAGGAGGAACTGTAAAGGGGTTTAATGAAGGTCTTCAAGAATTCGGAGGAGCCAGCGGATTCAAGGTAAAGGCTGATAATACAATCGATTGGAATGATGATTATGGTATTGGAGCAGTTTTTATGCCTTCAGGCCTCGCATATTTTAATAGTGCCCCAACGGTAGCGATTCCCGATTATTCTCCTTTAATTTTTAAAATCAATATGTTCCGTGTAAAGAAAGCAGATCATGATAGGGATGGAATACCCTCTTTCATAGAAGATTTAGATGGAGATGGAGATGTATTTAATGATGATACAGATGGAGATGGACTGCCTAATCATTCAGATTCAGACGATGACGGAGATGGAACACCAACAATCGATGAGATTGTTATTAATGAAGATGGAACTATTATATATACTGATACTAATAGTGATGGTACACCAGATTATTTAGATCCTAACTTTTTTAAATAAGAAACGTAAAATACATAAATAAAAAAAGCCGGTATCAAAACCGGCTTTTTTTATGATACTAATTAAAACTTTATCTTCCTCCGGCAGATTGTAGATCTTCAATACAGGCATCTCCTAATTCCGGGATTCCTGAACCATCAATAACATTCACCACACCACTTCCAAATTCTATGGAAGCTCTCATTAAACAGCCTTCAATGATACAGTGGCCTTCGTTTTCAGGATCTTTGTGATCTGTAACTGGGGGAGTGCCCAAATCTACAAGTCCAAATAAATGGGAAAATTCATGATTTAGGGTAGCAGCCTCAATAGTAGCTCGGCTGGGAGCGCCGGTTCTGCTAGCAAATGCTCTAATAGTTTTTTCATAGATAACCATAGATGTATTTCTGAAAGCCGAACCTAGAACAAATTTTTCATTGGTATCCTTTTCATTACTCCCATCAGCAAAATAAATCCATACTGCTATCTCATCTCCAACATTATAAGCGGTGCGTTCATCCTTTTCTATCTCAACAATTTCTTCAATCGTAAAAGGAGATTTTCCAGAGGAATTAGCACTTCTTAAATTAATTTCTATTCCATCTGGTTTATAAATACGTGCTTGTAGAAAACTTTGGAAATTGCTAATTGCTTCATCTGTGGGGCGGTTTCCTTCTACATAAACTATTTCAATATTCATGGAAGTGAAGGTGGCATCATTGAGTAGGTCTGAAGCAGAGGAGCCAAGGCTTTTGAGGTTGGCGGTGCGATTTACGCCACCACTTCCGGGGTCATTCGGATTATCTCTTGTACAGGAAACAACTAGAGAAACAGCAAAGAAAAATATAAATAACTTTCTAAATTTAATCATGATAAGTATAATACATTGTGGCAAAAATATGAAAAATAGTGACTTAGCTATTTTTTTAGATCTGTCAGAAGATTTTTTTGTGAATAAATTACTGTTTAAGTCTTAGAGCGGCCAGGTAATCATGATTTTCACCTTCTTCCAATATTTCACATTGAAAACCATTTGCTTCAGCGTATTTCATTAAAAGTTCAGGATCTATATAAAGCCAGTTGAAACTATCTGCTTTAAACTCTTTGTAACTCACGCTATATTCAAATTCTCCATAATATTTATCAGGATCTATAATCTCATCCTCGTAAAGATAAATAAGATCAGAAGAGTCCATCAATATTTTCCCGCCTTCATTTAATAGTGATTTGGAGTGTTGGAAGAAATTTTCAAGATTTTCCAGTTTCTCAATAATTCCGCTTCCATTCATGAGCATAAGAATAGTATCAAATTTTTCATTTTCGATATGAAAGAAATCCTGATGGGTCACACTTTCAACCCCTCTTTTTTTAGCGATCTCCACAGCGCCTTGCGAAGTATCTATAGCATGTATTTGTAGGTCTTTATTTTTCTGAAGATATAGAGCATGACTTCCGGCCCCGCAGCCAACATCGAGAACCTTACCCTTACAACGTTTTAATGCGGTTTGTTCTACTTTAGGCATTTCTTCGAAATCCCTGAAAAGATATTCTACTGGAATAATGTCATCATCAAAATCTGGTGAATGTACATTGATAGCTGTTTTGTCATTTTCTTCATAAAATGCTTTGAGGGCGATGCCGAATATATCCTTATTTTTGTCCAATGGAAGAGATTCTAAAAAGTTTACCTGAAAGGGCCAAAGATAAGAAGAAGGAGAATAGGAAGTTCTTTTCTAAGCTAAAGAAAAGACCTCCGAAAGATCTCGATGCTATTATGATTGAACTTCATGAGGATGAATTTTCAAGAACCGATTGTCTTACCTGTGCGAATTGTTGTAAAACTACCGGACCTTTATTTACGCAGAAAGATATTGAAAGAATAGCGAAGCATTTCCGGATGAAACCCGGTGAATTTATAGATACTTACCTAAGGCTTGATGAGGAGAATGATTTTGTACTGCAACAAGTTCCCTGTCCATTTCTGGGAGCCGATAATTACTGCTCCATCTATGAAAAAAGACCAAAAGCCTGTAGGGAATACCCTCATACAGATAGAAAAGACTTTCATAAGATCTCAAATATCACGATAAGGAATACGGCAGTGTGTCCTGCAGCTTATAACATCGTGGAGGAAATGAAAAAAAGATTGAAATAATTTTCTAAAATTCTGCTGAAATTTTGTCTTTAAAGTTTAATTCTATTTCAATAGTTTAAAAACATTTTACAATTTATTTTGACTTTTTCCATGGTCAGAAATAAAATATAAACTTGCTCCCAGTAGCGTAGTTGTTATTATGACGAGGCACCATATGATTTTAGACAGCACGCTAAGTTGGCTATTCAATACATGTAAGAACATTTTAATAGTGAAACCTATTACTAATAAAAGCAGGGCGCAGAAGAAAATTTCTCTCATATATCCTAATTATAAAGTAAGTATTGCTGTTTCTTATTTCGAAAGCTCTCCAATCCTTCTTGCCAACTATTTCTGATTTCCTGAAAGGAATTACCGTTTTCAATTTGTTCCTGAAGTTTTTCTGTTCCTGCCAATTTTGTAAAGAACGAATTAAAGAATTCAGACTTATTGTTAGTGCGATTATAGGCCTCGATGAGCCACTCCAAATTCAGAGAATCTAGTTTTTCTGAATTACTTAAATTTTTTCCATAGCAAGTTTTTCCAGAATGTTTGGGATATTTTGCTCCATCCATAGGTTCCGGAATATACGAGTAATTGTAAAATTCTTTATCTAAAAAAGGGGACCCAAAAACCTGAAACTGATTCGTAGTCCCGCGGCCGGCATTGACATTGGTGCCTTCAAAAAAACATAAACTGGGATAGAGGTTTATGGCTTTGTCGTTCGGCAGATTCGGCGATGGTTTTACCGGCAAGGAATATGCTTTGGAATAATCGTAATTTTCCATTTTCACTAATTTCAGTTCACATTGAATTCCATTTTTCAGCCATTTTTCACCATTGATCATCTGAGCATATTCAGCAATCGTCATTCCGTGGACTACAGGAACAGGATGCATACCCACAAAACTGCTATGCTCGGGTTCCAGGATAGGTCCATCTATATAATGTCCGTTGGGATTTGGCCTGTCCAAAATTAAAAGCGGAATATCATTCTCAGCACAGGCTTCCATTATATAATGTAAGGAAGAGATATAGGTGTAAAACCTGGCGCCTACATCCTGAATATCAAAGATCATCAGGTCAATATTATTGAGAGCTTGGGCAGTGGGTTTTTTGCTGTCGCCATAAAGCGAGACCACAGGAAGCCCCGTTTTGGTATCTATACCATTCTTTACGATTTCACCGGCATCAGCAGTTCCCCGAAAACCATGTTCCGGAGCAAAAACTTTTTCGATCTTAATATTCAAACTTAGTAATGAATCTACCAGGTGGGTATAATTGCCTTTTTCAGTCTTGATGATCGAAGTTTGATTGCCTACGATCCCTATATTTTTATTTTTCAGAAGAGGCAGATATTCTTCAGTTCTGCTTGCTCCCGTAATTATTTCTGCCGAGGCAGGTTCCGGTATTTTCGTTTCCGTAACTTTTTCTGATGTAGGATCAGATTGCTTGTGCGTGTTTCCGCAGGAAAGAGTTCCGATAAGAAAGAATAAAAATGTACTTTTGAGCAACCTCTTAATCATAGGATATTGAATTTCGAGTATTTCGTTGTAAAGCGTCTAATCAGCGCTAAAAAATATAAAAGTAGCATATCTGCACCTATAATAAAAATAGCGATCACGGCGATTGCTATTGGTGTTATCATGATGCTTGTATCCTTTGCTACCGGCCTGGGTCTACAGGAAAAAATAAGGGATAAGATCGCTGCTTTCAACGGGCACATTAATATTTCCAGTTACGATAATAATAGCTCAAAGGTATCTTTGATTCCCGTATCAAAAGATCAGGATTTTTATCCGGAATTTACTACCGTAGAGGGAATAAAGCATATTCAGGCGGTTGCTACTAAATTCGGGGTCATAAGAATCGAAGAAGATTTTGAAGGAATTATCGTAAAAGGAGTTGGAGACGATTATAACTGGGATTACTTCGAAGAATTTTTGACGGCTGGGAAACTTCCCGATTTTTCTAATAACCTGAATGATGAGATCCTTATTTCACAATATCTGGCTAACCGGCTTCAATTAGAGGTTGGAGATAAAGTTCCAACCTATTTTCTGCGGGAAAATAGTGAGCGTCCATTGGCAAGAGGTTTTGAGATCACCGGTATTTATGAATCAGGATTTCAGGAATTTGATGAACTTTATCTCATTGCCGATATCAGGCATATTCAGCGTATCAATAATTGGGAAGACGATCAGGTAGGAAATTTTGAGGTTTTTGTGGAAGATTTTGATGAACTGGATCAAAAAGGAAATGAAGTTTATGAGAATACAGGATCTTTTCTGGACACCCAAACCATAAGTCAGAAGTACTATTCGATATTTGAATGGTTATCTCTTTTTGATTTTAATATTGCTCTTATTATTGGAATTATGATCCTGGTAGCGGGGATCAATATGATCACGGCCCTGCTGGTGTTGATATTAGAACGTACCCAGATGATCGGAATTTTAAAAGCGCTTGGTGCGGGAGACTGGGGAATCAGGAAAATATTTCTTTATAATGCCGGGTACCTGATTATCCTGGGATTGTTCTGGGGTAATTTAATAGGAATAGGAATTTTAGCGCTTCAGAAATATTTTAAATTAATCCCTTTAGATCCACGTACTTATTATGTAACTGAAGTCCCTATTTATCTCAACTGGGATTATATACTTGCCGTGAACCTGGGAACATTACTCCTTTGCATGTTAATGCTTTTGATCCCTTCCGTGATCATTTCAAAAATATCTCCGGTAAAAGCAATTAAGTTCGAATAAAAATTGCCGACCAAAATATAAGCATCTGTAATCCTTGGTTTAAGGCTGCAGGATTTTTTACATTTGCACTCTTAAAAATTGAAAATGGAATACGCTGAAAATATATTAGGTACAATTGGAAATACTCCACTGGTTAAGATGAACAAGATCGTGGAGGAGATAGATGCACTGGTACTTGCAAAATATGAAACATTTAATCCCGGGAATTCTGTTAAAGATCGCATGGCGGTGAAGATGGTTGAAGATGCTGAAAGAAAAGGTTGGTTAAAACCTGGAGGAACTATTATTGAAGGTACTTCAGGAAATACAGGGATGGGCCTTGCCCTGGTAGCCATTGTAAAGGGTTATAAAATGATCTGTGTTTTAAGTGATAAGCAGAGTAAGGAAAAGATGGATATTCTTAAGGCAGTTGGAAGTGAAGTGATCGTTTGTCCTACTGATGTTGAGCCGGATGATCCTCGTTCTTATTATTCAACTTCAAAAAGACTGGCAGAAGAAACTCCAAATTCCTGGTATGTTAATCAGTATGACAACCTTGCAAATCGTGAGGCTCATTATGAAACTACCGGTCCCGAGATATGGAAACAGACAGATGGAAAAGTAACTCATTTTGTGGTTGGAGTAGGAACCGGTGGAACTATTTCTGGCGTTGGAAAATATTTAAAAGAGAAAAATCCAAATATTAAAGTTTGGGGAATCGATACCTACGGATCTGTTTTTAAGAAATATCACGAAACCGGAGTTTTCGATGAAAAAGAAATCTACCCTTATGTGACTGAAGGTATTGGAGAAGATATCCTTCCGAAGAATGTAGATTTTAGTGTCATTGATGGTTTTACCAAGGTTACTGATAAGGATGCGGCTGTATATACTCAAAAGCTGTCTAAAGAAGAAGGTTTTTTTCTGGGAAATAGTGCAGGTGCAGCAGCAAAAGGATTACTTCAGTTAAAAGAACATTTTAAGAAGGATGATGTGGTGGTAGTGCTTTTTCACGATCATGGAAGCCGATATGTTGGTAAAATGTACAATGATGAGTGGATGAGAAAAATGGGATACATAGATTAAATTCTGAAAGTGTACTTTCTATAATTTTAATGAAAAATATTTTATATGGTAAAGAATTCATGGTTATTAACCAGTCTATTCTTAATATTAACTCTTATTGTAAATGCTCAAAATGAGGAAAAGAAAGCCTCAGATCTGGAGGTTTCTCTAAAGCTTATCAACCCCACCCAGGAGATCAATGATGGCGAGACTCGTGTAAAAGTTCAGGGAGGTCAGCCACCTTACCAGTTTAAATGGAGCAAACAAAGTGTTGCTCTTGATTCTAAAAAAGCTCAGGGTCTTATAGAAGGTCTTGATTATTCAGTTACCGTTACAGATTCTGAAGGTAATACCGTTAAGAAGGATTTTAGCATAAAAGCGAATTCAATTACCGAAATATTCAATAGTAAAGTACAGCCTGCCGTAGATTTTTTGGGCAATATCCTTTTCTGGGATCCTTTTGCAGCAATTGGGATCTATGATCCGGTAGTTTATACAGATCAGAAGGAAATCCCGATTCCAAGTTGGGATGCGACGACCAATAACTCCTACTCTCTCGCGAAATGGCTGGTGAAGGAAGGGACTTCTGTTTCTGAAGGAGATAAAATAGCTGTAGTTCAAAGTGATGCAGGGGAAGAGATTGATGTTTATTCCGATGCTTCGGGACAAGTGTCTTACCTGGTTAAGGAAGGTGGTGAGATCTTTGATCCCAACGATAAAGAAGATGTCATCGAGCAAAATGCTCATATGATCGCTCAGGTTAAATATGACGATCCACAACCTTTACACCACCCAAATGGAGATGTTAGAAAAAATGCGATTCCATTTATAGTTATCTGGCTAATTCTTGGAAGTATCTTTTTTACCCTAAGACTTGGCTTTGTAAATATCCGGGGATTCAAACATTCCATTCAACTGGCCAAAGGAAAATTTGATAATCCGGATGCTCCGGGAACCATTACTCATTTCCAGGCCATGGCTACCGCAGTTTCTGCTACCGTGGGTCTGGGTAATATTGCCGGGGTAGCCGTGGCGATTTCTCTTGGAGGTGCAGGGGCAACATTCTGGATGTTTACCGCCGGATTTTTTGCAATGTCTCTGAAGTTTACAGAATGTACATTGGGGGTTAAGTATCGTAAGATAAATGAAGACGGAAGAATTTTTGGAGGACCAATGAATTATCTACGGTATGGTCTGGAGAAAAGAAACATGAAAGGCCTGGGTAAATTTCTTGCAGGCTTATTTGCCGTACTAGGTGTTGGAGCCTCATTTGGGGGCGGAAATATGATTCAGTCTAATCAAGCATTTAAAATTGTTTCTGAACAGCTCCCTTTTTTAGAGGGACAGGGCTTTTGGTTCGGAATTGTTTTTGCACTTCTTGTAGGAGCTGTAATTCTTGGAGGTATAAATAGTATTGCCCGCGTAACCGGTAAGGTGGTTCCCGTAATGGCAATAATATATATCCTGGGATGTGCGGTGGTAATTGGAGTTAATATTGAAAATATTGGGGGAGCTTTTTCTGCGATCTATAATGGAGCTTTATCAGCCAGTGCTATGAAAGGTGGATTTATAGGAGTGCTTATCATCGGTCTCCAGCGGGCTGCATTCTCAAGTGAAGCCGGGGTTGGTTCAGCAGCGATTGCACATAGTGCTACCAAAACTGAGAACCCTATAGCAGACGGATTTACCTCCCTGGTTGAGCCTTTTATAGATACTATGGTGGTTTGTACCATGACCGCTTTGGTTCTTATTTTTACCGGAATGCACGAAGTTGATGGAGGTATGCAGGGGGTAGAATTAACTGCAGACGCTTTTGGGAGTGTGATCTCCTGGTTTCCTGCGGTACTTGCTTTAGCAGTATTCTTATTCGCTTTTTCCACGATGGTATCCTGGTCTTATTATGGAATGAGATCCTGGACCTATTTATTTGGACAAAGTAAAAAATCTGAAATTATATATAAAGTTCTATTCCTTTTATTTGTGGTAGTTGGAGCATCAGTAAGTCTTGGAGCAGTTCTAAGTTTTTCCGATATGATGATCCTGGCCATGTCATTTCCTAATATAATAGGTCTTTATATAATGTCTTCTGAAGTAAGAGGGGACATGAATGTTTACTGGCAAAAATTGAAGAATGGCGAATTATTTATAAATCCTAAATTCAGGGATGCGGCATAATTCGAAATTTTTAAGAATTTTAAAAAACTCTTCCAGCATACGGAAGAGTTTTTTTGCTAAGAAAAGGCTAAACTCAATCTAAAAATTTCAGGATAATTTCAAATATGTTATTTTCAGGCCTCAAAAGATAATTATGAAAAAAATCTACTTTCTGTTTTTAAGCCTTATTCTTTTTTCCTGTAGCTCTACCGTAGATGTTCGGGATAATGAAGAGCCTGCTGAACCAAATTATTCTTACCTCGCTCTGGGAGATTCCTATACTATAGGAGAGAGTGTGGTAGAGACAGAGCGCTGGCCGGTACAATTGGCAGAGCAGCTTAGAGCTAGAGGCTATAAAATGGCAGCTCCTAAAATTATCGCCAAGACGGGCTGGACCACCGAAGATCTTCTGAGAGGAATGGAAAACGAATTAAATATTCAGCGGGACTTTGATCTAGTTTCTATCCTTATAGGTGTAAATAATCAATACCAGGGTAAACCGGCCACCGAATATGAGGAAGACCTCAGGACGATCTTCCGAAAGGCGATAAACCATTCAAAAACTATGGAAAAGGGAGTTTTTGCCCTAAGTATTCCAGATTACGGTTACACTCCTTTTGGATCTTCAAATCAGGAAGAGATCAGTGCAGAGATAGACAGGTTTAATGAGATTTTTAGAAGGGTAGCCAATGAATTCAATGTCCCTTTTTATAATATCACTCCTATTTCCCGCGATGCAGAAAATAATCCTGATCTGGTTGCCAGCGACGGGCTTCATCCCAGCGGTTTAATGTATCAATATTGGGTAGATCAGATAGTGAATCAGGTGGCAGATAAATTACCTTAATTAAATTCTTTAGCCTCTAATTATCAATTGTTTAAATTGATATATTTGAAAGGTGAGAGAGGATTTTTTATATCATTTATGGAAGTTCCGAAAATATGATACTGAAGCTCTAAAAACTTCAGAAAGGCAGCTATTAAAAATACTCCATCCCGGTTTCCAGAATGAATTAGCGGGACCAGATTTTTTCAATGCAAAAATACAAATAGGCGAGCAGCTCTGGGCAGGAAATGTAGAGATGCACTTAAAATCTTCAGACTGGTATGCGCATCAGCATGAAAAAGATCCAGCCTACGATAATGTGATACTTCATGTGGTCTGGGAACACGATGTTGAAATATACCGTAACGATCGTTCTATTATTCCCACGCTCATTTTGAATGATAAAGTTGATGATAGCATTCTTGAAACCTACAAAAGTCTTCTAGAAAAAGACCATTTTAAGTTGAATTGTGAAAAGGACTTTGGAAATTTTTCTGAATTTCAAATACAACATTGGTTAGAGCGCATGTTCTTTGAACGGCTGGAAAAGAAATCAGATCTTATTCTAGATCTTTTAAGGAAAACAGGAAATAACTGGGATGCAGTTTTATTTATTATGCTTTCCAGAAGTTTTGGCTCGAAAGTGAATGCTGAAGCTTTTATGAACATGGCGCTTAATTTGGATTTTAAGCTTGTGCAGAAATTATCTGGGAATCAGTTTTCACTGGAGGCTCTTTTTTTAGGACAGGCCGGTATTATTAAGAATGTAGATCAATACGGTCTTGATCTGGAGAAAGAATATATTTATTTAAAACATAAATTTTCCCTGGAAAATGAATTTCTCGAATCTCCGCAATTTTTCAGGTTAAGACCTGATAATTTTCCTACCATACGACTGGCCCAACTTGCTTCTGTATATTCTAAAAGAAAGAGCATTTTTCAGGATATAATGTATTCAAAAGACGTACAGTCAATTAAAGATCTGTTTAAATTGAATATTTCCCCGTATTGGAAATGCCATTATAACTTTGGAAAAACTCAACTAAAAAAGGATAAAAAGCTGAGTTCTTCATTTCTAGACCTTATCATAATAAATTGTATCATCCCCATAAAGCATAGTTATTTTCAGTTTATCGAGGAAAAGGATGAACAATCTCTTCAGGATCTTATAAATGAAATAAAATCTGAGAAGAATACAGTGATAGAGCTTTTTAATACATTACGCCCCAATACGGCAGTTACAGCCATGCATTCACAGGGATTGCTGCAGTTAAAGACGGAATATTGCAATGCTAACAAATGCTTGCAATGTGAATTGGGTGCTTCTTTATTAAGAAAATCACCCAAATACAATTAAATTTGTGGCATGACGACTTTTGTTTCCAATATTAGATATTATCTGGAAAAGCATGGTTTTTACGTTTCCACACGGCTTGCTGATAAACTGGGGATGCGGGCTAAAAGTGTGAGATTATTTTTTATATACGCATCATTCTTCACCATGGGAGTTGGTTTTATAGTATATCTTACCCTCGCCTTCTGGTTAAAATTAAAGGATCTAATCTATACAAAGCGAACTTCGGTATTTGATCTTTAAATTTTAGACCTAGAAGACCGGAATATTTTTAAGGCTTAAAGAAGTACAATTAAATTTAAAATATCAGAGCTAAATTCCTTTTAAAGATCTGTATTATTTTTAACAAGAAATTCACAATTTAACGGCTAAAAGTTTGAAATAGCCTAATTTTTTAGCATATTCACCCGCTGAAAATTTAACTTCAAATAAATAACTTCAATTCTATATGAGAAAGTATTTGCTTTCAATGTTCTTTTTATTTTCAATTTTTGGATTGTCTGCACAAGAACTAGATGTAAAGGCCAAAGTAGGTAATCCTTCAAAAGTGATTAATAATGGGTTCATCGAACTAGATGTAACCGGAGGAACTCCTCCTTATCAGTACAAGTGGTCTAATCAGGGCACCAAGCTTGAATCTAACCGAACGGAGGGTCTTACTGAAGGTATTCCTTATAGTGTTGTAGTTAGTGACAGCCAGGGGAATTCTGTGGAGAAAGAATATCAGGTAGATGCTGAAGCAATCACAGAGCACTTTAATGGAACATTTGCTCCAATTGTTGCAAGTATGGGAAGTGTTCTTTTCTGGGATCCATTTTCAGCAATGGGAATTTACGATCCCGTGGTTTATGCCGATCTTAAGAGAGTAGAAGCACCGCAATTTGATCCACAGGAAACTTCAAGATTTGTTCTTGAAGAATGGTTGGTTGATGAAGGGCAACATGTGAATGAGGGCGATCCTATTGCTATAGTTTCTAAGAATGGTCAGAGCGTAACTGTAAATGCAAATGCAGATGGTAACCTGAAGCATTTCCTTGAAGAAGGAGAGGTTATTTATAATTCAGAAAACAAGCAACACGTAATTGAGCAGGGAGCACAGTATTTCGCAGCGATCGAATATGATGAGCCTATAGCTCTCTTGCATCCTAATGGTGATCCGCAACAAAAGAGTATACCCTTTATTGTAGTATGGTTAGTACTTGGGGCATTATTCTTTACGATTCGTTTAGGATTTATCAATATTAGAGGATTTAAGCATGCTCTTGAACTTGCAAAAGGTAAGTATGATGATCCAAACGCACCTGGACAGGTAACTCACTTCCAGGCGTTGGCTACAGCCGTTTCTGGTACCGTAGGGCTGGGTAATATTGCGGGAGTAGCAGTTGCTATTTCTTTAGGTGGAGCCGGAGCAACTATGTGGATGATCCTTGCAGGTTTGCTGGGGATGTCCTCGAAATTTGTTGAATGTACCCTGGGTGTAAAATATAGATTTATCAATTCTGAAGGACGGGTGTTTGGTGGTCCAATGAACTACCTTAGATACGGTCTTGAAAAGAGAAATAAAAGAGGTTTAGGTAAATTCCTGGCTGCTTTTTTTGCTATTCTGGCAATTGGAGCTTCCTTTGGTGGTGGTAACATGTTCCAGGCAAATCAGTCATTTTCGATTTTAGCAGGAGAATTTCCAATGCTAGTTGGAAATGGATTCTGGTTCGGGATAGTGGTAGCAGTACTTGTAGGTATTGTTATTATTGGTGGTATTAGCAGTATTGCCAAGGTGACCGGAAAGATTGTGCCTATTATGGCAGCAGTATATGTTCTTGGAGCACTTATAGTTATTGGAGTGAATATTGAAAATATAGGACCTGCATTTACTGCAATCTGGGATGGGGCATTTAGTCCCAGTGCCTTAAAAGGTGGTATAATCGGGGTCTTAATAGTTGGATTCCAACGTGCTGCCTTCTCGAATGAAGCTGGTGTTGGATCTGCGGCGATAGCCCACAGTGCGGCGAAAACGAATCATCCGCCATCTGAAGGATTTGTGGCCTTATTAGAGCCATTTATCGATACGGTTGTAGTGTGTACGCTTACGGCATTGGTGCTTATTTTTACAGGAATGCATGAAGTTGAAGGTGTTGGAGGGGTTGAGCTTACTTCAACTGCTTTTGGTAGTGTGATCTCCTGGTTCCCTTATGTACTGGCAACCGCGGTATTCCTTTTCGCATTCTCTACTATGATTTCCTGGTCTTACTATGGAATGAGAGCGTGGACGTATTTGTTTGGAAAGAGTAAGAAAAATGAGATTATCTACAAATCACTTTTCCTTATTTTTGTAGTGGTTGGTGCTTCCGTAAGTTTGGGAGCGGTACTGGATTTCTCGGATATGATGATACTTGCGATGTCTTTCCCTAATATTATAGGATTATACTTTATGATTGGAGAGGTTAGTAATGACCTAAAAGAATACTCGCACAGACTTAAAGCAGGTGAATTATTTCACAAACCTGAAAAAAGTAAAAAAGCAGAGGCCGCTTCTTAGGTCCTTCTAAATAATGAAATTTTTAAGATCCCATTTTGCGCTTTCAAAAGGTCAGCAAAATGGGATTTTTGTTTTAGTGCTGTTAATTATTGGTTTCCAGATATTCTTATTTCTGAATTTTCCGTCTGAAGCTCAGCCTATGATAGATCAAAGTAGAATTGATAAGTTTCAGAAAAAACTGGATTCCTTAAATCAAAATTCTATCAAAAGAAAGGATACTATCTATCCTTTCAATCCAAATTATATTTCAGATTTTAAGGGTTATCAGCTGGGGATGAGTATTGAGGAAATAGATCGACTGCTAGCGTATAGAGCATCCGGAAAATGGATGAATTCTGCGGAAGATTTTCAGAAGATTACAGGCATTTCAGATAGCCTGTTGTTAAAGATCAGTCCGTCTTTTCGTTTTCCTGAATGGACTCAAAAGCTAAATTCAGTAAAAATTCAGTCTACAACATCTGCCCCTGCAGAAATTAATATTCTTGATCTTAATTCAGTAAATGCTGAAGATTTAAAAGTAGTTAATGGAATTGGGGAAGTGCTTTCCCAAAGAATTATAAAATATAGAAATAGTATAGGAGGTTTCCTTTCTCTTATTCAGCTAAAAGATGTGTATGGCCTTACTCCGGAAGTTGTAGAACGAATTGATCAAAAGTTTGACCTGCTTTCCAGGCCTGATGTAACTATAAAGAATCTCAATTTGATTAATGAGGAGGAGCTGGCTGAAATACCTTATTTTAACAGCAAAATAGCTAAAGAAATTATTACCTATCGCAAACTTCATGAGGGGATTTCTTCATTTGAAGAATTAGCAAAAATCAACGCTTTTCCTTACGATAAAATTGATAGAATTAAATTATATTTGGCCATAGAGTAATTTTTGGGAAATTTTCGTACCCAAATTCACAATAATATAATTAGGAAGTGCTGTATCAAATGTTGATAGCAGCTTTAATATAATATAGAAATGAGCAGATATTTTACAGAGGAACATGATTTATTCAGGAAAAGTTTTCAGGAATTTTTGCAGAAAGAAGTCGTACCTCATATAGAAAAATGGGAAGAGACGGGAACCATAGAACGTTTTATATGGAAGAAATTCGGTGAAATGGGTTATTTCGGTCTCAACCAACCGGAGGAATATGGGGGAATGGGACTGGATCTATTTTATACGGTGATATTTCTTGAAGAACTACAGAAAATTAACTCTGGAGGTTTTGCCGCGGCCATGTGGGCTCATGCATATTTGGCAATGACCCATTTGAAAGTAGAGGCAGACCATGATCTCAAGGAAAAATATCTTACTCCGGCTATTGAAGGGGAGAAGATAGGTTGTCTTTGTATTTCTGAGCCCTTTGGAGGGTCAGATGTGGCAGGGATGAAAACAACTGCTGTGAAAAAAGGTGATAAGTACGTAATAAACGGCTCCAAGACTTTTATAACCAATGGTGTCTACGCAGACTTTTATGTAGTGGCTGCTAAAACTGCTCCAGAGAAAGGTAATAAAGGGATGAGTATTTTTCTGGTGGATAAAGAATTTAAAGGCATCTCTGCAACCAAATTGAATAAATTAGGATGGAGAGCTTCAGATACGGCAGAACTCGCTTTCGATAATGTTGAAATTCCTGCAGAATATCTTTTAGGTGAAGAGGGAAAAGGCTTCAACTATATCATGCAGCATTTTGCGATGGAAAGATTGATCATGGGGATCAACGCCCATGCGAGATCTGAATTTGCATTGGATTATGCAATGGGTTATATGAAAGAGCGTGAGGCTTTTGGAAAAACCTTAGATAAGTTTCAGGTTCTAAGACATTCTCTTGCTGAGATGGTTAGTGAGGTGGAAGTTATTAAGGAATTTAATTATGCCACTGCCCAAAGGCTGAATGATGGAGAATATGTAGTTAAAGAAGCTAGTATGTCTAAATTATTAGCTACTAAAATATCAGATGAGGTAATGTACAAATGCCTTCAGATGCTTGGAGGTTATGGTTATATGGAAGATTATCCTATGGCCAGATTGTTTAGAGATAGCAGGCTGGGGCCAATTGGAGGTGGAACTTCTGAAATCCTGAAAGAGATTATCGCCAAAATGGTGATCGATCAAAAGGAATATAAACCTGCTGCAGAATAAGAATTTTGGTAAGAATTATTTAATAAAGACCCTGGACATAGTGTTCGGGGTTATTTATTTAAACTATCATAAACCGTTTTTCTGATTTTGGGTCCGGTTATAAAAAAATCTTTGGAGGCTTCATCAGTATAGAATTCACTGGTGAGATCCTCATTATTGATAATCTCAGATTCAGAACTTCCGGCATCCATGGCTTTCTGAATATTCTTCCGGATTTTTTCCAGCATTTTTAAATAAGCTTCATAATCTGAATAGCTGGCAACCTCCCCGTGCCCCGGTATGATCTTAGTCTTATTATTAATCATGGATAATCCGGTTCGCGCTGCTTCTATATCTCCATCAATACTTCCGCCGCTATTAAGATCGATATATGGGAACATTCCGTTAAAGAAAGTGTCGCCTGTATGTAAAACATTGCTTTGCGGGAAATAGATCAAAGCATCTCCATCTGTATGTGCATTATGTACATGTGCCACCACAATATCATTTCCGTTTATATGAAGATTCATCTTGTCGTTAAAAGTAACAATGGGTAAGCCGCTGGTTTTGGTAGTATCTGCTTTTAGTCTTTTTCTAACGTTTTCATGAGCAAAGATAAGGGTGCCATCTTCCTGGAAATTAGAATTTCCTCCAGTATGATCGCCATGATGATGAGAATTTACCAGGAATTTTACCGGGTGATCGCTCAGAGTTTTTAATTTGCTTTTAATTTTATCACTTAGTGCAGGAAACTGATCGTCTATCATGAAGATACCATCTTTACCAATAAGCACTCCTATATTTCCTCCGGCGCCTTTAAGCATGTAAACATTTTCGTTTACCGGAATGATTTTGATCTCTACCTCTTCCATATTCTGAAAAGCGAAAAGGGGAGAACTGAATAGTATAAATACGATGAATAATATCCTGACTGGTCTCATAATTTGTTGTTTAATATTAGCCTAATTTACAGAAAAGAATTGTTGATGAATTTAAACAAAGCTTTCAGGATGAAATAAATAATAAAATGATTGGGAGTTTATATAAATACTTTATCTTTGCAGCCGATTCCAAAAGAGAGGAGGTTATGACACTATGTTAATTATACCAGTTAAAGACGGAGAAAATATAGATAGAGCTCTTAAGCGTTTCAAGCGAAAGTTTGATAAGACCGGAACTATGCGCCAGCTAAGAGATCGTCAGCATTTTACAAAACCATCTGTAGAGCGTAGAGCTCAAGTTCAGAAAGCTGAATACATTCAGCATCTGAGAGACGCAGAAGATATCTAGTAAATTTACTAGACGATTGTAAAATCAGTCGACAATATTTAAGACTGTTGATAGGCTAAAGTTTACTAACTTTGTTTATCAACAGTTTTTTTATGCCCTTTTCTGCTTTTCTTGATTACCTGGAACTTGAGAAAAAATACTCGGTTCATACTATTACCGCGTATAAGGCAGACCTTTGTGAATTTCAAAGTTTTATAGAGAATACCTTCGAGCAAAAAAGTGTGGAGGAGGTGAACTATCCTCAAATTAGAAGCTGGATCGTTGAGCTTTCTGAAGCTAGAATCTCAAACCGAACTATCAACAGGAAAATATCTTCTTTAAAAGCTTATTATCGTTTTCTTCTTAAAACAGAACAAATTGAACTTTCTCCGCTAACAAAGCATAAAGCTTTAAAAACACCTAAAAAAATACAAATTCCCTTTTCTGAAGATGAGATCGTGCGGGTCCTTGAGAGAATAGATGATTCAACCTTCGAAGGAATCAGGGATAGATTGATAGTGGAATTATTTTATTCCACAGGTATTAGGAGGATTGAATTGATCAATATTAAACTCCCGGATCTAGATCTCGAAAAAGGGGTGTTGAAAGTATTGGGAAAGAGAAATAAGGAAAGATATATTCCATTGATATCTTCTGTAAAAGAAACTGCTGCTAAATATCTTGAGTTTAGAAGTGAAGACGGAGGATTGCCTAATTCAGGTTATCTTTTTTTGACTTCCCGAGGTGATAAAATCTATGAAAGTTTTGTTTATAGACTTATAAATAATTATTTTAGTGAGGTGTCTGGGAAACTAAAAAAGAGTCCGCATATCTTGCGACATTCGTTTGCCACTCATTTATTGAACCAGGGAGCCAATTTAAATGCGGTAAAAGAATTGTTGGGTCACTCCAGTTTGGCAGCGACTCAGGTCTACACTCACAACAGCATTGCCGAATTGAGTAAAATACACCAAAATGCTCATCCCCGGAACAATAAGAATTAACTTAATCTCTTGTTTAATTAAATTCTACTGGATATGAAAATGAATCTGCAGTCTGTAAACTTCAATGCCGATCAAAAATTAATCGACTTCACTCAAAAGAAACTGGATAAACTGGATACTTATTTTGATAAGATTATTCATGCCGATGTATTTTTTAAAGTTCAAAATACAAGTGCAAAGGATAATAAGATCACAGAAATCTTGCTTAGTATACCCGGTGGAGAGATTATAGTTAAAAAAACCTGCAATAAATTTGAAGCATGTGTAGATGAATGTGTTAGTTCACTACAAAGGCAATTGATTAAAAAGAAGGAAAAAATGAGCGCACATGTTTAGCTAATTTTTTTCAAAATTATTTTTTGATAAAGGAATAATTTATATACATTTGCAGTCCGTTAGAAATAGCGGACTTTTTTATGCTGAAAAAGCAGCGTAAAAGGCCGATGTAGCTCAGCTGGCTAGAGCAGCTGATTTGTAATCAGCAGGTCGTGGGTTCGAGTCCCTCCATCGGCTCTTGAAATACTGGAATTACCAAAATTTTGGAGAAAATTTAAATTTTAAAACCTTAAGGTTGAAAAAGTTAAAAAATAATCCTTTGAAATTTTAAAAAATGCTTTGGATGGTGCTTCAAATTTGCTTTAATTTGCAGCCGTTTTAAAAACCATCAGAAGCTTAGCTGTTTCAGCTATGGTTCTATGAAATAGTGGTAAAATTGGGGAGATACTCAAGCGGCCAACGAGGGCAGACTGTAAATCTGCTGACTACGTCTTCGCAGGTTCGAATCCTGCTCTCCCCACTAAGATTTTAAAATAAGCTGGCGTCAAAAGCTCGCTTTTGAAAGACAGTGTTTTTAAAATCGAAGTTTGGGGTCACCCAAACTGGATCATCGAGCTTTTGCGAGATAATCCAAATAGATGTAGATCTAAATATGGTAATGCGGGAGTAGCTCAGTTGGTAGAGCGTCAGCCTTCCAAGCTGAATGTCGCCGGTTCGAACCCGGTCTCCCGCTCAAAAGCGAAAATGTCTCATGCTGAAAAGCGTGATCTTTTTGCTCTAATAAATTGAATCAGGATATCCCCCGGTTATTAGATTAGAAGAAAGTTAAAGTTTTGTGTTTTAAATTTCTTTTGTTAGTCTGTAAAAAGTGATCCAAATTGGGTTATATCGGCAACATTACCTCAGTCCTGATCTTATCCATAAACCCCGTGTTGGTTTATGGTTATCGCTGTTTAAAACAGTCAATTGTCTGGCCGACGTAGCTCAGGGGTAGAGCGTTTCCTTGGTAAGGAAGAGGTCATGGGTTCAATTCCCATCGTTGGCTCTAGTTTTGTATAAAATTGAACACTAATATATAACTAAGATTAAATAAGTATTAATTATGGCAAAGGAAACTTACGATCGTTCCAAACCGCACCTAAATATTGGTACAATTGGACACGTAGATCACGGAAAAACTACATTAACAGCTGCTATTACTAAAGTAATGGCTGATGCTGGATATTCAGAAGCTAGTGCGTTTGATCAAATTGACAACGCTCCAGAAGAAAAAGAAAGAGGTATTACAATTAACTCTTCTCACGTTGAGTATTCAACAGAGAAGCGTCACTATGCACACGTTGACTGTCCTGGTCACGCCGATTACGTAAAGAACATGGTAACTGGTGCTGCTCAGATGGATGGTGCTATTCTTGTTGTTGCTGCGACTGATGGTCCTATGCCACAAACTCGTGAGCACATCCTTCTTGGACGTCAGGTTGGTATTCCAAGAATCGTTGTATTCTTAAATAAAGTTGACCTTGTTGATGATGAGGAACTTCTTGAACTAGTTGAAATGGAAGTAAGAGATCTTCTTTCTTTCTACGAGTATGATGGTGATAATGGTCCTGTAATTTCAGGTTCTGCACTTGGAGCTCTTGAAGGTGATGAGAAATGGTCTAAGACTGTTCTTGATCTTATGGAAGCGGTTGATACTTGGATTGAGCTTCCACAGCGTGATGTTGATAAGCCTTTCTTGATGCCTATCGAAGATGTATTCTCTATTACTGGTCGTGGTACTGTTGCAACTGGACGTATCGAAACTGGTGTTGCTAATACTGGAGATCCTGTAGAGATCATTGGTATGGGAGCTGGAAAACTTACTTCTACTATTACTGGAGTTGAAATGTTCCGTAAGATTCTTGATAGAGGTGAAGCTGGTGATAACGTTGGTATCCTTCTAAGAGGTATTGAAAAGACTCAGATCTCTAGAGGTATGGTAATTACTAAGCCAGGATCTGTAACTCCTCACGCAAAATTCAAAGCAGAGGTTTATATCCTTAAGAAAGAAGAAGGTGGACGTCACACTCCATTCCATAACAACTACCGTCCTCAGTTCTACGTACGTACAACTGATGTTACAGGAACAATTAACCTTCCTGATGGTGTAGAAATGGTAATGCCTGGTGATAACCTTACTATTACAGTAGAGCTTATCCAGCCAATCGCAATGAATACAGGACTACGTTTCGCTATACGTGAAGGTGGTAGAACTGTAGGTGCTGGTCAGGTAACTGAAATTCTAGATTAAGAATTATCTTAATATAAAAAGGTATCCCGTGAAGAGCGGGATACCTTCACTTATATTTACGGGTTTAGCTCAGTTGGTAGAGCACTGGTCTCCAAAACCAGGTGTCGGGAGTTCGAGCCTCTCAACCCGTGCAAATATCTTTTTATAAAATGGCAGGAATTGTTAATTACATATCAGAATCATATAACGAGTTAAGAAACCACGTTACCTGGACAAGCTGGTCTGAAGCTCAAAGGCTAACAGTTATTGTTGCAGTATTCTCGATTATTTTTTCATTGGCTATTTGGGGTGTCGATACGCTTTTTAGTGGAGCGATTGAGCAGTACTTCGAATGGGTTAAATCATAATTAAGATAGCTATGGCAGAAGCAAAAGAGAAAAAGTGGTATGTGGTTCGTGCCGTTAGCGGACAGGAGAATAAGGTTAAAGATTATATTGAAAAAGAGATCGAATACCTGGGGCTTCAAGACGCCATAGATCAGGTTCTTGTTCCTACCGAAAAGGTGATTCAAATTCGTAACGGTAAGAAGGTAAACAAAGAAAGAGTCTATTTTCCTGGTTATGTAATGATTCAGGCAAATATTGGGGGAGAGATTCCTCATATTATAAAAGGAATAAACGGAGTTATTGGGTTTTTAGGTGAAACAAAAGGAGGAGATCCTGTGCCGCTTAGAAAATCTGAAGTGAATAGAATGTTAGGAAAGGTAGATGAGCTTTCTGTGAAAGCTGATAATGTTGCGATTCCGTTCACAATTGGTGAAACTATTAAAGTTATTGACGGACCGTTCAATGGATTTAATGGTACTGTAGAGAAGATTAATGAAGAAAAGCGTAAGCTGGAGGTAATGGTTAAGATTTTCGGAAGAAAAACACCATTGGAACTAAGCTATATGCAAGTAGAAAAAGTATAATAATAACTGTTACATATTTTTTGATTGTTTTTTAAGCTTCCACTCAATAAACGATCATTTAAAAATTTGAAAAATGGCAAAAGAAGTAAGTAAAGTTGTAAAACTACAAGTTCGCGGAGGTGCTGCTAACCCATCACCACCAGTTGGACCTGCTTTAGGTGCTGCCGGGGTAAACATCATGGAATTCTGTAAGCAATTCAATGGTAGAACTCAGGATAAGCAAGGAAAGGTACTTCCAGTTGCAATTACTGTTTATAAGGATAAGTCTTTTGATTTTGTTATCAAGACTCCACCTGCAGCAGTACAATTGATGGAAGCGGCTAAGACTAAAAAAGGTTCTGGTGAACCGAACAGAAAAAAAGTAGCTAGTGTTTCTTGGGATCAGGTTAAAGCGATTGCAGAAGACAAGATGCAGGATCTTAATGCATTTACTGTAGAGTCTGCAATGAAAATGGTTGCCGGAACAGCTCGTTCGATGGGAATAACTGTAAAAGGTGATGCACCGTTTTAATCCAAAAAGAAATTAAAAAATGGCAAAATTAACTAAAAAGCAAAAAGAAGCTCAGTCTAAGATTGAGAACGGCAAGACTTATACAGTCGCCGAAGCTTCAGCTTTGATAAAAGAAGTTACCAACGCAAATTTTGATGCTTCTGTGGATTTGGCGGTTCGTTTGAACGTAGATCCTAGAAAAGCAAATCAGATGGTAAGAGGTGTGGTAACACTTCCTCACGGAACTGGTAAAGACGTTAAAGTTTTGGCTCTTGTGACTCCAGATAAGGAAGAAGAGGCTAAAGAAGCTGGTGCCGATTACGTTGGATTGGATGAATACCTTGATAAGATTAAAGGAGGCTGGACAGATGTTGATGTGATCATCACTATGCCTAGCGTTATGGGTAAACTTGGACCACTAGGACGTGTTCTTGGACCAAGAGGTTTAATGCCTAACCCTAAAACTGGTACTGTAACTATGGATATCGCTAAAGCGGTTTCAGATGTGAAAGCTGGTAAAATTGACTTTAAGGTAGATAAGCACGGAATTGTGCATGCTGGAGTTGGAAAAGCATCTTTTGATGCTGAGAAAATTGCAGGTAACGCAAAGGAATTATTAACTACGCTGGTAAAATTGAAACCTCAGGCAGCTAAAGGTGTTTATATAAAGAGTATTTATATGTCAAGCACTATGAGCCCGAGTGTAGCAATAGATACTAAAAGGTTTACTGAGCAATAATTTAAGATTATGACAAGAGAAGAAAAAGCACAAGTTATAGAAGCTTTAACTGCCCAGTTAGCCGATACTCAAACTATCTATCTAGCTGATATTTCTGGCCTTGACGCTGGAAGTACTTCGAACTTACGTAGAGCTTGTTTTAAAGCAAACGTTAAGTTGGCGGTAGTTAAAAATACATTGCTTGCTAAAGCTATGGAAGCTGCTGAAAAAGATTTCGGTGATCTTCCTACAGTTTTAAAAGGCAATACCTCAATCATGCTTTCTGAAACCGGAAATGCTCCGGCGAAAGTAATTAAGGAATTTAGAAAGAAATCTGAGAAACCTTTACTTAAAGGAGCTTTTGTAGAAGAAGCTATTTATGTAGGTGATGACTATCTTGATACACTTGTTAATATCAAGTCTAAAGAAGAAGTTATCGGGGATATCGTTGGATTACTTCAATCTCCTGCTAAAAATGTTGTTTCTGCACTTAAATCAGGTGGTGGAAAACTTGCAGGAATCCTTAAAACCCTTTCAGAAAAAGAGGGATAAAATAGTACGCACTTTTTAACAATTATAAATTAAAGAACTTTTTAAAAACGATAGAAAATGGCAGATTTAAAAGATTTCGCAGAACAATTAGTTAATCTTACTGTAAAAGAAGTAAACGAATTAGCTGATATTTTAAAAGAAGAATATGGTATCGAGCCTGCTGCTGCTGCAGTAGCTGTTGCTGGTGGTGCTGCCGCTGGTGGTGAAGAAGCTGAAGAACAAACTGAATTTGATGTTATTCTTACTGCTCCAGGAGGATCTAAATTAGCTGTAGTTAAACTTGTAAAAGAACTTACAGGATTAGGTCTTAAAGATGCTAAAGAATTAGTAGACAATGCTCCAAAACCAGTAAAAGAAGGAGTAGCAAAAGACGAAGCAGAAGCTCTTAAAAAGCAATTAGAAGAAGCAGGAGCTGAGGTTGAGCTTAAATAAGCTTAACACAAGCAATATTATTTAGGTTTAGACCTCAGGATTCACTCCTGGAGGTCTAAACCATTTTGCGTATATAGAACTTAAGTTCAAAAATCGCAGTTTTTTATATATAAATTATAATCCCGTCCATTGATGTTAGCAAAGCAAACTGAAAGATTGAGTTTCTCTTCTGTTAAGAACAAGCCTGCTTATCCGGACTTTCTGGATCTGCAGATTAAGTCTTTTCAGGACTTCTTTCAATTAGAGACAAAATCAGAAGAACGGGGAAATGAAGGTCTTTACAACACCTTCCTAGAAAACTTCCCCATTACGGACACCCGTAATCAATTTGTACTAGAATTCTTAGATTATTTTGTGGACCCGCCGAGGTATTCCATTCAGGAGTGTATTGAACGCGGATTGACCTACAGTGTGCCACTTAAGGCTAGACTTAAGTTATACTGTACCGACCCTGAACACGAAGATTTTGAAACCATCGTACAGGACGTATACCTGGGAACTATCCCTTATATGACACCTAGCGGAACTTTCTGCATCAACGGTGCCGAGCGAGTAGTAGTTTCTCAGCTACACCGTTCACCGGGGGTTTTCTTTGGACAGTCTTTCCATGCTAATGGAACTAAATTATATTCTGCCCGTGTAATTCCTTTTAAAGGATCATGGATTGAATTTGCTACCGATATTAACAGCGTTATGTACGCGTATATCGATCGTAAGAAAAAATTACCTGTTACTACTCTTTTCCGTGCTATCGGGTTCGAGCGTGATAAGGATATCCTGGAGATCTTTGACCTTGCTGAAGAGGTTAAAGTTTCTAAGACAGGACTTAAAAAGTACCTTGGACGTAAACTTGCGGCAAGAGTGCTTAATACATGGTATGAAGATTTCGTAGATGAAGATACTGGTGAAGTTGTTTCTATTGAGCGTAACGAGATCGTTCTGGACCGTGATACAGAATTAGAAAAAGATCACATAGAAGAAATTCTTGAGACCGGAAGTAAGACTATCCTTCTTCATAAAGAGGATAACCAAACCGGTGATTATGCGATCATTCATAATACATTGCAAAAAGATCCTACCAACTCTGAAAAAGAAGCGGTAGAACATATTTATCGTCAGCTTCGTAATGCTGAACCGCCAGATGAGGAAACTGCTCGTGGAATTATCGACAAGCTTTTCTTCTCAGATCAGCGTTACAGCCTTGGAGAAGTTGGTAGATATAGAATGAACAAAAAGCTTGGTCTTGATGTTGAAATGGATAAGCAAGTGCTTACCAAATTAGACATTATCACTATTGTTAAATATTTAATTGAGCTTATTAACTCTAAAGCTGAGATTGATGATATTGATCACTTATCTAACCGTCGTGTTAGAACTGTAGGTGAGCAGTTATCTCAGCAGTTCGGTGTTGGTCTTGCCCGTATGGCAAGAACGATCCGTGAGAGAATGAACGTTCGTGATAACGAGGTGTTTACTCCAATAGATTTGATCAACGCGAAGACATTGTCTTCTGTGATCAATTCGTTCTTTGGAACCAACCAGTTATCTCAGTTCATGGACCAGACCAACCCTCTTGCAGAGATCACGCACAAGCGTAGACTTTCGGCATTAGGACCAGGAGGTCTTTCAAGAGAAAGAGCAGGTTTCGAGGTACGTGATGTTCACTATACTCACTACGGAAGACTTTGTCCTATTGAAACTCCTGAAGGTCCGAACATTGGTTTGATCTCTTCACTTTCTGTATATGCAAAAGTGAACGGAATGGGATTCATTGAAACACCATACCGTACAGTAACCGATGGTAAGATAAACACTTCTGAAGAGCCTATTTATTTAAGTGCTGAGGAAGAAGAAGGTAAGAAGATAGCTCAGGCTAACATTCCATTAAAAGATGATGGTACCATAGATACAGATCGTGTAATTGCACGAATGGAAGGTGACTTCCCGGTTGTAGATCCTAAGGAGATACATTATACCGATGTTGCTCCAAACCAGATCTCGTCTATTTCGGCTTCATTAATTCCATTTTTGGAACATGATGATGCTAACCGTGCATTGATGGGATCAAACATGATGCGTCAGGCAGTACCACTTTTAAGAACTGATTCTCCTATCGTTGGAACAGGACTAGAAAGACAGGTTGCTACAGATTCTAGAGTATTGATCAATGCTGAAGGAGAAGGAGAAGTAGAATATGTAGATGCTAATAAGATTGTAATTAAGTACGATCGTACGGAAGAGGAGAGAATGGTAAGTTTTGATGATGATTCAAAATCTTACAACCTTATCAAATTCCGTAAGACGAACCAGGGAACCTGTATCAACCTGAAGCCAATCGTAAGTGTAGGGGACAGAGTTACAAAAGGACAGGTACTTTGTCAGGGATATGCTACTGAAGCAGGTGAACTTGCACTAGGTAGAAACATGAAGGTTGCCTTCATGCCCTGGAAAGGTTACAACTTTGAGGATGCGATTGTAATTTCAGAGAAAGTGGTAAGAGATGATATTTTCACCTCTATCCATATAGATGAATACTCTCTTGAAGTTAGAGATACAAAACTGGGTAACGAAGAACTGACGAATGATATTCCTAACGTTTCAGAAGAGGCTACTAAAGACCTTGATGAGCATGGAATGATTAGAGTTGGTGCTGAAGTGAAGCCTGGTGATATTCTTATCGGTAAGATCACTCCTAAGGGAGAAAGCGATCCAACTCCGGAAGAAAAACTTCTACGTGCGATCTTTGGTGACAAGGCAGGTGATGTAAAAGATGCTTCTTTAAAAGCTTCTCCATCATTAAGTGGTGTTGTTATCAATAAGAAATTGTTTGCAAGAGCAATTAAAGACAAGCGTAAGAGAGCTCAAGATAAAGAAGATGTTGCAGCATTAGAGAAAAAGTATGACGCTAAGTTTGCGAATCTAAAAGCAGAATTGGTTGAAAAACTTTTCACTATCATCGGTGGTAAAACAGCTCAGGGAGTGCAGAATGACCTGGGTGAAGAAATAATGCCAAAAGGTAAGAAGTACACGCTGAAGATGTTGAACGCTGTAGACGATTATACTCACTTAACAACGGGTACATGGACTACAGATGATCACCTTAATGAACTTGTTGCAGATCTTATACATAATTATAAAATCAAGGAAAACGATCTTCAGGGTAACCTAAGAAGAGAGAAATTCACCATTTCTGTTGGAGATGAACTTCCATCAGGAATTCTTAAACTGGCTAAGGTTTACATCGCTAAGAAGCGTAAACTTAAAGTAGGGGATAAGATGGCAGGACGTCACGGTAACAAAGGTATTGTTGCCAGAATCGTTCGTCAGGAAGATATGCCATTCCTTGAAGACGGAACTCCGGTTGATATCGTGTTGAACCCACTTGGGGTACCATCACGTATGAACATCGGTCAGATCTACGAAACAGTTCTTGGATGGGCTGGTCAGAAAAACGGGAAGAAATATGCGACTCCAATTTTTGACGGTGCAACTATCGATGAGATCAATGATCTTACAGATAAAGCAGGTATTCCAAGATACGGTCATACTTATCTGTATGATGGTGGAACCGGAATGAGATTTGACCAACGTGCAACTGTTGGTGTGATTTACATGCTTAAGTTAGGTCATATGATCGACGATAAGATGCACGCCAGATCTATTGGACCATACTCACTTATTACTCAGCAGCCGCTTGGTGGTAAGGCACAATTCGGTGGTCAGAGATTTGGAGAGATGGAGGTTTGGGCTCTTGAAGCTTACGGAGCATCTAGTACTCTAAGAGAAATTCTAACGGTGAAGTCTGATGACGTGATCGGTAGAGCTAAGACTTATGAGGCTATTGTTAAAGGTGAGCCAATGCCAGAACCTGGACTACCAGAATCTTTCAACGTACTTATGCACGAATTGAAAGGTCTTGGATTGGATATAAAACTTGAAGAATAACATTCTGTTGATCGGGGCTGTTCATTCAGCCCCAATTAAACGGAATATTCACAATAATTAGCAGCATTTATTATGGCTAGAAATAATGATAAAAATACAGTACAGAGGTTCAACCAGATCTCTATAGGTTTAGCTTCTCCCGAGTCCATCCTTGCGGAATCTCGTGGTGAAGTTCTTAAGCCTGAAACGATCAATTACCGTACGCACAAACCAGAGCGTGACGGATTGTTCTGTGAGCGTATTTTTGGTCCTGTAAAGGATTATGAGTGTGCCTGCGGAAAATATAAGAGAATTCGTTACAAAGGGATCGTTTGTGACCGTTGTGGTGTAGAAGTTACAGAGAAGAAGGTTCGTAGAGACCGTGTTGGTCACATTAACCTTGTGGTACCTGTTGCTCATATCTGGTATTTCCGTTCTTTGCCTAACAAAATTGGTTATTTGCTAGGTCTTCCTTCTAAGAAACTTGACATGATCATCTACTACGAAAGATATGTAGTGATCCAGGCAGGTAACGCGAAGAATGAAGAAGGGGAACCATTAAAGAAAATGGATTTCTTAACTGAAGAAGAGTACCTGAACATCTTAGATGAACTTCCTCAGGAAAATCAATATTTAGAAGACAGCGACCCAAATAAGTTTATCGCTAAAATGGGAGCTGAATGTCTTATCGAAATTCTTAAGAGAATAGATCTTGATGAACTTTCTTATGAATTAAGACATAAAGCAAATAACGAAACTTCCAAGCAACGTAAAACGGAGGCTCTTAAGAGACTTCAGGTTGTGGAAGCACTTCGTGATGCAAACAAAAACCGTGAAAACAATCCGGAATGGATGATCATGAAGGTTGTACCGGTTATTCCACCGGAACTTAGACCTCTTGTGCCTCTTGATGGTGGTCGTTTCGCGACTTCAGATTTGAACGATCTTTACCGTCGTGTAATTATTCGTAACAACCGTCTGAAACGTTTAATGGAGATCAAAGCTCCTGAAGTTATTCTACGTAACGAAAAACGTATGCTTCAGGAATCTGTAGATTCATTATTCGATAATACAAGAAAATCATCAGCAGTAAAAACTGACTCTAACCGTCCACTTAAATCACTTTCAGATTCATTGAAAGGTAAGCAGGGTCGTTTCCGTCAGAACTTACTTGGTAAACGTGTGGATTATTCAGCACGTTCGGTAATCGTTGTAGGACCAGAATTGAAAATGTTCGAATGTGGTCTTCCAAAGAATATGGCAGCTGAACTTTACAAGCCTTTCATCATCCGAAAACTGATAGAGAGAGGTATCGTAAAAACAGTGAAGTCTGCTAAGAAGATTATCGATAAGAAAGAACCTGTAGTTTGGGATATATTGGAGAACGTACTTAAAGGGCATCCGGTATTATTGAACCGTGCTCCTACGCTTCACCGTCTGGGTATTCAGGCATTCCAGCCTAAACTTATTGAAGGAAAAGCAATTCAGCTTCACCCACTTGCATGTACTGCATTCAACGCCGATTTCGATGGTGACCAGATGGCAGTTCATTTACCACTTGGGCCAGAAGCTATTCTGGAAGCACAGTTATTAATGCTTGCTTCTCATAACATATTGAACCCTGCAAACGGTTCTCCAATTACAGTACCTTCTCAGGATATGGTACTTGGTCTTTACTACATGACCAAGCACAAAAAATCTACAAAAGAAGAGCCTGTTATTGGTGAAGGACTTACTTTCTATTCTGCGGAAGAGCTTGTAATAGCTTACAACCAGAAGAGAGTAGATCTTAACGCAGGAATTAAGATTAGAACTAAAGATTTCAACGAAGCTGGTGAATTGGTTATGATGATCAAGGAAACCACAGTTGGTAGGGTATTATTTAATGAAGCTGTTCCAGAAAAGGCAGGTTATATTAATGAAGTACTTACTAAAAAATCACTTCGTGAGATTATTGGTAAGATCCTTAAAATTACCAGTGTACCAGAAACTTCTGAATTCCTTGATGAGATCAAAGGTCTTGGATATGGATTCGCATTCCGTGGAGGACTTTCTTTCAGCTTAGGTGATATTATCATCCCTGAAGAGAAACAATCTATGATCGATGAAGCCAACGAGCAGGTTCAGGGTATCATTGGTAACTATAACATGGGTCTTATTACCAATAACGAACGTTATAACCAGGTAATTGACATCTGGACTTCAACGAACGCAGGTCTAACTGATTTGGCTATGAAGCGAATTCGTGAAGACAAGCAAGGATTCAATTCAGTATATATGATGCTTGATTCTGGTGCGCGTGGTTCGAAAGAACAGATTCGTCAGTTAACAGGTATGCGTGGTCTTATGGCCAAGCCGAAGAAATCTAATTCTGGTGGAGGTGAAATTATTGAAAACCCGATTCTTTCTAACTTTAAGGAAGGTCTTTCGATTCTTGAATACTTTATCTCTACTCACGGTGCTCGTAAAGGTCTTGCCGATACCGCACTTAAAACGGCCGATGCTGGTTACTTAACCCGTCGTCTGGTAGATGTTTCTCAGGATGTTATTGTAAATGAAGATGACTGTGGAACATTAAGAGGAGTTGAAGTTAAGCCACTTAAGAAAAACGAGGAAATCGTAGAATCATTAGGAGAGAGAATCCTTGGACGTATCGCTCTTAATGATGTTGTAAATCCATCTACAGATGAACTTATAGTTGGTGGAAATGAAGAAATAACTGAAGAAATCGTTGCTAAGATCGAAGCTGCGCCAATCGAGAGTGTTGAAGTACGTTCACCACTTACCTGTGAGGCGAAGAAAGGGATCTGTATCAAGTGTTACGGTAGAAACCTTGCAACCAACAAGATCGTTCAAACAGGTGAAGCTGTGGGTGTTGTTGCTGCACAGTCTATTGGAGAGCCTGGTACACAGCTTACACTACGTACGTTCCACGTGGGTGGTATTGCTGGTAACATTTCTGAAGATAATAAACTTGAAGCTAAGTTTGATGGTATTGCTGAGATCGAAGATCTTAAAGTTGTTAAAGGTGAAGCCCCTGATGGTGGAACTGCAGACATCGTGATCTCTCGTACTGCTGAACTTAAGATAAAAGATAAGAAAACAGGAGTTGTATTAAGTAACAACAACATTCCTTACGGTTCTCAGATCAATATTAATGACGGAGCTGCGGTGAAGAAAGGTGAAGTTATTTGTACATGGGATCCATATAACGGTGTAATTATTTCTGAATTTGCCGGTAAGATCAAGTATGAGAATATTGATCAGGGTGTAACTTATCAGGTAGAGATCGATGAGCAGACAGGATTCCAGGAAAAAGTAATTTCTGAATCCCGTAACAAGAAATTGATCCCAACCCTTCATATTTTAGGGAAGAAAGACGAAGTGATTCGTTCTTACAACCTTCCGGTAGGTGCTCACCTTATGGTAGACAATGCTGAGAAAATTGGAGTTGGTAAAATTCTGGTTAAGATTCCACGTAAATCTTCTAAAGCAGGGGATATTACGGGTGGTCTTCCAAGGGTAACCGAGCTTTTCGAAGCACGTAACCCATCTAACCCGGCGGTTGTATCTGAGATTGATGGTGTTGTTTCTTTTGGTAAGATCAAAAGAGGTAACCGTGAGATCATCGTTGAGTCTAAACTTGGAGAGGTTAAGAAGTATCTAGTGAAACTTTCTAACCAGATCCTTGTTCAGGAGAATGACTACGTGAGAGCTGGAATGCCACTTTCTGATGGTTCTATTACTCCAGAAGATATTCTGAACATCAAAGGGCCAAACGCTGTACAACAGTATCTTGTGAACGAAGTTCAGGAGGTTTATAGACTACAGGGTGTGAAGATTAACGATAAGCACTTCGAGGTTGTTGTAAGACAGATGATGCGTAAAGTAAGAATCGTTGATCCGGGAGATACTATATTCCTTGAAAACCAACTTGTTCATAAAGATGATTTCATCGAAGAGAACAACAAGTTATTCGGAATGAAAGTTATCGAAGATGCAGGTGATTCTGAAAAACTGAAAGCTGGACAAATTATCACTCCAAGAGAACTTAGAGATGAAAACTCTATTCTTAGAAGAGAAGATAAGAATCTTGCTACTGCCAGAGACGTAATCACAGCTACAGCTAATCCGGTTCTTCAGGGAATTACCAGAGCTTCACTTCAGACCAAGTCATTTATCTCGGCTGCTTCCTTCCAGGAAACAACTAAGGTATTGAACGAAGCTGCAGTAAGCGGTAAGATCGATCAACTTGAAGGATTGAAGGAAAATGTAATTGTAGGACACAGAATTCCTGCAGGTACAGGTATGAGAAAGTATGATAGCATCATCGTTGGTTCTAAAGAAGAATTCGACGAAATGATGGAGAAGAAACAGGAAGTTAATTATAACTAATTCCTGATAATAATTAGAAAAAAGGCTCGCTGTTGCGGGCCTTTTTTTATTTATAACGATATTTGAGATATGAAGGAGTACTTTAAAGAATTACTGGAATATTCACATTATTATAACCTGGAGATCATTAAGAAATTTAACGATGGAGATCTGCATTTTATGGTTCCGAAAAGAGCTATACAATTATTATCTCATACGCTGAATGCCCAGAAGATCTGGAATAATAGAATTAAAGGAAAAGAAGATCAGGTTGAAGTCTGGAAAAATCTTGAAGTGGATCAATTGGAGTCGGCTGAAAATGAAAATTTTCAGGAAACCCTGGCCTTACTTGAGAAAGAAGAACTAGGTAGAGTGGTAAAGTTTAAAAATTCCAGGGGAGAGCGCTATGAGAATTCTGTAAGGGATATAATTTTCCACGTGATTAATCATTCTACGTATCATCGCGGACAGATCGCGACTGAATTCAGGAAAGAGGGGATCGATCCCATAGTTTCAGACTTTGTATATTATAAACTTGATAAATAGGGGATATCAAATTAAATATTAAATTGAATAAAATTTAAATCATGGACGAAGAGAAAAAAAATAAAAACCAGAAAGGAAAGATCAATATTGAGTTAGATGAAGCTGTTGCAGAAGGCACCTATTCGAACCTGGCGATAATCAATCATTCGGTTTCAGAATTTGTAGTGGATTTTGTAAATATTATGCCGGGAAGACCAAAAAGTAAGGTGAAGTCAAGAATTATTCTTACTCCTCAGCATGCAAAGAGATTATTGAAAGCTTTGGGAGAAAATATCAATAAATTTGAAAAGGCTCATGGTGAGATACGTGACTACGATAAGTCGCCTTTACCGCTTAATTTTGGACCTACGGGACAGGCTTAGTTCAGTAAACAGGGAATAGTAGACAGTAAGCAGCTTGTATGCTACTGAATTTTACAAAAAAGAGATTTGTCAGTCGCTGTGCTCCTTCGAAAAGATAATCAATAATATATGTCATTTCGAGCAAAGCGAGAAATCTCTTTTTTTGTTTCAGTTTAATTCCTGAAATTCAATTATCAATTATCAATTATCAATTATCAATCATCAATTATCAGGGAGTATACTTCTTGAAATAGATCTTCGCAGCTTTCATCACCCTTGGCGCAAGGATTAAGGTTGAGATCATCGTAGGTATCGCCATTAGAGCAAAGAATCCATCAATCAGATTCAAAATAAAACTTAGCGAAGTTGTTGCTCCAACTATGATACTTAAAATATAAACGTAATTGTAGTATTTCTTGTTTTTAGCCCCTAATAAGAATGACAGGCATTTTGTTCCGTAATAAGAATATGAAAAGAGCGAGGAAATACTAAAAGCCAGGATGCAAAGAAGAAGCAAATAGTTCCCAACATAAGGGATCGCCTGGTCAAAAGCAGCAGCCGTAAGACTCACCCCATTCACATCTTCGGTTTGCCAAACTCCTGTAACAAGAATAGCCATTGCCGTAAGTGTACAAACTACTAAGGTGTCAATTGCCGGGCCTAACATGGCAATTAAACCTTCCCTGATCGGTTCAGAGGTTTTACTGGCTCCATGAGCCATGGTTGCAGTTCCGATACCAGCTTCATTAGAAAATGCACCACGACGAATCCCTAGAAGAATAAGTCCGCCCAGAGCACCACCTAGAAGCGGATCGCCTTTATAATTATTTGCAGCAAAAGCATCGGTAAAGATCATTCCGAAATAATGAAAAACCACATCGTAATTCACGAAGAGGATTACTAATACAGATACAAAGTATAAGGCAACCATTGCGGGCACCAACTTGGAAACGGTTTTACTTATGCGGTCCAATCCTCCAATAATAACCACTGTCGTAATAAGAGTAAGAGCGATGCCGATAATTAGGCTGCTCATAAATCCTGTTTCAATATTATTGGGTTCCAAAAGGATATAATTGATCGCCTGGGTTAGCTGATTTACATTGAAAACAGGCAAAGCACCTACCAATCCCGCCACGGCAAAGAATACCGCCAGAGGTTTCCATTTCTTGCCAAGTCCCTCAACAATAAAATACATTACGCCTCCCTGGATCTTTCCTTCTGTGTCTCTCCCCCGATACATTACGGCGAGGCTATTCGTAAAGAATTTTGTCGCCATCCCAACCACAGCACTAACCCATAACCAGAAAATAGCTCCGGGACCACCAACAGCGATCGCTACGGCAACTCCGGCAATATTTCCCATTCCTACCGTAGAAGAAAGGGCAGTTGAAAGTGCCTGAAAATGGTTAATATCTCCTGGATCATCAGGATTGTTATATTTCCCACGAAGGACTTCTATGGAATGACCCAGATATCTGAAAGGTAGAAAGCGTGAATATATTAAGAGAAAAATTCCTCCTCCAATAAGAAGGATCACCAGCGGAATTCCCCACACGGCCGAGGCGAAATCTGCAATAAACTGATCAATTTGGGACATAGATATACTTTGTCCCGAAAATAGTAAAATTTGTGGGTGTATTTATCTTTTTGGAAATGGTCTTTTCAAACCTCGAACGATTATTTGGTCATGCTGAACTTGTTTAACTTCGTTGAATCTACGATTTCAGCAACTCAAAAAGATCCTGAAACGAGTTAATGGTGACGAGGTTAAAATCCTGTTTTTAAAACTCAGAAGTAAAATGGAATTTGATCGTTCGATATTTTTGTTGGGTCATTTGCAATGAGAACTGTGAATCTGCAAGAAAAACCAGTTGGCCAGATTTATCTTTGGCCAGATATTTAGATTTTACACGCTTGAAATCCTTGAATTCCTCGCTCTTTTCATCTTCAGCTTCGATCCAGGTCGCTTTATGTACATTCAGATTCTCATAGGTACATTTAGCACCATATTCATGCTCTAATCTATATTGAATAACCTCGAATTGAAGTGCCCCCACGGTTCCGATGATCTTTCTTCCGTTCAATTCCAGGGTGAATAACTGGGCCACCCCTTCATCCATCAACTGGTCGATTCCTTTTTCCAATTGCTTGGATTTCATAGGATCGGCGTTATTAATATATCTAAAGTGTTCCGGAGAGAAACTCGGGATTCCTCTATACATAAGGTTTTCACCTTCGGTTAATGTATCTCCAATCTTAAAGTTTCCAGTATCGTGAAGGCCTACAATATCCCCGGGATAAGAAACGTCCACAATTTCTTTCTTTTCGGCAAAGAAGGCGTTGGGAGAAGAGAACTTCATGTTCTTGTTATTTCGTACATGAAGGTAGTTCTTGTTCCTTTCAAATTTACCCGATACGATCTTGATAAAGGCCAAACGGTCGCGGTGTTTGGGATCCATGTTCGCGTGGATCTTAAATACAAAACCAGTGAAATCTTTTTCGTCTGGTTTTACCAACCTGGTATCACTTTCTTTTGGTCGTGGTGGTGGAGCGATCTTAATAAAACAATCTAATAATTCTCTTACTCCAAAATTGTTTAAAGCTGAACCAAAGAATACCGGTTGTAACCTTCCTTCCAGGTAAGCATTCCGGTCAAATTCAGGATAGACTCCCTGGGCGAGTTCCAGTTCCTCTCGAAGGGTATCTGCGGCTTTATCTCCAATTAATCCGTCAAGTTCTTCAGATTTCAAATCGCTAATTTCAACCGTCTCTTCAATATCTTTCCTGGGGTCACCGGTGAAAAGGTTTACATTCTTTTCCCAGATATTATAAATTCCTTTAAAGTCATACCCCATCCCAATAGGGAAACTCAAAGGAGTAACGGTCAAATTCAGTTTTTGTTCAATTTCATCAAGCAGTTCAAAGGCATCCTTCCCTTCACGGTCAAGTTTGTTTATGAAAACGATCATGGGGATGTTACGCATTCTACAAACTTCAACTAATTTCTCAGTTTGTTCCTCCACACCCTTGGCAACATCAATTACCACGATCACGCTGTCTACCGCCGTAAGAGTCCTGAAGGTATCTTCCGCAAAATCCTTGTGGCCGGGAGTATCCAGGATATTGATCTTAATATCACGGTATTCAAAAGCAAGTACAGAAGTAGCAACAGAGATTCCTCTCTGGCGTTCAATTTCCATAAAGTCACTGGTAGCACCTTTTTTTATCTTGTTAGATTTCACCGCTCCCGCTTCCTGGATCGCACCTCCAAAAAGCAATAACTTTTCAGTAAGCGTGGTTTTACCGGCATCGGGGTGGGAAATGATACCAAATGTTCTTCTTTTATTTATCTCTTTCTGATAATGCTTCATACCTGCTGATATTGGAGCGGCAAAAATACTATTATTTTCATGAATTTCCTTTTTTAAGAACCAGCCTTTTTAACGTCAAAACATATCATTTAAACCATTAAACAGTAACTTTATAGGGTGCGTGGTCATTTTAATGGATATTTGAGTTAATTCTGTGAGAAAACATGGTTTTTACCCTACAAAGCCTAAAACTGTTCGTTTTTATTTTAGCTGTGAATCTAATTCTCGGCAGCCATCTTTATTCTCAAAATTCTTCCGAGGTTATTGGCAAGGGTTCCTATGCTGTAAACATGGGCATTACTCCACAAACCAATGCCAACGCCCTAAAGCCTTATGGGTTTATATATGAATTACTTACAAAATACCCGATCGAAATTAAATGGGTGATTAATCCTGAAAAGAATAAGGATGGAATTGATTTTAGTGTGGGCGAAGAAGTTTTTAGGTCGGGGTCTTTTATTATCCCGGTTTCTTATATAACTGAGGAACTAAAAAATACGATTCAAAACTGGGAAGATAGAGGAGTAGTGGGTTCTTACCTTGAGGAAGACCTTCGTTTACCAGTCTTTTCAGATCTATCTGTCGCTCCAAAATGGACACTGGATAAACAAAATGGTAGTATTGCCCTGGCGTATTTCAAAGCAGCAGGAATTCCAGGTTCAGCACACGGGGGTTATAGTTCAAAAAATTGGAAACTGCCGGACGAGTTGGATATTTGCGATGATCTATTCGTAATGCCTCACGCCGAACCGAAATTTGAAACTCATAAAAATCTCTATTTCTGGAACAGGAAATTCAAGGGAGCGATCTGGGCGGGCTGCCATGCCGGAAGTGAACTGGAAAATCTTCACGGTTATGTTAACAAAGAAACCAAGCCGGAACTCATTCAGTTAAATTTTTTATCTGAAGGTAGTGCAGGAGCCAGGACCACGGGGCTCATTCCTTATTACGAGCATCGTTATGCCACTCCGCCTTACGAACATCAATTCCCTTCAGATCCTATAGCGCAGTATCTTGGTAGAAGTGATAAGGCATTAATTAATGGTTCTGAGCGTATTTTGTATCCAAAAAAAGCCAATGTCTGGCGCCGCGGAATCAGGCAGATTATCATTGACGCTTCGGCACCCGATATACCGTCCCTTTCCAATGGGCCGGGATGTGTTCTTATTTACGGAAATGGATTCGACCATCCCCGTAATGGATTGGTAATGTACCAGGTATCTCATGATTTTTCAGGAAATGCTCCTGAGAATATAGCCGCCATTCGTGCCTTTTTTAACTGGAGTTTTTATGCTACGGAAGTAAAAAGAAAAGAGAATATCATTCAATTTCAGAATTTGGAAGGGGATAAGATATTTGCGGCAAGAGTAGGAGACGATCTTGTGAAAATGTTGAATTTAGATCCTATTATTTTTGATCTTGATAAAGCTGAAATTAAGCAGGAAGCTGCCCGTCAACTGGATGAGATCGCGGCATACATGATAGAATATCCTGAACTTCTTATTGATATAAGGTCGTATACAGACAGCCGAGCCGATGATAAGTATAATATCAAGTTATCTCAAAACAGGGTAAATGTGACTAAGGATTATCTGGTTAATATGGGGGTTGATGAAGCGCGTATTTCAGGAAGAGGCTATGGGGAGACAGAATTGGTCAATAATTGCAGAAATGGAGTACGCTGTTCTGAAGCAGCTCATGAAAAAAACCGAAGATCTGAATTTATATTATCTATAAACTGTGAGATCTATAATGGAAATCTAAAACTTTAGGAATTGCTTAATCAGCTTCCTTGTGATAAAAATATCCGATTTTGTACATTTGAGCTTCAAATAAAAAAATGGCAGAAGAAAAAGTAATTTTAGTCAACGAAAAAGATCAACAGATCGGGCTCATGGAGAAAATTGAAGCCCATGAAAAAGCTTTGCTTCACAGAGCATTTTCTGTTTTTGTTTTCAACGATAAAAATGAGCTGATGATTCAGCAAAGAGCGCTTTCAAAATATCATTCTCCCGGCTTGTGGACCAATACCTGCTGCAGCCACCAACGAGAAGGTGAATCTAATATTGAAGCTGGAAAACGCAGGCTTCAGGAGGAAATGGGTTTTTCTACAGAGCTTAAGGATACGATTTCATTTATATATAAGGCACCTTTTGACAACGGGCTTACCGAGCATGAATTTGATCATATTCTGGTGGGGAATTTTGAAGGAAAACCGAATCTTAATCCTGATGAGGTTGCTTCCTGGAAATGGGTTTCTTTGGAACATCTTCAGGTAGATATGGAGAAAAATCCTCATATTTATACAGAATGGTTTAAGATCATTTTTGAGAAATATTATTCACACATTCAGCAATGAGAATAACGGTACACAGAAAGGCTCATTTTAATGCGGCACATCGCCTCTTCAGAAAAGATTGGGATGATGATCGCAATTTTGAGGTTTTTGGAAAATGTAGTAATCCGCATTATCACGGGCACAACTACGAACTTATAGTTTCGGTAACGGGTGAGCCGAATCCTGAAACCGGTTTTGTTATGGATCTAAAGGTTTTAAAAGAGCTTATCTATCTGGAAGTGGAGGAGGCTTTTGATCATAAAAATCTCAATGTGGAAGTTCCTGAATTTAAAGACCTCATTCCTACTGCTGAAAATATAGCCGTGGTTATCTGGAATAAACTTCGAAATAAAATTCAGGAGAGCCATGACCTAGAAGTTACTTTATATGAGACACCAAGGAATTTTGTAAGTTATAAAGGAAACTAATATGAAAATTGGTGAAAAAGTGCCCGATCTGGAATTAAAGGATCAGCATGGTGAACATTTCAGTTTTAGAGATTTAGTAGGCGAGAAAGCTTTCGTTGTTTATTTCTATCCAAAAGATTTTACGCCCGGTTGTACCAAAGAAGCTTGCAGTTTTAGAGACAGCTATGAAGATTTTAAAGAACTGGGGGCTGAAGTGATAGGGATTAGTGCCGATTCTTCAAAATCGCACTCTAAATTCATCGATAGGTATAATCTGCCTTATATTTTTCTTTCAGATCCCAACAAGAAAGCCAGGGAGGCATTTGGAGTAAAACCTAATTTACTTGGCTTATTACCGGGAAGAGAAACATTCGTTTTCAATAAACAGGGAGAATTGTTGCATAAGTTCAATAGTATGAATGCAGGCAGACATATGCCTGAAGCTTTGACGGTATTGAAAAAAAATAGAAATTAATTTTTCTTCAAATCTGTATTCATTTCGAAAAATAGTTTAAATTCGCAGCCGAAATTTATTGATAATGGCGAGTAAAAGATTACTTAAAAAAGATGTGAATTATGTAATGGGAGACATCATTGATGCTGCCTACATTCATCAAATGGCTAATCCAAAAGAAGACCCGGCGAAATCTGAGGCGATCGTGGATGAGGCTATCAAAGATTACGATGAATTAATCACTAAGATTAATAATCGTGATGTTGAAAATAAACAGAAACATTTTAAGGAAGTTCAGGTAGATCTTGAGAAAAAAGCGAATGCTTTGATTGAAAAGCTGAACGCGCTTTAATAAAAGTTGCCGATGTAGCTCAGCTGGCTAGAGCAGCTGATTTGTAATCAGCAGGTCGTGGGTTCGAGTCCCTCCATCGGCTCTTATTAAAAAGCCTCTTCGAAAGAAGGGGCTTTTTTATTGAAAATTTTTTGAGCCAAAGTTTACGTTAATGCAGTGCTTGCAACTTCAAATTTTTTGAATTGTTTTTCTGAACCTGTTTAAAAAGCTTCTCGTCTTCTCGTACATCCTTATTCCAGAAAGGGATCATATTTTCCAGTTTAGCCTTAATTTCCTTAGACTCCAACTTTTCAGGAAAAGCGATTTTCAAGACTTCAAGCATGATGTGAACAGCGGTGGAAGCGCCGGGAGAAGCTCCCAGTAAAGCCGTTATTTTTCCATCTTTGCTATGCACCACATCGGTTCCGAAATCAAGCACTCCTCCTTCATTTTCATCTCTTTTTATGATCTGTACCCGCTGGCCGGCAACTTTCAATTCCCAGTCCTCAGGTTTGGCATCTTTAATAAAAACTCTCAGATCGTTGATCCTGTCATGGTGATCCATGCTTACTTCCTTAATTAGATAACTGGTTAAAGGAAGATTATGCCAGAAAACTCCCCACATGGAGGGTAAATTATCAAATTTTATAGATTTTGGAAGGTCCAGCACAGAACCTTCTTTTAAAAATTTGGTGCTGAAACCGGCAAAAGGCCCGAAAAGCAATTCTTTTTTCCCATTTATATACCTGGCGTCAAGATGAGGGACAGACATGGGCGGAGCATCTACCCCAGCCTTGCTATACACTTTCGCGTGGTGTTGCTCAATGATATCCCTGTTTTTACAGAATAACCATTGGCCACTTACGGGAAATCCTCCGTAGCCATCCTTTTCTTCTATTTCTACTTTCTGAAGTAAGGGTAATGCACCTCCACCGGCACCAATAAATATATGTTCTGCATCATAATAAGACTTTTCGCCGGTTTTAAGATCTTCAACTTCAGCGGTCCATTCCTCAGGTCCGTCTGGATCTATATCTTTAACCTCTTTATTTCTTAATACCGGAACATCAAATTGCTCTTCAAGGATCTCAAAATATTGCCTGGTAAGCGACCCGAAATTTACACCTGTTCCCAGTTCCATTCTGGTAGCGGCCATCACTTCATCTGGATCTCTGTTTTCCATGATCAAAGGAAACCATTCCTTTAATTTAGAATGCTCCTCTGAGAATTTCATTTTCTCGAACATGAACTGAGAGCTCATAGCATCAAACCTCTTTTTGAGAAAGTCAACATCTTTCTCTCCTCGAACCCACGCATGATGGGGGATAGAGTGTATAAAGCTTTGGGAATCTTTTATTAGTTTTTGACTAACTAAATAAGACCAGAATTGCTTTGACCTTTCAAATTGCTGGAATATATCTATAGCTTTTGAAATATCAACATTTCCGTCCTTATCCTGTGGGGTATAATTTAATTCACAGAAGGCAGAATGACCGGTGCCTGCATTATTCCAGGCCTTTGTACTTTCTTCCGAGACCTTATCAAGCCGTTCAAGAATTAATATTTTTATACTGGGATCAGACAGTTTGAGGATCAGAGCAAGCGTCGCACTCATAATTCCCCCGCCAACACAAATAAGATCATATTCACGATTGGTATATTTCATTATTTCTGGATTTGCTTCAATGTAAGTAATCCAGAAATTAATTTAACCCAATAAAATATTAAGAAGTTGTTATAAACAAAAAAGGGAAGCCAATTGGCTTCCCTTTAAATATCATCAGAATTGAATTTATGAATTATCTTCAACAGATTGTGCTTCTACTTTTTCTTCGAGTTTTTCTTCCTTACGTCGTTCTTTCAAAAAGTCTTTAAGATCTTTCCCGTATTTTGATTTTTTGACCTTAGGTGCTAAGGAATTATAAATGGTATCCAGGTATTTGATATTCGCATCAAAAACCTCTGAAAGTGCCAAATAAGGTGCGATTTCATGTTCTTTATTATTGATCGCAAAATTTACGGTGTACAGGTACTTTCGTTTTAATAATCCGTCATACTTCTTATCTATCTCCATTAATTTTTCTTCGTCCTGGGCTTTTTCAGCTTCAAAACTGGCTTTGATAAGGTCTAGATTTTGATCATTGAACCTGTTGATCATCTTACGATATTCCATTAATTTCTCCTGATTCACTGAACCTATAACCTCGGCACTGGTTTCAAATTTTTCAAGTTTGGTAGTGATAGTTACCTGGCCTTCGTCGGCGAAAAAATCTATACGGTCATCATACTGATTATTATCTACTTTTTCCAGGTACAGGTACATCATTTGAGGACTCTCAATATAGGTTTCCATGGAAAACATGGGATCTCCATCTACTACTACCGAGTCTATATTTACCAATACGGTATCATCTATTTTTTGTAGATATAAAGTTCCCTTTTTGAGACCTTTAACTTCACCGCTAACAATAAGATTGCTTTCTTTTTCAGAACAGGATGTGATACTGATCAGGATGACTAAAAGAAGAGCTAATTTTTTCATTTTTTATATTCAGATTTTAAGGAGCGCAAATATCTTATAATTTTCTATTTAATGCTAACTACCGGCAGCTATTTGCATTAAAATTGTACACAGGATTGCGCCATAGGTTCCTACCACATATCCAAAGACTGCAAGAAGTACTCCAACCGTTGCAAGGGAAGGATGGAATGCTGCCGCTACAACCGGAGCCGAAGCTGCACCACCTACATTCGCCTGGCTACCTACGGCAAGAAAGAAGTATGGTGCTTTTATGATCTTTGCAGTGGCGAACAGTAAAATAATGTGGATAAGCATCCATATTAAACCAATTCCGATAAGTCCGGGATTGTCGAAGATAGTAGTTAAGTCCATTTTCATACCTATGGTGGCTACCAGTATATATATGAAAATGCTTCCAAGTTTACTGGCGCCGACTCCTTCATAAGTTTTAAACTTTGTAAATGAAAGCAGGATACCAATCGCCGTAGCAATAGTGATCATCCAGAAGAATTCTGAAGAAAAAGATGATAGGGCACTCTTGGTATCACTAAAAACTTCGAAACTATTCAGCAGCCAGGCCGAAATATTATCGGCTCCCCAATGTGCAAATCCTACGGCACTAAAAGCGAGTGCCAGCATGATCATATAATCTGGTAATTGGGGATTTCTGGTAACACTTTCTGCGTAATTAGATACTTTCTGCTTGAGTTCTGTAATAGCTGAATTATCGGCTTTAAGCCATTTGTCCAGTTGATCGCTTTTGCCAATTCCCATAAGTAATCCGGCCATTAGCAGGTTCGCAACGACAATATCTACGAGCACCATTCCGCCGTAAAGATCAGGATTATATTCGTAGATTTCCAGCATGGCCGCCTGATTCGCTCCACCACCGATCCAGCTCCCGGCGATTGTGGATAAACCACGCCAAATCGCATCTGGACCAACCCCGCCGAGGGTCTCAGGAGAAATCACCGACATAATAAGTATGGCTAGCGGTCCTCCAATTATGATTCCTATGGTTCCCGCAAAGAACATTATAAGTGCTTTTGGTCCAAGATTGAAAATGGCTTTTAGATCAATACTCAAAGTCATAAGAACCAGAGCAGCTGGTAATAAGTATCTACTGGCCACAAAATATAATTCTGAAGTGCTGTCGTCTATCCAGCCCAGGGAATTAAAGATAGCCGGAATGAGGTAACACATTAATAAAGCCGGAACTATTTTATAGAATTTACTCCAGAATCCTTCTTTTTTTGAGGAAGTGTAAAAAACAAATCCCAGAGCAAGCATTAGTAAACCAAAAACGATAGCGTCATTAGTGAACACGGTAGTAGTTTCCATATAATTTTGAATAGGTTGGCCGGCAAAATACAATTTTTATTGTAGCCGGCTATAAGAGAATTTCAACTTATATTTTAAGTAATTCACTGATACTTTTAGCCACTCCATCTTCTTTTCCAGGGGTCGTAACCATATGCGCTATTTCCAAAACTTCAGGCTTGGCATTTCCAACTGCGATACCCATACCAACACCCCTTATCATTTCCACATCATTATAATTATCACCAAACGCCATGCTTTGTGATAATGGTAATTTAAAGTGATTGTCAAGTAAGTACTGGACTGCAGTTAATTTTGAAATTGCTTTCGGAGCAATTTCCAGGTAGGTAGGTTTAGAACGGTAGAGGTGAAGTTCATCAGGGAAATTTTGAAGTAAAAATTCTTTGATAGCATCTATTTTTTCTTCTTCGCCCATAGCCATAATTTTGTGAGCTCCCTTATTTTCTTTCTGCCATTTCTCTAATACATCCAGATTGCTTTGAAAGGCAGGTTGAACTTTAGTATTATTGATCTCCCTTTGCGTCCAGAAATCGTCTCTTGGTACATACCATTCATCATTATGAAAAAGACTAAGGTGAACATCATGGTTATTATTGAAGTCATGTAGTTCCGTAAGAATTTGGATAGGGATCTCGGTAGAACTCACCGATTTACCATCTATTAGAATTAACCCCCCATTATAACTTATAAGTGGGAGATGCTCAATATCCATTTTCATTTGTAGATGTCTCATAGCGGCAGGCATCCTGGACGAAATTAGTATAAAGGGGATCTCTGCTTTTGAGAGTTTTCTTATAGTTTCAATGGTATATGCTGAGAGTTCTCTTTCGGCATTCAATAAGGTGCCGTCTATATCTGAGAAAATAATCTTAAACATTATTATTCTTGCTTTTTAGTTTTAGGATGTCTTTTAGCGTCTTTCAGGGCCTTGTTAAGCATCCACTCAATCTGTCCATTAGTACTTCTGAATTCATCAGAAGCCCATTTTTCGATAGCTTTAAGCATATCTTCATCAACTCTTAAGGCGAATGCTTTCTTTTTGCCCATAATTTACTCAAGTTCTTTGATAAATTCGGTAATTACCGGTATCAATTCAGGATGTAAAGGCCTGTTTGGTTCATTATATGATTTTGTATTAACTAACCTGTCTTTGCTATCTACTTTTCTAAAAATATGGTTCATGTTTTCAAGAAGAACCAGTTTAGAATTTTCATTGGCATTATGCAACAATTCTGCTTGTTCGGGTTCGGTCTGAATATCAAAAGTTCCATTTACTATCAATACTGGTATATCCAGCTTAGCGATTTCTGCAGCAGGATCATATTGCATCCAACTGGACATATATGGCTGTACACTTGCCCTAAAAAGGGACTCGAGCATAGGATTGTAATTAGTAGTGCTTCCGTTTTCTTTAATTTCATCAAAAGCAATTCGGGCATTTTCGCCTAATTGCGGTGCCATTTTGGTCACCTGCTCAACTATGATATTGTCTATAGGTTCTCCAGCTCCGGCTAAAGAAATGAACGCATCTGCGAGATCTTCAGAAGCAAGAATGCCCACTAATGAACCTTCGCTATGTCCTGCTATGATTAGATTCTCATAATTATCTTGCTCCTTGAAAAAGTTTAGAACATTTTTCACGTCCGTAACGAAATCATCAAAACGGAGATCTTCTTCCTTGATCTTTAATTTTTGCATTTTAAATATGCGTTTATCAAAGCGGTAGGATGTAATCCCATTTTCAGCAAGTTGATGAGCCATTTTCTTAATACCATCATTCTTTGCCATGGATTGATTGCCATTACGATCTGTAGGACCGGAACCCTGAATGAAAATAACAAGACTCTCCGATTTCTCATCAGAAGGTTTAGTAAGCGTACCCTCAGTAAGCTCATGGACCTTTAATTCTTCTTCAATATAATTTTCTCCCTGGGCATATCCCATTTGAAGAATAATTAGGAGAAAACCTGTAAAAATATATTTTTTCATAGTTTATAGTTTGTCCTGATAGCGTTCCAATACACGTTTGGCTTCTTCAGGTTTATTGGTCCCGATAAGGAACTTTTTTTGATCTTTTGTGATAATCTGAATTCCCATGTTTCCTGAAACGTTATAAGCTTTAGATTTTCCAGAACCACGTATTCCCCAACCACCATATTCTCTTATGGGAGCATATTTTCTCACATAGCATTTGCTAATTTCATTCCATTTATATTCTTTTCTGAAAAAAGTTAAGGGTTCAAAGCTTGTTTTTATCCCATTGGAATCGATTTTTGTATGAAGTCTTAGGGTTAAGAAAAGTATCAATACTAGAAGCACTAACCCGAAGCCAATAAATCCTGAAATGCTTAGATCAGAATTTTCATAACTTCTGAAAAGAGGGAAGGAAGTTCCAATTAATGTAATTCCCAGAATTAGCAGAATCCACCACTGCCTGAATGCCTGTTCTTCTTTAAAAACCCTCATTTATTAATGGTTTAAGGTACCTGCATTTACCACCGGAGTTGCGTCCCTGTCACCACATAATACTACCATAAGATTGCTCACCATCGCAGCCCTGCTTTCGCCATCAAGTTCTACGACCTTTTTTCTACTGAGTTCATCCAGGGCCATTTCTACCATACTTACCGCGCCTTCCACAATTTTGTGTCTCGCCGCGACAATGGCCGTGGCCTGCTGTCTCTTAAGCATCGCACTTGCGATTTCATTTGCATAGGCCAGATAACCAATTCTTGCTTCAAGAACTTCTATTCCAGCAATATTTAGTCTTTCTTCCAGTTCTTTTTCGAGGGCCTCACTAACCTCATTCATACTAGAGCGCAAAGTAATATCTTCATCAAGACCTTCATCAGCAAAATTGTCATAGGGATATAAACTGGCGAGTTTTCTTACTGCGGCATCAGTTTGTACCACCACAAAATTTTCAAAGTTATCAACATCAAAAGAGGCTTTAAAGGTATCCATAACCCGCCAAACAAGAATCGTACTTATCATGACAGGATTACCCAGTTTGTCGTTTACCTTCAAACGTTCACTGTCAAAATTCCTAGCTCTTAAAGAGATTTTCTTTTTGGTATAGAACGGGTTTACCCAGAATAAACCATTCTGTTTTACTGTTCCTTTATAATCTCCGAAAAGCAAAAGCACCCTGGATTCATTTGGATTAACCAGGATAAGCCCCGGTAAAATCAATAGGGCAATAAAAAGAGTGATAGCCCAGATAGGACTTCCTGTGGTTAAAAACCCAACAATACTCCCAATTAGAAATAATAGAAATAGAAACAGCATTAAGTAACCGTTAAAAGCTTTAATTGATTTTTCCTGAGTCATGATTGAAATAGTATTTGATATTAAATTGATATCATAAATATATAATATTAAATTTTAATCTTTAGTGTTACTGACTGTTATTTTTTTCAGCTTGTTTATATTTGCTGGAAATATTGAAAAAAATGAGAAAGTTTTTATTGGTTTTGTTCAGTCTGTTTATTGCAAATACAAGTTTTGCTAATGATGCTGATTGGGGAAAAACGGGACACCGCGCGACCGCAGAAATAGCAGAAAGTTATCTAAATAAGAAAGCTAAAAAAGCAATTGATGATCTTTTAAGCGGACAGGGTTTGGCATTTGTAGCAAATTATGCCGATGATATTAAAAGCGATCCAGAATACAGAGAATTTGGTCCCTGGCATTATGTGAATATAGATCCTGAAACAGCTGAGTATAAAATTGAAGAAGCTAATGAAGGAGGAGACCTTGTACAGGCAATCAGAAAATGTGTTGAGGTCTTAAAAGATAAAAATGCCTCAAAAGAGCAAAAGCAATTTCACTTAAAAATGCTGGTTCATTTTGTTGGGGATTTACATCAGCCATTTCATACGGGACATGCAGAAGATAAAGGAGGAAATGATATTCAGGTAAGATGGTTCAATGATGGCTCTAATATCCATAGGGTATGGGATAGTGAAATGATCAATTTTTATCAAATGAGTTATACAGAATTGGCTTTGAATACTGGAGATCTTTCCAGGGCTCAAATAAAATCTATAGAAAAAGGAAAGTTATTAGATTGGGTATATGAATCCAGAGCAATGGCTGAAGATCTTTACGCAGAAGTGGATAATGGCGAAAAACTGGGTTACTCTTATATGTATGAACACATGCCCACTGTTTTGAACCAACTTCAAAAAGGAGGAGTACGCCTCGCCAAAATTTTAAATGATATTTATTCCTAGTAAATTTTCCGGAAAGTTAAATTAATCCTGGGCGAAACTATTTTTTTTGTTTTTGGAAGTTGATGTTTCCAGAATTCCTGAGTTTTTCCCTTCATAATCAAAAGGCTGCCATGCTGCAGCCTTATTTTATGTCTAACAGTAGGATCTTTTTTATGTTTTAAATGAAAGATCCTTTCCGCACCGAGACTTACTGAAGCGATAACAGGTTTTACCCCTAATTCTTTTTCATCATCGGCATGCCACCCCATGCTGTCATTTCCGTCCCGGTATAAATTTGCCAGACAAACATTAAACTTTATACCAGAAATTTTCTTTTCAACTTTAATTTTTAGTTCATTTAACTCATCGGGAAAGGAGATGGGAGACATTTCCAGCCCCGAATATTTATATGTTTTTCCTTTTTCTCCAAACAGGGTAGTTAGCCTGGGTTGGAGGATGTCTTTACCAAATAATTTTATTTTATCCTGTTTCCAGGTAGACCATTCCATTAAAAATTCATAGGTCGCATCTGCCTCCTGTTCATTCAAAAAGTTCGGGAAATACTCTAATTCGGCATCCTGAAGATTAATTATTTCTCTCATTTCTTAAAATTGTAAATAAAACCAGGCCCACCAGATCAATAAAAACTGTAGGGGAAGTCTTACGATTAAAATCCATTGGGGAATACCCGCTCCCGCTTTTTTGGACGATAACATATAAAAATGGACTAATAAGAAAACTAAAAGCATAAGGATGATGCCATATATCGCTAGATCCTTGGTTTCAGGGAAGCATAGGCCAACACCCAGGCTAATTTCTGCCATTCCACTCAGATAGACTAATAATTTATGTGAGGGAAGGTATCTAGGCATTATACGCATATACATTTTAGGTCTTATAAAATGAAAAATACCTGCAATAATATACATTGCAGCCATTAGATAGAGGTGCCACGGATAGGTCATATGTTTGAACAATTTTTTTCAAGATAAACTAATTGATGATTTCTGGAAATTCATAAGAGTATAATTATACTGTAAAAAATAAATGTTGCGTAAGTACTTTAAATAGAGTAATTTCAACGCCCGAAATCTTTTTAAATAACCTAACTGTTACTTTTGCTAAAAAACATTTCAGTCTTTTTTCTGGTATTTTTTCTATGCTGGAGCGTTAGTTTTGCGCAGACACCTCATTCTTCAAAAAATGATTCCCTAAAGGATATCATGAGTGAGATCAATGCTCATATTGAAAAATACAATTATGAGCTCGCTATAGATGACTCTCATTATCTCCTTAATAAAGCAAAAGCGAGTAATGATTACTATTATGTTTCCAAGGCATATAACGGTTTAGGTCATGTATATTATGATCAAAAAGATAGTGCCCGTGCTCGTAAAAATTATTCACTTGGTCTGGAATATGCTCAAAAAGTAGAGAACGATACTTTACTGATGGACTCTTATAATAATTTGGGAAATATATATTCCGAAATTCCTGAGACTACTAATAAGGGAATAGATTATTATAATAAGGTCATTAACATTGCAAACAAATTAAAAGCTCCTGCTGAATTGATTATTCCTAAAACCAATATCGGCTGGACCTATCTGGATAATGGTAAATATGAAAAAGCCTATCCCTATTTAAATGAATCACTACAATTAATTGATTCTCTTTCACAAAGAGAAGATTTTGATTCTGACAGAAATAGTTATCTATTTTCCCAGATCTACATGTTGCATGGGAAATATTTTACACATACTAAAGAATATGATACGGCGAGTTATTTCTTCAATAAATCTATAAGTCTGGCCATAAAAGATTCTTTGATCCTGCCGGCGGTAGAAGCGTATAAGGCTTATTCAGAAATGCTGGAGGAAAAAGGTGATTTTGAAGCTGCTTATAATGCACAGTTAAAATATAATGAATACAATTCCAAAGTTTTTGAAAGTGAGAAACTGAAACAGATGGAAATAGCTAACGCAAGGTTTAATATTAATAAATACCGGAAAGACCTTGATGTTGCGGAAAGAGAACAAAGATACCAGGACGATATCATTGAAAAATCTAAGGAGAAGGTGGCAGTTATGGTCATTTCTTCCTTGATTTTAGTTTTTATACTCATTTTTCTTTACAAGATCAATCGGGATCGAAGGAGTCTTATTCTAGAATTAAAAAATAAGAACAAACAATATAAAGAAGCTAAAGTAGAAGCAGAGAACCTTTCCAGGCTTAAAACCCGATTTTTTAGTACCGTTAGTCATGAAATAAGAACTCCACTCTACGGGGTGATAGGTCTTACTTCATTATTGCTGGAAGAAAAAAGTTTAGGAAAGCATAAGTCTGATCTCAAATCCCTTAAATTTTCTGCAGATTACCTTTTAGCGCTAATAAATGATGTGCTTCAGATGAATAAGATGGAGTCTAATGAGGTAATTCTTGAAAGCGTTTCCTTCAATATTCGCGATCAGATAAATAGTATTTTGAATAGTTTTGAATTTACCCGTGTTCAGAACAAGAATGAACTTCACCTGGACTTTGATGAAAATATCCCGGGTTTTTTAATCGGGGATTCTATAAGGCTATCACAAATTTTAATGAATTTAGTGGGGAATGCCATGAAGTTTACCGAAAGAGGGAATATCTTTTTTACTGTTAAACAAATTGAAAGCAATAACGATCAGTCCAAGCTATATTTTGAGATTCGTGATGATGGCCCCGGAATTCCTGAGAGTAAGAAAAAGGTTATTTTCGAAGAGTTTTCCCAGTTAGACAATTCAAATTATAATTATCAGGGAACCGGTTTAGGGCTTCCAATTGTAAAGAGACTATTAAAGCTGTTCAATTCAGAAATAAAGCTGGAGAGTAGGGAAGGAGAAGGCTCTGCCTTTAGTTTTACGATCTTATTTGATGTTGATACTGCAAAAACAGAAAACATCGAATTAGAAGAAAACTCAGTACTGAATGAAAATTCAGATCAAAAGAGCATTCTTATCGTAGATGATAACCGCATCAATCAGGTGGTAACCCGCAGAATACTGGAGAAGAAGGATTTTATCTGTGAGGTTGCTGGAAACGGGTTCGAGGCAATTGAGCTGGTTAAAAAAGGTAATTTTGATCTTGTTCTTATGGATGTCAATATGCCGGGGATGACAGGACTTGAAGCTTCGCAAGAGATCAGGAAATTCAACATAGAAATTCCAATTCTTGCGCTTACCGCGGTGGAAGTAGAAGAGATCAGGGAAGAGATCCATTCCGCCGGGATGACTGGAATTATTATTAAGCCTTATGATGTCCAGCAGTTCTACCAGATAGTATATAAAAATCTAAGCATCCAGAAGATGCCGGAAGAAGCCTAAAATTATTTCTTTATAATTTCAGAATTCTCTGGAGCCTTAAAGAAATCATTTTCCGGTGAAAAGAAGTTTATATTTGAGATTGTAGCTTCCCCCAGTTTTTCTCCAAAACCATCTTGTGAATTCCAGTTATGAAAGCTCCATTTAGAAGCAATCTCAACATTCTCAATACTCTTATAGTCTGAATAAATGATGGCATGGGGATCTTCTTCGGCCTTTTCCTGTTTCTGCCCGAAAGTAACTATATATGCCGCCGCTTTAAGCCTGTTAGTTTGAGGATCTTTATATACAACATACCAGTCGTCTGGTGAATCCCCTACATTTGATTCAAAACTAAGTCTGGCGGTGTCATATGTAGTGCTATCTATCATTTTTGGTTCCAGTTTCTCCCAGACAGTTCCGGGATCGGTTAATTTAAAAGGCATGGCAAAAAAGTATTGCCAGGTAAAAATATCAAATCTGGCGCCTTCTTTTTTAGCAGAAACTGGGTTAATGTATACGTTCTCGCCATCAAAAACCAGAACACTACCATCTACATTATCTAACCTGACCCTGGAAGAGTTGGTAGTCATGCTAACGGTTCCTTCAAGTCTGGTGTTTCCTCTAAATTTTAAATTAATGTCAAAAGAAACGGCTTCCTTCATCATAAATGCGGTTTTATTATGCGCCTCTTCAATATTTTCTGAAAAGGAAAAAACCTTTGGTGGAGTTGCTCCATCTCCAATACCGTTATCTGGTTCTACAGGGATTTTTTCTTCCATATTATGCTGTTTACAGCTAATAATTGATAGGAATATTAATAGAAATGTCAACTTTTTCATAGCAGGGAATTTTTTTTTAAAAGTACGAAAGAAAAATAGTTATCATAAAAAAACCGCTTCCCAAACGGAAAGCGGCTCCTTATAAATTATTGTTATCCTGTTATTTTACCATATCAAAACTTCTCTTGATAAAACTGGTAAGTTCTTCACCTTTCAGCAGATTTTGAGAAAGTCTGGCCAGGTCTAATGAATGCTTAATAAGACGTTGCTGTTTTTTCTCAGTTTTCGTGTTTAGAATTGTATTGATAAGGTCGTGATTTGTATTTACGACCAGATTATACATTTCAGGCATATTACCCATTCCAAACATTCCGCCGCCTCCGCCGGTTTGTTGCATTTCTTTCATTCTTCGCATAAACTCCGGTTGCGTGATGATCAATGGTGCAGCATTACTGTCCATCGCTTCCATCTGAATGGTATATTTTTCAGCAGGGATCACTTTTTCGAAATCAGCTTTAAGCTGTTCCTTTTCCTCATCTGAAAGTTTAGAGATCTTTTCATCATCCTTTTTAATCAAGTTATCCACATGATCTGAATCTACACGAACAAAGGATATTTTCTCTTTCGAAGTTTCCAGTTTCTGAAGTAAGTGAGAAACAATTGGAGAATCCAACAGTAATACTTTATAACCTTTGTTTTTAGCAGCTTCAATATAACTGTGCTGCTCATTTTCGTTGGAAGCATAAAGAATTACCATATTACCATCTTTGTCGGTCTGGTTTTCTTTGATCGCTTCTTCTAATTCAGAGAAGATATAATATTCACCATCGGTAGTTGGATAAAGGGCAAATTTCTCAGCTTTTTCGAAAAATTTATCTTCGGAAAGCATACCATATTCAATAACGATCTTAATATCGTTCCATTTCTTTTCGAAATCTTCACGATTATTATTGAATAGACTTTTCAGTTTGTCCGCTACTTTTCTGGTAATATAACTGGAGATCTTTTTAACAGCTCCATCTGCCTGAAGGTAGGATCTGGATACATTTAGAGGGATATCGGGAGAATCTATGACTCCGCGTAACATGGTAAGAAATTCTGGTACAATTCCTTCCACATTATCGGTCACATAAACCTGATTTTGGTACAGTTGGATCTTATCTTTCTGAACATTCATATCCTGAGTCATCCTGGGGAAATAAAGTATCCCGGTAAGATTGAAAGGATAATCAACATTTAGGTGGATATGGAAAAGCGGTTCCTCAAATTGCATAGGATACAATTCCCTGTAGAACTCGTTGTAATCTTTCTCTTCAAGATCTGTAGGTTGCTTTGTCCAGGCCGGTTCCGGATTATTGATAATATTATCAACGGTTTTAGTTTCTGGCTTAGCATCCTCTTTTGCATCTTCTGGAAGGGGTAAAGTTTCTTCCTTCGTTCCGAATTTGATCGGAATTGGCATAAACTTATTGTACTTCACCAGTAATTCCTGAATTCTATTCTCCTTAAGAAATTCCTTATCCTCCTCATTAATATGAAGAATGATCTCGGTACCGTGTGTTTCTTTATTGCCTTCTTCCAGGGTAAATTCAGTAGTTCCTTCACAAATCCAGTGAGCTGCCGGTTCGTCCTTATGAGACTTGGTAATTATTTCTACTTTATTAGCTACCATAAAGGCAGAGTAGAATCCAAGTCCAAAGTGACCAATGATTCCGCTATCTTTTGCTGAGTCTTTATATTTTTCAAGGAATTCTTCTGCTCCAGAGAAAGCTACTTCATTGATGTACTTTTCAACTTCCTCTTTTGTCATACCTATACCCTGATCTATTACGTGAAGGGTTTTGTTCTCCTCGTTGATCTTTACCTCAATAAAAGGGTTTACGTAATCTACATTTGCTTCCCCAAGAGCGCTTAAATGTTTAAGTTTTAAGGTAGCATCGGTTGCATTTGATATAAGCTCCCTCAAAAAGATTTCATGATCACTGTATAAAAACTTCTTGATGAGCGGAAAAATGTTTTCAACAGATACATTTATTTTTCCGGTTGCCATATTTTAAAATTTAATTTTGATTCATACTCCCTATTTCAAAAAAAATACCATTCACGATTCGCTGTCAAACTGGCACCTGTAATTTATAGGCTTGACACACGTCTAAACAACCGAATTCATTGAAGAGGAAATATTTAACAAAGTTTTGTTTAAAGTTTTTTAAAATAAATTAAACAAAGTTGTATTTTTGAAAAGAAGAAAGAATTATGGCAAAGAAAACAGCAAATAGTAAAGTGAAGAAAAAACCCGATGCAGATACATTGATCGCAGTTTATATGGACTATGTACTGGAGCATGAAAAAACACCAAGGAGCGTTTATAAATTTGCGAAAGACAATGATATGACCGAGCAGGATTTCTATAAATTTTATGGAAGTTTTGAAGGTTTAAGAAAAGCGATCTGGGACAGGTTTTTTGAAAACGCGATGGAGGTAATGCAAAAATCTAAAGAGTATGCAACTTTCTCTAACCGGGAAAAGCTACTCACTTTTTTCTATACCTTTTTTGAAGTTCTTACAGCGAATAGAAGTTATGTACTCTACACCTTGAGTGAACATGAAATGCCACTCAAGAATTTAGATCAACTTAAGAATTTGCGTAAGCGAATTAGAAGTTATGCAAAAACACTGATTCAAGACGGTAATAGCGATAAAACTCTAAAGCTTTTTCAGCAGAATGAAATGATCTTTTCTGAAGGAGTCTGGGTACAGTTCTTATTCTTATTGAAATTCTGGATGGACGACAATTCTGCAGCCTTTGAAAGTACAGATGTCGCTATAGAAAAATCTGTAAATACAGTTTTCGACCTTTTCGATAACACTCCTTTAGAAAGAGTAGTAGATCTGGGTAAATTTCTGTGGAAAGAACGAATGGCATAAGTTAGAGAAGAGATAGATGAAAACCATAGACAATATACCTACAGGAAAAATAGGCAGAACCGGAAAACTGGTTCAGACCGGTGTAAAAATAGGCGGTAATTACCTGAAGTATTACGGTAAAAAAGCTTTTAATTCTGAATTGACAAGAGATGAACTTGATGAAGATAATGCAAGTGATATTTATGATGGTTTAAAAAGTTTGAAGGGTAGTGCCTTAAAGGTAGCGCAGATGCTTTCTATGGAGAAGAACTTATTGCCAGGGGCTTATGTGGAAAAATTTAGTTTGGCGCAATTTAGCGTTCCTCCACTTTCAGCACCATTGGTAAGAAAGACATTCAAAAAGTATAATGGAGAATATCCTGAAAATTTATATGATACGTTTGCAACTCAATCGGTAAATGCAGCCAGCATCGGACAGGTGCATAAGGCTACAAAAGATGGGAAAAAACTTGCTGTGAAAATCCAATATCCGGGAGTTGCAGACAGTATCAGTTCAGATCTGGCCATGGTAAAACCAATTGCCTTGAAGATGTTCAATATGCAGGCTAAGGATTCTGAAAAATATTTTAAAGAAGTAGAGGGAAAACTGCTTGAGGAAACAGATTATATTCTGGAAGTAAAACAGAGTAAAGAAATTTCTGAAGCCTGTGCGCATATCCCTAATCTGAAATTTCCTAAATATTACGAAGCGCTGTCCAGCGAGCGTATTATTACCATGGATTGGATGGACGGTGTTCATTTAAGTGAATTTGGCAAAGTAAATGATGATCAGGAACTAGCGAATAAAGTTGGACAGGCATTATGGGATTTCTATATGTTTCAGATACATGGTTTAAAACAGGTTCATGCAGATCCTCATCCGGGAAATTTTATGGTGGATAAAGATCATAACCTTATCGCCATAGATTTTGGATGCATAAAACAGATCCCGGAAGATTTTTACGATCCATATTTTTCTCTGACAGATAGAGCAAATTTAAATAATAAGGAATTCTTTTTCGAAAGACTTCTGGAGCTTGAGATTCTAAATGAAAGAGATACGGAGAAAGAGAAATTATTCTTTTCAGAAATGTTCTATGAAATGTTTAGTATGTTCTCTACTCCTTATCAAGAAGAAAGATTTGATTTTACAGATGAGAAGTTCTGGCAGCATCTTTCAGAATTAAGTGAAAAATATTCAAAAGACCCTGAATTGCGAAGAATGAATGGAAATAGAGGAAGTAGACATTTTCTCTATATGAGTAGGACCTTTTTTGGCCTTTACAATCTATTACATGATCTTAAAGCAAATGTTGAAATTAATAAGTTTAGAGTGTATCTCTAATGGTTGATTTATTGGTTAGGTTGTTAGGAAGCGTAGTCGATCCCAATTGACTGCGCTTCCTTAGTTAAACAAAAAACCCGGCAATTTGCCGGGTTTTTTGTTTTGTATTTGCAGCGCTTTTAATTTCCCGGACTTTCTTCAGGCATTATCATTTCATCTGCTTTTTCTTCATTTTCCTTTTTATTCTTCACATATTTTTCCAGCCATTGGTCTTGTTCCCAAAGTACATGCAATACAGATTCCTTGGCGCTATATCCATGACTTTCCTTTGGCAGCATTACCAGCCTGGCCGTTGCCCCAAGTCCTTTTAAAGCATTAAAATAACGCTCACTTTGCATTGGGTAGGTTCCTGAATTATTATCGGCTTCCCCGTGTATAAGCAACAAAGGAGTTTTCATCTTATCGGTATGCATAAAAGGAGACATGGTATTGTAAACCTCGGGAGCTTCCCAGTAACTTCTTTCCTCACTTTGGAACCCAAATGGAGTAAGCGTTCTATTGTAAGCGCCGCTTCTGGCGATTCCCGCGGCAAAAAGATCTGAATGAGATAATAAATTAGCGGTCATAAAAGCACCATAACTGTGCCCTCCCACGGCAACCCTATCTCTGTCTACATATCCCATTTCGTCCACTGCATCTATGGCAGCCTTTGCATTTGCTACCAGTTGCTTTCTAAAAGTATCATTTGGCTCCTCATCTCCCTCACCCACAATAGGGAAAGAAGCATCGTCCAGGACCACATACCCCAAATTCACCCAGTAAATAGGAGAACCGTAATAAGGATAGGTAAAGTCATTTGCATTGGAGGTATTCTGGGAAGCAGAATTTTTGTCTTTAAATTCACGCGGATAGGCCCACATCAACATTGGTAACTTCTCGGGGTTCTCTTTGTCGTAACCAGCGGGAAGATATAAGGTGGCATTCAGTTCCAGGCCATCCTCACGTTTATAAGTGACCACTTCTTTACTGACATCTTCCAGACTTTTGAAAGGATTTTCAAATGAGGTGATCTGGGTTAAATTATCATCTGAGGCTATATCTCGAATGTAATAATTAGGATATTCAGTAGAGGCTTCAATTCTAACTAAGATTTTTCCTTCTTCGATATCCAGTGCTTCTACAAGGCTTTCTTTTTTGTCCTCAAATTTAGATTGATATAATCTTTTGGTATCTCCATCTTCAAGATCAATTTTATCTACAAATGGATACTGTCCCTCTTCAGTAAAACCTGATCCTAATAAAAATGCATTTTCACCATCAAGTTTTAGAATACTTCTTCCGAATTTATTCTTTGCCGTAACAAAACTCCCGGGATCACTGTAAACATCCTGGTAATTTCTGTCAAAAATGATTTCGGGATTTTCTGAAGAATCTGAAGGATCAAAAACATATGTTTTTGTATTTCGCGTATTCCACCAGTAGTCTGTTGCCAGAGCTATCTCATCATCTCCCCATAAAATTCTGCTACCTCTGTTCTTTACTTTTAATAACGATTTGCCTTCCCCTTTAAAAGGAGCTTCTAACTGGAAGAATTCATCCCGGTATTCGGCTTCTACTTCAGGATCTCCACCATCCAGCGCAGTTACATACACTAAAGTAGCTGGTTTGTCATCCCGCCACTGAAAATCTCTTTTTCCTTCACGTTCCGCCATAAAACCTTTTGGAAGGTCTTCAATAAGTGGAACATCATTGATCATATTAACCAATTTTCCTGAAGCATCATAAATATTGGTTTCGGAAGGGAACCTGTAATATGGAACCAAATATGAAAATGGTTTTTTAATATTGGTTATCATCACATATTTTCCATCTGGTGAAAAGGAAATATCGCTGTACATTTTGGGAGCCATCCATTTGGAGGTAGTTCCGTCAAGATTTACTTTTACCAGTTCAGATCTTGCCAGTTGTTCAAAATTATATTCATCATTTGGATTTTTGAGCAGATCCTGATAAGTTCTGTTCTGAGCTTCTTTTCCATCGCTTACCGAAATGGTAGGGCCCGTAGGTACTGAAGTTTCAGTATCAATTAGTTTTTCTCTGTCTGAGGGAAGCATGGTAACTAGTAAAGCAGAATTATCTCTGAACCAGTTAAGAGTACTTCTCATATTTGCATTCAGGGTTCCTTCGGTTAATTTTTTTGCCAAAGCATTTTTAATGTCTAAAACCCAAAGTTCTACTCCTTTATCAGTAGTATGGGTGAAAGCGATCATAGATTCATCTGGGGACCAGCTGAAATTTGTAAGTCTCGGTGCTTCTGGAAGACCAGTGACATTTTTAGGTTGATCTCCATCTACAGGCTTAACCTTTAAGTCATTGTAATATCTTGCCCTGCTATTTATATTGGTAACAGGGTTAATTCTTAATCCGCCCAGGCGCATTTCTTCTTCACTCAATTCTGCTATACTTTTAAACTGATCCCGATATAGAAAGATCATCATTTCAGCATCACTATCTATAAGAGTTGCGGGAGCAAGCGGTACGTCAATAAGATCCAGGATCTCTTTGGGTGGTTTTTGATAATCCAGGTTTTCCTGGGCAAACATTCCCGAAATAAACAGGAACATGGCCGAAAGACAAATAAAAAGTCGGTTCATAAATAAAATTTTAGATGAAAGTTTAAGGACGGCAGCTACATTTGGAATGTTAATGTTTATTATATTGCGCGTCTGTTTTTTTACATTTTGCTTAAATTTAATAAGAATAATTTTTAATATCATAATAAATCGTCCATGTATCAAACAAAAATTGCAGGATTAGGAAAATATGTCCCGGAAAATGTGGTCACAAATGATGATCTTTCAAAATTGATGGACACTAATGATGAGTGGATCACCGAACGTACCGGAATCAAAGAAAGAAGACATATTAAAAAAGGCGATGGAAATACTACAGCCACAATGGGAGTTAAAGCTGCCAAAGTTGCTATAGAACGTTCAGGAATCTCTAAGGATGACATAGATCTTATTGTTTTCGCAACTTTAAGTCCAGATTATTACTTCCCTGGTTGCGGGGTTCAGGTTCAGGAAATGCTGGAAATAGATACATGTCCGGCGCTTGATGTTCGCAATCAATGTAGTGGTTTTATCTATGCTGTTTCTGTAGCAGATCAATTCATTAAAACCGGTATGTATAATAACGTGCTGGTAATTGGAAGCGAGAATCATAGTGGAGGCCTTGACTTTACGGACAGGGGCCGCTCCGTATCTGTAATTTTTGGAGATGGGGCAGGTGCCGCTGTGCTAACAAGAAGTGATCATAATGGACAGGGCATACTTTCTACCCATTTACATTCTGAAGGGAAGCATGCTTTGGAATTATCTTTAAAAGGTCCAAGTACAAATTACTGGGTCACTGAGATCATTGCAGATAATCCGCAGGGAGAGGATATTCCTTATTATCCTTATATGAACGGGCAATTCGTCTTTAAAAATGCCATTCAGCGTTTTTCTGAAGTAATTAACGAGGGATTAAAGGAAAATGGTCTGGAAGTTTCCGATATAGATATGCTTATTCCTCATCAGGCGAATCTTAGAATTTCTCAATTTGTTCAGCAGAAATTTAAACTTGCAGATGATCAGGTATATAATAATATTCAGAAATATGGTAATACCACTGCGGCATCAATTCCCATTGCATTAACTGAAGCCTGGGAAGAAGGAAAAATAAAAGAAGGTGATATAGTAGTGCTTGCTGCTTTTGGTAGTGGTTTTACCTGGGGAAGCGCCATTATAAAATGGTAATAAATAAAGGCCGGGTTAACCCGGCCATTTTTATATTCCTTTATAGTATTTATAGAGATCATAGATCCCGAAAATGATAAAACCAACGGCTAGAATAATTCCGAAGGTATCAGATTCCTGTAACTGCGTTTTTTGGTAAAGTCTGAAACTTCCATACCCCAGGAAGACAATTCCCAGTACTAAATTCCAGATGTTTCTTTGTGGTTTTTGTTCTTCAGTACTAATTTCCTGATCATTTATTTGTAAAGTCTTTAGGAAAGGTTGTTTTCGCAATTTTTACGGCTTCTTCGTAATCCTTATTAAATACAAATAATAAAACCTGTCCTGGCGTGGAGCCAAAACCTGCCCTTATACTTGATTCAAAATCGTTTCTAACCCGGGAATGTATTCCTGATTTTTCAAATAATTCCTGAAGATATTGAACATTGGTATCTGGACCGGTGTATACTCTTTTATAACTTTCGTCTTCACTCATTTTATATAATTTATCTATCTAAATTACAAATATGCGGCAGGCTATGATAATTTTTTAGTCTGAAATTAACTTATGCATTATAATATTTGCTATTCCAGATCTCTGTACTGAAATTTTTACCCATCTTAAATCCATAAAAAATAGATAGTCCTGCAAACCATTTAAAGATAAAAAAGAAGATCATAAAAAATTGAGTGGTAGATTGCTGTGGAGTGAAAAGACCGTCAGGAATAATCAGGGCAGTTAAGAAACTTGTTGCCAACAACAGCACAACAAAATTTTCCAGGGTTTTAAAAGGCCACATTATCAATTTTCTAAACGGATGAAGATCATTACCCCATTTGTGAACAAGATAGTAGTAATCATTCCCTATAGGTACAAAAAGCAGGGGATCATCAGCATTTTCCAGTTTGAAAAGTTTGGAGGGTGCAATAATTTTAAATCCTTTAAGGCTAGTATCATGATTTTTCTCCAGCTCCTTGATTTCCATAAGCGCTTCATAAGGAATCTTTGACTTAAAGAAACGGGAGTCCAGGAATCTCAATCTATAATTCACACATATTTTATAAATATCATCCAGATGAAAGATGCGATCTGTTTCCATTAGATCGAAATCAAAATGATTGTAGTCTGAACTATTTCCTTGTTGTAATTCCTGTTGGATAGTTTCGTCCCTGGCATCAGTTTCCGCCAGAATCAACCTGACCTCATTAATGATTTTCTCTTCACTGGTACTTTTATTTCGAACTTTTAATAGTTGCTGCTCGATATTGGTACGGGGAAAGTTCAACTCCATTTTCTTTTTCTTTAGCATCACTAAATTAGACAATTAGGTTTAGAATAGCAATTGAAAAGTTTTTAAAAGTTCATTCTGCCAAGCCTCTACAGAAGTTAATTCTAAGCCAATTAGCGGTCATTTAAAAACTGTTTATGGCTTCTCCTCGTAATTTTATATATAAATAATCAAACCCTTAATTATGAAAAATCTAAGATTTTTAACTATTCTAAGTATGTTCCTTTTAGTTGGAACAATTGCAATTGGTCAGAATAAAATGGCTGAAACTAAAATGGTAGGTGGAGCAGAAATGTATCCTACTAAAAACATTGTAGAGAACGCCGTAAATTCTAAAGATCATACCACGTTGGTTGCTGCGGTTAAAGCTGCGGAATTGGTGGATATCCTAAAAAGTGAAGGACCTTTTACAGTTTTCGCTCCTACAAATAAGGCTTTTGAAGCACTTCCTGCCGGAACTGTTGAAACTTTACTGAAAGAAGAAAATCAAAAAAAGTTACAGGCTGTTCTAACCTATCATGTATTGGCCGGAGATTACAAGGCTGCTGATATTGTTGCTGCCATTAAAAAAGGTAATGGTAAAGCTAAATTCACTACCGTTAATGGAGCTGAAGTTTGGGCAATGTTAGATGGTGATAAGGTGAAACTTAAAGGAGCTGCTGGAAATGTTGCAACGGTAACCATGGCAGATGTGAATCAATCTAATGGAGTAATTCATGTAATTGATTCCGTGATCCTACCTTCTAAATAAGAAGAAATTCTGAATAAAGTTTAGAAAAAGCGGCATTAGGCCGCTTTTTCCGTTAAATAAACGTCAAATAAGCTGCAGTCTTTTGTTATTGCACACTTTGAAGTTATTTTGAGACAAATAAAAAATTTTAATGCTATGAAATTTTTAAAAGCCAATTTATTAATTCTGTTTACAGTACTAATCGCATCCTGTGGGTCTAGTGGACCTACCGTGAAGGATGATGTAAAAAAATTAAAGTCCTATGATTCCTATGCGTATCTGCCAAATAAGGATACCATCATCAACCGGGATTATGACAATAATGCAATTAATCAAAATATAATTGAAACCATAAACGCTAATATGCGTGAGAATGGATTTCGCCTGGATAAAATGCAACCGGATGTATTGGTATATGTTCATACCATGTTTGATGAAAAGGTGGCAGTAAATGCCAATCCTGTTTACACCAATTATTCTTATTACCGTCCCGGACTCTATATTGGGCCTTACTACCAGGATTCTTTATATGAGAACTATTTTACGATTCAAAGAATAAATGGGCCCAGAGTTCAGCAGGTGCCCTACAGAGAAAGATCCCTGGTAATCGACTTTATTGATAGGCGAACCAACGAAATCTTGTGGAGAGGTACTTCAGATGAAACCATTCAAACCCGCAGGTTAGATCGTGAAACAAGGGAATATATAGATGATATTTTTAAAGAACTCTTTTAAGGTATTTATATAAATATTAGAATAAAAAAACCGTGTGAAATCTCACACGGTTTTTTTATTATCTCAATTCAGCATTGAGTTCTTTTTCAAATCTCTGCTGAAGTTTATTCATCATTTTGTCTACCTGTTTATCGGTAAGCGTTTTGTTTTCGTCCTGGAAGGTGAAACTTACCGCATAACTCTTTTTGCCTTCTGGAAGATTCTTGCCTTCATAAACGTCAAATAGGTTCACATCTGTAAGCATTTTCTTTTCAGATTGTCTGGCGATCTGCTCGATCTCTTCGTAAGTAACAGATTGATCCAGTAAAAGCGCAAAATCTCTTCTTACCCTTGGGTATTTTGGAATAGGAGAGAAGCTCGTTTTTTGATGTTTTGTCATTTCAATTACTTCATCCCAGTTGAAATCTGCAAAGATCACTTCCTGTTCAATATCGAACTTTTTCAGGATAGATTTCTTTACCACCCCAAATTCTACAAGTTTCGCTTTTTTGCTGCTTAGTTGAAGGCCTTCAGAAAAGATATCGCTTTTCACAGCTTTACTTTTTAGGTTGGCGATTCCAAGTTTTTCGAAAATGGAATTGATCGTTCCTTTTAAGAAAAAGAAATTTCCTTTTCCGGCAAGACCATTCCAGCTTTCAGAAGTTCTTTCACCTGAAATAAACAGGGAAAGATGTTTGTTCTCTTCTCTTCCGCTAACATAAGAATGGTAAGTTTTTCCAAATTCGAAGATCTTAATATTATTTCTTTTTCGGTTAATATTATAGCTGATTGCTTCCAAACCGGAAAATATCATACTCTGTCTAAGCACGGAAAGATCCTGGCTTAAAGGATTCAGCATTTCAACCTGATACTCATCTTTTAGCTCCTCGCTTAGGTTATTATATTTAGCGGTGGTTAGAGAATTGGCCATTGTTTCATAGAATCCCTGGCCTATAAGCTGTCCCGCGATGAGGTTCTGGATTTTATAATCTTCAAATCTTGACGAATTCGCCACAGAAAGACTAAGCTTATCTCCAAACTTGATATTATTATAACCGTAGACTCTAAGGATCTCTTCTATCACATCAGATTCCCGCTGAACGTCTACTCTGTAAGAAGGAATAGTAAGTCCCATCCCGGTTTCAGTAACATTATTTACACGAATCTCCAGAGACGCAAGAATAGACTTTATGGTTTCTTCTTCCAGGTTTTCTCCAATAAGTTTGTTGACCTTCTCGAAGGTTAGAAATACCTGGAAATCTTCAATCTTGTTAAAGTAAAGATCATCAATATCACTGGTAATTTCTCCGCCGGCTATTTCTTTGATAAGAAGTGCGGCACGTTTAAGAGCAAATTCTACAGAATTGATATCTATTCCTCTTTCAAATCTAAAAGAGGCATCTGTATTTATCGCATGTCTTTTTGCGGTTTTTCGAACACTAACGGGATTAAAGTATGCACTCTCTAAAAAGACCTGAGTAGTATTTTCAGTCACTCCGCTTCCAATGCCTCCAAACACGCCAGCAATACAAAGAGGTTTTTCTGCATCACAGATCATTAGGTCTTCTTCGTGCAATTCCCTTTCAATTTCGTCCAGCGTGGTAAACTTGGTTCCGCCTTTCAAAGTTTTTACCTGGATCTCATTCCCGGCGATCTTTCCGGCATCGAACGCGTGAAGTGGTTGTCCCAGATCATGCATTACAAAATTTGTGGCGTCAACCACATTATTTTTTGGAGTAAGACCAATTGCTTTTAATCTATTCTGAAGCCATTTTGGAGATTCTCCTACCTTGATCTCAGACAAGGTCACCCCGCAATATCTTGGTGCTAAATTTGAATCCTCAACTTTGATCTGAATTTTAAGACTGCGGTTGTCCACATGAAAACTACTCACAGAAGGCGTGATTAATTCCAGGTGTTTACCCATTTGCTGGTAACCCGCTTTTAAATCTCTGGCAACACCCCAGTGGCTCATGGCATCTGCTCTGTTAGGAGTTAAGCCAATCTCAAAAACTTCGTCATTTTCAACTTCAAAGATATCGGCAACTTTGGTTCCTGGAACCAGCTCATTATCCATCACCATAATTCCTTCATGGCTTTGTCCCAGACCAAGTTCATTTTCAGAACAGATCATTCCTAAACTTACTTCTCCACGAATCTTTCCTTTTTTGATCTCCCAGGATTCTCCTTTTTCATCATAAAGCAGCGTTCCAATAGTTGCAACCGGAACTTTTTGTCCGGCTCCAATATTCGGAGCGCCACAAACTATTTGAACCTCTTCACCATTTCCTATATTTACCTTTGTAAGCTGTAACCTATCGGCATTAGGATGTGCTTCGCAACTTAAAACGTGACCAACAACCACCCCTTCAAGACCTCCTTTGATACTTTGAAAGCTGGAGATACCTTCAACTTCCAGACCAAGGTCAGTTAATAATTCTCCGGTTTTCTCAGCTTCTTCAGGTAATTTAATGAACTGTTTAAGCCAGTTATATGAAATCTTCATGGATAATCTTTTTCAGGCAGCAAAGATAGTATTACGAATGGTTTTGTCATAATCTGAAAAATAATTTTGTTTTGAGGAATGTTCATAAAAAAAGAGGTGATCACACCTCTTTCATTTTTCGGGATAAAATTTAATTTTATCCTTTCTTTTTCAAATTCATGCTTCTAACTTTTTCCCAGCCAGAATCCTTTGAATTGTAGGTGATCCACTCAACTTCATTTGATTTTTTCTGAATATCATGTCTCACTTCAACTTCTTCATTATTATCATTGGTATATTTTTCAATCATTTCGAAATGATCTGGTTCAACCTCTTTTAACTGCATTTTTGAGTTATAGATGCCGTTTGGTTGATCTCTTCTCATAAAGGCTACATCAAATTCATCCTTTACAGGATTATACACCATCACTCTTTTGCAGCAGGGTTTTTTTCCGGGTGTATCGTGATCTACTATCATGATTGATCCGCTGGAATCAAATGAGATATTATTTGAACTTTTTGAGCTGTTCACTTCTTCACCATTTTGGAAAACTTTGGTTTCATTATCCCAGTTTCCCACTAAGAAATTCATTTGCTTGTCTTTGTTGTCCAGAATAGCCAGTTTAGCCTTTCCCGCCTCGATAATCAGGTCATTTTGTTCATGATTGGTTTTCTCAGCGATAGCAATAGATTTTTCTATATACTTTCTTGCTTCCTCTTTTTTATCCATTTCTAAAAGAAGGTCTGAATATGAATCATAGGGATTTGCTTCATCAGGATATTCTTCTATTTGCGCTTTTAGTAGCACTTCTGCAGATTTTAGATCTTCTTCTTCCTGCATTAAGCGATAAGCAAGGACATTCAAAGGTTCAGCCATCCCTTCGTACTCTTTGTTATTGTTACTTTGTTGGTAAATTTTTAGAACCTCTTTTACTCCCTTGTCTTTATAAGCGTCATAAAGTGTAGTCCCCATGTCATCTTCAGCTCCGTTTTGAGCTATTAGGGAGGTAGTAAAACAAATTAGCATTAAGCTAATACCCAGTTTAATTTTAGTAATTGCACTCATAATTTCAGTTTTTATTGATTGTAAATAATTCCAATAATGATGAATTGAGGCAACTTTTGTAGGTAAAAAGAAATGGAGCTAAAACTTAAAGAATAGTAGGATTATCTTTTTTAACCGGGGAAGTGGTTTAAAGATACTTAAAAAGTGTTTACGAAATTTAAAAATATATAATATATATCTGGTGTACAGTATTTTGTCTAGCTAATATAATTCCAGATAGTTTTGTTTTTTACCAGTCTGGAATAGGCATTTTTAACCATACTATTTTGCTCCTGAGAAAGATTTGGATCTGCTTTTAGAATCCTAGTGGCATAATATCTTGCCGATTTAAGAATGGAGTTATCCTTGACAATATCTGCAATTTTCAGGTTTAGGACTCCACTTTGCTGGGTGCCCATCAAATCGCCGGGACCACGAAGTTTTAAGTCCACTTCAGCGATCTCAAAACCATCGTTGGTAGAAGTCATGGTTTCGAGCCTGGTTTTGCTGTCGTTAGAAAGTTTATGGCCGGTCATTAATATACAGAAACTTTGTTCGGCGCCACGACCAACTCTTCCGCGTAACTGGTGGAGTTGGGATAATCCAAATCTTTCCGCACTTTCTATGATCATAACACTGGCATTGGGAACGTTCACTCCAACTTCTATAACCGTGGTGGCGACCATGATCTGGGTTTCGGCCCTTACAAAACGATCCATTTCGTAATCTTTATCGGCAGGTTTCATCTGTCCATGTACAATGGAGATCTGAAAATCAGGAAATTCACGGGCGATACTTTCATAGCCATCCATAAGATCTTTATAATCCATTTTTTCAGATTCTTGGATCAGCGGATAAACCACATATACCTGTCTTCCTTTCTGGATCTCTTCTCTAATGAACCTGAAAACTTTTAAGCGATTACTATCAAACCTATGTACGGTTTTTACCGGTTTTCTACCCGGTGGTAATTCATCAATTACAGAAATATCCAGGTCTCCATACAAACTCATGGCCAGTGTTCGTGGGATTGGGGTCGCCGTCATCACCAGGATGTGTGGAGGAATATGGTTCTTTTTCCATAATTTTGCCCGTTGAGCCACTCCAAATCTATGTTGTTCATCGATCACGGCCAGGCCCAGATTCTTGAACTTCACTTTATCTTCAAGCAGCGCGTGTGTGCCAATTAAAATGTCAATTTCACCATTTTCAAGTTTTTCGTGTATCTCTCTTCTTTTCGCAGTTTTAGTGGAGCCAGTTAAAAGATAAATTTCAACATCCAGATCTTTACAAAGTTCAATTAGGCCGTTAAAATGCTGAATAGATAAAATCTCGGTAGGAGCCATTAAACAGGCCTGGAAACCATTATCTAAGGCAATTAGCATAGACATCAGGGCTACTATGGTTTTTCCTGAACCAACATCTCCCTGTAAGAGCCGGTTCATCTGTGCGCCACTGCCCATATCACTCCGGATTTCCTTGATCACGCGTTTTTGTGCACCGGTGAGGTCAAAAGGTAAATGTTCCTGGTAAAAATCATTAAAGTGATCGCCTATTTGTTCAAAATTGAAACCTTTTATCTTCTGCTTATGCAGCATATTTTTTCTGATAAGCTGAAGCTGAATAAAGAACAATTCCTCAAATTTTAACCTGAATTGCGATTTGGCCAGTAACTCCTGGTTCTTGGGAAAGTGAATATTGAAAAGAGCTTCGGCTTTTGAAATAAGTTGTAATTCATCAATAAGCTCCCTGTTCAAACTTTCTGAAAATTTCAACCCGGTTTGTTGAAGTACTTCCTGCATCAACTTCATAATTACCCGGTTGGTGATCCCTTTTTTTAATAATAATTCAGTGGAAGGATAGACAGGTTGCATGGCCGTGCGCAAATTCTTTTTATAATCTGCGACCAGTTCCATTTCAGGGTGCGGCATACTAAAAAGACCATTATACCAGTTGGTCTTCCCGAAGATCACATAAGGTGTATTTAGTTTTATGTTTTCTCTTATCCATTTGTGCCCCCGAAACCAAACGAGTTCCATTTTGCCTGTGTCGTCAATAAAGTCAGCAACCAGTCGTTTTCCCCGTTTTTGTTCCACTGTTTTCAGATGGACGATCTTTCCTACGATTTGAACTTCCGAAGAATTTTGTTGCAGTTGATTGATTTTGTAAAAACCGGTCTTATCGATATACCGGTTCGGAAAGAAATTGATCAAATCCCTGTAGTATTGGATATTGAGTTCTTTTTTCAGGACTTCGGCCCGATTTGGCCCGACTCCTTTTAAATATTCAATAGGGGTTTGCAAGAGATTTTGGATCATACAAACGAAGATATTAAAACCGTTTGATTTTTGAACTGCTGCTTCATAGGGAAGATGTTTAAAGCTTAAATTTTATGTATTAAAACCCCAATTTCGTAATTTGCAGAAGTTATTCTTCAAATTTACATGCGAAAAACACTTCTTTTCCTGTTCCTATGTTGGTCAGTTACTTCAATAGCTCAGGATGCAGGGCTTTCCCAAACAGATCACTTCGATTTTAAGAAGATCGATGCTTATGTGAAGATCAAACCCTCAAAAACTCAAGTTGAGGGGAAGGTAAATTACAGTTTCGATATTCTGGCACAAGAAGACACCCTGTTTATAGACGGTAAGAAAATGCAATTTAGCGAAGTAATGCTTTCTGGTAAACCGGTTAATTTTTATTCAAATGAAAAAGGCATCTATATAATTTCAGATTTTCTTCCTTCACAGGATAATCAGCTCACATTAAAGTATAAGGTTAACCCGAACTCCGGGATGTATTTTATCAACTGGGATTCGACTGAAACTGATACATCAATAAAGCAGGTCTGGACTCAGGGTCAGGGTAAATATACCTCCACCTGGCTGCCCAGTTTTGATGATATGACCGAAAAAGTGGAATTCGATCTAAGTTTTGAATATCCCGCTGATTATAAAGTCATTGCTAACGGAATACTGAAAAGTTCTGAAAACATTAATGATAGCACCCGGGTATGGAAATTTGATATGAATATGCCAATGAGCAGTTATCTGGTAGGAATGGCCGCGGGACAATTTAATTCCAAAACTTTTACTTCTGCGAGCGACGATGATATTGAGCTTTTTTACCGCCCTGGAGATTCATTGAAATTTGAACCTACCTACAGGCATTCCGTTGAAATATTTGATTTTTTGGAGAATGAAATTGGGGTGCCTTATCCATGGCAAAATTATAAACAGATACCGGTTTTAGATTTTTTATATGGAGGAATGGAAAATACAGGAACTACTATTTTTTCTTCTTCTTTTTTAACAAATTCTATTGGTTTTAAAGACAGAAATTATGTGAATGTGAATGCACATGAACTGGCGCACCAGTGGTTTGGAGATCTGGTAACTGAAACAGAAGGAAAAGATCACTGGTTGCATGAGGGTTTTGCCACTTATTATGCATTACTGGCAGAAAAGGAAATTTTTGGGGATGACTATTATTACTGGAAACTTTATGAAACCGCAGAAAGTCTTAAACAGCTTAGCGATTCCGGCAAAGGAGAGGCACTTTTAAACCCTAAGGCAGGTTCATTGACCTTTTATCAGAAAGGGGCCTGGGCGCTTCATATTTTAAGAGAAAGAATTGGAGATGAAGCTTTCCAACAAGGAATTAAAAATTATTTAGAGCTGTATAGTTTTAAAAATGCAAATACCGACAATTTTATAGCTGAAATGGAAATGGCTTCAGGTAAAGATCTTTCGCAATTTGTGAAAGACTGGCTGGAGCAATCAGCTTTTAAAGCTACACAGTCGCTCGAATCTTTGAAAAGATCAGAATTTATTATCACTTATTTAAACATAGCAGCTCTAAGAGAAACTCCTTTCGATCAAAAATCTTCCTACCTGGAAGATGCGCTGGATTTTCCGGTGAACGATTATGTGGGCCAGGAAGCAGTAAATCAACTGGCCGGTCTCCAGTCGCAAAGGGCAACTGATCTTTATAAAAAGGCATTCCAGAGTAATAATATTTTTGTGCGGCAGGCTATTGCCCGAACCATGGAGAAGATCCCTGCTTCCCTGAAATCTGAATTTGAATCCCTGCTGGAAGATGAATCTTATCTTACTATTGAAGCGGCCTTATTCAAATTATGGGAGCAATTTCCGGAAGACAGAAGAAAATATTTAGAGAAAACCAGAGATTTAGAGGGTTTTTATAATAAGAATATCAGGATGCTCTGGCTAACTTTAAACCTGGTCACTCCTGAATTTGAACCGGAACTTACTGAAGAGTATTATAAGGAGTTAGCGGGATATACGGCACCCAGCCAGCCATTTCAGGTACGGGAGAACGCATTTAGTTATCTTTATCAAATTGGAGCATTTAATCCCCAAAGCCTGGAAAGTTTAATAAAAGGAACGCAACATCATACTTACAGTTTCAGAAATTATTGCCGGCAGTTGCTGGACGAACTTTTAAAGAATGAAGAATACCGGCAAAAATTGGAGGAAGTATCAGAAAATATGGCTGAAGAGGAAGTTACTTACTTGAGATCTAAAATCAACGGATAATATGCGGGCCCTTGTAATTTCTGGCGGTGGAAGTAAAGGTGCATTTGCAGGAGGTGTGGCGCAATACCTCACGGAAGAATTAAAAAAGGATTATGATCTTTTTATAGGCACCTCTACCGGTAGTCTTCTAATAGGACATATGGCTCTGGGGAAGGCAGAGAAGGTGAAAAAAGTTTTTACTTCAGTCAATCAGTCCAGTATTTTCAGTAATCGTCCTTTCTTGATCAAGAAAAAACACGGCTATGAGAATATTACGATCAATCATTTTAATGTACTTCTTAATTTTTTAAAGGGCAAAAAGACCTTTGGCGAAAGCCATAATCTTAAGAAATTACTTGAAAAAACCTTTACAAAAGAAGAGTTTGCAGAGTTAAAGGCAGGGCCCAGGGATATTGTGGTCACCGTATCTAATTTGTCTTTAAATGAAGTAGAATACAAATCTATCAGGGATTACGAATATGAAGATTTTTTAGAATGGATCTGGATATCCTGTAATTATACCCCGTTTATGAGCCTGGTTAAGAAAAATGGATGTGAATATGCTGATGGCGGACTTGGCTCTATGGTACCAATTGAAGAAGCAATTAAACGAGGTGCCACTGAAGTTGATGCGATCATTTTACAAACTGAAGTGACTTATTTTAACAGGATGCCCTCAAAAAACGTTTTTTCGCTAATTACCAATTTATTTGCTTTTATGCTGGATCGTATAGAAACACAAAATATTAAGATCGGGAAATTCTCTGCAGCCAATAAAGATGCGATTCTTAATTTTTATTACACTCCAAGTGTTTTAACTACGAATTCCCTTATTTTTGATGAGGAGAAGATGAAGGTCTGGTGGGAAAGCGGCTATGAATTCGCCAAGCACAGAAATAAAGAATTGAACCAAATAGAACCTTAATGCGAGCATTAGTGATATCTGGAGGAGGAAGCAAGGGAGCTTTTGCCGGCGGCGTTGCTCAATATCTCATTCAGGAGAAAAAGCGAAATTACGACCTGTTTCTTGGAACTTCCACGGGGAGCCTTCTTATTCCGCATCTTGCGGCGGGTAATCTTCAAAAGATATACGATATCTATACCAATGTAGATCAACGTAAGATTTTCAGCATCAATCCCTTTGTTGTAAAAAAGAAAGATGGCAGAGAATATGTAACCATTAATTATCTCAACACCGTCTGGCAGTTTATAAGACAGCGCAGAACTTTTGGGGAGAGTAAGGCCCTAAGAAGAAATATCAGGAAAAATTTTTCACATCAGGATTTTATAGATTTAAAGAGTAATGTGAAGGATGTTGTGGTTACCGTCTCAAATCTTTCCAAGAACAGGGTAGAGTATAAATCTATACATGAATTTGAATATGATGATTTTTGTGACTGGATCTGGATAAGTTGTAATTATATTCCCTTTATGAGCCTCGCCCAAAAAGATGGTTTTGAATATGCTGATGGTGGTCTGGGCTGTGTAGTTCCTATAAGGGAAGCCATCAAACGTGGAGCTACTGAAGTAGATGCCATAATTCTTGAGGCAGAAAATATGGAATACAATAAGATCCTGGGAAAGAATCCCTTTTCTTTAATGGTAAATCTTTTCGGATTTTTACTGGATCAGGTGGAATATCATGATATTGTAGAAGGGAAGCTGGCAGCCATGAATAAAAAGGTGAAATTGAACATCTATTATACACCGACTAAACTCACTGAAAATTCATTGGTGTTTAATAAAAAAGCCATGACCGAGTGGTGGCAGCAGGGTTATGAATATGCCGAGAAGAAGGAAATGGAGAAAAAAGCTGCTAAATCTTCCTGGTTTAAGCTAGGTTTTTAACCTCTTTTTTGATGTAAGACAGTGCCGCATCTGTTGGAGGTTGTTTATCCATAAGACTTCTTAATATTATTTCCCGAAGTTCGTCCGCCGTTTTAATTTCTTCTTTAGCAGCTGCTTTTCTAATCAGGGCAATGGTGGCATTTTTTGCTGTCTTAATATAGTCCCAGCATTCATTACTCACATAGATCTGTTGCGCAAGATTGTGTTCAAATTCCTGTTCGATATTAGCAATTAAAAGGCTTGCATATGAATCTGCATCTTCAGAGATCACCTGAACTCTGAATAAAATTTTTCCCGGTGAAATTCTTTCCAGGAGAAGTGCCAGTCTTTCATAAGCCTGTAAACGTATGGGCAAAGAAGTCTTTTGTTTTTCTCTTAGCAGAAGAAATCTCCTTCTGTTTTCTTCATTTTTGGAGTAGGAATTAAAGAAATAAAAAGAGATCAAACCAACAATAATCGCAGGTAAGAGAGCATATAATAAATCAAGAATTTGACTTTCGTTCATCAGGAAATAAGATTTTTTAATCTATTGCTTTTTCTGTTTTTTGTAAGGACTCCAAATTCAGGTTTCCGCCTAAATGAGGACATTCCACAAGTTCTTTAACAGAGTTGAAATTTACTTCATCTTTATGGTATGAGAAAGTAGTTGCAAGAGTTTTTGCCAGATTCTTATCGCTGAGGTTGATATCCACATCATCTGTATCAAACTGGCAAGGATGCTCATGACCTGCAGAATGACTTATTTCTAATAACTCTTTTCTGAATTTAACGAAATAGAAATTCGTCCTCATCGCCTTATCCTTTACATTTATCCCGGCTTGCAACCATTTATTCTGAGTAGCCACTCCGGTAGGACAGGTATTTGTATGACAACTTTGTGCCTGGATACAACCCACGCTCATCATTGCTTCACGGGCAACATTAATACAATCTGCTCCAAGTGCAAAGGCCATTGCTGCTTTCGCTGGAAATCCAAGTCTTCCCGAAGCTATAAACACAATACGCTCTGTTAGCTGATATTTTTGAAAGATCTTATAGACATCAGTGAATGCATAGATCCAGGGAAGGGAGACGTGATCTGCAAAGCTTGGCGGTGCGGCGCCAGTTCCTCCTTCGCCACCATCAATGCTAATAAAGTCTGGTCCATAATCTTTCTCCTGCATGATCTTAGCCAGCGTTTTCCAGTCTTTTAATTGTCCCACCGCCGATTTAATTCCGGTAGGTAGGCCGGTAGCCCTGGCGATCTCTTCTACAAAATCCACCATCTCTTCAATAGTGTTGAAAGTTGAATGATAAGGTGGTGAGATCACATCTTTATGCATGGGTACACCCCGTATTTCTGAAATTTCTTTGGATATCTTAGCGGCGGGTAGAACTCCTCCTTTTCCTGGTTTGGCACCCTGTGAGAGTTTTAATTCAATAGCCCTGATCTGCGAATTATTTTTTACCATTTCCACCAGTTTTTTCATGGAAAAATTCCCCTGTTCATCGCGTACCCCAAAATATCCTGTTCCAATCTGGAAGACCAGGTCAGCTCCCTTTTGATGATAAGGTGAGAGTCCGCCTTCTCCTGTATTATGAAAGGCTCCTGAAAGTTTACATCCTTCGTTTAATGATTCGATCGCTTTTGCTGAAAGGGAACCATAACTCATTGCGGAGACATTGATCACTGAAGCAGGTCGAAATGGTCTTTTTCTATTATTCCAGGCGCCCATCACCTTTGCACATGGGATAAGACCAGAATTTTTGTTATTGGGATGATCTTCGGGAAGCTTGTATGGTAAAAGAGCGTTATTAATAAAAATATAATGGGTGGAGAAGATATCCTGATCTGTACCAAAACCCTCGTAATTATTCTGATTTTTCGCTGAAGCATAGATCCATCCCCGTTCTCTTCTGTTAAACGGTAGTTCCTCTCGATTGTTAGCAACAAGGTATTGTCTTATTTCTGGACCAATACTTTCCAGGAAATAGCGCATATGTCCCACTACCGGGAAATTATGCATGATGGTATGTTTCTTATTGAAGAATACATCTGAAATGGCAACCAGCAATAAAAAGATCAAAAGCCAGCCCCACCAGGGGACATTCCCAATTATCTCCACAAATTCATTCATCATGACTTATTTAAATAATCCAGGCTTAATTGTGTCATCGCCTTTACGCCGAGTAATAATCCACTTTCATCAATATAGAAATCTGGAGTATGATGTCTGGTTGGTTCTGCATTAGCAGGCATACCTCCAAGAAAAAAATAAAATCCCGGCACCTCTTCCTGAAAAAATGAAAAATCTTCCCCTCCGGTAGTTGCTTTCATCAAATTCACATTTTCTGCTCCTGCAACTTCTTTAAGACTGGGTAACATTTTATTGGTAAGTGCAGGGTCGTTGTAAGTGATCGCTGTATTATTCTGAATTTCGATAGTTGCCTCTCCACCATAAGCCTTTGCGATCGCCGGTACCATTTCTCTCATTCTTGAAAGGATCAATTCCTTATTCTTTGCGTCCAGTGTTCTTACGGTTCCAATCATTTCCGCGGTTTCAGGAATTATATTGAATCTCACTCCGCTGGTAATTTTACCAACGGTAATAACTGAAGCCGATTCAGTAAGTTCAGCATTCCGGCTTATGATCGTTTGAAGTCCGTCAATTATTTTAGCTGAAATCAGGATTGGATCCACTCCGCTCCAGGGAGCTGAACCATGTGCCTGCTTACCTTTTACATTAATTACAAATCTTTCCACGGCGGCCATCGTACCTTCGGGTTTGTATTTAATAGTGCCTACAGGAGTAGCCGCATTGATGTGTAAACCAAAAATCGCATCCACATCAGGATTTTTAAGAACTCCTTCCTTGATCATTAAAGCAGCTCCACCTTCTTCGCCCGGTGGTGGTCCTTCTTCTGCCGGTTGAAATATAAATTTGACGGTTCCGTTGATCTTATCTTTATTTTCTGAAAGTATTTTGGCGACACCCATTAAAATAGCAGTGTGAGTATCATGACCACAGGCATGCATTACGCCAGTTTTAGAGCCCAGAAATTCGGTTTTTACTTCAGATTTAAATGGAAGATCATTGTTTTCGGTAACCGGCAAAGCATCAATATCTGCTCTTAATGCGAGTGTTTTTCCAGGTTTTGACCCTTTTAAAATTCCTACCACCCCGGTTTTTGCGACTCCTGTATGGGTTTCTATCCCCAGAGAATTTAGATGCTTGGCTATTTTCTCAGCGGTTTCAAACTCACGATTGGAAAGTTCTGGATGCTCATGGAAATCCCTACGCCATTCGATCACTTTCTCTTCAATATTCTCAAATTCTTCAGAAGGAATATTTACCTGTGCCTGACAAAGCCCCGTGAAAAATATTCCTGCCAAAAGGCAGTAGTTCGTTAAGGTCATATTTTTAAAATTTAATCCGCTATTTTTTTGAAAGTTTTAAAGATATTAAATTATAATCCTTTGTACTTGACAATAAACTTAATTGTTTAAAAAAGGCTTGCTGTCAGGTTTCCTTTTTTGACCATTTTGGTTACCTTTCAGTTTTTAAAAACGGAGAAAATTTGGAAGCTTATTTAGCTGAATTGAATGATGCACAGAGGGCTCCGGTGCTGCAAAAAGATGGCCCCATGATCGTAATTGCCGGAGCAGGATCCGGTAAAACACGGGTGCTTACTTATAGGATCGCATATTTGATGGATCAGGGGGTAGATGCATTTAATATCCTTTCGTTAACCTTTACTAATAAAGCTGCGAGGGAAATGAAGCAGCGTATCTCTAAGATCGTTGGTAGTGGCGAGGCAAAAAACTTATGGATGGGAACTTTCCATTCAGTTTTTGCCAAAATGCTAAGGTATGAAGCAGATAAATTGGGGTATCCCTCCAATTTTACCATTTACGATACTCAGGATTCCCATAGTGTAATACGGGCGATCATAAAGGAAATGAGGCTAGATAAGGATGTTTATAAATACAAGCAGGTTTATAACCGCATTTCTTCTTATAAGAACAGTCTTATTACAGTAAAGGCATATTTTCAAAATCCTGAACTGCAAGAAGCCGATGCCATGTCTAAAAAACCACGTCTCGGGGAGATCTATAAAGCCTATGTAGACAGATGTTTCAAGGCTGGTGCAATGGATTTTGACGATCTGCTTTTGAAAACAAATGAACTTTTAAACCGTTTTCCCGACGTGCTTCACAAATACCAGAGCAGGTTCAAATATATCCTGGTGGATGAGTACCAGGATACTAATCACTCGCAGTATTTGATCGTAAGAGCCCTTTCAGATAAATTTCAGAATATATGTGTGGTAGGAGATGATGCGCAGAGTATATACGCTTTTCGAGGGGCCAATATCAATAATATTCTGAATTTTCAGAAGGATTATGAAGATGTACAGATGTATCGGTTGGAGCAGAATTATCGCTCTTCCAAGAATATCGTAAATGCTGCCAACTCGATCATCGAAAAGAATAAAACCAGACTTGACAAAATAGTTTGGACTGCTAATGAAGATGGACCAAAGATCATCGTAAACAGATTGCTTACAGATGGGGAAGAAGGAAGATATGTAGCGAGTTCTATTTTTGAGAACAAAATGCAAAATCAAATGGATAATGGTGATTTTGCGATCCTCTATAGAACTAATGCCCAGAGTAGGGCAATGGAAGACGCGCTTAGAAAAAAAGATATTCCGTATAGAATTTATGGAGGTCTTTCTTTTTATCAGAGAAAGGAGATCAAGGATGTACTTGCCTATTTAAGACTGATCTTAAATCCTAAGGATGAAGAAGCACTGAAAAGGGTCATTAATTATCCATCCCGCGGAATTGGACAAACTACCATGGATAGGTTGGCAATAGCAGCAAATCAACATAATCGTTCCATGTTTGAGGTAATTCAAAATCTTGATAAGCTCGATTTGAAAATTAATAAGGGAACTCAAACCAAGCTGGAGAATTTCGTGAATATGATCCGAAGTTTCGCCATCATGAATGAGACCAGTAATGCATTTCAAATTGCTGAAGCTGTCACGAAAAAGACGGGATTGGTTCAGGAACTTAAAAAAGATGGTACGCCTGAAGGTATTGCCAGAATTGAAAATATTGAAGAGTTGCTAAATGGTATTCGCGACTTTGTTGAAGGTCAAAAAGAACTGGCAGATGCTACGGGATCACTTTCAGAATTCCTGGAAGATGTTGCCCTTGCTACAGATCTTGATAATGACACGGGCGATGATGATCGAGTGGCTTTAATGACTATTCACCTGGCAAAAGGTCTGGAGTTTCCTTTCGTTTATATTGTGGGCATGGAAGAGGATCTTTTCCCTTCAGCCATGAGTATGAATACCCGAAGTGAGCTGGAAGAAGAACGAAGACTTTTCTATGTAGCTATTACCAGAGCTGAAAAACAGGCCTATTTAACTTATACCTTATCACGTTATCGCTGGGGAAAATTAGTTGATGCAGAACCAAGCAGGTTTATTGAAGAGATCGACGAGCAATATCTTGATCTTATGGTGCCTCAGGATGATTATAAATACAAACCATTGATAGATACAGATATTTTTGGTGATGATATAGACAAAAGCAAACTGAGACAAACCAAACCTAAGGGAGGAACTCCCCCACCTGCACATAAACCTTCAGAAGAACAATTAAGGAAACTTAGAAAACTAAAACCAGCTTCTCCAGAACCTTCCAAAGCAAGCAACACCTTAAATCTTTCTGAAGGAAATGAAGTGGAGCATATGAGATTTGGAAAAGGTAAGGTCTTAAAATTAGAAGGTTCAGGTCAGGATAAAAAAGCTGAAATAGACTTTGAGGAAGGGGGCATAAAGAAATTGTTGCTTCGTTTTGCTAAGTTGAAAATACTATCATAATCAGGGGTTTGTGAAAATGTATTTTTTACATATATTAGCCCTGAGATCAAAATGGAGCCCTACCTTTATTTCAATCTCAAAAAACCGAACAAAAACACAGTTTTTTAGAGACCTTATTAAGGTCTCTTTTTTTTTGTCTTAAAATTAGAAATAAGCCCGTCATAGCTTAAAAACTTTCTGCTTTTTGTATCCAATTGGTGGGTATGAATAATCCTATTGTTAAAAATGATTTAAAATACCAGGTTGATACAATATTTGTGCTGAACATATAACTTATATTATTTATCTTGAAAGGAAAAAATGATTAGAGAAGGCAGCACCGTAAAATGGAAATGGGGGAATGGGACCGCAACCGGAAAAGTTATTTCCAGCTATACAAAAAAGATCACGAAACAGATTGATGGAAGTGAAGTCACCAGGGATGGAGAAGAGAATAATAAAGCATTATATATAGAACAGGAAGATGGTGCAAAGGTTCTAAAGCTCGAGAGTGAGGTTGAAAAGGCAGAATAATAATTTCGGTCTTTGTTGAAGAAATAAAAACTTTAAAATAATAATTATGGCTGAATTACTGCGTATTTATGATGAGAACCCCGCTCCAAAACATATTAATAAAGTAGTTGAAGTGCTTCGAAAAGGAGGGCTTATTATTTATCCTACAGATACTATTTATGGCTTAGGTTGCGATATCACGAATGTTTCAGCATTAGAGAAGATCGCCCAGATCAAGAATGTTAAACTGGAAAAGGCAAATTTTTCTTTTGTTTGTGAGGATTTAAGTAATCTATCAGATTATGTCAAACAAATAGATACTGCCACCTTTAAAATACTGAAGAGGTCTTTACCCGGCCCTTACACTTTTATACTTCCCGGTGGAAATAATCTTCCGAATGTATTCAAAAAGAAAAAAACGGTAGGTATTCGGGTACCCGATAACAATATTTGTAAAGCTATAGTAAGTGCCCTGGGTAACCCGATCGTTTCTACCTCTATAAGAGACGATGATGAGGTATTGGAATATGGAACCGACCCGGAACTTATCAAGGAGAAATGGGATAATTTAGTAGACATTGTAATTGATGGGGGTTACGGAGATAATATTCCTTCTACGGTAATTGATCTCACCACTCCGGAACCGGAAGTGATCAGGGAAGGTAAGGGTAGCATTGAGATTATGTAAAAGTATTCTCAAAATTCCTGACTTCTCGTTAATTACATATTAAAGTCAACCTTATATTTTTCAGTAGCTAAGAACATTCATACTTTAAATAAAAAATTAATGTTATGAGCTATATTGAAACTACAAGTAAGGAAAAAGGAAAAAATATCAAACTATATTATGAAGATTACGGTGAAGGCAAACCAGTGATCTTAATTCATGGATGGCCTTTGAGTCATCGCATGTGGGAATATCAAATCAATGAAGTAGTTGATGCTGGCTTTAGATGCATCGCTTATGATAGAAGAGGTTTTGGAGACAGTGATAAGCCCTGGACTAATTATCATTACGACAGTCTTGCTAAAGATCTGAATGATATAATCACCAAACTCGGTCTTTCTGAAGTAACTATTGTAGGTTTTTCTATGGGAGGTGGAGAAGTTGCCCGATATATTGGAAAATATGGAACCGCTAATCTATCAAAAGCAGCGCTTATTTCAGCTGTGCCACCTTATATGTTGAAAACCGATGATAATCCTGACGGGTTGGAAAAAGAAGTATTTGAGGGCTTTAGAAAAGAAATAAAAAAAGATCGCCCTGCTTTTCTTCAGGGATTCGGAAAGCAATTTGTAAATTTTGATAAGGTAGGCGATCGGATTAGTCAGGAAATGATGGATTACTACTGGTATATTGCTTGTGCAGCCTCTTTGAATGCAACCCTGGAATGTATAGATTCATTCGGTTCTACAGATTTTAGAAAAGACCTGGAAAAGTTTGATATCCCTACTTTGGTGGTGCATGGCGATGCTGATCAAATTGTACCCAACGATATTTCCGGTAAGAAAAGTGCTGATATCATATCCAATAGTGAATATCATGTAATTGAAGAAGCACCACATGGACTAGTGCTTACTCATACTGCAGAATTTAATAAAATCTTACTAGATTTTTTAAGATCTTAATTGAGAAAATATAAATAAAAGAAAGTCCTCTAAGCTGAGGGCTTTTTTTATTTCGTAATATCTTCAAAGACTTCCAGAAACGCAAAATGAACTTCAGAAGGACTTAGAATAAAACCCTTCTTTTGAGCAGAGGCTGCAAGTTCATAGCCTAATTCAGCAGCAGAAAGCCTTTGAGTGGGAGTACCATGATGATCCATACTTTGTATAAGACAATCTCCTACATTAAAAGAAAGTCTGAAATATTCTTCGATTCTCTTCCAGTTATAGGTAGCTCCGCGTTTATGAGCCAGGTAATATGCGGCAGCGAAATCTGCCTCCAACTCAGAAAATCTTGAAATTTCAGTAGGATTGGAAAGTTGATCTGTATAATCCCAGGTGTCTTCATGTTCAAACTGGGCCTGATGCCACCATTCATGGGCAAGAACAGCTGTAAAAGCAAGGTCTCCATCTATTCCTGTATCCATAATACCTTCCAGAAGTCCATCACCAATAACTAATAACCCATTAGATTTTGTAAAGGCATCAAAAGCAAAATATGGGTTTTCAGGAAAATTTGGAGAATCTTTATTTAGCTCCAATAAGAGATCTGCTTTTGCATATGCCTCCGTTCGGTTTCTCACTGTTCTATCAAAACTTTCGATCATATCGGTAAGGATTTCACGATCATTAAGGAAAGAGTTGTGCTGCCCATTTAGCCTAATCTCGCGATTGAGATCCCAAAATTTGGTAAGTTCCCTGATTCTCTTTTCAGCCAGCTTGTTAAATTCACCATTTTCTCCATAATAATTCTCTCCGTGGTAGAACGTAACGTATTTTCTATTAAGTTCCAGATAGTAATTTAGAAGATCAAAATCGAAAGCAGGATCAGTAAGCAGACTTTCAAAATATCCTGAAAGTACATCCCCGAAATCTGTAGATTCGCAAGGCAGGGTTAAAAGCGACTCATCTTTAAATCTATCAGTTAAAGAATAAGTATCAGGCTCGGTTTTAGAATAAAAATTTTTAGATTTCTTCGTAAGATCTGTTTGAGAATTAAAAAGATTCTTCTTTCGATCTTCAGCAATTAAATCTTCCCCGGAGCAGGATTGTGTTATAAAAGTTAATAGCAGCACACCGCAACACCAGATGTAAACACCTGTCTTCTTCATAGCATCAAAATTTAGGTGGTTGGTATGTTTAAAATTAATATAAAATACTGACTATTAGAATTTTAACTGTTAAAAATAAAAAAGCCCCGCAAATGCAGGGCTTTTCATATATTATAAAAACAGAATGCTTATTCTTCGCCAGAAGTCGCTTTTTCCATTCCTTCTTCAATCATACTATAGAACTGGTCTAACTTAGGAAGAACAACAATTCTTGTTCTTCTGTTTTTAGCACGACCTTCAGCAGTTTCGTTAGAAGCAAGAGGTACATAATAACTTCTACCTGCAGCTGTCATACGAGCTGGTTCAACACCAAATTCATCCTGTAGAACTCTTACCACAGAAGTAGCACGTTTTACACTAAGATCCCAGTTGTCCTGAAACATTGAAGTGCTAATTGGTTTGTTGTCTGTGTGACCTTCAACCATAAACTCGATGTTTGGCTTGTTTTTTACAACAGTAGCAACTTTTCCAAGTACTTCTTTTGCACGAGGAGTTACATTGTAACGACCACTATCAAATAATAGTTTATCTGAAATAGATACGTAAACCACACCTTTTTCAACATTGATCTCGATATCTTCATCACTAAGATCTCCTAAAGCTCCTTTAAGGCTTGTTACCAGAGCAAGAGTTACAGAATCTTTCTTGTTCATTGCATCCTGCATAGAACGAATGGCAAGATCCTTTTCTTTGATACTTTCTAAAGAACGCTCCATGTTTTCAGCTTCTTTTTTAGAAAGAGTAGCTAAATCACCTACGTTATTTAGAAGGGCTGCGTTTGTATTATTCAGATTTGAAATTTGACTGTTTAAACGCTCTTTCTCATCAAGACATGAATTTAGCTTAACAGTGGCAGTATTCAATTGATCTTGTGTTTCTCTTTGCTTGGTTTCCAGTTCATTGTATTTTTTCTGTGAAACACATGAAGATAGCAAAATGGCAGCTGTTGCCGACAAAAGCATGATTTTTCTCATAACTCGTTTCTTAAATTTTAAATTGTTAGATGGCTCAAAAATATCAAAAAAATAGTAAGCTGGAAAGCTATTTTAACATTTCCTTTTTTATTTATTTTTATAGGTCTGTAAACTTATCCTTTTTTGATATATAATGAGCATATACAACGGAAGAAATTAGATAGTATTTCCTGAAAATGAATTCTTTCGGTCTCTTTTTTTTCATTCTTCCATAATGCCTGTAAAAGCTGGAGTGAGCCTTAAGAATTGCAAAAAAATGCTTGAATTTTCCTTCAAAAATAAATTTTAATCCGGCAATGCCATCCAGGATCATTCTCACAAAAAGAATGTAAAATAATCTGGAAGGTTCTATATTTTTTAGAAGCAGAAAAAGTCCGTTTCTAAAATTAAAGAAGGTTTTTCTGGGATTCATATTCTGTAAGGTTGCTCCTCCCACATGAAAAATTCTCGAAGCACTTACATATTTGATCTTATAACCTTTATTCAAAAGTCTCCAGCAGAGATCTATTTCTTCCTGGTGGGCGAAAAAATCCTCGTCCAGACCACCCACTTCATCAAATGCTTTTTTTCTGATTGCTAAACATGCACCACTGGCCCAGAAAATATATTGATCATCATTATACTGGCCGTGATCCTCTTCAAGCTGCTGAAAAATTCGACCACGACAAAATGGATATCCAAATTTATCTATATATCCTCCTGCGGCCCCGGCATATTCAAAATGATTTTTTTTATGATAATCCAAAATTTTTGGCTGAATAGCTGCTGTTTCAGGTTCATTCTCAAAAACTTCTATAATTGGGGTCAACCAGTTCTCGGTTACCTCCACATCACTGTTCAATAAAATATAAATATCTTCTTTCACAGATTTCAGCGCCAGATTATAACCACCGGCATATCCCGCATTTCTACTATTTTGAATGATATTTACCTGAGGAAAATTCAGTTTTAAATATTCTACGGAAGTATCGGTAGAGTCATTATCGGCAACATAGATAGTGGCTTCTTTAGAATGTTCAATGACTGATGGTAAAAATTGCTGTAGCAGCTCTTTCCCGTTCCAGTTTAATATGACTACGCCTACTTTCATGCTCTGGAATATTCTGGAATATCTTTTAAGAAAATATAAGTTTCGTTCTTGTAATCCATTTTACAGTAAAAATGATCTATTCCATTGGTGACCATTAAGAAATTAGCTTTCAACGTAAGATTGTAACGGGCAATCTGATCAAAAGTTTCCTGGCTTATCTTTATTTTAGGTGCTTTACACTCTACGATCATCTGGATATTCCCATCTGGTTCAAAGACCACAATATCATATCTCTTAGTGAGTCCGGCAATTTTAAGTTGCTTTTCAACATTGATGAGACTTAGAGGATAATTCTTTTCATTTTGTAAGAATTTGACGCAATGTTGACGTACCCATTCTTCTGGCGTAAGGATGACAAACTTTTTCCGGAGATCATCAAAAACCGCTATTTTATTTTGATTATTTTTGAACCGAAATGAATATTGAGGGAAATTCAATTTTTGCATGCATCAAAAGTAATAAACAATATTACAGGCTCGCAAGTTACTTTTTTAGATTTCTTTCAGCATAAAACTCCGCATAATTCCATATGGACGAAGCCAGACAGATAGTAAATGATATTCAGAAAGGAAATATTAAACCTATCTATTTTCTGATGGGTGAAGAGCCTTACTATATAGACAAAATTTCAGATTTTATTGAAGATAATGTATTGTCTGAAGAAGAACGTGGCTTTAATCAAATGTTGATCTATGGCAGAGATGCCAGTATAGATGAAATTGTGAGTAATGCAAAGCGATACCCGATGATGGCCGAAAGGCAGGTGGTGATCGTAAAAGAGGCGCAAGACCTGTCAAGAACCATCGAAAATCTGGTTAGCTATGCTGAAAACCCTCAACCCACTACGGTTCTTGTAGTTTGTTACAAATACAAAAAAATAGATAAGCGTAAAAAACTTTATAAAACCATTGATAAATCGGGAGTCATCTTTGAAGGAAAAAGACTTTATGAAAATCAGGTAGGGGACTGGATTACGAGGAATTTGAAGAGTAGAGGTTATGCAATTTCTCCAAAAGCCTCCCAAATGTTGGTAGAATTTCTAGGAACCGATCTTGGAAAGATCGATAATGAATTAGAAAAACTTCAGTTAATCTGTCCGCAGGGGACTACGATCAGTCCTGAGATCATTGAAGAAAATATAGGGATAAGTAAAGATTTTAATAATTTCGAGCTTAGAAAAGCAATAGGCGAAAAAGATTCTCTAAGAGCTTACAGAATTGTAAATTATTTTTCGCAGAATCCCAAGGACAATCCTATGGTAGTCACTATTTCCTTGCTATTTTCCTATTTTTCTCAAATCCTGCAATATCATGGTCTAAATGATAAATCCAAGGGAGTGGTGGCAAAGCAGTTAAAAATTAGCCCATATTTTGTGAGTGATTATGTGACAGCCGCCAGAAATTATCCCATGAAGAAAGTGAGTCATGCCATTAGTTTGCTGCAGGAAACAGATGTGAAAAGTAAGGGTGTAGGGGCAAACAATATATCACAAGGCGATCTTCTAAAGGAACTTCTCGTAAAAATAATGAATTAAGAATGAGCAGAATTTCATCCTGGGTTAGTGCCGCAAGACTGAGAACACTACCGCTTTCAATTTCCGGAATACTTGTAGGAAGCAGCCTTGCTGCTTACGATGGGCATTTTAATCTGGCGATTTTTAGTCTTGCTTTAGGTACAACACTGGGATTACAGATCCTTTCCAACTTCGCAAATGACTATGGTGATGGGGTAAAAGGAACAGATAATGAGGACAGAATTGGGCCTGCCCGGGCTATTCAAAGCGGTTTGATTACCCAAAAAGATATGTTGCAGGCAATGCTTATCACCGCCGCAGCGACCTTAGTTCTGGCTATTTTACTCATTTATGCTTCGTTTGGGAGTGAAAAGCTTTTTTCAGCATTGATATTCTTTATTCTGGGAATAGCTGCGATCGTGGCTGCTATTAAGTATACTGTTGGTAATTCAGCTTATGGATACAAAGGGATGGGCGATATTTTCGTTTTTATTTTTTTTGGGCTTGTGGCAGTTTACGGGTCTTATTATTTATACAGCCACGATCATGAATTAATAAGTATATTTCCGGCAATTTCAATAGGACTTTTGAGTGTAGCCGTACTGAATTTGAATAATTTAAGAGATCGTATTTCAGATGAAAAAGCTGGGAAGATCACGCTGGTGGTGAAAATGGGGGATAAGCGAGGGAAAGATTATCACTATGTCCTTGTACTGGGTTCTTTATTTTGTTTAGTGATGTATTCGGTGATTACATCTTCTGAACTGAATAATTTTATTTATCTCATCGCTTTTATACCATTGATTTTTCATTTGAAAAGAGTGGTTAACAATGAAGATCCTAAAGAATTGGATCCTGAATTGAAAATTGTGGCACTTTCTACCTTTGGAATTGCGCTACTTTTTTCTCTGGGCTTAATATGGTAGTTACCGGGCTAAGTTTAACAAAATTATATATTGCTGCATTCAGGAGATTTTAGCTGAATCCTTATTTTTAATGAAAACCGAAAAATTAAGATTATGCAAATTACTTTTTATGGTCAGAATACGCTGGCATTGAAAATAGGAGATATTAATGTTCTTGTGGATCCATTTATTACCGGAAATGATCTTTCTAAAGACAAGGTTGATATAAATGACCTCAAGGCAGATTATATTCTACTCACGCACGCCCACCAGGATCATACGCTGGATGCAGAAGCTATCGCCAAAAATACCGGGGCTGTCATTGTGAGCAATTACGAAATTGCAAATCATTATGAAGCTAAGGGTTTTGAAGTACACCCGATGAATCACGGCGGAAGCTGGGATTTTGAATTCGGAAAAGTGAAATATGTAAATGCTATTCATACCAGTTCATTTCCTGACGGAAGTTATGGTGGACAACCCGGTGGATTTGTGATCGAAGGTGAACATAAGAATATTTATATCGCCGGAGATACAGCTTTGACCATGGACATGAAATTGATCCCCATGCAAACAAAGCTTGATATAGCTGTTCTTCCTATTGGGGATAATTTTACGATGGGTGTGGAAGATGCTATAATCGCCAGTGATTTTATTGAATGTGATAAGATCATCGGTTGTCATTATGATACTTTCGGATATATCGAGATAGATCATGAAGAAGCGAAGAAGAAATTTTACGAAAAAGGAAAAGATCTGATGTTATTAGACATCGGCGAATCAATAGAATTGTAAATGACCGCATCTTATAAAAAGTATATACTCAATTTTAAACGCCCTAGCGGAACTTCGCGGGGCGTTCTTACTGAAAAGGAAACCTGGTTCTTAAAAATTTCAGATGGCGAGAATTACGGAATAGGAGAGTGTGGGATCCTTAGAAGCCTAAGTTATGACGATAGTCCAGATTATGAAGAGAAATTGAAATGGGTGTGTAATAACATCAATTTGGGGGAAGAAATGCTTTGGGAGGAGCTGCGTGAATTTCCAAGTATTCAGTTTGGCGTGGAGATGGCTTTTAAAAGTTTGCAGGCGAAAGATCCTTTTGTTTTGTTTCCTTCAGCATTTACTTACGGGGAAAAAGCGATTCCCATAAACGGACTTATCTGGATGGGTGATAAGCAATTCATGAAAGAGCAAATTTCAGAAAAGATAGAAGCTGGTTTCAACTGTATTAAATTAAAAATTGGGGCCATAGATTTTGAAACGGAACTCGATCTTTTAAAATCTATCCGAAGTAATTTTTCAGAAAGTGAAATTGAATTAAGGGTAGATGCTAACGGTGCCTTTACTTCTGATGATGCACTAAAAAAACTGGAATTACTTTCAAAGTTCAAATTACACAGCATAGAACAACCGATTAAACAGGGACAGGTTCAGGAAATGGCAAATCTCTGTAAAAAAACACCGCTGCCCATAGGTTTGGATGAGGAGCTTATTGGTATTACGAGTGTAACAGAAAAGGAGAAAATCATACAAACTATAAAACCTCAATATGCTATTTTTAAACCCAGTTTAATTGGCGGGTTTAGAGGAACTAATGAATGGAAAAATATTTGTGAGACAAACGGCGTGAGATGGTGGATCACCAGTGCTTTAGAAAGTAATATTGGACTCAACGCTATTTCCCAGTATACTTTCACCTTAAGTTCAGATCTTCCACAAGGTCTTGGTACGGGCGGTTTGTATACCAATAATTTTGAAAGTCCGTTAGAGGTTGAAAATGGTAATATTCAATATAATCCTGCTAAACAGTGGGAGATAAATTATTAGATTAATATATGTTTATAGCTCAGGCATTTAAGTATAAATATGATTTTTGGAGGTATATCATTGGGGTGGTAATGGTGTTAGCGGGTGTCTTTATAGGACAGATCCCATTAACGGCAGCGCTTTTTATAGAACTGGGAATTGCAGAAACTGTGACACTCACCGAGAGCCAGATGATGACAGCTTTAGATTCAAACTACTTTCTGTTTCTAATGTTACTTTCCTTTGCCGTAGCATTGGTATTCCTTTTTATTGCGGTAAAGAAAGTACATGGACAAACTATACTTTCTCTTACCACTTCACGAAAAAAAATTGACTGGAGCAGGTTTTGGTTTGCCTTCGGATTAGTTGGAGTTTTTATAATACTTACTACGGTAGGGGATTATTACAGTAATCCGCAGGACTACCAGTGGAATTTTGAATTAAAACCTTTTCTCATTTTAATGTTAATAGCGGTGATATTTGTTCCGCTTCAAACCAGTTTTGAAGAGTATTTCTTTAGAGCTTATTTAATGCAGGGAATTGGAGTGCTAGGCCGTAATCGCTGGCTGCCACTTATTATAACCTCAGTTGTTTTTGGTGGGCTGCACTTCTTTAATCCTGAAGTTACCAAGCTGGGTAATATCATTATGATCTATTATATAGGTACTGGTTTTATGCTGGGTATTATGGCATTGATGGATGAAGGAATAGAACTTTCCTTAGGTTTTCATGCAGCTAACAATCTCTTAACTGCATTGCTGGTAACAGCAGACTGGACCGCTTTCCAAACAAATTCGATATTCAAGGATATTTCTGAACCCTCAGCTGGCTGGGATGTTTTGATTCCCGTATTAATAATTTATCCCTTATTTCTTTTCATAATGGCCAAAAAGTATAACTGGTCAAACTGGAAAGAAAAATTATTCGGAAAAGTGGAGAAGCCTTAAGTTGTAGAGGTTCAGGAATACTAATACTATTTCTGCTGGAGGATAATTCTACTTTAGAATTGCTTGTGACGCAACCATTTATATTTTTTGGTATCTACATAGAAACTAACCAGCATGAAGAAATTTCTTCTTTTACTTTCTATAGGTCTTGTATTTCAGTCCTGTTGGTATCATCCTGATGATGAACCAATGAATGTTGATCCCATAGAAAGTTCCTTTAAGCCCGTTACGGTAGACAGAGAAACTTTTGAGAGTACCATCGCAATTGGTGCTCCCCGGGATATTGAGGAAGCTGGAAAAATCTATGTAAATGGAGATATGGTCTTTATTAATGAACTTAATAAAGGCTTTCATGTTTTAGATAACCGAGATCCCAAGAACCCTAAAAATATTTCATTTATAGAAATTCCGCTAGCCACAGACCTTGCCATCAGGAATAATACCATTTATGTTCATCATGCAGTAGACCTGGTAGCCATGCGATATAATACCACTTCCATAGAGATCCTGCATCGGGAACGGAATGTGTTTCCTAGGCTCAATTCCCCGGATGGTTTTCCAGCTGAAGATTTCGACCTTAATGAGAATCAGATAATCATCGGGTATCAATCACTAAACTAAGACGATATGAAAAAGTTACTTATATTATTTTTGTTTGGAGCATTGATTTCCTGTAGTACTGAAAATGCTGGTGGCCCCAACGGGGATGCGAAAGGAGATGGCAGTGGAGGCTCGCTTGCCCGTTTTACCCTTGCAGGTGATTACCTTTACACGGTAGACGATCAATCTTTAAGAATTTTTGACATTACCAACAGGGATAAACCTGAATTCGTAAACGAAAAATATATCGGTTTCGACATAGAAACCCTTTATAGCCTGGGAGAGAACCTCTTTGTGGGAAGCAGGTTGGGAATGTACATTTATGATATTTCAGACCCTGAATTTCCTCTACAATTAGCCGAAGTTGAACATGTAAGAAGTTGTGATCCTGTGGTTTCTGACGGTTCTTTTGCCTATGTGACGCTGCATACAAGTTCAAATTGTGAAGGGAATGTGAATCAGTTGGAGATTTATAATGTAGAAAATCCTATGGCCCCGGAATTGCTGAATACGATTAGTATGGACAGACCAATTGGACTGGGACTTTACGGAGAAAATCTTTTGGTTACAGACGAAGGAGTGGTGCGAATCTTTGATGTCACGAATCCTGCCATGCCAGATTTGTTGGGTGGAATTCCCGTAGATGGTTTTGATGTAATTATTAAGCAGGATCATTTATTCGTGATTGGCCCTGAAGCCCTTTACCAGTATACGTTGAACACTGAAAATGTTGAAGAATATGAAGATCTTAGTACATTCACATTCTAAGTTTTCAACAATTTAACAAGCTCTACTATCGCCTTATCTCATAAATGTTTCAGAAGATATTTAAGAATTTCATTGCAATTTGTTAACTTTCAGTAATAAGTTATTTATCAACTTAGTTTGAAATATGACAAATAAGTACAAAATACCTGAAACCCATCCTGATTTTAGACTTAATAAACGGCATTTTACCAATGCGGAACTTAGGCAGGTTGCTTACAGTTATATTAAAGAAGGAGAACCTTTTGAGCAACAAATAGGAAGTTTTCTATTGGATTGGTTAAAACCAACTTCATATATTGAAGTTAGTACTTCCGGTTCTACGGGAACACCAAAAAAGATACGTCTGCAAAAGCAACATATGATAAATTCTGCTTTAGCGACCGCTAAATTTTTTAGCCTGCCTGCACATACTACGGCACTAATGTGCTTACCCGCAGAATATATTGCGGGTAAAATGATGTTGGTGAGGGCAATGTTTTTAGGCTGGCATCTTGATACCGTGCTGCCATCTTCTAATCCTTTAGACCAGGTTTTTAAGGTGTATGATTTTTCGGCAATGACCCCTTTTCAACTGGACAATTCCATAGCTCGCTTGCATGTGGTTAAAAAAATGATCATTGGGGGAGGAGTGGTTTCTCCCAGAATAGCCAAAATGCTAGTAGATGTAGATTCAAAGATCTATGAAACCTATGGAATGACGGAAACCTGCAGCCATATTGCAGCAAGAAGATTAAACCCAACCAAAAAGAAGAAGTCTGCCCGGTCTTTTAAATTACTTCCAAACGTGAGTATTGCCCAGGATGAAAGAGGCTGCTTGATCATAAAAGCTCCTAATATTCTGGACGAGGAGATCGTAACCAACGATGTGGTTGAAATTGTTACTTACAAAAAATTCCTGTGGAAAGGCAGATATGATAATGTGATCAATTCTGGTGGAATTAAATTATATCCGGAAGAGATCGAAAGAAAAATCAATAAGGTGCTGGATCGCAGATTTTTTGTTACTTCACTGCCAGATGATTCTCTGGGGGAGAAACTGGTTCTTTTTGTGGAGGATGATTTTTCTGAAGAAACCCTGGCTGAACTTGAAAGTACTATCAGAAGTTTAAAATCTTTGGATAAATATGAAATGCCAAAGAAAATATACCTTGTTGAAAAATTCGAAGAAACTCCTAATGGGAAAATTCATCGCGAAAACACCTTAAAGAGTAAAGTATCCTAGTTCCTTCCATAATGAGATACCTTCTACTTCCCATTTCACTGTTAATTATTTTTAATTTGAAGACGATTTTTGATTTTCAGGTAGGTAAAGACATCTCTAACTGGTATTTAGTAGAAGACCGGGTAATGGGAGGCGAATCTGATGGAAAATTTTTCTTGACTGAAGAAGAACATGCTCAATTGGAAGGAATGGTCTCCTTAGATAATAATGGCGGATTTGTATCTGTAAAATTTGATATGCCAAAAATGGAGATTGAAGAGCATCCATTTGTATCGATCAGACTTAAGGGTGATGGAAAAGAATATCAGTTTCGAATAAAGAATCGATATCAATATTTTTACTCATCTATCACTGAATTTTCAACCAATTCTAAATGGCAGGAGATTAAAATTCCTTAAAAAAAATGTATCCTTCATTTAGAGGTCGAAAATTGAATCAGCCAAACTTTTAGCACGATCAGATAGACGAGATTGGTTTTTTGATCGGCAATAAAAAGGATGAGAAATTTCAACTTTTAATTGATAAGATCGAATTAGAATAATTCAGACTTTATTTAAAATACCTCAAATAATTTATACCCATTCATGAAAAAAATACTTCTATTAGGCTTAATGCTATTTACCACAATTGTTCAAAGTCAGATCCTTGCTGAACGTGAAAGAGCTAAAATTATAGATCAGATTCTTGCTGAAAGATTTAATGAAATTTTACCCGACCTTATGGATAGAACGGGAATTGATATGTGGATCTTGATCTCGAGGGAATATAATGAAGACCCGGTTCTAAGAACGATGCTTCCAGCAACCTGGTTAAATGCAAGACGAAGAACCATATTGGTTTTCAGCAGAAATAAATCTCAGGATTCCATAGAAAAATTTGCGATCGCCAGGTATAATATTGGTGAAAATATAGAATCAGCCTGGGATAAGGAAAAACAACCAGATCAATGGAAGGCTTTAGTAGATATAATAAAAGATCGCAACCCGGAAAAAATAGGTCTGAATATTTCTGAAAACTTCGGAATTGCAGATGGACTTGTGAAAACGGACTATGATGAATTTATAGCTACTTTACCGGCTCAATATGAGGATAGAATAGTATCTGCTGAAGATCTTGCCGTTGGGTGGATAGAGACCAGAACACTTAGAGAAATGGTGATCTATAGTTCGCTGGTGGAGGTCACGCATAATATCATTGCAGAAGCTTTTAGTGAAAATGTAATTGATCCCGGCGTAACCACTACAGATGATGTGGTGTGGTGGATGAGGCAGAAAGTTACAGAAATGGGACTGGAAACCTGGTTTCATCCTACAGTCGATATTCAAAGAAGTAATGAAAAATTGGTAGATCATATTACGGCATTTTCAGATGAGAATGGCAGCAGTGTAATTCTTCCCGGAGATCTCTTGCATTGTGATTTTGGGATCACGTATCTTAGGCTAAATACAGATTGCCAGCAGATGGCCTATGTGCTGAAAAATGATGAAACAGAAGCCCCGGAATATCTTCAACAAGCTTTTAATAAAGGAAATAAACTTCAGGATATACTTACCTCAAATTTTGAAACAGGACTTACAGGTAATGAAATCTTGAGCCGAAGTCTGGAAGAAGCGAAAGAAGAGGGATTGAAAGCTTCCATTTATACCCATCCGCTAGGCTTATACGGGCATTCGGCGGGACCAACCATTGGAATGTGGGATCAGCAGGCAGGCGTTCCCGGAACCGGGGATTATACTTTGTTTGAAAATACAGTGTATGCCATAGAATTAAATACCGAAGTTGAAATCCCGCAATGGGATAAAAGTGTCAGGATCATGCTGGAAGAAGCAGGATTTTGGGGAGAGGATGGTTTTAGATACGTTAACCAAAGACAAACAGATCTTATGCTAATTCCTGAAGAAAAAGCTGAAAACTAAGAATAGTCCGTTAGGCCTAATAACCCATTTTCATCATATAGTCTGCGGAATGTTTTCCGGAACCATAGAAAATAAAGAAAACGGTAAATACAGATACTACCAGAGCCAGAATTAAATTGGAGGCATTCATCACGCCTACAAAGTTGATTAGAATTGCTCCTATAAGAATTGGAATTTGAACAATCAGGGCCCATCTGGTGAGCAGTCCAAATGCAATTAATATTCCACCTACAAGATGCGCAGAAGCCACGTAATGAACCACTAACATGGTTCCTCCAAATCCTTTGAGCGGATCGATCAATTCTACCAGAGTTTCAGTTTGAGAAATAAAATTGACCCCTTTAATAAAAAAGAAAACGCCAAGAGCTACTCTCAATATGTCCAGCCAGTAATAAGTATGTGCATTGGCCCACTTATTAAGTGATTTGATACTTAACATAATGGAAAATTTACATTAATTTACTAAAAATCAATGTAATAACATATTTTTTATACGGGTGAAAATTGAATACGCTTTAAAATTCTGCAGTTCTAATTTACGATCTCACTATTGATATAGAATTCCAGATCATTTACCTTTAGCTCGTCAAGTTCTTCCCCTGTCTCGAAAGATTGCCATTCAGAAGTTGCATTGAATCTAATTTCCTCTTCATCGATAATTACATCTACAGGCATCCTGAAATTTTCCACATCAGCCTTCCAGCGATACTGAATTTGATCATCTGCCTGTCTTAGCTGAAGCGTAGGTAATGAAGAATGTCTTAGATACTGATCAAAAACAGGTTTAATGTCAACCGCTGTTGCTTCATCAAAAAACTTTTCAGTATCAGCAGTGGTAATGGTCTGGTGCTTGAATGTTTTTGTATAGTCTCTTAAGGTATTCCACCATAATTTATCATTATCATAAATACTTCTGATCATATTCAATAAGTTGGCTCCCTTATAGTACATATCACCAGAACCTTCTGCATTCACTCCGTAATCCCCGATAATACTACTGCTATTAGCGATGTTTTGCCGTATGCCTTTTAGATATTTTAAGGCATCTTCTTTTCCCCAGCGGCATTCCGTATAAATAGCTTCCGTATAACTGGTAAAGCCTTCGTGAATCCACATATCGGCAATATCTTTGGAGGTAATACTGTTACCATACCATTCATGACCGGATTCATGGATAATGATGAAGTCCCATTTTAGACCAATTCCGGTTCCTGAAAGGTCATTGCCCAAATATCCTTTTAAGTACTTATTTCCGTAGGCAACCGCACTTTGATGTTCCATGCCCAGGTAAGGTGTTTCCACCAGTTTAAAACCATCTTCTTCGAAAGGATAAGGCCCCATTTTTTCATAAAAGCAGGCCATCATATCCTTTACTTCGGCAAAATGTTCTTTGGCTTTTTCAAGATTGTAGGGAAGTACGTAGTAATCAAGGTCCAGATCTTTATACCTGTCTGAAAAATGTTCGTAATTTCCAATATTGATCATAATGTTATAATTATTGATCGGGTTCACCACTTTCCAGCTCCATTCTGTAAAACCATTTCCTAGATCTTTTTCGCCGATAAATCGCCCGTTGGATACGTTCATGAGTCCGTTGGGAACGGCAATGTTCATCCTGGCTTCTTCCGGCTCATCGCTTTGATGATCCTTGTTTGGGTACCACAAACTAGCTCCGGTTCCCTGAACGGCAACTCCAATCCATGGATTGCCATCTTTGTCTTTAGTCCAGACAAAACCTCCATCCCATGGAGCATTCTCGGCTATCAAAGGGTTACCATGATAATAGAATTGAATGGAGTCTAAAGTTCCTTTTTTTAAGGCCTTCTCAAATTCAATAAAAACGGCATTGTACTTTCGCTCATATTTTAAGGTCCTTCCTTCGTGAATAATGGAATCGATCTCCATATTCTTAAAAAGATCCAGTTGCATCACCGGTAGAGCTTTTTCAACTTTAAAACTGATAATATTAGATCCAGAAATAAATTTTTTCTCTGGTTCAACTTTAAGTTTCAAATGATATTTATGAACATCAAAATTTGTTCTTTCTGGTCTTAGAGAACCCCTAAGGGTATCAGCTTCAGTGTAATCTGAATGGTTATCTCCCACAATCTGGGCGCCAGATAACATCCAGGTAAAAAGGGAAAGGAGGGTGAATAATTTATTCATTATGTAAAACGTATAATTTAGCGTTTGGTTCTTCTTCAAGTTTTTTATTCATGCTACTAGTGAGTTCTGTGAAACTCTTAAGGTCGGTGCCTTTACAAACCCCATATGAATAATGATACTTAAGAATTTCTAGATCTATTTCAGAGAGTTCTCGTTGGGTATTACATGCAGAAAGATAACTACTACAATCAAGTTTTTTTGAAGATTTGAAATATCCCAGTGATTTGAAAAAATGAAATTTCAGTAAACTTAGCTGGTATTTATCTGATTTCACCAATTCTGTGTTGATCTTCAGCTTGCCATCATAGATCTGTTGTTTTCCATTCCAATTAATATAATATCCAGACTTAGAATTTCCAATTCTCGGCTCATAGTCGGTTTGGTGCTCTCTGTTAAGAAAGTAAACCAGATAATTAGCTTTTTCCCGAAGAAAATTTTGAGAAATAGTCAGTGAATCCACATCGGCCGATAGTTTCTTAGCAAATTGCATCAATTCTTTAGCGTGAGAAGCCGGGACGCTTTCGTCAAAGTATATTTTGACATCTTCTTTCCAGTAACGCATACGTTCTTTTGCACCGCTAGACTTATCAGTATTATAAACCACATTTTTGTAAATGCTTAGAAAAGTAGAATCTTTTGGTTCATACTCAACTTTCACATAATTCTTTCCTTCGAATGGATCGAAATCTACCGGAACACGAACTAGGGTATCATTATCCTTATACATAAACTCTGTAGTATCTGAAGTTTTCCCAAAAGTGGTTTCGTAAACTTCCAGAGGAATGTACTTCTTTACTACTCGTTTTGTAATTGTATCCTGTCCGAAGGATTGCAGACTTGTAATTATGGCAATAATTAAAAAAAATGTTTTTAGCATAAATCAGGTTTGGATTACGCCCATATTAAAATCTTTCTGGATAGGAGCATGGTTGGCAGCTTCAATTCCCATAGAGATCCATTTTCTGGTATCTAATGGATCTATGATCCCATCTGTCCATATCCTGGCAGCGGCATAATATGCAGAAGTTTGCTCGTCATACTTAGCTTTCAGCTTTTCAAAAACTTCTTTTTCTTTTTTCTCATCAACTTTTTCTCCCTTTTTCTCCATAGAGGCAGTCTCGATCTGAGCCAGCACCTTCGCGGCTTGTGTTCCTCCCATTACGGCAAGTTCAGCACTTGGCCAGGCGGCGATAAGTCTTGGGTCATAGGCTTTTCCACACATGGCGTAATTACCTGCACCGTATGAATTACCAATAATAATTGTAAATTTTGGCACTACAGAATTACTTACGGCATTTACCATTTTGGCGCCATCCTTAATAATTCCGCCATGTTCACTTTTACTTCCCACCATAAATCCGGTTACATCCTGAAGGAAGACCAGCGGAATTTTTTTTTGATTACAATTGGCGATAAAACGGGTAGCCTTGTCAGCGGAATCTGAATAGATCACACCCCCAAACTGCATTTCACCTTTTTTGGTCTTTACTATCTTACGCTGATTGGCTACAATACCAACAGCCCAGCCATCAATTCTGGCATAACCGGTAATAATGGTTTGACCATATCCTTCTTTATATTCTTCAAATTCTGAATTATCTACAAGCCTATCAATGATCTTGTGCATGTCATACTGGTCACTTCTTTTCTTAGGAAGTATTCCATAGATCTCTTCAGGCTTCTCTTTGGGTAGTGCGGGTTTTTTATGACTATACCCGGCTTTATCAAAATCACCGATCTTGTCCATGATATTCTGGATCTTCGTTAGCGCATCCTTATCATCTTTCGCTTTATAGTCGGTAACTCCGCTAATTTCCGAATGAGTGGTTGCTCCACCTAGAGTTTCATTATCTATAGACTCACCAATTGCAGCTTTTACGAGGTAACTTCCTGCTAAAAATATTGAACCAGTTTTTTCAACGATGAGCGCTTCATCACTCATAATGGGCAGGTAAGCACCTCCGGCAACACAACTCCCCATTACCGCAGCAATCTGGGTTATTCCCATACTGCTCATTACAGCGTTGTTGCGAAATATTCTTCCAAAGTGTTCTTTATCTGGAAATATTTCATCCTGCATTGGTAGGTAAACTCCGGCACTATCTACCAGGTAAATTATTGGCAATCTGTTCTCTATTGCTATTTCCTGAGCACGAAGATTCTTTTTTCCGGTAATAGGAAACCATGCTCCTGCCTTAACCGTGGCGTCATTAGCCACCACGATACATTGCTTACCTGATACATGACCAATTTTAACCACAACACCACCGCTTGGACATCCACCATGCTCTTCGTACATTCCTTCTCCCGCGAAGGCAGCAATTTCAATAGATTTTTCATGATCGTCCAGGAGAAAATCAATTCGCTCCCTTGCGGTCATTTTTCCTTTAGAATGATGTTTCTTGATCCTCTTTTCGCCACCGCCTAATTTTACTTTAGCAAGCCTTTGTCTCAAGGAAGAAACTAAGAGCTTATTATGATCTTCATTTTTGTTGAAGTTGATATCCATTATTTTGAACTTTTTACAGTAATTCGATTGTTTTAATGTGATTAATTTGAAATTAATCTGATTTCTGAAGAAATTTTGAGAATTTAATTCAGAAATGGCTTTTGGCTAAAATACAAAAACACAACAATTCTAAGCTTTAAAAAAATCATTAAAAATTAGACGATATTTGTATAAAACAGAATAGATGGCAATGAATAAAAATACCATTTTTGGGTGGGCTTCATTTTTGACCTTTCTTGTAGGTGCAGCGCTTGTGCTTTTAGGGGTTTTAAAGTATCGGGATTATGCAATAGGTTTCTCGGTTACCGGAATAGGATTTTTCTTTATTTCCTGGGTATTCAATGCTCTTAAAGGAAGAGTTTAAAATATTCGACACAATGACAAAAGATACTGAACAAAGAAATCAACTGGTAAAACATCTGGAAGGTGGCCTGGCCTATGCGTCGATAGAAAGCTTTTTGGATGCGATCCCGTTTGAGAAAATCGGGATAAGACCAACCGGTTTGCCCTATTCTTTTTATGAGATCTTCTTTCATATGGCTTTTGCTCAAAAAGATATACTGGAATATACAATTTCCGGAGACTATCAAACACATAACTGGCCCGATGATTACTGGCCTGGAAAACAGGCTCCAGATAGTCAGGAAGACTGGGAAGATCTTAAAGCCGACTATTTCGAAGATCGCAGGCTATTGAAAGAATTTATTCTGGATCTTAACAACGACCTGAATAAACCGGTAGTGAATTCAAAAGAACATACACTGCTTCGGGAAATATTTCTGGTGGTAGAACATACTGCTTATCATACGGGGCAATTGCTTATAATTGAACGATTATTGGGTGTTTATGATAATTGATTTCTCTGAAAAATTCAGGATATTTGCATACTTGTAAATCAATAAAAATTTAAATTTTAAAAATATATGGCAGACGATAAAAAGGTGATTTTTTCCATGTCTGGAGTTACCAAAACATTTAAAAATGCAAATACGCCGGTTTTAAAAAATATATATCTCAGTTTTTTTTATGGTGCGAAAATTGGAATCCTGGGTCTTAATGGCTCCGGAAAATCTACATTATTGAATATTATTGCCGGGAAAGATCAAAATTACCAGGGAGATGTTGTTTTCTCACCAAATTATAGTGTGGGAATGCTGGAGCAGGAACCAGATCTTGATGAAAATAAAACGGTTCTGGAAGTTGTAAAAGAAGGTGTTGCTGAAACCGTTGGAATTCTTGATGAATACAACAAGATCAATGATATGTTCGGGCTGCCGGAAGTTTATGAAGATGCAGATAAAATGCAGAAGCTTATGGATAAGCAGGCTGAGCTTCAAGATAAGATCGACGCTTCTAATGCATGGGAATTAGACACAAAACTGGAGATCGCCATGGATGCTTTGAGAACTCCAGATTCTGATAAAAAGATCTCGGTGCTTTCAGGTGGAGAGCGCAGAAGAGTGGCGCTTTGCCGACTTTTACTTCAGGAGCCAGATGTGTTATTACTGGATGAGCCTACCAACCACCTTGATGCAGAATCTGTTCATTGGTTAGAACATCATTTAGCGCAATATAAAGGAACGGTGATCGCCGTAACTCACGATCGTTATTTTCTAGATAACGTAGCTGGATGGATATTAGAACTTGATAGAGGAGAAGGTATTCCATGGAAAGGGAATTATTCTTCCTGGTTAGATCAAAAATCTAAACGTCTTGCACAAGAGCAAAAACAAGCCAGCAAGCGTCAGAAAACCTTAGAGCGAGAGCTGGAATGGTCCAGAATGAGTCCTAAAGGAAGACAGTCCAAGCAGAAGGCGAGACTTAAAAATTACGATAAACTTCTAAGTCAGGATCAGAAACAGATGGATGAGAAGCTGGAAATTTATATTCCAAATGGTCCCCGTCTTGGTACAAATGTTATCGAAGCTAATGGCGTAAGTAAAGCTTTCGGGGATAAATTACTATATGAAGATCTGAATTTTAATCTTCCACAAGCCGGGATTGTCGGGGTCATTGGGCCTAACGGTGCTGGTAAGACCACAATTTTCAAAATGATCATGGGAGAAGAAGAGCCGGACAAAGGAAGTTTCTCTGTAGGGGAAACAGCCCAGATCGCTTATGTAGATCAGAGTCATTCTAATATCGATCCGGAAAAAACGATCTGGCAGAACTTTAGTGATGAGCAGGAATTGATCATGATGGGAGGCCGCCAGGTAAATTCAAGAGCCTATTTAAGTAGGTTCAATTTCAGTGGAAGTGAACAGAACAAGAAAGTAAACATGCTTTCAGGTGGTGAAAGAAACCGTCTTCATCTCGCGATGACTCTTAAGGAAGAAGGAAACGTTCTTTTGCTGGATGAGCCAACGAATGACCTTGATGTGAATACGTTAAGGGCTTTGGAAGAAGGTCTGGATAATTTCGCCGGTTGTGCGGTGGTGATTTCTCACGACCGTTGGTTCCTGGATAGGGTTTGTACCCATATTTTAGCTTTTGAAGGAGATTCTCAGGTATATTTCTTTGAAGGTAGTTTCTCAGATTATGAAGAGAATAAAAAGAAACGTCTTGGTGGAGATATTATGCCGAAACGAATCAAGTACAAAAAACTTGTAAGATAATTTTCTCTAAATATTTCAAACAAAAAAGGAGTGTGATCAATTGATCCACTCCTTTTTTATTTTGTCTAAAGTCTAATTTCTCACTTCTTTTTCGGCATGGGGCCTCGGAGGTGAATTATAAGTCCGTCAAGAAAATTTCTTAGAAATTGATCCCCGCACTCCATATATTTTTCGTGGTCTTCTCTTCTAAAAATAGCTCCAAGTTCACTTTTGGAAACCTTAAAATCTACCAGCTCGCAAATCTTAACGATATCGTCATTGGTTAATTTATGAGCTACTCTCAGTTTTTTAAAAACATCATTATTTGTTAGTGCCATGCTAATTTTCTGTCTGAAGGTTAAATTTTGCTGCTAATTTAGTAGCACTTTTTATATCATCCTCATTTTTGATCGATTCTTTAGCATCTTTAAGCAAGTTTTCTGCTTCGTACCTAAGATTTTTGGAATATGAAGAATCATGAGATTTCTGCTTTTCCAGGTAATAGAACATCAATAATAATTTCTGAACCAGAATAATATCATGTTTGCAATAGGTTCTAATGGAAGCCATGATTTGATGAAGCAGATCCTCAAAATTAATGGTGTTAATCCTGACATATGCCTTTTTCTCCCGAATTATAACACTTGTATCTTTTTTTCTCATTCTTAAGGCGAGAAGTTCAGTTAGATAATCTATCCCATTGATGGCAGTTCCGGGATCATTAATTCCGGGGGACATGGCTTTGACGATAATCTCTGTGATCTGTTTAAATGCAAGGGTATAATTATCTGAAACCAGCTCATCTCGTGAGAAGTTAAAATTCGTTAGGATCTTATTTATAACATTTTCATCTAATTTTTTGCTAGCTCTAAATAATGGGATCCCGTTTAGCACAAAAATTCCTTTCACTGGAAGTATATGTAACTGTATATCTTCTGCCTGACATATATCTACCAGGTTTGTGAAGGATATGTTCTGTAAATAACCACTGTTTTCACTGTGATATTCATACCAGTCTTCAGAAGAGGGAAATTCATCAAATTGATTTTCTTCATTATCTATGAGTCTGTCCAGTCTCTTTTTGGCAACCTTATATATGTTTTGAAGAATATTACTTATTTGAATGCTTTGCGAAATATTATGGATGAAATAGATAAATGCATAGATGCTTATTACCGTTTGTATGATTCCAAGTAATACTGCAAAACCTGGTATTTGGTATTGGTCACCGGTGGGTTGAATGGAGAACAGTACAAAAATGCAATACAATATTGTGAACAGGTAAATTCCCAGGATTATCTGGTGTCTTTTATCGCTAATTAAACCAGGTAGTAATCTTGGTGAAAAGTTACTTGATGCCTGGCTTAATAACAACATCACCATGGAGAAACTAAAAACTACCATAGAGATAAGCCCTGAGATTAATGAACTTAAAATGGTCATTGCAGTATCCCCGTTATCTACCACTAATACTGGCACATGCTCTATTAAATACCTGGAAGCACCCTTGTTTTCAAGATAAAGCATAAAGAAGGCAAAATTAAATCCCAGGAATGCTAATAAGGTAGGGTAGAAAGCAATCTTACTTTCAATGACATTAAAAAAGGAGATTGTACGGTAGAAAAATTGTTTCATTCAGTGTAAGCTTCAGTTTTTAAAGTTAAGGAATCTACTAATAGCCGATGTAATTTAATATTTATTTAGCTAAATAAGACAAAATGGCATGAATAATCTTTAAAAAAGCGACAGAAAGACATGATTTCTGAAGTGGTATTGGAATTGCTAAAAGTTAATTGAAAACAATAATAAATAATAACTTAAAATTATAAAGCTATGAGTCTAATTAAAACAAACGAAACAGGATGGTTGCCTACAGTTTTTGATGATATGTTTAAAACAGACTGGTTAGGCGGAACTACAAATGTGAACAGCATTGGAACAAGTATCCCTGCGGTCAACATTATGGAAACCGAAGACAGTTTTAATGTTGAAGTGGCTGCTCCCGGAAAAGCAAAAGAAGATTTCAATATTGAACTGGATAATGATGTATTGACAATTTCTTCTGAAGAAAAAAAAGAAGTTGATTCAACCGATAAGTATGGCAGGTTCACCAGAAAAGAATTTAGTTACAGCAACTTTAAACGTGCTTTCAGTCTGCCAGATTCGGTAGATAGTACTAAGATCTCAGCAGCCTATAAAAATGGGGTTTTAGAGATTGCGCTTCCTAAGAAGGAAGAAGCAAAGGTACAGGCGAAAAGATTAATAGATATTTCGTAAAAAATTAGTTTGGTTAGTTAGTTAAAGGAGAAGAAGCGCTCATGTTGAGCGCTTTTTTTATTGATCTAATAAAATCCATCTGTTTCCTGCACTTTGAATAGTAAAGAGCTGCTGAGGTTTTATACTTAGTATTTTTGAATTGGTCTTCACATCAAATAAATCATCTCCGCCCTGAAATATGAGAGCTTTTTCAGAATTTGCCGGCCAGTTTACCAGTCTTAATATGCGACCTTTATTGGCTGAGGCTTGTGGAATTATCAAACCTGAAATTTGATTGTTGATCCTCAAAGTACCAATCTCATCCGTAATCATGAATTCTCCGGTAGCGCTAGTTGTAGAAGAATAATTCTGGTAGCCGGGATTTGCCCATGAAGCCTGACCGGTAGAATTCAATATCATCGTCTGGCCTTCTAGTCCTCTTGCTACCGGCAGGGTGTAATCGGTTTCTGCAGTATTTCCTATACCTACTCTTCCTGCGAAATAACCAGCATATACATTACTATTAGAATCGCCCAGTGCAATGCTATAAATACCGTAAATGTTTCCCACACCTTGTATACTGCCTATTTCGTTATAGAACCCGTAATTATTACTTTTCGCACCGAAAGTTCTTCCTACTCGGTTAAATATCCCATAGATGTCATTAGTACCCGTATTTTGATAAGTTTCATTGAAAATACCGTAATGAATTCCTGTACCAACTCCACCAACATTCGATTTTATGCCATATTTATTACCGTTGGTGGCACTTCGGTTATCATTTATGATCCCATAAGTTGTAAGATTATCTGTAGCCGAATTGGCATTATCTACTTCAAGCCCTTTCTTTAAGGTCAGATCTTTTCCGCTGGCAATGGCTACCTGTAGTCTGGATGTGATTAGATCGGTACCAATGCCTACACTTGCATCCCGATAAATAATCTCAGAAATATTATTCGGACTTTGAGTTGTGCCTGGTTTATAAAAATTTGCAGTGGAAGCTTCAGACCCCAGGGATTTCCATTTTCCTTCATTATAATTCCAGAAATAAAATCCAGTTGGGAAACCCGTCACGCTTTTGCTTAAAAAAATGAGCATTCCGTGTTGATCGGTGCCGGGATTTTCTATGGGAAATTTTTCAATTCGGGGAATTAGAATACCGTCAAAATTCGCCGGATTCTCTTTATCTGTGGCAATAATATCCAATTGCGCCTTCGGATCTGAAGTGCCAATCCCTACCTGAGCATAACTAGTAAAACACAGGAGTGATAAAATTAGAGTATAGAAATTTTTCATGGACAAACGATTTAGTTTGCCATAGTAGTATTGCTAAGTGCTTTAGGATGAAGTAAATATATATTAAAAAAATTTATATCGAATAATTATTTAAGCTTTTTCACTAATTTTTCCCTGCAGTACCTTTATCTCATCACGAAGCCTGGCCGCGTGCATAAAGTCCAGTTCTTTGGCGGCAGTTTCCATAGCTTTTCGTTTTTCCCGAACCTTTTTTTCCATTTGCGGTTTGGTCAGGTATTCAGCTTCTTCTTCGGCTGCTTTCAGGTCTGGACGTGTTTCATGATCATATATATCCAGCTTTTCCTTGATAAGCGCAGAGTTGAATTTTTTCACCAGTTTCGTAGGAGTGATATTATTTTCGGTATTATATTCAATTTGTTTTTGGCGCCTGTATTCGGTTTGATCTATCGTTTTTTGCATGCTGTCTGTGATCTTATCAGCATATAAAATCGCTTTTCCATCCACATGTCTGGCGGCACGACCTATAGTCTGCGTAAGCGATCTGTTACTTCTAAGAAAACCTTCTTTATCAGCATCAATTATTGCAACCAGAGAAACTTCCGGTAAATCAAGGCCTTCACGTAATAGGTTAACGCCCACCAGCACATCAAAAAGACCTTTTCGCAGGTCCTGCATGATCTCTACTCTTTCTAAAGTATCGATATCTGAATGTATATAACGGCAACGAATATTAATTCTTGTGAGGTATTTGGTCAACTCTTCCGCCATACGTTTGGTAAGCGTGGTTACCAGGATACGTTCATCCTTTTCCACACGTAAATGAATTTCCTCGATAAGATCATCAATCTGATTTAAACTCGGTCTTACTTCCACTACCGGATCCAATAAACCTGTAGGTCTTATAACCTGCTCCACATATATTCCTTCACTTTTCTGAAGTTCATAATCGGCAGGAGTCGCACTTACGTAGATCACCTGATTTTGAAGCGCTTCAAATTCTTCAAATTTCAAGGGTCTGTTGTCCATTGCGGCAGGTAGTCTAAAGCCATAATCAACCAGGTTTTCTTTTCTAGACCGGTCTCCACCGAACATTGCATGTACCTGCGGTATAGTGACGTGACTTTCATCAACCACCATTAAATAATCTTCAGGAAAATAATCCAGTAAGCAGAAAGGTCGCGTGCCCGGTTTTCTTCCGTCGAGGTATCTGGAGTAATTCTCAATTCCTGAACAATATCCGAGTTCCCTAATCATTTCCAGGTCAAAATTGGTTCTTTCATCCAGTCGTTTTGCTTCCAGGTTTTTACCAATATCCCGAAAGTAATCTACCTGTTTAACCAGGTCATCCTGGATCTCATGGATCGCTCCCTGTAATACATCTGGAGAGGTAACGAACATATTTGCCGGATAAATATTCAGGCGGTCATATTTTTCAATAATATCATTGGTTCCCGGATCAAAAGCTTCAATTTCTTCGATTTCATCGCCAAAAAAGTGAATTCTGAAGGCATTATCAGCGTAACTAGGAAAAACATCTACGGTATCTCCCTTTATTCTGAAATTACCATGACTAAATTCAGCTTCGGTTCTTGAATATAAACTTTGAACCAGTCTATGCAGAAATTTGGTTCGGGAGATCTCCATGTCTTTCTCAATGGAAACCACATTTTTTCTGAATTCAACGGGGTTACCAATACCATAAAGGCAGGAAACCGAAGCAATGACGATCACGTCCCTTCGTCCGCTTAAAAGGGAAGAAGTGGTGCTCAGTCTTAATTTTTCGATCTCTTCATTAATGGAAAGATCTTTTTCTATATATGTTCCCGACGAGGGAATAAAAGCTTCGGGTTGGTAGTAATCATAATAACTAACAAAGTATTCCACGGCATTCTCCGGGAAAAACTCCTTGAACTCTGAATAAAGTTGCGCAGCGAGTGTTTTGTTGTGGGCCAGGACCAGGGTAGGTTTTTGAACCTCTTCGATCACATTAGCCACGGTAAAAGTTTTCCCGGAACCAGTAACTCCAAGCAAGGTCTGGTATTGCTCATTTTTTTCAATTCCGGTAACTAACTGTTTTATAGCATTCGGTTGATCTCCGGTGGGTTTGTAATCAGATTGTATATTGAATTTCATTCAGCAGCGTTTCTTTTCATAGCCTCACGAAAATAAGCAATAATAATACCTAAATCAATTTTTTAGGAATCATCTAACAAGTGAGAAGTGCCCGTTAAATTCTTGACCATTCTGAAGATGAACCTTGAACCAGTAATCGTCCGCAGGCATATCATTTCCATCGAAAGTTCCATCCCAGCCATTTTCAGAAGCATTAAGCTTTTTCAGTAATTTTCCGTAGCGATCGTATATATGAATCTGGTTATCTGCAGCAAATTCAGGAGTTATTCCGTTAAGTTGCCAGAAGTCATTTATTCCATCCTGATTTGGGGTAAAAAAATTATCATATCCAAGAATTGCAATTTCGGTACTAATAATAGCGCACTGCTTGAAATCCCTGATATATAAGGTTTTAAATCCAGATGCTACATTTTGAAATGTAGTACTTGTTTGATAAGGACCGTCGATGTTGCCTATGGAATATTCATATTCAGAAGCATTAGGAAGGCTGATCTCTACCGTATTGTTATTGGAATTTACTGAAGGTTGAACTATATTATATGAATCAATTTCGGGAGGAGCATTCAGAATGAGTTCAATTTCAGAAATATTATAACAGTCTGGATTGCTTACCTCGGAAACCCTGGCATAAATCGTTTCGTTCCCAGCTGAACTATAATTATTGGCGAGTGTATTTAGATTTTGCCTGGCATCTGCCTCTGAAGCAAAATATTCAATATCGTAAGAAGAAGCATCCAATCCTGAAATGATTTCAGCATTAGTATCTGTAAGGGTATAGTTTTCTTCTCCGGTTCTATCCAGATCACATTCTTCTAAACTTAAAGCAGGTTCTATTAGTGGGCCATCATTAATGATCAAATCAAATTCTGTGATCTTGAAGCAGCCGGTGAGGTCGTTTTCAACTCTGGCATATATAGTTTTTTTGGGTTCATTACTGGTATAATTATTTCTCAGCGTCATTAAATTATCTGAGGCATCTGCCAGGCTTTCATGATAGGTGAGCGTAGTATTGTTTTGAGTAGTGATGGAACTGTTGTTCTGAGAAAGATCAAATTCAGCAAGCCCATTAGCATTACAGGTTTGAAGGTCTTCAGCTTCATTTATTTCAGGGCCTTCAGGAAAAGGATAACCACCAACTGTTGCTGAACCCGTCCAGTTGAGACTAAAAGGACTGTTGCCAATGGGCCTGTCAATTACTATAAAATAAGTTTCTCCTGGAAGGACATCTAATGATTTTACGAAGCTATTACCATCGGGCCCGGGACCTTCACTGATATCAGTTTCAAGGTCATTCATTCCTGTATGATTGTTTATAGCACCGGCACCGGCAGGATTTGTGGTGGAGCAGCGTATGGCAAAATCTAAGTTTCCGCAGGTAGCATTAGGTCCAAATATGAAAAAATCATAATCTATATTTATATCGCTGCTGGTAGGGATTAGTTCAAAACCTAGAGATCCTGCTTTGGTAATTTCAATTTCAAGCCATAGACTGTTATTTTCAGAGCTAGAACAGTTGTTAGAACCATTTAATTCCTGTATTCCTGCCCCATCAGCATTACTAGATATTGCTCCGTCTCCGCAAATTTTAATAGCTCCGGAACAGTCGCTAACTGGATTTTGAGCATTGAGACAGTATAAATTCAAAATGAAGAAAAATAATAGAAAAGGTTTTTTCATTTTTGATTGCTTCAGGGATCTTAAAGATCCCTCTTTCTTAGTAGTACAAGCGATGAATAAATAAAGATGATCGTCCAAACGATCACTATCAATAATTGATACCAGTGAATACCGTAGTCTTTGGTTAATTCTCCTCCAATTTGAGTGGCTGCAGTCTGTACAGCATTAAGTCTGGAGAAAGGTTCCACCACTAGGTTGCTCATCGATTCCAGTGGAAAGAACTGCATAATATTCGTGGCGATATCTGTTCCTTTAAAAACTTTGAAATTTAATACTGCGTATAAAATTCCTTCAAAAATAAACCACACTATTAGAAAACCTAAGGCAAAAGCAGATCTCTTTACCAAGATACCGAGGAACATACAAAAGGCGAAGAAGCCGGTTAATTTTATAAAATACGCCAGCAAGTATTCAAGATCTGAGAAAACTATAGAGAACTCTGTGAAATCAGAAAAAGAATATCCCAGAATCAGACTCACTATAAAAAGAAATATGGTTGAAATTCCTGAAAACACTAAAACAGTTAGAAATTTTGATAAGATGAATTCCTTTTTACTTAAGCCATCAATTAGATTTTGCTTTATAGTTCGGTTACTATATTCATTAGACATCATGGATACGATTACAATAGCCAGGAATAATTTCAGAATGGCTGCAATGTAGCTGTTGAAGTGCCATATATATGGGAAGTTGAAAATGCCCTGGTCTGCCACACGGAATTCTATAGTACCAATATTGAATTCAATAGAAGCGATTAAGGCGATAAAAGTGATCAGGATAAAGTAGGTGATGATCAATATCCTTGCTGAACGACTATAGCGTAATTTGTTATATTCTATTTCGAGTAAACGTAACATTAGTTTGAGGAGGTTTGATTGGTTAATTGAAGGAATTGTTCTTCCAGGCTTTCTCTACGTTTGATCAGGTAGGAGAGCGAAAGACCTTTTTCAAATAAATAGCGGTTGATTTCTTCTGCATCCATGGGGTCATCTAAAAATGCGGTTAGAAGTCCTTCCTTGTCCGTGATCTTTCCAATCTTTGGATGATCTTTTAATAATTCTTCCAATCTTTGCATATCGCTGGCTTTTAATTCAAAAAAGCCGTGACTGTTAATAATTTCATCAACCGGTCCGCTGTATAATTTCACTCCTTTTCTAATGATAACCACGTGAGAACATACTTTCTCTACTTCATCTAAAAGGTGCGAAGCCAGCAAAATAGTAGTTCCCCCGGCAGCGATCTTTCTAATGATCTCTCTTATCTGGTGAATTCCCTGGGGATCCAAACCGTTCGTAGGTTCATCCAGAATAAGAATTTCAGGATCGTTGAGCAGGGCAGAAGCAATCGCAAGACGTTGCTTCATTCCCAATGAAAAAGTCTTGAATTTGCTGTCTTTTCTATCCAGAAGTCCGACAATTTCCAGTTTCTCATGGATCTTATCCCTGTTTGTTCCCTTGATCTTACAAACCAGAGCAAGGTTCTGCTCTGCAGTCATATATGGGTAAAAGTTGGGATGTTCAATGATAGCACCTACTTTTTTCAGGGCTTCATGGGTAGATAATTTGCCATTGAACCATTTAAAATCACCGGAAGTCTTGTTTACAACATTGAGAACCATTCCCAGAGTAGTCGATTTTCCACTACCGTTAGGTCCCAGAATGCCATAGACGTTTCCTTTTTCAATGCTAAAACTTAAATTGTCGACTGCGGTGACCTTACCGAATCTTTTTGTGAGATTATTTAAACTTAAAATTGTTTCCAAGATTGATGAAGTGTTTAAAATACGACGCCTAAAATAGGATTTTGTTACAGGTTTCCCTATAATAAGCTTAATTTTGAGCAAAACGAGGATACCTATGGAAGAAAAACTGATGTCTAAGAAGAAGCCTGCATTTCCTGTAAATGAACGCTTTAACCGATATCTTGCAAAGTATAACCGCAATACAAAAATTCCCGTTTTTTATGACGATCTTCTTAGGTTTTCAGGATCTATAGTAGTTTATGACCAACATGACGAAGATACTTTCTGGGTTCGCTGTTATTATCCAGACCATGAAAGAGTGGAGATAGATATCAGCCTGAAAAAGGTTTATACCATTCTTCATTCAGATGGTAGTGACGATTCACTGGAGTATCTGAACGTCGATGCGATCGATTATTGTACTTTCGGAAATTCCAAGCCATTTAGGGTAAAGGTTCGAAATATTCTAAATGATAGTTTTACTTATTTCTACGTAAAGAAAGCCGATGCATCGCGTTTGTATGGATTGGAGTTTGAACATTTACTTTCTCCACACCGTATAAATTTCCTGGTTTATAAGGATACTTTGATTGAAGAGCATATTGCCGGAATTCCTGGAGATGTTTTTATCGAAGATCATTTGCCAAAATGTGATCTACGTGCACAAACCCAGATTGCTAAGCAATTCGTAAAATTCAATGAACGTTGCACGGTAAGACTATTGGGAGATATGCGTTCTTATAATTACGTGGTGATTCCAACTCATGATTTTGATCATGTAGAATACCAGATACGGGCTATAGATTTTGATCAGCAATGCTTTGAGGGAAATTTGAAGGTGTACAGACCTCAATTCTTCAAAGAGAATTTCCAGATGGTGCAATTGGTTTCAGATAAACTGGAGAATTCATCCATCGAGCAATATCGTAAAGAGGAGCGATCGCTTCTCGCAAAAAGGATGATCAATACTCAAAGCAGGTATAAAGAATTAATTAGGTGTATGATCAATGATCATGTTTCTACCAAGGACAATGTGAAGCAGCTTCGGAATGATCTCTATGCCTTTTCAAAAGATATGAAGTTCAAGCGAGCGAGTACAATGGGACAGATCCTTAGAACAGCGCTTGATTTTGTAAAACGAAATTATGACACTGTGAATATGCAGCGACTGCTGGAATAAGCCCTCTCCCTGCCTCTCCAAGAAGGGTAGGAGGTATTTGGGAAAAGATAAAAAAATTGATTAGATTCCTCCGCTGTGCTCGGAATGACAGAAAATGTGCTTTTAGCTTAAAATTTTATTTTTTCTCTTCCTTATTGAAATAAACCAGGTAGTAGTACATCTGCTTTTCTTCATCCCAGCCTTTTTCTACAAATTTCTCGGCAGATTCTGAATTGACGAAATCCAGTTTTATCTGGATATTCGTATCCAGCGTGATCACATTTTTGATCTTCTTACGGGCATCGGTCACCGCTTTGTTGGCAATAGGGAAATTGGTGAGGTCCTCTACTTTATATTTTGGAGCCTTTTCTACCTTGTAATTCTGAAATTCAGGAATTAAAGCTGGATTGTCAATTACCGAATTGATATAATTTGATTCTTCAAAATCGTCATTCTTGGCAAAATAGTCCATGCTTCTATTCATGAACATCACTTCCTGTTTCTTGTCTTCCGCAGGCAGAACTACATCTTTCGCAAAGTTTTTGGCGAAATTCAAATAATTCTTCGTGAAGTAATTTTCATCAGCCAGCACATCGACGCCAAGAAAATTTTCCAGCCAGTATTTAGTGTCGTAACGGTTAGAATCTACAGATAGAATTTTATAGCCTTCCTCCCGGTTTTTGTTAAAAATGATGGCGCCTTTATCCAATTTTTGAAGATTTACTCCCTGTTCCACAACCATTTCAAGATTGCTTTGCTTCTGCTCAAACTGAAGGAAATCGTGCTTTAATTCAGATTTAAAAATTCCAATAGCCGAAACTTTTTCATTATCTAGTTGCATTCCTTCAAAATAGACGATATAGACCTCTCCACTTTTAATATGCGGATGTGTGGATTGCTCATATAATAAAGTGGCGATCTTTTTAGAATACTCATGAGTATTATAAGAATCATCAAAGATCTGATTTGCTAAATTATAAAGCTCATTGAACTCAATATCGGTCTCATGATGAAAACGATAGTAGGTTTCTTCTTTTTCACGGAAAGGTTTCAGAAAATATTCCTTGATCAATGGTTTTATTTCGTCATTCAAATGAAATGTGGAAGCCGAAATAAATATATTCTCACCACGATTCTTATTTCCAACACGATGTATGGAAAGTGATTCAATTTGAGCATTAAAAAGATTGATCATTTATATCTGAAATTTTGACTAAATAAAGTTGAAAAATGTGAATCCTGAAAGAAGTTTTTCAGAATAAATCAATGAGATTTCCTGAAGAATTAATTCCAGTTTTCATCAAATTCGAAATCGTCGTAGCCCTCATCATTATAATCATCGTCATAATCGCCATTCAGTAAGCCTTCGTCTTCTCCCTTGAATTCTTTTTCTGGAGCGCTTTCAGGGATCTGGCCGTGCACATACATAAGATTTGGATAATCGCGTCCTTCTTCGATTTCAGCAATTTGTCCTAGCTCCACGAAGAAAGTCCACATTTTAAGGAAATCGTAAACGTAGATCAATTTCGTTTGTTTTTCAGAAAGTATGCTGTCTAAAGAAGTTTCATTCATTAATTTAATAGAAGTGTCATGCCCACTCATATCAAATTGGTGGATCTCTTCTCCCTGATTCCACTCATCATCACTTATGTAAAACGAAGCCATTTCAGATCCATCAAATCCAAAGGACTGAACGATAGTATTGTGCAAGTCTTCCAGGGTACTTTCCTGTAGCATTTCTATATCTCTGAAAACATCTTCATCGGCATCGAGAATTACTCGGAATCTATAAACCATATCTAAAAAATTTGGAGGGCAAAGTTACAATTTTTTAATTTTCTCAGTGGCATAAATACTTTCCATTAACAGGTAAAACTGGAATCCGAACAGGAGGGAGGCAATGACCAGATGAAGTGGTTGGGAAAGAAACGGAAAATCAAAATTGTACATAGCCACACCGGTAGCAACTTCCAAAAGAATAAGTGCCATTACGATATTTATCCTGTTGAGGTTGAGATTCAGTTTTCTATTTTTCCACCATAAAAATGCATTGATTCCAAGTACTAGGATAGAAAAGGATCTATGCACGTAGAAAGTCAGGTCGGGATTTGCCAACCACATACTTTCTGCATCATAGCCTAAACTGCGAACCTGTTCATCTACGAATTGTCTTACCTGGGTTCCCAAAACCACCTGGATAAGGGTCATGATCACCGCAATGATCAGTAAAGTTTGAAATGATCTGGTTCTGAATTGATTCGTTTCTTTTTCCGAAGATATCTTCAAAAGGTAGATCAATACAGCAACAATCACCAATGCCATTACCATATGGACTGTGATCTTTGCCGGGGCCAGTACTGAATAAACTACGGTTGCTCCAAGCCACGCCTGGAATCCCATTAGAAATACACAGAGCCAGGATAAAATGGGAATCCTTTTTTTATATTTTCTTTTTTTCCAGGAAAATACTGCCATGATCAATACCGCTAAGCCAGCTAATGCTCCGGCCAGTCGGTTTATATATTCAACCCAGGTGTGTGTCGGATTAAATATGGCATAATCATGCTTTTCATAATTTTGCCAGTTATCTTCTACATAAGTCTTTTCGGAAGTAAAATTACTTGCAGCTACTTTCAGCCTTTCATCAACAATTATAACCTGTCCTTCTTTATATTCCCTGTTGGGTTGAAATTCCAGTTCCGATTTTTCAGTAGGCGGAATATAGTATCCAAAACATTTAGGCCAGTCCGGGCATCCCATTCCGGAACCGGTCATTCTAACTACTGCACCCGCAATAATTACGAGATAGACGAGAATAAGGGATATTTTTACAGATTTTCTATACATGAAAAAGTTTGAAAGTTAGAAAGTAAAAAAGTGGATCTAAAGTTTAGATTAAATCCTTTCTATAATAATTTATTAATTTCACTACTCACTACTCACTACTCACTACTCACTACTCACTACTCACTTTTAAACCCAATTTTTTACCTTTTTTCAACATAAACTCTCGTGCTGCTTCATATTCATTAGGAATATCGCCTTCCAAAATTGCCTCTTTTATAGCGTCTTTTATTAGACCCACTTCCCGACTAGGTTGGATGTCAAAAGTCTTCATGATCTCCTCACCGCTAACTGGTGGCTGAAAATTTCTTACATGATCGCGTTCTTCAACTTCCTGGATCTTTTGGCGCACCAGTTTGAAGTTGTTGTGATATTTTTTAAATCTTTTTGGGTTTTTAGTGGTAATATCAGCTTCACAAAGCGTCATAAGGTCTTCTATGTTATCGCCTGCATCAAAGATTAATCTTCGCACCGCAGAGTCTGTGACACTGTCATCTGCAATTGCAATGGGCCTGGAGCTCATCAACACCATTTTCTGAACAAATTTCATTTTTTCATTCAGTGGTAATCTTAAGCGTTTAAATAATTTATAGACCATTTTTGCTCCCACGAATTCATGCCCGTGGAAGGTCCAGCCTATTTTTTTATGAAATTTCTTAGTAGGTGCTTTTCCTATATCATGAAGTAATGCCGCCCATCTCAACCAAAGATCATCGGTGTTTTCAGAAATGTTGTCTACTACTTCCAGCGTATGCCAGAAATTATCCTTGTGTTTTTGGCCTTCAACTTCATCAATTCCCTGCAGAGCAGTTAATTCAGGTAATATTTTCTTCAGTAGACCGGTTTTGAATAGGAGCGCCAATCCTTTTGAGGGTTGATCGCTGAGCATGATTTTATTAAGTTCATCAACAATCCGTTCTTTCGAGATGATCTTAATTCTATCATTATTGGCTTTGATTGCTTTTAAGGAATTAGCTTCGATCATAAAATTTAGCTGGGAAGCAAACCTGATCGCGCGGTACATTCTTAATGGATCATCGGAATAAGTAATATCGGGATCCAAAGGAGTTTTAATGATCTTTTGCTGTAGATCTTCATAGCCGTTAAAAGGATCTAAAAGATCTCCAAAACCATCTTTATTGAGTTTTAGAGCCAGTGCATTGATGGTAAAATCCCGTCTATTTTGATCATCCTCCAGGGTGCCATCTTCAACAATGGGTTTTCTACTGTCCTGGCGATAACTTTCTTTTCTGGCACCTACGAATTCAATTTCCATATCTTCAGAACGTAGCATCGCTGTGCCAAAATTCTTAAAAACCTGAACTTTCGGAGTGTTCGGAAGCTTTTCAGATACTCTCCTCGCCAGTTCAATTCCACTGCCAACCGCAACAATATCTATATCTTTTGGTTCTCCGCGTTCTAAGATATGATCACGTACGAATCCACCAATTACATAGGAATCCACAGAAAGTTCTTCTGAAGCTTCTGAAATTACCCTGAAAATTTTATGATGTAAAGCTTTACTGTAATTGTGGTATTTCGGCATCTGTTATTTGCGTATCACTTTCACCAGACCATCGTTACCTAACTTGATTATGGCGGAAGGTTTAGGTGATTTTTTTGAACGCTGCAAATTTACTACATAGTCCACACCTTTTAAAATTTGTGGAGTAATTTGATCGAAGGATTGGGGGGTAGGTTGGCCACTTATGTTTGCCGAAGTAGAAACCAAAGGTCTTTTTAATTTCTTGATCAGTTCAGAACAAAAAGTATCTCTTACCACTCGAATTCCCAGAGATTCATCATCACTTACCAGGTTTTCAGCTATATGAACAGGCTTGTCATAAATAACTGTAGTTGGTTTCTTGGCATATTTTAGAATGTCGTAGGCCGTTTCGGGAACATTTTCAACATATTGTTCAAGCATCTTAAAATTGGAAACCAGGCATATTAATGCTTTTGATTCTTCTCTTTTCTTTAACTGATATATTTTGTCTACAGCCCGGGCGTTGGTGGCATCACAGCCAATTCCCCAAACAGTATCTGTTGGATAAAGAATAATTCCTCCTTTTTTGAGTATATCAAGGCAATTTCTAACTTCCTGTTCAATTCTTTCCATAAAGCACTTTTTTATATTCGGCTAAGCTTTGCTCAGCCATTTTTCTGGTGGTAAAGTTTTCGATGAGTTTTTGATGCGATAATTTTGCGAATTTCTCCATCAAATTCTTATCCTGGGACAAAGCTATTAATTTATCTGCTAAAGATTGCGCTTCGTAAGGATTGCTTAACATGCCATTTACCCCGTCTTCAATTATTTCGGGAATTCCTCCAACATTGGTACTTACTACCGGAACTTTATAATAACAACTTTCATAAATAAACTGAGGTAATCCTTCACTTTGAGAAGTTAACAGCGAAATGTCAAATTGCGGAATTAAAGCAGCTGCATCTGGAATAAAGCCCAGAAAGCTAACATGTTTTTTTAAGTTAAGCTCATTAATACGATCAATATAGGCTTGAGATCTATCTGAATAACTACCAATCTGGACAAAATGGAATTTTTTTTCTTTTTTAATGTTGATCGTGAAATTGATCATTTCCACCCAGGTTTTCAAATTCTTTGCCCGAATGTGATTGGCAATCATGCCAACGATGATCTTATCTTTAGGAAGATTCAATTTCTCTCTAAGATTAAAGGGAGCTTTTTCAGTTTTATTAATTCTTGTTCCATGATAGACAGTCACAAGTTTTGAAGCATCATTCACACTATTCGAGGTCACTTCTTTAGTTTTTTCAGAAACGCAAAGTATTTTCTGAATCTGGGGGTGATTGTATTTATATAAAGTCCTGGGCCGGTCTTTTATGGGGAAAGATGTTTTTTTACTTAAAACAAATGGCGGCAACTTTCCGAGTTTTGTGGCCATAACCGCGAGGGCGAGCGCAGTTGAATCGTGAATGTGAATCAGGTCTATTTCATATTTCTTACACACCCAAATAATTTTTGCAGTATAGCGGAGATCCAGTTTTATAAGCATGGGTGCGGTTTCCACATGAAGATCTGTGTCTTTTATCTTTTGGTGAAAAGAGGCATTTCTTACACATAGAATAATATTCTTTACTTTTTCATCCATTTCCTGGAGTTCAAAACAAAGATTCTCTACGTGATTTTCGCCGCCACCCCAGTTCTTAGCGGCAGATAAATGTAAAAGGCTTAGTCTTTTTTTCAACGCGACTATAAGTTATAAGTGGCAAACTTATAATAAATGATAATTTCCACCTTAAATTACAATATTTATATTTGCATCAAATGTACATATATAAATGACCGTATTACATATTTCCGGAGCAAGGTCCTGGGGTGGGAATGAACAGCAACTTATGTATTTGATGGATGAGCTGCCGAAATATAATGTTACTCAAAAATTGTTTTGTTTTGAAGATACCCCAATTGCAAAAGAAGCTTCTCTTCGTCCAGTAGAATTGTTATCTTTTCCTTATTGCAAACCCTTTTCTAAAAATTATAGAAGTTATTTAAAGGATATTATTAAAAGTCATCAGATAGATATTATCCATTTACATACGAGTGATTCAGTTACCGGTTATGTAGTTTCAGATCTTTTTTATAAACTGAAAACCCGAACACTTTTTGCCCGAAAAGGGATTCGACGTAAAACAAGTTTACTTAGTAAGTATAAATACAATTACAGAAATATTGATACTATACTTTGCATCTCGCAATATGTAAAACAACATTTTAAAAAGATTCTGACCGAAAAGAACCAGGAGAAATTGGTAGTTGTATACAATGGTGTTAAAGTATTGGATAAAAAACCGAAAGCTGATTTCCAAATGAGGAATAAATTTAATATTCCTGAAGATCATTTTTTAATTGGCAATATTGCTAATCATACAAAAGCAAAAGATCTTTTGGTGTTAGTAAAGACCTTGGACGAGATCGTGAATAAGCAAGGAATAAAGAACGTTTTTCTGATTCAAATTGGGGAATATTCAAAATTAACTCCTGAAATTAAAAATTTAATCAGTGAAAAGAATTTGCAGGATTATGTTGTATTGACCGGATTTTTAAAAAAGGCCTCTACATTTTTACCACAATTTGATGTGTTCTTGATTACCTCTGATAGAGAAGGCGGGCCCTCATCGCTCGTGGAAGCTTTGTATTATAAAACCCCTGTTGTTTCTACACAGGTTGGGGTAGTAGAAGAAATTATTGAAAATGGCATTAATGGATATTCAACACCTATTAAGCAACCAAAAATGCTGGCAGAAAAGATTATTCCTTTAATGAATAAACCGCAATTACTAGAAGATTTTGCGGAGCGATCCTATAATATTTTTATGGAAAAATTTACTGCTGAACGATTGGGAGAAACTACCTTTAAAGTTTATAAGGAAATGATGCAAAAAAAATTGAATAGATGAGAACTGCTTTATTGGTTTCCACTTATAATTGGCCTGAAGCCCTTAATCTGGTATTTAAAAGTATTGAACATCAAAGTGTGTTTCCAGATGAAATACTAATTGCTGATGATGGATCTACTAATAAAACCAAATCTGTAATTGATGATTTTAAGAATAGGTATTCTGTTACTGTAAAACATTTCTGGCATGAGGATAATGGATTTAGAAAATCTGAGATTCTTAATAAAGCAATTGCCAATACTGCTGTAGATTATATAGTTCAAATTGATGGAGATTGTATAATGCATCATCATTTTATAGAGGACCATATACAAATGGCAGAAGACAAAGTTTTTATTTTTGGTTCCAGAGTAAATATTGGAAAAAAAATAAAAAATAAAGTTTTAGAGGGGGAGAAAATCGATTTTTCATTCTTTAGTTCGGGAATTAAGAAAAGGGGACGAACGTTTAGATTTCCATTACTTCGTAATCGATACCAGGCTAAACCTGAGTTCAGTAGTAAGGTAAGGGGGTGCAACCTTTCTTTTTGGCGTAAGGATTTTCTTAAGGTCAATGGTTATAATGAAGATATTAGTGGGTGGGGAAGAGAGGATTCAGAATTAATTTTAAGAATGTTAAATTCGGGTGTCATGGGGCGGAGATTAAAATTTGGAGGAATAATTTATCATATCTTTCATCCAGAAGCTTCAAAAGATAATCTTGAGATCAATAATAAAATTCAGCAATCAACCATAAAAGACAACAAGATAAGCTGTGATAATGGAGTAAATAAATATTTAAAATAATATTTTGAAGTATCATATAAATACTAAATACTCTAAGGATTCTTCCCAAATTAAAAATTTAATTAATCATTTTGATGATCCTACACATGGTGAGCTAATGTCCAGCGGTAGAAATACTATCAAAATATTTAAAATTAACGAAGCTAAGTTCAGCGTGAAATCTTTCCGAATCCCGAACTTAATAAACAAGATCTCTTATAAATTCTTCAGAAAATCAAAAGCCGAAAGATCCTTTAAATATGCTAGCATACTTAAAGAAAAAGGTGTAGGAACGCCAGACCCTGTAGCTTATTCAGAAAATTATACTCAAGTTGTTTTTCTGAATAGTTTTTATGTGTGTAAGCATTTAGAATGTGAGCTTACCTATCGTCAGCTTGTCACAGATCCCGATTATCCCGATCATGAAAATATATTAAGAGCATTTACAAGATTTACTTTTGAGCTTCATGAAAAGCAAATTCAGTTTCTGGACCACTCTCCCGGAAATACGCTGATCCAAAAAGAAGGGGATAGCTTTCAATTTTTTCTCGTTGATCTTAACAGGATGAACTTTAAAGAATTGAATTTTGAAGAAAGAATGCTCAATTTCTCCCGGCTTACCCCAAAGAAAGAAATGGTGGAGATCATGGCCGATGAGTACTCAAAACTTATAGATAAACCTGCCGCAGAAGTTTTTGAGAAAATGTGGTTTTATACCAATCAGTTTCAGGAGAAATTCAAGAGAAAAAAGGAATTAAAGAAAAAACTCAAATTCTGGAAAAAGAAATAATGATTCTAGCTTCAGTTCTTTTTACTTTTGAACATGCTGTTTATTTTTCGCCTTCTCAGAAAAGAAAGTTTTCTTTTTTCGGGGACCCCATGGGCTGAAATATAATTTTCAATAGCTTCTACCATCCTTAGCGCAGAATTACCGTCATTATAGGGATGGTAATTTTCTATAACTTTTAGTCGTTGTTCCCTGTATTCATCTTTTTCAAGGTTGGAGATTACTTTTTCTGGCAGTTCTCTATATTCGGTAGCATTATCCCATAGAATCGTTTTCGAATTATTCCGGTAAGTGATCACTGGCTTATTGAGTAAAAGGAATTCATATACTACCGATGAGGTATCACTTATCATGATATCTGCCATCAATAGAAACTTTACAATATTAGGCTCTTCTTCTACAATGAGGTTATCGATTTTTCCTGCGAGCTCTTTGTATTGCGAAATGGTTTCAGGAGCCATAAGGTCGTGAAACTTTATTAGTACGAGGTAATTTTTATTTTCTGCCAGACGCTCAATTTCTTTCAGAAGAAAAGGAGCAGAGGTAAGCGAAGGGGAGAAAGTTGGAGCATATAAAACAATCGCTGAAGCATTGAAATTTTCCAGAAGCTCTTCTTTTTCACTTTTGTACTTTTCAGAATCCTTTCCATAAATATCCAGTTTCGGCCATCCGGTTTCAATCACCTCGAAATTTTTGTACTTTCTTTTTAACTGTTTAAATTTTTCGGTGAAGTACGGTCCCTGCGTGAGATAAAGATCAAAATAATGGCGTATCCTGAAATGTCCTTTTTTCTCTCCGGCAAGCCCATGGAAGATTTGCACCTTTAGGCCCCGCAAATAATATGGTACTTCATTACCCGGACAAAGTATGGCATCGCTTTTAAATGCAATTAGCTCATCTATATCAAAAGTATGCGGTTCTTCCTGAAAAGGAAATTTCTCTGAAAGATTAGGGGGTAAGAACCAGAGGTAGTCATAATTTTTTTCCTTCAATACCTGCATAATAGGTTCCAGAATTCCGAAAGCATAGGGATTTTGGCAGAAGAGAATAAATTTCATATTAGAACATGTTATTTGCAGCTTCCAGGTCTTCTTTAAAATCGACTTCCACACACCTGAATTTTGAGATGTCCACCGCTTTCACTTTCATGTTATTTTCCTGAATTGCCATTTCTATTCCTTTTTCGAAATAATCATTATCATCACAATTTTCAAGCTGCTGAATAAATGCCGCCATATCTTCCTTAGCGATAAAATTGATTCCCACCGCTTCTCCAAGGCCGTTCTTTACCTGTTTTGATAATTTGTGAATATGATCATTTTTTAGGGTGTATTTTACCTCTTCATCGGCTACGCGGGAAGTATTTACAGATACGAAAGAATTTTTTTGTTCGATCTCCTTATTTAAAACGGAGAAAAGTTCAGCATCAAAGATCACATCTCCGTTGAGCCAAAGAACATCCTCATTTCGATATTTAAGCAAGGCTTTTAAAAGACTTTTTGAAGTGTTAGTGGCGTCAAAGTATTGATTGTAGATATAGGAAAGATCTGGAAAACGTTCCATGATAAGGTCCTTTTTAAAACCTACCACTACAGAAATGTCATGCTCATTAAAATTCCCGGAAAGATATTCAACCTGTCTTTCCATGATGCTTTTTCCTTCTTTTAAAGGAGTAAGCGGTTTAGGAAATGGATTACCTAATCGGGAGCCTATGCCCGCAGCTAAAATAATAATCTTCATGTTGTTGTTGATGTCAAGAATTTCACTTTAGGTTACTTCTTTTAAAAAAGATTCTAATTTGGCGAAGATAAGGTTTGGTTCCAGCAGTCCATAAAAAGTGTCCGCCTTTTTTTGGATTTCCTTCTTAGAAAGATCTTTGAATTTTACGGGATGAAAATCCCTTAAATGCACCGAAACGTTCTTTTTGCCGTCTTCATATATGCTCCAATTCTCCTTTTTAATTTGGGGAGAGAAAATAGAAAAAGCTGGAATATCCAGCGCTTTTGCCATATTTACGGCACCGCCTTCGTTCCCAATCAGGGCATCACAACAGGAGGTGATCGCCATAAATTCTCTTAAACTGTTTCCGAAAACTTCAAAGTAAATATGTTCTCTGGTTTTTGGTTGACACAATGCTAAAAGCTTTTGGGCTTCATTTAACTGTTTGGGAATATAATTCAGCAATAATTGAGAATCTGTCTTTTCCACAATAAAATCCAGGATCTGTCCCATATACGGAAGTGGATACGTTTTGGATGCGGAACTTCCAAGAATGCCGCACATAATAAGGGGGCGATGGAATGAGATTCCGGAATTTTTCAATAATTGCTCTGCGCTACTTTTTTCTTCAGAGGTGAGATAGATCTTCGGTTTTATCTCCACTGGAAATGCTGAAGAAATTCCGTTAAGGAGGTGCAAACGGTTTTCTATGGCGTAACCGGCATTTGTTTTAAGGCTTTTCTTTGGTTCAAAAGTCTTAGTATAAGCTTTCTTTGTATACCATTTATGGTAGGAAATCCTAATCTCGGCACCAGAAAATATATTCAGTAAAGCAGTATTTATTTTAGAGTAAACATCTACGACTATATCATATTCCTTCTGACGGATCTGTTTTAGGAATAATACAAAATCCTTTATTTTATTATCCTTGTCAGGATTGAAGAGCACAAATTCATCAATGTAAGGATTGTTTTCAACTACCGGCAAGGTATGTTTGTAAATGAGATAATGTAACTCAGCTTTTGGAAATTCCTTTCGGAGTGCTTCAAAAAGGATTGAGGACGTAAGCACATCCCCAATCATTTTCATCTGTATTACAAGTATCTTCATAAGCCCCTCCCGGCCTCCCCATAGGGGAGGAGTTAATTTGAGTTTACTTTATCTGTTATTTCTGAAACTTTCCCCATTAAAAGAAGAATTATTTACAGCCTTTTTTTGTTTACAGGCTAAACCGCCACATTATATTCACGTAAAGCGTCGTTCAATGAAGTTTTCTTGTTCGTACTTTCTTTACGTTTCCCTATGATCAAAGCACAGGGGACCTGATATTCGCCTGCAGGAAACTTCTTTGTATAGCTTCCCGGGATCACTACGGAATGCGCGGGAACATAACCTTTAAATTCTTTTGGTTCATCTCCTGTAACGTCGATGATCTTTGTAGATGCGGTAAGTACTACATTAGCTCCCAAAACGGCTTCTTTCTCAATTCTAATTCCTTCAACCACAATACTTCTTGATCCCAAAAATGCGTTGTCTTCTACAATTACCGGGGCAGCTTGTAATGGCTCTAAAACTCCTCCAATTCCAACTCCTCCACTAAGGTGAACATTCCTGCCTATTTGTGCGCAGCTTCCAACAGTAGCCCAGGTGTCTACCATGGTACCTTCATCTACATAAGCTCCGATATTTACATAACTTGGCATCATAATTACGCCTGAAGAAATATATGCACCGTGTCTGGCTACGGCATTAGGTACTACCCGTATTCCTTTCTCTTTATATCCTTTTTTTAGAGGGATCTTATCATGATATTCAAAAATTCCGGCTTCCAGTGTTTCCATTTTTTGAATGGGAAAATAAAGCACCACCGCTTTTTTAACCCATTCGTTCACCTGCCACCCGTCAGCGGTAGGTTCAGCCACCCGAAGTTCTCCTTTATCTAAAAGGTTCACAACTTTTCTAATGGCATCGGTAGTTTCAGTATCTTTTAAAAGGTCTCTGTTGTTCCAGGCCTCTTCAATTTTAGCTTTTAACTGGTCCATATTCTAATTTTTTTCAAATATAACAGCTATAAGGCAATATTTATGGACAAACGAATATAAACCTTACCTTTGCCTAAATTTTTGAAATGGCCAGAATTCTAGCACTGGATTACGGGACTAAGAGAACAGGAGTAGCTGTTACCGATGAGTTGAAGATGATAGCTTCGGGCCTCACGACCGTACAAACACCTGATCTAATAAAATTCCTTGAAGACTATTTCAAAAATGAAAAAGTGGAACGTGTTTTGGTCGGTGAACCTAAGAGAATGGATGATACTCCTTCGCAAAGTGAAGTTCATATTCAGGAGTTTTTAAAAGAGTTCTTTAAGAAGTTCCCCGATATGCCTATGGAGAGGGTAGATGAACGTTTTACCAGCAAAATGGCCGTGCAGAGCATGATAGATGGAGGCTTAAAAAAGAAAAAACGACGTGATAAGGCATTGGTGGATGAAATTAGCGCGACCATTATTCTGCAAACCTGGCTGTATGAATAAGGGAGTAAAAAGTAAAAAGTTGCAAGTTTAAAAGCTTGCCAAGGTTGATAAATATTTAGAATTAAAAGAGGCTTATAGCTTAGGGCTTAAAGCTGAAAACTTTAAGAAATGATTTTACCAATTGTAGCATACGGAGATCCGGTTTTAAAAAAGAAAGCCAAAGATATAGATAAGGATTACCCGAAACTTGAGGAATTGATCAACAATATGTGGGATACCATGTATAATGCATACGGCGTGGGCCTTGCTGCACCACAGGTGGGATTGCCTATTAGAATGTTTATGATAGATCCGGCTCCATTCGCAGAAGATGAAGAACTGGAGGAGGCTGAACAGACAGCCTTAAAGGATATGCGAAAAGTGTTCATAAATCCGAAGATAACGGAAGAAACCGGTGAAGAATGGGCTTTTAGCGAAGGTTGCTTAAGTATTCCTGAGGTTCGTGAAGATGTTTTCAGACAGCCTGATATTACGATCGAGTACTACGACGAAAACTGGGAAAAACATACTGAAAAATATTCTGGTTTGGCGGCAAGGGTTATTCAGCATGAATATGATCATATAGAGGGAATTCTGTTTACAGATAAGCTTTCCAGTCTGAAAAAGAGACTGATAAAAGGTAAACTCGCTAATATTTCCAAAGGCAAGATCAATATAGATTATAAGATGCGCTTTCCCAATGCAAAAAAAGCCCGCTAAAGGCTTTGATATTTGATTGTGGGAATTGATATTTGCCAACCTAAATAAAAAAATACTATGGGATTAGATAAAATTCTTGCCATTTCTGGAAAACCCGGTTTGTACGAGCTTACGGCTCAAACCAGAGGAGGCTTTGTTGCAAAATCTATGCTTGACGGAAAGAAGATAGCAGTAAACATGCGTCACAATGTGAGTATTTTGAGCGAGATCGCTATTTATACCTATACTGAAGAGATTCCGCTGGGTGAAGTTTTTCAAAAGATCAAAGAAAAAGAAGATGGCGGGGCTGCCATAAGCCATAAATCATCTAAAAAAGAGCTGGAGGATTACTTTTCTGAAATTCTTCCAGACTATGATGAGGACAGGGTTTATGCCAGTGATATGAAGAAGATCTTCCAATGGTATAATATTTTGATCGAAAATGGTTTTACAGATTTTTCGAAAGAAGAAGATTCCGCTAAAACTGAAGAAAATAAAGACGAGGAAGAATAGAATTCTATTTCGAAACGGAATATGAAAAGCTGAGATCTTAAGATTTCAGCTTTTTTATTCTAATTAATTTTTTTGTCATTCAGAACGGAGCGATAGCAAAGTGAAGAATCTGTGGTGTCAAGAGATTCCTCCTGCGTCGGAAGAGCAATCGTATGTCATTCAGAACGAAGAGAAAGCAAAGTGAAGAATCTGTGGTGTCAAGAGATTCCTCCTGAGTCGGAATGACAATCTTATGAAAACGAAGATAGCGGGCTTTTTTACCTCTTTTTATATTTAAAATTTCAGTCCGAATATAAAAGCTCCGTCTTGTTTCCCACCAAAATCTGACACTACATAATCCAGTCTCAAAAATCTATATTTTCCGAACCCGAGATTGTCTATTCCAACCGAATATTCTGAATACGGATTTCTGTTGGTTGTAGTTAGTCTGTGGGCGCCAAGTATCAGGTTAAAATTCAATTTATTGATCAAAGGTAGTTTTCCAAGTACCCATCCCTGAAAATTATGTTCCGCATGAAATTCAGCATAGTTCTGGTTGGTGCTGAAGTTGTAGTAAGGCATCAAATTGAATTTCCCAACATAACTGCCAAAACCTATCCGGGTTTGATTGGCATCAAAATGTTGATAATCTACCAGGCTTATATCTTCAGAATTGGAAAACACTCCACCGTTGATCAAATACTGAAACTCACCTTTATTTCCCAGATCTAAATTCTGCCTGATCTGAGCTTTGAACTGATCAAAATTATATTTCGCTTCACTTCCAGCAAAACCTTTTTCCCAGCTTAGTTTTAATTTGGGATATTTGGACTCATACACATTATATCTACCATTAGGATAACTCATATATTTTTGTCCGAAGGTGATATCTGTAGAGAGGTTTGATTTGAAAATCGAATGTTCTTCAAACGGAAGGCTACCGAAATTATCCGGCTGAAAAGGATTATTGGAATTATAGCTCCTGTCTTCCCAATCTATAAAAACATGATCTTTATGGTTGGTCAATGCCTTTCTGTTTTCCCAGCTGAGTTCTCCGAATAATCTGACTCCGGGAAATACATCCTGACCATAACCAATATTGGCAAAGCTTTTTTCGTAAAGCTTCATATAATTTCTTTCGAAGAAAATGCTGGTAATACTATTCAGTAAAGGAGAGATAGGTTCCCGGGAATTTATTTGTTTTGAAGCAACACCTCCTGAAATTCTTAGAAAGGGCTTATTGAAATTATTGAATTTCTTCTCAAAACCTCCGTTCAGCCTAAATCTTTTTTCGCTTAAACCATAATCAATGTCTGAATAAATTCTCCAGTAATTTTCCTGATCATCTCCTGTTCTTTGAGTATAACTTAAAGTAACATCGGTATTCCAGCCCTGGACCGTGTTGAAGCCTATTCCTGCAATGGGTGCACTTATACTAAAACTTCTGTTTTTCCAGGAATTTCTATAAGAGTATCCAAAAAGCACATCGGAGATCCCGAATTTATTTTTTACCGTATCTACAGAATCCTTGTATTTTTTAGTGCTTCTTACTTCCTGGATGCTGTCCTTTTTTACATAATCTTCAATTTCTTCAGTAGTAAGCGGGACCGGTCTTTTTTCTTTCCAGAAAAGAGAATCCTTTTTATTGGCTTCTTCCTGAAAACTCAAAATTTCTCTTCCGAAGCTGTTATTATTGAATTGCGGACTGAATTCATAATTGCTATAAACAGCCGTAAATTTTCCATCTCCCCCAAAACCGAAGATCTTAAAACTGAAATCAACGCTCTGTGAGATCTGGATATAAAGTTTATTTTCAGGTGAATACTTATGATTCTGTCGAAAAACCAATTCTTCTATTGGAGGAACCTGAATTGCCTGACCAGTAGTTTTTAGTTCCACGCCATAGATCTGCCAAAGATCTTCTACAATGTATATAAAACCAGAAAAAACACGGTCATTCTCCCTTTTTGGAGTGACATTTATTTTGTTGATCATATTTCCCTGATCATCAAAAAAAGTTCCTTCAAGATTATATTTGTAATAATTGAAAGCATATTCAGCTATGGGAGACACCATTTCACTGTTGATATCCAGGGTATTTTCATAAAAAGAAAAGTATGCTTCCTGAGCCGAGTTTAAGCTAAAGCCATTATCATCACCGCTTACTTTTGAAGCGATGATCTTTTCTTTAAAATCATCAGGTTTTTGATAAGCGATCTCAGAAATGGTTTCACTTAAGTAAACAATTCCACTTCTGGTTGAATCCAGGCCACCACCAAGATCACCCACGTCCTGGCCTAAAATTTTCTCGGGAGCGTTCTTGATACGCCATAATCCACGGGAATAAAAATCAGCAGTAAAAGATTCCAATTTTTCTGCATTTAGCTCTCTATTATCTATTGCTTTTCTGATAATTCTAATGGCAGGATTCTCCCCACTTTGCACGGTAACTTCATCCAGGCTGGTACTTTCAGCTTTCAGGACTATGTTAATAGTCATAGGAAACTCCGTTGCTTCGACTTTCTTCTTAAGTGTTTTGTAACCTAGAAATTGGTAAACCAGGGTGTAATTCCCTTCTTTATCAATTTTCAGTTCGTAGATACCATCATCATTGGTGGTGGTCCCCTGGGAGCCGGTTTCAGTATAAATATTTACATAGGGCAAGGGATTGCCATTTTCATCTTTTACTTCTCCGGTAATTTGGGAATAGGTATGGAAAACTGTCAGCAACAGTAATAGACCAGGTAGCTTTTTAAACATGCATTAGATTTTGGATTATTACTGAACGAAAAAAAAATGGAATTTATTTGTATTCTTTCTGTATTCGGTCTAAACGACGTTTGCTTTCCCGATCTTTTATAGTTTCCCTCTTGTCATATAATTTTTTACCCTTCGCAAGAGATATTTGCAATTTGGCAAGACCACGGTCATTAATAAATAATCTTAGAGGAATGATGGTTAAACCAGAATTGGTAACTTCTTTTTCTAGTTTTCGTAATTCTCTTTTTTGAAGTAATAATTTCCGCTCACTTTTTGGGTTATGATTAAAATGAGTGGCATGAGAATATTCTTCAACATGCATATTGATTACAAAAAGCTCATGATTATTGAATTCACAAAAACTTTCGGCAATATTTGCCTTTCCTTCCCGTATAGCTTTTATCTCAGTTCCGGCTAATTTTATACCTGCGGTATATTTATCCAGAAACTCATAATTGAATTTAGCCTTACGGTTTTTTATGTTGATAGAATTCTTCATATAGGCACAAAAATACAAGCTTTAAGCTAATTTCATGCTAAAGCAATTTTAAAATTATCTGTGAGAGCTTCCTAAACAAAAATTTTTATTTTTGCAGCTCTTATATCGACACCTATGAAGTACATTTCTTTATTGTTTCTAATCTTATGTTTCGCTTCCTGTTCCGAAGAAAAAAAGGAACTGACTGCCAATGAGATCGTGAACAAAGCCATAAAAAATGCCGGCGGAGAAAGGTATAAAAATGCACAAATTGATTTCGTTTTCAGGAAAAGAGATTATAAAAGCATACGAAATGGAGGGAAGTTTCAACTCGAAAGAAAAGTAGTAGATTCTACAGGGAACAGAGTTCATGATATTTTGAATAATGAAGGCTTGGAGCGTTTTGTGAATGATACCGCGGTGATACTTCAGGATTCACTAGTATTGCCAGTTGGGAATTCAATAAATTCTGTGCATTATTTCGTTCAGCTACCCTACGGATTAAATGCCGATGCAGCGAATAAGGAATTAATTGGGAAGGATAGTATTGCCGGACGTGAATATTATGAAGTAAAAGTAACCTTTGCTGAAGATGGCGGGGGAACAGACCATGAGGACGAATATCTTTACTGGATAGATACTCAAAATTTTGAGGTGGATTATCTGGCTTATAATTTTGATGTGAATGGTGGCGGAATGCGTTTTAGAAAAGCTTTTAATCACCGTATTATTGAAGGGATCAGGTTCGTAGATTATGAAAATTATAAATACGAAGTGCTGTCAACTCCGCTAGAAAAACTGGATAGTCTTTATGAAAAACGGGAACTGGAACTACTTTCACTAATCGAAACCAAAGATATTAAGGTCAAGCTGGGATCTTAATTAATATAGATCACCTGGCTTATCGCAGAACCATCTTTTAGAACCTGGACTATAAAAAGTGCGCCATTTTCTGAGTCATCGATATTTTCATATTTTTTCTCCCCGAGAATAGCATTTGCAAACATTGGGGTGGTGTTGCTGTGTCCCACCACAAGGACAGTTTTTCCTGAAGTCGCATTTTTAAATTCCTGATCGTAAAATTTTTTGTCATTATAACTTAATACTTCTAACTTTTTAAGATCTGCCAGAGGCTTTGCGGTTTGTCTGGTTCTTTTATAATTTGTGCTGTAAACGGCGTCAAAATTGATATCTTTTAAAACTTCAGTCCAGTTAGCGGCCCGCTCCAATCCTTTTTCAGTAAGTTCTGGATCTTCGTTTTCAGGATTACTACGATCTTTTTCTGCATGACGAATCAAATAGTAGGTAGTTACAGCTTCACTTGACGGCTGAGGAATATTCTCATTGGAATTACATCCGAAAGTTAGAACAAACGAGAAAAAAAATATGATGATGTTGGCCATGATAGTTGTTTTTTAAGTTTGGGATTTGACGATGTGTTTTTTAATTTGTTACCGTATTAGTTTCGTTTATATTGATCTGCATTAAAATGAATTGATTCAATTGCTCTGCAAAACTGTTGAAGTTATTATCTGAAACCAGAATTAATGATTGTTGGCCATTTTCCAGTAGAGGCCCAAAACTCATTCCTTCAATATTATCTATGATCCCCTGGGTCAATTTATCCTTAACAGATTTAAAGTTGAATAAAAGTTTTTTTTCAGCCGTAGTATAGTCTTCTCCTTTTAATCGCTGTATTTCCAAAGTGTTTGTCACTTGGGAAGCATCAATTTCAAATATTTTCACGGTATTACCGTGGGAACCATATCCTGCGGAATAAGCTCTTTCCAGGATTAGAAATTTATCTTCTGCATATTCCAGGATTTCAGTTACTCCATTAACCGCAAAATAATTTATGGGAAGTTTTGAAATCCCGTCAAGCTTATAAACAAACTGTTTAATGGGTTCACCGGTATTTTTATCAAATTTGGTGATCCTAATATGCGATCTTGAGGGAAATATCTTTGGTTTTGAAGAATCTTTTTCTAAAGGAAGTTCGGTTGCCACCCAATAAGCCTGCTGATCAAAACTTTCTGTTAATCCTTCAAAAACTCCGTTGTTTCTGGGTTTTTGAACATCACCAGCTTTGAAATATTCAGGAATATTAAAAGAATTCTGAATTTGCCCAATATTAGAAATCCTGTAAATACCGGGATTCTTATCATCATCATCAATGCCTCCTTCACTGGTAACTACAAACTCGTTCCGTTTAGAATCAAATCTCACTGCTTCAAGATCCAGAACCTCATTAGAGAATTCTTTAGTTTTCTTAATACTTATAAGCTGTTCAAAGGAAACTTCTTTAAATTTATTGTTTTTGATACTTATATCAGCCCTGTATATTCGAGGTTGAGAAGATTGATCACTTACCAGATAATAGTTGCCTTTTTTGTAATCAATTCCTGAAAGTCCGCCAACAATAGTATTGTCAATTTCAATATTGGCGGGTAATACATACTCATCTAAAAATCTCAGCTGGATAGTATCATTTTCAATTTTACGGGTTACCGCACAGCTACATATTAAGAAAGCGCAGAGTAACAGCGCAATGATTTTTCTCATGAAATTTAATTGGATTTCAAAAATAACAAATTGTTAAGACAATTATAGGAGTTTCTTGGGATGTCTAAGGGTGATGTTTAAATATCTTTATTCTATTAACAATTAAAACCAATATGTTATGAATGAAGATCAGAGAGAAGGAAAATGGAAACAAATTAAAGGTGAGTTTAAACAGAAGTATGGTAAATTAACTGATGATGATACCACCTATTCCGAAGGAAAGTTTGATGAAATGCTTGGTCGCATGCAAGAGAAAACGGGCCAGTCTAAAGAAGAACTGAAAAAGGAAATTGATAGATGGTAATGATTGATGAATCAATTTATTAAAAAAGCGGTAGAGAAATCTACCGCTTTTTGTTTTATATAATAAACTCTAATTATTCATTTTCTGCCAGGTGTTCCTGATTTCTAAAGACCAGTTCATCATTAAATTCATCCAGCAATATAATACTCTCTATATGGATTTTGCCCGAAAGGATATCTTTAGAAAGCTTATTTAAAACTTCTTTTTGAACCACTCTTTTCACGGGTCTTGCACCGAATTGTGGATCAAAACCTTTAGTTGAAAGGTATTTTATAGCTTCTTGAGTTGCATCCAGAATTATATGCTGTTTTGCCAGCATCTTCTTAACTCCCTTCAATTGTAAGCCTACGATCTGTTCAATGTTTTTCTGGGTTAGCGGACTAAACATCACGATGTCGTCTATTCTGTTTATGAATTCCGGACGAACACTTTGTTTTAACAAGCCCAGCACTTCAATTTTTGCAGTTTCCATAGCTGTATCCAGATCTTTGATATTCTCAAATTTCTCCTGAATAATATGGCTTCCCATATTTGAAGTCATGATGATGATCGTATTCTTAAAGTCGGCTACCCGACCTTTATTATCGGTCAATCTTCCTTCATCCAATACCTGCAGGAGAATATTGAAGGTATCGGGATGTGCTTTTTCAATCTCATCAAGTAAGACCACAGAATATGGTTTTCTGCGCACCGCTTCGGTTAATTGTCCGCCTTCATCATAACCCACATATCCGGGAGGAGCTCCAACCAATCTGCTTACCGAATGTCTTTCCTGGTATTCACTCATATCGATCCTGGTCATGGCAGATTCGTCATCAAAGAGATACTCAGCCAATGCCTTCGCTAGCTCGGTTTTACCCACTCCGGTAGTACCAAGGAATAAGAATGATCCAATAGGTCTCTTTTGATCCTGCAATCCTGCTCTGCTTCTTCTTACGGCATCACTAACCGCGATGATCGCTTCGTCCTGACCAACTACTCGCTTATGAAGATCTTCTTCAAGGTGTAGTAATTTTTCGCGATCGCTTTGGAGCATTTTTGTTACGGGAATTCCGGTCCATTTTGCTACTACTTCGGCAATATCCTCGTTGGTGACTTCTTCCTGGATCAAGGATTTCTCATTTTGATTGTCAGCAACTTGTTTCTGTAGCTTCTCTAATGTTTCCTGAGCTTCTTTGATCTTTCCATATCTTAATTCAGCCACTTTTCCATAATCTCCTTCACGCTCAGCCCTTTCGGCTTCTAGCCTGTATTCTTCAATTTCAGACTTTGCCTTCTGAATATTATCTACCACATCCTTTTCACTCATCCATCTTGCATGAAGATCATTTCGTTCTTCTTTAAGATTCGCGAGATCAGACCGGAGAGATTTTAGTTTAGCTTCATCTTTTTCACGTTTAATGGCTTCGATCTCGATTTCTAATTGCATGATCTTACGATCTAATACGTCGAGCTCTTCCGGTTTGGAGTTGATCTCCATTCTTAATTTGGAAGCTGCTTCATCCATTAAATCGATAGCTTTATCAGGCAGAAATCTGTTGGTGATATAGCGTTGAGAAAGTTCTACCGCAGCAATGATCGCTTCATCTTTGATCCTTACTTTATGGTGTGTCTCATACTTTTCCTTGATTCCGCGCAATATTGAAATGGCACTTTCCACATCGGGTTCTTCTACGACCACTTTCTGAAATCGACGTTCCAGAGCTTTATCTTTTTCGAAATATTTTTGATACTCATCCAGGGTAGTGGCTCCAATGGCCCTTAGCTCCCCACGAGCGAGCGCAGGTTTTAGAATATTGGCGGCATCCATGGCTCCCTGTCCGCCACCAGCACCCACGAGTGTGTGGATCTCATCAATAAAAAGTACGATGCTTCCATCGCTGGAAGTCACTTCCTTGATCACTGCTTTAAGCCTTTCTTCAAATTCACCTTTATATTTTGCACCTGCGATTAAGGCTCCCATATCCAGGGAATAAATTCTTTTGTCTTTTAAGTTCTCCGGAACGTCGCCGTCTACAATTCTATGTGCCAGTCCTTCTGCGATCGCCGTTTTTCCTGTTCCCGGCTCCCCAACGAGCATCGGGTTGTTCTTGGTTCTACGCGAAAGGATCTGAAGGATTCTTCTTATCTCTTCATCACGGCCAATTACGGGATCCAGTTTTCCCTCTTCAGCAAGCTTATTAAGATTTCGCGCATATTTGTCTAAAGAATTATAAGTTTCTTCAGCACTCTGTGAAGTGACTTTATCCCCCTGGCGCAATTCGGCTATGGCCGCTTTTAAAGCTTTTTCAGTCGCTCCCTGATCTTTTAAAATCTGGGCAACTTTACTTGAAGATTTAAATATAGCGAGGATCAAATGTTCTATAGATACATATTCGTCTTCCATCTTTTTGGCGATAGTAGAGGCCTCATTTACTGTTTTTCCTGCTTCTCGGGATAAATGGATATCGCCCCCGCTAACTTTAGGAAAACTTTCCAGGCTTTTATCCAGGATCTGAGTAAAAAGGTTAACGTTTATGTTCAGTTTTTTCAGCAGAAATGGAGTCACATTTTCATCTACCATACTGATAGCCTTAAAAATGTGTTCGTTCTCAATTTGCTGATGGCCCATTTCCTGAGCAAGTTGCTGTGCTTGCTGGATAGCCTCTTGTGATTTTATAGTAAAATTATTAAAGTTCATAGGTACTATTTTTTGAAATTGATAAGACAATACATGTACCATTCAGAATAAATGTCAAAATGACGTGTATTATTAAAAAATTACCGACAAAATGGCATTTTATTTAATAGTATTAAAATTTCGTTGAAATTTTTCGTCTATTAAAGTTACTTAGATTTATTTTTGGGAAAAAGAATGTTATGGGTTTATTTGATAAAATATTCAATTCTGAAAAGAAGGAAAATTCCGAAGAAAAATCTGCAACTCCTTGGATAGAATTAAATTCGATGGCACAATTAGATGAAATGGAGGAGCGATCTGAGGAAAGAACGGTAGCGATATTAAAACATTCTACTACTTGCGGAATTAGTAGAATGGTCTTGAAAATGTTTGAATCTGACTATGATCTTGATGAAAATGAAGCAATAGACCTCTATTTTCTGGATCTTCGAGCTCACAGGGATATTTCTAATGCGATTGCTGAAAAATTTAGGGTTAGGCATGAAAGTCCGCAACTAATTGTTCTTAAGAACAGGGAAGTGGTTCATCATTCTTCACATCAGGGAATTTCTGCCAGTAAATTAAAAGAACTCGTTTAATTACTTAACTATTGACTGAAATCCTGATCAAGTTCAGAAAGGCAATAAAATAAAAAAGCCCCTGCTATAAAGTAGGGGCTTTTTCTATTATAGATAATCGCTTATTTTTTCTTAGGTACGTAAACGGGAAGTAATTTAGATCTTACTTCACCAAAACCAATTCTGGAATTACCATTCTGGCAAAACCCTCTCATGATCACGGTATCATTGTCTTCAACGAATTTACGTTCAGACCCGTCTTTTAACTTGATAGGTTTTTTACCACCCCATGAAAGTTCCAGCATAGATCCAAAAGAATCCTCTGAAGCTCCGGAAATTGTACCTGAAGCCATCATGTCACCAGAATTCACCGGGCAACCATTCACCGTATGGTGAGCAAGTTGCTGACTCATGTTCCAGTAAAGATATTTAAAATTTGACTTGGAAAGTGAGTTTTCCTCACCACCTTCTGGCTGAAGGAATACTTCAAGATTAATATCAAAACTCTTATCTCCTGAGTACTTCAAATAAGGAAGTAATTCTTTTTCAGGTTTTGGACTTGCGGTTCTAAAAGGCTCTAAAGCATCCATAGTTACGATCCATGGAGAAATAGAAGAGGCAAAATTCTTGGCAAGGAATGGTCCTAGCGGGACATATTCCCATTTTTGAATATCACGGGCACTCCAGTCGTTGAAAAGCACCATACCGAATATATAGTCTTCAGCTTCATCTACCGGGATTGGCTCACCCAAATGGTTTGCATCTGTGGTAATAAATGCCATTTCCAATTCGAAATCAACCCTTTGTGAGGGGCCAAAAACTGGTTCTTCTGAATCTGCTGGTTTCGTTTGTCCCTGTGGGCGGTGAACCGGAATTTCCGAAGGAATTATGGAAGAACTTCTTCCGTGGTAACCTACTGGAATATGCAGCCAGTTTGGTAACAGGGCATTATCTGGATCCCTGAACATGGTACCGATATTAGTAGCATGTTCTTTAGAAGAATAGAAATCTGTATAATCTCCAACCTGAACAGGCATCTGCATTTCAATCTCGTCCAGAGTAAAAAGCACCGTATTTCTATGGTCCTGATTATCTTTTAATTTTGAATTATTAGCATCAAAGATATCGGCAATACGGTTTCTCACCAATCGCCATGTTTTCTTGCCATCAGATATAAAATCGTTTAAAGTGTCCTGTAAAAATATATCGTCAGTTAGTGGGATCCCTTCAAAATAACCTAATTGATGTAGAGCTCCAAGGTCTATCGCATAATCACCAATTCTGGTACCAATGGTGATCACATCATCACGGGTAAGAAATACTCCAAAAGGAATATTCTGAATAGGGAAATCGGTATCGCCAGGAATATCCAACCAGGTTTTTCTATTTGGATCGTTAGCGGTAATTGACATAAAAAATGTTGGTTTTTTGTTAAAATCTAGTTGACTCAAATATATTATTTTCCTGTAATTAACCGAATGTATTTGTTACTTTTACCGAATATTTAACGTAAAATTTTGTAATGCAACGAGACACCCAGGTATTTGATTTAATAGCTAAAGAAAAAGAGCGCCAGTTAAATGGTTTGGAACTTATTGCGAGTGAAAATTTTGTAAGTGAGGCCGTACTTGAAGCAGCAGGGTCTGTACTTACAAATAAATATGCTGAAGGTTACCCCGGCAAACGATATTATGGAGGTTGTGAGGTGGTAGACCAGGTAGAACAGCTTGCGATAGACCGTCTAAAGGAATTATTCAACGCTGAATATGCCAACGTGCAACCTCATTCGGGTTCACAGGCGAATACAGCGGTTTTTCATACCGTGATGAAGCCGGGGGATAAATTCCTTGGTTTTGATCTTTCTCATGGAGGTCACCTTACGCATGGTTCTCCGGTGAATTTTTCAGGAAAACTTTATAACCCTGTTTTTTACGGAGTAGATAAAGAAACCGGTTTGATCGATTATGATGCGGTTGCGGAGATCGCTGAAAAGGAAAAACCTAAAATGATCATTGCTGGAGCCTCAGCTTACTCGAGAGAGATCGATTATAAGAGATTCAGAGAGATCGCAGATAGTGTTGGTGCTATTCTCTTAGCAGATATGGCTCATCCTGCCGGACTCATCGCTAAAGGACTAATAAGTGACCCTCTTCCTCATTGTCATATTGTAACCTCTACCACACATAAAACCCTTCGTGGTCCAAGAGGAGGAATTATCCTTATGGGGAAAGATTTTGATAATCCATTTGGTGAGAAATTGAAGAATGGAAACCTTAAGAAAATGTCTGCCATGCTTAATTCTGGTATTTTCCCTGGAAACCAGGGAGGTCCCTTAGAGCATATTATCGCTGCTAAGGCTATTGCCTTTGGAGAGGCTTTAACTGATGAATTCCTTCATTATATGGTTCAGGTGAAGAAAAATGCCAAAGAACTTGCCAAGGCATTTGTCGCTAAGGAATACGGAGTAATTTCCGGTGGAACCGATAATCATATGATGCTTATAGATCTTAGAAATAAGAATGTAAGTGGAAAAGAGGCTGAAGAGGCGCTTGGAAAAGCTGACATCACAGTAAATAAAAATATGGTTCCGTTTGATGATAAATCGCCTTTCGTGACTTCGGGAATTAGAATTGGAACTCCGGCTGTGACCACACGTGGATTAAAAGAAAGCGATATGGCTAAGATCGTTGACCTCATAGACCGCGTGATTTCAAATATTGAAAATGATTCTGAACTTACTGCAGTGAAGAAAGAGGTAAATTCTATGATGAGTGGAAGACCTTTATTTGTTGCCTAATAATAGATATTTATACTAAAAAAAGCCATTCGAAAGGATGGCTTTTTTATGATTATAGATCAACGAAGTAAACCTCTATCAGGAATTATTTTCAGACTGTTTTTTGAGAGAAGAACTCTCTTTAAAGTCGAAATGATTTTTTTCTTCAAATGCATTGCTATTGTAAAAAGACTCTTTTAAGTTCTTCAGAGATTTTCACTGGCTTTTTTGTGTCGGCATCTAAAAGGCACCAGATGGTTTTTGCTTCCGCAAGTAATTTATCGGTATCGGCATTTTTAATGATCACGTGCCTGGTAGAAGTTACATGCGTGGTATCGCTAACATAGGTTTTAAGAGAGATATTATCTCCTAAAAGAGCTTCCTTTTTATAGCTTATCTCGTGTTTAACTACTACCCAGACCACTTTCGATTTTTGCTCTTCAGTAGCTTTCGCTTCCCAGTGTTCTTCAGCCACCTCCTGGACCCATTGCACATATTCCACATTATTCACATGCTCTTGTTTATCAAGATGCTTTTTGGTAACGACCAGCTTTTTCTCGTATATCTCGGGATTGATCTCCATTACTTTTCTACGATTTTCACTTCGAATATTTTATCCCACTTTTTGCCGGTAACATATAATTTGTCGGTATTTGAATTATAGGCAATACCATTTAAAACATCATTATTGGGATCAAGGCTATCAGTATTCCCTAATTGTTCTTTCAATCCTTTAAAACTTATAAGGGCTTCGATTCCTCCATTTTTCGGATTTATGATTGCAACACTTGGGAATTGATACGTGTTAGCATAGATCTTGCCGTTAACCCATTCCAATTCATTAAATTTTGTAGCAACAGATTTATGAGTTGTGGGTTGTATATAACTTTTCTCGGCTAAGGTTTCAGGATCCAGGATCCAGATCTTTTCGGTTCCGTCACTTTTAAAGATTTTTACTCCGTTATTACAAAGTCCCCAACCTTCTTCGCTTTGATTGTATCCAAAAGTTCCGGTCTTTTCGAAAGTATTCAGGTCGTAAATAAAACCTTCACCTTCCTGCCAGGTTAATAGGTAAAGCTTATCACCTAAAATCGTAAGACCTTCAGCGAAATATTGATCGTCCAGTTTGATCTCTTTGAGCACTTCGCCCGATTCAAGATCTACTTTTCTTAGCTTGGATTTTCCATACTGGCCAATACTTTCATATAAGGTGTCACCATGAAATTCCAAACCCTGGGTGTAGGCGTTAACATCATGAGGATAGGTATTTATAACTTCATATGTGTATACCCTGGGAGCTTCGGTATTTAGGATCTTGATATTTTTTGTAAGAGTATCTGGAGATTCCTCGCTATAGACAATTGCTTTTAATCTTTGGTTCCCTAACAGGACATTTTGAAGATCCAGGTTAAAATCTCCATTTTTTGAACTTTTTAGATATTGATCTCCTATATAAAAGGAGACCGAGTCAAGGTTTTTGTTTTTAGTGTTTACTATAGAAGCTTTCAGGCTCTGATTTAGCTTAAATTCTGACTTGTTTTGATCGAGTTTTAATGAAAAATCAGATTTTTTATTTCCGTTGTTACTTCCGCAGGAAAAAAATAAAAAGTTTAATATAAAGAGTAACAGTAAGTTAAATTTATTCATCATAAAATAGGCTTGAAAACTGAGCTAAATTAACCAATTCACATTAAAAAAAGCTTGCCAAAAGATACAAAGATTGTATATTTGCACCGGCAAGTCCCACACAACCAGCTCCTGCTGAATCCCCCAGGGCGGGAACGCAGCAAGGGTAGGCGGTCGTAGCGGTGTGATGTGGGTCGCTTGCCATTTTTTGTTTCTACTAATTCCTAAATTTATTGCATATTTGTGCGATATGAAACAAGGGAAATCTTCAAAAAAAGTGGTGCTCATCACCGGCGCTTCTTCCGGAATCGGAAAGTCCATTGCGACCTATTTAAGCAAACAAAATTTTAAAGTTTACGGTACCAGTAGAAATCCACAGAATTCTTCTATTGAAAATTTTCATTTGGTTGCACTGGATGTCACTAAAGAAGAGACAATAAAAAGTGCTGTTCAGGAAGTATTTGAAAAAGAGGGGAAAATTGATATTCTTATTAATAATGCGGGCGTTGGGATCACCGGTCCTATAGAAGAAACTCCGGAAGTAGAGATCAAAAAGGCTTTTGAGACCAATTATTTTGGTCCCCTAAATATGATCAAAAATGTGTTGCCTGTAATGAGAAGTCAGCAAAGCGGGCTCATTATAAATGTGACTTCAATTGCCGGATATATGGGGTTACCATATCGCGGAATTTACTCCGCTACCAAAAGTGCTCTTGAAATTACCGCCGAGGCTTATAGAATGGAAATCAAGCAATTTGGAATAAAAATGACCAATGTCGCTCCCGGGGATTTTGCAACCAATATAGCATCAGGCAGGTATCATGCTCCTGTTACTAAAGGATCTGCTTACGAAGAAGTGTATGGAAATACCCTCAAACTAATGAATGAGCATGTAGACTCGGGGCAGGATCCGGAACTAATGGCGAAGGAGATTTTGAAGATCATCGAAACCGAGGAGCCAAAAGTACATTATAAAGTAGGAGAGCGCCTGCAAAAGATTTCAGTAAAACTGAAAGCGCTGCTACCCGATAAACTCTATGAGAAAATGCTTATGAAGCATTATAAATTGTAATTTTATTACCGCTTAAAACGTATTTCATTAATATTCAAAATAACACACAACTATGAAATTTTTTATTGATACCGCCAATCTTGATCAGATCAAGGAAGCACAGGATCTTGGCGTATTAGACGGAGTAACTACGAACCCATCCCTTATGGCCAAAGAAGGAATCACCGGTAAGGATAATATCTTCAAACATTACAAAAAGATATGTGACCTGGTAGAAGGCGATGTAAGCGCTGAGGTGATTTCTACAGATCTTGAAGGAATGATAAGAGAAGGTGAGGAGCTGGCAGAGCTTCATGAGCAGATCGTGGTTAAAATACCTATGATCAAAGAAGGGGTGAAGGCTCTAAAATATTTCAGTGATAAAGGAATCAGGACAAACTGTACTTTGGTGTTTTCTCCGGGACAGGCATTACTGGCTGCTAAGGCTGGAGCAACTTATGTTTCTCCTTTTATTGGGAGACTTGATGATATCTCTACAGATGGATTAAATCTTATTGCTGAAATAAGACTTATCTATGATAATTATGGATTTGAAACTGAAATTCTGGCTGCTTCTGTAAGACATACTATGCATGTTATTGAATGTGCTAAACTTGGTGCAGATGTAATGACCGGACCACTTTCTTCTATTGAGGGACTTCTAAAACACCCATTAACAGATATTGGGCTGGAGAAATTCCTTGCAGATCATAAGAAAGGAAATCAGTAAATAGCGGAAGATTTAAAATATACCAAGGCTGCCATATGGTGGCCTTTATTATTTATTAAGAAATTCGAGTATTTGGTCTTCGAATTCGGGAGTCCCTAATTGAAGATCTCCTTTTACAATATCACCATTGGCGGCTACAAAAAATACCTTGTTCAGATATTTTTTATAGGTTTCCTTGGAAGATGAGCGTTTTGTGATTTGAAACTCATTGTTCTTGTCATAGCCGAAAGTTTCCAGCGTTCTTAGCCATTCTTCTCTCTCTCCAAGATCGATATTTACCCCAAGAAAATCCAATTCAGGATATTTTTTCTGAAGATCTTTAATGATATGATGCTGCCATCTATGGTGGGTGGGAGCATATAAAGACCAGGCATACGTGATGGTTGGTTTATTTATAATCTCAGAATAACTCAAAATCTTTCCCTCTGTGTTTTCCGCATTTAAACTGTTCAAAGAAGTTCCTACAAAATAGTTCTTCTGTATTTGCGCTAATTCACGGGCACTTTCAATGCGGCTATAATCTACTTTTTCTAGCAAGCTAAGTACAGAATCAAGTCTTTCTTCGCTCTCAGACATGGTAATCGCCTGCGCAGAAAGCCGGTCTAAAAATTCATTTTTTAGTGGTTCAATAGTAGAAAGCGAATCTATTAAAAGTATTCTTCTTTCAATATTTGAAAAAGTATTGATATTAAGACACTTCTTTTTGTCCCCATGCTCCTTAAGGCAATGTTCTATAGACTTAGAGCGGAGATAATCATCAATTAAATTGGTGTACACATAGTAGTCCTGAAGTTCTTCATTATTAAAATTAATATCTTCACGATAATTGTTGAAATCCTCCGGGATTTTCTCGGCGAAGTTATTATAGTATTTCCTGATCAGGAAAGTATATCTTTCTCTTAAATCGTAATATTCATAACTGATACTGGCCCGGGCAATATTTAAAAAATCTTCTGAAAAATCATTCTTTTCCTGTAATTCTTCCAAATCCTTAATTCTATCCGCTTTAATGGAGTCGGTCATTTTTGCGAATTCAGTCGGCTCAATTTTATAGTAGGTTAAAATCAGATCATTATTTTTCTGATTCTTCAAAAACATATCTAATAGGAAATCACTTTTTTCATAGCCATCACCACTAAAATTTAAAGACTCGTCGAAAGACATGGTGTTGAGCCATATCACAATACTATCTCCGGGTTCTGTATAAATTATCTGACTTTCGGGCGGATGTCTGAAGGTATAAATGCCGCTTCCGAGATTTGTAAATTCTTTTCCGAATTGATTTTTCTCGTCAAGATATAGGGTATCTATCGTTTCATTTTCTTTCGAAATAACGACATAGTCCGTCTCCGGATTATTGATTTGGCCGCCTATATAAATAGAATTTGATTCTTCGGAATTATTGTTATTACATCCCGTGACCAAAACCGCCAGGCATAGACTTAGGTAGAAAAAATACTTCATCTGTAGTATTGGGCCACAGAGCATTTCGGTTTGCCCCATTTTTTAACAAATATAGAAGCTGCCTGAAGCGACGCGTGTTAAGTGTGCGTTAAAACAAATATTTAAAACGTTAATCTTTCTTAGTAATGCTGAATATAACTACTTTTGCAAAAAATTAATTTATTTAGTTTATGCTTTCAGTATCAAACCTTTCTGTACAGTTTGGAAAACGTGTTTTGTTCGATGAGGTTAATACAACCTTTACTCAGGGGAACTGCTATGGAATTATTGGTGCCAACGGTGCCGGGAAATCTACATTTTTAAAGATCCTTTCAGGGAAATCTGATCCTACTTCGGGACATGTTCATTTAGAGCCTGGTAAACGTATGTCTGTCCTTGAACAGGACCACAACCTGTATGATGAATATCCTGTGCTGGAAACAGTAATGAGAGGTAATAAGCCTTTATTTGAGGTTAAAACGGAAATGGATGCTTTATATGCTGATTATTCCGATGAAAATGCTGACAGGATTGGTGAGTTACAGGTACAGTTCGAGGAAATGGATGGTTGGAATGCCGAAAGTAATGCTGCTTCTATGTTGTCTAATTTAGGAATAAAGACAGACGCTCATTATTCGCAAATGAAAGATCTTGACGGCCAACAAAAAGTACGAGTGTTGCTTGCACAGGCATTATTTGGAAAGCCTGATGTGCTTATTATGGATGAGCCTACGAACGACCTGGATTACGAAACTATAAGCTGGTTAGAGAACTTCCTTGCTAATTATGATAATACCGTGATCGTGGTGTCTCACGACCGTCACTTTTTAGATTCGGTTTGTACACATATTTCTGATATAGATTTTGGAAAGATAAATCACTTTAGTGGTAACTATACTTTCTGGTATGAATCTTCCCAGTTAGCTGCAAGACAAAGAGCTCAGCAGAATAAGAAAGCTGAAGAAAAGAAGAAAGAACTACAGGAATTTATTCTGAGATTCAGCGCGAATGTTGCTAAGAGTAAACAGGCTACTTCCAGGAAGAAGATGATAGATAAGCTGAATATTGATGAAATTAAACCTTCGAGTAGAAGATATCCGGCGATCATATTCGAAAGAGAACGTGAAGCTGGAGATCAGATCCTGAATGTGGAGAAACTGGAAGCGAGTATAGAAGGGGAGACTCTATTCAAAAATATTGATATAAACCTGGCCAAAGGTGATAAGGTGGTGGTATTCTCTAAGGATTCTAGAGCTACATCAGCATTTTATGAAATCATAAACGGAAAGCATAAGCCGGTAAATGGAAAATATCAGTGGGGTGTTACTACATCTCAATCTTATTTGCCAGCAGATAATTCAGATTTCTTTGACAATGATCTCACTTTAGTAGACTGGTTGCGTCAATGGGCAACCACAGAAGAAGAAAGAGAAGAAGTTTATATAAGAGGATTCCTTGGTAAAATGTTGTTTAGCGGGGAAGAAGCATTGAAAACCTGTCGAGTGCTTTCTGGAGGAGAAAAAGTTCGTTGTATGTTGAGCAGAATGATGATGATTAGAGCGAATGTTCTAATGTTGGACGAACCTACAAATCACCTGGACCTTGAATCTATTACAGCTTTCAATAACTCCCTGAAAAATTTCAAGGGAACGGTTTTATTCACTACTCATGACCACGAATTTGCACAAACGCTTGCAAACCGAGTGATCGAGTTGACTCCTCGTGGAGTAATTGACCGTTACTTAAGTTTTGATGAATATATGAGTGATAAAAGTATCAAAGAGCAGCGTGAAAAAATGTATGCTGTAGAAGCATAATTCTTATTTCACTGCCTGGAGATATATCCAGTATCCCTGGTTATATAGAATTTGGATATCATCAAATCCAGCATTTTTCATCCATTCTATTTGGATGTTATAATCTGTTGGTTTGTCAAAGGCATCGTAGTGCTCCATGATCCATTTCCATTTTTCACCATCTGGAAAACTGATATTAACAAAACTATGCCATTCTTCTAAAATTTTTGGATGCTCTGGATTAGTTTTGCTTATCATCAAATCACTGTATGAAAATATTCCTCCTTGTTTCAAGGAAGAATAAATATCCTTAAAAATGGATTGTTTCTCTTTATCCTCTAGGTGATGTAGACTAAATCCTGCAACTATCAGATCATAACTATCTTTATTAAAACTGAAGTCTTTAAAATAGTTATTGTGATAAATGAAATTATGGTCCTTGAACTTGTGGCGACATAGATTAATCATTTCTGTAGATGCATCTACCAAAGTATAAGTTGCATTTGGAAAATATGGAACCAGTTGTGATGATATATTGCCGTTACCACAACCCAGATCAAGAACAGACCCGGGATTAAAGTTTTCTGGAAAATATTTTACAAAGCTTTCCACTAATTGCAAATAATGAGGGGCACAGCCAATCATATCATTGGTGTAATTTTTAGAAAATTCATTAAATTCTAAGGCTATGTTCTCATTTTTTTTCATGATTAATAAGAATTTAATTTTACAAATGCTCCCTTTGCGGAAATTAGATTCCTATAAATGTAGAATAATTATATCATTTTTCCTTTAAAGATTTTTAAAGCTAAATCCTCACATTCATTCTGAAATAGAATTAAAAAACCCCCACTAAAAAGCGAGGGTTTTTGTTGGCTAATTTCATCAAATTTAGAATATTCCTCCACCGGCATTATCGTCGTCACGATTTTTTCTCTTTAGAGCCTTGTTCTTTCCGCCACCAAAGCGATAGGAAAATCCAAGGTAAACCGTCTGGGTTTCGCCTTTAAAAGTTCCGATCTGTTCAAAAGGTCTACCGCCAATTACACGATATTCCTGAGTGTCAAAAACATCATTAAAGTTAAGACTAAGGGTAGCTTTATTGTCTTCAAGGAAGGAATATCTAGCTCCCAGATTAAGGAAATAGAGGTCATCTACATCCTGTTGAAGATCTTTAGTCTTGCTTCTGTAAAATCCGAAAAGGGAAAAAGATAAGGCTTCCGTAGCTTTGAAATTATGATTGGTGCGAAAGCTGAAAGCAGTGTTCTCAATTTCCGCAAATTCTGTACCTACCAGTCCGCTGATAGTTTGTCCATAAATTTCGAAACTTGTGTTTGTGCTCCACCAGTCGGTAAACTTATAGTTGCTTGAGAATTCTGCTCCGTAAGCATCATTACTCCCAAAGTTGGTAAAAGTTAAAAACAGAGATCCAGGTTCTTCGCCTTCCTGAAATACCTGGTTGATCTCATCTACAGTTCTTCGGAAAAATAAACCACTTGTAATACTTCCTTTTTTTCCAAGTTTTCGGGTATAATTGAATTCTAAAGAATTGGTAAACTGAGGATCGAGTTCCGGATTTCCTGCTACCGTAAGTCTTGGAGAGGTCACCTGTCTAATAGGGTTTATCTGGCTAAATCCCGGGCGATCCACTCTTCGGCTGTAACTTAACTGGTATGTATTCTTCTCTCCGGGGGTATAGCTAAGAAATGCACTTGGATAAAGCGTTACATAATCATCTTCATATACCTGCTCTCCATTATATATGGCATTCACATTGTAGCTCTCCAGGCGACCGCCAATCTGATAGTTCCATTTTTCGAAATTTTGCCCGAATGTGGTATAAAAACTGTAAATATCACGAGTATAGTTGTATTCTGAATCTAAAAAATCTGGATTGCTGGTATCATAATCATTAGTGGTTTCAAGAAGTCTTGCCTCAGCACCTATTTCAAGATTGGAAACTTCAGATAAAGGGTTTATATAATCAATATTTCCGGTGAAATTGGTACGATCTTCATGAACCTTATCAACGTATGGAGTGAAGTCAAGCTCATTATTATTAAAATCCACACTGGTTAATTCATCTTCGTCAAAATCATTAAAATCTACTTCAAACTGAATTTCATGACCCTCTGTTTCAAAATCGTGATCATATAAGAAGTTGTAACTGGAATTAGTATTTTTAAAATTCGCATCCAGGTTCTGGGTGAAATTTCGGGATGGATCATTAAAATCTGTAAATGATATTGCGCCAATTGGGCCACCATCAAAATAATTCTGATTCGTGTAAACTGAAAATGTGTTTTTTTCATCCAGATAAAAATCCACCCCAATTTTATATAAATAAGATTCATTTCTACCGTCAATTTTGAACTGTTGTCGGCTATCTGAATCTGGCAAAAGAATGATCCCGCCATTTTCACGTTCTCCGAAATTACCGCCCAGATTTCCATAGAAATTGAATTTACCGGTACGATAGTTCATATCCAGGTTACCATTGAACCTGGTGTTTTCTCCCTGTGTTATTCCGGTATTTAGATTTCCGTTAAATCCCTGGTTGGCATTCTTATGAAGCACAATATTAATGATTCCGCTCATTCCTTCAGGATTATATTTTGCTGAAGGATTAGTTATCAATTCTATACTTTTTATAGAAGTTGAAGGAATCTGCTTAAGTAGTTGGGCAGGATCCATATTAGTTGGTTTTCCATCCACCAGAATCCTGACATTAGAATTCCCGCGAAGTGAAATATTTCCATCCTGATCTACATTCACGGTAGGAATATTCACCATGATCTCAGAGGCACTGGCACCGGTAGTCATTAGATCTTTCCCGATGTTTATCACTTTCCTGTCTACCCGTTGCTCTATAGTAGTCCTTTCAGCGATCACCACTGTTTCATCCAGCATGGCCACATCTGGTTCCAGTTTAATTTGCCCAATCTGGATATTGGTATTATTTCTGTCAATATGTATTTCCTTAGTGTAAGTCTTATAGCCTATAAACTGAACTTTAAAGAGGTAATCTCCTGCTTTGATATTTTCAAGAACAAAAGTACCGTCATCTCCGGAAGTGATCCCAGTGACCAGATTTCCTTCCATGTCATTCACAATGATGGTGGCGTAGGGAATAGGTTCATTTAATTCCTGATCTATTACTGAACCGGAAATTTGTCCTACCGGATCGGTGAAACCCAAACATACCCACGAACTAAATAATAAAAATGTAAAAAATAACTGTCTCATTTTTTGATTGATTTTGATGATTTATGTTAAACAAGTTACTTTGTATTGCATAATAGATATTCACAATACGCCGTAGTTTTTGATGATCTTGTACTTATATGACGACTCAAATTTTCATTCGTTACATGAATTTTGAAAAAGAACCTGCATTCCAGTTAAGAAATGCAGGTTTTAGCAAAATCATCTTTCTTAACACTAACCATCAAAATTAATAAGATGACTTTGCAAGGCCCGGACCTCACTCTAAAGACTTCTTTGGTTACTTATTGTTACATCAAATTTTGTTTAACTTTGAAATATGAAGAAAAAAACATTGGTTCTAGGAGCCTCACTTAATACTACCAGATATTCAAACCTTGCTATTAACAGATTGGTGAGACACGGGCAACCTACCGTGGCCATTGGCTTAAGAAAGGGAACTGTAGAAGGTGTAGAAATCAAAACAGAGAAATATCCATTTAAAGATATTGATACCGTAACGCTTTATCTAAATGCAAAAAGACAGAAAGAGTATTATGACTATATAATTTCTTTAAGACCATCCCGGGTTATCTTCAATCCAGGGACAGAGAATCCAGAACTCTACGATCTTTTACGGAATAATAATATCGCTTTTGAGAATGCCTGTACCTTAGTGATGCTTTCTTCTCAGCAATACTAATCCCAGGAAAGTAAGTAGTCCATTAAGGATCAGAATAAAGAATCCGAATTCAAAGCCTACCCATTTTAAACTATTTATACTAATAATGTATGAAAGTACGGGTGCAGCAACAGCGATTACTGGAACCAGTTTATCTCTTACCTGCCATTTGGTAAAAAGACCAAAAGTATAAAGCCCCAATAGTGGTCCATAAGTATATCCAGCAAACTGGAAAAGCTTATTAATTACACTTTTGTCTGCGATGGCATATTTGAAGGCAAGCATTACCAGGATCAGTAAAATGGAGATGGCAACATGAATTTGTTTTCTAATCCTTACCTGTTTTTTCTCATCATATTTTTTCTCAATATCCAGTATGTCAATGCTGAAGGAAGTGGTTAAGGCGGTTAAAGCACTGTCTGCACTGGAGTAGGCGGCAGCTATTAAGCCAAGAATAAAGAAAATGGCTACTGCCATTCCCAATTCTCCGCTGGTCGCGATGGCCGGGAAAAGATCATCACGAACTTCAGTGATCCCATTAACATCTGCATAATCTGTAAGTAGTACTCCTAAAGCAAGAAAAAGAAAGTTGACAAATACAAGAACAATAGTGAACCAGAACATATTCTTCTGGGCATCCTTCAGGCTTCTACAAGTAAGGTTTTTTTGCATCATGTCCTGGTCCAGTCCTGTCATTACAATCGCAATAAATGCTCCGGAAAGAAACTGCTTGATAAAATGATCTTTGCTTTTCCAGTCTTCAAAAAAGAAGATTTGAGAATGTTCACTTTCTGCCAGATACCCAAATAGATTACTTAGAGAAAAACCAAGATCTTCAGAAATAAAATAAATGGTAATTCCCAGGGCCAGGAGCATAAAAAACGTTTGTAAGGTGTCTGTCCAAATGATCGTTTTTATTCCGCTTTTGAAGGTGTAGAGCCAGATCAATAAAATGGTGATGGTAACGGTCACGTAATAAGGAACGCCCATGGCATCAAAAACTACTAACTGAAGCACATTGGCGACCAGAAATAACCTAAAACTTGCTCCGACAACTCTCGATAATAAGAAAAAAGAAGCTCCGGTCTTATAGGAAGCATTTCCAAACCTGCTTTCAAGGTAGGTGTAAATGGAAGTCAGATTCATTTTATAATAGAGCGGAAGTAAGACCTGCCCTATCACCACATAACCTATGGTATACCCCAGAACTACCTGAAAATAACTGAAAGAGTCTGTTTCTACGGTGCCGGGAATTGATATAAAGGTCACGCCGCTCAAAGAGGCTCCAATCATACCAAAAGCAACCAGATACCAGGGTGCCTGTTTATTAGCTTTAAAAAATTCGGCATTGCTGCCACCGCGTCCGGTGAAATATGAAATTAAGATGAGTACAGCGAAATAGGCGGCAATGAGGATGAGTACCTGATATGGTTGCATAAATAGTAATTCTGCGGGCCAATTTACAAATTAAGCTTTAAGTAATTTCATCCGTCAAAAAAATCATAAATTCGCATATGGATTTTTCTTCAAAATTATTGGAGCAGGCAGTAGATGAAATGTCACAATTGCCGGGAATTGGAAAGCGAACAGCTTTAAGACTGGTATTGCATTTATTAAAGCAGCCGGAGGATCAAACAAAGCAACTGGCTACGGCCCTTCAAAATCTTAGGCAGAATATAAAACTGTGCAAGAATTGCTATAATATCAGTGATACTGAATTGTGTGAAATTTGTGCAAATCCTTCAAGACTTTCAGAAATTGTTTGCGTGGTCGAGGATATTCGTGACGTTATGGCTATTGAAAATACGGGTCAGTATAGAGGGCATTATCATGTGCTCGGTGGAAAAATTAGTCCTATGGATGGCATTGGACCTTCCCAATTATCTATCAAACCCCTTGTGGAAAAAGTGAAGGCTGGTAAAATTGAAGAGATCATCTTCGCCTTGAGTAGCACTCTGGAAGGTGATACTACCAACTTCTATATTTTCAAACAACTGGAAGGAACCGGAATCAAGACATCTACTATTGCCAGGGGAATTTCAGTTGGAGATGAGCTGGAGTATGCCGATGAGGTGACCCTGGGACGAAGTATAACCAATAGAATTCCTTTTGAAAATTCAATGAAGAGCTAGATCATAAACATTCTTGCCTAAAGAAGAAATTTTTAAAAATCATTGAAACTTTTTCAATTCCGTAGTTGAAATTGTAATTTTAGCAGGAAATTGCACGGGTTATTCCGCTGTAAAAAATTCAGTAAAAATCAATTTTATTGATTTTTTAATATTTAATAAGCGGTATTTTGATTAAATTCGCAACTCAAATAACAAAAATCACATCTGATTTAAAGATATGGCAAAATTTGAATTAAAGTTACCCAAAATGGGTGAAAGTGTTGCTGAAGCAACAATAACTAGCTGGCTTAAAGAGGTTGGGGATACGATAGAAATGGATGAGCCGGTACTTGAAATAGCTACAGATAAAGTGGACAGCGAGGTGCCCAGTGAAGTTGACGGTAAACTTGTTGAAAAGCTTTTTGAAGCAGATGATGTTGTAAAAGTAGGTCAAACTATAGCAATTATAGAGACTGATGGTGAAGTTGAAGGTGGGGCAGACGAGGCTGAGGTAGAAGAGGAGCCTGCCGCAACTGCTCAGGTCGAAGAAAGTGTTGAAACGGCTAAAGAAACCGCATCGGCAACTACTTCAGGAGATGATTATTCAGATTCTTCAAGATTTTATTCTCCATTAGTTAAGAACATAGCGAAAGAAGAAGGAATTTCTTTATCGGAACTCGAAGGAATTGAAGGTACCGGAAAAGAAGGCCGGGTTACAAAAAATGACATTCTTGGATATGTTGAGAACAGAGGTGAAAAGTCAAAGAAATCAGATACCACTTCAAAAAAATCTGCAGATACCAAGGGAATGGCAGCAGGAGTTTCTTCTCAGCCAGAACCGGTAGTTTCAGGAGAAGATGAGATCATAGAAATGAGCAGAATGGGTAAAATGATCGCTCACCATATGGTGGATAGCGTTCAGAAATCTGCGCATGTTCAAAGTTTTATTGAGGTAGATGTAACCAATATCTGGAACTGGAGAAATAAGCATAAGGCTGAATTCCAAAAGAAAGAAGGAGAGAAGCTTACTTTTACTCCAATATTCATGGAAGCCGTCGCTAAAGCGATCCGTGATTTCCCGATGGTAAATATTTCGGTAAATGAAGACGCTACCAAAGTGATCAAGAAGAAAAATATCAATCTTGGGATGGCCGCAGCTTTACCAGATGGTAACCTCATAGTTCCTGTCATAAGAAATGCAGACCGACTAAATCTTGTGGGAATGGCCAAGGCAGTAAATGATCTTGCCAACCGGGCAAGACAGAATAAACTTAAACCAGACGATATTCAGGGTGGAACTTATACGGTTACCAACGTAGGTACTTTTGGAAGTATCATGGGAACTCCTATTATCAACCAGCCTCAGGTTGGGATCCTTGCACTGGGAGCCATTAGAAAAATGCCTGCGGTAATTGAAACTCCAGACGGTGATTTTATAGGAATCCGTTACAAGATGATCCTATCTCATAGTTACGATCACAGAGTGGTAAATGGTGCCCTGGGTGGACAATTTGTACAGCGGGTAGCACAGTATCTTGAAGGTTTCGATAAGAACAGGGAAATATAATATTTTAAATACTTATATTCTACAAAGCCACGTTCTGCGTGGCTTTTTCTTTTTTCAGAAAACAAATTTTAGCTTAATTCATGGTTTTAATTTTAAGCAAACTATCAAATTATACTAACTTTACTGAAATTTTAAAATATGGATCTTAAGCTTACCAAACCCATTTGTTTTTTTGATCTGGAAACTACAGGTACCAACATTTCTAAAGATAGGATTGTTGAAATTGCTATCCTCAAAGTGTTTCCAAATGGGAATAAGGAGAGTCATACCTGGTTGGTAAATCCCGAACGCGAAATTCCGGCAGAGGTTATTGCCATACATGGGATCACCAATGAAAAAGTTGTAAATGAGCCAACCTTTAAAGAACTGGGTCAAAAAATTCATGATCTTATTAAAGGCTGTGATCTTGGGGGGTATAACTCCAACCGATTTGATATTCCGCTTTTAGTGGAGGAGTTGTTGCGAGCAGACATAGATTTTGAAATGAAGAATGTGGTTGCTGTGGATGTACAGACCATCTTCCATAAAAAAGAGCAGCGTACTTTATCTGCGGCTTATCAGTTTTATTGCGGTAAGGAACTCGAAGGCGCTCACGGGGCCGAGGCCGATACCGAGGCTACCTACGAGGTCTTGAAATCTCAATTAGATAAGTACGAAGATCTTGAGAATGATATGAAGTGGCTGGCAGATTTTAGCTCAAGAAGAAAATTTGCCGATTTTGCCGGATTTATCAGCTTTGATAAAAAAGGCAAGGAAGTATTTTCTTTCGGAAAGTATAAAGGTAAACATGTAGAGCAGGTACTTGAAGAGGAGCCGGGATATTTCGGTTGGATACAGAATGCAGATTTTCCATTATACACCAAGAAAGTACTTACCGCGATCAAACTTCGCAAACTGAACAATAAGCTTAGCTAATGAAGATTATTTGTATTGGCCGTAATTATACCGATCATATTTCAGAATTAAAGAACGAAAAACCGGAAGAACCTGTAATATTTCAGAAACCAGATACTTCCATTTTATTGAAAAAACAACCATTTTTTATTCCTGATTTTTCAAACGAGGTTCACTATGAAGTGGAGGTCCTGGTGAAGATAAAAAAGATAGGAAAGCATATCCAGGAGAAGTTCGCCCATAAATATTATGATGAAATTGGCCTCGGAATAGATTTTACGGCGAGGGATCTTCAGCAAAAATTAAAGGAAAAAGGCTTACCATGGGAGAAATCCAAAGCTTTTGATGGGGCTGCCGTGATAGGAAATAAATGGCTGGATAAGAGTGAATTGGGTGATGTGAATGATCTGAATTTTAGCCTGAAAAAAAATGAGGTGGTTGTGCAGAAGGGCAATACCTCTCATATGCTTTGGAAAATTGATGAATTAATTGCTTATATTTCGACGTATTTCACCCTAAAGATCGGGGATGTCATTTTTACTGGAACGCCCGCCGGCGTAGGCAAAGTCTCTCCCGAAGATAGGTTGACCGGCTTTCTGGAAGAGCATAAAATGTTTTCGATCAAAGTAAAATAACCAATTGAATGAGTAGCTATAATCTTGATGAAGTAAAAGAAATGGCCGGCGGGGATGAGGAATTCATGCTCGTAGTAGTACAGACTTTCCTGGAAGAGATTCCGCCAGATGTAGCCTCAATGAATGAAGCTATAGGTAATGATAATCCGTCACTTGCCTACCAGTATGCTCATAAAATGAAGCCAAATCTTCAGCTTTTTGGCTTGAATTTGATGGAACAGATAAAGGTCATTGAAGCCTGGTCCAAGCAGGGTCAGAGAAAAGATGAGGTGCCAGAAGCGGGAGAAACTATCGCGAAGAAGGTTAATGTTGCAGCAGTTGCGCTTAAACGAGATTTTGAATTAGAATGAAAGCTGAAATAATCACCATTGGAGATGAAATTCTTATCGGTCAGATTATTGATACCAACTCAGCATATATCTCTAAAGAACTTAATAAGATAGGTGTAAGCGTTTATCAGATAACTTCTATTCAGGACGAACGTGAACATATTCTGCAGAGTTTAAAAGAAGCTTCACAAAGAGCTGATATCATCATTATTACTGGTGGCCTTGGTCCCACAAAAGATGATATTACTAAAAAATGCCTGTGCGAATTTTTTGATGATAAGCTGGTTCGTAATGAGGAAGTTTTAAAACATATAGAATATCTTTTTGATAAATACATAGATACACCTATTTCAGATCTTAACCGTAATCAGGCATTATTACCTTCAAAAGCTACTGCGCTGCATAACGAGTTTGGCACCGCTGCGGGAATGTGGTTTGAAGACAAGGGAAAAGTATTTATTTCTATGCCAGGGGTCCCTTACGAGATGAAGGGACTTATGGAAAGAGAGGTAATTCCCCGACTGATCAAGAATTATTCCCGACCGGTTATCCTGCACAAAACGGTAATCACTTACGGACTTGGAGAAAGTGCTATTGCTGAAAAGATAGAAGAATGGGAAGATAATCTCCCAGAGAACATAAAACTTGCCTACCTGCCAAATTTGGGAAAAGTTAGATTGAGGTTATCAGCACGCGGTGATAATGAAGATCATTTATGGGATTTAATAAATAACCAGATTACCGCTTTATACGAATATATTGGCGATATAATTTATGGTTTTGAAGAGGATGAGCCTATAGAAGTGATCATTGGCAGAATGCTGGCTGAAAAAGGCTGGACGCTATCTACTGCTGAAAGTTGTACCGGAGGCAGGCTTGCTTCGAAATTTACCAGAGCACCCGGATCTTCAGCTTCGTTTAAAGGAAGCATTGTTTGTTATTCAACCGAAACTAAAACAGAGCTTTTAGGTGTTTCAAAAGAATTGATAGAAAAATTTTCGGTGGTAAGTGCTGAAGTGGCCAAGGCAATGGCAGAAGGCGCTCAGAAAAAATTTCATTCAGAATTTTCAATTTCTACCACTGGCAATGCTGGTCCCACAAAGGGAGATAGTGATGCGGGCTTAGGGACTGTTTTTATTGGTATCGCAACCCCAAATGGAGTTATGGCTCACGAATTTAATTTTGGGAATCATCGTGAAAAAGTGATCGGTAAATCTGTGAATAAGGCCATGGAATTACTTCAGCAAAGTATCATTAAAATGAAAGATGCTAATTGATTTTCAGATCCTTACTAAAAACAATTAAAATATTCAGATAATTTTCCCTTGATTTATATAGATTAAAAATCTTATTTTTGCAGCCGGAACAGCGATGAAACAGGAGCTGAACGAGGATTTAAAAGAATTATTTCAAGTGTAAAATATTTTTTTTGAATTAGTTGCCGGTTAGGTAAAAAAATCGTTAATTTGCAGCCTGTTTTGAAATAACGAGAAAAGTATAGAGCAATGTCAAGAGTTTGTGAACTTACCGGGAAAAGAGCAATGGTTGGGAATAATGTTTCTCACGCCATGAATAAGACTAAACGTAAATTCAACGCCAACTTGGTGAAGAAACGTTTCTTTATTCCTGAAGAAGACAGATGGGTAACACTTAAAGTGTGTACGTCTGCATTAAAAGATATCAATAAAAAAGGCATTTCTGCCGTAATTAAGGAAGCTAAAGCAAAAGGGTTTCTTCAGAAATAATCCTTAGCACCTAAAAATATTTCACAATGGCAAAGAAAGGTAACAGAGTTCAGGTAATCCTAGAGTGTACAGAGCATAAGACTTCTGGACAACCAGGTACTTCAAGATATATTACTACGAAAAATAAGAAGAATACACCGGATAGAATCGAGTTGAAGAAATTCAACCCAATTCTTAAGAAAATGACGGTTCATAAAGAAATAAAATAATTGAGTCATGGCAAAGAAATCAGTAGCATCTATTCAAACAGGATCTAAAAGATTAACCAAAGCAATAAAAATGGTTAAATCTGAGAAAACCGGTGCCTACACATTTGTAGAACAAATCATGGCTCCGGAAGACGTAAACGACTTCTTGAAGAAGTAAGAATCGTTCACAAACGATTTTAAATAATCTTAAAAAGCCGTCCTGGATTTATTTCTGGACGGCTTTTTCTTTTTATGTATATTTATTGCCGCATTATAGAAGGCTTGACCTTCCTTTGTTTTTAACCCAGCCAAACCAAAAATGAGTTTATTTAAAAAGATATTTAATAAAGAGAAAAAGGAAAACCTTGATAAAGGTTTAGAAAAATCCAAAACCAGTTTCTTCGACAAGATGAGCAAGGCTGTCGCCGGAAAAGATAAGGTTGATGAAGAGGTTCTGGATGATTTGGAAAATGTATTGGTAAGTAGTGATGTTGGAGTTACCACTACCATAAAGATCATCAATAGAATAGAAGAGAGAGTAGCCAGGGATAAATATCTGGGTACAGATGAGTTGAATAAAATACTCCGCGAAGAGATCGCTGCTTTACTTTCAGAAACAAATACCGGGGAAGATTCAGATATTGATATTCCTCAAAATAAGAAGCCTTATGTAATCATGGTGGTAGGAGTGAATGGTGTTGGAAAAACTACAACAATTGGAAAACTTGCCCACCAGTTTAAAAGTAAAGGAAAGAAAGTCGTTCTCGGTGCTGCAGATACTTTTAGAGCTGCAGCAATAGATCAGCTCCAGATATGGGCAGATAGAACAGATGTGCCTATCATCAAACAAAAAATGGGAAGTGATCCAGCTTCCGTGGCCTTTGATACAGTTCAGAGTGCCGTTAAAATGAACGCCGATGTGGTATTGATAGATACTGCTGGAAGGCTTCATAATAAAGTGAACCTTATGAATGAACTTACCAAGGTGAAAAGGGTGATGCAGAAAACCATTCCCGATGCTCCCCATGAAGTTCTTTTGGTACTGGATGGTTCAACCGGCCAGAATGCTTTTGAGCAGGCCAAGCAGTTCACTGCGGCTACAGAGGTTACTGCCCTGGCGGTTACCAAACTTGATGGTACAGCAAAAGGTGGAGTGGTTATAGGTATCAGCGATCAGTTTAAAATCCCTGTAAAATATATTGGTGTAGGAGAAGGAATTGAAGATCTGCAGGTATTCAATAAATACGAATTTGTAGATTCATTTTTTAAATAAGCTCAATATTATCCGGGAATGTTCATTTAATTCCTGCAAATAAAATTTCCTGAATGAAGAAAATAGTATTTTTTATTGTCGCTCTTGTTTTTATAAGCTGTAAAAATGATAAATCTGAAAACAATTCTGAAGAGGTTCAGGTTAAATCTGACTCAACGACCAATGTTGAAGAGATAGAATTTAAACAAGTTGACCCAAAGATCATTGATAATGATAGTCTTTGGAAACCTTTTGAAGCAGATCTTTCAGAATTCTCCACTGAAGTATACGAAGAAGTAAAGGCATTGGTCTTTGAAAAATCTATTCCTGAAATTCAGCAGGCAATCAATGAAGATAAACTTACTTATGAAGAACTGTCTTTATTTTATCTGACTAGAATAAGTGAATATGACCGTGAAAATGAGTTTTCTCTGAACTCTGTGATCTCTTTAAACCCTAATTTGATAAAAGAGGCTAGGGAAAAAGATCAGCAAAAAAGTAAAGTTTCAAATCAACATCCAATTTTCGGGATCCCGGTTCTTTTAAAAGATAATATTAATACTACTGCGATGCCGACAACGGCGGGATCTGTGGCGCTTCAAAATAACCAGACTGAAGATGCTTTTATTGTAAAACGATTAAAAGAGAATGGAGCATTGATCCTGGGAAAGGCGAACCTGAGTGAATGGGCTAACTTTTTCTGTGAAGGCTGTCCAAATGGTTTCTCCACGCTTGGAGGTCAAACGCTGAATCCTTATGGAAGAAAAGTGCATGATACAGGTGGTTCAAGTTCGGGAAGCGGAGTTGCGGTAGCAGCCAATATTGCTCCGGTAGCTGTGGGCTCTGAAACTTCCGGTTCAATTTTGTCTCCCGCAAGTTCAAATTCGGTGGTTGGAATAAAACCAACAATAGGTGTTTTGAGCAGGGGAGGGATTGTTCCAATCTCAAGCACATTGGATACTCCGGGACCTATTACAAAATTTGTTGTAGATAATGCTATTCTTTTAGATGCCATGGCCGGAGTAGATAATGCAGATCCGGCTTCAAGAACTTCCGAAAAGAAGCAAGGGAATTATTATTCAAATCTGGAGAAAACTGATCTTAAAGGAAAGCGCCTGGGTGCGATCAAAGCTTTGATGGAAGATTCTCTTTATGTGAGAGCCATTAATGACCTTAAGAATGCCGGTGCAGAGATCGTTGAATTTGAGTCAGAAGATATTGACCTTCCCAATTTTCTAAGACTTTTAAACCTTGATATGAAAAAGGATCTTCCGGCATATTTAAAAAATTACGGGGGAGAAGTAGGTTATAAAAACGTTCAGGATGTTGTAGCATATAATGATGAGGATTCATCGAACAGGGCACCTTATGGTCAGGCATTATTTTTAGGTATCGTAAAAGATTCAGCTTCCGAAAAAGAATTTGCCGCGATAAAAGACACCTTAAAAAGAAACGGAACAACATTCTTTGAAAAACCGATGAAGGAACATAATCTGGATGCGGTATTATCTATAAATAATTATCATGCAGGCTATGCTGCGGTTGCTAAATATCCGGCGATCACTGTTCCTATGGGCTATACTTCAGAAAATAAACCTATGGGATTAACCATTATAGGAAAACCTTTTACTGAAGAACAATTGCTTCAATTCGCCTATATTTTCGAAAAGAATTCAAAAAGAAGAAAAACGCCTGTAAACTATAATGAGTAGTAATTCTCAAAGATATCTTGTTCTCATTTCTAAGATCATTTTCTTCTACAGCATCTTTTATGTGATTATGAAAGTGATTGCGATGTTTGGGGGTGCCTGGGTACTTCCCAATCTTATCTTGTCCTTACCTTATCTTTTGTTTGCCGTAGTTGGTGCCTTTATGGTAAAAAGAAATTCTTATCACTGGGCCTATGTTATTGCCGTGGTGATATTGATAAGTATTGTAAGGTATTATGAAAGGGAGTGGATGCTTCAGCTGCATGAATATTTCTCATAAAATCTTCAATTTAAAGACTTTCAGGTAAATCTAATTTTAGATTGTATCTTTGCACCCGCTTTGGTTTTTCTTCGGAAATAATCATTGCTAAAAAGTAGAAAGTTTATGAGGACGAAGTCACTAAAAAAGAACAGGATCAACGTGGTAACCCTTGGTTGTAGCAAGAATGTTTACGACTCTGAAGTTTTGATGGGACAGCTGAAGGCTAACGACAAGGACGTGGTGCATGAAGAGGATGGAAATATTGTAGTGATAAATACCTGTGGTTTTATAGATAATGCCAAGGAACAGTCGGTAAATACGATTCTGGAGTTTGTTGAAAAAAAGCAACAGGGAGATGTAGATAAGGTTTTTGTAACCGGTTGTTTAAGTGAGCGATACAAGCCAGATCTTCAAAAAGAAATTCCAGATGTAGACCAGTATTTTGGAACTACAGAACTTCCGGGACTTCTTTCAGCTCTGGAAGCTGATTACAAGCATGAACTTATTGGAGAGCGTATTACCACCACTCCTAAGAATTATGCTTACCTGAAGATTGCTGAAGGTTGTGATCGCCCATGTTCATTTTGCGCGATCCCACTAATGAGAGGAGGACACAAATCCACTCCTATAGAAAATCTGGTGACTGAGGCTGAAAAGCTGGCGGCCAATGGAGTAAAAGAATTGATATTGATCGCTCAGGACCTTACTTATTATGGTCTTGATCTTTATAAGAAACGAAATCTTGCCGAATTACTTGAAAACCTGGTAAAGGTTGAAGGAATTGAATGGATAAGATTGCATTATGCTTTTCCTACTGGTTTCCCGATGGATGTGCTGGATGTCATGAAAAGAGAGCCTAAAGTTTGTAATTATCTCGATATTCCACTTCAACATATTTCAGACGATCTTCTGAAGTCTATGCGACGTGGAACCACTCATGAAAAGACGACTAAACTACTGAAGGAATTCAGAAAAACTGTGCCTGAAATGGCCATTAGAACCACGCTAATTGTTGGATACCCGGGAGAAACTGAAGAGCATTTTCAGGAATTAAAAGAATGGGTAAAGGAAATGCGTTTTGAAAGACTGGGTTGTTTTACCTATTCTCATGAAGAAAATACGCATGCTTATAACCTTGAAGACAATGTTCCTCAGGAAGTAAAGCAGGAAAGGGCGAATGAAATTATGGAAATTCAGTCTCAAATTTCCTGGGAATTGAATCAGCAGAAAATTGGAGAAGTTTTTAATGTAGTAATTGATCGTAAGGAAGGAAATTACTTTGTAGGTCGTACCGAATTTGATTCTCCAGATGTGGATAATGAGGTTTTGATCGACGCAACTTCAGTATATCTGAAGACCGGTGATTATTATGAAGTAAAGATCACAGAAGCTGCCGATTTTGACCTTTACGGAGAACCTTTAAATGTTACTACAGAAAAGCCAAAACGTAAAGAGATAAAAGTTAGAACTTCCTAAAAATTAAATGACTAGGATAAATAAAAAGCTAAATTTTTTCAAGAGAAATTATTCTTCAGTTTTTGGAGGCTTGTGGCTAATCATGGGTATCTTTTACCTATTGAATAATCATTTTAGTTCAGAAGACTTTTCAATATTTAACCTGGTAATGGCCTCTGTTTATTTCCTTCTTGCTATTTCATATTTCTATATGGCATATCGCGGTGATAACTCAGAATTTCTAGAATGGGATGATGAAGTGTTGATCTATAAACCAACTCAGGGAAAAATTCATTCCTACAAAATAGATAAGACCCCGGCTATAACTGTAACCAGGAATAATTTGATCATTAAAGCACCCAATGCTCAGGGAACTATGGCCTCTTTGAAAGGCTATTCGGAAAAAGATCTTGAAAAATTAAGAGCAAGCTTTAGGACTGACTAATTTTTTCTTTTTTCCCTTTTCTATAATCGATATAAACATAGATCCCATAAATTACTATTCCGGCACCGCCAATCCAGTATAAACCATTTTTCAGGGTATCTGTATCCTGACCAAAATATGCGATAGCGAAGGAAAGCGGTATAATACCTGTTAATGTCGCTAAAATAAACTTGCGATATTTCATACTTAACATTCCTGCTACTATGCTAATGGCATCATTTGAAAGAAAAGGAGAGATCCTGAAAATGGCGATGGTCCAGAAGCCATATTCAGAAACCCAGTATTCGACCTTCTTGTTTTTTGATTTTCCCATGATCTTTTCCAGGTGATCTTCACCGAGCCATTTTCCGATATAAAAGGCAATACTGGATGCACAGAAAACCCCGACAATAGATATTAGAGCGCCACCCCAAAAGCCGTAAGCAAGTACCGCAACGATCATAGGCAACCAGGATGGAAAAACCACGAGAAAGATCTGCAGAACCATTACAATTATTATTGCAATGGGTCCCCAAAAACCAAAACTTTTAAAGTGATTCCGGATCTTTGTTTCATCTTCGCTCCAGAGGATCTGCCAGGTTTCATTGATAAACCCTTGAAAAGGGGGATATAAAAAATATAAAAGAATTAAACCGGCCACAATACTTCCGGTTACAATATAGGAGAGTTTCTTAGACAAATTTTTAAATTTCTGTTGGTGTTCAATTTACTGAGTAGAAGATATAAAAAAGGCGGAAACTTTAGTTTCCGCCATACTTAAAGCTTTTATAAAATTTTAATTTTCACTGTTTTCATTTAGTAAAACAGGTTTTCCATATCCCAGTGCTTCAAGTTTATCCAGTTGGGTTTCGGCATCACCAACGATGAGATAAAACATTCTTTCAGGATTTATATACTTCTTTGCAAGATCCTGAATATCCATAACGCTCATTTCCTCTACCTTTTGCTCCCGATCTTTAATATAATCATATTCATACCCGTAATCGCTAATTTCACGCAACATATCTAATTTTGCGCCAAGAGTTTCAAACCTTCTGGCGTTACTTTTAATCATATAACTTTTAGTGACATCAAGATCATCCTGGGAAAATGTTTCAGGATATTCTTTTAAAATATCTCTCACCAATTCTGCCGCTTCGTAAGTAATATTAGATCTAACGCCACTGCTGATCATAAACGGACCAATATATGATTGGTCTGCAAACCTGGACCGGATTCCATAGGTATAACCCTTTCCTTCTCTAAGTTCCTGGGTTAATCTGGAAGCAAAACCTCCACCCCCAAGGCGATAATTCATAACCTCCGCAGGATAGAAATTGTTATCTTTTGCTGAAAGTGCCGGCGCTCCAAAAGCAAATACAGATTGTTTGGCTCCCGGAACATCATAAAAATACACTTTGGATCTTTCCGGAAGTTCAAATTCAGGGACCTCCGGGAAATCAATATTTTTTGGAGCCCAGTTCGCAGAAATTGCTTTCACAGAATTTACTGCCTCAGCTTTTTCAATAGCTCCAACTGTCATAAAAGTTGCAGCTAAGGGCGAAAGATTCTCTTCATAATAATTCTTCAGATCCTCAATATTTAAATTTTCAACCGTTTCTGCAGTTCCAAGCTCATTGTAAGAAAGGATGCTGTTTTCTCCATAAATAAGTTTCTTGAACTCATTTTGTGCAATGGCATTTGGATCCCCTTTTTCTTCCTTTAAGCGACTCAGTGTTCTTTGCTTAACTAGTTCAAATTCCTTCTCATCCCACCTTGGCTCCAATAAGATCTCTCTGACCAATTCCATGGTTTCTGCAAAATTTTTCGCTAAAGTATTTCCAGAAATCGTGATTTTTTCCTCACTGGCATTTACATAGATAGAAGCACCTAAAAGTTCAATAGCTTCTTCCAGCTCAGCCGGTGTCTTTTTAGCAGTACCTTTCGTCATCATATTGGCAAGCATATTTGATACTCCGGCTTTCGCAGGACGCTCTAGAAGTTGTCCACCCTTCATTTCCAGGCTAAATTGAACCACCGGGACTTCCGTATTTGTGATCCCCATGATCTTCATTCCTGAAGGCATGCGTGCATCCCAGATTTCAGGAATACTCAACTCTGGTTTACCCTGATAAGGAGGTTCAATACTTCTGTCAAAACTTGAAGGAGTCTTTTCATAAGTTACTTCTTGATTTGCATCAAATTTTTCTTCGGCTCCTTCCACGATCTTTTCCTCAATAACTTCTGCTTTTTCAGAATTTTCAAGGGCCAGATCTAATTGGTCTTTTGGGACAAAACTCGTGGCGACATAATTTTTATTAGCAACATATTTTTTAAATAGGTTCATTACATCCTCTCCAGTTACGGCCAGCATTTTATCAATCTCTTTATTAATAAAATTAGGGTCTTTGGCGAAGATCTCATATTGTGCTAATTGAAATCCTTTGCCCAGTACACTTGAAATAGAATTATAGAAATCTGTTTCCAGTCCGGCTTTTATTCTCTTGAGATCTTTCTGCGGAATGCCATTTTTTTCAAATTCAGCAAAAGTTTCATCAATGGCAATTTTTACCGAATCGAGGTCTTTTCCATCGTAAGCTCTAACCTGAAGCATCAGCTGTCCCGCCAGCTCAGAAGTATAGTTGAACATACTTACATTACTGGTAAGCTGCTTTTCTTCCACCAGTTTTTTATAAAGTGGGGCATTTTTTCCTTCAGCCAGATAATTCGAAAGGATTTCCAGAGCGAAAGAATCTTCATGATAAGAATAAACCGATGGCCAGGTAAGTGTTAATTCTGGCAACTTGGCGAAATTATCTTCGTGGTAAAGTCTTTTAGATTCTGTAAGATTTACAGGTTGCTTTTCCAGTTCGGCAATATCAGAGCCGCGTTCTATTTCGTCAAAATATTTATGTACCCATTCTTTTGCCTGTTCTTTATTAAAATCGCCGGAAATAGTCAGGATCACGTTGTTGGGAACATACCATTTATTATAGAAATCTTTTACATCCTGTAAAGTGGCATTCTGAAGATCTTCCAGGCTTCCAATCACCTGCCAGTTATAAGGATGACCCTGTGGGTACAAATTTCTATCCACTACATAAAAGGTGTGGCCGTAAGGACGGTTATCCACAGCCTGTCTTTTTTCGTTTTTCACCACCTGTTTTTCTTTGGCTAGAACAGGTTCTGTAACAGTATTGATAAAAAAACCGAGTTTATCAGCTTCAGCCCAGATCATTTTTTCCAGAGCATCTTTAGGGACCGTTTGAAAGTAATTGGTTCGGTCGCGGCTGGTAGAACCATTAGCTCCCGATCCTCCAATTCTCGCGCTTAATTTATCCAATCCACCTTTTCCCAGGTTTTCAGATTCCAGAAAGAGAAGATGTTCAAATAAATGTGCAAAACCTGTTCTGCTTTCTTTCTCTCTTGCGGAGCCTACATGTGCAGTTAAGGCCACTGCTACCACAGGATCTGATTTGTCCTGATGCAGAATTACTTTTAAGCCGTTTTCAAGATTAAAAGTTTCAAAATCAACTGAAAAGTTTTCTTTATTATCCTGACCGATAACTGAACTTACCGCACCAAGGAATAATAGAATGATAAATGATCTTATAAATTTCATATTCTATTTTTAATTTTAGTAATCGTAACCAGTGTTATTGGTAAAGAAGATCGCATTGGCAAAAAAGAGCTTTCCATTCTCCCAGAAAGCACGGAATAAAGGATTATCCACCATATAAATAATGCTTCCATTCCCCATAGGCACTTCACCGAACACCAAAGAATTCTTTAAGTTTTTAGCAGCTTCACTTCCCGCAAATCCAGCAACAACTTGCGGCTCCCGGATATAAGAAACATTGTAGCCATCGTTTAACAAGGAATAGCTGTCACTGCTTAATTTCAGGGTGAAATAATCAACTTCGTAACCAAAAGCCAACGGGTGAGTATTATCAACTTTAGTTTTAATGATACTTCCGGTGATCATGTTTTTGATGCTCTCCCGCTCTCTTTTAGCATAGGGGATAAGATTAGCGTCTGTGGCGGTGGAATCTTTTTCAGGCTTTTTATTTTCTTTGAGTCCGAAACCTTCTTTTTTATTGAAAGTTCCCACGGCACTTCCCACAGCGATAAGTTTTCCCCCATCTTTTACCCAGGAGGAGATCTTGTTTAAGGTTTTTTCATCCATAAAATCACTGTACCAACCTTCCGGCATGATCAATACATCCAGATCATGAAGGTCTATTCTGCTGAAATAGTCAGTGTTGATTGGGGTGACAGGATAGTTTAGATCCTGCTCGAAGAAATACCATATCTCTCCGAAATTAAGGGAAGAAACTTCATCTCCTTTTAAAAGTCCGATTTTTTGCTCATTGATGATCTTGATCTCAGAAGATCCAAAGTCGGGACCGCTTCCTGCAAAACTGGTTTCTGCAGTCAAAAGCTGACGTTCATGCTTATTTGCCATTTCAATAACCTGTGAATCGAAATTTTCGATTTCCCGGTTATCACTTTTAGTGATAAGGATACTTCCCGGTGCAAATTTTTGTCCGTTGCTTTCAAAGGGAACTTCACTAAAACGGACTTTTATGTCATTTTTAATAAGATCGGCCAGAAACTGAGCATCCTGCATACTATTCCATTTGGTGATATATCCTGCTCCATTAGGATTCGCAGAATTCTGGATATTTACATCTTCCTGTTTCCCAGAACCCGAAATGATCTTATTGCTGGCCACGGCATCTAAACCGTAGGCATAAGGTAAGCTCCAGGCGGTGATGTCGTAAGTAAGGGAATCCATCAATTTGGTCTGTGGCTCAAAAAGCACTTTTACCATTTTCCCTTTAGGTTGATTGGTAGATACTACCAGCGTGTTATTATTAGTATTTAGACTCCCACTCCTGTTATTCCTGAAATTATAACCATTTATTTTTCCTGAATTCGAATTCCCATACTGTATGTCGTGCCTGTCTAATAATTTTTTTAAAGAATTAATCTTATCAGGACTTCCGTTAAGCGCATAACTTTTATATTCAAATTCCTCATCACTAAAATAATTCATGAATTCCTTATTTAGTTCTGAAGCGTTTTTTGAAGCAACCTCTATAGTAGAAAGGCCTGTAGTATAATGGTGTTCCAAACGATCTTTCAGGGTTAAAACATAACCCTCATCGGTTTTAATTCCCAGGCCTGCACGGCCATTTCCGGCTTTTTCGTAGGTCATCCCGATAGCGCCCATATAAGTTGGATAGGTGTCACCATAACTTGGATAAAGAAGATCAAATCGCTCCCCGGTGAAGTATAACCATCCTTCTTTGTCAAAATATTGGGCATGATTTTTTCCAATTCTCGTCTGGAAATCTCTCTGGAAAGGAGTGATCACTTCATGTAAAGGTTCTGCAGCCGGTGCAAAATAGTAAGGTTCATTAATTCCCTGCTCATGAAAATCTACATGTATATGGGGTAACCATTGATTGTATATTTTTAATCTTTCTTGAGTTTCAATTTGGGTAGCCCAGGCCCAGTCGCGGTTGAGATCGAATAGATAATGGTTTGGTCTTCCTCCCGGCCATGGTTCATGATGTTCCGTGGCTTTCTGGGAAATATTATATGGTTCAGTCTTTACCTGGTTGTACCAGTTAGCATACCGGTCTCTCCCATCAGGATTCACACAGGGATCCATGATCACAATGGTATTTTTAAGCCAGTCCTTTTTTTCGGTGATAAGATTGAAAAGGGTTTTCATAGCTGCTTCGGTACTGGAAGCTTCATTTCCGTGTACATTATAACTTAACCAGACGATGGCTTTATCTGAATTTTCTCCTGCATTCCCAATTCCGGCACTGGTTAAATGAGATTTTCTTATATTTTCCAGATTCGCTATATTTTCTTCTGAAGTGATGATGGCGTAGGTGAGAGGACGTCGTTCATTGGTTTTTCCATAATTATGATACTGGACTAATCCAGAATTTTCGGCCACATGATTGAAGTAATTAACAACATCTGCATGGCGGGAAAACTGGCTTCCTAATTCATATCCCAGAAATTCTGAAGGACTTTTAATTTGTTGGGCAGTTATTAAGTGGATACTTAATAATAAAATAGGGATTAAGCTGTAAAGTTTTTTCATTTCATGTAATAGTTTCAAGTAAGCCGAGTAAAGATAGCATCTAGGCTTGAATTAACTAAAATTTAGAGAATAAAATCCCTATCTTCGATATCTTTGCAAACACAATTAAAATTTATGCCAACTGATTGTATTTCGTATCCCGAAACCAATTATTTTACTCCCTTAATTCTTGATTATCTATCTGAAAGAAAAGAATTAGATGAATTCTATACCCGTTTTCCGAAAATAGAAAATTTTGAAGCTCAGATAAACGAGAAGAAAAAAAGCTATGATCATAGCATCCGGAAAGACCTGGTAAAAGTGCTAAATGACCAGTATTCAGAACTTAAAATTTCTGATGCCACTCAGGCAAATATTGAAGCCTTAGAATCTGGAAATTCCTTTACGGTAGTTACCGGTCATCAACTCAATCTATTTACCGGACCTTTATATTTCCTTTATAAGATAGTTTCCACCATAAATCTTACCAAACGGCTTAAACAAATGTATCCAGAAAATGATTTCGTGCCAGTTTACTGGATGGCAACCGAAGATCATGATTTTGAGGAAATTAATTTCTTTAATTTGAATGGAAAAAAGTTCAAATGGAATAATGCCGATAAAAGAGCTGAGAAAACAGCGGTTGGAGGACTTTCTACCGATGGATTGGATGAAGTTTTTAAGCTTTTTTCAGCAGAAATAGGGGGTGGTGAAAATGCTGAATATCTTAAAGATCTTTTTAAGAAAGGCTATCTTGAACACGATAACCTTACCGATGCTACCCGTTATATTGCGAATGAGATTTTTGCTCAATATGGATTGGTGGTCCTGGCAGCCGGAGATAAACGATTAAAAAAACATTTTATTCCGAAGTTAAAAAATGAGCTTACAGAGCAGGTTTCATATAAACAGACGACTAAAACTCTTGAGAAAATAAATGAGCTTGGCTATTCTATCCAGGTGAACCCGCGTGAAATCAATCTGTTTTACCTTACTAATGAAATCCGGGAAAGGATCATCGAAAAAGAGGGCCATTATTTTGTTCATGAAACTGAAATTACCTGGAGCAGGGAGGAAATTCTTCAGGAATTAAATGATCATCCGGAACGTTTTAGTCCCAATGTGATGATGAGGCCCCTGTACCAGGAAGTGATCCTGCCCAATCTTAGTTATATAGGTGGAGGCGGAGAGCTAGCCTACTGGCTGGAATTGAAATCTTTGTTTGAAGCTGAAAATGTTACTTTTCCCATGCTTTTACTTCGAAATTCGGCTTTATTGCAAACGGCAAAACAAAATGATAAGCGTGAAAGATTAAATATTTCTTTGCAGGAATTATTTCTGAAACAACACGAACTAATCAATAGGAAAGTGAGGAAGATCTCTAATATCGATATTGATTTTTCTTCTCAGAAAGAGCACCTGGTAACACAGTTTCAACATATGTACGAACTGGCTGAACAAACGGATGAATCTTTTATCGGCGCGGTAAAAGCCCAGGAAGTAAAGCAATTAAAAGGCCTCGATAATCTTGAAAAAAGACTGCTTAAGGCTCAGAAAAGAAAATTAAAGGATGAAGTAGAAAGGATAGCAGAACTTCAGAACGATCTTTTTCCGAACCGTAGCTTGCAGGAAAGACAAACCAATTTTTCTGAATTTTATGCTGAATATGGAGAAGAACTGATCCATAAACTCATGGAGGAATTAGATCCGCTGGAAGCTAACTTTAAAATTTTGACTTTTGGAAAATAATAGAATGCATACCATAGATATGGACCTGGTAGAAATGACTCTGGATGTCATGAAATATACCATAGATCGTATCTCTAATGTCACCCCGGAATTAGGTTCCCCGAAAAAAGAAGAAGATCTTCTTAGAATTGTTGGAGAAACTATTACCCCTGAAGGTATAGGTGGGGAAAATGCTTTTCAATTATTCCGGGATGTCCTGGTGAAAGCAACGGTGCCTATTGATCACCCGCGTCACTTGGCTTTCGTACCTGCAGCACCCACTAGGGCAGCTATTATGTTTGACCTTGTGACTTCGGCTTCCAGTATTCACGGTGCTTACTGGATGGAAGGAGCAGGAGGGATCTTTTGTGAAAATCAGGCCATGAAATGGCTGGTTTCGTTAACAAAACTTCCGGAAGGCGCATTTGGTGTATTTACCAGTGGAGGGACCGCTGCAAATCTTTCTGCTTTGGTGACCGCAAGAGAAGAATGGAGAGAGCAAAAACCAGAACAGGCCAAAGAACGTGCATTGTTAGTAACTTCTACGGGTGCACATAGTTCTATTAAATCGATGGCCAAAGTCATGGACGCAGATGTGCATTTAATAGATTCAGGCGAGGAATTTCTATCGGGCGAAGAATTACAAAAGACGATCAGTAATCTAAGTAAAAAGGATAGAAACAGACTTTTTGCGGTAGTGGCGACCGGAGGGACTACCAATGCCGGGATCATTGATGATCTCAAAGGGATAGCTGAGGTTTGTGAAAATGAAAATGTTTGGTTTCATGTAGATTGTGCTTATGGTGGAGGAGCACTCGCAGCTAATTCTGTACGGCATTTATTCGATGGAATTGAAAAAGCAGATAGTATAACTATAGATCCGCATAAATGGTTGTTTTCGCCTTATGACTGTGGAGCAATTATTTATAAGAATCTGGAACTGGCTAAAAAAGCACATTCTCAAAAAGGAGCTTATCTGGAAATCTTTAAAGATGAAGGTGCCCAAGGTTTCAATCCTGCAGATTATCAAATACAGCTTACAAGAAGATTGAGAGGAATGCCATTATGGTTTTCCCTGGCCATGCACGGAACCAATAAATACAAGGAAGCCATAGAACGCGGAATTGAACTTGCGAAGATCGCAGCAGATAAGGTTGAGCAAAATGAAAATCTGGAACTGATGAGACCGGCAAGTTTATCTGTAGTGCTTTTTAAAAGAAAAGGCTGGACAGCCGAGGATTATAGGGACTGGACCTATAGAAATCATAATTCCGGATTTGCATTGGTGACTCCATCTATCTGGAAAGAAGAAAGTGTGGTGCGTTTTTGTTTTATTAATCCTGATACTACAGAGAAAGATATTGACGAAATCCTGGCTACTTTAGGATAGTATTTATAATATAAAATAGGCTATTAGGATGACGAGTATTATTATAAGAATATAGATGAAAATATTCTCACGAGTTCTTGCAGGATTTAAAAGCCAAATGCTGCGTTTGTGCCTTGTTTTTTCATCATGGTTTTCCATAACTTTTTAATTGTCAATGGGGTAGTATTAAAATTATGGTACATTTTCTAAATAAAAACTTAAGTAAAAAGTAAAATTGTTATAAAATAAAGCATGAAGGTGAAATTAATCAATTTCATATTCCAGTCTCATGGTAATTGAGGCTGTTTTATTTTTATCTGCGGTATTATAGGCTCCGCTCCAGCTATAATCTTCGCCGCTGTTCTGTCCGGTAATCTGGAAAACACCCATATTGGCACTTTTTAGATCTCCCAATTTCTCCCCACTATTCGCGGCAATTTTTTCTGCTCTAAGCCTGGCATCTTCAGTAGCTTTAGAGATCATTTCTATTTTAAGATCAGCGATTTTTGTATAATAATATCTTGGAGGTGAGGAGTTGAACTGGACTCCTTTATTTAGTAATTCAGTGATTTCTCTGGAAACACCTTCTATCAATTCAACTTCAGAAGATTCAATCTTAACCGGCTGGATTAACTCATAACCCATAAAAATACTCCCTGTAAAATTACCATTTTGATACTGGTTCTCTCGCTGCTCATTGGTTTGGACTGAATTGAAAACGATATTTTCAGATTTAATACCCTGCTCCATAAGATAGTTTCTTACTATTTCTTTATCGCGATTCAATTGATTATAAGCCTGTTCCAAATTAGGATTCATCCTGCTAAATCTACCTTCCCATACGATGAGGTCTGAATCAAAATTTTCACTGCCTGAACCTGTTACCGAAATAACGCCGTCTGGATTAGCCCTGGATACATAGGAATCTCCTAAAAACCAGGCTGCAAGAACTATAGCGATAGAAAAAATGACTGCGCTTAAGTATTTCATGAAAGTATATTTATGCTTTATTAAATATAGAAATTTTATTAAATCCCTTGCATTCATTTTTTCTCAATTTCCTATTTTTGCGCATGCAAAACAACGTACTCATCCTAGACTTTGGCTCGCAGTACACCCAGCTTATCGCGCGGCGAGTTAGAGAGCTTAATATCTACTGCGAAATTTATCCTTATCACAAAATTCCAGAGGATCTCTCAGGTTTTAAATCGGTAATTCTTTCCGGAAGTCCATTTTCAGTAAGAGCTGAAGATGCACCACATCCAGATCTTTCTCAAATTAGAGGAAAATTACCTGTTCTGGCAGTTTGTTATGGAGCTCAATACCTGGCACATTTTTCCGGAGGAAAAGTTGAACCTTCAGATACCAGGGAATTTGGGAGGGCAAATCTTTCTGTTATAAAAGATGCCGAGCCATTATTTGAAAATATCAAAGAGAACTCACAAGTGTGGATGAGCCACAGTGATTCTATTATCCAGCTTCCTGAAAACGCGGTTAGACTGGCCAGTACTACAGATGTTTTGAATGCTGCCTACAGAATTGATGGGGAAGAGACCTATGCGATTCAATTTCATCCGGAAGTTTACCATTCTACCGATGGAAAACAATTGCTGGAAAATTTCCTGGTAAAGATCTCCGGAACAGAACAGAGCTGGACACCCGGCGCATTTGTTGATCTTACCGTTTCAGAATTACAGGAGAAGATCGGTGATGATAAAGTGGTACTTGGATTAAGTGGAGGCGTGGATTCTACGGTTGCCGCAGTTCTTCTGCATAAAGCGATTGGAAAGAATCTTTATTGCATATTTGTAAATAACGGATTATTGCGAAAGAATGAGTTTGAAAGCGTTCTGGATCAATATAAACATATGGGGCTTAATGTAAAAGGGGTGGATGCTTCGGCACGTTTCTTGGATGCTCTTAAAGGATTAAGTGATCCTGAAGAAAAACGTAAGGCCATCGGGAATACTTTTATTGAAGTATTTGATGATGAAGCTCATGAGATCAAAGACGTAGTATACCTTGCACAAGGAACTATTTATCCTGATGTTATTGAGTCAGTTTCAGTAAACGGACCTTCGGTGACCATTAAATCACACCATAATGTAGGTGGATTGCCGGACTTTATGAAACTGAAAGTGGTAGAACCTTTACGTATGTTGTTTAAAGATGAAGTAAGGCGAGTAGGAAAAGAACTGGGAATAGATAAGACCTTGTTAGGAAGGCATCCATTTCCAGGTCCAGGTCTTGCGATCAGGATCCTAGGCGATATTACCGCAGAAAAAGTTCGGATACTTCAGGAAGTAGATCATATTTTTATCCAGGGCTTAAGAGACTGGATGCTATATGATAAAGTCTGGCAGGCAGGAGCGATCCTTTTACCAATTCAGTCGGTTGGAGTAATGGGAGACGAAAGAACTTACGAGCAGGTAGTGGCCCTTAGAGCTGTTGAGTCAACTGACGGGATGACTGCAGACTGGGTGAATTTACCTTATGAATTTTTACAAAAGACATCTAATACAATAATTAACCGGGTTAAAGGCGTTAATAGAGTGGTGTATGACATTAGTTCAAAGCCACCGGCAACCATTGAGTGGGAATAATAGAGTATACCATTTCAACCTAAATAGATCATAATGAAGTACCTTTTTGTTATATGTTTTCTTTTTCAAATTTATGCTACTTCGGCGAATGCCCAGTCTTATAAATACCACACTGTAAAAAAAGGGGAAACCGTGTTCAGTATATCTCAAAGCTATAATATAGATGAGGAAGATATATACAAATTAAACCCGGATGCACGGGAGGGAATAGGTGTTAATGAGAAACTTGTAATTCCGGTTGGAGAATCTAGTAATTCTCCAAAATCGGAAGTTGCTGGTACTACCCAGTTTACAGAACACACGGTAAAGAAAAAAGAAACGCTTTATAGTTTATCCAAACAATACAATGTTAGTATTGATGATATAAAGAGATATAATAAACAGCTCTATTCCGAAGAATTACAAATGGGGGAAACCATTAGAATTCCTTCAGGAACTGCTTCTCCTCAGCGATCGGTAGTAGCTGAAAATACTCCGCCTTCCACCAAGCCTGTTGTTAACAGCAAACCTCAGGAACAGCAGATCTCAAGTACACGGGAACATATCGTTCTGCCAAAAGAAACCAGATACGGAATTGCCAGAAAATATGGGATGACTGTAAAAGAACTGGAAGCATTAAATCCAAGGGTGGAAGTACTGCAACCAGGAATGATGATTAGAGTAGGAACAGATGTTCTGGATGATGAGCCGGTGATTATTACCGATGAAAGATTCAGGTTCTACGAGGTGAAACCACAGGAAACTTTATATAGCTTATCGGAGCGTTTTGGAGTAAGCCAGGATTCATTAAAGCAATTGAACCCCGCATTGAAAGAAGGATTAAAGTTTGGGATGGTCTTAAAAGTTCCTAAGAATGATAAGGACGGCGAAGAAATAGATAATGATGCCTATACTGGTAGCGGTGAAAAAGCTGATACTAAAATGGACCTTAGTAAATCCATTGATAACCGTAGCACCAAGGAAATAGCATTAATGTTGCCGTATCATTTAAATAAGGTTGAGGAAGATTCCATCGCAACCTATAAAAATGCCATTCTCAATGAAAAAGTGATTAGAATTTCACTGGATTTTTACAGTGGGGTGCTTATGGCGGTAGATAAAGCAAAATCTATGGGCATTTCTACAAATTTGAAAGTTTACGATACTAAACGGAATGCTTCTGAAGTCACAAATATTATTAACTCGAACAATTTTAATAATATAGATGTAGTAATTGGACCATTTCTTAAAGAAACTTCTGAAGCTGCGGCCTCGAGACTGGAAAGTAAGAACATTCCGGTGATCAATCCGCTTTCTAATAGAAGTATGAGAGGCTACAGGAACCTTTTTCAGTCAAATCCCGGGGATGAACTTACTCAGAAAGCAATGCTGGATTACCTTTCCAGAAATGCTCCCGGAAAAAATGTTGTTATCATCGCTGACGGAAAATCATTTAAGATCAAAAGTGAATTGAATAATGCACTTCCTTCAGCAAGAAATATTAATCCGAGTAGTAATTTCGTTTCAGAAGCTAAACTGGCTGAAATGATGACTGATGGTGAAAACTGGATAATTCTGGAGTCAGATAATATCAATTTGGTGAGCAGTGTTACTTCTGCGCTGAACAGGCTGGCCAGAAAGCATAATATCACTTTATTGACCACTAATAAGAATAGTGTTTATGAGAGCGATATCATTTCTAATAACCATTTGGGTAAGTTAAAATTCCGTTATCCTTCCGTAGACAAGGAGTATGATACAGAGCTTTCTGAAGATTTTGTTGAAGACTATAAAAGCAGATTCAATATTGAGCCTAATAAATATGCTTTAAGAGGCTATGATCTTACGTTGGATGTACTATTAAGGCTTGCTTCTGCTAAAGATCTTTATGAGTCTTTTGAGAAGTACCCGGGATATACCGAATATTATGAAAGTAAATTCCATTATATGCCAAATGCCGGGGGTGGATATACCAACAATGCACTCTATATTTTACAGTTAAATGAAGATCTTACCATAAGCGAAGCAAATGACCTCTAGAGTAAAATATCTTGGTGGATTAAGGACCGAATCTGAACATCTCCAGAGCGGATCTAAAATGATTACCGATGCTCCCGTAGATAATCACGGGAAAGGTGAGGCATTTTCACCTACAGATACAGTAGCAAATGCTTTAGCTACCTGTATGTTAACAGTAATGGGAATTAAGGCTGAATCTTTGGGGATCAATATGGACGGAGCATCAGCAGAAGTCACTAAAACGATGGCGGCAGAACCACGAAGAATATCACGGATCGAGGTTAAAATTAAATTTCCAACTTCATATACTGAAAAGGAGACCAAAATTATAGAAAATACCGGCAGAACCTGTCCAGTCTTAGAAAGTTTACACCCAGATATTGCTAAGGATATATCTTTTACCTATTCATGAAAAGCTTAAGTTTTTCCATCTTCTTTCTGGCAATTTCGGTACTGGGTTTTTCTCAGGAAGAACAGGAGAAGATTCAATGGCAGCAGGAAAGGCTTCTCACCTGGGAAGATTTCAAGGCTGAACCGGGTAACTCAAATTCTTACTCGGCAAATACAAATTCTGGAATTAGTTATAGCTGGAATTATAGTACTGCTTCCGGGGTGCCTGTACTATTGCACGAGGTTTTCACCAATTTTTATCCTAATCTTTCGTGGGTAAAAGAAATTAAGAATGAAGAATATTTGCTGGCGCATGAACAGCTGCATTTCGATATTTCAGAATTACATGCTAGAAAACTGAGAAAAGCCCTTCAAGATTATGAAATAGGGAGGAACATTCGACAGGATCTTAAAAGACTTTATAATAGAATCGAGTCTGAAAGAGTTTCCATGCAAAATAAGTTTGATAAAGAAACTTCCCATAGTGAAAACAGATCGGAAGAACTGAAATGGAGAAAATTTGTTGCCGAAGAATTAGAAAAACTAGAAGAATACTCCAATTAAAGATTAAAGTTTGCTGACTTCTTCTTTAACTTTCTGAAAATCAGTGATGATCTCCTCTACAATTTCTGCAGCCGGTTTAATATCATGAATAAGTCCTGAGATCTGACCGATTTCAAGTTCACCCTCTTCAAGATCACCTTCAAACATTCCTTTTTTCGCCCTGGCACGACCTAATAATTCTATAAGATCTTCTTTACTGGGAGCTTTAGAATAGAGATTTTGAACGTCTTCATAAAATTTATTCTTCAAGAGACGAACCGGGGCAAGTTCTTTTAAGGTGAGCACCGTGTCTCCTTCCTGGGCTTTAACGACCATTTCCTTGAAGTTCTTATGAGAAGAGGCTTCCGGGGTGGCCACAAATCGGCTACCAATCTGTACGGCATCGGCACCAAGAACCATGGCTGCCAGCATCCCTCTCCCGGTAGCGATACCACCGGCAGCAATTAAAGGAATTGATATTTTTTCTTTTACCATGGGAATAAGGGTGAAAGTGGTAGTTTCATCCCGACCATTATGACCGCCGGCTTCAAAGCCTTCAGCAACCACAGCGTCTACTCCGGCTTCTTCAGATTTCATCGCAAATTTCACGCTGCTTACTACATGAACAACTTTTATCCCATGTTCCTGCAAATGTTTGGTCCAGGTCTTAGGATTTCCAGCCGAGGTAAAAACGATCTTTACACCTTCATCAATAATGATCTGTATGATCTTATCGATTTCCGGATAAAGCATAGGCACATTTACAGCAAAAGGTTTATCTGTAGCTTTTTTACATTTTTGAATATGCTCTTTTAAAATCTCCGGATACATAGAGCCGGACCCGATAATTCCGAGTCCGCCGGCATTAGATACGGCGCTTGCCAGTTTCCATCCGCTGGCCCAGATCATCCCGGCCTGGATTAATGGGTATTTTATATTAAAGAGTTGCGTGATTCTATTGTTAGTAGGCATTATTTTTTAATGATAAGAAATGATTGTCTTGAATTATTTTGTTCAAACATAGCAATATAAATTCCTCTGGAAAAACCTGAAAGATCTATTTCATTCTGAACCTGTTCTCTTTTTAAAATGATCCGTCCCAACGTATCAAATAGAGTGACCTTATAGCTTTGAGTCGTAGGATTATTAAACCTGAGTTCATTTTCTACAGGATTCTGATATAAAAAAAGCGCTTCACTATTTTCAGTGTTCTCAATAAGCTTAGAGAGTGCATCTCTAAAATCAGGGATTCCATAGCCAAGGTTGATATTTGGATTGCTGTAAAGACTCGAAACCTCTCTTACAAGTTGCATTACTTCAAGATTGGTCAAACTTGGATCTACCTGCCAGAAACTCGCCACTGAACCGGCAAGAATAGGGGAGGCGAATGACGTCCCACTGGCCTGCACCATATTATTGAATTCATCTATCGCTACGATCTCCAATCCCTGGGCAGAAACATCTGGTTTTACCCGGCCATCTGCAGAAGGACCCAGGGAACTGAAAGCAGCATAATTCCCGTTCTTATCTACAGCTCCCACGCTAAGTACATTGGCATCTGCAGGTGCTCCAATTATCTTAAAATAATCTTCATCGCCACGATTTCCAGTGGAAACAACCACGAGAAGACCTTTTTCTGTTGCTATATTGGCGCCACGGGAAATAAAAGCGGTTTCTCCATCCATATCTTCAGGAGTATAACTATAATCAGGATCATCAAAAAGGGTATAGCCTAAAGAAGTATTTATAAGGTCAACTCCCAGGCTGTCGGCCCTTTCTACAGCTTCTACCCAGTAAGTTTCTTCCACAGGAGTTTCGGTGGGGCCAATCTCTGTCCGGAATAAATAGTAAGAAGCACCAGGAGCTGTTCCCACAAAACGTCCTTCAATAAAACCTGCCATATTAGAAAGTACCAGCGTGCCGTGATTACTCAGTTCAGGATTATTATAGTTTTCAGATCTATTGGGGAAATCATAGCCACCCAGAAGTTTACCTGCCGACCGCAATCTTTCAAAAGCTCCAATAGTATTTACATTTGGAAATCCCGCATCCAATACTGCAATGGTAATTCCGTCGCCGGTATAATCATTTTCATGAAGATAATCGGTATTCAGCATTTCGGTCTGGTTTGCCGCCAGACCGTAGCTGAAATCTATATTGCTTTCTAATTTATTAGTGATTTTTTGAGCTTCAGTTGAAGCTCTGGAATTCAAATTATTACTGGCAAATTCAATTCCAGAAACAAACTCCAGCTCTGCTAGTTTTGAAATATCCTGAACAGTTCCTAGGACATGAACACAATTCAGCCATTTCGATTTTGCCTTTACCGAAATGTTTTCCCGGGATTTGACAATAGTAATATATTCTTCATTCACCGGGACATCCCTTTCATCAATAGGAGTTCTGCGAAGTTCTTTCCGCTGAATAGCCTTCGCACTTAGAATAGTGGAAGGATCATTTAGAGCTGCCTCTACATTAGGCTTTTCTTTAAAATAGATCCATGCATGCTCCTCCTGTGAATAAGAAAAACAGGTGATAAATAAAAAGATCAAGAAAAATCTTTGCATGAAAGGGCTCTAAGACACCAATTTACGAAATAACTCCAGAACCTAACAACTCTTCATCCTTATACCAGGCCACGAATTGTCCCTCTGTAATAGAAGCCTGGGGCTCATCAAAAATCACATACATACCATTTTCGGTTTGGTAAAGTGTAGCATCCTGCAGCGGCTGGCGATATCTGATTCTGGCTTTTAGCCTTAACTCCTCATCATTGCCAATCGCAAGGTCTTTACGAACCCAGTGAACTTCTTCCTGAGCTATAAAAAGTCCCTGGCGGTAAATTCCCGGATGATCTTTCCCCTGACCGGTATAGATCACGTTTTCTTCAACATCGGTATCTATTACAAATAAAGGCTCTGGAGTACCACCAACCGCAAGTCCTTTACGCTGACCTTTAGTAAAATAATGTGCTCCCTGATGTTTTCCTACCACTTTTCCATCTTCAAGCTGATAATTGAATTTTTTGGAGAGATGTCTCAATTCATCAATTTTCGATTGGAAATGGAGGTCTTCAGCGGTATACGAATTATTTTCAGCAGGCACTTCCACGATCACCCCTTCTTTTGGCTTCAACTTCTGTTGAAGGAAATCAGGAAGTCTCACTTTTCCTATAAAACAAAGTCCCTGAGAATCCTTCTTTTCAGCAGTAACCAGGTTTTGTTCTGCAGCGATCTTTCTTACTTCAGATTTTTGTAATTCCCCGATAGGGAAGAGGGTTCTGGAAAGTTGCTCCTGTGTTAACTGGCAAAGGAAATAAGACTGATCTTTATTATTATCTTTTCCTGAAAGTAGCTGATAGATTGTTTCTCCCTCTTTTTCAAATTCTGCTTTTCGGCAATAATGGCCTGTAGCAACATAATCGGCTCCAAGAGAAAGCGCGATCTTCATGAATACATCAAATTTGATCTCCCGGTTGCACAGCACATCAGGATTGGGGGTGCGACCTTTTTCATATTCGTTGAACATATAATCCACGATACGCTCTTTATATTGTTCACTGAGATCTACCGTTTGAAAAGGAATACCAAGTTTATCGGCCACCATCATGGCGTCATTACTGTCATCCAGCCATGGACATTCATCTGAAATGGTCACAGAATCATCGTGCCAGTTCTTCATGAATAGCCCGATCACTTCATAGCCCTGTTCCTTTAAAAGATAAGCGGAAACACTTGAATCTACACCTCCGGATAAACCGACAACAACTTTTTTCATTCTGTTTAAATTATACCTTTTCTAAGTCCGATTAAAGAGTCGGATTAGCGGGCACAAAATTACGAAATAAAAAAAGGTGGCGAAAGCCACCTTTTATATAAGAATGATAGAGATTTGTTATTTTACAAAAACAACTTCTACACCTGGTAGTTCAGGGCTTGTAAAAATGAATTGATTATCACCGGTAAAATTTACATTTCCGGTAGTACTCCCAAAGTTAGGTACAACAATAGTATAACTATTACCACCATTATAAGACCAGTTTCCTGAATCCACACCCTCAGACTCACATCCAGTTTCAGTTTCTTCAAAAAACTCAGAGCTGCCTGTACCGTCAGAATTGAATTCTATGTAGGAGTCCTGATTGCAACTATTAAGCGTATTATCACCACCAACTGGTCTTAAAGATTCGAGAAACCATTTTCCTACTATTTCGGTACCATCATTTGTATCGGAATCATCATCGCTGCAAGCAGTGAAAAGTGTTATTGATAATAATAGAATTAAAAACTTTTTCATAAGTAGATATTTTAGTTATTCAAATATATTCATTTATTAATAATCTTCCTCTCTTTCTAATTTTCCCTCAGAGAAATATTTCCAGTTCCCGCTTTTACGTCCTTCGGTATATTGACCCTCGATTGTTTTTATTCCTTCAGGGGTATAATAATTGGCCGGGCCATGTAATTCTCCTTTTTTATAATGTAATTCTTTGGTGACCTTTCCGTTATCTGCATAAATAAAACTTTCCCCATCTTTTTCACCATTTAGGTACTTGGTCTTTTCTGCTAGTTTTCCGTTAGGGAAGTAGGTCTTTTGGAGACCATCCAATTTATCATTTTTATAGATTTCAGTCATCATGATACTATCCGATTTTTGATGATAGTATATCCATTTTCCTTCCCTTTTTTTCTCTAACATCATACCCTCGCTTATAGGTTTCCCCTTTTGAGTGTAATAAGTAACATGAACCGAATCCTGAGCCTTCTCAAAATCCATTATCGCAGTTGGATGTTCATAAAATCCTTTTTTATAGAACTTAAAAATTCCGGTTTCCTTTCCATTCTGAAATGCACCTTCAAATTTAGGCTTATTAGTGCCTTCAAAATTGACTTTCCAGGGTCCATTTCGGCGTCCCTGGTCGTCAAATTGATTAATTTGAGATATACAAATAACTGGAAATAAGAGTATTAATGTTAAAATTTCAAGCTGTTTAACCATAATTAACAAATATTAAACAAAAAATTATTATGATTGGTTTTACTTTTACAAAAAATCAAAAACTAATCAATAACTTAAACTTAGAATTATGAATTTTATTTTAAAAAATGCCAAGTTAACATTTTTGGCGCTTCTTATTTCTTTTTCGTTTAGCGCATGTAGTGAAGATGATCTATTCGATCCAGGAGGTGAGACAGGAACAGTTACTCCAGAACCTACGCCAGATCCAGATCCTGACCCAGACCCTGATGATGATGGTACTGCAGAAAGTAATACTATTGTAGATTTCGTTAATAGTAATGACGATTATTCATCTCTTGGAGCGGCCTTAGAAGCGGCAGATTTAATCGAAACTTTGGATGGGGATACTGAATTTACTGTATTCGCACCAAATAATGCCGCATTTGATGCATTTTTAGAAGCTAATGGTTTTGCAACCTTGGAGGATGTTCCAACAGATTTGTTGACTCTGGTTTTGATGAATCATGTTCAGACTGGTATAGTTATGTCTTCAGATCTTAGCACCGGTTATATCGAAAGTATGGCAGAAGCAGGTCCTGATGGGGAAAATGTAAGTTTATATGTAGACACTTCAGATGGAGTGGTGCTTAATGGAATGAGCACAGTTACTTCTGCAGACAATGAAGTTGACAACGGTGTTATTCATGCGGTTGATGCCGTAATTGGATTGCCTGATGTTACTACGTTTGCCACTGCCGATCCTACTTTTTCTTCTCTAGCGACAGCGCTCACAAGAGAAGAACTGGTCACCACACTGCAATCTACTGATGCTCCGGCTCCCTTTACGATCTTTGCTCCAACTGATGACGCATTTACGGCATTGCTGGAAGATCTGGAAGCAGAATCTCTTGATGATATAGATTCAGCCACACTGACTTCGGTTTTACAATATCATGTAATTACTGAAGATTATGTAACCTCAGATGAGCTTACAGATGGAATGGTGGTAACTACATTGCAAGGGGAAGATATTACTATTAATGTAGATGGAGATGGTAATGTTAGTATTACTGATGTTAATGATGGAATATCTACGGTAGTGGCTGCAGATGTGCAGGCTACAAATGGTGTGATTCACGCTATAGATATGGTTCTATTGCCAACTTTAGAGTAATTTGTTTTTTTAATTGTTTGAATTTAAAAGCCCGGTGAGAACCGGGCTTTTTATTTTTACTTCTTTTGTTTTTTCTGCTGTTCTTCAGCCTGCTCCATCATTTCCTGGAACTTTCTGGTAAACCTGTTTTGCTTTTTAGGTTTTTTCTTGTTTTCCTGAATCTTAGCATGAATTTTATCTTCATCTATGATCGCATATTTTATTACCAGCATAATACCAATGGTAATAAGGTTGGAAGTGAAATAATAAAGCGAAAGTCCACTAGCATAGTTATTGAAGAATATCAACATTACTAAAGGAGACAGGTACATTAAAAATTTCATATTAGGCATTCCCGGTTGCTGATTAGCCTGCATACTCTGCCCGGTAGTCATCATCATATAGATGAAAATGGCTACAGAAGCTAATATCGGGAACAAACTCACGTGGTCTCCGTAGAATGGAATGTGAAATGGTAATTCCGCAATTACATCATAGCTGGAAAGGTCATCTGCCCATAAGAAGCTTTTCTGTCTTAACTGGAAAGCACTTGGGAAAAACTGGAATAAAGCATAGAATACTGGGATTTGCATTAAAGCCGGTAAACATCCACTCATAGGGCTGGCTCCCGCCTTGCTATAAAGCTTCATAGTTTCCTGTTGCTTTTTCATTGCATTATCCTTGTACTTCTCATTAAGTTCATTGATCTCAGGTTTTAATATCTTCATTTTAGCCTGGGACAAATAAGATTTATAGGTAACCGGAGATAATACAATTCTAACTACAATGGTCATCGCAATGATCGCCAGTCCATAACTAGGAAGCACTCCCGCCAAGAAAGCGAAAAACGGAATAAAAAGATATTTATTGATCCATCCAAAAATTCCCCATCCCAAAGGAATGATTTCATCAAGGTTTCGATCATAATCATTTAAGATCTTATAATCTGAAGGACCATAATACCAATTCATATTATAGTTTAGTTCACCTGCTTTTAATTCCAATGGAATGGTAGAGGCGAAAGTCTTGGTGAAAACAGTATCAACTTCTTCATCTTCCACCAAATTTTTAACTTTAAAACTACTTGTTGTAAAAGGATTATCTGTTAAAAGAATAGAAGAGAAAAAGTGTTGTCTGTAGGCGATATAACTAATATTTTCATCTTCATCTTCCCCATCGGTAACACTGTCGTCATCACCCCCATCATATTCGTAAATAAGATCGGTATAATTATTTTCATAAGAAATACTTTTTGAGTGACGGAAGCCTTTAAGTTTCCAGTCCAGGGTAGGAGTTTCAGCGCTATTCAAAACACCTGTTAGACCCTGCGAACGTATGCTAAAATCTAACATATATTCTCCCGGACGCATAGCATAGCGATATTCCAGATACTCATCTTCAGAAACCTTAAGTTTCATGGAAAGTATCTGGTTACCATTATTATCGGTAAGTTCAGGTTCAAAAAATAAATTTTCTGTATTTAGTGTTCTACCGTCTGTGGTAGTAAAACTCATATTTAAAGAAGAGTTCCCGTCTTTTATTAGGTAAACCGGAATAGAATCGTAGGTCTTATAATTTTTTAGGCGAGCTTCTTCAATATAACCACCTTTATTAGCGATCTTTAAAATTAGAAGATCATTTTCAATGGTAGTTGTGCCTCCCTGTGCTGATGATAAGGTTTCGGAATATCCAAAAGATCCCAGGCGGCGTTGCGCATCGGCAAGTGCTGTGGAGTCATTGGGCTGTCTGTTTGCAGATTCTTCAGTAGCAACTTGATTCTCCTTAGTTGAAGATTCAACCTGTTCGGTTGTAGTGGCATCTTCTGTTTCGGTTTCTTCAGGAGTATTATTGTAGAGCATCCATAAAAGAATTCCCCCAATTAGTATAAATCCAATGATGGATTGTACGTCTATTTTCTTTTCTTCCATTATTTAATTTTGCTTATTCTTCCTTTGGTCAAAAAAACGGCCAGTTTTTATTTCTGTGCCATCTTGGCATTTTTCTCCTTTACGGAATGTTCGTGTGCAGCTTTTACAAAAGAAACAAAAAGAGGATGTGGGCTAGCCACGGTACTCTTATATTCAGGATGATATTGAACTCCCACAAACCATGGATGATCTTTTAATTCAATAATCTCTACAAGACCAGTTTCAGGATTGATCCCGGTACTAAGCATCCCTGCATTTTCCAATTGTTCTTGATATTTGTTGTTATATTCGTAACGATGACGGTGACGTTCCTTGATCATGTCTACCCCATAAACTTCATGAATGATTGAATCTTTACGAAGTTCACAATCCCACGCACCAAGACGCATAGTCCCGCCTTTATGGGTTACCTCTTTTTGTGCTTCCATAAGGTCTATCACCGGGTGTTTTGTTTCAGGATCCATTTCAGTGGAATTGGCTCCTTTTAACTGAAGTACATTACGGGCAAATTCTATTACCGCCATTTGCATTCCCAGGCATATTCCCAAAAACGGGAGGTCGTTTTCACGAGCGTATCTTACCGCATCGATCTTTCCTTCAATTCCTCTTTCCCCAAAACCTGGAGCAACAAGAACGCCATCCAGATGACTTATCTTATTATGTATCGTGCTGTCATTTATAAATTCTGAATGAATATATTCAACATTTACATAGACCTCATTCTCTGCACCGGCATGAATAAAAGATTCTAGAATAGATTTATAGGAATCCTGAAGTTCTACATACTTTCCAATAAGTCCGATATGAACTTCAGCTTTCGGATTTTTATGTCTTTGCAGAAATTGATTCCAGCGATCAAGATTGGGTGTGGAATCATCTGGTAAAGCCAGTTTTTTCAGAGTAACCGTGTCCAGGCCTTCTTTCAGCATCATATTGGGAACATCATAGATCGTGGGTGCATCAATACTTTGAATTACCGCTTCCTGTCTAACATTACAAAATATGGCTAGTTTTCTGCGAATATCATCAGAGAGTTCGTGTTCAGTACGGCAAACAAGAATATCAGCCTTAATTCCGCTTTCCATCAGGGTTTTTACACTGTGCTGGGTAGGTTTTGTTTTCAACTCTCCCGCAGCAGAAAGATAGGGGACAAGCGTAAGATGTATCACCAGCGCATTATCATCTCCCAGCTCCCATTTTAATTGTCTTACTGCTTCAATATAAGGCAGTGATTCAATATCACCTACGGTACCGCCAATTTCAGTAATCACGATATCATAATCCCCGTTCTTACCCAGGATCTGGATTCTTTCTTTTATTTCATTGGTAATATGTGGAACCACCTGTACGGTTTTTCCAAGGAATTCTCCGCGACGTTCTTTTTCAATAACGCTTTGATAAATTCTTCCCGTGGTAACATTATTTGCCTGTGAAGTATTTACGTTTAAAAAACGTTCATAATGACCAAGATCCAGATCGGTTTCTGCGCCATCTTCAGTAACATAACATTCTCCGTGTTCGTAAGGATTTAAGGTTCCGGGATCTATATTTATATATGGATCCAGTTTCTGAATAGTCACTTTAAATCCCCTTGCCTGCAATAATTTTGCCAGGGAAGCAGCGATGATCCCTTTTCCAAGGGAAGAAGACACACCTCCAGTAACAAATATATACTTGGTATCGGCCATTTTTTTCTCGTTTGTTGCGTTGTTTTATTCAGGGCGCTAAATTACAAAGAAGAATAGAAAAAGCCGCTAATTTGGAAAGCTATTATTAAGAGCTTTTTAACAGCTGATGATTACTGAAATTAGGGTTTTGGATACTTTTTTCTTATCTGCCTCAACAGGCCTTCCAGACTGTTTATCTTTAATTCGTAAACCTGCTGCATCTGGTCGCCCAGCTTTCCAGGTGGAAAACCCTTCTGCCGAAACCATACATAATAAGGTTCTGGAATATCAGATAAATAATAATCTTTATACTTGCCAAAATGCATTTTCGCGTAAGCAAGTTCAAGGAGCTTTTGTGGGTCTGGAGCCGGCAAAATCTAGGAAGCTTTTAAGTATTCTGAAAGTTCAGAAATCTTTTTCTTATTCATGGGTTTAACCATGTATTTTATAACATTTGAATACTCTTTTGCCTTTTCTTTATCTATTTTACTGGTACTGGAGGTAAGAATGATAATGCGATGAAAAATATTATTTTTCTTTAATGCTTCTAAAAATTCCCAGCCATCCATATCCGGCATATTTAGATCAAGAAAAATTAAGGCGCCTTCCTCTTTGGCTACCGATTGGAAAGCCTTGGTAGGATCTGTAAAATCTTCTACAGAACCTTCAAAACCTTCAAGTTCCAATAACTTTTTGGTGATAAAATTTGAAATAGGCTGATCGTCTACTAAATAGATCTTTTTCATAAATCTTTGGCCTTTAATTCCATCAACTCTTTTGATGCCATATCAACAACTTCTTTTAATATTTCATCCATCTCCTCCACTGTCGTTTCAAGTTTTGGGATTAACTCTGCTCTACACTCTTTATCATCCATAAATTCAAAAAGCTGAATAATTCCCTGGATTCTTGATAGTGGTTCCCGAATGCTGTGAGAATTTAAAGCTAAAATATGCAGGAGCTTCTTATTTTTCTCAACGATCTCATGGGTCCTTTCTTTAATAGTCTGCTTTTGATTCTCTACGATATTTTCAATCTCCAGATTTTTGGATTTAATGGTATCATAAGCTTCAGAAAGGTTCCTGTTCTGGATAGCAAGCTGTCGCTTCAGGTATATCTCGCTAAATTTAGCCTGAATGCAATCCACTATTAATTTCAGGATTTCCACATCACCAATAGAAAATGTCTTTTTCTGATCGGCGAGCAAAGATACTAATACTTTTCTTTCATGTTTATTAAAGCACCATCCCCAGAGTACAGGATCATACAAAGAGTCTAAGGAAACTTTGTTTCTTATAAGTTCATCAGGAATTTCATTGGTAATAAGTGGAATTCCTTTTTCTAATAATTCTTTTTCGTAAGGAAATAATTGAGATTCTTCCCTAAGATCGAACCAGATCTTAGTACCGAATTGTTCAAAAAAGAATAATTTGTCTCCCTGGTATATCGTCATCCTGATGATCCTGAAATTAAGTAAATATTTCAGGTGGGTTTTACATACTTCAGCAACCTCTTCAAGATCTGCACAGCGATTTATATCATTGGCAAATTTTGAATAAGCTTCATAGGTTATTCTATAAAGCTGGGAGGTATTTTGGAAAATATCACTCATTAGGATATTGACTGAAATTTCCTATTGAGGAGTTTCAAGCAATTCATTATCTATTTTGATCCCAGATACGTCGGCAATCGTATTCAGCATATTCACAAGGTCAGCCTGAGCCATTAATTCCTGAATTTCTCTAGAGGTAAAACCTGCATTTTCAAGTTCGGTAAAATCTTCTTCTGAAATTTCAGAGTGCTCCAGGGCTGCTTTGGTAACTACCTGGATGGCGGTTTTATAACTAACAGGCATCGATGGAGAGTTTAAACTTTGAGTAGCTCTGAAGCCATCTTCTTCAGATATCATGGAACTCATACTATCTGCGAAAATTCCATGCGCATGAGAACAATAATTACATCCTCTTTGCTTGGAAACGTTATAAATGATTAGCTGTTTTAATACGTTTGGAACCTGGCCTTCCATTAAAGTATTTTTTAATTTGCTCCAGTTTCCCTTTAATAGAACTTCATTATCTCCCTGGCACTTAAACCAGTTTAAAACAAAAGGAAGTTGCAAGGTTTTTTTTGTATCATCATAGATTTCTCTTACCTGAGGAGAAGCCTGCTCATAAGAGATCATTTTGTACCTGGATTGGGTGTTTGGTGAAATTTGGTCCATAGAAGATTTGTAGGGTAAAAGTTAGAGATTCGGTTTAATTTGTAAATATTACAGTTATTTTTTGTTTTTCATCGTAAATGAAGGATTTTTAACGTTTTCTAATTTGTTTCCTATTAATATTAAACAAGCTGTAAGGCTATTACTACTTTTTAGCCCCGTTAAATATTTGGTAATCTTTAGTAGGTCTCTGAGGGTATTTTTAGATTTAACATTCCAAAAAAATCATATAACTAAATGGCGATATTCGGATCTATTATTAAAAGTCTTATAGACCTAAAAGAAAGTTTTACCACAGAGGGAGAAGCAGAGAAAAATCAGGAAGAGGTATTGCTCGGTCTATTGAAAAAGGCTAAGGATACCTCATTTGGTAAGCATTACAAATTTGAGGAGATCTTAGAGTCAGAAAATATTCAGCTGGAATTTTCTAAAAGGATTCCATATTTTGACTACAATAAAATAGATAAGGAGTGGTGGCATAAATATCATGAAGGAGAAGAGAATGTTACCTGGCCGGGGAAACCACCTTATTTTGCTTTGAGTTCTGGTACCACTGGAAAAAGTAGTAAAAGGATTCCGGTTACCGATGAAATGATGGAATCTATTCGTAAAGCCGGGATCAAACAGGTTGGTGCACTTAGCAATTTTGATCTGCCACCCGACTTTTTTGAGAAAGAGATCATGATGCTTGGAAGTTCTACAGATCTTCAAAAAGAAGGAGATCATCAGGAAGGTGAAATTAGCGGAATTAGCGCCAGTAATATTCCATTTTGGTTTAGAAGTTATTACAAACCCGGTGAAGAGATTTCTAAAATAGATGAATGGGACGATCGAGTTCAGAAAATTGCCGAAAATGCAAAAGAGTGGGATATAGGAGCATTAAGTGGAATTCCATCCTGGATGGAATTGATGCTGAAAAAGGTAATTGAATACCACAAAGTAGATAATATCCACGAGATCTGGCCAAATCTACAGGTCTATACTTCTGGAGGGGTTGCTTTTGAACCTTATGAAAAAAGTTTCAATGCGTTATTAGGAAAACCTGTACAGGTGATTGATACTTATCTTGCTTCCGAAGGATTTTTAGCGATCCAGAACAGACCGGATACACATGCCATGAAACTGATCCTGGATAACGGAATTTATTTCGAATTTGTTCCTTTTAAAGCTGAATATATTAACCAGGATGGATCTATTACCGATGATGCACCAGTAATTTCACTGGCAGATGTAGAAGAAGAACAGGATTATGTGCTGCTAATTTCTACAGTAAGTGGGGCATGGCGATACTTAATTGGTGACACCATCAAGTTTACCGATAAGGAAAAACACGAGATAAGAATTACCGGTAGAACTAAATTCTTTTTGAACGTGGTTGGATCCCAGCTTTCAGTAAATAAGATGAATGATGCTGTACAGGAGTTAGAAGATCAATTCGATATAAAGATTCCAGAATTTGTGGTCGCTGCAAAAAGAGCAGAGGATGGCGAATATTACCATTACTGGTATTTGGGGACTGAAGATAAAGTAGAAGATGATAATCTTGCTGAAGCCCTGGATAATGCTCTGAAAAGTGCGAATAAGAATTACAAGGTGGCCAGAGGAAAAGCATTAAAAGGAGTGAAGGTGACCACTATAGATCCTAACTTATTTCATGAATGGAATGCCCTTAATAAGAAAAAAGGAGGCCAGGTTAAAATGGAAAAAGTAATGAATGAGGAAAAACTGGAAAAATGGGAAAATTTCCTGAAAGACCAGGGAGCAACTAGTTAATCTGTTTCTTCATGAATTTCATCGATTAGAACCATGATCTCTTCCTGTGAGAGGTAGAGGTCTTCAATTCTATTCTTGTAGGTGTCTGAAAGTTTCGAATGATTTAAAATAAAATCTTTAGTGGCTATGATGTTTTCACCCAGGCCATGATTAACAGCATAAGTATCTGCCGCTCTTTCAGCTTCCCGAATGTAATTTTTTGAAGTCACATACTTTACTCCAAACCACATGAGGTCAAGGGCAGATCTATCTCTATAATCCATGATATGACCTAATTCATGCCCTATCCATCCAATTAATACCTCTGAGGGTACGGTAGTGACATCAAATATTTCATCTTCGATTTTGAATTTTTCGTTGATGAAGATAAAGTAACTTCTATTCTTACGATTTTTAAAAAGTCCGCTAATTTTTGGCTGAGCCTGCATAAAAGACTTTTTTATATTTTTCTTAAACCTAATTTCAATGGGAGTATCTTTTAATTCAGGATAATGAGAAAGAGCTACATAGGTTTCCCGCCAGATTATATCGGGTACAATTTTATTGCTAAATTCTAAACTATCTTTTTGTTGCATGGTTGATTGCTGGGCATAGCAAGCCGGTAGAGAAATCAAAAAAAAGAATACAAAAAATGTTTTTGTGTAAAGGCTCACCATATTAATTAATTACTTACCAAAATACGACAAAATTGATGCCTTAAGGATTTTCAAGTTTTAAAATAGACTTAAATTATAGGTCTTCCATATTAAAAACAAAAAAAGCAGGTTTTAAAACCTGCTTTCTAAATCGTAATATTTAAAAGCTCTAGCTCTTCATAATTTCCTGAAGTCTTTGCTGAAGTTCAGCATCAGACCTTAGGGCCATAGCTAATTGCTGATATCTTTCCATACTTAGATCACTTTCAGTGATCACTGCCTGCATCTTTTTCTGGAATTCAGGTTGCATTTTTTCAAGTTCAGAAACTACAGCCTTATATTTCTTGTCTTCTTCAGCAGAAGTTTCTACTTCCTTATTTGGATCCATTTCAGCCTGATGAATCTCATTGAATCTTTCAAGTTCAAAATCTTCATTTTGAACCGTTGCCATCATTTCCTTTTGAGCTTCCTGGTTCATCATTCTCATTTTCTGAAAAACTTCAGCAAATTGAGTCAGTTCAGCATCACTTACTTCAATTGATTCCTGTTGTTGTGGTATTGTTGTAGATTGGGCCGTTACTGATGCCGTTCCTACAGCGACTACAAATAACAGACTACTAAAAAACTTCTTCATTTTTCTATAATTTTAATGTTTGATACTTATAGTGCAAAGGCTATGCCTATAATTTGGGACTTCCATAATTTTATGATGCTGAAATTAATTCTTAATGAAGCTTTAACAACTGGGAACCGCTCTACATAAGGATATGAGCTAATTCAGGCTATAACTCTGATAATTTCATTTTAAAAGAATAAATTTCTTATAAGCGTCTGCCACCTTGTCTATCTTTTTCAAAGTTTTCTCAGGAAATATTCCTCATATTCTTTCCTTGGCTTCTACACAAGGATTGAAAAATGGTATATATTCCCATTCATTTAAGATTTAATAAATCTACTTTTTTATAGCTTTCTCATAGGTAGATATCCATTGCTGCGGGCTTATTTTTGAAGAGAGCTCCCCGATCAATTCAAATGGAATATTGTCCATGTTTTTGAGTCTGAGGCAACTTTTGCCCATATCGGGTTTTTTACCAGTTCTCTTTATATATTCACTCACAAACCAATCATGCATTTCTTTATTAGCATATACTCCTGAATGGTAAACGGCAATATAATTCTTTTGAGAGGCCAGGTTCATAAACGGAAGCGGGAGTAATGGATCACAATGATAGCCTTCCGGGTAAATGGAATGCGGAATCACATAACCAATCATTCCGTAACTCATTCTTTCCTCAAAACCTTCCGGAAGATTATTTTTAATTCAGCCCGTAGCTTATTCATTTGCGCTGTTCTTTCTTCAGGAACCTTGCTGATATATTCTTCTGGAGAATCGGCCTCAATTTTCATAGGGTCTTAATTAATGAGTTTCCTATGAATTTAATCATTTTACGGCACTTTTACTTTTGAAAAGTGCTACTAATCCAAATGCAGGTCCCAGGGCCAAAAAGAGGAAAATATATGCCGGAGATAAAAATCCCATTAGGTAGGTCACTAATTGAATACTGAAAATAGTAATGCTAAAACCAATACAATTTACGATCGTCAACGCGGTACCCCTGGATTCAGCAGAAGCGTTTTGGGCGACAAGGGTAGAGAAGAGAGGAGAATCAGCTACTACCACCAAACCCCAGAATATTAAAAATGCAAAAAGTATATATTCTGAACTTAAGTAAAAAATCAATGGTGAGATAAGGCAGCAAAGTCCGGATAGAAAAAGTGCTGAACCTGCCGTTATTTTTACTCCTTTCTTTTCGGAAATGAACCCTCCTAAGATGCAGCCAATTCCTCCAAGACCAATTACGAGGAACGATAGAAAGGGAATACTGAAATCCACCTCGGGATGAAGGTTTTTATAAAAGGCCAGTATTACCGGAATAAAGGCCCAGAATGCGTATAATTCCCACATATGCCCGAAATACCCAAATGCAGCTGAACGAAAGTTCGACTTTTTAAATATTTTAAAAATGAGACCGGGATCTGGGATTTTCCGAGCTGTGCGAAATGGCCCATTGGGTACTAACATCAAGATTAAAATTCCTCCGGTAACCGCCAGAGTAGAAGTGAGGTAAATGACATATCTCCACTCAAGATCATTATTTCCTGAAACTTCTTTTAATAGATGTGGGAATGCCGTTCCCAAAACCAATGCCCCTACCAGGTAACCCAGCGATCTGCCCAGGCCTTTTTCAAAGTAATCTGCAGCGATCTTCATTCCCACAGGATAAATACCTGCCAGTGCAAAACCGGTAAAAAAACGGAGTAATAATAAACTGAAAAGATTATTGTTTTCAAATAAGGCGCCCAGGTTAAAAATAGCTCCTGCTATAGCGCAAAAAAAGAAAACTTTTGAAGGTGAAAACCTGTCTGAAATAGTAAGAAAGGCAAAACTTAAGGTTCCGGCAATAAATCCAAACTGAACTGCAGATGTTAAATGGCCAAGAGCATCAGGATCAAGGGTGAATTCCCTAAGAAGGTCTGGCATTACCGCATTGCCTGCAAACCATAAAGAGGTGCAACAGAATTGCGCAAAAACGATAACAGGCAATATCCGGGAAGGTATTTTCAAAAATTTGAAATTATGTTCTTACTGGATATTACCTGTTTCATTTGCTTTAGCTATCCCGCTAAATTAATCTTTTAATGCTTTTTCAGGCATAGATACATCTTCATCCCGTAAATACTTATCAAGAAAGCTCAGGATTTGTCTATAGCCTTTTATCTCATTTTCTTTTTTAATAAAACCATGTCCTTCATCAGGAAATACCATGTATTCCACAGGAACATCATTTGCTTTTACAGCTTCTACTATTTCATCAGATTCAACCTGTAGCACACGCGGATCATTAGCTCCCTGTAATACCATGATTGGATTTTTTACATTTTCAGCATGGAAAAGGGGAGAGATTTTTCTAAGTCTAATAGAATCCTTGGTGGTGGGATCTCCTAATTCTTCATACAAAGCGTTCTTAAAGGATTCCCAGTATGGCGGAATAGATCTCAGGGTTCTCAACCAGTTAGTTACCCCAAAAATATTCACGCCTACCTCAAATTCATCTGGTTCAAAAGTCATAGCGGCCATGGTCATATATCCGCCATAACTTCCGCCAATAATTCCGATCTGGTCTTTATTAATGTAATCCTGGGATTCCAGCCATTTTTTTCCATAAATGACATCCTGAAGGTCTTTTTCCCCGTGGTTCTTATCATCCATCTTATAAAAACTAGCGCCATACCCGCTGCTACCTCGGTTATTAACCGCTAGAACCGCATAACCGTGATTTACCAGGTATTGGATTAAAGCAGAATATCCAACTCGGGATTGTCCGCCGGGACCGCCGTGGACCCAAACTAATGCAGGTTTCTTATTATCGGCAGTAGCATTTAGTGGGTTATAATAAATTGCTGGAATTTCGAGTCCGTCAAAAGATTTATATCTCACCACTTCTGCTGAAACAAGATCATTAGGATCAATTTCAGGGTTTAGAGTGCTGGTGAGTTTTTTAAGTTCTTTGGTCTTTATATTATAAACATAAATATTATTGGGAGTTTTTGAAGTTCCCACGGTGAGCCTTAAAAGATCTTCACTTTCAGAAAAACTGGCAGACACGATGTTGCCATCTTTTATTTCGGGAAGCTCCATGGGCGTTTTAGTTGCGTTTTCCCAAAGAATTAGTTTATTTGCTCCATCTTCATTTATGGCAATGACTCTATAAGTGTCATTTTCGCTAAGGTTACTGTACATTACGTCCCAGTTGGTCTCATAAATAACTTTAGATTCTTTGCTCTCTAAGTTGAAAGACATTAATCGGCTGAATTCCCCTCCATGATTGGTGGTATAATAAAGTTCTGTTTCATCTTTATTGAAACCGGTTGGACTGTAATTAAAACCGGGTTTGGAAATTTCGGTCATTTCCCCATTCTCCCTGTTCAGTAAAAAGAGTTTATTTTCGCTGGTAGTGATCGGTTTTGCCAGCGCGAGATGTTTTCCTGATGCTGAAATGCCTGAAACTGAATAACCTTCTGTATTTTCATAAAGTAATTCCGGTTCCCACACACCTGTTTTCATTCTATAGAGATCGAAAAATTGTGGATTTCTTTTATTCGAGAGATAATACATGTATTGTTTGTCTCCACTCCAGCCTGCAAAATTTGCTTTTTCATTTTCTCCCGGGGTTAGGTCTTTTGAGGTCCCATCTGGTTTTAGAAGATAGATATGATCTATCTCATTCCCACCCTTATCTGCGGAATAAAGTATATTCTCACTATTAGGGACATAATCTACCGCAAAGAAAGATTCTTCTTTAGAATTGGTGACTGCAGTTTGAGTGCCATCAGCAATATTGATCTCAAAAAGATTGAAGATCCCAGATTTATCGCTGCTAATTAGAAGTTTAGATTCGTCAGCCGAGAAGCTTCCGCCACCAATGCGGGTATTTTCGTAAAATTGTTCAATACTGTACTCTTTTGGTTTTTCCTGATCTTGCGCAAAAAGGCCTGCGGCAAAGAGAAGAAATAAGAAATTAATTTTTTTCATTTTCTGTAGTGTTAGTTAACTAATTGGTTGGTTTAAGCTCAGTTGAATATACAAAAAATGGAAGTAATTATCTATATTCTGAGATTATCGAATAGTCTAAAGATGTTTCTGATCATTATTGGTAAGCTGATGTTTTTCCTTTCCGGTATGTTGAGTTGAAGCAGGTTCAAAGAGCATTACCTGTACTTCTTCTTCGGCAATGGGACGGTGTTCAACACCACGCGGCACTATAAAAAATTCATTTTCCTGAAGTTCCACGGTTCTATCTCTGAATTCAATTTTCAGCTTTCCTTTTACGATCCAGAACATTTCATCTTCTGCTTCATGGGAGTGCCAGATAAATTCGCCTTTAAGTTTAGCCAGTTTTACCTGCTGTCCATTAAGTTCACCCACAATTCTTGGATTCCAGTGGTCTGAGAACATTTTAAATTTTTCATTTACATTTACTTTTTCCATTTATTCAGGACTTTTGTGATCGTAACTTAAAACACGTTTTAAGATCCATTCATTATTTACAAGGATCCAAATATGGGTGAATTTTGCCGAACTGGTTTTGTAGACTTCCTTATCTGGTTCTTGTATGTAAAAATCGTGATTCCCTTTCTGGATCGCTCCATATAATTTACCATTTTCATATAAAGGATAAACTTCCAGGCTTTCAGGAATAAGTTTTCTAATAGGTTTCTTATCTGGAATTGCACAAATATTTTTCTTAACAGCATTTAAAAAATCTTCTTTACTGTTGCTTAAACCGCCCTGGTCGTGATAGAATTCCAGATCTTCACTTATAAACATCTCAAATGCCTCAATTTTACACTTATTGAATCCCAGATCAAACAACAGGCTATCTCTTGATTTGAGTTGTTTGAATAAATTGGAATCATGACTTTCCTGTGCAGAAATTGCATAGAACAGATGAAGAGCGATTAGACAGGTAAGAATATTTTTCATCTCGAATAATTTATTTCTGCATTAACCAAAGATAGGTTTCGGGAAAGTTTTTGCTCCACATCGTTTCATTATGCTCGCCACCTTCTACGTACTTTAGCTTGAAATTTTCAGTTTTCATTCCTTTTTCCATTAATAGACCGATCATCTTTTTCAGGTCAGGAACCATCTCTTCAGATTCAGCAGTACCGGCTAAAAAGTAAAATTTAGTGTTGGGGTTTAATTCAGCTTCTTCAGTAAAATCATAGATCTTATCATTGAACCAGAAAGAAGGCGAGTAGGCTCCAATCATCCCAAAGCTCTCCGGATATTTTAAAGCAGCGTAGAAAGAGATAAGTCCGCCTAAAGATGAACCGAAAATACCGGTATTTTCATAACCCGGTAAGCTTCTGTAAGTACTGTCAATATGTGGTTTCAAATTTTCAAGCAGAAAATCAAGATAGGCATTTGCTTTTCCTCCTCCATATTTTTCATGAGGAAAGGGAGTTAATTCATCAATTCTTTTATCTCCGCCATGTTCAATACCCACGATGATTGCTTCTTTAGAATCTGGACTATCAAGAGCTTCATCTACCTTCCATTCACCCACAAAAGAAGTTTTGTTATCGAACAGATTTTGCGCATCGTGCATATAGATCACTGGATATCTTTTATCTGAATTGCTATAGCTTTTTGGTAGATAGATCCAGATCTTTTTGATAATATCCAGCTGCGGCGCTTCAATTTCAAAATGGCTGACATTTGAAGAAGCCGTACTTTGGGCAATTGAATTGAAGCTGATAAATATGCTTAGAATAAAAAAAGTGAATTTTATCTTCATGAATGGCCTGGTTAAAATGCTTGTTTCAAAAATAGAACTTAAAAAATTAATTTGAAGAATTTACTCCACATTCAAAACAGGGGAGGAGTTCGGGACTAATTTCTGCTTTTTCCGATCCTTTTAGAGCTTCGTTAAGCTTTCCTTTTTCCTGAATTACAGACTGAAATGCTTCGGCATATTCGACGAGATGATCTCTTCTGCTTCTGAGCTTTTCACTGATCTCTGCCCGGTCTAGCTTTGAAATTTCTTTGGGCCAGACTTTAAAAGAATCGTCAATTTTGGCATTGGTTAATGCATTTTGAAGCGCTTTGGCCTGTTCTATATAAATCTCTTTTGGAGTATCTATAAGAAAATATCTGTCGAAAGGATACACCAACCCGGGCATATGATCAATTTTCATCTCGAAAGGTCTTACCAGCGGTTCCACATTTTTATTGGTTATGATGGTAGGGATCACCCCGCCAGGATTAAAAAAAGCGTTATCGCGATCGCCGGCCAGAGGAATTGCTTCAATTTTACCTTCGTTTTCCTTTAAAACCCAGCCCCATTGTTCTGCATGCCGGTCCCAATCTCCTATAAGCAGGTCGAATAGACGGGTTCTTATCAAAGCCGCTCTGTTTATACTTAGATTCTTTCCTTCTTTTTGCTTTAGCTCCTGCAGGGCTTTTGTTTCAATAATCTCATTTACATTCTCGTAAGAAGTCCAGTTCTTTTTACTTTCAGTTTCATATTCCAGGAGATATAAACGGTTCCCGTACTTCTCATTATACTTTCCGAGCAAATCCTGTTTTGGAAGAAAGTACATAGATGGATGTGTGTGTAAGACACCTACAATTTCTGAAAGTTTAGCGGCTAGAATAGCGCCATAAGGATGTTGTGCAGAAATCCCATCTACTATAATATTTTCCAGACCGAGATCTTCTGCTATTTCCGGAATTAATTTTTGGGGATCTTTTGCTACGCTCCTCAGGGTAAAGGTGATGCCTTGAGGATTTACCAGTTTGAGGGAATGAGTTTGCTTTCCGCCTCCTTCTTTTAGAATTGTTAGTCCGCCCTTTAAAGTGTCCAGAAATACAATAGGAAACTGAATAGGAGTCGCCCAGGTTTTTCTGTAGTTCTCTCCCTGCATAAATTCTTTCAGAATATTTCCTTCGTAGAGACTATTGGGAGCAAGCAACACAGAATCATGCTTTCTAAAATCGATATTTTCCAGGTCTTCGAAACTCTTTATTTCACAGGTTTTAAATTCTTTATTCGTACTGGAAACCGACCAGTAAATAAGCACAATGAATACAATTAAAAGTATTGCTATTACTGCAAGAACTTTTTTCATCTAGATTCTGTTAGGTTAATTTTCGGAATCTAAATCTATAATTTTATAGAAGATTTGAAGTTTTTGAAAAGTTATAATATTCCAAAAAAATCAGAAGTTCTAATTCTCTAATTTTCATAGGGTGGACTGAATTTTAGACGTAAGCTAAATCAGTCCATCTGCAATTCACTGCGTTTATTTCTAAGATCGGGCCCGGACTGAAGGTTAGATTTAAGATTCAGCATATAAAAGGTCCAGCCTGTTTTACAACCTACGTAAAAATTCATTTTAGAATGTTCGTCCACAGGAATATTTTCCTGAGTTAGTTTTAATACGGTCTGTTTGTTCTCCTCAACAATCTTAACGGCAACTGTGCCTGCTTTACCAAAAATGAATCTTAAAAACTCACCTTCTTTGGGTTTTAAGATTTCTCCATGCTCTTCTACGCTTTCCGGCCAGCCAAACCATTGCCACCTGTAGGTGTCGCCGGGATGAAATACTTCCTGTCTTTTACGAATCTCTCCCTTAGAAGTTCTAAATTCTGCAAGTTTTAGAAACCATTTTTCAAGTTCGTTCTGGGACATCCAGGAATTAATAATTTTTTCCTTTGGTTGATCCAGAGGAAGATTAACGGTGAAGCTTGTCCAATCTGGTTTGTTCTTATCTTCCATGATGTTCTTATTAATTAAAATAAATCTTACTTAAATTTAAAGAAAAAAACCATGTCTTATAAGTATAAAGTTCCTGCTGAAACCAGAATTGGCCACGTACATTTAAAAGTTTCCAATATTGAAAAAGCTCTGAAATTTTACAGGGATATCCTGGGTTTTGAGATCACCCAAAGAATGGGAGATCAGGCTGTTTTTCTTTCCGCAGGAGGCTACCATCATCATATTGGACTAAATACCTGGCATAGCGAAGGAGGAGACAAAGCCTCAAAATCTGGCGTAGGTTTGTTCCATGCCGCGATTCTTTATCCAACAAGAAAGGATCTTGCAGCAGTAGTGAAAAGGCTTTTTGAAAAGGCCTATCCGCTTTCCGGTGCTGCAGATCATGGGGTTTCAGAAGCGATCTACCTTGATGATCCTGATGGGAATGGAATAGAACTATACTGGGATAAACCGAGAGAAGAATGGCCTCAAAATGAAGATGATACTTTGAATATGTATACCCGTGCTTTGGATCTCGAATCCCTGCTCGCTTCTATATGATCTTAAATTATGTTTTTGCCAGATCTCTATAAAACTTTTTCCTTAACCAGAAAGATACTCTTACCAGTAATATCAGTGCTGGAACTTCTACCAGTGGGCCAATAACCCCTGTAAATGCCTGACCACTGTTCAAGCCGAATATCGCAATAGCCACCGCGATGGCTAGTTCAAAATTGTTTCCTGCAGCGGTGAAAGATATAGAAGCATTCTTTTCGTAAGAAGCGCCCAGAGCTTTGCTTAAAAAGAAACTTATAAGAAACATCAGGCTGAAATAGATCAATAACGGAATGGCAATTCTAACAACATCCATTGGGATCTCTACGATAAGTTCCCCTTTTAATGAGAACATAAGAATTATGGTAAATAGCAGCGCAATAAGGGTCAATGGAGATATGGTGGGAATAAATTTGTTCTCATACCAGTTTTCGCCTTTTAGTTTCACTAATATTACTCGGCTAAGGATGCCTAGGGCAAAAGGAATTCCAAGATAAATTGCTACACTTTCAGCAATGGTAGCGATTGAAATATCTACAATGGCACCATCAAATCCGAAAAGAGGCGGAAGCCAGGTTATAAACAGCCATGCATAAAAGCTATAGGCAAAAACCTGGAAGATACTATTAAGTGCGACCAGTCCTGCGCCATATTCGCTGCTGCCTTCGGCAAGGTCATTCCAGACCAGAACCATAGCGATACAACGGGCCAGCCCAATTAGGATTAGTCCAACCATATATTCAGGATGATCCTGCAGAAATAGTATTGCCAGAAAGAACATTAAAAATGGTCCTATGATCCAGTTTAGAACCAGCGAGATGCTTAAAATCTTTACATTTTTAAAGACTTTCGGCAACAACCTGTATTTTACCTTGGCCAATGGAGGATACATCATTAGAATAAGGCCTATAGCAATAGGGATATTGGTGGTTCCGGAGCTATAAGAATTTATGTTTTCAGGAATTGAGGGAATTAAATAACCTAATCCCACCCCCAGACCCATGGCCAGAAAGATCCATAACGTGAGATTCTTATCCAGGTAATTTAGTTTTTTTGCCATGCTATTTTATATTTTCAAATACATAGATCATTTCTGAACCGATCTGATCACTGCGTTCATTATATTTCTTTTCTGCCAAGGGAGTATCATCAAATTCTTTAGGATCATTATAATCCAGCGCTATCCTGGCTTTTGAACCGGGAATAAAAGGACAGTTTTCATCGGCATGAGAACAGGTCATCACCGCTGCAAAATTTTCAGACGGATTTTCCGGAGCATCGTAAACTTTAGAGTAGCAGACCACAGGTTTTTGCTCTTCGGAATAAAAAACTTCAGAATGAGGATTTTCACCTGCTTCAGAATTTATCCTGAATCCCGCTCTCCTTAAAGCATCGATGGCATTTTTAAAGAAGGCAGTTTCTTCAGTTCCGCCGGAAAAGCAGTCGGTGTCTATCCCGTTATGAGCTGAAATAGCCTTTGCCCAAACCTGTCCTAACTGACTGCGCCTGGAATTATGCGTACAGATAAAATTGAGTTGAATCTGATTTCCTGAGTCTTTTTCCTTTTGTATAAAATTGATCAGGGGATTTAGAACTTCTTTGCGGTAAGAAGGAACTTCCAGTTTATTTAAAACTTCCAGTTTTTTCTTTAAGTCAGGATATAAGTTTGTCTGTGACATATATAGATTTTAGCAGCAACCTGAATTAGGAGAACAGGCAGAATTTTGAAGTTCAGATAATTTCATTTTTGGTTTTTGTGCCGGGACACCACATTTTTCTCTGGCCAGACAATCGGTTTGGGTGTTGACCAGAAGAAAGTTCTTACCGTCGAATTCAAGACTGAATTTATTAATACTCTCTCCCTGATATTCCACCTCGATCTCTGCGTCTGGTAAATGGAGTTTATCTTTCGCCAGATCTATGATCTTGATCAGTTTATCCGGATGTAGACGGTGGTTATAATCGTTTTCTTCCCAAAGTTGAAAAGACACTTTTTCTTCATCTCTTAAAGTTCCTCCACAGTCAATAAAAGACTTGCTTATTTTTCCAACTTCAGTAACGTGAAAATGCTCCGGCACCAAATTACCGTTTGGAAGTTCGAAAGCGATTTCTCTTAATCTGGATAACTGATTAGTAAATTCTGAAAGTTTCATAAGGGTTATCGTTTTATCGTATTATTACGATGTTATTTATTAAATTTTTTTAGCAGCATTCGCCCGGGTCACAGTTTTCAATTTGATCGAACATGCCATTAAAAAGTTGTTGTACACTCTGCCATTTTTCAGGATTTATACAATAGCTCATGGAAGCACCTTCAATATTACCCTGAATAAGGCCTATATTTTTTAGTTCTCTTAAATGCTGACTAATGGTTGCCTGGGCCAGCCCTAATTCATTTACGAGGTCTCCATTTATACATTTATTAGATGCTAATAGATACTGGAGAATGGCTACACGAGCAGGATGTGCAAAGGCTTTAGCTAAATTCGCCAGCTCGTTTTGTTCCTGTGTAAATAAATCTGTTTTAGTAACGCCCATATTCAACTATATATTGCAATATTACGATGAATCCTTTTTCTGGCAAAATTAATTTTGAAAATTATATTAGAATCCGCTCAGCCTTCGCTGCCGCTTCATTAATCTTTTGAACTATATGAATATCTTTCATTCCTTCCTCCCCCGGGACCAGAACCGGTTTGTTATTTATTATAGCCAGGGCATCGTCATCCATTTGTACGGCCTGCTGATTTTTTCCCATAGGCTTCAGGATCTTTCCATCGCTAGTCTCCCCGCGGACTCCTGAATAGGACTGCATAGGTCTTAAATAATACCAGCCTTCTTTAGCAGTGACCTCCAGGTTATTTAAATTTTCTCCGAAACTGGTCTTCCCGTCAATAATAATTCCGTTAGGGAATTCGAGCTGAAAGGAGGTGGTTTCATCGACCTCTGTGAAGATTTCGGGCCGGTTAGTAGATTGAGTGGCGGTAACAGCGATGGGTTCCATTCCTGTAGAATATCTGGCGGCATTAATGCTATAAACTCCCATGTCATAAATTGCACCTCCTCCCATTTCTTTTTTAAGTTTCCAAGGGTTTATTGTACCTCCATTATAGCCGGCTTCAGAGATAACTCGATTTATATCTCCATAAGGTTTGGTTTCCGCCAACTTCATGATTGTTTGAGTATTCTTTTCATGCTGCATTCTATACCCTATAGATAGTTTTACCTTATTCTTATTACAGGCATCAATAATTTGTTGACATTCTTTAGCAGTTCTGGCCATAGGTTTCTCACACCAGACATGTTTTCCGGTATTGGCCGCTTTAATGGCATATACAGCATGAAGACCTGTGGGCAAGACAATATAGATTACATCGATCTCATCATTATTGGCAATCTCGTGCATATTTTCATAGTTATAGATATTGGAATCTTTGATGCCGTATCTTTTCTGCCATACCGGAATTTTTTCCGGGCTCCCGGTCACTATTCCTTTAAGTTCACAATGATCTGTTAGCTGCAAAGCTGGAGCCAGAAGATCGGTGCTGTAGTAACCAAGACCTACCAGAGCCACTCCTAATTTTTTTTCTGAATTATTTACGATACATCCTGGAAAAGGAAGTAAAGTTGCACTAAGCAGGATTCCTGATTTTTTGAGAAATTTTCTTCTGTTTTCCATTGATGGATTTTCCTTTAAATTAATCAATTTTTAAAAACTAATTAATATAAATGAAAAAGGCCCCGCTCAAGCAAGGCCTTTTTGTTTGAGTATTTAATTTTTAATGATAGGCGAAAATAGCAGTCTCATACGGAGTAATTCTTTTAATCACCTTGCCCTCTTCATCAAACTCATAGGTATAATTATAAATTGATATTCCATCTCCTGCATCATATTTCATAATTCCAGGTAAATTTTTCTGAACTGAAATTCCGGGTATTATATTTTTGATAGGGAAAGGATTTAAATGACTACTATAATTTTCATAAGTTAAAATTATTTTCGATTCCACATTTCCTTCATAATGGAAAGAAGAACTTTCTTCAATTAGATTACCCTCTTCATTATATTTATAAATATATATATAGGAAAGCTTATATTCTTCAGGGGAGTGTAAATTGTAATCAGTTTTCTTACTTATGTTTTTGTTATTATCGTACTCATAAATAGTATAGGCAGTTTTTATTCCATCTACGATCCTTTCAGACCTTGTGATTAAATCATTCTCCCAGAAATAGAAAGTTTCCGTTGCATTTTCGGCTTCCATTCCATCATATTTACTGGTAGAGGTCATTTTACTAAGCCTGGAATCTTCAGAATAATAAAAAGTCGAAATTTCCTTCCAATCCCAGCTATTAAGAAAAGTATTTTCAATTTTGAGTAATTTCATTTCAGCATTATAAAAATATTCCTGCATTACACTTCCATTATCAGTATTAATGATATAGGATCTGGGCATGCCACTTAATTCGTCATCAAGGATTCCTACATTAAGATTATTATTATTTCCTTTTCTAAAACCTTCACTTAAACTGTTTATAGAAAAAATAAGACTACTGAAATTTGAAACGATCTCATCATTAATTGGAATAATAGTAAATGAAGCAAATGGATCTCCTTCATTAACCTGAAGACTTATTACTCCATCAATCATTTCGGGAATAGTCTGGAACATTATAGCCCCGCCTGTAATTAGTTTTAGATCAATCTGTCCCGAGGAATGAGCTGCTTTATCAAAAGGGATTATGATTTCCTTTTGACCTTCATTTTCAGCGATAGTTTGCTCTTCTCCAAATCGTATAACCGTGTAAGCTGCATTTTCTGTCACGGTATTCATTTCATCATCCTCTGAACAACTAAATGATATAGCTATCAGCAGGAGGGAAAGACCTAGTTTGGTAATTGTTTTCATTGATTTTTGTTGAACATGACTAACAAATAAATTGTAGGTATTATAGAAGGGGAAGAATTATTTTCAATTAGCTTTATCTAAAACAGGAAATAAAGACATTGTTTCCGAAGAAACTTTTCTTGAAAATTAATAGAGTATGATCCGTTTCCAGAAAAGAATAACGGATTGAAAATACTGGGAGGGGGTGGGAAATTGGAAATCAGCTTAATTTCCCGGTTATCTACACCATAGACGACTTTTAATATCGATTTCCTAAAGATCAAAAGTCCGGAAATGAATTCCTTAATCAATCGAATTACAATAAAAATAAATGTCTAATAATCAATAAATTAAGTAAATTAAATTGTCATTTTCACTAATCTCATAGTTAAATTTTTATACGATATTAGTAATTCTTTTAACGCTGGAAAATTTTAAATAACATTCTTATATTTACTTTTATGAGGAATATAATCTTATAAAAATTCGTAGAATTTAAAGACTTTATAAATTCTAAGATTTAGTTAATTTTTCTGAAAATTTTAAGGTAAACTTTTTCCTACCAATCTTAAAAACGGTTAATTATCATAAAGTAAACAAAGCCTTAACTCTTTATTGGCATCATCACCCTGGTTTGGTTTTTAAATTCACATCAACAACCTAAACTACTATTCAAGATGAGACGCCTTTGTGCCTTAAAAAAGATTTCTTTATTAATTGTGGGGTCTGCGCTTTTTTATGCATGTAATTCTAATACCCAGGTCATAGAGCCTTCCTCAGTTACTCAGTCAGAAACATTGAGTATGAAGAATCCGGTTATAAAGAAAGAAGCAAAAATTTACAGAAAAGACCTTAGTTATACGGTAGATTCGTTGAAGACCAGAGAACAAATAGATAGTCTGATAAATAACTATTCTGAAGACCAGTTAAAAACTATTTTAGCTTTAAACCGTATAGAAAAGAACAGATTAAGACCAGAAAGACCAATTGTTATCCCAGATTGTCCTTCTGATGAATTTAATGCCTACAGTCCCTTCCCTGAAAATATAAATTTCTTACAGTGCATCCCTAAAACGGTCCTTATTTCTCAAAGAGTTCAGGCGTTTGGATTGTATGAAAATGGAGAATTAGTAAAATGGGGCCCGGTAAGTACTGGAAAAAGTTCAACCAAAACACCCAATGGACTCAATTACGGAAATTATAAGGCTAAGCGTAAAGTAAGTACCGTAGATGAATCCTGGATATTACCTTATTATTTCAACTTTATGAATTTTGAAGGAGTAGGGGTTCACCAATATGCATTGCCAGGTTACCCGGCAAGTCATGGATGTGTAAGATTATATATGGATGATGCCAAGTATATCTTTAACTGGGCAAATATGTGGGACGTAGAAGGTTCAAAAATTGCCCGAAATGGAACGCCCTTTATGGTATTTGGAGAATATGATTATCAATCAGATAAACCCTGGATAAACCTTTCACAGAATATGAAAGCAAATGATCTTACCCAGGAAGAGATAAATACCCTTGAAGGATATATTCAGAAATATCAGTCAGATCCTAAGAATTTTCACAATATAGCTTCGAAAAATGCTGAAGCTGAATTAGCCAAAGCTTAATTAAATTAGATTTTAATTAAATTAGCCGGTAAACATTGATACTTATGAAAAGCATTAATTTTTACCGGCTATTTTTTGTCTTATTTCTTGCAGCATTTTCTTCCAGTCTTTATGCTCAGGAAACCAATGTAATGATACGGGCTAAAGCAAAAGATGCTAAATTCATTGGTTCGTCTATTGGGGGAGCAAAGATTTTAGTGAAAGATGCCTTAACAGGAGAAGTAATGGCTGAGGGTATAACTTCCGGTAGCACGGGAAACACTGATATAATAATGAATCAGGATTGGAAGCGGGGTGAAAATCTTTCAGATGAGAACACGGCAGGATTCAATGCCGGTTTAAATATTAAAAAGCCAAAATTCATTACAATTGAAGCCTATGCTCCGGTAAACAAGAAACAGGCTGAGGTGATGAGCAGCACCCAGCTTTGGGTTATTCCTGGTAAAGATATTGCTGGTGATGGAGTAGTGCTGGATATACCGGGATTCGTGGTGGATATTTTAAGTCCGCAAACACATGAAAGGATAGCTTCCTCTGAAAATATTGAATTAAAGGCAAATATCGTAATGATGTGCGGTTGTCCTGTTACTAAAGATGGGATCTGGGATGCCAATCAATACGAAGTTAAAGCCATCATCACAAATTCTGAAGGAGAATCTAAGGAAGTTGCGATGACACAGAAAGATAAGCCGAGCACTTTTAAGGCCGATATAAGTCTGGAAAAAGGGCTTTATGATATATTGATCTATGCCTATGATCCTTTAACAGGTAATACGGGTCTGGATAAGACCAATATCATTGTAAATTAGGCCTTCAATAAACCAAGAGATTCAATAGTTCTAAGAACCCCATTATCATTATTATCATGGGTGGTCACAAAATTACTTGCCTGTAAAATTTCCGGATGGGCATTTTTCATGGCATAGCTATGTTTTGCCACCTTCATCATTTCGAGATCATTAAGATAGTCACCAAAAACCAGGGTTTCTTCCGGGGTAATATTTAGTTCTTTTTGAATATCTCTAATCGCGTTTCCTTTGTTCGCATCGAGAGCAGTGATATCGATAAAAACTTTCGCAGCAATTGCAACTTTGAATCTATCAGTATAATTTACAAAATGCGGGAAGGTGTTATTTTCAACCCCGTCAAAATTACAAAGGGTCACTTTTAAGTAAGTGTCTTCTACCTGAGTTAGATCGTCTACAACTTTTAGACGTTCATAGAATTTCGAGATCTCTTTCTGGAATTCTTCGTCATTCGTTTCAATATATGCGGAATCTTTTCCGCATAAGACCAGATGAGTATTTTCCAGGTTCCGGCCGAGTTTTATAAATTCTATCGCGGCAGTTTTTTCTATAGGATTCACGTATAATTCCTTTCCTTTATGCGAAACATAAGTTCCATTCTCAGCAAAGAACATTGTTCGATCTTTGATCTTTTCAAACCTCGCTTCCAGATTATAGAATTGCCGACCGCTGGCGATAGAGAAAAGAATCCCTTTTTTGGTTAGTTGTTCTTCTACTTTCCAGAAATCTGGATGTAACTCGTGATTATCATTCAACAAAGTTCCGTCAACGTCGGTTACAATAAGTTTGATCATAGTATTAATTTGAAAGCTCAAAAGTAACCGAAACCTTAGTCAATCAAATTAATTCCATATTAAATTTCACATTCCGGTTATAACGAATACCTATTCTTGGTGTTTATAAATATTTGAAATACAGTCTTTTCATTAATTTTATTTAAAATAATTCTAAATAGGCTTTTAATTCTCAACTCTCAAGTTTAGATTTGCACTTCTATTTGTAATCAGTCTAAATAAATTTAAACTTATAATGTATCAAAAAATACTACTCATCGCTTTGCTTTTTACTTATGCCGGTTTTGCACAAAATTCCGGAAGTCTTCAGGGTAAAGTTACCACTGTAGATGCTAATGGAATTTCTGAAGCTAATATCAATATTCAGGGCACAGAAATAGGAACCGAAACCCTTGAAGATGGTTCTTTTAAGATTGAGAATGTTCCTGTAGGCAATTATCTTTTAAGGATTTCTTATGTGGGTTACAAATCTCAGGAGATAGCTTTCTCTGTAAAGGCAGGTGAAACTACCAGTCTTCCTAATATCACTCTAAAATCTGGAGAAGAGCAACTCTCTGAAGTACTAATCCGAGGAAATGGAAATGCTAATAAGTTTAACCGCGAAAAAAGTGTATATGTTTCCAAATTACCTCTAAAAAATATTGAAAATCCTCAGGTGTACGATAATATTACCGCGGAAATTCTCAGCGAGCAAATTGTTACCAATTTTGATGATGCTTTGAAAAATAGTTCCGGGATCACCAAGCTTTGGGAATCTACCGGTCGGGGAGGAGATGGAGCCGGGTACTATGCTCTAAGAGGATTTCCCGTGCAGCCTAGCCTGGTAAACGGTCTTCCCGCCCTTACCAATGGAAGCCCCGATCCTGCCAATATTGAAAATATAGAAGTTATTAAAGGCCCATCGGGTACGCTATACGGGAGCAGCCTTATTTCCTATGGAGGTTTGATAAATATCACCACCAAAAAACCATATGAATATTTCGGCGGAAATATAAGCTATACTCTGGGCAGTTTTGGTCTTAACAGAGTTGCGGCAGATGTGAATACTCCGCTTGATGAGGAAGGTGATGTAGCTTTGCGTGTAAATACTGCGTATCAAACCAGGAACTCTTTTCAGGATGCCGGTTTTTCCAAATCTTTCTTCGTGGCGCCCTCGCTAAAATATAAAGTGAATGACAGGCTTTCATTTTTTGTAAATACTGAATTCTTTAATGGGGAATCTACAAATCCAACCATGCTTTTTGTAGACAGGGGTGCCCCTCTAACAGCTACCAATATTGAAGAATTGAACTATAATACGAACAGGTCTTACACTAGTAATGACCTTACGCTAGAGAATCCTACATACAGCCTCCAGGGACAGATGAATTATGAATTGTCAGACAACTGGACCTCACAAACCGTTATCTCACGTGGTAGTGCGAAATCTAAAGGATACTACTCTTATTTATATGAATCTACGAGGTTTACCGAAGGCCTGGAAGAAGGAGTTGTTTTTACAAGATTTATGAATAATCAAAATTCAACTACGCTAACCACAGATCTTCAGCAAAATTTTATCGGTGATTTTGAGATCTTCGGAATGAGAAACAGAATGGTGGCCGGTCTTGATTATTTTCAAAGGGAAATAATTGATAATGGCAGCGGATATGTGGGTAACGGACAGGTTTACTTAGGAAATGCCAGTCTGCAAAACGTAAATGAAAGTGTTTTTGGAATTACGGAAGAGGAAAACTACATAACAAATGGTGATAGCGGAATCCTTTCTACAGCTGCCGTTGATGGTTTATTGCAAAATACTGCTAGAAATAACAGTATTACTAAGGAAGACTTTTACAGTGCCTATGTTTCTAATGTTCTTAATATAACTCCAGCGTTATCTGCAATGGCCAGTTTAAGAATAGATCAGTTTGAAAATGATAGTAACAGCCAGACAGCGCTTTCTCCTAAATTTGGTGTAGTGTATCAGCCAATTATTGATAAGATATCGATATTTGCCAATTATATGGATGGTTTTAGTAATGTGGCTCCTACAGAAGTTATTGATCAGGAAACCCAACAATCTCAAAGGATCACTTTTGACCCGGAACATGCGACTCAATTTGAAGTAGGAACAAAACTTAACTTTTTCAATGGCCGAGTTTTCGCAACCTTAAGTTATTATGATATTCAAGTTGAAAATATTGTTTTAGGTAGCGGTATAGAAGTTACCCAGGATGGGACCCAATACAGCCGTGGTTTTGAAGCAAGGTTAACGGCCAGCCCGGTGGACGGACTGAATTTGGTTGCAGGTTTTAGTCATAATGACAGTGAGGTTACTGAAGCTGCCGCAAATGATGATTTTCTTGGAAGGAGACCAGAATCTGCCGGACCGGAAACTCTTGCCAACCTATGGGCCAGTTATAGATTGACCTCTGGTATTGCTGAAGGTTTTGGAATTGGATTTGGAGGAAATTATGCCAGTGAAAATATGATATTTAACAGGAATACTGCCGGGACTTTTACCCTGCCATCCTATACAGTCTTGAACGCAGCGGTTTTCTATGATGTAGATAAATTTTCTATCAATCTCAAATTAAATAATCTTACCAACGAAGATTATTTCAACGGTTGGTCAACTATCAATCCGCAGGCTCCCAGAAATTTTGCAGCAGCGCTGACTTATAAATTTTAGAAATTAATTAGCCGGAGATCGCTCTTAGGGTGATCTCCTTTTTCTATTATGAAAAAAAAGAAAAAGAATAACACCTTAAAAAAATGGGCCGGCCGAATTCATCTTTGGTTAGGCCTTATTACCGGAATTATCGTGTTTATCGTAGCCATAACGGGATGCATCTATGTTTTTCATGATGAGATAAAAGATGCTATCTATGATTACCGGTTCGTAGAAAACAAGCAGGAAGCTTTTATGGCGCCTTCAAAGATTAAGGAGGTTGTACAACAAAATTACCCCGGTGCAACTGATGATTTTGTGTTGTACACAGGAAAAGACAGGCCCGTTGCCGTGTACGGTCTATATGAAGAGGTTCCTTATTATTTCTATCTAAACCCCTATACCGGCGAGTTTCTATATGCCCAGGACTTCACGCAAGATTTCTTCGAAATTGTCAAATCTCTGCATATGTACCTTTTACTACCTGAGGAGATCGGCAGGCAGGTAGTTGGAATATCAACCTTGATATTTATTTTGATGTTGATAACGGGTGTAATACTCTGGTGGCCTAAAAAGTTGAAGAATTTAAAAAAGAGCCTTAAGGTTAAATGGAGTGCCCGTTGGAGAAGACTTAACTACGACCTGCATAATATTAGTGGATTTTATCTTCATATTCTGGCAATAATTGTAGCTATTACAGGTTTGTATTTCTCTTACGATTGGGTTAAGGAAGGGATTTATTATGCCGGAAATTTTGGAGAAGACGTGGAAAGTGATCATCATGTGGAGGATATTGAGCAAAAAACACCAATTGCAGAAAATCCGGTAGATATAGCGTTCTATGAAACAATAGAGCTTTTGCCAAATAATGATATGTATTTTGTTTGGACAGAGGGAGATCACCATCCTGTGGTAACTGGAGTCTATCCTGAATCTCTGGATTATGATCATCAATCTAATTACTATTTTCATCCCCAGACTGCTGAACTACTACAAAGTCAGCCATATAAAAGTAAAAGTACCGGACTGAAACTGCAGGAAATGAGTTATGGAATTCATACCGGGCAGTATTTTGGAATGACAGGAAAGATCATCGCCTTTATTTTAAGCCTTTTTGTGGCTTCTTTACCTGTAACTGGTTTTATAGTATGGTGGGGAAGAAAAAACCGGGTGAAGCATCTCACCCGGTAGATGAATATTTAGAATAGAATTGCGTCTACAATTCCACCTATAATAGCAATTAATACAGCGAGCCATAGCGAAGGCCAAAAACCGTCTGTCTTAAAGTCTGAAGTCAATTTATCAGCGATCTCAATGATTATGGCATAGGCAATAACCCTGGTGATAAAACCAATTCCGAGGAAGTAGAAGATACCTAATGTAGCTATATTGAGAATAGCTGTTAGCAACCAGCTTAACAGAAAGCTAAGCACTCCAATAATCAATGCCACAATGATTGCAGACTTAAAGCCGTTTAAATGGACTTTACTTAAAAATTTTGCGGCAATAAGAAGAACTAAAGCGTCAATTAGAATATGAATTAACCACTGGATCATATTGTTCGATTTTAGAAGTTAGTAGTATTCTAATATAACAAAAAAACAAATGACAAGCTTAGTTGCCTGGGAGCGATTAATTTAGCCTCGCCTGTAAAGTGCGTGGTTTTTTCTTCAATAAAACCTCCCAGAGTGCCTTGAGATTGGCTAATTTTTCCCTTTGTTTGAGTCTGTATTCCGTTTGATAAGCTCTTTGATCGGCAGCGAATCCCCGGTAATCCAGGCCAAGATTTTTTGCAATAAACAGGGTTCTGGTAAGATGGAACTTTTGAGTAACAACAATGGCACTTTCTACATCAAATAATTTTCCAGCCCTGTACATGCTATCATAAGTGTCCAGCCCGGCATGATCTGAAATAATCAAACTTTTGTCGATTCCTTTTTCTTCAAGATAATTCACCATTGCCGAGACCTCATTGTAATCGTCGGTTCTATGATCTCCTGTAACCAGAAAATTTTCCACTTTGTTATTTTTGTATAATCTTATGGCTGTATCTACCCGATCCTGCAGAATGGGGGATAATTTACCATCAGCATGCACGCTGGCTCCAAGTATGATAACGGTCCTGGCAGGAGGAACATTAGACATATCACTATAAATAAGTCCTGCCGTTTGCCGCTGGAATATCGCTTCAATCCCAAGCACTACAAAAATGATCAGTACCAGACCGATGACGAAAGCCAGAATTATTTTTTTTAGCCGCTTCATTAAAGATTGATGAATTGATTACCGAAGATAGCCATAATAATTGATGTATTAGATTAATTTATGCGCTAACGCCAGTGTTACCTTATACATTGTGTACATTTGTAAAATATTATTTTAATGAGTTATGAGTAATATAAAAGCTTTGAACTGGCGCTATGCGACCAAGAAATTTGATGATACCAAAATTCTTTCTCAGGAAAAAGTAAAGGTCTTAAAACAGGCTTTTAATTTAACCGCAACCTCTTACGGACTTCAGCCCCTTAAAATGCTGATCATTTCTAATAAAGAAATTCAAAAAAAGCTGCGTGAATTTTCTATGAACCAGCAACAGGTGGATTCCGCTTCACATGTTATGGTAATTTGTATTGAAGACAAGGTAGATGAAGATTTTATTACGAATTACTTTAAAAGGGTAAAGCATGTGCGGGAAACTCCCGAAGAGATCCTTAAACCATTTCATGATTTCCTTATCAATGATTTTAAGACGAAAGAAGTAGCAGAGATCGAAGCCTGGGCGATTAATCAGGCATATCTTGCTTTAGGAACTTTGCTTACTGTTTGCGCTGCAGAAGAAATTGATGCCTGCCCCATGGAAGGTTTTGAACCTGAGAAATATGATGAATTCCTGGATCTGCATGCTAAGAATTTACGATCTGTCCTCGTTCTTCCGGTTGGATATCGTTCTGAAGAGGATATGTTCTCTAAATTTAAAAAGGTAAGAAGACCTCTGGATGAGGTTATTATTGAAATAGACTAATAATTTACGTATTCAGTTATTTCAAGTCCGTATCCAATCATCCCCACACGCTTGGTTTGCTGTGTATTTGAAAGCAACCTGATCTTATGTATTTCGAGGTCGTGAAGTATCTGGGCTCCAATTCCAAAATCCTTATTATCCATTTTCACCGGAGGTGCTTTGATCTCTCCTTTTTTCTGACTTTCCTTTAATTCTGTAAGACGGTTTAAGAGATTGGGAGATTGGTTTGCAGGATTAATAAAGACAATAGCGCCACGACCTTCATCATTTATGGCTTTGAACATACTGTCCAGCTTCTTGTCGGCATTATTGGTCAACGTACCTAGAATATCATTGTTTACCAGGGTAGAATTGACCCTTACCATAATTTCCTCATTTGATTTCCATGCACCTTTGGTTAAGGCCACATGTACCTGAGAATTGGTGGTTTGCTTATAGGCTCGTAATCTGAATTTTCCAAATCTCGTGTCCAGCTCAAAATCTTCTTTCTTTTCGATCAAAGAGTCATGTTGCATTCTATAGGCTACCAGATCTTCGATAGAAACAATTTTAAGATCGAACTTTTTGGCGACTTCCATTAACTGAGGTAGACGGGCCATTGTACCATCTTCATTCATGATCTCCACGATCACTCCCGCCGGTTCAAAACCAGCCAGTCTGGCAAAGTCAATGGCAGCTTCAGTGTGGCCTGTTCTTCTTAAGACTCCGCCTTCTTTTGCTTTGAGCGGAAAGATATGTCCTGGCCTGTTAAGATCCTGTGGTTTGATCTCAGGATCGATAAGAGCTTCGACAGTTTTAGCACGATCGGCCGCAGAGATTCCTGTGGTAACTCCTTTTCCTCTAAGATCAACTGAAATAGTAAAAGCTGTTTCCATAGGATCGGTATTATTACCAACCATCATTTCTAGTTTCAGCTCATTACATCTGGCTTCGGTAAGTGGTGCGCAAATAAGTCCGCGACCGTGGGTAGCCATAAAATTTATCATCTCAGGTGTAACTTTTTCGGCAGCAGCTAAAAAGTCACCTTCATTTTCACGATCAATATCATCTACCACAATGATTACCTTCCCGGCACGAATATCATCAATGGCTTCCTGAATATTATCCAGTTTTATTGAATATTGATTGTTTTCTACCTGAGCCATAACATCTAATTTTGTGGCTGCAAAGATATTTATTCTGTTTTACTTTTGTCCTTGAAAAGCCCGGCTTTTTTGAAGAGTTTTTTGAAAGGTTCCAGAATATTGTCGAACACAAACAGACCCTGATCTGTCGTGGCTCTGTATGTTAAATATATTCCCAGTGGTAACATGATTAAAGTGGAGAGCCATGTGGCTATAAAAGCCGGAACACTACCGTCTTCCGCTGAATTTTTAGCAAAAATTCCTATGAAGTGATAGGTTAAAAACAGTAGTATTGCTACTACTATTGGGAGTCCAATCCCTCCTTTTCTTATAATCGCTCCCAATGGCGCCCCTACAAAGAAGAGTACTATACATGCCACCGACAACGCGTATTTCTCATGCAGGGCGATCTCAAACTTATTCACCTGCTGTACACTTCGTTTAAATTCCACCTTTTTCATTCCCAGGTGTGCTAAGGATGAATTTACCGAACCCAGCGCGAGATTTGCAATTTGAGCGGCATCGTAGGTGTCGTAGTGGGATAGAAGTCCGTCCTCAAAAGCAATGAGGGTATCCTTCGGAGTATAATTTATTTTGATGGTCTTTACACCTGTTCGGTTATACATAGATTCTTTAAACTCAGCCATTTTGTTATTGTAAGCCACAGAGAACGAGTCTATACTTTCATCTAATTCTGAAATTTTAAGCATTCCGTGAGTAGAACTGTAAGATTCATCTTCCAGGTTAACATTATTAAAATCTGAAAGATCTATGTTGATCACATATTCATCGAAATAACTTTTGGTAAAAGGTTTGTTCTTCCGCTTTTCGTAATCTGAAGGTTTTATTTCATCGTAGTAATTTCCTTCTTTTAATATTAAAGAGAGTACATCAGATTCTGTACTACCTACTAATTCACCTTCTTTTGCTTTTATAACCGTGGTATTTCCTCCGGTTTGTTTTTTCTGATGAATGATCACATCCGTAAGATACTGGTCATTTTCACCCGTTTTATCTTCTACTTTGATGTTGAAAGTACCTATGTCATTAAAAATACCTTCAGAAATGGCCATGGCAGGCTTTAGTTGTGCAATATTCTTCCGAAGATTTATTGACTTGAATTCCGCAGCAGGAATCACATTATTGGCAAAAAAGAAAGCTATAAGACTAACAAAAACAATAAAGACCGTTAGACTTCGCATCGCGCGACCAAGTGAAATACCCGAAGATTTCATCGCTGCAAATTCATAATTTTCAGCAAAGGAACCAAAGGTCATTATGGAAGTGAGCAGGATGGTAAGCGGTAAAACGAGCGGTACCAGTTTTGGGGAAAAATACAAAAGGAATTTCAAAATAACTTCTGCATCCAGGTCTTTACCAGCAAGTTCACCTATGTACAACCAGATTGTCTGGAGTACAAAGATGAACATGAGTATGATAAAGACCGAAAAAAATGTTTTTAAAAAACTGGTTAGTATGTACCGGTCGAGTATTTTCAATTTAATCTAATCTATTGATGTAGTAATCGCTATATCTGTCTTTGTTGAAGGTAAACAGATTTTTCGCCAAAGGCTGATCCGTTTTAAAACTTTTCACGGTAATGGTCACTTTTGTACCATTTTCCTGAGTTTGGATAAGATTATAAATATGTTTGGTCTGGCTGTCTATTCCCAGTAAAATATTTTTGATCTCAGCATTACTATCTTTAGGGGTAAGCTTTACATACTGGATTTCACGTCCTTTTACATTTTGAGTGATGTCCATCTGGTAGTTGTATCCATCCTCATAAAAACTGAACATTTTTGAAGGAGTGATACTGTTATTATCTTCTTCTACATAGTTTGATATGTTGATCTCTTCATCTTCAGGAATGATCGTATAAATTTTCTTTCCGTCAAACATTTGGGTAGTTCCCATAAGGTTTAGCACGTACTTTTCCCCATCTATACTCACATCTCCTCTTGTTTCCTGGCTTACATTTTCGGCTTTATTCTCCAAAGCATATTTAAATTCTATTACCATATTGTCGTAGGCTTTCACCTTGGAGGATACAGAATTAAGTAATTTTTCAGCTTTTTGAGAATCCTGGGCCTGCACGTTTAACGACATGATCGCAGCCAGAATAAATACTAATTTTTTCATCTTGATTTTTTAATTGTCTGGTTTTTCATTTAAAAGTTGATCTAATGCCGCCAGATCTGTTACTAATACCTGTCTTGCCTTGCTTCCTTCGAAAGGACCAACGATGCCTGCAGCTTCCAGTTGATCTATGATCCTTCCGGCACGGTTATAACCAAGTTTTAGTTTTCTTTGAAGCAATGATGCGGACCCTTGCTGGTGCGTAACGATCACTTCTGCGGCTTCACGGAATAACTTATCCCGCTCGCTCACATCTATATCAAGTCCTGTGCCACTTTCCTCACTTTCATAAGCAGGAAGTTGGTGTGCATCTGGATAGGCTTTTTGAGAACCTATGAATTCTGTTATCTTATCCACTTCAGGAGTGTCTACGAAAGCACATTGTAATCTTTTAAGATCATTTCCCTGAGTAAATAGCATATCCCCGCGGCCAATTAACTGGTCTGCTCCCTGGTTATCCAGAATAGTCCTGGAGTCAATTTTCGAAGTAACACGGAAAGCAACTCTGGCAGGGAAGTTAGCTTTGATAATACCAGTAATTACGTTTACAGATGGTCTTTGGGTGGCAATGATCAAATGTATTCCAATAGCACGGGCAAGCTGGGCCAGTCTTGCGATTGGAGTTTCAACCTCTTTACCTGCCGTCATAATAAGATCTGCAAACTCATCTACTACCAAAACAATATATGGTAAGAACTTATGTCCGTCGTTTGGATTAAGTTTTCTAGCCTTGAATTTAGTATTGTATTCTTTAATGTTACGACACATGGCGTTTTTCAGCATATCGTAACGGTTGTCCATTTCTATACAAAGCGAGTTCAGGGTGTTGATCACCTTGGTATTATCGGTAATAATTGCGTCTTCGGTATCTGGTAATTTTGCCAGGTAATGACGTTCAATTTTATTGAATAAAGTAAGTTCAACTTTCTTCGGATCCACCAGTACAAATTTCACTTCTGCAGGATGTTTGCAGTAGAGTAGGGAGGTAAGAATAGCATTTAAACCAACCGATTTACCCTGACCGGTAGCTCCCGCCATCAACATATGCGGCATTTTAGCAAGGTCTACCACAAAGGTTTCGTTTGAAATGGTTTTTCCCAGCGCCAGGGGTAATTCCATTTCAGCATTCTGAAATTTTGCCGAGGCAATCACGGAGCGCATGGAGACAATACTGGCATTTTTATTAGGTACTTCAATACCAATGGTTCCTCTTCCCGGAATCGGAGCAATGATCCTGATCCCTAATGCCGATAGTGAAAGCGCAATATCATCTTCTAAATTCTTGATCTTGGAAATCCTTATTCCAGCTTCAGGCACGATCTCATATAGCGTTACCGTAGGTCCCACGGTCGCTTTGATCTGGGCGATCTCGATTTTATAGTTTTTGAGGGTTTCTACAATTCTATTTTTGTTTTCCTCAAGTTCTTCCTGGTCTATAGTAATAGTCCCTCCATAATCTTTAAGAAGTTCTACGGTTGGGAACTTATAATTCTTCAATTCCAGGGTCGGATCAAATTCCCCAAAATCCTTTACCAGTTTTTTGCTCAGGTTATCTTCCTCTTCTTCCTCTGGAGCTGCTTCAACTTCCATCGCGACATCTTCTTCAGAAGGGGTGGTAACTTCCATTTTCGGAGATGGTTCAGGTTCCTTCTTTTCAGGTTTTTCTTCCGAAAGATCTATACTTTGAGGTTTCTCTTCTTCTGTTTTTGGTTTAACTACAGTTTCTTTCCAGTCTTTTTCTTCTTCGGTTTCAGAAATAGTGGACTGGTGTTCTACCATAGCGTCTTTAAGCTCTTTTTTACCAGATTTGAAATATACTCCTATCATTTCCGGAGTTACTTTTAATCTAATTGCCAGATATGCAATAAATAAGAAAAGCATTAGAAGTGCAGTTCCAAAAAAGCCTAAATAATCCTGTATAAAATCATTGGTTTCAAAACCTATGCGTCCTCCAAGCAACGCATTTTTTTCAGCAAAGAAGCCAAAGAATACAGATAGCCATATCATGACCAATACTCCCCAAAACCAGAATTTTCTAAGATTGGAGCTATTGAATCCAAAGAAAAGATATACTCCGCTAAGCAATACTAAAAAAGCAATGGAGAAAGCGGCGAGGCCAAATCCCTGGTAGATAAAGAAATCACTAACAGTGGCTCCAAATTTACTAAGCCAGTTTCTGGCTTCGATCTCCCGATTGGTAAATTCATTAAGAACACTCTGATCGGCTTGCCAGTTAAAAAGGAAGGAAACGAAGGCTACAATTAGGGCCAAGCCAAAAAGCATTAAAAAACTACCCAGAACCACCTTTTGTTGCCTGTTGAGCTTCAGTGAGAAATTACGAGGTTTTTTGGCGGTTTTCTTGGTGTTAGCTTTCTTTTTAGCCATATGTAGGTTGAACGGTTTCGGCAAAAATACAAATTAGCCTTTTCCAAATTAAGGAAAAAAATCTTCAATTTTAAAACTTGCCTGTTTTATAGGTTTTAGACTATAAATGAAAACTTTAATATATAGGATTTATTATTTACCGGGATTAAATATATAGGGTAAGTAAATGAAACCAGCAATTATTACAGCAATTAGTGCTGATATAAATACTGCTCCGGCTGCCACATCTTTGATATGACCTATTTTATTATGAAAATCTGGATGGACAAAATCTGCCATGGCTTCAATAGCAGTGTTCAGGCCTTCTGTAGACATAACCAGACCAATAGCCAGGAACTGAAATATCCATTCTGTTCTGGAGATCCCAAAAAACCATCCGGCAATGCACACCAGGATAGAAATCACAAATTGAACCTGGATACTGGGTTCATGCTTAAGCAGAAGCCAGGCTCCTTTGATCGCATATCCTCCTCCTCTGATTCTTTTTCCGAGGAAACTGTTCTTCATTATAATAATGTTTTCAAAGCGGCAAGATAATCCGGTTCATCTTCAATTCTTGAAACCTGTTGTGAGTGAATTACATGGCCATTTTCGTCCAGTACCACGACAGCTCTTGAAAGAAGTCCTTCAAAAGCTCCGTCTAGCATTTCCACACCATAGTCCTTTCCAAAATTTCTATCTCTAAAATCTGAAAGATTAGTCACATTTTTTAGTTCCTCATCACTCACGAACCTTTGTTGCGCGAATGGAAGATCTCTGGAGATACACAGAACTACGGTATTTTTTAATTCTGATGCTTTCTTGTTGAAATTGCGGACAGAAGTTGCACAAACCCCCGTATCTATACTGGGGAAAATATTCATCACCACTCTTTTACCTTTAAAATCTTCTAAAGTCCCAATAGATAAATCTGACTTAATCAGTTCAAAATGAGGTGCTTTTTCGTCCATCGAAGGTAAATTACCATAGGTAGTTACTTTTTCTCCGCCAAGTTCAATCTTTGCCATGCTATTTTTTTATTTGAAATATAAATTTAGAAGATTGTCTTTGGGTTATTACTAAAATTATCATAAAACAATAAGGGCTGTTTCCTAATGAAAACAGCCCTTGTGAATTGATTTGTAAGATTATCTATTTGTCTATAGAACCTAAGACTTTCTTTACAAAGTTATTTGCAGCATCCCTTTCCGGAACACCATCTTTTATCATTTTATGAACTTCTACAGCTCCACAAAGATTGGTAAGCAGTTCACCTATCACGTCCATTTCCTCTTCAGAGACTGAACGATGTTCGGTGAAATTTTCAAGAACTTCAATCGTGTTTTGAAGCTTTACCTCATCATTGTTTTTCTGCAGATGTCTAATTACTGGTAACTTCATCTACTAAGCTTTTTAATTGGTCAAACTTGTTCGTCTGAACCTGATTCTTAAAACTTCCATTTTTGAAAGTAGCAAAGGTAGGCAGGTTATCAACTTTAGCCAGTTTTCTTGATTCCGGAAACTTTTCCGCATCAACAAATATAAACTGAGCATTTTCGTTCTCAGAAGCCAGTTTTTTAAACTTTGGCTTCATCAACCTGCAGTTTCCACACCATCCGGCCATATACTGGACCACTACGGTATCATTACTTTCAACTAATTCGCTTAAGTTATCCTGATCTAATTCCTTAATCATAGCAATTTTTTTAAGTTCTTACTTCAGTTCTAACTTCTTAGTTAAGGCTTAAGTAAGATGCAACTCCATCGCGATTTGCATTCATTGCTTCTTTACCTTCTTCCCAGTTTGCCGGGCAAACCTCTCCTTTTTCCTGAACATGCGTGTAAGCATCTATCAATCTTAGGAATTCGTTTACATTTCTTCCAAGTGGCATATGATTGATACCTTCATGAAATACAGTTCCTTCTTCATCGATAAGGTAAGTAGCTCTATAAGTTACATTATCACCTTCAAGAGTGATCGCTCCTGTTTCGTCATCATAAGTCTCACTCATAATGTCCAGGATATCAAGTCTTGAACTTAGGTTACGGTTAGAATCTGCAAGGATCGGGTATTTTACACCTTCAATACCACCATTATCTTTTGGAGTATTTAACCATGCAAAATGTACCTCTGGAGTATCACAGGAAGCTCCGATCACCATCACATTTCTTTTTTCAAACTCTTCCATAGCATTTTGAAAAGCGTGAAGTTCTGTAGGGCAAACAAAGGTGAAATCTTTCGGGTACCAGAAAAGCAATACTTTCTTGTTGTTTTTCTGAGCTTCTTCCAAAACATTTAATTTGAAAGTATCTCCCATTTCGTTCATTGCGTCAACGCTAAGATTTGGAAATTTTTTTCCTACTAAAGCCATATTATAATTTTATTTTTAATTAAACTTTTTTCTTTTCTACACCGCAAATTTACTATCTAAGCATGTATTTGAAAGCCTGAAAAATTTTAAAATTTTATTGTTTAATAGGGCTTATCTATTGATTTCAATTAACGCAATAGTATGACTCTATAATTATCAAATTATCAGTAAATTAACTTCAGAATTATCGTAATTGTAAGTTTTATTTTTCGGAAAGCATTTTAATTTTTATTCCCACCGCCGCGAATAACAATGTCATAAACGGGCTTAGGTAATTAAAGAAGGCATAGCCGGCATAAGATAAAACCGGTACACCCAGAACACCACTGTGATAAGCCCCACAGGTATTCCAGGGAACTAAAACTGAAGTTACCGTACCCGAATCCTCCAGACTACGGCTTAAGTTTTCAGGAGCAAGTCCTTTATCTTTATAGGCTTTGTCGAACATTTTACCAGGAACAACAATCGCCAGGTATTGATCTGAAGCAGTTACATTCAATGCTAAACAGCTAAATACGGTACTGGCAAATAATCCAAAGGTAGTATGGAACATATTAAGCAGGGCCTTGCTAATTCTGGCTAAGGCACCAATAGCTTCCATAATTCCACCAAAGACCATCGCGCAAATAATCAGCCAGATCGTGCCCAGCATCCCCGCCATTCCGCTGGAAGCAAAAAGATCGTTCAGGGCTTCAGAATCGGTTTCAACAGCAGTATCTACGGTGATCGCATTCATAATCCCTTTATACCCACTTATGAAGTTGAGATCATCCATTCCGCTCACCGCAAGCACGATGTTCGGTTGAACAATCAAAGCTGCTACTGCTCCCATTAAGGTTCCAATTAACAATGCCACCAAAGGAGAAGTTTTCCTAACGATTAAAAATATAACCACTACCGGCACGAGAAAAAGCCATGGAGTAATAGTAAAGGAACTTTCAATAGAATTTAAAATAGCTGAAGTATCTGTAGATCCACTGGTATCAAGATTTAATCCTATAATGATAAATGCGATCAAAGTAATTGTGATGGTAGGCACCGTAGTTAAGGCCATGTACTTTATATGCGTGAAAAGATCGGTGCCGGCCATGGCAGGGGCAAGGTTGGTGGTATCACTTAAAGGAGACATTTTATCTCCAAAATAAGCTCCGGAAAGTATAGCACCGGCGGTCATTCCCAAAGAAATCCCCAGGGCGTCGGCAATCCCGATAAGAGCAATACCTACCGTGGCTGAAGTGGTCCAACTACTACCTGTAGCCACAGAAATTACCGAACAGATGATCACACAGGCTGCAAGAAAGATTGTGGGATTTAATATTTGTAGACCATAATAGATCATGGTAGGGATAATTCCACTAATAAGCCAGGTTCCTGCAAGTGCTCCCACCATTAATAATATCAGGATAGCGCCTGCGGTACTTTGGATATTTTTAGCAACCTCATCTATCATGAAGTCAAATTTCACTTTATTGAAATATCCAACAATCGCTGCAACTCCACCTCCTAATAATAAGATGAATTGATTGGATCCACTAAGTGCGTCGTCGCCAAAAACAAAAACATTAAATGCAAGCATCCCAATTAGGGCAAAAACTGGAATTAAAGCTTCCCAGATATTAAGCTCTCTGTTTTCAATTACAGGTTCATTTTCAGGATTCGCAGTAGAGTTTTCCATTAAGCTTAAGTTCTTTATATGCGGTAAAAATAAAGCCTCAGGGTATACCTGAAAATTATCAGATCTACCCTGAGGCTTATGATTTTAAAACCGGTCGTTAATATTGATCATTTTTTCTGAACGTAATTTTACGACTTTCGGCTTAATCCTGCAAAATTTTAGACCATTTCAGTATCCAGAACTCCTACTTTTATCATACATTCTTTCATCATTTCATATGTTCTTGCAATATCGTTATCCAAACCAATGGAAAAACGGATCAATCCATCGCTTAAGCCCATTTCATTCTGCTCTTCTATAGGAATTTCAGATGAAGTAGAAGTTCCCGGTGCGCTGAACAGGGTTTTATAGAATCCTAAACTTACTGCCAGGTATCCAAGATTTTTTTCCTGCATTAACTCCATAAGTTCATTGGCCTTGTCCAGAGAACCAACATCAATGGTCAGCATTCCGCCAAATCCATAAGACTCATTCATCATTTTCCTGAAAGTATCGTGGCCGGGATGAGATTCCAGTCCAGGATATACCGTTTTAAATCCATCTTCTTGAAATTTTTTGGCCAGAAACATGGCGTTATGACTGTGCTGTTTCATTCTAATATGAAGGGTTCTAAGATTCTTCAAAATTGAAGCTGCTCTAAAACTATCCATGGTTGGCCCCAATAACATGGCCGCCCCGTCATTCACATTCCTAAGATCATTGATGAATTCTTTAGTTCCACAAATTACTCCACTAACCGTATCACTGCTGCCATTGATGAATTTAGTAAGACTATGAATCACCACGTCTGCTCCCAACTTTTGTGGAGTGATAGACAGAGGAGAAAATGTATTGTCTATTACAAGCTTAAGACCATGAACCTTCGAAATTCTGCTTAGAGATTCAAGGTCGGCAATTTCCAGTAGAGGATTGCTTACAGATTCGCAGTAGATCACTTTCGTATTTTTCTGAACCGCAGCTTCTACCATTTCAGGTTTAGTAATATCAACAAATGTGGTTGCTATCCCAAACTTAGGCGCTAAATTCTTCAGAAAAGCATAGGTGCCCCCATAAACAGTTCTGCTACATACGATATGATCTCCGGCATTACATAATTGCATTAATGTTGCTGTGATCGCACCCATTCCTGATGCTGTAACATTCGCCGTCTCAGTTCCTTCCATTGCTGCCAGGGCTTCGCCTAAATATAGGTTTGAAGGGGAAGAATGCCGTGAATATAAATAACAACCTTCTGCATTTCCTTCGAAAGTATCGAACATGGTCTTTGCGGAAAGAAATGTATAAGTTGAAGAGTCAGAAATTGAAGGATTCACTCCTCCAAATTCCCCAAAATATTGTAGATCCTGAATACGATCTGCCGGTTTGTATTTCATGATGTTTGATTTAATATATCAAAGTTGAATAAGATTAGTTTTAAAAACAATGATACTGGTCAATTATGGTAAATAAATCTGCTTTAAATCTAAAATTTAGAATTAAATTCTATTTTTAGGATAAATTTCATTGATTTGATGAAAATTAGTAACCTATGAAAATTGATCAACTTGATAAGAAAATCCTGAATCATCTACAGCAGGATAGTAAAAAGACCAATAAAGAGATTTCGAACGATCTGGGACTTTCGGTAACCGCGGTATATGAAAGGATTCGGAAATTGGAAAGGGCAGGAGTGATCAAAAATTATGTTGCTCTGCTGGATCCTGAAAAAATTGAAAAGGCTTTTATGGTGCTTTGCCAGATAAAACTTATTCAGCATAAAAAAGATTTCCTAAATAAATTTGAAAGAGAAGTTACCAGTCTTCCCGAAGTAATAGAATGTCTTCATGTAAGTGGAGATTTTGACTATATCCTGAAAGTTCTGGTGAAAGATATGGATGCCTACCGGGAATTTCTGGTTACAAAATTAACTACGCTGGATCATATAGGAAGTACCAAAAGTATCTTTACGATCAATAAAGTAAAGCAAAGTACGCTGATTAGTCTTTAGTTATTAGTTCGTGACTTTTTAAATAAATTTTTTTACGAGGCAGTGAAATTTTATTTTCTACGAACCACGAACTACGAACTCAGTATTGGTCATTGTGGAGAATAGTCGTACTTTTACGACCAATTTTTGAAAAACAAAAAAACTTACAATTATGAGTACATATGATGTTGCAGTTATAGGATCAGGACCCGGTGGATATGTAGCCGCCATTCGTTGCGCCCAACTGGGTATGAAAACTGCAATCATAGAGAAATACTCCACTCTTGGAGGAACCTGCCTTAATGTTGGTTGTATCCCAAGTAAGGCGCTTTTGGATTCTTCTCACCATTATCATGATGCCCTTAAACATTTTGAAGAACACGGAATAGAAATTCCGGGAGAAGTGAAATTGAACCTTGAAAAAATGATGGAGCGTAAATCTTCTGTGGTAAGTCAGACTTGCGACGGAGTAAAGTTCCTCATGGATAAGAATAAGATCGATGTGATTGAAGGTGTTGGATCTTTTAAAGATAAAACCCATGTCAATATCGAAAAGGATGGAGAAACTCAAACCATCGAAGCAAAGAAGATCATTATCGCTACCGGTTCCAAGCCGGCTAACCTTCCATTTATCGAATTAGATAAGGAAAGAGTCATCACTTCTACAGAAGCTCTTACGCTTAAAGAAGTACCAAAACATATGATCGTGATTGGTGGTGGAGTTATTGGATTAGAACTGGGACAGGTGTATCGCCGTCTTGGTGCTGAGGTTACTGTAGTTGAGTTCATGGATAGAATTATCCCGACTATGGATAGCGCACTTTCTAAAGAACTTCAGAAAGTATTGAAGAAGCAGGGAGTTAAATTCCATACCAGTACCAAAGTGAAGTCGGTAGAGAGAAATGGAGATGAAATCATTATAAAAGCAGATGATAAGAAGGATAAGGAGATCGAACTAAAAGGTGATTACTGTCTAGTTTCAGTAGGACGTCGTCCTTATACTGATGGATTGAATGCCGATGCCGCAGGAGTAGAACTGGATGATAAGGGAAGAGTGAAAGTGAACGATCACTTACAAACCAATGTAGAGAATATCTATGCGATAGGAGATGTGGTTCGTGGAGCCATGCTTGCGCATAAAGCGGAAGAAGAAGGTTCTATGGTTGCTGAATTGATCGCCGGGCAAAAACCTCATATCGATTATAACCTAATCCCAGGGGTTGTTTATACCTGGCCTGAAGTTGCTGCGGTTGGAAAAACTGAAGAGCAGTTGAAGGAAGAAGGTGTGAAATATAAGGAAGGAAAATTCCCTATGCGTGCACTTGGCCGTTCCAGAGCCAGTGGAGACATTGACGGACTTGTTAAGATTCTTGCAGACGAAAAGACCGATGAGGTTCTTGGAGTTCATATGATTGGTGCCAGAACTGCCGATCTTATTGCGGAAGCTGTTACCGCTATGGAATTTAGAGCATCTGCGGAAGATATCGCAAGAATGAGCCATGCTCACCCAACTTATGCTGAAGCGGTAAAAGAAGCTGCCTTAGCCGCTACTGAAAACAGGGCATTGCATATATAATTAGAAAATATTTATTTAAAAAGCCTCGCTCTTGCGGGGCTTTTTTATTGAAATTTCTCCAGCCCTTGGATCACCTGTTCTTTATAGGTCCGGCTTATGGGAATTGATTTATTCTGAATGATCACCTCTTCGTTAGAGTAAGATTCTATTTTGTCAATAGCAATAATAAAAGACCGATGAATTCTAAGAAATTTATCCTGTGGAAGTTTCATCTCAATGGACGAAATTGTTTCGCGAGTGACTTTTGTACCGTCGGTGATTTCGATTTTCAGGTAATCACTTAAACTTTCTATCCAGAGAATTTTGTCAAAATCTATCTTATGCATTTTCCGGTCGATCTTCACAAAAATAAAATCACCCGAACTTTCATTTTGAATCTCTTCTGTCTTTCGGCTTAAAAGAACTTCCTGAAAATTATTTACGGCATCGAGTAAGCGGTCGAAAGAAATTGGTTTTAAAAGATAATCTACTGCGTGCAGATCGAAGCCTTCTATAGCATATTCCCGGTATGCGGTAGTAAAAATGATCCTGATGTTCTTATTGATTGATTTTGCAAATGAAATTCCTGAAATACCGGGCATATTGATATCTAAAAAAATAAGATCAGTTTTGTTAGCGTTGATCATATTAAATGCTTCGGTGGAATTTCTGCACCGGCCAATGATCTCGATCTTAGCTATTTTTGAAAGATGATTCTCCAGAATATCCAAAGCTACCGGTTCGTCATCAACAATAATACATCTTATTTTATCTAACATCGGCAGGCATTTTTGCAGTGTTTACTTTTAAATTAACACTAAAATATTCTTTTTCATCCTCAATACGCAGTTCATAATTTTTACCGTAAAGAAGATTCAATCTGCGTCGGATGTTTTCAAGCCCAATTCCCTCCGCTATAGTATATTCACAGCTTGGCTTCACCGAATTTATAATTTTGAAATCGAGTTGTTTATTTTCCAGTTTTATACAGATCGATATTTTAAGTTTTCCATCATTACCTTTTCCATGTTTAAAACTATTCTCTACAAAAGGTAAAAGCAACATGGGGGCTAATTCAATATCAGAAGGAATTTGGTCAGATTTAAATTCAATTTCCAATGCATCCTGAAAGCGTTTTTTCTCCAAATCAATATAATTACGAATGTGATTGATTTCCTCCTCAAGCTTTACCGATGGTTTTGTGGTCTGGTAAAGGATATAGTCCAGAAGATCAGAAAGTTGAAGGATCATTTCAGGTGTTTTCTCATTTTTTGACAAACTAAGACCATAGATCGTATTGAGCGTATTGAAAAGAAAGTGTGGATGTATCTGCATTTTTAAATACTGAAGTTCCTGATCTTTCAATTTTAGCTGAGCTTCAAGTATCCGATTTTTTAATTCTTCATTTTTAGCGGTAGCGGAATAATTATTTTTCAGAAGGCTGAATGCCGAAGCGATCGCCACCACCAGGTAAATAGTTATAATTATAAAGAACAGGCTTTTAGAGATGGGAAAGTTGGCATTCCATTGAAGTTCCAGGGCAATTACAAAACCATAAAAAGCAGATAGAATGATAAAAATAGAGGAAATGACCAGAGTATAAAGGGTAAACAACCCGAATTTAAAATAATGTTTCGGCAGTAAATACTTAGGGATCAAATGGTATAGGAAAGTATAGGTGGTAGCTATGGTAACTGGCAGGAAGAATAATGAAAATATGATTTTTGAATAGATATCTGCTCCCTCTATTCCAAGGAAAAAACTGAAAAAGATCACTACTATCAACCACAATACGAGATGGGTTAGACTGCGTTTAACAAGTCCTGTTATCCTTTTTCCTTTTTTCATCAAGTACTAAAAATGCGACTAAATATTAAATACTGAAAACTTTTACGACAGATAACCAAATTAGAAAGGTAGAAAACATGGCGAGCCAATATTTGTAATAAACCCTGCATAATCTGCAGTTCATCGCAAATCTTAAAATACCTTGCATTAAACATATAGTTTTGAGGTATTAACCACTAAAAAAACACTTATGATTTCATTTTTTATTTATCTGGCACAACGACAGGGTTTTTTCGGGCAACTGTATTCAAGAATTCAGGAGGGAGGGCCTTTCTCTATGACCATAATTATACTGTTATTTTTCTTAATGATCTTTTTTATTGTGAGAGCCGGTATGAAATTGAGAACATCCTCTCATGTTTTTAAAAAGGCGGTTTATCTTGTGAATCAGGTAGCATTACTGGCGTTGATAATTGGATTATTCAGCCAGTTAATCGTACTTATTGGTGTTTTCGATGCTTTTGAATCTTTAGGAGATGTAAACCCAAGCCTGTTTGCTGGCGGTTTAAAACTTACATTATTACCACCTGTTTTTGGAGGTTTCACCTTTATTATTGGCAGAATAGCAACTTTTATTCTGAATTGGGTAAGAAATGCCGAACTGGATAAAGTTGATATGAAGGCATAGATTTCATCTAAAAATTAGTCTTGACCAAGTTTAGAAATAATGACATTCAATTGAATCTATTCTAAACTAATGCCTGGGGGCTTTCCCCGAGGATTATTTACTTTTCATATTTGCGAAAACTTATAATCATTTGGAAGGAGTAAAACGACTGGGATCTTTATTAACAATAAGAAATCTACTTATATGTTATAGCTATGGTATAAACCAAATTTTCCAAATCACCGGGCAGGGCTAAGTACGATTGGTTCCGGACTTTCTGGTGGCGTGATATCCAAGGGTTCTGAAGAAGATTCCGGAACTGGTGCATTAGAAAACAGGGCTAAGTTCATTTCTGCTATTTCTATAGCATTCCTTATTCGTATAGTAACTCTCGGAAGGTCTGAACTTGAACCGTCATTTCTCGCTGTGACATCGATCACATCAAAAGCTACAATGCCCAGATTATCCCCCTGAAGATTCCCTTCGATAGGATCGTAATTTATAGATATATCACTATCATATACCACCGCATATACAGTCTCACCTTCCAGCATTTTTAATCCGGCTGCCCTTAACGGAGTCACATTTGGTATTTCATCAAGTAAGACTTCCCGATCGTCACCTGGAGCGCCCAGACCCGGCCCCGGTGTGAGGTAATTTTGCAGTCCGTTACTGGTAGGTCCTGTAGTGATCCAACTATCTGGAATAGATTTTAGTGCAAACCAAGCTTCATCTCCAACCTGACCTGAATAAAGATCGATAACCCGGCCAATATTATCCTGAAAATATTTCAAGGTTTGTCTTTGACCAATATCAGCAATATTATCATTAACGTCTGTTTCTGAAAAATTATTAGGTTCATTACCGTTATCAATGGCATCTTCATCAATCAAAAGGAATACAATTTCCGAATTATCAAATGCATCTCCATTTTCTTCATTGGGTTCCCCGTCGTCTCCATTTCTATTATTGTCATCATCTGAACAAGATGAAAAACTTAGAAATAATATGGCATTCAAAAGAAAAAATGCTAAAAGTCTGGATCTAATTATGTGAGCCTTCATACTTCATGATATAAAATTATTTTTTTGAATATAATATATCTCAATCAAACCATTAAAATAATATAAATATCTGATAATCAGTGTAATTTAAATTTGTTTTGAAAATAATTAAGAAATAGGAAGAATCTGAGATTTCTCATATGAATTCTCAAAAATACTTTATAATCAGGTAGACCTACAATTTTAAAATTTATGATTTTCGTATATGATCTTTTATTACTTTTATTCAGTTAATTCTAATTATAGAAATCATGGCAAAAGAAAAATCGCCTTCTAAGAATTCGGCTAAGAAAGAGCCGGTTTTGAGTTTGAAAGAAAAAAGAGCTGCTAAAGCTGCGAAGAAGAAAAATAGAAGTTAAGAAAACCAGAATCTCTTAATCTTTCTATTGTCATTTCGAAGAAGTGTAACGACTGAGAAATCTCGGTCGATGGAGATTTCTCCCTTCGGTCGAAATGACAAAAATATTTAAGATTCAATTACAAATTGTTTTTTAAAAACAAAAAGGAGCGCTTTGGCGCTCCTTTTTCTATTTTTTCCTTCTTCGATTGGCGTTCTTGTCGCCTCGAGTTTTAGGCTTCTTATATTTTTGGGCGATCTCCCTTCTATAAGATCCACCAAGATTTACTTTCTTATTCTTGTCCTTTTTCTCATGAAACGCAGGACCAGCCTCATCGGTAACAGAATTAGGATTATTGATCTCAATAGCCCTGGGCTTTTCTTCAGGGATTAATTCTGTAGCTATTTCAACTTCTTCCGGAAGTTCATATTTTGGAACTTCCATTTTCATTAATTCTTCAATCGCATCCAGGTATTCCTGTTCATTTTCCGTGGTAAATAATAAGGAATGACCTTTTTTCTCGGCACGTCCCGTTCTACCAATTCTATGCATATAGTTCTCAGGATATTGAGGCGTATCAAAATTCACCACATGTGAAACGTTCTCAATATCCAGACCACGCGCCATTACATCTGTAGCGATCAAAACTCTCGATTCACCTTCCCCAAAATCACTTACACTCTTCAATCTGTAATTCTGGCTTTTCCCGGTATGTACAAGACTCGTTTCCCCCGGAAACTCCTCTCCTAAATTTTCATAAAGTCTGTCTGCAATTCGTTTATCTCCAATAAAGATGAGGACCTTATGATAGGTTTCAGTATCTGCCAGTAAATGTTTTAATAAGTTAGCTTTTGTATAGAAATTAGGGATCTTATACCCGCGCTGATCAATATTTTCTAAAGGCGTACCGCTTACAGCTACTGAAATCTTTTCAGGAGATTTAAAATTTGCGTTGATCATTTCTTCAACAGTTTCAGTCATCGTTGCCGAGAACATGATGCTTTGCCTGTTTTTCGGAAGCAATTCAATAATATTATTCACCTGGAATTTAAATCCAAGATCCAACATCACATCCACTTCATCGATCACAAATTTCTGGATAGACTTCAACTGAACGGCTCTTCTCAGTACAAGATCATACAGCCTCCTGGGAGTAGCTACAACAATGTCCAGACCCTGCATGAGATCCTGGTGTTGCGTATTAATATTCACTCCACCATAAACTCCAGCAACTCTTAGATTGATATACTTTGCCAGTTTTTCGATCTCTTCTACTACCTGAACCACCAACTCTCTGGTTGGGACCATAATGAGAATACGCGGATTCTTTTGTTCAGAATATTTCAGCATTCTTAGTAAAGGCAATAGGTAGGCGAAAGTTTTTCCCGTTCCCGTTTGGGCAATTCCAACCACATCTCTCCCAGACATGATAGATGAGAATGCCTGTTCCTGTATAGGAGTGGGAGTCTGAAAATTCAGATCTTCCAGGGCATTGCGTAACGGAGTGTTTAAATTTAGGTCCTGAAAACTCAAAGTGCGAAGTTTAATTTTGCGCAAAGGTACGGCATGAAACTCAAAGTTTTACCTGATTTTAGCAAGTAAAACTTAAACGATGTTTATGCTGTAGTCTGCATCGAATTCATTTTCAGGCTCAAGTTTGATGATTCCTTCTTTATTTTTCAGGTTTTGATCGGTGCCTTCAATATCTGCTATCCCCAGCCAGGGCTCGATACAAACATAGGGAGCCCCAGGTTTAGCCCAAATTCCCAGGTTTTTGAAATCTTTATATGTTACTGAAAGGATCTTTCCATTTTTCCTGCTTATAAGATCAACTTTTTTAGACTTGATATTTTTGAAAATAAACGCGTCTTTATTAAAAATGTTTTCAGTTAGCTGAATTTTATTCTCATTATTCAGAACACTTTTGGTCTTTGAACTAACCAGTCCTTCTTCATTTAATACATAGGTTTCAAGATCCATTTTCTTATCAAATACCAGGGCATAGTCCTCGATCTTCTCTTTTTCAAAATGCTGAATATTGAAGGCAGGATGGCCGCCTAAAGAGAAATATATCGGTTTCTCGTCCAGGTTGATCACATGATGATTTACTTCAATCGATTTTTTGTTCAGAGTAAAAGCTATCCTGAAATCAAATTTGAAAGGATACATCTGTAAGGTCTCTTCAGAATATAAAAGTTCAAAAACAAGTTGAAGCTCAGTCCTCTCTTTTAAGCGTATGTTCTCATTGTGGCGGATAAATCCGTGTTTTGGGATCTTATACTCTTCTCCTTCAAATCTATATTTCCCGTCTTTTAGAACCCCAATTACCGGGAACAGGTTAGGACCATGACTATCCCAAATTTCAGGATCTGCCTGCCAGATATATTCTTTATGGTTCTCTTTATTCAGAATACTGCAGAGTTCCGCTCCGGTCTCTTTTACTGTGATCTTCAGAAATTCATTTTCTATGGAATATTTTTTCAAAACAGATAATTTTTGAATAAAGTTACAAAACCACGGAGAGTCGGGAAAGGCTAATGTTTCTGGCTAAAATATTTTAGGTATTTTTAGACGAAAATTGAACCGATGCAAAAAGTACTGGCCTTCGCAGGCTCTAATAGTAGCACCTCTATAAATCAGCAATTACTGGATCATTTAGTGGGAAGGATACAGGGACACAAGATCAAGGAAGTTAAACTTACCGATTATCCGTTGCCTATTTATAGCGCCGACCTTGAAAAAAATGAGGGATTTCCCATAAATGCTACGATCATCAAAAATTTAATCGCCGAAAGTGATGCTTTGGTGATAGCGGTAAATGAGCATAATGGAGCACCTTCGGCTTTTTTTAAGAATATAATCGACTGGCTTTCGCGAGTGAACAGGAATTTTTTAGAGGGTAAGCAAATCCTTCTAATAAGTACTTCTCCCGGAAAACGAGGCGCTAGTTCTTCGCTGGAATACACGAAAAATATCTTTGGCCGGTTCGGTGGTGAGGTGATAGAAAGTTTTAGTCTGCCATCGTTTAAAGATAATTTCGAGGAAGGCAAGGTGACAAACGAAGTTCTGGATATGGGAATTGAAGATGTGCTTACTACCTTTGCGCATCAAATTCAAAGTTAAGTGCGTACTTCCAGAGTATTTTCAGTTAAAGAGTCAAAAAAGTTAAAAGAACAGCTACTGGCCTGGGGCAGACAGTTTCAGGAAATCGCCTGGCTGGACAGTAATGAATATGATTCAAAAACCGGGGAATATGAGGCTATTCTGGCGGTGGAAGCTTTTACGGCGATTAAAACCGATCACTTAAATGCTTTTGATAAACTGAAAGAATACCAGGAAACCACGGCCGACTGGATCTTTGGTTATCTAAGCTATGACCTAAAAAATGATGTGGAACGTCTGAAATCTTCAAATTTCGACGGACTTCATTTTCCGGATCTTTATTTCTTTCAGCCTCAAAAAATAATATTCATTAAGGAAGATCAGATCGAGTTTCATTATTTGAGAATGATAGATGATGAAATTGAAGATGATTTTGAAGATATCCAGAATTATGATCTCAAATCTGATGAAGAGCATACGCCGGTAAAGGTTGAAGCCAGAATATCGAAGCAGGAATACCTGGATAAGATTGGCTTGATGCTGAACCACATTTATCGCGGAGATATTTATGAAGCCAACTTTTGCCAGGAATTTTATGCTGAAAATGTGCAAATTGATCCTTTTAATATTTACCGGTCTCTCAATGAAATTTCGACTCCCCCTTTTGCAGCCTATCTTAAATTAGAGAATGTGAATCTTATTTCTGCTTCGCCTGAAAGATATTTAAGAAAAAGAGGCAGCGAACTCTTATCTCAACCAATAAAGGGCACCGCGCGAAGAGCAGAAGATATTGAGGAAGATCGAAAAATAGCATCAGAACTTGCCAAAGATCCAAAAGAACAGTCTGAGAATGTGATGATCGTAGATCTGGTGAGAAATGATCTGTCCAGGATCGCTAAAAAGGGTAGTGTAAAAGTAGATGAACTTTGTAAGGTTTATACTTTTAAACAGGTTCACCAGTTAGTTTCCAGTGTAACCGCTGAAATTGCAGATGATATTCCACCGGTGGAAGCTTTAAGAACCAGTTTTCCCATGGGTAGTATGACGGGAGCCCCGAAAATTTCAGCCATGAAGATCATAGAGGAACTGGAAGAATCCAAACGTGGGTTATATAGCGGAGCTGTAGGTTATTTTACTCCAGATGGTGATTTCGATTTTAATGTGGTGATAAGAAGTATTCTTTATAATTCAGAAAATAACTATTTGTCCTTTTCTGTAGGGGGTGCTATCACCGCAAAATCTGATCCTGAAAAGGAATATGAGGAGTGCCTGTTAAAGGCAAAAGCGATGCGGGAAGTTCTTGCCGCATTATAAATAATTCAGTTTTCCTCTTTTCTCCTAAGCATAAAAAAGTCCCTCCCTGTGGAGAGGATTTAGGAGGGGCCTTCGTATATTTGGGAAACAATGGAAAAAACCTTCAAGAATCTCGTAAAAACTGACTATCCCTATTTATGCGGAAGTAAGTTGTTGCTTGCAGTTAGCGGGGGCGTAGATAGTGTAGTACTGGCTCATTTGTGCCATTCAGCGAAACTGGATTTCGCCATTGCCCATTGTAATTTCAATTTGAGGGGAGAAGAAAGTGACGGGGATGAGAAATTCGTAGTTGATCTGGCCGACTCCCTGGAGGTAGATGTTTATACGGAAAGTTTCGATACCTTGAAATTTGCGGAAAATCATGGTATTTCCGTTCAAATGGCGGCGAGAGATCTGCGTTATGAGTGGTTCTCTGAACTTAGTAGTTCTGTACAGTTCGATTATACGCTTACGGCGCATCACGCCAACGATAATCTGGAAACATTTCTTATCAATCTTATTCGTGGAACCGGACCTGAAGGCTTAACCGGAATCAAAAAAGAAAAAAACGAGGTCGTGAGGCCACTTCTTCCTTTTACGCGAAGTCAGATTGAAAATTTCGCCAGGAAGAAGAATTATAAATGGAGGGAAGACAGCAGTAATGCTTCAGATAAATATATGCGGAATAAGATCAGGCATCAGATAGTCCCTGTGATGGAAGAGATTAATCCGCAATTGCTGGATAGTTTTTCAAAAACTCAGGATCATCTTCAGGAAAGCCTGGACCTGGTAGAAGATTATATGAGTCTGCTCTATCCAAAACTTGTTCAGAAAGATAAATATGGATACTCGCTGGATATTGATTTTCTTAAAAAGGTGCCTCATCAAAAACAGATCCTGTATCAGTTATTGAAATCATTTGGCTTTACAGAGTGGGATGATGTTTATGATCTTATGCATGCACAAACGGGGAAAATGGTACTTTCAGATTCCCATCGTCTTATCAAAGACCGTAAGAAATTGTTGTTGACGGAACATAATGAAAAAACCGGGAACAAGGAATATCGCCTGGATAGGGAAGAAGACCTGGTGATGATCCCGGGAATGGGATCATTTCATATGAGTGAAGTTGATAAAATAGGGCAAACTTCTCAAAGTTGCATTTATGTACCGGAGCGAAAACTTAAATTTCCACTAGTGATAAGAAAATGGAAAAAAGGTGATTTTTTCTATCCTTTCGGGATGAATGGCAAAAAAAAGCTGAGTGATTTCTTTAAAGATGAGAAATTTTCTTTGCCGGAAAAAGAACATACCTGGATACTTTGTTCAGATAAAGAAATTGTTTGGATCATTAATCATCGCGCCGATAATCGTTTTGCCGTTGACAAATCTGATTCTAAGATCCTGAAGATCTGTATTACGTAGAGATTTAAAGAACAATGCGTGGTTGTCATTTCGACGAAGCATAGCGAAGGAGAAATATCCTGTTTAAGTGTTAATCTAAAGAGAATTTCTTGCTTTTCAGCATCTGTTCCAGGCCCTGAAATAAATGCTGAGTTAGTTTGATTTTTACTATTGCCACTAATGCACGAATATATTTTTGACCTTTTTAATGCATTCCGAGCCTTTATTTAACGCATAAATTATAGTATTGAGCTTTAACCTCTATTTTCCTTTAGGTTTAATGGGCTAATTTCTATCTTTAGAAACTTTAAATAAAATCCCAAAATGAAAATCTTCAAAAACCCCCTGTTCGCAATACTTTTTCTATTTGTGATGAATCCGGTTTTAGGCCAAACTGAATCGGAATTTGATGTTAAGAAAAATTATAATAAAATGGAAGTAGACATACCGATGCGGGATGGCACCAAACTGCATACTACCATTTATTCTCCGAAAGATACTTCGCAGGAATATCCCATCTTAATGCAAAGAACTCCTTATAGTTCCAGACCTTATGGAGTGGATCAGTTTCGCTCAAAGATCGGCCCTAATGAGATCATGATGAAAGAAGGGAATATCATTGTTTACCAGGATGTTCGCGGTAGATGGATGAGTGAAGGAAAATATGATAATATGCGGGCTTATATTCCGAATAAAAAAGGAAAAGAGGTAGATGAAGCCAGCGATACTTACGACACGATAGAGTGGTTGATCAATAATGTTGAAAATAATAATGGGAGAGTCGGCACCTGGGGAATTTCGTACCCCGGATTCTATGCCACTTACTCTTTGTTGAGCGGACATCCCGCGCTAAAAGCAGCATCTCCGCAGGCTAGTATTGGTGATTTCTTTTTTGACGATTTTCATCATAATGGAGCCTATCTTTTAAGTTACTGGAGAGCTACCGCCGTTTTTGGATATCAGCACGATAAACCAACAGATTCTGCCTGGTACGATTTTCCAAAACTGGGAACTGAAGATCAATACCAGTTCTTTTTGGATAATGGCCCTTTGAGTAATCTTGATGAATATTACAAGGAAGATAATGAGTTCTGGCAGCAATTGAAAGATCATCCTAATTATGATGATTTCTGGCAAAAGCGGGGAATTGTTCAGCATATGAAAGACATCAAGCCTGCAGTGCTAATTGTTGGCGGATTATTTGATGCTGAAGATCTTTATGGGCCTTTCGCGATCTACAAAAGTATAGAAGAGAACAGCGATAATTATAATTCTATTGTTTTTGGTCCCTGGAGTCATGGGGACTGGGCCAGAGAATCTGGTAGACAGGCTGTAGGGAATGTATATTTTGGTGATAGTATTTCTACTCATTTTCAGAGAGATTATGAAACCGAATTCTTTAATCATTTTCTGAAAAAGAAAACCAAAGATGCCTTGAAGCTTGCTGAAGCTCACATTTACGACACCGGGCTTAGAAAATGGAACGATTATACGGAATGGCCTCCGAAGAATACTAATACTAAAACCTGGTATCTGGGAGATGATCAGAAATTCACTGAGGAACCTACCGAAAATAAGGAGGAATTTATAAGTGATCCCGAAAAACCGGTTTCCTATAACAATGAGATCAAAATGGTATTTACTCCGCGTGAGTATATGACGGGGGATCAGCGTTTTGCAGCCAGAAGACCCGATGTACTGGTCTTTGAAACTGAAGTTCTGGAAGAAGACATGAAGATTTCCGGACCACTTGAGGCAATGCTGAAAGTTGCTACTACCGGAACTGCCGCAGACTGGGTAGTGAAAGTAATAGATGTGTATCCTCCAGATGCGAAGAATTACGAAGAAACCATGCCGCATCTTAAAATGAGCAATTATCATATGATGGTGAGAAGTGAGGTGATGCGCGGAAGGTTTAGAGATAGTTTTGAAGATCCCCAGGCTTTTGAAGCTAATAAAAAGACCGATGTGAATATCAAATTACAGGGAATAAATCATACTTTTAAAAAAGGCCATAAACTTCAGGTGCAAATTCAAAGTACCTGGTTTCCTTTGATAGATAGAAATCCGCAAACCTATGTGGATAATATTTTCGAAGCGGAAGAAGAAGATTTTCAGAAGCAGACACATACCGTTTATGGAGATTCAGCAATTAAATTTTCTGTATTAGAAGAATAGAATTATGAAATTTAGAAACAATATTTTATTGATCTTATTCGGGGCGATAATGATTTCCTGTGGAGAGGAGAAAAAAGAAGGAAGTTATTCTTCTGAAGAAAAGCAAAAAGCTTCAGCTGAGCTAAATAATTACTTCGATAAAGAGTTTCAAAAAGAGATCGATGAGTCGCCTATGTTGCAAACCCGAATGGGAATGAAGACCGATTACGGCAAATGGGATGATTTTTCCAACCTTAAATATGCGGAAGACCTCGAGCAGGCAAAAACCCGTTTAGACTATCTTGATAAAGTAAATACGGAAGCTTTAGACGAGGAGACCAAATTAAGTTATGAGCTTTTCCGAAGACAGGTAAAAAATGAAATTGACGATTACGATTTTAGATTTTATGATTACCCTATTGAGCAGATGCATGGTTTGCATGCTGAGTTACCTGCCTTTTTGATCAATATGCACCGTGTTGATTCCATTTCAGACGCCAGGGCTTATATTTCGAGGCTGGTGGGGCTTGAAAAAGTAATGTCGAATATTATTGAGCAATTGAAGTTAAGAGAACAGAATGGTGTTATTCCGCCAAAATTTGTTTTCGACAGAACTTTGGACGCTTCCAGAAATATCGTAAAGGGTAAACCATTTACGAATTCTGCGGAAGCAAGTACTTTAATGGAAGACTTTAACTCCAAGGTCGAAAAGCTTGAAATTTCAAAAGAACAAAAAACCAGGCTTATTGGGGAAGCCGAAACTGCCCTGGTAGATCATGTTCAGCCTGCTTATAAGAGCCTGGTGGATTTTCTGGAAAATCAGCAAAAGAGAGCTACAGAAGATGCCGGGGTTTGGAAATTTCCTAAAGGAGAAGAATATTATAATAATGCCCTGCAAAGAGTTACCACCACAAATCTTACGGCAGATGAGATCCATGAGATCGGTTTGAGCGAAGTTGCCAGGATTCATGGTGAAATGGAAAAGATCATGGAAGAAGTTGGTTTTGAAGGCTCGTTAGATGATTTCTTCGAATTTATGAAGACCGATGAGCAATTCTATTACGAAAATACTGAAGAGGGAAAAGCCGCTTATTTAACAGAAGCGAAGAATATCATCAATACCATGAACGCAGAGCTTCCTAAGCTTTTTAATACCATGCCCGAAGCTGATATTGTCGTAAAAGCCGTGGAGCCTTTCCGTGAAAAAAGTGCCGGAAAAGCCTTTTATCAGCAGCCTGCCATAGATGGTTCAAGACCTGGTACTTATTACGCCAATTTATATGATATGGCCGCCATGCCTAAATATGAAATGGAAGCACTGGCATACCATGAAGGAATTCCTGGACACCATATGCAGATAGCCATCGCTCAGGAACTGGATAGCATCCCCGAGTTTAGAAAATTCAGTTTTTATACCGCCTATGTGGAAGGTTGGGGATTATACAGCGAGTATATTCCTAAAGAGATAGGATTTTATGAAGATCCGTATTCAGACTTTGGAAGACTTGCCATGGAGTTATGGAGATCCTGCCGACTTGTTGTTGACACAGGAATACATGCAAAGAAATGGACCAGACAGGAGGGAATAGATTATTATAAAGAAAATACTCCTGCAGCTGAAAGTGCCTGCGTAAAAATGGTGGAAAGACATATTGTAATGCCGGGACAGGCAACAGCTTATAAAATTGGGATGAACAAGATCCTGGATCTTAGAGAAAAGACTAAGGAACAATTAGGAGATAATTTTGATATTAAAGAATTCCATGATGTAGTACTTACAGATGGAGCTTTACCACTTACGGTTTTAGAATCCAGAGTAGACTCCTGGGTCAAATCAAAAAAATAAATAAATTTGAGCGACATCCAAAAATCTGATCTAAAGGTCATAGACCTTGTTAATTCGAATAAAAGTCGGTTACAGATACTTAATTATGGTGCTACTATCTTCAGTTTTAAGATGTACAATAAAAATGAGGAATTCATTAATCTAATTGTGGGACCAATGCAAGCTGAAGATTATTTAACTCAGACTTATCGTGAGGAGAATAAGTGCTTCGGTGCAACTATAGGTAGATTTGCAGGCAGGATCGCTAACGGCAAATTCAAAATTGAGGACGATGAATATGCACTATACCAACAAGAGGAAAGAGTGCATTTACACGGAGGTGAATTTGGATTTCAATATAAATTATGGGAAGTAGACAAGGTGAAAGAAGGAGAAAATCCTTCAGTAACACTTTCACATACAAGTGAACATATGGAAGAGGGTTATCCTGGCAGGCTTCAGGTGAAAGCGAAATATACTCTTACTGAAACTGATGAAATAAAAGTTTTCTACACTGCAAAAACAGATAAAGACACGATCGTTAACCTAACCAATCATTCCTATTTTAATTTGAATGGTGGAGGAAGTGTGAGTGATCACTTTATGCAGGTAAATGCGTCTAAAATACTGGAATTGGATGAAAAGAACCTTCCCACGGGAAATCTTACCAAGTTAAAAAAAAGTCCTAAAGACTATAGGGAAAATACATTACTTGGGAACAGGGAGCTTGATGATGTTTTCGTGCTGGATGTTATGGAGAATGAGGTGCAAGCGCAGCTTTTTTCATCATTAAGCGGAGTAAAGATGAAGTTGAGTAGCAATCAGTCAGTTCTGGTTGTTTATTCTCCGGAAACGTTACCAGATACCTGGACATATTTAAGTGAAATGGATAGGAAATTTCCGGCCGTGGCTTTGGAAGCTCAGAATTACCCTGATGCTCCAAATTTTAGAAATTTTCCCTCAAGCTTATTAAAGCCCGGAGAATTGTACGAAAACAATATCACTTTTGCTTTTTCTGTAAAATAATAATTCTATATTTAACCGGAAATTTAAGATAACATTATGATTGGAATTCTATCGTTTGTTGGGTTTACAGCCCTGGTTGCTGTAATTGCCTATTTTGCAACCAGGAAAACTGATGAATCTACCAGCGACGGTTATTTTTTAGGAGGTAGAAGTCTTACTGCCGGAGTAATTGCCGGTTCTTTATTACTTACCAATCTATCTACCGAACAGATTGTTGGTTTGAATGGAAGTTCATATGCAAATGGCCTTTCTGTAATGGCCTGGGAAACTTTAGCCGCTATAGCCATTGTGGTGACCGCAATTTTCCTGTTACCAAGATATCTTAAAGGAGGCCTTACCACAGTGCCTCAGTTTTTAGCCGAACGTTACGATGTTACTACTAAAACATTAACCTCTGCTTTGTTCTTAACAGGGTATGTCGTGGTGCTTTTACCAATTATCCTTTATTCCGGTTCTGTTGCTATAAGCGGGATGTTCGATGTTCCAGCCTTGCTGAATGTTTCAGATGATGCTGCGATCAAGATCTGTGTTTGGGGAATTGGAATTGTAGGTTCTATATATGCTGTATTTGGCGGACTTAAAGCAGTAGCAGTTTCGGATAGTATTAACGCAATTGGTCTTTTAATTGGAGGTATCCTGGTTCCTATTTTCGGTTTGATAATTATTGGAGATGGTGATTTTTTTGGAGGGATAACTACCTTGATGGAAACAAATCCGGAGAAGTTCCAGTCTATGGGTGATGAAACCAGTCCGGTTCCTTTTCATACTTTATTTACAGGGATGATGCTGGTACAATTATTTTATTGGGGAACAAACCAGCAAATTATACAACGAGCACTAGCCGCAAAGAATTTAAAAGAAGGTCAGAAGGGATTAATGCTGGCTTCTTTCATAAAAATATTAGGACCGCTTATCGTAGTTCTTCCGGGTATCATCGCATTCCATATTTTTGGTGCAGACCTGGAGAATGCAGATGAAGCTTATCCATTACTTGTGAATAGAGTATTGCCAAGCTACCTGATAGGATTCTTCGCAGCGGTTATTTTCGGGGCTATTTTGAGTTCTTTTAATAGTGTCCTTAACAGTTCGGTGACCCTATTCGGGATCGATATCTACAAGCAGCATATCAATAAAGACGCTAATGAAAAAACGGTAGTTAAATACGGGAAAATCTTCGGAACCTTTTTAGCGATAGCAGCGATGTTTATTGCTCCTTTTATTGCAAATGCCGGTAGTTTATTTGCCTATTTACAGGAAGTTAATGGTATTTATAGTATTCCAATTCTTACCATTATAGTAGTTGGATATCTAACAAAATATGTTCCGGCTATTGCTGCCAAAATCGGACTTTTGTCAGGATCGGTATTATACATTATCAGCCAGTTTTTCCTTCAACCATATTTTCAGGCAGAAGCTGTGGCAGATGCTGAGCTAAATGGAGTAACGGGAGTTGCTGAGTTAGCGGCTATAGAGGCAAGCGCCTATCCTCATTTTCTAGATGTTATGGCTATATTATTTGCTTTGAATGTCGCGATCATGCTTGTAATCGGTAAGATCTGGCCAAGGAAAACTCCTTATTTACAGGAGCATACCAAGCAGGTTGATATTACACCATGGAGATTTGTAAAACCTGTAGGAATAGGAATAATAGTTATAGTAGTGGGTATTTACGCTTATTTCGCATAAAGAATCCAATTATATATAATAATAAAGTAAAGCCGGGAGACATATCTTCCGGCTTTTTTTATGTCATTTATTGAAATAGTGAATTGAAGAAAGTTCATTCAGCCTTTTTGCTGCCTCTTCTGCAGTGATATCCCGCTGAGGTCCCGCAAACATCTCGTAACCCACCATAAATTTTTTAACGCTTGCTGAACGTAGCAGAGGAGGGTAAAAACTCATATGAAAATGCCATTCAGGATAGTCTTTTCCATTCGTTGGAGCCTGATGAATCCCTGAGGAATAAGGAAACGAAGTTTCAAATAAATTATCGTATTTAATGGTCAGTTTCTTTATAATTTCAGCATATGCTTTCTCTTCGGCCTCACTTAACTGACCAATATGCTGAAAATGTCTTTTCGGGATGATCATCGCTTCGAAAGGCCAGACTGCCCAATAGGGGATAAGACTTACAAAATGCTCATTTTCATCCAGGATCCTTTCACCGGCTTCCAATTCCTGTTCTAAATAATCTGATAAAAGGCTATGCTTATTTTTATTCCAGTATTCCCTGAATTTAGCTGACTTTTTCAGCACTTCAGTAGGTACAGATGACTGAGACCAAATTTGCCCGTGTGGATGTGGATTACTACAGCCCATGATCGCTCCTTTATTCTCAAAGATCTGCACATAATTGATGTCTTTTTCTGAACCTAATTCCAGATATTCATTTTTCCAAATTTTGATCACCTGCGTAATATCATCAACTTCCATAAGAGGAAGGGTTAGCGAATGATCGGGTGAAAAACAAACAACCTTACAGATCCCTTTCTCACTTTCAGCTTTTAATAATCCCTCCTGAAAATCGATCTCCGGAGAATCAGGAAGTAAGGAGGAAAAATCATTTACGAAGGAATATGGCTCCCTGTAGTCGGGATTGGTGTCTCCGCTGGCGCGTGTGTTTCCGGGACATAGGTAACATGTGGCATCGTAAGTTTCTTTTTTTAAAGCTTTACTATTCTCGGTTTTTCCCTGCCAGGGTCGATTGGTTCTGTGTGGCGAAACCAGGATCCATTCACCGGTTAAAATGTTATATCTTCTATGTGGAGTATTATTTAGTTCGGTATTCATAGACTTAATGTATGGTTATTTTTGTGCCTTCTGCAGGAAGTACACTTATCGCATCTAATTTTATATTGAACTTTTTATAATAAGCAGAAGACACTTCTTCTATATATGAATCGATCCTTTCTTCCTCGATGAGGTTTATGGTGCATCCACCAAATCCGCCGCCCATCATGCGGGAACCGTAAATGAATTCTTTTTCTCTTGAATAGTCTACGAGGAAGTCCAGTTCTTTACAGCTTACTTCGTAATTATGCTGAAGGCCTTCATGAGAAGCATACATGAATTTGCCAAAGTTTTGTAATTCTCCCGCTTTAAGTGCGTTTGCCGCTGCCAAGACACGTTCATTCTCTTTTAAAATGTATAAACACCTTGCATACATCTTAGCTGTAAGTTGTTCTTTAAATGTATCCAGCATTTCAAAATCCACATCCCTAAGCGATCTTACTTCAGGCTTTGTTTTTTGAATTATTTTAACCGCGGCTTCACATTCCTCCCGTCGTGAATTATAATCACTATCGGCCAGGTTGTGAGAAACATTGGTATTTAGAAGCAATAACTTACAGCTTTTAAAATCTGCTGGAATAAATTCTGCTTTTAGGCTGCGGCAGTCCAAAAGAATAATGTGTCCCTCTTTACTCATTACCGAAGAGAATTGATCCATGATGCCACAATTAGAACCTACGAAATCATTTTCTGCTTTTTGAGACAATTTCACCATTTCCAGTTCAGTCAACCCCAGCTCAAATAGTTGGTTTAAACCACTGGCAATACCACATTCCAAAGCGGCAGAGGAGCTAATCCCGGCACCCACCGGTAATTTGCTTTCTATGATACAATCAAAACCTTCAAGTTTAGCACTATGATACTGAAGTTCCTGAATAACACCTAAAATATAGTTTTCCCATCCGGAAGCTTTTTCAAATTCTTTATCCAGATGAAATTCAAATCCTGTATTAAAAGTTTCACTGTAAAACCGGCAGAAATTTTCGGTATGATTTCTTTGAAATTTTAAGATGATCTTTTTATCAATAGCAGTAGGCATCACAAAACCTTCATTATAGTCTGTATGTTCACCTATAAGATTAATACGTCCGGGTGATGCTACCGTGATTTCATAATTGTTATTTTCAAAGACGATTGGCTTCGATGAAAAAGATCTGATATTCGTCAAGACTTAGAATTTTAGTGTGTAATCCAAAGGTAATAAATGTATAAAGTACATTCATTTTAATTTGAACAAATTTTAAGAATATCTATCTTTATCAAAATTTCAACCCGGAATGACTCAAGAAACCATAGATCTTTACCAGGTCAAGGAAAAAATGTATGTGGCTACAGACTGTATTATATTCGGTTTCCATGAAGGAAACTTAAAACTTTTGGTTTTTAAAAGAAGGGTGGAGCCATTGCAGGGAGAATGGTCATTAATAGGAAGTTTTGTTCGTCTGGATGAAGATCTGGAAGTGGCAGGGCAGAGGGTTTTAACAGAGACTACCGGGCTGAAAGATGTTTTTATGCAACAGCTTAGAACTTACGGAAAGAAGGATAGAGATCCCGGGTATCGTTGCATTTCGGTTGCTCAATATGCACTTATCAGGATTGATGAGTATGATGAGAAACTGGTTGAAGAGCACGGTGCACGCTGGTATGAAATAGATCATTTACCACTTCTGATATTGGATCATAATGAAATGGTTCATGACGCATTAATGCAGTTAAAACAAAATGCCCGATACAAACCTATAGGTTTCGAACTCCTACCTGAAAAATTCACCATTCCCCAATTACAAAGCTTATATGAAGCTATTTATCAACGCGAGCTGGACGCCAGGAATTTCAGAAAGAAGGTTTTATCTCTGAATGTTCTGGAAAAGCTGGATGAAAAAGATAAAACTACCAGCAAAAGGGGAGCATTCCTTTATAAATTCAATTACGAGAATTATCAGAAATTATTAAAATCGGGCTATAATTTTGAGATCGCTTGATCCAGCCTAAAGAATATTTTTTCTGATTAATAACCGTAATATTTACATTTATTATTAATTTTAGAAAAATATATTCTATGGCTGATAAGATCAACAGACGAAAGTTACTTAAGAACCTCGGTCTTGGTGCAGGATTGTTAAGTTTTACCGGAGTTTCTGGGGTAATGGCTTCCAATCTGAAACCGGCAAAAGACTTTACAGGTAATTCCTTGAGTTCAGGAAAAATAAATCATTCGGTTTGCAGATGGTGTTATCAGAATATACCACTTCAGGAATTTGCAAAAGCCTGTGCTGAAATGGGAATTCAGGCCATCGATCTTTTAAAGCCTTCAGAATGGGATATTGTTGAAAAAGAAGGTCTCGTTTGTTCCATGGCTACCGATGATTTTGCCAGTCTTACGGAAGGTTTTAATGATCTAAAAAACCACGGCCACCTTCACGAAAAATATAAAGGACTTATTAAAAAGGCTTCGGAACATAAAATTAAAAATGTGATCTGCTTTTCCGGAAACCGAAATGGGATGGATGATGAAACCGGAATCGTCAATTGTATAAAAGGTCTGACGCCACTTTTGGAATATGCCCAGGAATTTAATGTGAATCTGGTAATGGAGCTGCTTAATAGCAAGGTAGATCATAAAAATTATATGTGCGACCATACTGAATGGGGCGTTCAACTGGCTAAAAGACTGGATCAACCCAATTTTAAGCTCCTTTATGATATTTACCATATGCAGATCATGGAAGGAGACGTGATAAGAACGATAAGAGAAAATCATCAATATTTTAATCATTATCATACCGGTGGTGTTCCTGGAAGGAATGAAATAAACGATTCCCAGGAGCTCAATTATCCTGCAATTATGGAAGCTATTTATGCTACAGGATTTGAGGGATTCGTGGCCCAGGAATTTATTCCAACCTATGATGATAAACTTGCCGCGCTAAGAGAAGGAATCAGTATCTGCGATATTTAATTAAAAATCCACTTATAAATTATGAACCTAAAAGTAAATTTTAGCCTAATTCTTATTGCCTTATTATTGCTGACTTCAGGAATGATCGCACAGTCGGGACTTAAAAATGATGTATATGTCGATGAGGAGGGAGTTATGCGATGGGGTAATAATAATGAGGAAGTTCATGGATTTGGAGTCAACTATTCCGCTCCTTTTGCTCATGCATTCAGGTCTGCTCAAAAGAAAGGACTGGATATTAAAGCTGAAATAGATAAGGATATTTATCATTTTTCAAGGCTGAATTTTGATTTATACCGTATTCATGTCTGGGACACAGAGATCAGTGATGAGGAAGGGAACCTTCTTGAAAATGAGAATCTAGAGACTTTTGATTATTTACTGAGTGAATTAAAGAAACGTGATATCAATTTTGTAATTACCCCTATTGCTTATTGGGGGAATGGCTGGCCGGAACCGAACGAGAATACTCCTGGATTTTCCAATAAATACGGTAAAGAGAATAGTCTCACCGATCCTGAAGCGATAAAAGCTCAGCAAAATTACTTAGAGCAATTTCTTAATCATGTGAATCCTTATACCGGAATCGCCTATAAAAATGAGCCTAATTTAATCGCATTTGAAGTCAGCAATGAGCCACACCACAGGGGAACGCCGGAAGAGGTGAAGGATTTCATCAATAAAATGCTTGCGGCCATGCGCAAAACCGGAACCCGGAAACCTATTTTCTACAATGTAAGCCATAGTATTCAGCTCGCAGATACTTATTTTACTTCTAATATAGATGGCGGAACTTTTCAATGGTATCCTACCGGATTAGGCTTTCAACAGGAACTGGAAGGGAATCTTCTTCCTAACGTGAATGATTATGATATTCCTTTTGAGGATGTTATCGAAAAAAATAAAAAAGCGAAACTGGTTTATGAGTTTGATGCCGCCGATGTGAATAAATCCTATATGTATCCTGCCATGGCCCGGAGTTTTCGTGAGGCAGGTATACAGATAGCCACCCATTTCGCCTATGATCCCAGTTTTCTGGCTTATGCCAATACCGAGTATAATACGCATTATATGAACCTGAATTATACTCCGCATAAAGCTTTGGCTTTAATGATCGCTTCGGAAATTTTCCATGAAGTTCCTATGGGAAAAGATATGGGAACCTACCCTGAAAACCTGGAATTTGGTGACTTTAAGATCAGTTATAAAGGGGATATTGCCAGTTATAACTCCGGGGACACCTTTATTTATACCAATTCGAATACTTTAAAACCAAAAGATACTTCTGAATTACAGAAAATTGCCGGCCATGGGAATTCTGAAATTGTAAAATATGAAGGAAAAGGTGCTTACTTTCTGGATAAACTTGACGAGGGGGTATCGAGACTGGAAGTAATGCCCGATCCAATACTAATTAAAGATCCATTTGGAAGTAATAGTCTGGAAAAAACTGTCGCGGTAATTAGCTGGAAAGAGAATAAAATGAAGCTGAATTTAAACGAGCTGGGTGAAAATTTTAAAATTTCAGGTTTAAATGAAGAAAATACAGTTGCAATGACTGCCGATGGAAATTCCTTTAAAATATCACCGGGAACTTATTTACTGAAGTCGGCAACTAAGCAATTTGATCTAGCCGAATATGATAATAGATGGAATTTTGAGATCAATGCCTTTGAAGCAAAAGAAAGTACGGTAGATAAAACCTACTTGGTGCATGAGCCCACAAAAAATGCATCGGCTGAAAATGAGTTAAAAATTGCTGCTACCGTAGTTTCAAATAATGAAATTGAAAAAGTTGAGGCCTGGTTCAAAAATGGAAATACCTATGAAACAGTAGAACTTCAAGCGGAGAATAATTATGATTATTCTGCCCAGGTTCCGGATAACCTGCTTAAAAATGGATTTTTAAATTATCGCATCATAGTTTCGACAAATAAAGATACTGTCACTTTCCCGGGCGGTGTAGCCGGAAGTCCTGCAGATTGGGATTTTCATTCTGAAGCGCACTATGAAACAAGAATTCTAAAAAAGGACTCCCCGGTCAACCTTTTTAATGCTGCCAAAGATTCAGATAAAATGGTCATCGGCTGGTCACATAAAAACAATGTAATTCCGATAAATGAAAATGAATCGGAATTCCAGGTGAAAATTGATAGCTTGTTCAAGGAAGATGTAGAGAATATGAACGCAGATCCTATATATGATTATTCTTTCAGATATAACTTTCTGAAGAAAATTGGAAACAGGAACCTGTCAGATAAAAATAAACTAGTAATTACCGCAAGAGCTCTTGGTGAACAACCTGAAAAACTCATGGTCGCTTTGGTAATGGATAATGGAGCTTCTTTTGGAAAGTTAATTCAGCTCACGGGTGAAATTAAGGAAATAGAGATACTTCTGAAAGATCTGAAACCGGTTAAAACGGTAACTCTCCCAAGACCTTATCCGGGCTTTCTACCTTATTATTTTGATCATTCTTATTCAGGGGATCTTAAAATTGAAGATGTGGAAAGCATACAATTTTCGATTGGACCTGACATTGAACAAAAGAAGCTTCAAAAACCACATGCTATTGGAATTAGAAATGTTATACTCGAGTAATATTATGTCATTCCGACGATAGGAGGAATCTCAAAAGATTTCTCACTACGCTACGCTTCGTATCGAAATGAAAGTTTTTAATAATAGGTTATTTCAACGCCAGTAGGAATCTTATCCTGGTAATCACAGCTTAAAGATTCTTCGCTCCACTTTGTTTCGCTCTGAATGACATGTGGTTGTCATTCCGACGATAAGAGGAATCTCAAGAGATTACGAACTTCGCTGCGCTTCGTATCGAAATAACAGATTTTTGTAAACAAAAAAGGTCCCGCTAATTAGCGAGACCTTTTTTGCAGTTATAACAGAAAAAATTAACCACATTTCGAAGAACCACAGTCCTTACAGGTTAAGCAACCTTCCTGGTAAATCAGATTGGAAGAGTTACAGTTGGTACATTTTTCTTTCCTGGCAACAGTTCCATCAGCAATATAACGCTTAAGAGCTCTAACCACCCCGTTTTTCCAGGTATTAATAGATTCACTGTTCAATTGCAGGCTGTTAATAAGATCAACTACATTGTCAATGGACATTCCGTGACGCAGTGTGCTGGAGATCAGTTTTGCATAGTTCCAGAATTCAGGATTGAACTTATGCGAAAGGCCTTCAATGGTGGTTTTGTATCCACGTTTGTTCTCATACTGGAAATCATAACGGGAAGACCCGTCCTCATTTCTATTCTTGATAATAAGACCTTCATTTACCCAACGAGGAATTAGGATCCCTTCCTCATCATCAGCAAATCCGGTAAAGATCTCGTACGGGCGCCCATCTACCAGACCTATAAAGGCGATCCACTTATCCTTATTATTCTGGAAACGAACTACATCAGCAGTAAGTGTTTCCGGTCTTTTTAGAGGAAAAGTTCCTTCGGCATGTTCTGCTTCTTCTTCTTTTTTCTCCTCATTAGAAATAAGCACCCCGGAACGTGAGCCATCACGATACACAGTCACTCCTTTACATCCGGCTTCCCATGCTTCCAGATAAAGTTTTCCGACAAGTTCTTCATCTACATTATTCGGAAGGTTGATGGTCACACTAATAGAGTGATCTATCCATTTTTGAACAGCTCCCTGCATTTTCACTTTACTTAACCAGTCTACATCGTTGGAAGTTGCCTGGTAGTATGGCGATAACTTTACCAGTTTATCCAGTTCTTCCTGATCGTAATTTTTATCGGTGTCATGACCATTTGCTTTCATCCACTCTTTAAAACGGTGGTGGAAAACAACGTATTCCTCCCAGGAGTCACCAACTTCGTCTACAAAGTCTACTCGTGAATTTTTATCATTAGGATTTACCTTTCTTCTTCTTTTATAAACCGGTAGAAAAACAGGCTCAATTCCGGAAGTTGTCTGGGTCATCAAACTCGTAGTCCCTGTCGGAGCAATAGTTAGAAGAGCAATATTCCTTCTTCCATATTCCAGCATATCATAATAGAGCTTTTCATCGGCATCTTTCAATCTTAATATGAATGGATTGTCTTTTTCTCTTTCTGAATCAAAAATGGAGAAAGCACCTCTTTCTTTAGCGGTATCTACAGAAGCTCTATAAGCTGATAGCGCTATATTTTTATGGATATCTACTGAAAAATCAATTCCATCTTTGCTACCATATTTAATACCAAGGCCCGCAAGCATATCTCCTTCAGCAGTAATACCAATTCCGGTTCTTCTTCCTTCGTAGGCTTTCTTGCGGATATTCAGCCAAAGGTTTTTTTCAACGGCTTTTACTTCTTCATTTTCGGGATCTGCATCAATTTTTGCAAGAATATTATCGATCTTTTCCAATTCCAGATCAATAATATCATCCATGATTCTTTGAGCGGCTCCAATATGCTTTTTGAAAAGTTCGTGATTAAAACTTGCCTTATCGGTAAACGGTTCATCTACATAGGAGAATAAATTGATCGCCAATAATCGACATGAATCATAAGGACATAATGGGATCTCACCACAGGGATTTGTTGAAACTGTTTTATAACCAAGGTCAGCATAACAATCTGGTACCGATTCATTAATTACGGTATCCCAGAAAAGGATTCCCGGCTCGGCAGATTTCCAGGCATTGTGCACGATTTTCTTCCAAAGTTTATCGGCTTCAATATCCTTAGAGAATTTAGGCTCATTACTGAAAACCGGATATTTTTGAGTGTAATTCGTATTGTTCTTAACCGCTTTCATAAATTCATCATCGATCCTTACAGAAACATTGGCGCCTGTAACTTTGCCCTGTTCCATTTTAGCATCGATAAAATCTTCCGCATCGGGGTGATTGATGGATACTGATAGCATTAGAGCTCCACGGCGTCCATCCTGAGCAACTTCCCGGGTTGAATTGGAGTAACGCTCCATAAACGGAACAATTCCGGTAGAAGTTAGTGCAGAATTCTTAACAGCCGATCCTTTTGGACGGATGTGGGAAAGGTCATGACCAACACCGCCACGTCGTTTCATTAACTGAACCTGCTCCTGGTCTATCTTCATAATCCCTCCGTAAGAATCAGAATCCCCCTCATTTCCAATAACGAAACAATTTGAAAGCGATCCTACCTGATAAGGATTCCCGATGCCAGCCATCGGGCTTCCCTGAGGTACTATGTATTTAAAATTCTTGATTAGGTCAAAAACTTCATCCTCACTCATTGGGTTAGGATATTTTTTTTCAACTCGTGCAATTTCTTTGGCGATACGCCTGTGCATATCATCTGGAGTAAGTTCGTAAATGTTGCCCTGGGAATCTTTTAGGGCATATTTATTCACCCAAACCCTTGCAGCGAGATCATCTCCTTTAAAATATTTCAGAGATGCTTCATAAGCCTGTTCCTGGGTATATGTTTGTGGAACGACTGGTTTTTCTTGTACAGGCATATAAATGAGATTTTTAGATTAGAATTTCGTTTTCGAGTGGTATAAAACTAAACAAAGATTTGATATTATTAACAAATTCTTTAGAAAAAGTTATCAAGTAAAAACTGTTAATAGTTTGATTATCAATAAATTAAAAATTTACTAACAATGAAAAGTTGACAAATAATGAAAATAATAAATTTCTTACTTGAATTTTGTTATTTAAACATTACTACGTAAAGGGATTAGAATTCCAAACGAAAACATCGAAAATTTTTGTCGAAAAGAAGAGAGTGGGAGCCTTAGGAAATAGAAAGACCCCGCATAGAGCGGGGTCCTATCTGAATTAACACCTATGAAAATTCAAAATTAAAAAGTTCTATTCTGTAATCGAATAAATTGCGTAAGCCTTAGCCGGGGCTTCGATCTGAACCATCCCATTTTCATCGGAGGTAGGCTTATAAGTTGAGTTACCACTATAATCCATTAGTGTAACATTATTCCAATTTGAACTTACCGTACGTCTTTTTGTACTATTGTTGAGGCTAATATACAGAATTAATCCAGGATTAGTGCCCGTCCCGCTTCTTTTCATAACATACTCATCTTGATCTACATATAGGATTTCTGTGTCCCCTGCAGCAATACTGTTATGAATCGATATGAGCGTTTTTAGCTCTTCCTTAAAGTTTTCGTTCTCATAATCTGAATAAAATATGGTTGGATATCCAGGATGCGTAAGTATATAAGCATAGGCTTTCATCTTGTTGGAGGTCATGATATAATTATCTTCTTCGCTATCTTTCTCGGTATCATGATTTGCTGTAAAAGTAACTGCACTTTCAGGATGTGTTTTCCAGAGCATGTCCTTCTCAAGGTTGGTAAGATCTTCATAACGATCTAAACTTTCTTCAAGTTTGTAGAAAGTAGAGAAATCGAAAGCCGGAGATCCGGAAGCTTCTATCCAATCTCTTAAGACATCTGGATTACCGTCGAAATTTTCTCCAACAGAAAATCCACCAACGGCTTCATTCCATTCTTTTACTACCCAAGGTTCAAATCCTTTTACATAATCAAATCGCCAGCCGTCAAAGCCCATCACATTTTTATAATATTTAGCTACGGAATTGTCATTTTTCCAAAGCCAGTCCTGAACTCTTTCCCGGTGGTGGTCAAGATTGGTTTCGGCATAGAATAAACTTCCCGGGTCGTATTCACTCACGCTGTTTGGATAGAAATCTTCATAGGTCCTGTTGAACATGCCTGAAGCATTTCCATTTTCTTCATTAAATAGGGTATAGGTTTCATAATCGCGGTAAGGATTGTATTGCAAACCTCCCCCGGAATTATGATTAAGTACGATATCTGCAATAACTTCAACATCATTATCATGAGAAACGGCGATCAAATTTTCCAATTCTTCTCTGGAACCAAACCTGGTTTCTACAGTTCCGTGTTGCTCGAAATTTCCGAAATCAAAATAATCTGATGGATCATATCCCATAGAATAACCACCGGATTGCCCTTTAGCAGGAGAGGGGATCCATATTCTTTCTACACCAGCATCGGCCCAGCCTGGGACTTTTTCTGAAAGATTATCCCACCAGGCGAATCTAGGTTCTACATCCCAATAAAAAGCCTGCATCATTACCCGGCTGCCATTATCATATGCAGAAAGATCTATTGCTTCAGGTTCATCAGTTCCCGGTTGAAGTTGAGGTGTACCTGTAACATCATCTGCAGGATCAGTCGTCTCACCATTATCGTCTTTTGAGCAGGATCCTAGAATCAGGGAAAAGCTCAAAAGAATTATTGCTAAAAATTTATTTTTTTTCATAATTAAGTTCAATTAAAAGATAAAAAAAGGGGCTATTCTTTAGCCCCTTTAATTTGAATCTATTCTATTCCTCACCCACAGGAATGAAGATATATCTGCCGGTTAAATCATTGAACCAAACATTGTAGGTTCCTGCACTGGAGACAATAATATCATCACCGGTAGCCTGACCACTTGGGAAGTTTTCTCCACCTCCCCAGTTTACGTCCCAGGCAAGGTTAGCTCTGAACTTAATTCCATCTTCTGAAAGTTCAACATCTTTAGTATACCATATATGTGGATCTACAGAAGATTGCGTTAATAGAATATCTGGAGTTGGGTTATCATCACCAGGCCATCCTACAGTTGTTCCTGCTCCAACCAGTCCAATCTGGTCATATTCTGTAGCTGCGGAAGCGTCATAAGGCTCCAGGCTATAAGTCATTTCTTCAATATTGATGGTGAAAGTATAATAAGCTTCAGAATCTACTGTTATCGGCGAAGGATCTGGATCGGCTTCGGTGGCTCTATAGATTAAGCTTCCGTTTTCACCTCCATACTGGGGCGCCCAGGCACCGCGTTGTTCTATAACTTTTACTCCACCGGCAGTAAATTTCCCGGTATAGTAATAAATGTTATCATTGGCAGAATCTCTGAATAATGGATAATTATTGCTAGTAGCAGTATTATCCCATCCAGTTGGGGTAGCATCTCCAACTAAGAAAAGGTCCATTTTTGCTGGTTCTCCTTCTTCAGCAGCTTCTGGTAGGGTTACATTCACTGAAATGGGTTCAGAGGTCGCATTTAATCCATTACTTCCATCTGTTCCAGCATATGCTCTCACCTGAAAGAAAATGCTTCCGGTATTTGGAGCTTCTTCCGTAGTTGGATCGTTATCAAGACCTGCATCTGCGGCTAAAGACATCATTTGGCTAACTGTAACCGCCAGATTATTCTCAGAAGTAGTTCCAATAATATCTGCGTTACTAAAATCTGAAGTTGTAGAGCCTTGAAGTTCATAGGTTACGGTGGTGGGGGCATCAAATTCTACCTCAGACCATACAAAGCGCTCTGCGATATTAGAACCGGTTTGATTGGTAAGGGTATATGTAGCTGCAGTTGAATTTACAAATGAAATTCCATCTGCATCAGGTTGCGCGACGAATACCACATCGTCGTCATGTTCGCAGGAAGTAAATCCTACAAAAGCTATTATCGTTAATAAGAAAATTGAAAACTTTTTCATTTTGATTCTATTGAAATATTAATATCCTGGATTTTGAGTTAAGTTGGTGTTTACACCTAGATCTGAAGCCGGAATTGGCATTAGATTTCTATAAGCCTGGGTAGTTGCTCCCTGAGGAACACCACCTTTAAATGGCCAGATCCCGTTTTCAGAAAATTGATTAAAACGAATTAAATCTGTTCTTCTATGTGCTTCCCAATAAAGTTCTCTGGCTCTTTCAGCTAAAATGAATTCTAGATCAAGATCTGCAGTAGAAATGTTATTGCTTGAATCACCGAAAGCACGCTCCCTAAGTTCGTTGATGTAGCTTACAGCATCGGCCTGGCTTCCGCCTCCACCTCTCACAACTGCTTCAGCATACATAAGATATGCATCTCCCAATCTAAACATAGGGAAATCTGTATCTGGAAAATCACCTGTAGGATCTGATCCTGCGTTTCCGTCCACATCTACATTCTTATATTTGGCAACGGCATACCCATCGGTAAAACTGGAAATATCATCGATCTCTTTAGACTGACCTTCTGTAAAGAATAAAGCCCTATCGTCTTCAACTTCGGTGATTTCAGCCTCTTCATTATCAAGAAATTTGTTTACCAGCGCAGAAGTGGTTCTTAAACCAGCCCATCCACCATTGATTCCGAAGTCATCTGGATCCATTTCGCCGCCTACAGCCGCATGAATAATAAAGGTCATACCTCCATAAGCCTGGGTGTTTATTCCATCAAACGTGATTGGAAAAATGATCTCGTTTTGAGCACCGTTGCTATTATTATCAGCAAGGAATAATTTCTGATAATCTTCAACCAGACTGTAATCGGAGTTGATTACCTTATTTGTATATGTAACCACATCGCTATATCTGCCTGTACCCGTATACTTTTCAGCATTCAGGTAAAGTTTGGAAAGTAACATCCAAAGCGCTCCCTGGTCTGCACGTCCATATTCGTTTGCTCCTGGTGCTCTCAGGTCATCTTCAATAGCTAGCAATTCACTTTCGATATAATTAAAAAGTTCAGCGCTATTAGTTTGTTCTGGAAGGAATGCTCCAACGGGATCCTCTTCAGTAACGAAAGGAGGGTTGCCGTATAAATCAAGAGCATGCCAGTAACTTAAAGCGCGAAGAAATCTTGCTTCAGCTCTGTAAGTATCGATCTCAGTTCTTATACTGCTATCCACGCCACGACCATCGAGCACAGAAGCTTCGGTTTGTCTTAGATACTCATTAGACTGTGCGATCTGGTACATGATTCTTGAATACATGGTTCTAATGAATTCATTTCCTGAAGTCCAGTTTTGGTTGTGAAGGTCTTTTATGGTTCCATCGTTCCATCCAATTACGGCTTCATCTGTAGTAAGTTCCTGCACCATCCAGTATAAACGCATATACTGAGAGAAACCTTCATCCAGACCCGAAAGGTCGGCATCCCCGGCAGGACCATCCTGACCACTTATCGCAAATCCCGCATAAAGTTTTGCCAGGAATTGCTTATAGGCGGCAGGATCTTTAAATGCAGAAGCGGCGGTCTCCCTGTTATCTTCTGGCGTAAGGTCTAAATCACTTTCGCATGACCATAATATCGCCATTCCGAAAAGTACCAGGAAGGTTGATTTTATCTTATTAAACATATCTTATAATTTTTCTATTATTCATTAAAATATAAAGTTCAGTCCCAGAACAAATCTTCTGGATCTAGGATAAAAATTGTTATCTATCCCTCCAAATACTTCAGGATCCAGTCCGTCATAATTGGTAATTACCAGCACGTTGGTAGCAGTAGCAGAGATCCTGAAATCCAGTTCTTCACCAGGTATGGTATACCCAATACTTATATTATCCAGTTTTACGAAATCTGCAGCTTCCAGGTAGTAATCTGAGAAAAACTGACTGTTTTCAAATCCAGATTCCAATACATTCGCATTGAAATTTGAGTAATAATCTGAAGGAGTATTGGTTCCTGCTTCTACGAATCCATTCGCAGATTGAGTGTTATTGTAGTTATAGTTTCCAAAACTTCCTCTAAACGTAAAGCTTAGATCAAGATTCTTATAGTTCATGGTATTTGTAAGTCCCATATAATAATCTGGGGTAGCCTTTTTATAAGGTTGCTTATCTGCTTCAGTGATCTGGTTGTCACCGTTCACATCTACGTAAGCACCTTCAATAGGCTGTCCCTGCTCATTATATACCTGTCTGAAAACAAAGAAGGTTGTTGGGTCATAGCCTTCTTTCCAAAGTTGAATGTTGTTTCCAACACCCCCGCTAATTCCTCCCTGGGGGATAAAAAAGTTAGGATCGTCTCCTAAGGATAACTTTGTGATCTCCAATTCCTGGAAAGAAATATTGTAATTAAGGGTCCAGTTAAAATCTTCAGATCTTGCAAGGTCTCCGCTAAGTCCAACTTCCACACCTTTACTCACGGTTGTTCCAACATTGGTGAGCAACTGGTCTGAGAGGTTTGCCCCTGCCGGAACCGGTACGGTGGCAATAAGGTCTTCGGTTTCCCTGTAATATACATCCACAGATCCGCTTAATCTGTTACTGAAGAAACCAAAATCTATACCCGCATTATAATTAATTAGGCTTTCCCATTTAAGATCTTCATCATATTCTTCAGGTCTTAAAGTTGGTATAAAAGTGTTGCCAAACTGGTATCTGGCTCCTCCCTGGCTGGGAGTATATAGACCTAAATAACTATAATTTCCTCGAGTTGGATCTGAGCCTCCAATTTCATAGTTACCGGTTTCCCCGTAACCACCTCTTAATTTCAATTCAGAAATCAGGTTGGAACCTTGTAGAAATGATTCATTATGTATTTTCCAACCTATAGACGCTGCAGGGAAATATCCCCATCTGTTTTGTGGAGCAACTCTGGAAGAACCATCGGCTCTAATACTTCCAGAAATAAGGTATTTATCATTAATATCGAAACTTGCTCTGGCGAAGTATGATTCCAGGGCATTTCTGTTAATGTCTACTGGGAAATCTACTCTTTGATCCTGCTCTGTACCAAATACATCAGAAAAAGAATAGAACTCCTGGTAAGAGTGACCTGCGGTGACATCCACTTCAGTAGTATTAAGAAAATCTACATCTGTCTTATAATTTAGATAGGCATCTAATAATAAGTTACGGTTGATATTCTCATAATTACTGTACTGATCTATATTAGTGGTGTTGGAAGCAGCAATTAAAGGAAGAAATGTGTTTCCTCTGGCTTCAGCATAATCAAAACCAGCGTTTACTACGGCTTTTAATCCCGTAAGAAAAGGAATTTTATATTCCGCATTCAAATTGGTAATAGATCTTCTGGTCTGATTTTCGTCAGTGTTTTGCTCCAATAAAGCAACCGGGTTTCTTGTAGCCAGGTTTTGTTGAACGATTTCATCTCCAGATTGTCTGGAAAATTCAAAATATCCACCAAAAGGAAGGCTATCATCATAAATTGGTTGAGTAGGATCAAACGCAACGGCAGATCCTATAGCTCCCTGATTGGCAAAATTATTTTTATCCAGACTGTTCTTAGAGGTAAGTGTAAGTTTCAGACTGTTATCAAATAGATCCTGATTAAGAGCAATGTTAAAAGCATTCCTTTCATAATAATCACCTGAAAGAACTCCTGTTTCTGCTGTCTGGTTAAAGTTAAGTCTGTAATAGAAATTTCCCACACCCTGAGTAGCAGTAAGGTTATGAATTGCACCTACTGAAGTTTCATAAATCTGCTCCTGCCAGTCTGTATCAGCATTTCCTAATAGAGAAGGATCTGTTCCAGGAGTATTATTGATCAAAGTCCTGAACTCCTCGGCATTTAAAACATCCACTTTATCTGTGACATTTCCTATAGAGGTTTTGAGGTCATAAGTAAATTGAAAAGGGGAGTCTTTCTTACCTTTTTTGGTGGTAATAAGGATCACCCCATTAGAAGCTCTGGAACCATAGATAGAAGTTGCTGCTGCATCCTTTAAGATGGTAAAGTCTTCAATTTCATTTGGATTAATAGAGTTTAAGGCATTTCGTGATCCTGCAACACCTCTTTGATCTAATGGTACTCCATCTACCACGATAAGAGGATCATTAGATGCAGAAAGAGAGGAGCCACCACGAATACGAATCGTACCTCCCTGTCCCGGAGCACCTCCGCCCGGAGTTATCTGCACTCCGGCAGATTTACCGGCGATTAACTGCTCGGGGGAAACTACCGCTCCCTGATTAAATGATTCAGAAGATATTTTCTCTACTGCACCGGTAGCATCCTGTTCAGAGGTGGCTCCGTATCCAATTAGAACAACTTCATCTAGTGAAGCAGCATCTTCATCGAGTTTAATATTTATTGTTGACTGTCCTTCGTATGGAATTTCCTGAGTAGTAAAGCCTAAAAAGGAAAATACGAGAATGTCATCATTTGAAACATTTTGAATAGTATAATTACCATCAAAATCTGTTGTAGTACCGTTTGAGGTTCCTTGAACAATTACGTTAACACCTGGAACAGGCAGTCCTGTGGAACTTTCGGTCACATTACCGCTGACGGTGTTTTGGGCAAAAAAGCTCATTGGTAGCATAAACAGCAAAATCAATGTGCTTTTAATTAAAGTTCTCATAAATTTTCTATTGGTTTTTAATAAAAATTAAACCTTATATTTTCACTTCCTGAGGTTAAATGTATGTAAATTCTGAGGCAATAATCGGGGAATGGCCGTTATTGCTGCGACGAAAACGTTTTCGTGTTGAAAACTTTTTTTTCTTAAGGACTTCATAATTTAAATATGCTAGATTTGTTGAAATGAAAATTTAACCCTACTCTAATAGAGAATATTGAATCTAAATGAAGCCGAAACTCACCCTAAAGAATATTGCGAAAGAATTAGATGTATCCATTTCTACGGTTTCCAAAGCTCTGCGCGATAGTCCCGAAATTGGTGAAGAAACCCGGGAAAAAATTAAAGCTTTTGCCAAACATTATAATTACAAACCCAATAATATAGCTCTTAGTCTTAAGAACCGAAAAACCAAGACTATAGGGATCATCATTCCGGAAATTGTGCATCATTTTTTTACTACCGTTATAAGCGGAGTAGAAAAAGTCGCCAATGAAATGGGGTATAACGTATTTGTGTGCCTTTCAGATAATTCTTTTGACAAGGAAGTCCTGAATATGGAGATGCTTGCCAATGGTAGTACAGATGGTTTTATCCTTTCTCTCGCCAAAGAGACCATGCAAAAAGCAGATTATCATCACCTTGTGGAAGCAATTAACCAGGGGATGCCATTAGTCTTATTTGATAGAGTAGTGGACGAGATTGCCTGCGATAAGGTAATTATAGATGATGTAAATGGAGGGAAAAAGGCGGTTCAATATTTAGTGGATTGCGGATGCAAAAATATTGCCTTAATATCTACAGTAGATTATGTGAGTGTAGGTAAATTACGCACCCATGGCTATAAACAGGCTCTGGTTGAAAATAATATTGAAATAAATGAAGATCTTATCTTAAAGATCGAGCAGATAGAAAACAGTGAAGTCGAAATTGAAGAATTTCTGAAAAACAAAAAAGTGGATGGGGTCTTTGCAGTAAATGAACATTTTGCCATTTCTGCGATCAAAACAATTCAGGAGCAAGGTAAAAAAGTGCCTGATGATGTTTCGGTAATCGGTTTTACAGATGGAGAACTTTCCAAAAGATTTATTCCAAGTTTAACCACCGTAAGTCAGCATGGGACTAGAATGGGAGAAGAATCTGCCCGCCTATTAATTGAGAAACTGGAACGTACACCGACTGAGAATGATTACTACAAAACCATCATTGTGGAAACTGAACTTGTGACCCGAAATTCAACAAAATCAAAGAAATAAAGCGTTCGCTTTAAAAAATATTTATATTTGCCCTAGTTGAAATTTATCAGAACTTATATTTTTACTTCCTACCTGTATTAAGTTTTGATAAGTCTTAGTGCTTGTCGTGATAATTAAAATTTACGATATGCGGAAACGTACCTTAAGCTTTTGGGAGATTTGGAACATGAGTTTCGGATTTCTGGGAATTCAGTTTGGTTTTGCCTTACAAAATGCCAACACTTCAAGAATTTTTGAAACTCTTGGAGCAAATGTGGAGGATATTCCTATTCTTTGGATTGCCGCACCGGTTACCGGACTCGTTGTTCAGCCAATTATAGGTTATTTTAGTGACCGCACCTGGACACGATTAGGCAGAAGAAGACCTTATTTCCTTATAGGAGCGATCCTTTCTTCCATAGCACTTTTTATAATGCCAAATTCACCAACGCTGTGGGTTGCCGCCGGAACTTTATGGATGATGGATGCATCTATCAATATTTCCATGGAACCGTTCCGGGCCTTTGTTGGGGACAACCTGCCAGATAGGCAAAGAACCCTTGGGTTTGCCATGCAGAGTTTTTTCATTGGAATAGGTGCAGTGGTAGGTTCGCTGCTTCCTTATATGTTCACGAATTGGTTTGGAATAAGCAACACAGCTCCTGAAGGTATTATTCCAGATTCGGTGAAATGGTCCTTCTATGTGGGGGGAGTAGTATTCTTTCTTGCAGTTATGTGGACCGTTATTAAATCTAAGGAATATACTCCGGAACAACTTGAAGCTTTTGAAAAGGAAAAACTTAAAGATAAGCCTGCGCGCGTTGAAGTTGTAGATAAAACAAAGAATATTCGCAATCAGTTTATTGCCGGAGCAATAATGGCCTCGATTGGAGCGGTCGTTTCATTCCTTATTTTTCAGAACGGGCTTACTAAAGAGTTATATATACTGTTTGTAGGTCTTATCATTGCCGGGGTTTTATTTATGCTCGTTTCTACTTTACGGAAAAAACAGGTGCGTAACGGGTTTACAATAATTATCACCGATATGCTGAATATGCCACCTGCAATGAAACAATTAGCCTGGGTGCAATTCTTTTCCTGGTTCGCATTATTTTCTATGTGGATCTATACAACTCCGGCAGTAACAGGACATGTTTTTGGAACCAATGATACCACTTCAGAATTATATAATGATGCCGCAGACTGGGTTACAGTTATGTTTACCGTATATAATGGAGTTGCAGCGGCCGTGGCATTTTTATTACCCGTATTGGCCCGAAGAACCAGTAATAAGATAACTCACCTTCTTGCTCTTTGCATGGGAGGATTAGGATTGATTTCAGTTTATTTTCTGGGAGATAAAGTGGGACTGTTGTTAGCAATGGTTGGAGTAGGGGTGGCCTGGGCCAGTATACTATCTATTCCTTATGCAATGCTTTCAGGTGCGTTGCCTTCCTCTAAAATGGGATATTATATGGGAGTTTTTAACTTCTTTATTGTTATCCCGCAAATTGTAGCGGCAACAATTCTTGGTTTCCTTGTAAAGGAATTATTCAATGGAGAACCTATCTATGCTTTGATGGTAGGAGGTTGTTCCATGATCTTATCAGGACTTTTAACTTTAAGAGTTCAAACAAATAAAAGAATAAATATAGATGAGCAATCATAAAGCATTCATATTCGATCTGGATGGCGTGATAGTAGATACGGCCAAATTTCATTTTTTGGCCTGGAGAAAACTGGCGAATGATCTTGGATTCGATTTTACCGAAGAACAGAATGAGCAATTAAAAGGAGTAAGCCGGGTAGAATCCTTAAAAAAGATCCTGAAATGGGGTGATATGAAACTTTCTGAAAAGGAATTCAACCGGCAAATGGCTCTTAAAAATGAAAATTACCTATCTTATGTAGATGAAATGGACAATGCTGAAATTCTTCCGGGGGTGCCAAAAGTTTTGGATTATCTTAAGGAGAATGATATTCCATTTGCGCTTGGGTCGGCTAGTAAGAATGCCCGAACCATTCTAAAAAAAATTGATCTGGACGATAAATTCGATGCAATCGTTGATGGTACAGATGTTAGTAAGGCAAAGCCAGATCCGGAAGTGTTTTTGATCGCGGCTGAAAAATTGAATACAAAACCAGAGAATTGCGTGGTATTTGAAGATTCGGTTGCCGGAGTTCAGGCTGCAAATATTGGTAAAATGATAAGTGTGGGAATCGGTGATAAAAAAGTACTGCAGGAAGCAGATTATGTTTTCACAGATTTCACAGAGATTGAAATAGAATTTATTGAAAAATTATTGAGAAACGAGAAGTAATGAATCAAGATTATATAAAACCTGATGAGTGGTCTATCATAGAAGAAGAGTTTGACCCGGGAAGAGTAAAATCTTCAGAAAGTTTGTTAAGTATCGGCAACGGCGCCATGGGCCAGCGTGCTAATTTTGAAGAACAATATTCAGGACCTAGTTTTCAGGGAAGCTATATTGGAGGAGTATATTATCCAGATAAAACAAAAGTTGGCTGGTGGAAGAACGGTTATCCTGAATATTTCGCCAAAGTATTGAATGCTCCAAACTGGATTGGGATTAATGTTTTTGTGAATGATGAAGCTCTGGATCTTAATACCTGCGAAAAAGTAAAGAATTTCCGCAGGGAATTAAATATGAAAGAAGGTTTTCTGGCCAGATCTTTTGAAGCTACCCTGCCTAATGGGGTTGAGGTTGAAGTAAAAGCAGTTCGTTTCCTTTCTATAGTTAATGATGAGCTGGGAGCGATAAAGTTTGAAGTTAGACCCGTAAATATGGATGCGACTGTTCGTTTTGATCCCTATTTAGACGGAAGTATCACCAATACCGATGCGAACTGGGAAGAACGTTTCTGGGAGACCCTGGAGGTTAAAACTAAAGAAGACCGAGCTTTTATAGTTTCTAAAACGCTGAAAACCGAATTTCATGTTGGCACCTATATGCAGTCTGAAATTTTTCTGAATGGAAAAAAGGAAACACAATCTCAGGAAGGAATAACCGGAGAAGACAGGGTTTCTTTCTCCTATTCAATAGATACTAAAAAAGCTGAAACAGCTGCAATTATAAAATATGCCGGTTATGTAACCGATATGAACCATAATAGAGCAGATCTAATTTCTGCATCTTCTTCGGTATTGAATAAAGCAGTAGATAAAGGTTTTGATCAACTTAAAAAGGAACAAAAAGAAGCCTGGGCCGCGATCTGGGAAATGGCAGATATTACAATTTCCGGAGATGTAAAAGCACAGCAGGGAATTCGGTTCAATATTTTTCAGCTTAACCAGACCTATTTAGGAAAAGATGAAAGGTTGAATATTGGACCCAAAGGATTTACCGGGGAAAAATATGGCGGTAGTACATACTGGGATACTGAGGCTTATTGTATTCCTTTTTATATGGCTACTAAAGATCAAAAAGTAGCCAGAAAACTTCTTTCCTACCGTTATAATCACTTAGAGAAAGCCCAGCAAAATGCCAGTAAGCTTGGATTTTCAAATGGAGCTGCTTTATACCCTATGGTTACTATGAATGGTGAAGAAAGCCATAACGAATGGGAGATCACTTTTGAAGAGATTCACCGTAACGGAGCGATGGTTTTTGCAATTTATAACTATGTTCGTTTTACGGGCGATTTCAGTTATATTCCTGAAAAAGGGCTGGAAGTGATGATCGCTATTGCCAGGTTCTGGCATCAGCGGGCCAACTTCAGTAAGAAAAAGAATAAATACGTTATCCTGGGCGTGACCGGACCTAATGAATATGAAAATAATGTCCATAATAACTGGTACACTAATTATATCGCAAAATGGTGTATCGAGTACTGTCTGGAAATGATAGATAAGGTGAAAGATGGATATCAGGAAGACTACCTGCGGGTGATGGGACTCACTTCATTGAATGAAGGAGAATTATCTAAATGGAAGGAAGTAGCTGAAGAAATGTACTTTCCGTATTCAGAAGAACATGGGGTATACCTTCAGCAGGATGGTTTTCTCGATAAAGAAATTATTCCGGTTTCAGACCTGGATAAGAAACAACGACCTATTAATCAAAAATGGAGCTGGGACAGGATTTTAAGATCATGCTATATTAAGCAGGCCGATGTGCTACAGGGGTTCTATTTCTTTGAAGATCACTTTAGTAAAGAAAATCTGGAAAAACATTTTGATTTCTACGAGCCTTTAACGGTTCATGAATCCTCACTTTCTCCTTGTGTTCACAGTATTCAGGCGGCATTGCTGGGTAGGATGGAGCAAGCTTATGAGTTCTATGTAAGAACTTCAAGACTGGATCTTGATGATTATAATAAAGAGGTAGAAGAAGGTTGCCATATTACAAGTATGGCTGGGACCTGGATGAGTATTGTAGAAGGTTTTGGTGGAATGAGAGTGGAAAATAATCAATTATCATTCAAACCTCAGATCCCGGAACAATGGAAAGCTTACTCTTTTAAAGTGAATTTTAGGGATAGAATTTTAAAGGTGCAGGTATCTGTAGAAAAAACCGAGTTCTCCCTTGAAGGAAACGATTCACTCGATATCCTGGTGAATGGCAAATCCCTTGAAGTTTTACCCAATACACCTGTAAGTGTTTAAATAATTAGAGGCTTTCTGATTTTTTTCAGAAAGCCTTTTTTATGCAACTCCCCCCTTATGAAACCAATCTTTTACTTTTTAATATCACTGCTTAGTTTAAATGCATTTTCTCAAATAGAACGAGTGGAGCCACCTAACTGGTGGGTGGGATTTGAAGGATCCAGTCTTCAGTTAATGGTCTATGGTGAAAATATAGGAAAAGCAACACCTTCTCTGGATTATAGTGGAGTAACTATAAAGAAAGTGAACCAGGCTGATAGTCCTAATTACCTGTTCTTAGACTTAAATATTTCAAATGAAGCCAGACCCGGAACTTTTGATCTAACTTTTAAAATGCCTGATGGTTCTGCTGAAACTTATGAGTATGAATTAAAAGCGCGTACAAAACCTGCTGAAGATTATATAGGTTTTGATAATACAGATGCTATATATCTTATCACTCCAGACCGTTTTGCCAATGGCGATACTTCAAACGATACAGATAAAAGCCTTAATGAGAAAACTATAGACCGAAGTGATGACTATGCTCGTCATGGTGGCGATATTCGCGGAATTATAGATCATCTGGATTATATAGATAAAATGGGTTTTACGGCCTTATGGTCTTCTCCTTTATTGATCAATGACATGAAATCTGGTTCTTACCATGGGTATGCTATGACCGACTTCTATAGAGTTGATCCACGCTTTGGAACATTAGAAGAATATAAAGAACTAGCTGATAAAGCCGAAAAAAGAGGAATTAAACTGATCATGGATCAAATAGCTAACCACGCGGGTGTAGAACACTGGTGGATGGATGATCTTCCTTTTAGTGACTGGATAAATTATCAGGAACTATATGAAAATGGTGAAAAGATTATTTATTCAAATCACAAGAGAACTACCAATCAGGATCTATATGCTTCAGAATTCGATAAAAAACAAATGAACGATGGCTGGTTTGTAGACACGATGCCAGATCTTAATCAGCGTAATCCTTTTATGGCGAAATATCTTATTCAGAATAGTATTTGGTGGATCGAAACTCTTGGTTTGGGTGGAATTCGTCAGGATACTTATCCTTATCCCGATAAAGAATTTATGAGCAATTGGGCCGGCGCGATCATGAGCGAGTATCCAAATTTTAATATAGTAGGTGAAGAATGGAGTAATAATCCCTTACTTATAAGATACTGGCAGGATGGTGTTGATAATGGCTATGATTCCAACCTTAAAAGTACCATGGATTTTGCCATGCAGTCTAAAATTGTTGAAGGTTTAAATGAAGATTCCGGCTGGGAAAAAGGACTGCATAAATTATATGCGGGTCTTTCCAATGATTTCGCATACGCTTCTCCCGAAAATATTATGATCTTTCCGGATAATCATGATATGAGCAGAATTTATACGCAGCTCAGAGAGGATATTCCCAATACCAAAATGGCATTGAGTTATTTACTGGTGCTTCCCAGAATTCCGCAAATTTATTATGGTACGGAAATCCTGATGGATGATACCGAGAATCCTGGTGACCATGGATTGATAAGGACTGAATTTCCTGGCGGCTGGGAAGATAGCGAAGCGAATGCCTTTACCGGTGAAGGACTTACGGAAGAGCAAAAAGATATGCAGTCTTTTCTGAAAACGATACTTAACTATCGTAAAGATAGTGAGGCGATCCAAAACGGAAAGACCATTCATTTCGCTCCGGAAAATGAAGTTTACCTGATATCCCGAATTTCAGAAAAGGAAAAAGTAGTATTGATCTTAAATAAAAATGATGAGACAATAGAACTGGATCTGGAAAGATTTCAGGAATTAGGGCTTCAGGGTTCATCTAAGAAAAATTTGATATCAGGAGAAAAAATTCAGTGGGGTAACACACTCACGCTTTCAGAAAGAGGAGCTTATTTCTTTACAACTAAACTAAACTAGAAACTTAATTAATATTCAAAACAATTTTTAATGAAAAAACTTGCATTGCTTTTAATGATATCCACTTTTCTGATATCATGTAAAAATGACTCAAACAAAGAAGATTCTTCTGTTGAAGAAACTAAAAAAGACAGCCTTGCGCCGGTTAGTGATGATATGATGGAAACGGCCGTGATCTACGAAGCAAATATCCGCCAGTATTCACCAGAGGGAACTTTCGATGCTTTTACCAAAGATATTCCGCAATTAAAGGAGCTTGGAGTAAAGGTGATCTGGTTAATGCCGATGTATCCTATTTCTATGAAAAATAGAAAAGCCACCGGAGGTCAGGATGTTGAAGATATCGAAGATCCGGAAGAACGTAAAAAATATCTGGGGAGTTATTATTCCATTTCAGATTACTCCGCGGTGAATCCTGAACATGGGAATATGGAAGATTTTGATGAACTGGTACAAACAGCTCATGACAATGGAATGTATGTGATCCTGGATTGGGTGGCGAACCATACCGGTTGGGATCACGCATGGATCACGGAACATCCTGAGTATTACACTAAAGGAAAGGATGGGGAGATCACAGATCCTATCAATGACGCAACTGGAGAACCATGGGGTTGGACAGATGTGGCAGATCTTAATTTTGACAACCAAGAACTCCGTGAAAAGATGACTGAAGAAATGCTGTTCTGGGTAAAAGAGCACGATATTGATGGTTTTAGAGCAGATGCAGCCCATTCAGTTCCAACAGATTTCTGGGAATCGGCCGCAAAAAAGCTTAATGAAGTGAAGCCATTAATTATGCTGGCAGAAGCCCAAGATCCCAAAGATCTATTTCACAGTGCCTTTGAAATGGGTTATAACTGGGAAGGTCATCATTTAATGAATGAGATCGCGCAGGGTAAGAAAACTGCCAAGGACTGGGATGATTATATGAAAAAGATCGACACTACTTTTCAAAAAGATGATTTCCTGATGAATTTCGTAACCAATCACGATGAGAATTCATGGGCCGGAACAGTAAGGGAGAGAATGGGCGATGCTTCTGAAGCTATGCTGGCGATGAGCTATACGATCCCAGGAATGCCGTTGATCTATAGCGGTCAGGAATATGACATGGATAAAAGATTATTATTCTTCGAGAAAGATACCATTCCAAAAACCAAAGGAAAGGTATACCCGCTACTTGAAAAACTTGGAGAATTAAAGAATACGAATGTCGCATTGCACGGTGGAAAAAATAAGGCTTCATATACTGCTGTAAAGAATTCGGCAGAAGAAAAGGTACTCCTGTTCAAAAGAGAAAAAAATGGAGAGACTTTATTTTATGTTGCGAATATGACTGACAAACCCGTGACTTTTACTGCAGAAATGGAAGGAGAATTTATAGATTGTATGAACGATTCTGAACTATCAATTTCAAAGGGCCAGGAAATGAATTTTAAAGCCTGGGAGTATAAAATTTTGATAAATAAGTAATTAAACTCATAAATATTTGCAAAAAGCCACTTAATAGTGGCTTTTTTTATTAGTTATTAACCGAAAACGTTTTAGTTTTTTCCGAAATTAGGTTATCGCTATGAAAGGGATTAGTTTTGAGTTAAATGGTTGAAAATATTAGAAACATCGCAGTTCTAACCTCTGGAGGAGATGCTCCGGGAATGAATGCTGCCATAAGAGCAGTTGTTCGTGCCTGTTCATTCTATAAACTTGAATGCACAGGGGTTTTTAGGGGATATCAGGGACTTATAGAAGCCGACTTCGAAAACCTTGATGCCCGTTCGGTTAGAAACATAATTAACAAAGGTGGAACTTTTCTTAAATCCACCCGTTCCAAAGAATTTGAAACAAAAGAAGGAAGAAAGAAAGCTTTCGAAAACCTAAAGGCACATAATGTTGATGCATTAATAGTCATTGGAGGAGATGGAACCTTTACCGGAGCCCAGCTTTTTAGCAAAGAATTCGGCTTTCCAACAGTGGGAATCCCAGCTACGATAGATAATGATATTAATGGCACAGATTATACCCTGGGCTATGACACTGCCCTTAATACAGTGGTAGAAGCTATAGATAAGATTAGAGATACCGCAAGTTCACATAACAGGTTATTTCTTATTGAAGTAATGGGACGTGATGCAGGAGATATTGCTTTAAATAGTGGTATTGGTGCAGGGGCTGAAGAAATACTTATTCCCGAAGAGAATTTTGGAGTGGAAAGATTGCTGGAGTCCTTGAGAAAAAGTAAGAAATCAGGGAAAACTTCCAGCATCATAGTTGTTGCTGAAGGGGATAAGAGCGGGAAGAACATCTTTGAACTGGCATCGTATATTGAAGAGAATATGGACGAATATGAGATTAGAGTTTCAGTTCTGGGTCATATTCAGCGTGGTGGTTCACCAAGTTGTTTTGATCGTGTTCTGGCCAGTAAGCTTGGTGTAGGAGCCGTGGAAGCTCTTATGAAAGGTAAGTCTGAAATAATGATAGGTATACATCATCAAAAGGTAGTTCACGTAGATTTGATTACCGCTATTAAAGGTGATGCTAAAGTAGATAAAGAATTACGAAGGGTGGCAGACATCACTTCGGTATAATTAAAAACCAAAGAAAATGAGTACAAAAATTGGAATTAACGGATTTGGGCGTATTGGAAGAATTGCCTTTCGAATTGCTGCCCAAAATGAGAATGTAGAAGTTGTAGCTATTAACGATTTACTGGATGTGGATCATTTGGCTTATTTGCTTAAATATGATTCAGTTCATGGAAAATATAAGGGATCTGTTGAAGTAAAAGATGGAAATCTTTTTGTTGACGGAAATAAAATAAGAGTAACATCAGAAAAGAATCCTGCAGATCTTAAGTGGGGAGACGCTGGTGTTGAAGTGGTAATGGATTGTACAGGGATCTTTACAGATCTTGACAATGCAAAAGCCCACCTTGATGCGGGAGCTAGAAAAGTGGTGATTTCAGCACCTTCTAAAACGGCACCAATGTTCGTAATGGGTGTGAATCACCAGGATGTAAAAGCAGATCAGAATATTGTTTCTAATGCATCCTGTACCACTAACTGTTTGGCACCACTTGCAAAAGTGATCGATGATGAGTTTGGTCTAGTTGAAGGTTTAATGACCACAGTTCACGCAACTACCTCTACTCAATTTACAGTAGATTCACCTTCTAAGAAGAATTTCAGACTGGGAAGAAGCGCCATGGCCAATATCATCCCAAGTTCAACAGGAGCTGCCGTAGCAGTAACTAAAGTAATTCCTTCTCTTAAAGGAAAACTTACGGGAATGGCATTTAGAGTTCCAACTACAGATGTGTCTGTAGTAGATCTTACCGTAAAAACTGAAAAGTCTACCAGCTATGAGGAAATCAAAGCTGCTTTCAAAAAGGCTGCTGAAGGAGACTACAAGGGAGTGATCTCTTATACAGAAGAGGAAGTAGTAAGCCAGGATTATGTTTCAGATCCTCATACCTGTAATTTCGATGCAGGAGCAGGAATTGAATTGAATGATAAATTCTTCAAATTGATCGCCTGGTATGACAATGAGTATGGATACTCTTCCAAACTGGTAGACCTTGCTGCTCACGTAGCAACTTTATAGAACTTTTTAAATCTGGAAAAAATTGAGAATGTAGATTTATTCAAATTTATTTTTAAAGTCTCAAGTTTTTCCAGGTTTTATTTTAATCATAAAAGAATATGATATTAATTGCTGATGGAGGATCCACCAAATGTGACTGGATACTTCTGAATAATGAAGGTGAGCAGGTTTTTAAGACCAGAAGTAAGGGGTTGAATCCAGCGGTTTTTAAGGAGCCAGTATTGGAAGAAAGACTGGCTGAGAATCCTGAACTTGCTGAGGTTAGGGATAAAATAGAGAAAGTTCATTTCTATGGTGCCGGTTGTGGTACCCCAACTCCAAGAGAACTGCTAAAAAGCATCATCGCTAATTATTTTACCAATGCCGATGAGGTGCTGGTAATGGAAGATACGGTAGCTGCAGTATATGCGGCAACTACTGAACCCGGAATCGTTTGTATTCTTGGTACAGGTTCTAACTCTTGTTATTTTGACGGAGAAAAGATCCATCAGGCAGTAGATTCTCTGGGCTATATTCTTATGGATGAAGCTAGTGGAAATTACTTCGGAAAAAGACTTATCAGGGATTATTATTACAAAAGAATGCCTCCTGAGATCGCTGAAAAGTTCGAAAAAGAATTCGATTTAAATTCAGATACGATTAAGATGAATCTTTACAGAAAAGATAATCCAAATACATATCTGGCCCATTTTGCTGAATTTATTTTTAAGAATGAGCGTAATGGGTATTTTTATAAGCTTCTGCATGAGGGATTAACAGATTTTGTGCATTCCCGCGTGATGAGTTATCCTCAGGTAAATTCAGTTCCCGTGCACTTTATTGGAACCATCGCATTTTTCAGCGAAGATATTATACGCGCGGTGTTACAACCCTATGGGATAGAATTAGGTAATATCGTGAGAAGACCTATTGATGCTTTAATTGAATATTATAGAAAGAATGTGATTAAAATTTCATAAAACTCATTTTCAAAATATTTGGAAAGCCTCGCAAAAGCGGGGCTTTTTTTGTTATACATTCTGAAATTTTAAAATGTAAATAGCTGAAAGTGCATTTCTTATAGAAAAAATATTACATTTAATTCAATCAATCTAAAGCCCTACCTTTTATAAATTCAAGGAATAATGCTTGTAAAAGTTTACGGCAGCGCTGTATTTGGTGTGGAAGCTACCACCATAACTGTGGAGGTTAATGTGGCTTCAGGGATTGGATATCATTTAGTAGGTCTTCCAGATAATGCCGTAAAAGAATCCAGTTATCGCATTGCTGCCGCTCTGCAAAACAATCACTATAAGCTTCCCGGTAAAAAGATCATTATCAACATGGCTCCTGCCGATCTTAGGAAAGAAGGTTCTGCTTACGATCTAACCTTTGCTTTAGGTATCCTGGCCGCTTCAGATCAGATCAAAGCAGAGAATATATCAGATTATCTAATAATGGGAGAGTTGTCCCTGGATGGAAGCCTTCAGTCTATAAGAGGAGCCTTACCCATCGCTATTCAGGCGAAAAAAGAAGGTTTTAAAGGATTTATACTTCCGGAACAGAACGCACGGGAAGCAGCTATAGTTTCAGGACTGGACGTTTATGGAGTAAATAATATCAGGCAGGTAATAGACTTTTTTAATATTGATCTGAAATTGGAAAGAACCGAAATCAACACCCGGGAGATTTTCTATGAGAGTCTGAACGATTTTGAATTTGACTTTGCTGATGTAAAAGGACAGGAATCAATTAAAAGGTGTATGGAAATCGCTGCGGCCGGCGGTCATAATATAATCTTAATTGGCCCGCCCGGGGCAGGGAAGACCATGCTGGCAAAAAGATTACCGAGTATTTTACCTCCCATGACCTTGCAGGAAGCCCTGGAAACTACCAAAATTCATAGTGTCGCCGGAAGAATTAAAGATAATGTTGGGTTGATGGCGCAAAGACCTTTCCGGAGTCCGCATCATACGATTTCAGATGTTGCCCTTGTTGGCGGCGGAGCTTATCCACAACCGGGAGAAATTTCCCTTTCCCATAATGGTGTTTTATTTCTGGACGAACTTCCGGAATTTAAACGCGGAGTTCTGGAAGTAATGCGGCAACCACTGGAAGATAGGGAGGTGACTATTTCAAGAGCAAAATTCACCGTTACCTATCCCTCAAGTTTTATGCTGGTTGCAAGTATGAACCCAAGTCCCAGCGGATATTTCAACGATCCGGGTGCTCCGGTAACTTCATCGCCAATGGAGATGCAGCGATATTTGGGAAAGATCAGCGGCCCTTTATTAGATAGAATAGATATTCATATAGAAGTGACTCCGGTTCCTTTTGAAAAGCTTAGCGAGGAGCGAAGGGGAGAAAGCAGTATCTCCATTAGAGAAAGAGTGACTCATGCCAGGGAGTTTCAATCTGCAAGATTTAAAGAGCTTGAAAATATTCATTACAATGCGCAAATGGGACCACGGCAAATAAGGGAATTCTGTAAACTGGAAGATAGTTCTAAACACTTGCTTAAAACAGCCATGGAAAAACTTAATTTATCTGCGAGGGCCTATGATCGGATTTTGAAAGTTTCAAGAACTATTGCCGATCTTGAAAATAGCGAATCTATCAAAGGAGATCATTTAAGTGAGGCGATACAATACCGAAGTTTAGATAGAGAAGGTTGGTTGGCCTGAATATCTTGAGCTTTAATTAACTAAACCTAACCTGCTTTTTTATATTTTTGGGAAGACCAATAAAAACCAGTCTACAATTTCTGAAATTAAATTCTTCAGAAACCAACAACCTAAACTGATGAAAAAAATTTTTTTAATCCTGCTCTGCCTTGGTATTTTCTCTTGTAAGGGCGATCAACCTGAAGAAGTAAATAATAATGAAACTACTACAGATAGTCTAAATACAGAAGATCTAATTCCTGAAGCATTAAAGACCAATAAAGCAGTGGTGTTAAACCTGGAGGAAGCTAATAAACTGGTAGAATTACCGCTTAATTGCCTGGATACTGAGTATCCAAATAAACTTGGCCAAACCCTGGAGAACAAAGAGGCTATGGGAGAACCTCATGAGCTTCATCCCGCATTTTATGGGTGTTTTGACTGGCATTCCTCGGTTCACGCACATTGGTCTCTGGTGAGCCTTATAAAACGATTTCCAGATGTTGAGAAAAAAGAAGCGATACGTGAGAGTCTAAAGAATTCATTAACTGCTGAAAATATCCAGGCAGAGATAGAATATTTTAAAAGAGAACATAGTGATTCTTATGAGCGCACCTATGGCTGGGCTTGGCTGTTAAAACTTGCTGAAGAACTAAAGACCTGGGAAGATCCACTGGGGCAAGAATTATCAAAAAACCTACAGCCACTTTCAGATCTCATTGTTCAAAAGTATATGGAATTCCTTCCTAAATTAAATTACCCAATCCGGGTGGGAGAGCATACCAACACGGCATTCGGTCTTGCATTCGCTTATGATTATGCTAAAACCACAGAGCATACAGAGCTTTTAGAACTGGTGAAAAAGCGTGCTCAGGAATTTTACCTCAGGGATGATAATTGTCCGGTTTCGTGGGAACCAAGCGGTTACGACTTTCTATCTCCCTGTCTTGCTGAAATTGATATTATGAGAAGGGTTCTCCCTAAGAATGCTTTCAGTCTATGGATGGACGATTTTATGCCACAGCTCAAGAATGAAGATTTTCAAATGGAAGTTGGAGAAGTTTCAGATCGCACCGATGGTAAACTGGTGCATCTCGACGGACTCAATTTTAGCAGGGCCTGGGCTTTCTATGGTCTCGCTAATCAATATCCCGAAAGTTTTGGACATCTTAAGTCGCTTGCCAATGAACATGTATCTTATTCGTTTCCCAATCTGGTAGGAGATACGTATGAAGGAGGCCATTGGTTGGGAAGTTTTGCTCTTTATGCTTTACAGGAATCGGGGAATAAGCCGAAGGATTGAAGAATTTCTTCAAAAATTTAGGCCCGGGTATATTAGTTTCAGCGGCTTTTATTGGTCCGGGTACAGTGACCGTTTGTAGTATTGCCGGAGTAGAATTTGGTTACTCGCTACTGTGGGCATTGCTAATTTCGATTTTTGCCTGTATAATTCTTCAGGAAATGTCTGCCCGGCTGGGACTTATCTCCGGGCAGGGTTTAAGTGAATGTATTCGGGAAGAAATGAAGAACCCGGTAATAAGGATTTTTACCCTTTTCCTTATATTCTCTGCGATCGTAATAGGTAATGCTGCTTATGAAGCTGGAAATATCACCGGGGCTGTACTGGGTATGGAGGCAGTTTTTACATCGGTGAATTTTCAAATTGGAGCTTTTGATCTGAATATATGGAGCTTGTTTATTGGCGGAATAGCCTTCACCCTTTTGCTTTTGGGAAGTTATAAGAAACTGGAAAAGGTCTTTATTGTACTGGTTATTTTAATGAGTATTTCTTTCCTTTTAACGGCAGTTTTAACGCGGCCAGATATCTCTGAAATATTCAAAGGATTTATTCCCGGTTCATTTGATGCCGGACTACTGACGATCATTGCGCTGGTTGGGACTACCGTAGTGCCTTATAATCTTTTTCTTCACGCTTCTTTAGTAAGCGAAAAATGGACCGGATCCAAATATCTGGGGGCAGTTAGAAAAGAACTTGTTTTTTCATTAGCTCTTGGTGGCCTGGTTTCCATGGCAATAGTAGTCTGTGCTGCAGCTTCCAATATAGATCAAATAGAAGATGCGGGAGATCTTGCTTTAGGCCTGGAACCTTTATTTGGGAATTCAGCGACGATATTTCTTGCCATAGGTTTGCTGGCCGCAGGAATCACCTCTTCGATTACAGCACCGCTAGCCGCCGCATATGTGGTGCAGGGATGTCTGGGATGGAAAGGCGGAATGAAGTCCAGGAAATTTAAAATGGTCTGGATGAGCATAATTGTTCTCGGGGTAATGTTCTCTTCTTTGGGGATAAAACCAGTAGAAATTATTCAGTTTGCACAAATTGCCAATGGTCTGGTGCTCCCAATCATCGCAATTTTCTTATTTTGGATAGTGAACCAGAGATCGGTATTGGGTGAGCATAAGAACAGTCTATTTCAAAATATCACTGGTATAGCGGTTATAGCGCTTGCCGTATTCCTTGGAGCAAAATCTATTTTTAATGTTATACAGAATTTTTAGATGGAAAAAATGATACATATTAACTGCGACCTTGGGGAAGGCGGCAAATTTGATGAAGCGCTAATGCCTCTTATTTCAGCCTGTAATATTGCCTGTGGTGGCCATGCCGGGAATTTGGAAACAATGCATAGAACGGTGAGGCTGGCCATGGAGCATAATGTTGAAATGGGTGCACATCCATCTTATCCCGATAAACAGAATTTTGGAAGGGATCATATGGAAATGTCTGCAGAAGATCTCAAACTTTCTATCGAAGGACAGATCTTAAGTTTAAAACAGATCGCTGAATCTGAAGGTGGAAAACTAACACATATTAAACTTCACGGAGCACTCTATAATGATGCTGCAAAAGATGAAAATATCGCCAGGATAATCGTAGAATGTCTGGAAGAACTGGAAGAAGATTTCAGACTTTATGTGCCTGTAAATTCTAAAATTTCAGAGCTGGCTATGGGTAAATTCAATCTCTTTTTTGAAGGCTTTGCAGACCGTAATTATAAGGAAAATTACGACCTGGTTTCAAGGTCGGAAAAAGATGCATTGATCACTCAAAAAGAAAAGGTTTTTGAGCATGTTTTTTCTATGTATAATGATAAGAAAATAAGGGCACTTTCCGGGGTGAAAATAGAAGCTAAAGCAGATACTTTTTGTGTGCATAGTGACACCCCTTCCTCAGTTGAAATTATCGATTTTCTTCATAAAAAATTTGCTGAAAAAGGAATAGGAGTAACGAACACTTAATGGCAGAATTTCCAAAAATAGCACCCCTGGGAGACCGGGGAATTTTGATCAGTTTCGGGGATGAGATCAGTCCTGAGACTCTTAAAAAAGTGTTGTTTTACAAGTCGAAAATAGAAAAATCGAAGTTTAAACAAAAGATTGAAGTAACTAACACATACAATTCATTATTAATTATTTATATGTTCACTATAGAAGATATCTATAGTGAGTTTTCAAGATTAAAATCACTTATTGAGGAGGCTAATATATCAAAAAAAAGGAACTATAGAATTTTTCATCTTCCTGTATGTTATGATAAGAAATTTGGCCTTGATCTCGATTATATTTCCAGGGTAAATAATCTAACCAAGAGCGAAATTATTCAACTGCATACTGCACCGATTTATCAGGTTTATTTTATCGGTTTTTTACCTGGTTTTTTATATCTGGGAGGACTTGACGAAAAGCTCAAAATATCCCGAAAAAAAACACCCAGAAGATCAGTTGAAAAAGGCTCCGTTGGGATAGGTGAAAACCAGACTGGAATCTATCCAAAAAACAGCCCTGGAGGATGGCAGGTTATAGGGAGATCTCCCGTTAATTTATTTGATAAAAATAATGTTCAGCCAAGTCCTTTTTCCGCAGGTGATAAAATAAAATTTATAGCGACTTCCAAAGAGGAATATTATGAGATCGAAAAGCAAATTGAAAAGGGAAATTATAAGCTGAAAACAGAAAATCATGAAGGCTGAAATTGAAGTTTTACAACCCGGATTATTTTCAACAATTCAGGATCTCGGAAGATTTGGATTTCAAAAATTTGGTGTCCCTCACAGTGGAGTTATGGATAGATATGCCATGCGCATTTGTAATCTGATTCTGGGTAATCCTGAAGAAGCTTCAGTTTTAGAAATTACTATGCAGGGACCGCAATTAAAATTTAATGCTCCAACATCAATTTGTATAAGCGGAGCTGATCTTTCTCCTGAATTAAATGGGGAACCTATCGAGAATAATACATTTATTGAGATTCAGCAAGGGGACATCCTTAAATTCGGAACGCGTAAATCTGGTTTCCGCAGCTATCTGGGCATTCTTGGCGGTTTTCAGACAGAATTTATAATGGAAAGTTTTAGCTGGTATGAAGGTCTTACCGAAAATTTCAGATTGAGGAAAGGAATAAAACTAAGCTATAAGTCACAACGATTAGCAATAACTGAGACACATTCAAATTTAAAGTTAGATATAAATTACTTGAATAGGAATGAGGTTGAGGTGTACCCGGGACCGGAATTTGATCAGCTTAGTGCTACACAGCAAGATCAAATCTTCAATTCCCAGTTCAAAACTGATGATAGCAGTAATAGGATGGCGGTTCAGTTTAAGGAAGACCTTATAAATGAACTTCAGCCAATTATTACCTCTCCGGTAATGCCGGGAACTGTGCAGTTAACTCCTTCAGGAAAAATAATTGTTTTAATGAGAGATTGCCAGACTACGGGTGGTTATCCCAGGATTTTGCAACTTTCGGAAAAAGGGATCCAGGTGCTTTCACAAAAATTTCCTGGAGAGGAAATAAATTTTAAAGAAGTTAAATATCCTGAATTATAACCTCTCCTTTGGAGAGGTCGGAACTGAATTTCAGTTCCGGGTGAGGCCAAATAAAAAAGTGCCACCGCGGTTTAGCGTTATAGAAAAGACCCTACTCAGAACTATAACAAACCTTGGATAGCACTTTTTTGCCCCAAAACACTTTAGCTTTACTAAAATGACTGAAACAAATATAGACCAGAACTTCGTTGGTGAAAAGGGGAAAATTCCCCTTTGTTTTTAAACGGCTTTGAAATAATACAGAATTATTTCATTTTTACTATCCAATATATCAACAAATACACCTAAAATGCAAAAACCCAAAAATGTATCAGTAAAGAAAGGGCTAGAGAGCTCCAGGGAGACTGGAAAAATACCCGAGCCAAAGAAATAGACAATGTTCAGGGCTATGAAGATACCCGCGAATTCTGGTATAGCTTAGAGGAATTACAGGAATATTTGGATTATGTAAAAGAAGAATCTAATAAGCAAGGAGTAAAAAAAGCCGGAGTTCGTATTTACTTTGGTTTGTACCCGAAATCAAATGAAAAGAAAAGCTATGCTACCATTTTTTTAGCTCCCACTAAAGAAGTTTCTGCAGAAGGAGATCTGGGGGCTGCTATTAATCAGGAAAACAACTATGAAATTGATCCTTTCAATACATCTCAGGGTGGTGAACCACCAATCAATTATTAGATTCTTTTGTTAGATCATTTACTTAACTCCCTGCCGGTATTCTTGTTAGAATTATTAGCTGCCCTAGCTGGGATTTATTATTTGAAGAAAGCTATAAGTCCCACCTATGAATACAAGCTATTGGTTGGGTTTCTATGGTTCAGTTTCTTTGTGGAAATTGCAGCTTTATATACAATAATAGCTTATTATTCTAACTACGAATATTTTGGTTTTATAAAGGGAAGTAATTTTCAGCGCAATTACTGGCTATATAATCTTCGTAATATAATTGAATATATTATCTATATACTTTTCTTTTTAAGTCAGCTTAAAGAGTCTAATTTTAAAAAGCTCCTACAAACTTTCGCTTTTTTATTGGTGCCCGCAATGATTTTAAACTTAATCATTTCGGATGTCTACTTTCAATCGTATTCCCAGTTTACTATCCTTGTTAATGCTCTTATGTACCTAATTTTAATTCTTAGGTATTTCTATGAAATGTTGCAAAGCGATATAATATTAAATTTCTACAGGTCCTTAGCCTTCTATGTTTCCGTAGGAGTTTTATTATGGTATTTATCTATTACTCCTTTTTTTATTTACAGTAAATATTATGAAGCTACTAATATGGAATTTGTAGAGTTGCAAAGGATGGTATTAGCTACAATGAATATTTTTTTTTATAGCCTGTTTATTTTTGGGTTCTTAAACTGCGGTATTAAAAAAAGATCACAAATTAAAAATGAAGCTCCCACCTGAGTTTGTAATAGGCTTTCGCTAGAATTTATTTAAACTTGTGGTGTATATTTAAAACAAGGCCAAGAATCTGGAGAGACCAAAAAAAGTAGAAAATAGCTTTAATATAAAAAAGTGCCTACTCGATTTAGCGCTATAGTAAAGACCCTACTCAAAACTATAACAAATCTTTGCCGACACTTTTTTGCCCCAAAACACTTTAGCTTTACTAAAATGACTGAAACAAATATAGACCAGAACTTCGTTGGTGAAAAGGGGAAAAATCCCCTTTTTGTAGTTGTTATATAGATTTCCTTCTGAATAATTCTATTTTTAACCTCATTCAAAAACAAATGCTAACCAAACTTTTCAATGATGGAAAAACCAAACAAGTGTATTACAATTCAAGAGGCTCGCGAAATTCAACAAGAATGGTGGAAAACAAGACTTGATGTAACAACTAATGGGAGTAAGCATGAAGATACCTGTGAGTTTCATTTCACTTTAGACGAATTACAAGAATATCTTGATTATGTAAGGGAGAAATCTGAAGAAGCTAATATTTCCAATCCAGGCATCAATATTTGGTTAGGTGCTTATAAGGCTAAAGAAAACAGACCCAATTTGAGTACTATCTTCTTGTCAGCAACCAAAAAGAAAAATACTACTGAAGATGATGGTTCAGGAAGAGATTATGAAGAAAACACCGAGATTGAACCATTAAATGAAAATGGCGGACTTTGGCCACCCTTTGCTTACTAATTATAGAAAATACTAAGTGGTAGAATTTATTATTGAAAATAAGCTTTACGTCATCCCCATATTTGAATTTTTGGTGATGTGCACATCTTTAGCTTATTATTTTAAGTTTAAAGACAGCTTAAAAAGGGAAATGAAGTATTTTATCTTTTATCTCTGCTTTATCTTTTTTGCAGATACTTTTGGTCTGTACCCTATTTGGGCTTTTTATGATAATTTTGAGACCCTGCCCTTTCTTAAAGACTCACCTTTCCATAGAAATTTCTGGTTGTATAATATAGTCAGGGTGGTAAACTATCTGGTAATAGGTAATCTCTTTGTGGCCCAAATTGAAATCCTTAAAAAATATCATCTGAAAAAAATATTGCACTGGGTTCTATTATTTTTTGGGGTTTACTCTATCATTTGCTTCAGTACATTTGGAAATTTTTTATACGCCGAAGATATCTCGGTGATACTAATAGGAACGTTTATCGTATTTTTTTGCCTGATCGCATTCTTCTTTGAAGTATTACTATCCAATAGAATTTTGAATGTGAACGTTGATGCTCTTTTCTATATTGGAATCGCTATTTTTATATGGCAATTATGCATAGTTCCTATAAAAATCTATACTTCATATTTTAATTATTCAAATCCTGAATTTATTAAGTTGTACGCTACTGTTTTACTCTATGCCAACATTTTTTTGTATTCTATGTTTCTTTTGGGTTTCTATATGGATTATAGATTTAACAGAAAAGCAGAAGATCTGATCCAAAACTAGAAACCCCGGTTTTCCTTCATTTTACTTATTTTATGTATACTTGTTAGTCTAATCAGCTACTAAAATGCTTCGTAAAGAAGAGATCTTACTAATTGTTTATTTTATCCTGGTCATTCTTTTTCTGGCAGGTTTTACCATTTTATTTTTTATAACCTATCAAAGGCGAAAGAATAAGATCCTTCAGGAGAAATTCCAGGCTGAACAGAATTTTAAAACAGAATTGACCAACGTCCGTTTGGAGATACAGGAAGCTACCTTAAAAAATGTTAGCTGGGAATTGCATGATAATATTGGTCAATTATTAGCCGTAGCCAGCATTCAGTTGAATATATTGAACAAGAAAGTTTCTAAGGAAAATCAAAATGGATTGAAGGAAGTTAAAGATCTGGTAGCCGATTCCCTTGCTGAAGTTAGAGCGCTTTCAAGATCATTGAATAATGAAGTTATAGATTATGTAGGTCTGGAAGCTTCCGTAAAAAATGAAATAGATCGTTTTAATAGATTAGAAGTTATCAATGCTAAGCTGGAAGTAGAAGGTGAGAGTTATAGCATTCCGCAGGAAGACAGTATTATACTTTTTAGGATATTACAGGAGTTCTTTTCTAATGTCATTAAATATGCCAGTGCTTCAAAACTTGAAGTGAAATTCACCTATAATTCTGAGAATCTTCAGATCTATGCATTTGATGACGGAAGAGGTTTTGAAATGGAGCACCAGGAAACAGGTTCGGGATTGTTGAATATGCGCAGTCGTGCAGAATTGATAAATACCAATTTCTCCCTGAATTCTTCTATAGGAGAAGGAACTTGGCTATCTTTACAATATCCAACCAAGATTAAATCAAATGAACAAAACGATAATAATCGTTGACGATCATAAACTTTTTGCGCAATCCCTACAAATTCTGGTCAATTCTTTTGACGGTTTTGAAGTGATTGAAGTTTGTAAAAATGGGGAAGAGCTTGTAAATTACCTTCAGGCAGGAAATCCTAGGCCAGATCTTATTTTGCTGGATATGCGAATGCCAGTGATGGATGGTATGCAAACCATGAAATGGTTAAAAGAAAATCATCCAAACCAGAAAGTACTTACCCTGACGGTAGATCAGGAAGACGAGACCATTATTAAAATGTTGAGACTGGGTTGCAGAGGTTATCTTTTAAAAGATATAGACCCTGAAGAGTTTGAACAGGCACTAAATGCTATAGATCGCACCGGGTATTATTCAAATAAAACAATCTCAGAAGCTTTAAATAAAGAGGAAAGAAAGCTTAAATATGAAGAGCTTACGGAAAGAGAAATGGAGTTTTTAAACCATGCTTGTAGCGAACTTACCTATAAAGCGATCGCGGCTGAAATGAACCTTAGTCCTAAGACCGTTGAAAATTATCGTGAGAGTCTGTTTAATAAGCTTCACGTAAAAAGTAGGGTGGGTCTGGTCATCTTCGCGATTAAGGAAGGTATTTGCGAAGTTTAAAAATTCATTCTTCGATTCTTTCTGTTTGTTCTAATTCTAAAACTGCTATTTCTGCAGTATCTTCGTTTATTAAAAAATTAGATTGCCGTGATAGATTCAGCAAAAATTGAACTTAGAAATTTAAAGGTTAAAGACTATGAGGAACTAAAGATCTCCATGGTAAAAAGTTACCAGGCGATGCCCGATGAATATTGGAGCAAGGGAGAGATCAAGACCCTGGTAAATAAGTTCCCTGAAGGTCAGCTTTGTATTGTTATCGACAATCGTATCGCCGGTTGTGCCTTATCGATCATCGTAGATTATGATAAATTTGATGATACTCATAATTATGAAGAGATCATTGGCGGTGAAAATTTCTCCACGCATACCAAAAATGGAAATGTACTTTACGGAATAGATGTTTTTATCCATCCAGAATTCCGTGGAATGCGCTTGGGTCGTAGGCTATATGAAGCCAGGAAAGAACTTTGTGAGCATTTAAATCTAAAGGCGATCATTTTTGGCGGGCGTATCCCCAATTATTCCAAATATGCCGATGAACTGACTCCGAAAAAATATATAGACAAGGTAAAACTTCAGGAGATTCATGATCCCGTATTATCCTTTCAGCTGAAAAATGATTTTCACGTAAAGAAAGTGATCAAGGGATACCTGCCGGGAGATCATGAGAGCAAGGAGTTCGCCACCTTAATGGAGTGGAATAATATTTATTACACCAAACCTCAGAAACTGGTGAATACCACCAAAACAGTGGTAAGACTCGGATTGGTGCAATGGCAGATGCGTCTTTTCAAAGATTATGATGCGCTGGTTTCTCAGATCGAATTTTTTGTGGATGCGGTAAGTAATTATCAGAGTGATTTTATCCTTTTTCCCGAACTTTTCAATGCTCCTTTGATGGCACAATTCAATCATCTGTCTGAACCCGAAGCGATTCGCGGACTTTCAGATTATACGGAAAGATTGCTGGAGACTTTCAGAGAATTCGCGATCAACTATAATATAAATATTATTACCGGAAGTATGCCTCTACCGGAAGGAGAACATATGTATAACGTAGGTTATCTATGCCGAAGAGATGGTAGCTACGAGCGATATGAAAAGCTGCATATCACCCCGGCTGAAGAAACGGCCTGGGGAATGAAAGGCGGCAACAAACTGGAAACCTTTGATACCGATTGTGGGAAAATAGGAGTGCTTATTTGTTACGATATTGAATTCCCTGAAGTTTCAAGATTACTGGCAGAAGAAGGTATGAATATACTATTTGTGCCGTTTATGACCGATACCCAGAACGGATATTCCCGGGTTAAGATCTGTGCGCAGGCCAGGGCAGTAGAGAATGAATGCTACGTGGCCATGGCGGGATCTGTAGGAAACCTACCAAAGGTTGATAATATGGATATCCAGTATTCTCAAAGCGCGGTCTTAACACCATCAGACTTTGCCTTCCCGGTGAACGGGATAAAAGCCGAAGCTACGCCAAATACTGAAAGTACCTTGCTGGTAGATGTGGACCTTGATCTTTTAAAGGAGCTGCATAACTTTGGAAGTGTTCGTAATATGAAGGATAGAAGAAAAGATCTTTACTCACTTAAAAAGAAGAAGTAATAAATAAGATTGTCATTTCGACTGAAAGAAGAAATCTCTTTTAAAATGAGATTCCTCACTGCGGGATCTAATTATTATAAATCAAAGCCATCTTTTCTGATGGCTTTTTTTTTATACCCTGAACTTAATTTTGACCAATTAGGATTTATTAGCTATCGTAAAACAAAATGATTTAAAGTATTGAAAAACAAGTGTTTATGATTTACAAATTCAGTTTGGGATTAATTCAGCAATTATAAACTTCCCCAAACACTATAGTTAACCAAGTATTTTTAAATCTTATTGAAACCGAAACGAATTAAATGAATACCAAATATAGCAGCACTATAACCCAAAGTGATTCTCAACCTGCCTCGCAGGCGATGCTTCACGCCATAGGATTAAGTAAGGAAGATCTTAAAAAACCTTTTGTAGGAATAGGAAGTACCGGTTATGAAGGTAATCCCTGTAATATGCATCTAAATGATCTTGCTAAAGAGGTAAAAAAAGGAACTCAAAAGACGGGAATTAACGGACTCATTTTTAATACCATCGGCGTAAGTGATGGTATCTCTATGGGTACTCCCGGGATGCGTTACTCGCTGCCTTCTCGTGATCTTATTGCAGATTCCATGGAAACCGTAGTTGGAGGTATGTCTTATGACGGGTTGGTTACTGTGGTTGGTTGTGATAAAAATATGCCCGGCGCACTAATGGCCATGTTAAGACTGAACAGACCTTCTGTTTTAGTGTATGGCGGAACGATCGCTTCAGGTTGTCATAATGGTAAAAAACTGGATGTGGTTTCCGCATTTGAAGCCTGGGGTTCGAAAGTCTCCGGTGAAATGCAGGAAGAAGAATATCAGCAGGTGATAGAAAAAGCCTGTCCCGGCGCAGGCGCTTGCGGGGGGATGTACACCGCCAATACCATGGCTTCAGCAATCGAAGCTTTAGGAATGAGCCTGCCCTTTAATAGTTCAAATCCCGCAACCGGTCCTGAAAAAGTTCAGGAAAGTGTAAAAGCTGGAGAGGCAATGCACTATTTACTGGAAAAGGATCTTAAACCAAAAGATATCGTCACCGCCAAATCACTGGAAAATGCGATCAGGTTGCTAACAGTTCTGGGTGGCTCAACCAATGCCGTGCTTCACTTTTTAGCGATCGCCAAGGCTGCAGAGATAAGTTTCGGCTTAAAGGATTTTGAAAGGATTTGCGAGGAAACTCCTTTCCTGGCAGATCTTAAGCCAAGCGGAAAATATTTGATGGAAGATATTCACAGAATCGGGGGAATCCCGGCGGTGATGAAATATATGTTGGAAAAAGGATTACTTCATGGCGAATGTATGACCGTTACCGGAAAAACTATCGCCGAAAATCTCGAAGATGTTGAGCCTTTACCATTCGATCAGGATGTAATTCACCCTGTGGAAAAACCTATCAAAGCCACCGGACATATCAGAATTTTATACGGAAATCTGGCTTCGGAAGGTTCCGTAGCGAAAATTACGGGAAAGGAAGGTTTGGAATTTAAAGGGAAGGCAAGAGTTTTTAACGGTGAATTTGAAGCTAATGAAGGGATTTCCTCCGGAAAGGTTCAAAAAGGAGATGTCGTCGTCATTCGCTATGAGGGCCCCAAAGGCGGACCAGGAATGCCGGAAATGCTGAAACCAACTTCCGCCATCATGGGAGCAGGACTTGGTAAAAGCGTGGCCCTTATCACCGACGGAAGATTTTCAGGAGGAACTCACGGTTTCGTAGTGGGACATATCACTCCGGAAGCCCAGGAAGGTGGTTTAATCGGACTCCTGAAAGATGGGGACGAGATAAGTATCAATGCTGAAACTAACAGAATTGAAGCCCATCTTAGTGATGAGGAAATCGAAAAGAGAAGAAAAGCCTGGAAAGCACCGGCTTTTAAGGTAAAGGGAGGAGTACTCTATAAATATGCAAAAATGGTAGCATCAGCTTCAGAAGGCTGTGTTACAGATGAATTTTAATATGGTGAATTATGCAGGTAAAGACAGCAAGTTTCGAAAAGGTAAACACTAAGAACACTTTGACCGTTTCAGGAGCTGAAGCGGTGATTAAATGTTTGCTAGAAGAAGGTGTGGAAACTATTTACGGTTATCCTGGAGGGGCGATCATGCCCGTCTATGATGAGTTGTACAAATATCAAAAGGAAATTCACCATGTCCTCACCAGGCATGAACAGGGTGCCACGCACGCCGCTCAGGGTTACGCCAGGGTTTCAGGAAAAGTAGGGGTTGCCGTAGCAACTTCCGGTCCGGGAGCTACCAATCTGGTCACAGGAATTGCTGATGCCCAGATAGATTCTACGCCCCTGGTTTGTATCACCGGGCAGGTGGGTTCTCATTTGCTGGGTAGTGATGCATTTCAGGAAACCGATATTGTAGGTATTTCAACGCCTATCACTAAATGGAATTACCAGATTACGAAAGCAGAAGAGATTCCGGAAGTGATTGCCAAAGCTTTCTATATTGCTAAATCTGGAAGACCGGGACCTGTACTTATTGATATCACTAAAGATGCTCAATTCGCTTCATTGGAATTCAGTTATAAAAAATGTTCCGGCATTAGAAGTTACAAGCCCTATCCGGAATTAAATCTTTTGGAAGTTGAACGTGCCGCTGATGTGATTAATAATGCTAAAAAACCAATGATCGTCTGGGGCCAGGGAGTGATTCTTGGCGGGGCGGAAGAACTTTTCAAAAAAGTAGTTGAAAAATCAGGAATCCCGGCTGCCTGGACCATATTAGGCCTTTCCGCACTTGCTACAGATCACCCACTGAATGTTGGCATGGTAGGCATGCATGGAAATTACGCGCCGAATATGCTTACCAACGAATGTGATGTTTTGATCGCCATCGGGATGCGCTTTGATGACCGGGTGACCGGAAATCTTGAAAAATATGCGAAACAGGCAAAAGTGATCCATTTTGAAATAGATCCTGCCGAAATAAATAAGAATGTAAAAGCAGATTATCCAGTTCTGGGCGATGTAAAGGAAAGCCTGAAAGCCCTGCTGGAACTTTTAGAGCCTAATTCCCATAAGGAATGGCATCAGAAGTTCAAAGATATGTACAAAACTGAATACGAAAAGGTCATCAAAGGAAATCTTGATATTAATAAAAAAGATCTGGGGATGGCAGAGGTTATTCAGCAGATCAATACACAATCTAAGGGAGATGCGATCATCGTTTCAGATGTTGGTCAGCACCAGATGGCGGCCTGCCGTTATGCTAAATTCAACGGAACAAGAAGTAATGTCACATCCGGAGGATTGGGAACCATGGGCTTTGCCCTTCCCGCAGCTATCGGAGCTAAAATGGCAAAACCAGATAGAGATGTAGTGGCAATTATTGGAGACGGTGGATACCAGATGACTATCCAGGAACTTGGTACCATTTTTCAAACAAAGGTTCCGGTGAAAATTGTGCTTTTAAATAACGGATTCCTGGGGATGGTAAGACAATGGCAGCAAATGTTTTTTGATAGGCGCTATGCCTCTACCACAATGATAAATCCGGATTTTATTACCATCGCTAAAGGATATCATATTGAGGCAAAACAGGTTACCGAAAGAAGTCAGTTAAAAGAGGCCGTGAAGGAAATGATGGAAAGCGAGGATGCTTATTTCCTTGAAGTGAAAGTTGAACAGGAAGAAAATGTGTTCCCGATGATCCCGACGGGAGCGGCAGTTTCAGATATATTATTAGAGTAATGGAAAAGAAAAATTATACCGTTTCAATTTATACCGAAAATAATCTTGGTCTCTTATCCAGGATTGCCGCTATATTTTTGAAAAGACATATCAATATTGAAAGTATCACCGCTTCGCCAAGTGAAGTGAACGAAGTAATGCGTTTCATCATTATTGTAAGTGTTACCGAAGAACAGATCAAAAAGATCGTGGGCCAGATAGAAAAACAGATCGAGGTGATCAAGGCTTTTTATCATACCGATGATGAGACAATCTATCAGGAAACAGCCTTGTACAAGATAAAATCTGAAGAATTCCTGGATGATCATAATATCCAGGATTTTATAAAAGAGACCAATGCCCGCATTGTTACCGTTACCAAAAAATTCTTTGTGATAGAAAAAACAGGGAAACGCAGCGAGGTGGATGCTCTTTACGAAAAATTAAAACCTTACGGATTGATGCAATTTGTAAGATCGGGAACCATTGCGGTTACCAAGAACGAAATGCCCATATCAGGAATACTAGAAAAATTTAATACCACAAACTCATTATCATGACCAATTATTTTAACAGCCTTTCTACAGCGGAAAAACTTAATCAATTAGGTACCTGCAGATTTATGGAGCTGGATGAATTCAGTAACGAAGCAGATGCATTGAAAGATAAAAAAATAGTCATTGTAGGCTGCGGTGCTCAGGGTCTTAATCAGGGCCTTAATATGCGTGACAGCGGTCTCGATATTTCATATGCTTTAAGAGAAGGAGCAATCAGGGAGAAAAGACAATCCTGGAAAAATGCCACGGAAAATGATTTTAGAGTAGGCACCTACGATGAGTTAATTCCGAAAGCAGATCTGGTGATCAATCTTACGCCAGATAAGCAACATACTTCCGTCATTAAAGCCATTCAGCCACACCTTAAAAAAGGGGCAGTTCTTTCCTATTCCCATGGTTTTAATATCGTGGAAGAAGGTATGAAGATCCGTGAAGATATCACCGTGATCATGGTAGCACCAAAATGCCCGGGATCTGAAGTTCGCGAAGAATACAAACGTGGATTTGGTGTACCAACCCTAATTGCCGTGCATCCTGAAAACGATCCGAAAGGAATTGGTCTGGAATGGGCAAAAGCATATGCCTATGCTACAGGTGGTCATAGAGCCGGAGTGCTTGAATCTTCTTTTGTAGCTGAAGTGAAATCAGATCTTATGGGAGAGCAGACCATTCTTTGCGGGGTGCTGCAAACCGGTTCGATCCTCACTTTCGATAAGATGGTTGCTGAAGGTGTAGATAAGAATTACGCTGCAAAACTTATTCAGTGTGGTTGGGAAACAATTACTGAAGCTTTAAAACATGGTGGAATTACCCAGATGATGAACAGGCTTTCAGATCCGGCCAAATTAAGAGCCTATGAAATATCTGAAGACCTTAAGAAAACGATGCGTCCGCTTTTTCAAAAGCATATGGATGATATTATTTCAGGTGAGTTCAGTAGTCGAATGATGAAAGACTGGGTTAATGATGATACCGAGTTGCATACCTGGCGAGCCGAAACCGAGAATACTGCTTTTGAAAAAACCGAAGCAACTTCTGAAAATATCTCTGAACAGGAATATTTTGATAAGGGAGTTTTGCTGGTCGCCTTTGTAAAGTCGGGAGTTGAGCTGGCCTTTGAAACTATGGTTGATGCCGGGATCATCGAAGAATCGGCTTATTATGAGTCGCTACATGAAACTCCGCTGATCGCTAATACCATCGCTAGGAAGAAATTGTATGAGATGAATCGAGTCATTTCAGATACAGCTGAATATGGTTGTTACCTGTTCGATCATGCTGCCAAACCTTTGATCAAGGATTATGTGAATTCCCTTGAGCCAGAGGTTGCAGGAAAAACATTCGAAGGAAAAGAACCAGAGAATCAGAAACTGGAGAAAGTAAATGCTGAAGTAAGAAATCATCCTGTTGAAAAGGTCGGAGCGAAATTGAGATCTGCCATGACCGCAATGAAGAAAATATACGCCTAATGGATACTTTGCTGGAAAAAGAAAAAATATACAAACCGAGTCTCGAAGCCGTTAAACAGGCTTCAGAACGAATTTCTAAAGTAGTTTTAAGAACTCCTTTAGCCGAATCTTTCACTTATAGCAAACGCTTTGAGGCCAATGTCATGCTGAAGCGGGAAGATCTGCAACAGGTGAGATCGTACAAAATTCGGGGGGCGTATAATAAGATTTCCAGCCTTCCGAAGGAACAGCTTGAAAAAGGAGTTATTTGCGCCAGTGCCGGGAATCATGCACAGGGCGTGGCTTTCGCCTGTAATAAACTGAGGGTGAAAGGAGTGATTTATATGCCTGGTACAACACCGCAGCAAAAAGTAGAGCAAACTCAAATGTTTGGCGGGGAATGGGTTGAAGTGGTTTTAAAGGGTGACACCTATGATGATTCCTTTAAAAGTGCCATGAAACGCATGCATGAACAGGGTCTTGTTTTTATTCATCCCTTCGATGATGAAAAAGTGATCGAGGGCCAGGCGACTATTGCCTTGGAGATCCTGGAGCAGGCAGATGAGCCTATAGATTATATTTTCGCTCCCCTGGGCGGTGGTGGACTTTTGGCAGGTATTTCTTCTATGTTTAAGGAGTTGTCGCCGAACACGAAAATTATAGGTATAGAACCTCAGGGTGCACCTTCCATGAAAACTTCCTTAAAAGAGGGTAGAGTGGTAGAGCTGGATAATATCGAAAGGTTTGTTGACGGTGCTTCGGTGCAGAAGGTAGGAACAAGAAATTTTTCCATTTGTAAAGAGAATCTTGACGAAATGATCACGGTTCCTGAAGGTAAGATCTGCCAGACCATTCTGGATCTTTATAATCAGGATGCTATGGTCGTAGAGCCCGCAGGAGCTATGGCGATTTCTGCTTTAGATTTTTATGCTGAAAAGATAAAAGGGAAGAATGTGGTTTGCATTGTTAGTGGCAGCAATAATGACATAATCAGAATGGCAGAGATCAAGGAGAGAGCTTTGCTTTATTCAGGTTTGAAGCATTATTTCGTGGTGGTTTTTCCGCAGAGAGCAGGTGCCTTAAAGGAATTTGTAGCAAAAGTTCTTGGGCCTAATGATGATATTACCCATTTCGAATACTCTAAAAAGCACAACAGGTCTAACGGTCCTGCGGTTGTGGGTATCGAATTAAAAGATCCCAATGACTTCGAACCATTGGTAGACAGGATGAAAAAGAGAAATTTCTACGGGGAATATTTAAACAATAATCCAAATTTATTTCAATTTTTGATCTAGTAAATACCTGTGAATTAAAAATTTGTATACATTTGTAACATGATTTCTATCAGACAAATAATATTACCCCGTTTCAATTTTAGGCCCCGCCGCTTCTAGTCGGTTGGCCCTGAAACGATTTTCTATTAATATTATTTGATTTTTTTCCACTTTGAATTACTTAAACAGCATAGAATACAAACTTAATATCAGGACATTTTCTGATATTTCTCCTATGCGCCGCAGTTTCCCCCGTCGCACGTAAGTGCGTCAATATATCTATGGAACTTAGGTGAGTCCGGTTCCGCCCTCGAAAACCCAAATCAAAACATATTTTTCAACATAAATTTTTTAGCAGATGAAAATTCTCATTGCTAATAAATCTCATGCTTCTTGCGCTGAGATCATTTGTAATACTATAGAAGAGTCGGCAAAGGTCCGTGGTACTGGGATCGCGCGCAGAACTCCTGAATATATTATCAATAAGATGGAGAAGGGAAATGCCGTGATCGCTCTGGATGGTGAAAAATTTGCCGGTTTCTGTTACATAGAAACCTGGAGCCATGATAAGTATGTGGCTAATTCCGGGCTCATCGTGCATCCCGATTTCAGAAATCAGGGACTGGCCAAGGAGATCAAAAATGTCATTTTTGAGCATTCCAGAACTAAATATCCCGAGGCAAAGATCTTTGGGATCACTACCGGTTTGGCGGTGATGAAGATCAATTATGATCTTGGATATCAACCGGTCACTTTCTCTGAACTTACCGATGATGAATCTTTCTGGAAAGGCTGCCAGACCTGTAAGAATTACGATGTGCTTACCAGGACAGATCACAAAATGTGTTTGTGTACAGGGATGTTATATGATCCTGCGAAAAAGAGAGAAACCAAAAAAGTTGAAAAGCCTAAAAGTAAATTCAACGAAAAGGCATTCCAGAGATTAAAACATATTAAACAAACGCTTTTTTATAAAAAGGAAAAGGCTGAAAAATAAAACTGAGCACCCCGCCCGACAGTACCGGACACCCCTCCTTTTTGAAGGATGGGAGCATAAAAATTAGTGCATTCGTGGCAAAAAAGAAATATAAATAGAGCGTCATTCTGAACTCGATTCAGGATCTCTTGAGAAGCTGAAACAAGTTCAGCTTGACGAAATGAATAGAATATACAAATGAAAAAAGTAGTTATAGCATATAGCGGAGGTCTGGACACCTCTTACTGCGCGAAATATTTATCGGAAGAAGAAGGTTTTGAAGTTCATGCCGTGAGTGTAAATACCGGTGGATTTTCAAAGGACGAGATTCAGAAGATTGGCGATAATGCCAAAAAGATAGGAGCAAGCAGTTATAATAATATCGATGCCATTTCTTCCTTTTATCAAAAGGTGGTGAAATATCTCATCTTCGGAAATGTTTTGAAGAACGATACCTACCCTTTATCCGTTAGTGCCGAAAGGATCATTCAGGCCATTGAAATTGTAAATTATGCTAAAAAGGTTGGCGCTGGATATATCGCTCACGGCAGTACCGGTGCAGGAAACGACCAGGTAAGATTCGATATGATCTTCCAGATAATTGCTCCTGAAATTAAGATCATCACCCCAATTAGAGATAAGCAATTAAGCAGGCAGGAAGAGATCGAATACCTCACAAGTAAAGGTGTCGAAATGAACTGGGAAAAAGCCAAATATTCAATAAATAAAGGACTTTGGGGAACCAGTGTGGGAGGAGCAGAAACGCTGACTTCAGATAAACCTTTACCAGAATCTGCATATCCTTCACAGTTAAATGAAATCGAGTCAAAACAGGTTAAATTGGGTTTTACCAAAGGAGAATTTACGGCTATCGATGATGAGCAGAATTCACCTGAGAAAAATATCGAAATTTTGGAAAGAATAGCCTCAAAATACGCCATTGGCCGGGATATTCACGTGGGAGATACCATTATCGGGATTAAAGGACGGGTTGGTTTTGAAGCTGCAGCGGCGCTAATAACCATAAAAGCGCACCATTTACTTGAAAAGCATACGCTTAGCAAATGGCAGCTTCAGCATAAAGATTATACATCAAATTGGTATGGTATGCACCTGCATGAAGGTTTGTATCTGGATCCGGTGATGCGGGATTTCGAAGCGCAACTCCAAAGTTCCCAGAACAAGGTTACTGGCGATGTTTTTGTTACGCTGCATCCATACAGATTTACTTTAGACGGAATCAAATCTCCAAATGATCTTATGAATAGTAGTTTCGGAAATTACGGTGAGGAAAATAAAGCCTGGACGGCAGATGAGGTTAAAGGATTTATTAAGATCCTTTCAAATTCTGGAAAGATCTATCAACATGTAAATCAGGAATCATGATCGAAGCAGGAATCATTGGCGGAGCAGGTTATACTGCCGGGGAATTGATCAGAATTTTACTAAATCATCCGGAAGTGCATCTGAATTTCGTTTTCAGCACTTCACAACCTGGAAAACCATTAAGTAGTATTCATCAGGATTTGATTGGAGAAACTGAGATTAAGTTTACCGATAAGATTAATAGCGAAGCTGATGTTATCTTCCTTTGTCTCGGCCACGGAAACTCTAAAAAGTTCCTCGCAGAAAATCAATTTTCAGAAAAGACGAAAATTGTAGATCTAAGCACCGATTTCAGACAAAAATCTGAAGATCATGATTTCGTGTATGGTTTGCCTGAACTAAATAAAGATCACATCAAAAAGGCTAATTTCATCGGAAACCCGGGTTGTTTTGCCACGGCGATCACTCTGGCAATTCTCCCGTTGGCCAAAAATAGCATTTTGAAAGACGAAGTTCATGTAAATGCTGTAACAGGAGCAACAGGGGCTGGAACTTCGCTATCTGAAACCACACATTTTTCCTGGAGAGATAATAATTTTTCAGCCTATAAATCATTTGAACATCAGCACCTGCACGAAATTGGCCAGAGTTTAAAACAGTTGCAGGCAGATCATGAAGCGGCTATCAATTTTATTCCGAATCGCGGGAACTTTTCCAGAGGAATACATGCGACTGCTTATACTAAGTTTTCCGCAGACCTAGGAGAAGCGAGAAAGCTCTACCAGGAATTTTATAATGACGCGGCTTTCACGTTTGTAACTGAGGAAGAATTGCATTTAAAGCAGGTGGTGAATACAAACAAATGTTTGATGAGATTACAAAAATTTGGGGATAACTTATTAATCACCAGTGTGATGGATAATTTATTAAAAGGAGCTTCGGGACAGGCAGTTCAGAATATGAATTTAATGTTTGGCCTGGAAGAAAAAATGGGACTGAATTTAAAAGCCAGTTATTTTTAAGGAAACCTTACAGGATTTCAAAACCTGTGAGGTCTTATTTGAAACTACACGAATTTCAGGATCTCAGAGAAGCTGAAATAAATTTAGCTTGACGGATTAAATAAAATTATAGGAAAATGAAAATAGCAATTATCGGCGCGGGAAATCTGGGAGTTTCCATTGCGAAGGGATTGATCTTTAGCAATGCTTTTACCACGTTGTATCTTACCAAAAGGAAAACCGAAGACATTCAGGAGTTTTCGGAATATAATAAAGTGACGATCACTTCCAATAACCCGGATGCGGTAAAAAATTCTGATATTCTAATCTTCGCAGTGCAACCCACACAATTTGAACGGATCCTGGAGGAGATCAAAAATGAACTCACCGATAAGCATGTGTTGATCTCTACGGTCACCGGATTCAAAATCCCACGAATGGAAAGTATCGTAGGTGAGCATCATTTCATCATCAGATCTATGCCGAATACTGCGATCGCCGTGGGTAAATCTATGACCTGTCTTTGCAATAATGAAATAGGAAAAAAAAGGATCGCTATCGCAGAAGCTATTTTCAACCGATTAGGCACCAGTATCATCATTCCTGAAAATAAGATGCAGGCGGCTACCGTGATCTGCGCCAGTGGAGTGGCTTTCTGGATGCGTTTGATACGAGCAACCACCCAGGGGGCGGTACAACTCGGTTTTGACGCGAAAGACGCTCAGGAACTCTCTATGCAAACCTGCCTGGGTGCCGCGAGTTTATTAATTGAGTCGGGCAAACATCCCGAAGAAGAGATCGACAAGGTAACTACGCCACGTGGTTGCACTATCGAAGGACTTAACGAAATGGAACATAATGGACTCAGTTCTTCACTTATTAAAGGGATTCAGGCATCCTTCAAAAAAATCAATAACATTTCAGAACAGTAATTATGGAGTTATTCGACGTTTATCCGCTTTATGATATTACTCCGGTGAAAGGAGATGGTTGCTATGTTTTTGATGAAAACGGAAAAAAATACCTGGATCTCTATGGGGGTCATGCGGTGATTTCTGTTGGTCATGCGCATCCGGAATATGTGAAAGCGATTCAGGATCAGGTGGCGAAACTTGGTTTTTATTCAAATTCTATAAAAAATCCTTTACAGCAGGAACTGGCCGATAAACTGGAGAAAATCTCAGGTATCAAAGATTACAGCCTGTTTTTATGCAGTTCGGGGGCTGAAGCGAATGAAAATGCCTTAAAAGTGGCCTCTTTTCAAACCGGAAAGGACAGGGTCATTTATTTTGAGAATGCTTTCCACGGAAGAACTTCCGGCGTAGTGGCGATCACCGATAATGAGTCTATAAAAGCTCCTTTTAATAATTTTCATAAAGTAACGAAATTAGCTTTTAATGATACTGAATCTTTGAAAATGGAGATCGAAAAAGGGAATGTAGCCGCGGTTATTTTTGAAGTGATACAGGGCGTTGGTGGACTGGATGAAGCTGAAGCTGATTTTTATAAGCGGGCAGCCGAATTATGTAAAGAAAATAAAGTGATGTTAATCACTGATGAGGTACAGTCGGGTTACGGAAGAACCGGTGATTTCTTTGCCTTTCAGAAACATGGAATTCGTCCGGATATTATAACCATGGCCAAAGGAATGGGTAACGGATTCCCTACTGGAGGAATTCTGATCGATAACCATATTCCGCCGAAATATGGCATGCTGGGTACTACTTTCGGTGGAAATCACCTTGCCTGTGCTGCGGGAATTTCTGTCCTAAATATTATTAAGGAGGAGAATTTGATGGAAAATGCCGCGATTGTTTCAGAATTTGTAATGGCAGAAGCTTCGAAAATTTCAGAAATTAAAAAGATCAAAGGAAGAGGCTTGATGATTGGTTTGGAATTCGATTTTGAAATCGCTGCCCTAAGAAAGGAATTGCTATTTGAACACCAAATCTTTACCGGAGCATCCTCAAATAAGAAACTGCTTAGAATTCTGCCACCATTGAATATTAAAAAGGAACATTTTGAAATTTTCTTTGAGACGTTGAAAAAAGTATTAAAAAATCAAGTTACGAGGTCATCCTGAACTTGTTTCAGGATCTCTAGAGAAGCTGAAACGAGTTCAGCTTGACGAAAAATAAAAGAAAGGGAATGTCATTTCGAACGAAGTGAGAAATCTAAGATTCCTCAGTCGCAAACTTCTTCGGAATGACAAAAAAGGAAATAAATGAAAAATTATACCACATTAGCAGACATCCATGATCTCGATGGTCTGATTGGAGAAGCCAGAAGTTTAAAATCTAAAAACACCGCATCCAATACGGGAAAAGGAAAAACCTTGGGGATGCTCTTTTTTAATCCCAGTTTACGCACCAGGTTAAGCACTGAAAAAGCTGCGAAGTTATTGGGTATGGAGGTGATGGTGATGAATGCCGATAAAGATGGCTGGGCTTTGGAATTTGAGGATGGGGCAATAATGAATTCTGATAAAGCCGAACATATAAAAGAAGCGGCGGCAGTGCTTTCTCAGTATTGCGATATCATTGCGGTTAGGGCGTTTCCGGGTTTAAAGGATAAAGAAAAGGACGAATCTGAATATGTACTTAATAGTTTTAAAAAATATGCTTCAGTTCCGGTGGTAAATCTGGAAAGTGCAACCGGTCATCCGTTGCAGGCTTTAACCGATGCTATGACAATTCAGGAATTCAATAAAGCTGAAAAGGCTAAAGTTGTTTTGAGCTGGGCGCCGCATCCAAAAGCTTTACCACAATCTGTTGCGAATTCTTTTACAGAAATGATGCAGCGCCTGGATGTTGATTTTGTGATCACCAATCCTGAAGGATATGATCTGGATCCTGATATCAGGAAGGATGTAAAGGTGGAACATGACCAGGAAAAAGCATTTAAAGATGCAGATTTCGTGTATGTTAAGAACTGGAGTAGTTATGAGAATTACGGTCAGATTCTGGATATTAAAGAAAACTGGACCGTTAACCAGGCTAAATTGAAAAATACCAATAATGCGAAAGTGATGCATTGCCTTCCGGTAAGACGAAATGTGGTAATTGCAGATAATGTCCTGGATAGCGAAAATTCAATTGTGATTCAGCAGGCGAATAACAGGACCTATGCTGCACAGGCGGTTTTGAAGAGAATACTGGAGTGTAGAAAGGAATAATTGAATGTCATTTCGAACGCAGTGAGAAATCTGAGATTCCTCAGTCGTGAACTCCTTCGGAATCACATCTGGAATGAAAAGTTGAAAATGAAACAAACCCTGAAAATAATAAAAATAGGAGGTAAGCTTATCGAAAATGAAGCTTTCCTGAATTCCTTTCTGGAAGATTTCGTTCAAATGAAAGGTCCGAAGATCCTCGTGCATGGTGGAGGTAATAAAGCTACCGAGGTAGCCGGGAAACTCGGTTTTGAAACCAAAATGATCGATGGAAGAAGAATCACAGATAAGAATTCTATGGAAGTGATCACGATGGTTTATGGTGGACTTTTAAACAAAAGTATCGTGGCAAAGCTTCAATCGAAAAAGCAAAATGCCATTGGACTTTGCGGAGCAGATGGAAACGTCCTGATCTCAAAACTCAGAGAAGTTAAAGATATAGATTACGGATTTGTTGGCGATATAGATCATGTAAATACAGAATTTATAGATTCACTTCTGATGCAGCAAATTGTTCCGGTATTTTCGGCAATATCATGTACTGAAGATGGGATTTTGCTGAATACCAATGGAGATTCTGTAGCTTCAGAGATCGCGATTGCTATGAGCAAGTTTTATGAAACTCAGCTCTATTTCTGTTTAGAAAAGAAAGGAGTTTTAACCGATATCTCAGATGAAACCTCGTTGATTTCTGAATTGAATTCTGAAAATTATAATAATCTGGTAGCTTCAAAAGTGATCACCGATGGAATGCTTCCGAAACTTCATAATTGTTTTGAAGCCATCAAGCGTGGAGTTTCTAAGGTGATTCTGGGAGATGCTTCTTTGTTGAAAGAAGATTCAATACATACTAAAATTTTAAAGTAATGCGGTTAAAAGAACTTCAGCAACAAGCCATTGAATTACTGAAAAACCTGATCCAGACTCAGTCATTTTCCGGTGAAGAGAATAAAACTGCCGACCTTCTGGAAAAATGGTTCAGGGAACATAAAATTCCGCATAAGAGGTTTTTAAATAACGTTTGGGCGGTCAATAAGAATTTTGATGAATCTAAGCCTACGCTTTTGTTGAATTCGCATCACGATACCGTTAAACCAAATTCAGCCTATACCAGGGATCCATTTAAGGCAGAGATCGAAACTGGTAAATTATACGGCTTAGGTAGTAACGATGCCGGCGGATGTCTTATTTCCCTTTTGGCTGTATTCACTTATTTATATTCAGAAGAAAATTTAACTCATAATATTCTCTTTTCGGGAACTGCGGAAGAGGAGATTAATGGAAAAAATGGCATTGCCGCCTTACTACCGGAAATTCCCAAAATAGATGTGGCTATCATAGGAGAACCCACGTTGATGAATCTTGCAATTGCTGAAAAGGGCCTGATTGTCTTCGATGCCGTTGTAAAAGGAACTCCTTCGCATGCCGCCCATCCGAATACTGATAATTCGATCTATAAAACTGCTAAAGTTCTGGAATGGTTCGAAAATTTTAAATTGGAAAAGGTTTCAGAAAATCTGGGAGAGGTAAAAGTAACCGTGACCCAGATTAATGCGGGCAGTCAGCATAATGTAGTACCGGCAAAAACGCACCTGGTGATCGATGTTCGGGTGAATGATAAATATACTAACGCGGAAATTGAGAAAATTCTAAATGAAAAAGCTCCGGTTGATGAGATCACTGCCAGGAGTTTACGATTGAATTCATCTTCAATTCCAATCGATCACGAACTGGTGAAAGCGGGAATTGATATTGGTATGAAAACGTATGGTTCACCAACACTTTCAGATCAGGCGATGTTAAGTTGTCCGTCCTTGAAATTAGGCCCAGGTGATTCTACCAGGTCGCATTCGGCAGATGAATTTATTTATATAAATGAGATCGAGGAAGGAATAGAAAAATATATAAAACTGCTGGAGAAAGCGCTTAAGAAATAGCAAACTAAGGATGCCGCACTGAGCCTGTCGAAGTGCGACAGAAAAGTATGAAAAATGTCATTTCGAAACGTAGCACAGCGAAGTGAGAAATCTAAGATTCCTCAGTCGTAAACTCTTTCGGAATGACACCAACAAAAACAAGAAAATATGAAACTCTGGGATAAAGGTATTTCAATAGATAAACAGATAGAAAAGTTCACTGTAGGCAATGACCGCGAACTGGATATGCACCTGGCCGAATATGATATTCAGGCTTCCAAAGCGCATGCAAAAATGCTCGGGAAAATCGGAATATTGAATAATGCGGAAGTGGAAGCTTTACTTTCTGAATTGGATAAATTGAAAGGTCAGCTTGAAAAAGGAGAATTTCATATTGAGGAAGATTTTGAAGATGTTCATTCTAAAATAGAATTTGAACTCACTAAAAAACTTGGCGATACTGGAAAGAAGATACATACGGCCCGCTCAAGAAACGACCAGGTTTTAGTGGCCCAGCAATTGTATTTCAAGAATAACCTCCAGCAGATCTCCGGAAAAACAAAGGCACTTATCGATGTGCTTTTAGGTCTGGCTGATGAGCATAAAGAAAAGTTACTTCCGGGCTATACTCATCTGCAGGTAGCCATGCCATCCTCTTTCGGACTATGGTTTTCAGCTTATGCCGAATTGCTAATCGATGACCTATACTTACTTGATGCAGGCTTAAAGATCGTTGACCAGAATCCTTTAGGGTCGGCAGCGGGATATGGTTCATCTTTTCCAATAGATAGAGAGTTTACTACTCAGGAACTGGGCTTTTCAACTCAGAAATTTAATGTGGTGGCTGCGCAAATGAGCAGGGGGAAATGTGAACGGACGGTAACTTCAAATATCGCTTCTTTAGCCAATACTCTTTCAAGATTTGCTATGGATATCTGCCTGTATATGAGTCAGAATTTTGATTTTATTACCTTCCCCGATGAGTTAACCACCGGTTCCAGCATTATGCCGCATAAAAAGAATCCTGACGTTTTTGAACTGATCAGAGGGAAATGTAATAAGCTTCAGGCGATCGCGAATGAAATGATTTTGATCACTAATAATCTTCCTAGTGGTTACCATAGGGATTTTCAGCTTATAAAAGAGAATAGTATTTACGCGGTAGAGAATATAAAGGAGATACTGGATGTTTTTACCCATTCCATCGCCCAGATAAAAGTGAAGGAAGTAGACCTAAAGGATGAAAAATATAAATACTTGTTTACCGTAGATAGTATTAATGAGTTGGTATTACAGGGGAAGTCATTCAGGGATGCCTATAAAATAATAGGGGAGCAGATTCAAAATGGCAAATATGAAGCTACCGAAGGAATGCAACATTCACATTCTGGAAGTAAAGACAATCTTTCGCTGAATATGATAAAGAATAAACTTCAACAGCTTTAAAAAGACATGCCTCCTGAAGATCAATCTTGCAGGAGGCAGCTGTCTAAACAAGCATGAACTAATCTTTATATTATGGTCATCTGCCCCAGGTTGAGGTTTTCATTGTTTACAATATGACCCTCGGTATCGCTGATCACACTTTCAAGGAAATCTCCAACTCTTTCGGTAGAGTAATGATTATCTTTATTAATATCTATGGTGCAAACGTTCAGTTTTATACTCAGATCTACTGCCAGTCTCACCGTTTCCGCTTCTTCCTTAAGACCAAGATGATTCAACATCATAGCTGCGGAAAGTACTGAAGCTATAGGATTGGCAATTCCCTGACCTGTTGCCTGGGGATAGGAACCATGTATAGGTTCAAAAAGCGCATTTTTAGTTCCTACCGAGGCCGACTCTAGGAGTCCGATACTTCCACCAATTACGCTGGCTTCATCAGAAATGATATCTCCAAACATATTTTCGGTTAGGATCACGTCAAACTGTTTTGGGTCTAAGATCATTTGCATGGCAGCATTATCCACGAATAAATATTCGACCTTTACCCCGGGATATTCTTTTGAAATTTCTGCAACCGTTTTTCTCCATAAACGGGAGGTTTCCAGAACATTTGCTTTATCGATCAGGGTTAATTTTTTTCTTCTTTCTTGTGCAGCTTTAAAAGCCAGGTGGGCAATACGTTCAATTTCTTCTACGGAATAGGTACAAAGATCTGAAGCGCTTTTTCCATCTTCTGCAGTACTCTTTTCTCCAAAATATATTCCGCCGGTCAATTCCCGGTAGATCACCATATCTGCACCTTCAATATTTTCAGGTTTCAGGGGAGATTTATGAAGTAAACTTTCGTAAGCCCTAACAGGCCTGATATTGGCGAAAAGTCCGAGCTCTTTTCTAAGTTTTAGAAGTCCCTGTTCCGGTCTTACTTTAGCCGAAGGATCATTATCATATTTTGGATCACCAATTGCCCCGAATAGCACAGCGTCAGATTTTTTACATAGTTCGAGCGTGGTTTCAGGCAATGGATCCCCCAATAAATCTATTGCAGCTGCACCCACGACAGCTTCTTCAAAATTGAACTCATGATCAAATCTATCGGCAACAGCTCTCAGCACTTTCACTGACTGCTGCGTTATTTCAGGACCAATCCCGTCTCCGGGAAGTACAGCTATATTAAATTTCATATGTTTTAAGTTTGTAGGGTTTCTTGCGGAACTGCCTGGTTTCCGTTTCTTATTTGTTCAAATTTTTTAATGGCTTCCAGTTTGCTGGTTAAAAAATCTATATCGTCATAGCCATTGATAAGGCAGGTTTTTTTATAGGGATCTATATCGAAATTTTCTGATTCGCCAGAAGATTGGATACCTATTTTTTGTTCTTCGAGATCGATTATGATCTTTTCCTGCGCATCTTTTTCTACTGCAGCGAATAATTTATGCAGAAAATCGGGACTCACCTGTACTGGTAATAAACCATTATTTAAGGCATTTCCTTTAAAGATATCTGCAAAATAACTGGACACCACCGCCTTGAATCCATAAGATTTGATTGCCCATGCCGCATGTTCACGGCTGGAACCACAGCCAAAATTATTGCCGGCCACCAATATGGACCCTGAATATTTATCCTGATTTAAAACAAAATCTTTATTGGGTTCTCCATTTTTATCAAAGCGCCAGTCACGGAAAAGATTATCTCCAAATCCTTCTTTATCTGTGGCTTTTAAAAAACGGGCCGGGATGATCTGGTCTGTATCCACATTTTCAGCATCTAAAGGCACTGCCGTATCTGTTAGTTTTATAAACTTTTCCATCAATTCAGTGTTTGGGTGTAATTTGAAATTTTTCCTGAAATCGCTGTTGCGGCAGCTGTAAGGGGACTGGCCAGAATCGTCCTGGAACCGGGTCCCTGTCTTCCTTCAAAATTCCGGTTACTGGTAGAGACACAATATTCTCCTTCAGGAATCTTATCATCGTTCATGGCCAGGCATGCAGAGCAACCCGGCTGTCTCAGTGTAAATCCTGCTTCCTCGAATACCTTGTCCAAACCTTCTAATTTGATCTGTTCTGAAACCTGTCGGCTTCCCGGAACGATAAGCGCATTTACATTTTTAGCTTTCTTTTTTCCTTTAATAAAAGACGCGGCAACCCTGAAATCTTCAATCCTGGAATTTGTGCAGCTACCTATAAAAATATAATTGATGGGCTTTTCCAGTAAGGTCTCACCAGCTTTAAAGTTCATATAAGCCAGTGCCTTGGCATCACTTTTATTCCCTTCAACAGGGATAGAACCGGTAAGCTTGATACCCATCCCCGGATTGGTTCCGTAGGTGATCATAGGTTCTATATCTTCAGCTTCAAAAGAATATTCCTGGTCGAATTCAGCGCCTTCATCAGATTTCAATGTTTTCCAGTGCGCTTTCATTTTTTCAAATTCCGCATCTTTTGGAGCGAATTCTCTGCTTTCCACATAATCTATGGTAGTCTGGTCGGGAGCGATCAATCCGCCGCGGGCACCCATTTCGATACTCATATTACAAACCGTCATTCGGCCTTCCATAGACATGTCTTCAAAAACATTTCCGGCGTATTCGCAAAAATATCCGGTTCCGGAATTTGTTCCCAGTTTGCTAATAATATATAGGATCACATCTTTTGGCAGTACTCCATTCTTCAGTTTTCCATTCACATTTACCCGAAGTCTTTTCGGTTTTTCCACCAGCAAACACTGGCTGGCAAAAACCTGAGTGACCTGGCTGGTGCCAATTCCGAAAGCAATGGTTCCGAAGGCACCATGAGTAGAAGTGTGACTATCTCCACAAACTATGGTCATTCCTGGTTGAGTAATACCAAGTTCCGGAGCCATGACGTGTACGATGCCATTATAAGGATGACCTAAACCATAAAGCGTAATATTATTCTCTTCGCAATTCTGACTTAATTCCTTCAGTTGTTTTCTGGACAATAAGTCCTTAACCGGAAGGTGTTGATCTTTAGTCGGCGTATTATGATCTGCCGTGGCAACAATCTGCTCTGGTCGAAACACGGGAATATTTCTTTCCTTCAGTTCATTAAAAGCCTGTGGGCTGGTCACTTCATGTATCAAATGTTTATCGATATATAAAATGTCCGGCCCGTTAGGAATGCTTTCCACAACATGGGAATCCCATATTTTGTCAAATAAAGTTTTCTTCATATCAATTAAGCAATTGCTCTTGAACTTTTTCTATAGATATCCATAATAGTATGAATATCATGATCTGCTACTTCTTTCCTGGCATCAGCGAAATTCAGAAACTCGGAATAGACAATGTCTAATTCCAGTTTAGTTAAATTATAACCCATTTTCTTCGCTTTATGGGCCAATGCCGCTCTACCGCTACGAGCAGTCAAAATAATAGCTGACTCGGTTACCCCGACATCGGCTGGATTTATAATTTCGTATGTTTCTCTATTCTTAATGACGCCATCCTGGTGGATACCCGAGCTATGGGCAAATGCGTTCGCACCGACGATCGCCTTATTAGGCTGGACGTACATGCCCATTTCCCTGGAGACCATTTTACTGGTGTCGTACAACAATTGCGGATTTATATCTGTATTCAATTGCAAGTATGGATGTTGTCTCAAGATCATGACGACCTCTTCCAAAGCAGTATTTCCGGCACGTTCACCAATTCCATTAATGGTGCATTCTATTTGTCTGGCGCCATTAGTAATTCCAGCAATAGCATTCGCTGTAGCTAATCCAAGGTCATTATGACAATGACAGGAAATGATCACGTTTTCTATTCCCACGACATTTTCTTTAAGATATTTGATCTTTTTTCCATATTCCTCCGGAAGACAATAGCCCGTAGTATCAGGAATATTAAGTACCGTAGCACCATTTTTTACTGCTTCGGTACAAACCTTGGCCAGGAATTCATTTTCAGTTCTTCCGGCATCTTCGGCATAGAATTCCACATCATCAACAAAGCTTTTGGCGTAAGCGACAGCTTCACCGGCTCTTTCAATAATTTCAGGTCTGCTGGATTTGAATTTATATTTTATATGAGAATCTGATGTTCCAATCCCGGTATGTATTCTTGGTTTTTTGGCATACTTAAGTGCTTCCCCAGCGACTTTAATATCATTTTTCACAGCACGGGTCAAACCGCAAACAGTAGCATTTTTAACGAGTTTTGAAATCTCATTTACCGATTGGAAATCACCGGGACTAGAAACAGGAAAACCTGCTTCGATCACATCTACACCCAGTTCATCCAGTCGCGCAGCAATTTTTAATTTTTGTTGTGTATTCAGTTTACAGCCGGGGACTTGTTCTCCGTCCCTCAACGTAGTGTCAAAAATTTCTACCTTTTCAGTACGCATATGAGATTTATTTTACTTTATCTTTATCTAAAGTATCGGAATGATTATGCTTTTACATTTGATTAGTTGAAAGTGTTACGATACTTGAAGTAGATATATAAACTCGTAAATCATTGTTTTATAGTGGTTTGGAAATTTTTGATTTACAATGACCAATGACTTAACCGAAAACCTATTTTCTTTAATAAAGTCTTTATCGGCTTCTGAAAAAAGGCAATTCTCTCTATATGTTGGAAGGGTAGGAGTGAATTCTGATTCAAAATTTTTGAATTTATACAAGGTCATGTCTCGTCAAAAAAAGTATGATGAGTCTGAAATTCTTAAGAGTACCAGGATCACAAAACTTCAGCTTTCTAATGTAAAATCACACCTTTATAAGCAACTGCTTATTTCACTTAGGCTTAATCCCGCGCATCAAAGTATCCCGGTGCAGATAAGAGAACAGGTAGATTTTGCATATATACTTTATCATAAAGGGCTTTACCAGCAAAGTTTGAAATTGTTAGATAGAGTTAAAAGCCTGGCAATTAATTACGAGGAAAAAAATCTCACTTACGAAATACTGGAGCTGGAAAAGATCATCGAATCCCAGTATATCACGCGGAGTATGAGCAATCGGGCAGATATATTAATAAAGGAAACCGAAGAAATAAGTAAGCTGAACACGATTTGGGGAAAACTATCAAATTTGTCTTTGGAATTATATTCTATTTTTCTGAAAAAAGGATATTGCAAAAGTCAGGAGGAAGCAGATGAGATCAAGTCCTATTTCAAGGAAAAGCTGCCGGAATATAATTACCAGGAATTAGGTTTTAGAGAACGGCTGTGGTTGTACAAGGTACATCTCTGGTACAGCTTTTTGATTCAGGATTTTTTAGGATGTTATCGATATTCCATGAAATGGAAAGATCTTTTTATTGAATATAAACATTTGATTCCCATACATCCTGTTTCCTATTTAAAAGGAAGTCATTATTTATTAGAATCTCTTTTTTATCTGAATCATACCGGTCTTTTTGAAGCAACCTTAAAACAACTGGAAGACTCTTTGAGGGATCCTAAAATTCCTCATAACGACAATATCTCTGCGCTATCATTTCTTTACGTGTATTCAAATAAACTTAACCTTAGATTTATGAAAGGGGAGTTTAGTAATTCTGAAGAATTGATTGATAAGATCAACGAAAAGATCATAAAGTTCAGAGGTAGGTTAGACGAGCACCATATCATGGTTTTTTATTACAAGATCGCCTGTTTGTATTTTGGGGATGGGAACAATAAAAAGTGTATTGAATTCCTTAAAAAGATCATTAATAATAAATCGCTTGAAATGCGACAGGATCTTATGTGTTTTGCCCGCATTCTTAATTTAGTAGCACATTATGAAGCGGGAATGGATTATCATTTGGACAGCCTGGTGAAATCCACTTATAAGTTTTTGATCAAGATGGATGACATGCATGGAGTTCAGAAAGAAATGATAAAATTTATCAGAAATCTACCCGATGTGTCGCCCCTGGAGATCAAAACTGAATTTAAAAAATTGCATGCTACTTTGAAAAAATTTGAAGACCATCCATATGAACGCAGAGCCTTTCTTTATCTGGATATTATCTCCTGGCTGGAAAGCAATATTGAAAACAGGCCGGTAAAAGAGATTATTATGGAAAAGAGTCAGGAATACTCAAGATAAAACTCAGGATTTGTCAGAAAGGCGTCAGTATTTAACCAATATTCTCCAATTAAATCTTGCGGTATTACTTATAAGTACCTCGGGTGTTCTGGGCAGATATATAGATTTGCATCCCGTTACCACTATTTTTTACAGATGTATGATCGCTGTGGTGGTTTTCTATCTCTATTGCCGCTGGAAGAAAATAGATCTTAAAATTGAAAATAAAAGGGATCTGCTTAAATTGATTCTTGGTGGTATTTTGATGGGTGCCCATTGGATCACTTATTTCTTTTCCCTGCAATATTCCAGCGTGGCAATCGCATTATTATCACTCTTCACTTACCCGGTGATCACAGCATTTTTGGAGCCTATACTTTTTAAGACCAGCTTCAATAAAATACATATTGCGCTGGGTCTTTTGGTACTGGCAGGGATCTATTTTCTAAGTCCGGAATTTGACCTGGAAAATGATTATTTCATCGCGATTATTTTCGGAGTAGCCTCGGCAATATTTTATGCTTTCCGAAATCTTTTAATGAAACGGGAAGTGGAGCGCTATAACGGTTCGGCATTGATGTTTTACCAGATCCTGGTGATTTCTATATTCTTGATCCCGTCGCTATTTTTCAGTGAATTTGATTCGGTATTAGCTCAATGGAAACCGCTTTTTATCCTTGCTGTGCTCACCACCTGTATCGGTCATACCTTATTTTTGAAGAGCTTTAAAAACTTCAGTATTACTGCAGCGAGTATTATGAGCAGTATTCAACCGGTATATGGAATTTTATTAGGTATATTTTTCCTGAGCGAAATTCCTTCGTTAAAAACTTTAATTGGCGGAACCTTGATTATAAGTGCGGTAGTTATTGAAAGCTTAATTTCATTCAGAAGAACATAATTAAACTTTTCTAATTTAGAACTTCACTGAAGGTATCACCCTGACTAATATCGCCAGTTCTATAACCTTTCATAAACCATTCTTTTCGTTGTTCAGAAGTACCGTGTGTAAAAGAGTCGGGATTAACCCTGCCGCTGGTCCTTTTTTGAATAGCATCGTCGCCTACAGCATTTGCAGCGCTCAAAGCTTCGTCAATATCACCTTCGCTTAGATACTGCTGGTTATATTTTGTCCAGACACCGGCATAAAAATCTGCTTGTAATTCCAGAGCTACAGATAATTCATTGGCTTCAGTTTGATTTCCCTGCTGCTGTAGCTGTCTTACTTTTGAGGCTGTTCCTAACAAATTCTGTACGTGATGCCCAACCTCATGAGCCATTACGTAAGCAATGGCAAAATCTCCACCTTCCGCTCCAAACCTGCTTCGAAGCTGTTCAAAGAAGCGAAGATCCATATATATCTTTTGATCACCGGGACAGTAGAAAGGCCCACTGGCTGCAGAAGCTCCTCCACAAGCAGTTTGAACGGCATCAGTAAAAAGTACTAATCCCGGTTCGCGATATTGCCTATTGTTTTCAGAAAATATTTCAGACCAGATATCTTCGGTATCTGCAAGGACAGTGGCAGTAAAATCTCCCATTTCCTTTTCTTCAGCAGTAAGTTCTCTTGATTCTGTTTGAGTTTCTCCGGTGCCTTCGAGTTGTTGAAGTACCGAAACATCACCATCACTTAAAATAAACTGGGCGATCACAAAGATCACCCCTATGATTCCGCCTCCTGCGATAAGTTTTCCTTTTGATGAAGAACCTCTGCGGTCTTCCACGTTATCGCTTTGTCTTCTGCCACGCCATTTCATCTCTTAAAGTTTTAATTAAAAATACTAATTTAAGAAATGCGAAAAATTAATTATTTCACAATTGCGTCCCAAATAGGATCTGACGGGGGAGGAGCAATAATATGTATGGGTTCCTTTTTTACGGGATGGATAAATTTCAATTCCCTTGAATGTAAATGAATACTCGCATCTTTATTACTTCGGTCAAAACCATATTTCAGGTCTCCTTTTATGGGAGAGCCAATGGCCGATAACTGACTACGAATTTGGTGATGTCTTCCGGTATGAAGATCTATTTCTAGCAAGTAATAGTTATCCAGTTTCTTTTTTAATCGGTAATCTAAGATCGCCTTTTTAGAATCTGGTACTTCATTTTTATGAGCGTAGGATTTATTTTGCTTGGAATTTCTTTTCATAAAATGCACAAGCTCGCCTGATTCATGTGGCGGTGGATTTTTAACCACCGCCCAATAGGTCTTTTTAGCCTCTTTATCCTGAAATAATTTATTAAGCCTGGGCAGGGCTTTAGAAGTTTTTGAAAAAACTACAATTCCGCTGGTGGGTCGGTCCAGGCGATGAACAACGCCTAGATAGGCTTCTCCGGGTTTATTATATTTTTCCTTCAAATAAGACTTTACAACTTCGCTCAGGGGTTTGTCGCCGGTCTTGTCCCCCTGCACAATATCTCCCGCTCTCTTATTGACAATAATAATGTGATTATCTTCGTGTAAAACCTGAAGATTGTCCTTGTTTGAAAGTATTTTTTCTGAACTCAATATGGATTACTTTTTCGAAAAATTCCAGAAATTTAATTAGAAAAATTTTCTTTTTTACCTTAGTACTGCTCGTCGTCAGACGGGAAAGAGCTGCTTTTTACATCATCTTTATAATTCTGAAAAGCTTTGGTCATCTCGCCATGAAGATCGGCGTAGCGTCTTAGAAATCTTGGGTTAAATTCATGCGTCATTCCCAGCATATCGTGGACCACCAACACCTGACCATCCACACCGTTACCGGCTCCAATCCCGATAACAGGAATGGTAATGCTTTCTGCCACTTCTTTAGCTAGCTTGGCAGGTACTTTTTCAAGCACAATAGCAAAACAACCTATTTTTTCCAGCATTTTTGCGTCAGCTTTAAGTTTCTCAGCTTCCTGCTCCTCCTTCGCTCTAACCGTATAGGTCCCGAACTTATAGATTGACTGTGGAGTAAGACCTAAATGTCCCATCACCGGAATCCCGGCATGCATGATCCTTTTGATACTTTCCTTTACTTCTTTTCCGCCTTCAAGTTTAACCGCATGGCCGCCGCTTTCTTTCATGATCCTAATGGCAGATCTTAAAGCTTCTTTTGGATCACTCTGGTAACTTCCGAAGGGAAGATCTACGACCACTAATGCACGATTTATAGCTCTAACCACACTGGTAGCATGATAGATCATCTGGTCTAAAGTGATTGGAAGTGTAGTCTCATGTCCCGCCATTACATTACTGGCAGAGTCGCCCACAAGGATCACATCTATTCCCGCACCATCCACAATTTGAGCCATAGTGAAATCGTATGCCGTAAGCATACTTATCTTTTCACCATTAGATTTCATATCTACAAGAGACTTGGTGGTGATACGTTTGTATTCCTTTTTTGCAACAGACATGTACTTGATTTTAAATTTGAGTAAAAGTAGTAAATTCGTTAACCACATTCAAAACTACTTAGGCATGAAAAAAATAATTATTGTACTTCTGTTGATCACCAATATTGCGGTTTTTGCCCAAACGAATGAACCTTCAGAAACACCTGAGAGATTGGTGAAAGATTTCTTTGAGGCTTTTCATGCACAGGACACCGTAAAACTTAAAAGCTTTTCTGTAGAGGGAGTGAAACTGGAATCTGTATCTATAGATGCGGAAGGGAATACAAAACTAACTTCAGATGATTATTCTAAATTCATAAAAAGTATCGCTTCAATCCCTTCGGAAGCAACTTTTGAAGAAAAATTACATGAGTTCAGGGTTGAGAGAAATGGTTTACTGGCCACCGTCACTACTCCATATTCATTTTATTTTAACGGAAATCTTTCACACTGCGGGGTTAATAGTTTTCAACTGGTAAACTTCCAGGGAGAATGGAAAATAGTTTATCTGATTGATACCCGAACTAAAAAAGATTGTGATTAAATATCCCTGACGCACCTAAATCCTGTATGTTCAAGTCCGGTATCGGGAGCAGAGCTCATCCTGGCTGAATTTCTGTAACCCGTGCAATAACTTTCGCTGCAAAGAAAGGAGCCACCACGGATCACCTTTTGCTGTTCCATATTGATAAAATCTTTAAAATAACCGTCTTCTCTTTTTTCAATTTTTGAATAGGCATCGGGATAGTAGGTATCGAGGCACCATTCCCAAATATTACCTGAAGTTTCATATAATCTATAGGCATTGGGAGGGAAACTTTTAGCGGGTGCTTTTTTTTCAAAATCATCGGCTACCGTGTTTTGTCTGGGAAAATTTCCCTGGTGAAAATTGACCATATCAGTAGCCTTTTCAAAATCATTTCCCCAATGATAGATCAAAGTGTCGTTGCCTGCGCGATTAAAATATTCATATTCTGCTTCTGTAGGTAATCTTTTTCCAGCCCATTTTGCATAAGCCATGGCATCGTACCAGGAAACCTGGACTACGGGAAAATTATCCTTGCCCTCAATATCACTGTCGGGGCCGGTAGGATGTTTCCAGTTAGCTTTTTTTTCAAATTTCCACCACCATTCAGGATTGTAGGGATCAAAGACCAATGCACCCGGCTCATATTTTTTTCCTTTTATTTCGAAAGAACGTTCAGCTGTGGTCACATAGCCTGTTGCTTCTACAAATTCTCTAAATTGGGCATTGGTGACTTCAGTTTGATCAACCCAGATAGGATCAATATTCTCTTTATGGCGTGGAAATTCGTCCTGTCTCGCCTGATTGCTATTTCCACCCATCATATAGCTACCGCCTTCCAGCTTTATCATATTTTTTGTAGAAGCAGAATCTTCACGGGTTTTTATAAAGGAGATCTCTCTTAAATAGTTTTCGTGATAGTCTACAGTATTTACTTCGGGTTCTTGTTCAATTACCTGTATAGGCTTCGATTTTTTATTTTCATTGCAGGAAAGCATGAAACAAAAAGCAGAGAGAACTAGTAAGTAAGATTTTATAGATGATGACATTTTGATCGATAAATTGGCTTCAAATATAAATATAAAAAAACCGGGAAATCAAAATTTTGATTTCCCGGTTTCTTAAGCTTAGTATTAATGGAGCTATGGTTTAAGCAACACTCTAAACCTTGCCTTATTATTCATCATTTTTTCAAATTATCATACAAGAATGCTTCAGGACCATGTAAAATGGGAAAGAGTAAAGGGAAGAACAAAAATCAATACCAGGGAGTTATTCATACTATGCATTAAAATGGGCCAGATCATTCCTTTATTTTCCAGCTTAATTTTTCCGAAGAAATAGCCGGCGATAATGCGAGGGAAGATCATAAGAAATAGCACCAGATCTAATTGAAAAGTGTCTACATAATTATAAATATGTACGAAACCGAATATGATCGCTCCCAGAATCCAGATGATAAGGTAATACCTATGCAGCCAATAGCAGGCGCGTCTATAATATCTTTCAGGAATTAGCTCTCCCATGGCATAATATATCAAAGCGAGAACTCCCAGTAATAATATATATTTCAAAGCCCAGTGAGCATTTTCAGGAATTAAGATAAGACCAAACAGATATAGAATCGCACATATAAAGATCTTCAGACTTGTAGCGCTAGGTTTAAGAATGCTTCTGAAAATACTCTCCTCTATTACAGGAGCAGCAATGGCCGCGAGGAATATAAATTTTAAAGGATTTTCTTTCAGGCTTTCCAGAATTTCAATCTGCTCATATTTTTGAAGGTCCAGCTCAAAAATAAATACACTGAGAAACTGGAGTACGATGAAAAATAGAAAATAGCACAAGATCATTAAAGAAAAGTTCCTGATTAGGTTCTTCACTTTAGTTTCAAGATTGTTATCTCTTAATACATTCAAATTTCAATTCTGTTTTAACAGTCACTTAAACTAACTCTTACAGCAAGGCCACCTTCAGAAGTTTCTTTGTATTTTTTATTCATGTCCTTGGCGGTATCCCACATGGTTTCAATCACTTTATCCAGAGGCACTTTGGCGCGGCTGGCATCACTTTCCATCGCGATCTCTGCCGCGTTGATAGCCTTGATAGCTCCCATAGCATTTCTCTCGATACAGGGTACCTGAACCAGCCCTCCAATAGGATCACAGGTTAACCCAAGATGATGTTCCATGGCGATTTCGCTGGCCATAAGAACCTGCTCAGGAGTTCCTCCCATAAGTTCGGTTAATCCTCCAGCAGCCATGGCTGATGATACACCTATTTCTGCCTGGCAACCTCCCATCGCTGCAGAAATAGTAGCACCTTTTTTAAATAGACTTCCTATTTCACCGGCTACAAGCATGAATTTTTTAATGTCTTCGTATTTGGCATCATGGTTTTCGATACACAGGTAATACATTAAAACTGCGGGAACAGTACCCGCGCTACCATTGGTAGGAGCAGTAACTACCCGGCCAAGTGAGGCATTTACCTCGTTTACACTCAAAGCAAAACAGGTAACCCATTTAAGGATTTGCCTGAATTTCACTTCAGTTTGTCTAATTGCCGGGATCCAGTCTTCTACATTTGTATAGCCGGTCTCGCCAATTAATCGCTGATGCATCTCAAAGGCTCGTCGCTTCACATTAAGACCGCCGGGAAGCGTGCCTTCTGTATGACAGCCAATATACATGGACTCCAACATCACTTGCCAAATCTGCTTAAATCCGGCATCAATTTCTTCTTCGGTTCTCAAAGAGCGTTCATTTTCAAGAACAATTTCTGAAATAGGTTTGTTTTCAGCTTTACAATATTGAAGTAATTCGGTCGCTTTTTCTACAGGAAAGGGAAATTCCTGAAAATTCTTCATTTTCTTACTAGCGTTCTTTCTTTCTTTCTTTACCACGAAACCACCGCCGATAGAATAAAAAGAAGAGGAAGATTTTTTGCCATTATAAAGACACGCCCTAAAGGTCATTCCGTTGGGATGAAATTCAAGGAACTTTCTATTGAATTTAATGTCTTCAGCAAAACTGAAATTTATATCTCTTTCTCCATTCAGCAATAATTTGCCTGTTTCTTTGATCCTTTCAATTTCAGCTTCAATAATAGAAATATCCATAGTCACAGGATCATGACCCAATAAACCAAGCAGTGTGGCAATATCTGTAGCATGACCTTTCCCCGTAAGACTTAAAGACCCATAAAGATCTATATGAATTTTTTCAACTTCTTTAAAGCAGCCTTTTTTCTTCAGTTCTCCTATCCAACGCTGAGCAGCTCTCCAGGGACCTAAAGTATGTGAACTAGAAGGACCCACACCTACCTTCAACATATCAAAAACGCTAATGCATTCTATTTTCCGCATTCAATTGTAAGATTTGTTGGCAAAATTAAGTTTTTCTTTGAGATAAATAGCTTAAAAGAATTAGGAAATATTCCATAATAATTAGGAATATTTCCTAATTTTGAAAAATGGAAAAATTAGTTTCAGGAAAAATTAAGAGAAGTAAAGACAGGCATGCTCCTGAAGTCTCGTTACAGACCGGCTTTCCCAGCGCGGCTACCCATTATCACGAAGCCTCCATAGACTTGCATAACGAACTGGTATACAATCAGGATGCAACTTTTTTTATCAGGGTAGAAGGAAATTCCTGGAGTAAATTTAATATTCGGCATAATGATGTATTAATTATAGATCGCGCTCTAAAACTTAAGCAAAATAGACTGGCGTTGGTGGTGCAGGAGGGTGAATTTGATGTTATAAGATTTTCAGAAAACCAGGCAAAATCTGAATTTTTATTATGGGGTGTGGTTAGCTATATAATTAAGGATGTATTATGATTGCAATGGTAGATTGTAATAGCTTCTATGCTTCTTGCGAGCAGGTATTCCGGCCAGACCTTTGGGGAAAACCCGTAGTGGTTTTAAGTAATAATGATGGTTGTATCATTGCTGCCAATAAAGAGGCTAAATCCCTGGCTCATATCCCAATGTTTGAGCCTGTTTTTAAAATTAAGGAAACACTTATAAAGAATAAGGTGACTCTTTTTTCATCAAATTACACCTTGTATGGAGAAATGTCTCAACGGGTAATGAATATTTTAAGTACTTTTTCTCCTTTAGTGGAAGTATACAGTATAGATGAATCTTTTGTAGAGTTGAGTGGGTTGGAACATATCAATTTAAAGACCTACGGAAAAGAGATCAAGGATAAAATTTTTCGATATACGGGACTTCCTGTAGGGGTGGGCATAGCTCCCACTAAAGTCTTGGCGAAGTTAGCAAATAGGATGGCTAAAAAATTGCATAAATACGATCATGTTTGTGTGATTGAAACCGATGAAACCAGGATAAAAGCTTTAAAAAGTGCCAAAATTGGAGATGTTTGGGGAATTGGGAGACAGCACGCAAAATTATTACAGGAAAATAAAATTTTCACCGCCTACGATTTCGCTGAAAAAACTCCTGTATCCTGGGTACGTAAAGAAATGACGGTAGTAGGTGAAAGATTATGGCGGGAACTAAGAGGAGAATCCTGTATAGAATTTACTACAGTCCCCGAACCAAAAAAGGGAATAGGGACAGCAAAATCTTTTGGAAAACGTCTGGAAGATTTAAATATGATCGAGGAGGCCTGTGCCTATTATGTAAGTGAAGTTAGTGAAGTCTTACGTGCTCAAAAGTCCTGTGCCTCCTATATCCAGGTTTTTGTACATACTAATTATCACAGTAAATTTGACAGGCAATACTCTCAAAGTTGTACGGTTACCTTAACGATACCTACTAATAACACTTTTTTACTTGTTACAGAGGCAAAAAAAGCCTTGTATAAAATTTATAAAGAAGGATTCCGCTATAAAAAAGTAGGGGTTAATTTAAGCGGAATTATTCCACAGGAATATATTCAGGGAAATTTATTTGAAGAACCCCCAAAAATTTCAAATCCTGCGCTTATGAAGATCTTTGATAGCATCAATAATAAATATGGCAAATCCACCCTGGCATCGGCAACTACCGGCAGCCGAAAAGAAGAATGGGAGCTGATAAAAAAGCAACGCAGCCCCCGATACACTACTCAATGGCAGGAATTACTCAAAATTTGCAGCCCACAGAATACCGGAAAAGCCTTTTGAGAAAAAACTTATGACAACCTGTCAGATGTTTTGCGCTGGCATAATGATTGACTTCTTGTGACTGTAAAATTGATAAAACTAACGTAAAAAACAAGTTATATAGTTATGAGTAAAATAATTGGAATTGACTTGGGTACCACAAACTCCTGCGTTGCCGTAATGGAAGGTAGTGAGCCAACGGTAATACCCAATGCCGAAGGAAAGAGAACTACACCGTCTGTGATCGCATTCGTAGAAGGTGGTGAAATAAAAGTTGGTGATCCTGCAAAACGTCAGGCAGTAACTAACCCAACAAAAACTATTTCTTCTATTAAAAGATTTATGGGTAATAAGTATTCTGAATCTTCTAAAGAAGCAGGTAGAGTACCTTATACTGTAAAGAAAGGTGATAATGATACTCCTCGTGTAGAAATAGATGGTCGTCTTTATACTCCGCAAGAACTTTCAGCAATGATACTTCAAAAGATGAAGAAAACTGCTGAGGATTATCTTGGACAGGATGTGACCGAAGCGGTGATTACCGTACCGGCATATTTTAATGACTCTCAGCGTCACGCAACAAAGGAAGCTGGTGAGATCGCAGGTCTTAAAGTAAGAAGAATTATAAACGAGCCAACCGCAGCAGCACTTGCTTACGGATTGGATAAAAAATCTCAGGATCAAAAGATCGCTGTGTATGACCTTGGTGGTGGTACATTCGATATTTCTATTCTTGAACTAGGTGACGGGGTATTTGAAGTACTGTCTACTAATGGTGATACGCACCTTGGTGGGGATGACTTTGATGAAGTATTGATCGATTATCTTGCAGACAACTTTCAGAAAGCTGAAGATATAGATCTTAGAAAAGATCCTATGGCACTTCAACGTTTGAAAGAAGCTGCCGAGAAAGCGAAGATCGAGTTATCTTCTTCTTCTCAAACAGAGATCAATCTTCCTTATGTTACTGCTACTTCTAGTGGCCCAAAACACCTTGTGGAAACAATCTCTCGTTCTAAATTTGAGCAGTTAGCTGCTGAATTGGTAACAAGATCTATGGAGCCTGTGAAAAAGGCGCTTAGTGATGCAGGTCTTTCTAAAAGTGATATTGATGAGGTAATTCTTGTTGGTGGATCAACCCGTATTCCTAAGATCCAGGAAGAAGTTGAAGCATTTTTTGGAAAGAAACCTTCTAAAGGTGTGAACCCAGATGAGGTTGTGGCAATTGGTGCTGCGATTCAGGGTGGTGTACTTACAGGGGACGTTAAAGATGTATTACTTCTTGATGTTACTCCACTTTCTCTAGGTATTGAAACTATGGGAGGAGTGAACACAAAATTGATCGAATCCAATACCACGATCCCAACCAAAAAGTCACAGACTTTCTCTACGGCGGCAGATAACCAGCCATCGGTTGAAATTCACGTGTTACAGGGAGAGCGTCCAATGGCGACAGATAACAAGACAATTGGTAGATTCCACTTAGACGGAATTCCACCAGCGCCAAGAGGAACTCCTCAAATTGAAGTGACTTTCGATATTGATGCTAACGGTATCATTAAAGTAAGTGCTACAGATAAAGCAACTGGTAAGTCTCAGGATATTCGTATCGAAGCTTCTTCAGGATTAACAGAAGAAGAGATCGATAAAATGAAAAAAGAGGCTGAAGCAAATGCTGATGCTGATAAGCAGGCAAAAGAGAAAGTTGATAAGCTGAATGAAGCTGATGCAATGATCTTCCAGACTGAAAAGCAGTTGAAAGAGTTTGGTGATAAATTATCTGATGATAAGAAGAAACCAATTGAAGATGCCTTGGAAGAGCTTAAGAAAGCTTACGAAACTAAAGAAGTTGAAACGATCACTCCAGCTTTAGAAAAGATCAATGAAGCATGGAAAACAGCTTCAGAAGAGATGTACAAAGCTCAGGCAGATGCTCAAGGTGGCGCAAACGGACAGCCAGGTGGACCACAACAAGGTGCAACCGGTGCTGAAGGCGGAGACACTAAGAGTGGAGATGATGTAGAAGATGTAGATTTTGAGGAGGTAAAGTAAGCAGAGAACAGATTTTGCCTTGCAAAATCTTGTGAATCGCTTATCCCGAGCAAAGCGAGGGATCTTTACGAAATCACATAATATAAATGAAAAGCCTCGCAGCAATGCGGGGCTTTTTTATTGGAACAACGTGTAGATATAAATACAATTAAAAATGACCAATAAGACGAAACATATCAGGCTGAAAATTCGATAATTTCTATTTGGTCTGTCTTCTGCAGCCATTTGATCTCCAGTGACAAGTTTATAATTAAACCAGGCGAGGAAAGGAGCAGACAGGAAGGAGAGAGCGGTGGCAAAATCTATCAGTACCGTAAATGAAGCGGTAAAGAAATAGAGGATAAGCAATGAAAGAATGGGGATAATAAAAACATTTAGTTTATAGCTTTTCCATTTTTGCTCTTTTTTCCATTTCGGTCTTTCTTCGGCAAAAATTTCAGAGATCACTCTGGGAAAAGCATCAGTTACGGCAAGGGTAGTGGAAAGCATGGCGATAAATGCAGCTACACCAATTAAAGGTTTGCTCCAGTCACCAAGAGTTTTTCCGTAGAGATCTATCAGCTGACCTGAAAATTCAACTCCATTGCCGGAAAAACTAACACCGCTGCTAAACATAATCAAAACTCCCATTAAAAAGAATAATAGCCCTATGATCGCTGCAGCTAAATAACCCACATTAAAATCTGTAAAAGCCTCTTTTAAAGAAGTTCGCCTGTTATTTCCCAAGGCTTTCTCCTTGGTCCAGATAGAATGCCACACCGAAGCATCCAGCGGAATTGGCATCCAGCCCATAAAAGAAATTATAAAAGCAATGCCTAATTTATTCCATACATCTGGTGTTTCCACCGCTATGGCATTTTCAAGTCTTCCGTCTCCAAAGGCTAGTATTACCGCGGTTAAAGTGGCCAGGCCTAAAAGGCTTACAATAGCTTTCATAGTTTTATCCAGTGCCGGGTATTTTCCTATAAGCAGCAGGGCGATACAAACTCCTATAATTACAAAACTCCAGGTAAAAGAAGGCCAGCCCATTCCGAATAATTTTTCTGCCAGACCAGCGGTAACAATGGTTACTGCAGCCTGTATAATGAACATACTGCCTACGGTAATTATTATAAAGGTCCAGTAAGGGAATTTTCCCAGTTTTTTATATCCGGTTATTAAATGGTTTCCTGTGCCTGCAGCATAGCGCGGACCGAATTCCAGAAAGGGATATTTGGTAATACAGGCAAGTATTAACACCCACAATAATAAAAAACCATAATCTGCTCCCGCCCGGGTAGCCTGAACCAAATGTGAAACTCCAATGGCGGCTCCGGCTAGAAGAAATCCGGGACCCAGGGTTTTGAAAATAGATGTTTTAGCAGATAATTTTTTTTTCATTGATTCAATAGGATTGAGATTTCTCACTTTGTTCGAAATGACAAAAATCATTAATTGGAGATATCCTGAAATAATGGTCAGATCAAGAAGTCGATCAAATTAAGCAAATTTCGAGATCAATTCAGTATTTACTTCGTGGCCACCTTTAAATGTATGTATCTCCAGATTTTTTGGAAAGATCTCATGCAGTCGGTCTTTTTCTACTTTTACTATTCCAGATTTTAGATATTCGTCTTCTAGTCCATAAATAAAACTAAATTTTGTTTCCTTGAGAAAACTAAAATCATCCGTTTTTAATTCCTGCGGAACTTTTCCGGAAAGCATGATAAGATTTTTACACTGAATCTTCCTTCTGCCTACAAATCTAGTCGCCACAGAAACTCCCTGGGAGTAACCTAAAATATTCAGGTTTTTGACCTCAGATAAATTTTCAGCTTCAAATACTTTGTCCAGGTAATTCAGCGTATTTTCAATTCCTTCTTCCAGATTTTCACGGGTAAGCCATGATGCTCCAACATGCCTGTATTCACCATTCAAATAATATTTAGACTGTGCCTGCGGTGCGATGATATAATTTTCTTCCGGGTCTAAATGTTTGAAGTATTTCAGAAAATATTTACTCAGGTAGCCGATACCATGAAATACCAGCCAGACTGTTTTGGTCTTGTCGGTTCTTGCATTTAGAGTAGAATAGGTGTTGGATATAGTGTAAGAAAGACTTTTCTCTTTGCTCATGGTTCTTTGCGGTTTTGTACTTTTACAAAGTAACCAATCTTTTAAATGATGACGAAGGAAGAACTGCTTGAGCTTTCAAAAAAAGTATGTAAAAATACGTTGATGGAAACTCTGGAAATTGAATTTACTGAAATTGGCGATGATTTTCTTATAGCAAAAATGCCGGTTAATTCAAGGGTACACCAACCCGATGGCGTTCTGCACGGTGGTGCCAGTGTTGCCCTTGCAGAAAGTGTGGGAAGTATGGCCAGTTATGTTTTTTTAAATACCGATGAATTTTTTGTGAGGGGAATTGAAATTTCAGCAAATCATTTAAAAAGTATTAAAGAAGGCTGGATATTTGCCAAAGCAACTTTTATTCATAAAGGTCGAACTACGCAGCTTTTTGAGATCAGGATTACAGATGAGGCGGCAAACCTTATTTCAATCGTAAAACTTACAACTATAGCGCTACCAAAGAAATAAAAATGACTGAGTCGATTGATTTTTTTCAAAATTTAAATGATTTCTTAAGAGATAAAAGAGCCTTTGTAGTTTATAGAAAACCGGGTTCAAGCTCTGTTAAAGCCTTGTTGCAAAAAGATTCAATTTCGCATAGGCTTAATGATTTTTCTGAAAGCGGCTTTGCTTTTGCTCCTTTCAATGTTGAAGCTACTCCTTATTTAATTCCAGTTGAGGAATCTGATTTTTTCGAATTTAATTTTCCTGCTGAAACTTCCTTAGATGACAGCTCTGAGGATGATTTATCTTCCGGGGTAGATTTTGAGTTTATGGAGGTAGATCAAAAAAACCATGAGCAACTGGTTCAAAAGGGGATCGACACTATTAAAAAGGGAGAATTTCAGAAAGTAGTGCTGGCAAGATCTGAAAAGGTACAGGTGTATGATCCAGATCCCACACGTATCTTCAGGAAGCTTCTTAAAAAATATCCCCAGGCTTTTGTTTATCTATGGTTTCATCCTGATACTGATTACTGGCTGGGAGCAACTCCGGAGAGCCTCTTAAATGTTGAAAGAACTCGTTTTAAAACGATGGCGCTTGCAGGGACTCAGCTCTACAAAGGTAAAATTGATGTAGCGTGGGGACGAAAAGAGGTAGAGGAACAGGAGTTTGTAAAGGATTACATTCTTGAGTCTCTTGAAAAACTTAAAGGAGTAGAGAATGTAAGCTACAGCAAGCCTTATTCGGCAAAAGCAGGAAATCTGCTTCATATTTGTACTGATATTTCCGGAAGTTTGAATAGCCAGGAAGACCTGGGAGCACTTGTAAAAACTTTACATCCAACTCCCGCGGTTTGCGGTCTACCTAAACAAAAAGCTTTGAGTTTTATTCTGGAAAATGAAGAGCATTCAAGGGAGTTCTATTCCGGATATCTGGGAGAGTTAAATATGAAATCTGAGCATAAAAGAAATTCTAATAGAAGGAATCAGGAAAATCAGCAATTTACAGCTATTTCAAAAAAAACAGATCTTTTTGTGAATTTACGCTGCATGAAATTAAAAGATGGAAATGCCCGGATCTTTGTAGGTGGCGGAATTACAAAAGATTCAAATGCGGCCGATGAATGGATGGAAACTGTCAATAAATCGCAGACCATGAAATCTGTACTTGTTAAATAAGCTCAAAAACTGCCTGCAAAATTGCCTGTAAATTGTAATTTTGAGCTTCTATGAAATATTCGAAAATTCCCGTTGCCCGCTCAGTGGTTGCACTATGTGTGGCAAAAGATATCAAACATGTGGTAATTTCTCCAGGTTCCAGAAATGCACCACTCACCATAGGTTTTACCCATCATGACGAAATAACTCCATACAGTATCGTAGATGAACGCTGTGCGGCTTTCTTTGCCCTGGGAATGGCTCAGGAATTAAAGAAGCCTGTTGCCCTGGTATGTACTTCAGGATCGGCATTACTTAACTATTATCCTGCGATTGCCGAGGCTTATTACAGCGATATTCCCCTGGTGATCATTTCATCAGATCGGCCGGTGGAGCGAATAGATATTGGTGATGGTCAAACGATCAGGCAAAAGAACGTCTTTGAAAATCATATTGTTTATTCGGCCAATCTTTATTCAGAACTGGTGCTGGAAAATGAAACTCAGGACCTCAAACTTCAGCAAAAGCAATTTGAGGCTCAAAAGCATAATGAGCGGGAAGTGAATCTTGCCCTTAATAAAGCTATAGAGGAAAAGGGGCCGGTGCATATCAATGTTCCATTTTATGAACCACTTTACGATACCGTGGAGAATATAGAAGTGAATCCGCTTCAAATATTTCCGGAGATCAAGGAAAGACATTATTCTAGAAATCAACTTCAGAATTATGCCGAGGTATGGAATGCTGCAAAACGAAAAATGGTAATCGTCGGAGTAGCACAGCCAAATGCTGTTAACCAAAAATTTTTAGATGATCTTGCAGAAGATCCAAGCGTCATCGTCCTGACCGAGACTACTTCAAATTTACATCAGAAAGAGTTTTTCACCAGAATTGACACCTTGATTGGTCCTATTGAAAAAGATGAAAATAAAAAGGATCTATTTAATAAGTTACAGCCAGATATTCTTCTAACTTTTGGCGGAATGATCGTGTCTAAAAAGATCAAATCTTTTCTCCGAAATTATAGTCCTAAACACCACTGGCATATAGATTCAAAAAAGGCTTACAATACGTTCTTCTGTCTTAATAAGCATTTTGAGACAGATGTGAATTCGTTTTTTTCAGAATTCTTCCTGCTTACTGAAAGAACTGAAAGTGACTATGGCTCTTTCTGGAAAGAAATTAAAAAGAGAAGACAGAAACGTCATGAGGAATATATGGCAGAAATACCATATTCCGACCTTAAAGCTATGCAGGAAATCTATAAACTCATCCCGGAAAATTCGGTTTTACATTTTGGAAATAGTTCTACCATACGGTATGCACAGCTTTTTCAGTGGCATAAAAGTTTGAAAATGTATTGTAACCGAGGAACCAGTGGGATTGACGGAAGTGTTTCTACTGCAGTAGGAGCCTCTGTTAGTTCAAAAGACCCTGTTACCCTTATAACTGGTGACCTGAGCTTCTTTTACGACAGTAACGCCCTTTGGAATAATTATATTCCATCGAATTTCCGGATTATTATTCTGAATAATAATGGAGGAGGAATTTTTAGAATATTACCGGGAAATAAGGATTCAGAGAATTTCGAAAAATATTTTGAGACTATCCATGATCTCAAAGCTAAACCTATATGTGATCTATATAATTTAGAATATCAAAAGGCAAATTCAGAAGAAGATATTCAGGATGCTATGCGGGATTTCTTTTCAGAATCTGGAAAGCCCAAGCTTCTTGAAATATTTACACCAAGAAAGCTTAATGACCAAGTTCTTTTGGAGTATTTCAATTTTATGAAATCTTAAACTTCATATAACACTTCTTAAGATTCAAAATTCTTATATTACTGGAAGTTTAACCAAAAATATTATTATGAGTAAACTTGACGAAAAGGTAGGACAGTATATAGATGATGTAAGATCAAAAGTAGGAGAAGACAATCCTGATGTTGATCTTATCAGGAAAATTGCAGCATCTATGGGGCCAAGCATTTATAATGCTGATGCTGAAACTGTTTCTGCTTCCAGCGAATCTGAAGTGGAAACGGTAAAAAAGAACTTCGTGATGAAGAAGCTTGGAATTACAGATGAAGGAAAGGTAAACGAAGCGGTTAACCAGGTGCTCGAGAAATACGGAAAGTCCAATAGAAATAAATACAGGGTAGTGGTGTACTATCTTCTTACCAAACATTTTGGAAAAGAGAGTATATTCAATTAGAAATAAGAATAAGAAAATAGATCCGTTTTGGGGATAATCCTTAAAACGGATTTTTTTATATACGATTAACAGTATCTTTGTACGCTAAAATTTATTTTATGATCCAGTTAGGGGAATTTCACGATTTGATAATTATTAGGGAAACCGATCATGGTATCTATCTTGAAAATGAGGAGGGTGATGAGGTGTTATTGCCTAACAAATATGTGCCTGAAACCTGGATGGTTCATGATAAGATCAAGGTATTTGTATACCTGGATCATGATGAGAGACCCGTTGCAACAACACTAAAACCAAAAATTAAGCGAGACCAGTTTGCAAATCTTACTTGTGTGGAGGTGAGTAAATTTGGAGCTTTTCTTGATTGGGGATTGGAGAAACATCTTTTTGTTCCATTTAAAGAGCAGGTGATCCCGATGCAAAAAGGCGAAAGATATCTTGTTTTTTGTTATCTGGATCTTGAGACTGAAAGGCTTGCCGCTTCCTCTAAAGTTCATTCTTTCCTGGATAATTCGGTTTTAACGGTAAAGCCATTTGAAGAGGTAGATCTACTGGTTAGCAATCAAACAGATCTCGGTTTTAATGTCATCATCAATCAGCTTCATCTTGGACTTATTTATCAGGATGAGGTTTTTAAGCCATTGCATATCGGAGATGAGATCAAAGGTTTTATTAAGAAAATACGTGAAGACAATAAAATTGATATTAGTCTGCAAAGACCTGGATACAGAAGTATAGAACCCAATGCCCAGAAGATCCTGGATAAATTGAAAACCGCTGGTGGATTTATAGATCTAACCGATAAATCTGCTCCAGATGATATTAAGAACCGGCTTCAAATGAGTAAAAAAAGCTTTAAAAAGGCGGTGGGAACACTTTATAAACAACGTCTGATAGAAATCAAGGAAGACGGACTCCTGCTAAAAGAATCAGACTAATAATTGTAATTATAAGGAGAGGTATATCTACGGGTGCCGAAGCCACGTTGATTATAGCTATTTAAAAAAGTAGGATAATAGGGGTTCATGAAAATATCATCCTGATCTCTGGTTCGCAAGTCTCCTGAAATTTCAAAAATTTTCTTTTCTTTTTTTCGCCGTGGTAGCGGAGAGCCAAGATCAACTTCCTGTTGAACACGATTTCTGTTCATCTTATCTATCACTGCAAGCATATCTATCTGGTCATCCTGTATATCATTTTTCAAATGTAAAAATGAACCATCGGGTAGACTGAAGTTTGATTGGGTCTGCCAGTTGAAACTGAAATCCCTCCAGGTGTTATCAATACTTCTGTTACTGATTTCAAAATCCTCACGATCCCAGTATTCCTGAGCTTGTAAGGAAGATCCCAATAACATTAATAAAATAAGCAACCGAAATTTCATCTAATTCTTTTTTGAAATTATATCAAAAACAATGCAAACTTATAAGTTTTATCTTCTGAAAGTAAAATATTCCTGAAAAAATACTTTAGTATCATCCAAGAAATGCAATAATCTTTTATTTTCGTCCTGGAATTATTCAATCTATATTTTATTATGAAAAAAATTATTTTCACTTTAAGTTTTCTGGCAATCAGTTTAACATCTTTTGCACAGGAGGCTTCAAGTTTTGAGGCAAAAGCTGTAAAGCTTATTAAGTTAACCGCAGGTCAGCAATTTGATATTATGACCGAACCTATCATTAAAATGGTTCCTGAAGAAAATCGCGAAGCTTTCAAAAAAGAACTTGCGGAAAGTACCCAGGGTCTTTATACAAAAATGGCAGCAGTTTATACTGAAAGTTTTACTGAAGAGGAAATTGATAAGATTTTAGCTTTCTACGCCACACCCGTAGGTGAGAAAATGGTAGCGGTAACTCCTGAACTTACTAAAAAGGGAATGGAAATAGGCCAGGCCTGGGGAATGGAACTCCAGCCATTAATGGCTAAATATATGAAGTAATCATAATTACTTTTATCAAAGCCTGCTGGATCACAGCAGGCTTTTTTTATTCAGCTTTCTGAAACGAATGGAAAGTTCTATTTTTACATTAAAATAATTACCATGTCTAAAATTCACTGGGAAACAGTAAAAGAATACGAAGATATCACCTATAAAAAGTCTAACGGAGTAGCCAGGATCGCATTTAATCGACCTGATGTTAGGAATGCATTCCGGCCTAAGACCACTTCAGAGCTTCTTGATGCCTTCCATAACGCTCACGAAGATACCTCGGTGGGAGTAGTTTTATTATCGGCAGAAGGACCTTCTTCCAAAGACGGAAAGTGGGCCTTTTGTAGTGGCGGGGATCAAAAAGCAAGAGGTAAGCAGGGCTATGTGGGTGAGGATGGTTATCATAGATTAAACATTCTGGAAGTTCAGAGATTAATTCGTTTTATGCCAAAAGCAGTTATTTGTGTAGTGCCGGGCTGGGCCGTAGGAGGAGGGCATAGCTTACATGTGGTTTGTGACCTTACCCTGGCAAGCAAGGAACACGCTATTTTTAAACAAACCGATGCTGATGTTACCAGTTTTGATGCTGGTTACGGTTCAGCATATCTTGCGAAAATGGTTGGACAGAAAAAAGCACGTGAGATCTTCTTTTTAGGTAGGAATTATTCGGCCCAGGAAGCATACGAAATGGGGATGGTGAATGCTGTAATTCCTCATGATGAACTCGAAGATACGGCTTATGAATGGGCACAGGAGATCATGGAAAAGTCACCTACTTCCATCAAAATGTTAAAATTCGCAATGAATATGACAGATGATGGAATGGTTGGTCAGCAGGTTTTTGCTGGAGAAGTAACCCGACTGGCTTATATGACAGACGAGGCCAAAGAGGGTAGAGATGCATTTCTTGAGAAAAGGAAACCGAATTTTGAAAAAAAGTGGATCCCTTAATTTCAGTATCTAGTTTCCAGTATACAGTAATCAGAATTACTTGAACTAACTGCAGGAACTTGGTTAAGCTTCCTTAGCGAATTCATGTATTTTTTCAGCGATTTCTTCATAAACTTCTTCCTGTAATAAATGACGGGAGGAAAGTAAATGTGTTTCCTGAGTATCGGTATATTTTTCCAATTCTTTACTGAAATGTTTGTAGGTAAGCGCAGGATCATCTTTTCCCCAGACTGCCTGGATGGGATAATCAACGTTCTTTAAGGCCTTCAGAACTAAAGCCTGAAATTTATCAGATTGATTGAAATTTCTCATGATCTTAAGAAATGCTTTACCGTCATCGTTTCTTTTTAAAAGATCTACATAAGCCTTAATTTCAGCGGAGGGAATATTGGAAGTATCATTTACCCCCATCTGTGAGAACATAACAGGCCAGGTGAGGTGGGTAATAGTTTTTAATTCGGCCTCACCCAATAGTTTCTTTTCAAAAGGACGCATCACCAATGGTTTCTTAAAATACTTAATATCTATCATGGTATTAAGAATCGTAAGAGAGCGCACCTTTTCGAGATTTTTTGCAGCTAAAGCAAAACCTATAGGTCCGCCGATATCATGAACTACAAGATGAAATTTGTCGATTTTAAGCTCTTTTATTGCTTCCGCAAGAAAATCGGCGAAATTATTAAAATCATATATAAAATCTTCAGGTCGGTCTGAAAGCCCAAGACCGGGGAGATCCACCGAAATTCCGCGATATCCTTTTTCTGCAAGGGAATCTATAAGCTTTCGGTATAAAAATGATGAAGTGGGAACTCCATGTACACAAAATACGGCTTCACCGCTTCCTCTATCCAAAACAAAGGTTCTTATTCCATTTATTTCTAAATATTTTCCTGATCGCTCATGCTCTCTAATAAGCCTTCCTACTTCCTGACTCATAATACCTTACTATTTTCAGATTATATTAAAAGTACGGTTTTAGTCTTCCTTTATTGAAAAGTAATTTATAAGGTAAGGTTAAAAGAAATAAAAAAAGCCGCGAATTATTCCGCGGCTTCCTCTTTATATAAGTGTTTGATTTATCTCAATTTTGGATATTTCTGAGGATTTGATTCATGCATAATAGAATAGATCTTTTCAAAGATATCTTCAGAAGATGGTTTTGAAAAATAGTCTCCATCCGTCCCATAAGCCGGTCTGTGTTCTTTGGCCGTTAGGGTTTGAGGTTTACTATCTAAAAATCTGTACGCATTTTGCTCATCCAGGATCTTTTGTAGAATATAAGCCGAAGCTCCTCCCGGAACATCTTCATCTATTACTAAAAGTCGGTTTGTTTTCTCGACGCTTTTTACAATATCATGATTAATATCGAATGGAAGTAATGACTGAACATCTATAACCTCTGCATCAATATCAACTTCGTTCAATTCTCTGGCCACTTCTTCCACAATTCTCAGGGTTGATCCATAAGAGACCAAAGTGATATCACTTCCCTCACGAACGGTCTCGGTTACACCAATAGGAGTTTTAAGCTCTCCTAAGTTCGTTGGAAGTTTTTCTTTTAATCTATATCCGTTCAAACATTCAATGACCATAGCCGGAGTATCAAGCCCTAATAAAGTATTGTAGAACCCGGCAGCTTTGGTCATATTTCTCGGAACCAGTACATACATACCTCGAAGTAAATTCAGCATGCCGCCCATTTGAGAGCCACTATGCCATATACCTTCCAGCCGGTGACCTCTGCTTCTTACGATAAGAGGCGCTTTTTGCTTTCCTTTGGTACGATAATGTACGGTGGCGAGATCATCACTCATCCCCTGAAGACAGTACATCACATAATCAAGGTATTGAATTTCAGCAATTGGTCTTAAACCTCTCATAGACATTCCAATTCCCTGTCCTAAGATGGTAGCTTCTCTAATACCGGTATCAGAAACTCTAAATTCTCCGTATTTCTTCTGAAGTCCTTCAAGTCCCTGATTTACATCTCCAATTTCTCCTGAATCTTCCCCAAAGATCAGAGTTTCAGGATATTTACTGAAAATAGCATCAAAATTATCCCTTAAAATAATCCGGGCATCAACTTCTTCTGAATCATCATCAAATGTGGGAAGTATTTCAATTTTCGTATCCTCTTCTTTATAAAGGTGAGAGGCATAATCATTATAGGCCAGTTCTGAAAATTCATTCAACCAGTCAATAATAGCGGTTTTTTCAGAAGTATTTTCGCCAATTAGGTATCTAAGCGTTTTTCTTGCAGCAGATACAAGGTCTTTTTTAAATGGTTCCTTAAGTCCTGCGATCTCTTTCTTTATAGATCTAATGAAATTCGAATTTGAACTTGACCCTGCGGCATTCTCAAGAAGTTTAAGCAATTCTTTTTGCTTGGTAAGAGTAGGATTTAAATAGGCTGTCCAGGCTTTGTGCTTGGCACCTCTGATCTCTTTTTTAATTTCCTTCTCCAGTTCATCTAATTGCTCTGAAGTAGCAAAATCATTCTCGATCATCCATTCTCTGAACTTCAGATTGCAATCATGTTCTTTCTCCCATTTAAGTCTTTCTTCAGACTTATATCTCTCATGAGACCCAGAAGTTGAATGACCCTGAGGCTGTGTTAATTCTATCACGTGAATAAGCACGGGACAATGTTCCTTTCTAGCGATCTGTGATGCTTTTTCATAAGTATCAACGAGAGCGGGATAATTCCAACCTTCTACAACAAAGATCTCATATCCCTTATTATTTTCGTCTCTTTGAAATCCTTTCAGGATCTCGGAGATATTTTCTTTGGTGGTTTGGTGTTTTGCATGAACAGAGATTCCATATTCATCATCCCATACATTCATTACCATAGGAACCTGCAATACCCCGGCCGCATTAATGGTTTCCCAGAAGTGACCTTCACTAGTACTTGCATTTCCAATAGTACCCCAGGCCACTTCATTTCCCTTGTCAGAAAATTTTTCAGCCTGAATTCCATCAACATTTCTATATATTTTTGAAGCCTGTGCAAGTCCCAGCAGACGTGGCATTTGTCCAGCAGTAGGAGAAATATCTGAACTGGAATTCTTCTGTTCCATAAGATATTTCCAATCTCCATTTTTGTCCAGACTATGTGTCATAAAATGACCACCCATTTGGCGCCCTCCAGACATAGGTTCATTTTCAATATTGGTATCAGCGTAAAGTCCGGCAAAGAATTGTTCAGGAGTAAGTTCATTGATAGCCATCATGAAGGTTTGATCACGGTAATAACCAGATCTAAAATCTCCGTTTTTAAAAGCTTTAGCCATAGCTAGCTGTGGTACTTCCTTTCCGTCTCCAAATATTCCGAACTTCGCCTTCCCGGTAAGTACTTCTCTTCTTCCTAAAAGACTGCATTCTCTACTGGTAACAGCAATTTTATAGTCTTCAAGAACCTGAGATTTGAATTCATCAAATGAAATAGAATTTTCAGTTTGTGTCTCGCTTTGCATGAACATTATTTTGAATGGTAACAAATGTAGCGAAAAGTATGATTAAATACAATTCAAATTTTCGACCTAAAAATGATAATAATGCAATTTTAACCTTTAATTATTATTTATTTTAGAATTAAACATCTACTTATTAAGAATTCGTTGACAATACCGAAATTAAGCTAAGGATGTTTTAATAATTGATTTATAGTTTAATACCAGCGCCTCGTAAACAATCTGATCAAGGTATTTAGATCTAGTGCTACAATAAATCTAATTCTCTGGTCATAATCCGGTTCATCGATCTCCCAGCCTAGACTAGAATATACAGGAAAGAAAAGTTCAAAATAATCCTGCACAAGACTAAGTCTTATTCCGGAATCATATAAAAGTTCACCGTTATCACCTCTGTTTTTAACTATACCCACATCTCCGTAGGCATAGATCCACTTCCAGATATTGGTGCTGGCATTCATGGTGGTAATCCATTCGTTGGCATATTCGGGTTGTAACTGGGATTTAAAACCACCTTCGGCTACGATGATCTGCTGGCTGAAAAGTCCGCTTCCCTGGCTTCTACCGTAATAATTATAATCGAATAAATAATCTGTTGGCCTGTCCAGGGCAAAACTGAAGTAATCATTAGATCGCACATCATTATATAGAAAAGTACCCGCGAAAAATCTTAAATTAATTTGCCTGTTATTGGTAAATAATTTTCGGTATTCCCCGGTCACCGAAATTTTACTGAATTTATCTGATAGCTGATAATCTACAGAGGCAGTAAGATGCTTGAGAAAATTGGGATTACTGTAGCTGTAATTAACGTTAAAAACATTGTAATCTGGAACCAGGAGAGGATCTAACGGATTTTGGTCCCTGCTTACATTTATATTTCTAATAGAAAGGCGTTGTCTTTCATTGCTCCTTAAATAGGAGTTACGAAAAGAGAATACCAAAAATGGGGTAAATTTTTCGTAGAAAAGATTGTAGCCGTAAGAAAAGCGGGAGCCTCCAATTCCATAATAGATCAAATTAAGTTCTTTATTCTCAAATTGATGTGAGTTGTAGAATGAAGCCGAACCTACAAATGTCTTACTGTTGAAACCATATTTTGGAGAAATTGAAAAATTAAAGGTCTTACTTAGAACGGTTTTATTGTATAATTTTGGACCTATAGCAACACCATCATAGAGGTTGTATTCAAATTCAGGCATAAAGAATACCTGGTTATAGCGTGGATCTTCCACGTCCTGAAAAAACCTGAACTGGAAGGGCTTATCAAGTAATTTTGTAACTCCCTCGTAATTGTTTCGTTGATTGAATTCAGGGATTTCCTGTTCATAATTAAGGGCAAGGCGCTCAAAATTATCAGTATTTGGAATTTTTACAGTTTTAGTATTTCGAACATTCTCAACCCATTCCTTATAAACCGCTTCTCCATCTTTTAAGCCATATAAGCTAACCGGCATTTCTGTATCACTAAGATTTTTAATGGTTACTTCCAAAGAATCTTCGAGTCTCTCAATATTTGTAATCTTAAAATCTATTTTTTTATTGGTACTAACATAATCTTCATAGAACCAGGAAATATCTTTTTCGGCATTTTTTTGAAGCACACCAACAAAATCATCATCGGTTACCGGCTTCAGTTTATATTCTGAATAGAATTCTGAAATTGATTCTTTTACCGATTCATCACCCAGAAATTCTTCTAAATATTTAATTCCCACTCCTGCTTTATAGGCATTGGCGATATTCTTATTAAACTTCACCAAGGAATCCTGACTGGTAATAAGTGGCTGATCTAAATTCATCCTGGCCATATTCATATACAGGAATTGATACTGATCGTTAAATTCCAGATCGGCAGCATGAAACCATCTAACCCCAATGATCTTGCTCAGGTTTCCTATTAATTTCATTTTAGGATAGTACTCATCAACATAATCCATCATTAAAGAAACCATGATTGCATCGGTGACCCATTTTTCTGTTCTTGGATCCAAAAGAATAGTATTCTGAAGATAGTTATTGGTGATAGTCTTAAATAGTTTTAAATCATATTGAAAACCATCAGGGAAGGGTCTAATAAAACTTGGAAGTTGATTTAACCCATAAATCGGGCTATTCAAATAGTCTTCCTGAGTGACAAAAATATTCTTGTGTGGATAGTCACCCAGCCTCTTATTGAGAAAACCAACAGTCCTGTCGAGTAATGTATTTTTAACATCCAGCTGAATATCTTCATCTTCAATATTAGTAATGACCTGGGTTGAATTCGCTTTTAAAGATTCAAAAATGAAAGATTTCGTCAGATATATTTTACTATCCACTCTATCTTCTCCAGAAAAAATGATGGTTTTGTACCCCTGATTTGTAATTGTTCTTAATAGGTCCAGGCTCGAAGCCGCATAAAATTCAGTAGGAACATCTATGGAAATATTTACTTTATGAGGTCGTAAATATTGTAATCCCAGGTCCTGGTGACTATATAATTTCCAGCCATTATCCAATGGGGCAGGAACCATGTACCAATACCTTAATTTATAATTACCTTCCCCATCCCGGCCGTAACGGGTGAATTTATCATCCGGAACTTTTACTTCATAGTTTAAATGTAAATCTATTGAATCCCCGGGAGCTAAGGGTTCTTCCAGCTTTATTCGAAGAAGGTCCACAACATTTCCCGGTCGGTCCCATTCCAGGCTAGATCCAGATTTTTTTTCGACTGTATTTATAGTAGTATACCCGCGCTCTCTATCTTTGGCAAAGTGAAAACGTCTTGCATAATCTTCAGCAAAACGTTTTGCCAGAGCAGAGGTTTTTGAGCTGAAAGCATTATTCCAGTCATTTAGATAAATACTTACCAGTTCTCTTTCTTCTGTATTAACAAACGTAATATCCTGATCTATTTGCAGGGTATGTGTGCTGTCTATAAGACGCGCCTTCACATTGATGACATTCTGAGCAGAAAGCCACCCTGAAAAAATGAAAAGAATCAGGAATAACGAAAGGTTCTTCAACTAGCAATAGTTTTAGTGCTGATAAGCAATCAGGGCTAAATATAAACAAACTTTGATACCTTCAACAGGCCTGTTAACTAGAAATTAGGACTAAGATTATATTCATCATAGAATTGATCAAGGATTTCTATCACTTCATCTTCGGTATCTACCACCTGGACCAGATCTATGTCTACTGCACTAATATTATTGAAGCTATCTAAAAGGGTTGTTTTGATCCAGTCTACCAGGCCGCCCCAAAATTCACTTCCTACCAGTATGATCGGGAATTTATCGATTTTATGGGTTTGGATAAGGGTGATGGCTTCAAAAAGTTCGTCCAGTGTTCCAAAACCTCCGGGCATTACCACAAAACCCTGAGAATATTTTACGAACATTACCTTACGTACAAAGAAATAATCAAAATCGAGACTTTTGTCGTTGTCTATATATGGGTTATCATGTTGTTCAAAAGGTAAATCAATATTCAAGCCTACAGAAGTTCCCCCGGCAAGATGAGCACCTTTGTTACCTGCTTCCATGATCCCTGGGCCACCACCGGTGATCACTCCGTAACCATGGTCAACAATTTTTTTAGCAACTCTTTCTGCCAGTTTATAGTATTTCATATCTGGCTTGGTCCTGGCAGAACCAAATATAGATACACAAGGTCCAATTTGACTTAGCTTTTCATAGCCGTTGACAAACTCTCCCATTATCTTAAAAATCGCCCAGGAGTCATTCGTTTTTATTTCGTTCCAGGCCTTATTTGTACTATGCGTCTTCATCATTATTTTTGGTTAGTTTAATTCCTTTTTCAGGAATTTTGCTGTATAGCTTTTTTTGTCTTTAACAATCTCTTCAGGAGTACCGGTGGCAACAACTTCTCCGCCACCTTTTCCTCCCTCATACCCAATATCAATAATATAGTCTGCCATCTTGATAACATCCATATTATGTTCAATAATTAAAACGGTATTTCCTTTGTTGGTCAGGGTATTTAGAACATCCATTAGCACTCTGATGTCTTCAAAATGTAAACCAGTGGTTGGCTCGTCTAATATATAGAAAGTATTCCCGGTATCTCTTTTTGAAAGTTCTGTGGCTAATTTGATTCGCTGGGCTTCTCCACCAGATAGGGTAGTGGACTGCTGTCCCAGGCTAATATAGCCAAGACCTACATCCTGTATGGTTTTTAGTTTTCTATAGATCTTCGGGATATTTTCAAAGAATGGAGTAGCCTCATCTATGGTCATTTCCAGTATGTCTGAAATAGACTTTCCTTTGTAACGAATTTCCAGTGTTTCCCTGTTGAAACGTTTTCCCTGGCAGGTTTCGCATTCAACATATACGTCGGGAAGAAAATTCATTTCAATTACTCTAAGACCGCCACCTCTGCAGGTTTCACATCTTCCTCCTTTTACATTGAAACTGAAACGACCCGGTTTATAACCTCTTATCAGCGCCTCAGGCGTCTTGGCAAAAAGACTTCGTATTTCTGAAAACACCCCGGTATAGGTAGCAGGATTGGATCTTGGGGTACGACCAATAGGACTCTGGTTGATATCTATCACCTTGTCTATATGGTCCAGGCCTTTTATACTTTTATATGGTTTAGGTTTTTTTACCCCATTAAAATAGTGCGCATTCATGATAGGGTAGAGGGTCTCGTTGATAAGTGTGGATTTTCCACTACCTGAAACTCCGGTAACCGCGATCATCTTACCCAAGGGGATGCTGATATTTACATTTTTTAAGTTATTACCAGTGGCTCCTTTAAGTTCTATTTTTTTGCCATTTCCTTTTCTTCTCTCTTGGGGAACCGGAATTTCTTTTTTCCCACTTAGATAATCTGCCGTGAGCGTATCATGTTCCATAAGTTCGGCAGGGGTACCTTCACTAATAATCTCACCACCATGCTTACCTGCTCTGGGACCTATATCTATAACATGATCGGCTCTCTCAATCATATCTTTATCATGTTCCACCACAATAACGGTGTTACCAATATCACGGAGGGATTCCAGGGAATTGATCAGTTTTTCGTTATCTCTTTGATGCAGGCCTATACTAGGTTCATCAAGAATGTATAGTACTCCAACCAGTTGAGATCCTATTTGAGTAGCAAGCCTAATTCGCTGCGCTTCCCCGCCTGAAAGTGATTTTGATCCACGGTTAAGATTAAGATATGTTAATCCCACATCCAGTAAAAACTGGAGTCTCGTTCTTATTTCTTTAATGACTTCTTCCGCTATCTGAAGCTGTTTATCGCTAAGTTTTTTTTCAATCCCTTCAAACCATTTATAGAGGTCGGTAATATCAAGATGGGCAAGTTCAGCGATATTTTTATCATGAATCCTAAAGTAAAGAGCTTCTTTCTTTAATCTTGATCCTTCACATTCAAGACAAATAACTTTGTCCATATATTCTTTAGCCCATCTTCTTAAAGAGGTGGAATCGTTATTTCTATAAGTGGTTTCAATAAAAGTGGCAACCCCTTCAAAATCAATTTTATAATCCCGGGTGATACCCAATGCTTTAGACTCACGGGAGAATTTTTCTTTTCCCCCATGCAGGATCATTTCCAGTGCTTCTTCAGGAATCTTTTTGATGGGATCATTTAAGCTGAAATCAAATCTTTCCGAGATCAATTCCAACTGAGAAAATACCCAGTTTTTCTTCTGTGGGCCATGAGGTGCCAAACCGCCATTTTTGATAGTTTTCCCCCTGTCTGGAATAATTTTATCAGTGTTAACCGTATAAAGAGTACCAATGCCATTACAATTAGGACAAGCCCCCTTAGGAGAATTAAAAGAAAAACTATTAGGTTCTGGATTGGGATAACTAATCCCTGTGGTAGGACACATTAAATTCCTGCTGAAATACCTTATATTTTCTGTTTCCTGATCAAGAATCATTAAAGTATCGTCTCCATGATACATGGCTGTTTTAATACTTTCTTCGAGGCGCTTATCAGAATCTGGTTTGTCTTCAATCTTTAAACGGTCAATAACGATCTCGATATCATGAGTCTTGTAGCGGTCCAGCTTCATACCTTTTTCAATATCCACTAATTCTTCATCTGCCCGGACTTTTATAAAACCCTGCTTTGCGATCTGTTCAAATAATTCCCGGTAATGACCCTTCCTACTTCGGATAACCGGGGCCAGAATACTAACTTTTCTATCTTTAAATTTTTCAAGGATCAGGTCCTTAATTTGAGAGTCGGTATAACTTACCATCTTCTCGCCGGTGTTATAACTGTAAGCTTCTGCGGCCCTGGCAAAAAGTAACCGGAGAAAATCATAGATCTCTGTAATAGTACCTACAGTACTTCTGGGATTTTTAGAGGTGGTTTTTTGTTCTATGGCGATAACCGGGGAAAGGCCCTCAATTTTATCTACATCCGGTCTTTCCAGGCTTCCCAGAAACTGACGTGCATATGCTGAAAAGGTTTCAATATAGCGCCGTTGTCCTTCAGCATAAATAGTATCAAAAGCCAGGGATGATTTACCCGAACCGGAAAGACCTGTAATAACCACAAGCTTTTCTCTGGGAATATTAACATCAATGTTTTTTAAATTATGAACCCGGGCTCCGAGTACTTCAATTCTATCTTCAGTTTTTGCCATATATTTTTTCAAGGTGGCAAAGTTACTTATTGTATTATTATTTAGAAAGCTATTGGCAATCTACTGATGTTAAGATAGCTGTAAATTTTGACGTTATAGCTGCTTTCCGATAAATACAAAAAGAATATCCATACCAAATTGAAAAGTTAAAGAATGATTTTAATACCTTAAAATAAGACTTTAAACTCCTTATTAAATTACTGATTGTCAGTGTAATATTACTATAATTTTTATCGAAAATAAGTGAAATCCCCTATATTTGATAAGTTAAAAACTCTTTCCCAAATCTTTCTTTTAAATCTAAAATGACATCTTTTGATGTTTGGAATACTAGCCCTTGTATTCAAAAGAAAATTATTAATTTTTTTAATGTTGATTGAAGATGGAAAAAAGACAGATTTTAATTGTTAGCAGAAATCAGGATTTTATAGATAAACTTATTGAAAAAGTTAGTGTGAATTTTGAGGTTACTTCTGAAAAATCTATTCATGTGGCCTATAATATCGCCCTTAATCTGTTGCCCGATACTATTTTTTTTGATAAGACTTCCTATACTAAAATTTCTGATTTTAGAAACCTTAAAAATTTTAAAGCCACCCATTTTCTCACCAAAAGCTTCCTGATAGTATATGGTAGAAGTACAGATTTAACGATCATGAAGAAGAAATATAATTCATTGATCGATGAATATCTACCGGAGCGATTAAGCCTGGAACATATTGCTTCCCTGATTTTGAAAAAGAGTCCTCCTAAAAATTTTAATTATTGGCATGACTGTTTTATGGGCTTATTTAACTTAATGGCTCAGCCCATCGTTTTACTTCAGCAAAATAATATAATTGCGATGAATGACGCATTCAAAAAGACTTTTAAAATTGAAAAGTCTGAAGGTTTAAAATTAACGGATTTGGTTAATATAGAAAATAAAGCCAAAGTTAAAACCAGCCTCCGAAATTTTGCCCGTGGAAAACATTTGAAAGCTGTAACCACGACTTCATTATTAATTAATAAGGATAAATTAAGAAATGCCCGAATAAGTTTTTCTAAGCTAAGTCGTAATATATCAGATCAATTTATCATGCTTATTGATTTTTCCGGAGATGAATATTTCATCGACGAAAAAATTGGTAGTCATGCAGACCAGATAGAAAAATGTTTTAAAGATAATAGTGAATTAACCGATTTTAGTTTCACTAAAAGAGAGAAGGAGATCATGGCGCTTTTATGTAAAGGATATAAAACCAAGGAAATATCTGAGGCGCTATTTATCTCCCCAAAAACAATTGAAAAACACCGGTCTAACATTATAAAAAGAACTAATTCTGAAACAATTTTAGAAAGTGTGATTTATGCGATTAATCATAAATTGGTTGATTTCCCAATGTCGTAAAAATATTAAATCACTGTTAATTAGAAGTTTATTTGTGTAATATAGGGGAAATCCCCTATAAGCAATAGCCACAGTCTTTTATACATTTACTTCATTCAATATAAATAATTCCCCCCTTCTCTATATTGAACCTACACATGGCCCCCGAATCTTTTTAGTTTTTTGAATTGATACATAATTTCTCCCTAGGGGAGGTCTGTATATATAATTTATTAACCATTCTAAATAATATTAACTAACACTACTAATTATGAAAACTTAGTCACTCCCAACGGCTGCCCAGTGTAGCAATCCGATTTTCTTATTGAAACTTATTCCTTGTGGACTTATGTGCCATGATTGGAACAGACAGTTTATTATCCATTCTAAATTTTTATTAACCAAAACTTTGTATTATGAAAAAAATTAATCATTATCTGGCATTTTGCGCAATTTTCGCGCTTCTCCTGGCCGGGTGTAGTAAAGATGAAGCTTCCTCAACTCAAGATCCGGATACTATAGCCTATGCGGAACTTTCTTTTGAGGCCGCATTAAATGACCTGGTGAACAGAGCCGCCTCTGTGAACAAAAATCATTTTAATCAAATTCCTGATTGTTCCAGCACAACTCCAGCTTATGTTGAGTTAAAGATCTCTTATGCCGGACAGGAAAGTGATCCGGATGATATCATAACTATTGACATTCTTTTTGATGGAACCGTTTATTTCACAGATTATTCTGAAGATTTGAAGATACCAGTTGATAATGGTGGTATGACCGTGGTTACTTTAAATGAATTTATAGTTTTTAATGCTGAGGGTGAGGAAATCTGGATTGCGCCTATCTCTTCTGAAGTAGGCCAGTTTGATGGATATGTTGATAATCCACTACCACTACCAATTGAAGTAAGAGACGGAACAAAACCTTATATACCAGTAGAGGTTCTTTGTTATGATAGACGTATGGTCAATGAATATGGTTATGTATTCTTCGATCTTGAAAATACCGAACTTATAGAGTTCTGTATTTTCGGAAACTTCTGTCCTCCAAGCGGTAGGCATTATGTTGCTTCCTATAGTGTGGACGTATGGACAGTTGATGAGAATGATCAAAATGTAGATCAATTATATGATGATTTAACCAGAGAGGTTGGCGAGAATGAGGCCGGTGAATTAGCAGCAGATCCGTTATGTATCGTATTACCAGACAGAATTGGCGAAGAAGACCGTTATAGAATTGAAATTAGAATTCAGGACGGACCAAACTATAATGCTAATGATGGAGAGCTTATTAGAACAACTATTTTATCTGATGAGGAGGTTCGTACTTTCTTCGACGGAGATGATAACCTGGAATACTTCCACTTCTTTGAAGGATGCGACGAACCAGATACCCCTCCAATTTTTGATGATCCAAGAGATAATAAAATGACATACAAAACCTGCGCAAAGGGATTGAATGATTCAGGAGTTGTGGCTTTGGCAGCAGCGAGTATTGAAGGATCTAAATTGGAAGTAAGTATTATAGCGATGAATATAGCTACCGGAATGCAACACCTGCAACATATTCATGGATTTGATACAGGAGATGCTACTTGTCCTCCGGATGAAGCTGATACCAATGATGATGGAATAATCAGTTTAACCGAAGGAATTCCATTCTATGGAGGAGTACAATTGGCTTTAGATAATGTTGGAGGAGATTTTCCAACGCCTAGTGGTTCTGGTACTTATTTATATAATAGAACATTTACACTTGACGCTACTCAAAAAGCTGCGCTAACAACGCTGGATGAAAAAGTGATTGTAGTGCATGGTGTTCCTGGCGATCCAACTAGACCGGTCGCTTGCGGTGAACTTGAATTAGTAGAATAGAACTTTAATGACTGCCCGTTAAACCGGGCAGTCATATTATTTATTAACCATTCTAATTATTTAACTAAAACAATTTAAAAATGAAAAAATTAAAAATTAGCATAAGTGTGTTTGCGATCTTCGCATTGCTTTTCACTTCATGTAGCAAAGAGGAGACAACTTCTCCGGGAGATGATCCAAATCTACAATCTGTAGAAATTACATTTGGAGCCGCTTTGAACGATTTAGTAAACAGGGCAGCCTCTGTTAATAAAGATCATTTTGATGATATCCCTGATTGCTCTGCAGAGCCGCCATCTTATGTGGTATTAGAAATCAGTTATGACGGTCAGCCAGCAAATACTGAAGGTCCTATTACATTGGATATTCTTTCAGATAGTGATGGTTATTTCACTGAGTATTCTGAGCTATTAAAAATTCCTGTAGAGGATGAAGGATTTACAACAGTGACTCTGGAAAGCTTTATGGTTTATGATAGTAATGATAATTTAATATGGATTGCTCCAATTGAAAGTGTTGAAGGAGAATTTGACGGGTATGTAACCAACCCTCTTCCATATGATTTCGAAGTTCGGGACGGAACAAAACCATATATAGATGTAGAGGTACTCTGTTTTGATCGCCGAATGGTGAATGAATATGGATATCCATTCTTTGATCTGGTTCCAGGAGAGTTGTACCCACTGTGTTTCTTTGCAAACTATTGCCCAAGCGTGGATGGTAGACATTATGTAGGTAATTATGCTGTAGATCTTTATTATGATGATGGAGAAACCAGAGTACAATTATATAATAGTGCAGATGCGGGTTCAAGTCCTAATACTAATGATGATAATAACTCTGCCGATCCACTTTGTTTGGTAGTACCGGGATCACCTTTTGAGAATCCAGATACAGATTACTTATTCTACGTGATTACACCATTAGATTGGCCAGGTAGTTATGGAGATATTGATAATACTCCGCTAATAGAAGTTGGTTTAAGCTGGAATGATGTGAATGGTCTCTTGAATGCAGATGGAGAAACAGCGGAATATATCCATTTGTTTATAGGTTGTGATACTCCTATAGATGAGTGCCCAGGTGTTCCAACACCTTCAGATCCAGATGGTGACTGTGTGCCAGATGATCAGTGTCCTGATGAACCAGGTACTGTTGATAATTTTGGATGTCCTGATGATGAGTGCCCAGGAACCGATCCTGACGGAGATGGTTTATTTGGCGATTGTGATGATTGTCCTAATGAAGCTGGTACAGCTGATAATTTTGGTTGTCCCCTAGATGATTGTACCACTGATACTGATAATGATGGTGTAGTAGATTGTGATGATCTGTGTCCAGATACACAGGGTCCAGAAGATAATGATGGTTGTCCAGAAGATAATGGTGGTGATACATGTGAAACAGCATTCATGTTTGGAGATACACAAATCAATGACATTTCAAATGCCAACCGTTGGGGATGGGCTGAAAACTTTGACACCACAATTGATGGTAATAGTAAAACTTTCAATTTCTGGGCTGGAGCTGGTCAAAATGATACTAGCAAAGGAGAACTTGTAGGAACTGTAACAATTACTGTTGATGGAGACGAGGTGAATTTTGATATTGATCTTGAATCAGGAGTTAGTTTGGATGATCTTCACGTTTATTTAAGTGAAGATAACCCTGGAAATACAGCAAAAAGTCCAGGTCAGTATAATAGAAATGACGAAGTTAGTTCAAGTGATTTAGATTTCACTTTAGAGCGTACCAGTGACGATACCAGTTTTTGGATAATTGTTCACGGAGTAGCTTGTTATTAGATTAAAACTTATCCCATCCTGGAAGGTATTATTAACTTCCAGGGTGGGATTTTTTAACCATTTTAAAAATTAAACAAAAATATATATTATGAAAATTATCAATAAATATTTAGCAATTGTTGCAATTGTAGCTTTGCTATTTACCTCCTGTAGCAAGGATGAAACAAGTCCTGTCGCTTCTGACGATCCGGAGGCTACTTCAGTAGACCTAAGTTTTGGAGCACTGCTGAATGATCTGGCCAACAGGGGTATGAATAAAGCTCATTTTGATCAAATCCCAGACTGTTCAGAAGGAGAGCCCGCTGTTGCGGTAGTTGATTTTTCCTATGGAGGAAGCGATTACACCGCAGTGGTTGATATCCTGGAAGATGAAAACGGATATTTTACAGATTATTCTGAAGTTTTAAAAATACCAGTAGCAAATAATAGTTCTGTCACAGTAACTCTGAATGGATTTATGGTATATGATGGAGATCCAGAGGGAGATGGTGACTTAATTTGGATTGCTCCAAAAAGAACAGAGGGTGCTCCTCTTGACCAATTTGATGGATATGTAGATCGATCATTGCCTTTTGACTTTGAGGTAGAAGATGGTACTAAACCTTATATAAGTGTTGAAGTACTTTGTTTTGATCGCCGTATGGTAAATGAATATGGATATGTATTCTTTGATATACTACCAGAAACAATTTATCCACTATGTCTTTTTGTGAATTATTGTGATGAAAACGGTAGACATTATGTAGCTGATTACTCTGTTGATCTTTACTTCGGTACTGATGATACAGGTATTCAATTATACGACCATGAGGATGATGCAAGTGCAATGGCTACTACCGGAGATTATGGAGATGGTGAATATTATGCTGATCCTCTATGTCTGGTAATTCCAGGTCCCCCTGCAAATCTTGATGATGACGAGCCTTATTTATATTTAATTGTTTATCCTCAAGACTGGGATGGAACTGGTAATATAGATAATACTCCTGTTCCCGTATTATTGACTTGGGAAGCCGTGGAAGAATTACTTAACTCTGATGGCTCTACCAATGAATATCTACATTTACTTGTTGGTGAATGTGAAGATGCTTTGGAAGGTGATGAGACTATAGGCGGTGGAGGAAATGGAAGTGGTTGTAATCCTTCGAATCCAGAAGCGGATTGTGATGATGATGATACTCTAAATAAATGTGATACAGATAATCCTAATTATGCAGGTTTTGATTGTGATGGAGATGACATTCCTAATGGACAGGAAGCGAGTGGTTGTGTAAATAATCCTAGCCCAGACTGTGGAACTGTGGAGCCGACAGCTTGTGATTTGACAATTTCAGATCCTTCAACTGGATGCTTTAGAGCAATTGTATTAGATCAAACAGCCAGTTCTTATGCAGAGGTAAATCAAAATACCGGAATTCCAATAGTTGATGCTTCTCAACCTTTAATTGATGCAGCTACATTTGGCATTACCTTAACAGGTGCGGGAATAGAGTATAATTGGAATTCTGGAAGTGCGACAGTGCCTGAATATCTAGTTGAAATTAAGGATAGTGAGAATGGAGATGTATTTTGTGTAGATCAAAATGATCCTAACAGTACGGTAGAAGGAACCTTCACTTATCCAATTTATATTAGAGTAACAGGAAATGTTTGTACTCCTCAATAACTAATTTGAAAAATATTAACCCGAATGAATTATTAAACCGGGGGGTGACTAATTTATCGGGTTAATTTACTCATTCTCTTATTGAGAATGTTGTATGGGCTGTCTGGATCTTTCCAGACAGCCTTTTTTTATTTAAAAAAAGAAAAATTTGTATATGATTTAAAAAAAATGATATGTTAGATGCTGTTTGCCAGTAATTTGTAAGTGATTGAAGCCAGGCTTTATATTAGAAAACATTGAAAAATATAATGGTTTCAGAAGTTCTTAAGATTTAAAAAGAAGGTAAAGTTAGAAACCCAAATCTTAATCGATTCCTTACTAATAAGAAAATTGTAAGAAATTGATTATTAAAATTTTAAATTTAATTTTAGTTAATATTTGTGGAATAGACTTTGCAAATCACTGAGCGAACTAAAAAAATAATATTTAAAAATTAGATTAAAAAACCTACTTATGAAAAAATTGAAGTTGATCCTCTTGCTACCCTCTCTTATTTTTATTGGTTGTAGCGAAGACCCTATTTCAGATCAAATCGACAACGAAAATGAAACACAAAGCCAAATTACAACTCCAAGTGATGATATTACTGAGATTGCCTTTCCAAACGAAAAAGGGAGCGTAACAGATGTTTATTATACAGGTATTAAAATGCCCGTTGAAAGTGTAAATGGACAATACGTTTTTGAAGGTGATATCATTATCCCTAAATCTAAAGCTACCAAAAGCCCGGTAAAATTAGTTTACGAAAAAGGAGAAACTCCTCCACAGAAAAGTGTCGGAAGAACTTCTCATTACTGGCCAGATAACACCGTCTATTATGATATAGATGGAAGTTTGTCCAATACAGACAGAGTTTACGATGCGATTAATCACTGGGAGTCGAAAACGAATATTGAATTTGTAAAACGTTCCGGACAGTCAAATTATATTTATTTCACACCTGGATCAGGTTGTTCCTCTTATGTAGGGATGGTTGGCGGAAGACAAAATATTACGCTTGCTGATGCTTGTTCTACTGGTAATACTATTCACGAGATAGGTCACGCGATGGGGCTATGGCACGAACAAAGTCGTGTGGATAGAGATAATCATATCACCATACATTTTGAAAATATACAGAGTGGAAGAGAATATAATTTCGAGACCTATGCAGAAAACAATTATGATGGAAAAGAGTTCACTACTAATCTTGACTTTGGATCTATCATGATGTATAGCCCATATGCTTTCTCTAGAAATGGACAACCTACTATTACAAAGAGAGATGGATCTACTTACGGAGTACAGAGATCAGCATTGTCTAGTGGAGATGTACAGGGAATTAATTCTATGTATCCTGCTGATGGTGGAGGAGGTACGTCTACTTATATAAATGGAGAATATTACACCATACAAGGTCTTAGGGTTCTTAGAAACTGGGACAGATGGTTCTATAATTCAACGATTGGTTGGATGCAAGTAGAGCTAGTGGATGGAAGATGGCGATATGTTTTTTAGGTAAATAGCTAAAATTAACTGTGTAAATAAAATGTTAAATTCACAAGTTCTGAGGATTATTTACACAGTTAATTTTTTAACATCAAAACAGCTGATAAATTCTAAAATCGATGAACGGTAATTATTGTCGACCAAGTAACAAAACACAGTTTGGGTTCTAAACCAAATCTAATTTAAACTGTCAATTCAAATTAAATCAAATAACCTACTTATGAAAAACCTAAAGTATCTTTTAGCAGTTCCGCTACTGGCATTTATTTCCTGTAGTGAAGATAGTATCTCTGATTCTTCCATTGAGGGAAATCAAACCAAATCTTCTTTAAATGATAATTTTACAGAAATTGCCTTTCCCGGTGAAACTGGTAATGTTTCTGACATCTACTTTGCAGGAAGAAAACTTCCGGTTGAAGAATTGAATGGTAAATATGTATATCAAGGAGATATTTTTCTACCTGAATCTAATATTTCAAAAAGCCCGGTAGATTTGATCCTGGAACCTAATGAAGATCTTGGTACGCTTAATAAAAGTGTGGGAAGAACACAGTATTTCTGGCCAGACAATATAGTTTATTACGAAATAGATTCATCGCTACCTAATCAGCAACGTGTATTAGATGCTATTAATCACTGGGAAAGTAATACAGCGGTAAAGTTCATACAGCGCTCTGCTGAGTCTAATTACATTTACTTTACTCCAGGAGGAGGATGTTCTTCTTATGTAGGTATGGTTGGAGGAAGACAGCCAATTACTTTAGCAGATGCCTGTTCAACCGGTAACACGATTCATGAAATTGGTCATGCAGTAGGATTATGGCACGAGCAAAGTAGAGCAGACAGAGATCAAACTATTACAGTTCATTTTGATAATATTCTTTCAGGCAGAGAACATAATTTCTATACCTATGAAGAAGCTGGTTGGGACGGTGCAGATTATACAGCTGGTTTGGACCTTGGATCAATTATGATGTATAGTCCTTATTCATTTTCTGCAACTGGTCAACCAACTATAACCAAAAAAGATGGTTCTCTTTATTCAGTTCAGCGTTCTGAACTTTCAAATGGAGATATTGAAGGGGTAAATGTAATGTATCCAGGTTCGGTAACTGAACCTGAACCAGAACCTACTGAGCCGGAGCCTACTGAACCAGAGCCTACCGAGCCGGAACCTACTAATCCAGAGCCAGAATATATCAATGGAGAATATTATGTGATTGAAGGTGTAATGGTTTTGAGAAAAGATGATAAATGGTGGGTAGAAAAAGGCAAGAACCTTAAGGAAGTTGAATTAATTAATGGACGATGGAGATTTGTTAAATAAGATGGAATTTTAGTTTAATAGAAAGGCCGGTGTAATCCGGTCTTTTTTTATTTCACCTCAATCTCTTTAATTTTTATTCTGCTGAATTCAATAATATCCTTAAAGAAGAGTTCAAATTCCTGTTCAAATTCCTCATAATAATCCTTCAATTCTTTAACCGCTAAATGCATATTGGACTTTCTACCAGTTCGCCTGTTCATGCCTGAAAGTACTTTTTCAATACCTCCAATATCTGCATAACTTAATAACCAGTTATCATTTACCATATAAGGTAAAAAGTTTTTCACCTTGGGTGGCAATACCTCAAAATTGTTCTTTAGAAGATCATAAAATTCGAGGGTATATTCTTTTAAAGGAATATCGGAATAATTTTCCCAGTTAGCTGCCAGAAAATGATCATAGAATATATCGGCGATAATTCCACTATAATGACTATAGCCGGAAAATAATCGTTGGGTACTTTGTTTAAAAACTGGGTGGGTGTCCGTATAATAATCTATAGCCCGATGAAGAATAATTCCCCTTTGAATATCTTCAGGATATTTCAGGTATTTTTTGCCTTTAATGGAGTCGGCCATAAAATTACCAATTTTCACCTGTTCATTATCACCAGATAAATAAATATGCGCCAAAAAGTTCATTATGGGAAGATACAAATAATAGAATACCAGGGTTAATTTTTGTTAAGTTTTGGACAGAAGATATACAGCCCTGTATATTTGCTACATATTAAAAGTGACTTAGATTTAAATATTAAGAAGTAATATGACATTAATAAAATCAATTTCCGGAATAAGAGGAACCATAGGAGGAAAAACCGGTGATAACCTAACGCCATTAGATACTGTAAAGTTTGCCGCTGCATACGGGACCTGGTTGAAAAAAGAATCGGGTAAGAAGAAATTAAAAGTGGTAGTGGGTAGAGATGCCAGAATATCTGGCAGAATGATCCAGGATCTAACCATGAATACTTTGACTGGATTGGGGATTGATGTCATAGATCTTGGTCTGTCTACTACTCCTACAGTTGAAATAGCAGTCCCATTGGAGAATGCAGATGGTGGAATTATTCTAACCGCTAGCCATAATCCAAAACAATGGAACGCTCTTAAACTATTAAATAGTAAAGGTGAATTTTTAGATGGTGAAGCGGGAGCAGAAATTCTTAAGATTGCAGAAAGTGAAGGTTTTGAATTTTCAGAAGTTGATGATCTTGGAGAGATTTCGACTATAGAAGATTATATAGACAGGCATATTGAAGAAGTTTTAAAACTAAAACTGGTAGATGCAGATAAAGTAGCCAAAGCGAATTTGAAAGTTGCCGTAGATGCCGTAAATTCTACAGGGGGAATCGCAATTCCCGCGTTATTAAAGAAAATGGGTGTTGAGGTCATTGAACTTTACTGTGATCCTAACGGACATTTTCCGCATAACCCTGAACCCTTGAAAGAACATTTAACTGATATCTGCGAGCTTGTAAAGAAAGAAAAAGCCGATTTCGGTATTGTGGTAGACCCAGATGTGGATAGGTTGGCATTTATAGATGAAAAAGGAGAAATGTTCGGGGAAGAATATACCCTGGTAGCCTGTGCAGATTATGTGCTTTCCAAAACTCCGGGTAATACGGTTAGCAACCTGTCATCTTCCAGAGCGCTACGGGATATAACCAAGAGGCACAATGGGAATTACGAAGCTAGTGCGGTTGGGGAAGTGAATGTAGTGCAACTAATGAAAGATAATAAAGCGATCATTGGAGGCGAAGGTAACGGTGGAATTATCTATCCTGAATCTCATTACGGAAGAGATAGTCTTGTTGGAACAGCTCTGTTTCTTACTCATTTAGCTGAAAAAGGAAAGAAGGTTTCAGAGATCAGAAATGAATATCCGGCTTACTTTATGAGTAAAAATAAAATACAGTTAACCCCAGATCTTGATGTTGATGGAGTACTCAAGGCTGTTGAAAAGAGACATTCTGAAGAAGAAATATCTACGGTTGATGGTGTTAAGATTGACTTCCCAGAAAACTGGGTGCATTTAAGAAAGTCTAATACAGAACCTATTATTAGAATTTATACAGAAGCAAAATCTCAGCAGGAAGCTGATGATCTTGCACAAAAAATGATCAGGGAAATAGAATCAATAATAGCCTAATCTAATAATTTTCCGATGCTTTCGCATCGGTGTTTCCGCTTTACCTCTCCCTGGGGAGAGGTCGGAACTCTTTTTTACAGTTCCGGGTGAGGGATAAATATAAAATTTCGGGTTTTGACCCAGAGGTCAAAATAAACTGACGTAATAGTTATATGGCCCTGCCTCGAGGATAGACGATTTTAAGAAATTTTTATTCTATTATTTCAGCATTTTTAGGAATGGGCTCATTGCGGTGTTTCCATCGTTTATGAGTCCATAAATAATATTCAGGTTTCTTTCGAATCTGTTCTTCCAGATATCCAACGAATTTTTTAGTAATGGCGTGTTGAGGTTCATTAGGAGCATCTTCAGTAATTGGTTTCAAGGTAGCCTGGTAATATCCGCGGCCAACTTTTTCCACGTGAAGATATACAACCGCCATATCCATATTTCTCGCCAGCCTGTCAGATCCATCAAATACAGGAACTTTAATTCCCATAAAATCAATCCATATTTTCGCCCGACGAAGTTTTGGTGACTGGTCTGCAATCATCGCGTAATTACCTAAAACTCCTTTTTCCTGGTTATGCCTTATGATTTCTGTAGTTTGGTAGGTAGTAATTAGGGTTCCACCAAATCTACCCCTAATTTTTTTCGCCAAATTATCAAATTGTTTGTTCTTAATTTTCTTGTAAATACCGTAGGTTCTGTATTTCAGACCATATAGTTGCAGCGCATTTATCCATTCGTAGCTGGCGTAATGTCCTAACATTACCACTAAACTTTTGTCCAGGCTTTCCAGCTTTCTAAGATATTCTATATTGGTAAAGGTGAAACGCTTTTCTATTTCCTTTTCAGTAATACTGATGCTTTTTATCATTTCCAGAAACATGTCGCACATATGGCTATAAAACTTCTTCTGGATTTTTTTTATTTCTGAGTCAGATTTCTCCGGAAAGACCAATTCAAGGTTCTCACGAACCGTTTTTTTTCTGTAACCAATTATATAATAAACCAGTACGAATACCATGTCTGATACCATATAAAAGATTCGAAAAGGTAAAATGGAAATAAGCCACAGGATAGGGTAAACTAACCAGAAAACTAAGCCTTGCATAAAAATTCTTTCCGCAAATATATGGTATATTTGAAATTAAACTTATGCAAATATGGGAGAATTAAGCCTTGTGACGCTTGGCGTTATTGCGGTAAATGTTTTAATTTCTTTTAAGGGTTTCAAAGATCAGGCATTTTTTAATAAATATAAATTTAATGTTGGTGATATAAAGAGAGGATCAAAATTTCAAATTTTAACTTCCGGCTTCCTTCATGTAGATACGAGCCATTTATTTGTGAATATGCTAACTCTTTATTTCTTCGCAAATGTGGTCATTTATGCGATGGGGGCTCCTGCATTTCTTATCATTTACCTGGGAAGCCTGTTATTGGGTAATCTGCTATCCTATTATTTTCATAAGAATGATATGAATTACACAGCCGTAGGAGCAAGTGGTGCGGTGATGGGAATTTTATATTCGGCTATTTTGTTACAGCCAGATATGACTTTAGGCCTATTCTTTATTATTCCCATCCCTGCCTATATCTTTGGGATAGGATATCTTTTTTATACGATCTACGGAATGAAACGACGAACAGATAATATTGGTCACGACGCTCATTTTGGAGGAGCTACCGGTGGATATCTCCTTACTATGTTACTTGCTCCATGGGTTTTTGAAAGTCATCTTTTAATGGTCGTGCTTCTGGCCATCCCCATTGTGATACTTTTTATCCTACAAAGGACCGGATATATATAGTTTGGTATTCTTATTGGTTATCTAAAACTGAAACTAAAAACTATTTAATATGAAAAAGTTATTTTTTGTACTGGCAGTAATTGCCACAATGCCAATTTTCGCTCAGCAAAACCTAGAAAGATCGGTCGTAAATGTTACGGGAGAAGGTGTGGTAAAAGTAGAGCCGGATGAAGTTCTTATTAAATCCAGGATTGAACATGAAGGTCCTTCAGCGGCAGGGGTGAAAAAGCAGAATGATGAGGTTGTAAATAAGGTTATTAAATATCTGAAATCTCAAAAGATTGAGGAAAAGGATATCAAAACTGAATATATTAACCTGAATAAGCGGTATGATTATAATGATAAGACCTATAGTTATGTGGCTAATCAGGCCATTTCAATAAGATTGCAGGATCTAAAAGATTATGAGAAAATTATGAAAGGCCTCTTAGAAAATGGCTTAAATAGAATTGACGGCATTCAGTTTAAATCTTCAGAGATGGAGAAATATGAGAAAGAGGCCAGAAAATTAGCAGTTCTTGATGCCCAGAATAGAGCCAGAGAATTAGCACAACCATTGGGACAGGATATTGGAAAAGCAGTTTCTATAAGTGAAATGGATTATAATAGTTTTCAGCCAGTATATAGAATGGATGAGGCGGTAGAAATGAGTGCAGCGAAGGGAAGTCAGCAAACAATTGCACCCGGAGAACTGGAAATAAAGATAAAAGTAAATGTAGGCTTTGAGCTGAAGTAATAAAAAAAGCGCCGAGAGGCGCTTTTCTATTTTATAGATAATATTGAATTATTGAAGAAGTTCTCCAATCTTATTTTCCAAAGCATCTCCTCTTAAGTTTTTTGCTACTATAACACCATTTTCATCAAGAATGAAAGTGGCCGGAATTGCTGAAATTCTATATTTTCTAGCAATTGGATCATTCCAGAATTGAAGGTTAGAAACATGATTCCATTGCTCCAGATTATCCTCCTCAATTGCCTGAATCCATTTGTCTTTTTGTCCAGGTCTGTCTAAAGAAACGCTAATAATATTAAGGCCCTCATCCTTATATTTATTGTAAGTTCTCACAAGGTTTGGATTTTCTACACGACAGGGTTTACACCAGGCGGCCCAAAAATCTACAATAGTCACTTTTCCCAGGTTATCTTTAAGAGAAAGTTCATCCCCTTCAGGGGTAGGACCTGAAAATTCAGGAGCTTTGCTTCCAACTTCCGCAGCTTTAAATTGCTCTAGCGTTTGCTTAAGATTTTGCCCCATGGGTGTTTCTTTGATTCTGTCTGAAACTCCCTCGTACATTTCTCTCACTTCCGCCGAGGAAAGAGTTCTCATTTTCATCATATCTGTAAGCAACATGACCGATAGATATGAATCTTTATTTCTATTAAACAATTCTTTTTTGAAATTCTCATCATTATCTCTCAATTCCAGCTGAGCCTCTCGTAAACTGGCTAGTTTAGCGGTGTCTCTTGAGGTCATAGCTTCTCTCATATCCTGCTGCATATTCACCATTTTGCGGTTCATTTCGTTTAAATGGTTCAAATATTCTGAAAGAGCTTTATTTTCCTTACCACCACTAAGCTTAGTATTTCTAAGACTATCCTTATTAATATCAAAGCTGATCTTCTGATTTTCAGAAATGAAGATAACATTGCCGTTAACTCCTTCAAATCTTAAGAAACTAAGTTTAGGAAGATCCTGGTCTTCCATATCCAACTCAAATTTTCCATTTTCGATAGTGGTAGTGTCGATTGCTTTGGTTGAATTAGTTTCTGCATCGTATTCAGAAATATAAACCTGCTTCCCGTCTTCTATTCCCGAAATTTTTCCATTCAGAAAGTAACCTTTGTCCTCCTGACATCCTGCTAATAAAAGCGTGAGTGCAAAAAAGGCTATAGATATTTTTTTCATTTTTGTTTAAATTTTATACAAAAGTAAAGAACTCAGGACTCATAGTAATCCAATATTTATAAATTATTGTTAATTTAAACGAGCTTCCTGTTCAGAGGTTTCCATAACTTTTAATTTTACCTTAAATTATCCGGTTATGATGCAGCAATTAAAAGATTTTCCTTTCGACATCCGTATCAGTTTTCATAAGGTGATAGACCAGTATGAACAGGAGGTCAAGGAAATTGAGAGTAGTATTTCCAGGCAGTATATGGAAAATATGCTTGAGTATATTTCTGATTATCCGGAATTAACGGAGGGTTTTGAAGATCCTAAGCTTTTAAAAAAATATAAGGAGCCAATAAAGATACTACTGGACGATTTATTTCCAAGTATTTTGACCAATAATGAGATAAAAGCCGCGTCGGTGCCTTTTCATAATATTCTTTTTAACTCCTCCAAAAGACTAAAGGAAATTCTTAATAATGCCGGAGAGGATTTTGAGGTCAGTTTTAGAAATATGAATGAAGAAGTTTTATACATATTCGCTTGTATACAAATTCTCCGTCAATATTATAACTATGAGGTAGATGTCTCAAGACCTATGTATTATGACATTCCCGATAAAGATGGAATAAAAAGGCATTACCGAATAGCTATGAATGCTGATTTTGTGGAGATCTTTAAAAAAGATAATGCACCGGAGATCACTCAAAAAGATGTAGATGTTTTGTTGCAGAATGTGGATGATCTTGACTTGTGGAAGGAAAAGATACCTCCAAATAGTTATGTTTTTAAAGGTTTTACTATTGTAAATCTTACCGATGTAACTATAGACGATGCGATCTCAGAACTAAAAACCACCCTCATATTTGAGGAAGTGAACGAGGCGGAAGAACTTCAGAAATTACAGGAAATTTTCAGATCTATTTATAAAATACCAGATCTGCGGGTTGGGTTCACCGTTTTTAACCGTCGGGATATGGTTTTTGAAAGAATGGAAAACGAAGAGGCAAAAAGCTTTATTCTGGATGAAAAAATGGTGAACGATTGTGCTACGGGTATATGTGAAAGAGGTTTTCAGAAGCTAATTGATAATAATTCTTACTTCACAATATCCAATGTAGATAATTATATAAAGAACAATAATAATCTTCTGGCAAAAAACCTTAAAAAGAATAAGGTTAAAAGTTGTTTGCTCGCGCCAATTGCTAAAAACGGAAAATTACTGGGGATTCTGGAACTTGCTTCAGAAAGAAAGAATGAACTGAACAGTATCAATGCTATTAAGCTGGACGATATTCTACCTTATATAGTGACTACCGTAGAAAGAAACCGAAACGATTTTGAAAATAGGGTGAAAGCGGTGATTCAGAGTGAATGTACATCTATTCATCCTAGTGTACTTTGGGTTTTTGAAAAAGAAGCCAAAAAGTTTATAAAGGATTATGACAAGGATGGATTGGCTTCTTTTAAGGATATTTCCTTTAAAGATGTGTATCCATTATATGGACAAATAGATATAGTGGCCTCTTCGGAAGCTAGAAATTCCGCAATTAAAAAAGATCTTCTGGATCAATTGGAGATTATTCTCGATATTATTAAAAAAGCCTATGATATTGAGGAATTACCAATTTATGATCAGGTAAAATATAGAATTTCAGATTTTAAGGAAGAACTCCAGGAGAACCTTAATGCCAGCAGTGAACAAAAGGTATTTAATCTTCTTAAAAAAGAAGTGAATCCCTTAATGAGTCATTTAAAAAAACAGTCTGAAGATATAAGGAAACTCGTAAAGGAATATACCGAAATGCTAAATCCTGAAACCGGCCTGGTTTACAATCATCGTAAAAAATATGATGAAACAGTTCAGCAAATAAACCGGACGATGTCCAGATATATAGATAAAAAGCAGATCCAGGCGCAGGAGATATATCCGCATTATTTTGAAAGATATAAAACAGACGGCGTAGATCACAATATGTATATAGGAGCTTCCATGGCAAACAAAAGACCATTTAATAAAGTCTATTTGTTCAATTTGAGATTATGGCAGCTTAGTACGATGTGTGAAATGGAAAATCGTTTTTATCAATTACAGGAGAATACACCCACGAAACTAGAAGCTGCATCTCTAATTCTTGTGTATAACAGTACGATGTCTATTCGATATAGAATGGATGAAAAGAAATTTGATGTGGACGGCACTTACAATGCCAGGTATGAGATCATTAAAAAGCGTATAGATAAAGCTTTTGTAAAGGGAACCGAAGAGCGTGTTACCCAAAAAGGTAAAATGACCATAGTCTATTCTCAAAGCAGTGATGAAAGAGAATATCTGCAGTATATAAAATATCTTCAGGCCAAGAAATATTTTGGTGAAGATATAGAACTACTGGAATTAGAAGACGTACAGGGCGTCGTGGGACTAAAGGCTATTAGAGTAAATGTTCTTTACTCTCCAGACAGTAACCATCCTGAGAAAACTATAACCTATGAAGATCTAATGGAAGAATTACATTAGGTAGAATGCAAGTATAAATGCGATTACCGAAATAATTATTCCCGTCATAAAAACAGTATAGGTAAGACGTAAAAGAAAATATTTACGGTGTAGTACTTTACCCAGTAAATGAAGGTCCAGCATTAACATTTCATAGACGTAATCTTTGTCTTTTATCAATTCATTCATTCCCCATTTAAATTGTTTAAAGGGCATTTTATGAAAATTTCCGAAGAACAATAAATTTACACTTCTGTTTTTCACCTGTTCCTTGGTGAATTCACCACTGGTAACATTTGGGCGGGTGGACATTATAGAAAGTATTATAGAGGCTACACTAAAAAGCACCAAAATAAGACTGGGTATAAGTAGATGTTTATTAGATGCAGCTTCCAGTTTTGGGATAAGATTTGCCAGAGCCAGAGAGATGATGATTGCGTTTACTGAAAGCAGGATGTTCGCCTTGGTATCAGCAATATCACTTAATTTTATATGGTTTCTAAGGGTAACACGAAACAGGGTTTGAATACTTCGTTCAGGATTCTCATTCTTATATTTAGCCTTCATTCTGGCTTTATGTTCTTCCTTGGTAAGTTTCTTTTCCTGTTTATTTTTACTTTCAATAAGTTCTAAAAGATTTTCCTCCTTTTTAGGTTTCCACTCTTCTAAGGCGTGATCTGTATAATATTGGTGTTTTTCAGTAAAAACCAGGATATTTTCTTCAAGCCATTCTGCATTGGTGAAATTCTTAATATTATGAAGTTCAAGCTCCTGTCTTAGAAATTCACTGGTTTCCTCAAAATAGTCTTTTCCAAAATGAGAAGAATCAGCATCCCTGATAATCTTCTCTTCTAAACAGGTTGGAGTATTAGAAAACCTGGTAGCAAGAATGTATTGTTTAACCTTTTCTATTAGTTCTTCAGTAGCGTTATTTTTCTTCAGAAAAGTTTCAGCGATTTCAGCACTTTTTTCTTCATGTCCTTTATAAGTATGAATATAGCCGGTGTCATGCAACCAGGCTGCAAGTATTAATGCCTCAGCCTCTTTAACATTAATTTCAGAATTATCGATTAATTCTTTAGTACTTTTAACCACGCGCTCTGTGTGCTGGTAGTTATGGTATATAAAGGTATTTGGCAGTTTTTCTTTAAATAATTCTTCAACAAATTTATCAGCTTTCTCAATGAGATTATTCATACATGAAGTTCTTTATTACTCGACCAAATTACAAAAAAAATTGACCAATATTTTCTATGAAAAAAGTTAAACTTTTAGCCCCGTTTTTTGTCCTCTTCCTTGTTTTTTCCTGTGCTACGGTAGAGCCTAAATATAGAGATGGAGAGGCAAAGTCCAATTTTGGATATCCCGTTAATAAGGAAATTGAAAAGTCTTTTTATTTACTTGGAGATGGCGGTTATTCTCCACCTGGGGGAACTTCTTTGGGGCTCATTGCTTTTAAAACATTTCTGGATTCAGTAAATAAAACAGAAAATTATACCATATTCCTTGGAGATAATATCTATCCAGATGGGATGCCCCCAAAAGGATCACCTGAACGGGAGGCGGCAGAATATCGGTTGGATGCCCAGCTTGATGCTATAGAAAATTATAAAGGAAAAGTGGTGTTCATACCTGGAAACCATGACTGGTATAATGAGAAATTGAACGGACTGGAAAGACAGAAGGATTACCTGAAAAGCAAATTTGAAGATATTTTGTTATGGAGCCCGGAAATTGGCTGTGGTTTAGAGTCTTTAGAGATTTCTGAAAATATTCAGCTTATTGTAATTGATTCTCAGTGGTATCTTGAAGATTGGGACAAAAACCCTAAGATAAATGATGACTGTGCCCAAATAAAGACTCGGGAAGCAATGTTCTTGGAATTGGAGTCAGAGATTAAGAAAAATCAGAATAAGACTGTTTTGATAGCTCTGCATCATCCCGTTTATACAAACGGCGTGCATGGAGGGCAGTATACTATTGACAGACATATATATCCATCCCAGAAAAAAATTCCATTACCAATTCTTGGTTCACTGGCCACATTAATAAGGACTACCGGAGGTGTATCTATTCAGGATGCCCAGAATAACAGGTATAAATCCCTTGCCAATAGATTATCTGTTATAGCCCAGGGCTATGAAAGAGTGATATTTGCTTCGGGCCATGAACATTCACTTCAGTATATAGAGCATGATAGTGTAAAACAGATCGTTTCGGGATCGGGATCCAAGGCATCTTATGCCACATTAAGTAATGATGGAGTATTCGCTTATAACGGGCAGGGTTTTGCAGTTCTGGATATTTTTAAGGATGGTTCTTCGTGGGTTAGTTTTTATGGAAATGAGGAAAATAAACCCAAGTTGTTTTTTCAAAAAGAGATCCTGGAAACTCCGGTGCCTTTCGAATTTAAAGAGTATCCAGATAACTTACCTCAATCTGTCACAGCCTCTATATATGACGAAGAAAACGCCGAAAAAGGACCGGTGCATGAAACTGTCTGGGGTGAAAGGTATCGGGAGTTGTATGGTACAGATGTAAAATTAAGAGTAGCAGATCTGGATACGCTATATGGCGGACTCAAAGTTGTGCGAGAAGGTGGAGGACACCAAACAGTTTCCTTAAGAGTGAAAGATAGCCTGGGGAGGGAATATAATATTAGGAGGCTAAAGAAGGATGCTTTATTGTTTCTGCAGAGTGTAGCTTTTAAGAACCAGCCTGTAGAAAATAAAATGGAAAATACCGTTGCTGAAAATCTCCTTACAGATTTTTATACGGCTGCACATCCTTATGGATTTCTTGCAATTCCAGATCTGAGTGAAGCGGCTGGAGTTTATCATACAAATCCTGAAGTTTTCTATCTGCCAAAGCAGGAAGCTCTTGGTAAATATAATTCGGTGCATGGAGATGATATTTATATGATCGTGGAAAGGCCGGAAGAGGGATGGACAGGTTATGAATATTTTGGAAGTCCAGATCATGATATTGTAAGTACTTCAGATATGCTTGAAAGATTGCGTAGGGATGAAAAGTATGTCCTGGATGAATCGGCATATATAAGAGCGAGAATTTTCGATATGCTCATCGGTGACTGGGACCGGCACCAGGACCAATGGCGCTGGGCAGAAATAGAAGATGCGGATGGAAAACATCATTTTGAACCTATTCCACGAGATCGCGATCAGGTCTTTTCAAATTTTGACGGAGCTTTCTTCGGAACTTTAAGAGCTCTTACCGGATTCGCCAATCAGTTCGCCGTTTATGGTGATGATATTAAAGATGTAGAATGGTTCAATATAGCGGCAATGGGTCTTGATAGATCTCTTCTTCAGAATACAGGAAAAGAAACATGGCTGGAACAAGCCAAATATATTCAGGAGAATGTTACAGATGAAGCCATTATGGAAGCATTTTCAAAATTGCCTGAAGAAACCAGAGGAGAAACCACAGAGAGACTTATAGATAATGTAAAAGGAAGACGTAATAATATCGTTGATATTGCGCAAAGATATTATGGTAAACTGGCAAAACTTGCCATTGTAACCGGAACAGATAAGGATGATTTTATAGATGTAATACGCCTTGAAGATGGAAACACCAGGGTAACCATTACCAGAAATAAAGATGGTGAAAGGGCTGAAAACCTCAGTGATAAAATTTACAATATTGATGAAACTAAAGAGATTTGGGTGTATGGCCTGGATGATGACGATAACATTCAGGTAAAAGGAAACGGACCTTCCAAAATATTTGTTAGGGTAATAGGGGGGCAGAATAATGATATTTATACTGTTGAGAATGGAAGTAATCTAAAGCTTTATGACCATAAATCATTGCCAAATACAGTGAATAAACTTGATAATGCCAGGTTGAGATTTACTGATGATTATGAGATCAATACTTATGATAAAGATAAAAAGACCTTTTCTTCGGGCTCTATACTTCCGGAAATGGGTTATAATCCAGACGATGCATTTTCTTTTAGTCTGGAGTTTATAAAGTCAGTTAATAAGTTTAAAAGGAATCCATTTACTTCCCAGTATACATTTACTGGGGAATATCATTCCGCAACAAATGGCTTTGAATTAGGTTATGAGGCTGAATTTGCCAATATTGTAGGTAATTATAATCTATTGGTTGGTGTAAATTATGCCAGCCCCGATTATTCTGAAAATTTCTTTGGTTTCGGAAATGAAACCGAAAATTTTGATGACGAATTGGACATGGATTATAACCGGGTAGGTTTACAGGAATATGCAGGGAAAGTTGCCCTGGTTAACAAAACCCCTTTTGGTAGTTTCTTTGGTTTTACTGCAAGTTTTGAAGGAATTGAGGTGCAGGATGATGAGGGAAGGTATATCACCGAGAATTTTGTTAGCACAGATCCTGATCTTTTCGAGAGAAAATATTTTGCAGGACTGGATGCCATGTATAGGTATGAAAGCTACGATGACCGATTGAACCCAACCCGGGGGATGCTTTTTGAATTAAATCTTGGCGCCAAGATGAATACTGCAGAAGCTGATCGTCAATATGGTTATTTTAAACCTTATATGGGATTCTATAATGCTTTAACGCGTAATAGAAAACTTGTAATTAAGACACGCGCAGAAGCTCATATCAATATTGGAACAGAATATGAATTCTATCAATCTGCCCAGCTGGGAGCTGAAAGTGGGTTAAGAGGATATAGACTGGAAAGGTATTCTGGTAAAAGTTCTTTTGGAACCGGAGCTGATCTTCGTTATTCTTTCAATACCATCAAAACTAGTTTTCTGCCTTTTCAATTAGGAGTTTATGGAGGCTATGATCTGGGAAGGGTTTGGACTGAAGATGAGAATAGCAAGGTATGGCATGATAGCTATGGGGGAGGTCTTTGGATAAATAGCGCTGATGCTATTCAGGGGAAACTAAGTATGTTTGCCGGGAGTGAAGGTCCAAGACTCCAGTTTGCCCTGGGTCTAAAGTTTTAATAAACAATATTATTGATAATAAAAAAAGCCGGTTTCAATTGAAACCGGCTTTTTTTATTAGATCAGAAATTGTTTAATCTGAATTCTTATTAATTGATAGTTTATTAGTGAAATCAATAGTTCTAATAGGGAATGGGATGTTGATTCCTTTAGCATCGTAAGCCTTCTTAATTGCAATAATTGCAGTATTCTGGGCTATTAAAATATCCCGGTTTTTACTTACGTCTGTCCAGAATCTAAGTACATAGTTGATAGAACTATCCCCAAATTCCTGAAACATTAGCTCAACTTCTTCATTTCCTCTTTGCGGAAAGATATCTTCAATAGTTTTAATAGTAAGATCTCTCACCATTTCAAGATCTGAAGAATATCCAACTCCGCAATTCACAAAAACCCTGGATCTGGCTGTCCTGGTGAAATTCTTAAAAGGCTCTTCAATGATCTTTCCATTTGGAATTATCACGTAGTTGTTATCAGACTGTTTTATAACGATGTTCCTAAGGTTGATCTCCATTACTGAACCAGCAAAGCCATTAGTTTCTACCCAGTCACCAATTTGGAGTTCTGGGAGGAAACTTAGAATTAACCCGGAAAAAGTATTATTTAATGTCCCTTGCAAAGCAAGTCCTATTGCCAGACCAACCACACCGGCAGCTCCCAGTACTGAAGTGAGCACAGTGTCCAGATTTAATAAGCCCAGAGCGATAAAAAATCCGATTAATACTACAATTGCTTTAATGACTTTTACAGCCATTTGACGAATGGAGTCCTGTTTTATACTTCTGTGGAAAATTTTATCGAATATTTTCCCAACATATTTTGCTATAAAAATAAATATGATGAAAACCAGGATAGCCAAAAGAAAGTTGGGGAGACCTAAGATTATAGTGTCCATCCAACCTTCTAATTTATCCCAGATACCTTTTATTGAATCCTGAATGTTGAAGTCTTGCATGCTTTATTGAAATTATTTTTTTACGGGTTTATGTTGTTCGCTGGTTTTCATTTTCCACGAATCCAACATCCAGCTCGTTTTCTCTAATTCTCTAATATAAGCTCCAATAAGATCAATAGTTCCCTCATCCCCGCCTGCATCAGCAACTTCCACAACTTTCCTCATTTGCTTAAGAAGCAAGCCGTGATCTTTTAATAGCAGTTCGATCATTTTACTATCTGAAATATCCGATGGGGATTCTTCAAGATTTGAAGCTTTAAGATATTCGCTTAAATTACTGGTGGGCTGATATCTTAAGGTAAGAATTCTTTCTGCAATCTCATCAACTTTCAGTTTGGCGTCATCATATAATTCTTCAAATTTTTCATGAAGATCAAAGAAATTTTTTCCAATTACATTCCAGTGGAAATTCCTTAGTTTTTGATAATATAAATGATAATCAGCTAAAAGTATATTAAGTTCTTCAACGGTGGTCTTTGTTTTCTTGGAGTCTAAACCTAAATAATTCATAGTTTTTATTTATTGTTTTTTTTAATTCAATTCAAAAATACAATCATGGGCTGGGTTGCCCAAAGCGGAGTATGGATTTAATAGAAGTTTAACTTTGGTTAATCCAGAGCGCGATGATCTTTTAAATCAAGCTTTTTCATCATTTCCTTGGAAATCTGACCGCTGGAAATTCCGTAACCATCTACAAGAATACCTTTATGATTTTTAGAAGTTGTAATGGCATAAAGTATGGCATTATCATCTGGATTACTCATCCCTTCAAAACGCAATACCTTATCTACTTCAAACTCTTCTACTCCAAAAGTTTCTTTTTTAGATTTCAGCTCAATTTTTTCATCAAGTAAATTAAAATCCTCTTCGTAACCTTCTTCTAATTTCAATTTATTTATCGCTTGCGATAATGTACCGTAATCTTTCATTTTAGTTCAATTTTTAATTAAAATCAAATTACGCTGAAAGCAGCGTTTAAGCAAAAACTAAGGGCGGTTTAGGATAAGTTTAACTCGCTAGTATAGGATGTTGAGCGCTTATTGGTCCCTGGATTTAGAACCGAAAATACCGAGTGGAAAAACCAATAATAGAAAGAAATACCAACCTGTTATTATTCCAATTATTGTTACAAAGGCGGCAATTATATAAAACCAGTATGATTTTGGAAGTTTCATAGGATACTAATTATAATAACAAGAAGGATCAAATATAGCAGCCAGTAGGGTTTAAGGTTAAGAGGATCTCTTCCGAAGAAAAGTTTAGTCAGTTTAAAGAAGAAAGATCTGTTTTTAGCAATATGGTTATAACCATGGTCGCTTAAAGATTGAAAAATAGGATTTGAAGCATACATTTGATGCCATAGTTTATTCCCGGCATGCCAAATACTGCGGTATGCAGAATCTGGACCGCTATAAACTTTTCCATCGGTCTCTATAAGTCTGCTAGCCTTTTTAAATTCTTTAATCGGGATATCTGAAAAATTTTGTGCATAATCCTGATAGGTTTTAAATTCAACCTTTCCTTTTGTTTTGGCTTGCCATCTGGTTTTCCAGAATTTACAAAATCCGCAGTCACCATCCCAGATCAATATATTACTGGAAGGTGGATGCTGGGTATATTGAATTTTTTTAAACAAGTTGAAATTCTTTTAATAGTAAAGGACTGAAAAAAATGGGGTACATCAAATCTAAAATCTTTATTTGTGCCAATTCAGGAATTTTTTTAACCTTTATGGTTAATTTCCCTATGGCCTATGAAAAGTAAAATAACTTTAAAAGAATTGGCAAAGTTGCTGAATGTGAGTGTTTCCACGGTTTCTAAGGCCTTACATGACAGTCCGGAGATAAGTCCTAAAACTGCCGAAAGAGTTAAGGAACTGGCTACTTTACATAATTACAGGCCAAATCCTGTAGCTGTTAATCTTAAAAAAAGCAAGACGGAGACCATAGGAGTGGTGATCCCCAATATCTCGAATAGTTTTTTCGCCCGCGTTCTTTCAGGAATGGAAGCGGAAGCTCAGAAGCATGGACAGCAGGTGATCACTTATATTTCCAATGAATCTATTGAAAGAGAAAAGCAAATCTGTGACATGCTTACCTCCGGATTTGTAGATGGGGTATTAATTGCCGTTTCAGAAGAAACTCAGAAAAAACAGGAATATGATCATCTTTTTGCGCTGCTGGATTATGATATTCCGGTTGTGATATATGATCGGATAAATTTGGGATTACCTGCAGATAAGGTGGGAGTTGATGATGAAAAGAGCTTTTATGATGCTACTAGGTACTTTAAGGCAAAGGGATTAGAAAAGATTGGTCTTGCCTCAGCGATTCATCATGTTGGTATAGGAAAGTTAAGAATAAAAGGCTACGAAAAAGCACTGAATAATGAATATTCTGCCTTAATGGCGACCAGTACCAAACCTTCAGAATTAAAACGAAAAATCAAAGAACTAATAGCGGGTAAAAAAGTGGAGGCCTTACTCTGTACAGATTTTGAAAGTGCTATTATGGCGACACGGGTGGCTTATGAAGAGAAAATAAAAATCCCGGAAGACCTAAAATTAATAGGCTATATAAGTAAGGATATTGCTGAATTTTTAACTCCTTCTTTAAGTTATATTGAGCAACATCCCCAGGAATTGGGTTCTACCGCTGTGGAGGTTTTAAACAATCGCCTGGACGGTAAATATGAGTCAGGAAAATTCGAAGAAAAAATAATCTCCACGACTTTGATGCATTTGGAGTCGACGAGGTTTTAATAATAAAAAATGAATAAGGTTAGTAAATCTATATTAGTTACGGGAGGTGCAGGGTTTATAGGCTCTCATTTAGTTCGTCATTTTGTAAAAAAATATCCCGATTATAAAATCTATAATTTAGACAGTTTGACTTATGCAGGCAATCTTGAGAATTTAAAGGATATAGAAGAGCTTTCAAATTATGAGTTTATCAAGGCAGATATCACCGATGAAACAATGATAGCTGAACTTTTTCATAAATATCAGTTCGATAAGGTAATCCATTTAGCGGCTGAATCTCATGTGGATAGATCAATTTCAAATCCATTAGCATTTGTAAAAACTAATATTATAGGAACGCTTAATTTATTAAATGCTTTTAAATCTATATGGAAGGATAATTTTGAAGGTAAATTATTCTACCACGTGAGTACAGATGAAGTATATGGTAGCCTGGGAGAAACCGGACTCTTTAAGGAAACCACCTCTTATTCGCCAAATTCTCCTTATTCAGCATCAAAGGCCGGCTCAGATCACTTTGTAAGAGCATATGGTGAAACCTATGGAATTCCATATGTTGTTTCTAATTGTTCTAATAACTACGGACCTTTTCAGTTTCCTGAAAAACTAATACCCCTAATGATCAATAATATCATTGAGCAAAAGGAATTGCCAGTATATGGGGATGGTAAGTATACCAGGGACTGGTTATATGTTGAGGATCATGTAGAAGCAATAGATTTAATCTTTCATAAAGCCCGCAAAGGAGAAACTTATAATATTGGCGGACTCAATGAGTGGAAAAATATAGAGGTGATTAGTTTGCTTTGTGAGATTCTCGACGATAAATTAGATCGGGAAAAAGGATCTTCGGAAAAATTAATCTATTTTATTAAAGACAGACCGGGGCATGACAGGCGCTATGCTATAGATTCTACAAAGATCGCAAAAGAATTAGGCTGGAAACCCTCAATTAACTTTCGGGAAGGTCTAATTAAGACGATTGAATGGTATTTAAAAAATCCGGAATGGATACAGAATGTAGTTAAAGGAAGTTATATAGAATATTATAAAAAGCAATATTCCTAATATGGAATGGATAGAAATTTTAGGGATACCAGGTGCTGGGAAATCTACTTTATTAAAAAATTTAAAAAGTAGTTCCATTAAGAATGACACAAAAGAAACCTGGTATGCTGAAGAAACAGTAAAGTGTGGAATAATTAAAAATATAAAACTAGGTAATTTTCAATTGTCGAATAAATTACTTCAAGCTAAATTTTTGTCAAATCAAAAGTTTGATGAAGAACAAAAATGGAAGGAATTAATTAGAATACATCGAGAGGGAGTAAATTCATTAGAACTGCCCACTGAATTTAAGTTTAAATTAATTTTATTTTATTCAAATTTAATTACTAAAGTTTCGAAATACTCAAACCTTTATCTCTCAAAACCTATTTTTTTGGATGAAGGTATAATTTATAACAGTTATTCCAAGAATATAGATTTACAAAATTTTATTGAGCACAATTATTTTTTCCCAAAATTGGTAGTTTATTTAGAGGCAGACGTCTTAGAAGTAGCTAATGAAATAAAAAACTCCAATAGTTTTGAATCAAGAGGGATGAAATCATTTAGTTTATTTTCGCCGAAAGAGATAAGAGATTATTTGCAAAAGAAAAATTCACATACACAAGATAAAATTAATTTTTTAGAAAAGGCTAATGTTCCTGTCATTAAGCTTAACCGGACAAATTCTAATCGTATAAATGATTTAATAAATATAAACCAAAGGATTAATGAAATTTTGAATTACAATATATGAAAGGAATTATTTTAGCAGGAGGTACTGGTTCAAGGTTATTTCCCCTTACCCGAAGTATCTCAAAACAATTGCTAGCCGTTTACGATAAACCAATGATTTATTATCCGATTTCTGTTTTGATGTTGGCGGGAATCAGAGATATATTAATAATCTCCACCCCTAATGATTTGCCAAATTTTAAAAAGCTGCTTGGAGATGGTTCGAAATTAGGTTTGAAGTTCAAGTATAAGGAGCAAGAGAGCCCAAATGGTCTGGCGGAAGCGTTTATAATTGGTGAAGAATTTATTGGAGATGAAAATGTATGTCTTGTATTGGGGGATAATATATTTTATGGGCAGGGCATGAGTTCACTTTTAAAAAATGCAGTTGATGTTTGTGAAACTGATAAAAAGGCAACTGTATTTGGATATTATGTGAAAGATCCTGAGAGATATGGAGTGGTAGATTTTGATAAGCATGGAAAAGCCTTAAGTATTGAAGAAAAGCCTACACACCCAAAAAGTAAATATGCAGTTACAGGACTCTATTTTTACCCTAATTCTGTGATCGAAATTGCAAAAAACTGCCAACCAAGTAAACGTGGAGAACTTGAAATTACCAGCGTTAACCAGAAATATTTAGAGTTAAACGAATTGAACGTGGAATTGATGGGTAGGGGCTATGCCTGGCTGGATACGGGGACACATGATTCATTATTGGAAGCATCTAATTTTATACAGACAATTGAAAAACGCCAGGGTTTAAAAGTGGCTTGTCTTGAGGAAATTGCTTACAGAAAGAATTTTATTTCCAAAGAAGAATTGCAAAATCTTGCTGCCGGATTGGCCTCAAGTGAATATGGAAAGTATTTATTGGATATGTATTGAAATTATCTCATTTCTATTTTGGCAATTCTTTAAGAATGGCATTAACAAAACTTCATAGAGATATTTTATATTTGCGCACTGCAAATTCATAAAAATTCACATCTTGATTACTGAACCTCAGAAAGAAAAAATTAAAAAATTAAAAATATTAGTAACTGGTGGAGCAGGTTTTATTGGCTCCAACCTCTGTGAAACTTTAATATCTCTTGGCGGCAAAGTGCGCTGCCTGGATAATTTTGCTACTGGCCACAAGAAAAATCTCGAGGCTATTATGGAGCATTCTTCTTTTGAATTAGTGGAAGGCGATATAAGGGATGCTGATACCTGTAATGCAGCATGCAAAGATATTGATTATGTTTTTCATGAAGCAGCTCTTGGATCTGTTCCAAGATCACTTAAAGATCCCGCAACTAGTAACGAGGTAAATGTATCTGGATTTTTGAATATGCTTATAGCTAGTAGAGATGCCGGCGTGAAGCGTTTTGTTTATGCAGCCAGTTCATCAACCTACGGAGATTCAGAAGCTTTGCCAAAAGTGGAGGATAAGATAGGTAAACCATTATCTCCATATGCAATTACAAAATATGTAAACGAATTATATGCAGGTAATTTCAAGAAATCTTATGATTTTGACAGCATTGGATTAAGGTATTTTAATGTTTTTGGAAGAAAGCAGGATCCAAATGGAGCATACGCAGCAGTAATACCCAAGTTTGTTATGCAATTCATGAAGCACGAAAGCCCTTTGATAAACGGTGACGGCACCTATTCTCGTGACTTTACTTACATTGATAATGTGATTCAGATGAATTTACTAGCAATGTTAACCGATAATCCTGAAGCTGTAAACCAGATTTATAATACAGCTGTGGGTGATAGAACAAATCTCGTAGAGCTTACTGAGCTTTTGAAAAAGCACCTTTCAGAATATGATTCTGAAATTGCAAAAGTCGAAGTAAAGCATGGCCCAAATCGTCCAGGAGACATACCTCATTCATTAGCTTCGGTAGAAAAAGCTGAAAAACTCTTGGGGTATAAACCAACTCATAAGATTGATGCCGGGCTTAAGGAAGCTGTAAACTGGTATTGGGATAATTTGAAATAGGCTAGCTTATGGTAAATAATTTTGAATTTTTGAGTTGGGACTCAAATTTCTTTGGAATTCAAGTTGGTAAATTAACCGCGGATAAACCACTTGGTGACCAGGAAGATTTATTAAAAGAGCTCTTTAGTAAAAAAATTGATCTAATTTACTACTACAGTCAGGAGCCATTATCAGAAGATTTTTCCTCGAAATTTTACGAGTATTTATTGGTTGATCTAAAAATTCCGGTTAAGAAAACACTCACCCGAAAAAAAGTCAACCCTAAGATTTCAGTTTATTCCGAGGAAAAGGCCAATGAGGAACTGGTTCAGCTGGCACAATTAGCAGGAAGCCATACCCGATTTAAAGTTGATCCTAGAATTAGTGAGGAAAAGTTTAATGAATTATTTAAAGTTTGGATTGAGAAATCTGTTAGTGGAGAAATGGCATCAAAAGTTCTTGTTTATAAAGAAGAGGAGAAAATTATAGGTTTTGCAACAATATCAATAGATGGTAATATTGGTTATGCTCCTTTATTGGCTGTAAATAGAAAATTTGAAGGCTTAGGGGTGTCTTTTGCTATTATGGACGCGGTTGAATCTGAAATGTACGATCATGGTTGTGAGTTTTTAGTCTCTTCTACACAGGAAGTGAATCGCAAGGCACTTAAAATTTACGAGAGGTGGGGATGTGAATTTGGTAAAGGTATTTATGTCTATCATTTTTGGAAAAAGGACTTCAAAAAGGTTTTGTATGAAGATAAGCTTTAATAAGCCATATTTCGATGATAAGGAGCTTAATAGTGTTAGAAAAGCTCTTCAGTCTGGTAATCATTCAGGGAATAAGGAATTTTCCAGAAAGCTAAAATCCAGAATTAATCAAAAGTATCCCAATAGCCATGTATTTTTAACTCCATCTTGTAGTGCGGCTTTGGAAATGGGCGTTATGCTCAGTGGTATTAAGCCGGGAGATGAGGTAATAATGCCGTCCTACACATTTAGTTCTACCGCTAACGCAGTTTTAGTATTTGGTGGTATACCGGTATTTTGTGATATAAATCCTGAAACTATGAATTTAGACCCGGTTTCAGTAGAGCAATTCATAACCTCGAAAACCAAAATGATCATTCCTATAGATTATGCTGGTATTCCTTGTGATATGGATGAGATATCCACACTTGCAAAGAAGCATGGAATAATTATAATGCTGGACGCCGCTCAATCATATGGATCTTATTTATTTGATAAACCAGTTGGTGAAAAAGCTGATTTAGTTTGCTTTAGCTTTCATGAAACCAAAAACCTGAGTTGTGGTGAAGGCGGTGCTTTACTGGTTAATCGAAAAGAATGGTTTGAAAAGGCTGCTTTCATTCAGGAAAAAGGGACAGACAGAAAGAGAATGTTAGAAGGACTTCAGGATAGATACAGTTGGATTTCTAATGGGTCTAGTTATATTCTATCTGATATATTGGCAGCAATATTACTTGCGCAATTTGAAAAAGAAAAGCTTATCATAGCAAAGCGAAAAATAATTTACAATGCTTATCACGAATTATTTAATTCAGATTTAAAATCCTTCATTATTCGCACTTCCAAAATCGAAGAATTCATGAAGGTGAACTATCATTCATTTTGGATACATATGCACTCTAATGCGGATAGAAAACTATTTATGGAAAAAATGAGTGATAGAGGAATACCCGCATATATTGGTTACGTACCTCTTCATTCCTCTAAAATGGGTAAAAGCTTAAAAGTTAATACAGAGTATTTGCCAGTTACAGATGAGCTTTCATCAAAAATTGTACGGATGCCAATATATCCTGATATGACTGATGAAGAATTAACTTACATCATCTCCAATACCAGAGAAGTAGTTCTCGAAAATTTCAATTAACCTACTTCTAAGAATAAAGGTTAGATTCATTTTTAACCCTATTTTAAGAATATCTAGCATTTAAAAACTAATTTTGCAGTTCCTAAATAATTATTACCAATAATAATGAGTAAAAAAATCGCCACAATAGGTTTGGGCTATGTTGGTTTACCTTTAGCTAGATTATTCGCTACAAAATATCCGGTTGTTGGATTTGATATTAATGAAGCTAGAATCAAGGAACTAATGGGTGGGATTGATTCTACCTTAGAGGTGGAGAATGATGTGCTAAAAACAGTTCTGAAAACTGAAAATAATAGTGAGAATGGATTGTATTGTTCTTCCGATTTAAAAGAAATAAAAGATTGTAATTATTATATTATAACAGTTCCCACACCAGTAGATAAAAATAATAGACCAGATTTAACTCCTTTATATAAAAGCAGTGAAACTGTGGGTAAAGTTTTAAAAAAGGGAGATATCGTTGTTTACGAATCTACTGTTTATCCAGGGGTTACGGAAGATGAGTGTGTGCCCGTATTGGAAAGAGTTAGTGGCTTGAAATTTAATGAAGATTTCTTTGTTGGGTATTCTCCCGAAAGAATTAATCCAGGCGATAAAGAACATTCTGTAGATAAAATTTTAAAAGTCACTGCTGGCTCAACACCAGAAATAGGCAAAAAAGTAGATGAATTATATGCTGAGGTAATTACTGCAGGTACCCATTTAGCTCCTACTATCAAAGTGGCAGAAGCTGCAAAAGTAATAGAGAATTCTCAGCGAGATATTAATATTGCCTTCGTAAACGAGCTTGCCAAAATATTCAATATGATGGGTATAGATACTCAGGATGTATTGGAAGCTGCCGGCACAAAATGGAATTTTTTACCATTTAAGCCAGGTCTTGTAGGAGGTCATTGCATTGGAGTTGATCCCTATTACCTAGCTCAAAAAGCACAGGAAATTGGATATCATCCTGAAATTATTCTGGCTGGCCGAAGAATGAATGATTCTATGGGGCAATATGTAGCGGCAGAAGTTGTAAAACTTATGTTACAGAACGATATCAAGGTAAAGGGTGCGAAAATTTTAATTTTAGGTATAACCTTTAAAGAAAATTGTCCTGATGTTAGAAATACCAAGGTTGTTGATGTTATTAAAAGTTTAAAAGACTACGGGGTAGAGGTAACTGTATTCGATCCACTTGCCAACCCTTCAGAGGTAAAGCATGAATATGGATTGGAAACTACTAAAAACAATCCTGAAGATAAATTCGATGCTATTGTTCTAACTGTAGCTCATATCCAGTTTCTGGATATTGATTTATCTGAACTAAAAAAGCCAGGTGCTGTTGTTTATGACGTAAAAGGCGTGCTTGGAGATAAATGTGATCGTAAATTATAATAATGAAGATTAAAAATATTTGTTGCATTGGTGCTGGTTACGTTGGAGGTCCAACAATGGCTGTTATTGCGCAGAAATGTCCAGAAATCAATGTGACAGTAGTAGATATAAATGAAAATAGGATCGCAGCCTGGAACGATGAGGATGTAAATAACATTCCAATTTATGAGCCGGGTCTTTCCGAAATAGTTGCTGAAGCTAGAGATAGAAACCTTTTCTTTTCTACGGATGTTGATGAAGCTATTGATAAAGCTGATATGATTTTCATTTCCGTTAACACGCCAACCAAGACCTATGGAATAGGAAAAGGAATGGCAGCAGATTTGAAGTTTATTGAGCTTTGTGCAAGGCAAATAGCCAGGGTAGCGAAAAGCGATAAAATCGTTGTTGAAAAATCAACTCTTCCGGTTAGAACAGCTCAAGCTTTAAAAAACATTCTTGAAAACACCGGGAACGGGGTGAATTTTCAAATTCTTTCGAATCCTGAGTTCTTAGCAGAAGGAACAGCAGTGGACGATTTACTAAATCCAGACCGTGTGTTAATTGGTGGAGATATTGATTCTACGGAAGGAAAGGAAGCAGTTAGTTCTTTAGTGGAGATTTATGCAAACTGGATTCCGAAGGAGAGAATTCTAACTACGAATGTTTGGTCTTCGGAATTATCTAAGTTAACAGCTAATGCTTTTCTGGCCCAAAGAGTTTCAAGCATTAATGCAATGTCTGAACTTTGTGAGAAGACCGGTGCTGATGTAAATGAAGTTGCCAAGGCGGTGGGGATGGATTCCAGAATTGGTTCTAAGTTCCTTAAGTCTTCAGTTGGATTTGGAGGATCTTGTTTTCAAAAGGATATTTTAAATTTAGTGTATATTTCTAAGTCATTAGGCCTTAATGAGGTAGCCGATTATTGGGAACAGGTGATTTTAATGAATGATCATCAGAAAAGAAGATTTGCAGCCAATATTGTCAAAACCTTATTTAATACTGTTTCTGGAAAGAAAATTGGCGTTCTAGGCTGGGCTTTTAAGAAAGATACTAATGATACCAGAGAGTCAGCGGCTATTTATGTTACAGATTACCTTTTGAATGAACAGGCTGAAATAACTGTTTATGATCCTAAGGTGAAAGCGGAACAGGTATATGCAGACCTGGATTATTTGAATTCCCGGCCAGAGGAGGAAAACCGTAAGAGAGTCAAGGTAGTCAATAGTCCATATGAAGCTGGAGATAAGGCTCATGCTGTAGCGGTCTTAACTGAATGGGATGAGTTTGTAGAACTTAACTGGGACGATATCTATAAAAATATGTTGAAACCAGCTTTTCTTTTTGATGGTAGACGTCTCTTGGATAGAAAAGAAAAAGAAAAGATAGGATTTGAATTTTACGCTATAGGGAATTAAAAATTTTATGAACATACTTGAGTTAATAGGAAGAAGAAATCAACTTTTCTCCCAGGATGTGGAAAAATATAATGAGGAACTGATTAATATTATTTCCCAATCTTCATTCTTAGTTTTAGGTGGCGCTGGCTCTATTGGTCAAGCTGTTACTAAAGAAATTTTTAAAAGAAAACCGAAGAAACTACATGTAGTAGATATCAGTGAGAACAATATGGTAGAGCTTGTCAGAGATATTAGAAGCTCTTTTGGTTATATCGATGGAGATTTTAAAACATTTGCATTAGATATAGGATCTAAAGAATATGACGCATTTATAGAGTCTGACGGTAATTTTGATTATGTACTCAATTTATCCGCCCTAAAGCATGTAAGGAGCGAAAAGGATCCCTTTACTTTAATGCGAATGATTGATGTGAATATTTTTAATACTGACAAAACTTTGCTTCAGTCTATTGAATATGGAACTAAAAAATATTTTTGCGTTTCTACCGATAAAGCGGCAAACCCTGTAAACATGATGGGAGCTTCAAAGCGAATCATGGAAATGTTTATAATGCGTTCAAGTAAAGATATTACAATTTCTACTGCACGCTTTGCTAATGTGGCTTTTTCTGATGGATCGCTGTTACATGGTTTTAATCAACGTATATTAAAAAGGCAACCAATCGTTGCTCCTCACGATGTAAAAAGGTATTTCGTAACGCCTCAGGAGAGTGGAGAGTTATGCTTAATGTCATGTATCTTTGGTGAGAATAGAGATATATTCTTTCCAAAATTGAGTGAATCACTTCATTTAATATCGTTTGCGGATATTGCCGTAAGATACTTGAAGGAAAGAGGATTTGAGGCATATCAATGCGAAAATGAGGACGAAGCTAGAGAATTGATTGATACGCTTCCAGAACAAAAAAAATGGCCTTGTTTATTTACAGCTAGTGATACTACAGGAGAAAAGGACTACGAAGAGTTCTATACTGATAATGAGACAATTGATTTAGATAAATTTTCTAATCTCGGAATAATAAAAAATCAATATAATGTTTTTACAGAACTCGCATTGTTTGAGAATGAAATTAAGAGGATGAGGGAAAAGGGGTCTTGGTCAAAAGATGAGATAGTTGAATTGTTTTTTAAAATGATTCCAGATTTTGCACACAAGGAGACTGGAAAATATTTAGACTCAAAAATGTAATGGATATAGTAAAAAGTTCAATTTCCTTTATACAGGATTATTATAATACGAGGGAATTTATTCCTTTGCATGAGCCACGTTTTAGAGGTAACGAAAAGAAATATGTCTTAGAAACAATTGATTCTACCTTTGTTTCATCCGTTGGAAAGTATGTTGACAAATTTGAGGTGATGATGGAGAGTATTACTTCTACGAATAAAGCGGTTGCCGTTGTAAATGGAACTGCTGGAATTCAAGTAGCTCTAAGACTCGTTGGTGTAAAATCGAATGATGAGGTATTAACCCAGGCTCTAACATTTGTTGCAACTGCTAACGCGATTAAATACAATAATGCTCATCCGGTTTTCTTGGATGTGGATTTAGGCACCATGGGTTTATCTCCTGTTGCAGTTAATAATTTTTTAGAAGAACATGGGGAGTTAAGAGATGATGGATGTTATAATAAAAAAACTGGAAGACGAATTTCAGCATGTCTACCGATGCATACTTTTGGTTTCCCCGTAAAAATTAAAGACTTATTAGATATTTGCTCTAAATGGCAAATACCGGTAGTTGAAGATGCAGCGGAATCACTTGGTAGCAAATATATGGGAGAACAAACTGGATCTTTTGGGAAAATAGGAGTTTTTTCGTTTAACGGTAATAAGATCGTCACAAGTGGTGGTGGTGGCACTATCGTGACCAATGATCGAGAGTTAGGTGTAATGGCCAAATATATTACTACAACAGCTAAGAAACCTCACGAATATGAATATGTACATGATGAGTTAGGTTATAATTATAGAATGCCTAACTTAAATGCTGCTCTGGCTTGTGCACAATTAGAAAGTCTGGAGAAGTTTATAGACGCTAAAAGAAAATTGGCGGATAATTACCAAATGCATTTTAAGAATTCAGATGTCCAGTTTAGAACAGAGGAAAAAGAAGCAAAAGCAAACTATTGGTTGATGTGTGTTCAATTAAATGACAAAAAAGAAAGAGATGCATTTTTGAAATACACTAATGAGTCTAAGGTAATGACACGGCCTATTTGGAAACTAATGTACAAACTACCTATGTATGAAAATTGCTTTAGAGACCATCAAAAAAACGCTGAATTTCTTGAGGACCGAATTGTAAATATACCTAGCAGTGTTAAATAGTAGAATCATATTATGCGGTTATTCAGGACATGGGCTAGTTGTGGCAGATGCAATTAACGAATCTGACCTTTTATTACAGGGTTATATAGATTTAGAGAAAAAAGAAAAGAATCCTTTTGGATTACAATATTTAGGTACAGAAAATAATCTGTCCGATATGTTCTGGAAAGAACCATATAATTTCATTATTGGTATTGGGGATAATGCATTGAGAAGTAAATTGGCTTCGATGATATGTAAGAAAGGAGGACAGTTAATAAGCATTTTTCACCCTAGTGTCTGTATTTCAAAAATAGCAACTATCGGAAGGGGAACTTTCATATCGGCCAATGTTATTATAAATCCTCTTGTTACTGTCAGCGAAAATTGCATAATTAATACGGGAGCTATAATTGAACATGAATGTGAAATATTAGCTAATGTACATATTGCTCCCGGGGCGGTATTAGCCGGGAATGTGCAAGTTGGAGAGAATAGTTTTATTGGAGCAAATTCTATAATAAAACAAGGAGTTAAAATAGGAAAGAATGTAATTGTAGGTGCGGGATCTGTGGTTCTAAATGATATTCCCGATAATAAAAAAATTGTAGGTAATCCAGGTAAAGAAATATGAAAAATCAAGTTTTGATTATCGCAGAGGCAGGAGTGAACCATAATGGTAATTTAGAAACAGCTAAGGAATTAGTTGATAAGGCATCTATTGCAGGTGCTGACTTTGTAAAATTTCAAACTTTTAAAGCCAGCGGGCTTGTTACTAAATCTGCAGAAAGAGCAGCATACCAAAACTATAATACTGAAAATAGCGATTCTCAATATGAAATGTTGAAGAAACTGGAACTTTCGGAGGATGCTCATAATATTTTAATTGAATATTGTAAGTCTAAGGGAATTAAGTTTCTTTCGACCGGATTCGATTTAGATACTCTTGAGTTTCTTAATAAACTGAATATTGAGTTATTTAAAATACCTTCCGGAGAAATCACTAATCTACCTTATTTAAGAAAGATTGCTAGTTTCAAAAAACCTGTAATTATGTCAACAGGAATGGCTAGTATGCAGGAGGTAACTGAGGCTTTTGATGTACTTGTAAATGCAGGATTGAAAAAGGAAAACATCACAATTGTGCATTGTAATACGGAGTATCCAACTCCTATGGATGATGTGAATTTAAGGGCGATGAATAGAATAGGAAAGGAACTGGATGTTGAAATCGGCTATTCAGATCACACCCTAGGAATTGAAGTTCCTATTGCTGCTGTAGCCTTGGGAGCAAAAGTGATAGAAAAGCATTTTACGTTGGATAGGAATTTACCGGGCCCAGACCATAGAGCTTCATTGGAGCCCGAGGAATTAAAGTTGATGGTTGAGTCTATAAGAAATATAGAAAAAGCCATTTCTGGAAGTGGAAAAAAGGAACCTTCCAAATCTGAAATGAAAAATAAAGATATTGCAAGGAAGAGTATTATTGCCTCAAAGGAGATTAAAAAGGGGGATAAACTTACTGAGGATAACTTAACCGTAAAACGCCCAGGAAATGGAATTAGTCCGATGAAATGGGACAAGGTGTTAGGCGAGACTGCTTCTAGGGATTTTAAAGAAGATGAATTGATAGAAATCTAAGGTTTGAAAAAAGTTGCAGTCATAACAGGAACAAGAGCTGAGTTTGGAATTTTGACTCCATTGCTCAAGAAGATAAATAATCAACCAGAATTAGAATTACAGATTGTAGCCTGCGCAATGCACCTGTCACCTGAGTTTGGATACACCATAAAGGATATAGAAGCTTCTGGATTTAAAGTTGATAAAAAAATAGAATGCCTATTGTCTTCAGATACTGCTGTAGGAGTTTCAAAATCTATAGGTTTAGCCCTTATAAGTTTTGCAGAAGCCTTTGATGAAATTTCTCCAGATCTTATTATTATATTAGGAGATAGATCTGAGATGTTAGCTGCGGCAACAGCTGCAACCATAGCAAACATTCCTATTGCTCATATCCATGGTGGAGAAACTACTGAAGGTGCCTATGATGAAAGTTTACGGCATGCAATAACTAAAATGAGCTATTTGCATTTTACATCCACGGAGATTTATAAGAGAAGAGTAATTCAATTAGGTGAATCTCCAAATCGAGTTTTTAATGTAGGAGCAATGGGCTTGGATTCTGTGAATGAATTGGAATTAATGAATAAGGTTGAATTTGAAAAATCGATAGATTTCAAATTGGGTCCTATCAATTTTTTGATTACTTATCACCCTGTAACATTAGAGTCTGAAACGGCTAAAGATCAGTTTAAAACTATTTTAAATATTTTAAACAAAATTGAAGGTGGGAAATTCATTTTTACCTACGCTAATTCAGATAAAGATGGACGGATTATTAATGAAATGATTGAAGAATTTGTATCTCAAAATAGTGAAAGAGCTGTCGTTTATAATTCTTTGGGGCATTTACGCTATTTATCAGCATTAAAATATGTGAATTGTGTACTTGGAAATTCATCCAGCGGAATTCTTGAAGCGCCATTTTTTAATATTCCAACAATTAATATTGGGGATCGTCAAAAAGGTCGAATAGCTGCAGAAAGCGTTATTCATACAAAAAATGATGAGAACTCTATCCTACAAGGTATAAAATTAGCATTAAGTGATGACTTCAGAGTAAAAATCAAAAATCAAAAACAAATCTACGGCGACGGAAATTCTTCATCAAAAATAATTGATATTCTATCTAAGGTGGAGATTAAAGATTTGAAAAAGAAATTTCACGACATTAATTTTTAGAAATGGATATAAAAAATATTGTAATTGACTCCGAACAATCAATTAGAAAAGCTCTAGTCAAATTAAATGCTATTCGTGATGTAAGTAGATTAATATTATTTGTATCAGATTCTAATGGAAAAATCATTGGATCATTGACAGATGGAGATATTAGAAGGTCCTTGGCGAAAGATGGAGATTTAAATATCAAGGTAAAGGATATTTGCAATAAAAATTTTGTTTATCAAATTGAAAAAGAAAGTTTTCTAGATCTAAAATCTTTCAAAAAAAAGGATATTCAGATCTTGCCAATTTTGGATGTGAATGGACAATTAATTCGGATTATTGATCTTGAAAGAATCAAATCCGTTCTACCGTTGGAATGCATGATAATGGCAGGTGGACGCGGGAAAAGATTAAGTCCTTTGACAGACACTGTTCCTAAACCGATGTTACTACTAGGAAGTAAGCCAATCATTGAACATAATATCGATAGATTAATATCCTTTGGAATCAAAAAAATATATATATCGGTGAAGTACCTTGGAGAACAGATCCAGGATTATTTTGGAGATGGTGAAAATAAAGGTATAAAAATTGAATATATATGGGAAGATGAACCATTAGGAACTGCTGGAGCACTATCCTTAGTTGAGAATTTTGAGACTGAAAATATTCTACTAATGAACAGTGATTTGTTTACTGACGTTGATTTTGAAGACTTATACTTAGAATTAGTAAAGAATGGTGCGGATATGGCTGTAGCTTCTACTGAATATAAAATCGATGTTCCCTATGCAGTTTTTGAAACTAAAAACGATAAAGTTGTTAATTTTAAGGAAAAACCAACTTATGTATATCATTCTAACGCTGGTATTTATATTTTGAAAAAGTCTTTGATAGATCGAATACCTAAAAATTCTTATTATGATATTACGGATTTAATGGAGAATTTGGTAAATGAAGGGGGCAAACTAATCCATAATCCAATTTTAGGATATTGGATAGATATTGGTAAGCCAATTGATTATAAGCAGGCCCAAGAATTCATTAAACATATTGAATAATGTTAGTACTAATTCCTGCAAGAGGTGGCTCTAAGGGAGTGCCAGGTAAAAATATTAAGCTTTTAAATGGTAAACCCTTAATTTATTATACTCTTGAAGCAGCAAGAGAATTGTTCGATGATAAAGATATTTTAGTAAGTACAGATGATTTAAAAATTAAGGATATAGTACAAAAATCTGGTCTTTCTGTACCTTTTTTAAGACCTGAAAATCTTGCAACAGATACTTCAAGTTCTTATGAGGTGATTTTACATGCCATTCAGCATATGGAAAATCTTGGTAGGATGTATACAGACATTATGATCTTACAGCCTACTTCACCATTTCGAAATTCCGAGCATATAAGTGAAGCTCTGGAGATCTTTAAGAATAGTGATGTTGATATGGTAGTTTCGGTAAAAGAAACAAAAGCGAACCCATACTATATTTTATTTGAGGAAGATGAGTATGGATTTTTACATCCTTCCAAAGAGGGCGTTTTTGATAGAAGACAGGATTGCCCCAAAGTTTGGGAATATAATGGAGCAATCTATATTATACGTATAAGCTCAATTAAGGAAAATTCAATAGGCGCATTAAAAAAGATCAAAAAATATATAATGGATGATATTTCATCTGTAGATATTGATACGGAATTTGATTGGATAATGGCGGAAACAATTAAATCACGTCTATAAATTATAAAGTCCTTATGATATTAGATGATTTAAAAAATAGAAATATTGACTGGCTTGTATATGATAAAGCATATATGCGGCAGCCAAATAAATCTAGAGAAAATAGAATTTGGGTGTATTTCAAGCTTTTGATGAATATATTGATTTCATTTTTAAGAAAAAAACCTACAAATTTTTATAAAGGAGCATTATTTTACATTGATAATACAAGACATGCCAGCCAAGCTGAACTTTTAATTCCAAATGTGCATAATGCAATCTATCATAATAATACCGATCAAATTATTAAGGGAGGGAAAGAAATAAATATTTCTAATGGGATTTTTTCCAGTTATATAAAATTAGTTAAATATTTCAGGATTTTTATTGAGTATGAAAAGCATGGTAAATCCATAGTTTTCAAAAACAATCTCCCAATTGTGATTAATGGAATTCTATTATATGAACATTATCTCGAAATATTTAGGTCTAATGAGATTGATGTAGTTGTGATTTTTACTGATCACTCTTATAAAAATAGAGCTTTATTATTTGCTGCGAAGCATTGTAATGTTCCAACAGCATATATTCCTCATGCGTCAGTTAGTGAGATTTTTCCCCCTCTTGAAATGGATGTTGCATTTTTGGAGGGTATGGATATGAAAAATAAGTATGAGAAAATCGCAGAGAATTGGAGCTATGAAAATAAAACTGAAATTGTACTGGCAGGAAATTATAAAACTAATTATTATAGAAATTTGAACAATGGCTCTGTTAAGAATAATAAATTAATAATCGGTGTTACTTATAATACGCTAGACTCCAGTTTTGTAGTAAAAAAATTAGTGGATGATCTGCTGTCTAATTCTATATTTGACCATTATTCAATAGTACTTAGACCACATCCAAGTATTACCAATTTTTTAGAAATAGATCATACAAGGACTGAAATGTCTAATCCAGCATTAGAGAGTTCTGTGGATTTTCTTAAGAGAATTAAATTTTTAATTTCAGGAGATTCAAATATTGTTTTAGAAGCAGCACTATTGGAAACAAATGTTTTTTTAAAAAATCTATCAGATTCTCCATTTCAAGATTTATACGGCTTCCGGATTAAGAATGTTTGTCCATTTATATCTGAATTAGGAGAGCTAATCCCTTTTATTAAAAGTAATTTTCAAAATTATCAATTTAATAAAGAATTATTATCATTTTATGATGCATCTTATAAAGGTGATGTGGATGGGGTTTCAAAAATATCTAATTATTTAAATAATTTTAGCGATCCTAATAGTTCGAACAGTTAGTTTCCAACAATATTAATAGAAATTTAAAAGTTTTTTTGAATGAATTTAAAATCCTTGTTAAGGAATAATTTCCAATACTTCATATACTTTTATAGTTATTTAAAGTATAGAATATTCATATCCTTCGGGTTAAGTATTCTAAAGGGAACTTTAGATGGTTTTGGTCTAGCTATGTTCATACCTTTACTTAGAATATCAAATTCGGCTACGACGTCAAATGATATGGATAATGATAACGATGACTTAGGTAGGTTGAGCTTTCTCCCAGATTTCTTTGAACAAATTGGTTTTCCGTTAAATCTTATTAATGTTTTATTAATAATACTTGCATTCTTTATTCTTAAGGGTGTTATAACATTTATTGAGAGTTATTTGAAAGTCTTGTACCAGCAATTATTCATGAGAGATATTCGGATCACTAATATAAAGCTTCTTAATACCTATTCATTTAAGTCCTTCCTAAAATCCGATCCGGGAAGAATTCAGAATACTTTGAGTGCTGAAGTGGGAAGAGTAAATATGGCGTACAAAAGTTATTTTCGAGCTATAGAATATGGTGTTCTAGTTTTGGTGTATGTAATTTTAGCATTTACTGCCAATGCAGAATTTGCACTCATTGTAGCTATAGGAGGGACAATAAGTAATTTTCTTTTCAAGTGGTTATTTAAAAGAACAAAATTTTTCTCTAAAAAATATACTTTGATTGCACATAGGTTTCAGGGGTTTTTAATTCAACATGTGGCAATTTATAAATACTTGAAAGCTACTGGTTATAATAAAAGTTATGGAGGCAAGCTTATAGATCAAATTGATGAGTTAGAGGAGGTGCAGAAAAAACTAGGGATAGTTGACTCAACATTAAAAGCTTTAAGGGAGCCAATAACCATTATGATTGTTGTTATAGCGATTCTAATTCAGGTTAAGTATTTTAATCCGGATATTGGTTTAATAATTTTAAGTCTACTTTTTTTATATCGAGCGATGACGTTTTTAATGTCTTTACAAGAACATTGGAATAAATTTCTGGCCTCTTCAGGTGCTCTGGATAATTTAAAAGACTTTACAAAACAGCTACGTTTGAAAAAGGAGAAAAATGGAGATAAAAGATTTGATAGATTAAAAAAGGAAATGAAATTGGATAATGTAACCTTTCATTATGATTCTCATATAATTTTAAAAAATATAAATTTTGAGATTTTTAAAAATGAAAGTGTAGCAATAATTGGCGAAAGCGGGTCTGGTAAAACAACATTAATAAATATTTTAGCTGGTTTAATTATTCCAGAAAGAGGAGAACTTTATATTGATGGTGTTTCAACTAGAGATTTGGATTTATATAGCTATAGAAAAAGGATAGGCTATATATCTCAAGAGGCTCCTATGTTTAATGACAGCATTTATAATAATGTTACTTTATGGGCTACAAAATCTAGTGATAATTTGGAGAAATTTAATATGGTTTTAAAACAAGCCGAAATTTTTGATTTTGTATATACTCTTGAAAATAAGGAAAATGAATTTCTTGGGAATAATGGAATTAATATTAGCGGGGGGCAAAGACAACGATTATCAATAGCGAGAGAATTATTCAAGGATGTCGATTTTTTATTCATGGATGAGGCTACCTCAGCTTTGGATGGTGAAACAGAAAGGGCAATACAGTCTAATATTGACCAACTAAAAGGCAAGTACACAATATTTATGATTGCTCACAGATTAGCGACTATAATCAATGCAGATAAAATAATATTATTAAAAGATGGAGAAATTGAGGCTATAGGCTCATTTTTAGAACTTCTAGATATTTCAGAGAGTTTTAGAGAAATGATCTCACTTCAAGGCATGAGTATTGAGAAGGAAAATTATATTAATAAATTGAAATAATTATGAATTTTAAGATTTTAGACTGTACACTTAGAGACGGTGGATATTATACTAATTGGGATTTTGATAAAAATTTGGTTAGGACCTATTTTGAAGCTTTTAATAATCTTCCGGTTGACTATTTAGAAATAGGTTACCGATCTAGTCCTATGAATAGTTATTTAGGAGAATATTTTTATTGTCCTCAATATGTTCTGGAAGAATCTAGTTCTTTAAGTAATAAAAAATTAGTAATCATTCTCAATGAAAAGGATGTGAGAGCTGAACATGTACCAGATCTATTGGGGCCATGTGTTGGATATATTCATTTAGTAAGAATAGCTATCGATCCCCAAAATTTCAAGAGAGCCTTATCTCTGGCCACTGCTGTAAAAAAATTAGGCTTTGAAGTTGGTTTTAATGTAATGTACATGTCTAACTGGGAATCTGAGAAAGAATTTTTGGGTCAAATCAAGGAGGTAGATGGCATAGCAGATTATTTTTATATGGTTGATTCTTTTGGAGGAGTCTATCCTGAAGATGTAAGGAAAACCTATGATATTGTAAGAAATCAAACTAATACAGCTATAGGATTTCATGGTCATAATAACTTACAATTAGCTTTGATTAATACGCTTACTGCAATTGATTGTGGAGCAAGCATCGTTGATGCTACTGTGACGGGAATGGGAAGGGGTGCTGGAAATCTTCAGACTGAACTTTTATTAACTGCTTTAAATGCCAAAAATGGTTTAGATCTCGATTTTAATTCCTTAAGTAAAGTTGTGGATCCCTTCGCCGAGATGCAAAAAGACTATGAGTGGGGGACAAATTTACCTTACATGGTTTCCGGGGCTAATTCGTTACCTCAAAAAGATGTAATGTCCTGGGTAACAAAAAGATTCTATTCTCTAAATAGTATCATTCGTGCTCTATCTAATCAATCAAAAGGCTTAAAAGATAATATTGATTTGAAAAATCTTGATGAGGATAAAAAATATAAATCAGCCTTGATTATTGGAGGTGGTCCAACTGGTAAAATGCACTCTAAGGCTATTAAAGAGTTTATCAAAAAGCATGAAGAACTATGTGTTATTCATGTTAGTTCAAAAAATGCTCAAGAGTATAAAGATATAAAGAATCTTCAAATTCATTGTCTGGCGGGGAATGAAGGGCATAGGTTAGAAGAGATTTATGAAGATATAATTATCAAAGACAAATTAGTAATACTTCCGCCTTATCCAAGAACTATGGGGACTTATATTCCTAAAGGTTTAGAGCCGGTTGCATTTCAGTTAACGGATATAACTTTCACAGATAAATATCATGAATCTGTTACTTCACTTGCAATTGAGACTGCATTACATTTAGGTGTGGAGAATTTTTATTTTGCTGGCTATGATGGTTACAAAGAAGATATTAAACCGCAGGAACTGGAATTATTTAATGAAAATGAATATGTCATTGAAAGTTTAAAAAGGAATCATAATCTTTCTATAAATTCTATTACACCTTCTTTATACGAAAGTTTAGATTCTCGCTCAGTTTTTTCTTTAATCTAGTAAATAATGTATGTCTATAGCAGTTTTTTTACCGACTCGAAAAGGAAGTGAAAGAGTTAAAAATAAAAATACCAGAAAGTTCTCGGGGTATGATGGAGGCTTGCTGGAATTAAAATTGAAGCAGCTATCAACTTTAAATGTTGATGAGGTGATTTTATCGACAAACGATGAGCAATCGATTGAAATAGCAAAGAAAATAATGCCTGTTTTTCCCCGATTAAAAATTGATATTCGACCTGATTTTTTGGCTTCAAGTAATACCAATTTAAGTGATCTTATAAAGTATGCTGCAGATTTAACTACAAGTGATAATATTTTATGGACGCATGTTACTTCACCTATGGTCAGTACATCTGTTTATAAAGATTGTATTAAGACCTATATTAATGCTTTAAATAATGGGTACGATTCATTAATGTCTGTAACCACAATTCAAAATTTTTTATGGGATATTCAATCAAATGATATTATCAACAGAATAGGAGACGAAAGATGGCCTAAAACTCAAAATTTAAAAAAAATCTATGAGTTAAACAGTGCAGTTTTCATAAGTCCAATTGAAATATATAGAACTAAGATCGATAGAGTAGGTGCAAACCCCTATTTGTATGAAATGGATAAAATTACTTCTGTTGATGTAGATTGGAAAAGAGACTTCAAACTTGCTGAAGCAATTTTTCAATCCTTTAATCAGGAAAAATTTGAAGATTGAAAAACCTATATTTTAAAATGCATGAAAAGTAATATGAAAGAGTTTATTATAGTCATACCTGCAAGATTACAATCTACAAGATTGCCAGAAAAACCCTTAATTCTAATTAAAGGTAAGTCCATTATACAAAGGACTTATGAGCAATGTTTAAAGGCGGTAAAGAAGGAATTAATCTATATTGCAACGGATAGTATTAGAATATATGACCATTGTAAGGCATTAAATATGAATGTATTAATGACTTCAAAGGATGTCTTAACTGGTACAGATCGGGTATGTGAAGTTGCAGAACAAATTGAAGCCAAGTATTATATTAACGTGCAGGGGGATGAACCGGTGTTTAATCCTGATGATATAAAAGTAGTATTACGGAAATTAGATTCTATTAAAGATGAATCTACTATAATTAATGGTTATACATCAATTAAAAATTTTTCGGAATACAATAGTGTTTCAGTTCCTAAGGTGGTATTTAAACCAAATGGTGAATTGTTATATATGTCTCGTTCCCCTATTCCAGGAAATAAGTCATCTAAATTTATAAAAGCTTGGAGGCAGGTTTGTATTTATGCTTTTCCAAATGAAGCGCTAAAGAATTTTAGTAAAATAAAAAAAACACCTCTTGAGGAACAGGAAGATATTGAGATTTTAAGATTTTTAGAATTGGGCTATAAGGTTAATATGATTGAATTATCTTCTCAGTCAATACCGGTTGATCATCCAGAGGATGTATTGAAAGTTGAAAAATTTTTAAATGAAAATTTAAATGCTGAATAAATTAACTAGAGTACCCAGATCTATTGTAGGTTTATGCCTAATGTTATTACGTGTTAAGATCTTTAAACCTGAAAAACTTTTTACAGAAAAAAGCGTCGCAATCGTCGGACCAGCTGATTCGGCATACGATATGGAAAATGGTTTTTTCATTGATCAATTTGATTATGTTATTAGGATTAATAAAGCGATTACCACTTGGAAGAGTCATAATGAAAAGTTTTTAGGGAAAAGAACAGATGTATTAATACATTCATTTTTGGAATCAGATTTTACGGGCGGTGGTCCAATTGATTTTGATTTATTTCAAAAGCACAATGTTAAATACCTAGTTAATGCGAAGCATGACATAACTAATCACCGCAATGTTTTTAATGTCTATAAAAAGTACCTGAAATGGAATAGAATATATATTCTTCAAAAAAGCATGGCAAAAAAATGTGAGGAGTTATTTGATGGATATGGTCCTACTAATGGATTTAGAGCTATTCACATGGTATTAAATTCAAAACCGAAAAAGGTTTTTATTACTGGATTTACTTTTTATAAAACACCTTATGCTGATGGTTACCGCGATCAATTAAAAGATATGGAGGTTAACTCGAAACATATGAAGGAAAGAGGTGCTCATAATCCAGAAATAGAATTTTCCAATTTTTTGAAATTAATTAGAAATTCCGATGCGGAATTAATCTATGACTCGAAATTAAAAATCATTGTAGAGGAAAATTTAAATTCACAAAAATAATTCACAAAAATTTATATGTTATTGTTGAAAAAAAAGAAAGTTATTTTATGGGATTTTGATGGGGTTTTAATGAATTCGATGCCTGTTAGAGATAACGGTTTTAGAGAAGTCTTAAAGAATTATCCCGTAGATGAGGTAGATTTATTAATGGAGTACCATAGTGCAAATGGGGGATTATCTAGATATGTAAAATTCAGATATTTTTTTGAGATTATAAGACAGGAATCTATAACGAATCACGAAGTAGATGCACTTGCCAAAGAATTTTCCTTAATAATGAAAAAGCAACTCATTTCATCAAAATTATTGATTAGGGATTCTTTAGATTTTGTAATAGCGCATAAGAATGATTTTGAAATGCATATTGTATCAGGATCAGATCAAGAGGAACTTCGATACTTATGTGAAAAAATGAACATTGATATCTTTTTTATTACCATTAATGGTTCTCCGGTTGCAAAAAAAGAATTAGTAAACCAACTTTTATCTGAAAAAAATTATAGTCCTGATGATTGCGTATTAATTGGTGATTCTATAAATGATTTCGATGCTGCAGAATATAATGGCATAGATTTTATTGGATATAATAATCCTGAATTATTAAAGTTTGAAAGTTATATTGATAAATTCAGTGAAATATGCGTTTAATAAGATCAATTAAAGGTGGAGTCCTAATGTTGCAGAATGTTCAAAAATTAGATATTAATGGTGTTCTGCATAATAAAAGAGTAGCCATAATTGGTGGTGCAGATTCTGCATTTTCTGAGCCTAATGGGGATTACATTAATAAATTTGATATTGTGATCAGAATAAATAGGGCCATTCATACGTGGAATATTGAGAAGTCAAAATTCATAGGTAGTAAAACAGATATCTTATTTCATAATTTTTTTGAAAATAACGATAGTGGAGGTGGTGGTCCACTTGATATTTTGTTGTATAATAAAATGGGTGTTAATTATTTGATTAATCCAAGAAATGATTTTGATGCCTACAGACGAACATTTAATTTTTATAAGAAATATAATAAGTCGTATAGAACCTACCACTTGTCAAACAAGCATTGTGCTCAACGAGATAGATCATTTGGGAATGTTTTAAAGCCAACTATAGGGTTTTCAGGATTATACTCTGCTTTGAATTCTGAATGTAAGGAATTATATATTACGGGCTTTACATTCTGGAAAACACCTTATGCTAAAGGTTATAGAGATCATGTAATAGATTTAGAAGAAAATAAAAAACACTTTAAAAAACAAGGAGTGCATGATGCAGATTTGGAATATCAACTTTTTAAAAATGAATTAAAAACGTCATTATGTAAGTCAATTGTTCTAGATGAAAAGCTAACTGAAATTATTAATTCAGAAAATAATGATTGAGCTAAACCTTTTGTACTATTCTAATGCTTTTATTGCCAATCACGGGGGAAGGCTTCATTCAGAAGCTTTTTTAAAAGAAGCTTCCCTACATCCAAGTGTATCAAATATAGAACCTTATCCATCTCCTGAGATTGTAAATACTTCTGGAGATAAAGTAGTTAATAAGGGACTAAAAAAAAAATTAAAAGAGAATTCATTGCTCCAAGCTTTTTTCTTCTACCGAAGAAATTTTAATAGTTATAAGGAAATCGTAGAAGTTCTTAATAAAAGTGAGTCTAAAATTGATGTTTTACATATCAGAGTAGATTCTAATTTTTTAATTATTCCAAAGTTAAAAAAACGATTTCCAGAACTCATTATAACAACGGAAGTTAATGCATCTCCATTTGACGAAAATTTTCAAAATATTGCCTTTCGAGATTATTATAAAAATGCAGAGAAGAAGTGTTTACAAGAAGCCGACGCTAATTTCTTCGTTTCCGAATACTTAAAGGAGACTATAATGACAGAAACGAAAAGTTCTAGAGATTTTGTAGTTCATAATGGTGTTGCCTTAGATTCCTTTCCAACCAAAATGCATTTTGACGTGGACCCTTCAAGAACCACTTTTGGGTATGTGGGTACTTTAGATTACCATAAAAATTTACTGAGCTTAATAAATGCATTTAATAATGTGCATGCGATACATGGAGATAAAGTCTCTTTAAAAATTTTCGGAGATGGTCCAATGTATAAAGATTTGAAGGATTATATATATTCTTTAAATTTAGATAAAGCAGTTCATCTTGCTGGATGGGTTGATCATAAAAAGGTCGCAGATAATTTAAGTGAATTAGACATAGCAATACACCATTCTGCAAATCCTTACATGAGTCCTTTGAAAATTTTCGAGTATATGGCAGTTGGTGTTGCGGTAATAGGTCCCGATATACCATCTGTAAGAGAAATTTTTGAAGATGGAGAAGATTTATTATTAGTAAAGAAATCTCAAGATGATTTAACAGCGAAGATGATATTTTTACTAGAGAATAAGATGGAAAGGAAGAGAATCGCTTCTACTGGAAATATTAAGGTACGTGAAAATTACGGATGGGACTCTAATGCCGCTAATATTTTGCAAATTATTAAAAAGAAATTTGATGAAAATAATTAACTTAATCCAGAAACCTCAATTCAGAGGAGCAGAATTATTTGCTTGTCAACTTTCAAATCATTTACTTCAACTGGGACATGAAGTAATTGTTGTTTCTATTTTTTTCGGTCAATCAAAATTGCCGTTTAATGGCAAAATTATACATCTGGATAGACCCATCGAAAAAAGATTTTTTGATCTTAAAGGCTGGAAAATGTTTTCACAAATTGTCAAGAATTTTAAGCCTGATATTATACAAGCTAATGCTGCAGACACCTTAAAATTTTTAATAAGCGCAAAATTACTCTATGGTCTTGCTGATTCTAAATTAGTTTTTAGGAATGCTAATAAAATGGGTGATTTTATCAATAGCAAGCTGAAGTGGCATTTAAATAATTTTTTAGTAGGTAAATTAGATTACGTAATATCAGTTAGCAAGGAGTGTGAATATGATTTTTCCAGAACCTTTAATTTTAATCAACATAATATTGAAACTATTGAAATAGGCGTTGAAGATGTAGCTATTACGAAATTACCTAATGATTTAGAGGAGAAATTCAAAGATTCTAAAGTTATTACACATATTGGTAGTTTTGTAACTGAAAAGAATCATGAGGGATTAGTAAATATTGTACAGCAACTAGCTATAGAATTTCCTGATTTAATAGTATTATTAATTGGTAAAGGAAATAAAGAAGAGGAAATTCTTGAGTTAATTAAAGATAAGGGACTTGCTTCAAACTTTCATTTTCTGGGTTATAGAACAGATGTTCTTGAGATTTTAAAGCATTCAGACGCATTTGTATTACCGAGTTTAATTGAAGGTTTACCTGGAGTTATATTAGAGGCAATGTTTTGTGAGACCCCGGTTGTTGCGTATAATGTTGGAGGCGTTTCCGAAATTGTGAATTCAAATACTGGCTTCATTACAGAAAAGAATGATGAATCGAAATTTATTGAATATACTAAAGATGCTCTAATGAAGGATCCTTCCGTCCTAAATAAACTATCGAACGCTAAACAAATGGTTCATGAAAAATTTCTTAATGGAATCATAGCAAAGAGATTCTTGAATGCTTATACTGAATTAATTATAAAATAATTCGTTGACAATTATTTTATAATAAATTCCTATAAATAGCAATTTTCAAGAATTGTATGACAACTTCAAAAAGTATGAACTTTTAGAAATCTGTAAGGTGACAATTTAATGTTATGAGTAAAATTAAAGTTTTACATATTATAAAATCTCTCGGCCGTGGTGGAGCTGAAACTTTGCTGCCTGAGACTCTAAAAATTCATTCTCAATCAGAATTTGAGTTTTTTTATATCTATTTTTTACCATGGAAGGATCAATTAGTCGATGATATTGAAAAAGCAGGCGGGAAAGTTATTTGTCTTGATGCTAAAAACAATATTGAACTTATATTGAAGTATAGAGAAATTATTGATTTCTGTAAGGTAAATAAAATTGACCTAATTCATTGCCATTTGCCATGGGCTGGTTTTGTTGGTAGAATTGTTCATTTCAAAACAAAAATCCCGGTGTTATATACAGAACATAACATGCAGGAACGATACCATTTGGCTACTAAACTATTAAATAAAATTAGCTTTAATTTTCAGAATATTGCTTTCGGAGTTTCTCAAGAGGTTACAAAATCAATTATAGAGAATATTAAGCCAAATATAAAAGTAGAAACTCTATTAAATGGCGTTAATACTAATCACTATAAGCCAGGTAATGAATCAAATATAAGACAGGAATTAGGAATTCCTGAAAATGCTATTTTAATAGGAAATGTAGCTGTATTTCGTTTTCAAAAAAGACTTGTGGAATGGTTAAGAGTGATGTCTGACATTGTAAAAGCGAACCCTAATGTTTTTGGCGTTATTGTTGGGGCAGGTCCTTTGGAAAATGAAATAAGAGCAGAATGGGAAAAGTTAGGTCTACAGGAGAATGTTTTTTTTACGGGACTACAAACTAATGTGAAGCCATATTTTGAAGCGATGGATGTTTTCATGATGACATCTTCCTTTGAAGGTTTACCTATAGCGATGCTCGAGGCTATGAGTATGGAGTGTGCAATCGTAGCTACAAGTGCAGGAGGGATTAAAGAGGTCATTCGCAATAATGAAGACGGAATTATTGTAGATGTTGCAAACTGGAAATCCATTCCAGAACATGTCAACATCTTAATAAATGATCATGGTATACTTACAAATTTTAAAAAAGCTGCTAGATTACGCGTGGTGAACTCTTTTAGTTTAAGGAATATGGTAGATGAACTTGAAAAGAATTATTCCGAAATCGTTATTAATTAATTTCGAATTTGTGAATTTATGAAAATACGGCAAGCCAGCGAAGCAGATATACCTCAAATTCTAAATGTGCTAAGACTTAGTCTCGGAGAAACTTCTTCCCAAAAAACGGAAGCTGTTTGGAGATATAAGCATATAGATAATCCGTTTGGAAAATCATTGGTGCTTGTAGCAGAAGAAGAGGGAGTCATTGTTGGCGTAAGAGCATTCATGCGCTGGAAATGGCAGAAAGCAGAAAAGGTGTATTTATCATTTAGAGCGGTAGATACTGCTACAGATCCAAAATTTCAAGGTAGAGGCATTTTCAAGAAATTAACATTAAAAGCACTGGATTTAGGAATTGAAGAAGGAGACGATTTTGTTTTTAATACTCCGAATGAGCAGAGTAAGCCGGGCTATTTGAAAATGGGATGGGAAATTGTAGATAGAATCCCAGTAGTATTAACTCCTTTTATGCCATTTGGTAAAATTAATGAGATTAAATCTCAAACAATATTAGCTGATTTCCTGGAAGAAAATCTAAAGATTAAAAGGGAAGAAGGTCTGATTTTTACACCAAAAGATTCTCATTTCTTAGATTGGCGATACAAAAATTGTATACTCCAGGATTATTTAATTTTTGAACGTGAAGATCTGTTTGTTGCAGCTTATGTAAAAAAACATAAATATTTCAAAGAATTGCGTATTTCAGAATTTATTGGAAATACAAATGACCCGTCTGCATTAAAACAGATATCAAATTGGGCTAAAGAATCTAAAACATTTTTAATTACATCTTCTCAAAGTATTTTTAAAATTGGTGTACAGAAGAAAATTGGTCCGGTCTTAACTTTAAAAGATTTAAATTTAAGTACTACAGAAAAAAAGTTATTAAAGAATATAAATTATTGGAACAATAGTTTAGGAGACTTAGAATTATTCTAGAATGATAGGAGCTATATTTATTATTTTCTTACTGTTCATAATTAATCAGGCTCTTTTTTCAGGGCTTGAATCAAAGCACCCTTTTTTCTCTAAGAAATTGATGAATATTCTTTATTTCTATCATATTTTTTTCTTCATAGTTTATTATGTATATGCTCTTTCAAATAACTCAGACTCTAAGGCCTATTTCGAGCATCCTCAGGATCCAAATATGCAATGGTTTGATCATTTTGGAACAAGCACAACTTTTATTAATTTTTTATCCTGGCCTTTTGTAAATATTCTGAATTTCAATTATGAAATGATGATGGTTTTGTATGCATGGTTTGGATATATTGGATTTGTATATGCATATTTATTTTTCAGGGAAAATATTCCTATTAAGATCAATGTTTTCAAAAACATTGATTTTTTAACACTAGTACTCTTTCTACCGAATATGCATTTTTGGACAGCTTCATTAGGCAAAGGAGCTCCTATATTTATGGGTTTAATGATTTTTGCATACGCCATAAATAAACCAAAAGCGAGAATTTTCACCCTTATTTTTTCTTCGATTATTATTTATCAAATTCGTCCTCATGTTTTCTTATTCGTGGCCATAGGAGCCGTGTTAGGATTTATGACTGGTAAAGAGAAAATTAGTTTTTGGAAGAAAGCAATGGTGTACGTCGCCATGATTGGAGGTCTGGTTTTAGCGCAAGATGCAATTCTTGGTGTTGCTGGTCTTCAGGGCTCTGACGATCTTGTTTCCGATTTTGAAAGTTTTTCAGAAGATAGGTCTGATGATTTATCCAGCTCAGGTTCAGGAGTAGATATGTCATCGTATCCTTTACCTTTAAAATTATTCACATTTTGGTTCAGACCACTTTTTTTTGATGCTCCAGGTATTTTTGGACTTATTGTTTCCGTAGAAAATTTAATCTATCTAATTCTATTTTTAAAAATTTGCAGGAAATCATTTTTTAAATTTTTAAAAAAATCTACAATTGTGGTGAAAATGAGTCTCACTGTGTTTTTTCTTTCTTCCTTAGCAATGACTTTCATTATGTCTAATTTGGGAATTATAATGCGACAAAAATCGATGGTAATGTATTTCTTGTTTTTCGTGATTTATTACTTCCTCGCACAGGAGAAATATGACAAAATAATGGCCCTTAGAAGGAAAAAGGAAAATGCTTTAAAAAACCAAATTAGTTATACTTAAATTAAATTTCGATGTCTAAAGATACCGGCGGCTTGGTGATTTCTCTTGATTTTGAGTTATTATGGGGAGTTTTTGATAAAGTGAATTTGGAAGATAAAAGAGCGTACTTCTCTAATACCCGGGAAATCATTGCCGAAATACTCAAGCAGTTCGAACGGAATGATATTAAAGCTACCTGGGCGACGGTAGGGATGTTATTTAATAGTGATTGGGATGAATGGAATAGTAATATTCCAGAAGAAATACCAACTTATTCTAATAAAAAGTTATGTGCATATAATTTCGGGAATTCTATTCAAAATAAGGATACTGAGAATCTATGTTTTGCTCCTGAATTAATTAGAGAAATTATATCAACCAAAGACCAGGAAATGGCTACGCATACTTATTCTCATTATTACTGTTTGGAGAATGGGCAGACTATCAGTCAGTTTGGGGAAGATCTTAAAAAGGCTAAGGAGCTATCATCAAAATTTGACGTAAATTTAAAATCTTTAGTATTTCCTAGAAATCAATTCAATCCAGATTACCTTAAGGTATGCACTGAATTTGGTTTAGAAAATATCCGTACAAATCCAGATAATTGGTATTGGAAAAATACCGAGAAAAATAATTTGATTCAAAAAGTTTTCAGAACTGGAGATGCTTACCTGGGAATTCATGATAAGTCCTATAAAAGCGCAATTCTTCAAAGTCATTCAGATGGGTATAATCTACAAAAGGCGAGTAGATTTTTGAGGCCTCATGGAAGCAATATGAATTTAAATAAATTGAGGATGAAGAGAATACTATCTGAGATGGAAAAAGCTGCTATTGGTGGAGAAATTTATCACTTATGGTGGCATCCGCACAACTTTGGTGAAAACTCTATAAAGAATATTGAGGATTTAGAAATTATATTAAATCACTTTAAATTTCTAAAAAATAGACATGGCTTTAATTCATTTAGTATGGACGATCAATGCACCGAACTTTCCTAAATTTGTGATTTTTGGTATTTTAATCGCAAATACTTTGGAATATTTATCAGGACGTATTGAAAATTAAGTTTCTTTATTCGGCCAAAAATTAGCATTTTTAGAAATTTAAGAGACCTGTTTTTAAAAAAATCACTTAATTCTTTATCGTCTCTTTCCTGGTAAAACTTAGATAAGAGTTCATAAGTCCTTCTCTTGGAAATTATTTGAGCCTCTCTATCAATTAAACTCCAAATCCCTTTAGAATGTATTCTATAAAAAGACGGTTTTATTGAATTTAAATATTTACCGGCACCATGAAAACCTAACAGACTTATCCAGAAATTATCAGCATTAATGGTTTGTGTCATTTCAAAAGGAATTTCATTAATAATATTTCTAAAGCACCAGGTAGAAATTGGAGGTTGTACTAATACCCTTTTTAGATCTTCTGAATTGAAATCTCTCTTTACTTCCTCAAAATATGTTTTAAAAATTTTTTCCCCATTCTCATCTATAGTACTTACATCATGGTAACAAAGGGAATAATTAGCATTATTCTCTAAAAAGCTAACTTGCTTTTCTAATTTTAATTCATCAGTCCAGTAGTCATCTCCGTCACAATACGCAATATATTTTCCTTTTGAAGAGAAAACATTGAAAAAAGAATTGAAAAGTCCAGTATTTCTTCCCTGAACAAGTATGTTATTAGCCCTATGATGAAGAAAAAGTCTAATTTTATCTGGGTACTTCTTCGCATATTCAATACAAATTTCTCTAGTATTATCGCTAGAGGAGTCTTCACCAATTAAAATCTCAATTTTAAAAGAAGTTTTTTGGCTCAAAATACTTTCAAGACATTGTGAAATATAGTTTTCCTGATTGTAAGTTTGAATACAAACAGATACCATAATTTCAGCTGCAACACAATTATCAACTTCTTCTACTTCAATTCTTTGAAATTTTCTCTGGAATTCTTCAAAAGTCATTTATATGCTTCACATTTCTGATTCAAAAATACTTAAAAATTCTGTTTAAGTGTTTACTATTAACCTAAACTCGAAAAATTCCATTTTATTAGACGATTATTTATCGTTAGGAATAAAATCCACAGTTATAAATAAAAATTGTATATATCAACAGTTATTGAAATTTCAAAACATTAAAGATTCGTTACTGATTGCGCGCCTTCATCAGGTTTGCAATAGTTAATGTTGCTAAGACAGAATTTTTGAACTTTGTAAGGTAAATTATTTATTTTGGAAATAGATTTAATATTAAAAATTCTTGATAGCTTAATTTTAATTCCTTTATTATTCGACTTAAATCAAAGTATTTACAATTTGATTGGATCGAAACAATTGAAGGAGAATTCTAGAAAAGTCAATTGTCTTTTCTTCTACCATCTCATATTCGGAATAATCTACTACTGTTCGCTCTCAACAATCCATCAGATAGCGTTCAATATTTCCAAAGGGTTTCAGAATTTCAGGGTTGCTGGCTGGATATTTTCGGCTTAGAAACATCTTTTATAGATTTTTTCGCATATCCATTTATCCAGTATTTTGGATTTACCTACGAGATAATGATGCTATCGTTTACCTGGATAGGTTTTTGGAGATTCGTTTTTGGATTCTTATTCTTTAAAGAAAATATACCACAAAAGGTAAGGGTGTTCAGGAAGGTTAATTTGCTGGCATTGATCCTATTCTTGCCAAATATGCATTTCTGGACGGCTTCCTTAGGAAAAGGACCATTAATTTTCTTCGGACTTATGCTTTTTGTATTTTCATTTGCTAAGCCATTTCGAAGAAAATGGGGATTAATTATAGCTTCTGTTTTAATATTTTCTGTAAGACCCCATATGTTCCTATTGATTTCTGTTGGATCCTTATATGGATTGTTCTTCGGAAAGAATCTTATTTCTAAAAGGAAAAAAATATACGCTGCGGGAATAATATTATTATGCCTTTTTGTTTTACAGGATAAAATTTTAGCAGTGGTTAGTTTGGATCAATCCAGCAACATGATCTCAGATTTTCTTTCTTTCTCTAAGACTAGATCAGAAGATTTGAGTTCGGCAACTTCGGGAGTGAATATGGCCGGTTATAGCTTACCGGAAAAAATATTCACGTTTTGGTTTAGACCCTTATTTATAGATGCACCGGGGATTTTAGGAGTTATTGTTTCTATTGAAAATCTTATATATTTACTTCTCTTCGGAAAAATTCTAAGATTAAATTTCTTTAAATTCTGGAAGAATGCTCCTTCTCAGGTTAAATCATGTCTAATGATTTTTATTCTTACTTCTTTTGCGATGACCTTTATAATGTCAAATCTGGGAATAATGATTAGACAGAAAACTATGATTATGTATTTTATGTTTTTTGTGATCTGCTATTTCCTGGCTTATGAGAAATCTAATGAAGTAAAAATGAAATTAGAAAGATTAAGCCTTTCCGCTTCAAATAAAGCATTTAAAATATAATATTTATATTTATCGAAATGGAATTTTTTCCAAACTTAAAACTTTAAATTTGCCAGCAAAAACCATTCTAAATTAGTGCAGAAATTAGTCAGGATTACCACCATTCCTCTCTCTTTAGAGAAACTTTTAGAAGGTCAGTTAACATTCATGAATCAGTATTATGAGGTTATTGCCGTTTCCGCAGAAAAGGAGAGGTTAGCTCAATACGGGACCAATAATAAAGTTCGAACTTTCTGGGTTGAAATGACCAGGGCTATTACGCCTTTAGAGGATATTAAGGCATTAGTGAAGCTTTACAGGTTCTTTAAGCAGGAAAAGCCACTTATTGTACACACGCATACTCCAAAAGCTGGTATTGTAGGCATATTAGCTGGAAAACTAGCGGGTGTTCCCATTAGACTGCATACTGTTGCCGGTCTTCCCTTGCTTGAAACTAAGGGGAATAAAAGAAAAATTCTGGATTGGGTAGAGGCTTTTACCTATAGGCTTGCTACACGGGTTTATCCAAACTCTTTTGAATTAAGAAAAATCATTGTAGACCATGGCTATGCAAAACCACAGAAATTAAAAGTATTGGGGAAGGGTAGCTCTAATGGCATAGATACAGGTTACTTTGATCCCTCACAATTTAACCAGGAGGAAAAATTTAAACTTAAAAGTGAGTTGGGAATCCCACGGGAAGACTTCACTTTTATATTTGTGGGGCGTCTGGTTTCTGAAAAAGGAATTAACGAGTTGGTTTTATCGTTTATAGAACTTCAGAAAAGTAAACCTGATATTTCTTTATTATTGGTGGGGCCTTTTGAACAGGAATTAGATCCATTAGATCACCAAGTTTTCCAGAATATTAAATCTCACCCAAAAATTTTCACCACTGGCTATCAACAGGATGTTAGGGCTTATTTTTCTATTTCAGATGTGCTAGCATTTCCAAGTTATCGGGAAGGATTCCCGAACGTGGTTATGCAGGCCAATGCGATGGGACTACCTGCGATTGTGTCTGATATTAATGGATGTAATGAGATAATCGAAGAAGGAATCAACGGTATGATTATCCCCGTAAAAGATAGAAACGCTTTGCTGAATTCAATGTCAGAAATTATAGAAAATACCGTTCTAAGGTCTAAATTAGCTCAAAACGCACGTAAATTGATCCAAATGAATTATGAGCGCGGGCTATTTTGGGAAAATTTGTTAAAAGAATACAAAGAATTAGAAGCCCTAAATAAACATGATTAAATTCGCGGCCGCAGTTAAAATCAGGTTCATTTTTACAATTAGTTAATGTATAGTAAGATTATTAAGCCAGTTTCAGATTTTATTGTCTCCCTTATCGGCTTGATTATCCTTAGTCCGTTACTAATTCTAATTACAATTTTACTGAGCTTGGCAAATAAGGGTAAACCTTTCTTTTTTCAGAATCGACCCGGTAAATTCGGTAAAAACTTTAAAATTGTTAAATTTAAAACGATGACCGATGCTGTAGATAAAGATGGGGAACCTTTATCTGATGAATTGAGATTGACCACGATAGGAAAATTTGTTAGAAAGACATCAATTGATGAAATCCCGCAGCTATTTAATGTTTTAAAAGGTGATATGAGCATTATTGGACCGAGGCCCTTGTTGCCACAATATTTGAAATTATATTCAAAAAGACAGGGGAGAAGACACGAAGTTAGGCCTGGTATTACCGGCTGGGCACAGGTAAATGGTAGAAATGCAATAAGTTGGACGCAAAAGTTTGAATATGATATCTGGTATGTTGAAAATATTTCTTTTGGGTTGGACCTGAAAATATTATTTAAGACAATAAAAAAAGTATTGATATCAGAAGGAATAAACACACAGAATATGGCAACAACAGAACCATTTAACGGAAACAATTAATGATTATATACGGTGCTAGTGGTCATGCCAAGGTAATAATAGATATTATCATTTCTCAGGATTATGACTCTATAGACTTTATAATTGACGACGACAGGTCTATAAATAAACTTCTTGATTTTAAGGTGACTCATGATTTGACTCAAGAGATGGTCGATCAAATAGCTGTTATTGCCATTGGAAATAATTTAACAAGAAAGGTGGTCGCTAATAAAATTCAAAGGCTGTTTTGTGAGGCTCTGGTTCATAAGTCTGCTGTTATTTCTGAAAATACAGAAATTGGAAAAGGTACGGTGATAATGCCAAATGCAGTAATCAATTCTGCTTCAAAAATTGGAGTGCATTGTATTATTAATACCGGCTCAGTGATAGAGCATGATGTTGTTATTGATAATTATGTTCATGTTTCACCATCAGCGACGGTAACCGGTAATGTTAAAATTGGAGAAGGTAGCCATATTGGAGCCGCTGCGACTATAATTCCCGGAATTAAGATTGGAAAATGGGTAACTATTGGTGCCGGAGCTGTAATTATTAATGATATACCAGATTTTGCAGTGGTTGTTGGAACTCCTGGAAAGGTCATTAAGTTTAATACTATTAAAAATGAATAACGAAAAAATATGGCTTTCATCCCCGCACATGGGAGGTAATGAGCTAAAATATATTAACGAGGCTTTTGCAGAAAACTGGATCGCTCCCTTAGGTCCTAATGTAACCGGTTTTGAAGCAGATATTAAAGAATATTTGACGTCTGAAGAAATTGGTTCGTTAGAAGTAGCAGCATTGAGTTCAGGCACAGCCGCCTTACATTTGGCTTTGATTTTATCTGGTGTGGAAAGAGGAGATGAAGTAATTTGTCAAAGCATGACCTTTGCAGCCTCTGCTAATCCCATCGTTTATCTGGGTGCCACTCCTATTTTTATTGATAGTGAAGAGGAAACTCTGAATATTTGTCCGGATCAACTGGAAATTGCTATTAAAGATAGAATTTCAAAAGGAAAGAAACCTAAAGCGATTATTGCGGTTCATCTCTACGGAATGCCTTATAAGGTAGATCAAATAAAAGCGATTGCTGATAAATATGGTATTGCCATAATAGAGGATAGTGCCGAATCTCTTGGGAGTACTTATAAAGGTAGAAAATGTGGAACTTTCGGGGATTTTTCTATACTTTCTTTTAACGGAAATAAGATTATTACAACCTCCGGAGGTGGTGCGATGATCACTAAAAATTCTGAAACTAAGAAAAAAGCGATTTTTCTGGCCACTCAGGCCAGGGATGACGCACCGCATTATCAGCATAGCGAGATTGGCTATAATTATCGATTGAGTAATATTTCAGCAGGAATTGGTAGGGGACAAATGGAGGTTCTGGATAAAAGAGTACAGGGCAGACGTAATATGTTTCAATTTTACGTAAATTTATTCCGCGATATTGACGGAATAAAGGTATTTACTGAACCAAACGATGATTTTCACAGTAATCACTGGTTAAGTGTTATTAATATTGATGAAACCAAAACAGGGGGAGTAAATAGGGAGGACTTGAGAAAGTGCATGGAATCTGAAAATATTGAATGCCGACCACTATGGAAACCTATGCATATGCAACCAGTTTTTAATAAATATCCGTATTACGGCACGGGAATTGCCGAAGAGATGTTCAAAAATGGTTTATGTTTGCCAAGTGGCTCTAACCTTTCTGATAATGATAGGAGCAGAATAGAGCAGGCAATCTTAAACTGTTTGAAAAATATAGTTTAAAATTATGGGTAGAATAAACAGAGCCCTTGAGAATATTCTTACCGGTCCCGACAACGCTTTAGATATTCGTAATTTAAAATATCTTCCTCGTTGGGCGGTATTTTTGATTGATATAGGGCTGGTAACTATTTCTACAGTTCTTACCATCTTTATTTTACTTGATTTATCTCCGTTTCAATATACTTTATTAAGTTTCTTTGATAAAGGGATTATCATAATCGCCACGCATGTTGTTTTCTTTTATATTTTTAAAACCTATGCGGGTATAATTCGATATTCCTCGAATATCGATGCCCTAAAACTTTTACTTGCGACCATTGGGTCGTTTATAAGTTTACTGATTATTAATTATGCGACCTATTTTATAATTGGCGAAAAAATATTTTTAATCGGTGGCTTACTGATTAATCTTTGGATCTCTTTTTCTCTTTTATTTTTATTCCGACTAGGAGTTAAGCAGGTATATGAATACTTTAAAATAGTTCAAAAAAATGAAGCTTTAATTAAGGCTGTCATTCTGGGAGTAGATGAAAATGCGATATCTATAGCCGGGGCATTGGATATTGAACATCCCAAACGTTTTAAAATTGTCGGTTTTCTAACTCAAAATTCTCACAAAAGGTTAAGAATCTTAGATAAGCCAGTATTAAAGCATACTCAAAAGATTCATAAAGAAGTACATTCTCTTGGAGCCAAGGCTATTATCTTTTCAGAAAATAGTTTTACTCCTGAAGAAAAATTTAAACTCGTAGAGGAATGTCTTGAACATGATATAGCGGTTTATAATGCACCCCTGGTATCATCCTGGGATGAAAATCAACCCATTGCTAAGAAAGTAAAAACATTACAAATTGAAGATCTTCTTGAAAGAGAACCTATACAGCTAGAAGTACAAAATAAAATTGATCAATTAACCGGAAAAACTATTTTAGTTACTGGCGCTGCTGGCTCAATAGGAAGTGAAATCGTACGACAGGTAGCAGAATATAATCCTAAAAAGCTGATTATACTGGATCAGGCGGAAACACCGCTTCATAATTTACAATTGGAAATAGAATCAAAATTTCCAGATTTAAACTTCAAGGCTATTATCTGTGATGTGGGTAATCAAAAGCGTTTAGAACTGATGTTTCAAAATCAGAATATCGACGTGGTATATCATGCTGCTGCCTACAAGCATGTTCCCCTAATGGAAAGTAATCCTCACGAAGCAATTTTTGTAAATATTCAGGGAACAAAGAATCTTGCAGATTTAGCGGTAAAGTATCATGTAGGACATTTCGTGATGGTTTCCACCGACAAAGCGGTAAACCCAAGTAATGTAATGGGTGCGTCCAAGAGAACTGCAGAAATGTATGTACAATCTCTATATCATGAAAATATAAAGGTCAATCCTAATGGTACTAAATTTATTACCACAAGATTTGGTAACGTTTTAGGATCTAATGGTTCCGTCGTTCCTTTATTTAAAAAGCAAATTGAAGCAGGAGGGCCTGTAACTATAACCCATCCTGATATCATAAGATACTTCATGACCATTCCTGAAGCCTGCCAGTTAGTTCTGGAAGCTGGCGCTATGGGAAATGGAGGAGAAATATTTGTTTTTGATATGGGTGAACCTGTAAAGATCATGGACTTAGCCATTAAAATGATAAAACTTGCAGGTTATCAACCTAATAAACATATTAAAGTAAGGATCACAGGTTTAAGACCTGGAGAAAAACTTTATGAAGAGCTGCTTAATGACGAATGTAAAACCTTGCCTACGCATCATAAGAAAATAATGATTGGTCAGGAAGTAGTAAGGGATTACGAGATGATTAATGATAAGGTCGAGAAAATCATTAAATCTGCCAGTAAGCTGAAAAACGACAAGGTGGTGGCAAAATTAAAGGAACTAATCCCTGAATTTAAAAGTAACAACTCTTCTTATGAAAGGTTGGACAATTTAGCTGAATTAAAGAAAGAATAATATAATTTATGAAGAGAATCATTAGTTTAATACTATTAGCTCTAAGTTTAAATAGTTGTGCCACAAAAGAAGATATCGTGTTTTTTTATGAAGGTAAGGAAGCTCTTGAAGGCCAGAAAAATCTTCTGGATTATGAGCCTGAAATTGAGAAGAATGATGTTCTTAGAATAAATGTTTCATCTTCTTCAATTAATGAAGAAATCGTCGCTCCTTTTCAAATGAAAACCGGAGGCCAGCAAGGACAGGGTGGTGGTGGAAATCAAGATGCTTCATTAACCGGATATCTGGTTAGTCCTGGGGGAACAATAAATTTTCCTGTGCTAGGTGAAATAAAAGTAGAAGGATTAACTAGAACGGAAATCCAGAAAAAGCTGGAGAATGAAATAGAAGTCTATCTAAAAAATCCCATAGTGGATGTCCGAATAGTTAATTTTAGTGTCACTGTGCTTGGAGAAGTTGGTAGTCCGGGAAGAGTTCAAATTACCGATGGAAGAATAAGTATGCCTGAACTGTTGGCAAGTGTAGGAAGTATTACTTATGATGGTAGACGAGAAAATATTACCGTAATAAGAGAAGTGGATGGGGTGAAAAGTATAGGTACGATTGATATGACCACGACCGATTTATTTTCAAGTCCTTATTTTTATCTAAAACAGAATGATATAGTGTATGTGGAACCTACCTACAGGGCAGTTAAATCTGCTGGTTTTTTTACCAGTTATCAGGGATTAATTTCAATTGGAACTACGATTATAAGTATGTACCTTCTTATAAATAGCCTTTAATCTATGGAAGAACTTCAGGATTTTAATGAAGAAAAAGAGGAATCTAATTTTGATCTTAAAGCAGAATTATTTAAATATCTGGCATATTGGAAATGGATTTTATTTGGCTTATTACTTGGGGGGTTATTAGCATACCTGTATAATAGATACACCATTCCCAAATTCAGAACACAGTCTACTATGCTCATTGTAGATGAAAAAGAAAATAATGCCATGAGTGCATTACCGTCAGGAGGTGGTACTGTTTTCTCTTTGGCAGATGATGGAATACAAAATCATATTGAAAAATTAAAATCAAAACAGTTAGTTGAAAGTGTTATTGATGAACTTAACCTTAATGTTTCCTATTTTATAGAGGGGAATGTTATAACTGTTGAAGCCTACAGATCTAGCCCAATTTTAATAGAATTCGTAAGCCCAGATTCACTTGTAAACAATAAAGACTTAGATTTATTTATTACTCCAAAATCAGAGACTGATTTCTTGTTAGAAAGTGGTCAAAACGAGAGTTACTCTGAGGTTCATAAAATTGGTGAGATTATAAGTTTTGAGAATCTAAAATTTACAATATTACCCAAATCAGGTGAAGAGAAAGGTTATTTCAAGAATATTAGTACTGTTAAAATTAAAATAAGTCCGGTAAGGGATATTGCGAATCAAATAATCAATAGTATCGTTATATCAACCAAAGGACAGGCTAAAGATATTTTACAATTAAGTATTGTAAGTGAATCTAGTGAAAAAGCACAGGACTTTTTAAATAAACTCATGCAGCGTTTTAACGAAGAAGGCGTTAAAGATAAGCAGGAGGTAGCTGAAAATACTACAAAATTTATACAGGATCGACTGCAAATGATTACATCTGAACTGGACTCTGTTGAAGTGGGTATCGCAGAATTCAAAAGAGAAAATCAGATTATGAATGTTGAAGCGGGAGCTAATCAATTTCAATCGAAATTCTCTGCAGCAGAGCAAGAAATCTTTGAGCTAGAAACTCAAAAGGTTGTTCTAAATTCAATTGAAGAACTATTAAGTAAACAAGGGCGGTATGATTTCTTGCCAGAAGTTGGAATGGACCAGGGTGGGATTTCTGGACTTATAAACTCCTATAACGCTTTGGTTATGGAGCGAAATGCTTACTTAAAAAGTTCAACAGAGAAAAATCCCGTTGTAATTACAATTTCAGATCAAATAGATAGTTTGAGAAATAATTTATTTGAAAATATTGTAAGTACAAGGCAGTCAATCAATATTAGGCTTGGCGAATTAAATCAAAGAGAAAATAGAGCTCAGGGATCTTTTAGTAATTTTCCGGGATTAGAAAAAGGAATGCGTGGGATTGAAAGACAACAGCAAATAAAAGAACAGCTATATTTATTTCTTTTACAACGTAGAGAAGAAGCTGCAATATCTTTTGCGGCCACTGCTTCTGTTGCCAGAGTAGTTGATGAAGCCTTTACGTTAAATAATCCTGTAGATCCTGAACCTTGGTTGATTTTAGTTGGGGGAATTATAATAGGTCTGCTTATCCCCATCTTAATTATTTTTTTAAAGAATCTACTGGATACTAAAGTTCACCATAAAGGAGATCTTGCTTCTTTGATTAAATCTGTACCATTTATAGGAGAAGTGCCAAGAATAGCCACTGGACAAACAGATGTTATTCATTTAAACGATAGAACTCCCTTAGCAGAATCTTTTAGAATTTTGAGAACAAATTTGGCGTATTTAATTCAAAATAAGGATAAAAATATTGGAAATGTAATTTTTGTTACTTCAACAGTTAAAGGTGAAGGAAAAACTTTCGTGTCCTATAATTTAGCTCGAACTCTGGCAAGTTCAAGTAAAAAAACCTTATTGATAGGTGCTGATATACGTAACCCTAAACTTCATAGGTATACTAAAGCTACAGAAGGATCAAAGGAAAAGGGTTTATCAGATTATTTGTACGATTATGATATAACCTCCTCTGATATAATTTCAAATACTGAAGAAAATGGAATTGAAGTAGATGTAGTACTTTCTGGTCCAATACCTCCTAACCCGGCTGAATTATTGATGAATGATAGAATGGAAAGTCTAATTCAACAAGCTCGTTCACAATATAATTATGTAATAGTGGATACAGCGCCTGCTATGATCGTTACAGACACTCTATTAATTAGTCAACTCGCTGATTATACCTTATATGTTACCAGAGCAGATTTTACAGAAAAGAACCTTCTAGAGTTTCCAAAGGATCTTAAGAAACAGGGCAAATTAAAAGGACTTGCTGTAATTCTGAATGATGTAGATTACTCTAAGTTTTCTTATGGAGCTCAATATGGCTATTCATATGGCTACGGTTATGGTTATGGTGCTGATGAGGAAAGCAAATGGAAACGTTTGAAAAAAAGACTGTTTAATTAATAAATAATACTTTACTGTTGTCAATAATTCTATTTAATAAGGAGATATGCTTTTTTGATAATTTGATCTTCTTGATTTTGTTAATATGATCTAATCTATGAACATCGCTAGAGATATACTCGATCAAATCATTTTCCAATAAACTGTAGGCAGTTTTCTGTATGCCAATCCCATAATGACCAGAAAGAGAAAGCATATTTAACTGAAGATCGCAACCTCTGGATTTAATGTCCTTATACTTCTGCAAATCTTTGGAATGCCAGTAAGCATACCTTTCAGGATGAGCTAAGATTGGCGAGAATGAGTGGTTTTGTATTTTAAATAAAATTTCATTTAGATTAATTGGAGGCTGAAAGTAAGACATTTCTACCAGCACTTTGGCTTTGGTTACGGGTAATATGTCTTGTTTCTCAATTATATCTACAAAATGCTGATCCATCATATATTCTGCAGCATAACTGAGATTTACGGAACCTGGCAGATGAGGATTTATTTCATCAAATGCTTTTCCTATGGTTAAAGGGGTATTCGGATAATATTCTCCTATAATATGAGGGGTCGCTACAAAATTATGTATTCCAATGTTTTCAAATTCTTGGATTAATCCCAGAGACTCCTGCACCGTTTTTGCTCCATCATCTATTCCGGGCAATATATGATTATGAAAATCGGTTATACCTTCTAACAGATCCACTAAATATGTACTCTTTCGAAATATTGATAACATCTTTCCTATTTTGCTGTTCAAAATTACATAATTTTAATTCTTATTAGTAATATTTGCAAGGTTCCTAGATCAAACACATGAGAAATTTTTGCCTCAGTTTTATTTTTTTTATGCTATTCCTTTATACTTCGAGTGGACAGGTGACTTATAATTTGGATTTTGAAGGGGAAGCACAACTTTTTACTGATAAGGAATCACCATTCTGGATGCACACTAATTATAGAGGTCGACTTGATGAAAAAACTCATTTTTCGGGCTTATTATCCTATAAAGCAAACATAGATTTTGACGGCGAGAGAAGTGCTGAGTTTGGCTTAGGTGGACTTTATAAAGATGGTTACGATGATGGATTTAAACTTGATGAAGCATACTTTGCCTATACTTCACCAAAATTCGGGATTGTTTTAGGAAAAAAGCAACGCAAGGATTTATTTCAAAATCTAAGTGCGTCTAATGAAAATATTTTATGGTCTTTAAATGCATCTCCCTTACCAGGCATTAGATTTTTTACCCGTGATCCCTTGTTTCTGAAAGGTGATCATGGAATAGGAGTAATGTTTAGTTTGGAAGAATATATTATGGATGATGATCGCTTTATTGATGAAACTCGTTTGCATCATAAAAGCGGACATATAGTTTATAGGAGTAAAAATAATTTTCAAATTTCTCTGGGAGGCCAGCATTTTGTGCAATGGGCGGGTTATTCTGAAGAATTCGGCGAACTCCCTGGTTCTTTTGAAGATTACACGAGAATATTTACCGGAATGGCGAGTGAAAATGATGTTGCAGATGGACAGGAAGTTAATGCCCTGGGAAATCAAATTGGCAGTTATGAGCTAAAGATTAAAACAAAGATTCGTGACGTTGATTTTCAATTTCTATACAATCATATTTTTGAAGATGCTTCTGGAATGAAAGGGGGGAACCTACCTGATGGTCGTTATGCTGTTTATTTTGAAGATAACCGTGATACATTCTGGGGTAGTTCGTGGTTGAAAGCTTTTATGTATGAATTTTATTATACTAAAAATCAAAGTAGAAGAAGAGTTAGTTCAGAAGTAGACGGAGCAGATAATTATTTTAATAATAATCTGTACCGCTCTGGATGGACCTATAGAAATCAGATTCTAGGAGTTCCTTTTATTCTTTTAAATGAAGATACCAGGTTTAGGATAGGAACTAACATACTAACTATTCATCATCTAGGCTTGAAAGGAAAAGCTTTTGAGGAATTTCCATACCGATTTCTTTTGAGTTATCGAAAAAATTATGGTATGAAAGGAACCTTTTTTTCTGAAACCAGAGAAGTCATCTCAACTCTTCTTGAATTGGAGTTAATTAATACCGATTATATTTTAAAAGCCCAAATAGGAGCTGATATTAAGTCTTATGACAATTCTAATTTTGGAATAGGTTTAAATTTTTCAAAAACAATTTTTTAGTTTCTAACTAATTAATTTTTTGTACTTTCCGCGTACCTAAATCTTTTATCACCCGACTTGAACAAGAAAACTTCCAATTTTCAGCAGGAGGCTTTTATAACTCTTTCTTATGAGCAGGTAATACTTGCTTACAATATTGCTGCTGAAAATATCTTCAAACAATTATATAAAATTCAATTAGTTGTTGGAGAGAAATTTTCTGATCTTTTTCCAGAGTATCTAAAGAATGAAATTCAGGATAAATTAAGCTTATGCCGAACAGGTAGGTTCCAGGAATTAAATATTACCCATGAGGAATGCAACTTAGAGCTGAAATATTATTTCTCTCCGGTTCTGGATATCAATGCTGAGATTAACCAGATCTCTGTATTTATTGAAAAAAAAGCCTTAAAAGAATTTGTTTCAAAATCCTCACTTCCCAGGGAATTAGAGTATAAAAGGCAGATATATTCTAATCTGTTTTATAATAATCCCGATGCGGTTTTCTCTTTCGATCTTGAGGGTAATTTTGTGAATGCTAATGCAGCCTCAGCAAGGCTTGCTGAAACATCTATAGATGAGTTACTGAAAATGCATTTTCTTCCATTAATTCTGAAAGAAGATCAGGCCAAGGTTTTGGAACATTTCTCAAAAGCTATTAAAGGAGAATCTCAGACTTACCAGGCGAAATTTATGAGTACCAAGGGAGGAAGAAGAACCTTGGATATAAGCAACTTTCCTATTACTTATAATGGCGAAATTATTGGTGTATACGGAATTGCTAAAGATGTCACCCAACAGAGACTTACCGAAAATAAAATAAGTGAGGAGCGTCAAATGCTTCGTGCTATAATTGATAATATTCCAGATTATATTTTTGTCAAGGATAAAGAGCATAAATCCATCTTAGCCAATAAGAAGTTTTATACGCAAATGTTAGGTCAATCTGTAGATGAAAGTAGTAAAGGTTATTCTCCCAGGGATTATTTTGACCCACACAGAGCCAGTGATATTATTGAGGATAATGAGCAGGTTATGAAAAGCGGGAAACCGGTTATAAATCGCCCAGATCTAATCACAAATATCGAAGGTAAGCAGGAAATGCTCTTACTTACTAAAGTGCCATTAAAGAACAATGCTGATGAAACTATTGGTTTAGTTGGGATTGCCAGGGATATTACGCAAACTTATCTGCATAATAAAAAACAGGAATTAATTTTCCAGGTTATAAAAGCTTTTGGTGATAAGCCAACATTTAATGAGGCTATGGTCAAAACTTTAAAAATCTTTTGTAGAGATCTTGGTTTTGAATATGGGGAAGCATATAAGGTGAGTGCAAATAATCAAAGGTTGATAAGGACAGCTTATTGGCCGCTCGATAAAGATCTTTCAAATAATATAAATCCCGAGAATTCGTACGCTATAGGTGAGGGTCTTCCAGGTATGGTTTGGGATTCTGGTGAAGTGAAAATTTTACGTGAGCAGGAGAAAACAGGCTTGCTTAAAGATATGATCCTTGCAAATAACAAGTCTATAAAATCTGCAGTAGGAATACCTATACATTTCCATGGGAATCTCATTTCTATATTTTGTTTGGGATCTGTCAAGGATACTAAGAAAATAGAATTAGATGTAATTGGAGATATTACTTTGCAAATCGCCTCTGCGATCGAAAGAAAAAGAAGTCAGGATCAATTAAACGATTTTTTTCAGTTTTCACCTAACCTTATTGCTGTGATTGGTATGGATGGTTTCGTGAAAAAAATCAATCCTTCCTTTGTAGAGAAATTTGGTTTTACAGAATGTGAAATTTTAACTAAACCCTTTACTCAATTTATTCACCCTGATGATCTCGATAAAACTTATAAAGCAATTCAGAATATTTCTGTAGATGGTTTGGATTTCGAACTGAGATGCTTAAAGAAAGACGGTGGTTATTTATGGATTTCATGGCGATTCTCCCGCTATTTTACTGAAGAAGATGTTGTTTTTATTTATGGAACAGACATTACTCCTTTAAAAACAGTACATCAGGAATTGTCAGAAAACATATCAGAACGAAAGAAAGTTCAGAGAAAACTGAAAAATTCTGAACAAAATTATAAAAATCTTTTTGATGTTAGTCCGCTTCCCATGTGGGTATTGGATAGAGAGAAATTAAGATTCTTAAAGGTAAATATTGCCGCGGTAGAGCTCTATGGATACAGTGTTGAAGAATTTTCCAGGATGACGGTAAGAGATCTTTGGGCTCCAAAACAGGAAGAGATGATTGAGCCTGTTATTTCTGAAAATGCGGATAGCTTTTTTCAGGTGAAGGTGGAACATGTTAAAAAAAATGGAGATAGGATTTTTGTAAATGTGAATAGCAATCCTATGGTCTTTAACGGACAGCTAGCTAGAATTTCACTCGTGCGGGATATCACTGCCAGGATAAAAGCCGAAGAACGTCTCTTACATAGCGAAAAAAGGTTTAAAGCTCTTGTTCAGGAAGGTTCTGATGTTATTTCTATCGTGGATGAGAACTTTAAATATTTATATAATAGTCCGGCATCTAAAACGGTCTTCGGTTTAAAGCCTTCAAAAATGAATGGCACAAATCTTAAAGATTATATATACGAAAAGGATTATAAGAATATAATTCAGCATATTAACATGCTGAAAACCCAGAAAAGAGTACAATTACCATCATATCGTATTAAAAATTCAAGAAATGAATGGAGATGGATTGAAACGATTATTACTAATCTTAGCGATGATCCGGCAATTAAAGGAATAGTTATGAATTCCAGAGATATCACTGAGTTCATCGAACAGGAGAAAGAGCTTAGGGATAGTTTAAGGCGATACGATATTGTAGCGAAAGCGACCAGCGATCTTATCACCGATTATGATATTGAGAAAGATGAAATGAAAGTTAGCGAGGTTGCATCTGAACTTTTTGGTTATTACAATGAGGAGGGAATATATTCTGGAAAGTGGTGGAATAGTAAAATACATCCTGATGATTATGAAAACGTAAAATCTCTTGCTAGACGAATGCAGGAGGAGGGGATAAAAAATCTTACTATAGAATACAGGTTTAAGTGTGCCGACGATTCTTATAAATATATTTTAGATCGAAGCTACCTTATACTTGACGATAATAATAAGCCAAAGCGTATTATCGGTTCTATGCAGGATATAACTGAAAGAAAACAATATTTAATCGCGATTGAAAACCACAATAAAAGGTTGAAAGAAATTGCCTGGACCCAATCTCATGTTGTAAGAGCACCACTGGCAAAAGTGATGGGATTGGTAGATTTACTTATAAACTATAAAAATGATCTTGAAAATGTTGAAGAAATATTAGATAATATTTTAACTTCAGCGAATGAACTTGATGAAATTATCAGGAAAATAGCAGTTCAAACCGAAAAAGAACTCTAAATCAAACCCCAAAAACCCTACCTATGCTTCGAACATTAATTATAGATGATGACGAAATAGTTACTTTTCTCCAGCGAAAAATAATTTCCAAATGTGATTTAGATCCTGATCCTTACGTTTTTAAAGACGGACACAAAGCACTGGATTTTTTGGAAAATGAATCAGATAAAGAAACAGATTATTTGATTATGCTGGATATTAATATGCCTAAAATGACGGGCTGGGAATTTCTTGAAAAATTGAAAAAGGTTAGTGATAATGATAGATTTCACGTAGTCATGGTAACTTCATCGATAGATCGAAAAGATAAAAGAGATGCCGCTGAAGATCCGCATGTCGTGGATTTTATAGAAAAACCTGTTTCAGCCAGGCATTGTGCTAAATTGAAAGGTATCTCTAAGTTGTCAGTTTATTTTGAAGAGAGTTAAAGTCTAATTTCTGCCTTATTGGGTCAGCGTTCTTGATTTTTTCTTCTGCCCATTCTTTTTCTTCTTCATCTGCATGATCTGTATCTTCATTGATCACCTCTGCAGAGGGTTCATAATTGAGCTTTATATACATGGGAAAGTGATCTGAACCTATATTCTTTTCCCTGGCTATATCTATTAGGGTGAAGTCTTTCGTATGAAAAACATGATCTAAGGGCCATCTCAATAAAAAATATTTTGAATGGAAGGTATTAAAAAAGCCTCTTCCAATCCTGGGATCCATTAACCCACTTAATTTCTGAAAAAGCCTTGTTGTTCTGGACCAGGCCACATCATTAAGATCTCCAACCACGAGGATAGAGTCTTTTTCAGCATCAATATCCCTTCCCACCATCAGTAATTCGGCATCACGATTTGTCGAAGTATCACTTTCAGTAGGGCTTGGAGGCATAGGATGCAGACAATGTAGTCTCACCTTTTTACCATTTCTAAGAATTACATAGCCGTGAATAGAAGGAATATCTTCCTGTACCAGATATCTTACTTTCACATCTACTAATTCCAGTTTGGAGTATAGATGCATCCCGTATAGATTATCTTTGGGAATTTTCACCGTGTATTTATAATCGTCTTCTAGTTCAGAAAGTTCATCTTCCCATCTTTTATCTGTTTCCAGGGTCAGAAGAATGTCTGGATTTCTTTCATTAACGAGAGAGATAAGCTTATCACTTCTTTTGTTAGGAGTAAGAACATTGCTCACTAATATTGAAATAGCTGCATTTGGATCTGAACCTTTAAATTTCAAAACCTGTTTCCTGGAAATATAAGTATAGGGAAAAATTTTTTTGAACTGATATAAAAGACTTAAAAACAGTGTACTTACAGCAATAATTTGCCATAATTCATCAAAATCATACGTAAGGGCAGAAGCTATTATTACACAGATAATTAGAAAACTTATCTGAATCCTGGGAAAATCAAAACCTCTGACCCACCATTGGTCAAATCTGGTGAGGGAGGCAAGGGTGGGAATACACATTAATACCGTAAAAAACAGCAATATTATTTCTCCAATTGTCATAGAAAAGATTCTTTTAGAAGGAGTAGTTAAACCCTATTCCTTTAGTATCTATGCCGGTTCCCATTACATTTGTATTCACTGTTGGATATATATCCAATTTCTCATTCCCGATCTTGTGAATTTCAGGCACTAAGATACCACAAGCAGCACCAATTCCAAAACCAATTAAATTATCTGTAAAAAAATGTTTTCCTGCTTTTGTTCTTAAATATCCTACATAAGCAGGGACTGCTACAGCTCCGGCCCAGACGAATGGTACGGCAGGTGAATCTGGATTGAAATCGTGAAAGACCTTAGCTGTAAAAAAAGTTGCTGCTGCAGTTGCAGCCGTATGCCCTGCGAAAAAAGATCTTTGTGCATCAGAATCTAATCTGTCTTCCGTGCTTAAATTTTCATTATAAACCAGCGGTCTGCTCTTTTGGACATTCCCAGCAGTGATCGTAAAAAAAGCTCCCGTGGTTGCCATAGTTTCTATAAACATCACGGAAATCTGCCCGAAATTACTTCTTTCATCTTCGCCTAGTAGCATTAGAAGCGGGGTTGCAAAAGATGCATAGAAAGGTATATAACTTAGCTCATCAGCCTCTTCAGAATAATTCCCAACGGCACCACGGTTAATTCCCCAAATATCATCTCCGTTGAGATTAGTAAGTTCTGTTTCAGTTAGATCAGGCTTATTTTGAATCGTAATAACACCTAAAACATTTAAACCAACAGATCCAGCTATCCATGCTCCATCTTTCCAGAAATCGGTTTGGTAAGGGGACTTTTTTTCCTGGGCACTTACATTAAAGGAAATAAGACCAATCAGCAGAAAATAAAAATATTTGTTCATCTAATTTTTTTTCAAATCTCCTATATCCTGTAAAATAATGGGAAGTAATTAAGAAAAGAATAACAGCAAACCCTGAAAATTCTGGAATTTCCATTAACAAAAGTTTAGTTTGTGTTTACGATGCTAGTGTTTACTTTCTCTTTAAAAAGGTTTAATTTTAAGGATGGAAAACGAAACAATTTTCAAACTAATTATATTGAATATTGGATCTCACACCTAGAAAAGAATAATATAGATAGATGAAAAGGAATGCAGACAAGGAGATAAGAGGATTCATATTTGACAAATATGATGCGCCGGAAGTTTCTCCTTTTGATAAATTATTTGAAATATTTAAAGAGATCATCACCCATACTTCTGGAGATCTTGATGAAGCCTTAGACTGGCTAGCGCAACTGGATGAGGAATATCAATTAACGGACGATGCTTATACCCTGGATGATTTTGTTGAAGATTTGAAAAAGAAGGGATATATAAAAGAAGAAATAGATCAGGAAGGTAATGGTAGCATGGCCATTACTGCCAAAACGGAAAGAGCTATTCGACAACAAGCCCTGGAACAGATCTTTGGTAAATTGAAGAAAGGTTCCTCCGGAAATCATAAAACAAATCAGATAGGTCGGGGAGATGAGCATACCGGAGATTTCAGGTCTTATCAGTTTGGAGATTCTTTAAGTAGAATTTCGATGACCGAGAGTTTAAAGAATGCCCAGATCAATCATGGTATCGGTGAATTTTCTATGTCTGAAGATGACCTGGTAGTGGAAGAAACTCATTATAAATCCCAGATGAGTACGGTGCTAATGATAGATATTAGCCATAGTATGATACTTTATGGGGAAGATAGGATTACGCCGGCCAAGAAAGTTGCCATGGCTTTATCTGAACTTATAACCACCAGATATCCCAAAGACACTCTGGATATTTTGGTATTCGGGAATGATGCCTGGCCAATTTCCATCGCGGAACTACCTTATTTAAAAGTTGGTCCCTATCATACTAACACGGTGGCCGGACTGGAACTGGCGATGGATCTTTTACGTCGTAAAAGAAATACCAACAAGCAGATCTTCATGATCACCGATGGGAAACCAAGCTGTATTAAAGAAAGGGATGGTAGTTATTATAAGAACAGTATGGGCCTGGATCCATATGTGGTGGATAAGTGTTATAATATGGCAAGGCAGGCAAGAAAAGTTAGGATACCTATTACCACATTCATGATCGCCCAGGATCCATATCTTACGCGTTTTGTTCAGGAGTTTACAATGGCAAATCAGGGTAAGGCATTTTACACAGGTCTAAAAGGTCTTGGAGAAATGATCTTTGAAGATTATGAGATCAATAGAAAAAAAAGAATTAGAGGTTAAGAAAAAAGCATATGAATAAAGATAAAATAAAGAATCTTGGAGAGCTCAAAAAATCCGGATATCAAAGTAAAAGTATCAAGAATGAGCTTCGGGATAATCTCAAGCAGAAAATAAAAAACAAAGAAAATACCTTTGAAGGAATTCATGGTTACGACTATACCGTAATTCCTGAATTGGAAAGAGCTATTCTTTCACGACACAATATTAATTTACTTGGTTTAAGAGGTCAGGCGAAAACAAGATTGGCCAGGCTTATGGTGAACCTACTGGACGAGTGGATGCCCGTGGTGGAAGGTTCAGAGATCAATGATGATCCCCTAAAACCAATTAGCAGGTATGCCCGGGAGCTTATCAAAGAAAAAGGAGATGATACTCCCATTGCCTGGGTGCACAGGAATGAACGTTTCTTTGAGAAATTAGCGACTCCAGATGTTACGGTGGCAGATCTTATTGGTGATGTAGATCCTATAAAAGCGGCTAATTTAAAATTAAGCTATGCAGATGACCGGGTAATCCATTTCGGGATGATCCCACGTGCCAACAGAAGTATTTTTGTGATCAATGAACTTCCCGATCTACAGGCGAGAATACAGGTAGCTCTTTTCAATATACTCCAGGAAGGAGATATTCAAATTAGAGGTTTTAAATTAAGGTTGCCTTTAGACATGCAATTCGTCTTTACCGCCAATCCTGAAGATTATACCAATAGGGGAAGTATCGTAACTCCGTTAAAAGATAGGATAGGATCTCAGATTCTCACACATTACCCTTCAGATATTGAGATCGCCAAGACGATTACCAAACAGGAAGCTCAGTTGGATGAAAGACAAAGGGAACTTGTTCATGTTCCCGAAATAGCCAGAGATCTTTTGGAACAGATCAGTTTTGAAGCCCGTGATAGTGAATTTATAGACCACAAAAGCGGGGTGAGTGCGAGAATGAGCATTACCGCTTTTGAAAACTTACTAAGTACTGCTGAGCGAAGAGCTACACGAAATGATGAAGATAAAACATTGTTGAGATTTAGCGATTTTCTTGGGGTGATTCCATCGATAACTGGTAAAGTGGAATTAGTTTATGAAGGAGAGCAGGAGGGAGCCGCTTTCGTTGCACAGCAGCTTATAGGAGATTCAGTGAAAACAATATTCCCTGATTATTTTCCGCAGATAGAAAAACTTCAGAAACCCGATGCAACTACCCCCTATGATGATCTTATCGAATGGTTTTTTGAAAGCTCGGGATTTGAATTGCCAGATGATCTTTCAGATTCTGAATACAAAGAGAAATTAGATTCCATAGAACCTTTAAGTAAACTGATTGAAAAATACCAGCCAGAAAGTAAAAATGAAGATAAATACTTCATGAAAGAGTTCCTGCTTTGGGCCTTGGTTGAATATAAAAAACTAAGCAAGAAAAGATTCTCTAAAGGACTTCAGTTCAAGGATCTGTATGGAAGTTATATTAGTGGATTATGATCTGGTCTTGAGAAATTAATTTCAGAAATGAGGAAGGCGCGATATTTTATATCGCGCTTTCTTATTTTTTATAATGTAAGAAAGGACATATATCAAATGGATATAAAAAATATTTGTTTTCTCCATCAATCCTCTTTTTTTAAATTATATAACTCCTCGCATTCCATTCAAAATCCCGGTAAATTTTCTAATTAAAGAAAGTACTCTTTATCAGATAAAAAGGAGTAATTTCGCGGCTTAAAAAAATTGGATTATGAAGCGTGTTAATAAATATAAAAAGTTATTTGGTGTAGAACAGGAAATTGACCTGATACAACTAAAAACTAATTATAGGAACCTGGTAAAACAATGGCATCCTGACAAATTTCCGGAAGGGGATGAAAAGCATGCAGAGGCCGAAATAAAGAGTAAGGAAATAATTGACGGCTACCATTTTTTAGTAAGTATCGCGCCACAAACTAAAGCTGAAAACTTGGATTCCTATAATCAAACTATTTCGGAAAGTGGAATTTATGATTTTCAGCATAAAGGGAATGTTCTGGAAATCTCTTTTTTAGACGGAACTACCTACGAATATTTTGGTGTTACGAAACCACTTTATATTAAACTCATCAATTCTCCAAAACAATATCGCTTTGCGAAAAGGAACATTTTTAATTCCTTTTTATATAGAAAATCAAAGAAAGATCTGGATCTTCAGACGGTATAGATTACAAACTCTGAGATTATACGTGTAAGTAAATGGAGAGAAAAGCGATCTATGCGGTAATTATTTGTGCGCTACTCGCTGGGAATAATGGCTTGTTAATTAAATCGATGGCCAGTATGTCTACTGGCTCAATAGCCTGGTTTAGAACGGCAGTTCCGGTGTTGTTTTTAATTCCGTTCCTGGTAAAGGATAGAGAATTACATTTCAGGGGAACTCCAAAAAAAATGCTATTGGCCTCGTTTATCAATGCCATTAGAATGTATTTATATCTCCTTGCTTTTTTATACACGTCCATAGGCAATGCGGTGGTGCTCTTCTATACCTATCCCTTATTTGTGACAGCTATAGAATATTTGTTCTTTGGGCAGAAGTTACAAAAATCACAAACCCGGTTTTTACTCCTTGCCTTTATTGGGATCGTGATTACCTATGCCGGAAAACCATTTAGTTTTGCTTCTAATGATTTCATAGGGATGTTATCGGCTATTGGAGCTTCTATTGGTTACGCGATTACCGTAATCCTGTTCAAATCTGAAACCCAAAATTATAGTAAGAATCAGCTTATTTTTTATCAAAACCTCATTGGAGCTCTGGTTTTTATGCCATTCTTAATTGGTTTACCTGGAATAGGATTACCTCAAATTGGAATTGGTGTTTTATATGGACTACTAATTGGAATAGTAGTTTTTAAATTATTCTTTTACGGACTTAAAGAGTTAACAGCAGCTACCGCTACCACTTTAATGTATCTGGAAGTTGTGAGTGCTATTGTGCTGGGATATTTTATTTTAGATGAAAAATTAAGCTGGAATATCCTGGCGGGAGGCGCCACAATTCTTATCAGTAGTTTTTATATCTCCAAATTGAATAGAAAAAAGGAGCTTGCATCCTCAACCTGATTTATTTTAATTTCAAAATAGAAGGAATATTCCCCACATCTGTATTTTATAAATTTGAAATACATCAAGCATTTTGATTACAACAGAAGATAAATAGATTCTTAAATATTTAAAAATCAACCCTATAAATTATATTATTGATTTTTTTATTGCTTCAAATTATCGATTTCATAAATTTAAATATGATTTCTTAAAAAAGTTTTGCCGGTAGATTTATTTGAATACCTTTAAATAAGTTTACGAAGAAAAACCGTGAAAGAACTTCAAAAAAATATCAATATTACAGCTGGAAAAAATTCTTTCCGTATTACAGTTATTGATATTACCATGACAGGTATTACCCCTTGTGGGGTCCTTGCTATATAACTTTCGTCCGTACACCTGTATATTTTTAATTTCTTATTAATTTTTTTAAAACAATTTCAGCTATGCATATCCTGAAATTTGGCGGTTCATCCTTAGCCTCTCCTGAACGTATTAAACTGGTTGCCAAAACCGTCCAAGATCATCTTAAAAAAGATAAAGTCGTAAGTGTCTTTTCAGCGTTTGGCGGAGTTACCAACGACCTGTTGTTAATGGCAGAGCTGGCCGAAAAAGAAGATGTCTCTTATAAAGAGATCCTGGAAAAGAACGAAAAAAGACATATTGAGGCCGTTAAAGATTTGATCCCTGTTACCTCTCAAAGTGCTATCCTGAGCAAGGTGAAAAATCAATTCAATAGACTTGAAACCCTTTATGAGGGTGTTTTTCTCTTAAATGAGCTTTCAGATAAAACTAAACATGTGCTCTCTGGTTTTGGCGAGACCTTAAGTTCTCTCATTATTTCTGAATATTTTAAAAGTCTGAAGATTGATAGTTTGTGGGTAGATTCCAGCGAACTGATCGTTTGCAAAAATGTAAATGAGAAAGTTCAGGTGAATTATGAAAAAACGAACTCTAACCTCCTTGAATACTTCAAAAAAAATAAAGCCGATCTCTTTATTGTTCCCGGCTTTGTAGCAAAGAATGATCAGGGAGTTCCAAGTACACTTGGTCGTGGTGGTTCAGATTTTACTGCCGCCATCATTGCCGGAGCTTTGGAAGTTGATAAAGTGCTTATTTATACAGATGTAAACGGAATGTTCACAGCAAATCCGAACCTAGTTCCGCAGGCGTATTCTTTGAAACATATCTCTTATGAAGAGGCCATGGAACTTTCCCATTTTGGAGCTAAGGTTTTGTATCCGCCAACATTACAACCCTTACTGGATAAAAATATTGAGATACACATTAAAAATACCTTTGCACCAGAGGATCCAGGGACGGTGATCTCAAAATCGAGTAAAAAGAATTTCAGGTGGGTTACCGGGATCACCCATATAGATGCCATCAAACTTTTAAATATTGAGGGCAGTGGTATGGTTGGTATTCCTGGCTTCTCAAAACGATTCTTTGAAATACTTTTTCAGGAACATATTAATGTTGTGCTTATAACTCAGGCCTCTTCAGAACATAGTATCTGTATCGCGGTGAAGGCCGATGAGGCGGAAAAAGCCAAAGAAGCACTGGATGAAGCATTTGAGGTGGAGATCGGATACAAAAAGATCAAACCTGTAGAAATTGAAGATAATGTTTCCATTATTGCGCTGGTAGGAGATCGAATGAAAAGTCACCACGGTCTTAGTGGTAAAATGTTCAGTGCCCTGGGGAATAATAATATCAATATAAGAGCCATAGCGCAGGGATCTTCCGAAAGGAATATATCGGCAGTGATCGCTAAAAAAGACGTGGTAAAGGCTTTGAATACACTTCATGAGCAGTTTTTTGAAGTTCCCTCAAAGGAATTGAACTTGTTTATCACCGGTGTAGGAAATGTGGGAAGTAAACTTCTGGATCAGCTTAAAAAGCAGGAACAATATCTTCTGGATAAGTTAAGACTGAAGGTTAGAGTTCTGGGTCTTTCCAATTCAAGAAAAATGCTTTTCGATGAGGATGGAATAGACCTTCAAAACTGGAAAGAAAACCTTGAAAAAAGTGAAAAAGCCGATAAACAGAAATTCTTTGATAAAGTAAAAGAGCTAAACCTAAGAAACAGCATTTTTGTCGACAATACGGCAAGTCCTGAAATTTCAGACTGGTATAAGAATTACCTGGCAAATTCTATTTCTGTAGTTACCTGTAACAAGATCGCTTGCGCCGATGCCTTTGAGAATTATCAGAATTTACAAAACCTCGCCAGGGAATATGGTGCTTCATTCTTATATGAAACCAATGTTGGTGCAGGATTACCTATAATCGATACTCTGCAAAACCTGGTAGCTTCCGGGGATAGGATAAAGAAAATTCAGGCGGTACTGTCGGGGAGTCTAAACTTTGTTTTCAATAATTACAATGGAACCGAGCCATTTTATAAAGTTGTGGAAACCGCCATGAAAGAAGGTTTTACCGAACCCGATCCCAAAATTGATCTTAGCGGAGTGGATGTTGCCAGAAAGATTCTCATACTTTCCAGGGAATCTGGGTTGCAACTCGAGTTGGAAGATATCGAGAGAGAAGATTTTCTATCTCAGGAAAGTCTGAATTCAGAAACAAATGAGAAATTCTTTGAGTTGTTGAAAGAAGACGAAAAAGATTTTAAAAAAATGTATCAGAATGCTGCATCGAATAATGCAGAATTAAAATATGTCGCCCAGCTGGAAGATGGTAAAGGGAAAGTTGGATTGCAGGAAGTAGGGGCACAACATCCATTTGCGAATCTTAGCGGAAGTGATAATATAGTGCTCTTCTTTACTGAACGTTATCCTGAACAACCCTTGATAGTAAAAGGAGCGGGAGCAGGAGCGGAGGTTACTGCTTCAGGAATTTTTGCCGATATTATAAGAATTGGAAAGAAATAATTATGGAACAGATCAAAGTTTTTGCTCCGGCCACAGTGGCCAATCTTTCCTGCGGATTTGATGTTCTAGGCTGCTGTCTTGATTCAGTTGGGGATGAAATGCTCATTAAAAAAAATGATCTTAATAAGATTCGAATTACAAAAGTTTCCGGTCAGGAATTACCAATGGAAGCTGATCAAAATGTCGCCGGGGTTGCGGTAAAAGCACTTCTTGGCGAGATCGATTCGAAACAGGGATTTGATATTGAGATCTCAAAAAATATCAAACCCGGAAGTGGAATTGGAAGTAGTGCGGCGAGTTCAGCAGGAGCAGTTTTTGCCGTTAACAAGATCCTGGGAGAACCTTTTAGTTCCAACCAACTGATTTCTTTTGCAATGCAGGGGGAGTTGTTAGCAAGTGGGAATGCGCATGCAGATAATGTTGCCCCAGCCCTGTTAGGAGGTTTCAGCCTGGTAAGAAGTTATTGTCCCTTAGAGGTACTTAGTTTACCTGTTCCACCAGAATTAAAGGTAGTGGTGCTACACCCTATGATAGAAATTAAAACGAAAGATTCCCGTTCCATCATCAAACAAAATGTAAGTTTAAAATCAGCCATTAATCAATGGGGAAACCTGGGTGCTCTGGTCAGTGCGCTTTACACAGAAGATTATGAACTGCTGGGAAGAAGCCTTCAGGATGAAATTGTAGAACCGGTTAGGTCGATTTTAATTCCTTATTTCCAGGAATTGAAGAAATTAACGGCTGAAAATGGCGCTCTGGGCTTTGGTATATCTGGTTCGGGACCTTCTGTTTACGCTTTATGTAAGGGAGATCAAACTGCATTGAAAGTTAAAAATGCTATGAAGGAGTTTTATTCAGATAAATCTATTGACTTTGATCTGCATTTATCGGGAATCAATAAAAAAGGAGTGAAAGTATTATGAAGTATTTCAGCTTAAATAATAGGGAACATACAAGTAATTTTGAAAATGCCGTGGTACGTGGACTGGCTCCCGATAAAGGGCTATACTTTCCTGAAAACATTGATAAATTACCTGCTTCTTTTTTTAACAATATTCAGAACCTGGACAAAACCGAAATTTCTTTTGAAGCAATTAAATCTTTCGTGGGAAATGAAATTTCCAATTCCGCGTTGATCGATATTATTGATCAAACGGTAGATTTTGAATTTCCGATTGTAGAGATAAATGATAGAATTGGAAGTCTGGAATTATTTCACGGTCCAACCCTGGCCTTTAAAGATGTGGGCGCGAGATTTATGGCCGGTAGTCTGGGATATTTTATCAAAAAAGGAAATCTTGGTAAAATTACGGTTTTGGTGGCAACTTCAGGAGATACCGGGGGAGCGGTCGCAAACGGATTTCTTGGAGTTGAAGGGATTGATGTAGTGATCTTATATCCGAAAGGAAAAGTTAGCGAAATCCAGGAAAAACAGCTGACTACTTTGGGTAAGAATATTACTGCGCTGGAGGTTAAAGGGACCTTCGATGATTGCCAGGTCATGGTGAAAAAGGCCTTTCTAGATTCAGATATAACAAATGAGCGAAAACTAACTTCTGCGAACTCCATTAATGTAGCGAGATGGCTTCCGCAAATGTTCTACTACCTCTTTGCTTATAAGCAATTGCAAAAAATGGATAAAAAACTGGTATTTTCAGTCCCAAGTGGAAACTTTGGAAATATTTGTGCCGGGTTAATGGCCAGGGAAATTGGATTGCCCATCGATCATTTTATAGCGTCAAATAATGCAAATGACACAATAACCAGTTATATGGAAACCGAAGAATATAAAACCAAACCGAGTGTGGCTACCATTTCGAATGCGATGGATGTGGGAGATCCCAGCAATTTTGTAAGGATCCTGAAATTATTTAAACATGATCACGCCTATTTAAAGGAAAAGTTTTCAGCATATAGTTTTAATGATGAAAAGACGAAAAATTCCATGCGGGAAGTCTATTCTGAAACTGGATATATTATGGATCCTCACGGGGCAGTTGGATATTTGGGACTTCAGAAATTTTTACAGACAAATCCAGATTACTATGGAACCTTTTTAGAGACTGCACATCCGGTTAAATTTCTGAATACAGTTGAAGAAGCTATCAATAATAAAGTAGCTATTCCAGATTCTATTCAGAGTTTAATGGAGAAACAAAAAAAATCCCTTCAAATCAGCAATTATGAAGATCTGAAGGGATATTTATTAAGCTGATCTATTAGTATTTCGCAGCTTCTTCTCCAGGAAGACTATTCTGAATAAATTCTCTAAGATCATCATTAGCTTTTTTGAGATCTTCGCTTCTTAGATACATCATATGACCGCTTCGGTAACCTTTAAAGCTGAGGCGGTCTTTCATTTTTCCACTAGGATCAAGCTGCCACATGGAGTATTTTGCATTGAAATAAGTGGTTGCACCATCAAAATAACCAGATTGGATCATCACATCCAGATTTGCATTTTGAGCCATGGCCTGTCTTAAATTTTCCCCAGTGTTATTACCGCTTCGATCCCACGGGTGAACCGGTCCGAACATAAAATATTTAAGATCCGTTTTGAAATTCAATTCTTCCCTCAAATAGTAATTGATTGCAGGAGTGAAAGAGTGTAACCAGGAAGTCAGTTCGGCATTATAATCAGGATTATCACCGGCATCTTTGGCATCTAGTCCTCGATATCTTGAATCCAGGCGGCCTACGGTATAACCTTCTTTATCTCTTAGTAGATCTTTCCAGAAATATCTGAAAGGAACTTCCAGGTTATTTTGCAGGATCACATCTTTCTTGATTCCCGAATAATAAGCCATTTTTTCTGCTACTTCTTCTTTTTTAGATTCATCTGTAAATCCACCTTTAACTAAAACAGGCAATAATTCATTGATGGCATAATTCTCGACTTCCGGTAATAGCTCATCAAGGTCTTGGCTTTGAAGCTCTGCTGGCAAAACTTTATGATACCAGGCTGCGGCAGCAAAATAGGGTAAGCGATTGGCAATTTCTACCGGACCTTCCCGATCCAGGCCAATTTCAGTAGGAGAAACAAGGATAACCCCGTTCAAATACATCCACTGACTGTTCTGTAATTCCAGAGCTAATCCGGAAACACGGGTAGTACCATAGCTTTCCCCTATTAGGTACTTCGGGGATAACCACCTGTTCTTTCGGGTAACAAAGGTATTCAGCCATTCAGCTAAATATTCAATATCTGCCTGCACTCCAAAGAATTTCTTTTTATCCACCTTTCCTTCGGCATCAGGAATGGGTCTTGAATAGCCTGTATTTACTGGATTTACATAGACAATATCTGCCACATCCAGGATAGAATGAGGATTCTCTTTTATGCCATAAGGTTGTACAGGGAATCCTTCATCATCGATCTTTAAAACCCGAGGTCCTGTATAAGCAATATGCATCCAAACAGACGCAGAACCTGGTCCGCCATTAAAAGAAATCACCAGGGGCCTGTTTTCATTATTTTTTACTCCATTCTTAGTGTAATAGGTATAATAAAGACTGGCGATAGGCTCTCTGTCCTCGTTCCAAAGCGGCATCATACCTGTCTCTGCAGTGTATTCTATAGATTTCCCGTTTATATTTACAGAATGCTGCGTAGTAACAGCGGTATCTATGGGAATTTCGATTTTTTGTGCTTTTACTTCAATTATTGAGATTGCTAAAAGAAGAATTAGTAAGGAAAGTTTTCTCATTTTAATTTATGAATTCTGGGTTTTTATAATTTAGTTCTTATTATTTAAGTTTTCATCCCGAAAGATGATCACATAACTTAATACAATGGCTCCAACCGCAGCCAGAAGGAAAAACAACATGGCAAGTCCAGGATATCCAAAGATGGTAAAGTCGGAAGGTACCTGCATGAGCATGGATGCTCCTACGATCATGGAGGCGATTATCAGCCCCAATGTGATGCGATTCGCTACTTTCTGAAAGCCATCGGTCACCCGTTTTTCATCGATCGCGTCGATCTTGATCTTGAACTCATTATTAGCAAGATTTTCAGTGATCTGATTCATTCGCTCCGGCATTTTTTCCAGAAAATGCTTGGATTCTATAAGGGTACTAAAGAAATTCTCGGGTTTTAGTTCACTTATCATTTTCTTTCTCATGATCTCGTGAACATTCCTTTGAATTGCTGCACGAAGATCGAATTCCGGATCCAGCATCGCCACGATCTGGTCCAGGTTTAAAAGGATCTTACCAAGAATATTAATTTCAACAGGAAGTTTTATATGGGTGCTTAAGGCAAGCCTATTCAGTTGAATCAGGATCCTACCCGTTTGCAGATCTTTTGCCCTGCTATTTTCACTTTCCATGATCACATCACTCACAGTTTTTGAAAATTGCTTCTTTTGAGAATCTTCAGTAAGCTCACTCATTTTCAAAAGGGAATGTGCAGTTTTCTCACCATTACTTTGACTTATGGCTAATAAAAGTTCAATTAGATTCTCCTGCAATTGAGGTGTAAATCTGGCCACCATTCCAAGATCTATAAGGGCGATCTTATTATCTACAGTAAACTTAATATTTCCGGGATGTGGATCTGCATGGGCAAATCCGTCATTGATAATCTGTTGAAGGTAAGCCTCTACCAGTTCTTCTACCAGTTCAGAATAATCATTTTCCATTTTCCGTAAAGGCGAAAGAGATGTGATTTTTTTTCCATCTACAAATTCCATGCTTAGAACCCTGCTGGAGCTGTAATCATCTACTGGTGCCGGAATGATCAAATGTTCATATTGCTGAAGATTCTTCTTTAATGTCTTTAAATTCTGAGCTTCTTTTTTATAATCTAATTCATTCAACAGAATCCTTCTTAACTCAGCAAAAACTTCATCAATAGCATAGGTTTTGGCCGATTCCAGATGATTTACCGCAAGCGCTGTGAGTTCATCTAAGGTGTCAAGATCATCGATGAATTTTTGAGCAATACCCGGTCGTTGAACTTTCACAGCAACAGATCTTCCGGAATGTAATTCTGCACGATGCACCTGCCCGATGGAAGCACTGGCCAGTGGTTTTTCATCAAATGTTTTAAATGCCTTGGAAACTTTAGTCCCAAGTTCTTCTTCTATGATCTTCTTTACCTCCTCATAGGGAACCGGCGAAACATTATCCTGAAGATTCGCGAGTGCGTTAAGATATTCATCTGGTAATAAGTCTGGTCTTGTAGAAAGTAACTGGCCCAGTTTAATATAAGTGGGCCCCATTTCTTTTAAATCCTCTACCAATTCTTCTGGCGTCTGATCGAATTTATGTTCTTCGTCCTCTTCTGAAAGTTCATTATTTAAGGCCACAGCACTGGTCTGTCGAAATAGATCACTGTTCCAGTATTTTAACATAAAACGAATGAACTTATAATATCTTTTGATCTTATCGGGGGTATTGCTCATGAATGCTTGAAATGGTTAGGTGCCTAAATTTATAAAATTAAGGGACATTAAAAGGAAAGCAAATTGTTTAAATGATTTATATTATTGGGATGGCCGAATAAATATAGCAGATCCCCCTGGTATATAGTAGTATCTGGTGAGATCTCCGTGAGATATTTTCTATCCCGCTGAATTGCCAGAAGAGTTACATGATAATTCTTTCCAATCCCGGAATCCTGTATACTTTTTCCAACGATCTGGTGATAATCTCTCTGTACTTTCAGGGTTACAATCTCTTTATTCGGAATATTGAGATGTTGGAGAGCAGGGGAGTGCGGACTTTTTTTCATGGATGTAAGCATCTCGTAGTCTGAAGATCTTATCTGGTTGATGAATTCCTGAATTTCATCAAAAGGAACCAGGTATTTTTTAAGAACCCTGGTAAAGATCTCGATAGAAGTTTCAAATTCTTCAGGTACCACTTCATCAGCCCCCAGCCTAATAACATCTTCCATTTCCTTGACATATTTGGTTCTGACAATGATGGTAGCTGTTTGGGTAAATTGCCTGATACTGCTCAGCATTTTTTTGGTAGCTCCGGCATCTGAAATAGCAATAACGATTACCCGTGCTTCCTGGACATGGGCATGCTTTAAAATCGTAAGATTGGTGGCATCGCCAAAGATGATAGGTTCCTTATTCTTTTTAGCCTTGTTAAAAGTCTCAGGGTTCGCATCCAGAATAACATACGGAATTTCAGCTTTTTTAGCAGCTTTAGAAATATTTGAGCCATTGATCCCATAACCAATTATAACAAGGTGGTCATGAAGACTTTCTTCTGAAAATTCCTCTTCCGCTTTTGAGCTTTTTTTGATGTTATCCAGTCGTTTTCTAACCGCCGCTGGAATAGGAGCTTTCAGAATGGAATAAGTGATCCTGGGCGCTGAAGAGATTAGAAAAGGGGTAACGCCCATGGTAATAATAGATATAGCAAGGAAATACTGGTAAACATTTTCAGGAATTATAGCACTTTCCTTTCCAACTCCGGAGAGTAATAATGAGAATTCCCCAACCTGGAAAAGACTGAATAAAGCCAGAAATACGGTTCTTACCGGATATTTTAATATGAGCACGGTGAGCCCCACTACTAACATCTTGAGTAAGATCACGCCGATCACCAGGAGAAAAATATTCAGCAAATTGCTGAAAAAGAATTCCAGGTTCAATAAAGTTCCCACCGAAATAAAGAAAAAACTAATAAAGATCTCTCTAAAGGGTAGGACGTTGGCAGTAGCCTGGTGGCTGTAATCAGATTCAGAAATTATTAGTCCGGCAAAGAAAGCCCCAAGTGCCAGTGAAAGTCCCACAGTGGAAGTTAACCATGCAACACTAAAACAAAATACTACTACGGTTAAAATAAATAGTTCCTGATTTTTTGTTTTGACTACCCATCCAAAGATCTTTGGAGCTACAAATCGGGCAAGTATATATACGATCACCAGTACCAGCAAAATTTTCAGGACCATTATAATGATCGTGGATAGAATATTTGGGGTTTCTCCTGCCAGAAGCGGAGTAAATAACATCATGGGTACCACGATGATATCCTGAAATATTAATATTCCCAAACCTATTCTTCCATGTGGGGTGGTCATTTCTCCTTTTTCCTGAAGTAATTTAAGTACGATCGCCGTACTACTTAAACTAAAAAGGAAACCAAGAAAAATAGAGGTATTCAAGGGTAAACCTATAAAGTAAGAGATACCGGCCGTAATTAGAATCGTGCCGCCAACCTGTAAACTACCCCCAACAAAAATGATCTTTTTAATAGAAGCCAGCCCCTTTAAAGACAATTCTATACCAATCACAAAAAGCAGGAATATGATACCAATTTCAGATAAGAGTTCCACTTCATGTCGTGAGCTAATGAGGTTAAATGCATGGGGTCCCGCAATTATTCCTGCCAGAAGAAAACCCAGTATCGCAGGAAGCTTTAATCGTTGAAAAACCAGGATTATCACGATGGATAAACCTAAAATAATAACAATATCCTGAAGAATAGGAATTTCCATGAATTGGTTAGTTTTTTGAAAATTAAAGATAATAAGTTAAGCGGTTTATATAGAGTTTTAAGCAAAAAAAAGCGACAGGTTTCCCCGTCGCTTTTTAAATATTCTTTATAAATATATTATCCTTTTAACCAGGCATTTCTTAGTTCCATTTGTTCACTATCTGCATTCTGGATTTCCACCATTTTCATTTCATTATCCATTGGTTTAGTGATCTTTCCTTGCAGTTTCATTTCTTCACCATCTCTAATGATAGTCATGGTAATTGCATCATCTTCTTTCCATTCATTAGAAGCACTGATAAGGTCGTAAACATTTTTGATATTATATTCTGTGCCATTAATAGATTTTACAGTATCACCACCCTGGATCTCAAGAGCTTTATGAAAGGTATTCAGCTCAATATTATTTCTGAACATAATCTGCATGGTTTCCTGATTTGCGGTGATATATGGAGTTTGTCCTTTTAAGAAGTATCCAACCTCACTCATCACTTCTTTTTCTTCAATACCGGCCTTGGCGAAAAATTCGTTATAAGGGATAGGAGTGGTACCGGTAATATAGGTATCAAAGAAATTCTGAATTTGAGGATAGGTAAGTTCCACAATATCAGAGATCAATTGATCATCATCAAATGGTTTATCTTTTCCATATTTAGCATTCAGTTTTTTCATAAGATCGAGGATGCCCATTTTTCCACCGCTAAGTTCTCTTAATCTAATGTCCAGAGCCATTCCGATTAATGCTCCTTTCTGATAAACATTGTAATAACTATCCTTATACTCGTCGGTAAGGATATTTTTACTCATTACGGTGAATGGAACGGTATCGTCAAATCTTTTAGAGATATTGATCTTATCAACCATTCTGTCATAGAACTCCTGGTTACTAATAAGTCCCTGATTTACCTGGAAAAGATTGGCGAAATACTCGGTTACACCTTCGTAAAGCCATAAGTGCTGTGACATTTTAGGGTCATTATAATCAAAATAATGTACCTCTTTGGAATGTATTCCAAGTGGGGTGATAATATGGAAAAATTCATGCGAAACAATATCGGTCATACTTTTATCGAGTGCAGCCGCTTCCATTGTTTCAGGCATTACAACCACGGTAGAGGTGTGGTGTTCTAAAGCACCAAAATTCCCAGCATCTTCTTCTCCCGGGGTAGCAGATAAGTAAACAAGAATCGCATATTTATCAGTACTGTTGATATCTCCCAGGAATTTTTTCTGTGCGCGGATCATTTTCTCCATGTTAGGCCTTAAACTTTCCGCGGAAAATTTCCCATTAGGTGAATACACGTTGATAAGAACCTTCATATCCTCCACCATAAAGCTGGTGGTATCAGGACTTGAATACATTATAGGATTATCGATCACCTCAAAATACCTGTCCAGATTGTAAACATCAGTTTTTGTTTCAGAAGTCTGGCCGTTGATTGTTTGATCCACCTCCAGGGCAGTTCCCGGAATCAGATCTGCAGGTCTAAGTATTTCCAGGCGGAATGATTTTTCCTTTGTTTTTTCAAAATAGCCAACAAATCCGTGCAGGTTTAAAAGGAAGTTTTTATCCTTAAGAATATTTGTTCCAGCCATTGAATAAACTCCGCCTTCATCTTCCCAGTCGAAGGAATCATTAACCTGATACATTACCTTATCAAGATCTTTGGCCTTAGTAATGGTCCAGCTATTTTCATCAACTTTTATAAAAGGCATTTCCTCTCCCTTATAATTAATAGCTTTAAAGTTTTCAGAGAATTTTCCGTAGTTATCAGTAGAGTAAGTTCCGGGTACCGTTTTAGGAATATAGAAGGTGGTACTATCCGTAGTAAACCTGTCGGGATCTACCGTAACCCAGACTTTATCATCTTCTACATCTACCAAATTAATACTTGCTAGCGTAGGTTGTTCAGGTTTTGTTTCAGTTACATTTTGAGTTTTACAGGCAAAAAGAATGGATGCTGTAGCAACTCCCAGGATTATTTTTTTCATGAATTCGTAAAGTTTGATTGTATGACTCAATTTTGACTGAAAAGTTACAGGGGAAACCCCAAAAATTCAATGATGTTGATGCTTTGTTAATAAATTGGTAATGTATAGTCCTATTAATTTCAGTTTCTTGCGTCGCGAAAAACCTACCACATATGAAACAAAAATTACACTCAGGCTTAATTTTTTTAAGCTTATTACTTTTTACAAGTCCTGGATTTTCTCAATCGGTTTTTATTAATGAAATTCATTATGATAACGATGGGGGAGATACCAATGAAGGTATAGAGATCGCGGGTCCTGAAGGGACCGATCTTACCGGATACACCGTAGCTCTTTACAATAGCAATGGCGGCGGAGTCTACCAGACAATTTCATTAACCGGGATAATTCCTAACAAGCAGGGAGGATACGGTATGTTGGCATTTAGTCAGTCTGGTATTCAAAACGGGCCTGATGCACTTGCACTCGTAGATCCCGCCGGGGATGTCTTACAATTCATTAGCTATGAAGCTGAAATCATCGCTACTGATGGTCCTGCCAATGGAATGACGAGTACCGATATTTTAGTACAGGAAAGTGGTAGTACGCCTGCCGGTTTCTCTCTTCAGCTAGAAGGGGATGGTCAGGATTATACAGTTTTTAGCTGGATAGCTCCTGCAAGCAGTACTTTTGGAGAGCTAAATAATAATCAGGATTTTGGAGGGATAGTTGTTGATCCAGATCCTCAGCCAGAACCGGAGCCACAGCCAGAACCAGAAAATAGCATCGTATTCATCAATGAATTTCATTATGACAACACCGGTAGTGATACGGGAGAAGGAATTGAAATTGCGGGAACAGCCGGAACAGATCTTTCCGCATATAGCATCGTTCTATATAATGGAAATGATCAGCAAGCAGATGATACGATTAATTTAAGCGGAATTATTCCTGACCAGCAAAATGCTTATGGGACTTTAGAATTCTTTATTTCCGGAATTCAGAATGGAGCTCCAGATGGTTTTGCCCTAATAAAGGGCGATGAAGTAATTCAGTTTTTAAGTTATGAGGGTAGTTTTACTGCTCTGGACGGAAAAGCTGCGGAATTGACCAGTACTGATGTTGGAGTTGAGGAAACAAGTTCAACCGCCGTGGGATATTCTCTTCAATTAACCGGCGAAGGAAGTTTCTATGAAGATTTTGAATGGGCTGAAGCTGCATCGAATACTTTTGGAGCAGTAAATAATGATCAGACATTTATCTCTCCGGAACCAGTGGTCTTTGTAAATGAACTTCATTACGACAATGCCGGGGGCGATACCGGAGAAGGTATCGAAATAGCCGGAACTGCCGGAACAGATCTTTCGGCATATAGCATCGTTCTATATAATGGAAACGATCAGGAAGCAGATGATATCATTAATTTAAGCGGAATTCTTCCAAACCAGGATAATGGGTATGGTACTTTAGAATTCTTTATCTCAGGAATCCAAAATGGAGCACCTGACGGATTTGCCTTGATCAAAGGAGAGGAAGTAATCCAGTTTTTAAGTTACGAAGGTAGTTTCACAGCTGCTGATGGTCCAGCTTCAGGAATCCTTAGTACAGATATTGGAGTTCAGGAAACGAGTTCAACTTCTATAGGACAGTCTCTTCAATTGACAGGGGAAGGGAAAGTATATGAAGATTTTGTATGGAGCGAACCTGCTTCCAATACTTTTGGAAGTATAAATACTGGCCAGTCTTTCGGCGGAACTGTCGTTGAACCGGAGCCAGAACCTGAAATTACAGAGCCAATTACGATTGCCGAAGCCAGGGCTTTAAACCTGGGAGAAAAAGTGATCATTGAAGGAACTTTGACTGTGACCGATCATTTTGGAAATACTGCTTATATACAGGATAAGACCGGCGGAATGGCCATTTTTGGAGACCTGGTTACTGAAGAAGGTCTTTATGCAATTGGGGATAGCCTTCGAGTTACCGGAATCAGAGCTGAATACAATGAATTAATTCAGATCTCAGATTTAGAAAAAGTTGAATATTTAGGAGTTGCGGAGATGCAAATTGAAGCAAAACAAATAACACTTTCAGAATTAGAGAATCACAGAGGTGAACTTGTTGAAATAACCGATATGGTTTTCCCGCAACCGGGCCAGCTCTTCTTCGGAAATTCAAATTACGAAGTTTCAGATGTAAGTGGATCCGCTCATTTAAGAATAGATTCAGACGTGAGTGCTCTTGTTGGAAAAACACAACCAGATATTTGTGAAGCTGTAGTTGGAGTAGTAGGGCGATATAATGATATAAATCAACTTCAACCAAGGAATGCTGAAGATCTGCCTTGTGCCGAAGCATTCAATCCTTCTTATCCTGGTTCAGATATTTCGAGAGACCTAACCATAGATCTAACTACATGGAATATTGAATGGTTTGGTGATGATAATAATTCACCTGCTGCTTACAATGAAAATTCTGATGAGGTTCAAAAAGAAGCTGTAAAAGAAATTTTACTTGGTTTAAATTCTGATGTTATAGCAGTACAGGAAATTAGCGATGAGGTTCTTTTTGCTGAGATGATCTCAGAAATGGAAGGTTATGATTATATACTTTCTGAAGCTACTTCTTATCCTGATAGTCCCGGAGGACAAAAACTTGGTTTCGTTTATAACACAAAAACAGTTTCGGTTAATTCGTCCCGGGCCATGCTTACATCTGTTCATCCATTTTATGAGGCAACCCAAACTGAATTACTGGCAGATTACCCGGATTCTCCCGAACGTTTCTTTGCCAGTGGTAGATTACCTTTTATAATGAATGCTACTGTCACATTAAATGGTGTTTCCCAGGAAGTTAATTTTATAGCATTGCATGCGCGGGCTAATACGGGAAGCGATCAGCCTAAAGATTATGCGATGAGGAAGTATGATGTAGAAGTTTTAAAAGACTCTCTTGATACTTATTATCCTCAGGAAAAGATTATGGTACTTGGAGATTTCAATGATGATGTAGATGAAACGGTCGCAAATGGAGTGATACCAGCTATTACTTCATATATTTCTTACAAAGAGGATGCTGCCAGTTATAGTTTTTTGAGTAAGGAACTAAGTGAAAATGGATATCGTTCAACGATTTCCTATCCCAATATGATAGACCATATTATGGCGAGCAACGAAATTGAAGCGAGTTATATAAAAGGATCTGCAAAGGTTCATTATGAATTTTATGATGGAGATTATGAATATACGGCTTCAGATCACTTTCCAGTTTCAGTGAGACTTCAGGCAGAAATCCTGTCGATGGCTTCTGTGGAAACTACGGCTGTTGTATGCGCAGAGACTGCTACTGCAACTGCCACCGCCAACGTAAAAGGAGGAATTGCTCCCTATACCTATTTATGGAGTGATGGGCAGGAAACTCAAACGGCTACAGGATTAACTGCCGGAGATTATTCTGTAAAAATTACAGATGAACTTGGGAATTCTGTTTCTTCAGAAATAACTATCGAAACTGTTACCCCAATTTCAATTACTATGCTAGATGATAAGAACGTCAATATTGGATATTTACAGGAAGCAGTAGTACTAGAACCTCAAACGTTGACTGGTGGAACAGGTGAGTATTCCTACGAATGGAGCACTGGAGAGACTACCAGATCTATAAGAGTGTCGCCACAGGAAACTACAAATTATAGTCTTACAGTTACCGATGCAAATGGATGTTCTTCAACTGAAGAAATAACTGTAAATATTACTGATGTTAGCTGTGGTAAGAAAGGAGATAAAGTTCAGATTTGCCATAATGGGAACTCAATTTGTGTATCGCCTAACGCGGTTCCGGCTTTCTTAAGAAAAGGTGCTAAACTGGGTAGTTGTGATGGAAATTCTGAAATGTTGCTGGAAGAGATCGCAGCATTTCCAAATCCTGTGAAATCTGAAACAACTATTAGAATTAGAGGAGCCAGTAAAGGTAAAGCCATACTTTGGGTTTATGATATGAATGGAAATGTGAGAATGACTCATAAGATTTCTCTAAATGAAGGTGAATCAGATCATCCGTTGAATATTTCTAATTTCAATTCTGGTATTTACATAGTTCAGATCACTAAAGGAAATGTGGAAAGTCAGCCATTAAAGATCATTAAGAAATAGGCTAAATATTAATCAATAAAAAGGGCGCCCATCGGCGCCTTTTTTATTTTTCAGGAATTGAATTCCTTATTCTCTAATATGTCCTTCACCTAGCACATAGTACTTATTGGTCACTAATTGCTTAAGGCCTAACGGTCCACGGTGGTGAAGTTTATCGGTACTAATAGCAAGTTCTGCACCTGCTCCCATTTGTCCCCCATCGGTGAAACGGGTAGAAGCATTGTGATACACAGCAGCGCTGTCTACCTGCTCCATAAATGTAGCAGCCTCTTCTTTATCTTTCGTGATAATTACGGAAGAGTGTCCTCCCGAATATTTATTTATCTTTTCGATTGCGGCATTCGTACCATCAATAGAACCAAGTACAATTCTCATGGCAAGAAATTCTTCGTACCAGGTATCTTCTGAAGGAATCTTATCTTCTTCAGGAAGTACTTTGGCAATTTCATCATCAACCAGAATATTCACTTTATTTTCGGTGAACATATCGTAAAGTTCCTTCACTTTATTCTCAAAATCAGGAAGGTTCTTGTCTATAAGTACTTTATCTAGTGCGTTACATCCTGAGATCTTATCGATTTTAGCATTCAGCATCACTTTTTTAGCCACTCCCATATCGGCATTTTTAGAAACATAGAGGAAGTTATTTCCTCTACCACTCACTAATACGGCTCCTGTAGAATGTTCTTTTACAAAAGCGATCAAGCGTTCTCCTCCTCTGGGTACGATAAGGTCTAGTTGTACCGGTGGATTCTTAAGGAATTCCTGAGTCTCAGTTCTGTCCAAATGCAGGAGTTCAATCCAGTTAGTATCCAGATCATTTTCTTTCAATGCTTCATGCCAGCACTCCTCAAGAATCTTGTTACTATTTATGGCTTCTTTACCACCCTTAAGATAAATCTTGTTATTAGCTTTAAAAGCAAGAACAGCAGCTTCAATTGTTACATCGGGTCTTGATTCATATATGATCATGATGTTTCCAAAAGGGGCTGTTTTATTGGTAATATCAAGGCCTGTGTCCAATTTCTTGTGTTCGATCGTCTTTCCAACAGGATCCTCCTGGTCCATCACTTCTTTTACAGACTGGATCATGCCATCGACCTTCTTATCATTTACGATCAAACGATCGTACATAGCCTGATCTTCTTTGTTAAAGGCATCAAGATCTTTCTTGTTGGCGGCAATTATTTCTTCACGTCTTCTATCCAGAATTTTCATCATGGATTTAAGTACGTTATTTTTTATTTCAGATTTTATCAACTTCATTTTCTTCGTTTCTTTAGTTTAGTTAATCTAATTTTTTTATGAGGTAAATTTGGTACCTACAGGTTTACCTGCCATAATATCTATAATTACATTCTCACGCTTACCATTTGCGATATAGGTGGTAATGTTTTTGGCAGCAGTACCTTTGGCGATCTTAATTTTGGATTCCATACCACCCCGGCCTTCACCTTCACCTTTGTCAGATTCCTGAACGTATTTTTCAACATTTTCATCAACCTGAACTTTATTCAGTTTTTCTGAATCGTCATGCTCGGGATGTCCGGTATAAAGTCCTTCAGTATCACTTAATATAATAAGCTTTTCAGCTCCGATCAGTTCTGCAACCAGACTCGCCAGTTCGTCATTATCAGAGAACATAGACATGGTTACTGAAACGGCATCATCTTCATTTGCAATAGGAATAATTCCTTCTGAAAGTAATGATTCATAGCAGTTGATCATGTTCTCTCTGTGGATTCCGGGACTAAAATCTCTTTTAGTCGCCAGAACCTGTGCGCAACGCATTCCGTAATCATGGAATATACTATAGTAGTGACGCATCATTCTAGGTTGCCCTACTGAAGAGTATACCTGTCTACGTTTACTTGCATCTTCAATTTTAATTTCTCCAAGGATCTCTTTCCCGGCTATTGCTGAACCTGAAGATACAAGAACCACCATAATATCTTCTTCATACAAAGTAGCGATTTGTGTAACCAGGTTCTTTAATACAGGACCTAAAATTCTATTGTCTTTATTGGTCATTACGTTAGTACCAACTTTTACAACGATTCTTCTCTTTTTATCCATTTTTAAGGTCTTTCGTTATCTAAATTTTGAATTTATTTTTTCTCTTCTCCTAATTCTACAGCACGATCAAATGCAGCATAAGCAGCATCTTTAATTAACTCTTTTACGTTATTATCGTCCATAGAGTCTAATGCAGCTCTGGTGGTACCTCCTTTTGAAGCAACACGATCCATCCAGGTATCTGGAGACAGATCATTTTGGTTAAATAATTCAACGGCACCTTCAAAGGTTTGACTTACCAGTACTTTAGAATCATTTTTTGAGAATCCCATTTTCTGGGCAGCTTCCAGCATGGAGTTCATGAAATAGAACACATAAGCTGGTCCACTACCAGAGATACCAGTTGAAGCATCTATATAATTCTCATTTTCTACATGTATAGATTCACCGGTAGTATCCAGAAGATTTCTTACCATTAATAATTCAACACGCGAAACTTCTTTTGATTCAGTATAAGAAGTAACACCTTTTCCAACCTGTGCCGGCAAATTAGGCATAGAACGTACAACTTTCTTGACTCCCAGTCCTTCTTGGATTTTTCCTATAGTAATTCCGGCCATAAGGGATACAAAAATTTGCTCCTTATTAACCATGGGTCTCATTTCTGCAAAAAGATCATCGCAGTGGTAAGGTTTTACTGCTATAAAAACCATATCTGCTTTGGGCAGGCATTCTTCCAGGGATTCATATACATCGAAATGGTCAAGATCTCTCAATCTTGCGATCACATCTGCAGACTTATCAAAAACCATCAGGTTTCTTCGGTTAAGCATAGCAGACTGTGCCATTCCTTCGGCATAAGTTAGTCCCATATTTCCAGCTCCAATAACTAGTGTCTTCATTTTTACTTTTTTGGTTCAATTTAATATTAGCATTTTGCCAATTAATTTCCGCCTCTTATTGGACAAAGACCATGCGATAATGCCAATAATTGTGGTTAGTTATTATTTACAAAAGATAATTTAGGCTGATTTTGTGAAAGACTGCATTAATAAAAACTTAAATTCCTATACTAAATTCTAAATTTTCGGCATCATAAAATATAGATTCTTCAGGTTTTCAGTGTTTTATATATCGTATTTTGGGTAGAATATCCCCTTTTATGGGAATATGTAATTTTCGATTATTCCAAAATTTCAACCTAATTCCGCGTTTCTTAAAAAAATGTTATTTCTAATTTAGAATTCTTAAAGATTCAGAATCTTTGCAGAAATGGCAAGCTTATGCAATTATGTCAGGTTTTTTATGGTCTATGAAAATGTTTAGAAAGTCTTCAGATTTATCTTTGGCATGAATTTTCCATTAAATGAGCGGTATATTGCGAATACTATCAATGAATACGAAGCATTTGACGTAATAAATGTTCGTTTTGTAGTATTAAATAAATGAAAAAAATTATATTATTACAGATTGTTAATAATCTGTGAGATTGTTGATGTAAAACACTACTACTCAAATTAATGAAAAGTACCAAAGAGACTTCTACAGTAGAAACTGTAAATGAAAATAATGTTGACCAACCAAGAATAATTGCAGTAGGAGCAAGTGCTGGCGGACTGGAAGCCCTCAAAGCATTTTTTAAGAAAATTCCTGCAAGTGATAAAAATGCTTACGTAGTGATTCAGCATTTATCTCCGGATTATAAAAGTATGATGGGGGAACTTCTAAAAAAGAACACGAATCTTCCAATTGTACAGATTAAAGATCAAATGGAGGTTAAACATGGGCATGTTTACCTTATCCCGCCTGCAAATAACCTTATCCTGGAAGATGAAATTTTAAGGCTAACCGAAAAGCCCAAGAATCAGACTTTAAATTTGCCTATAGATATGTTTTTTGAGTCTATGGCAAAACAGCGGAAAGAAAGAGCTATAGGTATTGTTTTGAGTGGTACGGGAAGTGATGGAACCAGGGGCGCTCGTGCGATCAAGGAGAATGACGGAATGATAATGGTGCAGGATCCCAAAGAGGCTAAATTTGACGGTATGCCCAAAAGTGCTATCAATACGGGCCTGGTAGATTATATTCTTTCTGTTGATGAAATGGGTCCTGAGTTAAGAAACTTTATATCGAGTCCTCCTATATTTCATTTTAAGGATGGTGATGTTCAATACGATGAAAAGGAATTGAACAAGATCCTTAATTATATAGATGAGAAAGCAGGGCTGGACTTCAGAGAATATAAATATGCAACCCTGGCCAGAAGAGTAGCCCGCCGGGTAAATATTTGTAAGTGTCAAAATTTAAAAGAATACTACGACTTTTTAACGAAAGAAGAAGAAGAAGTAGAAATTCTATACAGAGAATTCCTTATTGGGGTTACAAAATTCTTTCGTGATGAAAAGGTATGGGAAGTACTAAAAAGAGATGTATTTCCAAAGATGATCGAGGAAAAGAAAGATGGAGATATTTTAAAAGTTTGGGATGTTGCCTGCAGTACCGGGGAAGAAGCTTATTCTTTCGCTATGTGTTTGCATGAAGAAATGCAACACCAGGGAAAAGATATTGAGATCAAGATTTTTGCTACAGATATTTCCCAACCTCACCTGGATATTGGTAGTAAAGGGATCTATCCTGAAAGTATTGTGGCAGATGTCTCCAAAGATTTTTTACTTAAATATTTTTTAAGTAAAAGCAATGGATACCAGGTTTCAGACCGGATAAGAAGATCTGTAATATTCTCCAGGCATAACATTATTAAAAACCCACCTTTTAGCAATATGGATATGGTGGTATGCCGAAATCTTCTGATCTATTTCCAAAATAGTATTCAGAAGAAGGCACTTAATATGTTGCACTATGCTCTAAAAGAAAATGGGGTTTTGGTTCTGGGAACTAGTGAAAGTGTTCATAGCCTTAAAGAAAATTTTAGTGAGATAGATCGCAGATGGAAGATCTATAAAAATATAAAACCCAGTACGAGACTTAAAAACGGAATAAGTCATGCGTCAGCCACAGGAAGTTCTACGGCCGCACTGCTGGAAAATAAATCTGACAGGGAAAGAAAAGTCTATAGATCTCAATCCAACCCAATTCGCCAAAAACTGCAGGGCGAATTAAATGAAACTATATTAGATCAATTCGGGGGAGCTTCAATTTTTGTGGATTCTGACTATAACATTCTTCAGGCAGTTGGAGAATTTAGAAAATATGCGAATCTGCCTGTAAGTGGTTTTTCTATAAACCTATTGGACATGCTCGATACCGAACTTAAATATTCTGTTCAGTCTACTTTCAACAAAGCATTTAAAGAAGATAAAAAAGTAGTTTATCGCGATGCTGTGGTTCAGCAGAAAGATAAAAAAATAGGTGCAGATATTATTGTGAAGCCTTTCAAAGATCATAGTCTGGAAGGAGAAACAAATTATGTGATCACTTTTATAGAGAAAGAACTTAATATTGATGGAGTAGAAGAGGTTGCTAAAATTAGTCCTTCCAGTCAGACCAAGGAATATGTTGGCAGTCTTGAGAATGAATTAAAACAAACCAAGGAAGACCTTCAAACCTCTTTAGAAGAAATTGAAACCAGTAACGAAGAATTACAGGCAGCGAATGAAGAGCTGCTGGCTTCGAATGAAGAATTACAAAGTACTAACGAGGAACTTCAGAGTGTAAACGAAGAAATTAATACGGTAAATGCGGAGAATATTCAGAAAATGGATGATCTCGCAGCATTGAATGCCGATATGAATAATCTTCTTAAAAGTACTGATATTGGGGTTATATTCCTGGATTCAGACTTAAAGATCAGGAAATTCACCCCGGCAATTAAAAAACACTTCAGTCTTATAAACGGGGATATAGGAAGACCTATTGATAATTTTACCAATAGTTTCGGGCTAACCAGAAAACAAAGTTTTCTTGATCGCTGCCAGAAAGTATTGCGAATAGGAAAAACGCTCGAAAAGCACATTGTATCCAGGGAAGGAAAAAATTACCTGCAAAGGATTTCTCCTTATATGGAATCTAACGACGAGATAAACGGCGTGGTGATCTCTTTTATAGATATTGAAACCATTCAAAAATCGAAAGAGAAATTAATTGCCAGTGAAAAGCGTTTCAAATCATTTTATGAAGATGATCCGGTACTGCATATAAGTGTAGACCCAAAAACTTCAGAAATCGTCCAGTGTAATAGAAAAGCTGTTCAAAAACTTGGTTACGATTCTAAAGAAGACCTTATAGGGAAATCTATTGTGGAATTGTTCGATAAAGGTTCACAGCTTAATACGGTTCAGCTAAAATCTAGTATTAAGAAATCTGGTGAACTCGTTAATATCGAGCAGAACATGACCACTAAGAAAGGTAAAATTTTGCCGGTTATTCTTAATGCAACTGCTGAAAAGGATGAACATGATAACTTAAAAACGATTCGGTATACCTGCGTAGATATTTCAGCATTACAGAAAGCTCAGGAACAGTTAAAAGAGCAGAAAAACGATCTTGAAAGAGCTAACCGAGATCTTGAACAATTTGTATCTATATGTTCTCATGACCTTCAGGAACCTTTAGCTACTATAAAATTTGGTAGTGATGTACTTGGAAAAATGTATGCAAGCAAGTTGGATGAAAAAGGGGAAAATTATATAAAATACATCAAAAATGCTTCCGATAGGCTATCTGCTCAGATCCGTGCATTACTGGAACATTCCAGAATTGGTAAAAACGGTAAGAAAACACTGGTAGATACTAAAGAGATCGTTGAGGTTGTAAAATATGACCTTGGAAAAAGTATAAAAGATACCAATGCTAAGATTCACACCGGAGCATTACCAAAGTTGAAAGGTTATGAGGTTGAGTTGAGACTTTTGTTTCAGAACTTGATTAGCAATGCTATAAAGTATGTTCCAAAAGAAAGAAATCCTGAAATCAGGATCTCAGCTTACAAAGAAGATAAATATTGGATTTTCTCTATTGTAGATAATGGAGTGGGTATTTCTAAAGAAGATCAGCGCAACATTTTTACGATCTTCAACAGAGTTCCGGGGAATGATGATATGGAAGGAACCGGAGTTGGTCTGGCTCATGTAGAAAAAATCGTGCTGTTGCATGAAGGTTCTATCTGGGTAGATTCACAGGAAGGAGTAGGAAGTACTTTCTACTTTAAATTAAAAGCCTAAACCCATAATGACTGATAATGATCGGTATCCTGAGGAAGTTGACCTTTCCAGTTGTGAAAAAGAACCAATACATATTATTGGAGTTACTCAGGCTAACGGTGTATTAGTTGCCTGTGAGAAGGATACAGGAAAAATTAGTCAGGTTAGTGAAAATTGCAAGGAATATTTTGGTATTCCTGCGGAATCGCTTTTGGGATCAGGTCTTGAATCTATTCTTGAGGAGGATCATATAAAAAAAATCTTTCAGGCAATTAAGGAGGAAGGAGTATTTCCCATTGAAGAGACTAAGCTGAATGGCAACCGGTTTATAGTAATTCCGCATACCACCAGCGAAAACCTGATTCTGGATATTGAGCCAATAAAGGATAGGACCAGTAGTTTCGAATTTCAGAAAGAACTTAGTAGTATTTTAAATACCTTAAATGCTTCTGAAGATTCCCAAAGCCTTTGTGAGGATGCCGCGAAGATCACGAAATCGATTTTCGGTTATGACAGGGTAATGATCTATAAGTTTGATGAGGAGTGGAATGGAAAAGTAATTGCTGAAGAATTAAATCAGGGAATGGAAAGCTGGCTTGGACTCCAGTATCCGGCAAGTGACATCCCAAAACAAGCCAGGCAACTATTTCTTAAGAACCGGGTTCGCACTATATCAGATGTAAATTACTCTCCGGTAAAGATCTTGCCACAATTATCTCCTTTAACCAATTCACCGCTGGATCTAACAAATTCTAAGTTAAGAGGGGTTTCACCTATACATATAGAATATCTTCAGAATATGGGGGTGGGAGCATCGTTAACCGCGGCACTTATAAGCAATGGGAAATTATGGGGACTTTTGGCCTGCCACCATTACAAGCCAAAATTTATAAATTATTATCAGCGTCAAACCTGTGAATTTTTAATCCAGATATTCTCCAACGAACTTTCACTTAAGAGCTCCAATAATTTTCTGGTAAATATTGAAAAGTTGGATGAGTTAAGAATTAAACTTATCAGCCAGATTCACCAGGAAAATAGTATTAAAAAAGGATTGAGTTCGCAATCTACAAAGCTTACAGACCTAATTAAATGTAGCGGAGCTGCAATAGTATTAAATGGAAAAATAAAACTGGTAGGGGAGACACCTGGTAAAAAAGAAATTAAAAAGCTTACCAGAGAATTCCTAGCAAAGAAAAAGGATAGTCTTTTCTTCAGCAATCATCTTTCAAATTTTTTTCCCGAGTCTCAAAATTTCAAGAATACAGGTTCAGGGATATTGAGTTTAAGATTAGGACAAAGCGAAAGGGACTTTCTTATCTGGTTTAGACCAGAAATTATACAAAGTGTAGACTGGGGAGGAAATCCCGAGAATAAAGCTACCTACGATCAGGAGAAAAAGCGCTTAACGCCACGGAAATCTTTTGAAAAATGGACCGAACAATTAACCGGGGTTTCTGATACCTGGAAAGATTTTGAAATTAGTGGAGCCAGAAAGCTAAGCGAAAGTGTGAGTTATGTTATTCTGGAAAATCAAAAGAAAGAAATAGATACCCTAAATGAGCAGCTAATCGAAGCTCATAATGAACTGGAATTGTTTAGTCAGGGATTATCACATGATCTTAAAGCTCCACTTAGAGGAATTGATGGTTATGCCCATATTTTAAAAGAAGATCATTATACCGATTTACATAAGGAAGGACAAATGGCTGTTGATACGATCCTGAGTTCTGTAGAAGAAATGCAGGAGTTGATTGACAATATACTTTCTTTCGCCGGAGTATCGAATCAGGATATCAATAAGAATACGAACTCTACCGATACCATGATAAAGGATATTTTTTCCTCTTTTAATATAAAATCTAATTATCCCCATACCAGGATTATTGTGGAAGAAAACCTGCCTAAAATAGTAGGGGATAAACGTATGCTAATCCAAGTCTGGTCTAATCTTATCACCAATGCACTGAAGTACAGTGAAAAAGCTGAAAACCCCCAAATAGAGATTGGTAGTGAGATTCAGGGGAGGAGAACAGTATATTATGTGAAAGATAATGGAATAGGTTTTGATCCGAAATTTAAAGAAGAGATCTTTAATTTATTTTCAAGACATTCAGGTGACAATTATCCGGGTACCGGAATTGGACTGGCTATCGTGAAAAAAATTATTGAAAAGCATAGTGGTGAGATCTGGGCAGAAAGTAAAGAAAATAGCGGTTCTGCATTTTACTTTTATGTTTAACTGTGAAGCATTGTTTAATAGTATAGATTCAACTATTTTCGCGCATATTCCTGTAGCAAATGATCCGGAGAAAACTTAATATTCTATTAGTCGAGGACAATCAAAATGATATTTTTCTGATAAAGAGGCAGATCCATAAGATCCTGTCTGAACCTGTTATTGAAGTGACCGATAATCTTGAAGATTGTAAAGATCTACTAGTGAACTTTGCACCAGATGTGGTTCTTTCAGATTATAATTTGCCAAATTGTACCGGTCTTGATATTCTGGAATTGGTAAAAGATCATGATGACACCTTGGAATTTATTTTTATTACAGGTACTATCAATGACGAAGAATTGGCTGCCAATACCATTTTGAATGGAGCTTCTGGCTATATTCTGAAAAAACACATGAATAATCTTGGTGAAAAATTAGAACCACTCCTTAAAAAAGTGGTGATTAATATGGTAGCCAGGGGTGAATTGCGTGAGCGAATTAGAAATAATAAGATCACTGTTAACCAGATCTATAGTTATCTTGATAAAATTAATTCAGATAACGCAGAACAGCGTGAAAATATCAAGCAGATAAAGGAGGCAATTGACAGTTTTAATATGGGTGATGGAAATGCTGAGTAATTTACGGGAAGAGACAAAAGAACTACATAATGATATTGAAAAAGACAATATCGCCAATAAAATAATGGATAATTCCATTAGCCTGGAAGAATATAAACTTCTGCTTTTCCAGAATTATATAGCTTATAAATCTGCAGAATCTGAAATTGATAAATTTTTACCGAATTACGGAACAGATAAGACCGATAGACTTAAACAGGATTTGGAAAACCTTGGACTATCAAATTTTGATTGCGAACTTGAATTTAAATGTTCGAACGAAGCAGAAGCTATTGGTGCAGCCTATGTTATTGAGGGGTCTGCAATGGGCGGGATGCTGATTGGTAAAGAGATCAAAAACTGTACTTCTCTCAGTTCATTACAAGATCAGTATTTTTTTAATGGAGAAAGAAGTAGTATGACTGGTTGGAATGCATACCTAAAATATCTTAGATCACGTGAGTTCAACGAGCAGGAGATATTAACTGCAACCAAAAAGGCACAGGAGACCTTTCTACTCTTTAAAGAGGCTTTTAATTACACACTTTCCAGTTGCTAACCTATGGTTTAAACTATAATTAGAGAGCTACCTGTTCCAGTTCAATAACTTCCCCGGGAAGCATATTCTCAATCTTTTCATTTCCAATTCGGACTCTCACAAGTCTTAGCGTTGGATATCCAACAGCCGCGGTCATTTTTTTTACCTGGCGAAATTTTCCTTCAGTAAGAATAATACTAACCCAGCTCGTGGGGCCGTGACGTTCATCCCTTATTTTCTTTGAGCGTTCTGGAAGACTTGGATCTCCTTCTAATTTCCTAATATTACATTCGAGGGTATTATAAGGTTTACCAAAAATACTTATTTCTACACCCTTTCTTAATTCAGCTATAGCATGATCGGGTATATTACCATCAAGCTGAACATAATATTCTTTTTCACAATTTCCAGCGGTGATCTTAGTACTGAGTTTACCATTGGTGGTTAATAAAAGCAAACCTTCAGAATCTTTATCAAGTCGGCCAATGGACATTGTTCCTTCCGGAAAATCATATAACTGACCTAATAATTTATGTTTACCGCCAGGTCTTTGTTTGGTAATGAACTGACTTAGAAATCCATATGGCTTATATATCTTGAAATGTCTCTGTTGTTCTAAACTCATATTTATAGGAATCATTTAAAAATTTATAAAAAATTTAAAAGATGTTTCGGACTAATCTAAGTAAGTTACAGAGAATATGAAATCAAAATCTTAATTATGAATATTGCGATAATTTATTACAGTGCAACGGGTACAAACCATAAAATGGCCCAATGGGCTTCTGAAGCTGCAAAAACTGAAGGAAATCACGAAGTACGCTTTAGAAAATTCCGTGAAACCGCACCACAGGAAGCTATGGAATCTAATGAAGCCTGGAAAAAGCATCATCAGGAAACCCAGGATGTTGAGACAGTTGAGCTCGACGATTTAGATTGGGCAGATGCTATAATTTTTAGTTTTCCAACCAGATATGGAAATATGCCTTCTCAGGTCCAGGCGTTTTTTGATACTACCGGTGGCTTATGGAGTAAAGGAAAACTGGTAAACAAAGTTGTTTCAGGCATGACTAGCGCACAAAATCCACATGGTGGCCAGGAAACTACACTGCTTTCACTTTATAAGAGTATGTTTCACTGGGGAGCAATTGTTGCCGCTCCGGGGTATACTTCACCAGAGCTTTTCAAAACTGGCGGAAATCCTTACGGATTTAGTTCTGAAGGGGGAGTTGATAATCTTGATGAACAATCTAAAACTTCGATTCAGCATCAGGTGATGCGTACTATTCAAGTTGCTGAAAGCATCAAAAATGGAATGAGCTAGAGAGATATAGCTTTCAATATTTTATAGTTTAAAAGCGATAATCATGTAATTTAAAGGAAGTTTTTAAAAAAGATTATCCTGAAAATATAGTAAATTGAGAATACACAATTTATCAATATTTTCAGGATCACTTAATTTATGCCTGTAATATTAGAGAAAAATCTAATCTACTGGAAAACCTCTGTCTCTCATCAAAGCATCGATTTTAGCCTCTCTCCCTCTGAATTTTTTATAGGCTTCTGCAGGATCCATGGCATTTCTTGGCGCAAAAAGATATTTAACTAATTTACGCGCTAATTCTTTATCATAGAATCCGCCCGGGGCATCTGAAAATGCTTCCGCAGCATCAGAAGTGAGAACATCTGCCCATAAATATCCGTAATAACCGGTTGCATATCCCTCGCCAGAAAATACATGTCCAAAATGCGGCGTACGGTGACGCATTACGATCTCTTCAGGCATATTAAGCTCTTTCAGCGTTTCTCTTTCAAAAGTATCGGGCTCAATTTTATCTGGATCTGTTGTGTGATATTTCATATCCATGATCGCTGAAGCAAGAAACTCTGTAGTTGCAAATCCCTGGTTGAATGTAGAAGCTTTTTGGATCTTCTTCACCAGGTCTTGCGGGATCACTTCATTGGTCTCATGATGTCTAAGAAATTGATTGATCACTTTATCTGTAGATAACCATCTTTCCAAAAGCTGTGACTGGAATTCTGTATAATCTCTTACTCCGCTATTAAGCGTTGGATATTCAATATCTGCAGAAAGGAAATGCAGTGCGTGACCAAACTCATGAAAAAAGGTAGTAGCATCGTCCCATGAAACCAGAACAGGTTCCCCTGGAGCAGGTTCAATAAAATTTGAATTATTTGAAGATAGCACAGGTTTTTCACCCATTAATTCACTGTAACTGCGATAGGTTGTCGCCCAAGCTCCAGAACGTTTACCCTGCCTGGCATAAGGATCCAGGTACCATAGTCCCACGATCTCTCCTGAATCTTTGTCACTCACCTGCCATACTTTTACATCTTCATGAAAAACAGGTACGCTACCTTCTTCTACCGGTGTAAATTCAAAATTGAATAATTCTCCTGCGGTAAAGAATAAAGCCTGGGTAAGATTGCCTAATTCCAGGTATTGTTTCACTTCTTCACTATCCAGGTCATATTTTTGCTTTCTAACTTTTTCAGCATAAAATCTATAATCCCAGGGTTTTATACTAATGTCTTTTCCCTCAGCATCAGCTAGTTTCTGCATATCGCTCACTTCTTCCTTGACTCTCGCCAGAGCCGCAGGCCAGACTTTCATCATAAGATCCATGGCATTTTCAGGATTTTTAGCCATCCTGTTTTGCAAACGCCATTGTGCGTAATTTTCATAACCAAGTAATTCTACCCGTTCATCACGTAATTTCAGAATCTTTTTTATGATCTCGTTATTGTCGTACTCATCAGCATTATCCCCTCGAGAATAATAATTGTTCCAGACTTTTTCACGAAGTTCTCTTTCGGTTGAATAAGTTAGGAATGGATCCATAGACGAACGTGTGTTAGTAACCGCATATTTACCTTCTTTCCCACGATCTGCTGCTGCCTGAGCGGCAGATTTTATATAGGATTCTGGCAAGCCATCCAGCTGATCTTTTTCCAGGTAAGTCACATAATTCTCTTCATCTGCCAGAACATTATTGGAAAATTTGGTATAAAGACCTGATAATTCTTTATTTATTGCTGCATATCTTTTTTTATCCTCCTCATTAAGATCTGCTCCCTGCATGGCAAAATCTTCGTAAATAAGATCAACGACTCTTTGTTTTGCAGCTGGGAGTGGTTCTTTTTGAGAGTTCTCGTATACTGTTTTAATACGCTTAAAAAGCTCTTTATTCTGGCTGATCTTTGAAGAAAATTCAGAGATCTCTGGAGCCAGTTCCTTTTGAACTTCTCTAAACTCAGGACTGGATACATTACTACTATAAATACCATAATAGGTAAAAGCTCGATCCAGTTCCTGTCCCGCTTTTTCCATAGGAATAATTGTATTTTCGAAAGTAGGTTTATCCTTATTTGCAGTTATCTTATCAATATCTGCAAGGTGTAATTCCATACCTTTTCTAATCGCAGGTTTTATTAGGTCTACCTGCATTTCATCAAAGGCAGGCACTCCCTCATAAGGTCCGGTCCATTCAGATAATAAAGGATTCGTGTTCATAGATTTTTTTTCTTTTTCCTGACCATGAGTATAGCCAATAATAGAAACCAGAGCAAATACACTCAGGCCTTTTTTAAGTCTTGGGTTCATGTTTTTTTCTTTGAAAATAGCCCTGAATATACAAAGATTTAAAAATTTGAGAAGGAGGTTTCTATCAATTATCTTTAGAAATTAAAAGAAGGAGGGTTTAAAAGCAAAAAATGAAAATCTGATATTATAAATGGCTAATTCAGGAATAATCAATATGGTCCTTTTGAGAAATTATAAAAAAGAAGATAAGAACCTTTAATTTATTGAAATGATAATGATTGATAAATGATAACCCCATATCTTCTTGCTTATATTTTAATATCAAATTTTCATTTTATTTGAAGTGATTAAAGCTTAAAGTATTCTATTATAGTGTATTACGAAAGGGGATTTTTACCCTATTTTGATATAGGGTAGCAGAAATACAGTAAATAAAAAATTATTTATGAAACTTTTCGGAGATGGACCTTCCTGAAAGTACTTTTCGTGGAGAAACTCCATATTTCGCTTTAAATATTTTAGAAAAATAACTTCTACTGGAGAGTCCCAGCTCATAGACTACTTCACTTACATTCTTATTCCCGGCCGAAAGCATTGTAAGAGATTTACTCAGTCTTACATCTCTAATATAGCCATTTACAGTTTTTCCATAGATAGCCTGAAAACCTTCCTGAAGTTTATTGGTATTAACCCCTGCAATTTGAGCAAGATCATTTACGGTACCGGTTTGAGAAATATTGGAATCTATATAATTTACTGCAGTCTCAATAGCTTTTCTGTCTTTCTCCCGCATTTCAGTGTTTTCAAAACGCTGACTTTCTTTTTTAAACCTGGCCAGCATATAGCTTAAGACCTCAAGAGCTTTTGCACCTATGAAATTTACCCGGGGAAATCCGGTGGCGTCACAATGCCTTATTTCCTTGATAGCATCAGCAGTTTTAAGACTGAAACTTCCGGTTTCAGAAATTCTATTCAATGCTTCAATATCACTAAAGATCTTATAAAAGACTGGTTCAAGATCATGAAGATCAAACGAGAAATATTGTTGAAATTTTAACCGGTCAATTTCCAGGTAACACATTATTATATCCCTGTCCTTTATAAAATTTAAGTTGTGGACCTCATTATCTTTAGGCGCTGCAATTAAAAACTGGTGATCTGTAATATTGTTTAGATCCTCTTTTTTATTAAAATAACTTTCCACTTCGCCTTTCACACAGTAAATAAACCGAATGGGCTTAATAAACGGCTGAGAAACCGCCAGATTTATATCTGTATTTAATTTACAGTGGTAGGTATAAAGCCCTATCCCGTTTGGAAAATTTATTCCTTTAATAGTGCCTCTACCTTTACTTTCAGGAATTTTAAGTTGAAATTCTCCAAGATGCTCGGAAAAATCACACCCAAATTCATTTGCCAGTTGAGGGATAAATTCATCTACATCATTTAATTCTAAATGATAATTTTCCATGTTTGATTGGTTAAAATTTAGCCAATCCTAAAAATACGGTCTCCTGTAAACTTTAGCATAAAAATATCAGTTAAACTTTTAATAAAACCTTGCTTGAAATTACTGCTATCTTAATTCTTTTCGGAGCACCACCAGGGGCGGACTTTTAATTACGCTAAGACTATTTCCAAGCCCAATAGCCATCACCAATAATATAATTCCTGGAAGAAGTACTAAGAATGGAATCCAGGATGGGATGAATGTAGTTTCAAAAACGAAATACCCCAATAAGAGACTACTCACAAGAGATAATAATATTCCTGAAAGAGCTCCTAACAAACCCAGGTAAAAATATTCCAAAGCGAGAATCTTTAAGATCTGATCGCTTTTTGCCCCCAGCGTTCTGAGTAAAACACTTTCTTTTATTCGCTGGTATTTACTGGTTCTCACTGCACCAATTAGAACAATGATGCCGGTTAGTATGCTAAAAAAGGCCATAAAATTGATAAGCCAGGAGATCTTATTCAATATCTTTTCTATCAGAGTAAGGACCTGTCTTAAATCTATGATGGTGACATTGGGAAATTTCTCTACCAGGCTTTGCTGTAGATCGGCCGAACTATTTTCATCGGGAACTTTAGTGGTAAGTACCCGAAATTGCGGAGCATCTTCAAGCACACCGGAAGGAAAAACAATGGAGAAATTGAGTTGCATTCTGCTCCAGTCAACCGTCCTGATACTTTCAACCACCGTATTCAATAACACGCCCTGTACATTGAAATCTATTTTATCACCTATTTCTACTTTTGCATCTTCGGCAAAATTGTTACTTACAGAAACGGGGATCGTTTCATTTTGAGGATCTTCCCCAATCCACTTGCCCTGTTCTAATACTTCGGATGAAATTAAAGAATCTCTATAGGTGGTTCTAAATTCATGTTGCAGGATCCAGCCATTTATTTTTGAAGTTGTATCCTCCCGTATTTCATTCACCGATCTTCCTTTCAGGTTCTCAACCCTCATCGTAACAATAGGAATATTTTCAATGACTTTCAGGTCTTTTGAATTGATTGTTTGGGTAACCGCTTCCTGTTGTCCTGACTGAACATCTAATAAGATCATATTGGGACTTTTTGCCTGTTCTTCAAGGGAAGCCTGCGCTAATAAAAGATCTTTGGTAAAATACAGTGTACTAATCAGGAAGGTTCCAATCCCTATCGCCAGCACAAGGATGAGGGTTTGATTCTGTGGGCGGAATAAATTTAGCAGGCTTTGTCTTGCAATAAATCCCCAGCCTGAAGGGAAATACTTCTTTATTGCTTTCATAAACAAATTAGCAACCCCAGCCAGTAAAGAAAAAGTAATAATAATACCGAGAACAAAAAATATGGAATACTTCCAGTCTTCGAGTAACCAGAAGGCAAATAAGAAAATGAAAAGAAAGATTCCGCAAAGAACAAAGAATCCTGCTTTCCGGGATTTTGATTCCTCAGTATTAATTACACGAAGAGCCTGGAGAGGAGAAACATATAAAGTTCCCATCAGGGGATATAGTGCAAACAAAATAGACATTAAAACACCCAGTAATATACCCATAAAAATGGTACGGGGGTCAAAGGAAATTTCAACGTTAACGGGAATAATATCCTGTAAAATTAGTGGGAATAATTGTTGTAATATTAATCCCAAAGCAGTCCCTACAATTCCACCAATTAGACCAATTATGGCAATTTGAATCAGGTAAATAAAGAAGGTTTGTTTTTTGGAAGCTCCCAGGCATTTTAGAACAGCAACAGATCTCAGCTTTTCTTTAATGTAGATATGAATAGCACTGGCAATTCCCACACATCCCAATAACAGGGCAATAAAGGCCACAAGATTAAGGAACTTACCAAAATTTTCATAGCGTCGACCCAGTCTTTCGCTGGTTGAGGTATGGGTATCCAGATCGGCATCATTGGCATCAAGTATTGGATCTATTTTTTCATCGAACTTTTCGAGATCTAATTTAGGATCTGCCAGAAAGTAATATTTATATCCAATTCTACTACCTACCTGAACCAGCCCGGTTTCTTCAATAAACCGCTGCGGAATTATAACCGGAGGTGCAATAGAGCTAAATATAGCTGCACTTCCCGGCACCGATTTCAGGGCGCCTGCCACAGGCAATTCTACACTTCCAATCTTGATTTTATCGCCGGGTTTAATGCCAAGTTGTAGCATGAGTGTGGCATCTACCAGCGCTGAACCCTCCGTTTGATATGCTGTTGCCGCTGAAACAGGTTCTGTTTCCAGTTCACCGTAAAATGGAAAATCCCCATCTATACCACGTACCCGTACCAGTTTAGTGCCTTCTTTTCCAGGAAAAGCTGCCATAGATGCAAAGCTTATTTCTTCAGCCTCGGGCCCGCCGAGGGAATCCATTATAAAGGAAACTCTTTCATTGGGTAGCTTGTCACTGTCTATAGTATAATCGGCTCCCATTAGGGATTTGGACTGGAGCGCAATATTATCTTTTAAATTATTACTGAAAGATTGAATGGAAACCACGGCAGCAATCCCCAGAACAATAGAGGCCATGAAAAGTACCAGTTTTCTTTTACTGGCCTTTCCATCTCTTATAGCCATTTTTAATAGCCAGCCGAAGTCAGCTTTTTTCGTTTTACTGAATTTTGAATCTGGCATATTTAGACGTTTATAGTTTCCAATACTTTTCCGCCTTTTAATCTTAAGATGCGCTGGGTCTTTTTAGCAAGTTCCATATCATGCGTTACGATCACCAGCGTGGTGCCAGATTCCCGATTTAATTCAATAAGAAGTTCTACCACCTTTTTTCCCGTTTCTTCATCAAGATTACCGGTAGGTTCATCAGCAAAAAGTATATCTGGTTTATTACTGAAAGCTCTTGCCAAAGCTACCCGTTGTTGTTCTCCACCTGATAATTGAGAAGGATAATGATCAAACCTGTCCCCTAAACCAACTTTTTCTAAAAGCTCTTTACTAACCTGGGTAGCCTTTTTATCGCCTCTTAGTTCCAGGGGAACTGCTACATTCTCTAAGGCGGTAAGTGTGGGGATCAATTGAAAATCCTGAAAAACAAAACCTACCTTTTTATTTCTTAATAGAGCTCTCTGGTCTTCACTTAATTCATTTATAAAAGTTCCGCAAAGTTCAATTTTTCCGGAATCTGGTTGATCCAGGCCTGCGCAAAGTCCTAAAAGAGTTGTCTTACCGCTTCCTGAGGGTCCAACAATGGCGAAAGTTTCCTTTTCTTCAATATCAAAACTGATGTTTTCAAGTACAGTTAGCTCTTTGGAACCACTATTGTAGCTTTTCTTCAGATTTTGAACGTTTAAAATTTTTGCCATCTTATAAGTTTTAGGTTTCTTTATCAGCACGAACAAAATAAAGAAATGATTTCAATAAAATCTACCCGAACATGAGAAGCTTCACATTGTTTTTATCATTGTTTATACTTATCAGTATTTCCTCATGTGGCGAGGCTACAAAAAAGGAAGAAAAAGAGACTTCAGAAGAATCAGTAGAAAATGAAAACAGCGCTCAACAAAAGAAAAAGGTGATCCTTTTCTTTGGAGATAGTCTTACCGCGGGTTACGGATTGGAACAGGGCGAGGGATTTCCAGAAATTCTGCAGGAAAAAATAGATTCTTTAGGACTTTCCTACCAGGTAGTAAATGCTGGATTAAGCGGTGAAACTTCTGCCGGAGGTAAGAATAGAATAGACTGGGTGCTTAAACAAAATGTGGATGTATTTGTTCTTGAACTGGGAGCTAATGATGGTTTACGGGGAATTCCCTTAGAGGAAACAAGAAATAACCTTCAGCAAATAATAGATTTTGTTAGAGAACAGAATCCTGATATTGAAATTATTCTTGCAGGAATGCAAATTCCTCCAAATATGGGACAGGATTATACTTCTGAATTTAAAGCCATATTCCCGGAACTTGCAAAAAAGAATGAGGTTCATCTTATTAAATTTTTACTTGAAGATGTGGCCGGAAATCCTGATCTGAATCAACAGGACGGGATTCATCCAACTGTGGAAGGACAGGAGATCGTGGCCGATAATGTATGGGAAGTTCTGAAAGATGTGCTTCAAAATAAAAAAGACACCCAAATGTAGATGTCTTTTAAAGCAAGTATATAGCTAATTCAAACCTGACCTTCTATTGATAAATAGGAACTTTCAACCCAACATACACATCTGCAGTTTTACTGGAATCAGATAACAGGCTGGTTATTGCTGATGCTGACCCCACGGTTAGCGGGCCTAATCTCAATCCCGCTCCTGCTGCAAATCCATCATACTGCCGTTTGCTGAGTGGTAAATAGAAACTAAAGAATCTGGTTTCCAGTCGGGGAGTGGCTGTAACTGTGTTAATAATTCGGTTTGCCTGTTCTTTGTCATGGCCAATCAGGGAAAAAGAACCGTTGAGACTAACAAATAAGCGTTTCCGAATGTTATAATCGGCAACCAGGTGTAGAGCCGTTGGCAGATTTATTTTACTATCCAGCAGCTCTTCAGAACCAGTATAATTATCTTCTAATATTTCAGAAAGACTTTTCTCTGAAAGCTCAGTTTTTTGAATTTGTCCATTTAAATTGTAATTGGTATTAGAGGTTTCGTTATAGGTGATGCTTCCAATATCGGTTAAAGAGAGTGCAATCTTAAATTTATATTTATTGTCCTTTTTGCCAAGTGAATCAAGACCCTGAGGATTTCGATACTCATAGGTTACCCCAATATCCCCTCCAAAACCTGAGGCACTGCTGTCAAATCCCACATCTTCGCTATTAAAATCCATCGTAGCCCCATAGTTTAGCGATCCCATGGTAGAAAGAACCTCGTTCATTCCGCTATAATCACCCGAAAACGAAGGGCTACTGCTAAAGGCACTTCCACCGCCCTTCAGATATTTTAAAGTAATTCCTCCTTTGAGAAAATGCTTATTTTCTTCAAGAAGAACTCTTCCATAGGTAGCCCCAACTTCTCCCCATAAATGAATAGTTCCGGAAAAATCTTCCACATTAAAATTAAAATCTTCAGCCAGGTCAAAATCATTACTGAAGTTTTCATATAATTCCCCGTTGATATTGTTAAGATTGAAGAATGCCCGTACTCTGGTAGTAAATCCCAGGCTATGTTTTGGAGATAAGTTGAACATAAAAGAAGGTCCTAAAGCATCGATATTTAAGAAGAACTGATTATTCTGTTTTGGGAATTTCTCAGTATTCTCACTTATTTCGAATCCGTCATCGCTGTCTGCAAGATTACCTAAGTCTATAGCGTAATAATCACTGCCCGCAAAAACACTTAGTGAAAATATGTTTATATCTGTACGCATTCGGGAATCTACAACTGATGACGGATTAAGAATAATCCCATGAATACCGCTATAGTTGTCTACGCTATGTCCAATATAAGACTGGGCATTTAACGCAAAATACCCCATAAACATAAAGGCAAAGGCTAAATTGATCTTTTTCATCTCGTTTTGAATTGATTAGAATTCAAACTTAAATGATAGGATAACTCAAGAAAATACCCTGATGTGGGTATATTTTAGAGATAATGAGGGAAATATGAACTAAGGATTCAAATTTTAAAGAAGTTAGCCTTTCTTATTAAAAGATTCAGTCCGAAGGCAGAGCATAGTGAAATAGCAGCGGTAGTGCCAAGATTACCTCCATAACCTTCAAAAAATGAACCGGTAAAAAGAAAAATTATAGAAAAGAATAATCCTGAAACTCCAATGATCCAGGTTTGTTTAATTATTCTGGAAGTAGCCATTCCAACAAAGGAAGCTCCCATAATAATCAGCGGTAAATTCGTAGTTAAATAAGAATTGAGAAGTTCAGGGAACAAATAGAAAAAGCCTCCTGCAACAACAGAAACTCCTGCTGAAGCCATTACCCCGCCGAGTTGCATTTGATTGTTCAGGTAAAAAGTGACTATCGCACTTAGTATTCCCGCAATAAGAATGAGTGATATATCCATATTAAAAAAACAGGAAGAGGATTAACGACATTAGAGTAACACCTCCAAAGGCTACGCTACCCAGTTTCCCGCCATAGCCGTGCAAAGTATTCTTAGAAATAACTAAAATAACTCCACAGAAAAGGCCTGAAAAAAATATAAAAGAATATCCATTTGCAATAAACGGGGCGGTCATCCCTGCAAAAGAACCACAATATAAGGGCACAGGAAATTCACGTAGAAGATCAGATCTTCTGTTGATAAATGGTATGAATGAACCTAATAAACCTACAATGCCTGAGGCAAGAACGGCTCCCACCTTAAATTCAGTGTTTAACCAGTAAGTTAAAAGTGCCCCCAGAACGCAAAAGAGAACCAGGAGAATATCAATTTTCTTCAGTTGGGAATTATCTATTTCTAACTTCCTGGAATAGAAAAAAACAAGGAAAATAGCTATTATAGATAAAACTATGGCTGGATAAGATTTTCCCTGATTTTCAAATATCGCAATTATGAGAAATAAAAAATGCAATACTAGAAAGATGAAAACAGGTAATTTTTTATATAATTTTTGCACTCTAAGGAATATCGAGTTATGTGAATCTAATGGCTGCAAAAATCAGAAAAAACTTTAAAAATGTAGTATCTATATTAGATAAACATTCTTAGTTTTTATTATTCATTATTATTTGACTCATCTTTGAATTTGCCATTAAAATATCCAAAGATCAGATTTATCAGGATAACAAAAATAGTAAAAGCCAGCAAGGGCAGGTAGAGACCGAACCCCGCCAGGCATCCGGCGGCAGCACTACACCAGATGGTTGCCGAGGTGGCAAGCCCTCTTACCATGGTATTATTCTTATTGTGTAAAATTACCCCGGCTCCCAAAAAACCAACTCCAACCACCACCTGGCCCACGATCCTGGTCATATCTGTGCTTTCTGAAGTTTCAAACAATAATGAAATAGTGATATAAGTAGCCGCACCCAGTGCCACCAGCGAATAAGTTTTTAAACCTGCAGGTTTTCCTTTATATTCTCGTTCCAATCCCATCAAGGCTCCACTAAAGGCGGCAGCACCAATTTTTATTATAAACTCCCAGATATCTAATTCCATCATTTTTTTAATTTTGAATATTGACAATGTAAAAGTGGACTTGGGGTGAATTACTTGCTAAATTTCCATTTTTTTATTTGTACAGGACTTTCCTTCAACAGGGTTTTAAATTCATTATTACTGGAAAAGGAATTTTTCTTCAATAGTTTATATTCAGCACTTAGCGTAAAACTATCCTTTTCAAAAATCCATGGTTCTATTTGTATGTCTGATGACTCTTTTTCTTTTATCCAGAATTTTTTTCCATCAATACTTGAATTTATTTCGAGGGTACGATTTTTAGTTGGTATTTCATCCTGACATAAAATCAACGAACATCTGTCGGCAAATACCATCACCTGATATATGGCATCTACTTCTGCTTTTGTAAGACCATGTTCTTTAATAAATTGATGCTGGGTCTTTTCTAATTCTTTCAGAAAATTGAAAATGGTTTTTTTATCCTTCGCATCTTCTTCGTAAATAAATTTAAGGTGCTGAATAATCAGCATCGCTATCCAGGTAGATTTTTCTTCAGCCTGATTTAGTAATCTTTTGGACCGTTTAACTATTTCATTTACGCTTCTAGTGTCGAGTAAAAAATCCCTGGGAGCCCCAGTTTTGGTCAAATAATTTTTTTCTCCAAAATTCAACTGTCTGTCGTCATGTTCTATTATTGCGACAAGTGTAGCTACCCAATTGTCATTTTTATACCTGTCCTGGATTTCATTCGCAATTTTACCGGCTAATAACCCATGACCAGAATGTGAGAATATTTCCCAACCTTCATTTTTTGCATTGACAATCATACCTTGTTATTTTGTCTAATGTTACGGGGAGACACACCGTATCTTTCCTTAAAAATTTTGGAAAAATGACTGCGACTATTCAAACCGATGGCATATACAATCTCGCTTATTGTTTTATCGGTTTTAAGTAATAACTGCATTGCCGTTTCTAAACGTCTTGATTGTATGTACTCATGCACGGTACTGTTGAATAATATCTGGAAACCTTCCTGAAGTTTTACTTCACTAATCTGTTCTTTTTCAGCAAGCAAACTTATATTGTCTAATTCTGCAATATTCTGATCTATCGCCCGCACCACATTTTTTATTCTAACAAGATCTCTTTTTCTCAAAATTGTCTGTTGCTCTTCATTCTGGGAATCATCCTTATATAACATAAGCATGTAGGTTAATAATTCTAAAGCTTTAGCCCCATTAAAGCTTGTTCTTTCTAAACCAGTGGATTTAAAATTGTTTAGTTCATTAACCAGATGCGCCATTTTCAGGCTATATTGTGTGTGATGATAGAGGCTGCGTATGGCATTTGTATCTGCAAATATTCGGTGATAGATTTCATCCATTTCTTCCAGCGGAAAGGTAAGTTGGTCAACAAATTTCTTTCGGTCCACATCCAGAAAAATGACCTGGATTTTTTTATTCGCAGGGAAAATAATTTTATTTCCACTGTTATAACTGGCACCTAAAATTACAGATTGGCCTTCATCTATTTCATGGGTAACTTCTTCATTGGTGAATTGATGCGTTAGATTACCATTAATAACATATATAAATTTAAAGGGGTGTACCAGGGTGGAACAAAAATCCAGACACAAGTCATTTTTAAACTGGAGGTCAAATTTGAAAAGTCCTACTCCATTTGGGAAATTAATTCCTGAGATAGTTCCCTGGCCATGTTTAGATGGTATTTTCAAAGAATACTCTCCATATTGTTCCTTCGAGCTTGCATTAAATTCTTCTGCTAACCTTGGTAAAATTCCGCTAGCAGTGGTTTCTCTTATTGAGATCGTCTTCATTACTGGTTAGTTTAAGTTTGTTATGCTAATTTATTAACACAACAGGATAGTTTTTTATTGATTTGAGTTAAACCTTTCATAACAAGAAGAATATCGTCAAGCCTCTTCGTAAAAACGCACAGGATATTTTATTCAAAATGGCAACTTTAAAAATTAAATAAAAGTTGAAATTATGAAGACTAATCTGGAAAAAAAATACAGTCAGTGGATCCTGGAAGAGGATCATCCCTGTATCATGTCTCAAACCGTGTTTAGTCAGGAAAATGTAATTGTTCGGGATTATAGCAAAATAGGTTTTCCCACGACTACTCAAAGGCTTTTGAAAGATCTTAAGTATTATATTAAAAATTACGATTTTGAATCTAATGATTTTCAATCATTCATAGCCGTTTTCTCTGATTCTAAAATAGTTGATGAAGATGAGTTTGAATTAGTTCTGTGGAAACAACTTTCAGACCTTAATAAGACCGATAATCATGCCTGGGATCCTAGCGTTAGTAATGACCCAGAAGATGAAAATTTTAGTTTCAGTCTTGCGGGACACGCTTTTTACGTGGTGGGAATGCATCCAAAAAGTTCCAGAAAAGCCAGAAGGAGTCCTTACCCGTCTATCGCATTTAATCTACATATTCAGTTCGAGAAATTAAGAGAGATGGGAGCTTATCATAAAGTGCGGGATAAGATCAGGGAAAGGGATATCCACCTGCAGGGTTCTATAAATCCTATGTTAGAGGATTTTGGCGAGAGTAGTGAAGCAAAACAATATAGCGGTAAAGCTACCGGTGAGGAATGGGTATGTCCTTTTCTTAATAAATCTTTGCTAAATAAATTCTAAAACTGATTAAATACAAATGAAAAATTTTTTTCAGGAAAATAAGAAAGCACTTTATGGAGGAATGGTGGCTACTATGTTTACTGGCCTGGGAGTTTTCTTAATTGGTCAGGTTTCCGGCTATGAGGCAAAGCAATTGATCATCTCATCTCATGAAGGTATTAATATGCTCTGTAATACCATCATACTGGCTTCAGCAACCATCCTAACCCTTTTATTGACACTATTGGGAATAAGCACCGGAACAGAATCAAAACTTAAAAGTGAGCATTATTATCAGGTACTCGATATTGCCAAAATAGATACGGTTCTATTAGTAGGAGCTTTGGTTATGTTCCAGTTATTTAATATTCCCATTATTGAGGCAGATAAGGTTTCTGTAAAATGGTACTCTGCCATATATTGGATCAGCCTGATTTTGTCATCAATTCTTAACGGGACTATGATTACGGTGGTGCTAATGCTTTATACCACAATTACCAATATGATTCATATTGTTGGACTTAAGAGTGATCACCGCATGGTTTCAAACGAAAAGGAAAGAGAAAGAGAAAAAAGTCCTGAAATGTCTGGCTGAAAATTTATGCCGGTTATATGAACTTTTAGAAACTCTAAGTATTTATATAAAATTTAAACGATGCACTGCCAGGATAAGCACCTTCAGGTTATAGAACATCTTAAAACAAAGTATGATTTTACTTTGAAGGAGCAAGAAATATTAGAAAATATTAAAAAGTATAGCATCAATAGTATAGCTTTTACTACTGATGGCGGTTTTGATGTTAAGACAGGTGAGTTTTATCCGGAAGAAAGAAAAGAAAATTATAAGATCAGAATAATATATGAAGATGAACTTTCAAAAAAGGTCAGTTTTATTTGTCTTAAGCCAATCTATGTGAATGATAATGCCGTATCGTAAAGTTTAGGGTTTTTATAATTTTAAATTGAAAAGACTTTTATTTTTTTAGCGATCATGCATATGAATTAAGTCTTGATAATCTTAAGATTTAATTCGTTTTATTAACTTCAGGAAAAGATTAGAAAAGTCTGAAAAAAAAATATTTTACCTGGTTTTACAAACCTGATATTAATTGATACAAATGCTTTTGATATTCTCTATTCTGGCGACTTTATTAATGACGGCATTTAGTTATGTATGTACCATGCTCACGGGGAATAATTTCAGAGAACCAGAATTACTTAACCAATTAATAAATACAAGTAGGATTCCCCTAAAAGCCGGGAAAAAAAGTGTCCTGGGCTGGTTACTGCATCTGCTTATAGGCTTTGTATTTGGTGTAATTATGTCCCTGGTCTGGGATTTCTTTGAGTTATCTTCCTATTTGATATTCGGTTTAATCTCTGGAATTATCGCGGGAGTTTTAGGAATACTTGGCTGGCAGGTGATGTTTTATCTTAATCCCCAACCACCAGACATCGATTTAAATAAATTCTATGCTCAGTTAATTGTGGCTCACGTGATCTTTAGCTTAAGCTTTATAGTTTTAGTAGTGTTAAGTGAAGGCTGATTTTTTCACTTTCTCGATCAGGTTTAAAAGATCTTTTTTCAATTGCCAAAAGACATAGGAAGACTTTAAAATCTTTCTATATTTATTTTTTTTCAAAAGAAAACTAATAAGCCTTTATGCGCGTCCTTAATGCCCACCAGAACAACCTCAAGAACATTCATTTAAGCATTCCTGAAAATCAACTCATTGTAGTGACCGGTTTATCAGGTTCCGGGAAATCATCGCTGGCCATGGACGTCATTGCTAATGAAGGCTATCGCTATTTTTTAGAAAGCCTTCCTGCATATAATCAACAAAATGCGCAATTAATCCCAACTGCCGAAGTAGATGATATTGAAGCTTTGCCCCCGGTGATAAAAGTGGAGCAGTCAAAAAGGTTTCAATCTATTAATACCACTTTTGGGACATTGTCTGAGCTGGCTTCAGTTTTCAGGATCATATTTGCCCGGTATTCCGCGGCTGAAACGATGAGTAAATCATTGTTTTCTTTTAACCATCCAAAAGGAGCTTGCGGAACCTGTCGCGGAATTGGGGAAGCAGAATATATCGACCTTAATAAACTGGTTGGGGATGAAAACAAAACGCTTAGGGAGGGCGCCATTACAACTACCTTGCCTGGCGGGTATATTGTCTATTCTCAGATCACAGTAGATGAATTGAATAAGGTATGTGAAGCCCACGGATTTAATGTGGATATGCCCTGGAAAGAATTATCTGAAGATCAAAAGAATGTGGTGCTCAATGGGAGTGAACGCATTAAAGTTTTTTATGGGAAACATACTTTGGAGTCGCGTTTAAGATGGGAAGGTTTTAAAGCAAAGCCCCGGGAAGAAGGGTTTTATAAAGGAATTCTTCCAATTATGAGCGATATTCTGAAGAGGGATCGTAACCCAAATATCCTAAAATTTGCCAGTTCCAGTGTTTGTCCCAGTTGTAAGGGAGCACGAATTAAAGCTGAACATTTAAAATTCAAATGGAAAGGATTGAATTTTAATGATTGGATGGAACTTTCTTTAAGTGAATTGTACGATTTACTTACGAAGCAGAAATATACTGCAGGGGAGCAGGTATTAGCCGATAAGATCTGTGTTCAATTGTACGATCTGATACGTTTGGGAATGAGTGAATATAAGCTAAGCACTCCAAGCCTGGATATCTCTTCGGGTGATGGCCAGCGAATTAAATTGATCAAGCAGGTAAACAGCAGTCTGCAGGGCATTCTATATGTATTTGATGAACCCTCTATCGGCTTATCTGAAGATTATCAGTATTATTTGAGACATATTCTGAAAAGATTGATTAGTCGTGGGAATACGGTGATGGTAGTGGAGCATGATCTGGACTTTATAAGATCTGCTGAATGGATCGTTGAATTAGGTCCTGAAGCCGGGGTAAATGGAGGAGAAGTAATCTTCAATGGTCCTATTCAGGAATTTTTAAATGCGGAAGATCTTTTTAGTCCAACACTTTCTGAATTAAAGAAATCCATTTCAGAAACTGATAAAAGACCAAAGCAAACTTCAGCAGGTTCTTTTCAACCTCAAAATGGAGAATTGACCGTAATTAGCAGAAAAACACCTGAAATAATGGAGTTGCTTTCTGAGTTCGCCGAAAAGAAAGATTTGAATCTGCTAACAGTTTCAGATCAACCTATTGGTAAAACCCCACGTAGTAATCCTGCAACTTATACAGGATTAGCCGATAAGATACGGGATCTTCTGGCTAAATCTGCCGAGGCTAAAAAGTTGAAATTAGCAAAAGGAGCTTTCTCATTTAATAACAAGACCGGAAGATGTGAAACATGTGAAGGAGCCGGGGTTATCACACTTTCAATGAACGTTATGGGTACGATCAATCAGATCTGTCCGAGCTGTAATGGGAAACGTTTTAAGCCTGAAGTACTGCAAGTGCATTGGAATAATAAAACTATCGCAGAGATCTATGATCTAAGTATAGAGGAGGCTTTCGACTTTTTTAACGAGGAAAAGCAGATCACAAAAATATTATCCCTGATGTTACAGTTAGGTTTGGGATATGTAAAACTGGGACAACCGTCTAATACTTTATCTGGTGGAGAAGCACAACGAATTAAACTTACCAAGCATTTCGCCAAACAATCTAAAAAGACATTATTGTTGCTTGAAGAACCCAGTATAGGTTTACACCAGCAAAATGTACGTCAGTTAATAAAGGCGATGCATGAACTTAAAAAACAAACTGCCGGTATTATATGTTTTGAAAATCATCCTCTTTTCAATGCTTCCTGTGATACGCAGGTAAAGAATGCCTTGAAAGCCGATAAACAAGAGTTTAAAGAAGTAAATGATCAATTACGAGATAGAATTTCTATAAAGGGTGCTCGAACCCATTATTTAAAAGATCTGGATATAGATTTTCCGAAGAATCAATTATCGGTAATCACGGGAATTTCAGGCTCAGGAAAATCTTCTTTGGTTATTGATACACTACATGGCTTTGGATTACAGGAGATGACCAAGCAATTCTCCTCTTATCAGCAATCCAGGGTTGGGGTGAATTTTCAGTTTGAAGTGGATCATATTGAAGGTTTAAGCCCCACAATTTGTGTCACTCGAAAACAAAAAAGTTTTACCGAACGTTCAGATATTTCCAAACAGACCGGAATAGATAAGTTGTTGCGATTTGCCTTTTCCAGGAAAGCCCAGTATAAAGGAGAAGAATTATCTGCCAGTCATTTTTCCAATAATCATGAATTAGGAAAATGTGCTATTTGCGATGGATTGGGCGAAGAGCTGCTACCAGATCTTGATAAAATCGTCCTTGATCCAAATAGAAGTATTAATGACGGACTTTTTGAGCACAATAAATCTTTAGCTTATTACGGGCAGGCCAGCAGTCAGTACATGGCAGTCGTGAAAGAGTTGGGAAAAGTACAAGGGTTTACACTGGAAACTCCTTTTAAAGAACTAACAGATGAGCAAAAAGAAATATTATTTAAGGGTACAGGAGATAAAGTTTGGAAAACCGAATGGACATTTAAAACTAAAACCAGAGAAGGTACTCAAGCGGTGAGCATGAAATGGCAGGGACTTTTCCAGTACTTAAAAGAAGAATATTATAAGACCCGAAAAAACAAACATATTGAAAGGCTTACATCATTATTTACTTCTGCAAAATGTAGTCATTGTGATGGAAGTGGACTAAAACCTGAGCGTTTAGAATTTCAGATTGGTAAAAAATCGATTCATGATATAAAATCCCTTGATTTTAAAGCAGTTAAAGAATGGATATCTGTAATTGAAAATTATGAAGAAATAGATCAAAAATTGATTTCTAAAATTGAATCCTATCTAATTAATACTATAAAACGAGCAAAGCAGTTGCATATAGATCATTTGCAATTAAATCGAAAATCTACCACGCTTTCTGGGGGAGAAAATCAACGCGTTGCTTTGATCAAACAATTGAACAGCCCCTTAAAAGGCATCACTTATCTTCTGGATGAACCTTCCGCAGGATTATCCAACAACAATATCCCGGACCTGATTAACATTCTGAAAGAACTTATTGAAAAAGGGAACACGGTTCTGGTAATAGAACATAACAAGGAGATCATTCTGGCTGCAGATAGGTTAATTGAGCTGGGACCGCAAGCCGGTAAACTTGGAGGCAATATTACTTTTCAGGGAACACCCCAGGATTTTCTGAAACAAAGTGAAAGTCACCCTTACCTAAAAGCTCCCTCCAGAGCTGTTAGTTTGAAGACTGCTAAAGAAACTATTGGTATTAATAAACTGTCCAGGCATACGTTAGTGAAAAATAAACTGGATGTCTATGTTGGAGGAATTACTGCTATTAGCGGTAAATCGGGAATTGGGAAAACTACTTTGGTCAAAGATATACTAATTCCCAGTATAGAGACTAAAAAACCGGTGAATTGCGAAAGCATCAGTTTTCCGAAGGAGTATAAGGAAGCGCACTATTTTGAATCTAAAAAATTGAGATCACATAAGAATACTTTGTTAGTTTCTTATTTGAATTTGCTAGCAGACATCAGTAAAATTTTTGCTGCGGAATCCAGTTTGAAGCCTCGTGACTTTTCTTATAAGACAAAAACCAGTCAATGTCCAAATTGTAAGGGGAAAGGCTATATAGAAACAAGTTTAGATGTAGCGGCAAATGCAATTGAAAAATGTGAAATATGTAAGGGGCAACGCTATCAGGATCACATCTTAGCTCAGACAGTTCAATCAAAAAATATAGCTCAGGTACTTGCTTTAAATATACTCGAGTTAAGAAGTTGGTTGTTACAGAATAAAATATCAGCTAAAAATCTTGAGTTTTTAGATCAATTAGAGGGAATAGGCCTGGCACATCTCAGGTTAGATCAGCCTGTACAATCCCTCTCATCTGGAGAGCGGCAACGATTATTGCTTTTAAACTGGCTGCAGGATCAGGCTAAAAATGTACTTTATATTTTAGATGAGCCCAGCACAGGATTGCATTATGCCGATATTGATCTTTTGTATACTATTCTGAAGAAACTAAGTAAAGCCAATGACATACTAATCATTGATCATAATCCTTATTTGCTGGATAAAATTGGAGTAGGGGTAGTATTGAAGTAATTGTTACTCGAATCTAAAAGACCTCTTATATACTAAATTAGAAGCGGTAAATTGGCTTGAAAGAATTTGTTTTATAGGTATTTAATTATAACTGTAATCAAAAGTGAAGAAATAGCAATAATCGTCAAACTAAGAACGAGTATACTTTCTTTTGTTGCTAAATATTCTTCTTTGAATTCTTTGTCCTGTTTAATTAGTTTTTTCATTGATTTAATTCCTATGAACAAATATATCAATCAACCAGGTTTAGTACTATACCTCAAAAAAGGTATTTTTCACTTCGAATAGGAGTGATTTATAAAAATTCCGAACCTGCAAAAGGAAGAGCTTTAAGCTTAAGAGATTTAAATTTGCGTTACAAAATCTGAAAACACTTTTTTATGAAGTTCCAGATCCAGATCGGGGGAAACCGATGTCCGGACAATCATTCTTTTTTCCTTAAATCAGGAATCTCGCTGGACAAAGCCTATCACATTTGGAATGTAGTGCGGTCGCCTATAATTCGGGACTATAATAGCAATTACGGCAAATTGTATAGTTTTTTTGGTTTTATTCATGTCTTAAAAATTGAGATTATTGGAAATTATATTCGGTACCGGGAACTGTAGAGAAAGAGTATTCTCCAAGGGATTCACAGTAGGCACGACCTTCTAACCCTGGAGATACCGGTGAATGCTTCTTTAAATACTCTTCAACAACATCATGAATAGTATAATCCATTACTTCTACATCCTTCACGTTAGGCATCCGGCAGAGATTGTCTAATGGATCGCCGGGACGCACACAGGCAGAAATACTGTAAAGCTTATCATCCTGTATAGGTTCTCCATTAACGGTAATCTTATCTATACGTTCACCTTTTGGCTTTTGGCTATCAAATTCCACTTTCATTCCTGAAAACCGGACTAACCAGCCACCAAAACGGTCCAGAGGTTGCTTAGAAAAAGTATTGTGCATTTCCTGTTCCAGCCAGTCCTTTATCTGTTTTCCAGATGCTTTCCCGGTTTTAAGTTTTTCATTTACGGGTAACAAGTTCCACAAGTTCGCCCTGGTGATAGGAGCAGGCTTGCCGTTTTCTGGTACAATAGGATTTCCAAATCTAAATCCGTTCGAAATTGAGATATCCACTCCCGTCTTCCATCTCGCCGCATCGGTGATCATATTATCCATGGGGTTTTCTACCGTAAGATACCTGTAAAGTGGAGTTTTGGTATAGCCAATTACTGTTTCCAGGTTCTCTTTATATGGAGTCTTGGCATTGTCTACCATCGCTTGTAATTCTTTATTAGCTGGGTATTTATTTGGATCTACTTCTATGAGCTCATAGGAATCCTGAACCAATTTTCCATTTACAAAATCAAGCTTTAGTTTTCCTACAAATGACCCAAAAGCTCCGGGTTCGGTCACCTTCGCATATTTCCCCTGTACAGGCTGCCTTATTCTTTCATGGGTGTCATTTCCCAGGATATAATCCACATCCTTGGCAATAGGATTATTAGCCAGTTCTACCTGTTTGAATACACCAATATGGGTTACAAGGAATAGAACATCTACTCCTTTCTCTTTTTTGAGCTTATTCAGTGTATTTTCAAATTCTTTATTTAATCCAGTAAACCCGATACCCTTGCTAAAAATAGGGTTTTGCCGTACCTGTACATCTGGGTCATTGAGTCCAACGAAACCGATCTTAATACCTTCGATTTCCCTGATCCAATAAGGAGGGAAAAGCGGCTCCTCGCTTTCTTCGTGGAACATATTATGGGCAACCACCTGAGTCTCATAAGAATTCATCACCTCCAGCATGATCTCTTTTCCATAAACAACTTCCCAGTTACCAGGGATTATGACATCGTATCCCATATTTTTAATGATTTCTGGAATAACCCTGCCTTTAGAAAGAGCAGCGTAACCACTTCCCTGGATTAGGTCACCGCCATCAACGATTATTGTATTTGGGTTTTGTTGACGTTCCTTCTCAAATAGCGTTTTTATGTTGGCCAGGCCACCTCTATCCTTAAAGATGATCTCGCCATCTTCCCAGAAAAGTTCCGGATGCGTATCCAGCTGTCCATGTATATCGGCAGTTTGCAAAATATTGATACTTAATGTATCCTGCGATTCTGAAGCTTTGTTCTTACTTTCTCCATCTGTTTTGCAACTCATCGTTAGAAGAAGTAGTCCAAACAAACTTATTGAGCTAATAATTTGGGTTCTAGATCCTTTCATACTTACAGGCTTAAACTTATATATCCCTTTTTCTGAAGTTGGAAATTATAAAGAATCCCATTCTCAACTATTTCCATCTTCCCGGGCACATCCTTTTTGTCTACTTTGAATTTGTTCATCGAAAATCCACAGGCTACGAGCTTAACACCTAAATTTTCAGCTTTGGTGATGAATTTTTCCATTTTGGCAGGATCGGTAATATCACCAATATTCTTACCGCAGATAATGATCTCGAATTTTCCAAAATTGGAACCATCTTCTTCCTTGAGTTTTTCCGCTGTTATTAATATTGGCTGAAGTTGGGGAACTTTTTTTGTGAGTACCACGTAATTATGTTTGGAATCCTGCACCTGCTGTGCATTCACTTTAGTTCCTGTAAAAAGTGTAAGTGTCAGTAAGATAATGCTATAAAGAATAGTTTTCATTTTATTTGATTTTAAAGAGTTTGTCTGTGTCATTTATTATAAAAAACAGCAGGCCACCTAGAATTGCTATGTTTTTAAAAAGTGGTCCAAGCGTGTTTATCTGTCCTACCTGTACAGATAGAGTAATAGGTATTAATACAAGTAGTAATACCATTGCCGCCCATCGGGTTTTAAATCCTATAAGGAATAAAAAACCTGCTGCAAGCATTACGACTCCGGAAAGTATGACCAGCCACTCAGGGTCACCAAAAAAATAGGCGATTCCTTTAAAACTGGCCTGTTCAAGCCTTCGGACTGTTTTCGAGGTATTCAGCAAATGATTGCTGCCTGCGACAAGGAAAATACCGCTAACCAGGATGCGCAATAACTGTATGGAACGACGACTAATCTGAATTTTGTTCGTCATTTAAGATGCTATTGTAATTAATAATCTGTCCTGAAGCCAGTTATTACTTAGCTCCAGGATGCACTAAATTTTAATTACACAAACTTGGGAGGCGGTGAATGGCTATCCAGGTATAGATAGCTTAATCTTGAAGTGAAGAGTACGTCTTCTGCGCTGATGACTTCAGAATTACTGAAATTCCACGAGTAGGCATTGAAATTGAATTGCGGAGTGCAAAAACTGCTAATTTCAACCCAGCTATTATTCGTTTCCACCTTTTTTTCAAATTCATAAGTTTTCGTACTATCTGAATTTGATTTTTTCTTCTTGCAAAATGGTTTTACGAAAGTTATATTTCCTTGTGATAAAAGGTTAATGGCGCTTGCATCCACCATGAATAGCTTCCCAAGAAAGACGGGAAGTAATAATAATAATATAAGTTTCTTTAAACTCACAAAGGCGAAAATAGAATGTTGAATTAGACTAGGATGTAACTTTGGTTACATAGATTTAGGTAACCGAAAATTTAAATAAGATAATTAGATTTTAAAATAGGTTTATATACTTAAAACTGGTCTAACCAACGATTCATCGCCAATTGCGGCAGCGTTAGAAAGAAAATAATTAGCATGATCAACGAATCAATACTATGGCTGCAAATCAGTATCTCTAAATCCGCAACTGGCGATAACCGAGACCGATAATTTCTTAATTCGATATCTGTTTCACAAAATCTGAAAACACTTTTTTATGAAGTTCCAGATCCAGATCGGGTGAAACCGAAACTCGGGCAATATAATCCTTATCATCTTCCTTCGTAGTTCCCTGTGTGGAAGTGGCGGGAATCGTCCAGTAACAGCCTTTTAGTTGTCCGTAACTCACGCAGTACTTGCTTTCATTGGGAATTCTACTTATCATCATATCAATAAGCTTTAGATTTAAAGCCCTTTTATATGATTCTCTTTCTTCCGCGGTATTTCCTTTGGTAGGTAGATCTAAAGAGAATACCGAAGGTGTAAATCCTTCATTCGCCAGTTCTTCTGAAACGAAGTTAATTTTAGCTTCGGGTAATGTTGCCTCAATAAAACTTACAAATTCGCGAGTATTTTTATAAGCATCTTTAATTCTTTGATTCATAGAAGGCAGCTGTTCAGCTAAAATTTCAACCTGAAGGGCTGTAGCTTCATTATCACAAAGCTGTAAGTGCTTGTCTATATTATGCATTAATGAATCTGCTTTTTTATTGGCCACACAATAGCCGGCGGTACATTTTCCACCACTTGGAAATTTGGACCCGCTAACGTAGGAAATAGTTCTAATTGAAGCTAGAATTCCATCTTCCCCGCAAAATTGAATATTCGGGCAAAAGGTTTGATCTAAAATAAATACCGGATCATTAGCTACTTCACCAGAGGAAGTTTTACGCTCTTTACTTAAGACTTCCCTTAATTTTTCCAGGTCGGGAACTTCAACTCTTGGATTAGTAGGGATTTCAGCAATTATAAATGGAACGGCTCCTTCTTCTGCTACTTGTTGGAGAACTTTATCGGTGCTTTGCACCATATCGTTATCACCATCAACAGGTAAGTCCAGAATCTCAACATTATCAATACAGGCCGCCACCCGTCTCGCCTGATCATTTGTGCCTCCATAACAGTTTGGAGGTACAATGATTTTTATTTGCTTTCCCTTATGTTTTTCCAGAGCTTCATCAATTAAGCCCATCATTATAGCATATTGAACTGACAGTCCGCAGAAGCCAAGTAAAACTTTAGAAGAGGTAGCAGTAATTTCCTGAACAGAATTCGTGACACTTTCTTTATTATTCTTGTAGTTCGTATTTTGAGAAGTAGAAGGTTTCTTCCCAACTAAAGTCTGCAAAGCCGTAAAAGAGTCGGCCGGGGTCATGGCAATGGTTTCCCTTCTTCTTACATGCTGAATTTCGGAAATATAAGATTCATTCTTTTCTCCGTTAATTATAATAATACTTCCCAGTTCGCCCTGAAGGCTAATTAAAAAATCAACATTAGAATTTAGTTGCAGATCTGAAGTTTTATCAGCCTTAGTAATGAAAATAGTACTGCCTTCAAACTCTTTGATATCCTCTAGTTTCTCTACTTTTAAAAGTTCAAAATCATAACCGTAAACATGCTTTAATGCTTCAAAATCGAAAAATTCAGGAAGTTCATCTATATATGCGATTCGGGTTTTCCGAGCATCAAATAAATTTTTTCTAAGTACAGCCAGAACAGGCGCTGTACGGGAAGAAAAACTGATGATATTATCTGGTTTTAAATTATTTATTTTAGCGATTCCCCATTCCAACACTGAAGATAGAGGATGCCCCAATCGAATATAATCAAAGGCAGTGGGTAATTCGCTTAGCGCTGACTTTTCAGCATTATTGGTTTTATATAAATTTTCGAACTGCTCAAGAAACTCTGTTTTGGCAAGTTTTTCATTATAAATATCCAAACGATGCGTAGTAAGTTTCAACCAGTCTTCCGGCATATTTCCCAGTACATTTTCTATATATGCGGTCACTTTTTTCTCTTTCATAATCTCTAATTTTAGATCGACGGGAATATAATTGAATAAGATTATTTCAGAAAGAAATTTGAGTTCGTTTTCTCATTAATTTTTAGTTAAATGAATGGAATATTTTAAGTTTATATAGCTACTGAAGATAGTGTCGACTAAGATTTATCACCCAGGTCTTTCTGATATTTTAACCGCCACGCAATGAGCCATCCATCTTTTTATAAACTCCTTCCAGGGAATTCTTGCGGGAACATTTAGAAGTGGGGATTTCCGAATTTTTTAATTCAATAGAAAGTTCATCTTTCCTAAAATTGATAAAGATTGTTTTACCTTTTAATTTACCTGAGTGCAGCTGAGCACTCTTTTTGAAGAATATTTTCTGAAATCCATAGACTGCGGATTTTTTGTTCTTGTAGAAGTGAGCTTTTATTAAAATTCTTTCCGTAGAGATAGATTTTACGTTGATCACTTTCCTGTAAAATTCTTTATCCTGGGAAGCTTCAGAAATATATTGACCGTCGATAGATACTTTTTCTCTGTCATTATTTCCTTGAAATTCAACAATTCTCGGAATCTTAGGAATAACAATTCCTGAATCACGCGTATTTTTTCCGCATCCTGAAAGAAGAATGATAATTACTCCAGTATATAAGAATTGCCTAAACCTCATACTAACATTAATTCGATCCTGATTGATTTAAACGGAATTAAGGCTAATAATGAAATAACCTTAATATATTATATCGGGAGGTGGGGCATACTAAAATGTTGCTTATTATCCTTATGGCTATCTTTCTTCATTTATGAATAATTAATAGGGTGTGAATTGAGGAGTGGGGGGCTTTTTGAATCTAACTCTAGATATTCAACTTTTTTTGATTGATTTTATGACCCCCCTTCTTATTTCCCATGATAGCAGAAAATAGTTGCTATTTCAGGAATATTGTTAAGCCTGTTTGATGAGAATAGACTTTCTAGAGTTGATGAAACGGTTCATGACTTAATTAGATTTTTGAGATATTAATTACTCATATCAGAATTTAGTTTGTAGGTATAAGACCAGCTATTTTCTAAAGTTTCGAACCACTTTTCCCAAAGTGCGGCAGCTTTTTCTTCTCCTACCAGATCTGTATAGATTTTTGCCGGGCTATCTCTTTTAACATCCATTTCGGCATATTTATTAAATGGATATGCAAAGATAAAATCTGCAGCTTCCGGACCTCCGAATTTAATATGATACCATTCTCCCCGGGGAGCTTCTTCTTTACTTTTTATAGCTTCGGTTACTGTGGAAACGACCTCTTCAAAAAGATATTCCTTATGGACCTGGTAATAGGTGACATTAATATATTTTGGAGTAGCCGACGATTTACTGCTCACATTTGGCATATGTCTGGCAATTCTTGAACTTACTTTTTCAATATGCGGCATTATCAAATTGATCAGCGTAATATAACATGCTTCACTAGACGGATCTTCTTTATCCATTTCTGCCCAATTAGACAAATTACCAGACATGATGTAGAAATTACCTTCTCCCTGTTGCCGGTGCCACATGTTCCAATCTTCTTTACCATTATTTTCCAGGTAACAAGCTTTCCAGGCTTTTACCCCTTCTATAAACTGGGCGTTATGTCCTTGTTTTACCGTAATTTCAGTGGTGGTTAAAATTTCTCCTTCATTTTCCTGAGCATTTAAAATACTCATGCTAAAGATTGCTGCAATAATGACCGTAAAAATTTTAATAGTTTTCATACGTTATTTTTTGGTTGATACATAGTTTAGTATAACTCTAAATAACTAATAATCAGTGATTAAAATAAACGATGAAGGACGAAAGTATTAATGTGCTGTCCCAGGAAGTGGTTTTATTTAACGGAAAAAACTAAATGGTTTGCAGACGTTTTAGCAATTCATTCTTCAATGATTTGCCAATAGGAATCGCTTTCCTGGCAATTACTATATGACTTGTGGCTATTTCCTTGATTTGCGAAATATTGATTATATAAGACCGGTGAATCCTTAAAAAGTGCTTAGATGGCAATTTCTTATCCATTTCTTTGAGCGTGATTACCAGGAGATATTCCTTGTTCCGTGTAAATATGCGGCAGTAATTCCGTTCAGCTTCAATATAAAGAATGTCCTCAATGTTCACCTTAACCATGGAATTCAGGTGCCGGACAAAAATACAATCATTTAAGATGGAGGGATTACTTTCCTGGGGTCTTGATTCTGAATCTCTCCCGTTTTTAGAGTTTACTTGAGTTATAGTGAGCTGGATCGCACGTTGAAGATCTAATTTTTTGAAAGGTTTTGCTATGAAACCATAGGGATGTGTTTCTTTAGCTCTTTCAAAATGTGCATTATCAGAATTAGCAGTTAAATAGATAACAGGAATATCGTGTGATTTCTGCATTGCTAATGCGGTTTCTATTCCATCTAAATCGCCTTTAAGATTAATGTCCAGCAACAATATATCAGGGATTTCAGATTTTATGTGCATTAAAGCCTCTTCCCCTCTGGGAACAATTCCGGTAACTTCATAGCCCAATTCCGTTAGTTGTAAAGAAATATTGGCTGCAATAATCATTTCATCCTCCACAATAAGTATCTTGATTTTTCTTTCCATCATGCACTTTTTCTAATTTGAAAGTCAAATTCTATATGGGTTCCATGAGTGTTGTATTCTTTCATATTACCATTTAACTGCTGAGTTAATAATTTGACTAATTGTGAACCGAATCCTGTTCCCTTTGGAGCAAGCCCCTCTTTTTTTCCAATCCCATTATCCTTTACCATTAATTTTAGATTCTGCTCTGCATCTTGTTCTAAACTTAATTGTATGACCCCCTGTTCATTTTCAGGGAATGCATATTTCAAAGCATTGGTAAGCAGCTCGTTTACAATGAGACCTATAGGTACAGCGGTATCTACATCCAGGTCTAAATTATCCATGGCACATTCAATTTTCACCTTTTCTTCTGCATTAAATGTGTCCAGAATTCCTTCGCTCAGGTTAAGAAAGTAGTCTTTCATCTCTATACTTCCTAGAGTGGTTCCCTGATACAATTTTTGATGAATAATGCCCATGGATTGCACCCGATTCTGACTGGCAATCATCGCTTCTTTTGTAGCAGGATCGTCTATCTGAGCCGACTGTAAAGCGATCAGGCTTTTAACCAACTCTAAATTGTTCTTGACACGATGATGAATTTCTTTGAGAAGGAGTTCATTTTCCGCATTGTGTTTATCAAGCAACACATTTTTATGCGCTAACTCTGCATTTAATGTTTTTAATTTCTGATTGCTCCTTTGTTTAAGTCTAAAATTCCGATACAATAGAGCGAGCAACAAAGCACCAATAATTAAGGCAACAATATAAATGCTTTGTTGTTGCTGTTTAGCAGTGAGCTCTTTCTCTTGTTTGAGAAGATTTACCTGTAATTCATTTTCACGAAGGCTTCTTTCGTTTCTTTCTACTTCGATAATATTGTTCGCATCTGCCCACTCTTTATGGTATTCAAGAGCAGTCTTATAATCTCCTTTAAGCTCATAAATATTGAATAATTTCTTGATGAAATATGCTGTATTTGCTTTGGTGTTAATTGCAATTGAGGAATTCCTGGCTTTTTCATAATAAGCAATTGCTTCATCATATCTGCCTTGTGCCATGGCAATATCTCCTATACGGGAATGTGCAAATTGATATGTATCAATCGTAGTTAAATTATATCCCTCTAACAGTTTTATGGTTTTGATCAGGTAAGATTCTGCTTCCTCATATTTTTCTCTTTCAATTAGGTTATTGCCCATGGAGTAATAGTACCAGGTATGATGAAAGGGATTAGTGATTTGAGGTAACAGCTCTTTTATCTGAGACATATAATAGTCACTTGAATCAGGATTCGATTCTGCGTAATGGTAACATAGAAGTTTATAGGTTGTAATAAGTGCCTCATTCTTTTCCGGATAATCTGAATTCTGATAACCTATCATACTTTCTTTTAAAAACTGAAAAGATTTTTCTTGCTCTTCCGGCAACCCATATTGAAAAAGAAATCTGCCTTTATCTTTCAATATTTTAAGCTGAATTTCAGGTCGACTATCATCTTTTAGCAAGTCCAGGGCCTTTACAAAAAGTTCGAGCCCCGGTTTTGGTTCTCCTCTTATAATTTTTATCAGAGCCCAATTGATCAATAAATCATATCCTAAAACTTTATCTTTTTTGCTTTCCGGAATTTTTTCGTAATAACTCCAGCCTATTGGTGCCAGCGAATCCACTACATTAAAATTATGAGACCTGTTAGCTCTATCTGTAATGTCACGGTACAAATAAGCCAAACGTTCATATGGTAAGGGGTGACTATTCTGAAGTAGGTGTGCGGCCTTATCAAAATAAAAAACAGTACTGTCCCGGTTAAAATGAGGCATTTCTTTATACCATAATGCTTTGTCCTGGTAGACTTTACTCAAAGCAATAATTTCAGCTGAAGAAAGGTCCTGGCCAGCACTTATTTCAAATGGAATTTTTACACTATTTATAACCTGGGAGCTTTGTGAAAATAAGCTCACCTGCAAGAGCATGATAATACACCCTATAATGTATGTTATATAGGTTTTGATCTTGAACTTATCTGTTAGATTAATATGTACAGTAATTCTTTTTATCATATAAGGTTTAATATAAAACCAGGTTGTTAATATTTGATATTTTCACCCGCTTACGCACTTTTCTGGATTACAAAATCAAATTCTAAATGCGTTCCTTTTTCACTGCGTTCTACCATCTTCCCGTTAAGTTGACGGGTTAGTAATTCTACCAGTTGTGAACCGAATCCTGTTCCCTTTGGAGCAAGACCTGCTGTTTTACCAATTCCATTATCTTTCACCTCCAGTTTTAAATTTTGATACCTGTCCTTTTCCAGGCTTATGTTGATAAAGCCCTGTTGCTGTTGTGGAAATGCATATTTCAAAGCATTAGTAAGCAGCTCATTTACAATGAGGCCAATGGGAACGGCTGTATCCACATCCAGTTCCAGTTTATCCATAGCGCACTCAATTTTCACCCGCTCTTCTGCATTGAAGCTGTCGAGAATCCCTTCACTCAGGTTTAAAAAGTAGTCTTTCATCTCTATACTTCCTAGATTGGTTCCCTGATACAATTTTTGATGAATAATGCCCATGGATTGCACCCGGTTCTGGCTGGAGATCATCGCGTCTTTTGTAGCAGGATCTTCAATCTGTGCCGATTGTAAGGCGATCAGGCTTTTTACCATTTCCAGGTTGTTCTTTACTCGGTGATGTATTTCTTTTAGGAGCAGTTCATTCTCAGAATTTTTCGCTCGAATAATTCGGGTGGCTTTTTTGCTTTTGTAGAAAAAGTATAGTAATGAAAGCAGGAATATCAATAATAGGGATGCGATCACGATAAAAAGTAGTTGGGTCTTATTTTTTTGATCGATCAAAGCAGCCTGAGATTCCAGAGCCTCATCTTTTTTTTCGGTTTCATATTTAATCGCCATTTCAGATTCAATATTGGCTATCTTACCTTCTAAAAGATTCTTGGAATTGTTGTAGGCCCTGTCTTTATATACTAAGGCATTTTTATAATCACCTAGTTGAATATAAGTTTCTGCCAAATCTAAGTATGGCTGTATAAGTCCTATCTGGCCTTTGTCGTCATGAGCATTTATACCAGCCAGCAAATGTTCCTGGGCTTCCTCATAATTTCCCTGTAAAAGGTAAATATGTCCAATTTCAGTTCTATAGGTGGCACAGCGTTCTTCGCCTATATGTTCTTTACATAATTCCCAGGCTGCTAAATAGTCTTTTAGCGCATTTTCATAATCTTTGACCTTGATATAAACATCTCCCCGGTAGGAATATGCTCTAACCGGAACAAAAATTTCATCAGGAACTTTTGTTCTAACAATTTCAAGACAATATTCCGTGGCTGCATAGGCTTTTTCAAATTCTCCTGTTTCGCCATAGCCTATGATCAAATTAAACTGCGCAATGGCCAATTCACTATAATTTTCAGTTTTTTTCAGTAGCGGAATTGCCTGATTAGTATAGGATATAGATTTTTCAAAATCATTCATCACACGATATTGAACTCCTAAAGTGCGATAGGCGCTTCCAAGACCTGCATCATCATTAAGCTCTTCATATAAATCAATAGCTTTAAAAAGCACCTCCTGAGCTTTATCAAATTGTCCCGTATTTAAATAATCTATGGAAAGAGATCTATAAGTATCTGCAATTCTCTTTTTATCATTTCCTTTCAGATGATACAATAGTGCTTTTTCAGCATGATAAACTACCGAATCTGGTGAAAAAAATCCATTATAAGCATGCCATGAGGCGAGAGATTCATGAATTTCAGCGATTAAACTGTCATTCTCCGTTTTCAAACCTCGCTGTAATGTTTTTAAGCCTATTTTATGGAATTCATCTACAAACTTTTCTGAAGTGGTGTTTGCACGTAGCCACGCCGCACTGGAGTCTACCAATTGCTTATTTAGACTCTCACCAAAAGCTTTAGATTGGGCAAAACCGAACATGGGAATAAAGCATACCAGTAAAATTGCAGAAATGAGTTTTGACATACCCCTAGAAATATCGGTTGTGAATGAACTAAATCGATACTTAAAGATACACGAAATTCCTTATAATAAATGCTGAATATAATTATAAGTATCTGAAATTCAATTATTCATATTCTAATTACAATTAATAATGCCTGAAATTATAAACAGAATCGTATAGGGATAATAATGCTTGCAGAAAATGAAAAGAATTCTATTAGTTTGGTGTTACTTTATAATAACAATAGGGGAGCGATGATACCAACTCGTACTTCATTTCTGTTATAATCAGCAGCACCCAGTTGTTGTTCAGCATAATTGGTATAATCATAAAAACGGCCGATATAGGCCAGAAAAAACCGGATATCTATGCTCTTGAAGGGACTATAGTATAGGGTAGGGACCATTCCATAGCTTCTTCTCAGGTGATTTTTGTCGTTTTGAACATTACTGTAGGCACTACTGGTCATAAGGCTTAATAGACCTTTGAATTTTGGATTGAAGCGGTATTCTGCCCTTATCCAGTTTTCAATATAAAGCGCATCTTCGGCCACTGTGTCGCTACCGAGGATTGTAGTCACAATCCCTTTAGTGTCTACCTCTTCATAGCTATAATTAAAATCATACATCAGGCTGAGGTTCTTATTCTGATATTTATTCCCCAGGGTAAAAAAATAGGTTCCTTTTCTTTTTACCTGGTTAGAATAACTCAGGCTGTAAATAGTCTGGAACTTTCCATCGAAGAAGCTTCCTCGCCAGTTACTAACTACCGCTACGGGCCAGACAGGTTCTTCAATGTTTTCTGCTACTACATCCCCATACAGGTCGTCATACAGCATGGTACGCGAGTTCAACAGCTGAAAGCCAAATTTATGATTTTCTGAACTCTGATAGGTAATTCCCGCGCCGGTCACAAAGGCCAGGGCATTGCTTTGAATATCATTATACTCCAACACCTCAAGGGCCTTGAATTCATATTCATAACCCCCATAGAATGCATAGGTTTTTCCCAATATAATATTAAGTTTGGGACTGGCTTTTATGTCTATATAGGCCAATTCAATATTGCTGCCCAGTTGATCCAGGCTCTGTACAACGCTCCCTTTATTAAATCGGTTTCTAAAATTAAAGTTTACCCGTTCGTGTAGTTTTGCTGAAATTCCAAGGGCTGTGAACCCGTTTTCAAATTGTACACCGTTGTAATAGCGGTCACCACCTCTAAAAGTATATGCCTGGAACTCTGTACGCAAATCGAAGGTGATATTTAAATTTTTTAGGAGGGCTGTTTTTTCGATGGGAATTATTGGCTCAGAAATACTATCACTTATTTGAGAAAAACCCATTAGAGGTAATAATAACGCGATACTTATTAGATATAATTTCACCATGAAAGAATAGAAATTTACAATTAGATAGGTACTTGATCGTTCCAGGGGTTTCACTAGTGAAGGATATTCAGTTCAATAACGAAACTTTCTTGCTGACCGTGTTAAATATAAATTTACTATAATTTATTTGGAATAAGCGGATAGAACAGACTTATAGGATAAAACTACCAGAAATCATGAGCCCAGGACTTGGTAAAAAAACAATTGAAAAGATTAAAGTCTTTAAGGATTCTTCTTTTGTGCTTTGATTTTATCTATCTCTTTTAAAACTTCGTTTGCTTCGTAGGTTTTGTTATCACTCATTTTGCGATTCGTTGTAGATAGTTTATGGGCTTCTTCCATAAGCTTCTTGTATTCTAGTTGTAGCTTCTCGACTTCTGATTTTTTCTTAAATAATCCAAACATTTCTTTTTTTTATTAATATACGCAATAGTGGTTTAAATTATTTCTACCATGATATATTTCTTTTTTATGGCACTATCTTCCTGCATAAAAAAAGAGCTGAATGTTTAAGTTCAGCTCTTTTTATTCTTTTTTAAAATTCAGTTGAACCCTGAAAATCTTTAAAAGATTAAAATTTAAAATTTGATCAATTTATGATCTTACTGCTTTCTCGATTTCAGTATCTCCTGAAAGGATTTCAAAAACTTCGTTATGCCGAACTTTATCATCCAGTACTTCAATTAAGGTTTTAGCTACATCTGCTCGTGAAATTTCTCCAAATTCATCAAATTTCTTCTCCAGCTTAATTTTACCTGAACCTTCATCATCGTTCAATGATCCTGGTCTAACAATACTGTAGTCTATACCACTAGATTTTAAATACTCATCAGCATTCTGCTTCGCTTCTAGGTAATCCTTGAGATCGTCACTTACTGAGGGATTATCGGCACCCATAGAGCTTAACATCACAAATTTTGAGGCACCTGAGTTTTTTGCAGCATCGGTCAGTTTTTTAGCACCTTCCTGGTCTACACCTATTATATTTTTTCCTTTAGAACCGGCCGCAAAGATCACTTTCTGTACATTTTTAGTGGTGTGGCTCAGATCTTCTTCCAGGTCGGCAAGGATTGCGGATACATTATTTTTTTCAAAATCTTCCTTCTGTTCCTTTTTGCGAACCATCGCCACAGGATTATAGGTTTTGGATTCCTTTAAAAGATCAATAATGATTCTTCCCGTGGTACCGTTGGCACCTGCTACTAATACATTTTCCTTATTCATAATTTTTCTTTTTTATATTGATAATTCTATTAATTATTGATTCTCGAAAGTTTCAGCCAGGCTAACAATTACTTTTCCCTGAGCTCTTCTGGTAGCTAAATATTCGAATGCTTTTACAGCATCTTCAAAAGAATAAACAAGATCGATAATTGGTCTAATCGTACGATCCTCGACCATTGCTTTGATCTCCTTCAATTGACCGGCATTTGGTTGCATCCAGGTATGCCTGTACTTAGCTGATTTTTCTTCGATAAGCTTATTCAGTTTTTCGGGCATCTCGTAATTCTTTATCCCCATTTTTTTAGCGCTTTCGGTATCTGGTGGACCTACTATGGTCGCTACTCTTCCGCCTTTTTTAATGATGTCGAAAGCCTCAAAAGTATAGTCGTTACCCAAAGTATCGAAAACGATATCCAGGTTATTGGCCACCTCCTTATAATCCTCGTTCTTATAATCAATCACTCGGTCTGCACCCAGAGCTTTTACCCAGTCAAGGTTAGTGCTGCTGGTTGTAGTATAAACAATAGCGCCTTTAGCTTTCGCGTATTGCACGGCAAAACTTCCCACTCCGCCGGAACCCGCGTGGATTAAAATTCTGTCATCTTTTTTCAGATCAACTTTTTCCAAGGCCTGTATAGCGGTAAGGCCAGTTAGAGGCAGTGAAGCGGCTTTTTCAAAAGTCACGTTTTCAGGTTTTTGAGCAACCACTTTGCTATCTACGGCAACGAATTCGGCTACTGTTCCCATATATTCCTGCGGAACCCTACTGAAAACTTCGTCTCCAACTTCAAAACCTTTGACCCCTGAACCTATTTCCACAATTTCACCACTTACATCGTATCCAATACTTGCAGGAAGATCAAGTTGAAGTATTTCTTTCAAGTGTCCCTGGACAATTTTATAATCGATGGGATTGAGCGCGGCAGCTTTTACCGCGATCAGGATCTCAGAATCTGAAATTTTGGGTTTATCAACTTCAGCAAATTTAAGGCTGTCTTTTAGATCTCCGTATTTTGTAATTTGTAATGCTTTCATAAGATTATTTTTTATTTATTAGTAGTGCTTTCAGAATCCTGTGCCAGGATATCGATCCAGGAGTCAAGGGTTTTTTTCAATAGAATAACATCTGAAAATTCCACGTCTTGATTAAGTAATATATTTAACAAATCTTGCGGAATGGAGGATGCCTTATCTTTTAGGCTTAAACCCTTTTCCGTCAAACTCACTAACACAGTTCGCTCATCATCCTTAGATCTGTTTCGCGTTAGCAATTCATTTTTCTCCATTCTTTTAATAAGTGGAGAAAGCGTATTGGTATTCAATAATAATTTTTGGCCGATCTTATTTACCGAAAGACTGTTCTCTTCCCATAATACCAGTAATACCAAATACTGCGGATAGGTTAGATCTAGTTTCTCCAGGTACGGCTTGTAGGCCCTGGTGATCAGCCTGGAAACCGAATAGATTGGAAAACAGATCTGATTTTCAAGCTTAAGTTGTTCCTCCTTTTCCATGTGTTATTTTTTTGAAATTCTCCGGGCTTGCCAGGCTCCGGTAGACCAGAGGGCCCATGCAATTAGTACCGGCTGAAAAAATAACCTGATAAGTCTGGCTCTGTCTGAATCTAACACTCCAAATGCATCTCTGCCGTCCAGATACTGGGCTACGTTGCCGGGAAAGATCAGTACGAAAAACAGGGCCAGTAACCATCCTATATTTACACGTTGTTTTTTCCAGAATAGCAGCGTAAGACCAAGTATCATCTCTACGATACCTGAAAGTATGACCACAATATCTTTACTCACTGGAACCCAATCTGGTACCTGACTCTGAAATTCGATGCGATTAAAAGTTAGGTGACTAAATCCAGCATAGATCATAAATATTGCCAGTAGGATTCTAAAAACTTTCTGTAGGGTAGTGGTTTGAATAAAATTTTTCACACTATATTTATTTATAAACACGACTATATCGTGTGCGATGCAAATATATAAATAGTATTAGGTTCTGGAATTGGGTTTAGAATAGGTTTAACGTTTGATGATATTAGAATATCAGAATAGCCTGCTCAAAACTTCCGGAAGGGGCCGACGATAAAATTTTTCTTTGATCAGTAACCGTTTGGTGGTAAAGGAGTTTCAAAAACATTCGCAAATTCGTTTAATGCTATAGAACGAAACATATATTTTTCAGTGAAATAGGTCAGGGGATACTCTTACACTAGGGAAAAGAGCTCATTTCTGGTAAGTATGATTTTTTTGTGCATGGCTAAATAATTAAAATGAAAATGTACTATTTTCATCACCTAAAAACATAACGCTAACGATGTTAAAATTTTCAAGATTTCACCTTTTACTGATTCTTAGTTTAATCTTTGTTTCTTGTTCTAAAGATTCTGAACCCAATGAAGAAACACCGCAACCTGAAGAACCGTTAATAGAGGATGAGTTTCAATATATTGCCCTAAGAAATGATGGGAAACTATTTACTATTGGAGATCAAAGTGGAGTAGTGGAGCTCGCAGGAAATATTCCGGGCTTGGAGTTTAATACTATATTCAATACTGTAACCTCTTCTTCAGAAAATACTTATATCTACGAATCCTGGTTTGATCCACCACAACCACGATTATTTATACGAAACCGAGAGACCGGAAATAGTGAAATGATTGAATTAGATTTTCCGGAAGAGTTCGGAAGTGTTCCTGGCTTTATGTCATTGGATTGGGATGAAAGACAAAATAATCTAGTAGGAATCATTAGACATGAATTTGATAGTCCTACTATGAACAAACCAATAAAGATTGCCAGGTTGGATCCGGACACATATAACATTCTGGTCTTAGAGGATATTGATTTAAATACGCTGGGTTATCAAAATGTATTCTCCTCCCAATTAATTAATCAAAAAATATATGTTAGCGCATCGAAAAATTCCCGAGTGAGCGATGCTGATCTTCTGGAAGTTGATCTTTCCAATAAAACCATTAAGGTTTTATCACAGGAGAACATTGAGACAGGTCTCATGAATCTTGCTGCAATACCAAATACTAATAAATTACTTGGTTTTGCTCCTCTGTTGAATTCAGGTTACGGTGGGGCTGTAAAGCCATATATCTATGATATAGGCTCTGAAAGTTTGGAGGAGTTAGCATCTATTCCACGGATCTCTGCTATTCATTTCGCGCACAAAACTTTTGTGAACCCATACAATGATAAAATAATTTCATTAATAGGGCAGAATGGACTTAACTTATTTAGTTACGATTATTATTCAAATGATTTTAATATCACTCCAATTGCAAATCCAGAGGATCTTTCATCGATGATTGCTATTATTGATGTTATCAAGTTATAGGATAATTTTAGAAAATTGAATTTTTGTAGTAATCAATTTTAAATTAATAGCTGCAGGAAGCAGGAAATTTTGATTAATGTACATAGGAAGTTTAAGGCCCCATTTCTCCCAGAACTAACCTTGCGCATGGAAACTTTGCTGTTTTTATAGTGTTCAGTAGATAAGCGTAAAGTAAAAACAGCATAGGACGCACTTATGATCTCCACTTTATTAATACAAAATGACTGCTAACATGAGTAGAGGATAAGGAATAGAACAATTAGCTGGAAAAATTGGCGCCTCGATAATAATCCAGAACTTTAACCCGGATTAAAAACTCATATTTGGTATTCGCCAGATTGATCCTCGAGCGATCGAGGTTGTTTTTGCTAATAATAAATTCCACAATATTGGAGACTCCATTCTGAAAACGGATCTCATTCACGCGATAAGATTCCTCGTAAGAAGCTACCTGTTCCTGTAAAACAAAGTAGTTATCATATGCTGCCTGCATGGCATTATAGGCTTGCTTAATGGCCTGCTGATATTGGTTTTTAGTGTCTTCCAGCTCCAGTTCAGCATCTTTAAGTTGAATCTTTTTTAGAGTCACCTCTCTTTTAGCCCTGAAACCGTTGAATACAGGAATATTGATACTTACTCCGGCAACTGAACTGAGGTTATTGTTTAACTGATCGATATATGGAATATTCTGCTGAGAAAACTGGCTTTGGTTTGATTGTACCGCATAATTGATTCCATCAATATTTATAAACTGACCGGTCTCAACTACCTGAGTACCGGTTTCATTGAGCAGGCTGGCCAGACTGGAAAAATTGGTATTCATCTGTGCGAACAGGGAAACTTCAGGAGAAAATAGGGATCTGGCTACGGCAACATCTTCTTCCGCTGCATCCAGTCGCAATCGTCGTCCTTCAAAAACCTCCAGGTTTTCCAGGGATTCTGAATAGACTTCTTCCGCAGTAAGATCGTATGCTGTAATTTCAGGTAACACCTGGAAATTTTCAATGCTAATTTGAGAATCTATATTTAGCAACTGAGCAAGTTCCAGATTAGATTGTTTCAACTGATTCTCAGCAGCGATCACCGCAGACCTGTCATTGCTTATTTGTCCTTGAATATCTGTATAATCTGCCGGATTACCTTCGCCCTGTTCATTAAGTGTTTGAACCCGATTGGTCTGCTTTTTTGTACTTTCCAGCCTAAGTTTAGCAAGTTCCAGTAGATCACGATTATTAAGAATCTGAAAATAAGCCAGCGTAACATCAAGAATTAATTGTTGCCTCTCGGCTTCCTTTTCGGCTTCAGCAGCTTCCATATTATAACGGTCCCGCTGAATACTGTTTCTAAGTTCAAAACCATTAAAAATCCGGGCATTTAAACGCAAACCGGCATTACTAAAACTAAACTGCTGGTCGATCACATCGTTTGTGTAAGGATCTATACTCCGCCCTTTATTTACAGCATAACTGTAACTTCCGTTAATAGTTGGTAGCACCTGGGACTTCGTTGCACGAAAATTGAGTTCTTCTGTTTCAGACCGCAAACTGGATCTTTTAAAATTTATGTTATTATCGATGGCCAGGTTGATACATTCTTCCAGGGATAATCCATTTTCTGAAGAATTCTGTGCGGATAATACATTTGTGATGATAAGAAATAATATGATGAATTTTTTCAAAATAGTGATTTTATAGTTTTGTGGCGCTGCCGTCTAAAAGATGAATAGTTCGTGAGCCATATTCGGCATTGCTTTCAGAGTGAGTCGCCTGGATGATGGTGACGCCTTCCTGGTTTAGTTCATTGAAAAGCTGCATGATTTCGTCGCTTTGTTTGGAGTTGAGATTTCCGGTAGGTTCATCTGCCAGGATCAGCTTTGGTTTGATGATTAGGGCACGCGCAATACCTACAAGTTGTTGTTGCCCACCACTTAATTGATGAGGGAAAAGATCCTTTTTACCAACGATATTAAAACGATCCAGAATGTCAGCCACCAAAGCTTTTCTTTCTGAGCTTTTTACATTTTTATAGAGTAGGGGTGTTTCAATATTTTCATATACGGTTAGATCGTCCAGCAAATGATACGCCTGGAAAATAAACCCGATATTCTCGTTGAAGATCTCTGTTCTTTTTTTCGGTTTAAGCTGGTGGATCGCTTCGTCTTCAAAATAATATTCACCTTCCTGGAATTCATCTAGCATGGCAATAATGTTCAGTAAAGTAGATTTTCCAGAACCAGAAGGTCCCATGATGGAAAGAAACTCTCCTTGTTTGACGTTCAGGCTTAGATCGTTCAGCAGAAAAATTCTTTTTCCGCCAGATTTAACCCATTTATAGAGGTGATTTAATTTTAACATTACTATATATTTTAATCGTTTTTTAATGAATTAACAGGATTAGAAATCGCTGCTTTGAGAGCCTGGAAACTTACCGTTGTAATTGCTATGAGCAGTGCGATCAGCCCGGCGTATAGAAAAATTTGCCAGTTAATCTCGATGCGGTACACAAATTCCTGAAGCCATTTATACGCAAACCAATAAGCCAGCGGGAAAGCGATGATGAGTGCAAAGAATACTAGTTTTACGAAATCTTTGGAAAGCAGTCCAATAATACCAGTAATGCTGGCACCTAATATTTTTCGAATTCCAATTTCCTTGGTACGTTGTTCCGCCATAAATGCGGCAAGACCAAAAAGTCCCAGGCAGGCTACAAAAATTGCAAGCCCGGCAAAAATGAGCGCAACGGTCGCCGTGCGACGATCCCTGGAATACATCTGTTCTACATTCTTATCTAGAAACGTATAATCAAATGCAGAAGATGGTACCACTTCCGCAAATTTACTTCTGAATTTTTCCACCGTGGCCGGCAGTTCTTCACTTTCAAACCGAACCAGCATATATTGAAGCGGCTCAAAACCATTATTAAAAGCATAACCACCAATTGGAGAACGCAAGGATGAAAAATTGAAATCATCTACCACCCCAATCACATAGGCATTAGGTCCTAATTGGGCAATTAGATTCTTACCTATTGCTTCCTGTGGTTCCATTCCAAGGAATTCCACCGCTTTTTTATTGAGTAGGACATCTACTATAGAATCGCCTTCCTGTTTAGTTGCTGGTAAATCTTTTCCAGCCAGTAATTTAAGTTGAAGTGTTTCCACAATCCCACCCGTGGTACGATTAGTTTGCAGAGACATCGCTTCGTCTGAATTCATGTTTCTATAAAGCGAACGCCCACTAACGCTGATTCCCGGGAATCCCTGAGTCATGGTTGTAGAGGAAACTTCAGATAGACTTTCAAATTCATTTCTAAGCATTTGCATTTCCCTTTCAGAATTTACAGCAGCGATTGAGATCGCCACAGTATTATCAGGATTGTATCCAAGATTCTTATTCCTCATAAATTCCAGCTGATTGTAAATCACAATCGCGCTGATGATCAATATCACAGAGGCGGAAAACTGGACAATTACTAGGCCTTTTCTTAAGATCGCTGTAAAACTATTTTTATTGGTTCCAGACCTGATCACTTCCATCGGGGAAAATTTTGAAAGGTGAAATGCTGGGAAAGAACCCGCAATGAGCGTGGTGATCATCCAAATAGCGATAAGCGCGATAGCAAATTCAGAAGACCAAAGAAATTTAGTGGAAAGATCTACGCCCACGATACTCTCAAAAAAAGGAATCGCCAAAACTGTAAAAATCAAAGCAAGAAAGATAGACAGTAAAGTAACAAAACCTGTTTCGGTAAAGAATCGCAAGATCAATATTTTGCTGGATGCACCAAGCGTTTTATTGATCCCTACGTCTTTGGTACTTTTTTGGGATCTCGCCGTGGCAAGATTCATATAATTAATACAGGCGATCAATAAAATTAAAATTGCCAGTAAGCTGAAATTTCGAACTTCCTCAATACTTCCAGTTTTTGAGGAGAAAGCACTTTTGATATCTGAAGAGTAGAGGTGCATTTTCTCCAAAGGTTGTAGCGATAAGGTATACCATTGGTGTTCTTTTTCCACATTAGCATCAACAAGTTGTTGCATTTTTTTGGTAACCTGTGTACGGTTTGCTTGCTCGTTCAGAAGAAAATAAGTCTCAAAACTGGCATTTCCCCAGGTAGGATCATCATAAAAACCGATGGAATTAAAAGAGGCGATCATATTACCATCCAGGCTGGAATTTGCCGGAAAGTCCATATAAACCCCGGTGATCTCCATTTTTTGCTTATTGTCTATACCAATCATCTGCCCGATAGGATTCGTTTTCCCGAAATACTTTTCAGCGGTAGATTCAGAAATAACAATGGTATTAGGTCTTTCCAGAGCACTTTTTGAATTTCCGTAGATAAATTCAGGTTGAAAAATATCCAGGAATTCTGCATCCGCGTAATATAATTTTTGCTCGGTGAATTGCTGATTGTTGGCTTCAATAGACGCGGTTTTTCCAAAATCATGATCCCATAATCTGGCAGATTTCTGTATTTCCGGAATTTCAATAGCAGCAGCGGGTTTTAGCGCGGCGGGTACTGTTGCCCAAACTTCATTATTTCGCTCCTCAGAGGTATTAAAGATCACCCGGTAGATACGTTCTTTATTAGCATACATCGTATCAAAACTTCGCTCCTGCAATACAAACAGGAATAGTAAGATGGTTATGGTTAATCCAATCGAAAGTCCAAGAATATTGATGAAAGAGAATGTTTTATCGGCTTTGATTCTTCGCCAGGATATTTTGATGAAATTTTTAAGCATAGATGATTTTATAAAAGATTTAATCGATTTTCTGAACCACGGTTTCTCCTATTTTGAGTCCGTCATTCACTTTTGCATCCCCTTTGTACTGAATTCGGGCTTCTCCAAAAGCTGAAACCTTCAGTTTTTCAGAAACATTTACTACGATATGATTGTTGCCGTAAGCAGCAATTTTGGTTTCCGAAGATTGAAGATCAATTGCATTTACCTCGCTTTTTCCGTAGCATCGATAGCGCTGAAAATCAACATTACCAGCTTTCACTTCCAGGTAACTTTCTCCATAAATGGCTACTTTAAAATCATCTGCAGTAATACTTTCAAAATATACTTTAGGTGAGCCGTAAATATCAAGGTCAAAATCTTTTACGCTGATGGCATCTTCAAAATTGATGATTTCTTCACTGCGTATTTCCACAGCTTCCAGATTTTTGTAGTTGACGGTGATGTGAACCTCCGTACCATTATAAATAGAACGATCCATTTCACGCCCGTTTACCTTCACTTCCTCTTCTTTGGCAACGATCTTTGCGTCTTCCAGGTAGATATGAAGTTCTTTACCTTCCACCTCAATATTGATCTTTTCGCGATCTACTTTTGTATTCTGAATAATTACCGATTCGGTACCAGCTTGTTTAAAATCCACTTTTATATAAGGACTTATGGTGACTTCTGAAAAACTGGAAACTTCCACAGTTTCAGATTGTGCATTAGATAGACCGAAACTTAAAAGGGCTACAATTAAAGTAATGAGCATTTTATTCTGAGTTAAGATTAATTTTTTCATATTTGTTATTTTTATTCGGTTTTCAAACTTTTTATTGGATTGGCGCAGGCAGCTTTAAAACTTTTAATTCCGATGGTTAAAAATGCGATTCCCATAGTAATGACCGCTGCCAGCAGGAATAACTGCCATTGAATGTCTATTCGGTAAGCGAAATCCTGTAACCACTTATTCATCAGGTAATAACTGAGGGGAAAAGCGATGACAAATGAAATCCCCACCAGTTTTATAAAATCTTTAGATAGCAAGGCTACGATTTGTGTTGCTGAAGAACCCAGTACTTTCCTTATCCCTATTTCTTTAAATCGTTGTTCAGAAGTAAACGTCACGAGTCCGAATAAGCCTAAACAGGCCACAATAATGGTTAGAACTGCAAAATGTGTGAGAATGGTTCCCATTTTACGTTCTTTGATATAGGTGTAGTTATAAGCATCATCCAGTACACTGTAGTCCAGTGCTTCTTTGGGATGGAATTGATTCCATATGAGGTCCAAATTCTCAATAACCCCAGACATATCTGCTGTTTTTGATCGAATAATAATACCACCGTATGGATTCTTTTTTAGAATAAGTGGTTCAATTTCCTGGTGAAGAGATTTCCAGTTGAAATTCTGAATAACTCCAATAACAGTGATATCTCGAAGACCTTCATTGGTATCACGCTGAAATGTTTTTCCCACGGCATCTTTTCCGAAGCCAAGAATCTCTGCCGCCTTTTCATTAATGATCACCTTATTGCTTTCGTTTCCGAATTCGTCCGAAAAATTCCTTCCCTGCAGTAAATTCATGCCCATGGTTGGAATGTAGTTCTCGTCTATATTGTAAAAATACATGCGCCGAAGAAATTCACCATTCTGGAAAATTCCGCCAACCTCGTTATCACTTTCTCCGGCCGGAACAAACGCCGAATGTGTAACACTGGCCACTCGCGGATCATTTTCAATTTCCTGTATAAAATTATCTTCGTTGTTTTGCAGCAGATAGGTATTTCGAACTACGAGTAGCTGATCTTTTTGATATCCCAGGTCTTTATTCTGAATATAATTCATCTGTTCTCTAACCACCAAAGTCGCGACTATAAGTCCTGCGGAAATCACAAACTGGAAGATTACCAGGCCGCTTCGAATTCCGGAGCCTTTGCCGTTTCCTGAAAATTTAGCTTTTAAAGCATTCAGTGGATTAAATGATGAAAGGTAAAAGGCCGGATAACTGCCCGCCAGAATAGTGATAAGGAGGATCAGTCCGAAAAGAGATAAAAGGTAGCCGGGTTTTAAAAGAGAGGAGAATTCTATCGCTTTTCCTGCCAGTTGATTGAAAAAAGGAAGCGTAAGTAGGAAAAGGACGATAGCCAGAATAGTGGCGACCAAGGTGGAAATAAAGGCTTCTGCCAGAAATTGATAAATCAATTGATTTTTATTAGAACCCAGCACCTTTCGTATTCCAACTTCTTTAGATCTTTTCGAAGCTGAAGCTGTGGCCAGGTTCATAAAATTGATACATGCAATCACCAACATAAAAATGGCAATAGCGCTAAAAATATAGATGTATTTGATATCTCCGCCTTGTTCCAGCGTGGTAGAATCAGAAAAATCTGAATGTAAATGTATATCTGTTAAAGGTTGCAGAAAGAGTCCAATGCTGTTGTCTTTCTGAAATTCGTCATAAGACATCCCGATGGCATCCATCATTTGCGGACCCATATATTTCTTATTGATCGCGGGAAGTTTAGCTTCAACTTCGCTAATAGCGACCCCTTCCTTCAGAACCAGATAAGTAAAAAAATCAGATTCCATCCAGCTGGTTTTTCTGGCCTGGGCATAACCCAATGTTGAAACGAGCAGATCAAAATGGAAATGCGAATTTTCAGGAATATCTTGCATTACCGCAGAAACATTTAGTTGTTCATCTCGGTTAGTGACAGTAATTATTTTTCCAACAGGATCTGCATTTCCAAAGATATTTTTCGCTAGAGTTTCAGATATAACTACTGAATTCGGCTTATTCAGAGGGTTATTTTTATTTCCGCTGGTAATTGGGAGGGTAAAGACATCGAAGAAGTTAGGATCTACATACCCTAAACTGCTCTGGCCATAGTAAGATCCGTTATAATCAAGCCTGTTATTATAAGATTTCGCAAGACGCGTGGCATCAACAACTTCCGGTAGATCATTTTTTAATGTTTGTGCCACGGGAGCCATAACTACGGCTTCCTTCATCTCTTCGCCATTAACATTGGCATTGAATACAACCCTAACAATCCTGTCAGCTTTTTTGTTGAACCGGTCATAGCTCAATTCGTCAGAAACATATAGCATGATCATGATCACTGATGCTATTCCCAATGCAAGGCCAGCAATATTAACTGTAGACGTGCCTTTGTTTTTTTCGATATTCCTCCAGCCTGTTTTTAAATAATTTCGAATCATGACGAATAGTGTTGAAGATTATTCAGTTCTTAAACTTTTAACCGGGTTTTTCATAGCGGTTCTAATAGTTTTCATACTTACCGTTAATACTGCTATTCCAAAAATAAAAACTGCTGCCACGATAAATATCCACCAGTTGAGCTGGGTTTTATAGGCGAAATTTTCAAGCCATTTATCCATCGCATACCAACCCAGAGGGATCGCAATGAGTATAGCCAGCATTAGTAGCATGATAAAATCTTTGGTAATAAGAGCCACAATACTTGAGACCGTAGCGCCCAGGACTTTCCGAATGCCAATTTCTTTATCCCTTTGTTTAATTGTGAAAGCAGTGAGAGCAAATAATCCCATGACTGAAATTAGAATAGCGACAATTCCGAAGAAATTCAGGATTTTTTGAAGCCTGAAGTAGGAGATAAATAATTCCTGAAAATTGCTGTCCAGAAAAGTATAGCGAATAGGAAAATTTGGTTCTATAGATTTCCATGTACTGGAAATTGCAGCAACTGTGGCCTGTACTTTATCTGACTTTAACTTCAATAAAATGGCTCCGCCAGATTGATACATACAGGCTTTATTTTCTATAGTATAGGCCATAGGTTTTATAGCAGTTTCAAATCCGTGCACATTAATGTCTTTCACAACTCCCACTATGTTCACATCACCTTCATCACAGCCACCAAACGAGATGGTTTTTCCCAGCGGATTGCCTACGCCCAATTTTCTAGCAGCAGTTTGATTGATAATAGCACTCCGCGTATTTTGATCGGCATAACTTTCATTAAAATACCTGCCATTTATCAAAGGGACTTCTAACGCCTCGAAATAATCTGTACTTACTTTTACCGATCCCATGCGTATCTTTTCTCCCTGAAATTCAAAATTGTAGGTAGAGGAATCAGCAATTTTATCGCCTGGAACCGTGGTAGTTTTAACAACATTGCTCACTCCGGGAATAGCCAGCAATTCTCTTCTGGTTTTCTGGAATCCCTGTTCACGAGTTGCCTGTGTGGTTTCTATTCGCAATATCTGGTCTTCGGAGAAGCCTTTATCAGCACGTTGCATAAAATCAAGCTGCTTATTTACTCCTAAAATGGCGACAATAAAAAAAGCGGTTACCACAAATTGAAATACCAGCAAGACATTCCGAAGCCCTGTCCGTTTATTTCCGCCAGAAAAATTATCTTTTAAAACATTGATGATATTAAATCTTGAAAGATAAAATGATGGGTAAATCCCAGAAAGTAGTATGATCACTATTAGACAGATTCCTATTTGCCCTAAAAGCCCCCAGGAATTTTGCTGCCAGAAACTAAGCTGAAGATTTAGAGCGTTGTTTACATAGGGTAGAAACAACAAAATTAATACAGCAGCAATAACAAAACTAATCATGCATTGAAGTGCTGTTTCTGCCATGAACTGAAAAACAAGATTTCTTTTACCTGACCCAAGTACTTTTCTTACTCCAACCTCTTTAGCCCGGCCTATAGATTTCGCAACGTTGAGATTACTGAAGTTAATAGCTCCGGCAAGTAGCAGCAAGACCGCAAGTATAAAGAGTATAGATAAAGTTTTAATGTTCCTTGTACCGTATTTTGAAAAATTCTGAATATCCGGTACTGCGTCCGTGAAAAGTGTGAATTTATCCCCTGTCTCTAAATAAGCCTCATTTAGTTCTTCGGTTTTTTTTATTCTCTCTTCAAAATAAAAACGATTAAGTTCTTCTTCCAGCTGCGTAGAAGCTATGTTTTGATTTACTTTGATATAGGTCTCGTAGGAATGATTATTCCAGAAAAAATTCTGTTTCTCATATGGATCCCGCATGATTAAATGAACCGGACGGTGAGAAGGTGTCTTTGGTAATTGAATAATTCCCGTCACCACTCCCTCCATGGCATCAAAAACTTTGACGGTTTGTCCCATAGGATTGGTTTCACCAAAAAGAGTGGTAGCGAGTTCCTTACTTAGAATGACTGAATTTGGAGGATTTAGCGCAGTACTTCGTTCACCCTGTATAAGTTGATATGGGAAAACCTTTAAAAAAAGTGAGTCTGCAGATGCAAAACCTTTGTAATAAACGCTTTTACCTGCTGTACTTATGAGAACTTCATATTCCCCGGCTCCCTGCATAGAGGTGGACGCCTCGATCTTTGGATACTTTTTGCCTAGAAATGAAGCTAATGGTGCAGGAGTTTGATTTTGTACATCACCGTCATTTTCCATGCCCACACGGTAGACATTCTCCAGTTCCGGAGACCAGGTATCGTAGCTTAGCTCATAATTGAGATACAAAAGCACGATTATAAAACTAGCCAGACCAGCAGACAATCCCACGATATTTATAAAAGTATATGATTTTGTATTCCATAGACTTCTCCAGGCTATTTTAAAATGATGTTTGATCATATCTCAGGAATTATTCGGTTCTTAAATTATCTGCCGGGTTTGCGTATGATTTCCTTGCAGATTGAGTTCCTACTGTTAATAGGGCAATCCCAGTAACTATAACGGAAGCGAGAGCGAAATACCACCATTGCATCTCCACACGATAGGCATAATTTTGAAGCCATAGGCTCATAGCATACCAGGCTATGGGGGATGCTATTAGTATGGCAATTATTACAATTTTTAAAAAATCCGTGGAAAAAAGTATAATGATGGAATTTACAGATGCTCCCAAAACCTTACGAATACCAATTTCTTTTACGCGTTGTTCCGTGATTTGAACTATAAGACCAAAAACTCCAAGGGCAGCAAGAAATAAAGTGAGAGCACCAAAAAAGCTAAAAAACTGAAGAAGTTTGGTCTCAGCCAAGTACTGCTTTTGCAGCTGTTCAGAAACATTATTAAGTTCTAATAATTTATACGGATAAAATTTCTGCCATAATTTGTTAATCTCGGCAATTACCTTTGGTTCAGAACTAGGTTTGATCTTTATGAGCATGGCTCCACGATCAGGGTTTTTATCAGCTTGGATCACTACAGGTTTTGCTTCTGTTCTCAAGTCTTCATTGTTGAAATTATTGATAATGCCAACAGGAGTAGTTTCCAGAGATTTATTGATTTTATCTAATTGTTTTATTTGCAGAAGTTCAGATGTTTGAGCGGTAATCAGGGCAGATCTCATGGATTTGGAAGTACCAGTAGAATCAGATATGTTAGAAAAACTACTGTCTGCAGCGTCATAACTAAAATTTTTGTTCAGAAATCTTCCTTTATGAAGCTCCAGACCTAAAGTTCGGGCTAAATCTGAATCTCCAAATAAGTACCATACCTGTATTTCCTTATTCGGATTCAGCGGATCTTCAATTTTTCTATGCATGTTCCCACCTCCGTTTGATGGAACCCAGGAAGAAATGCTCACATTTTCAACATATGGATTTGATAAGAGCTCATTTTTAAAAGTTTCTCCTTTTCCATCCCAGGTAGCGTAGTTAGTACTTATAAGATCCTGAGGATTAAAACCTATGTCCTTGGTCTTTAAAAGTTCTACCTGTTGATTAACTATAATCATGGCGATTAAGACAATCAGGGAAATTGAAAATTGAAAAATAACCAGGACTTTCCTTATGGGATGACCATTAGACGCAGCATTGTTTAGAAATTTTTTGTGAAGCGATGCTGTTGGTTTGATTCCGGATATCAACATCGCAGGATATAATCCGGTCACAATACTTAATGCAATTATACCTAATAACGCAGATAAGAAAAGTAAAGGATTTGCAGTGAAAGTTAGAACTAATGAATGACCTATATAGGATTCGATGCCTGCGAGACTTAGTGCATAGATTATAAATGCGAGCACTCCAGAGATAAAGAAAAATAGGGTAGATTCTGCTAAATACTGGCTGACAAGCTGAAATCTTTTGGCACCAAGTATTTTTCTTATTCCGTTTTCCTGCAACTTGTGAGCAGCCCTGGCAGTGGTAAGGTTAATGTAGTTGATGCAGGCAATGACCAAAAGTAAAATTGCTATCCCGCCCAGTATATATAATTTCTCTGCGCTACCTTTAAATGTTTGATTAGTGGCAAACTCTGAATGTAAATAAATATCCTTTATTCCCTGAAGTTCAAATTTATCCGGGTGATCAACTTCAACATAATTTGCATACCATTTATTGAATTTGGATTCGAAACTAGCCTTATTAGTACCCTTTTTTAAGGTTAAATAAAATGTCTGGAACATTCCAAACTGATTCTTATTGAGTGGTGTTGCAGAAGCTTCTCTTAGAGAAAGTATGTTGGCTTTTAGATGTGAATTAGCAGGAAGATCTTTGAATATCCCGGTAATTAGATATTCTCCTGGTTTTTCACCATACGCGCTAAAATCTTCAATAATTTTCCCGACAGGATCCATTTCGGTGAAAAATTTTTTAGAGAATGATTCCGAAATCACAATATTGGTCATCCCTGAAGTAAGATTTGCTGGATTCCCCGAAGTAATTTGAATATTAAAAATATCTAGAAAATCCGGGTTGGCAGATAGAACCTGTGTATTGATCCCACTTCCCTGAACACCCTCAAAATTGAAATTAGTTTCATATAAATTTACAGGACTTACTGCATCTACTTCTGGGAAACCAGCAAGAGCGGTTTGCATACCTGAGAGTGCATAATCTCCTTTTTCTACAAACTCTCCATCTCTTGTAGTAATCGTATTTAATCTAAAAATCTGATCTGCCTTAGTCCAATCTTTATCAAATGAGGATTCATCAATGAGAACGGTAATTACACAAAGACTGGCAGCTAGTCCTATGCTAAGTCCAATGATGTTGATCAGAGAATACGTTCTGTTTTTCAATAAATTTCGATATGCTATTTTCAAATGAGTTCTAAACATAATTATTCGGTTCTTAAAGATTTAACCGGATTTTGCATAGCAGCACGAATGGTTCTAAAACTAATGGTTAGTACGGCTATGAATAACGCAATGATTCCGGCAGCGGCAAAAATCCACAGGCTTAAATTCATTCGGTAAGGATAATTCTGAAGCCATTCACTGCTGAAATACCAAGCAATTGGGGTCGCGATCAAAAAGGCAATACCAACAAGTTTTAAAAAATCTGAAGTAAGCATGATGGTGAGTTTACTCACACTGGCACCTACCACCTTGCGAATTCCAATTTCTTTCCTACGTTGAGAAACAACTAGGAGCGAGATGGCAAACAAACCAACGCAGCTAAGTATGATTGCGATGATAGAACCGGTGGTGATCATCGTTGTCATACTTCTTTCTTTTTGAAGTGTGCGGTCTATATTTTCATCTAGAAAAGAACCCAGAAACTCAGAATTTGGTTCAATTTTATTCCAGGCGCTTTTCACCTCATTGTAAGAACCGGTAAGATTTTGAGGCGCTACTTTTACAAAAGCATACCGCATATTCCATTTTGGTTTTAAGAAAATAGTAAGAGGCTCTACTTCCTTATCCAGAGACTGAAAATTGAAATCTTTTACCACTCCAATAACCGAGTAGGGAATACTATCACCAAGATCAAGCTGAGTAGATAAAATTTGTTTTTCATTTAGTTCCCTGGCCATAGTTTCGTTAATCACTACCGCAGTGGTATCTGAAGGCCGTGATTTTTCAAAACTTCTTCCGTTTATAACTTCAAGACCTACGGTTTCGGGATAATCGTAGTCCACTGCCAGCATATTGGTTTTTACCTGGCGGCCTTTATATTCAAAACCGGAAACACTGGTAGAGGTAGTACGATCTTTTCCCATTCCAAGGATATTATTACCGGCAGAGATACTTACAATTTCAGGTTTATCGCTAAGCTCATTTCGAAGCAATTCCATGGCACGGAAATCCTCTTTTTTCCCATTTAGCGGAAAGGAAAGTACCTGCTCTTTATTAAAGCCAAGGTCTTTATTCCGCATGAATTCTAATTGATTCCAAAGAACAAGCGTTCCGCTAATCAATAAAATAGCAATGCTGAATTGTACGACGATTAAAGTGTTACGAACGGCATTTCCGCCATTAATATTTAGTTTGCCTTTTAGTGCTTTTAAAGTTCCGAGTTTGCTTAATAACAATGCCGGATATCCACCTGCAATAAATGTAATAAGAGCCATGGCAGCTATAAACCCGAAGATGTTCTGGAAGCTCATCACATTTTCAAAAGAAGCACGAGTATTAAAAAGTGTTTGAAAAGGTTCAAGTAAAATATAGGAAAAAAATAGCCCGATTAATAATGCACCTAGAAATACCAGCAGACTTTCTCCCCAGAACTGAAAAAATAATTGAGAATTTCCGGCACCAAGAGTTTTACGCATCCCGATCTCGCGAAGACGCTGGGAACTTTTAGCAATATTCATATTGATGAAATTCACGCTAGCAATAAATAAAATAAGGAAGGCGATCCCTAAAATGAGGTAAGGATAGGTTCTGCTAGGTACTGCCATTCCGTTTTCGACCTTAACGAAATTCAGATCTTTTACAGATAGAAGTCGTTGCTGAATAAACTCTCCATTTTCATTGGCTTTGGCACCGTCTCTTTTAGCATTTTCTATCTCGTCTTTGTAATGGAGTTTTGAAAAATCACGGGTAGATTTTTCGAATTGAGCGGTGGAAATTCCTTCGGCAAGTTGCAGGTATACTTCATGATTGGAATTATCCCATCTTCCGATATTTCTTTCATAGGCGTGGTAGGGCTGACTTTTAAAATTAAGTGCGATATCAAATCCAATGTTGCTTTCTTCAGGAATATTTTTCAAAATAGAAGTAACAGTGAAGGGGACTTCCTGCTCATCGATAAAAATGTTGACTGATTTTCCCAGCGCTTCTTCTTTTCCGAAAAGTGTATTTGCGGCTTTCTCCGTAAGGGCAACTTCGGATTTTCCGGTTACCGGATTTTGATCTCCCTTCGTGACCGGAAATGTAAATAAGGAGAAAAATTCCGGATCTACAAAGGCAGATTGTAAATGCACTTGATTTTCGCCGATACTGGCCAAAACACCTCCGCCATTAAAGCGGGTTATCTTTTCTACTCCCGGAACTTCATCCTGAAGGGCTGCCGCAAAGGGGAGCGGCTGTGAGATTCCCGGTTCCGGTCCTTTGGGAGTATATGAGGTGTGGTATACCTGGTAGATATCATCTGCATTCTCATGAAATTGATTATAAGAAAGTCCAAATAATGCATACATAGAGAGTAGGATGGCCGCTCCAAACGCTACGGAGAGTCCGAAGACGTTTAGAAACGTAAAGGTTTTCTCTTTCCAGAGACTGCGCCAGGCGATTTTTAGATAATTCTTGATCATGATGATTTATTCAACTTTTAAAATTTTTACAGGTTCAATTTGACCTGCCCGTATGGTTTGAGATAAAACAATCAGCAGTCCAAGAATAACAACCAGAGTAAATCCTATGCCTATATTTATAAAACTCAAATCGACAAGGTTGCTGCCTAAGTCCTGTTTTATCATATTACCTCCAAATAAACCGGCAGGAATACCAATAACTCCGGCAATTAACATTAGAACACCAAAATTTTTAGTAGCTATCCATACTAGTTTTATTTTATTCGCTCCTAAAACATATCTTACACCAAGTTCTTTTTTACGTTTTTCCACGGAATAGCTAGCTATGCCTAGGATACCTAAACCAGCAATTATGAAAACTACGAGGGCAAAGAATCCAAAAAAGCTTATTCTTTCTCTACTGCTTGAATAATCATCCCTTAAACTCTGAAGATTTGTTGTTTTCTCGGGAAAATTATCTGTCCAAATGGATTGAATGGATTTGGTGACTGCCAATTCCGTATTTGGTTTTGTTTTTATAATTAAGGTGGTTATTTCATTTGGCAAATACCTATAAATTATTGGACGTCTTTCACCAATAATTTCATTTGGCATGATACCAATAACTTGCACATAATTAGAGTCCAGTAATAAATTATGGCCCAGGATAGTCTCTGAACCGGATCGCAATAAATTCACAGCGGCTTCATTTACAAGTACGTACTGTTCAGTATTGTGAGGTATATTGTCAGGGAAGTTGTGTCCCGATTTAAATTTGATACCTTCAGTTTCAATTGTTTTTGGATCAATACTTACGTAATTTATTCCCAGTTTCTTATCTTTCAGTTTTACGGTAGATTTACCCAGTTTAATTGGTTTAAAATACCAGTTAGTGGCCAAAGTAGTTTCCACCTGACCTAACCGACTTATTTCGTTTTGCAGAGTTTCATACTTTTCACCCTTTAAATCAAGTTTCAAAACATTGGGGGGCACTGTTGAGCTAATGATTGAGTGATTTTTTATTTCATAATCGGCTAATATGACGACTAGTATCATAAGCATAATAGTCACTGAAAATTGTAAGACAATCACAGCTTTGTAAATGGTGACACCCCGGAAAAGCTGTATATTTTGCATTTTACGCAAAACCTGAATCGGTTTGAATATTGACAAGAGCCATGATGGAAATGCCCCAGCAACTATTCCTGTGATCACAGCGTATAGTAACAAGCCTACAATTAATATAGGATCCCAGTAAAAGGTCAATTCCATATCGGGAATATGATACATTAAATAATAGACACAGGGGACTGTGAGGAATATTGCAAATAGTGCAACCATAGTGGATTCCACCAAAAATTGAAAGATAATTTGTCTTCTTGTAGCGCCAATGGTTTTGCGAATCCCCACCTCTTGCGCCCTTGAGAAACCCCGGGCTAGAGATAAACTGATATAGTTGAAAGCTGATAAAAGGGTTAGAGATAAAATAATAAATAGCTGTATTTTTATACTCTCCCAATTATTTCCCGCATCACGATCATTAAATATATCATTACTTCTAGGTGTTATATCTTCAATCGGTTGCGCAAGGAATTGAAGATTAGTTTCAACCAAATTCCGATTAAAATTTTGCAATGTTGCATTCAACTGTTTTAAATTACTTTCGGAGTTTACATATGCGTAAACTGCTGAACTTTTAAAATCTCCCCAATTATTTGAAATATTACTAATTCTTCCTTCTTTCTCAAGCATTCTAGCCGAATTCATCGAGAGCAATGCTTCAATCGGCAAATGTGTTTTTAATGGTGGATCTTGGATAATTCCACCTACAGTATAGGAACCTAAATTCTCTAATTTGACAGTTTGACCAAGAGCCTTGCTAGCGCCAAATATCCTCTCTGCTGTTTTTTCAGTTAAAAATAAAGTAGAGGGATTGTTGAGGCTTTGTACACTACCCGCCAAAAGTTTAAAACCAAAAACATCAAAAAAAGAAGTCTCGGAAAATTTTATGTCAATTGGGACATCACCTTTATCGGTTTGGAGGTTATATTTTCCAGCCATGCGTACTTTTACCGTATTTTCTATAAAAGAGACATTTTCCAAATGAGAAGCTAATACCAATGGGGCCGAAGCCCATTTTGTCTGTTCTTTCTCCCTAGTTTCCTGTGTAATTATTCGTATTATCTGATCTAACTCTGGGTGAAAATGGTCTGTATCGAAAGTTGATTTAACATCTGTAAAAATTATAACTCCAACCGCCATACTTAGGGACAGACTGATTACATTGATTAATGAAAAAAGTTTGTTTTTCCAGAGATTGCGACACGCTATTTTGAGATAATTTTTGATCATGATTTTTTGATTGATGAATGATCCCCTTAGACTAAAACATTTTCTGTCACTTTTTGCCCGTCCAGCATCCTGATGATTCGATGACTGAATTTGGCGTCGTGTTCGCTATGCGTTACCATGATGATGGTGGTTCCTGCTTCGTTTAACTCAGTTAATAGATCCATTACTTCGTTACCGTTGCTACTATCTAGATTTCCAGTTGGCTCATCCGCGAGAATCATCTTTGGATTATTTACCACAGCCCTGGCCACAGCCACACGTTGTTGTTGACCTCCAGATAATTGTTGAGGAAAATGTTTTCTTCTATGCATAATCTGCATTTTTTCCAGTACTTCATGCACTTTCTCTTTACGTTCGGCAGGTTTTACACCGGTGTAGATCAATGGAAGTTCCACGTTTTCAAAAACACTGAGTTCGTCGATGAGGTTAAAGCTTTGGAAAACGAAGCCGATATTGTGCTTTCTAAGCTTGGCTCTCTGACGTTCATTATAGCCAGCAACTTCAATCCCATTAAAAAGGTAGCTACCGCCATCAGGATCGTCCAGCATACCTAAAATATTAAGAAGCGTAGATTTACCGCATCCAGAAGGCCCCATGATAGCGGCGAATTCTCCTTCTTTTACTTCAAAAGAAAGTTTATTCAAGGCGATTGTTTGTACCTCTTCCGTTTTATAATATTTTTCTAGATTGGTTATTTTTATCATTTTCAATAGTATTTGTCCGTTTCCTGATTGATTATTTGTTGATGACAAGTTCGTCAATATCTCCAAAATTGGAATAACTCGAAGTGATCACTTTCTCTCCTGGCTCAAGCCCCTCTAGCACTTCATAAAATTCGGTATTCTGACTTCCCAGTTTTATAGATGATTTATATGCTGATTCTCCATCTTCGGAAACTTTAAAAATCCAGTTTCCTCCTGTTTGCTGAAAGAAACCTCCTTTGGATACCAAAATTGCTTCTTTCTCCTGGCTTAATGCCAGTTTGATCTGAAGACTTTGACCACGTCTAATATTTTCTGGAACACCATCTAAAAAGTGCATATCTACTCTAAACCTTCCGTTAGATACCTGAGTATAGACTTTTTTGATTTCCAGCTGATACTCTTTTCCGTTGAAAGCGAAAGAACCAATTTGCCCATTGAAGATCCTGGAAATATAGTGTTCGTCAATTTCCGCCTGAACTTTGTAAGAGCTAATCACATCGATTTGTCCCAAACGCTCCCCTTTGGATTTTGACTGACCAATTTCTGCATCTAGCGCAGTCAACTGTCCGTCAACCGGAGCCTTTACCACAAGATCACCAACTTTTCTTCGCATTAATTCCAGTGCTTTCCTGGTACGTTGATAAGATTCATGTGCCTGATTTGTTTCCTGCTTCGAGGATACCGAATCCTGATCTAAAACCCGTTGTGTTAGTTCCAGTCTTTCTTTTTGATAATCGTAATTATTCTCAGATTCTTCAAAATCCTGTCTTCCTATAGCGCCTTTTTCATAAAGTTTAGAATTCAACTCATACTTTCTTTTGGCTTCTTTCAGACTATTTTTCACATCGGTTAATTGATTTAACCTATTAATGGTATTCTGCCTTGAAGCATTTTGTGTTCGCTGTATTTGAGTTAGAAGATTATAAACTTGAGTTTCCTGATTTACCAGACTTAATTCCAAATCGGTATTAGATAACCGAATAATAGGTTCCCCTTTTTTCATCATCGCACCGTCTTCAACAAACCGTTCTTCAACCCGACCGCCTTCAATAGCATCCAGATAAATTGTTTTAATTGGGAGAACCACTCCATTCACAGGAATATTTTCCTGAAAATTCCCGGCTTGAACAGTACTGATGGTTATACGTTCATTTTCTACGTTCAGTTTAGAATTTCCAGTAGAGGAAAATATCACGAATAAAATAAGAATTGCTAACATTGCAACTCCAAGAATGATGGCAATTTTCTTTGTAGTAAACCTTTTCTTTTCTAATGGTATGTCCATAAATGATTAATTTCAAACTGTCTATAGTCAAATTAATGCCAAGATTTTAAAGTACTTATTATCAATTAATTAGTGTTTTATTTAAAATAAGAAGTGTTCGGTAGCGTGACACTTCCTGTTCGGTTTTAAGACAATTTTAAAGTGATGTTTTTTTCATGAAGTCAAAATGTTGGAAGCTTTGAATAAATTGTAATATTGCACTTATGCAGTTAAAGGATTCTAAGATTCTCGTTATTGATGATGATCCAGATGTACTTATAGCGATGAGACTTCTATTGAAATCTCATGTCGCTGAGATTACTGCTGAAAAAAATCCGAGTAATTTACCAGCTAAAATTTCAGAGAAAAAGTTCGATGTAATCATTTTGGATATGAATTTCAACGGACTTGTGAATACCGGTAACGAGGGAATCTTTTGGTTAAACCGAATTAAAGAACTTTCTCCGGAAACCGATGTTATTCTCATTACAGCTTACGGCGATATTGAGCTTGCCATACGATCGTTGAAAGAAGGCGCTTCAGACTTTATTATTAAGCCCTGGAAGAATGATAAGCTCATCGAGTCTCTCACCAAAATCGTCAAAAAAAGAAAAAAACCTGGAAGTCGTTCTGCCATAAATACTGGAGAAACGAAAATCATTGGTGAAAGTGAAGAAATTAAGCAGGTATTTTCTAAAATAGAAAAGGTCGCTCCAACAGATGCCAATATTTTGATACTTGGTGAGAATGGAACAGGGAAAGATCTGGTTGCAAGGGCGATTCACGAAAACTCAACACGTAGGAATAAGCCCTTTGTTAAAGTAGATGTGGGAGCGCTCACCTCTTCTTTGTTCGAAAGTGAACTTTTTGGTTACAAAAAAGGAGCTTTTACAGATGCTCGCGAGGATCGAAAAGGACGTTTTGAAGCCGCAAACGGAGGAACTCTTTTTCTGGATGAAATCGGGAATATTAGTCTGCGGCAACAGGCTCGGTTATTAACGGTTCTTCAGAATAGAAAGATCACTCCACTTGGTTCCAATGATTCGGTAGAAGTAGATATACGGCTCATCTGTGCCACTAACCTTAAAATTTCTGAGTTATCAGATGAAAATAAATTCAGAAAGGATCTTATCTATCGCATCAATACGGTAGATATTATTATTCCACCATTACGGGCGAGAGGAACAGATATTACGCTACTCACCCGTTTTTTTCTGGATTTTTATTCAGATAAATATTCGAAAGCAGCTTTTAAGGTAGAGAAAAGCTTTTTGGACAAGCTGAAAAAGCATTCTTTCCCGGGAAATGTTCGTGAACTTCAATATGTAGTTGAAAGAGCAGTGATCATGTCTGAAAATTCAGTACTGGAAGATGAAGATCTTTCTTTTTCAGCAATCGAGTCTGCTTCCGGCAAACAGGAAATAGATGATCTACGGCTGGAAACGGTTGAAAAGAATACCATCTTAAAAGTAATCGATAAAAACAGGGGAAATATCTCAAAGTCGGCAAAGGAATTAGGGATCACCAGGGCAGCTCTTTATAGAAGGCTGGATAAATATGATCTTTAAAAGCTATCACATATCCATATTACTGCGCGCCTTTCTACTGGCGGTCATATCGCTGGGATTATCCTACTGTATCCTGAAACAATACTGGATTGCAGCGACAATTAGTGCCCTGTTTTTTTTGCTTTCTATTTATTTCTTCTTTCGTTTTTTCAGCAAACGTTTTGAGGTTATTGATGATTTTTTTGAAGCTGTGAAATACCGCGATTTTTCAAGAAATTATCTTGCAGAAAATAAGTCGGAAGATATTAGTCGGCTTTATTCAGGTTTTAATACGGTAAATCAAACAGTGCGTGTGATGAAATCTGAAAAAGAGATGCAATATCTCTATCTTCAGAAGATTCTTGAATTGATTAACGTTGGAATCCTGGCTTATGATATTGAAACCGGGAAAACCTTATGGGTGAATGAAGCATTTCAGAATATGATGGATTTTCCTCAATTCAAGAATATTAAATTCGTTGAATCCCGAACGCCTGAAATTTATGAGAAGATCTTTGAGAAGAATTATTTAGAGGCGGTAGCCGTCGACTTGAAAATTAGAAATGAAAACTTAAAAGTTCTTACGTCACATAGTATTTTTAGAGTTGAGGATCATGCCTGTAAGCTTATTGTTACTCACAATATTGATGATACGGTAAATAAAACGGAATCTGAAGCATGGAAAAAATTGCTTAGTGTCATGACCCACGAAATCATGAATTCCATTGCTCCAATTTCATCCCTGGCAAATACGCTTAAAGATGCCGTAAGAAACAATATAAAAGATCCACTTTCAGAAATAGACCTTGAAGATTTGGATGCCGGTTTAAGCAGTATTGAAAAAAGAAGCGACGGCCTCATGAAGTTTGCCAAGACTTATAGAAGCCTCAATAAAGTTACCAGTCTCAATAAAGAGCATATTCTTCTAAAAGATCTCTTTAGTGATATTGAGCAGCTCATGAGAAACAAAACGGGTTTAAAATTCGAGCTGGAAGATCCTAAGCTGGAGGTGGAAGCTGATTCTTATTTGCTGGAACAAGTCCTTATTAATTTAATTCTGAATGCAATTGAAGCCAGTGAGAAGGTGGCTCAGCCAGAAGTTCTCGTTAAGGCGGTTAAAAAAACGAATGATAAGATCATGATTGCTGTGCTTGATAATGGCTCCGGAATCCCACAGGAAATAAAGGACCAGATCTTTGTTCCATTCTTTACTACTAAGAAGAATGGTAGTGGAATAGGTTTAAGTCTTTCCCGGCAGATAATGACGCTACATGGGGGAAAAATTCAGATCGATAATATTCAGGGTAAGGGTGCTCAGGTTTCTTTGGTTTTTTAAGAGTCCTCTATTAAAAAAATCTGTAGTTACCTTATAATCTACATGAATTTTGGTATCGTAAGTAAGCATAGAAATTTTTAAAAGTGTGGTCTAGCAGTCGTAAATAACCTTTAGATCTCTGGAATTAAAGAAAGATATTCTTCTGTTTATTTCCCAATACAAAAATTCGCGAAAATATTTCCGAGGAGATCATCATTAGTGATCTCTCCGGTGATCTCACCAAAATGCTGTAGTGCCTGCCGAATATCGATAGCCAGTAAATCTCCAGATAGTTCCGCATTTAAGCCGTCTTCTACCTTATTGATTTCCTCTAAAGCCTTTAAAAGAGCGGCATAATGCCTTGAGTTGGTGACAATGGTATCACTATTACGCAATGCGCCGGTATTCACAAATTCCAGAAGTCTTTCTTTTAATTCTTCTACTCCTAAATTCGTTTTGGCCGATAATAATAAAAATTGTGCCCGTTCAGCATGACTGGAAATATCCTCCAGTTTTGTTTTTAGATTTATTATCTCTTCTTCGGCAAGTCGGTCGGTCTTATTGGCGATGATCAATAAAGGTTTTTGGGGAAATTTGTTCTTGATTTTTTCAATCTCAATACGAACTTCCTGAAGCCTTTCCCTGTTAACCGCAATTTGCGAACTGTCTACCAGGTAAACCACCACCTGCGCCTGACTTATCTTTTCAAAAGTTTTTTTGATACCGATACTTTCCACCACATCTTTGGTTTCCCTAATTCCTGCTGTATCAATAAACCTGAATCCAACTCCGCCAATACTCATTTCATCTTCAATTGTATCCCTGGTGGTTCCGGCAATTTCAGAAACGATAGCACGTTCCTCATTCAATAAGGCATTTAGCAAAGTAGACTTACCAACATTTGGTTCCCCAACAATGGCCACAGGAATTCCATTTTTCAATACATTACCCGTAGCAAAAGAATCGATAAGTCTTTTTAGAACGGTTTGTATTTTTGAAATCAAGTCTTTGAATTGATCTCTGTTAGCAAATTCTACATCTTCTTCGGCAAAGTCCAGCTCCAGTTCTATAAGCGAAGCGAAATTCAGTAATTCTTCCCGTAGTTTCTGAATTTCATTAGAGAACCCACCACGCATCTGCTGCATGGCCATTTGGTGTGAAGCGGCATTTTCAGAATTAATAAGATCGGCCACGGCTTCGGCCTGACTTAGGTCCATTTTGGCATTCAGGAAAGCGCGAAGTGTAAATTCTCCTGCTTCGGCAGAACGGCAACCTTTTCTGATCAATAATTGAATGATCTCCTGTTGAATATACGGGCTGCCGTGACAGGATAATTCTACCGTTTCTTCACCAGTATAGGATTTTGGTGCACGAAAAACAGAAGCCAGCACTTCATCAATAGTCCTTTCTCCATCCATCACATTTCCCAAATGAAGCGTATGCGTAGGTTGCTTAAAAAGGTCTTTTTTGCTTTTGGCCTTGAAAAGCGGAGCAACAATGTTAAGTGCATCCGGGCCTGAAACTCTAATTATGGCAATCGCACCGGCACCAGAAGGGGTAGCAAGGGCAACAATGGTATCATTCAATTTCATGTGGCAAATTTATAAAAGAAATCCTTGCGGAGCTCTATTCTGTAACAAACCTCTGTTTTCTTCGTCTTTTAAATAGAGACCATCATTAACCATCAAAAATTTAAAAATGAGAGAAGACAACCAAATGTTAGTCATGACGCATTTAAGTCAGTTACTAGACCTGGTGACGGGAATAGGCGGATTTATAGTTCCGCTGATCCTATGGCTAACGCAAAAAGATAAAGTAGCAGGAATGGATATGCATGGAAAAATGATTCTTAATTTTCAAATAAGTCTTTTCATTTATTCCATTATCTGTATTCCCCTGATTTTTTTATTCGGACTAGGATTTCTAGGGTTGATCGTTATAGGATTGATCGCCTTGATATTACCTATAATGAATGCCTTAAAGGTTAGTAATGGCGAAATGCCATACTATCCGTTAAGCATAGAATTCTTAAAATAATTTTAGTAATTAGTTTTTTTCAGTTAATACGAAAAAGCCCGTTCAAATAAATGAACGGGCTTTTTTTATATTGGATGCCCAATTTTCTTTTTGCTCCCTCCTTATGGGAGGGCCGGGGAGGGCTTAATTGTTAAGCATTACCGGCATTACCAGCATGGTGATCTTCTCTCCAGGATCCAGTCCGTCAACCGGAGTAAGGATACCCGCTCTATTTGGTAAGCTCATTTCCAGCATTACTTCGTCTGCGGTAAGATTACCTAACATTTCAATAAGAAATCTTGAGTTGAAACCAATTTGCATATCGTCTCCCTGGTAAGAACAGGTTAAACGCTCTTCGGCCTTATTGCTATAATCTACATCTTCTGCAGAAATATTAAGCTCGGCTCCAGCGATCTTCAACCTTACCTGGTGCGTGGTTTTATTTGAGAAAATAGAAACCCTTCTTACAGAACTTAAGAACTGGTTTCTTTCAATCGTAAGTTTATTTGGATTTTCCTTAGGGATTACCGCCTCGTAATTCGGGTATTTCCCGTCGATCAATCTACAGATCAACTGAGTTTCGTCAAAAGTAAACTTAGCGTTAGAGTCGTTGTATTCTATCAACACTTCAGATTCACTTCCGGCAAGGATTCCTTTCAAAAGGTTTAAAGGTTTTTTAGGCATGATAAATTCAGCTGCCTGGTTTGCCTTAATATCATCTCTGGAATATTTTACTAGCTTATGCGCGTCTGTAGCAACGAAGGTTAAACCTTCTTCTTTGAATTGAAAGAAAACACCGCTCATTACCGGTCTAAGATCGTCATTTCCTGAAGCGAAAATCGTCTTTGAAATAGCAGAAGCAAGAATATCTGCCTCAACCACAGTACTGCTAGGATCTTCAAGCTCAACCGGATTTGGGAATTCTTCACCATCAGCATACGCCAGGGCATATTTACCGTGGTTTGAACTTAATTCTATGGTATTGTTATCTTCAACTACAAAGGTTAGGGGCTGCTCCGGAAAAGTCTTTAACGTATCTAAAAGTAATTTTGCAGGAACTGCAATTTTCCCTTCAGAATCTGACTCTACCTTAAGTTTAGCAGACATAGTGGTTTCAAGGTCTGATGCTGAAACCGTTAGTTCGTCGTTATTAAGATCGAAAAGGAAATTGTCTAATATTGGTAATGTGTTACTATTGTTAATTACCCCTCCAAGTATTTGTAGCTGTTTCAGCAGGTAATTGCTGGATACAATAAATTTCATCGGCTTTTATTGATTAATTTGAATCAATTACAAATATATTTTAATAAGTCAAAAATCAGGGGGTGTTCACCGAGTTTTTATTAACAGACTTTGATTGTTAAAATGACGCAAAACTCTGTAAAATAAGTGTTTGTAAAATCAAACTGATTTGTAATTGTTAATATGTGCCAGTGCAAAGCTTCTGTAGTTTCTACGAAGGCTTTACTTTACATATTTCTGCTTTCTGTAGAATCTGAAAGTAATTCCGAAAATCAGTAATAGAATGATCGGGCCGGCAAGATTGATCAATTGCCATTGAGCCCTTTGTTCCGCAGTTTTCTCCTTATCCAGGAAGGCCAGATTGATCTCTTTGGAACGTATATCTATAAGGCCGGTATCATCCAGAAGATAATTCACGGCATTGAGAAGAAATTCTTTATTTCCGTAGGTGTTACCTGTATAACGCTGAAAACCCAGTTCCATAGCCTTTCCTCCCTGAATATCGTTTTTTATAACATCTCCATCAGAGATCACCAGCATTTTTGAATCCTCTCCCTTGTTTACATGGTCTGAGATTTCAAAAGGCTTTACTCTGTTCTTATATACAGATTTAAACTTACCCTCCAAAAGTACCGCCAATGATTGCTCCCCGGCATTATAGGTGCTGATATCCGGTTTTTCTCCTACCATATTAAGGCTTATCTGTGCCGGAACTCCTTCAAGTTTAGTTTTAGGAGAACTGCTTAAAAGAATAGTCTTTTGAATATCATTTGCCAGGGTATCTATAGGGTTCGCATATTCAAATTTTACCGCCTCAATATTGTTGATGATCGGGTGTTCATTTGGAGAACTCGTTAACGGGCTATAGAACCATGGATAAGGATTAAACCTTGTATTTTCTCCTTCTCCGCTGGCCAGAATAATAGGAGCAGAGTAGAGGTCATTTACAATTTCCGGATTAATACGAAGCCCATAAGAGAAAAAGTAATCACCAAGATTGAGGTTTCTGGGCAGGGCGATAGCAGTTCCGCGTTCGTTGAAAAGGCTGTCATTTTCCATATTGGTAACTTCAGCCATCCATAATATTTTTCCACCCTGCATTAAATATTGATCCAGAATGTATTTTTCATTTTCAGAATAAGCCTGGGTTGGTTTTGGTTCTAAAATAAGATCATATTCCTTTAGATCTGCCAGTGTTTTTTGTGGATTAATGGCTGCGGAATCCAGGGTAAAAGGAGCCATAAAATAGTACTCCTGAATAGTTTTAATAAAATCTGCAATTTTGCCATCGGGAAGTTCGCCGTTACCGCGCATTACTGCAATCTTCTTTTTTCGCGGATAGATAAGCTTGCTCAAACCGTCGGCCAAAGAATATTCCAGTTGTTGTACCGAAGCATTTACCCGTTCTTCATCGGTAGCACCGATCTGGTTTTTCAGTAAAGGAATTTTCACCGTTTTATCACCGTAATTGGCAATCGCCCAGGGAAAAATGATACTTTCGCTGTTCTTCCCATTTTCCTGAACATTCAATCTTGCCGGAGTCATTCCCATTTTATAGAATTCCTCGGCAATGGCATTGGCATCCCCACCTTCTGCTAAAGGATCAACAAAATTGAATTTTATATTTCGGTTATAAGCCGAAAATTCTTCCAGCATTTGCCTGGTTTCATTCTGTAATCTTCTGAATTTAGAGGGAAAACTGCCTTCAAGAAAAACATCAATAATAATCGGTTGCTCAACATCGGTAACAATTTCCTTGGCAGCCTGGGAGAGACTGTATCGCTGATCCTGGGTAAGGTCATACCTCAGGTAAAATTCTGAAGCCATAAAATTCGCGGCTACAAGAATAACCAGTAAAATAAGTAGGGATTTTATCTTAGTTGGTTTCTTCATTATCTCCGGTTCTTTGTTCCTGAAAGTCTGATCTGAGTCAGTTTTAAAAACAGAAATATTAAACTTAGAAAATAGATAAGGTCGCGGGTATCTACCACACCACGGCTTATACTTTTATAATGAAAGCTAATCCCGAAGGATTCAAGAATATAACTGGAGTTTCCAAAGATGTTTGTCTGGCTTAAGCCTTCAAAAGCATAGTAACAAACGAAACATAGGAAAACTCCCAGTAAAAAAGATACTATCTGATTAGATGAAATACTGGAAGCGAAAATGCCAATCGCGGCATAACAACCACCTAAAAATAGAAGTCCTATATAAGAGCCCAGGGTGGCGCCAACATCAAAATTTCCTACTGGTCTACCCAACTGACTAATGGTTAAAACATATAGCAAGGTTGGAATAATTGCCAGGATAACTAAAATTAAAACACCTAAATATTTTCCGGTGATCAGCTTCCATAGCCCGATGGGTTTTGTGAGCAGGAGCTCCATAGTTCCCATTCGATTTTCATCAGCAAAACTTTTCATGCTAATTGCCGGGATCAGAAATAAAAAGATCCACGGAGCGAGATTGAAGAAAGGTTTAAGATCGGCAAAACCACTATCCAGAATATTATAACCTCCTGTGAAAACAAAAAGAAAGAAGCCGCAGGCTATAAGGAAAAGACCAATCACCAGGTATCCCGTTAGGGAAGAGAAAAAGGATTGTATTTCTTTATTTAGTATCGCCAGCATACTTTTCAGTTATCAATTATCAGTTATGTGTTTTCTGTTTTTTGTCATTTCCGCAGGGAGAAATCTCTTTTCAATTATAATTATTTCCTATTAAAACTTTCACATTTCGACTGTGCTCATTGTGACAATTCTCATTACTCACTACTCAAGACTTACTAACTTATCCACACTCCAGGCTTCCGGTTTTTCATTGAACAGGACTTTCGTATTGGCCCAGACGCTTTTAAAAAGTTCAGAATGTCTGTAGTTTTCCAGGGCTTCTTCATCTTTCCAGTAAGAATACGTGAAAAATTGGTTTGTATTGTCTTTACCTCTATAGAGTTCTAAAAACTGGCAACCTTCAAAACCTCTGATCTTAGTTTTATTTTCTTCAAAATTTGCCAGGAACTCATCGATCTTTTCGGGCTGAAATCCCATTTTCACTATACGTACAAACATTTATTCAAAATTTATTGTTATGGTATCCAGGTATTCGAGTCCGAACAAACTTGCCGCACTTCCCACTGTACTTGGATTACTTTTATACATGGCCAGTTCTATATAACCGGCTGAATTAAATACCGCCAGTTTCTTGCCATCTTCTTCTTTTCGCTTTTCTTTTTCCACATCAAAATTAATGGCGTGGCTATAGGTTTCGTAGATCACATTAAAATTCACATTTCGGGCACTTATCTTAAAATCCCTACCCTTGCCCACGGTTTCAAATAATTTTCGGGTGATATTGGTGATCACATTTCCGTAATTATCAACATAGATCACATGCCCCAGGATCTGGTCTTTTTCAGAATTTATTAGCGGTTCAAACTGCTTTAAATGTTTTATTTCGCTAACGCTTTTACCTATGACTTCCAGGGTTCCTCCACGTGAAATATGGCAGGCAACTTTTACAAAGACATCCAGAACCGGGAAGTTAGTTTGGATTTTATCATGAATATTGATCTCTACGATCTTTTCTGGTCTAATTTCTGAAGCCAATAGAGAGAGGATACCATTATTGGCACATATAAAGTAATGTTCATCCAGTTTTACTGCCAGATGTTTATTTTCCGGGGTTAATTCAGAATCAATCCCAATAATATGAATACTTCCCTTCGGAAAACTTTTATAGGCATTCTTAATAATATAAGCAGCCTCACTTATATGGAATGGAGAAACAGAATGTGAAATATCAACAATTCTTACATCACTTAATTCGCTATAGATAGCTCCTTTAACCGCACCAGCGAAATAATCTTTCTCTCCGAAATCGGTCGTTAAAGTAATGATTGCCATAGGCGATTGTTAATAATTTTTAATCTGAGACAGGTAATTTTCCTTAAGTTTGTATAGAAGGCGAATATAATTTTATTTTTAGGTATTCGCTTAGGCTAAAAGCTAAAAAATACCATTAATTCGATTTCAAAATTAGGATATTGAAATGCGAAGGACAAATAAAAATGACCTGAAAAATCTACAATGCTTCATCTTAAAAACCACAGCTTTTGAACGAACTTCTTATTGAACTCTCAGAAATTAGCCCTAGAGAATTTTTCGGGCAGCAGAATGAACACATTGAACTTTTAAAAAAATATTTTCCAAAATTAAAGATCGTCGCCAGGGGTAGTAAAATACGTGTCTTTGGGGATGAAGAAATGCTGGAAGAATTCGATAAGCGATTTTCGATGTTGATGGATCATTTTGGAAAATATAATAAACTTGACGAAAACACTATTGAAAGGGTTTTGACCAGTGATAGTGAAGAAGATTATGAAAGTTCAAAAGAGAGCGGTGAAACCATAGTGCATGGTATAAGTGGAAAAGTGATCAAAGCCCAGACCGCCAACCAGCGTAAACTGGTAGAACTTTCCAAAAAGAACGATCTGGTATTTGCTATAGGGCCTGCGGGAACTGGTAAAACCTATACTGGAGTGGCTCTTGCGGTAAAAGCTTTAAAAGAAAAGCAGGTTAAAAGAATTATTCTTACCAGGCCGGCAGTAGAAGCAGGGGAGAATCTTGGATTTCTTCCGGGAGATCTTAAGGAAAAACTGGATCCCTATATGCAACCTTTGTATGATGCTTTGCGGGATATGATTCCGCATGAAAAATTAGAAGTTTTCATTGAAAAAGGAGTTATACAGATTGCACCTTTGGCTTTTATGCGTGGACGTACCCTGGATCATGCCTTTGTGATTTTAGACGAAGCTCAAAACACAACTCATGCGCAAATGAAGATGTTTCTAACCCGTATGGGTAAGAGTGCTAAATTTATGATCACCGGGGACCCGGGACAGATTGATCTTCCCAGAAGAACAATTTCAGGATTAAAAGAAGCGCTACTCGTATTAAAAGATGTAAAGGGAGTTGGTATGGTTTACCTGGACGATAAGGATGTAATTCGACATAGATTGGTGAAGAAGATCATTGCCGCCTACAAAACAATTGAACACAACGATTAATTATAAAAGTTTAAGCTCTTTATGAGTAATACGATAACAACAACAAATTTCAGTTTTCCCGGACAGCAATCGGTTTATAAAGGAAAGGTAAGGGACGTGTATTTTTTAGAAAATGATCTTTTGGTGATGATCGCATCAGACAGGCTTTCGGCTTTTGATGTGGTGATGCCTAAAGGAATTCCTTATAAGGGTCAGATCCTTAACCAGATCGCCACAAAAATGATGGAAAAGACCAGTGATATTGTACCAAACTGGCTGGAGGCAACCCCAGATCCCAATGTAGCAATTGGTAAAAAATGCGAGCCGTTTAAAGTTGAAATGGTGATTCGTGGTTATATGTCTGGGCATGCAGCCAGGGAATATAAGGCCGGAAAAAAGGAACTATGCGGAGTAGCAATGCCTGAAGATTTAAAGGAGAACGATAAATTCCCGGAACCAATTATTACTCCGGCCACTAAGGCAGAACATGGGGATCACGATGAAGATATTTCGCGTGAAAACATCATAAAAAGAGGAATTGTATCTGAAGAAGATTATACAAAACTTGAAGATTATACCAGGAAGTTGTTTCAGCGTGGAACTGAAATCGCCGCTAAACAAGATTTAATATTAGTAGATACCAAATATGAATTTGGAAAAACTGCAGATGGTGAGATCGTATTAATAGATGAGATCCATACTCCTGATTCTTCGCGATATTTCTATAAGAAAGGATATGAGGAACGTCAGGAAAAAGGAGAATCTCAGAAGCAACTTTCCAAAGAATTTGTTCGCCAATGGTTAATTTCTAATGGCTTTCAAGGTTTGGAAGGACAATCTGTTCCAGAAATGAGTGACGAATACATCAAGTCTGTTTCTGAAAGATATATTGAGCTTTACGAGAATATCACCGGTGAAAAATTTGAAAAGGCTGATGTTTCAAATATTGAAACCCGAATTCGGCATAATGTAGAATCTTATTTAAAGTCCCGTTAATCTGGTTTTTCGGAAGAAAAGCAAGGGCTATTTTATCAAATTAGGATAATTTATCTCTTTTAACTCATTATCTCTTTTTTGATTCCTTTCGATTTAATAATTTTAAAGACAGAACCGGTTTAGCCGGTTTTGTCTTTTTAATTTAAACCCACTAAAGCATGAGTAATTATCATATAAAGAATCTGGAAGAATATTTTCAGGTATATAGAAAGTCTGTTAGAGAACCTGAAAAATTCTGGCAGGAAGTTGCCGAAGAACATTTCGTTTGGAGAAAAAAGTGGGATAATGTACTTAGTTGGGATTTTTCAAAACCAGAAGTAAAATGGTTTGAGAATGCTAAACTTAATATCACCGAGAATTGTATAGATCGCCATCTTCTTGCCCAGGGCGATAAAACTGCTATTATCTGGGAACCAAATGATCCAAAAGAGGAGGCTTTGCATTTAAGTTATAGTGAGCTTCATAAAAAAGTAAATCAGTTCGCCAATGTTTTAAAAGATAATGGTATTCAAAAAGGGGATAAGGTATGTATCTACCTGCCCATGATCCCTGAACTGGCTTATGCTGTACTCGCCTGTGCGAGGATTGGAGCTATTCATTCTGTGGTATTCGCAGGTTTTTCAGCTTCAGCCTTAGCAACAAGAACGTTAGATGCAGATTGTAAGATGATGATTACCTCAGATGGTTCTTTCCGTGGAGATAAAAAAATTGATCTTAAAGGAATTGTAGATAAAGCTTTAGAAGATTGTCCAGATGTAGAAACCGTACTGGTCGCAAAAAGAACCGGAGCCGATATTAATATGAAAGAAGGCCGGGATAAATGGCTGGAACCTTTGATGGAAAAGGCTGCAGACAACTGCAAACCTGAAATTATGGATGCGGAAGATCCTTTATTCATTCTATATACTTCAGGATCTACTGGCAAACCGAAAGGGATGCTGCATACCACCGCAGGTTATATGGTTTATACCGCATATACTTTTAAAAATATATTCAATTATCAAAATGATGATGTTTACTGGTGTACTGCCGATATTGGTTGGATTACGGGACATTCTTATATAGTTTACGGTCCGCTGTTAAATGGGGCAACAACGCTAATGTTTGAAGGAGTTCCTTCCTATCCTGATTTCGGTAGATTCTGGGAGATAGTTGAAAAGCATAAAGTAAATCAATTTTATACGGCACCGACAGCTATTCGAGCTTTAGCAAAAAAGAATCTTGATTTTGTAGATAAATACGATCTCTCTTCGCTCAAAGTCCTGGGAACGGTTGGAGAACCAATTAATGAAGAGGCCTGGCACTGGTACGATAATCATATTGGTAAAAATAAGAGTCCGATAGTGGATACCTGGTGGCAAACAGAAACCGGAGGAATAATGATCTCTCCAATACCTTTCGCAACCCCGACCAAACCAACTTTTGCCACATTACCCTTTCCGGGAATTCAGCCTGTGCTTATGGATGAAGTAGGGAAGGAGATCACAGGAAATCAGGTAGATGGGAGGTTATGTATAAAATTTCCGTGGCCTTCTATGGCCAGAACTATTTACGGAAATCATGATCGTTACCGCGACACTTATTTTTCAGCTTATAAAGACAAATACTTTACCGGTGATGGAGCTTTAAGAGACGAAACAGGTTATTACAGAATAACCGGTAGAGTAGATGATGTTATAATCGTTTCTGGTCATAACCTGGGTACTGCACCAATAGAGGATGCCATCAATGAACATCCGGCGGTGGCGGAATCTGCTGTGGTTGGATTTCCGCATGAAGTTAAGGGCAACGCCTTATACGGTTTTGTAATTCTGAAAGAGTCTGGTGAATCCAGGAATCAGGATAATCTTAGAAAAGAGATCAATCAGCAGATCGCTGATAAGATCGGGCCCATAGCGAAACCGGATAAAATTCAGTTTGTAGAAGGACTTCCAAAAACCAGGAGCGGTAAGATCATGCGAAGAATTTTGAGGAAGATCGCTTCCCATGATATTTCAGATCTTGGAGATACTTCAACTTTACTTAATCCAGAGGTGGTTGATGAAATTATTGAAGGAATTAATAATAACTAGGATTTCGGTATAATATTTGTTTAATTAGTATAAACTTTAAATCTAATTCATGAAAAATCTTATTACTTTTCTAGTATTCAGTTTAATTGCATCCCTCTCCAATGCTCAAATTTCTGATAATATGAGCGCAAATACAGGAATGCAGATTTATACAAAATCTAAAACTCCAGATAGATATACTGGCTCTCCATATGTTGAGGATGATTTTCGCAGAGGTATCATTTATGATATGAATAAAGAAAATTCTCAGCCTGCATTGCTAAGATATAATGCAGTAGAAGACGTGGTGGAAATCAAATTACAGAAAAATGAGGAGTCAAGATTTCTTCCTAAACTCACTCATATAGAATATCAAATGGGCGATTATACATACTTTATAGATAATATAAATACTGATAACGGGAATATCGAAGCTTATTTCGCTAGATTTCATGATGGAGATAAAGTAAAATTTATTGCCAGACCTGTACCTAAAGTTACTCCAGCCGTTACTGCTAAAACTGGTTATGAAAAAGATAAGCCGGCAAACCTGGGGGTGGAAATGCAATATTATATTTCTACTAAAGATAATTTTTATAAAGAAGTTAGATTGAAAGAGAAGGATTTTGAAGATATTTTTACTTCAGACAGGATGGAAGAATATTTTGATGAACACAAAATTAAATCTGAAATGGATATTGTAAAAATGCTTGAGTTTTATGAAAATAATAATTCTTAATATTCGATCTATTATATAAATTAAAAAAAGCTTTCAATTTTGAAGGCTTTTTTTAATGGCTCTTTTGTAGGTGGCGGAGGGTCGACTTTTCCGATTTTACAATCTTACCGAGTAATTTCATGAATATTAATGCAGTAATATAGGCATCCCCAGATGCTGTATGCCTGTCGGTAAGCTCAATATTATAGGCTTCTGCAATCTCGTCTAGAGTATAAACTTTATCTCGGTCTATTAAGTTGGTAACTATACGGGTCTTTTTGTAAAGTATGGAGGTGTCCAGGACTTTATTTTTTAACTTCGGAAGCGAATTTCTTTTTAAGGCCTTATTGAGCATTTTAATATCGAATCCAGCATGATGCGCAACAAGCACTGAATTCTGGATATAGCTTAAAAATCTTTTTAGAGCTTCCAGTTCAGAAATTTTTTCAAATTTTTCATTTTGAATGATCCCATGGATCTTTACGGTTTCTGGATTGAATTTTATTTGTTTCAAAAACACTTCAAAATTGTCACTTATCTCGATACTTTGATGTTCAACCCTTACAGCGCCTATACTTAAAATTCTATCCTCTTCATAATCAAAACCTGTGGTTTCAGTATCAAAAACCGTAAACCTAATGTCTGAAATTTTTTCTGGTATTTTTTCTTCAAAACTTTTCGCATAATTCTGCCAGAAATAAGGTAACTCTTCATCAACTCTATTTTTTTTAAACCATTTCATGATCATAAATAATAGGTGGTTTCAAAACGGATCTTAATTAACTCCTGAATTTCTTTTATGCTTTTAAAACAACGTTTTAGTTTGATCTTATCTTCTTTGCCTAAATCTTCGAGGTTAATAAATCTTCCGTTATCCTTATGTCTCAATCCCTGTTTAGTTCTGAATTTAATTAGCGCTCTTGAAGAATAAGCACAAGCCTGATAAATCTCCTTATTATTGGGTTCCAGCTGGGCCAGTTTCTCAAATCTTTCAGAAGTATTGCTAATATTTTTCACTCTGTGTTCAAGAATAAGAAGGCGTGCAGCATCGGTTAATGGCATGATCCCTCTCTTTTTTATATCGAAAAGATCTTTTTTCTCTCCATCCTGTTCAACCAGAAACTGTCTGAAGAAACCTAATGGTGATGGGTTCCGTAGTGCTTGTGCAGCTAATTTATTCAGGAAGTTTCGATTTCCTTTCAAAATATCAAAGATATGATCAGATATTGAGTTGGTAAGCTTTACTTCCCCATAAGAAATATCGAAATCGAAAAATATCTGGCATAAGAGTATCTCGTCGTTTCCTGAAGTAGTAACCCATTCAGAAAACTGATCTTTCCATTCTGAAAGGGAAAGGCAATATTTTGGATTTCGAGCCATCATTTCTGCAGGACAAAATTCATAACCAATAATATTAAGTCTCTTCGTCACTTTGGTGGCAAGCTTTAAAAAATATGCCCTGGTTTCTTCAAGTTTTTCTTCAGGAACATCTTCAAAAACCAACGCGTTGTCCTGATCTGTATTGAGAAGCTGTTCCTTTCTTCCCTGACTTCCCAGGGACATCCAGGCAAATTTAGCCGGAAGGGGAGTGTCCATTTTCTCAATACACCTCTCAATAGTGCGTTTAATCGTGGCATCGTTTAATTCAAAAATAATATTTGAAATATGAGTAAGAGGAATATTACTTCGAATATATCCATTCAGCAAAATCATTACTTTATTTCTAATCCGCTTAAGCTTTTTAGTACTACCGGCTCTATTGATCGCTTTCATTAATACGGCAGGATTATTACCCTGCGAAAGAATAATATCGTGTTCAGAAACTATGCCCTTCACCTGGGTGTTAGGAGTGCCGTCTTTGGTGATGCATATATGATTAATATTATGCTTCATCATAGTTAATTGCGCCTGCGCAATAGTAAGATTTTTAGAATAACAGATCACCGGCGTTTTCATAACCTCACTAATAGGATGCTGGATTGGAAGTTTCCCGGTCGCAACCAATTCGCGAAAATCTACGTCGGTTACAATTCCCACAGGTTTTTCATCTTCCACAACAATTACAGAGCCTACTTTTTTGTTACTCATTAATATTGCCGATTTCTGAATACTGGTTTCAGGAGAAACTGTAACCATTTTCTTAATTATCGGGATTGGCTGTAATTCAAAAAGCGCTTCTTTTTTTAAACTAATATCTTCTTCATCTGAAATTAGTTTGCCACGATGTTCATTAGAATAGGGATTCCTGGTATTTGAAGCGAAACTTTCCATAAGGAAATTTCCAACATGGGGGTTGCTTATGGCGTAAGGTTTAAAAATATTAAGAGGAATAGCATAGATCACACTTTCCTCATCAGTGATCGCATTGATCTGGTAATTTTCTTTGGCAAAAAGTGGACGCAAGCCAAAAACATCACCTTCATCACATTTATCTATCGTTTCTGGCTCCTGGTTATTATCTATCTTCTGTAAATCTACTGCACCTTTTTGTACAATATAAAAGTAATCATGTACGCTTTCATCTCTGGAAAAAATGGTCTGGCCTTGTTCAAAATACATGACCTTTATTTCGGTAGCAATTAATTCTAGTTGTGATTTCTCCAATAATGAGAAAGGAGGGAAGTCGCTTAAGAAATCTGCAATTCTGGATGCAATTGAATTCGTCATACTCCAAATTTATCTGAATTTGGATAAATATGGAAGCTTAGCATCTCCTATTTAGAGATTCATTTTCTTAATTTTTCTTAAATCTTTATGATTTGTAACATTTTTAGTCAGACAATAAAATTAAAAAGCATTAAAATAGTTATATTGGGATTATTAACTGTTAAGCATAAAAATATCATGAAAAAATTTATTTTAGTATTGTTTGTAGTAGCTTTTGGGTTGGAAAGTACATCGCAGGAACAGGGAGTTACTGGTTCGGATCTTTTAATTGATTATACCAAATACATTGATTATGAAAATAACCAGAATTCAAAGTATATTCTAGGCAGCATCTATCTTAATGATGATTTTGTAGAAGGAAAGATCATTAATACAGAAACTAATGAGTTTCAATTAGCTTTTTTGCGCTATAACGCTTTAGAAGATCTGGTTGAAATAAAATTGACTAAAGATTCTAAAATTCAGGTATTACCAAAAGTGGATAATTTAGAATATCATTTTGAGGATCATTCAATAGTTTTTAATGAGATAGAAACTACTAAGGGAGATGTAATAAATGGGTATTTCATAGAATATTTTTCTAAAGATGATTTGGTATTTGTTGCCAAGCCAATTTTGACAGGAAAGGAAGAAAGATTCAGTATTCATGATGATAATCTCAAACTATTCCTAGACTATGATTATTACGTGCAAAAAAAGGAGAACGTTGAAGAGGTTAGGTTAGCTAAAAGTAATTTTGAGAAATATTTTTCAGATAAAGATAAAATGGAGCCTTATTTCAAGAATAATAAGATTAAGAATGAATCAGATGTTGTAGCGATGCTTCAATTCTACGCTCAGTAAATAACTTTAACTACGGTTACTATGAAATATATATTCCTAATCCTTTTTTTTAGTGGATCCATAGCGTTTGGTCAAACGGCGAATAGTGACATGATCGTTTTTACTGAATATAGAATGCCAAAGACAATAACTTCTACAGAAGTATTATCTCTAAATAGTATTGAGGGATCTCCATATTTAAAGACTGCTTTTACTGCTGGAAAAATTATTGATACTGATAAAAACAGATATCAATCAGCAAATTTGCGATACCACTTTCTGCGTGATATTATTGAAATTGATGTTGAAGGTGAAGATAATCCCGTTGTACTTCCTAAGCTGAAAAATATAGAATATCTAATCGGCGAGGAGAAGTTCTTTTATGGTTCTTTGAAGACAGAAAAAAATGAAATTCTGGAAGGTTATTTTACTGAATTATTTGCCGATAAGAATTTAAGATTTATCTCTCAATATAAAATAGATTATAAATATCCTAGAATTGGAGAAACTGGTTACGAAAATGATAAACCTGGAAAATTGTCTTTTGAAAAAATATATTTCGTTCAGAAAAATAAGGGCTCTCTAAAGGAAATGAAAATCAATAAGCGAAGTGTCGGTGCGATTTTTAAAGATACGAGATCTAGTGAATACTTAAATAATCACAAGATCAAATCTGAAAAAGATGTGATTGATTTTCTTAAATTCTACACGCAATAAGTAATCAATATATAGTTTATCTGGAAGTTTGATAAGTAGGTAATTCTTGCCTGTTTATCAAACTTCTATTTTATAATCCTTAATGAGTTTATGAATTGCTTTTTCAGTTTCCGAAAGCTGGGTGTATGCGGGAGCCTTATCATTCTTAACTTTTTTGAAATAAGGAACAATTTCTCCGTTCTCGTAAGTTTCTATAATTTTTGGGTGTACATAGTAACTTCTGCAAACCGCCCTTGTATTTCCTAAACCTTCCGCCGCTGTATCGAAACCTTCAAGGATATTTTTCTTATTAGCTTTCTCATCTTCTGTATAACCCTTCTCTAGAAGAGTTTCAAAAAATATTTTGGTAGCAGACCAGGTTCTGAAATCCTTTGCAGAGAACATATCTCCGCTCAGCTCATGAATATATTCGTTGATCATTTCACTATTTACGCTTTGCTTTTCTCCATCTTCATTATAAAATTTGAAAAGTTCCCAGCCTGGTATCTCTTCACATTGATTTATAAGGTCTATCAGCCTTCGGTCTTCCACAGTAATAGAATGCTCTTTCCCTTTTTTGCCGATAAATTCAAATTTTAATCCATCCTTAAAAGTTTTTACATGTCGGGTACGGAAGGTTGAAAGACCATAAGTTTTATTGGTTTTTGCGTAGTAGTGATTTCCAACTCTAATATGAGTTTCCTCCATCAAACGTATTACCAGCGCCAGAACTTTCCTTTTCGGCATACCTTCCAGACTAAGGTCTGCATCTACCTGTTTCCTGATCTTCGGAAGTATTTTTCCGAAGGAGGTCATTTTAAAAAATTTTGTTTGATTTCTTATTTCAGACCAGGTAGGGTGATACATATACTGTTTGCGGTTTTTCTCATCTCTGCCCACTACTTGAAGATGTCCGTTTGGAAAGTGCGTGATCCGTACGTTTTTCCATGCTGGTGGAATTACTAATTTTTTGATCCGTTTCATAGTTTCTGGATCTGAAATTTTCTCATCTTTCTTATAATAAGCAAATCCACGGCCTATTTTTTTTCTTTCAATAGATAAATGGTTTTCAGAAACGTATCTCAGGTTGGCAAGTTTTACGGCTTTATGAGAATCACTAATTAGCGTTTCGACATCATCAGGCGACAGGGTCATATTTTTTTATTTAAATATAAGTCGAAATCCTATCGGTGATATATAAAATATTGTGAAACTTCAGCCAATAGAAATAAAAAACTCCCTGTTTTCAGGGAGTTTAAGAATATATTATATTTCGTTTTATCTATTCGAAATAACTAAAGCTATCACCTTCCTTAATATTAAGGAGAGATTCGTAGATAAGATTGATCACATTTTCAACATCATCGCGGTGAACCATTTCCACCGTTGTGTGCATGTATCTTAGTGGTAAGGATATCAGGGCAGAAGGAACGCCGCCGTTACTGTAGGCAAAGGCATCAGTATCTGTTCCGGTAAATCTTGAAGATGCATGTCTTTGGAATGGGATCTTTTTATTTTCAGCCGTATCTATAATAAGTTCTCTTAGCTTATTCTGAACGGCAGGTGCATAGGAAATTACTGGTCCGTCACCAATCTTATTTAAACCATTGGTCTTTTTCTCGATCATGGGAGTGGTGGTGTCATGGGTAACATCGGTAACAATGGCAACATTTGGCTGAATTCGATGCGTGATCATTTCAGCTCCTCTTAACCCAATTTCTTCCTGAACTGAATTTGTAACATACAGCCCGAAAGGTAATTCCTTCTTGTTTTCTTTCAGTAGCCTGGCAACCTGGGCGATCATAAAACCACCAATTCGGTTATCTAAAGCACGGCAAACAAATTTATCACCATTCAATACAAAGAATTCGTCTGGATAAGTGATTACACATCCCACATGTACTCCAAGTTTCTCAACATCCTTTTTATTATTACATCCAACATCTATACAGATATTGTCCATTTTTGGAGATTGTTCTTTTTCCTTATCCCTCGTATGAATTGCAGGCCAGCCAAAAACACCTTTTACAATTCCCTTTTTAGTGTGGATATTTACTCTTTTTGAAGCCGCGATTTGATGGTCACTCCCACCATTTCTAACCACGTAGATCAAACCTTCATCACTAATATAATTTACGTACCATGAAATTTCATCAGCATGTCCCTCAATAACCACCTTATATTTAGCGTCTGGGTTTATCACACCAACGGCAGTACCATAAGTGTCTGTTATAAATTCATCTACATAAGGCTTTAAGTATTCCATCCATAATTTTTGACCCTCAGATTCATAGCCTGTGGGGGCAGCATTATTGAGATAGGTTTCTAAAAACTTTAATGACTTTTTGTCGAGTACTTCGCTTTTCTTCATAGTTCAATTAAATTTTCACGAATTTAAAAAGTTTTAGATTGGTAACAACTTGCTATTGATTAATTTTGGAATGATTTTGGTGAAATTCATTTATGAAAAGTTTGAAATTAAATATAAAGTGATTAAAAATCTTTACATAATAATATTGCTATTTGGATTTAGTGGATTCTCACAGGATAATAGATCAGAGCCGAAGGATACTATTGAAAATGATAGTATTGAAAAGCATTATATGATCATTGCCGGGGATTCTATTCCCCGTGAAGCCATAGATCTGGAAGAAGTTGTATTGCTTCGTAAACTTAAGTTTGACAGTAATGCAGATAGAAAACGTTACCTTATATTAAGGAGAAAAACCAGAAAAGTATATCCTTATGCGAAACTGGCTTCTGAAAGGTTGGTGGCATTAAATTCCAGGTTAGATGATATTAAGTCTAAACGGGATAGAAAGAAGTATACTAAGATTATACAGGATTATATTGAAGATGAATTTTCTGCAGAATTAAAGAAGTTGACCAGGACCGAAGGTCAAATATTGGTTAAGCTTATCCATAGACAAACCGGGATTACAACCTTCGAACTTGTAAAAGAGCTGAAAAGTGGATGGAGAGCTTTTTGGTATAATACCACCGCCAGTATGTTTGACATCTCCTTAAAAGAAGAATATCATCCAGAGTCAAATCAGGAAGATTTCTTAATTGAAGATATTTTACAGCGATCTTTTCGGGATAATATATTAGAAAGACAGGCCAGTGCACTTGATTTTGAATATCTGGATCTAAGTGATAAGTGGAATACTGGGAGTGGTTCGAAAAAAAGAAGCAGATAATTCCTTTTTTAGCTTCTGACCATCAGTGTATTGAGGAGTAATCTTAATTTTCCCTTAAAAAACCTCGATTATTATTTGGTAGAAAGAAAGGAGTTGGTGTATATTTGCAGCCGCTTTGAGAGCAAGGCGTAAGTTCACTGAGAGTACTGGGAGTAAGCAATAGCAAGGAAAAGC
>NZ_JAJBZG010000001.1 GCF_020552705.1 Christiangramia sediminis | reverse complement strand
GAGAGTATGTCGCCGCCTTCTTCTTGAAAACCCTTTATCTAACTAGATAAAGGGTTTTTTTATGCGCTATAGGGAAATAGAATAGCTTTAAGAATTATAAATAAGTTACAAGTCAATATTCCGGATTAATTCTTGCAAAAAGATCAATACTTATATATCTATCATTTTTGACCTCACAATCTATCATTCTCCCTTCGAAGTTGAAATTTAATTTACGTAAGGCTTTAGCCGAATTATCATTTTCAGTTTCTACATAAGCTTCTAAGCGATGTAATTTTAATTCTTTAAATAGGTAGTCTATCATTGAATTTGCAGCTTCACTAATTAATCCTTTTCCCCAAAATTCTGGTAACAACCAAAAACCTATTTCAGCACGATTGTATTCCTTGTGATAGTCATTAAAACCAATAGCACCGCAAAATTTGCCAGACTCATTTATGCCAATAGTCCACCATAGCCCGGAACCAGATCTCTCCAGGTTCTCATACCATTGCATTTGTTCTGCTGTTTCCTTAAGAGTATTATACTGGACACCATAATATTTTATTACATCTTTATTGGATAATCCTTTATGAATATTGGGTTGATCTTCTCTTTGAACCTTTTTTAATATCAACCTATCAGTCCTGAATAATGGAATTTCTTTGGAACTTCCCTGGTTAGTTATAGAATTTTCATTGTAAAATTGGTTATTGTCTTTCATATATGAATTAAACTATTCCTCGTTCCTACTTAATATAAAAAACACAATTTTCATGTGCTTCATATTAGTATATTCAGTTTCTACCTTGTGAGCACATATTTACCGGTTACATTTACAATATTGGTAAACCCGTTTTGGTTTATTTCATCTTCCTGCTCAAATAACAGAACCATTCTGTTTTGGGTAAGTTCATCAATGATCATTTCTCCAGGTTCACTTGAAAGTTCCTGACCTGTGCTTAATGTAACAAAACCTTCAGAAAATTTCATTGTATCTCCTTCAATACTCCAGTTTCCAGATCCTGAAGTCATATCTATCGGTACCTCATAAGTAATGCCCTCCATACTTAAAGCGATTGTATATGCTCCCTGAGAAGAATAAGTTCCATTATCATTAAATTCAATCACCGCATTGGATTCCGTAGATATTCCAGAAAAATTGAATGTGAAATCGGTTCCGGAAGCATTCATTTTTGTAGTACCGTCATAATCGATGGTTTCAAGATTCCATTCCCCCGACATCTCAGATGTATTGCCGTTTGGAGGTGTAGATTCATCTTCAGAACAGGAAATTAGAGAAATAAATAACAAGAAAAGCAGTGAAAATTTGATCGTTTTCATTTTTAAAAATTTTAGGTTGGTTAATAATAAAATGAAAAAGATGTGGTAGGGTCAAGACGAAAGGTCGCTATCTTTCTGTGAATCAAAATAATAAAAAATAGCCTTTGCCTTTTTTAATTTTTAATATAATCGCTAAAATCTTTAAAAAACTCCTCCAAACGCATCATTTGACCGGATAAAAATTGTTTTACTTGCGGCCATGTTTTTGGATCATGGATACTAACATTATTTAATTGAGTATAAATTCTTCCTATTATTTTACCTTCAGGCAATTCATAATTTTCTTCAAAAATAATTTCAGGTAAATATTCCTCCTTTAAGATGTTTTGTAATGATTGCATTTTTTCAAAATAATAAGCTCGTATCATTTCATCATCGTCAATAATATCAAGAGAGACCTGGGCAAATTTTCTATTGAAGGTAAATTTTAATTGAATTTCCTTCATTTTGGTATTATATAAAAGCCATTTGTGAGGATATTCTTTTCCGAAGCTGGTCCAGAATTGTTGCCGAATTTTCTTTGATTCTTCCTGACTAACATACTAAATAAAATAAGCAAGGAGAATACCCAAAATGATTACTCCTAATTTAGAGGCATTGAAAGAGTGATTTTTGGAAGATTCAAATAGAATCGTGGTAGATACATGAAGAAAAATACCAATTACCATTGCATTTACGTAAGTAGCATATTCAGAAATCAAAGGGACATTGTTTTTTAACCAGCTTCCCAGCGGTGTCATTAAAGCAAAAAAGCCCAAGAATAAGAATACTTTAGATTTGCTCAGTTTACTTTGCACAAGAAATACAGAAAGGATGGCTGCGACAGGTATCTTATGCACGACCACGCCGTGTAAGAGATGATTATCATTATCTAAGGGGAAACCTTCCAATAAGGAATGCAAACTTAAACTAATGAGTAGGAGTAAGGGAAAAGCTTTAGAATTCCCTTTAAAATGTAAATGCCCGTGTTCTAATCCTTTGGAAAGGAATTCAAGTATAATTTGCAATAAAAGACCAAGCATAATAAAAACTCCTATCCCTGAATCAGGTTCACTATATACGTCTGGAAGTAATTCCAGAACCGTTACCGCTAAAAGGTATGCCCCACTAAAAGCAAGTAGAAGTTTAAAACCTGAAGAACTGCCAGGTTTTAAAAAAAGAGAGATGATGTAACCCGCAATAACTGCAAGTATAGGTAATAGGTAAATGTATAGATCTGTAAGCAAAGTACTTCTGGTTGGTTGAGTTTGAGATGTCCATAACTAATGCTGAACAATCCCGTAATAATTATACTTTCGGACAAAATTAACTTATTTTTGTGGTTCTTTAAAGAAGGATTATGGATAACTACAGAATGATCGCCAAGACCCTTTATGGTTTTGAATCGATCCTCGCAAAAGAACTACTTGACCTCGGGGCAATGGAAATCAAAGAAGGGAACCGAATGGTTAGCTTCGTTGGCGATCTGGGCTTTATGTATAAAGCAAACCTTTGCTTAAGGACAGCCATAAAAATTCTAAAACCTTATGAGAGTTTCAGGGTAAATTCTGAACAGGAATTATACGATAATATCAAAAAGCTGCCCTGGGAGAAATTCCTGGCAGAAGATGGAAGTCTGGCCATAGACTCTGCCGTGCATTCAGAAATATTTACTCATTCACAATACGTGGCTCTTAAAAGTAAGGATGCTATTGTAGATAGATTTCGCGAGAAGTTTGGAAAGAGACCTGATGTAGATCTTGATTTTCCAGATCTGCGTATCAATATTCATATTGAAAATAATTTCTGTAATGTTTCCTTCGACAGTTCGGGTGATTCCCTTCACAAAAGAGGTTATCGAACGGCAACTAATATCGCTCCTATAAATGAAGTTTTGGCAGCGGGGATGTTGCTAATGTCCGGTTGGGATGGCCAGTGTGATTTCCTGGATCCTATGTGTGGTAGTGGAACCATACCAATTGAAGCGGCTATGATCGCCTGTAATATTCCGCCAAATCTTAATAGGAAAGAATTTGCTTTTGAAAAATGGAATGACTGGGATGAAGATCTGTATGAGAAGATTGAAGATTCTGCTTTAAAGAAAGTAAGAGATTTCCATTTCAAGATCAGGGGATATGATAAGGCACCTTCTGCAGTGATGAAGGCTAAGGATAATGTGAAAAATGCCAACCTTTCAGATTTCATTGAAATTGAACAAAAAAGTTTCTTTGAGAGTGTAAAGCAGAATGACGGATACCTTCATATGCTTTTTAATCCACCATACGGGGAGCGCCTGGAAATTGATATTGAAGATTTCTACGGTAAAATAGGGGATACGCTAAAACAGGGTTACGCGGGTACTCATGCCTGGTTTATCGCAACAAATTTTGATGCTATTAAAAGTGTTGGTTTAAGAGCTTCGAGAAAGATCAAATTATACAATGGCCCTCTAGAAGGAAGGTTATTAAAATATGTTCTTTATGAGGGTTCTAAGAAAAAAAGTAAGCAAGATTAATCCCTTGCTTTTTTGTAAAATGGAATCAAATAGGAGATAGAATATCCGAATCCTGCTCCAAACTCACTGCTATCATAAGTTCTTCCGAAACCGGGAATTGCGAGATTGTCAAAATTGGTAGGGCTATTCTGCCCAATTCTTCTTTTTAGCTGAACGTTAGCAGAGAGAAATAGGTTTCGGAACAATTCCACTTTTATTCCTATCATTACTTCCGCCCAACTGGCCGTTAAGCCTGTTGCTTCAGTATCATCTTCCCTAATGTCCGGTCCAAAATAGTTTGATGAAGTATAGATCCTGTATTCATCCAAAGTCTGGGAAAATGTAGCAAAGCCATATCGAACTCCCACGAAGATGGCATTTTGCATATCCAGCCAGTTTTCATAGGCATTATAATCTCCCCCAAGCTTTATATAGCTTCCATTGGTAAAGGTTTCAATATTATCCCCTTCAAAAGTGATCTTTTCAGTTCCTACTTCAGCTGCGAGATAGTAGTTCTTATAGATCCGATAATCCCCAACTAATTCTAACCCACTATAGTTATCATCCAATAAGGTTCTAATCGGTTTACTTAGATCTATCCCAAGCCTAATTCCATACTTTTCATTATATCTAAGTGTATCTTCAACAGATGCCTGTTGTTGCGCAGAAACCGAATATCCTACCAGAAGAATTAAAATTAAGCTAGAAAAATATCGATACATGCGCCTGATTTTGATCTTCAACATTTGGTTCTTCTATCTGTATATCCTGTATCCAGTTTGGTCCGTCTTCTCCACCATTTACAGCTTGCTTTAATCCCACATAGCTTATTTTATAGGCACAGGCACGGTTGATGTATTCTTCCTCACGACCGTAGGTGAAACTTATAGTATCTCTAGTTCCACTATTAGTAGCTGTACTATCTCCCTGAGCCGTATTCAGAGTGAAAACATATTCGGTTAGGTCGTTATCTGTTTTCAAAGGAATGGCAATACTGTCCCTGCTAAATCTATAATAGGGGACTGCTCCGCCACTTCCGGTGTTTACAACAAAATCTGTACTATCACTATCCACCGATCTTATACTAAGGTTCTGTGGAGCTTTGAGTTCGTCCGGTTCCTCAATATCATAAAATCTTATGATCAATAATGGGGTAGTTTCAATAGATTCCGCACAAATATCGTCACGCTGGCAGCCTAGCGAAACTAATAAAGCCAGAATAAGTACAAAATAATAATTAAGTTGTTTCATTTATTTCAACTATCGTTTTTCCAAACATACCACATTTTCAACATGGTGGGTCTGTGGAAACATATCAACTGCCTGTACCGAGGTCACCTTGTAGTATTCATCCAGCAAAGCGAGATCACGGGCCTGGGTTGCCGAATTACAACTAACATAGACAATACGCTGGGGTAATATACCAATAATTTGAGCCACCACGTCCTTATGCATTCCGTCCCGTGGTGGATCGGTAATAATAACGTCTGGATGGCCATGTTTATTGATAAAACTTTGTGTAAATACCTTTCGCATATCCCCAACATAGAATTCTACGTTGTCTATTTCATTTCTTTCGGCATTTTCTTTTGCATCTTTTATTGCTTCCGGAACTGCTTCAACACCAATTACTTTTTTTGCATTTTTCGCTACAAATTGTGCGATCGTTCCCGTCCCAGTATATAAGTCATACACAAGTTCATCACCTTTAAGATTGGCATAATCCCTGGTGATCTTATAAAGGTTATAGGCCTGATCTGAATTCGTCTGATAAAAGGATTTTGCATTGATCTTGAATTTAAGACCTTCCATTTCTTCAAAAATATGGTCGCGCCCTTTAAAGCAGATCACTTCCTGATCATAAATGGTATCGTTCGCCTTATTATTTACAACGTATTGCAAAGAAGTGATCTCAGGGAATTTTTCTGCAACTGCATTTAACAGCAATTCTCTCTGATCTTTTCTGTCTTCATAAAACTGAACCAGGATCATGATCTCTCCGGTAGATGTGGTTCTGATCATCAAAGTACGTAAAAGGCCTTCCTGGTTACGGGTATTGAAAAAAGCAAGCTTATTTTCAGTAGCAAATTCCTTTACGAAATTTCTTATAGCGTTACTTGGATCTGCCTGTAAATGACATTTTTTAATATCAAGTATTTTATCCCACATTCCCGGAATATGAAATCCTAAAGCATTCCTATTCTGAATATCTTCCCCACTCTGGATTTCTTCCTGAGTTAACCAGCGACTACTGCTGAAAGAAAACTCCATTTTATTTCGGTAAAAATATATTTCCTCACTTCCTAAAATAGGAGTGATCTCGGGAAGTTGAATTTTCCCAAGTCTTCTAAGGTTATTTTCAACTTCGCTCTGCTTGTATTCCAGCTGATATTTGTACTCCATATTCTGCCATTTACAACCTCCACAGGTTCCAAAATGCTGGCAAACAGGTTCTGTTCTTTTATCAGATAATGTATGAAAATTGGTAGCAGTTCCCTGGTAATATGATTTCCTTTTTCTTGTAGTTTGAATATCTGCCACATCTCCTGGAACTGCATTGTCTACAAAGATGACCCTTCCATCGGGTGATTTGGCGATTGCCTTGCCTTTGGCTCCGGCATCTGTAACTTCAATTTCAGTAAAAAGTTTGTTTTTATTTCGTCTTGCCATAGCGCAAAAATAGGATAATTAACAAGATTTAAAGAGGCGTCAGTTGAAATTTTCAGCAAACATTTAGTAATTTGCAGCTATTCGATTTTCAGGGATGATTTCTCTCCCTTTTCGTCTTATTTCAACCGAATAAAGAAGGAATTGCATAACAATAATTCAAAAACGAAAAACCAACATGCCATTACCTAAGATCAAAACTTCAGAAGAAGCTATACAACTTGAAGACCAGCATGGAGCACATAATTATCATCCATTACCTGCTGTACTAAGCAGGGGAGAAGGTGTTCATGTCTGGGATGTGGAAGGTAATAAATACTACGATTTTCTTTCTGCATATTCCGCAGTAAACCAGGGTCACTGTCATCCCAAGATAGTGGGTGCCATGCATGAGCAGGCATCAAAACTGGCGCTTACTTCACGAGCTTTTCATAATGACGTACTGGGAAGTTATGAGAAATATGCTACTGAATATTTTGGTTTTGATAAGCTACTCCCAATGAATACAGGGGCAGAAGCTGTTGAGACTGCTATTAAAATTGCCAGAAAATGGGCCTATGAAAGAAAAGGTGTAAAAGAAGCAGAAGCGCAGATCATTGTGTGTGCAAATAACTTCCACGGTAGAACAACTACGATCATTTCTTTTTCTAATGATGAAGGTGCACGTAAAAACTTTGGTCCCTATACTCCGGGATTTATCAAGATTAGTTATGATGATCCGGAAGCACTGGAAGCCGCCATCGAATCTAATCCGAATGTAGCTGGTTTTCTAGTGGAACCAATTCAGGGGGAAGCTGGTGTTTATACTCCGGCAGATGATTTCATGATGAGAGCGAAGGAGATCTGTAATAAACATAATGTATTGTTCATGGCAGATGAGATCCAGACCGGTATCGCAAGAACCGGAGGATTACTCGCTGTTTGTGGTCACTGTACCTGTGAAAGTCACTGTGAAAGACAGGAAACTTATAGTAAACCTGATATTCTAATTCTTGGGAAAGCACTTTCAGGAGGTAATTATCCGGTTTCAGCAGTTCTTGCAGATAATGAGGTGATGGATGTGATCCAGCCGGGACAGCATGGTTCTACCTTTGGTGGTAATCCTGTTGCGGCAGCTGTTGCTGTTGCTGCGCTTGATGTTGTAAAAGATGAGCATTTAATTCAGAATGCCCGAAAACTGGGTAAACTTTTCAGAAGATTGCTTGATGATTATATCAGGGAGTCGAATATTGTGAACCTGGTAAGAGGACGCGGATTATTGAATGCGATCGTTATCAATGATTCTGAAGAAAGTTCTACGGCCTGGGATATTTGTATGGCATTAAAAGAAAATGGGCTTCTGGCAAAACCAACCCATGGTAATATTATTCGTTTTGCGCCTCCTTTGGTAATGACTGAAGAGCAATTGAGAGATTGTGTAGATATTATCGTTAAGACCTTAAAGCAGTTCGAGAAGTAATTCGATATTGCACTTAAATAAAAAATCCCGCTAACAGCGGGATTTTTTATTTAAAGAGATATTTAGGCTTATCCACCATATTCTCTAAGGATCTCCTGTTGCATTTGTTCAATACCTTCAAATCCTCCAAATATTATGAGGCTTATAATAGAGCCAAGTATGCTCAGTCCACTAAGAACTAAACCTATAATTGCTAAAATTCTTCCGGTCTTTACATTTTGATAACCGGTATATAATTCTGGATCTGCATTATAAATTTCTGTTGCTCGTTTGGACATTACCAGAACAATGATACCAAATATAGCACCGGGTATACCATAACAGCAACAACCGATAATTGATAATATTCCAAATACTAAGATTAATGTTGAATTGGGTAGTTCTCTTTTTTCCATAGATTAAGTTGTTGGTTAGTAGAAAATATGAAACATTTTGAAAATATAAGCTCCGGCAATAATTACAGCGTTGAATATAATAAGACCAATTTTAATATTATAATCATATTTGAATTTAATGAAAAGATTGACCAGTAGAAAAATGAATAATATAGCTAAACTGTAAATTGCGGGATACATAAAAAAAGCCTGGCTAAATTCTCCCCGAAAAAGGAGCATCGCAGCCCGTTGACCTCCACAGCCCGTGCATTCAACGCCCAGCAGGCTTTTGTTGACGCAGGGAAACATATATTCTTCAAGACTACTCAATTCTTAATACCAATTTTCTTTGTAAGCTCTATATTGTCTGTTGTTTTTACCTTAACAATATAAACAGCATTACTCAAATTTGCGGTTGTAAAATTAAATTCTTTTTCCTTGGCCTTGAAATTTTGATTGAGAAATTGCTTTCCATTGAGATCATAGAGCTGCAAATTACTTAATTCAGTATCGTAGAGAATTTTTATTTCCAGCTGTTCCAACTGGTTATTCTGAAAGATATCTATGGTATTTAGTAGAATATTAGGCAATTTCCCTGTATTTTCTTCAGATATTTGAGGATCGGTTTTAGGATTTTCAGATGGAAGGTTTTCAATAAAACTTATAAAGAATCTATCCTTATATTCCCCTTCCGGCAATTTGATCTGTAAATATCCGGTTTTAATCCCAAAATAGAGATCTTCTTTAGCATCATATAAAAACACACGGTCTGGATTAAAATTATCAAATTCAGCTATAGAAAATTTTAGCGAAGTTTCTTTTTTCAACTTGATATTGAGCGGAATTAATTCTTCATCTCTTTTAGGTCTTACATTGATAAGGAAATCTTCTTCGGAAATCGACCAGCTGATATCCTCCTTAGCCTCTTCCATCTTCCTTGCATCCATCGCGTGATCCTCATCTACCGTGGAATAAGGATTAAAAGCCAGCGCGAGTTGTCTTACATAGGTTGAATCCAGTTCAATATTCAAAATTATTGAAGAATTTAAAGGTTCTGAAGATTTAAATAAGGAGAACCCTGGAGCCTCTTTTTGATAAATTCTTTGAGAGTTTTGAAAATAAACGATTCCATCTTTTTTACCAATGATCATAAATCCCTGAGCGATGGGCATTATTTTTCTGGGATATAGTTCTCCGGTTTCACCCGTCCCAATTTCAGAATCATATTTTTTAAAAACCGCCGGAAGATAGATCCCGGAGCCGGGAGAGTAGGTGCCGTAACCACCTTCATAATCTGATAAGTAATGAGAATTTCCATTCTTTTTGGAATCCCAGAAATAGGCGATTCCTGTACTAGCGGTGTTTTCTATTAAAAATTTATCGAGATCTAATGCGGAAGGATATGGATTACCTACCAGCAGCACCTGGTCTTTTTTAATGGACAATTCAATTTTGCCATCATTGGGAGTGCCTCGAAAATCGTAGACCTGGGCAGATCCGGAATTTATTTTTTCGCCTTCTACTTCACTAAAATTAGTGCCATTAACCCCTTTCATGCTAAAACCTTCACCAGGTAAAAGATCAAAATGGTCTCCAATATATTGCCAGTTGGAATAACTTGTCCCGGAGTAGGTATAGATCCATCGGTTAGAGATACTTAACGGATCGCTATGCCCTTCCAATGCTGAAATTAGTTTTGCTGTTCTGCTTTCGGTTGTTGAAAGCGGCTCGTTTAAATAATCACTTAACTGTTGTTTTTCATCGGTCACTTTTACGGGAAGTCCCCAGTAATTATAATCAAAGGCATTGGAAGTCCCTTTCTGAAACACCGATATACTACCATTCCCTGTATTCAAATTAGCTATTTTATCGCCCTGTAGTAACTGTGAGCCTTTCCGAAGATATAAACTAGCTTCAGTTTCCTTTTTATTATTTTTGGTCAGATCGATTCCCTTTTGGACAAAAATCAGCCGGTCTTTTGCATAGATATAGCTATCAGATTTTTCTGAAGGAGAGATATATAGCTGGGCGAAAAGTCCGCTTGTGCTAAAAATCAGTAAAAAAAGGATTGTAAGCCTCATGAAAGCCATAAATTTGCATAAATGTAAACAATAAAACTTTTAAAATTACTAAAGAAAGTTTTTTAACTTACTGAAAATGAACAATTCACAAATAATTAATACCGCTCTGATTGTAGTTGGTGGAGCACTTCTTATTTATACAATTTCAGTAGAAAATGTAAGTCCCTATTTTAAAATAATTGGACTTATTATAATTATGCTGGGACTGTATCGGGCTACAAATTACTGGGTGGCTACAAAAGATGATCACGAGAATGAAAATGAAAACAAGGAATAATGAAAGATATTAAACCTGGTGACCGAGTAGAATTGCTGGATGATGCTTTAAGTGGAGTTGTTCAAAGTATTGTAGGAGAAGATGTTGAGATAAAAACAGAAGATGGTTTTATAATGAATTTTCCTGCTGCTGATCTCGTGAAAATTCAGAATGATATTGACGACATTGATGTAGAAGAATTTGATTTTGAAGAAGTTCTAAAGGAAAAGGCTCCCGGCAAAAAGCCAAAATCGAATAGAATTAAACCAAAGGAGAGAAATACGCCTCCCATGGAGGTTGACCTGCATATTAATCAGTTAGTAAAATCTTCTCGTAGTTTGTCCAATCACGAGATGCTGAATTTGCAATTAGATACCGCAAGACATAAACTGGAATTCGCCATGAAAAAAAGAATCCAGAAGATCGTTTTTATTCATGGAGTAGGAGAGGGAGTTCTTAAAATGGAACTGGAATATTTACTGGGAAGATATTCCAATGTAAAATATTATGATGCCGATTATCAAAAATACGGTCTGGGAGCTACGGAAGTTTATATACTTCAGAATCCTTAATTGGTTTCCTCCGTTTCTTCTTCTTCCTCTTCTTCAGTGTCCGTCTCTCCACAATCAGGATCCTGTGAAGGGCATTGAATAAATTCTATCCCCGATTCAGCAAAATTACCAAAATCATAAGATTCATACTGGATTGATTCCCCGGAACCATCCTGCTTGATGAATTTAAGATCTTCCACAATGATTCGGAAGCCATAATTTCTGGTGATATTATGATCTATATATTCATCATGTTGTAACTGGGAAGTTTGCTCAGGATTCAAATAGTTTGAAATACCTTGTGCCGTCTGTAATGCTATTGGATTATCTAAATCGTCATTTGAAACTTCAAGTCTGGTTGGGACTCCGTCGTTATCGTCATCATTATCGAGGTAATTGGGAATTCCATCTTCATCGGTATCTCTATCCCCATCCGCATTGACGGGATCGTTATCTGGATTTTCAATTTCAATACTTGTTTCCACATTATCACCATCGTCATCTACATCCAGGTAATCGGGTATTCCATCGCTATCGGTATCCTGTAGATCCACTCCTTCGGCATTCCAGCCTTCCTCAGCATTTGTTAATCCATCTCCATCAACATCGATATCACCAGATTCATCTGCAAAACTGGTGGTAATAAAAACGGTAGCTCCGGTGCCACTGATCCATTCCTTAATTACCGCCGGTTCTCTTGGAGGCACCACATTACAGAAATAATCATTAGGTACTTCAGAATTAAAAATCCTGTAAACGATCCTGTTATCGGTACTGCTGGAACCGGTTAGGTCAAAGCTTATTTCTTCTTCTTCCGGAACCAGATTTCCATCTTCGTCAAGGTCCAGTAAATCCTTACGAAACTCAAGTGAAATAGATTCGAAAACATCATTATTATTTACGGCATAAAATACATTCTTATTCGGACCTTCGCAGAACTGGACGGTACTATCTTCAAAATCGAAGGTAGTAACAATGATCTCCCCGTCATCACAGGAATTAAGAAATATAAGCGATAATATGCCGAATAATAAACGTCTCATCAAGATGCTTTTTCAACAAAAATAAAGGAATCAAACTTATAAGTAAGAGATGTAGGAAATTATTTTATTTCCGTTAATTTTGCGACCTATGGAAAATGTGTATTTTGATTCAGCAGCTACTACCCAACTCAGGGAGGAAGTGGTCGATAAAATGGCCCGCGTTTTAAAAGAAAATTATGGAAACCCTTCTTCTGCCCATAGTTTTGGCAGGTCTTCAAAGTCTCTTGTAGAACAGGCCAGGAAGACAGTAGCGGGAATTCTTAACGTAAAAGCTTCAGAGATCGTATTTACTTCTGGAGGTACCGAAGCTGATAATCTGGCTCTGAATTCAGCCGTACGTGACCTGGGTGTTGAACGCATTATCACTTCCAAAATTGAGCATCATGCCGTTCTTTATACCGTAGATCAATTAAAACATTGTTTTGATATAGAAGTGGAATATGTAAATCTTGATTCCAAAGGAAATATTGATCTTTCAGACCTTGAAAACCGATTAAAAAGTTCAGATAAAAAGACTTTGGTTAGTTTGATGCATGTGAACAACGAGATCGGGAATATGATCGATCTTAAGAAGACTGCCCATCTGGTAAAATCATATAATGCCTTATTTCATTCAGATACCGTACAATCTATAGGTCATTTTAATTTGGACCTTAATGATATTCCGGTTGACTTTACTGCGGTGAGCGCACATAAATTCCATGGGCCAAAAGGTGTTGGATTTGCTTTTATACGTCGAAATTCAGGGTTAAAACCACTCATTTTCGGAGGAGAGCAGGAGAGAGGGCATCGTGCAGGAACTGAAGGGGTACATAATATTGTTGGGCTTGAAGAATCACTAAAGCTTGCTTATGAAAATCTGGAAGAAGAAAAGGAGTATACGCTTTCCTTAAAAAAGTATTTTATTGAAAGCTTAAAACAAAAAATCCCCGGCGTAAAATTTAATGGGGAATGTGAAGATCTTGAAAAGAGTACCTATACTTTAATTAATGTATGTCTTCCGCTAAGTCCGGAAAAAGCATTGATGCTATTGTTTCAACTGGATCTTAAAGGAATTGCCTGTTCCAAAGGTAGCGCTTGCCAGAGCGGAAGTGAAAAAGGCTCTCATGTATTGAATGCTTTTCTATCTGAAGAAGATATTAAAAAACCATCACTGAGGTTTTCATTCTCCAGATACAACACTAAAGAAGAGATAGATTATGTAATCAAAACTCTTAAGGAATTTATTGAAAGCTAATCCATGAAATTATCTAGTACTCAAAATAGAATTTTAGGAGCTTTTCTTTTTTTGGCTGCCATATTATTTGCTTATTTTTCGGAAGGATTGTTGGTGAATTTTTTCGCGGGATTACTTTCTGGAGCCGGCGTACTACTTATGATCAAGGGTAGTTTAAGGCCAGGAAAAAATTAAATCGCTTAAATATTCGTCAAGCTGTATTAGTTTGTTTAGTCTATCTTAATAGTAATTCTTGACCGAACAGAGAAATTTCGAGCATTAACAGATTTCTTCCTTCACTAAGCTAAGGTTCAAAATGACAGTTCAATTGTAACTTCCGGAAAATATTCGTGAATCGTGGCTAGAATTAAATTTAACCAGATCTTCGAAACCTTAGTACTAGCCTAATAAAATCTATTTTTTATTTCCTGAAGAACTTCGCCGTATAAGTATTAGTGTTACCAACATTATCGGTAACGATCACCTTTAGATCATTCTCAGTTTCAGTAAGAACATCATCTGAGAAATAATGCGTAAGCGTATTGTTCTTATACTCATATTCCATCAAAATAAATTTCCCGTTTACCGTCGCTCTATAGGCTTCAATTCCTGAAAGGTCATCTGAAATTTTTACTTTCAGGGTTTCGTTATTCGAGATCCATTGGCCATCATAAAAATTTCCGGGACGAATGCTTGGGGCTGTAGTATCTTTAGCCAGGGTATATTTACCAAAGCTTCTTGTGCCGGTAGTAAAACGATTACCTTTCTTATAAGTGGTGGAATAATTTGGTCGGCCGTAATTTGAAAGTCTGGCGATGAATAGTTGTTCTCTTTCTTCCGCTGGATAATCACTAACGTCAAAACCAATGGTGAAATTTTTGTGTACAGGGATCTCGTCTTTATGCACTTCAACAGTATCTCCACTAAAATTTATATCCAGGTAAGCATCTTCATATAAACTTCCGCCGGGGATATATACATCTATTTTATCTCCTTTAGCAGAAAGTCCATTACTGGCACTGGCTAAATATTCAGTTTCTTTCTTATCTCTTTTTTTGATATTATCACTGATCTGGCCCTTGATAGGGATTCTAACTAATTTCTCGTTCCCTTTAAAATCGGTCACTTTTATGGTGTATTGGTAATCGAGGCTGTCTTTGACATTTAACATACCCTCATTACTAAGTTCTCCATAGATGCTCAATGGATTGTTAGGAGTTCTAAAAAGCTTTTGTACGCGGCTTTTATGGTTGGCATAGTACTCATAATCTATAAGCTGATTCAAATGCCTGGTTTCAGCAAACGAAAATTTATCGAAGTTAGCCACGAAAACCTGATCTCCATTGAGATTTGCTTCAATTTTAAAAACACCATTATGATTATAAGCTCCATCTTGTTGATCTACAGTAGAGATACCAAAGCCTATTTCACCACAAGCTTCAACCTGGTTAACGGTATAGGTGCCATCATTTAAAGGGATCAATCTTAATTTTTGACGTTCCTGAGAATTATTCACATGGGCATCTTCACCAAGAGGATAAGCAAATAGACCTTCGATCATAGGTTTTTTGCTATCAGGAACATCGAGTCCGAACATTTGAGCATTCATGGGTCGCTGACTTCCATCACGTATTTCAAAATGCAAATGCGGCCCGCCGCTGCCGCCGGTATTTCCACTATATGCGATCAATTCGCCTTGTTCCACAGCAAGTTCCCCGGGTTCAGGAAAAAGTTCTATTTCATAAGAATCTTTTGCGTATTGCTGTTTTCTAAGATACTCTTTAAGTTTAGGGGCAAGTTTCTGAAGATGGCCATATACCGTGGTATATCCATTGGGATGCTGAATATAAAGAGCTTTTCCATAGCCATAATGCTGAATATTGATCCGGCTTATATATCCTGCCGCTGAAGCTTTTACTTCCAGGCCTTCGCGTTGCTGGGTTTTTATGTCCAGGCCGCTGTGAAAATGATTGGATCTTAACTCTCCAAAGGTTCCCGCAAGAACTATTGGAACATCCAGGGGATTATGAAAGTAATCCTGTGGGAGGGAATTTTGTGCTTGTAACGTTGAAAATAAAATAAGAAACAGTAGGCTTGTTGCTCTCTTCATAAATCTAGGGTATTCTGTATTAAACCTGCCGTAAAGTTAATCAAACTTATCTCAAAATTAAACAGCTTGTTCACAGAGAATTATTGAGATTGTTGATTATTATTTTAAAACACCTAAAAAAGTATTGGGATATTACAAAGCGTATGTTAACTTTGTAAGGGTTCACATCGGTTTTAGCGCTTATGAGTGAAATTACAGAAATAGTTGATAACCTTGAGAATAGAATCAGCAAGCTACTTCATAGATACGATGTTATGAAGCAGGCCAACGAATCTCTTCAGGAAGAATTGACCTCTGTAAAAGCTGAATATGAAAAACTGGAAGTAAATTTACAAACTTCTCAGGAACAGGTTCAGACTTTAAAAGCTGCGAATGCGATGCTTGGCAGTACCGACCATAAAAGAGAAACGAAGCTTAAAATAAACAGTTTGATCAGAGAGATAGATCAATGTATAGTTCAGTTATCTGAATAATTTGACGTGATGGAAGATAAACTGAAGATCAAAATATCGATTGCAGACCGCGTATATCCGCTAACCATTCTGCCTAGTCAGGAAGAAGGTTTGCGTAAGGCGGCAAAAAAGATCGAGGCGATGATCAAACAATTTGAGCAAAGCTATGCGGTAAGGGATAAACAGGATGTTCTGGCAATGTGTGCATTGCAGTTCGCTGCCCAAACCGAGCAAAAGAATATTGATAATTCGAGCGAAATGATTGTAGCAGAAGAGAAGTTAAGGTCACTTAACGACTTGCTGCAACAGCATTTAACCTCTTAAGTTCTTTAAATAAAATAAGGTTACTGCCTGTATTAGTGCTTTTTTGATAAACTCAACACGATTCTTTTAAAAAGGATGAGTCTAAGTTGTAAAAGCGGGCCGTGTCCCTTTTTGGGAGAGCGGATTCTTGATCAACTTGTTAATCCTAAACTTGATTTAAAGGAGTTTATAACAAAACCTGACTAATACAGGCTTTTTTTATATATATACTAAACAATAACTAATGGAAATACTAACTATAATTATTGCCGCAGTGGTTGGTCTGGCACTGGGTTTTGCAATCGCAAAGATGCTCGAAAAAAAGCAGGCTTCCAATACCATCGCAAGTGCTAAGAAAGAAGCAAATAGCATAATCAAAGAAGCTAAGGCGGAAGGTGAAAGTATCAAGAAGGATAAAATTCTTCAGGCTAAAGAGAAATTCATTGAGCTAAAGTCAGAACATGAGAAAGTGATCCTTTCCCGGGACAAGAAGATCAATGATGCTGAAAAGAGAATAAAAGATAAAGAGTCTCATGTTTCTAATGAGCTCGGAAAGAATAAAAAACTTAATAAGGATCTAGAGGAGAAGGTTGCAGATTACAACCATAGGTTAGATTTCCTTGACAAGAAACAGGAAGAGATCGATAAACTTCACAATAGTAAGGTGCAGCAACTGGAAGTGATTTCAGGTCTATCTGCTGAAGATGCTAAAGCACAGCTTATAGAATCTCTGAAAGATACGGCCAAGGCAGATGCCATGTCTATTATTCAGGATACAGTTGAAGAAGCTAAACTTACTGCACAGCAGGAAGCTAGAAAGATCATCATTAATACCATCCAGAGAATTGGAACAGAGGAAGCCATCGAGAATTGCGTTTCTGTATTCAACCTTGAAAGTGATGATGTTAAGGGTAGGATTATTGGTCGTGAAGGTAGAAACATTCGAGCGCTGGAAGCAGCCACAGGAGTTGAGATCATCGTAGATGATACTCCGGAGGCGATCATTTTAAGCTGTTTTGATTCCGTTAGAAGAGAGGTAGCAAGATTATCCCTGCATAAACTGGTAACTGATGGTCGTATTCACCCTGCCCGAATCGAGGAGGTAGTGAAAAAGACCCGCAAACAAATAGAAGAAGAAATTATCGATATCGGTAAGAGAACGGTGATCGATCTTGGAATTCATGGTTTGCAACCAGAATTGATCAAAATGGTAGGTAGAATGAAATATCGTTCTTCTTACGGTCAGAATTTATTGCAACACTCCAGGGAAGTTGCTAAACTTTGTGGGGTGATGGCTGCTGAATTAGGATTGAATCCTAAACTTGCCAAGCGTGCCGGCTTACTCCACGATATTGGTAAAGTACCAGAAACCGAAACAGAAGTGCCTCACGCAATTTTGGGTATGCAATGGGCTGAAAAACACGGTGAGAAGCCGGAAGTTTGTAATGCCATTGGAGCTCACCATGATGAGATAGAGATGAATTCATTATTGTCTCCAATCGTCCAGGTTTGTGATGCGATTAGCGGAGCCAGGCCGGGAGCAAGAAGACAGGTGCTGGATTCTTATATTCAGAGATTGAAAGATCTCGAAGATATTGCCTTTGGTTTTGGAGGGGTTAAGAAAGCTTACGCGATCCAGGCAGGTAGAGAATTAAGAGTAATCGTAGAAAGCGAGAAGGTTTCAGATGAAAAAGCTGCTAACCTTTCTTTTGAGATCTCTCAGAAAATACAAACAGATATGACCTATCCAGGTCAGGTGAAGATCACGGTTATTCGTGAAACCAGGGCGGTTAATGTTGCCAAATAGATTTTAGTTGTTAGTTATATATAGTTAAAAAAGGCCGTTCAATTTGAACGGCCTTTTTGTGTAATGTCTTTTCGACCAAAGGGAGAAATCTAATATTTACAGATTTCTCACCTCGCTTTGCTCAGTTCGAAATGACAAGAAAGTTATTTATTAATCATCATAAATATTCTCATACGAATTTCCTTCCAGCTCAAAGAATTTACCATTCACATATCTAAAGTGATAATCAAGATCAGCAATTTCTTTCATGTCATCTTCATCAAGTTGATATCCGGCACTCATTAGATTCTGTTTGATCCTTTCTTCATTCGTAGATTTCGGGATCACTGCCGTACCTCTTTGTTCGCTCCATTTAATAAGAATCTGTCCCGCTGAAGCGCCATGCTTTTTAGCGATCTTTACGATGACCGGATTTTCCAATAAAGATTTTTCATCTGCAGCTTTCATTTCATCTGGTCGATCACCACTTCCTAAAGGGGAATAAGCCGTTACGTTTATTCCATTTTTGCTACAGAATTCTAAAAGTTTATTTTGTTGTAAGTAGGGGTGAAGCTCTACCTGATTCATTTCAGGAATATAATCTGTATCTTTCATTAAAGATTCCAGGGTTGGAATACTAAAGTTTGAGACCCCTATATGTTTAACCAATCCCTGTTCTTTGGCTTTCACCATTTCATTCCAGGTTTCAATTAAAGGAACTTCTTCGAGTGAAAGAAAATCTTCAGCTTTTTCAGGGAATCCTACATCCGGTTTAAAGGCCACCGGCCAGTGCATTAGATATAGGTCAAGGTAATCCAGTTGCAGATCTTTTAAGGTTTGCTTTAGCGCAGGAATAACATCTTCCTTTTTATGCGCATTGTTCCATAATTTAGAAGTTACCCAAATATCCTCTCTTTTTACGTCTCCCTTTTTAAAAACTTCAGAAAATGCCTCACCTACTTCGGCTTCATTGCCATAGGTTGCGGCACAGTCGATGTGTTTATATCCGTTATTTAGGGCGATCTTTACCGCTTCAGTAACTTTTCCTTTTTCAGACTTCCAGGTTCCGAGACCTATGGCATCCATAGTATCTCCGTTCTTAAATTTCAATTTCTTCATAATTCAATTTTCTATGAAGTTAAGAATTATGCATCGGTGTGGAAAAGAATGAGATTGGTTTAGCAGAATTTTAATACCTATTTCCTGGGATGAAAGTCTTCCATGACCTGTCTAAGATGCGATCTGTCTACATGAACATAAACTTCGGTTGTAGTGATGCTTTCATGGCCTAACATCTGCTGAATTGCTCTAAGATCGGCTCCATTTTCCAGCAGGTGCGTCGCAAAGGAATGTCTAAAAGTGTGCGGACTAATTTTTTTCCTGATACCAGCAGCTTCAGTTAGTCTTTTAACGATGGTGAAGATCATAGCCCGGGTAAGCCTGTTTCCTCTGCGGTTTAGAAATAGGGTATCTGTAGCTTCCGGTTTGATATCCTGATGATTTCTTACCTCGTCTTTATAGATATTGATGAATTTTATCGTGTATTCTGAAATTGGAACAAAACGCTGTTTGTCTCCTTTTCCGGTAACTTTTATAAAACCTTCCTGAAAGAATAGATCTGATATTCTAAGATCAATTAATTCTGAAACTCTTAATCCGCAACCATACAGTGTTTCAATAATTGCCCTGTTTCGTTCCCCTTCAAACTTGCTAAGGTCTACAGCTGCGATGATCTTATCTACTTCTGCAATAGAAATGGTATCGGGTAATTTCCTGCCGATCTTTGGGGATTCCATAAGATCCAGAGGATTGTCCTTTCGGTAATCTTCAAATATGAGAAAACCGAAAAAACTTCTTAAACCTGAAATTAGCCTGGACTGGGACCTCGCATTCAAACTTTTTGAAGCACTGTATATGAATTCCTGAATGCTCTTATCTGAAATTTTAGTAGGACTTACTTCAATTTTATTAACGTCAAGATATTTCATCAATTTAATCACATCCAAGCTGTAATTCTCAATGGAATTTGCTGAAAGTCCGCGTTCCAGCTTTAGATAGTGACGATAATCCTGTAGCGCATTCTGCCATTTCATGTGTTAAAGATAATAATATAGACATAGCAGTCTTAATAATACTTTAGGTTTGACTAACGTTTTTTTAACAAGTTGTGTCCTACTTTTGACCCAAACAAAAACGGAAAATGATGAAAAAGACATTTTTATTAGTAGCAATTGCGATCATAGGATTCGGTGCATCTTCTAATGCACAGGAATACTGGAACTTTGGAGTAAAAGGTGGTGTGAATTTCACCAATATGACCTCCAGCGGATTTGAGGAAAATAATAGCAGAACCGGTTTTCACCTTGGAGTTCTTGCTGAAATACCGGTAAGCGAACGATTTTCGGTTCAGCCAGAGGTTTTATACTCTACACAGGGAACAGAAGCAAGAAGAGTTTTTCGCGGAGAGCGAATTGAAGGTGAATATCAACTGGATTATGTACAGGTACCGGTAATCGCTAAATTTTACGTTATCGACGGTTTAGCTCTAGAAGCTGGTCCTTCTTTTAATTTTCTTGTAGAAGAAGAATACGATTTTGAAAGTAATAATCTGGACCTTGAAACAGATTCTGAATTGGCCAGTACTTTTGAATTTGGTGGTGCCGTGGGTGCTTCTTACAAATTCAATAATGGTTTCTTTTTGAATGGTAGATATGTATTAGGATTTACCGACGCATTCGATAGTGATAATTTTGATGATGACGCGATCAAAAATAATGGAATTCAACTGGGAGTAGGATTTCAGTTCTAGATTTTTAGAACACACCTATGAATAAGAAAGCGAAGATTAAATCTTCGCTTTTTTTATGCCTACACGTTAATATATTTTTAAAGGAGACCGGTTAAAGTTTTTTATTTAATAATTTGTTTAAAAATAACCGTATGGCTTTCAGATTGACCGTTCTTCTTGTAATGATATTTTCTTTTTCCGCTCTTTCTCAGGAAACTGAAAATAATAGCCTTTTAAGGCAGGATCATAAATATTTAAAAAATGATGCTTCCACTATTCAGCTAAATAAAGAAATTAAACGTTTTAATACCGGTTTATATAACGGACTATACAGTCTTGAAAATTTTACTCCTGGCCTATTTCTTCGTCCTGAATATCTCCATTTAAATACACCAACTTTGAAATTGAATGAATTTGGGTATACCTTTAAATATTATTTAGGAGATTCCAACATTTATATGCTGGGAGGAATGCAAACAATTATTACAACAGATATAGAATCCAGGAGAACTTATGATTTTGGACTCAACGGAGGTTTGGGGTATGACGTAACCAAAAAAATGCAAGTAGAAGCACGATCTTTTTATAGTTTGTATAATACTTCGCCCGATGAGGATTTTGAGCCAGTTCAGTTAATACCGCTTCAGCCCCTAAGTTTAGGTTTCAAAACCAAATTTTAAATTTTCAGTCCGTTATATTATCTGACGAATATTCACAATTTGCTACATTTACAGTATGAAGCTACTTATACTTAACGGACCAAACCTTAATTTGCTCGGAACTCGAGAACCTGAAAAATACGGAAAAAAGAGTTTTGAAGATTATTTCTCAGAACTGCAATTCAAATTCAGAAATATCGAACTTTCTTTTGATCAGACTAATATTGAGGGAGAATTGATCGATAAGATCCAGGCAGCAAATAAAGATTTTGATGGTATTATTCTGAATGCTGCAGCCTATACTCATACTTCCGTTGGAATAGGGGATGCCGTAGCGGCTATAGATATTCCGGTAATTGAAGTTCATATTTCCAATACATTTTCCAGAGAGGAGTTTCGTCATAAGTCTTATATATCGCCTATCGCGAAAGGAATTATCGTTGGATTTGGATTGCAAAGTTATGATCTGGCTATCCAGAGCTTTTTAAATGATAAGAATGACTAAAGCATATCTAAACTGGAGTAGTGGGAAAGACGCGGCGCTTTCTCTTTATTATGCGAATCAACAAACTAATTATAAGGTCGAAAAGCTTCTAACCACCTTAAATACAGATGTAGACAGAGTGACCATGCATGGCGTTAGAAAAGAGCTTCTTCTCCAGCAAGCTGAAAAAATTGGTCTGTCGCTTATGATCTCAGAGCTAAGTTCCGATACTAGTATGGAAGATTATAATTCCAAAATGAAAGCGGCGACAGATTCTCTAAAAAAAGAAGGTTTTACCCATAGTGTCTTTGGAGATATTTTTCTGGAAGACCTCAAAGAGTATCGGGAAGGGCAATTGAATTCGGTTGGTCTTAAGGCTATTTTTCCTTTATGGAAAAGGAATACGAAAGAACTTATATCAGAATTTATTGATCTGGGCTTTAAAGCGATTATCGTCTGCACCAATTCAAAATATTTAGAAGATTCTTTCTGTGGAAGAATCATAGATCATGATTTTCTAAAGGAACTACCAGATAACGTTGATCCCTGTGGTGAAAATGGGGAATTTCATACGTTTGTTTTTGACGGACCTATCTTTAATTCGCCTGTTGAATTTGAAATAGGAGAGAAGGTTAGAAGATCTTATAAGCCTTCGGGAAAAGAGGATGATAATTGTTTTCAGGATGATTCAAGAGCCTGGGATACGGAATTCTGTTTTTGTGATCTTATTCCTAAATAATAACGCATATTTCGACCCCGTCATTTCGAAGGAGGGAACCGACTGAGAAATCTGATAATAGTTCTATACTTTATTTAAAAACAACATTCAGATTCAAGCCTAAAAGAGATTTCTCCCTTTGGTCGAAATGACAAATAAAAAAACCGCATTCTTCTGAATGCGGTTTTTTTATATTACTACGTCTAACGTCTATAGGTGTATCACTTCGTCATAAGCAGCTGCAACAGCTTCCATCACGGCTTCACTCATGGTAGGGTGAGGGTGAACAGCCTTTAGCACTTCATGACCTGTGGTTTCAAGTTTTCTTCCTAAGACAGCCTCAGCGATCATATCTGTAACTCCGGCACCAATCATATGGCAACCTAACCATTCTCCGTATTTGGCGTCGAAGATCACTTTTACGAATCCGTCAGACTTTCCTGCGGCTTTCGCTTTACCTGAAGCAGAGAAAGGAAATTTACCAACTTTAAGCTCGTAACCGGCTTCTTTGGCCTGCTTTTCAGTCATACCAACTGAAGCGATCTCTGGAGTAGCATACGTACAACCTGGGATATTTCCATAATCCAGTGGCTGAACATCCATTCCCTTGATCTTCTCAACACAAAGAATACCTTCAGCAGAGGCTACGTGAGCCAGAGCAGGACCATGTACCACATCACCGATAGCGTAAACTCCGGAAACATTGGTCTGATAGAAATCGTTTACCACGATCTTATCTTTATCTGTCTTGATCCCAAGATCTTCCAGACCTATATTTTCAATATTAGTTTTTATACCTACGGCAGAAAGTACCACATCAGCTTCCAGTTTTTCTTCACCTTTTTTGGTCTTCACGGTAGCGATAACTTTTCCACCCTTCTTTTCCACGCTTTCTACGGAAGAATTGGTCATTACCTTGATTCCGGCCTTTTTGATACTTCTTTCAAATTGTTTTGAAACCTCTTCATCTTCTAATGGCACCACATTCGGAAGGAATTCCACCACGGTTACCTCAGTTCCCATTGCATTGTAAAAATGCGCGAACTCCACGCCAATAGCTCCTGAACCAACCACTATCATAGATTTTGGTTGCTTTTCCAGGGTCATTGCTTCACGGTAACCAATTACAGTTTTACCATCCTGTTTAAGGTTTGGTAATTCTCTTGATCTTGCACCGGTAGCAATAATGATATTATCAGCCTGGTATTCTGTCTTCTTATCTTTTTTATCGGTAACTTCTACCTTCTTGCCAGATTTTAATTTTCCGAATCCTTCCAGAACATCGATTTTGTTCTTCTTCATCAGGAATTGAACACCTTTGCTCATTCCGTTAGCCACATCACGGCTTCTTTTGACTACGGCCCCGAAATCCTTATCGGCTTTTTCGAGTTTTAAACCATAATCTTCCGCATGTTTCAGATAATCAAAAACCTCGGCACTCTTTAAAAGGGCTTTAGTGGGAATACATCCCCAGTTAAGACATACACCTCCAAGGCTTTCTTTTTCAACAATTGCGGTCTTAAAACCTAATTGAGAAGCGCGTATCGCAGTTACATAACCGCCCGGGCCACTACCTAAAACTATAATATCGTATTTACTCATATTCGGAATATTTTGAATCTGTTATAGAGTTTGCGAATTTAAGGAATTAAACCCTAAACTGAAAGTTACAGTTCCAGGATAAAAGCATAAAAAAAGCCTGTATTGAGTATACAGGCTTTAATAAATTCAAGACTTGAATTTATTTATATGTTTTAGCTTTGATATTAGATTCCTTAATATTTACTGATGTTTTCAAATTTTCATAGCTACTTACGTCAATAGTTGCATCTGCAGCATAATCTACCGGAAGCACAACTACCTTAAAAACCTGGTCTTGCGTGTAGCGTGCGCCAAGTGTCGCCAGATCTATATTGCCCTGTAAAAAGATGTTTACATCAAAATCTGTATGATTGTAAGTATACTGGAATTGACCATCATCAAAATAAATAGTTTGAGGAATTAAACTCCAGATGTCATTACCGTCATCATCAACATCTTCCAGCCAGTATACTAAAATACTGTCTGTAGGAAGTACTTCAATACCTGCAGGAATTTCAGCGAATACTGAATATTCAGGACCATTAAAATTAACACCGGTGACTTCAAAAGCCTGTCCTACTATGTTAATTCCATCTTCTCCAGGAGGACCTTGTGGCCCTCTGTCACCATCGGAAGAACATGAAGCGAAAAATAAACTTGCTAATACTATAAATGATAAAAATTTTCTCATGATAAATTGGTTTTAATTATTTTTTAAATTCAATACTAGCCGAGTTTACACAGTAACGCTGGCCGGTATCTGTAGGGCCATCATCAAAAACATGGCCAAGATGGCTTCCACAGTTGGAACAAAGTATTTCTGTGCGCAGCATTCCAAAGGTTCTGTCCTGAATATATTCTACTTTTCCTTCAATAGCTTCATCAAAACTTGGCCATCCACAGCCACTTTCAAATTTGGAATCACTTTCAAAAAGTTTTTCGCCACAGGCCGCACATTTGTATTCACCCTTGTCGAAATGTAAATTGTATTTTCCCGAATTTGGAGCTTCAGTGCCTTTCTCTCTAAGCACCCGGTACTGTTCAGGTGAAAGTTCCCTTTTCCACTCTTCTTCGGTCTTTTCTATCTTATATTTTTTCATAATGCTTTATAATTTTATAACCAGCAATTATTTTTCTTCAGGAAGAAAATTCATTGCTACACCATTGATACAGTGTCTTTTTCCGGTGGTTTCTCTAGGACCGTCGTTAAATACATGACCCAGGTGTCCTCCACATTTAGCGCAATGCACTTCATCTCTCTGGTAACCTAATTTTGAATCACTTCCATAAGCTACGCCGCCTTCGATAGCACGGTCAAAACTTGGCCAACCAGTTCCGCTCATAAATTTATGTTCGGTCTTATAAAGTTCATTTCCGCAAGCAGCGCACACAAATGTTCCCGGTTCTTTTATATTATTAAGTTCACTGGAAAACGGCCTCTCGGTAGCTGCATTTCTAAGGACATCAAATTCTTCCGCGCTGAGTTCTTTTTTCCACTCTGCTTCCGTCTTGTTTACTTCATAATTTTCTGAAGAATCCTTATTGGATTTTTTTTGAGCATTTCCGTTGCAACTCATCAGAAAAGCTGAGAGCAGGCTAAATAGGAGTATCTTTTTCATAGTAATCTTTTCCCTAAAATTACAAAGATTGTGCCGCTATAAAAGTTGTTGTTTTGTTAATTACTTCTGGATTTCCTAAAATTCGGCGGTGCCCCTGACCGCTAGTGATCATTAATTCGCTGTTTTCCAGGGCTTCGTGTATTTCGTAAGCTGAATTAACTTTAACGTCCACATCTTTTTCGTCATGTATCACCAGGGTGGGAATCCTTACATTTTCCGCAGATCTGGCGCCAGATAAGGTATCCATGTCTTCGTTGAATCGTTCATCAAGATACTTTTTCATTTTTGCAGCGACTTTATGATTCATTTTCATATTTTCGGCAAAGTGCTGGGTGATCTCCGTAATATTATTTGCGGTACCAATGATCACCAGCTTTTTGGTTTTTAGTCCGTTGCTAATTGCCTTCAAAGCAGACATGCCGCCAAGGGAATGACCTACCAGGGCTTCAAAAGGACCATATTCTTCATCAAGAAAATGAACGGCTTTAATAAAGAAAGGCATCATACTCATTTTTCCCTGGGCTTTACCGTGAGCGGGAGCGTCAAAACTAATCACCATATAACCTTTATCATTTAAGGCCTGGGCAATTCGTGCCAGTTGGGTTCCTCTGCCACTCCACCCATGCACCAAAAGTATTTTTTTCCTGCCTTGACCATATTCATAGGTAACGATCTCTCGATTCATGCTAGGCACCATTACGTTTTTCTGAACTGAATTTGAATCCATTTCTTTTTCTCTATGCGGTAATTTGTATTTAAAGGGAGTAAGAAAAAGTTTGGCTGCAAATCTACTTGCCAGAAATGGCGATATTTTAGTTAAAAGTTTTGATATTACTAGTATATATGAAGGCACTAACAGTCTTTGAACAGGTGTATTATCTTTAGTTTTTTTAGGCATATTTAAGAAATCCTCATTTTATTATAATTTTTCTAACACTAGTCCCCATTGGCCGTGGAGACCTTGTATATACTGCAAATATCAACAATGGTATTATTTTTGAAAGTCTAGTTAGTGTTAAATCATACTTAAACCATCAATAGCGGTAACCCAGCTTTTGTACTTTTAGGTATCTAAAACCAAAAATCATGAAGTTAAGAAGTGCCTTTGTATGTTTAAGTGTTTTAATGCTCATGGTAGCATGTAAGACAAATCCTTTTACCGGCGAAAAGAATCTGAATTTTGTTTCTAACGATCAACTATTCCCGGCTTCTTTTGAACAATATAATCAGTTTCTTAATGAAGCGGAAGTAGTGCGTGGAACTGAAGATTCCAGAATGGTTAAAAAGCTAGGAGAAGATATCGTAGTTGCTGCAGAACGTTATTTGAATGCAAACGGATACCAGGGTTTTATGAACGACTTCAAATGGGAGTTCAACCTTGTAAAAGATGATCAGGCGAACGCATTTGCTATGCCAGGTGGGAAAGTTGTGGTTTATACGGGAATTCTTGATGAAGCCAAAAACACCAATGGACTTGCAACAATAATGGCTCACGAGATCGCCCACGCGCTTGCAGACCATGGTGCGCAACGAATGAGTGCCGCACAATTACAGCAATTAGGCGCTGTAGCCGGATCAGTTGCTGTGAGCGGAAGAAGTCAGCAAACCCAGCAAATATTTGCTCAGGCATATGGTTTGGGTTCAACAGTAGGAGTGATGCTCCCATTTAGTAGAAGTCATGAATCTGAAGCTGATAGAGTAGGATTAACTATGATGGCTATTGCCGGATACGATCCGCGTGAAGCTCCTGAGTTATGGAAAAGAATGCAGGCTAACAGCAGGGGCCAGGCTCCACCGGAATTTTTGAGTACTCACCCTTCAACCCAAACAAGAATTAATAATCTTACCAAATGGGCACCGGAAGCTATTGCGGAAGCAAAAAAATACGGGACTACCAGTTTTAAATAAGATAGCTTAAAAATAAATTTGAAAAGCCACCAAATTCGGTGGCTTTTTCTATTTTTAGAGCATGAACCAACTACCAAAAGGAAGTAAAAAGCTTATTAATGCATGGGCTTTTTATGATTGGGCTAATTCAGTTTATAGCCTGGTAATATCTTCTGCGATCTTTCCCATATTTTATGGAGCTCTTACAATTGTTAAAGATGCTGACGGAAATAAAATAAACGATACTGTTACTTTTTTAGGAATTGATTTTAATAATGATACGCTTATAAGTTACGTCACCGCAGGGGCTTTTTTAGTAGTGAGCCTCTTAAGTCCATTCTTATCTGGAATTGCAGATTATATTGGGAATAAGAAGAATTTTCTGAAATTTTTCTGCTATCTGGGTGCGTCTTCATGTATAGGGTTGTTCTGGTTTAATCTGGAATATTTATGGTTTGGCTTACTTTGTTATTTCCTGGCACTCATAGGATTTTGGTCCAGTTTGGTATTCTATAATTCTTATTTACCAGATATTGCTTATTCAAATCAGCAGGATAAAGCCAGTGCAAAAGGTTTCTCCCTTGGTTACGTGGGAAGTGTAATTCTTTTGATAGTATGTTTGGTGATGATCCTAAAATATGACTGGTTTGGTTTTGAAAATGAAGGCCTTCCTACCCGCCTGTCTTTTGTACTTACCGGGATCTGGTGGATAGGTTTTAGCCAGTATACTTATTATTATTTACCTAAAGGAAATAAAAAAGCGAAGCTTACCAATGATGTACTTTTTAATGGTTTTAAGGAACTAAGAGGAATTTGGAATTCTATTAAAAAGAACAAAATTTTAAAACGATATCTACTCGCCTTCTTTGTTTACAGTATGGCTGTACAGACCATTATGTTGATTGCTACCTATTTCGGAATTGAAGAACTGGAGTGGGGTGATCAGGATCCCACCACGGGTCTTATAGTGAGCATTTTGTTGATTCAGCTGGTTGCAGTTGCAGGAGCGACGCTAACTTCAAGACTGGCAATAAAATATGGGGATGTGAAGATTTTAATTTTTATTAACCTAATCTGGATCGCGATCTGCGGTTATGCTTATTTTATTACTTCTCCGGTTCAATTCTATTTCGCAGCTGCCTCAGTAGGATTGGTCATGGGAGGAATACAATCACTTTCACGTTCTACCTATTCAAAAATGTTACCCGAGAATGCTGTAGATACAGCAAGCTATTTCAGTTTCTATGATGTTTCCGAAAAGATCGGGATCGTTATAGGGATGTCTCTATATGGATTCGTAGCCCAGAAAACTGGCAGTGTAAGAAACGCCATACTTTTTCTGGTAATCTTCTTTATTGCAGGAGTAATATTATTAATGCGTGTGCCTAAACGAACAATTCAGGAATAAAAAAAAACCTGCACAATGGCAGGTTTTAAAATACATTTGAAATTGATTAATGCGAAGATACACTACCAGAGCCGCTGGTTTTAAAATCCTGTTTTCCAGGGTTTCCTTTATAAACAATATCTCCTGAGCCGGAAACTGAGGCTTTTAAAGAGTTACTGGCATAAACCATAATATCTCCTGAACCTGAAACCCTGGCTTCAACATTTTCAGCCTGTAGATCATAGGCTTCAAAGTCTCCGCTCCCGGTTACTGTGCATTCAAAATTCTGACTCTTTCCTCTTAACTTTACATCTCCAGAGCCTGTAACCATTCCTTTAAGATCTTTTACTTCCAGATCAAGAACAAGATCTCCAGATCCGGTAACCTGAACCTTCATATTTGAAGATTTAAGCCTGTCTTTTGTCCAGATATCTCCTGAACCGGTTACCGAAACCTCTTCAATACTTTCTACTGGCACGATAATAAGAATATCATCCTTGGGGTGAAGGTTAAAACCTTCTTTCGTTGAGATCTTAAGTTTTCCGTTCTTTACTTCAGTAGTTATATATTCCTGAAGGTTACTTTCAGCCTGAATTTTAAGGTTTCCTTCACTGCCTGAAATTAATTCTACATTCATGGAGCCTACTAGCTGTACGCCATCATAGGAGCCTACATTCCTGGTTTTTGTGACCATATCACCGTTCCCTTTAATTTTTTCTCCTCCCCATTGGGCACAGGCGGTGGTTATGAATATCAAAGAGGCTGCAAGAAATAAAAATGATTTTTTCATGATTTAGTTATTTGATGATTGATTATTGTTTATTAAAATTCACACTACCATAACTGGTAGATATATTTATTTGAGTATCACTATTCTGAGAGCCATAAAACCCGGAAACAGAATTACTGCTATTTTGTTGATCTCTTTTCTGAACTTCCAGGTCTTCTAATCCTTTAATACCTCCATAAGATGTTCTCACATCAAATTGAAAGCTCATTTCCTGGTCGAATCCCAGTTTAACACCGGCATAATCTGTATTGATCTCTACCTTGCGAATGCCTTTAATGATCTTTTCTATGGAAAGCGAGCCATAATCCAGGTTAAGATCTAATGCCGTAAATACACGGTTTATTTTGGTGGTAAGGTAATCTCCATTTCCTTCCAGCACTTTTACCTTATCAATTTCAACACTTCCATAATCACAATTGAAAGTCATTTTTGAGACTTTCCCGATTTTAGATTTAGAATAGTCGGCACTAATAAGTAATTCTTCTGCCTCTTCAACTTCATAATCTGAATAATCTGCATTGATTTCGGCATTGGTTACATACCCAATTCTACTGCTTCGGGTATAGTCGAAATTTAGGTAATTAGATCTTCCCCTCAACTCACCTATATCCATTTTTCCATAATCACAGGAGATCTTAGCGTTTCCGGTAGTTTTATCTATATAGATTCCACCATAATCATTGCTGATATCAAGATTGTTTCTTTCCGGGGCGCGAATAATATAGTTCACTTCCATATTTACATTATCAAAGCCGCCAACTAAACTTTTCCACCAGGATCTTTCTTCCTTAGAAAACCTTGTTTTTGCACTTACGCCGGCAGATGACTGAGTAAAATCTACGTTGATCTCTTCAAGTTTCTCCTGAACTTTCTCTTCATCATTTCCATTGGTCTTGATGATCACTTCAATGACCACGCGATTCTCATCCCAGGTTGTGAGGTCTACATTTCCGTAGGAATTATCAATACTAAGATTGGAGTTGGCGCTAACATTGAACTCTTTTTTTATTTTTTTCTCCCGGGTATGTTTGCCGTCGAATTCATTTTTTTCGATAATACATACTTCAGGGCTTTTATTAGCATCAAAATAAGGTAATCCAGGTGCCAGCACCGCAAAGATTAAGATACTAGATAATATTGTTTTCATGATTTTGGTTCTTTAGTGTTTTAATATTTTCAATTTGGGACAATACGTTGTTCAACAGGTCTATTCGTTGTTGGAAGTTCTGGATCATAGCATAAATAACTCTATTGTCTTTTCCGCTATTTACAAGGTCTTTCTTAAGTTCCCCGTATCTTTTTTCCAATTTGTCCATTTGTAATAATGCATCATTAATAATGGCTTCGGTTTCCGGAGTTTTTTCAGCATTCAGATTTTTAAGTTCTCTGCTTATCACGCTGGTATAGAATTCCTGGGTTTGTTTCATCTCGGGAGAGATGCTTGCCAGATCTGAATTCTTAGCAGAATTACCCTGGCCAATAAAATCACCCAGCAGAAAAAATGCTAAAAGGAAACTGGCCGCTATCGCAAAAACAGGCGTCAGGATATTCCTGATTTTTCCTTTAGACTTTGGCTTCTTGGAAGACCTGGCTTCAAGTTTCTTATAAAAGCGTTCTTTATGTCCGGTATGAGGCTCTTCGATGTCGAAATTTAATTCTTCGAAAAGCTTATCAAAGTCATTATTTTTCATGATCCATTAATTTTTTTCTTAAGCTCTCTTTCGCCCTGGAGATCATCGTTCGGCAATTAGCGTAAGAAATATTCATTATTTCACAAATTTCTTCATAGTCGTATCCTTCAATCAGATGCAAAGTCAAACCAAGCCTGTAATTATCATTAAGAGACTTGATCTGTTTCAGGATTAAACGAACTTTAGCGTTGTTTTTATCATCTTCATCCAAAGAGATCCCATCATTATCCACCTCATTTTTTAACTCGTCATTGTAGCTTACTTCTCCCAGTTTGTTGATCTTTTTATAAGCAGTGAGACTTTCATTCACCACAATTCTCTTTAACCAGGCACCGAAGGTTGAATTTTCCTTAAAACTTTCAATTTTGGTAAAAGCACTTAAGAAAGCTTCCTGCAAAATATCTTCAGCTTCAGCCGAATGACCAGTTATACGATAAGCAGTGTTGTACATCGCTTTGTAATACCGATCATAAATTTCCATTTGAGCACGTTTATCGCCATAACGACAACGTTCTACCAGGTCTTTAATATGTGTGATGGTTGGTGTCAATTAAAACTTGGTTTCTATTATAAAGAGGTGCTTGTTTTCCATTTGTTACACTTTTGAAAAATTAATTTACATTGAGCGTGGCATAGGAATTGAATAATTGAAATAGAAAATCTGAAATAAAACTGAAAGTCTTATTTATCAGGGCTTTTAAACAACTTCTCAAAATTAGTGAATATTAGTTTTGATGACAGTTTGACTTAAATAAAATTATGGCGAAAACAAAGTTTAGTAATATTGACAGTTTGTCATTGCAGGGTATTGATGAAGATGCAGAATTAATCCCTTTAATGACGCCTGAAGATGAAGAAGAAATAAATCGCGAGAATCTGCCCGAAACTCTGCCTATACTTCCCTTAAGAAATACTGTATTGTTTCCTGGAGTGGTAATCCCAATTACCGCAGGACGTGATGCTTCTATTAAGCTAATTAATGAAGCGAATAACGGAAGTAAAATAATTGGGGTAGTCTCTCAAAAAGATGAAGAAGTTGAGAATCCAACTTCAAAAGATATTAATAAGGTTGGGGTAGTAGCCCGAATTCTTAGGGTTTTGAAAATGCCAGATGGGAATACCACGGTGATCATCCAGGGAAAGAAAAGATTCCAGATAACGCAGGTAGTGACGGAAGAGCCTTATATGAACGCTACGGTTGCCGAAATTCCAGATAACCGGCCAGAAAAAAATAATGCCGAGTTTTCTGCAATTATCGACTCGATCAAGGATCTGGCTCTTCAAATAATTAAGGGTAGTCCTAATATTCCTTCAGAAGCATCTTTTGCGATCAAGAATATTGAAAGTGATTCTTTCCTGATCAATTTTGTATCCTCCAACATGAGTTTAAGTGTTGAGGAAAAACAAAAATTACTTGAGATGAACGATCTCAGGGAGCGTGCTCTTGCAACTTTGAAGCATATGAACACAGAGAACCAGAAACTGGAGCTCAAAAATGATATTCAAAGCAAGGTGCAAAGTGATATGAGTCAGCAGCAGCGGGAATATTTCCTTCACCAGCAAATGAAAACCATCCAGGAAGAACTAGGTGGTGTTTCTCATGAAGGAGAGATCGTTGAAATGCGGGACAGAGCTAAGGATAAGCAGTGGGGAGAAGAGGTTCAGAACCATTTTGAGAAAGAGCTTTCCAAAATGCAACGAATGAACCCGCAGGTTGCGGAATATTCTATTCAAAGAAACTATCTGGATCTGTTCCTGGATCTTCCATGGAACGAGTTCAGTAAAGATAAATTCGATCTTAAGAGAGCCAAGAGAATTCTTGATCGTGATCATTATGGTCTTGATGATGTAAAGAGAAGGATCATTGAATATCTCGCTGTTTTAAAGCTGAGAAACGACATGAAATCTCCAATTCTTTGTCTTTATGGGCCTCCTGGAGTAGGTAAAACTTCCCTGGGTAAATCTGTTGCGGAAGCTCTGGGAAGAGAATATGTGCGAATTTCACTAGGAGGACTTCGTGATGAGGCAGAGATTAGAGGTCACCGGAAGACATATATTGGAGCGATGCCAGGTAGAATTATTCAGAGTTTGAAAAAAGCAGGAACCAGTAATCCTGTATTTGTGCTGGATGAGATAGATAAGTTAAGCATGGGAAATGCGGGGGATCCTTCCTCAGCCCTATTAGAGGTTTTAGATCCTGAGCAGAATTCTGAATTTCATGATAATTTCCTTGAAATGGGATTCGATCTTTCCAAAGTAATGTTCATTGCGACCTGTAACTCCTTAAGTACCATTCAGCCCGCATTGAGAGATCGTATGGAAATCATTAATGTTACCGGATATACTATAGAAGAGAAAGTTCAGATCGCGAAAAGACACCTACTTCCAAAGCAGCTTGAAGAACATGGGTTGAATGCAGATCATCTTAAAATCGGTAAAAAACAACTTGAAAAGATCGTTGAAGGATATACCCGTGAATCTGGTGTTCGTGCGCTTGAGAAACAGATCGCCAAAGTGGTGAGATATGCAGCCAAGAATATCGCGATGGAGGAGGAGTACAATATCAAGATCTCAGACGAGGATATTATTGAGATCCTGGGTAGTCCTAAAATGGAACGTGATAAATATGAGAATAATGATGTTGCAGGAGTGGTAACAGGACTTGCCTGGACCAGTGTGGGCGGGGATATTCTTTTTATTGAGTCTATACTTTCAAAAGGAAAAGGTAATTTGAGTATTACCGGTAATCTGGGGAAAGTAATGAAAGAGTCGGCCACCATCGCTATGGAATATATTAAAGCCAACGCAGAGAGATTAGGCATAACGCCTTCCATATTTGATCAATATAATGTACATATTCACGTGCCTGAAGGTGCAACCCCTAAAGATGGTCCCAGTGCAGGAATAACCATGCTGACCTCATTAGTTTCTCTTTTCACTCAGAAAAAAGTGAAGAAAAGCATTGCCATGACCGGTGAGATCACTTTAAGAGGTAAAGTATTACCAGTGGGTGGTATTAAAGAAAAGATCCTTGCTGCGAAGAGAGCAAGAATTAAAGAAATCATTCTTTGTGAAGATAACAAACGTGATATTGAAGAGATCAAAGATGAGTACGTCAAAGGGCTCACTTTTCATTACGTGAAAGAAATGAGTGACGTAATAGATATAGCCATCACAGATCAGAATGTGAAAAATGCTAAGAAGCTATAAGATACAAGCCCGGCTAAGGGGCTTATTTTATGAATAACTAGAATAGCTTTTATAAAAAAGTACCTTTGCAAAAGAAATAAATTAACATGGATAAAAAGATTACGATAGCAATTGACGGATTTTCATCTACAGGTAAGAGTACCGTAGCGAAGCGTTTAGCGAAGGAATTAGGTTATGTTTACGTAGATACAGGTGCTATGTACCGGGCTGTTACTCTTTATATGATGCGTAAGGTTTTTGTTTCTGAGGGAAATTTTGATAAAGAAGCTATCGTGCGACATTTACCCTTTATTAGTTTACGTTTTGAATTTGATGAAGACCTTGGATACGGCCATATGTTTTTGAATGATGAAAATGTTGAAAAAGAAATACGATATATGGAGGTTTCCCAGCAGGTAAGTAAAGTATCTGCGATTTCAGAGGTGAGAAAAATGTTGGTAGAACAACAGCAGGAAATGGGGAAAAGTAAAGGAGTAGTGATGGATGGTCGTGACATAGGAACGGTTGTATTTCCTGATGCAGAATTAAAGTTATTTATGACCGCTTCAACAGAAAAGAGAGCTCAAAGAAGATATGATGAGTTAAAAGGTCGTGGAGATGATGTGAATTTTGATGAGGTTCTGCAGAATGTAAAAGACAGGGATTATATGGATTCTACAAGGGAAGACTCTCCGTTGATAATGGCCGAAGATGCTATAGAATTTGATAATTCCAGCATGGGATTAGACGACCAGTTTGAGGAGGTACTTAAAATAGCCAGGGATAAGATTGCTGAAGTGAATTCTTAGTTCTCTAAACCTAATAAATACTATCCGCAATTAATTTAAATATTAGTTGCGGATTTTTATTTAGTTGCGTATTTTTGCACTCCTTTTTGGCAGAAGACCGGAAATCCAAAAGGGGTTGAAAATCAAAACTATAAACAACTTCTGTAGTTTCTGTTTTGCTGAAAGATTTCCGAAGAAACACAGAATACAAATTTAGGAGTCAGTAATGGCTGAAGAAAACACAAACAAAGAAACTCAGGATCTTGAAGTACAGGATGTAGCTGGAATGGCTACAGACTCACAACCTGAAGCAGAAAAGCAACAGGAAAATCCTGAAAAATTTCTAAAAGAATTTAACTGGCATAACTACGAAGAAGGGATAGATCCTATCGACGATGAAAAGCTGGAAGAGTTTGAAAAGCTAGTTGCCGAAAATTTCGTAGACACTTTAGATGATGAAGTTGTAACAGGAAAAGTAATTAATATTACAGATCGTGATGCAATTATTGATATCAACGCAAAGAGTGAGGGAGTTATTTCTCTTAACGAATTTCGTTACAATCCAGACCTTAAAGAAGGTGATGATGTTGAGGTATTGATCGACGTTCGCGAAGATTCTACCGGACAATTGATCCTTTCTCACCGTAAGGCGAGAGTAATCAAGGCTTGGGAAAGAGTAAACACTGCTCATGACGAAAGTCTGGTAGTGAATGGATTCATTAAATGTCGTACCAAAGGTGGTATGATCGTAGACGTATTTGGTATCGAAGCTTTCTTACCTGGTTCACAAATCGATGTGAAGCCAATTAGAGATTACGATGCTTACGTTGGGAAGAACATGGAATTCAAAGTGGTTAAAATTAACCATGAATTCAAGAATGTTGTGGTATCTCACAAAGCGCTTATCGAAGCAGATATCGAAGAGCAGAAGAAAGAGATCATCGGGCAGCTTGAAAAAGGTCAGGTACTTGAAGGTACTGTTAAGAACATTACTTCTTACGGTGTATTCGTTGACCTTGGAGGAGTTGATGGACTTGTTCACATTACAGATCTTAGCTGGTCTAGAATCAACCATCCAAATGAGATCGTTGAACTTGATCAGAAATTGAACGTAGTAATCCTTGACTTTGATGAGTCTAAGTCTAGAATACAGTTAGGTCTTAAGCAATTAAGCCAGCACCCATGGGATGCGCTTAGCGAGGAACTTAAAGTTGGTGACAATGTAAAAGGTAAAGTAGTTGTAATCGCAGATTACGGTGCATTTATCGAGGTTGCTGAAGGTGTTGAAGGTCTTATCCACGTTTCTGAAATGTCCTGGAGCACGCACCTGCGTTCAGCTCAGGATTTCGTAAATGTTGGTGATGAGGTTGAAGCACAGATCCTTACTTTAGATAGAGATGACAGAAAAATGTCTCTTGGTATCAAGCAATTGAGCCAGGATCCATGGACTGATATTACTTCTAAATATCCTGTAGGTTCTAAGCATAAAGGTATTGTTCGTAACTTCACTAACTTCGGTGTATTCGTTGAGTTAGAAGAAGGAATCGACGGTCTTATCTATATCTCTGATCTTTCATGGACTAAGAAGATCAAGCATCCATCAGAATTTACTAACGTAGGTGATGAGCTTGAAGTTGTAGTTCTTGAACTTGATGTAGAAGGTAGAAAACTTTCTCTTGGACATAAGCAGATCGAGGATAACCCTTGGGATAAATATGAAAAAGACTTCGGTGTTGGATCTAAGCATACTGCAGAGATCACTGAGATCGTAGACAAAGGTGCTACTATCGACTTCAATGAAGATATCACTGCATTTATTCCTCAGAGACATCTTGAAAAAGAAGACGGAAGTAAATTGAAAAAAGGTGAAGAAGCAGAATTCCAGATCATTGAATTCAACAAAGAATTCAAAAGAGTGGTAGCTTCTCACATGGTTATTCACAAAGAAGAAGAGCAAAAAATTGTTAAGCAGGCTGCTAAGAAATCAGCTACGCAAGGCAAAGACAGCGCCACTACTATTGGTGATGTAAATGCTGATCTTCAAGCGTTGAAAGACAAAATGGAAGGTAAGAAGTAATCTTTCCTGATATTTATAAGTAAAAACCTCCTTAGGCAACTAAGGAGGTTTTTTTATGGATGCTTCTTAAAAAGGTATTTCTTCTTTTAATCCTGCTCTAATAATTTTTGTCTTAGTTGCTCTATATTAATTGGTTTTATAAGATAATTCTTTACATCAGAGTAAGATGCTGCTTTATGGGAATCCAGGGGGTCTAAAGAGGATGTTGCAATATAAATGGTTATGGTTTTATGAGAAGGAATCTTTATAAACTCATCCAGAAACTCCCATCCGTTCATAATGGGCATGTTTATATCCAGCAAAATAAAATCGGGTAATTTTTCCCGGGTAGAAATAATAGATTTTAAGCTGGAAAGAGCATCCGCACCATTATGGAACACCATGAAACTTTTACAGATATTACCAAGTTCCATAATCTTTTTTGCTCCAAAAACAAAGACCGGGTCATCGTCTATGATACAGGCAAGATCAATTTTTTTCATATTTAAAATATATTTTAAAGGTAGTTCCTTTGTTTAATTCACTTTCCACTTCAATTTTCCCACCCATAGCTTCAACCTGGTTTTTTGTGATAAAAAGTCCAATACCCCTGGAATCTTTGTGCGTGTGAAAAGTTTTATACATTCCAAAAAGTTTGCTTCTATGTTTATTTAAGTCTATTCCAAGACCGTTATCTCCAATCTCCAATATCACATTATTAGCTGTCTTTTCTGTACTTAGCTTAATATAACTATCTCATTTTGGTGAGCTGTATTTGATGCCGTTGGTTAGGAAATTAAGAATGATGCTATCAAGGTAAGCTGGCACCCCTAATATTTCAATGTCAGTAGGTAATTGACTTTCAATAACGACATCAGAGCTCTTAGCAAGGGCCTCTATATTTTTTATAGCCATATTGATATATTCTGAAAGATTGAGCTTAATGAAGCTTTCATCTAATGAAGTATTTATCATGACTACTTCGCCTAAGTGGTCTATAGTTTCTTTTAGATTCTTTGAAGCTGTTTGCAAATGTATCATCATTTCATCACCCTTTGCTTCAGGATTTTCTTCCAGAAATAATTCAAATAACATTGAATTATTCCCTGAGTGAGATCTCAAATTATGCGAAACTATATGAGCAAAATTCTTTAATCGTTCATTTTGATTTTGAGATACTTTGAGCACTGATTGAAGCTCTTTTTCAGTTTTTTTAAGGTCACTGATATCTGCACCTACACCTAAATAGCCTACTATCTCATCTCCCTCTTTTATGGAGGTTATAGTTAATTGTACAGGAAATTTTGTACCATCTTTCTTTTTTAGGGTCCAGTTTCTTGTAGACTGTCCCTGTCTAACAAGTTCCTTAAATAAGTCGAAACCCTGTAGAGACTTATTTGTTTTAGCAAGTAACTCCTTATGTAACTCCACAAGCTCTTCCTCAATATGGAACATTCCGGGATTTCCTTTATACAATAATTCTTCTTTGCTGTACCCAAGGAGCTTTTCACTTCCTTTATTTAAAAATGTAATAAGGCCATTGGTATCGGTTCCGATTACAATTGTTTTTGAACTGGCTCCAAGGATCGCTTGCATTTTTGCAATAATATTCCTTAAGCCGTCCTCAGCCTTTTTTTGCTGGGTAATATCATGCATAGCAATTACTGCACCTGATACTTTCCCCGCATCATTCTTTAACTGAGAACCAGTTATAGAAACTATTTTGTCAGGCGCATTTTTGGGCTTTATTACCATTATTTCATTTTCTACAGATCCTTCATTAAGGGCTTTAATTAATGGTATTTCGCTGGTTGTAAAAGGGGTGACCCCATCTGCTTTAAATAAACCATAGTAATCTGCAAATTCTGAAGGTGGTATATCTGTAGCCGGTAAGCCATGCCAATCCTTGGTGGCTTTATTAAAAAGAGTAAGATTACCTTCTTTATCGCAGGAAATAACACCTACATCAATGTTTCTTAAAATGGTTTCTAGAAAATGTTGTTTCTCTTCGGCTATTTTTTCGAGTTTCATCGTGTGACTTATATCAGTGGTATTCATTATAAGTCCTCCTATTTGATTATTTGCATTCAACCATGGTCTAACCTCCCAGTTAAGCCAGGTCTTGGTTCCGTCTTCCCTTAGAAACAAATCCTCCTCTTTTTTTATGATCTCTCCATTAAGGCATCTTTGGTGGATCTTCTTCCACTCATCTTCAATTTCAGGAAATAATTCATAGTGATTTTTTCCTTTGATTTTATGATCTTTAATGTTATAATCCTTGAGCCATTTATCTGATGCTTTTATATAATTCATGTTAGTGTCGAACATGGCAATGGCGCTGGGAGCATTTTCTATAAACGTCTTTTTAATTATTAACCTTTCTTTCATCTCTGTGATATCTTCATGAAAGCCAGTCATCCATTCAGGTTTACCGTCACTAGTCCAGGTTACTACCTTCCCTTTATCCTCAACCCAAATCCATTCCCCGTTTTTATGTTTCATACGGCATTCACATTCATAAAAATCTGATCTGCCTTCTATATGCTTATTTAGTAATTCATCACATTTAAGGTGATCTTCGGGATGGGAAAGCTTTTTCCAGGTGTCTGCTGAAATCGGCTGTAGCTCTTCAAGGGTATATCCTAATACATTAGCCCATTGTTTATGTAAGATTGTTTCTCCATTTTGAATATTCCATTCCCACAGACCTATATTTGTACCTTCAATTATTCGGGCATATCTTTTTAATTGCTGGTCCGGGTTCAAATCTTTCCTAGGGGATCTAATTACTTCATTTAGGGCACCAATTAAAATCAGAGAATTCTCGTCCTTCCCTGCTGCTAACTTAAAATGGGACTTCATTTGGATGGTATTACCAGCAGAATCTTTAAATCTTAAAATAGAGTCAAATTCTGAAACATCTTCAATATTCCGTTCTAGACCTTTAAGATCATCCTTAAAAATATACTCCCTGGAGTTATCTTTAATTTTATGATTTTTAAAATCATACCCAAGTGATTCAAGTAATTTTGGATCCAGCCAGAAATCATTTTTCAGATCATATAGAAAAAAACCACTGATTGCATTTTTCTGAAGGAAATAAAACACCGAAATATCTTTGCATATCTGTTGGTATAACTCATTTTGAAGGGGGGGGTCAAATAACTTCATGTAATCTGTAAACTTTAACAGGCTTTAGCCTTAATAACTTCTTATAGCGGCTAGTAAATATTTAAGGGGTGTAGCAATTGTTATTAAGCATAGGAAATTTTCCAGTGGTTCTCAGGTGTCTCGGTAATAATTTTTTTAAGTTCGTTTCGGTCTATGGGTTTTGGGATATACCCTGATAAAATCTGAATATCTTTTGCTTTATCAATATCTGAAGGATTTGCAGAGGACGATACCATATATATTGAAATATCCTTTTTGACCTTTGATTTCACTTTTGAATAATGCCTTAAGAATTCCCAACCATCCATAACTGGCATGTTAATGTCCAGTAGAATTATGTCGGGGATTTCTTCCATTTCATTTTTAAGTTCAGCAATTGCTTTTTTGCCATTTGAACAAACTTTTACTTTTATGTTTTCGTCTATCGCCTTGATGCTCCTCCTAATCATAAACTGAAATATTTCATCGTCATCGATAACATATATTGACTTAAATGGCATAATAAAATAGATTAAGTTCAAAAATTAGATTTGTGGGAAAAACAATTCCTGAATTAAAATTAAAAACTAATAGAAATTAAATTATAAATACAAATAACCCTAAAATAAATAAAAACAATGAAAAATTTTTAAAATAAATGCTAAAAAAACACAAAAAGCAGTTTTTATGTGAAATATTGTTTAAAAAAATCCTTTTTCTTTGGTAATAATTTAAAAAAATAAATAATTGCGCCAAATTAGAAAACTAATTATGTTTATTCCAGTATAATATTAACTGTATTGGCTATTAAATTTGGATCTTATAATTTATGAAGAAGTATTCTTTAGTATAGTCGCCTTTCAATTGCGAAGTTATGTTAATAGGGATTGTAGATTACAGAAATATAAACAGCTTTTTATACGAACTAAAAGAGATAGTGTATTTTCCTTAGTTTAGTTAAAACCTGAAAAAATATTATTATCAACTTAAAATACTAAAATGAAGAAACTTAAAATGAGTATAATTTCTATCTGACTATAATAAGCCAATTTTTAAAAACTGCGCGCACAATTTATTTAAATATTTTATTGCATGAATTTTAAGAAAATTTTTTTAGTTGATGATGAGGATATAATTAATGCCATTCAGACTAAGATAGTTAAGTCTGAGTTTCCAGAATATGAAATCTTAAAGTTTGGTACGGCAAAGGAGTTACTGTCGGTCTTAAAAGAAATTAATTATAAACCCTTAATTTTTTTAGATCTTAATATGCCTGTGATGGATGCAATTGATTTTTTAAATGAATTAGACAATCAGGAAATTAAAGTGGAGCCCATAATATTTATTCTTACCTTTTCACAAAACCCAGTAGAAATAAACTTTGTTAACAATCATCCTTTAGTGTATGATGTGATTTACAAACCTATGGATCAACAGAAAATTAATGCGGTGAAAAAATTACTTATATCTTAGATCTCTTTTGAAAATTATTCTGTTTTTCTTATTAATTATGATTTAAAACTGATAATTGGTTTTTATAAAATAAAATTGCTTTTTTAAGATCCTCTGTATTCTCCTGGAACGGGATATGTCCCACCTCGCTTTTCCAAAGTATCATATCAGGAAATTGCACTTCCTTGTAATGATCTGGACCTACCATATAATCTTTGGTTCCATAAAAAAATAAAACAGGTATAGAAACTTCTTTTGTATTTGGTTTAAAATTTCTCCAGTAATCTTCATAAGCCCAAACCTTATTTCCAAGATCAAAATTCCAGTTTTCAACTTCATTCCAGGTGCTATCCATGATCGCTTGATTCTCTTTATTTGCATAAGCCATTTTCCAGAAAAGGTCTTTTTCCCTTAGTTTGTTTCCAAGAACACCCATTCTTTCCATAAGCGGAAGTGTATCATTTTTACAGCCTACATAATTCTCGCCTAAAAATTCAGAAGCTTTCGGAGCCCAGCTTTGACAGAAGCTTTCATTTAAATGCAAAGTGGCATTGATCATCATCATTCCATTTTGAGCCTGGGGATAATTTTCAGCATATCCCATTTGTAAGAGACCTCCAAAAGAATGTCCCAATGTCAACCAATTCTTTATTCCCAGGGACTCTCGAACCTCTTCAAAATCCTGAGTCAACCTTTGCATGCTATAATCTCCATTTTCAGAACTACCAGATCTTCCAACCCCACGTTGATCCAGGTAGATCATGGTAAAATGTTCTTCCATGAAATCTCCAAAGAATTTTTCAAACCAGTAACTGCCCGATCCCGGCCCGCCGTGTATATATAAACAGGGAATACCAGTACCTTCAATTTTTACAAATAGTTCTACACCGTCAGAGGTGGTAATAAATTTTTCTTCGGCGCTGGCAGTATAGCCCAGACTGAGAAATACTAAAAAAAGGAGTAATTTTTTCATAATATAAAATGGTATGCGTTTTTAATATTGACGCTACATTTTATAGTTTGTTACTATTGAAAATTAAAAATTAATAAAATACTCTACCGCTTAAACCTCAAAATCCAATATTAAAATATCAACTTATTTAGTTTGAAAGTTTTTTTCGTATTTCCATCTCATTGGCAGAGGTAGAGAAAATAAAGCTTTCACCGTCTTCTTGTAATTGTATGTTGCTTTCAGGTTCATGATAAGAAGCCTTGGGCATGATGAGTTTTATTTTCCAGTCGGGATTGGTTTTGGTCACTTTTACACTAGAACCCGTATGGTAAACTGAAATTTCATTATCTCCCATTTCTACATTTTCGAGGGAGGCAGGATTCCATTCAGCCGGCATTTGTGGTTTTATAGTGACCAGTTTTTCAGAAGTCATGGGTTGAACTCCGAAAAACTGCTGCACCACAGGAATGGCAAAACTATAGATATTCCAGGCCTGCGTGATCATCCCATAATCTGGAGAAACCTCATACATGCTTCCAGGAAATGCGTAGCTAAAAGACCTACTCATACGTTGTAAATAATCCAAAGCTTTATCGGGGTTGCCATAATTGTTTTCAGCGATCACCTGAACGCCCGTTGGTAATGTCATTACCGCTCCGGTATAAGAAAAAGACTTACTTCCTTTAAAAGAGGCTTCATCTTTGCTAACTTGTTCATCCCGGTCTATCCCTGTTACGAAGACTCCAAACGGATTCGTGAATTTTTCTGCAGTTTTAAGGGCAATCTTCGCCTTTTCAGGGTCGGCGATTTTCATTTCCATTGGCGTATTTACCACCCAGTTGTGATGTAGTACGAAAGGACGCTCTTCCCGGGAAGGATTGTTCAGAATATATTTCTTTTTATCCTTTAGCTCTTTAACAGACCAGGGTTTGTTTAAAGTATCTGCCCTCACAATAGCATCTTCTATTAATCTAATTGCCTGTTCATCGGTTCCAATGAAATCGGCATAAGAACCAAATTCAGCTGACCAGAATTCAGAATTGATTTTGTTTTTTAGCTGGCTGGCGATTTCGGTATACTTTTTATAAATTTCTTTTTGATCCAGTTCAGCAGCTATTCTGGCGGCATCTTCAAAAGCTCTTTGGGTATAAACCGCCACATCTATCATCTCACTGTCAAGTCCATGAATTTCCATCATTCCGAAACCATCAGGAAAAAGGTTGTTATTTTTATCATTTTCTTCAAGCAGCCATTTCAAACCTTTTTTGATAGTTGGAAAATATTCTTTTAAGAATTCTCTGTTCCCATTCCATTTATAGACCTCCCAGATAAGTGAAGCAAATTGTGGTGTTTCGTTTATATTTCCCTTATTAAAAACAGCGCCATTGGTAGACATTTCATGGATGATCTTTCCATTTCCATTTACAGCCATAGAAACACTATCCAGTAGTTTAATCGTTTTGTAAACAGCCTCTTTTTGGCCCACTGCCATATATCCTTTTAAAGCATATTCGCTGTCTACGCCAAACCACCAGGGATAATCGGGAATACCAGCAGTAATTCCTGTTCCTATTTCGGGAACTTCCTGGACCAGCCAGGCCGAATTATATTTGAGCCATTCAAAGGTTTGTTGTAGCTCCTTATCTTCAATTGTAAGCTTCGATTTACTGGCCAGCTTTTGATATTTTTCTTTTTTAACAATTATTTCTTTTTCCAGATTTTTCTCAATATTTCTGAAATTTTCTATGCTTTCTGAAACGGAATTGTAAGATCCTGCAAGGTAAAAAGTGATCACTTCCTTCTGGTTCGGGGGAATTGATAAATTATACCCCAGTAGTGTACCAGTTCCCATACCTTTATATTCTGAAGGAATTATTTTATTAAAATCTGCCTCTTTTTCAGCCCTGTAATTTGCACTCCAGGGACTAATACTGTCCTTAATCACCCAGTAGCCTGTATTTGCATTAAAAGCGGCTTTATCAGGACCGTCAACCATATCAGTTTTCTCACCCAGCCAGGTTGGCCTTAGATCTGAAAAGGCTTTAAATATCAATTGAAGCTCCTGTTGGTCACCAGAATGATTTATAAGTACTAATTGGATCGCCAGGCTCTGAGATTTATCTGAAACAAATTGCCAGCGATCAACACTTAAATTTTGTTTCTCAAGCTTAAATTTATGCTGACTGGCTATAGGATAGTTGATGAAAGCATCAGCCCTATTAAGTATAATCGTATCCTTTCCAACTATTATTTCAGTCTCAAATCCGTCAAATAATTTAATAGGATGGTTCCAAACACCACCCATTTCTCCCGGAATGTGCCAGCCCAATTCTGGAAAACTACCGTCCTGATGGCCTACCACATATAATCGATCTCCCGCTTCTACAAAAGGAGAGTTTAAATATTCTGTTTTTCCTTCAATCGAAGGTGCGCCTTTTATAAGTTCTGGGATATTTTTTGTTTGTGCAAAACCTGTAAAAGCTAGAATGCCTGGAAATAGCATTAAGAAGAATTCTTTCATTAGTTTTATTAATTGTACTGGTGGGAAAAATTTGGTCATCTTTCTGGAGAATAATGGATAAGCACTCAATTTAGTTATTTTGATTCAATATGCGTAATGGGGGAGCTTAATTAAAGTCAAGGAAGAGATCCTCAAAATATTACAGTTCTGTTTTATAATTCATTTTAATTGAAACAGAAAACTTAAGTGAATCTGAATATTTTTCATGTAGGCATTTCACAATAGTTTAGCAATGCATAGTGGAAAAAATCCTTATCATTGACCATGAAAAAAAGATACTGGGTTGTTCTGTTATTGATATTGGGAATGACCATCACTTACTTCTCAGGACCTATCCCCGAAAGTCCTGTTTATTCGAAAAAATTACCGGAATTACCTTCCAGCCTGGAGGCTTTGGAAACTTATATAAATAAAAGTGAAGATTCTTTGCCCGTAAGGGAAGACAACCAGGCAAGGATAGTCTGGCAGGGAAATGTGGAAAAAACAGAGTATAGTATCGTCTATTTACATGGATTTGCCGGAAGTTACAGAGACGCTTACCCTGTGAATCAAAATATTGCAGATTCTCTCAGGGCAAATTTATATCTCGCCAGATGGGCTGGTTACGGATTGAAACCCCCGGCATCTTTAAATAATTTTGATGGGGAGAGTGCCTGGAGATCTGCAAAAGAAGCTCTGCAAATAGGAAACAAAATAGGGGAGAAAGTGATCATAATGAGCACTTCAACAGGAGGAACTCTGGCACTCAAATTAGCCGCCACTTATCCTGAAAAAGTTTATGCACTTATTAATCTATCTCCGAATATGGAGGATGATCAGCCGGGTACTTTTGTGCTTAATTCTCCCTGGGGTTATGAGATCGCAAATCTTATTTCTTTCGGAAAAAACAAAAAGATCGAGCATGAGCAAGAAAAAGCCCGACAATACTGGGATACCATTTACCCGTCTAGTGCCCTGGTAGATCTGCAGCTTTTGGTGGAGACTACCATGTTGCCTGAAACTTTTGAGAAAATTAACGTGCCCGTACTCACTTTATATTATCATAAGAATTTCCTGGAAGAAGATCAGCATGTCGAGGTAAGTGTATACAGGGATGCTTATACTTTATTTTCTACTCCAGATTCGTTAAAAGTTTTAAAAGCATTAAAAACACCAGGCACTCATTTTATAGGGAGTGATATAAAATCCAGGGATACTGAAGTTGTGCAGAAGGAAATCCAGGAATTTTTAAACAAAATTGAAGCTTCTAGCAATTGATTCATTCCACTTCAGGAGCCTGGAATCTGTTTAAGAAGGCTGAATACCCCATAGAGTTTTCTTCTTCTAATTGTTGATCCCCAAAAATTTTATTCAGCAATGAAAAATCAAATTTTAATTCTTTCTCTCCAAACCATTCCAGACCCAGGGTATACCAAAGTTCATCCTTAACTTTTAACCGGGTATATTCTACCTGGCAGCCAAAGTCAGGATATTCGTCCATTTTTACTCTTATGATACTTCCGTTTTGATTTTCTTTCAATTTAAAACCTATTCTTTCTTTTCTCACGGCAAGCCAGGAATACTTTTCTTCTTTAATTATTTCATCAAATAACGGGTCTTCTTCCGCGGAAGTAAAACTCCATTTTATATAATGTTCAAAATAACCTTTTACAGATGGCGCCAACTTTTCTCTGTCCGATCTACTTATAAGTTGTTTTATCTCGATATAGCCTTCTCTAAGTTTAATTCCGATACCATTCTGATTCTGAAGCGGGAGATAATAATCGGTACGGGCATCTGAATTTTCGAAGGTAAAACCGTTTTCTTCAAACCATCTACTAATGGACTGATCTTCTGTACGAGAGAACCATCTAATTTCTTTGCTTTTATACATGATTTACGACTTATAAAATTTAAATTTTAAGAACTTCCTGCAGTGTAAAATTTCCTACTACTTAAATTTACGAAAATCTGAAATTTGTTAAGTGTCTTGAATTTATAAGATAGCTTGTAGATATTATTCAATCCAAAAAAAACATTACTTTTGTTGCAATCTACAAATAGTCTTATGAGCCGTAAAGTACTACTTGACTCAAACCAAATCCATATTATTCTACATCGCCTGGCTTGTCAATTGGTTGAAAAACATACCGATTTTAAAAATACCGTACTTGTTGGCATTCAGCCCAGAGGAATTTATGTTGCCAATAGATTAGAAAAGATTCTGAAACAAGAGTATGGTTTGAAAGATATTAAAACGGGTCAACTTGATATTACTTTCTACAGGGATGACTTTAGAAGAGGAGAAAAACCTCTGGAAGCCAATAAAACCAGGATAGATTTTGTGGTTGAGGATAAGCGGGTCGTGTTTATTGATGATGTACTTTATACCGGCCGAAGTATTAGAGCAGCACTAACGGCAATTCAATCATTTGGAAGACCCAGTGAAATAGAGCTTTTAAGTTTGATAGACAGAAGATTCAGCAGACATTTACCAATTCAGCCGGATTATAATGGCAGACAGGTAGATGCAATTAATGAAGAAAAAGTAAAGGTAAGCTGGGAGGAGAACGATGGGGAAGATGCTGTTTACCTTATTTCAAAATAGATAAAAAATGAGCAGCGAATTAAGTGTAGATCACTTATTAGGAATCAAATATCTTAAACCTGAGGATATAGAACTTATCTTCAAAACAGCCGATCATTTTAAAGAGGTAATTAATAGACCAATTAAAAAGGTCCCTTCTTTAAGAGATATTACTATTGCAAATCTATTTTTTGAAAACAGTACCCGAACAAGGCTTTCCTTTGAACTTGCCGAAAAGCGACTTAGTGCTGATGTGATCAATTTTTCTGCGGCATCTTCTTCAGTTAAGAAAGGGGAAACCTTAATAGATACAGTCAACAACATACTTTCAATGAAAGTGGATATGGTGGTAATGCGCCATCCAAATCCCGGTGCAGGGATTTTTCTTTCCAAGCACGTTAAGGCAAGTATCATAAATGCCGGTGACGGTGCACACGAACATCCCACCCAGGCTCTCCTGGATTCTTATTCCATTAGAGAAAAATTAGGAGATGTAAAAGGTAAAAAAGTGGTTATTGTTGGCGATATTTTACATAGCCGGGTAGCTCTTTCGAATATTTTCGCTCTGAAAATGCAGGGAGCAGAAGTTAAAGTTTGTGGACCAAAAACCTTATTACCAAAACATATAGAGTCACTGGGAGTAGGAGTGGAGATGAACTTGAAAGCAGCACTGGAGTGGTGTGATGTGGCAAATATGCTAAGAGTTCAAAATGAACGTATGGATATTAGCTATTTCCCAAGCACTCGTGAATATGTAAAACAATTTGGGTTAAATAAAAAACTGCTGGACAGTCTAAATAAGGAAATTGTGGTAATGCACCCGGGACCTATAAATCGCGGAGTAGAAATCACCAGTGATGTTGCAGATTCAGAACATGCGATCATACTTGACCAGGTTCAAAATGGAGTCGCGGTGAGAATGGCTGTTATTTATCTGTTAGCTTCCAAGATCAAACAATAACAATATCTGTGTTTTAGATTTTTGTTTTACTTAACTTAGAGAGAATTAGAATTTGTATATGAAAACTGCCAAAAAAGATAATTATCTACTAATTGAAAACGAGAATAATTCTTTAACCGATTTTTCTACGGAACTTACAAAACATCATAATGATCTAAAAAATGATAATCTGGTCGTTGACCTTATCAGGTATAAAGATCTGGCTACAGAACATTTATTATCCTTTCTGGAAATATCCAATATTCACAGAGCGGAAAATAAAAGTTTTGTATTGGTAAATGATGCGGTTGGAATTGACGAACTTCCAGAAGAACTAGTGGTAGTGCCTACCCTTCAGGAAGCTGAAGATATGATACAAATGGATGAGATCCAGAGAGATCTTGGATTCTAATACCGTCTTTGCCCTTAAATTGAAAATGAAGATTGAATGAAAATCACCATTCTTGGTTGCTATGCAGCAACGCCTAGAAGTTTTACGAATCCTACTTCTCAGGTTCTGGAAATCAAAAATCATTTATTCCTGATAGATTGTGGGGAAGGAACCCAGGTCCAGCTGAGGCGTAATAAGATCAAATTTTCAAAAATTAAGCACATCTTTATTTCTCATTTGCATGGGGATCATTTTTATGGGTTAGTGGGACTTGTATCTACTTTCAGGTTACTAAACCGGGAAAATGAATTGCATATTTATGGTCCTAAAGGCATTAAGGAAATCATAACCTTACAATTAAAATTGGCCAATTCCTGGACTAATTTCCCTTTGATATTTCATGAACTAACTTCGAAGCAACCCGAACTTCTATTTGAGGATTCTAAGCTTAGTGTGAGCACATTGCCCCTTAAGCACCGTGTTTACACCAATGGGTTTCTTTTTAAGGAGAAAGCGGGCGACAGGAAATTACTTATAGATAAAGCGGAAGAATATAATATTGACTTTAGCCTGTTCAAGAGCCTGAAAAAAGGAAAAGATGTGGTTTCTGAAGACGGAAAACTTATCCCTAACAGGTTGGTCACCGCAGATCCACCACCCCCAAAATCGTACGCTTTCTGCAGTGACACGGTTTTTGATTTGGAACTGGTACCTATGATTAAGAATACCACCGTCTTATATCATGAATCAACTTTCCTTGAAGATCAAAGAGAACTGGCTTTTCCTACAAAGCATTCTACCGCTAAAGAGGCCGCCACCATCGCTAAGGAGGCCGGAGTTGAAAAACTCATTCTGGGTCATTATTCAACACGGTATGAAAATATTGAATTATTTCGAACCGAAGCTTCGGATATTTTCCAGAACATCATTTTAGCCGATGATGGAGAGGAAATTACCGTTGAATAACCAATTCTCATATTAACTTTACGTAGGTCTTTAATGGATTGATTTCCAGTATTATTGACGTAAATTCCTACAATAAATGTTAAAATTTATCAAAATTTAGCTTTTTCTTAAGTTGTCTATGTTATTAGTCGATAAAATGTGTAGATTTATCTTCCCTGAATCTAACAATTCAACCTATGAGAAAATTTACTTTAACAGGATTTATGTTAATTCTTTGTACGTTGTTTCTTACGTCATGCTCTAAAGATAGCCTTGGAGACGAAGTTGCTTCTTATGATCAAGTAGTAACCAAAAAGGTAGAATATAATTATAGCTCTATTGAAGTTGAGATCCTTGATGAATTGAATCTTTACAGAAGTGCCCTTGGTCTAAGTGAATTAAAAGCCTTGGTTAATCTATCTGTAGAGTCTGAAGGACATAATGAATATATGATAGACATGGGCAGTGTGAGTCATGATAATTTTTCTGAACGCGCATCTTTCTTAATGCAGGAGGTTGGTGCTAAGAAAGTAGCAGAGAATGTAGGATATGGCTACAGAACTTCAGAGGCAGTAGTAAATGCCTGGTTGAAGAGTAAAGGTCATAGAGAAAATGTTGAAGGTGATTTCACCCATTTTGGAATTTCAGTCAGACAGGATGCTGACGGAAAAAATTACTTCACCAATATTTTTATAAAAAAATAAAAGATAAGTTTTGTTTTCCCCCCAAATCGAAAAAAAGGGTTCAGGCTAGAGGCTGACCCTTTTTTTTATTTTAATTCTTTTTTGAACAGCCCAAGGCTAATTGAGTATTAACATAACAAGTACTTAAAATCTCAATTTACCTCTGTCGGGAAATAGATTTAAGACAATTTAATAAGATATACTTCAGTTTAGGATAATTTTTGGTTCCTTGGATCAAAGACTAAAAAACCCGGATTATTATTCCCGGGCTTTTTTTTATTCCTGTAAATATGATTATTCGTTTATCGCTGGAAGCTCTTGAATATACATTCTTTGATATTCAATATTATTCATTCCACTTTCACCAAGCTGCTTAAAATCTAATCTCACTACAGAGGATTTATTACTTTGAGAGCGGCCCAGTATAGCATTGATAGCTTTTTCCAGTAATGGTTCGTCTTGCTGACCCAGAACCCCAAAATCATTAAGATTTTCAACATATGCAATGTCCGGTTCCAGTCCGTTTACATAATCTGATTTTCCTTCAGCATTGATAGATTTAAAAACAAGTGGTTGCATCGCATAAGTGTGGTTATCACTGGCACCTTCTTTATCAAAATCATCACTATCATACAAAGTCACCGAGGCTTGAAATTTTCCAACCGTTTTGTCGCCCACCTGGACAACATTAATATATGGATCGAGACCATTTATAATAAGTTCACTGGCCGAAGCACTGGAGGCTGAAGTAAGTACATAGACTTCAGATAAATTCAAACTGTTAATAGCTTCGCCTGTTCTAAGTTTAGCATCAAAACGATTAATTAACGCTTCAGGATCCTGATTCTCAAAAAAATTCTGGTATCTGGAATTCCATTGTTCTTTTATAAACACCTTCTCATTAAATTGTCCTGTGATCATACTGGAAAGATCCTTTGCAGATTCTACAGAACCACCGCCATTATATCTAAGGTCCAGGATCAGGTCTGTAACTCCGTTAGCTTTAAAATCATTAAAAGCTGCGTTTAACTCCCCGTCAAAATTAGCGATGAAACTATTATACATGATATAACCTATCTTTTTTCCTGCGATTTCAAATGTTTTAGCAATATAAACCGGGTTCTCAGTATAGGTTTCATCTGTAAGATTAACTTCTTCCCCAGTAAGCATAATTTGATTATTCTCTACATAGCCTACATTAATAGTAAAACTTTCCTTTTCGATAAGTTGGGAAAAATTTGAAGAGGAAAGCTTTTGCCCGTCTATTTCGGTGAAAATATTTCCTCGTTCCAGGCCGGCTGCAGCGGCGGAAGTATTTGGAAGGACATATCTTATTATTCCAAATACATTTCCGGTACCTGAGATCTGGCCTATTCCAAATTTAATCCCCGTGGCACCGCTCATTCCCTGAAAACGTTCTTCCAGGCTATTATAATCATCTGTTATAAAACTGAAACGATCAAAACTGGCCGTAAGGTCATCAAACAGGGCTTCAGGAGAACTTGCATTAGCCAGAAATTCATTCTTTTCATTTGATGAGCTGAAAAAATCATCAGCCAGCTCGGGAATATCAGACTTATATAGATAAATCTCATTTAGCCCGTTATAGACAAAGCTTTCCACTTCTAATTCAACATTTTCAGTTGAATTTACGGGGTTTTCAGTCTCAGAGCCTTGATTATTTATTACGTCTTCCTCTTTTGTACATGCGCTAAGAATTAACAAGAGAAGACTACTTAGTATCAGTAAATTTTTCAGTTTCATATATTTGATTTTCAGCAGATAATTTGCCGGTTCTTTCCAATTTCTCTATATAGTTCAGGAATTATGCCATAAAGTGTTAAGAGGGCTTCTGACTTACTATGGGATTGGAAACTGATAATATTTACGTAATAAAATCAAAAAAGGTTCAGGCTAGAGGCTGAACCTTTTTCTTAAAATCGATCTGTTGGGGGTTCGATTCGAATTATCTTAATAACTACTTTATTTATAGTAATTACCCCGTCATCGATCTTGGTTGTATGGTGTGCAAATAGAAAGAGGCTATCTGAATAATTCTGTCCACATCCGCGCTAAACGCTTCGTTATAGGGGGGAGACAGCGATAAATCCAGAACGCCTCTTTCCTTCAGGTTAGTTAGAAATTTATTCCATTTTCACTACGCTAAACATAGATCTTCTGTTCAACTGGTGATCCTGTTCAGAACAACGATCACAGTTTATAGCCGGTTTAGTCTCGCCGTAGCCTTTATATTCTATAATTCTATCCTCAGCTATTCCTTTTGATATTAGGTAATCATATGTTGATTTGGCTCTTCTTTCCGCAAGCTTTTCATTATACGCATTGCTTCCTCTTCGATCTGTATGAGCACCTATTTCAATTACAAGATCTGGATATTCATTTTGCATAAGATCAACCAGTTTATCTAATTCTGTTGCAGCATCAGGTCTGATATTCGATTTATCAAAGTCGAAATAGATATTGTCAATTTCAGCAAGATATTCTACATCCTTCACTGGGTTAAGTTGAATATCGTAGGTGATCTCATCTTTTTCATCAGAATCCATCGTGTTGATTTCACCTTCAAAAGTTTCATATTCTATTTCTTTAGCCTCAACTGGAAATCTTTTATCTCTTGCAATCTCTGTTTCATAATTTCCTTCTTCATCGGTTTCAAGAAAAGCCATCTGGTCTCCATTCTCATCCATAAGTCGAACGGTTGCGGCTGAAATAGGATTACCATTTACAGCATCTGTCACCTGACCTTTTACAATAAGAGGATTTAGTTTATTGAAGATAAAAATATCATCACTTCCGCCACCGCGGTTGGTAGATATATATCCCTCTCTGGATTCTGATACCTGGAAATAGGCAAAATCATCCATATTGCTATTTACGGGCTCACCAAGATTTTCAACTCCATCTTCTTCAGTCATTTTGAAAATATCGAATAATCCTAAGCCAGCATGACCATTGGAGGAAAAATATAAAGTTCCGTCGGTATCCATGAAAGGGAAGGTCTCATCAAATTCTGTATTCACGGGTTCGCCTAAATTTTCAGTTGTCCCCAGGTTTCCATTTTCATCTATTGAAGCTTTATAGATATCTGTTCCGCCTAAACCATTAGGCATATCTGATGTAAAATAAAGTGTCTTTCCATCAGAGGACAGGGAAGGATGTCCTACAGAATATTCGTTACTATTAAATCCAAGCTCTTTAACTTCAGCCCATCCATTTCCAGAATTCGTAGCGGAATATAATTTTAAATGATTGGTTTTGTCTTTGTCTCTTTTTCCTTCTTTATTCTCCAGGTAGTTATTCCTTGTGAAATAAATCGTATTCCCGTCTGGACTTATAACAGCCGGCCCGTCATGTAATTTCGTATTGATGTCTCCGCCAATAGGGGTGATGTTTCCGGAAGCTTTGTCTAAAACATAAATATCTAGAAATGGTTCGCCATTCCAGCTATATGTTTTATCCTTCACTTTTTCATCCTGAGCTCTTGCCGAAACGAAATAAACCTGGTCGTCCTTTACAAATACTCCAAAATCGCTTACTTCGGTATTGAAGTCGGCACTTTGAAGCTTATAAGTGGCTTTACTTTTATACTCATCTTTGTTGAGCATCTTCTGAATTTCTTCAGATCCACTTCCGTTTTCAAGATATTTTCTTAGCCATTGTCTGGATTCATCATATCTTTTAACTCCACGTAGAGCCTGGGCATATTTATAATAATATTCCGGCGAGATGGCAGTGTCTTCAATAACGTCACCGTAATAAAAAACCGCATTTTCCGGGCTTCTCAACATCATATAAGTATCGCCTAATTTTGTTGAATTATAAGTGACATTATATTCTTTTTCAATAAGCTCCTTGTAAACATCGGTTGCTTCCAGATAAGCAAAATCTTTGTAAAGCCTATCTGCTTTTTTTTGTTTTCCACTCTGTGCCTGGACGCTAAGCGAGCAGGAGAGAAGTATTAAAAATAAAGAGTAAAAATTTTTCATAATCATCAGGCTTTAAGTTAAAAGAAACGGGGTGATTTGTACCTGGTATTCTTAAATCTGAATTCATAGATCAACAGGAATTCATGAGATCCGGAAGTATAAGGTTGTATGTCTGAAATAGAATACTCATACGCGTATCCAGCCCTAAAACCTGGAAATAACTGAACGTCCAGAAATGCTCCAATGGCATCATCAATACGGTAGTTTGCACCTAGATAGAACTTTTCGTCAAATATCGCTGTAGCGGTAAGGTCTACTGAAAGCGGAGCACCATTTGTCGCTTTTACCAGTGTAGAAGGTCTCAGCTTTAAATTGTCACTCAGGTCAAAAACATAACCAGAAGTAAGGTAATAATGAACCTGTTCCAGCGCTCTGAATTCTTCAGCCCGGTTATTATCTTTATTGATCAGTTTTGGTGCTGAGAATCCTAGATACCAGTTTTGAGAGGAGAGGTATGCACCTGCTCCAAAATTAGGAGTCCATCGGTTGAAGTTGTCTGCAAAGAAAGGATCGTCACCTAAAGTTGGATCATCCAGTCCGTAGTAATATGCTCCTGCTTTTAATCCAAGTCTTAAGGTAAGATCTGCACTTAGATCTACTCTGTATGAGAAGTCTCCGTAAACAAAAGTGGTATTTTCATCACCAATTTTATCATTAATTACCGACAGACCTAAACCAATTTTATCATTTCCCAAAGGAGAATTGACAGATAGGGTTTGAGTTACCGGAGCTCCATCTACACCAGCCCATTGGTTCCTGTTAAGAGCTGTTATGGAAAACCCGTCTCTACTACCTGCATAAGCAGGGTTAATGGAGACCGTATTATACATATACTGCGTAAACTGAGGGAGCTGTTGCGAAAATCCGGGGGCTGCAACAAACAGAATTAATATTATAAAATAAACTTTTTTCATGGTTTCCCTTTTTTATTTAGTTCCTAAGTAAATATATCCTTGTATTGGCTCGAAGTTACCTTCTCTTATCTCTAGAATATAGAAGTACGTTCCAGAAGGCAGCTGATTAGAGCTTGAGAATGATGAATCTGAATAACCATCCCAATTGTTCTGGTAGTTCTGAGCATCGAACACTTTTGCACCCCATCTGTTGAATATCTTAACATTGTAAGTGAATCCGCAGGCAAGATCAAGATCTACCTTGAAGACGTCATTCTTATTATCTCCGTTAGGGGTTACCGCTTTAGAAATACCATTTTTAATGTCTTCAATGCTACAATCCAAGACCACACAGTCATCATTGATAAGTACGCTTACGGTAGTAGTTGAAGGACAATTACCATCAACCTGATATTCGAAAGTGTAAGAACCTAAGGCTAGTAAATCTGGATCTACGAATCCGTTGCTAAGAGCGCCGGTATTATTAACATCGACCCAAACTCCTGATTCATCGAAGTCTCCTACAAATAATTCAGATAGGTCGTATGCTGAATCATCCACACAAAGGTCAACAACTCCATTATTAACAAGTTCTATCTCTTCAGCTACAGGATCTTCAATTACTACAGTAGTAAGTTCAGATAATTGACCGAACTCATCCTGGGCAACTACATCATAAGTTCCCGGTGCAAGATCTGCGAATACCCCTTCAGTTTGATAGTTCTCACCATCTATACTGTAAGAAAGGCCATCCTGTGCATCCACTACAGTTATAGTTCCTGTTGGATTGCTACAAGTTGCAGGTGTAATCTCTACAGTTGGTCCTGCTGGTGGTGCCGGATTATTTTCATTTACGATAACAGTAAAGCTACAAGTAGTTGAATTTCCAGATGCATCGGTTACCGTATAAGTTACCGTTGTTTCTCCCACCGGGAACTCTTCTCCTGAAGCAATTCCTGAAGTTAATTTAATAGTAGTGCCTTCGCAATTGTCTGTAGTAGTTACCGCATCATAGTTTACAACTACGCCAGTTACACCATTGTCAACATTTACTGTTATACTTTCAGGGCACTCGATTGCTGGAGCCTCATTATCATTTACAGTTACTGTAAAAGAAGATGTTGCTGTATTTCCATTATTATCGGTAGCAGTATAAGTTACTGTAGTAGTTCCAACCGGGAATACACTTCCTGGCTCTAAACCTTCAGTAAGTTCTACGTTTTCTATTTCACAATTATCGGTAGCACCAGGAGTATTGAAGTTTGCAACAGCTCCACAAATACCGTCTTCAGTATTTAAAGTGATGTTGTCCATATCTTCAATTTCCGGAGCCTCATCGTCAGCAACTGTAACAGTGAAGCTACAGTCTACTGAGTTTCCAGCTGCATCTGTTGCAGTAAAAGTAACTGTAGTGGTTCCAACCGGGAATACTTCTCCAGATCCTAAACCTGCTGTTTGCTCAATAGTTACATTTCCTGAATTATCTAATCCTTCTGGAGTTTCAAAAGTCACTGCAGCTCCACAGATACCTGCATCTACATTCTGAGAAATATCAGAAGGGCAGGAGATCGTTGGATCTTCGTTATCTTCTACTGTAACAGTAAAGCTACATTCAGTAGTATTTCCGGCAGCATCGGTTGCAGTAAATGTTACGGTAGTTGTTCCAATCTCGAACTGTGATCCTGAAACAGGTCCGCCAGTTTGTTCAACACTTACCTCGCAGTTGTCGGTTGCAGTTGCATTATCAAAATCTACAGTGGCATAAGAAACACCAGTTTCAGTGCTTACGGTCATACTTACCGGACAGCTAATTACTGGATCTTCGTTATCATTTACAGTTACTGTAAAGCTTTCCGTAGAAACGTTACCATTGATATCGGTAACAGTATAAGTCACGGTAGTAGTTCCAACAGGGAATTCTGAACCAGATTCAAAACCTTCAGTAATTACTACTGATTCAATTTCGCAATTATCAGTTGCTGCTACACTTGCAAATTCAATTACAGCTCCACAAACACCATTATCATTATTCATGGTAATATCATTCATCTCTTCAAGAACAGGAGCTTCATTATCTGTCACTGTAACATCAAAGCTACAGCTCGCAGAATTTCCAGCTTCATCTGTTACCGTATAAGAAACGGTAGTAATTCCAACCGGGAACACCTCACCAGGTTCTAGTCCGGCAGTTTGCTCGATAGTAGCGAAACCTGAATTATCTGAGAATTCTGGAATTGTAAATTCAACAACTGCTCCACAAACTCCGGCATCATTTGTTAGATCTATGTCGGCTGGACAAGTGATCGTTGGATCTTCATTATCCTCTACAGTAATTGTAAAGCTACATTCTGAAGTATTTCCAGCGTCATCTGTCGCAGTGAAAGTGATCGTGGTAGTTCCAATTTCAAACTGAGATCCTGATACAGGTCCTGCAGTTTGCTCAACAGTTACTTTACAGTTATCGGTTGCAGTTGCATTATCAAAATCTACAGTAGCATAAGAAACACCAGTTTCAGTATCAACTGTCATATTTGACGGACAGCTAATCTCAGGAGCTTCGTTATCTGTAACATTTACATCAAAGCTAGTAGTAGTTGTGTTCCCAGACACATCTGTAACAGTAATACTTACTGTGGTAGTACCTACAGGGAACTCAGATCCTGAGGATAATCCTTCAGTAACTTCTATAGTGTCGATTTCGCAGTTATCGGTTGCTATAATAGTTTCAAAATTCACGATAGCACCACAAACTTCAGGATCACTATTTATATTGATATCGTCAATAGCTTCAACAACCGGATTTTCATCATCTACCACATTAACAATTTGCGAACAGCTAGCAATGTTCCCGGCCTTATCAGTGACGGTCCAGTTAACAGTAGTCTCTCCTATTGGAAATACTTCCGGCGCGTCATTGGTGATTGTAAGATCTGAATCACAATTATCGGTAGCAGTTGGCATGCCCAATTCTACATTAGAAGCTGAACATAATCCGTCATCTGAAGATATAGTCACAGCTTCAGGACAGGTAGTTATTACTGGTGCAGTAGTATCCTCTACTGTAATTATTTGTGTAAAGGAAACTTCATTACCAGCACAATCAGCAGCCATATAAGACCTGGTGATTGTATAATTGTTATCATCGTCAGAATCTTTATCAGAAATCAGTTCTTCAAAAGAAACTTCTACAGTTCCAGAGCAGTTATCTGAAGCGGTAAGAGTTACCACAACAGGAACAGCGTCACACTCTACTGTCAGATTACTTTCAGGAAGTTCCTGATCAAATTCTGGAGCAGTAGTGTCAACCACAGTAATTGTCTGAGTATGAGAAACCTCATTTTCAGCATCATCTGTAGCAGTCCATATTCTTGTGATCATGTACTCATTAGCACATTCATCATCAAGTCCAGAGAATGTTTCGGTGTAATTTACTTCAATATCACCTACGCAACCATCTGTAGCAGTAATAACCGGCGCAGTTGGAACTGCATCACACTCTACTGTTAAATCAGCAGGCAGATTCTCATTAAAAGAAGGTGCACCAGTATTCTGGATGGTGATAACCTGACTACCAGAAATTTCATTTCCAGCACAGTCGGAAGCACTCCAGGTACGTGTCACTGTATATTCTTTATCGGTTTCATTCTCTTTTGTAGAAATTTCTGAAAATTCAACCTCTACGTTTTCTGCACAATTATCAGTTGCCGTAATAGTTGGTATTTCCGGAAGATTTTCACACTCCATACTCATATCGGCAGGAATTGCTTCATTGAATTCTGGAGCTACAGTATCTTCCACAGTGATAGTTTGAACATATTCCAGTTCGTTACCGGCACAGTCCTCAGCAAACCAGGTTCTGATTATAGTGTATTCATTTGCACACTCATCGTCCTGACCAGTAATTTCTTCTGTATAAGTTACCTCAAGATCCCCAGCACAATTATCTGTTGCAGTTAAAGTAGCGGCAGCAGGTATATTATCACACTCTACAGTTATTTCAGCTGTTGGTAGAGTTTCCTGATCAAATTCAGGAGCTACTGTATCTTCCACAGTGATAGTTTGAACATATTCCAGTTCGTTACCAGCACAGTCCTCAGTAAACCAGGTTCTTATTATAGTGTATTCATTTGTACACTCATCGTCCTGACCATTAAATTCCTCTGTATAAGTTACCTCAAGAACTCCAGCACAACTATCTGTTGCAGTTAAAGTAGCGGCAGCAGGAATATTATCACACTCTATAGTTATTTCAGCTTTTGGTAAAGTTTCCTGATCAAATTCCGGAGCTATTGTATCTTCCACAGTGATAGTTTGAACATATTCCAGTTCGTTTCCAGCACAGTCCTCAGCAAACCAGGTTCTGATTATAGTGTATTCATTTGCACACTCATCGTCCTGACCATTAAATTCCTCTGTATAAGTTACCTCAAGAACCCCAGCACAACTATCTGTTGCAGTTAAAGTAGCTGCAGCAGGAATATTATCACACTCTGCAGTTATTTCAGCTGTTGGTAAAGTTTCCTGATCAAATTCCGGAGCTACTGTATCTTCCACAGTAATAGTTTGAGTAAAGGATATGTCATTACCTGAACAGTCTTCAGCAGACCATGTTCTGATTATAGTGTACTCATTAGCACAATCATCGTCCTTACCTTCAAAGGTTTCAGTGTACAATACCTCGATCTCACCGGAACAATTATCAATCGCTGTAAGCTCAAGAGCGTCAGGAATGTTATCGCACTCTACTGTTAAGCTTGCGCTTGGAAGTGTTTCATTAAAAGTTGGATTCGTATTATCTTCCAGCTTAATTGTTATTGAATCTGAGGACTGGCCACCACAATTGTCGGTAGCGTAGAAGGTTCTGATAATCACTGGAAAACAATTTCCGTTATCTTGGATATCGTCAGTATAAGTAAGGCTTACTAATTCCTGGTCATCACTTGCGGAATATCCTGAAGCTTCGAAATTTTCTTTTATATCATCAGATCCATCAGTATCTAATGGGAATCTTGCATTATCAGCAGTGATTTCTTCGGGAGTACAAACCTCAAGAGTTAAGGATTCAGGTACAGTAATCTCAGGATCAATATTATCCAGAACTTTAATTTCCACAACTATCTCATTAGTACAAACAATATCTGTTTGAGTGCTGGCCAATGAACCAACAATTGTATAGAATCCTGCGGAAAGTGAACCATTTTGAGAAGTCACATTCTCTGTTCCTTGGAATATTTCGAAAGTAACATTGGTGTCTGATGTGACTGTGATTTCTCCGTCTGCTTCTCCGTTACAGGTAACTGAAGTAGTTTCAGCAGAAAGCGTGATTTCCGGAAGTATTTCAACTACAACCATAAGTCTTTCATCACTCTCGCAACCATTCACAATTTGAGAAGCATAATAGTCCTCCTCATTTAGAAGCGTTTCAGTAGATAAAAGTGGAGTATCAGTTGCATCGTTTGCATACCATATGATATTGTTACCATTTGGAGAAAGATCTGCTACAGTTGCTCCTGAATCGAAACAGAAAGTTTGAACAGTTTCTCCAGTAGGAGCCGCAGGATCAGCGATTTCAACAGTTACTTGCAGGTACTCATCACTCTCACAACCATCAATAGTTTGCGTAGCGAAGTAATCTTCATTATCCATAAGAGCGGTAGTAGCCTCAAGAGCATTTTCATCACCTTGTTCTGCATACCACTTAATGTTAGTTCCAGTTGCTGAAAGATCAGCTACGGTTGGAGTGTCTATAGCACAGAAATCCTGAGTTGCTTCTCCAGTAGGAGCCGCAGGATCAGCGATTTCAACAGTTACTTGCAGGTACTCATCACTCTCACAACCATCAATAGTTTGCGTAGCGAAGTAATCTTCATTATCCATAAGAGCGGTAGTAGCCTCAAGAGCATTTTCATCACCTTGTTCTGCATACCACTTAATGTTAGTTCCAGTTGCTGAAAGATCAGCTACGGTTGGAGTGTCTATAGCACAGAAATCCTGAGTTGCTTCTCCAGTAGGAGCCGCAGGATCAGCGATTTCAACAGTTACTTGCAGGTACTCATCACTCTCACAACCATCAATAGTTTGCGTAGCGAAGTAATCTTCATTATCCATAAGAGCGGTAGTAGCCTCAAGAGCGTTTTCATCACCTTGTTCTGCATACCACTTAATATTAGTTCCAGTTGCTGAAAGATCAGCTACGGTTGGAGTGTCGATAGCACAGAAATCCTGAGTTGCTTCTCCAGTAGGAGCCGCAGGATCAGCGATATCAACAGTAACTTGCAGGTACTCATCACTCTCACACCCATCAATAGTTTGCGTAGCGAAATAATCTTCATTATCCATAAGAGCGGTAGTAGCCTCAAGAGCGTTTTCATCACCTTGTTCTGCATACCACTTAATATTAGTTCCAGTTGCTGAAAGATCAGCTACGGTTGGAGTGTCGATAGCGCAGAAATCCTGAGTTGCTTCTCCAGTAGGAGCCGCAGGGTCAGCGATATCAACAGTTACTTGCAGGTACTCATCACTCTCACAACCATCAATAGTTTGCGTAGCGAAGTAATCTTCATTATCCATAAGAGCAGTAGTAGCTTCAAGAGCATTTTCATCACCTTGTTCTGCATACCACTTAATGTTAGTTCCAGTTGCTGAAAGATCAGCTATGGTTGGAGTGTCGATAGCACAGAAATCCTGGGTTGCTTCTCCAGTAGGAGCGGCAGGATCAGCGATATCAACAGTTACTTGCAGGTACTCATCACTCTCACAACCATCAATAGTTTGCGTAGCGAAGTAATCTTCATTATCTATAAGAGCGGTAGTAGCCTCAAGAGCGTTTTCATCACCTTGTTCTGCATACCACTTAATGTTAGTTCCAGTTGCTGAAAGATCAGCTACGGTTGGTGTGTCGATAGCACAGAAATCCTGAGTTGCTTCTCCAGTAGGAGCCGCAGGATCAGCGATATCAACAGTTACTTGCAGGTACTCATCACTCTCACACCCATCAATAGTTTGCGTAGCGAAATAATCTTCATTATCCATAAGAGCGGTAGTAGCCTCAAGAGCGTTTTCATCACCTTGTTCTGCATACCACTTAATGTTAGTTCCAGTTGCTGAAAGATCAGCTACGGTTGGTGTGTCGATAGCACAGAAATCCTGAGTTGCTTCTCCAGTAGGAGCCGCAGGATCAGCGATATCAACAGTTACTTGCAGGTACTCATCACTCTCACACCCATCAATAGTTTGCGTAGCGAAATAATCTTCATTATCCATAAGAGCGGTAGTAGCCTCAAGAGCGTTTTCATCACCTTGTTCTGCATACCACTTAATATTAGTTCCAGTTGCTGAAAGATCATCTACGGTTGGAGTGTCGATAGCGCAGAAATCCTGAGTTGCTTCTCCAGTAGGAGCCGCAGGATCAGCGATATCAGCAGTTACTTGCAGGTACTCATCACTCTCACAACCATCAATAGTTTGCGTAGCGAAGTAATCTTCATTAGCCATAAGAGCAGTAGTAGCTTCAAGAGCATTTTCATCACCTTGTTCTGCATACCACTTAATGTTAGTTCCAGCTGCTGAAAGATCAGCTACGGTTGGAGTGTCGATAGCACAGAAATCCTGAGTTGCTTCTCCAGTAGGAGCTGCAGGGTCATCCACTGTTACTGTTACTTTGAGTCTTGTATCGCTTTCACAATCAGTACCTGTTTGAGTGGCGAAATAATCTTCTCCGTTTACAAGAGTGTCCGTATCATTTAATGCATTATCAGAATCGATAGTAGCATACCATTTTATATTACTTCCGGTAGCTAAAAGATCAGCTACGGTAGGAGAGTCAATAGCACAGAAATTCTGGGTAGCATCTCCGGTGGGAGCATCGGGCATTACAGGTGCATTATTTATTACCACATTTGAAGCAGCTGTAGCATTGCAATTATTAGAAGAAACAGTGAGAACATATGTCCCTGGAGCAACATCGTTAGAGGCGTTTGTAAGCTGCTGTTCGGAATCATCTTCCGTATTTTTTAGCGTATAAGTAAGAGAATTATCATAATTACTAATAGTAACGACACCATTTGTATCTCCACATACAGGCTGAGTCACACTAAACTCTGGTGCATCTGGCTTAGGAATAATTGTTACGGAAGTAGTCGTTTGCTTATTGCAGGTATAGGAAGTATAATTATACGTTACTGTATAAGTTCCTGGTGTACTTAGTGAAACATTGATTTCACCAGTGTTCTCATCTATACTTAAACCAGTAGTGCTACTAAATTTTCCTCCGGTTTTACCTTCTAAAGTTACCTGTATATTTTCGCTATCACTACAAACAGGTGAATTTAAATATGAGATTGTAGCAGAAGCGATAGTAAAATCTACACTTATAGGACTTATATAATCTTCTAAATCTGCAGAAGGAGAATCAGAGTTTTTGGTTTTTACAAAAATTGACTCTATTCCGATACTGTCATTATTACATACATCAAGATTATCTAATATTGCAGATAAGTTTATAGCACCTTCAACAAATTTGTATTGTGCAATTGAAGAATACCCAAAAGCTCCGGCAGGAGAATCAATATTTTCCGAAGTATTTACCCTGGCATAGGCTTCAGTAGTTGCTTGAGTATAATTAATGATTTCAACATACTGAAAAACATTCGGAGAAACCTCTTTCCATTGGTAAACATAGAATTTTGGATTCGATCCTCCATTAGTATATTCTATAGTTAATAAAATATCATTAACAGTTCGTCCTGCATCAGGTCCAGTAGAAATGAAACTTACAGATTTATCATCACTTTCTATGATCTCATTCTGTAAGAAAGTAAAGTCTATATAAGATGTTCCATTATTACCCACTCTGTCTGCCCCAACAAATATCCATTGGTCACCACTAGTTTCATCTCTTGAGATATGATAAAACGCATGAAGCAGGTCACCTTTATTTTGTGCTCCACTATTATTATCCGACCATTTCCAAATGTCAGGATCCTGGTCAGCTTTGCTTCCAGTTAAAAAACGATCATTGTTTCCAGCGGTAGGAATATCAGAAACGAATTTTGAGAAATTCGGATCCACAGGTGTACCGTTGTTGTTAAAAACATACCCACCAGTTCCTGTTCCGCCAGGGAACCAATCCCCTACGTTAGAAACTGGAATATTTGCCTTTAAATCTCCTTCTATAGAAAAACCTCCATTCGGATTGACAACATCAATCACTGATTGCGCGCTTACCTGGAAAGAATTTAAAGATAAGGTTAGTATAACAGCGAACATTAGCTTAAATGGCGTATACAGCGATTTAGCTTTTGCTTTGTTTTTTTGTTCGCTAAAATGTGGTAAAGTAGTTTTCCAAATCATATCAATAATGTTTAGAATTATCAATTCTATTTTTTCTCGGTCTTAGCGAGTTTGTTCAAATAATTTCAATAGTATGATTTTCAGAGAAAATCTATTGTTTCTGATTTGGGGAGTTCAGTAAAAAAATTAAGGGTAAATAACACCGTAGTCTTGAGGAACTACCTATAGAAGTGTGGGGGTGACTCTATTGTGGTGTAATTATGATGTAAAACTATCACAAGAAAACGGGTCTCGTATAGGAAATTCAATATTTTAGATATAACGTGGGAAAAATTCGTTAAAATACACTTAAAACTGCTTTTTAAACTCTGAAAATGACCTATTTGAAGATTCTATATGTGGGAATTTTGTAGGAAAAATTGAAAATTTATAGGGGAAAACCCTAAAAAACCATCTAAATATTCTTGTCTAATTCCTTGTTAATTAGCTAAATGCCATATGCTACTTTGTAGTCCTACATATTACTTTTGAGAGAGATTTCTGTAAATCCAGGGCTTCTTAAATTGCACTTAGCCGAAGATATTTGTTAGAAATCTGAAAGTCCTTTTATTTAGAAAAAACATTTCTGCCTTCTTTAATAAACTTGTAAATTGCATCAAACCTCCCTGAAAATGGATAAAGATTTAAAAGATTACCGCAAATCTTATGAGAAAGGAAAACTTCTTGAAGAAGATATTCCTGGCGATCCCTATCAATTATTTAAATCATGGTTCGACCTTGCCGATAAATCTCTAGCTGTAGAGGAGGCTAATGCCATGAGTATAGCTACCGTAGGAAAGGATCATTATCCTAAAACCAGAGTAGTTCTTCTTAAGGGATTTGGTAGTAATGGCTTTTATTTTTTTACCAATTACAATTCGAATAAAGGAAAGGACCTTGAAGAAAACCCTAAATGTTGTATTTCATTTTTCTGGCCGTCACTTGAAAAGCAAGTCATCCTCCAGGGGGAAGTTTCAAAAATTTCAGCTGCAGAGTCGGAAGAATATTTTCATTCCAGACCAAAAGGCAGCCAATTGGGGGCTCATGCATCTAATCAGAGTTCAGTCATTCCTTCCCGGGAATATCTTGAGGAGAAATTGATTAAATTAGAAAAGGAATATGCAGATAAAGAAATCCCAAAGCCTGAAGCCTGGGGTGGTTTCTTATTTAAACCTGTAAATTTTGAATTCTGGCAGGGGAGAGCTAGTCGTTTACACGACAGGATCTTTTATACCAGAGAAAATGATAGTTGGAAAATTGAAAGACTCGCACCGTAATGAAAAGATTAGTTTTAATAAGACATGGTAAGTCGTCCTGGGATAATAACTTTCCCGATCATAAACGACCTTTAAAAAAAAGAGCCTATAATGATGCAGATCTGGTTATTAAGGCTTTTAAACATTTTTATGAGCCAGGAGCTCTGTTTTGGACTAGCTATGCTGTAAGGGCGCATGAAACCGCAAAATTATTCAAGCAAGGTTTAAATATTCCTGAAAATGATTTTAAAGTTTTAGAGGAGCTTTATAGTTTCAATCAAAATGATCTTCTTTCTGTAATAAAATCATGTACAGATGAAACCGACCGGCTTTTTGTTTTTGGCCATAATCCCGCCATGACCATATTGGTGAATTCGTTAGGAGACAAGAAAATTGATAACCTGCCAACCACCGGTTTATGTGTAATAGATTTTGAAGCCTCCTCCTGGAATGATATACGAAATGGAAAAACAATCTTAACCCTCTTGCCTAAAAATCTTCGATAAACTGTATGGCCGAAAAACGTTACGTTAACAGAGAATTAAGCTGGCTGTCTTTTAATGCCAGGGTTTTACAGGAGGCTGCAGATGAAACAGTTCCCTTGATCGAAAGGCTAAGGTTTCTGGGGATATTTTCAAATAATCTTGATGAATTTTTTAAGGTTAGATATGCCACGGTTAAACGTATAGATCTCGCCGGGAAAGCTGGGAAAAGTGTCCTGGGAGGAATAAAAGCCAGTAAACTACTGGAAGCGATCACCAAAATAGTGATAGACCAACAATCTGAAAGTTTGAAAATTCTGGAAGATATTCAGTCTAAGCTTAAAAATCACGGCATAAATATTATTAATGAAGATCAGGTAACCAGGAATCAGAAAGAATTTATAAAGAACTTCTTCCTGAGTAAAGTGAGTCCTGCATTAGTAACCATCATACTAAATGATCTTCCTGAAATGCCATCTTTAAAGGATAGTGCGGCTTATTTAGCAGTGAAGATGGTAATGACAGATGAGACAGAACCAGCTCAGGGAATTTCTAAGATACTGAATAAGCCCGTTAAGGAAAAGAGGTATGTATTAATCGAGATTCCTAGAAATATCGAGCGGTTTGTAGTCTTGCCTGAAGAAAATGGCCAGCAATATATAATTCTTCTGGATGATCTTATAAGGTATAATCTTAATACCATTTTTAATATTTTCAATTATGAGAGCCTCTCTGCCCATATGATCAAAATCACCAGGGATGCAGAACTCGATCTGGATAGCGACCTTAGTAAAAGTTTTATAGATAAGATTTCCGATAGTGTAAAAGACAGGATTAAAGGGGATCCGGTTAGATTCGTATATGATAAAAATATTGAGAGTGATACGCTTGCTTATCTAATGAATAAAATGGGAATTGATTCTACAGATAGCATAATTCCTGGAGGTAGATATCATAATCGCCGGGATTATATGGATTTTCCAAGTCTTGGCAAACAAGAGCTGCATTATGAAGTGAGGGAACCTTTGCCGATACCGGGGCTGATTCTTCAAACTAGTGTTTTAAAAGGAATTGCAGAAAAGGATTACCTGCTTTATACGCCTTACCAGAGTTTTGCTTATGTGGTAAAGTTTCTAAGGGAGGCTGCTTTAGATCCAAAAGTAAGATCAATAAAAATTACCATCTACAGGCTGGCAAAGATTTCGCACATTGCCAGTTCCCTTATTAATGCGGTCAAGAATGGGAAGAAAGTAACTGTACAAATAGAATTAAGAGCTCGTTTTGATGAAGTTGCCAATATTCGTTATGCAGAACAGATGCAGGAGGAAGGAGTGAAGCTCATTTTCGGGGTTCCGGGATTAAAGGTTCACTGTAAAACTTGTGTGATAGAGCGCGAAGAGGAGGGCAAGTTAAAAAGATATGGTTTTATAAGTACCGGTAACTTTAATGAGAACACTTCCCGGGTGTATACTGATTATACATTATTCACTGCCGATCCTTCTATTCTGAAGGAAGTGAATATGGTTTTCGATTTCTTTGAAACCAATTATAAGGTGAACAAATACAAACATCTCATTGTTTCTCCCCATTATACCCGAAATGCGATTTATAATCTTATTCAGACGGAGATAGATAATGCCAGGAATGGCAAACCGTCAGGAATAAGACTCAAGCTAAATAGTCTTACAGATAACGGAGTGATCGATAAGCTATATTCAGCCAGTAAGGCCGGGGTTAAAATTAAGCTTTTGATTCGTGGAATTTGCTGTTTGGTGCCTGGCATTAAAGACTTAAGTGAGAATATAGAAGCCATCAGTATCATTGATAAATTCCTGGAACATCCCAGAGTCTTCATTTTTGAGAATAACAATGATCCCCGGGTCTATATTTCCTCCGCAGATTTTATGACAAGGAATCTTGATCAACGGGTTGAAATATCATGTCCAATTTATGATGAGGATATAAAAAAGGAACTTATAGAAACTTTTGAAATTAGCTGGAGTGATAATGTGAAAGCTAGAAATCATTGTCGTGGGATGGAGAATCCATATAGAGAGGTGAAGGGACCAAAAGTTCGTTCGCAGTTTGCTTTATATGACTATTATTTAAAAAAAATTGATATTAACGAGTAATGATAAAACAGAAAACATACGCCGCAATCGATATTGGTTCTAATGCCGTAAGACTTTTAGTGTCTACTATTACCGAAAAGGAAGGAATGGAAACTAATTTCAGAAAGACTTCTCTGGTAAGGGTACCAATTAGATTGGGTGCAGATGTATTTTTAAAACAAAAGGTATCAGAGAAAAATACCACGAGAATGGTAGATACCATGCATGCCTTCAAATTAATAATGAAGTCGCATGGAGTTGAAAAATATAAAGCCTGTGCTACTTCCGCGATGAGAGAAGCAAATAACGGTGATGAAATTGCCAGTATCATAAAGGAAAAATCGGGAATTGAGATTGAAATCATAGATGGGAGCCATGAAGCAGCAATTATTGCCGCGACAGATCTTCATGCACTTATCCAGAATGATTGTAACTATCTATATGTGGATGTTGGAGGAGGTAGTACAGAGTATACCATGTATAGTAATGGTAAAACGGTCACCTCAAGATCCTTCAAGGTTGGTACGGTAAGAATGATGGAAGACCTGGTTGAACATAAGACCTGGGAAGAGATGCGACAATGGGTTAAAGAAACGACTAAAGACTATGATAATATAGATCTTATAGGTTCCGGTGGAAATATCAATAATATCTTTAAAACCAGTGGTAAAAAAGAAGGAAAGCCTTTAAGCCTGAAATATTTAAAGGATTATGATGAAAAACTCAATTCTTACACCTATGAAGAACGAATTACAGAGCTTGATCTTAAAAATGACCGGGCAGATGTAATCATTCCTGCCTCAAAAATCTATGTGAACTCTATGAAATGGGCTAGAGCCAATTGGATATATGTACCAAAAATTGGACTGGCAGATGGAATTATAAAATCGCTGTATAAAAGCAAAAATTCCTGAGAAAGGTTTTAACCGTGAATGCTTTCATTCTTACTGAGCTCTTTCATGATCTCAGCTTCAAATTCTAAAAGTTCCTGCCATTTTTGATCTACGATCTCACGATCTCCATACTGTCTGGCAAATTTCAGAAACATGGTATAATGATTGGCTTCGCTTACCATGAGATCTCGGTAGAATTTAGCTAGTTCTTTATCTTGCAGTTCTTCAGAAAGAAGTCTGAAACGCTCACAACTTCTTGCCTCAATCAAACCTGCAATTAAGAGGCGATGTACCATTTGGGTGGTTCTGCTACCTCCTTTCGGAAAAAATTCACGCAATTTTAATACATATTCATCTTTTCTATCTCTTCCCATGGTAAATCCCATTTTCAGGATACGGTCGTGTACCATTTTAAAGTGTCCCATTTCTTCCCTGGCCAGAGCAGTCATGGCAGTCACCAATTCTGAATATTCAGGATAAGTAACGATTAGGGAGATTGCGGTAGATGCCGCTTTTTGCTCGCAGTAAGCGTGGTCTACCAGAATATCTTCAATATTCTTTTCTGCAATATCGGCCCATCTGGGGTCTGTAGGTAATTTGAGTCCTAACATAGTTATACATCTAGATCAAAAGTTGCACGTAATTTATCCAGTAGGGGATTAGCCTCTTTCAGCTTTTCGTATTTTTCCTGAGGCGTAAATGCGTATTTTTTCGAGGTTGCCTCATCAACGTGAATAGTAAGGCTAATGTGAGTATTTCTCAATCTGGCTTTAAGATAAGTCATCAAGCGGTTTTCCTCACGTTCAAGATCAATCTTCATCGTCTCATTAGGGAAAGTGAGATGGATCTCTTTATTATTGAGGCTTGGAACCTGTGACTCAAAAATGGAAGCAAGTATTTTTTCTCCTTTTTTCTTCAGTCGTTCCGTGTAATTTTTCCATTCATTCACCAGGTCTTCCTCGGTGAACTCATCATCCATCACTTTTTCAGTGGGCATCATCGCCTTTTGCTGTTCAGCAATTTCCTTCTTTTTTCCTATACTTTTGATGGATAAGCCGGAAACTTTTTCTCTTTTGATGTCCGGAAAATCCTTTTTTGTAGTCTCTGTTTCTTTTGAGGAATCTGTTGCAGGGACCTCAATTTCTTCTGGCTCTGAAGGCTGAAGTGAATTTTCTTTTATTACTTCCGTTTCGGTTGAAAGATCTGGAGCCTGATTTTCATAAGAGTCCTGGGTTTTCTCGACCGCCTCTTCTTCCTGAGTCTCATCAATTAAGCTTGCTTCAGAAGTTTCTTCAGCAGGGCTATTTTCCGAATAATATTTTTCTTCCTCTTCTTTGGCACAGGATTCAGTAGCCACTTTTTGCTCGGGAAGATTATTTTCTTCGACAGGAGAGGAGTTGTCGTGCTCATTTTCTCTAAGCAGTTCTTTCTTTTCGGAAGGAATGCTTACTGCTTCCTGTTCAAAATTAGAAGCAGGAACTATTTTACGTTCAGCCTTTTTTTTTTCTGAATCGAAAGTGATAGAGGCGAGTTGCATTATGCATAATTCCACGAGAAGCCGTTGATTATGACTGTTCTTATATTTAAGATCACAAGAATTCGCAAGCTCTATGGCTTCCAGTAAAAACTGATGTGAAGTCTTTTGAGATTGTTCAAAATATTTGGCCTTGGTTTGTTCACCAACTTCCAAAAGCACTATAGTTTTTTGATCTTTGCAAACCAAGAGATCTCTAAAGTGGGAGGCAAGGCCGGCAATAAAATGATGACCATCAAATCCACTGGAGAGAATATCATTGAATTTTACCAATAACTGCGGAATATTATTTTCAAGGATAAGATCTGTCACCTGCATATAGGTGTCATAATCCAGTACATTCAGGTTTTCTGTAACCGCCTGTCTTGTTAGATCATTTCCACTGAAACTCACGACCCGGTCATAGATGGAGAGGGCATCCCGCATCGCGCCATCTGCTTTTTGAGCAATTATATGCAGCGCATCATCTTCAGCATTCACACCTTCTTGTTCAGCGATATATCCAAGGTAATTTTTAGCATCGGTTACCGTAATCCTTTTAAAATCGAAGATCTGACAACGGGAAAGAATCGTAGGGATTATCTTATGCTTTTCAGTAGTAGCAAGGATAAAAATAGCATGCTTAGGCGGCTCTTCCAGGGTTTTTAAAAATGCGTTGAAAGCTGAGGCAGAGAGCATGTGAACCTCATCTATAATATACACCTTATAATTTCCAACCTGTGGAGGAATTCTAACCTGGTCTATAAGGTTACGAATATCGTCTACAGAGTTGTTGGAAGCGGCATCAAGTTCAAAAATATTAAAAGCAAAATCTTCATCAGGATCCTGAGTTTCCTTCTGATTGATCATTTTAGCAAGAATACGCGCGCAGGTAGTTTTACCAACACCACGAGGCCCCGTAAATAACAAAGCCTGAGCCAGGTGATTGTTATGAATGGCATTAGCCAGGGTATTTGTGATCGCCTGCTGGCCAACTACGTCTTTAAAGGTTTGCGGCCTGTATTTTCTTGCCGATACTACAAAATGCTCCATCAAAAAGAATTGAATTACAAATATAAAAATCACAAGTCTAAACTAAGGGGTAGAGAGGCTTATTTATGAACAAATACGGGAAGAAATCAACATAAATTAACTTACATTTGCGCTAAGCAGGCCGCCTTATCGCTCTGACATTTTTCAGGGAGGAAAGTCCGGACACCACAGGGCAGCATAGTGGGTAACGCCCACCGGTCGTGAGATCAGGACAAGTGCAACAGAAAGAATGTACAGGTTAAGCTGTAGTGAAACCAGGTAAACTCTATGCGGTGCAATGCCATGTAAACCGGCATCTAAGGATTGCTCGTTCGTTGCCGGAGGGTAGGCAGCTAAAAATTAGTGGCAACGCTAATTTCAGATAAATGATAAGGAATCCGATCAATTATCGGATGACAGAATCCGGCTTACAGGCCTGCTTTTTATTCTTCTATTTCTTTATAGACCCTAACGTAATCTACAATGAATTTCTGCGGAAAGATCTCCGGGTCTACTTCTCCGGCCCAATTCCCTCCAAGTGCTAGATTCAAAATCAAATAAAAAGGCTTTCTAAAAGGATTATTTTTGTCTCCTGCTTCATCAATATTGAAAGTATGAAATAGAGAGTTATCTATAAGGAATTCAATTTTCTCTGAAGTCCAGTTCATCGAATAAACATGAAATTTCTCAGAAGGATCACTGATTAGCTCGCTTCCCCCATCCGACTTTATTCCTTGAGCATCATCCCACGGAAAATGGACAGTAGCATGAATCTTTCCGGTTTCTTTCCCAACATACTCCATGATATCGATCTCTCCGGCATTAGGATATTCAATTTCGTAGAAATTTGCTCCTAGCATCCAGATCGCAGGCCAGACTCCATTTCCCTTGGGAAGTTTAGCCCGAACTTCCACACGTCCATACCTAAATTCAAATTTATCTTTGGTATGTATGCTCCCAGAAGTATATGCAGAATATTCCGTATTAAAGCGATAATTCTGAATTGAAGGATCAAATTTTTTATTTCTGAAATTCTCTTTCCTGGCGATCAACTCAAGTTTACCATCATTTATTCGAACATTCTTTTTCCTGTTGGTGTAGATCTGTTCTTCAAGATTTCTGATAAAACCTGTTTCAAAATTCCACTTTTCTGAGTCAGGTTTTCCATCATTGTTGAAATCATCGTTCCAGATCAGCTTGTAGCTTTGTGAGTTTGAAAATTGAATAGAAAAAAATATTAAAATGAATGTAAGAAAGTAGGAGTGCAATCTCATTACTAAACGAAACCATATGCCCAAACGAGAGCTTCCTTTTTATTTTGAAATAGCTCAAATGGAACCGGCGAGAACTGCTTTTCAAAATTTGCAGTTTTAAGCTTTTCTAAATCCTCGCTTATTACTGCAATACCTTGTAATGCATTGCTTTGAATAAGGTTTATATAAATCACGGGATTTACATTATAGTTATATACTCTATTTGCAATATATATGAATTTCTTATCTCCGAAATGATTTTTACAAATGGACCTTAATTCTTCTACGTGATTCTCATCGAAAAGAATATCTTCTTTAACGGTTGATATAACTACAGATTCAAAAAATTCGAGCGTGGTGAAACTCACCTCGAGTTTCTTTGTGAGATTGGTCATAATTGAAGATAAACAATTATTCGAAGAAACTAAAAACAGAGCTGCCATATTTCCGGCTTTCCCTGAAATTTTCAAGAGTTGAAAGATCGGTATGTTTAGAATGTTCAATTATTAACAGGCCATCTTCATTTAACATCTCATGCTGAAAAACCAGCCCGGCTATTCTGGCAAATTTTTCATCTTCAAAATTATAAGGTGGATCAACAAAAATGATATCTGCCTTTATTGAAGCTTTCTCCAGATATTTAAATACATCGCTCTTTATGGTCGTTATTGGAAATCCAAGTTCTTCAGAGGTTTTCTTAATGAACTTTACACAATCGTAATTAGCATCTACCGAAGTTATATTTTCAGCTCCTCTTGCTGCAAATTCGTAAGCTATATTCCCTGTCCCCGAGAACAGATCAAGAATGCTAAGTTCTGAAATATGGTAATAATTATTCAGGATATTGAATAAGGCTTCCTTGGCTACATCGGTAGTAGGGCGTACCGGTAACTTTGATGGTGCGGTAATTCTTCTCCCTTTATGGGTTCCTGAGATAATGCGCATTATAATGATTTGATTAAAAGATATTCTGAGCGTTCTTCTGTTGGGCTGTTTTCTGTATCAAACTGGAAAGAATGAAAAGGTCCCATAAAAGAAATATTTCGGATATATTCCCAGGCCATTTTATATTCCTCAGAATCTTTTGAAATATCACCAATCAGGATTAGTTCAAACTCATCTGCATCCAGATTGAGTTGTTCAGCGGTAAATAATAGATAATAAAGAAAATCTTCCCTGGTATCAAATTCAAAACTATTGGCAAAAAGCAACCTTTTATTCTCAATTATTACCAGTTCATAAGAATTTAAATGGGAATGTAAGTAAACTTTGGGTTTTGCTTCCCCGGGAAGTTTAAGTAAAGACTCAATAAGCACACTCATGCTGTGACGATATTCAAACTCCCCATATTTATCAAAAAAATAATTGGTGATATTAGCATATGGAATATACACATTCACCAATTCGTTATTGATCTTATCAAAAGCTATAAAATCGGTTTTAAGAATTTTGGTGTTGAACTTAAGGTAACCTGCCGCATGGTCTTCATCAAAAAGTTCTTCAGGAACCAGGGTGAAAAGACTGTTTGTAAATATAAGAACGACTTCATCAACCGGCTCATTCAGTTCTTTTTCGTTCTCATAAGTCAGTTCAATATTCGACAGAACTTTAATAGGATCCAGTTGCTTTTCAAAATTAATCTTTTTGAAATAACTAATCCTATTTTCCTGTGTATCCAGAATACAAAAAGAAAGTCCATTCAAGCTAACCTGAATGGACAGTTTCTTATTATTTGTATGTTTTCTAATTGTCGGTATCTCCTCCATATCTGTCAAATCCATTACCACTGGTACTTACTTCGGTCATGGAACCAACACTAATATAACGCCCGTTTACATCATCTACAGATTGTACTTCGTTTTCCTGAAGAACCAAAGTTCTATCCTGATCTGAAAGTACTACTGCTTTTGCAACTCTGGCCTCAAAAACCGGAATTTTATTATCTCCTTTACTGATGGTACCTGCTCTTAGTTCAAACTTCTCATCTACACCATCTATAGGCACATTCATCATAGTACGATATCTTTCCTCGTTTCCTTTAAACAATGAATCTTTAACAGGTACGAATCCAAGAGTATCTACAATTACTTTTTCGATATATTGATCTACTCCGTAGGTCTTTTTATATTCTTCATCCAGAAGAGTTGTGTCACGACGTTGAGTAATAGCAAATTCAGCAGTATCAATGAATTTTACCAGGCTGTCCCAGTTACCCGAGAACTTTCCGGTTACTTCTTGATGCGCCAGTTCTGCGCTTCTTATATCTTTAAGGTTTTTAATAACCTTTGTATATCTTTTTTCCTTGATTTTGTTGAATTGAATAGGTTCGTAAACCGCGTTGAAAGTAAGATATGCCAGGAAGATAATTACCAACCAAAGAAGTATTTGTATTACAAATCTCATGCTTTAATAGTTTATGTTTTAATTTGAAGGTTATTGGTTACACGCAAATCTACAACTTTTTTTTATTCGTAAAAGTTTCTGCCATAAAAATCCATTCTTATCTTTGAGATTTTATGCACTTTCTATGGAAAAAACCACTCCGGATTCCTTTTTTAAGTTACTTGTTGAAGATCTTGGCTTTACCGCCACGCATAAGCAGGATATAGCCTTGCAGATGTTATCTGAGTTCGTGGTTAATGGAGGTAAGGACCGACTTTTTCTACTGCGAGGATTCGCCGGAACAGGAAAAACGACCATTATTAGCACGCTGGTAAAGAACCTTTGGAAGATAAGAAAGTCTGGTGTTCTACTGGCGCCCACCGGTCGTGCAGCCAAGGTGATCTCTAATTATTCTAATAAGGAAGCCTTTACGATCCATAAAAAGATCTATTTCCCTAAGAAGTCGAGTGGGGGAGGAATTCAATTTACACTTCAACCCAATAAACATAAAAATACTTTATTCATTGTTGATGAGGCTTCCATGATCTCTGATGACGGAGGGAATTCAAAATTATTTGAGAATGGCTCCCTTCTAGATGATCTTATTCAATATGTTTATCAGGGTCATAACTGTCAGTTGATTCTTATTGGTGATACTGCTCAGCTTCCTCCCGTGAAAATGGAGCTAAGTCCTGCTCTGGAAGAGAATAAACTAAGAATGAATTATAATAAGGAAGTTTCGTTTATAGAACTTGACGAAGTGGTAAGACAAAGCGAAGGAAGTGATATTCTTCATAACGCTACACTTATAAGAGAAAGTTTACAGGAAGGATTCTACGAAAGTTTCAAATTTGAACTTACTCAGAATGCAGATGTGGTTAGGCTGGTAGATGGCTACGAGATCATGGATGCGATACAGGATTCTTATGGGGTCAATGGATATGAAGATACAAGTATCATCGTCCGTTCAAATAAAAGGGCGAATATGTACAATCAGCAAATAAGGTCCAGGATCCTGTTTCAGGAAGAAGAACTTTCAGCGGGTGACTATTTAATGGTGGTAAAGAATAATTATTTCTGGGTGAAACCAACCAGCGAAGCCGGATTCATTGCCAATGGGGATATTGTCAAGGTTCTGGAGATCTTCGGATTTAAGGAATTATACGGATTCAGATTTGCAGAAGTACAGGTCCAAATGGTAGACTATCCCAAGATGCGCCCTTTTGAAACAGTGATCATGCTGGACACGCTAACCAGTAATACTCCGTCATTAACTTATGAGGAATCAAATAAGCTGTATGAAGAGGTGAAAAAGGATTATGCCAATGAGCGCTCTAAGTACAAACAGTTTATGAATATTAAGAACAATAAATATTTCAATGCACTTCAGATTAAATTCTCCTATGCTATTACCTGCCATAAATCACAGGGCGGGCAATGGAAGAATGTATTTATAGAGCAACCTTATCTACCTAATGGGGTAGGGAAGGAATATCTAAGATGGCTTTATACTGCCATGACCCGAGCACAGGATAAATTATATTTAATAGGTTTTGGCGATGATTTTTTCACAGCTAACTAATTACTATTTTTACTGAAAATTATACATGAAACAGACTTCCAAAAATCGAATTATTGCCATGATACCCGCACGTTTCGAAGCCTCCAGGTTTCCGGGGAAATTAATGGAGGACTTAAATGGGAAGACTGTAATAACCCGAACCTATGAGGCTGCCGTTAATACTGATCTTTTTGATGAAGTCTATGTAGTTACCGATAGCGGAAAGATCTTCGATGAGATCGTAAATGAAGGCGGACAGGTAATCAAGAGTGTTAAGGAGCATGAATGCGGAAGTGACCGTATTGCGGAAGCTGTGGAGAATATGGATGTGGATATTGTAGTGAACGTCCAGGGAGATGAACCTTTTATAGACAAAAATAGTTTGGCTAAACTTCTTGAGGTATTTGAACAGGAGGGAGCTGAAGAAATTGACCTGGCATCTTTGAAGACGAAATTAATTGATAGTGATGAAATCACTAATCCCAATAATGTAAAGGTAATCACCGGGAAGGATGATTTTGCACTTTATTTTTCAAGATTTCCAATTCCATATCCCCGGGATACTTCGGCCAATGTCACCTATTTTAAGCATGTCGGCATATACGCTTTTAGAAAATCAGCTTTGATGGATTTTTATAGATTACCAATGTTGCCATTGGAGGCGGCCGAAAAAATAGAGTGTATCAGATATCTGGAATATGGTAAAAAGATTAAAATGGTGGAGACCAGTGTGAAAAGTATTGGGATTGATACACCTGAGGACCTTGAAAAAGCGAGAAAGCTATTTAACTCCTCTATAAAATCTTAATTATTTAATTGCTAACAGCTTCCTTATAGGTTTGGAGTGCCCGTTCCCGGGCTTCTTTATGATCTACCATTTTTTCAGGATAATTTTCAGTTCCATATTCCGGCACCCATTCTTTTATATATTTTTCATCTTTGTCAAATTTTTCAATTTGAGTAGTAGGGTTAAAAATTCTGAAATAAGGAGCTGCATCCACCCCGCTTCCGGCAACCCATTGCCAGTTTCCAACGTTGGAAGACATTTCATAATCCAGTAATTTTTCAGCAAAATAAGCTTCTCCCCAACGCCAGTCAATCAATAAATGCTTGCATAGAAATGAACCCACCAGCATTCTAATTCTATTATGCATAAAACCGGATTCATTTAATTGCCGCATTCCAGCATCTACAAGTGGATAACCGGTTTCACCACTTTTCCATAATTCAAATTCTTCATTATTGTTTCTCCAGTTTATTCGGTCATATTTTTTCTTGAATGCCTCTGTAACCGTATCTGGAAAATGATAAAGTATCTGCATGAAAAATTCCCGCCATACCAGCTCATCCAGAAATGTCTTATTTCTTTCTTTATCTGCATCGCGAATCATCTGCCGCACACTCACCGTTCCGAATCTTAGATGTGGTCCAAGGCGGGATGTTCCTTGCACCGCCGGATAATCCCTTTTTTCTTTATAGTCCTTTATCAACCCGGGGGTAACTTTATAATCAGGAACTTTTAGGGAGGACTTTTTAAATCCTATGTCTGATAAACTTAAATTGGGAAGTCGGCTGTTTTTATAGAAATTATCCATAAACCTTGTGGTATAATGGAATTCCATATCTAGTTTACTGAATTTGTCTCTCCATAAATTCTTATAGGGTGTATAAACTACATAAGGATCGCCGTCTTTTTTAACCACCTCGTCTTTTTCAAATATCACCTGATCCTTAAAATCAAGAAATTCAATTTCATTATTAGATAAGAGCCGGGATATTTTTTTATCTCTTTCCCTGGCATAAGGTTCGTAATCCCTGTTGGTAAAGACTTTCTTTATTTCATAATCTGCTATCAATTCCTTGAAAACATTTTCCGGAGTTCCCTGAAGCATCGCGATTGAACTTTCCTGATTTTCCTGGAGTTCATTTCGCATTTTTTGTAGCTCGTCGAAAATGAAGCTAACCCGGGCATCATCTTCAGGTAACTTTTCAAGAATTTCAGAATCAAAAATAAATATAGGTAGTACCGGCAGGTCATCTTGTAGAGCTGCTTTTAAACCCGCATTATCGTCAAGCCTAAGATCTCTTCTAAACCAAAAAATATTAACTTCTTTACTCATTAATTGCTGTTTATAGTAGAGAGGCCTCCATCTACTCCTAATATTTGTCCCGTGATCCACGAACTGTTCTCACTTAATAAAAAAGCTGCGAGATTGGCAATGTCTTTAGGTTCTCCAACTCTTTTTAAAGGATGTCGCTGATCCATTTTTTTCCTTTTATCGTCATTGGAAAGTAATTTTTCAGCCAGCGGAGTATCGGTCAAGGATGGAGCGATGACATTTACCCTGAAATTTGGAGCATATTCTGCTGCCAGGGATTTGGCAAAACCTTCAATGGCTCCTTTTGCGGCTGCTACATTCGTATGGAATGGCATACCTACTTTTACCGCAACGGTACTGAAAAATACCAGACTTGCCTGATCTGAATTTTTAAGTTTATCAAGAACTCCTTTTACACATCTCACCAGTCCGAAGAAATTAAGATTCATTTCCTTTTCAAAACTTTCAGGCTTGATCATTTTAAAAGGTTTAAGATCTATACTTCCTGGGCAATATACCAATCCATCTATAGTATCGGGCAAATCAAGTTCTGAAATATCATCCTTTAGTACATCAAATTCAAGATGGGTTACTTTATCGGTATCTAATTCAGATTTATTTCTGGAAGCAACGATTATATTGTTATTCTCATTTAAAAGTTCAGCGATTTGATATCCTATTCCGGTAGAACCGCCTATTAATAATATATTTTTCTTCATCATATTTAATTTAAGATGTCTTGTTTTAGAGTCTCAGTAGAATGGGAATCTTCGTTATACTCACCAAACATTTCTATTAATTTGTGTTTGCGATAATCAAAAATTTCCTTAAGCTTGGATTTCACCAATATTGGGTGTGCGAGTTGCCCTAAAATTCCGAAAGGTAATTTGTAATCAATGATATCTTCCATTTCTACCCCTCCTGGGATAGATTTTATAAAATGTTTGTGATGCCATAAAGAGTAAGGTCCGAACCTTTGTTCATCTACAAAATATTCTCCATCTTTTACATGAGTGATCTCGGTGACCCATTTAGTTTTTATTCCTGCAACAGGAGTTACGATATATTGAATAATTTGTCCCGGAAACATGGGACGGTCACCACCCGAAAGAATTTCGAAACCCATATAATCTGGAGTAATTGTTTTTAAATTTCGAGGATCTGATAAGAAATCCCAGGCTTTCTGTGGACTGATGGGCAATTTTTGAACACTACGCAGTGTATAAAGCTTCATTTTAATTTGTTTCCAGTAAAATTACACTTCATTTTGTTTAAAATAAAAATATAATAGTTAAACAAAATTTAAATATGAAAAGTAACTTTCACTTTTTATCCCGGGACGTTATGTTAAAAAGGAGATTTATTTTTTTTAGACCCTCATAAATTTTAGATTCGTCCTGACCTAATAATATTATAAGGTCAAAATTGCAGAGAGTGATCTCATTTTATTAACATTTTTACCTTTTAAATGATATTGAATAATACTAATTATCTGCTCTTATCTTTATTTTTTGTTTTTTCTGGAAGTTTATTGGCTCAAAACGATGCAGCTTATTTATTGCTGGATCACAAGATTGGTTTGGAAAATACAATGCTCTTTAATGGAATTCAAAACTTAGATCAAGAAGTTACCATTAATGAAAAAAATAAATTTTTATATACTTATCAGGATTTTAATGTTTCTTCAATAGTTTATGAGAACAACTATTATCCAAGTGTTCTGCTAAAATTTAATGTATATGATGATTTAGTACTAGCGAAAATTCCTGTTTCAAATAAATTCTCAACTTTTCAACTTATTACTTCTCGTATTCAAAAATTTGAAATGAATGGTCATAAATTTGAAAATATTGGGATTGAAACAGAGAAAGATTTTGAAGGTTTTTATGAGAATATATTAGAAACTTCTTCATTAACCTTATTTAAAAAACATAGAAAAAAAGTCCAACGAAAAATGGAGCGTAACTACGTTTTTTACGAATTTGAGCCTACAGATTCCGAGTTTATTTTTAAATATGAAGGAGAGTTTTTTTCTGCCGACTCAAAAAAAGAGATAAATTCTATTTTCCCCACTCAAAAATCTGAAATCAAAAAATTCTATCGTGAACAAAGGTCTGTTCTAAGAGCTAAGCCTGACGATTTTATGATTCAGCTTTTTAAAGAAATTACTTCCCAATTAGAAAAGTCATCATAATTCATGTTTAAATATATCAAACTCTTCTTCTTATTATTTTGTGTACAACTAATATTTGGACAGGATACTAAGAATACCATAACTATTAGCTTTAATAATACTCCACTGCTAACAGCTATTTCTCAAATTGAAGAGAAAGCAAATGTGAAATTTTACTTTGTAGAAGAATGGATTCCCAATAAATCTATTACCGCTACTTATGATAAAATTCCCATACAGGATGTTTTAAACGACCTGTTGGATGAAACAATTTTAAATTATTATATCCTTGATGATAACAGGGTTGTACTAACACAAAATAGTATAATTTATGATGAGCTCCCTGCTAGGTTTTTTAGAGAGCCCCAGGTAAAACCTTCTGATGAAAACAATGTTAATGAAGAGACTGAACTGGTAGATTCTCCTATTTTTTTTAATAATAATATTTCTGAAAATAAGAAAACAGAAACTGTTAGAATTGGAAAACAAAACGCTTCTAATAGAAAAAGAGGTTTTACTTTATCTGGGTATGTAAAAAGTACTGAAACTGGTGAACCCATTTCAAATCTTGCAATAATTGTAGAGGGGAGAAATACCGGTGTTTCCACAGATATTAATGGTTTCTATGAGATTAACCTCCGGAAAGGAGTGAATTTTATAGAAACAAAATCTTTGACGAATGAAAATGTTCGAAAGAAAGTAATTATCTATAATGACGGGAAACTAGATTTTTCTCTAAGAGATTCTTATGAGATGTTAGGGGAAGTACTTTTGAATTCTAATGCCGACAAGAATGTTGATAATGCCAATACCGGCCAGGAGCAAATAGATATTGAAAATATTAAGAATATCCCTTTAGTTCTGGGAGAAAGAGATATTTTAAAAGTAGCAACTACCTTACCTGGGATCTCTACAGCTGGCGAAGGTTCTGCAGGTTATAACGTTAGAGGAGGAAGAGCAGATCAAAACCTCATCTTGCTGGATAACGCAGTTATTTATAATCCTGCTCATTTCTTTGGAATATTTTCGGCTATCAACCCGTTTACTTCAGGGGAAGCAAATATTTATAAAGGAAATATTCCTGCAAAATATGGCGGCAGGTTGTCTTCTGTTTTCGAAATAACTACCAAAGATGCTAATACTGAAGAATTTCAGGGAGAAGCGTCTATAGGACCGGTAACAAGTAATCTTGCTCTGCAGGTGCCAATTGTTAAAGAAAAATCGGGGTTAATACTGGGAGGAAGAAGTACTTATTCAGACTGGATACTAAAAAATCTGGATGAAGAATCTTTGAATAACAGTACTGCTTTCTTTTACGATGTAATTGCTAAGTATAACCATAAAATCGATAAGAATAATAATATTAAAGCTACCGGTTATATAAGTAACGATAAATTTAGTATCACTTCAGATTCTATATATAGTTATCAAAACAGGGCACTTACATTAAATTACAACCATAGGTTTAATGATAAGAATAGAGGAAGCCTTTATTTAACTAATAGTGATTACCAGTTTAATATAGATTATGAAAGTAATTTTGGCGACAATTTTGAATCTGGTTATCATTTAAATGAGACTGAATTAAAACTTGATATGGATTATATTCATAGCAACAAACATCAATTCAATTATGGGGTCTCAGGAAAATTTTATCGAATTGATCCGGGAGAAATTAAGCCAGTAGGTTCCAGCTCTCAAATACAAGCTTTAGAACTTGCTCAAGAAAGAGGAGTGGAAGCTGCAATTTTCATCTCAGACGATTTTGAGATTAGTGACGCATTACTTTTAAGCGTAGGTTTGAGATATTCCAGCTTTACAGCATTAGGATCAAAAGAGGTTCGTATTTATGAAGAAGGAGTTCCCAAAACCGATGCTACTGTTATCGATATAGTAGATTATGGTAAAAATGAAGTAATTAAGACCTATGGAGGACCAGAAGTAAGAGCTTCGGCAAGATATAGTTTTGCCGCAGATCTTTCTGTAAAGGCGAGCTATAACAATACCATTCAATATATACATACGTTAACTAATAACACGACAGTTTCACCAACCGACACTTACAGGTTATCTGGATTTAATATCGATCCGCAAAGAGCACAGCAGTATTCACTTGGTCTTTTTAAGAATTTCGATAATAATATATTTGAAACGAGTATTGAAGGTTTTTATAAAACATCTGATAATATCCTCGATTTTAAAGTAGGCGCAGATCTTTTCTTAAATGAAAATTTTGAGACAGAAGTTATTCAAGGAGAAGGAAAATCGTATGGTGTAGAGCTCTTGTTAAAGAAGAACTCCGGTCGTCTTAACGGATGGCTTGCCTATACCTATTCAAGATCTTTATTAAAATTAGATGGCGCCTTTAATGAGGAGACTGTTAATAACGGAGAATTTTTTCCTTCCAATTTTGACAAGCCTCATGATTTTAGCGCGGTTACAAATTATAAGATCACACAGCGCTATAGCATTTCTGCAAATTTCGTTTATCAAACAGGCAGGCCTGTTACTTTTCCTATTGGGCAATATAATTACGAAGGAGGGGAGTATGTAGTCTATAGTGACCGGAATCAGTTTAGAATACCTGACTACTACCGTCTGGATCTCAGTTTAAATATTGAAGGGAGTCACAAACTAAAGAAACTGGCACATACTTTCTGGAATATATCGGTATATAACGTATTGGGTAGAAACAATCCATACTCAGTATTCTTTGTAAATGATGAAGGTAATATAGAAGGAAGGCAGAGTTCAATTTTTTCTGTTCCGGTTCCAACGGTCTCTTTTAATTTTAAATTTTAAAGATGCTTGTTATAAAAACTTTAAAAGAAAAAAAGATTAAAATACTCTTCACATGCATATTAGTCGTGGTGTTACATGCGTGTGTAGAACCGTATAATTTTAAGTCGGAAACTTATGAGAGGCTACTTGTAGTAGAGGCGACAATCACCGATGAAGAAAAAACACAGGAGATCTATTTATCAAATGTATATAGAATAGATAACGATACGATTATCCCGGAAAGTAATGCGAGAGTACTTGTAGTAGATGATAATCAAAATGAATATGAGTTTCGGGAAACACAACCCGGAAAATATACTTCAATAAATGAATTTAATATTAGTTCTGGTAAAAAATATCATTTAGAGATCCTCACCTCAAACGGTAGAAATTATATTTCAGAAGAAGAAACGCTTCCAGAGAATAATGCTGTAATGGAAAATCTATATGCTGAAAGAACGACCAATGATGAAGGTATTGAAGGAATTGCAATCTATAACAGCTCTGCAAATCCTGGCCAGGATGGAGTTAGTTATTATAAATATTCATATAAAGAAACCTATAAGATTGTCTCTCCATATACCTCTAATAGAAATCTTATTGTAACTAATTCTGGAGCTCTTCAAATTGTTCCAAAAACCAAGGAAGAAGAGATTTGTTATAATACCCGAAGATCCAAAGAGATATTACTGGCAGACACAGGAGCTCTTTCTGAAAATGAAATTTCAGATTACCTAGTTAAATTTTACAAGTTCGATGATTTCCCAATTCAAAATAGGTATAGTATTCTGGTAAATCAAATAAGTGTTTCTCAGGAAACCTATGAGTACTATGAAACCTTAAAAGAATTGTCTGGTTCTGAAAGCATTTTTTCTCAAAATCAACCCGGTTTTATAAATGGGAACATATCTTCTGTAGAAGATTCAAATGAGAAAGTGATAGGGAATTTTAATTTAGGAAAAGCGAGCTCTAAACGTATATTCTTTAATTTCAAAGATTTTTTCAATTTTAGTGATAATCCTAATGCAGGACGATCCTGTGAAGTAACCAGGCCTGAAAGATTTTTAGATATCGTTGCATTCATAAGTACTAATCAGATGAAATTTTATGGAGAAGCAGATGGGATTCCTCCTAATGAAGAAGGAGCAGGTCCTTATAGATTGGTAAGAACTATATGTATGGATTGTACAGTGCTTGGGACCAACGTAAAACCCGAATTCTGGGTCGATTGATACTAGATTATGTATAAGATATTTTTTCTAAGCATAATAAATAACTCTTTTAATTTTAATTTTTAAAGATGCTTGTTATAAAAACTTTAAAAGAAAAAAAGATTAAAATACTCTTCACTTATATATTGTTGGTGGTATTACATGCCTGTGTAGAACCATATGATTTTAAGTCGGAAACCTATGAGAAGTTACTTGTAGTAGAAGCGACCATCACCGATGAAGTAAAAACACAGGAGATCTATTTATCAAATGTATATAGAATAGATAACGATACGATTATCCCTGAAAGTAATGCGAGAATTCTTGTAGTAGATGATAATCAGAATGAATATGAGTTTCGGGAAACACAACCTGGAAAATATACTTCAATAAATGAATTTAATATTAGTTCTGGTAAAAAATATCATTTAGAGATCCTCACCTCAAACGGGAGAAATTATATTTCAGAAGAAGAAACGCTTCCAGAGAATAATGCTGTAATGGAAGATCTATATGCTGAGAGAACTACCAATGATGAAGGTATTGATGGAATTGCAATCTATAGCAGCTCTGCAAATCCTGGCCAGGATGGAGTTAGTTATTATAAGTATTCATATAATGAAACCTATAAGATTGTCTCTCCCTATACACAAAGTAGAGATCTTATACTTAACCAGTCTAATTTTTTAGAAATTGTTCCAAAAACCAAGGAAGAAGAGATTTGTTATAATACCCGAAGATCCAAAGAGATATTACTGGCAGACACAGGAGCTCTTTCTGAAAATGAAATTTCAGATTACCTAGTTAAATTTTATGAGTTTGATGATTTCCCAATTCAAAATAGGTATAGCATTCTTGTTAGTCAAGTAAGTATTTCTCAAAAAGCGTATGATTACTATGAAACTCTTAAAGAACTTTCAGGATCTGAAAGTGTTTTTTCCCAGAATCAGCCAGGGTTTATAAATGGAAATATATCTTCCGTAGAAGATTCTAATGAAAAGGTAGTCGGAAATTTTAATCTTGGTAAGGTAAGTTCGAAAAGAATATTCTTTAATTACACAGATTTTTTCAGTCTAAATGAAAAACCAGATCCATTGCGTTTTTGTGAAATTACAAGACCTGAATATCGGGTTCTGATAGAATTTATAAGAAATAACCAGGTGAAGTTTTATGATGAAACTTATGGAGCTCCTCCAGATGAAGAGGGAGAGGGACCCTACCGAGTAGTCCCCACTTTTTGTATGGATTGTACAGTTCTTGGAACCAATGTGAAACCTAACTTTTGGATTGATTAAAATTTTAGAATGAATAAGAAACTTTTTTTAGGCATAATAATTATCAATATTGCTTTTTTTTCAAATGCTCAGGTTGCCGTTGAAAAAAAAGAATCTGATATAGAGCTTCTCAATTTAATACCTGTAGAGAGTATCTATATGCATACCAATTCTACCATGTTTTTGGTAGGAGAATATTTATACTACAGTATATACAATCTAAAAAAGCAAGAGAATAGCCTTAGTGATTTGAGTAAAGTGGCATTCGTAGAATTAATTGATTCTGCAGGAAAATCTGTTTTTGAGCAAAGTATTAAAATTAAAAATGGAAGAGGTACGGGAGATTATTTTATACCTACCAATGTGCCTTCGGGGAATTATAAGTTGATCGCATATACCAGCTGGATGAGGAATAATACTAATAATCCTTATTTCAGTCAGAATATTGTCATTATAAATCCATATCAATCAAGCCAGGATCAAATCTTAGCTGAAAGTAAAAAAGATTCTATTTCTGAGAGTATTGTCTACTCCGGTATAGTGGATAAAGCTGATGATACTTCCAGAATGTTAAGCCTGACGTTGAATAAACCAAGTTATAGTACCCGCGAGAAAGTAGAAATGAATTTGCTAAATACTGAGAATAGTGAAATTTACTATTCCGTTTCAGTTAGAAAAATAAACACCGTTGATCAACCTGATAATGTCACTGCAATTAGTTACAGTGAAAAATTAACGAAAAGTGATCTAGAGACTAATTTTAGAAATACAGACTCTATCTTTCTTCCAGATTTAAGAGGACATATTTTAAAAGGGCAAATTATACCAATATCTGATAGCAGTGAATTAGACCTCGCAGATACCAAGGTAGCATTATCTATTCCAGGGGAACAATTCTTTCTAAGAATAGCTAATACCGATTCTAATGGTAATTTTTACTTCAATATCGATCAAAGTTTCACTTCAGATCTGGCGAAAATTCAGGTTCTGGATTCAAATCTTGAGGATTATAAGGTAGGTATAAATAGAAATAATTCAGTTGATTATGATATGTCCAGTTTTGATGACTTCAGAATTGACTCTTCTATGAAATCAATGATTGAGGAGAGAAGTGTCCATAATCAAATAGAAAATGCTTTCTATACTAAAAAGCCTGATACAATTAAGACCGTGGACATGAGTAATTTGTTTAACGGAATTAAAACTTTAGAATATGACCTGGATGATTACACCCGGTTCAAAACTGTTAAAGAAACTTTTATTGAAGTCTTAGAATATGCCCGGCTTAGAAGAAACCCTGAGGGTAAGTATGAATTAGGAGTCCTGGGCTATAAACCTTACGAGAATTTTGATGGAACCCCTTTATTAATTATTGATGGTCTACTGGTTCAGGATCCTACAGATTTTGTAGAATCTTATGATTCAAGAAAAATAGATAAGATAAAAATAATACGGGATCAATACTTTTTAGGATCAAAATCTTACAAAGGAGTCATAATGATCGAAACTTTTGAAAAGGATTACATAGAATATTATAATCCTGAGTATGTAAAAGAAATTAAGCTGAAGAGTATAGAAACTCCAAAGAATTATTTCAAACAGACCTATGATAAAGCTTCAAAAGATTATGAAGATATTCCCGATTTTAGATATCAACTCTTGTGGGAGCCTCATAAATATATGAATGAGAGTTCTGAAACACTATCTTTTTATACTTCAGATGTTACCAGAACCTTTGAAATTCTTATTCAGGGTTTTTCCGAAGATATCCAGCCAATTAGCATTAGAAAAACTTTCACAGTGAAATAGGCAAATGTGGTCTTGTACCTGGTTTTCAAAACTCTTTGGTTGCTGAATGAAGTAATTAAATGGCTTTCTATGTATATTTGAGAAAACCAATTAATTACTACAATGAAAAAACTACTATCATTTGCAATTATCTTTTGCATAGCTATTTCTATGAAAGCTCAAATTCAGGCTCCACAGGCAAGTCCCACGGGAAAGATCGAGCAAGTTGTGGGCCTTACCGATGTTACCATCGAATATTCCCGTCCAGGAATGAGAGACAGAACAATTTTTGGAGATCTTGTTCCTTACGGAGAAATATGGAGAACGGGGGCTAATGCCAATACGGAAATTACTTTTAGTGATGATGTAAAGATCAACGGTAAGGAACTTAAAAAGGGTTCTTATAGCATTTATACAATTCCTTCAGAAGACTCCTGGGAGGTGATGTTTTATACCTCTACCGATAATTGGGGTGTGCCACAGCAATGGGATGAGAGTAAGGTTGCTTTAAAGGCCACTGCCGAAACTATGGAAATGCCAATGCCGATGGAAACTTTTACCATTGTTATTGATGATCTTAAAAATGATTCGGCTAGTCTTAATTTCATCTGGGAGAATACTATTGCAATGTTGAAGATGGAAGTTCCAACCGATGAGAAGGCAATGTCCAGTATAGAAAAAGTAATGAACGGGCCTACGGCCAATGATTATTTTGCGGCGGGAACTTATTATCATGAAGCGGGAAAGGATTTGGAAAAAGCCTATAAGTGGGTTTCCAAAGCTACTGAAATGGCTGGTGATGATGCATTCTGGATGCTTAGAAGAAAATCTTTGATCGAAGCTGAAATGGGTAAAAAACAGGAAGCGATTGCGACAGCAAAAAAATCAATGGCTTCTGCTGAAAAAGCGAACAATGCAGATTATGTAAAAATGAATAAAGAATCTATTAAAGAGTGGGGAGGAACTAAATAATCCCCAAAATCACATTTATCTCTTAAGAAAGGTTTTCTAATTGCGATTATGTCATCCTGAACTTGTTTCAGGATCTCTAGAGAAGCTGAAATAATTTCAGCTTGACGAATCAAAGATTTAGAAAACCTTTCTTATTTTAATATGTTAAGCCAATTTCTTCACGAACTTGCTCCAGTAAACTCATCAAATCCCTGGTTTTATCAAGGGGCCAGATATCACTTTCAGTTTTTCCTTTCTGAAGCATCTCAGATACATGCGCTGCTTCAAAATTATATCCATTGGTTTGTACACCAAACTCCCTGAGCTCTTCCTCTCCGTTAAAAGTAATAGTGACCGTGGTGGGTTCATGAAACCGTGAATTCAATAGAATTTTTCCTTTTTCCAGATTGATTTCCGCAATAGTGGGTGTTTTTTCTTTGAAAGTGGAAAAAAGTTCTGCTTTCACATTATCGGCATAGTTGAATTGCATGCGACACTCTGAGTCAACCCCGGTTTCGGTAAATTCAGCAGATGCCTTAATTGTATCTGGTTTTCCTAATAGACTGTAGGTTAGAAAAACCGGGTAGATACCAATATCCAGAAGGCTGCCACCTCCAAGCGATTTATTAAAAAGTCGTTTTGTTTTATCAAATTTTGCCGGAAATCCAAAATCGGCTTTTATCGATTCAATCTTTCCAAATTCTCCCGAATTTATTCTTGTGGAAACATATTTAAAATGCGGCAGGAATTTCGTCCAGAGCGCTTCCATCAAGAAGATCTTTTTCTCTCTGGAAAGAGCTATCATTTCTTCTGTTTGCTGAATATTCATGGCAAATGGCTTTTCGCACAGCACCGCTTTTCCATGATTGATGCACTTTAAGGTCAGCTCATAATGAAAAACGTGAGGCGTTGCGATATAGATAACCTCCACCGCTTTATCTTTCATTAATTCTTCATAAGAACCATAAAAAACTTCAGCAGCATGAATTTCTGAAAACTTCTTTGCGTTACTAAGATCTCTACTAGCGACCGCATATAATTCAGCATTTTCAACTGAAGTAAGGCCTTCAGCGAATTTGTTGGCGATCTTTCCAAGACCTATTATTCCCCATTTTATCTTTTTCATACTTCCCTAAGTTCAGAATTATTTGGTTTAAAAGTTTGTAATAATAAAGCCAGAGAGATCACCAGCAAGCATCCAAGCACATTTAACCATAAATAGGGCATAAGCTCAAGTTTAAAAACTAATAGGACAATAGCCTGGGTTATAATAGCGGCGATAAATACCGAGTTGCTTTTAACGTATTTAATGAAAAAGGCGAGCAGGAATATTCCCAAAACATTGCCATAGAAAAGACTTCCAATAATATTTACCAGCTGAATAAGATTATCAAAAAGATCGGCCAGGCTGGCAAAAGCAATGGCAATAATACCCCACATTAATGTGAACCACTTGGAAGCGGCGAGGTAATGCTCCTCACTTTTATCTTCCTTATGATTTCTTTTGTAAAGATCAATAACGGTGGTAGAAGCCAGTGCATTAAGTTCAGAAGCGGTAGAAGACATCGCGGCAGACAGGATTACGGCCAGTAAAAGGCCTATAAAACCTTTAGGAAGGTTATTTAAGATAAAATGAATAAAGACATAATCTTTATCATTGCTTTCAGCCTCAGCATCTGAAGCGTCAATGAATATTTTAGCCCTCTCTCTTATCTCGTTTTGTTCTTTATCCAGACTCATGTATTCCCTTTCGAAATCTGCGACTTCAGAAGGATTCATCCCAGATTTAGTTTCTGCATAATTTAAACCCAGTCGCTGCTTCTTTAGCTGAACTTCTTCATGTTCGAGCATCAGATCTTTATACTGTTCAGAATAATTAGAGTTTAAAACAGTTTCTGTGGCGGCAGGATTGAAGTTTAAGGGAGCGGTATTGAATTGATAAAATACAAATACCATAACACCAACCAACAGAATAAAAAACTGGAGTGGTACTTTCAATAATCCGTTGAAGATCATTCCCATCTGACTTTCCCTAACTGAGGCGCCGGTAAGATAACGTTGCACCTGACTTTGGTCTGTACCAAAATAGGAGAGGGCAAGAAAGCTTCCTCCTATAAGTCCGCTCCAAAGTGTATAACGATTTTCAAAGTCGAAAGAATAGTCAAGAATATTCATTTTACCACCCGTTCCAGCAATTTCAAGAGCATCTGTAAAACCAACAGAATCCGGGAGATAACTTAGAATAATAAAAAATGCGACGACCATACCGGTAAAGATCACTGCCATTTGTTGTTTATGAGTTACACTCACGGCTTTGGTTCCTCCTGAAACAGTGTATATGATCACCAGAACCCCGATGATAATGGTAAGTGAGGTTAGATTCCAGCCCAGTACTGCTGAAAGGACGATGGCCGGAGCAAAAATGGTAATACCGGCAGCAAGCCCGCGCTGTATGAGAAATAAGATGGCTGTAAGGGTTCTTGTTTTTCGGTCGAACCTGGATTCGAGATATTCGTAAGCCGTGTAAACTTTCAGCCGGTGATAAATAGGAATAAAAACCATGCAAATAATGACCATTGCTATGGGTAATCCAAAATAGAATTGCACGAAGCCCATTCCATCGTGAAAAGCCTGTCCTGGAGTAGAAAGGAAAGTGATCGCACTGGCCTGCGTAGCCATCACAGATAAACCTATGGTCCACCATTTGGCATTTTTTCCACCCCCAATATAATCTTCTACATTTTTACTGCCTCGTGATTTATAAACGCCATACCATACAATAAAGGCAATGGTTCCTGTAAGGATTATCCAGTCTATCAATTGCATATCAGGCGAAATAATTCATTATTAAATAAAACGCCACGATGTAGATCACGTTTGCGATAAGAACCAGGCTGTAGCTTTTTTTCCAATGGTATTTTTCCGGTTTATCCATTATTTACCTATTGAAATTAGATTGGCAAATAGTCTGAAAGCGCCCGGGACTGCTTCTGGAAACTGCCGGAAAAAACTGATTCCAGTATAGATATAATAGCCCTCTCCATATTTGGCTATTAAGAGGCTGCCATTTTTAGGGGTTTCATTTTTATCGTGCATGCTAAGAATTGGAGTGAAATGCTCATCCCAGCTATCAGGGAAATAAAGTCCGCGTTCCTGGACCCAACCTTTAAAATCTGCGCTGGTTAATTTGTTAGGCGTATTCAAAACCGGGTGTTCGGGAGAAAGGAAATTTACTTCTGAATTTTCCTCGGTAACCCTGTCTCTTGAAAGTTCTAAGTTATAAGGAGAAAGATTATCCAAAAGTAAACCTCGACTGGTATTATATTGAACGATCATTGTACCACCCTGCTTTACATATTCTAACAAAGTTTTTTGTTTAAATTTTAATTCTTCCACAACGTTATAAGCTCGAATGCCTAAAACTACAGCGTCAAAATTTTTCAGTGAATTCAATGAAATAGAACTCGGAGGTATTTTAGTTACGTTGTAACCAATTTGTTCCAGGCTTTCAGGAACCACATCTCCAGCACCTTCGATATATGCAATATTCTGACCTTTCTTTTTTATATCAAGTTTGACCAATTTTAAGCTCGCCGGCGTGATAATGTTCTGATCGGGAAAATGATCGTAGTCTATTTCAACAAGCTTTTCGGTATAAATTTTTCCTTCAACTTTCGCTTCAGGCATAAGACTGGTTTCATTCTGAGCTTCCGGAGGAGTAATCTTAAAAAGAAGGTTCGCATTCCCGCCGGATTGAGCTATAGTAAAATTTGTTTTTACAGGTTCAATTTGCCAGCCTTCACCAGCCTTTAAATTTAACTCACCTGTAATATTGGGTTTGTTGGCCGTAACCTGAACCATTATTTCTTTTGCTTCGGCATTATTAAAGATCAAAACATCTTCTTTAAAATGAAGTGTGATCGCAGGGATTATTTCAAAATTCTTATAAGTCTCACCATAAACCTCGTCGTTAAATTTATAAACTACAGGTTTTTGAAAATTTATTTCAGTATCGTTCATCCTGATCCTGAAGTTTGCTTTGGTATGCAACGGAGTTTCGGGCAGACCTCGTAATTTTTGATCTTTTACCGCATACATTCCAATATCACCAGGTTTATTAAGCCAATATGGAGTGGTATATTCTGCTGTTTCCGGAATTCTGAAAATCATACTATTATTCCAGCCTTCATTATTTGATAAATTTGCCTGAGGTTCAATTTTGGAATTATTTGGAGTTAATTCAACAGCCGCTAATTGAATCTTCTCATCACTTCTATTAATGGCTTCAAGCTTTACCTGTAATTCTTCTGAGGGCGTGGCAAACGCTTTTTGAGCAACAGCTTCCAGGTATAGACCAGAGGCAGCATAGATGATTTCTTTGATCTCTTCGGTTTTTATTTTCTTCCAATGGTCATCTTCCAGGTCTTGAATAAGTTTGTATGCCTCTAATAATTGAGGTAAATGTTCGGAGGGTTTTTCAAAATTGAAATTTTCTTCAACATCTTTTAGAATTTCACCAATGGCTTTACCATTTTCGACCCGATTCCATGAAGTATCAATTCCGTCGAAGATGCCTGAATCTTTTGACGGCAGATCGCCTTTCAATAATTCAAGATATTCCATTTGTTTTCCACGGCTTCCTGTGCTACCAAAACCCTGTGACCTGTGCTGGCTTCTGCTCAGGGATGCAATCTCCGGGTTGGATAAACCGTGAAGTGGGAAATAAGTTCCGGTATCAAAACTTATAAAATTAGATTTATCAGCTTCCTGAAATGCCTCATCACCACCATAGAACCAGGGAGAGGTATTAAAAAATAGTCTTTTTGGCTGGTAAGCTTCTAAATACTCTAACTGAGAATCGTATGCACTTTTTTCTCCGGAAAGTTCGAACGCTTCAACACTTAGCATTGCTGAAGAAGTATGATGCCCGTGAGTACTTCCAGGCGTTCGGTGATCAAACCTGTTTATTATAACATCAGGCCTGAATTTTCTAATGATCCATACCACATCACTTAAAACTTCTTTTTTATTCCATATTTCCAGGGTTTCAGCAGGAGTCTTGGAATATCCAAAATCATTGGCGCGGGTAAAAAATTGTTTACCGCCATCTATTCTCCGGGCAGCAAGTAATTCCTGAGTCCTAATAAGTCCTAATTGTTCTCTTAATTCGGGCCCGATAAGATTTTGGCCGCCATCACCTCTGGTGAGTGATAAATAAGCTGTCCGGGCATTTTTTTCGTTTGAAAAATAGGAGATAAGTCGTGTATTCTCATCGTCTGGATGTGCAGCAATATATAGAACTGATCCCAGAAAGTTCAGTTTTTTAATGTGGTTATAAATTTCAGTAGAACTCCATTTTTCCGGAGCCTGTGCTTTACCTGCACAGAAACTTAGAAAAAATAGAATGAAAAATAATTTACGCATGAACTAAGAGGTTTTACCAAATATAAAAACTTTCAATGCTACAGACTTATTTTTTCGGCTTCTTTTAGATTTTAAAGAGCTTCTTTACCATCATCATGTTTCCTTTCAGTCTGTACCAGGGATACTGCCTTTTGAAGAATGAGATTATTTGGATAGGTGATCAATTCGCCATCAGAAGTTCTAAGGTGTAAATGAAAAGCCTTGATATCTTCAATTTCAGCTTCAACAGGCATGTCTTTATCATGAATTCTAATGGTATCTCCAATTTTATATGGAAATGAAAAGAACATAATGATCCCGGAAGTGATATTACTAAGAATAGACCAGATTGCGAATAACGCCACCCCAATTACTGCAAATGTAGAAGAGAAAACAAGAGCTAACTCCGCTAATCCTACTCCCCATGAAAAAGACAACAGAAAAGCGGCAATTAACAAAATTAAAATATTGATGTATTTAAACATCAGCCTGGTTCGGGTAATGTTTATTTCACTTCGTTTACCCACCTTATTCGCGGCTTTCTTCAACACGAATTGGATGATCATCAATAAAATAAGTACTACCAGTGAGTACAACAATTCTTCGCGATAAGTGGTTAGTATTTCGTACATTATTTTAAATCCAGTTTTTCCCGTAAAGGTAGATTTTTATTCGAATTTTTATTCCAGTAATCAGTCTTTATACGCTCTTTTTTGAATGCTTTTGTCGTTAATATTTCAGCATCTTCACCAAAACCTGAGGGAGATGATTCTTCCCATTTCTCTACAGTATAGGGAAAAATCCTGCTATAGTAAATCTTAAGCTCTCTTTTTAAGTCTGGATACGTTAGCTGATATACATTAAACTCTTCCGTCGTAAAATATTCGCCGATTACTGAATATGCCCTGACCGGTTGATGACTAAGCCTTAAATACTCAAAAGAAGGGATCATTTTAAATTCTCCAGTAGGTAATTTGTCATGTGCAATTCTAAGTCGGTTCCATATTTCGTTTTCCAGCGGAACCTTTTCTAGTTCCAGTTCTTCATCGGCCTCACCTTCAAAATACGAATGACTGGTAATATGGAATTTTCCACGTTTATTAAGTTGCATATAAACCTGGCCACACCATTCCTGTATAGATGCAGAAACCTTTAGGGCATGTTGTTCACCATTCAAAGGATAGAAACTACTTTGCATGATACTATATGGATAGATACCCGTATTAAAATTCTTAGTAGCATTCAATTTAAGAACGTTAATTGTCTCTTCAGTCTTATTTCCGGCTTTTACCTGTTCTTCCGCAAAAAAATCTTCAGTCACATAAATGAGAACAGCTTCTCCCTTTCTCATTTCGCCATACCTGGCCTGTTCTAAACGGTAGGATGTGATCTCTGCCTCGCCTGTATACCAGTATTCTTTAAATTCATCAGAAAGCAACATGGCCCGTTTTTCTTCAGAAGTATTGTCGCAGGAAAAACACAGGGCGGCCAAAAGACAAATATTGAATAACCGAATCATATTTTTTCTTAAAGTTACAAATTCAGGAGTTAAGGATATCTTTTAGGGTTTTATATACTTCATAGGTAGGAAGGCCTACTACATTAAAATAACTTCCTTCTATTTTTTCTATCCCAATTAAACCAATCCATTCCTGGATCGCATATCCGCCAGCTTTATCAAAAGGTTTAAAGTTGGTAACGTAATAATCAATTTCCTGGTCGCTTAATTCAGAAAAATAAACCTTTGTGGTATGATTTAAGATCTTTTGAGAGTTTTGGGTAGTAAAGCAAACAGAAGTGATCACCTCATGATCTTTACCTGAAAGTGATTTTATCATTTTCACCGCCTCTGCATGATCTTTTGGCTTTCCCAAAGCTTCCCCGTCATTATAAACAATGGTGTCGCTGGTGATCAATATTTGATTCTCTTTAAGGTCATCCCGGAAAACTTCAGACTTCAGTGCAGACAAAAAACCTGTTATTTCTTCTTTTTTCAGATGCGACGGAAAGACTTCATCTACAGGGCGCACATCGATGGTAACCGGGATCTCCAGATCTTTAAAGAATTTTTGTCTCCTCGGGGATCCGGAAGCCAGGATGATTTCATGATCTCTAACTAATTCTTTCAGCATAGCTTTAAAGTAAAATAAATTGCAGAAGTCCAATGGATATCAAGCCAAAGAAAAGGACGAATTTCAGGATAAGGCTTAATCTGGTAAATTCCGATTTCTTTTGGGCAGTCCAGATATTCACTAAAAAGAATAGGAGCGGAGCCACCAATAAAAATAAAGCATATACAACCGCAGATACATTTTCAAATAAATACTGATAGATATAATAGATCAGAAAGCCCAGGGGTAGAAGGGCTGCAACAAAAAGTATCCTGTTAGTGCGTTTTTTACCCAGAACAATGGGAAGTGTTTTATATCCCGCATTATAATCTCCATCAATATCTTCCTGATCTTTCACTATTTCTCTTAAGAGATTTATCAAAAATGCAAAAATGGAATAGTCGATCAGAATTGAAAATATGACCGATTGGGTTTGCTGATTCTGCGGAGTTATAGCCGGCAGCAGATCATAGAGTCCTACACCCACCGGAATAAGTCCCACAATAATACTTACCAGTATATTTCCAATTAAAATGCTCTGCTGAAATTGAGAATTATAAATATATAATATAGCAGAACCAAAGATAAAGAAAGCTACAAAGCCGGGTCTGCCAATCATATTAGACAGGTAAAAACCCAGGCCTACTCCAATAATATTCAGGATAAAAAACAATCTATAGGCTGTTTTCTCTGAGATCTGGTTTCCGATAATTGTTCTTTTCGGTTTATTCTTTAGATCGGCCGAAACATCAAATATATCATTGATCACATAACCCGAGGCGGCAACACAGACCACTGCCAGAACCAGCATGGAAAAACCAAAAAGGTTCAGAGTAATGGCGACCTCAAAAGGTTCAAAAAGGCCATATTTTATAAGAAACATGGTAAGAGCAATAAAAATAAGATTGCCCACGCGTATAAGTTTCAGGAAATGCAACATTCTATCAGGAATTTTTATCCATCCATTTTCCCTGGACTTTCATTACCTGCTCTATTACATCCCGTACGCAACCTTCCCCGCCATTTTTATGGGAAACATACAGGGAAATGTCTTTTACTTCGGGCACCGCATCTTGTGGACAGCATGGCAGCCCAACAAGTTTCATGGGATAATAATCTGGAATATCATCTCCCATATAAAGAACCTGTTCCGGTTTAATATTGTAAATATCAAAGAATTCATCCATTTGTTCCACCTTATCACTTACTCCAAGATAGATATCGGTAATTCCCAGGTCACGCAAGCGTTTTCTTACTCCTTCGTTTTTCCCTCCGCTGATAATGCAAACAGTATAGCCAGAATTTTGAGCCAATTTCATGGCATACCCATCCTTAATGTTCATAGTTCTAAGAAGTTCCCCTTTAGTGGAAATCTGGATAGACCCATTGGTCAAAACTCCGTCAACGTCAAAAACAAAGGTGTTTATCTGGTTTAGATGTTCTTTATAGCTTTTTTCCATGCAAATTCTGAATAGATTCGGTTAATATAGTATAGATTTTCTTGCGGTCTCCATCCAGCATTTCCAGATGGGCAGATATTGTGTCTTTATCATTTCTTAGCGCAGGTCCTGTTTGTGCTGAATATGGATCCAGATTTTCCAGTTTGTCTACAGTTTCTTTGATGAGAGGTCTCAAAATGTCAAAAGGCAATTCCTCTTTTTTACAAAAATCTGAAGCCAATGTAAACAGATGATTACTGAAATTATTAACGAAAACCGCCGAAACGTGCAGGGCTTTTCTTTGATCTGAATTTACCTCAAAAACCTGGTTGCTGATTATGGAAGCAATTTTCTTTAGGAACTCTAAATTATCCTCTGAATTTGCTTCCAGACAAAGCGGAACCTCTCTAAAGTTGACCGGTTTAATTTTAGAAAAAGTTTGCAACGGATAAAAAACCCCGTAATTATCGAATTTTGATAAAATATGAAGGGGTTGGGTCCCTGAAGTATGTGCAACTATTCCATTTTTAGGATTGAATTTAGCAACTAATTCGCCAATCGCTTCATCCTTAATTGCAATAAGATAAAGATCTGCCTCCTTTAGCTCATCAAGAGCTGAAACCTTTTTTGACGCATCTTCAACAAAATCGAGATGCTGGATATTCCGGTTATAAACCTGAATTACATCCAGTTGTTTGGATTTTGTAAAGCATTGGTATAAGTGAGTTGCCACATTGCCAGCACCGATAATTACCACTTTGATCATGTGGCTAAAATACCAAAATTTTTAAGCAGGTAAAATTAACGTTTGTAGACTTGAGAATGATTTAGGATAAGTCTTTTAAACTGATAATAAATCGTTAAATTTGCACCCGTTAAAATGACACTTCTTCCATGCAGAAAAAAATAGCCTCAATCCTTTTTTCTACCCGAATAATGGCCGTTTTGTTTATAATTTTCGCAATATCCATGGCCATGGGTACTTTCATAGAAACCTGGTATAGTATTGAAACCGCAAGAATTTTAATTTATAATACCTGGTGGTTTGAAGGAATTATGCTTTTTCTTCTTATCAATTTTATCGGGAATATAAAACGTTACCAGCTTTATAAAAAAGAAAAATGGAGCACGCTCCTTCTTCACCTTTCCTTTATTCTAATCCTCATTGGCGCTTTTATTACACGCTATATCAGTTATGAAGGTATCATGCCTATTAGAGAAGGGGAAACCACCAATAAATTTTTGAGCCATAGTCCTCATTTTACTTTTTTTGTAGATGGCGAGATCGATGGACAACCAAGACGTAGAGTTTTACAGGAAGATGTTCTTTTTGGGCCGGAAGTTGAAAATGACTATGTTCTGAATACAGATTTTAACGGGCAACCGGTAAGATTTGAAGTAACTAATTTTATTCATGGAGCTGAAGAAGCTTTAGTGCCTACTGAAGATGGTGAAAACTACCTCAAAATAGTAGAGGCCGGGGAAGGTCAGCGGCACGATCATTATCTGCAGGAAGGCGAGGTTAGTAATATTCACAACGTACTTTTTACTTTGAATAGTCCACAGGACGGAGCTATAAACATTCAGGTTTCTGAAAATGGAGAGTATATCATAGATTCTCCTTTTGAAGGCACCTACATGCGGATGGCCGATCAAAAGCAGGGGGAATTAGCAAAAGATTCTACTCAAACTCTTATGCTTAGATCCCTTTATAATATTGGGAATATGCAATTTGTAATTCCTGAACCTGTTGTGAAGGGAGAATATGATGTGGTCCCAACTAATCCTAAAACCAAGCAGGATCTCGATGCCGTAACTTTAAGAGTTTCTTCTGGTGGAGAATCTGAAACTGTTACCTTATTAGGAGGGCAGGGAACTGTAGGGAATCCAACACAGCTCAATCTTGGAGACCTGGAGATATTTGTCAATTATGGGTCTATAGAAAAAGAACTGCCTTTCGCAATAAAGCTCAATGACTTTATAGCTGAAAAATATCCCGGAACAGCAGACAGGGAAACACCTGGGTATGCTTCCTTTAAAAGTAAAGTAGAAGTTATTAGGGAAGGGAAAGAACCAATGCCATATGAGATCTATATGAATCATGTTTTAGATGAACAGGGATACAGATTTTTCCAGTCTAGTTTTGATCCTGATGAAAAAGGAACAGTTTTATCTGTAAACCATGATTTCTGGGGAACCTGGACAACTTATATTGGTTATTTTCTTCTTTATTTCGGACTTATGTGGATCTTGTTCGATAAGGGATCGCGATTTGGAAATTTAAAAGTTATGCTGGATAAGGTGAAGAGTAAAAAGAAAACACTCACTACTTTATTAGCATTTATATCTATTTCTTTCGGAATTAATGCTCAAACTCAGGATCATGAGCATAGTGAAACTGCTAAATCCCAATTAGATAGTATCATCGTTTCCAATGCTGTCAAAGTTGAACATGCAGAAAAATTTGGAAGATTGGTTATTCAGGATGCCGGCGGTAGGATGAAACCTGCCAATACTTATTCTTCAGAATTACTTCGGAAATTAACTAAAAAAGATTCTTATGAAGGTCTAACTTCAGATCAGGTTCTTATTTCTATTACCGAGAATCCTATGGTATGGTATGATGTACCTTTACTATTTGTAGAAAAACATAACGACAGCCTCCATCAAATTTTGGGAGTTGAAGAAGGAAAGAAATATCTATCTCTAACTGACTTTTTTGATCAACGAGGAAAATATAAATTATCTCCATATCTGGATGATGCCTATCAGGCTGCAGTTCCTAATAAGTTTCAGAAGGATTTTATAAATACGAATAAGAAGGTCAATCTTTTGTACAGCGCCCTAGAAGGAAATATCCTTAAAGTTTTTCCAATACCAGGTGACGAAAATAACAAGTGGGTCTCTTATAAACAGGTTGATGAATCCAATCTTAAAGGAATGGATTCAGTTTATACCAAACAAATCCTGCCGCTTTATATGAATGCATTGAGAGATGCCCGTAAAACGGGTGACTACTCAAAAGCAGATCAATACCTGGAAAGCATTAAAAGTTATCAGCAAAAATTTGGAGCAGAAGTGATGCCTTCAGAGCAGAAAATTGAGGCTGAAATAACCTATAATAAGTATAATATTTTCAAGAACCTATACTGGATGTATATGCTGGCAGGTTTATTCATGTTGATATTTGTGGTCTTTAGAATCTTTAAGGCTAACAAATTTATTCGCAACATTATATACCTGAGTGTAGGAGTTATTATAATTCTATTTACTTTACACACTATTGGTCTTGGCGCAAGATGGTATATTTCAGGGCATGCTCCCTGGAGTAATGCTTATGAATCGATGATCTATGTAGCCTGGGCGACCATGTTCTTTGGTCTTGCATTTGGAAGAAAATCCAACTTAACTATTGCATCTACCGCTTTTGTAACCGCTATGATCTTATGGAGCGCCCACCAGAACTGGACAGATCCGGCAATAGCAAATTTGGTTCCAGTACTCGATTCTTACTGGTTGATGATACATGTATCTGTAATTGTTGGTAGTTATGGTCCTTTAACCTTAGGGATGATCCTTGGAGTTGTAGCGCTACTATTAATGGTGCTTACTACGGAATCCAACAAGAAGAAAATGCTATTGAATATTCGGGAAATAACCATTATTACCGAAATGGCTCTAACTGTGGGATTGGTAATGCTAACTATAGGAAACTTTCTTGGAGGGCAGTGGGCCAACGAGAGCTGGGGAAGATACTGGGGATGGGATCCTAAGGAAACCTGGGCACTAGTAAGTATTATGGTGTATGCTTTTGTAATTCACATGAGATTGGTTCCTGGCCTTCGAGGCAGATGGATTTTTAACTTTATGTCAATTATCGCTTACGCCTCCATTATGATGACCTATTTTGGGGTGAATTTCTATCTAAGTGGTTTGCACTCCTATGCCAGCGGAGATAAAGTAATTACTCCAACCTTTGTTTATTATACACTGGCGGGAATAGCAGTTCTTGGTGCTTTATCTTACTGGAAATATCAAAAGCACTATGCAAAAAAAGCGAAGAAAGAGATCAGAAAAAATTCTGATACTATATAGACCATATTAGATCTAATAAATAGAAAAGCCCCTGCAAATCTGCAGGGGCTTTCTAATTCTATATAGTATATAGAAGGGATTTACTTTAAATTCCCCACCATATCTTTTGGATCTACCCATTCATCAAACTGCTCTTCGGTTACGTAACCTAAGTTTACAGCTTCTTCTTTTAGAGTGGTTCCATTTTCATGAGCAGTATTTGCGATTTCTGCCGCTTTATAATAACCTATTTTGGTATTGAGTGCAGTTACAAGCATTAAAGAATTATTCAGGTGTTCCTGAATTCTCTTGTGATTCGCTTCAATTCCTCTTGCACAATGCTCTTCAAAAGAAGCAGAGGCGTCTCCCAGTAATTCTGCACTTTGCAATAATGCATTTGCCATCACCGGTTTAAATACGTTCAGTTCAAACTGTCCCTGCATTCCGCCAACACTTATGGTAGTATCATTTCCTATAACCTGAGCACATACCATGGTCAGTGCTTCACATTGGGTTGGATTTACTTTTCCGGGCATTATAGAAGATCCAGGTTCATTCGCTGGAATATTGATCTCTCCAATCCCGCTGCGAGGTCCTGAAGCCAGCATTCTAATATCGTTTCCGATTTTGTTTAAAGAAACTGCCAATTGCTTTAAAGCACCATGTGTTTCCACAAACGCATCGTGCGCGGCCAGGGCTTCAAATTTATTTCCGGCAGAAACAAATGGCATATCAGTGAATTTTGCGATAAACTCTGCCACTCTTTTGGAATAACCTTTTGGAGTATTCAGTCCGGTTCCTACCGCAGTTCCTCCTAAGGCAAGTTCAGCAAGATGTGGAAGCGTGTTTTCCAATGCTCTGATTCCGTAATCAAGTTGAGCAACATATCCGCTAAATTCCTGACCTAAGGTTAGGGGGGTAGCATCCATGAAATGTGTACGTCCAATTTTAACGGTACCCTTAAATTCTTCTGATTTTCTTTTTAGCGTATCCCTTAATTTACGAAGGCCTGGTAAAGTGACTTTAGTAATCTTTCTATAAGCCGCAATATGCATCCCTGTTGGAAAAGTATCGTTAGATGACTGTGATTTATTTACATCATCATTGGGTTGTAAGGTTTTATCTCCTTCCCCGATTGTTTTTCCGGCAATTTGATGGGCTCTATTGGCAATTACCTCATTCACATTCATATTGCTTTGGGTGCCGCTTCCGGTTTGCCATATTACTAATGGAAACTGATCGTCATGTTTACCTTCCAGAATCTCATCACAAACTTGTGCGATAAGATCTCTTTTATCAACTGGTAGGACACCTAGCTCACAATTAGTATAAGCAGCTGCCTTTTTGAGGTAGGCAAAGCCATAAATAATATCCAGGGGCATAGAAGAAGCAGGACCAATCTTGAAATTGTTTCTTGAACGCTCAGTCTGTGCAGCCCATAATTTATCTGAAGGAACTTTTACTTCCCCCATGGTATCTTTTTCTATTCTGTAATCCATAATACAAAAATTGGTTGTTTCGCAAAGTTAAGGTTTACAGGATTTCTTTAAACTAAAAATTCTTTAAAATTAAATATTCATGAAAAGCTTAATTTTATTGCAAGATCTTTATAAATCTTCTTTTACGAGGCTTTAAATTTTATAAATAGTAATCTCAATAATAAAAATTTATATAATCGTAAATATCACTAAATCAGTTTTTTATGCTTAAAATAGGGGGGGTTTCCCTTACTCTGATAGGCTTAAAAGACCTAACTTTCTGGAACTTTTAACTAAATACATATAAAGATGAAAAAGTTCTATTATTATCTTTTTTCATTGGTGCTTTCCCTGGCTACTTTAAGTTGTAGTACCGATGATGAAGCAGGCTTGACAGATCAATTTTTGACGGCAAATGTAAACGGATCAGAATTTAATTCAGGGACTAATAAGGCTTCGCTTATTTTCACCAGAGAAATAGATCCCGCAGGAAGAGTAAATTTATTTGTGAGTGCGATCTCTGCAGATGGAGACATCATGGAATTTATGATTGAAAATTACCAGGGTGTCGGGAAGTATTATGTTGGAAATAATATTTACAACAATAGCTGGATAAAATACCAAAAGCCTTCCAATTCTGAACAATGGATGCTAAATACTGGGGGAGCTTTAAATTTGACATCGAATTTTATTGATATCACACAAAGTGAAGACGATCTTATCGAAGGTAAAATTTCCTGTAAGGAATTAAAGAGTGTTTTAGCGGATGTTTTTGGAGCAGTAGATGGTGATTTCAGGCTAAAATATATTCCGTAATTCGTAACTCCCTTTACTTAAAGAAATAAGATGCTCAAAAAACTGGGTAATTTTTTGTGATAAGCGGGGGAGACTTCCTATCTTTGACCAGATTCAAATTAAACTTTGACTGTTATGTTCGAATTCGATCAATATCTTGGTTTCTTAGCTTTTCTGGCAATATTAACGATGGGTTTCTGGCTTATGATCTTTTTAATGGCATTCCTACCTTACTGGATAGGAGGTTCTGTTGGAGAGTTGATTAAAGAAAAACGCGAAGCCCGAAAAAAAGCTAAAGCGGAAAAAGCATAAAAAAAGGGACTAATTTTAGTCCCTTTTTTTATTTCCTTCTAATCTCTATTCTAGAATTCTCCTTCTTCAAAATCTTCATTCCCGCCTTCTCTTCTTTGCTGACGTTGCTTCTGCTGATTGAACCTGTAAATAAAGGAAACATTTACCGCCTGTCCCTGTCTCCACTGGAATTCGCTATCCTGTTCGAAGAATTCAGTCGTGGTCTGGCTGGCTCTTCTTCTTCCGTTTAAAATATCACTTACATTTAAAGCGATCGTGGCTTTTTCATTTAAAATTTCCTTACTCAAGGCCACATCAATGGATAGAATCCCATCCTGGGTTCCTTGAATTTCCTCAGAAGGTCCACGATAGAACGCATTGGTTTGCCAGTCGATTTTTGCGGGAAGTGTTACTTTTGAACTGAACCTTGCAAACCAACTAGTATTATCAGTACTCAAGTCGTTTCCATTGAATTCCCCGTCTAATTTAAATCTGAAATAGTTGAAACTACCATTTAGTCTTAACCACTCAGCAGGATTATATAAAAATCCAAGTTCACCACCCATCCTGTCATTCGTTGCCAGGTTAAACGGGATACTTCTAATTACAGTTTGTGGAATAGTTTCTGGCCCCTCTTCTGGAAAATCGGGGTTTGCAACCTCAATTTCAATTTCTTCCTGAACTCTTTGGAATGCGTCTGTTTCTCTTTGAAAGTAAACCGAAGAGGTTAATGTAAGTTTATCCCATCTTTTCAGATATCCAAGATCAAATGAATTGGAATATGCTGGTTGTAAATTTGGATTACCTTGAAAAACGTTATTTCTACTGCTTCGTGAAGGAAATGGATTGATATACCATCCTCTTGGTCTATTAATTCTTCTATTGTAACCAAAAGTTATACTCTCCTGTTCTGCAATTTCATAGATCACATTTAGCGTAGGGAACAATCCGAAATATTTATTGTCGAAATTAGTAGTAATATCAAAGCTGAATTCTTCTCTTAATTCTTCTTGAGAAAGTTCAGAATCAATATCTCCCTTAAGTTGGGTGTGCTCGGCTCTTAACCCAAAAAGAAAGCTGAAATCTCCAAATTTGGTTCCATACTGTGTATACCAGGCATGTACATTTTCGGAATAATCAAAAATATTTGTCTGATTTCTATTTAGAACGAAACTTCCATTTCTAGCTTCCTGAAGCAACGTATAATCAGTAATTTCATTTTCAAAATTACCACGGTATCCGGCTTCAAATTGTGAATCTTCTCCAATAGGTCTAACATAATCGGCCTGTATCAGATATTCGTTCTGGTCTTCTGAAGTTATGGTCCTTTCACGTGGAATAAAGATATCCTCTATTTCAGTATTATTAAGATTCACCGGCTCTCGTATAAATGAATTCTGAGTTTCACCGTCACTTTCAACCTGGAAATCGGCTGTTAATTCATGGCCTTTATTATCAAACCTGTTAATATAGTTTAACGAGAATTGCCAGCTATTATCTTCTTCTGTCTCATTTTCAAATCGAGTAGTACGTAACTGCGGACTGCCGTCTAATAAATAATCATTGGCATTGGTGGTTAGATCTGAGTCGTTTCCATAACGATAAAAGATAGCACCGGTAATAGAAGACTGGTCGTTAAGATAATATTCCATCCCAACATTAGTGTTGAAGCCTCTGTTGATCCTATCGTATTCCCTGTCTTCAATATTTTGATCATAAATTAGTCCGTCTAAAAAGGAATCTTCTCTTTGATTAAAATATCTGGTATCGAAGAATGCCATTCCCGGGGATTCTCTATATCGATAACCGGTAGTAGTAAAAAGGTTAAACTTATCTGTTCGATAATTTAGATTGGCATTGATTCCGGCATTTTCGGGATATCCACCGTTAAGGCTAAGTGACCCGTTAAATCCAAGAGTTTCTTTCTTTCTAAGAATAATATTGATGATACCGGCAGTTCCTTCGGCATCATATCTGGCAGAAGGCGAGGTGATCACTTCAACTCTTTCTATTGCTTCTGCAGGTAGCTGACTTAGAACATCTGTACTACCAAAACCAGCCATTGCTGAAGGTTTTCCGTTTATAAGAATTCTTACATTCTCATTTCCTCTAAGACTTATACCTCCTTCTATATCTACAGATATCGAAGGGACATTATTAAGAGCATCACTTACCGTACCACCTGCAGTAGTAAGGTCTTTTCCTATATTATAGATTTTCTTATCCAGTCTAATATCAACCTGGGTAGTTTCAGCCCTTACCACAACTTCATCCAGATTTTCAGAACCCAGTCCCAACTCAATGGTTCCAAGGTTAAGATCACTGTCTATGGTTCTGTTTTTAAATTCTTTTGTTTCGTAGGATATGAACTCAACTAGAATATCATAGGTTCCTTTTTTAACTTCTATGGAAAATTCTCCATTTACGTCGGTCACCCCTCCATTAATAATAGAAGGATCATTAACATCCTGTATGGAAATGGTTGCATATTCTAACGGAACTTCTAATTCATTGTCTATCACTTTTCCAGTGATAGTGTATTCTACAACATCGGCAGGTGCCTGTGCATAGCTATTAAAAGTAAAAATACTGAGTAAACTTAGGATCAAACTAAGTGCATAGATCTTTCGGATGGTCATTATAGATTTTTTTTTCTATGACCAATCAGAACTTAAATAGTTTAATCAACAGCGGTTAATATTGTGTTAATGCTTAAACCTTGCTGTTAAACCTAAATATAAAAGCCTAAAAATTAAGATTTTCGGGTGATCTGTTTATTCAGAAAAATATAATTTTCAAACTGATCTTCGTCCAGGAACTTCTTTAAAGTATGGTGTTCGTTCTTCTGGATAGTCTTTAACTTATTTATTTGCTGAATATTCCCCAGGCTGGAGTTGATGATCTCATTTTTCTTGATCGTATATTCGATAATAGCGTCTTCCAGAAGATCTGTTTGCTCAGGATTTAAATTAAGCTGACCTTTCCAGGTAAGAGCAAGCTCTGCAGCTATTTCTCTAATTTCTTTACGATTTTTTTCGTGAATATATATTTGTGAATATACGAAACCAGCGACTGCAGCGGCTGCGACACTTATCAATGCAATTTTGTGTTGAAGTTTCATTTATATTGTTTTATAGCAATTTTTCAATATCTGAAGGTGGTCTTCCAATAACAGCATCTTTGTCTGTTTCAACCACAGGCCTTTCAATAAGTTTAGGATTTTTAACCATGGCGGTAATTATTTCACGGTCACTTAAATCTCTATCCTTATATTCTTCTTTCCAGATCTTTTCATTCTTCCGAACAAGCTGAATGGGGGTGATCTTTAACTTTTTGATCAGGTTTCCCAATTCATTTTCATTCAGCGGTTCTTTAAGATATTCTATTATTTCAAAATCTTTGCCTGAATTTTTCAATATTTCAAGTCCTTCTCTGGACTTGCTGCATCTTGCGTTATGATAAATCTTTAGCATTCTGTTCTTGTTTTCTTTATTAAAATAATCAATTATTTTAATTTTAAAAATCTAATTGAGTGGTTAACTTATCAATCATCATTCCGTTGGCCCATCATCATTAAAAAAGATTTTAGAAAAGCATCAATATCACCGTTCATCACATCGTCTACATTTCCGGTTTCTTCAGCCGTTCTAACGTCTTTTACTAGTTTATATGGATGCATCACGTAATTTCTAATTTGTGATCCCCATTCTATTTTCATTTTAGAATCTTCTATCTCTCTACGCTGTTCCTGTCTTTTCTGAAGCTCGATCTCAAAGAGCTGAGATTTCAGAAGCTGCATGGCTTTATTTTTATTTTCAAGTTGTGATCTTGTTTCAGAATTTTCAATAACAATTCCGGTAGGGGCGTGGCGTAGTCTTACCGCGGTTTCCACTTTGTTCACATTTTGTCCCCCGGCTCCTGAAGATCTCATGGTTTCCCAGCTAAGATCTGACGGATTAATATCAATCTCTATACTGTCATCCACTAGCGGGTAAACATAGACAGAAGCGAAGGATGTATGTCTTTTTGCATTGGAGTCAAATGGGGAGATCCTCACCAGACGGTGAACACCATTTTCACCTTTTAACCAACCGAAAGCATATCCACCCTCGATTTCCAGAGTAACCGTCTTTATTCCGGCAACTTCGCCAGCCTGGTAATTAAGTTCACGGATCTTATATTTTCGCTTTTCGGCCCACATGAGATACATTCTCATGAGCATTTCAGCCCAATCACAACTCTCAGTTCCACCGGCACCGGCAGTGATCTGAAGAACAGCACTCATACTATCTCCCTCTTCAGAAAGCATATTTTTGAACTCAAGATCTTCAATAAGGTCTACAGCCTTATCATATCTATCCTGAACATCTTCAGCAGTAGCCTCACTTTCTTTATAGAAATCAAAGATTACTTCAAGGTCTTCCACAAGGGTCTCGCCTTTTTCATAATCTCCTACCCAGCTTTTTTCAGCATTGACCTCTTTCATGATCTGTTCAGCCTTTTTAGGGTCATCCCAGAAATCTGGAGCAAAGGTCTTTTCCTCCATATTGGTTATTTCGATCTTTTTGGCATCAATGTCAAAGATACCTCCTTAACGCAACCAGGCGCTCTTTAAGATCTCTAATATTCTCTATTGTTATCATTCTTGGTTGATTTGTCGTAAAAATAGAATTAAAGGGACTTTTCAGAAAGTATTTAACGAATATTTTTTAGTTTTAGAAGGCTAAAAAAAACTCAATAAATGCGCATTAATTTACTTATAATTCTGACCCTCAGTATTTCTCTGTCTGTGTCAGCCCAATTTTTAGAAAAAAAGGAAGACCTCAAAGAATATAAGGGTTTCTTCAACTTTCATTATAATGAAAATGAGGATGAGATCTATCTTGAAGTAGATAGCCTGGAACAGGAATTTCTATATACCCATTTTTTAACCACCGGCGTTGGCTCTAATGACATAGGGCTGGATCGTGGCCAATTGGGAGGAGCAGAGGTAGTGAAATTTCAGAAAGCCGGGAATAAACTTTTATTGGTTCAGCCAAATCAGGATTACCGGGCGATCACAGACAATCAGGCTGAAAAGGAAAGTGTGGCAGAAGCATTTGCAAAATCGGTCATTTTTGGTTTTGAAATCAAGGAAGAAAAGGATGGTAAATATATTATTGATCTTACACCTTTTTTGATGCAGGATGCACACGGGGTAGAAGAAAGATTAAAGAAAGGAAGTTATGGGACTTATAAGCTCGAAAAATCTAAAAGTGCTTTGTCGCTGGATCGTACCAAAGCTTTTCTTGAAAATGTTGAATTTGAAGCCCTGCTTACTTTTGAAGGAGAGTCTAAGGGCAGAACTGTAAATACTGTTGTTCCAGACTCAAAAAATATTAGTGTAACCCAGCATCATTCTTTTGTAAAGTTACCAGATGATAATTATAAAAAACGATTATTTGATCCGCGAAGCGGCGCGATCTTTATTTCGTATATGGATTATGCTTCCCCCGTGTATGAACCGATAAAGAAACGATATGCCATAAGACACCGTTTAGAGAAAAAAAATCCGGAAGCTGAAGTTAGTGAAGCCGTGGAGCCTATTGTTTATTATTTAGATCGTGGAACCCCTGAACCGGTTAGATCGGCATTGCTGGAAGGAGCAAAATGGTGGAACGAGGCTTATGAAGAAATAGGTTATAAAGATGCCTTCCAGGTTAAAATGTTGCCGGAAGATGCAGATCCTTTAGATGTTAGGTACAATGTAATACAATGGGTGCATCGCTCTACCCGAGGATGGAGTTATGGAGCCAGTGTGGTAGATCCAAGAACCGGTGAGATCATTAAAGGGCATGTAAGTTTAGGAAGTTTAAGAATCAGGCAGGATTTTATGATAGCCCAGGCCATGACGAATAAACCTTTTGCTGAAAGTGATGTAAATCATGACCCGATGATGGAGCTGGCCCTGGCCAGGATAAGGCAACTATCTGCTCATGAAGTGGGACATACCATTGGTTTTACACACAATTTCGCAGCAAGTACCAACGGAAGAGCTTCGGTAATGGATTATCCTCATCCTCAATTTGAACTTAATAATGGCCAAATTGAATTTGCCAATGCTTACGATACCGGAATAGGTGAGTGGGATAAAGTAACTGTAAAATATAGTTATAGTGATGTACCTGAAGAACAGAACGAAAAAGAATATTTAAATTCAATACTGGAGGATGCCCAACTTGAAGGATTGAAGTTTATTACAGATTCAGATGCCCGGGCTGCCGGGGGAGCACATGCCTTTGCCCACCTTTGGGATAATGGTGAGAATGCGGCAGATGAATTGAACAGAGTGCTTGCGATAAGGAAAAAAGCTATCCAGGATTTTTCAAAGGATAACATAAGGAGTAATGAGCCTTATACGGTTTTAGAGGATGTGTTTGTACCTCTATATTTCTTCCATAGATATCAGACCGAGGCAACGGTAAAGTTAATTGGCGGACTTGAATATGATTATGCCGTAAAGGGTGGAAATAACCAGGTTGTAAAACATCTGGATGCAAAACTTCAGGAAAAAGCACTGGAGACAGTAATAAAGACACTTACTGCAGAGGAACTGGCTATTCCACAGGATAAGCTGGAATTGTTTCCACCGAGAGCATTTGGTTACGGCAGAGACAGAGAGTCTTTTAAAAGTAATACCGATGTAGCTTTTGATGCTTTAGGAGCTCCGGCGACCGCCAGTGAGATGACCTTAGCGCTGTTGCTTCATCCGGCCAGGGCAGAAAGACTGGTTCAGCAACATTCATTGGAGAATGACCTTCCAGGATTATCTTCTGTTCTGGAAGAATTGATATCTGAAACTATAAAAACTGAAAGGAAGGATGATTACAAAGCAGCCGTGCAAAAAACTATCAATTTTGTAGTTTTTAAGCATCTATTAAATATGGCCATAGATCAAAAATCTACTCCAATGGTGAGATCTATTACTAATCAGAAAATAGATGAACTAGCAAACTGGCTGAGAAGTAAAGATGATGTGGTTTACAAAGAAATGTATAGAAATATTAAAAGATTCAGAGAGAAGCCGGAAGAATTCAAGCTGGAAATAAATGTTCCGAAGATTCCAGACGGTTCCCCAATTGGTGCTTATTAATAAACACTATTGCTGTTGCTGCTTCTGGGAAGAAACCTGAACGGTATATTCAGTTTCATTTTTACCTGAAGAGTATACCACGCCTTTTAGAGGTGGGCAATCGGTGTAATCTTTACCGTGAGCTACTTTGATATGGTTTTCTGCTGCGATAAGGTTGTTTGTTGGATCAAAACCTATCCAGCCGCTATCTGGCAGGCAACATTCTACCCAGGCATGCATTTGGGAATCTCCAAAATATCCATTGCCCTGATGCAGGTAACCCGAAACATATCTGGAGGGAATACCGAATTGCTTGGCTATTGCTATAAACAAATGGGTGAAATCCTGACATACGCCTTGTTTGATCTCCAGGATATGATTTAGATCTGTGTCTATATCGGTGACATTAGTTTTAAAAGTAAATTCTTCTTTTATCCAGGAATTAAGATTCTGAAGATTTTCGAATAAAGACAATGTCTTATCAAATTTAAAATCTACTTCCTGGTGAAGTGTAGTAAGATCTGTATTCCTTAAAAATACATCATTACCAGCTTTAAATTCCAGAGACTTCAAATCTTCGAATTCTCTTTCAGAAAATTCCTGAGAAACTTTTTCAAAAATATTCTCTACCTTTTTGATGATCTTAAAATCTGCCGTGAATTCTATTTCTTCAAAAGACTGTTTAGGTCTAATACGATAAGTTCTGAAGTCATAACCATTGACCGAATTTTCTACAGGAGTATTCAGTGAATTACTAAAATCATCGGAAATTAATTCCTGTGACTCATTATTTTCAGGAATAATCAAAAATTGCCATAAAGCACCGTTGGTCTCATTTTGATAAGTGTTTTTTGCTGTATAGCGTATGGTGTAATCCAGGTTCATTTTCAGAAATTTAGGAACTTCAAATTAAATTGATTTTTATGGATTAATAATGAAAATAATCCTTTTCTAATTTAAGCCCGATATTGTTAAGATCCTCAAGGATGTTTTCTATGAATGCCTGAAGATCACTTTCAATTTCTTCTATTATCTTAAACTGATATTTCGCTCTTACCTTTCCGATTAAAAATGCGGAAGAATGTTTGGAGGGATGCTTTTCATGACTCAGCACCATGATATGTTTACAAACCTCATTCAAGCTGTTCATTACCGATCTTGGACAATCTGTATTTAAAATTAGAAATTCCAGGGTAGTAATGCTCGTAGGAGTCTGACGATAGAATCTTCTCATCATATCATAAGATTCTGCACACTTTAATAATGTGGTCCATTCGTAACTATTTTTTAAAGTATCCCCATAACTTCCCTGTGCGAAGACAGCGTCCTTATATTTAGAATTGATAATGCGAATCACCTGCGTGGCTCTTTCAATATTGATTCCCAGCATAATGATCGCATATACCTCGTCATGCAGTAATGTTCCTCTTATTTTTCCTCTTAGTACAGAGGTATTTTCATTTACCTGGACCGTGAAATCATACAACCCGCTTTTTTTGAAATTTTCAACAGGATAATTCAGGACAAAATGGTAGAATTTATTCAGTGACTCATATAACTCAGTAGAGATTAAGTCTCTTGCGCTATTTGCGTTTTCACGTGCCAACTTCACATAGTTGATTACCGAAAAATCTTTTTCAGGATTTAAGGCGATATCATATAAAACTTCTTCTTCCTTTAATTCATTTTCATTTCTGCTGAAATCATCGGCCATGTAAAGCATGGACTGCAAAACAAATTGTCTGGATTGAGATTGCTCGTTAGGTGCATCCAGAGATGCGAAATAATTGACATTTAAATATCTTGCTACATGTTCTGCACGTTCAATATATCTTCCCATCCAGAACAGGTTATTGGCTACTCTTGCTAACATAAATTATTGATTATTTTTTAATACCCAGGTATCTTTAGAACCACCACCTTGAGAAGAATTAACTATTAGATTTCCTTTTTGAAGCGCAACTCTGGTAAGCCCACCTTTAAGCACAAATTCCTTGTTTTCGCCCAATAATGTAAACGTACGGAGGTCTACATGTCGAGGTTCAAAACATTCTTTATCTTCTATATAAGTTGGATGAACAGATAAAGACATGATTGGTTGAGCAATATATTTTCTTGGGCTGGCTATAATGGTCGCTTTCACTTCTTCAATTTCTTCCTGGGTCAGTCTGTTTCCAATGGAGATTCCATAACCACCGGCTTCATCAACGGGTTTTATGACTAAATTATGAACATTATCCAGTACATATTTAAGTTCATCTGGTCTGCTACAATGATAGGTTGACACATTATTAAGAATGGGTTCCTCATCTAAATAGTATTTAATGATCTCAGGCATATATGTATAAATGGCTTTATCATCTGCAACTCCCGTTCCCGGTGCATTCACGAGACAAACATTTCCCTGTTTATAGGCGGCCATAAGTCCCGGTACTCCTATTGCCGAATCTGGTTTAAATTCCAGCGGATCTAAAAACTGATCATCTATTCTTCGATAAATTACATCAACCTTTTCCGGGCCATTTATCGTTTTCATATAAACGAAATCATTTTCAACAAAAAGGTCCCGTCCTTCTACCAGTTCAACACCCATGGCTTTGGCAAGATAAGAATGTTCATAGTAAGCCGAATTGTATATTCCCGGAGTGATCACTACACAATTAGGGACATCAACTCCTTTAGGTTTTACCGTTTCCAGAATTTCCAGAAGATTTTGTGCGTAATCGGTAACCGTATGAGCCTGGTAGTGATTAAAAACACCAAACAAGGCTCTTTTTAAAGCCGTTCTGTTACAGATCACATAACTTACTCCGGAAGGACACCTAATGTTATCTTCCAGTACATAGTATTTTCCGTCTGAATGTTTTATAAGGTCTGTGCCAGAAATATGATTATAAATTCCACCAGGTGGATCAAAACCATTCATCTGATCCAGGTAATTTTCTGAAGAACTAATTAGGTCTAACGGGACAATACCTTCTTTTATAATATTTTTGTCATGGTAGAGATCATGGAGAAATGCATTGAGGGCTTTACTTCTTTGGAGAACTCCCTTCTCGATATGCTCCCATTCTTCTGAATCAATAATTCTGGGGAAGAGATCAAATGGAAAAATCTTTTCCTTGATCTCATGATCTCCATAAACCTGAAACGTAATTCCCTGATTAAAGAAGGATGCCTTGGCCTTGTTATTAAGTCTTCCAAAATCCTGAGCGGAATGCTCACTATATAATTCGAATAGGGTCTTATAGGTCTCTCTTACGTTTTCATGTTCATCAAATATTTCATCATATAGCTTTGGATCCCTATTGTAGGATTCAAAAGTTGGATTGTTATCTTTTCTTTTCATAACTCAGGTTTGTCTTAAAATACGAATAAATTATCTGTTTATCAGTTATTTAAGTAAAACCTTATAGATTATTCTGTATAATTTAATAAAAGGCAGATAAATCATATTTTACGCTTTTATTGCCACATTTAATTATGAATAATGAATTTTAGAAAAAGACTTTATAAATTTTAACTTAGCATTTCAGAAAAAATAACCATGAAAGAAATAGATCTTAGAAGTGATACCGTTACCAGACCAACTAAAGGAATGCTGCAGGCGATAATGACCGCTGAGGTGGGGGATGATGTGTATAAAGAAGATCCTACCATTAATAAACTGGAGGAGAAACTGGCCAGTATGTTCGGGAAGGATGAAGCCTTGTTTTTTCCTACCGGAAGTATGGCAAATCAGGCCGCAATAAAATTGCATACGCAACCAGGCGAGCAATTAATATGTGATAAATGGGCCCATGTATATAATTATGAAGGGGGAGGAGTTTCTTTTAATAGCGGAGTTTCATGTAAGTTGGTTGACGGAGACCGCGGGATGTTCACTGCAGAACAGGTTGAAGAAAATATCAATCCGCCAGATTTTTATCATAGTCCGCTAACAAGCCTGGTTTGTCTTGAAAATACAACTAATAAAGGTGGTGGTGCTTGTTATGACCTTGAAGAGATCAAAAGAATAAGGAAAGTCTGTGACAATAATGAACTTGGTTTACATCTGGATGGAGCAAGACTATTTAATGCCATTGTAAAAAATGATGAAAACCCTAAAGACTATGGGAAGTTATTTGATACTATTTCAGTTTGTCTTTCCAAAGGATTAGGAACACCAATGGGATCTGTACTTATTGGGGATAAAAGATTGATGAAAAACGCGATAAGAGTGAGAAAAGTTTTAGGCGGAGGCATGCGCCAGGTAGGATTTATGGCTGCAGCTGGTATTTATGCACTGGATAATCATATGGAGCAACTGGCAAAAGATAATGATAGAGCTGCAGAGATTGCGGGAGTGTTAGAACAATTAGATTACATTGGGAAAGTAGAACCGGTGGAAACTAATATTGTCATCTTTTACCTGAAGAATGCTGAAGATGAATCTAAATTTATCCAACAGCTTTCAGATAAGAATATACGTATAAGTAATATGGGTCAGGGAAAACTTAGAGTGGTGACACATCTGGATTATTCAGAAGAAATGCATAATCATTTTCTGGAAACATTACGAAGTATCGATCTTGATTAAGTTTGAAAAAGCTTAACTAAAGATTAGCAGGTCTTTAATATGGATCGGTTTCAAATTCAGGTATTTTTCAAAAAATTGAATTATGAAAAACTTGAAACCAAAACAGGAAGTTCCCGAACTATTAGTGAAGACTACCAAAGGATTGAAATGGAATATTAGAGATAATAAACCTGAAAATTTCACCATGCTTATTTTTTACCGTGGAATTCATTGTCCCGTTTGTAAAAAATATCTGGAAGAATTAAATACCAAGATCGAAGATTTCAGAGATAAAGGTGTGAATGTGATTTGCATAAGTGCAAATAATGAGGACTTAGCTCAAAAGACTGTTGAAGAATGGGATATCGATAAGTTGAATATCGGCTATGATTTTAGTACTGAAGAAGGAAGGAAATGGGGATTGTTCATTTCTGAAGCGGTTAAAGATTCAGAACCGGAGGTATTTGTTGAGCCAGCCCTATTTTTGATCAAACCAGATAATACATTGTATTCGGCGAGTATTCAATCTATGCCTTTTGCCAGACCCAAATTTAATGATTTGCTAAAATCCATTTCTTTTGTTTTGAAAGAAGATTATCCTGCAAGAGGAGGAGCATAGAACAAATTGATATTTGATATAAAATGAAAAGCCCGAAATTAATATTTCGGGCTTTTATTCTTTATTTCATCAATCCGTCCATTCCTGGGATATCTGGCATTCCATCTTTAGCGGCAGCTCCAATCTCAGCTTCATTGATCTCCGTAGCTTTTTCTATCGCTTTATTCATCGTTAGAACAAGGTAATCTTCCAGTTGCTCTTTATCTTCCAGCAACTTGTCATCAATAGAAATATTCTTCACTTTTCTGTTAGCGGTAATAGTCACTTTTAAAAGACCATCACTGGATTGTTCATCAACCAAGACAGTATCCAATCTCTTTTTTGTCGCTTCTACTTTTTCCTGGGCTTCCTTCAGTTTATTCATCATGCCCATCATATCTCCAAACATATTTTTTTATTTTAAAATTTATGATTTCAAATTTACTAAATTACGGCATCAAACCAGTCAAAATGAAAAGAGTATTAGTTATTCTATTAGGATGCGTTACATTTGCAACCGCCCAAAATAACACAGATTTGAAAAAAGATATTCAAGCCCCGAAGGCAAAAAAAGTTGCTAAAGAACTCGAAAAGCACGGTGATGTGCGAATCGATAATTATTTCTGGATGAACCAACGCGAAGACCAGGAAGTTATTGATTATCTGAAGGCTGAAAATGACTATAATGATAAAATGACTTCTCATACCAAAGATTTCCAGGCAGATCTTTTTGAAGAGATGAAGTCGCGTATAAAAGAAGATGACGAATCTGTTCCTTATAAATTGAACGGATACTGGTACATTACTCGATTTGAAAAGGGCTACGATTATCCTGTTTATTCCAGAAAAAAAGAAAGCCTTGATGCGCCTGAAGAGGTCATGTTCAATGTTAACGATATGGCTGAAGGTTTCGATTATTACAGCCTGGGTGGACTTAATGTAAGTCCCGATAATAAACTGGTAGCTTTTGGGACAGATACTTTGAGTAGAAGAAAATATACCATCAGGATCAAAAATCTTGAAACCGGAGAAATATATAAGGAGGAAATAAAAAATACTACGGGAGGATCAACCTGGGCAAACGACAATAAAACACTATATTATACCAAGAAGGATCCGCAAACTTTAAGATCTTTCAGGATTTACAAGCATATCCTGGGAACCGATCCTAAGGAAGATCAACTTGTATATGAAGAAGAAGATGAGACCTTCAATACATATGTATATAAATCTAAGTCCAGAGAATATATCATCATAGGCTCGCATAGTACTTTAACTACAGAATATCGTTTTCTTGATGCCGATAAGCCTGAAGGAGATTTTAATGTATTCCAGCCAAGACAAAGAGGTCTTGAATACAGTATTTCTCATTTTGATGGGGATTTTTATGTGGTTACGAATAAAGATAATGCAACCAATTTCAAACTGATGAAAACACCTGTAGATAATACAGGTATGGAAAATTGGGTGGATGTGATACCTCATAGAGAGGATTACCTCCTTGAAGATATTGATATTTTTAAAGAATATCTGGTAGTTAGTGAGCGTAATAATGGTCTTAATAAGATAAGAATTATAAAATGGGATGATAGCGAAGAATTCTATATTCCGTTCGATAATGAAACTTACACTGCCTATACCTCTATAAATCCTGATTTTGAGACGGATATTCTAAGGTATACCTACAATAGCCTCTCCACCCCAACTTCAGTGGTGGAGTATAATATGAAAACCGGGGATAAGGTGGTCCTGAAGGAACAGGAAGTGCTGGGAGGCAAATTCGATAAGGATAATTACACTTCAGAAAGACTTTGGGCAACAGCAAATGATGGCACTAAGATCCCTGTCTCTTTAGTTTATAGAAAAGGAACAAAAAAAGATGGTAATAGTCCATTGCTTCAGTATGCCTATGGTTCTTATGGTTCAACTATAGATCCATACTTCTCTTCCGTTAGATTAAGTTTACTGGACAGAGGATTTATTTATGCTATTGCTCATATTCGCGGAGGAGAATATTTAGGACGTGAATGGTATGAGGATGGAAAATTATTCAGCAAAAAAAATACCTTCACAGATTTTATTGATGTTTCAGAATTTCTGGTGAAAGAAAATTATACTTCAGCCAATCACTTATACGCCATGGGTGGTTCAGCCGGGGGATTACTTATGGGAGCTGTGGTAAATATCGCCCCTAACCTTTATAACGGTGTTATAGCTGCTGTACCTTTCGTAGACGTGGTGACTACTATGCTGGATGATACTATTCCATTAACTACCGGCGAGTATGATGAGTGGGGAAATCCTAATAATAAAGATTATTACGATTATATGAAGTCCTATTCTCCCTATGATAATGTAAAAGCCCAGGATTATCCAAATATGCTTATCACCACGGGATTACATGATTCCCAGGTACAATACTGGGAGCCGGCGAAATGGGTCGCTAAATTAAGGGAGTTGAAGACCGACGATAACATTCTCCTTCTTCATACGAACATGGATGCAGGTCATGGAGGCGCTTCGGGAAGGTTTGAAGCATTAAAGGAAGTGGCAGAAGAGTACGCGTTTCTATTGGATTTAGAGGGGATAAACGAATAATTAAAAAATTTGCCTTAAATTTGAACGATTTTAAAAGTGTAGCTTTTTAGAATCATTTTTATAAATGAACTTCGACTTATGAGAGAAGACTTGAAGGTATATGACAATGTATTACAACTCGTGGGTAATACTCCGTTAATTCACCTGAATAAGATAACCAGCACTTATAAAGGACAATATTTTGCTAAAGTAGAAGCTTTTAATCCTGGACACTCATCTAAAGATAGAATAGCCCTGCACATTATAGAAGAAGCTGAGAAAAAAGGCATCTTAAAACCCGGAGATACAATTATCGAAACAACTTCTGGCAATACAGGATTCAGTATTGCCATGGTTAGCTGTATCAAAGGTTATGAATGTATTCTGGCAGTTAGCTCAAAATCTTCGAAAGATAAGATAGACATGCTCAAGACAATGGGAGCGAAGGTGTATGTTTGTCCTGCGAATGTTCCTGCCGATGACCCACGTTCTTATTATGAAGTAGCAAAAAGGCTTCATAAAGAAATAAAAGGTTCAGTATATATCAATCAATATTTCAACGAGCTTAATATTGAGGCTCATTTCCAGACTACAGGACCCGAAATATGGAAACAAACTGAAGGAAAAATCACTCATTTAGTAGCTTGTAGCGGAACAGGAGGAACTATCTCCGGAACTGCAAGATTTCTGAAAGAACAAAATCCTGATATTAAAATTCTTGGAATAGATGCTTTTGGTTCTGTTCTAAAAAAATACCATGAAACCCGTGAGTTTGATAAGGAAGAGATCTATCCTTATAGAATTGAAGGACTTGGTAAAAACCTGATCCCTACAGCCACAGATTTTGATGTGATAGATAAATTCACCAAGGTGTCTGATGAAGATGCAGCCCATACTGCCAGGGAAATTGCAAGAACAGAAGGTCTTTTTGTAGGCTATACCAGCGGAGCTGCTATGCAGGGATTAAAGCAGTATTATGAAGAGGGAGAATTTGATAAGAATTCAAATGTGGTTATGATTTTCCCAGATCACGGTTCCCGTTATATGAGTAAGATTTATAGCGATGACTGGATGAACGAACAAGGATTTTTTGATACAGAACATGAAACAAAATCACAATCAATAGATGTGATTAAATAATACTTTATTAACACTTATTAACAAAAGCATCCTATTCTTTGTAGGATGCTTTTGTTTTTATTAGATTTCGATGTTTAAAATTTACTTTGTAGAATTGAGCCAAATTTCAGTATTTTTGCGGCTCGTCTAAAAAATGACTGATGAAGGATTTATTTGATAAAATTTACAAAGACAAAGGACCGCTAGGTAAATGGGCAGATCAGGCAGAGGGATATTTCGTATTTCCAAAACTCGAAGGGCCAATTTCTAATCGTATGAAATTTCGCGGTAAAGAAGTGATCACCTGGAGTATTAATGATTACCTGGGACTTGCCAATCATCCTGAAGTTCGTAAAATAGATGCAGAAGCAGCGGCCGAATACGGTTCTGCTTATCCTATGGGAGCAAGAATGATGAGTGGTCATACAGATCTTCATGAAAAATTGCAGGATGAATTAGCTTCCTTTGTTCATAAACAATCAGCATACCTACTTAATTTTGGGTACCAGGGAATGGTTTCTACCATTGATGCTTTGGTTTCCAAACAGGATGTCATTGTATATGACGTAGATGCTCATGCATGTATCATTGACGGGGTTAGATTGCATTTAGGTCAGCGATTTACCTATAAGCACAACGATATGGAAAGTATCGAGAAAAACCTTCAACGTGCTACAAAGATCGCAGAACAAACCGGTGGTGGAATTCTGCTAATTTCTGAAGGTGTTTTCGGAATGAGAGGTGAGCAGGGAAAACTTAAGGAAATCGTAGAGCTTAAAAAGAAATTCAATTTTAGACTATTTGTTGATGATGCTCACGGTTTTGGAACCCTAGGTAAAACAGGTGCCGGAGCAGGTGAGGAGCAAGGTGTACAGGACGAAATAGACGTATATTTCGCAACTTTCGCTAAATCTTTAGCAAGTACTGGGGCTTTTATTGCTGCAGATAAAGAGATCATAGATTATTTGAAATATAACCTTAGATCACAAATGTTCGCGAAGTCACTGCAAATGCAGTTGGTCGTAGGTGCATTAAAGCGTCTGGAAATGCTAAGAACGATGCCTGAGCTTAAAGAAAAGTTATGGGAGAATGTAAATGCACTTCAGAACGGATTGAAAGAAAATGGTTTTGATATTGGAACTACTCAAAGTTGTGTGACTCCGGTATATCTTAAAGGAAGTATTCCAGAAGCTATGGCTTTAGTGAAAGATCTTCGTGAGAACCATGGCGTATTCTGTTCTATTGTTGTATACCCGGTAATTCCAAAAGGATTAATTCTTCTAAGAATGATCCCAACAGCCACACATACCCTTGAAGATATTGAAGAAACACTTAAAGCTTTTTCAGCAATTAGAGAAAGACTTGAAAATGGTACTTATAAAAGACTTTCTGCTTCGGTTGAAGCTGCGATGTCTAATAAGTAAAAGTTACATATATTATTACATAAAAAAGTCCTGCAAATTGCAGGACTTTTTTTGCTTTTAAGAACAATATTTATTGATCATCATCTCCATTATCATCACCTTCATTTTCTTTTTCTTTCAACTTTTTACTTCTGACCCTTCTTCTGTTTCCTTCGTTAGATTCTTCCAGGAACTCATCTACTTTATGCAGATCAAGTCTATAAGAGATGCCGGCAGCTACCTGCCACCTGGATGGAGTATCCTTAAAATTCAATAATCCGGAAACATCAAATTGCAAATTCTTTCCTACTAAATAAGCAGCTCCTCCTCGAACCAGGTCATCAGCATAAATATCACCTTTGATTGCCTGATACTCTCCAAATACTGCAAAATTCGGAGTTACTGCATGCGTCATAGTAGCTATACCAACATAAGATCTATAATCTTCTGTTAGTTTATCGGCTATTAAATTTAAAACCAGCACCCATCGTCCCCAGTTATTTTGGGTAATTATTGCAGCTTTGGGGCTGAACTTACCTTCCCCTTCAAATAAATAAGGATTATCACCAAAAGAAAAATTAGCGCCCGCATAAATTGAAATTGCGGGAATCAGGGTTTTCCATTTAAATCTCTGATTGGCTTTCCAGCTATATAGATTGGGTTTATCTTCCGGAAGACTTACATATGGATCAAAAACCAGATATTTAGCTCCTATGCTATTCGATCTGAAATTTCTAATCGTGGCTTCACCAGTGGTCCCAAGAAAGTTTCTGGTGATATCCTGATTTTCGAAAGAACCGCTAATATTTAATTCCAGTCTTTCAAAAAGAAGACCGTAGCGTAATTGATAATCTATTCCCCAAATATCAGTATCTGTTCCCAGTCCCGAATGTTCATCATTCCCAAAATAGGCTCCTGTTTCCAATTGCAGGACATTGGTCCCTACGGCGAATGCACCCTGTGATTGCCCGGGTCTGTTCGAGTTTATGGTTTCAGTATATTGAGCGTGAAGACTTGTGGTGGCAATAAATAGTAGAAGGCTACATATGGCTAAATTACGCATGCTTATGTGGGTTGATTCTTTCAAAGATATAAGATTTATTATAATTTTATAGCCGAAGTTTCCATGATTGTGGCGGCTTATTTTTATTTTTGCAAAAAGCTTAAAAATGTTAGAAGCATCATTATCTGGAGTATTAAAAACGGTACTCATCGTTTTGTTAGTATACTTTGGTTTAAAAATATTCCTCCGGTTTTTCGGTCCGCTTATACTTAAGTGGTTCATGAAGAAAATGGGTCAGAAAGTTGAAAAACAATTCAATCAGCAATTTGGAGGTGCCCGTCAATCCCAGGAAAAAAAAGGAAAAGTTAGTATCGATAAAAAACCTAAAGAAAATAAGGGATCCAATAAAAACGTTGGTGAATATATCGATTACGAAGAAATTGATTAATTTCGGATTTTAACAAAGCTTATCATTCTGGGCTTTGTAGCACAAAATTGTGGTTAAAATCAAAAGTCCGATTAATGACTAAACTGAAGCAATTCTTACCTCACCTGCTGGTTCTGGCAGGTTTTATTGTATTATCATTATTTTACTTCAATCCTGTACTGCAGGGAAAAGAGATTTTCCAGAGCGATATCGTTCAATATATCGGGATGGCTCAGGAACAAAAAGATTTTAGAGCCGAAACTGGTGAAGAACCCTACTGGACCGATTCTGCTTTTGGTGGTATGCCTACCTATCAATTAGGTGCTTATTATCCTCATAATTACGTAAAGGAACTGGACAGTCTATTAAGGTTCTTACCAAGGCCTGCAGATTATCTCTTTCTATATTTTATAGGTTTCTATATCCTACTTCTTTGTATGAAAGTGGACTATAAGCTGGCATTTTTAGGGTCCATAGCCTTTGGTTTTTCAACTTATCTTATAATTATATTAGGCATAGGGCATAACTCAAAAGCTCATGCCATCGCTTATATGCCCATGGTCCTTGCCGGGATCATTGCCATTTTCAGAAATCGGAATATCTGGAGTTTTTTACTGCTCGCGGTAGCAATGGCATTGGAGATCCAGGCGAATCATTTCCAAATGACCTATTATCTTTTACTTCTGGTTATTATTCTGGGGATCGCATATCTGGTAGATGCCTATCGAAAAAAGCTATTATCCAATTATTTTAAAGCCATTGGGGTTATGGTAGTAGCTGTAGTTATTGCTATTGCGGCTAATGCCACCAATTTATTGGCGACCAGTGAATATACGCAGTTTAGTACTCGGGGTGAATCAGAATTGAGCATACAGCCAAACGGAAGCCCAAAAGAGAAATCCGGGCTGGGCTTTGAATATATTACTTCTTACAGTTACGGAATTGTGGAAAGCTTCAACCTCATGGTTCCAAGGTTTATGGGTGGTGGAAGTTCAGAAAATATTGGTAAAGACTCTAATATCTATGATGCTTTAAGGGGAATTGGTGCCTCACCGGTTCAGGCTGCAGGCTTTGCTGAAAATGCTCCTACCTATTGGGGTGATCAACCCTATGTAGGCGCTCCGGCATATATTGGGGCAACCGTGGTCTTTCTATTTGTATTTGCCCTCCTTTTAATTCGTGGGCGATTGAAGTGGTGGATCGTTGGAGGAAGTATTCTGGCCTTACTGCTAAGTTGGGGAAAGAACTTCGAGTTTCTCACCAGATTTTTCATAGAATTTGTGCCCTTATATGATAAATTCAGAGCGATTACATCCATACAGGTTATCCTGGAATTATGTCTGCCTTTACTGGCTGTTTTTGGACTTTACAAATTATTCCTGAAAGAGGTAAAACAGGAAGAGAAATTATATGCTTTAAAATGGTCTGCTATAATTACTGGTGGATTGTTGCTTGTCTTTCTTTTGTTTAAATCTGTCTTATTTGATTTTGCCGGCGCCAGTGATGCGATGTATAGCAAACAATTCGGAATGGATTTTATGAATGCTCTCGAGGAGGATAGAAAAGCTATTTTTACTTCAGATGTAATTCGTTCGCTTATTCTAGTTTTAATTGCTGCCGGACTTATCTGGGCCTATTTAAAATCTAAAGTGAGCAAAGATATCGTTATTGGTGGTATGGTAGCTTTGATCTTATTTGATCTGATTGGTGTAGACAAACGCTATGTTAATAATGATGATTTTGTTAGGGCTTCAGAAATGGAACAGCCTTTTCAAAAAATGGCAGCTGATGCGCAGATTCTGGAAGATAAAACTCACTATAGGGTATTTGATGTTTCAGGAGACCCTTTCAATACCGGAAGAACTTCCTATTACCATAATGCGCTGGGCGGTTATCATGCGGCTAAACCGGGAAGAATTCAGGATCTGTTCGATTTTTATATTTCGCAGAATAATATGAAAATATTGAGCATGCTCAATGTGAAATATTTTATAGTACCAACTGAAGAGGGTAATCAGGCTCAGCAAAATCCAAATACTTATGGTAATGCCTGGTTCGTAAAAGATCTGAAATGGGTAGAAAATCAGAATGAGGAAATACTGAGTTTAAAAGATACAGATCTTGAATCTACCGCCATTATCAATTCTAAATTCAGGGATGAAGTTAAAGAGGATTTTAAATTCGATCCGAGTACAAATATAGAATTGGTAAAATACCAGCCTAATGAACTTACCTATGAATTTTCAGCAGAAACCGATCAATTCGTGGTTTTCTCTGAAAATTATTATCAACCCGGTTGGCAGGCTTATATTGATGGTGAACCTGTGTCTCATGTTCAGGTTAATTATGTGCTAAGAGGAATGAAAATTCCCGCAGGAAATCATGAAATTGTTTTTAAGTTTGAACCTGAAGTTGTCAAGACAGGTAGTACGATTGCCTTGATAAGTTCAATTTTTATAGGCTTGGTTCTCATTGGCGGAATAGGTTACGAGTTCAAAAAGAGAAAATGATCTTGTCATTTAATATCTGAATGAAGAAAGTTCTCATTATAACATATTACTGGCCTCCTTCTGGCGGTCCCGGCGTTCAGCGCTGGCTTAAATTCGTAAAGTATCTGAGAGGATATGGAATTGAAGCAGTGGTATATGTTCCGGAGAATCCAAGTTACCCTATTATCGATAAAAGCTTGGAAGAAGAAATTCCGGAAGGGATCAGGGTTATCCGGAAAAAGATCTTCGAACCATATTCAATTGCTGGGATATTTTCCAAAAAAGATACCGAGACCATAAGTGCAGGGATTATTCAAAAAGAAGAAAACCAGTCTGCTTTACAAAAAGCAATGCTTTATATCCGCGGGAATTATTTTATTCCTGATGCCCGTAAATTCTGGATCTCGCCTTCGGTTAAATTTTTAAAAAAGGAAATTGAGGATGGTCATTATCACGCAATTATTACCACGGGCCCTCCCCACAGTTTGCATCTTATAGGATTAAAGCTGAAGCAGGCTTTAGCTGTAAAATGGATCGCAGATTTTCGGGATCCCTGGACGCAGATCGGTTATCATGAGAAATTGAAACTGAATGATAGCTCAAGAAAAAAGCATGAAAAACTTGAAGAACAGGTTTTAAACGCTGCAGATCATATAATAACTACCAGTTTTACCACCAAAGAAGAATTCAGTTCAAAAACTTCTCAACCCGTAACGGTTATAACCAATGGTTTTGATACTGAAATCAATCGAAATAATTCCACCAAAAAGCAATTTGAAATAGCTCATATTGGCTCCTTGTTATCGGGACGAAATCCGGATAGTCTCTGGAAAGCTTTACAAGAACTGATTAAAAATAATAAAGACTTTAAAGACTATTTTCGATTAAGACTTGCCGGAAAAGTGAGTGATGAAGTATTAGGAAGTATCCGAAAATATGATCTTCAGCATTTTCTGGAAAATGAAGGATACGTAAATCATGCCCGGGCTGTTAAATTGCAAAGAGAAGCTTCCGTCTTACTACTTCTTGAAATTGATTCAGAAGAAACCAGAGGGATCATTCCGGGGAAGATCTTTGAATATCTTGCCGCGAATAAGCCTATTTTAGCCATTGGTCCAAAGAATTGGGATGCTGAAAAAATAATTTCAAAAACCAATGCCGGAAAAGTATTTTCTTATGCGGATGCTTCAGAAATTAAACATCATATTGAATCTCTGTTTCGTAAATATCTTAAAAATGAGCAGATGAGCACATCTCATAATCTGGAACAATATCACCGGAAGTCCCTCACTGAAGATCTGGCTAATCTCATAAAGCAAGTTTAAATGGGAGTTATCATCAACCAGTCTTTTAAGAATATGGTTACCACCTATATTGGTTTTGGGATTGGTGCGGTTAATACATTGTTTCTTTTCACCTATTTTCTCGAGAAAGAATATTACGGACTGGTAAGTTTTCTTTTATCGGCAGCTAATCTTATCTGGCCGTTCCTTGTTTTTGGGGTACATAGTACTTTGATCAAATTTTTTACCTCCTATAAAACAAGAGGAGATCAGGATAGGCTTTTAAATTTTGTACTAATAATTCCGGCTATAGCAGGATTGGTTATTGGATTATTCGGAATTCTTTTTTACGATTATTTGCTGGAATACTTTAAGGGAGAAAATGATCTTGTACAACCCTATATCTGGCTTATTTTTCTAATTGCACTGGCAACCTCTTATTTTGAAGTCTTTTTCTCCTGGTCTAAAATATACTATAAAAGCGCTTTTGGAAATCTAATGAAAGAGGTCTTTCACAGGTTTTGCATCAGTATACTTCTATTTGCGGTGTATTTTGAATGGATCACTGTGGAGGTTTTTATCTATGGGATTTCGGCTGTTTTCGTATTCAGGACAATATTGATGGCGATGTATGCATTTTCATTGCATCGTCCTAAATTCAGCTTCAAATTCCCAAAAAACCTTTCTCCCGTTCTTAAGTATTCGTCCCTGATCTTATTAGCGGCTTCTGTGGCTACTGTGCTGCTTGATCTGGACAAAGTGATGATAGAGTATTATTTGCCTATTGAGAACGTTGCTATTTATGGGATAGCGGTTTATATCGCCACGGTTATTTCAGTACCACAAAAGGCGATGCACCAGATCACCCATCCGCTTACTGCCGAAATGCTTAATAAAAAGGATAGATCGGGGTTAAAAGAGCTATATGAAAAGAGTTCTTTAAACCTGCTCATTATTAGCGGACTTATTTTTATCTGGATCATCACTAATGTAAATTCCCTATATGAATTGATCCCCGAAGAATACAATATTGGCATTCTAGTGGTACTATTGATCTCTTTAGTGAAACTTTACGATAACATTCTGGGGAATAATAACAGTATTTTGTTCAATTCAGATTATTACAGGATCGTTCTGGGAGTAGGGGTGATCCTTGTGATATTGGCTTTTGCTTTAAACATGTTTTTTATTCCTGAATTCGGAATAGAAGGAGCAGCGATTGCTAGCTTTATAGCTTTCGCCCTTTATAATACGTCAAAACTATTTATTGTATTTAATAAATTCAAAATTCATCCCTTTACTACTAAAACCTGGTTAGCTCTGCTGTTAACAGTTGGTTTTAGTGTAGGTTTCTACTTTCTGAACTTTCCGTTATCTCCAATACTGAACATAGCTCTTAAAGCAAGTTTAGCCGGTGGACTGTATCTTTTTATAGTTTATTATTTCCGGTTTTCAGAAGATATTAATCAGATGATAGATAGGTTTGTGAAAAGTTCATAAAACGAGAAAACCCTATCAGCTTGGGAGCTTCAAGGGTTTTCCAACTAACCAACCAAAAAATTAAATTATGAACTTGTCATCTATATTCTATTATCCACATTTCGTGCCGAACTTCTCGATCTTGAAGAATAATTTGATCTAATTGCCTGAGACCTTGATGTTCCAGATGCAGATCGTGTTCTTACAGATGAACTACTTTGTCTTGATGTTGGACGCTCAATTCTGGAATTCCTTGCAGAATTTCCTGAACTTTTTTCAATAGTTCTGCTTCGGGTAGCAGGAGCAGAACGTTCCACTCTGGTATTACTTCTTGCTTGTACAGCTCTTTCTCTAGTTGTAGAAGTTGGTCTTTCCACTCTGGTAGAACTTCTGTTTTCTATTTCTGCAGATCTTTGCGGAGTTCTCACAGATCTTTCAATTCTTGAAATCTGTCTACTTTGAGGAGAACTTTCAATTCTAGTAGATCTACCTCTGGAATCTGTACTTCTTTCTACTCTGTTACTATATATTTTTGTATTTGCAGAGCGAGAATTTTCTCTGGCCACACTTCTTTCCGTTCTAATTCCGTTAGTATTACTTCTGGAAGCATTCTGCCTTGTAGTAGTGAAATTATCATTAGATCGAGTTCTTACCTGGGCTATATTACGCTTTGTGGTAGTTCTGGTTCCATAACTATAAGATCTCACCTTCTGAGAAGGTCTGTAAAAATTCCGTTTTCTCTGATTGGTTACATAATAGTTGTTGTAAACAGTTACATAGTTATTATAAGATATCCTTTGAGGTTCATAATAAGCTCTGTAAGGCCTGCCAAACACAATACTAACATTTACATTAGGACGACGGTAATAATCATGCCACGGCCTGTAAACATATCTCCTGTTGTATGGATTTATAAAACCTGAGTAATGGGTTATATGGTGATGACGATTATAATGCACATGTAAATTTCCTACTCTGGCCAGACGTCCAAAATTATTATATCGCATAAAAATATCTCCTGCCTGTATAATTCTACCATAATAATCATAATAGATTGGGACATTTTCAATTTGAATCACTGCTCCATAATCATCATATTGAATATAAGGTTCATAATTATATCCGGAATTATAACTAATATTTACATTTGGAGTTGAAAAATGTCCAGAATTGCCTCTTCTGAAATCGGGGTTAAAGTAAAAATCAAATTCACCATTTGGGTAAACCGCGAATTCTACACCTTCTTCAACAAAAATGAATGAGTCGTTATAATTTGTATAGGAAGTGGTAGCTGTATTGGAATTTACGGATGCCGATACTGACCATCCAATAAATAAGAATGTGAAAATAAGGGTCAGATTTTTCATGGTAGTAAAGTATTTAATTAAGAACATTTTCTTATTAAATACAAAGCACGTGCCAAAGTCCTGAAACAGTGAGCTCACAAATCAAATCCAGTATTATTCCAAGATTAAAAATCTGATTATTAAACGCTTACTATTCAGGAAAGTTTTTCTTTCAGATATTTAGAAGTATAAGATTTTTTTATTTTTGAAAGCTCTTCAGGAGTTCCCTGGCCTACGAGATATCCTCCATTTTCCCCTCCTTCAGGTCCAAGATCTATTACATAATCTGCACATTTCACCAGATCCATATTATGTTCAATTACAATTACGGTATGACCTTTTGAAATAAGAGCATTAAAAGATTTAAGGAGTTTTTTGATATCATGGAAATGTAGTCCTGTAGTAGGTTCATCAAAGATGAAAAGCGCTTTGTTCTTAGTATTTCCTTTTACTAAAAATGATGCTAATTTAATCCTTTGTGCTTCACCTCCAGATAGAGTAGAAGAACTTTGCCCAAGTTGTACATACCCCAGACCAACATCTTTAAGAGGTTTTAATTTTTTAACGATCTTACTTTGATCATGATCTTCAAAGAATTTAGTGGCATCATCAATGGTCATATTCAAAATATCATCGATGTTCTTGTCGTGAAATGTTACTTCAAGCACCTCTTTTTTAAAACGTTTTCCATTACAGGTTTCGCATTCCAGGTGAACGTCTGCCATGAATTGCATTTCGATGGTAACCTCACCTTCACCTTTACAGGTCTCACATCTGCCGCCATCAACATTAAATGAAAAATGTTTTGCTTTGAACCCTCTTATTTTGGATAAACGCTGATTTGCAAAAAGGTTTCTAATATCATCGTATGCCTTAATGTAGGTAACAGGATTGGATCTTGAAGATCTACCGATGGGATTCTGATCTACAAATTCTACCGAACTCAGGTTTTTAAAATTACCTTCCACACCGCTGAATTGCCCGGCTTTTTCTCCATAGCCTCCTATTTCTTTTTGAACAGCAGGATATAATATCTTTTTTACTAGGGTACTTTTACCACTTCCAGAAACCCCGGTAATAGCTGTGAATACTCCTAATTGAAATTCTACATCTATATTCTTCAGGTTATTTTCCCTTGCTCCTAAAACTTTGATCTTATTTTTGGAAGTCCTTCTTTTTTCAGGAACTTCAATTTCCATTTTTCCATTGAGATAACTTGCAGTAAGAGAATCAGATTTTAAAATATGTTTCATGGTTCCGGTAGCTACTAAGTGACCACCATTCGTTCCTGCTTCCGGCCCAATATCAATAATTTCATCGGCTGCATTCATGATCTCTTCATCATGCTCCACGACAATAACGGTATTTCCCAGATCCCGAAGATGCTTTAAAACTCCTATAAGTTTCTCCGTATCCTTGGGATGTAATCCAATAGAAGGTTCGTCTAATATATACATAGACCCCACCAGGCTACTACCTAAGGATGTGGCAAGATTTATTCGCTGGGATTCCCCTCCAGAAAGTGTATTCGATTTTCTATTGAGAGTTAGGTAATCCAGTCCCACATTAGAAAGAAATTCCAGTCGGTTTCTTATTTCGGTTAGCAGACGTTTGGCAATTTTTTCGTCATATTCATTCAATTCAAGATCATTGAAGAAAGCTCTTACTTTATCCAGAGGTTTTTCAACAAGGTCTGTAATACTGTGATCACTTATCTTTACATATTGGGCTTCCGGTCTTAATCGTTTTCCTTTACAGGCAGAGCATTTGGTTTTTCCGCGATAACGGGAAAGCATGACCCTGTTCTGGATCTTATAAGCTTTACTTTCAAGAAACGCAAAGAATTGATTTAATCCTTCAAAATATTGATTTCCATTCCAAACCAGTTCTTTTTGCTCATCACTCAGCTCGAAATATGGTTTATGAATTGGGAAATCGAATTTATGAGAATTATTGACCAGTTGATCGCGGTACCAGCTCATACTATCTCCACGCCAGGGAAAAATAGCATTTTCATAAACTGAAAGCCCGGTATTTGGAATTACCAGTTCTTCATCAATACCAATAACATCTCCATATCCTTCACATTTTGGGCAGGCTCCGTAAGGATTGTTAAAGCTGAATAAATGCACATTTGGCTCCAGAAAATTTATTCCGTCAAGCTCAAATTTATTACTGAAGTGCCTGGAACTATTATCTGAAAGTTTCTCAATAAAAAGTTCCCCCTGACCTTCAAAAAATGCTGCTTCAACTGCATCTGCAAGTCGGTTATAAAAATCTTCTTCATCTTTGGTGATAATTCTGTCTACGACCAACCAGGTATTATCATCTTTAGCCTTCTTCAGATCGGTTTCATCTATCCTTACAACCTCCTTATCGATTTTTATCCTGCTATATCCCTGTTGAGCAAGGATATTTATTTTCTTCTCGAGAGAACGGCCTTCCTCCACATGAATAGGGGCGAGGAGTAACAGTTTTTCTCTTTCAGGAAAAACTTTTACATAATTTATTACATCTGTGACCGTATCTTTTTTTACTTCATTTCCTGAAACCGGGGAATAGGTTCTTCCAATTCTGGCAAAAAGCAATTTTAGATAATCGTAAATTTCGGTAGAAGTTCCAACCGTAGATCTTGGGTTTGTGGAATTCACTTTTTGTTCGATAGCAATAGCAGGAGCAATACCTTTAATATAATCCACCTTGGGTTTGTTTAGCCTGCCAAGAAATTGTCTTGCATAGGAACTTAAACTCTCCACATATCGACGCTGACCTTCGGCATAGAGCGTATCAAATGCTAAACTTGATTTTCCTGAACCCGATAAACCAGTAATCACTACCAGTTTATTCCTGGGAATAATAGCATTGATGTTTTTAAGGTTGTGCAGTTTTGCACCTTTGATAATAATATTCCTCTTGGGATCTACTTTAGATATATCTGCTGTCATGCTTGTTTTCTGCTAAAACGGCAAAGTTACTCAATATCAAGCGGGAAAGAAAGCCTGATAAAACCTATAGTATTGTTAAAATATTAAGCTTTTGTTTGCATTTCTCGATTTTATCTTGCTATATTTGAACCATAACCGAAAATCACAGTTGCCTATTAAACACAGTTACTTTTTTAAAACTTAATAACCTAATCCACGGGAATCCCTAATTCCTGTACATTAAAGTAACTGTTATGAACAACACTAAGGTAACTGACGCCTCGCTCGTACGTGATTATCTTGATGGAAATGAAAACGCACTTGGCGCCCTCATCAATCGTCACCAACATCGTATTTACAGTTTTATTTTTTCAAAGGTCTATGATAGAGATATCGCGGAAGATATCTTCCAGGATACGTTTATCAAAGTGATCAGGACCTTGAAAAGAGGAAAGTATAACGAAGAAGGGAAGTTTCTTCCATGGGTAATGCGTATTTCCCACAATCTTGTCATCGATCATTTCAGAAAGAATAAAAGAATGCCCAAATTTGATAATAGTGGCGATTTCAATATTTTTTCTGTTTTAAGCGATGGCGATCTTAATGCTGAAACGCAGCTAATTAAAGACCAGATAGAATCTGATGTTCAGGAATTGATTAAAGAATTACCAGACGATCAGTTAGAGGTGCTTACCATGAGAATCTATAAGGATATGAGCTTTAAAGAGATCTCAGAGCGCACCGGGGTTAGTATAAATACAGCTTTGGGAAGAATGCGTTATGCCCTTATTAATCTCCGGAAAATAATAGAAAAAAGAAATTTAATTTTAACTAATTAAGAAAAACAATATCCCCCTGTTTGTTTCGTTATTCTATAAAACAATCATAAAATAATACCAAATGGGGAAACTCTACTTTAAAAAATCTTCGAAAGAAGAAAAAATTAATCATCTGCATCCAAAAAAAGAGACTGTTGAGTTTCTTTTGAATTATTCAAAAGCACTTCGTGTAAATGAATACAAGAAGATGAAGTTTGAGACGCTTCTGAATTAATTTTAAAAAAGACCTGCATTATTAGCCAGCGGGTCTTTTTTATTTCTTTTTCTTAAGATAATCTTTGATAACAGATTTTCTGCCAATTGTCTTGGTGATCACATCTTTTTCCAGGTCCCATGCTCTGGCGGGAGAATATTGTCTTCCATACCAAATGATCTGTAGATGTAATTTATTCCACAGGTCTTTGGGAAATAATCTCTTGGCATCTTTTTCCGTTTGCGTAACGTTTTTTCCATTACTTAAATTCCACCGGTACATTAATCGATGTATATGAGTATCTACAGGAAATGCAGGAATATTAAAAGCCTGAGCTACTACTACACTTGCAGTTTTATGGCCCACCGCCGGTAATTCTTCAAGGGCATCCATATCTGCTGGAACTTTACCATCATACTTTTCAATCAGGATTTTTGACAAACCATGTATACCCTTAGATTTCATTGGAGATAAACCCACTGGTCTAATTATATCTCTAATTTCTTCAACGGAAAGCTTAACCATGGTGTATGGATTATCTGCAATTTCAAATAGTTTAGGAGTGATCTGGTTTACTTTCACATCTGTACTTTGAGCCGAAAGCAGCACGGCAATTAATAAAGTATAAGGATCTTTATGATCTAACGGAATGGGAATTTCAGGGTATATTTCATTTAATGTATCAATAACAAACTGTACCTTTTCTTGTTTGGTCATAAAGTTTTAATTTAGGGCAAAAGTAATAATTATGACAACATTGAAAGAAGGGGATAAGGCTCCCGATTTTAAAGCTGAAGATCAGGATGGAAATGAGATCAAACTCTCAGATTATAAAGGAAAGAAATTAGTGCTGTTTTTCTATCCCAAAGCCAGTACACCGGGATGTACAGCAGAAGCCTGTAATCTAAGCGATAATTATGAGGCTATGAAAAAGAAAGGTTATGAGATCCTTGGGGTTAGTGCAGATTCTAAAAAAAGACAGCAGAATTTCAAAAATAAGTACAACTTTAATTACCCTCTTTTGGCAGATGAAGACAAGAAAGTTATAAACGCTTATGGTGTTTGGGGTCCGAAAAAGTTTATGGGAAAAGAATACGACGGAATTCACCGAACAACTTTTATAATTAATGAAGAAGGGAAAATTGAAGAAGTGATCAAAAAGGTAAAAACCAAAGCTCATGCCGAACAGATCTTAGAAGATTAGACTGTTCAAATTTCAGAAAATAAAAGGCGAATATTTATTCGTCTTTTTTTATGAACGCTTTTCTAATGGTAGCTATACTATCGCAATTTTCGATCTCTAAAGCTATATTCCTGGATTCTGATAAACCGGAAACTAGATAAATACCACAAGGCTCAGCATCAGTTTTACTTTTATTGAAATCCACATCTCCTTTGTCCAAAATTTCAGAGACCGCAGAAGTGTCTATATTATTAGATTGGAAAAATCTCAGGGAATTTTCAGAAAATCGACGCTCTTTTATCCTGATGTTTTTCAGTACCCGTGCGTTTGGAGAATAATCACAGGAAGTTTTTTTACCTCCCAAAAAGAAAATTAAAATAACGATTCCAAAAAAAAGACCTAACCCATAATAGGCCAGGCGATGGATAAACTTCATATTCTAAAAGATCAATAAATTTATATCGCGATATGAAAGATTAAACCAGTCTGCTATAGATTTGCTGGTTAATATTCCGTGGTAAAAATACAAACCATTCCGTAAACCACGATCAAATCTCAACGTATTTTCGAGTCCGCCTTCCTCGGCGATATGTAAAAGATATGGAGTAAAAATGTTACTAATTGAAAGTGAAGAGGTTCGCGCATAACGTGATGGAATATTAGGAACGCAATAATGAATTACATCATGTTTTGAAAAAATGGGTTCGTCATGAGAAGTGATCTCACTGGTTTCAACACAGCCTCCCATATCTATACTTACGTCTATCACTACAGCGCCTCGCTTCATAGATCGCACCATTTCTTCGGTTACCAAAATTGGCGATCTGTCTTTTCCTCTAACGGCACCAATTACCACATCTGCTCTTTTTAAGGCTTTGGATAGATTTTTAGGTTGAATTGTACTTGTATAGAAGGTACTTCCTAAATTCGCCTGAATATTTCGAAGTTTTGTAAGAGAACTATCAAAAACTTTGATACTTGCGCCAAGACCTATGGCCGATCTTGCGGCAAACTCACCCACAGTTCCAGCACCAATAATAACGACTTCCACGGGGGGTACCCCACTAATATTTCCGAACATCAATCCGTTGCCTTCAGCGTGATTGCTCATTATTTCTGAGGAAATAAGTACTGATGCAGTTCCTGCGATTTCACTTAAAGCACGTACGATAGGATAACTACCGTCGTCGTCTTTAATAAATTCAAAGCCTAAAGCAGTAATTCTTTTTTCAGCAAGTTTCTGAAAATATTCCTTACACTGGGTTTTGATCTGCAAGGCAGAAATAAGAATGGTCTGTGGATTAATGAATTTCAACTCTTCAATTGAGGGAGGTTCAATTTTTAAGATAGTAGGGCAGGAGAATACTTTTTTGGTGTCCTTGGTAATTTCAGCCCCGGCATCTGAATAGTCTTTATCACTAAATCTTGCCCATTTACCAGCGCCCGACTCGATCATTACCCGGTGACCATGAGCAGTAATGGCAGCCACAGCATCTGGACTTAAGCAAATTCGTTTCTCTTGGTAAGCAGTTTCTTTAGGAATCCCAATGAAAAGCTGACCTTTTTTTTTATAGATTTCGAGAGTTTCCTCCTGTGGTATGAGTTGTTCCTTAGTAAAAGGTGAAACCTGCTGTTTGCCCATATAAATAAGTTAAAGCAGTTAAATTACAACTAAATTTAGAAAAAGAAGAATAGGATTTATAGTTTACGGTAGTAGTCTTCAATAAGAACATTGGATTGTTCAAAATCTTCAGATTCTTCTTCCTGGAAATCTTTGATCTCTCTTAAGTCTTTATCAGAAACAGGGGAGAAAACAGAAATTTCAGTTTCATCTAACTCTGAAAGATCTATTCCATATACTCGATCAAATATTTTTATACGTACTAAATAAACGATACTAAGGATACCTATAAAAAATGGTGCTAAATATAAAAGTTCATTAGCATCCATAATAAAAGTTTCTAAATATACATCATCATATATAGTTCCAACTAACTGAAATGCATACATTCCAATAGGAACTAGAATTACATGATACCACCAATGTTTACAGGTGAAAAACCAAATTAAGAGAAGAAAAAGGGGAGTGATTTTACCCAGATAAGTCCACATTACTGTAGCAACATCTTTGTAATATTTGCTTTCATAGGTAAAAAAAGAATTTTCCCAAACAGGTCCGCTTGGGAAAATTTCATATAAATAAAATATATAAGGTGAAAATGCGATGCAAATCGCAATTAGACTACCCGTGAGTAGGAATCCTGATGAGCCTTTTGTCAACGGCTTGCTTTTGAATTTCATCCTTACTAATGTTATCGTTTGAAGTTGAAGTTACAAAAAAACTAGCTCCAAATATAGCGGCTGCGAAAAGTACTGCTTTAAGTTTCATAATTATAGGTTTTAAGATTGTTAATTCGTTTTGTTTTCTAGAACAAACATATAACAACTTAAAAACCTGTCAGTTAAAACATTAGTCGTACCTTTGCGCCCTTTTTTGAGGCAAAAATTGCCTGAAAAACCGCAATAAAAACTTAAAATATGTTAGTTTAAATTAAACTATAAATCGTTTAATGAATTAATTCTTTTTAATTCACTTTATAAAACAATTGCAAATGTAGAAAAATTCTTACAAACTTTTTTACGCCGCATTTTTCACATTTTTTGTTTTTGTTAACAAAACTTTAACTTTCTCGTATCTTCCGATTCTACTTGAATGAGCAATTTCTGGGTGTTATCACCCAATAATCTTTCTATTTTTTCAGGCCACTCTATTAAATTCCATGCTCCTGAATCCAGGTAATCTTCCAGACCTATATCTAATGCTTCTGTGTCATCTTCGATCCTGTAAAAATCGAAATGAAACACTGGTCCTTTTTCTGACTCGTAATGGTTAACTAGTGAAAACGTCGGACTGGAGGCAGTATCTTGTACGCCTAATGCTTTTACCAACTCCCTTATGAGAGTAGTTTTGCCAGCACCCATGTCACCGTAAAAAAGTAAGGTTTTACTTTTTGTGTTACTAAGTATGTAATCTACGGCTACATCCAGTTCTTGAAGTTTGTAGGTTAACTCCATAATTCAATATGTCAGATTTGGGATTGTAAAGATATATAAAAAATACATAAAACCATACACCTGCCTGATTTTCAGATAAGTATAAAATAATTTTATGTATTTTAACGATAAAAAATGCCTTTAATCGATTATTTAGGATTTAGGACTACAAATGGGATTACAACTTCTTCCAGCGAAATGCCTCCATGTTGATAGGTATTCCTGTAATAACTTACATAATGATTAAAGTTATTCGGATAAGCAAAGAACAGGTCTTCCTTCGCAAATATATAGGAGCTACTCATATTAATAGTGGGGAGGTGTACTGATTTTGGATCCTCTATGGCTAATACTTCCTTATTCTCATAAGTTAAGCTCTTTCCTGTTTTGTATCTCAGGTTAAGACTGGTGTTCTTATCTCCAATCACCTTAGACGGATTCTTTACATTTATAGTTCCGTGATCTGTAGTAATAATAAGTTTGAATCCTGATTGCTGAGCTTTCTGAATTATTTCTAAAAGCGGAGAATTCTTAAACCAGCTTTGAGTAAGACTTCTATAAGATTTATCATTAGAAGCCAATTCTTTAATTACTTCCATCTCTGTTTTGGAATGGGAAAGCATATCTACAAAATTATAAACAACCACGGTGAGATCGTTCGATTTTTGTGTTTTGAAATTATCTACAAGTTTTCTGCCTCCTTTTAAACTGGTTATTTTGTGATATTCAAATTTTAAATCGCTCCCCAAACGTTTCAATTGTTCGTGAAGAAAATCAGCCTCATGCAGGTTTTTACCTCCCTCTTCGGTGTCATTTTTCCAGTAATTTGGAAAAAGCTTTTCCATCTCACTGGGCATAAGTCCGGAAAATATAGCATTACGTGCATATTGTGTGGCTGTGGGAAGAATACTATAATAAGCGCTTTCTTTCTCCTTTTTATAATAAGGATTTATAATTGGTTCCAGGGCTTTCCACTGATCGAACCTTAAATTATCAACCACGATCATCAAAGTTGGTTGATCTTTCTTAAGCTCAGGCAGGACTTTTTTCTTGAATAAGGTATGAGACATTACCGGTGGTTCAGCATTTTTCTCAAACCAGCTTTGGTAATTTTTTGAAATGAATTTAAAAAACTGGCTGTTAGCCTCCTGTTTTTGAGATTCAAGGATCTCGAACATTCCAGAATCCTCGATCTCCTCAAGTTGAATTTCCCAGTAAATCAACCTTTGATAAAGCTCCGCCCATTCTTCAAAGGAATTTACCTGAGCCATTTCCATGGCTATCTTTCTAAATTCCTGCTGGTAATTTGAAGTTGTCTTTTCTGAAACCAGTCTTGAATGGTCCAGGTTCTTTTTAATACTTAAGAGGATCTGGTTGGGATTTACAGGTTTAATGAGGTAATCTGCAATCTTAGACCCAATAGCCTCTTCCATGATATATTCCTCTTCGCTCTTGGTGATCATTACGATTGGAACCGTTTCCCTTTTCTCTTTTATTTCAGTAAGAGTTTCAATTCCGGTTAGACCGGGCATATTCTCATCCAAGAATATCATATCAAAATTCTCATTTTCTATCTGTTCCAATGCTTCAGTCCCACTTTTGCAGGTTTGCACCTCATAATTTCGTGATTCCAAAAACATAATGTGAGGTTTTAATAAATCAATTTCGTCATCTACCCATAATATTTTGATATTACTCATGTGCTTTCTCTATTTATTTTGATTTAGAATGAGGATTTTAGTAATAATTCTGATTGTTTTTAGTTATTACTCTGGCTCATTTCATATATGTATCTTTGTTCTGAATTTTAGAAAAAATATAGCTTGGCGTCGCAAACTAAACTTAAAATACTAAACGATCCAATTTACGGTTTTATTACTATCCCGAACGAGCGGATCTTTAGAATTATTGAACATCCATACTTTCAAAGATTACGCCGAATTTCCCAAATGGGACTTTCATATTTGGTATATCCCGGTGCGCATCATACCAGATTTCATCATGCTTTGGGTTGTGTGCATCTTATGCAAAAAGCAATGCGAGTCCTAAGATATAAAGGTGTTGAGATTTCCGAAAATGAAGAAGAAGCGCTTCTTATCGCTATTTTAATGCACGACATTGGTCATGGCCCTTTTAGTCATGCCATGGAGCACAGTCTGGTGGAAGGTGTAGATCATGAGACTATTTCACTCCTGTTTATGGAAGAAATGAATTCAAAGTTTAACCAAAGTTTAACGCTGGCCATCAAAATTTTCAAAGGCACTTATGATCGAAAGTTCATGAATCAGCTTATCTCCAGTCAGATGGATATGGATAGGCTGGATTACCTTAAACGAGATAGTTTTTATACCGGAGCAGTAGAAGGCAATATCAATAGTGAACGCTTGATCACTATGCTGAATGTAGTAAATGATGAACTGGTTGTGGAAGAGAAAGGGATATATTCCGTAGAGAAATTTCTCATAGGGCGTCGTTTAATGTACTGGCAGGTTTACCTGCATAAAACCAGCCTGGTGGCAGAACAGCTTCTAATAAGAGTTTTAAAAAGAGCGAAGGAATTAATAGAAAAGGGAGAGAAGTTAAATGCCAGCGGTTCCTTGATGTATTTTTTAGAAAATAAGATCTCCCGGGACGATTTTGATAGTAAAACGCTGGAAATGTTTTCACGCCTTGATGATAATGATGTAATTTCAGCTATGAAAGACTGGATGTATTCAGATGATTTTGTTTTGAGTAATTTATGCGAAATGATCATAAACCGAAATCTCCTGAAAGTAAAGATCAAAAAGAATAGACCTTCCAGGGAAAAATTGGAAAAGAGATCTTTAGCACTTCAGAAGAAATATAATATTACTGAAAAGGAAGCCTCTTATTTTGTTTTTGAAGGAGAGATCGCCAATTTAGCCTATAAGAAAGAAAAAGATAATATTAATATCCTTCATAAAAACGGGAAGATCAACGATGTAGTAAAGGTTTCAGACCAATTCAACTTAAAAGCCCTCACAAATACGGTAACTAAATACTATATGTGTTACCCAAAAGTTAAAGATTAACTCATTTTTTTTACTTTTGCCAGAATGAAGTTTACTGCAACGCAAATAGCCGAGATATTAGACGGCAAAGTTGAAGGCAATCCTGAAGCGGAAGTTTCAGAGCTGGCCAAAATTGAAGAGGGCTCTGAAGGCTCCCTAACTTTTTTAAGCAATCCTAAATACACTTCCTTCTTATATACCACCAATGCTTCTATCACTATAGTAAATAATGATTTTGAGGTTGAACAACCTGTAAATACTACTCTTATTAAAGTGAAGGACGCCTATAAGGCTTTCTCAAAACTACTTGAGTACTATAATCAGATCAAACTGAATAAATCTGGAATTGAACAACCAAGTCATATATCAGAATCTGCTAAATACGGGGAAGGCCTTTATCTGGGCTCTTTTGCATATATAGGAGATAATGTGAAAATTGGTGATAATGTAAAGATTTATCCTAATGTATATATTGGCGACAATGTAAAAATAGGGGATAACGTAACTATTTTTCCGGGGGTAAAAGTTTATTCTGAAAGTCTTATTGGGAATGAAGTTACAATTCATAGTGGCGTTGTAATTGGTGCTGACGGATTTGGATTTAGTCCCGGAGATACAGGTGAATATAGTAAGGTACCTCAAATTGGAAATGTGATCATTGAAGATTATGTAGATATTGGTGCTGCTACTACTATTGACAGAGCTACACTTGGTTCTACCATAATTAGGAAAGGAGTAAAACTGGATAATCATATCCAGATCGCCCATAATGTTGAAATTGGAGAGAATACTGCCATTGCTGCTCAAACTGGGATTGCCGGTTCTACTAAGATTGGTAAGAATTGTTTAATAGGCGGTCAGGTTGGAATAGCCGGGCACCTTACGATTGGAAATCGCGTGAAAATTCAGGCTCAGTCTGGAATTGGACGAGATATTAAGGATGATGAAATGTTGCAGGGTTCACCAGCATTTGGATACAGTGATTACAGTAAATCTTATATACATTTTAAGAATCTGCCTCAAACTATGAATATTATACACCAACTGGAAAAAAAGATGAATAATGGCTGATAGAATTTCGAAACAAACAACCATTCAGGAGGAAGTTTCTCTTGAAGGTGTTGGCCTCCACACAGGAAAAGAGGTTAAGCTAACCTTTAAACCTGCACCCGAAAATACAGGATATGTTTTTGTAAGAGCAGATCTTGAAGGAAAGCCCCAGGTTGAAGCTGATGTTAGTTATGTAGTAAATACCAAGAGGGGAACCAACCTTGATAAAAATGGAGTATCTATTCAAACTTCAGAACATGTGCTGGCTGCTTGTGTAGGTCTGGAAATAGACAATCTTTATATTGAGTTGAATTCTTCGGAACCTCCAATTATGGATGGTTCTTCGAAATACTTTGTGGAAGCCCTGGAAAAGGCTGGTACTGTTGAGCAGGATGCTGATAGAGACGAATATGTAGTTACCGAAATTATTTGCTACCGTGATGAAAACGGAAGCGAGATCATCGCTATGCCTGCTGATGAATATCAGGTTACCACAATGGTAGATTTTGGCACTAAAGTTCTGGGAACTCAGAATGCTTCCATAGACCACTTATCTGAATTTAAAACTGAAATCGCCAACTCCAGAACTTTCAGTTTTTTACATGAGATTGAAACATTATTGGAACATGGCCTCATCAAAGGTGGCGATCTAAATAATGCAATTGTTTACGTAGATAAAGAGATCAGTGAAGAAACTCTGAAAAAACTCAGAGTAGCTTTTAATAGAGATGAGATCTCAGTGAAACCGAATGGAATTCTTGATAATCTTACGCTGCATTATCCAAACGAAGCCGCGAGACACAAGTTACTTGACGTACTTGGAGATGTCGCTTTGGTAGGAACCAGAATTAGAGGAAAGATCATCGCGACCAAGCCAGGTCATCATGTGAATACTGAATTTGCAAAAAAGCTGGCAAAAGTTATTAAAGCTGAAAAAAGAAATAATGTTCCCAAAATAGATCTTTCGCAACCCCCATTAATGGATGTGAATGATATTATGGATACGCTTCCGCATAGATCACCGTTCTTATTAGTAGATAAGATCTATGAACTTACAGATACTCATGTTATCGGGATGAAAAATGTCACTATGAACGAACCATTCTTTGTAGGGCATTTTCCAGGTAAGCCCGTAATGCCGGGTGTACTTCAGGTAGAAGCAATGGCTCAAACCGGAGGTATTTTAGCATTAAAGTCGGTGCCAGATCCTGAAAACTATCTTACTTTCTTTATGAAAATAGACAATGTAAGGTTTAAAAGGCAGGTGGTTCCTGGAGATACTCTTATCTTCAAACTGGAATTATTGGCCCCAATAAGACGTGGAATTTGCCAAATGCAGGGTTATGCCTTTGTAAATGGACAGTTAGCCACAGAAGCCATTCTAATGGCGCAAATCGTAAAATCAAAATAAAGTTATGAACCAACCTTTAGCATATGTGCATCCGGGAGCTAAAATCGCCAAAAATGTGGTGATCGAGCCTTTCGCGACGATACATAATAATGTAGTGATTGGAGAAGGTACCTGGATTGGTTCCAATGTGAGTATAATGGAAGGTGCGCGCATCGGGAAGAATTGTAGTATTTTTCCAGGTGCAGTGATATCAGCTGTTCCACAAGATAAAAAATTTAATGATGAAGATACTTTAACTGTTATTGGAGATAACACCACCATCAGGGAGTGTGTCACCATTAACAGGGGTACTACAGATAGAATGAAAACTGTGATCGGTAATAATTGCTGGATCATGGCTTATTGCCATATTGCTCACGATTGCATCGTTGGTGATAACTGTATTTTTTCAAATAACAGTACCCTGGCAGGGCATATTAATGTTGGAGAACATGTAATTCTTGCGGGAATGGCTGCCATTCAACAGTTTTGTAGTATTGGTAAGCATGCGTTTGTTACCGGGGGATCTTTGGTAAGAAAAGATGTTCCGCCATTTGTTAAAGCAGGACGTGAACCTTTAAGTTATGTAGGGATTAATTCCATAGGTTTACGTAGAAGAGGATTTTCAACGGAAAAGATCAGGGAAATACAGGATATTTACAGGATCTTATATCAGAAAAATTATAACAATTCTCAGGCGGTGGCTATTATTGAAGCAGAAATGCAAGCTACTGCAGAAAGAGATGAAATATTAGAATTTATTAAAAACTCGCAACGAGGTATCATGAAAGGATACTTCAGTTCAAACTAAATAAAGAATGGCATCAACTAGTGATATTAGAAACGGACTTTGTATTCGATATAACCACGATATCTATAAAATTATTGAATTTCTTCATGTAAAACCGGGAAAAGGTCCGGCTTTCGTTAGAACGAAATTAAAAAGTGTAACTACCGGGAAAGTTCTTGAAAACACGTTTTCTGCAGGACACAAAATCGAAGATATTAGAGTGGAGACTCATAAATTTCAGTTCCTTTATGAAGATGGCGAATTCTTTCACTTCATGAATGTGGAAGATTACACTCAGATAAGACTTACTGAAAATGCTTTAGATCAGCCAAAACTTTTAAAGGAAGGAGAGGTTGTTACTATCCTTATCAATACAGAGGATAATATGCCACTTTCAGTAGATATGCCGGCAAGTGTTGTTCTTGAAGTTACTCATACAGAACCTGGGCTTAAAGGAAATACTGCCACCAACGCAACTAAACCTGCAACTGTGGAGACCGGTTTTGAAGTGAATGTTCCATTGTTTATTAATGAAGGGGATAAGATCAAGATCGAAACAGAGAAGGGTACTTATAAAGAAAGAATTAAGGAGTAAACATTTATATGAAATTTCCTTGCGAATATTCTCTTAAAGAAATTGCTGCTATAATCAATTGTGATTACGTAGGTGATGATAATTTCCCAGTGCAGGGAATGAATGAGATTCATGTGGTCACCCCTGGTGATATCGTATTTGTGGATCACCCAAAATACTACGATAAAGCACTGCAATCTGCTGCGACCATTGTTCTTATAAACAAAGAAGTAGAATGTCCGGAAGGGAAGGCTCTTTTGATTTCAGACGATCCCTTCAGGGATTTCAATAAATTAACCCTACATTTCAAACCTTTCCAGCAATTGAATGATCTTATTTCAGATTCAGCTGAGATTGGAGAGGGTTCTATTATTCAGCCAAATGCGGTCATTGGCAATCATGTGAAAATTGGAAAGAACTGTTTAATTCAGTCCAATGTTAGTATTGGGGATAACTGTATTATTGGAGATAACGTTATCATTCACAGCGGAACTGTGTTGGGTGGTGATGCTTTCTACTATAAAAAGAGAGCTGAAGGTTATGATAAATTGCTTTCCGGTGGTAGAGTAGTGGTGCAGGATAATGTGGAAATAGGTACAAATAACTCTATAGACCGAGGAGTGACCGGAGACACTGTTATTGGTGAAGGTTCAAAACTGGATAACCTTATTCAAATAGGACATGATACCGTAATTGGAAAGAATTGTTTGCTTGCGTCACAAATAGGGATCGCCGGATGTGTGGTTGTGGAAGATGATGTAACTATCTGGGGACAGGTAGGGATCAGAAGTGATGTAACCATAGCCAAAGGTACTGTTTTGATGGCTCAATGTGGAGTTTCTAAAGATACTGAACCTAATACTACCTATTGGGGCACGCCTTTTGGTGAAGTACGTACAAAACTGAAAGAATACGCAGCTATAAAGAGACTACCAGAAATTGTGAAAAATATAAAATAAAATTACTATGGGTTTAAACACAAAAGAAGTTGTAGAGCAATTCTATCAATCCAATTTCTATAAAGATGAAGATGTTTTGAGAAGCTATCTGCATCCTGATGTTGAGCTTTCCTGGTACGGTACTACCGGCATGAGGAAACTAAACCTTTCTGGAATAGCCGAGATCAGTGAACAACTGGCAGCATCCTTTGAATCTTTAAGAGCAGAGATAGAAAAGATCGTTGTAGATAAAGAAAATGCCGCGATACATTTTACCTATCATGTCACCACAATCGAAAATCCTGATGAAGAAATGCCTTTGGCGCATTTTGTTGCCATGTGGGAATTAAAGGATGGAAAGCTATTTAAAGGCGTTCAAATTAGTCAGCTAGGAGAGGAAGTGGAAGACAACCCTTGGAATTAAGAACTTAAATAGTATATTTTAAAAACCCTCTAATTGCAGAGGGTTTTTTATTTTATTTATATTCTATGTTTGTAGAATTAAAAAATTATTCTACATTTGTAGAGTAATAAAATAGAACTATGGAACTTTCAAATTCAGAAGAGCAATTAATGCAGATTCTTTGGAAAAAGGATAAAGCTTTTATGAAGGATTTGGTTGAAGCGTATCCCGACCCAAAACCAGCTTTAACTACTGTTGCTACTTTGCTAAAGCGAATGCAGGATAAAAAATTTGTAGGCTATACCCAGATTGGTAGATCCAGAGAATATTTTCCGAAAGTTTCCAAAAAGAATTACTTCTCTAAACAAATGAACGGACTTATCAAGAACTTTTTCAATGATTCCACTTCTCAGTTTGCTTCGTTCTTTACCCAGGAAACAGATCTTTCTGAAAAGGAACTTAGAGAATTGCGAGAACTCATAGACGAGAAGATAAAAAACAAATAAGATGCTGGAATACGTAATAAAATCGGCTTTATGTCTTATAGTTCTTTTCAGTTTCTATAAACTTTTTATGGAAGCTGAATATTTTCATAATATAAAACGGTTTTATCTAATTGGCTCCCTGATCATTTCAATATTACTACCGTTCATTACTATTTCATACTATACTGAAGTACCCATGGGGGAAGTAGGGCAGACTGCTATAGTGAATCAGGTAAGTTCGGATTCAGTATCTGAATTACACCTTTGGCAAGAGCTGCTACCAACAATATTATTCAGTATTTATATTATTGGTTTTTTAATATTTGGAATCAGATTTTATAGAAACCTTCGGGATTTAATAAAAGACGCCAGAACCAATGATCAGCTGGATAAGCTGAATTATATCTATGTTTTGTTAGGAAGAAAAATAGATCCGTATTCTTTCTTTAATTATATCTTCTTAAATAAAAATGATTTCAGGAACGAAAAAATTTCAACTGCGGTTATAGATCATGAAAAAGCACATGTAGACCAGAAGCACTCTTACGACCTTTTGTTTTTGGAGTTACTGCATGTAGTTTTTTGGTTTAACCCCATCTTCTTTTTATTGAAAAGAGCGGTTAAATTAAATCATGAATTCCTGGCCGATGATAGTGTAATAAAGAAAAATATCAATCCGCTGGAATATTCAAATATTCTGGTTCAATATAGCTCGGGGCATCATCAAAATTCATTTGCCAGCCCTATAGGTCATTCATTAATCAAAAAACGAATTATTATGATTACAAAAAGTTTTTCGCCCAGGCGGTTATTTGTAAGATCAGTTATTTTCCTGCCAGTTTTTGCAGGCTGTATTTATCTTTTCAATGAAGATATTGTTGCCATGCCTAATAATATGAAACCGACAGCAGACCATCCAGTTTCTCTAACTGATAAATTTCAGGAAAAAAGAACAATAACTATTAAAGTTGTAGAAGAGAATATCTGGTTAAATAGCAATAAGGTTCAGTTAGAAAATTTTGCAGAAGAATTAGACAAGATCACCTCCAACTGGTCCCCGGAAGAACTAAAGAAGCCCTGGTTTCAAATTGATTTTCAGAATGCAAATACTCAGTTCGTAGAAAGATTAAATGCGGAATATAGAAAAACAAATTTATCTGAAATTTCAGAAACAGAATTTATTGCCCCAAAGCCAGTAGCTCCATCGGGAACTCCGCCACCACCGCCACCGCCACCGGTTCAGAAAAGAAACGATAATGTCCCGGCTCCGCCATCTCCTCCGGCACCGCCAATTTCTCAATTAGATTCAGAGTCCAAAGAAGCAGCAAATGCTCATAGGAAAAAGGCTAAGGAATGGAGAGTTATGAAAGATGTCGAGAGAAATAAAATTGCTGAAGAAAGAAAAAGAATTAGGGAAATTGAAAAAGAGCTTAATGAGAATAAAAATCTGGATAAAAACGCTCGAAGAAAAATGCTCCAGGATGTAAAGAGACAGGAAGCCAAGATACAGCGTAAAATGGTTGTAGTGAAGAGAGAGCAAGCCGAAATAGAAAGAGAACATAGGAAGATGGATCTTGATATGCCCGCTCCGCCAAATCCACCTTCAGCACCAGATCCGCTAGAGTCTATAGATGAATTAGAACAAGAGGGCGGTAGTTTTTATCTTAATGGAAAGAAAATTTCTGCAGCAAAAGCCAGGGAGGTTGTAAAGAAGAAGGAATATTCAAAAATTGACATTTTACAAACAGGTGGTCCTGATGGAAAACTTGAAATTTCAGGGAAATAATTAATTCTTATTTTCATAAATCCCGATTCCTATGAATTGGGATTTTTCATTTAAGGTCAATTTTATAGGAATTTTAAGGTTTTTGGATGCAATAATCCTTAAAATGACTTTAGGGTTTATATTTAAAAACATACTTTTGTAAACCTAAAATTAAAGATACATATGAGCGTTTTAGTCAATAAAAATTCTAAAGTAATTGTGCAGGGCTTTACGGGGAGTGAAGGTACTTTCCATGCTGAGCAGATGATAGAATATGGTACAAATGTCGTTGGTGGTGTGACTCCCGGTAAAGGAGGGCAAAAGCACCTGAACAAACCTGTATTTAATACAGTTTCTGATGCTGTGGAGCAAACAGGGGCAGATGTATCAATTATTTTCGTACCGCCGGCATTTGCCGCTGATGCAATTATGGAAGCTGCCGATGCAGGTATTAAAGTAATAATTACTATTACTGAAGGTATTCCAGTATCTGATATGGTAAAAGCTTCAGATTATATTAAAGATCGCGATTGTAGATTGATTGGTCCTAACTGTCCTGGGGTTATTACTCCTGGAGAAGCGAAAGTTGGTATTATGCCAGGTTTCGTATTCAAAAAAGGTAAAGTAGGGATCGTTTCTAAATCTGGTACACTTACTTACGAAGCTGCAGATCAGGTAGTGAAACAAGGTCTTGGGATTACTACTGCCATTGGTATTGGTGGAGATCCAATTATTGGAACTACTACGAAGGAAGCTGTTGAATTATTGATGAATGATGATGAGACCGAATGTATCGTAATGATCGGTGAAATCGGTGGTCAGTTGGAAGCAGATGCTGCGCAGTGGGTAAAACAAAACGGAAATAGAAAACCGGTTGTAGGCTTTATCGCTGGTGAAACTGCTCCTGCAGGGCGTACCATGGGTCATGCCGGTGCAATTGTTGGAGGTAGTGAAGATACCGCTCAGGCTAAGAAGAAAATCCTTAAAGAGAACGGAATTCACGTTGTAGACTCTCCTGCTGAGATTGGAAAAAAAGTAGCTGAAGTTTTAAATTCATAAGACTTCATTTCTATAATATTCTATTAATCCCTCTTTTAATAAAGAGGGATTTTTATTTTTAATATTTCAGGGATGTAATCCTTTTTCCCGAAGAAATAAGAGTAAGTCTTCAGGATGATTTGTTTGAATAATATCAACCTTCTTTATTTGAAGTAAACGGTCGAAGCCCGGTTGACCTTTTTCCTGGATTTTATCATACTTTTTTATTGAATTCACCCAGATTGAAATTTTCTTTTCTTCAAACGTATTAATGATAGATTTTGGGTAAGCCCTGTGATAAACCTGTACAACATCTATAAAATCATATTTAAATACCTGTTTAATCTTTTTTGTAGTGTAGGCAACTGGCATAATTCTTATCGTGGGATTATAATCATATAAGGCTTCAATCAGTTTTATGTCATTTATAGTGATTATAACTGAATTTTCCATTTCAAATTCAGTTATAAGATCAGCTGCAATTTTCAAGGTTTCCAGCTCATCAATTTTAAAATCCAGATTAAGAATAATTTTATTTCTGGCAAGGCTTAGTACTTCTTCTAAAGCCGGGATCTTTTCTTTAGTAGGTTTTTCTTTAAAAAGTAAATAGCCTTTTTTTATATCTGCCAGGGTATGATCTGATAACAGGCCTTTCATATTTGTAGTTCTATCTAAATGATGATCGTGCAGGAGAACTAATTTTCCGTCTTTGGTTTGCCGAATGTCTATTTCTACAATATCGATCTCATTCCTAATACTTTCTTGTATGGCAGCAATAGAATTTTCAGGATAAGAAGAATGGGAGCCACGGTGAGCTGCGACGAGTATGGTGTCTTCATTTTTGTATAAATCAGTAGAATTTATTCCAGGCTGAAAAGGATTCCAGGTACTTATTATAAATACGAATAGTAAGAGGCTAGAAAAATAATATATGTTGTTCTTATTTTTCATTCTTGATCTTAAAAAACTTAAGTATAAAGTGAAGCTTTCTAAAGTTAAACAATTTTAACTATACCAGAATCTAAGATATAGCGCAATTTGATCAAATAAGATCAGGAAATTTTTATTTAATGCCCTTAAGGTTTTATTATATTTGGAAAGTCAATTAACCAAGATCATTTAATATGAAATGAGCCATAATGAAATTTCGATATAAATCGATATCACTTTTGGCGAATTGCATCTGACCGATCAAAAACATATAAATAAAAACAGATGAAATTATTAGAAGGAAAAAATGCTATAATTACTGGTGGTAGCCGCGGAATTGGAAAAGGTATCGCCGAGGTTTTCGCTCAACATGGAGCTAATGTTGCTTTTACGTATAATTCATCTTCTCAATCTGCTGAAGAACTTGCTAAGGATTTGGAATCTTTAGGGGTTAAGGCAAAGGCTTACCAGTCTAATGCCGCGAGTTTTAAAGAAGCTCAGGAATTGATAGATAGCGTAGTGGAAGATTTCGGTTCTATTGATATTGTAGTTAATAATGCAGGTATCACCAAGGATAATCTCTTAATGCGAATGAGCGAGGAAGATTTTGACAAGGTTATTGAAGTAAACCTTAAATCTATATTTAATATGACCAAAGCCGTTCAGCGTACCATGTTGAAACAGCGTAGCGGAAGTATTATTAACATGAGTTCTGTTGTAGGTGTTACCGGAAACGCGGGACAGGCAAATTATGCTGCTTCCAAGGCCGGAATTATTGGTTTTTCCAAGTCTATGGCTCAGGAATTAGGTTCCCGAAATATCAGGACCAATGTAATTGCTCCGGGCTTTATTGAAACTGAAATGACCGAGAAACTTGACGAGAAGACCGTGCAGGGCTGGAGAGATGCGATTCCATTGAAAAGAGGAGGGAAGCCGGAAGATATCGCCAATGCCTGTGTCTATCTTGGTAGTGATCTTAGCGCTTATGTTACCGGGCAGGTGATTCATGTCGATGGGGGAATGCATACCTAGAATCAAGATTTGTGTTTAGGCTACTTTTAAAGAATTTGTCATTACGTAATGATTTTGATTAACTTAGAACTTTAAGCTGATAACTTCAAACTTTAATGGCATTAAGCACGATTTTATATATAACCCTGGCACTTTTGGTAGCGCTGGGGTTTGCTTTTTTTCAGTATTTATTCCGAAAAAAGAATTTATCAGGGAAAGATTATATTTTCTTTGGAATGAGAACCTTGGCCGTGTTTCTCGTTTTACTTTTACTTATAAACCCGAAGATCATTTCTACGACATATGAGCTTGAAAAGCCTGAACTTGTTATTCTTTCAGATAATTCACAATCGGTTTCTTATCTGGATGAACAGGAGAATCTTTTAAGTATATCCAATAGGCTAGCCGAAAATGATAAGCTCAAAGAGAATTTTCAGGTTAGCAGGCTGAATTTTGGTGAAAAATTGAATATCAGTGATAGCCTTGATTTTTCGGCCACCCAAACCGATATTTTTTCTGCACTCTCTGAAACTGAAAATATTTATTCAGGACGACAATCAGCAATCGTTCTTATTACAGATGGGAATCAGAGTCTGGGAAGAGATTACCGTTATTTTAAAAATAAGCAGAATATCTCGATCTTTCCAGTAATTATTGGTGATACCGCTACTTATAAAGATTTGAGTATTGAAAGGATCAACGCTAACCGGTATGCTTTTCTAAACAACCGATTTCCGGTAGAAGCTTTTTTAAATTACAGCGGAGATGAGAATATTCAGGCCACTGTAAAGATCAAGTCGGGAGATGCTATCCTCTATACTCAAAATATCGAATTCTCAAAGGAGGTAAAATCTCAAATTGTTAGAACCGATCTTCCAGCAAATTCACTGGGGGTTAAAACCTATACTTTTGAAATAGAAGCTTTAGAAAATGAAAAGAATAAACTTAATAATAAACAAAATTTCGCGGTTGAAGTCATAGACGAAAGAACTTCAGTATTGGTATTATCAGATATTTCTCATCCCGACCTGGGCGCACTTCAGAAGTCTATAGAAAGTAATCAGCAAAGAACTGTAGATATAAAATATGTGAATGATAAAAATTTACAAATATCAGAATATCAATTAATTATAATTTATCAGATAAACAGAAGCTTTAATAAATATATTTCTGAAATTTTAGAAAATGACCATAACTATCTATTGATCACAGGAAGTAAAACCGACTGGAATTATTTGAATGATCTTGGTTTAGGTTATACCAGAAGCTCCGTAAACCAGCCCCAGGAATTTTTCCCGGTTTACAATAATACCTTTAGTGCATTTCAATTTGAGGATATTGGATTTGATGATTTTCCACCCTTGCAGGATAAGTTTGGAACATTAGATTATGATGAAAATAAATTCAACATAATGTTGTATCAGGAAATTGAAGGGGTTGAAACGACAGATCCTTTGATGGCTGTAAGTCAAAATTCACCAAAATCAGGATTTCTATTCGGCGAGAATATTTGGAGATGGAGGGCAAAATCCTATCTGGATAATAATTCATTTCAGGAATTTGACGACTTTTTCGGAAAGCTTATTCAGAATCTGGCTAAAAATAGTTTAAAACAAAGATTAACTGTAGAGGTTGAAAACTTCTATTATGCCAATCAAAATGTATTGATATCTGCACAGTATTTCGATGAAAACTACCAGTTTGACTCTGGTGTAAACCTTAAGATTAAAGTAGAAAATAAAGAAAATGAAGATTCTTTTACTTCAGATCTTATTTTGAAAAATAACTTTTACGAGTTAGATGCAGGGGATCTGCCACCGGGAGAATATTTTTTTAATGTTTACGTAGCTGATAAAAATCTTTCTGAATCTGGTAGTTTTGAAGTGATCGATTATAATTCAGAACAGCAATTCGTTTCTGCTAATTTATCCGCGATGAAGTCGTTTGCAGCGAATAATCAAACAGCAGTTTCCTATCCAGATCAACTGGAGGAAGTTATAAATGCCTTATTATCTAAGGATAAGTTCAAACCTGTTCAAAAAAGCCGTCAAAAAAGCCTACCTTTGATAGACTGGTATTACCTGTTGTTTATACTCGTAATTGTACTTGCCGCTGAATGGTTTTACCGAAAATATTTAGGACTAATTTAAATTTCAATTTTATATATGGAAAGATTACCCAAGATCGCAGTGCCTCTTTTTATTGGTATTGTCGTTTTAATAATTTTTATAGCTAAATCTACTGTTACAATAGACTCAGGTGAAGCCGGAGTTTTATACAAAACTTTTGGGGGAGGTGTGGTGACAGATCAACCGCCCTTATCTGAAGGTTTTCATTTTGTAGCTCCCTGGAACAAAGTATTCGTTTATGAAGTACGTCAACAGTCTCTGGATGAAGAAATGACCGTTCTTTCTTCAAATGGATTAGAAATATCTTTAGATGCTTCAGTTTGGTTTCAACCAGAATATGAAGTTTTGGGAAAACTTCACCAGGAGAAAGGAGAGGCTTATATTCAGCGTTTGCTACAGCCGGCGATTCGTTCAGCAACAAGAGCAGTGGTAGGGAGGTATAATCCTGAACAGCTTTACGCAAGTAAACGAGAAGCCATTCAAAAGGAGATTTTTGATGAAACCAATCTTTTACTGGAGGAACAATACGTTCAGGTAAATGAAGTTTTGGTTAGAGATGTTTCTTTGCCTTCAACTATTAAAGATGCGATTGAAAGAAAGCTTAGACAGGAACAGGAATCTCTGGAATATGAATTTAGATTGACCAAAGCTGAGCAGGAAGCAGAACGTCAGCGTATCGATGCTGAAGGTAAGGCAACGGCTAACCGTATTCTTAGTGAATCTTTGACCGATAAAGTTTTAAAAGAAAAAGGTATTCAGGCCACCGTGGAACTGGCTAAATCTCCCAATGCGAAGGTAGTGGTTATTGGTTCTGGTGATGACGGCATGCCTCTTATTTTAGGTAACAACTAATAAACAAATCTTAAAAAATAAATTTCAGGTTTTATTTCTGAAATTTTTAATTAGATTTGAACTCACAATGAAAAAATATACAGTACATCATCATCATTTTTCTACCCACGCTCAGGCGAGGTGTATGTGATATGTTGTAACTATAACTAAATATCATGACCCGTTTGAGTAATCAAACGGGTTTTTTATTTCTAATCGCCAACAAATATTATGAGTAAAGAAAAATTAAGAATTGCGGTTCAAAAATCAGGTCGTCTTTTTGAGGATTCCATTGGAATTTTAAAAGATGCCGGTATATCAATAGATAATGGAAAAGAACAGTTAAAGGCTTCCTCCCGAAATTTCCCCCTGGAAGTCATGTATCTTCGAAACGGGGATATTCCTCAATATCTAAGAGATGGGGTGGTAGATGTTGCTATCATTGGAGAAAACGTATTAATTGAAAAGGGACAGGATATAATTAGAGGCGAGAAACTTGGATTCTCAAAATGTCGGGTTTCCCTGGCAGTTCCCAAATCTTTTAATTACACCGGAATAAAGGACCTGGACGGGCTAAAGATTGCCACTTCATATCCTAACACGGTAAACGATTTTTTAAAGGAGAAAGGTATTTCTGCAGAACTACATATCATTAATGGTTCGGTAGAGATCGCGCCAAATATTGGTCTTGCAGATGCAATTTGCGATATTGTATCCAGCGGTAGCACTCTTTTCAAAAATGGCTTAAAGGAAGTGGAAGTTATGCTGAAAAGTGAAGCTGTTCTGGCAATCTCTCCACAAATTTCCGAAGAGAGAAAGAAAATTCTTGAGAAGCTGCAATTCAGAATGAAATCTGTATTGAATGCGAGGACTTCCAAGTATATTTTAATGAATGTTCCTAACGAAAAACTTGAAGATGTGATAAAGTTGTTACCGGGAATGAGAAGTCCCACGGTCTTACCTTTAGCAGAAGAAGGCTGGAGTTCTGTGCATACAGTCATAAATGAAGAGCGTTTCTGGGAAGTTCTGGATCAACTTAGAGACTTTGGAGCAGAAGGGATTCTTGTCGCTCCAATTGAAAAAATGGTGATTTAATAAACTGCTGAAAATTTAAATTATGAATAAGATTTTGAATCCAACCAAAGCAGACTGGCCGGAGATCCTGAAGAGACCTACGCAAACTGTTGCTGATATTGAGCAAACCGTGAACCAGATCTTCGATGAGATAAAAGCAAAGGGGAACGCTGCAGTTGCAAAATATACAGAGCTTTTCGATGGAATTAAATTAGACGAACTAAGAGTTTCTCCAACTGAAGTTCAGAAGGCGGAAAAAGAGATATCAGAGGAGTTGAAAACTGCGATTAAACTTGCCAAGTCTAATATTGAAAAATTTCATTCTGCGCAGAAAACAGAGAGGGTAAGTGTTGAAACTACCAATGGTGTTAGTTGCTGGCAGGAAAAGAAAGCTATCCAGAAAGTTGGGCTTTATATTCCCGGAGGAACAGCGCCATTATTTTCTTCAATTTTGATGCTTGCCATTCCCGCGAACCTTGCCGGTTGCGAAGAAATCGTTTTATGCACACCTCCAGACAAAGAAGGAAATGTGAATCCGGCAATTCTCTATGCTGCTGAATTATGTGGCGTAACCCAGATCTTTAAAATAGGAGGGATCCAGGCGATTGGAGCTATGACTTTTGGCACAGAGGATGTCCCACAGGTTTATAAGATATTTGGTCCCGGAAATCAATTTGTTACGGTGGCCAAGCAACTTGCTACCAAATACCAGGTTGCGATAGATATGCCGGCAGGACCTTCAGAATTGCTTGTTTTTGCCGATGATTCAGCAAATCCAGCCTATGTTGCTTCAGACCTTTTAAGTCAGGCAGAACATGGTGCGGACAGCCAGGTGATTATGGTTTCAACTTCTGAAAAGTTTATAGATAAAGTTTCAGAGGAGATCGAAGCTCAGGTAAAAGAGCTTCCCAGGAAGGAAATTGCCGATAAAGCTATAGAAAATTCAAGACTTATTTTAGTCAGTTCTAATGATGAGGCCCTTGAAATGATCAATGAATATGCACCGGAACATTTTATTATCTGTTCTGAAAATGAGGATTTCTTTGTAGATAGAATAAGAAATGCCGGTTCGGTATTTATAGGAAATTATACTCCCGAAAGTGCCGGAGATTATGCTTCAGGTACCAACCACACTTTGCCAACGAATGGCTATGCCAGGCAATACAGTGGCGTGAACCTGGATAGTTTTATGAAGACGATCACTTTTCAAAAGATTTCAGAAGAAGGGATTAAAGAAATTGGGTCCTCAATTGAGTTAATGGCGGAAGCTGAAGGATTGCAGGCTCACAAAAATGCGGTAAGTCTTCGATTAAAAGATTTAAAATAAATGAAAGATTTTGATTTAACTAAATTGGTTCGCGCTAATGTGGCTGCGTTAAAGCCATATTCTTCAGCCCGGGATGAATTTACAACCCAGGGCCAGGAAATGATCTTTTTGGATGCCAATGAGAATCCAAATAATAATGGCTTGAATCGGTATCCAGATCCACAGCAATGCAAGGTCAAAGAAAAGCTTGCTGATGTTCGGGAGGTCGCAACCAAGAACATTTTGTTAGGGAATGGAAGTGATGAAGTATTAGATCTTATTTTCCGTGCTTTCTGTGTGCCCGGGAAAGACAATGTGATCACGCTTCCTCCAACTTATGGTATGTATAAAGTGCTTGCCGATATTAATAATATCGAGAATAGAGAGGTTTACCTGGATCACGAATTTGAGCCGGATGTTACGGCAATTTTAAATAAGGTAGACGCTCATACCAAAATGATCTTTCTTTGTTCGCCTAATAACCCTTCAGGGAATTCATTTGATGAAAACAAAGTGAGTAGCATCCTGGATAATTTTAAAGGGCTTGTAGTTATTGATGAAGCTTATATAGATTTTTCTGAAAAGGAGAGCTGGTTGAAAAAGCTGGAATATTTTCCGAATCTAATCGTAACTCAAACCTTTTCAAAAGCATTTGGTTTGGCCGGAATAAGGCTTGGAGCACTTTATGCTTCCAAAGAAATTATTTCGGTTTTAAATAAAATAAAGCCTCCTTATAATGTAAATCAACAAACTCAGGATAAGGCGCTGAAGAGTCTTTCAAACTTAGAAATTATAAAAATTCAAATAGCTGATTTACTGGAAGAAAGACTTACATTATCTAAAGAATTACTTGAGGTTAATTTTATTGCTAAAATTTATAAATCTGATGCTAATTTTCTACTTATGGAGGTAGATGATGCGAATGAAAGATATGATGAGTTATTAGCAAAAGGGATCGTAATTAGAAATAGAAGCAATCAGCCCTTATGTGAAAACTGCCTGAGAATTACAATAGGGACAAAAGAAGAGAATAATCAATTAATCAAAGCATTTAAAGAATTAGATAATGAATAAAGTATTATTCGTAGATCGTGATGGGACCTTGATTCATGAGCCGGAAGACTATCAGATAGACAGTTTAGATAAACTTGAATTTTATCCTGAGGTATTTACCTATCTGGGTAAAATTGCCAAAGAACTGGATTACGAGATCGTGATGGTGACCAATCAGGATGGATTGGGAACCGATAGTTTTCCTGAAACTGATTTCTGGCCTATTCAGAATTTTATAATAAAGACTTTCGAAAATGAAGGTGTGGAGTTTAGCGATGTTTTAATAGACAGAACTTTTGCTAAAGAAAATGCTCCAACTAGAAAGCCTAATACAGGATTACTTCAGAAGAAATTTATTGGGAATCATGATTACGACCTTGAAAATTCCTTTATGGTGGGAGATCGGCTTACAGATATAGAATTTGCTTTGAACTTCGGCGGCAAAGGTATTTTTATAGATAATCATGAAGATCTTGCTCAGGATGAAGTTGGAAATGATAAATCTGAAGTTGAAAAACACATCGCCCTTAAAACCAAATCCTGGAAGGAGATCTATGAATTTCTAAAACTTCAGGATAGAACGGCTTCGATCAAAAGAAAAACCAACGAAACCGATATTGAAATCGATTTGAATCTCGACGGAACCGGTAAAAGCGAAATAAGCACCGGTATTGCCTTTTTTGATCATATGTTAGATCAATTAGCGCGTCACGGACAAATGGATCTTAAAATCCTTGTAAAAGGAGATCTGGAGGTTGACGAGCATCATACTATTGAAGATACAGCAATTGCTCTGGGTGAAGTATTTAGTAAAGCATTAGGTAATAAGCTTGGAATAGAAAGATATGGATTCTGTTTACCTATGGATGATTGTCTGGCTCAGTCGGCAATTGATTTTGGTGGAAGGAACTGGCTGGTTTGGGAAGCAGATTTCAATCGCGAAATGATTGGTAAAATGCCAACTGAAATGTTTTATCATTTTTTCAAATCCTTTACAGACGGAGCAAAAGCTAATTTAAATATAAAAGCTGAAGGAAAAAATGAGCATCATAAGATCGAAGCTATTTTTAAAGCCTTCGCAAAAGCTATAAAAATGGCGGTAAAAAGAGATGCTGAAAAAATGATTTTACCATCTACAAAAGGAATGCTGTAAAGAAGTTAGAATTTAGAAGTGAGAAATTAGTTTCCTTTAAAAGAAACGACTTCCTTAAATTTTATTATGAGAGAAAATCAAAAAATAGTAATTATAGATTATGGTGCCGGGAATATACAGAGTATCAAATTTGCCATTAAAAGGCTGGGTTTAGAGGCGAGACTTAGTAGCGATGCGGAAGAAATAAGGAGTGCAGATAAAGTAATCTTTCCCGGGGTAGGTGAAGCAGGAAGTGCCATGAAAATGCTTCGGTCTACTGGTTTGGATAAGATCATTCCAGGCCTTACCCAGCCGGTTTTGGGGATTTGCCTGGGTATGCAATTGATGTGTAATCATTCTGAAGAAGTTGATACCAAAGGGCTCGGGATCTTTGATGCTGATGTAAAAAGATTTGAAAACAACGTGAAGGTGCCTCAAATTGGTTGGAACCAGATCACCAATCTCGAATCACACCTTTTCGATAATGTTGAAAGTGGCGAGTATGTTTATTTGGTTCATAGTTATTATGTTCCGGAATGTAAGGATGAAATTGCCAGAACAGAATATGGCGTGAATTATTCCACAGCTTTGCATCGGAATAATTTTTACGGAGTACAATTTCATCCGGAAAAAAGCAGTAAAACTGGAGAACATATTTTAAAGAACTTCCTGAATTTAGAACTATAAATTTTATTGAAATAGGAGAATCTTAATTCTCAATACTAAAATCTAAATACTATAATGCGAATTATTCCTGCAATTGATATCATCGAAGGTAAATGCGTTAGACTTTCCAAAGGTGATTATAATACCAAGAAAATATATAATGAGGATCCGCTGGAGGTTGCAAAATCTTTTCAGGACCACGGAATTGAGTATTTACACCTGGTAGATCTTGACGGTGCTAAATCTAGCCACATTGTGAATCATAAGGTCCTTGAAACCATTGCTAGCAAAACATCCTTAAAAATTGATTTTGGCGGCGGATTGAAAACCGATAAGGATCTTCAGATTGCTTTTGAAAGTGGTGCAAATCAGATCACCGGCGGAAGCATCGCTGTAAAGAATCCGGAATTATTCCAAAGCTGGCTTCAGAAATATGGAAATGAAAAGATCATTTTAGGTGCTGATGCTAAGGATAGAAAAATTGCCGTTTCCGGCTGGCTGGAAGATTCAGATAAAGAGATCATTCCTTTTATCCAGAACTTTGAGAAAGCGGGTGTAAGTTATGTGATCTGTACAGATATTTCGAAAGATGGTATGCTTGAAGGTCCTTCATTTGACCTTTATAACGAGATCCTTAGTGAAACTGAAAATATTAAACTGATCGCTTCCGGCGGAATTTCAGAATTTGATGAACTTCCAAAACTTGAAGAACTTGGTTGTGAAGGGGTGATCATAGGGAAAGCGATCTATGAAAACAGGATCAGTTTAAAACAACTGGAAAATTATATTTTAAATCAATAGGAAAATTAAAGACGTCACCCTGAACTTGATTCAGGGTCTCTTAGAAGCTGAAACAAGATAGCTCTACAGAAACCATGCTTCGTCGCTCGTCGTTCGAAACTCAATACTTGAAAAATGTTAACAAAACGAATTATACCCTGCCTTGATATCAAGAATGGAAGAACTGTAAAAGGGATCAATTTTGTCGATCTCAGGGACGCTGGAGATCCTGTAGAACTCGCCGCTGCTTATGCTGAAAAGGGAGCGGATGAATTAGTATTTCTGGATATTTCAGCTACAGAAGAAAAAAGGAAAACGCTGGCAAAACTTTGCTATAAAGTTGCAGAACAACTTAATATTCCTTTTACGGTAGGTGGTGGAATTTCCTCGGTAGAAGATGTGGATATACTTCTGCAGAATGGAGCCGACAAGGTTTCTATAAATTCTTCCGCGGTCAAGAATCCGGATCTTATTAACCAGCTTTCAGAAAAGTTTGGGAGTCAGTGTGTCGTAGTGGCCATAGATGCCAAGAATATAAATGGTAAATGGACCGTTCACCTGGTTGGTGGAAAAGTGCCTACGGAATTGGATCTATTTGAATGGGCTAAAGAAGTTGAGCAACGTGGAGCAGGAGAGATCCTTTTCACTTCTATGGATCATGACGGAACTAAGAATGGTTTTGCCAACGAAGCCCTGGCAAAACTTTCTTCAGAACTGAACATTCCTATCATCGCCTCGGGCGGAGCGGGTAAAATCGAACATTTTAGAGATACTTTTCAAAAAGGAAAGGCAGATGCTGCTTTGGCCGCCAGTGTATTTCATTTTAAAGAGATCGAAATTTTTCAGTTAAAGGAAGAATTAAAATCTGCAGGAATTCCAGTGAGAATTTAAAATAATTTGAAAATTAGTCAATTTGAAAATTTGATGTCGTCAGCTTGAAATTGTTCTCATCAATATGATGAATACCCAAAAAGATTCAGTATAATTCAAATTTCAGGATGACCTATAAAATAATAACATGAATATAGATTTTAATAAAAATAACGACGGACTCGTGCCAGCGATAATTCAGGATTCTAATACCAGGAAGGTTTTAATGCTGGGTTATATGAATGAAGAAGCTTTCCTGAAAACTAACGAAACTAAAAAAGTTACTTTTTTCAGCAGAACCAAAGAACGTTTATGGACCAAAGGCGAAGAAAGTGGAAATTTTCTAAATCTGGTGAACATCAAATTAGATTGTGATAATGATACCTTACTGGTTGAAGTAAATCCCGAAGGACCGGTTTGTCATAAAGGCACTGATACCTGTTGGGCAGAAGAAAATACTGCCGATTACGGGTTCTTATCTAAACTGGAAGGCATTATTGAAAGTCGTCATAAACTAAGTGAAACAGAACCTGAATTAAGAAAGGAGAACGATAATAGTTACGTGGTATCGCTTTTTGATAAGGGAATTAACAAGATTGCCCAGAAAGTTGGGGAAGAAGCAGTAGAAGTAGTGATCGAGGCTAAAGATGATAACGATGATCTATTTCTGAATGAAAGTGCAGATTTGCTTTTTCATTACATGATATTACTAAAGGCCAAAGGATTTGGATTGGAAGATATAGTGAAAGTACTTGAAGAAAGGCACAAATAAAAAAATCCGCTGAATAGTAAAATTCAGCGGATTCTTACTAATTTTTTAAGCATTAGAAGCGTAAGTAGCAACTTCGTGGTCATTTTCTACTGAACTACCAGAGATACCTATGGCGCCAATAATTTCGTTCCCATCTTTAATTAATACTCCACCGGGAAAAGTGATGAGTCCATCATTAGAATGCTCAATATTAAAAAGAGAACCTCCAGGTTGTGATAGCTTTCCTATTTCTCCTGTATTCATATCAAAATAACGAGCGGTTTTAGCTTTCTTGATAGCGATATCTGCTGAACCAAGCCAGGCACCATCCATTCTCACAAAGGATTTTAGATTGGCACCAGCGTCAACAACGGCAATGTTCATCTTTACGTCTAATTCTTTTGATTTTTTGATCGCAGCTTCTACAATTTGCTGAGCTTTTTGTGTAGTCAATTCCATAGTTTCAATTTAATTTTTCATTTCAATTTACAAAACTCAGATGTTGCGGCCTTAGCCTTTATGATAAGATTACCAGCTGCCCATTTTGCCCGCTTTATAATCTTCATATGCTTGCTGAATTTCCTCTTCAGAATTCATTACAAATGGTCCTCCAAATACTACTTTTTCATCGAAAGGTTCAGCATGTCCCAACAACAGGATGCTATTTTCATTTGCTATAATATTAAGGATCTCACTATTCCTGGAGAATTCAGCCAGATGAAGTTCTGGTACTTCAATTTCGTTTACCTCTAGCTTTCCACGGATCACATAAAAGAAGATATTATCAGACTTCGGAATTTCTAGTTGAATTTCAGAATCTTTATCAAAGTGTACCAGGGATAGATCTACCGATGTTGGTGTATCGAAGGCACCACGAATTCCTTTAAAATTCCCGGAAACTACCTGTGCACTAACGCTCCCATTTTCATTTTTCCAGACCGAGATCTGATCTTTCTGAAGTCCTCGATAATGTGGCTCGGTCATTTTTAATCTTTTGGGAAGGTTAACCCATAATTGAAGTATTTCAAGAGGACCTCCTTCCTTTTTGAATTCTTCTGAAGAAACTTCAGCATGTAAGAGACCTTTTCCTGCTGTCATCCATTGCACTCCACCCGCTTCAATAACACTATTATGACCTCCGGTATCTTTATGGGTAATATCGCCATCCAGAATAAAAGTAACCGTTTCCATTCCACGATGTGGATGCGGGCCAAATGGCAACCCATTATTGTTTGGTGGATATTCCTGGGGACCGTGATGGTTTAGAAAAATAAAAGGATCTATCATTTGAAGATCTCTCGTGGGTAGGGGAGACCAGGTCTTTAGATCGCCGATAGGACGATATTCAGCTTTATGTAGTTTTTTTATATTCCTCATTTAAGAGCTTACTTGTTTCTAACGTAAATAAGTTTGAATTTAGAATTCGCATTCTCTCTGGATTCAATTTCAAACTTGTCAATAGAATTGATCATTGGCGTCAACTTTTGAAATCCGTAATTCCTGGAATCGAAGTTTGGTTGTTTTTTCTGAAGTAAGCTTCCAACATCTCCAAGAAATGCCCATCCATCTTCATCGGCGACATCAGAAATTGTTTGCGAAATAAGTCTTATCACTTTTGGAGTGATCTTATCTACATTTTGTTTTCTACTTTCTTTCTCCTTAGTCTTATCACCACCGGATTCTTTGGTATTATTTTTAAGGATCTCGATATAAATGAATTTATCACAGGCCACAATAAAAGGATCTGGAGTTTTCTTTTCGCCAATTCCAATCACCTTCATACTTGCTTCTCTAAGTCGGGTAGCCAGCCTTGTAAAGTCTGAGTCGCTAGAAACCAGGCAGAATCCATCCACTTTATTTGAATATAATATATCCATAGCGTCGATGATCATCGCTGAATCTGTCGCGTTCTTTCCCTGGGTATAACCGTATTGTTGAATTGGATGAATGGCGTTTTCCAGAAGTACATTTTTCCATTTATTCAAATGGGGTTTGGTCCAGTCGCCGTAAATTCTTTTAATCGTTGGGTTGCCATATTTGGCAATTTCTTCCATCATTTCTTTTACATGAGCAGATGGTATGTTGTCGCCGTCTATAAGTACGGCCAAATTTGTTTCCATTAAATATTTATTTTTGGGTGACTAAAGTTAAGATTAAAAATTTTAGTCAGGTAATAGTCTGAAGAAAATGTAATAAGAAAGGCCTGAAGGATTGCTTCAGGCCTTTTGATTTTTTAGAATCTCAGCAAGGCATTCATTTTTGATTTCTTTTGCGGCATAAACTCGTGCTCTACTAGATATACTTTACCGCCCATCTCAACCGTCTTTTTAGCGGCTAGATTTAATAATGAAATGTTCCCATTTTCATGGTTATCAGCAAGTTTTACTTCCATATTATCTTCATTATATTCACCCCAGATTTCAGCCCGGTTTTCAATAAATAAAGTATCAACCTTTCCCTGATAAACTGCAGGAATAATATCGGTTACTGCGGAAGTAGTATTTTCTGTCTTACTCAATTCCCTGTATTTTTCGATTTTTTCATCTCGGTTCTCATTTAGATAGGGTTCTGCTATCTCCAGCGCTTTTTGATGAATTCCCAGCATATCTGTATCATTAGGATTTCCAGGGACTACTTTATCAATTAGATGGTTGTAAGTATTCGCATCTTTATAAATTGGAAATAAATAATCCTGACATATAACCACCAATGGTAATTTCTCTTTAGTTAAATGATCTTTTAAACCCTGATCTACTGCTCTGAAAAACTGTTTTATCTCGGTTTTTTCATCTCTTTCACTACCACCATGTCCATGAAATTGTGTTTTCTCACCACCTTCTCCCTGGGTTCTGAATTGTAAAGCTTTTTCTTTGTAATCAAATCCCACTCTTTCCTCCAGGCGTGATGGGGTAAGATCATCAATTTCTACAGGCATGATACTGTATTTCGAAGCCTCATAAAAATTAACATCTTCCAGCTGAATTGCCAGGATATTGAATTTCCCGTCGCCAGTCATGGCTGGAACCAGAGGTTTTACATAAAATTCTTTTGAAATATAATGGTAAGCCTCAAAGTTCACTGGAATAGTAAAACTTTTGAAAAAATCTGAAGAAGAAAATATCGCCAGACCGTCAGATTGATGACGCCAGAAATCACGGTTATCTAGCAATTCCTGGATTGGTTTTCCTATTTTTTCGATATTTCCCTCGGCAACGTTCTTTTCTTTCAATTTCTTTTTTACCTGGGTCCATTCCGAGTGAAGATGTTTTTTATTCTTTTCTTCTAAAACCTCTTTCCCACCTCTTTGAGTAGGAATGAAAATTGAAACACAGGTTTCATTATTATAGTCTGAAAGTTCTTTAAAATCTTGATCATTAATCATCGACATAACTCTATTTTTTTGGTTAATTATTAATGATAAGATACGCTTAAACACAGCTATTTCAAAGCCTATAGGGGCTTGTTTCTGCTAAATGTTTCTTAATAATTCTGAAAAATTATTAATATAAAGTATGAGATTACAATTCGTCGTCTGGTTCGACATGTATAAGGACATCTGCAACCTGGGGAAGTTTTTCCAAAATCACGTCTTTAACCCTATGCGCAATATCATGACCTTCTTTAACACTAATGTGCGCATCGACGGCAATATGAAGATCTACGTGGTAGGTCATTCCGGTCTTTCTAATAAAGCATTTTTCTGTTTCAACAACCCCCTTATCGTTATGAGCTAAGTCCCTTATTTCAGATTCAATATCATCATATCGGTGTTCATCCATAACTTCCCCAAGGGCAGGTCGTAAAATTAAATATGCATTAAAAAGTATGAATCCCGAGGCAAATAAAGCGGCCCAGTCATCTGCATTTTCATAACCCTTTCCCATAAAAAGAGCGACAGAAATCCCGATAAAGGCCATTAAGGAAGTGATCGCATCGCTGCGATGATGCCAGGCATCTGCTTTCAGGGCTGAACTATTTGTTTCTGTACCTTTCTTAGATACAAAACGATAAGAAACCTCTTTAATAATAATGATTACAAAGAGAACTATCAGAGTATAAGGCTCCGGGACTTCGTGGGGGGTTTGGATGTTCTCAATACTTTCATAGGCAATTATGGTCGCAGAAACTATTAGAAAGCCAACCACCATAAAAGTTATGAGTGGTTCCGCTTTTCCGTGTCCATAGGGATGATTTTCATCAGCGGGTTTATTTGCATACCTAAGGCCTAGGAGCACCAATAGAGAAGAGAAGACATCGGTGGTAGACTCTATGGCATCGGCAATTAGTGCATACGAATTACCAAAAATACCGGTAACTGCCTTGGCTACTGCTAAAAGTGCATTTCCTGCGATGCTAAAATAGGAGGCCTTTACGGCTTCCCGGTAACCCGGCTGCATAAACGTTGGTTTTTGGAGTTTACAAATTTAAAAGAATTAGTTAGTTGAATTGTTTATAGATAAGTAAAATTCCGCTGAGCACCATTAAAATGATGAGGAGCTTTCTGAATGTACTGCTTTTCATTCTTGAAAGGAATTTTTTACCAATTATGTTTCCTATAACAGCTCCTAAACCTAAAGCAATTCCGTAGACCCATAATTCTTTATATAGCAATCCGAAAAAGGTATAGCTTCCAATTTGTGCGATACCCAGAAAAAAGGAATTCACAGTTTTTGTAGCGATCAATTCTTCCTTATCCAGACCCAGATTCAGATAGAACGGGTTAAGGATTGGACCCAGGGCTCCAATGATAGTTCCCAATACTGATACAATAAATCCTAAAGGAATGAAATACCAGAGTTTAACCGGAAAGGATCTTTCTTTTTTGCCAAAGCGATATTGAAATACGGTACTTATCAGAAATACTCCAACAAGTATTTGTAACCAGGAGGCTTCAACTCTGGTAAAGAACCATCCAGCTACCCAGGCGCCAGCATTGCCGCCGGAACATAATACCAGAATACGCTCCAGTTAATATGTTTCCAGAAAAGTATAAGTCTGGCGGGTCTTCCTATAAAAGTTCCCAGGTTTATTACAGGTGCAGTTTTAGTGGTTCCGATAAGAAAATTTAGAAACGGAACAAGAATTAAAGCACCGCCACCCCCAGAGATTGTTGAAATTATAAAAGCTACAGTTCCAGTTACAAATAGAATTGCTAAATAGAGAAAATTGATGTCTTGAAAAATAGATTCCATTAAAATAGTTTCAATTCAGAAAAATTTTGAAGATTACCACCAAACTATAAAAAATCTATAAAATCCTGTTTTGGTTTTCATCCAAATCAAAGGAGCCTTCTTCTTTTCAAATAAAACTTCAATATTTTTTAGTAATTCTTTTCGCGAATACCAGTTTGTATTGTTCACAGGATTAAAACTCCAATCTTTTTTCTTCGGACTATAAAAGAGATGATCCTCCCAGTTCATTTGGAGAAACTCGTCGAAATTATACCAATTTCCAATGAGACAATCGGAATTTATAAGACTCCTGTGTTCGACAATTTCATCAATTGGGGTGTATAATTGTGCCTTAAAACATAATTGTTGTTCCATACTTCCGGCAGTAAGCTCTAAAGTGGATAGATAACTGGTAGTCTTCGGGCTAAATAATAATGGTAATTGTTTATTTTCAAGTTTTTCAAGTTTTGCTGAAAAACTATCACGCCTGTTAGGGCCTATCCATCTTTTTATGCCGGGCGGAAATCCAGGATCGTATATATAAAGTTTATATACAAGCTCTACATGGATTGGTTTTGAATTCTCCTTATCGTAAATAATAAAATCAAGTTCCCCGAGAGTTTGTTTATTTTCAATTATCTGGATATTAGAATCTATAATTTCATATCTGTCGCTATGCCTTATGGCAATTTCAAAGAAACCCTCCATTCTTTTTCCCAGAATAGAATATCGGGGATGATCTAATTTTTGCAGATCTACTATTAAGTCATCTGTAATTTTAATTTTTGGAAAATTGAAACTTTTAAAATTACCTTGATGATCTTTGGGGAAGATATCTGGCGTGTCCAAAAATCCCTGAAATTGATTTAGAATGCTACTATCTTTCAAAAGGAATACAGGTTGGTTGTGAAGAAATGAATCAAAGAGATCTATTTCTCCCGGTGTTTTAAGTTATTTTTCTTTGATGGGGATCCAGATATCTTCTTTAGAATCGGGGTCTTCTGGTCCTTTATAATCTTCTCCTAAAATTTCAAAGTGCGGTCGGTTATCTAAACTAAAATCTGAATCAGGCAACCACTCATTAAAAATGTAAGTAGAGGTTTCGGCAAATTCTTTTGCTGTGCCCTCGTGAGTGAAAACCGCATATTTTCCGGCCGGAATCTCAAGTTTTTCCAGTCCTTTCGGAATTTCATCAAAATCGAGGACTTCGGTGGCAGCCCATTTGCTGAACTCTGATTGGGTATCAAACTCTCCAATCATAAACTTCTCTCCATATACCTGAACAGAAAAAAGCTTTTCTGCCTTAGTGTTTTTAATGGAGGCTTTAAGTTTCATGAACCTGTTCCATAAAAGGCTGGTCTTATCATCTGCAAGGCTGGTAGCGATGCGAATACCTATTAACTTTTTAGGTTCTATATCTTTTATTACCGGTGCTGAAATCATTAAATATTATTTTGCAGACTTAATTTTAGGTTTTCTATTGAATAAACGAACTAATATATATTATTTCGAATGCTTATGCTTTCAATTTAGGTAGAATTAAAGGATTTTGGAATCAGGAATCCCAGATTTATGATTTTTTTGTAATTCCTAAAATGATCTTTAAGGAAGCCCGGCTTAATTTTAAATACCTTTACCAAAAATTTCAGTTTTGTTCCGAAAGAGATTCTATTACTTCATAAAAGTTCAATATTTAGGATACAGGCTTCACGGCTGGCAAAAACAACCGGATGTAAAAACGGTTGAAGGTCTTATTACGAAAACGCTACGTTGGGTAATGCCCGAAGTAAAATATAAGATCCTGGGAACAAGCAGGACCGATGCGATGGTTTCAGCAGAGGAGTCAGCTTTTGAATTATTTGTAGATCATGAACCGCTTGAAGACCTTGAAGTTTTTTTGAAATTATTCAATAAGAACTTACCGCAGGACATTAGAGCTTTAGCAATAGAGGAAGTGGATGATAAATTTAATATTATCCAGCATTCCAAAACTAAGGAATATGCTTACTTGTTCAGTATTGGAGATAAGTTCCATCCATTCTGCGCTCCATTTATGGCGAATTTTCAGGAGGATCTGGATATCGAAAAAATGAAGGAAGCTGCAAAATTATTCCAGGGAGTCCATAACTTTAAAAACTACTGTGTACGGGTTTCCGAAAAAAGCACTTTTGAAAGAGAAATGCTGAAATCTGAACTGGTTGAGAACACAGAATATACGGCCAATTTTTTTCCGGAAAGATCCTATATCTTCCATATTCATGCCGCCGGATTTCTACGGCACCAGGTAAGACTAATGATGGGCAGCCTTGTCCTGGTTGGGCGCGGAGAACTCAGTCTTCAGGATATTGAAGAGAGTTTAAACCCGGATAGCCCGCAACATCAAATGGACTATATAGCACCCGCATCGGGACTGATCTTGAGAAAAATTGAGTTCGACTAAGAACTTTCTTTATCTTCAAGTATCTTCAAGGATATTTTAATGGTTTCGTAAGGGATTGCTTCTTCAAAATGTTCGAAGTAGGTTCTTAGTCCACTCGGATTTTCCAGTTCCTTTTTGGCCCTCTCAATAGATTTAAGATCTGAAATTGGTATAAGCTGGTGCAGGTTTACTTCTTCACCCTCATCATAAAGTTTTATAAGGTGGGTGAAAATAGTATTTTTAGCGACTCCTCTTTCTTTTGCAATTTCCTCCACACTTAATCCATCATTATATAGAGACAGGGTTTCTTTTAAAGTATTGCCCTTCTTTGTTTTCTTCTTCGGTTTCTTTTCCCTCTTTTCTTTGCTGAAGGCGATGATCTCTTTTATAAATCTATATCCATAATCTTCCATCTTTTTTCTTCCCACACCATTAATAAGTAAGAATTCAGAATCAGACATTGGTCTTTGTTTCTCCATATCTTTAAGCGCGGCATCGTTGAAAATGAGATAGGCCGGGATATTTTCTTCTTTTGCAATCTCCAGGCGTAATTGTCTTAGTTTTTCAAATAATGAGTCCGCTGTAGTGGAAGCTTTTTCGGTTTGTGTTTTTAACTTTTCATCTTTAACATCGGCCAGATAAATTTTTTCATTCTCGAACAATACCTTTTTGGCCTGTTTAGTTAACTGTAAGTGATTGTTCTTATCAAAAGCGATCTCTATATAGCCAAGGTTTATAAGCTGAATTAGATATTGCTGCCAATGTTGCCAGGAAATATCTTTCCCAATCCCATAAGTTGAAAGTTCCTGATAATTATTTCTTCTAATCACTTCATTTTGAGAACCCCGAAGCACATCTATGACGGCTGAAATAGGTTCAGAACCTTTTAATCTGAAAATACAGGATAAAGCTTTCTGAGCGATCACCGTTCCTTCAAAGAATTCAGGCGGATTCCTGCAAATATCACAGTTACCGCAGTCTTTCTCTAAATATTCTCCAAAATAGCTTAACAGGATCTTACGCCTGCAACTTAGTGCTTCTGAATATTGTTTCATTCTGTCCAGTTTGGCTAACTGCACTTCTTCATTCTTTGCATTGGAGGCAAATTTCTGAAGTTGAACCACATCAGCATAACTATGAAATAGCAGTGTGTCCGAAGGTAGACCATCCCGGCCTGCACGACCAATTTCCTGATAATAGCCTTCAAGATTTTTCGGCATATTATAGTGTATCACCCAGCGGATATTCGATTTGTCTATCCCCATTCCAAAAGCAATGGTTGCGCAAATTATATGTTTTTCGTCATTGATAAAATCATCCTGAATTTGGGATCTGTTCGTATGATCTATTCCCGCATGATAGGCTTCCGCCTTATAGCCCTTTACTTTAAGTTTAGAAGCTAGCTCTTCGGTAGTCTTTCGGCTTAAACAATAGATAATTCCGCTTTCATTCTTTCGGTTTTTTAGAAACTCGGTGATCTGTTCGAATCTTTTAATTCCGGGCTTTACTTCCAGGCTAAGATTTTTACGATCAAAAGATGCGACATGTTTTTTGGCGCTAGGAATATTAAGCTGCCTGCAAATATCGTTTCGGGTGGCTTTATCTGCGGTGGCGGTCAATGCCAGGACTGGAGTAGAAGGGAAGCGGTTCTTTAAATATCCTAACTGGGTGTATGCCGGACGGAAATCATGTCCCCAACTGGAGATACAATGGGCTTCATCTATAGCTATAAGGCTTACTTTCCCGTCATTTAAAAACCGGTCTACAAATTGTAAACTTTCCGGAGCTACATATAGTAATTTAAGCTCTTTATTATCTATTTTCTGAAAGATAGCCTGTTTATCTGCCTCTTCCTGACTACTATTCAGATAGGCTGCGGGCACACCATTAGCGTTGAGACCATCAACCTGGTCTTTCATTAAGGCGATAAGTGGAGAAATAACCAGCGTAATTTCAGGAAGCAGAATTGCGGGCAGCTGATAACAAATAGATTTACCACCTCCCGTTGGCATGATCACAAGATTGTCCTGGGCTTCAAATACCGAACTGATAATCTTCTTCTGTAAAGGTCTGAATTTCTCATAACCAAAGTACTCCTTCAAAGTATCTAACAACACCGCTTCTTTCATAATTGCAAAGGTAAAATTAAGAAGATATTCATGCTAACTATTATTAGCGATTTCATCAGAAATATTGAGTTTTTCAGCATTAAAACATATTCAGATTGCTGTTTGGAGATAATTAGTATTTTTATTCAAAATTAATTCTACTTATGGCGAAAAGAAGAAAGCTGCTGCTCCGGCGTCCTAAAACTACGAAATCTGTAAATCAGGTGCCGGGTACCATGACCTACGTAGGGCACAAGGAAGCTTCTGAAACCAAGCTCGATGTTATAGATTATAATGTAGAAAATTATGAAAGGTTCAGTTCTACCACTACTGAAGATGCATTCAAATTTGTAGATGAAAATAGTATTACCTGGTTCAATATAGACGGGCTTAGTAATGTAGAAGAGATCGAAAAGCTTGGAGATTACTATGAATTGCATCCCTTGGTAATGGAAGATATTGTGAATACCGGACAACGGCCAAAAATTGAAAAATATGACGATTATCTGTTTATAGTTGCCAAAATGCTTTACTATAAGAACGGGGAGATCGAGAATGAACATCTTAGCATTATTGTTGGTAAAAATTATGTGCTCACCTTCCAGGAATCTGATGGAGATGTTTTTGATCACATAAGAGAACGAATTGAAACAGCCAAGGGAAGGATAAGGTCCCGCGGAGCCGATTATTTAATGTTTGCTTTACTGGATTCTATTATTGACAACTATTTCCTGGTGATCGATGATATGAGCGATAGGATTGAAAGTCTTGAAGAAAGTCTTTTCACTTCCCGTCCCAGCGATGATATAACTTACGAGATACAGGACCTTAAAAGAAATATTCTTAGAATACGCCGAGCAGTTTTTCCACTTCGGGAGGTGATAAGCCGTCTGGAGAAAATAGACAGTGAGCTAATAGATGCACATACCGCTAACTTTATAAGGGATCTTTACGATCATATTATTCAAATTTCAGAGAATATTGATATTTATCGCGAAATGATCTGGGGGCTTATGGATATGTATATGACCACCATAAGTAATAAAATGAATGAAGTGATGAAGGTACTTACCATTATGGCCAGTATCTTTATTCCTTTAACTTTTATCGCCGGTATCTATGGAATGAACTTTGAATATATCCCTGAATTGCAATGGAAATACAGTTATTTCGTACTTTGGGGAGTGATGATCATTATTTTCTTATTGATGATCTATTATTTTAAAAGAAAGAAATGGATATAATGAGTAAATTTAAAATAATGAGAACTTCAGTTTTACTGGGTATAGTATGTTTTGTTATGAGTAATTCAGCAATTGCGCAGGTAGAAAGCGGAAAGATAAATGACTCAATTAATAAAATGTATGTTGGTACCTACACCAAAAAAGAAGGTCATGTAGATGGCAAAGCTGAGGGTATTTATTTACTGAATCAAAATTCTGATAGCGGAGCTCTAAAATTTATGGGCAGTGTTGCTGAAGTGATCAATCCTTCTTTTGTGAAAGTTGGGAAGATGGGAAAATTTCTGTTTGCAGTAAGTGAATTAGGACCTCACGAAGGAGAAAGCGGTTTTATCTATTCTTTTGAAATATTGGAAGACGGAAAACTAAAAGAGATCTGCAAAGAATCTACCGGCGCATTTGCTCCCTGCCATATAGCTTTAGACCGGTCTGGTAAATATGTGTTTGTTAGTAATTATATGGGTGGTGTGGTGATGTCTTATAAAATAGAGGCTGATGGCAGTTTGGTAAAAAATCAGAAAATCAATTTAGAGAACCCTGAAAAATCCCATGCTCATTCAGTTAAAATTAGTGGAGATAACCGGTATGGGTACATTGCAGACCTGGGTAATGATAAGATCTGGATATATAATTTTAATGAAGGAAAATTAACGCCTCATGAGCAGGAGTATATTGCACTTGAAGAAGGTTCAGGGCCCCGACATATGAGTTTTGCCAAAAATGGCAGCTATGCTTATTCTATGAATGAGTTGAATAGTACGCTTAGCGTTTATAAAGTACTTAAAGGTGGGGGTCTGGAATTAATCCAAAATATATCATCTCTCCCTTCATCTTATAAACAGGGAAATTCCGGAGCCGATATTCATATCCATCCTTCAGGAAAATTCATTTATGCTTCCAACAGAGGCCATAATAGTATTGCCATTTTTAAAATTGATGATTCTGGAAAACTTACAAACGTAGATTTTGTTCCTGTAGCAGGAAAAACTCCCCGAAATTTTGCAATCTCACCGTACGGTAAATATTTATACGCTGCGAGTCAGGATACGGGAAATATTACCACCTTCAGGATCAATTCTGAAAATGGTAAATTAAAACCTCAGGAACCTGTATTTGAAATCAAGACTCCTGTTTGCTTGGAATTCGTAAAATAAAAAGGCCGCTCATGAGCGACCTTTTTATAAATAAGAGATATATGAATTATACTTCTTTTACCACGAAAAATCCATCATTTCCCTGAGCCTGGTAAAGGGGCATAAAAATATAAGCGTCCCATTCACTTTTTACTTTATTTCCATTTTGCTTAGCGAGTAATTCACCTTTTTCGATCTTCTGAAAATTTTCATAACCCGGTTCCATCTCGAAGATATCACTATCTTCCAAACCATGTCTGTAAAGAATTTCAAAAGTCTTTTGCTCGGGAGCATTTTTTTTCACGAACCTGTCCACACATTCCGGATAGGTTACAATTTTACTTAGATCCAGGCTGCAGGCTTCCTTTAAAGCAAGCCAGATCACTCCTTCATGATTTTCCTGGGAAGTTTTATCGGTATGTTGTCCAGCTTCAAAAACAAAACCGGTCATCCCAATTCGACTTAGATAATGGTCTATATCCCCGGTAATTATATCACTAAATCCGCGAATAATGTAAGTAGGAAACTTATGAGCCCATTGATCATTGTCATTCACTTCCTGCACAGAAACATAAGGCAGGCTTGCCGAGGAGGTGGTATGACAGTCAAGGAAATATCTTTTAGTGAAATCTCCTTTAGACTGTTCTTTCAGCACTTCAATGATCTCAAACATTTCCCGTTCCTCATGAGAATCCGGCTGATTCTTCTTTACATTTTCCTCAGTCCAGGTTCTATTAAGGTCTTCATCTATATATCGCTTATTCTCATTTAAAGCCTTTTTATTTCCTGAAACACCTACGATAGTTCCATCAATTTCAGGCTTTGTTTTATCCAGTTCTTCAAAAACCGTCATCAATGCTTTTACCCCGCTAGGTTCATTTCCATGAATTCCACCGGTTACAAAAAGTAAAGGTCCTTTTTTGCCAGAACTGTATTTTCCTATTATCCTTGGAATATCTTTCTTTAACTCTTCGCTCATAATATTGCTTTAGTCCATCGTAGCTAAGGTTCTATTACTTAGCTGACCTTTATACATATTTTTATATTCCACTTTTCTTTCAATGGCTTCAATTACATAATCTGTAAATGGGGGTAAGCCAATATCTTTAAAGTGTTCCATTCCGCCGGGACTCAATACGTTGATTTCAATCAATTTATCCTTTACGATATCCAGACCTACAAAAAATAACCCGTCACGTATTAGTTTAGGGGCGGTTAAGTCTACGATACGTTGCATTTCTGGGGTAAGATCACTACTGTCTGCAGTTGCTCCAAGAGCGAAATTACTTCTGAATTCACCTTCTCCGGCAACTCTTCTTATAATTGCTTTTTTATCATCTTTCTCCATAATTTTCCCGTTCAACAGAAGAACACGAACGTCTCCATCTTTTACGGCTGGAAGGAATTCCTGGGCGATCACGTAACCCTGAGAGCTTAGATGATCTATGATCTGGTTAACATTCTTCTCATGTTTGTCTATAAGATACACATCCTGTCCCCCGGAACCTTCAAGAGGTTTCAACACCATCTTTTTATCCTGTTTTTCCCAGAAATCAAGCAGCTGATCCTTATCCCGGGTAATTATAGAATCTGGTTTTATTTCCTGAGGTAATTCTTCAAAATACAGTTTATCTATAAATGCATGCGAAAGGGCATAGGCATCATTTAAAACCAGAACGTCATGTTGCTGAATCATTCTTCCGAAAGCAACTCCTGCCTGTTCTGCCCATTGTCGTCCTTCTTCCTCGGTTGGATTATTTCGAATAAATAATACATCAAGTTTAGAGGAATTAATCTTTTTCGGTTTATTTTTCTTTTCCTGAAGTGCTTCAAGAAATTTCTGAGGCGATTTGCTTTTAAAACTTTTTGGTACTGAAACCGCATTTATACTAATTGGTTCATTATGATGAAATGTAAAATCCCCAACTCCCATAGCATAAACTTCATGACCTCTTTGATGTGCCATAGACATTAGTGCTGTAGATGTGCCATTTTTCTCTGTAGCAACATCATTTAATACAAAACATATTTTCATTTACATACCATTTGTGGCAGGCTAAGGCCTTGCCTGATTAATTCTAATTTTTTATACATCTTATCACTATGCAGATAACTTGGTTTAACCTGCACGGTTTTAAGAACTTTTCTATCTGTAAGTTCTTTAATAATACCGGTGTGTTTTATTCCATATTTTCCGGCCAGAAGAGGTTCATATTCTCCTCCATTTTTTAAATATTCTTTTAATAATACCAAACCTTTTAAATAGATGATATCTTTCATAAATCCGCCACCCTGCATGATCCGGGAAGTAATGTTGAAAGCTCGTTCTGCAGAGAATCCAAAATCTTTTTTTAATAATCTGAAGATCTCCTGAAAGTTCCCGCCTTCCATTAAAGCTTCTCCGGCAATTACCCGGCCTGCAAGAATTCTAAGCCGGTTTGCGGTAAGCCCGTCTACCATAAATTCAGACATTACGGCAAGTCCTTCCTGTAGTGGGTCATAATCGGCAAGACCAATGCTTAATTGATTTAAAGGTTGATTACTCCCATTATAATAAGTTAGTACATGTGTACCTACTTCATGTTGAATTAAAGCTTCGGCTTCAACACGATTCATTTTATAGTCGGCAGGAATATATAATTCTCCGTGCGAGACCATCATTACATTTACATCTTTCCTGATATGGACTTTACACTTAAAATTTTCATCCTGTTCACGATAAAAATCAAATTCTTTCCTAGCCATACTACTGAAGGCTTTCGAATCTAAAAGGTCTTCATCACTTTTTGAAGTTTCTTCACTTACCGTATTAAGAATATTTCTGGCTTCCTCACATAGATTTTTTTCTACTCCCTTATAGAGTCGAATACTATCATACATAAAATTACGAGTGCCTCTTTCATTGAGCATCGTGATTTGCATATCCAGTTCTTCGCGCTTTTCCCGGAATAAATAAGACATTGCAGGATCGTCTATATCCTCGATCTTTAGATTGTACAGTTTTCTTTTAAGTACATCTGGATCTACCGGTAATAGCCTGTAGTGGTAGTCTATAACTTTATCATAATTGCTGTCAAAAAAATGCTTTTTAATATCATGAATATTGGCAGGGGAGACCAGCCATAGAAATTGATAGGATTTTTCAATATCTGTGAGTTGTTTGTCGATATCAAAAACTATTTGTTTTAGATATTTTCTTCCCAATGCATTAAAGCTGGTAACTCCACCTGAGGTTTGAACCCGGATAAATTCGAAAAAGGAACGATGTACCGCTTTAATTAGAAAATCCTTAAAATTTCTAAAGAAAACAGGGTATAACTGGTTGTTATCTGTTCTGTATATGGGAGGTACTTCAAGCCCAACAAGTACAGCACCACAATTTTTAGCGTCCTCCACTTTCATTAAGGCGGCTTCACCTTCGGCTTGTCTATTGGGAGTATCCAGAATTTCTGTATCGAGATAAATACCCGTAAATTCTGAATTCACTTTTAAAAACTCTTCTTTTAAAGTATCTAAAGTAGCTGGTAACCTCTGCGCAGGACCCTTAATCTTTATTTTTGAAGAACCTGCCGGCCCGGCATAGATCTCAAATAATAGAAAGGATTCCATATTTGCAGAAATCTGGTCTGAAATTCTATATAATAACTTCTGGTACCCGGCAAAATCTTCAGTTCCAATTATAAGGTAGGAAGATTCATTAATCACGAATCTTCTGGTACCTTTATCTTTCTCTTTTCTCCGGTAAACAACTAAGTAGGGAAGTTCTTTTTCTATATGCAAAATTCCATTGCCAGGTAAATGGCAACTAATTTCTTTTTCCTTTTCAAGAATTGTTAAAATTTGCTCAATGGATTTCTCAGATAAATCAGGTATTTCCTGCATTACTTTGAAAACTTATTTTATTAAAAACCCCTTAGGGGTTCATAATATTGGTTTATTGATTGGTTTGTACTTGTCTCGTAACCTAATTTATGAAGATTAATAGGCAATGACCGCCATTTTTCAGCTTTTGACAATACTTTATGAAAGGCTTATAAATTAATGTGAAAGGAAGCTCCCATGTAGATTTCAGTTTCAGGCTGATCAATAAATCTCTATTAAGAAGCGCTTTTAATGAAAAAAGCAAGATTGGCTTTTGTTATTTTTAAAGCTATTTTTGCTCAAATTTATTTCTTAGTATGGATTACAGTCTTACCATCATTGTCCCTTTATTTAATGAAGAAGAAAACCTTAGGAGAGTAGAGGAGAAGATGAATGAGTATATTTCAATGGCCAGTGTGAAATGTCAGGTACTCTTTGTGAACGATGGTTCTAAAGATAATTCGGAAGAATTAATGATCGCTATCTGTGAGCGTAATCCTAACTTTAATTATATCAGTTTTGAAAAGAACTGTGGTCTAAGCGCGGCAATAAAAGCTGGATTTGATTATTCCACCACTAATTTAACGGGGTATATTGATTCAGATCTTCAAACTGATCCTTTTGATTTTGAATCCTTATTAGCTGAGATTGATCATTATGATCTTGTGAATGGTTTTCGTCATGAACGTAAAGATTCAGGAATAAAAAATCTCTCTTCCTTGGTTGCCAATACAGTCCGAAACTGGTTTACAAATGACGGGATGTACGATACCGGTTGTCCACTTAAAATTATAAGAACAGATTACGCGAAAAGAATCCCTATGTTTAGTGGGCTTCATCGTTTTCTTCCCGCGATGATCATGTTGCAGGGGGGGCGCATAAAACAAGTGCCTATTAGACATTTTCCCAGAATAGCTGGAACTCCTAAATTTGGTCTTAGAAATAGACTGGTAAAACCACTCCTGGATTGCTTCGCCTATTTATGGATGAGGAAGAATTATATTAATTATAAGGTCTCTAAAACCTCTTAAGGTTTGAATAGCTCCAACTACGACCCTTATTTTTGGAAAACTTATTGTTCTCTGTGCATTATATAATTTTGAGCATTGAGACTTAAACTGTTGGTTGGAAATTCTTATAGAATTACTAGAATAATAAAAACAAAAAGAGACTTTGATAATTTTCAGAATGATTTAGAAAATTATTAATACTCATATACAGTAACTGCAGATTTTAAAAGTCTGTTTATTTTGACTTTTTCCACTGGATCAGTGCACTGAGACGACCAGGATGGAAGTTTTAATTTATTGCGTCTACAAAAATCAACTAGGTATTTTGCACATTCGTATCCAGTGGGAGCACCAATACCTAAATTGTAGTCAAAACATATTCCATCAGGTTTACCGTTAAGTTCAAGCCAGAGTTTAAACTCTGCATAACTTTTAATCCAAACCACATTGACCTCTCTTCCAACAGGACTGTATGCTAACCAGTCCATTCTGGGGTCCTGAGGATTTAACGTATCGTCTAGCCATACCAGATTTTTTAATCTGTTCTTTTTTTTAATTTTTTTTGACTCAGTAGAAATATTTCTAAGTTTATGAGATAAGGGTTCTGGTTGGATTAAAACCAGAGCGTAAAACTTTTTAAGAAAAGAAAATTTCATTTTTATTAATTAATTCTAAGGCTTCAGTATGAAATCATTTGCAAAGTTTAGAAATAGACAATTTGAGTTTCGAATTAGAGGATTAGAAGATTCAAATTCCACAAGGTAACTAAGGATTCTTTAAAAAGTTTTAATCAATATCTTTTCGGGAGGTTTCTATTTTTTGAAAGAAAATGATTATAGAAATTGCTATTGCGAAAAGACTGCCTATAAATAGAATTGTAATTTTATTTTCCTCCCAGATATTAAGGTAGAAATTTTGTTGCAAATAGATCGATCTAAATAATACCACCAAAAAGACTAAAACTATACTTTTAAAAAATTTATTTTTCATAATATATATTTTTAAAAAAACCAGATAGCTCAAAATCTGCTTGAAAATTTAACCCTTAATAAAATAATTGAGAAGTATCTATTTCGAACTATCTGGATCAACTAAGACAAATTATTTTTATTTAATTCAAAAAATTCTTTATTCCGCATCGTATATATTTAAAGGCTGAGCCTTTCACCTTCCGTACATCCTTCATGTGTCTATCAATTTTATAACGCAAAATTAAATGTTCGTTTAAGTATGCATGATCACATTGAATATCCTCGCATTCTTTCTTTTCCTCCAGTTTAGGTTTAAATAGTCCACATTTATTTTCAATATTTTCACTAGTAACCTTTAACATTAGAAATTGATTTAATAGATCATTGGCTTCTTTCTTATTAACATCTATATCATTGATTATTTTTGAATTCAACAATTCCAGATAAAAATTAATTTCCTGAATAAGAAAACCCAATTCAGATTTCCATTGATCAATATCATTTTGAAGTCTTATTATCTCTATTTCTTCATCATTGTGGTGTTCCTGTATTTTGTTTATCATGATTTAAGTTCATTAAACCTGTTTGTATTTGATTTACTTTTTTAATCTTAATACGACTTTCTCCCAATGGAAAGGTCCAAGTAATTTGATCTCCTTCAGCGTATCCAAATAGAGCTAATCCCATGGGAGCCAAAATAGAAACCTTGTCTTTTCTTATATCACCTTTTTCAGGTGTTACAATTTGATAAGTCTTTTCTACGGCATAAGGTGTTTCTATAGTAACAAATGAATTTAAGCGAATCACATCCATAGGCATATTAACTTTGGTAACAATTTTTGCTTCCTTTAATTCCTCATTCAATTTATAAATTGAAGCCTTATAGGATGTGTCTTTGTAATATCTTGCTAAAGACATTATTTGCTTTAAAAATTCATATTCTTTTTTCTCTATGATTAATTCACCGTATTTCATTTTAATTTTTTTTAATTGAACTATTCCTATGGAAAAATCCCCCTTTGGATATATGCTGTTTCTACTCGAGATATAGCCAGAATAAAAGCCGCTGTTCTCCAATCCACGTTACGTTTATTTACCTCAGTATTTATTTTATGGAAATTTTCTTTGAGTTTTTTTTCAATTTTAGCCATTACTTCATCTAGTTGCCATAGTTCTCCATTTCTATTCTGTAACCATTCAAAATAACTTCCAATTACACCACCAGAATTACAGAAAATATCAGGTATAATAGTAACACCATTATCGAGCAGAATTTGTTCACCATCTTTATCTGTAGGTCCATTAGCGCCTTCAGCTAGTATAGAAGCTTTTATTTTAAAAGCATTTTCCGCAGTAATCTGATTTCCCAAGGCAGCAGGGACTATTATATCACAGTCTAAGCCAAAGAAATCATCAGCTTCTATTTCTTCTGCTCCTTCAAATCCTTTTATAGAGCCTTTCCTAGGTTCGCAATGTTGAGCCAGAGCTTCCGTATCTATCCCGTTTTCATTATAAAGGGTGGCGTGTGCATCTTGCACCGCTAGTAATTTTGATCCATCCTTAGTAAGAAAATGGGAAGCCCAATACCCTACATTACCAAAGCCCTGGACTATAAATTTTTTATTTTTTAGATCTTCTCCTTTGGTTTCCAGTAATAGTTTGATGCTCAGATAAACTCCAAATCCTGTTGCACGGTCCCTTCCCTCCAGACCACCAGCGCCAACAGGTTTTCCTGTAACAACATGTTGATTATGTGAACGTTCAGATGAAGAAATGGTTGACATATAGGTATCCACAATCCAGGCCATAGTTTGTGGATTTGTATTTACATCGGGTGCAGGAATATCATGTTCCGGTCCTATATTTTCGCCTAAGGCATAAGTAAAACGACGAGTAATGCGTTCTAATTCAGAATCTGAATAATCTCGGGGATCTAATTTAATACCTCCTTTTGCACCTCCAAATGGTAATCCAGCCAGAGAGGTTTTCCAGGTCATCCACATTGCCAGTGCCTTTGCAGCATCAATGTCTACAGTATCGTGGTATCGCAACCCCCCTTTATAAGGGCCCAACGCATTGTTATGTTGCACTCGATATCCTGTAAAGACTTCTACCTCGCCATTGTCCATTTTTACGGGAAAATGAACAATGATTTCATTATTGGTGATACCAAGTATCTTTCTGATATTGGGATTTAAATCTATAATATCTGCCGTTTTGTTGAATTGATTCATAACGGTCTCGTACATAGATTGTTTAATAGCTTTTTTAGTGTTTATCATTTTATGTTATTCAAAGTGTTCACAATAGATTTTTCTGTTTTCTTTCCAGGTACAGGTTTTGCGGTGGTCGCAATTAAAGCATAGCCCTTTGAGCATCTCCTGAGTAACTCCATTAAGATGCTTTCTTTTTGGAATATTGGTTTTTGCTTTTTCCTTTATCAAATTCATTTGATCATAGATTTAATTTTCTTCATTACAGAAAGTCAAATCTTATGCCCGTCATTTATAAAAATTTGCGAATAAAATATAAACACCTGAAAAACAGGTTATTGATAATGTAAAATAAATGATATTAATATTTATAACCGGGGAGAAAAGTCCCGGTAGGGGAGAAAAGTACCGCTAAAATATAGCTATTATTTCAGCTTTTTGCGAAGGGTTTTACGGTCTATTTGAAGGATCTCAGCGGCTTTTGTTTTATTATTATCCACGCTGGCCATTATCTTTAGAATATGCTCTTTTTCGACCTGTTGTAGTGATTTTGAGGTACTTGTTAATTTTGGGGAAGGATATTTGAGAAAATCGGGAAGTTGTTCAATATCTATCTTATTTTCACTCATAATGATCGCCCGTTGAACAACATTTTCCAATTCGCGAACATTGCCCGGCCAGTTATATCGTTCCAGCATTTCCAATGCTTTATTCGTAAATTCTATTTTAGGTTTGGCATATTCCCCAGCATATTTTCTTAAAAAATTCTTGGCAAGAAGAGAAATATCACTTTTATGTTCTCTCAATGGCGGAGTTTCAATATTTACAACGTTTAACCTATAATAAAGATCTTTCCTAAAACTACCTTTCTTAACCATTTGCTGCAAATCACCATTGGTAGCAGCGACAATACGAACTTCTATTTTACGGGCTTTTTGCTCACCTATACGACGTACTTCTTTTTCCTGAAGAACTCGCAATAGCCTTGTTTGAACTGTTAGGGGAGCAGTACCAATCTCATCTAAAAAGATAGTGCCTCCTGCGGCAGCCTGAAAAAAGCCTTCACGATTCTCGTTAGCTCCGGTAAACGCTCCTTTTTTATATCCAAAAAGTTCTGCTTCCAGGAGTTCTTCTGGAATTGCTCCACAGTTAACTGCTATAAACGGGTTTGCAGCAAACGAACCTTTATAATGAATGGCCCGGGCCACTAATTCTTTTCCTGTACCGCTTTCTCCCTGAATAAGAACAGTAGCTCGGTTATTTTTCACCCGTTCTATGAGGTCAATTAATTTCTCAATTTTTTCTGAATTTCCAACGATTCCAGCATATACGGTTGGTTTATTAGTGGGAGGGGTTTTACTTTCAGAATTCTGAGTTCTTTTAGGAAGGGATTTTTCTACAGAATGTTTTAATTCTTCAACAGTGAAAGGTTTAACTATATAATCCAGTGCTCCAGATTTCATGACCTTTAGCGCACCATCTATAGAGGGGTATCCGGTTATAACCAATTTTGGTACTTTGGGAAAATGTTCTTCCACATATTTTATAAGCTCCATACCACCAATTCCTGGCATCTGGAGATCGGTAATAAGTAAATCTATCGCATTAAATTTTAATATATCTATAGCTTCCACAACTGAAGCAGCCTTATAAGAATGAAAATTTTGCTCCTGAAGCTGGCGTTGAATTAATTCAAGCATATCATAGTCATCATCAACTATTAAAATATTTGCCTTTTTGAGCATCATAACTTACATTTTTAAGGGTAATTTAATTTGAAAAACAGTTCCTGTAGGTTTGTTATCAAAATTAATAATTTCTCCTCGATGGCTCTTAATAATTCCATGAACTACACTAAGTCCTAAACCAGAGCCTTCTCCAACTGGCTTAGTAGTGAAGAAAGGTTCATATATTTTTGCATTCAAATCACCAGGAATTCCAGGTCCTTCATCTATTATTTCCATGATAAAATGGGAAGATGTATTGGAAACTTTTACTGAAATTATACTTTTTTTAGGGGAGATATAAATAGCATTGATAAGGAGATTAAATAGAACCTGAGTGAACTGTATCGTATCTATTTGTGCTTCAAGACTGGGGTTATCAATTTTGAAATTATAACCGATTTCAGCTTTTTGGAAATTTTGAGATAACAATTTAAGTGCCTGATCTATAATTGGTTTTATTTGCGTAAACTCTTTATTTTGAGGCATTTCACAGGCAAAGAACATGAGTTTTTTTACGATCTCTCGCGAGTAAATTGCTGCTTTAATGATCTTCGTGGTGTCTTTATCGGTTTGATCATCCTGTGTATTAGATTTTATCAATTCGGCAAAACCTAAAATATTACCTAAAGGTGTATTTAATTCATGTGCAATACCGGCTGTTATTTCTCCAAGAATAGATAGACGATCATTTCTTTCAGCGCTTCTTCTTAATAATTCTTCTTTTTGGGCTACTTCTTTACGCTCAATAAATTCGCTGATTTCTATGGCGATCTTATCAAGTAGTTTTTGTTCTTCTTTTAAAAATCTTGCTCCATGAGAATTTTGAGTATCATAATATACTTTAATAAATCCTAGATGATCACCAAATACTAATATTTCAGATTGTTGTGAAATGTTTTTTTCAGGAATTTCGGAAGTAGAAATATTATAATCTTTTATAGATAACTGAACAATTGCATCATCAGAAAGTAACCAGGCCTGTTTGGTAATGAGACAGATTTCCTCCAGTGTATTTAAAACTGAATCTGAATGTTTCCGGATGGCAGAAGATACTCCATATAAACAAGAGAGTTCTTTTACGCGTTCTTCTAACTTTCTTGAAAGCGAAATTTCATTGCTCATATTCAAGGGGGTTATTTCTTTATCAAAGTTCGGGAATATCAATCATTTTCGCACTATTAAGATTCATTAACCACTTAAACTTGTTTACTTAATCGCATTGGCGGTAAGAAATTGCTGATTAGTATCTCTTAGTATTTAAGCCTTTTTCTTATTTAAATTTAGTAGAGTAGGAGTTGGGTATGCTGGTTTAGAAGTTTTGTAGACTGTATTTTTAACTTAAATATTAGCGTGATTGAAGAAAGCTAATTAAGGTACAAGAAAAATAAGTTTTCATGGAATATGCTTTTTTATTCTATTCAAAATACACTTATTGATTAAAAACAAAAAAGCCTTCCATATGGAAGGCTTTTCGTGATGGCACCAGGATTCGAACCTGGGACCGCCTGCTTAGAAGGCAGCTTTTTTGAATACTTCTGAATGCAAAATAATACATAAAGACCTTTAAAGCCTTGATTTTAGTAATATTTGTGCTCATCTGATACCGTTTGATATCAAAAATATATGTGCGTAAAGTGTGCGTAATTTTAGCTAAATTTAGATTGTAATTATGTAGGACATGGCAAGAGCAAGATTAGTTTTAGATACACGGACAAAGTCAAAATACTCCAAGGAAGGTTTGTTTCCAATTACTGTTAGAATTTTCCATAAGAAACCAAGAATGATCCGACTTCCGTATAGTACTTCCAAATCGGGATGGGATGATAAGAATATGATTCTGAAGAAATCAGCTGTTGCGAATAAGGAGATTGATTGTGATAAAATTAATACCATACTTTATAACAAACTGCATTCAGCAAAATCCACTATTCACAGTTTGGGAGATACTATCAACATCATTTCTGTTGATACCTTAGTTGAAAACATTAAAAAATGTTGGGATGAACAGCTGGATTCGAAAATTAAAAAAGACTTATCCAATGAAATAACATTGGATAGTTGGGCTCAAATTCTAATTGATAGAAAATTAAAATCCAACAAACCTGCTACGGCGAAATGGTATAAAGATTCGATCATGGCTTTTACAAAATTCAATGAAGGTAAGGAGGTAAAGCTACATCAAATAAGTGTTTCTTTTCTTAAAAACTTTGAAATGGAACATATTTCAAGAGGAAATTCAAAAAACGGAATAAGCTCTTATATAAGAGCTATACGTGCAATTTATAATAGTGCTTTACGAGAAGATAGGTATAGTAATTCGAAGAATCCTTTTTTAAATTATAAGATTCCTGCAACTGGAAGGACAAAAAAGAAAGCTCTTTCAAAAGAAAAAATTATAGCTATTAGAAATTTGGATTATGAAAAATATTCCAATCTCTGGCATACAAAGAATTACTTCTTATGTATGTTTAATTGTAGAGGAATGAATCTTATTGATTTAGCGAAGTTAAGAGTTAAAGACATTAGTAATAATAGAATATTTTATGGCAGAAGTAAGACGGGAGATCTTCTATCTGTAAAGGTGACTAAAGAATTTGCCGAAATATTAGAATTTTACCTTCACGATAAAGATAAAGACGATTTTATTTTCCCAATAGGTTATAATGGTTCTGTAACCACTTTTAAAAAATATAGATCTGATCGGAGGTTAGTAAACAAATTGCTAAAAAGGATTGCCGTAGACGCAGGGATTGATGAAAAGATTACGTCATATTATATTCGGCACTCATGGGCAACCATTGCTAAAAATATAGGTATTTCAACTGAAATAATAAGTGAAGGTTTAGGTCACCATTCATTGAAAACTACTGAAATATATTTAAAAAGCTTTGATAATACAGTTTTGGATGATGCAAATGATTTAATAGTAGCTTGAACAATTTCATATCAGATATCTATAAAAATTTCAATGGGATTACGTATTCCCCAATTGCATAATGTTACGTGTATTGATGCGGAATTCATTTAGTAAATAATGAGACGAATCCAGTTTATAAAGTTCTAAACGAATAGTGAATAATAAGGAAGAAATTTAAACAGTTATATCGCTCGACATCATTTTGGAAATATCGCAGGTGATAGAATTCAATCTCTGATGCTGCAAAAATTACATAGGCATAGTGATTTAAAAACCACTATAAATTATCAGGCAAATTTTATTCGCAGGGATGCAGATGAGGCTTTGGATAGTGTCATTAACTTTTAACTTGAGATTATCTTTTTTAAATTTAATCTTATTACGATGTTTCATTACGTAATCTTTGCTTGATTTTCTATATGAAATCGAAGATTCATTTTTTTGTTAAAAAAATAATTTTGAAAGTTTTCTCTATGAAAACAAAAGGAATTGACTTCTTCAATTTCTAATTTTGCTATTTAAAAAATAGTAACTCCACTAAAATTCTATACTTTATTCAAAATTTATATATTTCGATGTCAGACGATTATAATAATTGGAGGTCGAGTTAATTTTGAAAAATTATAGAAATATATGAGTTATAAAGAATAGGATATTTTTTAATTGTTTAAAACAAAAAGAGGTGGAGGGAATTACAGTTTAACAAATTAACCAAACAACTAATATTATGAGATTTATTATTAAAATGGGTGTAGTCGCTATAGTAATGTTACTATTAACTTCCTGTATGGATGATAAAGGCAAGCAGTCGGTAGAAATTAATACCCCTGAGGAAGTTAAGAAGGCTGAAAATGAAACGCCAGATGTTGCCGATCAGGATTTTAAAGATGGAATGACTGGGAAAATTTGGCATAACTATCTTGAAATGAAAATAGCCTTAACCAATGAAGATGCCAGTCAGGTTAAAGATGTAGCTAAAAGCATGGAAGAATCTTTTACTGAAGAGAGAGCAGAGATGAAATCTTTAGCAGGGCAAATTGCCTCTACAGATGATATTGAGAAGCAGCGTGAATTATTTTCAAAATTTACTGAAAAAGCAGGATCCATGTTTGAGGAGGCTTTGTCTGGCGGAACTATTTATAAAAAATTCTGCCCAATGGCCTTTAATAATAAAGGTGCTTACTGGTATGCTGATGTTGAAGAAATAAACAATCCTTATTTCGGGGAAAAGATGCTGAATTGTGGTTCAGTAAAAAAGACAATTAAAAAGTAAATACCTCTCAACTAACTTTAAAACCAAAAATATGAATTCAGAAGTAAACAACCAGCACAAAATGAGTGGTACCAATTATGGAAGATTTTTCTCAATGCTGGGATTATCATTTGTAGCCATGTATATCACCATGTACTTGAATACGTATGAATTTGACCATGTTTATTTCAGCCTAACTAGATTTTATATGACCTGTCTGGGTATTGCTGCTATGGCCGTAATCATGTTGTCTCTCATGCTCAATATGTATAAGAATAAGAAAAAAAATATTGCTATTTATGTGGGCAGTCTGGTGCTATTTGTTAGTGCTTTAGGCCTGGTAAGAGCACAGAGACCTATTATTGGAGATGTACTTTATATGAAGGCTATGATACCTCACCATTCTATTGCTGTTTTAACCAGTAAAAGAGCCGATTTAAAAGATCCGGAAACTAAAAAACTTGCTAAAGAAATTATTGAAGCTCAGAAAAGGGAGATCGCCCAGATGAAAAAGATAATCTATCGTCTGGAAAATGAAAATTGATTATAGATTGGAGAGGGGAAACCCTCTCTTTTTGATAATACCATAATGAAAATGAAAAATTACTTAATAATACTAGCCTTTTTACTGGGCATCACAGGTTATAGTCAGGAAGAATTAGAGGCTTCGATTGAAGGGAATGTCAATAATCTTCCGGTAAGGGAATATAAGCTAACCATAAATCAGGAAAAAGTAAACAAAGCCGGAAAGGAAGTGATGGGAATGACCGTGAACGGAGGTATTCCCGGCCCAACCCTGGAATTTACTGAAGGGGAGTATGCAGTGATTTATGTGGAGAATAAGATGGATGTGGAAACTTCCATTCACTGGCATGGAATGTTACTTCCAAACTTTTTTGATGGGGTGCCTTATTTAACTACCCCGCCAATAAAGCCTGGTACCACCTTTAAATATGAGTTTGAAATAAAACAAAATGGGACTTACTGGTATCATTCGCATACGATGTTGCAGGAACAAAGTGGTGTGTTTGGATCTTTACTGATACACCCTAAGGAGAAAGAGATGGAATATGATAAGGATCTTGTTTTGGTGCTTTCAGACTGGACCAATGAAAAACCTAAAGATGTTTTAAGGTTCTTAAAAAGGGGGACTGAATGGTATAATATTAAGAAAGGAACAGCAACACCCCTAAATCAGGTGATTAAGAGAGGAGCCTTCGGCGCACAGCTAAATTTCTGGAAACAGCGAATGGAAGGAGCCGATATTGCAGATATTTACTATCCTGCGTTTTTGATTAACGGGGAAGAGAAAATAGAATATCCTCAATTTAAACCTGGAGAAAAGGTAAGATTACGAATAGTAGATGGTTCAGCATCCACTTCTTTCTGGATGACTTTTGGAGGGGAGACGCCCACTTTAGTTTCAGCCGATGGAAAAAATGTGGTGCCTGTTAAACGAAATAAAACATTTATAGCCGTAGCAGAAACCTATGATTTTATTGTGGAAATTCCTGAAAATAGAAAACTTGAATTTAAGATTACTGCTCAGGATGGTTCAGGAACTGCTTCAGCATTTTTAGGTCAGGGAGATGTTTTACCCGCGCCAAATGTTCCCAGTCCAGACAAGATTGGCATGATGCAGAAAATGGCAAAAATGGATATGAAAATGGGAGCACCGGCTTTAAAGTTTAGGTCTAAAAATGTAGATCCTTATGAGATGATGGATGAATGGGGAATGCAGATGGATGAAATGGACCATGGGCAAATGGAAATGAAGAAAGACGATGGTATGGATGGCATGGACCATTCCAAAATGAATATGAAGAAGGATACTACCCAAATGGAAATGGATCATTCTAAGATGAAGCACGATAAAATGAATATGGCCGAAGGATCTATGAAAATGGATGAAAAGGAAAATATGAAAGATAATGGAATGGATATGTTTTCAGAATATAATTATGACTACCTCAGGTCTCCAGAGAAAACAAATTTTGATAAAGAATATCCTGTTACAGAAGTCCTTTTAAACCTTACAGGTAATATGTCTCGTTACGTATGGAGTATGAACGGGGTGGTACTTGATGAAGCTGATAAGATAGCAATCAAGGGAGACGAGGTAACAAGAATTACCTTCAATAACCTTACGATGATGCACCATCCTATGCACCTTCACGGTCATTTCTTTAGGGTGATTAATGAAAATGGGGAATATTCTCCTTTAAAGCATACGGTAAATGTACCACCAATGCAAAAGGTTACTATTGAGTTTTATGGGAACGAATATGGAGACTGGTTCTTGCACTGCCATATATTATATCATATGGATGCGGGAATGGCCCGTGTAGTTAGCTATGATACTCCCAGGGATGAACGTATGAAAGCTTACCCCGTAAGTAATTTGATAAATGAAACAAATAAATTTTACACCTGGGGGATGTTAGATGCCGCTTCACATATGACAGAGTTGAATGTGGTTAGTTCCAATGTTAGAAACCAGTTTACTGCTCTGGCAGAATATGGCTGGAATGAAAATATTGAAGCAGAACTCTCCTATGAATATTATTTAAATGACTGGCTACGCCTGTTTGCAGGTGTTAATGTGGAAAATGAGATGGAGAACAGTATGGAAGAACTTAGTACCACAGCTATTGGGGGGATTAGGTATTTCACACCTTATATGTTTAGCCTGGATGTTCGATTAGATAATAAATTAAGGCCTCAAATAAGCCTGGCCAGGGAAATCATGATTTTTCCAAGACTTGCGGTGTTTGGCGAGTATGAATTCCAGGCAGATTTTGGATGGGTAGATGATTTGCCGGAAGGCGATAATTTTAAAAAAGAAGAAACCTGGAGTGCGGGTCTGGAATATTTTCTGTCAAAAAACTTTTCGTTGATGGGAAGTTACGATAATAGGTTTGGCGCCGGTGGCGGATTATCCTTAAGGTTTTAAACTATTTCGTTACAATTCTAAAACTATAAACAGATGAAAAATATAAGAGCCTTAATGATCTTTTTGTTAGTAGCAGGGCTTAACTTTTCGATGATCTCATGTAGAGAAACTACAGAAGAAGATCACGACGACATGGAAATGCAACATGAGGAGATGGAAAATGACGGTATGGAAATGGAACATGATGAGAAGATGAACCACGACGATGAACATGAGCATTCGCATTAAAATCCAGGGAAATGGAGGGGTTTGTTTTAATAGTGATTAGTTGAATTTCTTAATTATCCTCCATTTCCCTTTATTATAAAATTTAAATCATCTTAAAAACCGGATTCTCTCTTTTTAGGGATGAAAAAATGTAAAGTAATGTCATGAAAAAAATACTCTTTTTATTCATTTTTATAAGTATGACGCTTGCTACACAGGCGCAGGATACTCATGAAGACCATGATCACTCGTCGAACAATCAGGAGCAGCAATTGGAAGCAGATAGTATTTCAACTCCTGAATTAAACCCTAATGAGGATGCAGACCATCCTGAAAAGGGAGAATTAGGGAATCATACGAATGAAGTAAAAGCTGAATTTGATGATTTTCCCAATCTGCATCCTTTGGTGGTTCATTTTCCCATAGTGTTGCTATTGCTGGGAGCTATATTGCAGTTAATTCAATTATTTGTTTTAAAAAGAAACTTAGATTGGGTGATCCTTTTAACCGTAGGGGGAGGGTTTATCGGTGCCTATATCGCCGGGGTGTATGCCCATCCACATGCGCATGATTTAACCTCAATGGCTAAAAGTGTATTGGAACAGCACGATAAATTTGCCGAATGGACCATTTATTCCAGCGCAGTCGCTGCTACCTTAAAATTGGTGAGTTTGTTTTTATTAAAAAGGAACAGAATCTTTGAAATTGTAGTTTTTTTAGTGCTGGCTTTTTCAGCATATTCAGTTTCTGAAGCAGGACATTATGGAGCTCAATTGGTGTATCTGGAAGGAGTTGGCCCACAGGGTAAATATCTGGAATCTGAAAATCATAGCCACTAAAATTTTATGGATATTATTCAGTATAGCGATTATTAAATCTGCCTATATATGAGTGTAGAAAACAGGTAGGATTAGATAAAAAGTTCACCGTTACTCGAATATTTTTTTAGATGACAGGGTTAAATTCTATTTCAGCTGACCAGACTAATAATTTATGATATGGAAATATTTCTGGCTTTAGGGATCATCGCTTATATGGCTACAGTACTGGATATACTTCAAACAACACTGTCTATGCAAGGAGGAGGTTGGTTAACAAGCAGGTATTCTCATCTTTTCTGGAAATTTTTCCTTTTTGTTTCCGGTGGTAATGGTAAATCAAAAATCTTATCTCATGCAGGTTATATATTGTTAATTTCAATTGTTTTAATCTGGGTATTTTTATTGTGGATTAGTTTTGTCCTTATTTTGATATCGCAACCTGGAATTATTGTTAACAGTAGCACGCAAATTTCTGCAGATCTTTTGGAAATTATTTACTACAGTGGATATACCTTATCTACCCTGGGCATGGGAGATTTTATAGCTGCCGGAAATGGGGGCAGGATTCTCACCAGCTTTTATTCTTTTACCGGCCTCATTCTATTAACTATGTCGGTTACATATTTCATCCCGGTACTATCAGCAGTTATAGAGCAACGAAGACTGGGAATAAGACTTAGCATATTAGGGAGCAGTCCTGAAAAAATAATCCTAAACTTCTGGGATGGCAAAAGCTTTCAATCCTTTACTTCTAAAGTTGACGAACTATCTGGATCAATTATAAAATATAGCCAGCAACATAAGGCTTATCCAGTAATTCACTATTTCCATAATCACAAGGAGAAGAATGCCATTATTTTACAACTTGCTAGACTTTACGAAGCCTATCTTATTCTGGCATTTAACTTAAATGATAGGGTAAAACCAAAGCTAGGAGACTTACGTCCGTTAGAAATTGCATTCGAGAATTATTTTGAAGTATTAAAAGAGGTTACTCTTAGAAATACCAGTAATGAAACTCCAGCCTATTCAACCCTACAAAGATTAAAGGAACTTAGTCTAATTGACCAATCTAAGGGATGTCAATTGTTAGATACTAAATCTGAAGATCATCGTAAAATTTTTTTAAACCTTGTACAGCAGGATGGATGGACCTGGAGCAAGGTAGACACAAGAAATTCTTAAATGGCAAGTCAAATTCATTTAAAACTGAAAGATCTTAGCACAATTTATAAGTACGGGTTTTGACTCATTTCTTTCTTTATATTATAACCTTAAAATTAATGATAAATAAGAAATTCATTACCGCATTAGGAAGTACGTGCAATTGAAAATAAAAAAGACCATTACTTTTCATTCTGCCAGGCATACTTTTGCTGTCACTGTACCCTTCAAATGATTTCGAAATTTTGAGAAAAAAACTAAAATGACACAATGTTGAAAAACAAGGGAAAACCCTACCTTGCACAAATTCATTGAATATTTATCTTAATAGTCCGAAAAAGATTTCATAATTGATACAAGATTATTCACATATTTATCGAGGTATTATTTTAGCATTAAGTGTGGTGCTTGCCGTGTATGTTGTATACCACTATTTTGGATAAAATAAGTAATTTATAAAAGTATAGTGAATGCTTCACTTATGTTATGTCTAAATTAAAGGATACTAATCTCCCTCCGGTAGGATCCTTTTTTATTTTTAATAAAAAAAGATAAATAGGTTTTATAAAATTAGATATCAAGATCTTTAAAGTATTCTTCCTTAACTAAATTTGGAATGGTGACTTTTAATTTAGGTTCAATTTCCATTGCTCGTTTGATCGCAAACATAGCCCCCTTATTTCGTGCCCATGATCTTCTAGTGATTCCATTATTCACATCCCAATGCAACATAGAGCGTAGTCTTTTTTCTGATGCTTCATCACCCTCCAAAAGCATTCCGAATCCACCATTAATTACTTCTCCCCAACCTACACCGCCACCGTTGTGGATACTTACCCACGTAGCTCCTCTAAAAGCATCGCCTATAACATTTTGAATAGCCATGTCTGCGGTAAATTTAGAACCGTCATAGATATTCGAAGTTTCGCGATAAGGCGAATCAGTTCCCGACACATCATGATGATCACGCCCAAGGACAACCGGCCCAATTTCTCCTTTAGCGATAGCATCATTAAAAGCTTTTGCAATCTCTATTCTTCCAATAGCATCTGCGTACAAAATTCTAGCTTGTGAACCAACCACTAGATTATTTTGTTGTGCTTCTTTAATCCATTTGATGTTATCCTGCATCTGCTGTTGTATTTCAACAGGGGAGCTCTCTTTTAATTTGTTAAGAACATTCGTTGCAATCAAATCGGTTTTTTCAAGATCCTCTGGTTTACCCGATGCACACACCCACCGAAAAGGTCCAAAACCGTAATCGAAACACATAGGTCCCATGATATCTTGTACATAACTAGGATAGGCAAATTCTTCCTTGTTTATAGCCTCAGAAGCCGCAACTAAATTTCCACTTTTATCTCTATGAACCTTAGCACCTGCTCTAGAGGCTTCCAGTAAAAAGGCATTTCCGTAATCAAAAAAGTAAGTTCCCTTTTTTGAGTGATTGTTAATTGCCTCGGCATGCCTCCGCAAACTTTCTTGCACCTTTGTTTGAAATTCACCAGGATTTTTAGCCATAAGTTGGTTTGATTCTTCAAATGATAAACCTACTGGATAGTAGCCTCCGGACCAAGGATTATGAAGGGATGTCTGATCACTGCCCAAATCTATATGAATATTTTCTTTATCAAATTCTTCCCATACCTCGACCACATTTCCCTCATAAGCAAAGGAGATTATTTTTTTCTCTTCTTTTGCCTTTCTTACTTTGAGAATTAAGCTTTTAATATCTTTTACTACTTCATCTACCCATCCCTGAGAGTGTCTTACTTCTACCGCTTTAGGGTTGACTTCAGCACATACAGTAATGCATCCAGCAATATTTCCAGCTTTAGGCTGAGCTCCGCTCATGCCTCCTAATCCAGAAGTTACAAATAGAGATCCCTTGCCAAGTTTGGCTCCAGTTGATAAGTTAAATTTTTTGGCCACCATGCGTAATCCATTTAGCACTGTGATCGTTGTTCCGTGAACTATTCCTTGAGGTCCAATATACATATAACTCCCTGCTGTCATTTGTCCATATTGTGATACTCCCAGGGCATTAAATTTCTCCCAATCATCTGGTTTGGAATAGTTAGGTATCACCATACCATTCGTTACGACCACTCTTGGCGCATTGGAGTGGGAGGGGAAGAGCCCTAAAGGATGACCAGAATTAATAACTAAAGTTTGTTCATTAGACATTTCAGCCAAATATTTCATTACCAGCCTATATTGCGCCCAGTTTTGAAACACAGCACCATTCCCCCCGTAAGTTATTAATTCATGTGGATGCTGGGCTACTTTATGGTCCAAATTATTATGAATCATATGCATAATAGCTTTGGCTTGTATACTTTTGCCCGGATAATCATCTACAGGTCTGGCGTATATTTTATAATCAGGACGATATCGATACATGTAAATTCTACCATAGGTGTTCAATTCATCCAGAAACTCTGGAAGTAATGCGGCATGATCTTTAGGTTCAAAATATCTTAGAGCATTTTGCAATGCGAGTTTCTTTTCTTGATTGTTTAAAATCTCCTTTCGTTTTGGCGCATGATTAATATCTAAGGCGTATTTTTTTTGTGCAGGTATGTTATTTGGGATACCCTCTAAAATCTGCATTTTAAAATCCATTGGAAATAAATTTTTATTATAAAATTCTGATTATTATATAAACATGTACTTTAAACCTTAAAAGCGGAAATAAAATCCTTTGAATTTTGAATGTGGTAAGACATAATTTGATCTTCTTTTACTATTGGCACCTTAGATCTGAAATTTTCTATAAAATCCTTTAAGAAAGGCGAGGTATCTTCTTTCCTGAAATAAAGTGCCTGGGACGAATTAAATAATTCTATTGCCAGAATCGTCAATACATTATTAGTCACTTTTAGAGCTTTCGTAGCTGCATTTGCTCCCATACTCACATGATCTTCCTGCCCGTTAGAAGAAACAATAGAATCTATACTGGCAGGAGAAGCATATTGTTTATTTTGACTTACAATACTAGCAGCGGTATATTGGGTAATCATAAAACCGCTATTTAAACCTGGGTTATTTACTAAAAATGGAGGAAGATCTCTTAATCCAGAGATTAACTGGTATATCCTACGTTCTGAAATATTGCCTAATTCAGCTATAGAAATACTAAGATAATCTAAGGCCAAAGCCAATGGCTGGCCATGAAAATTTCCACCCGATATTATTTTATCTTCTTCAACAAAAATATTAGGATTATCAGTTACCGAATTTATCTCGGTTATAAAAGTATTTTCAACAAAGGAAAGGGTATCTTTAGTAGCACCATGTACTTGAGGAATACACCTGAAAGAATATGGATCCTGAACGTTATTTTTTTCCCTTTTTCCAATTTCGCTTCCTTCTAAAATCTTTCGTATTCTTTCTGCAGTTTTAATCTGACCTCTGTGTGGTCGTACTAGATGAACTAACTCATCAAACGGCGATAAATTACAATCAAAAGCATCTATAGATACGGCTCCAATTATATTGGACAAATCATATAATTTCCTGCCCTTCATTAAATTGAAAATACCATAAGCACTCATAAATTGAGTTCCATTCAATAAAGCCAATCCCTCTTTAGATCTTAATTTTATAGGGTTCCATCCAAATTTTCTTAATACTTCGGCCGATTCCTGTTTAACCCCCTTGAAATATACTTCTCCTTTTCCCAGTAACGGAAGCGCCAGATGAGCAAGTGGGGCCAAATCCCCAGAGGCCCCCAATGAGCCTTGTTCATATACTACTGGAAGCACGTCATTATTATAAAAATCAATTAGCCTGCTAACGGTCTCAATTGTTACGCCGGAATGGCCATAACTAAGAGATTGTATTTTAAATAAAAGCATTAATCGGATAATAGATTTTGGAACTACATTGCCTGTTCCACATGCATGTGACATCACCAAATTCTCCTGCAATTCTATTAATTTATTAGGAGAAATTTTAACGTTGCACAATGATCCAAACCCAGTATTTATTCCATAAACAGGAGCTTGACTTTTCTCCAATTTTTGATCTAGATATTCTCTCGATCTGGTTATTTTTAATCTTGCTTCATCACTTAGCTTTAACTTTTTCTTTTCAGTTATAATTTTTTCAATTATCTCTATTTCAAGGTTTGAAGATGATACTATGTGAAATGACATAAGTTTAAATTAGGTGTAATTCGATTAGTTTTAAGAATAATTTTCACAATCCCCAAAATAATTTAATATTATTCAGTTTTTATGTAAAATTTAGAAGATTTTTCGTTTTTTAATAAAAATTTTTATTAAGTATCTGAAAAGCAGTGGTTTAATAATTGACTTGTAAAATTATTGTTAATTGTATTAACATATGTTTATATTTGAAATGAATGAAGAGCAGCTTTAGAAATATTATTTCCCTTAGCCTGGCATTATTAGTGGTATTTTCTACTTTATCTTTTACTGTAGAAAAACATTTTTGTGGGAAAACTTTGGTTGGAAAAGCAGTTTTTTCTTCAGCTAAAAAATGTAGCAGTGAAATGCACATCTGTGCTGCAGAAGATCGCGGCCATATGAACACCAAAAAGGATTCTTGCTGCTCAAATAAAAAAGAGAATATAGATGGTCAGGATGAATTAAAAACATCTTCATTCTCATTTGATTTTCTTCAATTCAATTATATAATTCCGCTTATATTTATTTCAGAGAATTTTCTCTATGAATTACCTTTTCAGGAAATTCCTCATAAATACTATAAACCTCCTTTGCTATTCGCAGATGTGCAGGTTTTTTACCAAGTATTCCTTATTTGATTTTTATTTAAAAAGATAGCTATAGAGCTACGTTCTAATGGAAGTATAAATTTTATTTCCATAGGGAAGTATTGGTAGTACACCAATTTTTTCCGGACAATCATTTTTATCTAAAATCAAATATTTATGAAAATTAAATTAAAAACTATTTTCACACTTTTAATAGTGTTATTAGTGCAATTGACCACTGCACAGGAAAAGACCATTACAGGTACTGTTTTAAATGAGAACGGAATTCCAATGCCAGGGGTAAACGTTTCTATCAAAGATTCTCAAATCGGGACACAAACCGATTTTAACGGAAAATATTCTATAAAGGCTAACTCCGGTGACGTACTAAGTTTCACATTTGTTGGGAAAAAGCCTGTAAATATTACCGTAGGCTCTGAAACGGAGATCAATATTAATATGGAAAAGAGCGCAGAATCGCTGAATGAAGTGATGGTTGTCGCTTATGGATCTTCAGATAAACGAAGTTTTACAGGTGCCGCAGAGACCGTAAACAGTGAAGCCCTAACCCGAAGTTCCACGGCTAGTTTTGAAACTGCACTTCAGGGTAAAGTTTCAGGTATAAATATTTCTACCTCAGGTCAGCCTGGAGGTAAATCAAATGTCCAAATAAGAGGGATTAGTTCTATTAGCGGTAATACTCAACCTCTATATGTTCTTGATGGAGTGGTGATCAATACTAACTCAAATCTTCGAGCAGGTGATTTCATGGAAGGATCCACCGGTTATAACCCTCTCTCTACTATCAATTCAGAAGATATTGAAAGCATAACTGTATTAAAAGATGCAGCTGCATCTTCTTTATACGGCTCACGAGCTTCAAATGGTGTAATTATTATCACTACAAAAGATGGTAAAAAAGGGGAAACCGAAATTACTTTAGGTCTTGAAACAGGATGGAGTCAAAACTTAACTGAAGAAAATCTTATCAATAATGAACAGTTTAAAGATCTTTGGATCGAAGGTCAAATAAATCAATACATCCAAAATAATGAGAACGCTGAATTTTCCAGAGTTTATGCTAACAATGATCTTTATAATGGCTACGAAGATCAGGCTATCAGTGATTATGAAGATGTGTACGGAACTACTAATGCGAATGCGGATTGGCTGAATGCATTATATCAAAATGGATTAACGCAAAAATATAATCTGTCGGCTAGAGGTGGAAATGAAAAAACTACCTTTTTCATTTCAGGAAATTATTTGGAACAAACAGGAACAATTATAGAAACGGGATTGAAACGATATTCCGGGAGAGTAAACTTAGAGAATGAGGCAAAAGAATGGTTAACACTTGGAGTAAATCTTTCGGTGGCAAAAACTGAAAGAAATGCAGCAAACTTTGATGGTTCTTATGCAGGAGGTCTAAACCCATTATATATGGCTCGCGTACTTCCTCCGGCTGCACCTATTTACGATCCGGAAGGTTATGGAGGTTTTGCAAACCTGCCTAACGATATAGAGAAAAATGCCAATCCTATTGGGGTATTAAAAGTCGGTGAATATGAGAATGCTGAATTCCGTGTTAGAGGAGATGCCTATGCAAAGTTCCAGGTTTTGGAACCGCTCAGCTTTAAAACCACGTTTGGGGTAGACCAACAAGCAATAGATGAAACGTTATATGATAACAAAGAGTTTGGTGCTGGAGGTGGAATATGGAATGGAGTACTTAATCGAGTAAAAAGTGAAGTTTTTCAATATACTGTAACCAATATTTTAAATTATAATGAAAACTATGGAAATCATGGTTTGGATGTTTTATTGGGACAAGAATCTCAGGTTTCCAACATGAATTCTATCAATGTCTATGGATATGATGTCTTAGACAGTGAGTTGTTATCTGCCAGTAGTATAGGAAGTTTATGGTCACATACCGGCTATGCGGAAAATTACGCCTTACTCTCTTACTTCTCTCAGGTTGCTTATAATTTTGATCAGAAATATTACTTATCTACAAGTTTCAGAAGGGATGGTTCCTCAAGATTTGGGAAGGATTCACGTTGGGGGACATTTTGGTCTGTCTCGGGATCCTGGGTCGCGACCGAAGAAGATTTTCTGGATATAGGTGATTTGGATTACCTGAAATTCCGAGGTAGCTACGGTACAAATGGAAATTTACCTCCACAATATTATGCAGCCCTGGCGTTTTTTGAAACTGATGGAAAAGGTTATGGTGGAAATTCAGGACTGTCCTATGGTCAACTACAGAACCCAGATCTTTCCTGGGAATTAAGTAAAAATTTCAATGTGGGAATGGATATCAATATATTCGGAGAATTAGATCTTACAGTAAATTACTTCCGTAAAAAAACTGAAGATTTATTGCTGAATGTTCCGGTTTCACCTACCACTGGTTTCATGACTCAATTACAGAACTTTGGAGAAATGATCAATAAAGGTTGGGAGTTTGAAGTAGGATATAATCCTATAGCAACAGAAGACTTTTCGTGGAGTACCAGCGCAAACCTTACTCTTCTTGATAACAAAATAACTAAATTAAAGAATGATATAGTACCTACATATAGTTCTAGATATGGTCAGGATCCCTTAATTATTAAAGAAGGTGAAAGTATTTATTCATTTTATTTACGGGATTATGCAGGCGTAAATCCATCAAATGGATATGCTCAATATCATGTACTTGAAAATGGTGAAAGAACTGGAGAGTTGACTACAAATGCTCAGGAGGCCGGATTTGGAATTTTTGGAGACGCTTTACAAGATTTTCAAGGTGGAGTTTTCAATCAGTTCAACTATAAAAATTTTACATTAGATTTTCAATTTACATTTGGTATGGGAGGGAAAGTGTATGATCGTACCGCATTTAAGCGCGATGACGATGGTTTTGCTCCCCAGTATACTAACACAATTGCCCAGCTTAATCCATGGAATCCAAATAATCCGGACGCTACAGTGCCTATTAGAATTAACGGAAATCCAACATTTTCGAATGATGTTTCCACCAGGCATTTGTATGATTCAGATTACCTAAAACTCAGAAACTTTAAAGTGACCTATAACCTACCATCTCTTGGTAACTCTTTAAAAGGAGGTTCAGTTTATGTGCAAGGGGATAATTTATTTTTATGGACAGAATTGGATGGCTACGATCCGGAAGCTGTTGTAGATGGGGTAAACTTTTTCCAGGTACCAACTGCAAGAACTATTTTATTAGGACTTCAATTACAATTTTAGAACTTAAAACATATTCAAATGAAAATATTTAAAAACAGTATTCTAATCTTAGGATTAGTAATGCTCCAAGGTTGCAGCGAAGATAAGCTGGACCAAAGACCAGATCATGTTATCTCAGAGAACCTGGTTCTGAATTCAGTGGAAAAACTTGATAAACTATTAACTGGAACTTACAACGAGATCTCCCGTAATACCTATCTGGGAAGGGTTTTATATAAAAGAGCGGCAGTAAAAGGTACAGATTTTAGATTTGTGAAAACTACTTTTAATCCCAGAAATTATGAGCTGATTGCTTATAAATATGAAGAAAGTAGTAATAGTAGCGGAAGCTGTGAAGATTTGTGGATTCAATCCTTTAAATCTATAAATAACCTAAACCTTATCATTAATAATATTGAGGCGGCTGAAGGTAACGAAGCGCAAAAGCAAGAGATCTTAGGTGAAGCTTTGGGTTTAAGAGGCATGATATATTTTGATCTGGCAAGAACCTTCTCCTACCCATGGATAAAGGAGGGTGCAGCATCCCAGGGATTACCTTTGAAACTTTCTTCGGATGAGATTGTAACCGAAAGAAGTAGTCTTGGTGAAACTTATGAGCAGATTATAAGTGACATGCAGAATTCACTAGACTTGTTAGAAGAAAATAGTTGGGCACAAGGTAGTACTCAATATTTAACAAAAAGTGGAGTTAAAGCTTTATTGGCAAGGGTTTATTTATATAAACAAGATTGGGAAAACGCTCTTAAGAATGCCAAGGAAGTAATTGCTACCAGAGGGGCCGAAAATCTTATGGGAGTCAATTCGTATGTATTTGAAGATTATAATTCTGAATCTATCTTCGAATTAAGCATTACAAGCCAGAATTCTTTGGGTAGTAACGGGCTGGGAGCCCAATTTGATTTTAAGAATGGAGGTCAGGGAGATATAATCGCTACTAAAACTTTTATTGAATTATTAAGTGCCTATGAAGGTGATCCAAGAGCCGCATTGCTTGAAGAAGATAAGGAAGGTACCCAGCAAGCATATATTAAGTACATTAATCGTAGTGATGGAGGCGGATTAAGTGCCCACAATATTCCGGTTATTAGATTATCTGAAATGTATTTAATTGCGGCTGAATCAGCAGCAAATGGTGCCGGTGGTGGCGAGACAGAAGCTCAGGACTTCCTTAATACGCTTATAGAAAACAGAACCACTAATTTCTCTTCTAATCAGGCCACAGAAACTGGGGAAGAATTAAAAGAAAGGATTGCAGAAGAGAGAAGACGTGAATTAGCTTTAGAGGGACATGGAATTTATGACTATATCCGTAGAGCTAAAAATATAAATCGTCCTGTTGATGAGCATGTAAATACCGGAGTAGATGTAGCTAATCTGGATATTCAGGCCACCGATAATAGAACCATTTGTCCAATTCCTGCTAGTGAAGTAGAAGCATCGGGTATGGAACAAACTGAAGGATACTAAAAAATAATTAAAAATCTAAAATGAGATAGTCTTAGAATTCAATGACTATCTCTTTATTATCAAATAATTATGGTAAAAAGAAAAACAGCCCTGAAAATAAGACAGGCACATAGATATCTGGGTATTTTTATAGGTATACAATTTATAATGTGGACTGTAAGTGGTTTATACTTCAGCTGGACCGATATAGATGAAATACACGGAGATCAATTTCTTAAAACAGAAATGAAACATCCCAATTTCTCAGGGCTTGGAAGTCCCGCAGAATTTAGTCCTGAAATTGAGATTAATTCTTTACAATTAAAAGAAGTTGCTGGGGAACCTTATTACTGGATTAACGAAGAAATTCTTCAGAATGCTAGGACAGGAGAGATTAAAGAGAGTTTATCCGAGAAAGAGGCAATGGAGGTAGCTAGACAACATATGATTGATGAATTAGAGGTGACTGGAATTGAAAGAATAACCTCTACAGGAGAACATCATGAATATCGCGGACGACCGCTTCCAGCCTACGTTATTTCATATAACACTTCTGAAAACATTAAGGCTTACGTCTCCGAAGCAGATGGAACCTTTAGAACTCTAAGGCACCGAGATTGGCGCTGGTTCGATTTTTTATGGATGACTCATACAATGGATTACGAAGGTAGAGATGATTTTAATAATATAATTTTAAGGGCATTTTCTTTACTCGGTCTTATTACGGTTTTAAGTGGATTCTTGCTATGGTATACCTCATCTCCAACAGTTAGGAAATTCACTAATAAAAAGAAGAAAAAAAACAAAAAGAAGAAGGCAGTAGCTTCTCATTAGGTTTTAATTCTAAAATAGATAATTAGCCAAAAATGGGCTGCTTCAATTGTGGCAGCCCATTTTTATAGCATTCAAAAACTAAGAATAAGAGTCTAAAGAGTTTGGTGCTTTAATTAAATGTGTTATTACAATTATTATTAGCATTAAAATTTAATAAATATTTATACGAATAATTATAAGAGCGCAAATAAATGTTAAGTAATAATTGGCCTTTAGGTACTTAACATAAATGTTTTGTCACTATAGTATTAATAAAAATCAATCGATCACATTGCTCAACATATCTTTAAATTAATGCGGGAGATATTATACGTTCTGAAATGGTTCAAAAATTATATCCACATAGGATCTTAAAAACTACTTTGTAATTACATCCATTGTGGTGGATAAATCTATTTAGTGTTTGAATTTTTGACGATAATTGGCTCAGGTCTTTTTTGCACACCCTGTGCATGCCTATTTAATTATCTTTGTAATGTGAAAATAATGGCATTCATATTATCTTTATATGTTCTGGGGCTTAATTTTTTAGCCTGTAATGATAGTGATACTTCACAAGATAATTCTGGCTCAGAAGTGATAATGGTTACTACCCAGAATTTTGATATCGACCATTCACATGATAAAGTAGCGGATTTATGCCCTCCTTTTTGTAGTTGCCATTGCTGCCATGTGCACACAGTAGATTTTGGTTCTTCAAATTTCAAACCATTGATTACGGAAATTCCATCAAAAGCCTTTGTCCATTTTGACAGCTCAGTGGAAGAACCTATTCTTTCCTTTTTAGATCCTCCAAAAGTTTAATTCAGTTTTTTTATAGGATAGTTATATCCTTTTTCATCCAAAGCCCTTGTTTTCTGAAGGCTAAAACGATATCGATTTCCTCTATTCGTGGACTGTCGAGATGTTTAACTGAATTAATTTTTTTATATGATCAATAGAATCATTTCATTTTCCATTAATAATAAATTTATTATTGGGCTACTCACCTTGGCACTTATAGGCACGGGTATTTGGTCCATGTCTACCGTAAATCTGGGATCGGTACCAGATATTACTAATAATCAGGTTCAGGTGATCACTCAGTCACCAAATCTTGCAACAGAAGATATTGAACAATTTGTAACCTATCCCGTAGAACTGTCGATGGGTAATTTACCTGGGGTTACAGAGATTCGCTCTATTTCACGCTTTGGACTTTCGGTAGTTACTATTGTTTTTAAAGATGATATGGGAACTTATCTCCCGCGTCAACTAGTACAGGAAAAACTTAATGAATTGGGAGAAACCATTCCCGATAAATTTGGAAGTCCTACTATGGGACCCATTTCAACCGGGTTAGGGCAAATTTATGAATACACTATTAAACCAGAAGAAGGATACGAAACTGAATATTCCCCCATGGAACTTCGAACTATTCAGGATTGGATAGTTAAGCGACAACTCACTTTACTGGAAGGTGTGGTTGAGGTAAATTCTTTTGGAGGGTCTATAAAACAATATGAGGTAGCAATTAACCCGGAAAAATTGAACAGTATGGGTATAAGTATCTCTGAAGTTTATGAGGCGCTGGCACGGAATAATGTAAATACTGGAGGAGCCTATATCGAGAAAAATAAAATGTCGAATTTTATTAGGGGTGAGGGCTTAATCCGTTCACTGGAGGACATCAAGAAAATTGCAATTACCACAGAAAACGCGATCCCGATAACGATTGGTGATGTTGCGGAAGATGTTCAGTTTGGAAATCAGGTACGCTACGGAGCTTTCACTCAAGACGGAGAGGAAGCCGTAGGTGGGATAATAATGATGTTAAAAGGCGCCAATCCCAATGCCGTAATTCAAGATGTTAAAGATAGAATGGCAGAAGTTGAAAAGTCACTTCCTGAAGGTTTGACCATAGAGCCAATTATTGATCGAAGTGATTTAATAGCACGAACAACCGATACTGTTAAAACAAATTTACTGGAAGGTGCATTGATAGTGATTTTTGCCCTGGTATTGTTATTAGGTAGTCTAAGAGGTGGACTTATTACTGCTACCACTATTCCCTTATCACTGCTTTTTGCTTTTATTTTAATGAAGCAATTCAATGTCTGGGCCAATCTAATGAGTTTGGGGGCAATCGATTTTGGAATCATTATAGACGGTGCAGTGATTATCATCGAGGGAACCGTATATGAAATACAAAAACGGATAAGATCTGGCAAGTTGAAATTCAATCAGGCTAAAATGGATGAAGTAGCCTATGATGCTGGGAGCACGATGATGAGCTCTGCATTTTTTGGACAAATTATTATACTTATCGTATTTACACCCATTCTTTTTCTTACCGGGGTAGAAGGTAAAATGTTTAAGCCAATGGCGTACACTTTCGGATTTGCCATGATAGGTGCTATCTTCTTATGCCTTACCTATGTCCCTATGATGTCTGCCTTATTTATGAAACCAATTCAGAATAAAAAGAACTGGTTTGGAAAGTTTGAACGATGGCTGGAAAAAATAAGTGACAGGATAATTGGCAGAATACAAAAAGTATACATGCCTTTATTAAAAGGAGCATTAAAATTGAAACTGATCGTAATTGGATCTGCCGCTGTTTTACTTGTGATAGCCGGTTTTCTTTTTTCGAGAATGGGAGGAGAATTTGTGCCTCAATTAGATGAAGGGGATATCGCCATGCAGGCTTTAATAAGACCAGGTAGTTCACTAACAGAGTCTATTGAAGTTTCTAAAAAAATAGAGAATATACTCTTAGAAAACTTCCCTGAAATTAAAACGGTAACGGCCAGGATTGGAGTGGCCGACATTCCCACAGATCCAATGCCCATGGATATCGCAGATATGTATCTAATCCTGGAAAAGGATAAGGACAAATGGGAAACTTCTGAAACTAAAGAAGGACTTATTGAACAGATCAAGGAAAAATTAAATGAAGATCTAACGGGTGTTAATTTAGTGTTTACCCAACCTGTAGAATTGAGGTTTAATGAGTTATTAGAAGGGGTTAGAGAAGATATTGCGGTAAAGTTATATGGTGAAGATTTAGAAGTATTGTCAGAGAAGGTACAGGAAATGGCCAATATTATCCAAACCGTCCCTGGTGCAGGAGATGTAAATGCCGAGAGAACCTCTGGCCTCCCACAAATGACTGTTAGATTTAACCGTGATAAAATTGCCCAATATGGACTGGATATTCAGAAAGTCAATGATTATATAAGCACCGCTTTTGCCGGAGGAACTGCCGGGGTCATCTTTGAAGGTGAAAAACGATTCGATTTAGTAGTAAGATTTGATGAAAACCATAGAAAGAATATTGATGACTTACGAGGAATGTATATCGACCTGCCCGATGGAACCCAGGTACCCATAAAAGAAATAGCAGATATTGACTATGTTCCAGGACCTATGCAGATCTCGAGAGATGACACATACAGAAGAACCTATGTAGGAGTAAATGCACGGGGAAGGGATGTAGAGTCTGTGGTTAACGACATCCAGCAAAAATTAGATGAAGAATTAGAATTACCACCCGGTTATTACATTACCTATGGAGGAGAATTCGAAAATCTTCAGAGTGCCAAAGATCGATTAGTGATTGTGGTACCAATAGCTTTATTCTTGATTTTCGTGCTTCTATATTTTGCCCTACAATCTTTTTCCCAATCTATCATGATCTATATGGCGATACCATTGGCTGCTATCGGAGGTGTTTTTGCCCTTTGGTTAAGAGGTATGCCATTTAGCATTTCCGCTGGTGTAGGCTTCATTGTACTATTTGGTGTTGCAGTTTTAAACGGACTGGTACTAATAAATAGATTCAATTCTTTAAAAGAAGAAGGAGTAACCAGTATAAGAGATAGAATTTTTACAGGAACCAAAGAACGAATACGCCCAATTATGTTAACAGCAACAACAGATATTTTCGGTTTTCTACCAATGGCATTTTCCACCTCTGCCGGTGCAGAAGTTCAACAACCACTTGCTACGGTGGTTATAGGTGGTATGCTTACAGCTACACTGCTTACCCTGGTTGTTTTACCAGTGTTATACACCATTGTGGAAAGAAAGCGTGAGAAAAAAGAACAGAAAAAGCTGGGTGCTTCTAATTCAGGATCTTTAGCTACGATTTTGATAATTGGCTTGATGTTAGGCGGAACCTTTTCCGTAAATGCACAATCTGATGCTGTTTCATCTGAATATCCACAACAGGATACTTTACAGACCATAAGTTTGGAAAAAGCCCGCGAAATAGCAATCAAAAACTTTCCTCAGCTAAAAGCCGCTCAGCTTGAAATTGAAAGTGAAGAAGTACTGCGTAAAACCGCTTATGATTTTGGGAATACCCAAATCTTTACTGGAAAAGAAGAGGTAGGAAATGGTTCAGATGGGATCTATACTCAAATTGGTGTTCAACAACAAGGCATAGATATTTTTGGAATTGCCCCCCGGTTAAAATTGCAAAAAGAAAGGGTGGCCCTTGCTGAAAATGCTTTAGAACTAAATACCTTAGAAGTGGAACGTGAAGTAAGCAGGGCCTGGGCTTCAGTTTATACAAGTAAAAAGAGGTATCAGGTATATAAGAAAATGGATTCAATTTTTGAAGACATTGAAAGGGCTGCAAGAATCCGATATGAGACAGAAGCTACTTCTAAACTGGAGTATCTTGCTACGTCCAATCAGGGAAACGAAGTAAAAATACAACTGGAACAAGCTTATCGAAATTACCTGAAATCATTGCAGCGTTTAAATTTATGGTTTGTTAGTGATACGATCTATGATGTACCAGATTTACCTGCCGAAGCATTAGATGAACCTTTAAATTTTCTGACAGAGTCACTCAAAACCCACCCGGCTCTTGAGGTTTCAGAACAGAGAGTTAATGTTGCAAAAGCTTTAACCAGAGAACGGAAATCTGAATTTCTACCAAAATTTCAGGGACAGTATGCCAGGCAGGAAATTAATGGGCAATCGGGTTTCTTCCAATATCAAATAGGAATTCAAATTCCGTTATTCTTTGGGCCTGAATTAGGCCGTACTCAGGAAGCAAAAGTGAATCGAAAGATTGCAGAGCAAAATTTTTACCAGGATAAACTCGAATTGGAAACTGCCTATAAAAATATGCGGGAAGAATTCATCAAATGGAGAAATTCATGGAATTATTATAAGGATGAAGCGCTTCCCTTGGCTAAAGAGCAACAGGAAGGATCTGTATTGGCATTTAAGGAAGGTGCTATAGATTATGTAACCTTCCTTCAAAATATAAGAGATGCCATTAGAATCGAGGTAAATGCCTGGAGTGCTTTTGATAATTATCTCGATAGCCGTTATCAACTCGAATATTACCTCGAAAAATCAAACTAAAATTAGAAAGAAAAACGATATGAATAAAAGATCAATAAATATTCTAATGCTTGCCCTATCATTCAGCCTGTTCTTTGGGTGTAAAGAAAATTCTGATACATCAGAAACAACTTCTCACGAAACTGAAGATTCAACTACGAATGAAGAAGGACCTGAAGGAGAAGAAGGCGGGATACGCTCGGTTCATCTTTCAGAAATGAAATTCAATAGTTTAGGGGTCAAAGTGGATACCTTACCAAGTAAAGCATTATCAGGAATAGTAGAAGCAAATGGACAATTAGAGGTTCCTCCTCAATATGAAGCTACCGTTACAGCTGTATTAGGAGGTAATATTAATTCAATAAAAGTTATTGAAGGGGATAAGGTAAATAAAGGTCAGGTACTGGCGTATCTATCCCATCCCAATTTAACTAAAATACAAACGGACTATATAAATGCCTATAACCGGATGCAGTTTTTGGAAAAGGAATTTGATAGACAAAAACGTTTGTATGAGGCAGAAGTTGGTTCCGGGAAAACTTTTCAACAAACACAGGCAGATTTTCAGTCGGTAAAAGGAGAGGTGAGTGGTTACGAATCCCAATTAAGGCAGTTAAATTTAGGTGCTTCCCAAATAAGAAACGGCACCCTCTACGAATACGTGCCTGTAGTTAGTCCTATTGCTGGCTATATAGAAAAAGTAAAGGTGCAAATTGGCCAATATGTGGAACCTCAAACCAGCATGTTTATGGTGGTAGATAATGAGCATGTTCATGCCGATCTAATGGTTTTCGAAAAAGATATTTATAAGGTAAAAGAAGGCCAAAAGATTTCTTTTAAGCTGGAGTCAGTCCCTGGAAGTGAACTCACCGGAAAAATATATTCAGTGGGGAAACAATTTGAACAAAATCCTAAAGCGGTGCACGTTCACGCAGAGATAGATAATAAGGAAGATTACCTCATTCCGGGAATGTATATCAAAGGAAAAATTAGGACAGGAGAAGAAGCAGTACCTGCATTACCAGAAGAGGCGGTGATAGAAGAAGAGGGAAATCCTTACATATTTACGGCTCAAAAACATCAGGAAGAGGGTAAAACAGAATGGGAATTAAAACCGGTGCAGGTAAGAACGGGGATCAGTGAAGATGGATGGGTAGAAATTAAACTGTTGGAGCCCCTTCCAGAAGGTACTTTAGTTGCGTATAACAATGCCTATTACCTGGTATCTGAAATGCAGAAAAACCAAACCTCTCATGGTCATTAAATAGAGCTTTAAAAATTTAGATGGATGGGCTCTCTGTAAAATGTTTGTCTTAATTACAATTCCAGAGGGTTCATTCTTAATAAAGAATTAATAAAACAGCGATGAAAGAAATAAAAGCATTTATAAAACCAAAACGGGTTCAAAAAGTGATAGAATCCCTTAGTGAAAGTGGATTCAAAAGTATGACGCTGTCTCAGGGGGAAGGCACCGGGGCATTTAAAGCAAAAGGTGCGTCGCCTTCTTTGGATTTTCGTGTAACCGACAGTCCGGTGGTAAAGTTGGAACTGGTATGTCAAAATGAAGAAGCACAATCAGCAATCGATATTATCCTTGAAAATGCAAAAACAACTGAACCCGGGGATGGGATCATTTATCTATCAGATATTGAAAATGCTTTTCAAATAAAGACAGGAAAATCGCTTAAAATATCTGATTTAAATAAGGATGAAAATGAATGAAATCGAGAAAATATTAGAGGCACACGAAGTTCGACCAACAGCCATGCGTATTCTGATCTATAAATTTATGGCTAAAAAAGACAGGGCTGTAACGCTTACTGAAATTGAAAATGCCTTTGGAAAAGCAGACCGGGCTACACTATCCAGAACAGTAAGAACATTCGAGACCAAGAATATTGTTCATCAAATAGATGATGGCACAGGGATACCAAAATATGCGCTCTGTGAAAATAATTGTAACTGTGAGGTAGAACAGGATTTACACATCCACTTTCATTGCAATAATTGTGATGAAACTGTTTGTTTGACCGATCATAAAATTCCGCATATTAATTTACCAGAGGGATATATGGCAGAAAATGTGAACCTGGTAGTAAAGGGAATATGTGAGAAATGTAGTGGCGTTTAATTTTATGAGATGACCAAAGCCGAAAAAACACTTAGAAACAACGGGATTAGACCTACCAAAATGAGATTATTTATTTATAGATATCTCAAAAGAAAGTTTTATGCTGTAACATTAAGGGAAATAGAAACGGCTTTCGTTAAAAAAAGTGAACATACACGAGATAGAACAACAATTTATCGGAGTATAAAATTATTTCTAAAGAAAGGGATTATACATCAAATTGATGACGGTACGGCTATCGCAAAATATGCATATTCTGATAAGAATTCGCTGGATCTACACTTACACCTTCACTTTATGAATTGCAGCAAAACCTTCTGTTTGCCCAATAAAGTTCCACAGGAAAATTTACCTGACAAATACGAAATAACCGAAGTAAATTTAGTTTTGAAGGGGGCATGTGCAAATTGCCTCAAAGCAAAGAAGCTGAAATATAACATAGACCAATCTGCTCATAAAAAGTTAAAACAATGATACGAATCAAAAATGTCGAAAAAAGCAATTTGATATACGCTTCAATAAGCGGTAAGATTACTAAAGAGGATGTAGAGAAAATCCATCCTTTGATACATAATATTGTCAAAAATGGAAATAAGGTGGATTTCTTTTTTGAACTAGTTAACTTTAAGGGCTACGATCTCAAAGGCTTATGGGAAGATTTAAAAGTTGATACCGCCCATATTTCAGATTATGGAAAAATGGCCTTTGTGGGTGAAAAAGAATGGCAGCAATGGGCTGCTAAAGCCACTGATTTTTTTACAAGCTCGGAAGTTAAATATTTCGACCTTAATGAAAAGGAAGAAGCTAAAAGATGGATATTAAACCAATAGGGATATGAAAAAGCTACAACTAAAAATTCCGGTATTGCTACCTCAGGTGCCAAATGAAAAAGATACTTGTGTGCAAAGGCTCATTGCTGGATTAGAGGCCAAAGAGGGTCTTGAAAAAGTACATATAGTAGATGATCAGGAAGATACGGTGCCACAACTGTGCTTTCATTATGATCCGGACATTATCTCTATTGACCGAATTCAATCTTTGGCGGAAAATGCCGGGGCAGAAATTACAGAAAAATATGGTCATCTTCTTTTAGAGGTTGAGGGGATTAGACATACCCGCCATGCAAGAACTATAGAAAAGAGTCTGCTGAATATCGAAGGCGTTTTGGAAGCTTCCGCCAATGCCGGAGGAATGATCCGTTTAGAATATGATAAGCGTGAGACTAGTTTTGAAGCGATAAATGCAAGGCTTGAAAAGGAAAACCTACAAGTTAAAAAAAGCTCCTCTGGCCATAAGAATGGTTTTAAATCCTCGGAAAAAACCTCTGATGAATTATATGAAAAAAATAAGATGAGTCAGAAACACCAACATGAAGATGAAGATGAACTGAATCATAAAGAGGGTGATAGTCACGGAGCCGGGGAAGAACATTCACACTCCCACGGAGGTATTTTTGGAAAAAATACAGAACTTATATTTGCCATTATTTGTGGTGTTTTACTAGGGATAGGTTTTGGATTATCCTTTGTAGATTCAGTTCCCCAATGGGTTAGCCTTGCACTTTATATTGGAGCCTATTCCTTTGGTGGCTTTTATACCGCGAAAGAAGCTGTGGAAACAGTGGCCAAAGGTGGTTTTGAAATTGATTTTCTAATGTTGGTCGCTGCTATTGGAGCAGCTATATTAGGGGAATGGGCTGAAGGTGCTTTGTTATTATTTCTCTTTAGCCTGGGACATGCCCTGGAGCATTATGCGATGAACAAAGCACGAAAATCTATAGCCGCATTGGCAGAATTGGCACCTAAAACAGCTTTGGTTAAAAAAAATGGTAAAACGGAAGAAGTTGGTATCGAAAAACTCAATATTGGGGATATCATTGTGGTGAAACCTAATAGTAAAATATCCGCAGATGGCGTAGTTGTAGATGGGCAGAGTAGTGTAAACCAGGCTCCAATAACCGGGGAGAGTGTACCGGTAGATAAAATTCCCGTAGAAGATGTTGAGAAGGATTACTCAGAGGTAGATGATATCAAAGATGAAAACCGCGTTTTTGCCGGAACTATCAATGGGAACAATACTTTGGAAATTAAAGTGATCAAAGCAGCCAAGGATTCTACATTGTCAAGGCTGGTCAAATTGGTTAATGAAGCCCAGACCCAAAAATCACCTACCCAGTTGCTGACCGATAAATTCGAAAAATATTTTGTGCCGTCCGTTCTTATTTTGGTCGGAGCTCTTTTATTCGCATTTTTAGTAATTGACGAGCCATTTAGCGCCAGCTTTTACAGAGCAATGGCTGTATTGGTAGCTGCAAGTCCCTGTGCTTTGGCGATCTCGACCCCAAGTGCTGTATTGAGTGGTGTGGCCCGGGCGGCTCGAGGTGGGGTATTAATTAAAGGAGGCCGACCACTAGAGGATCTGGGAGAATTGACCGCCCTCGCCTTTGATAAGACCGGGACTCTAACGGAAGGAAAGCCAAAACTTACGCAAGTAGTACCACTTGGGGGTATTTCAGAAAATGAACTTCTCAAAATAGCAGTAGCCGTGGAAAGTTTGAGTGATCATCCCCTGGCAAAAGCTGTAGTTCGCGATGGAAAGGAGCGGATGGAAGGCGAGGAAATCCCGGATGCCTCCAATCTGGAAGCCGTGTTAGGAAAAGGTATTAAAGCAACATTGGGAAATGATAAGATCTATGTTGGTAATTTGGATCTATACGAAGAACTAAATGATACTATTCCATCAGAAGAAATAACTACTAAAGTACGAGATCTTGAAGGTGGTGGAAACACAACGATGCTTCTTCGTAAGAATGAAGAATATATAGGCATCCTTGCTTTAATGGATACCCCCCGGGAGGCAGCCAAAAGGACCCTTTCTGAATTGAAGAAAATAGGAATTAAACGAATGATCATGCTTACCGGTGATAACCAGAAGGTAGCAGACGCAGTAGCAGAAGAGATAGGATTGACCGATGCCTGGGGTAGTTTACTGCCGGAAGAAAAGGTGGAAGCCATAAAAAAACTAAAAGAAAAAGAATCTAAGGTAGCAATGGTAGGTGATGGTGTGAACGATGCCCCTGCCATGGCAAATAGCACCGTAGGAATAGCTATGGGAGCTGCTGGTAGCGATGTTGCCCTGGAAACCGCAGATATTGCCCTAATGGCCGATAAATTGGAAACCCTGCCCTTTGCCATTGGACTGAGTAGAAAGGCAAAAGCTATAATCAAGCAGAACCTTTGGGTAAGTCTGGGAATTGTAGCTCTGCTTATCCCTGCTACCATTTTTGGTTTCGCTAACATTGGAGTGGCGGTAGTTATACATGAAGGTTCCACACTTCTGGTAGTTTTCAACGCTTTAAGACTTTTAGCCTATAAAAAATGAACAAAAGCACTTTTATAGTCAGTCAAATGGACTGCCCTTCTGAGGAGCAGATGATTAGGATGAAACTGGAATCTTATGAACAGATAAAATATCTAGACTTTGATATTCCCAATCGAAAACTTGAAGTGTATCATCGAGAAGGGATTGAGGTTATTCATTCCTCGATTTCAGAATTAAAATTAGGCGATAAATTTATAGGATCAGAAGAGGCGGAAGTTCCAGTTATGGAAAACGAAACCAAACAAAAAAATATTCTTTGGTGGGTGTTGGGTATTAATTTTGGGTTTTTTCTCGTTGAAATGATTACGGGTTGGATATCTTCTTCGATGGGCCTTATTGCAGATTCTCTTGATATGCTGGCAGATTCGATAGTATATGCGCTGAGTTTATTTGCAGTAGGTGGTGCAGTTTCAAGAAAAAAGGAGGTCGCAAAATTTAGTGGGTACTTTCAAATGTTACTGGCGACTCTTGGATTTATAGAAGTCTTGCGCAGGTTTTTTATGAGTAGTGAAACTCCTTTATTCCAGTGGATGATTATTATTTCTTCTTTGGCACTTGCCGGAAACTTAATCTCATTATGGCTAATCAACAAGGCTAAAAGTAACGAAGTCCACATGCAAGCCAGTGCCATTTTTACTTCAAATGATATTATCGTGAACGGCGGAGTAATTTTGGCGGGTGTTTTGGTTTATTTTTTAGGAAGTAAATGGCCAGATTTGATCATTGGCGCTATTGTCTTCACATTTGTGATGCGTGGGGCGATTAAAATATTGAAATTATCAAGGTAAATCCGGAAAAAAAATCATCTATCAAAATGCCTATTACTTAATGAAAAAAATGAAAAAAGAGGGAACTATACAGACGAATTAAATATGGAATCATCAAGAAAAAAGAATCTTAAACAAGCAAGAACACTTCAAATATGGAATGTCATTTACGACACGATAGAAGTGGTCGTTTCACTTATTGCTGGAATAACTGCAAATAGTTCTGCACTCATAGGATGGGCACTGGATAGCACCATAGAAGTAATAAGCGCAGCAACTTTAGGCTGGCGGTTGCACGGCGAGCTTAACGACATAGAAGAGGAAAAGGTTAAGCGTCGTAAGAAAATTACATTATATGTTATTGCAGCATCTTTTACACTGGTTTGCCTTTTTATTTCCTATGATTCAATCACAAAGCTAGTTAATCAAGAAACGGCACGTTGGAGTACATTGGGTTTAATCATCTTGCTTGTTTCATTGGTAGTTAATCCTATTTTAATCTATTACAAAAGAAAATACGGAAATAAATTGGACAGTCCGGCTATGCTGGCCGATGCCAAAGACACTTTTATCTGTTTGTACCAAACTGTGGTAGTACTTGCAGGATTACTGCTGGTCAATTGGCTAGGCTGGTGGTGGGCAGACCCGGTTGCAGCACTGCTTATTGTTCCCTATGCAGCCAAAGAAGGTTGGGAAGCTTTCAATAAAGCCAGAAACATTGAATATAATACGAATTAAAAATGGTGCAAACAGAAAGAAAAAATCTGTAAAATATTTAATCTATAAAATTCCTCTACGGCTTGCCTCGTGCCTGCTTGTTGCAGACAGAGATAGATGGTTCCAGGAATCTTCTTATTAGTTACAATGGCAAAATTAAGAAATCAATGTGCACACTTCGTCTTACGTATCATAAAGTTGAAACCATGGTAGATTTAGGAATTTGCACGGAAATAAAAACAATAATTTGGATAAGCCGATTTCTCCGCTGGCAATTTTTTTTGTGTGATGCAGAGTAAATATATTAACTATGGTCTTTTTTGTTCTAAAACTATTTTAAAAAATGAAGGAGGATATATTTAAGGATTACCAGGAGAGGCTCAATTCGCTAGATGAAAATATTAGAGCGGTAGCATTGAAACATGCAAGGGATTTCCATTTGAATAAAAATTGTTCAAAAGAAGAAGCTATTGAGCGTGGAATAACTAAGGCTGAAATAGCCAATAGAAAATTATGACTTCTTTAGAATTAAATGAAATTATGGAATGGACTTTCGTAGAATTTAAAACAAGTTTTGATAAGTGACACAAACATCCAAACAAGAGGATCACTCACATAATTATGTGGTACTTACGAAAAAGATCCCCCAACTTCAGCCAATTATTTTAACCGCTGAAGCGCTGGTGGAAGAAGATGGGAAGAGTTTCGGGGATTTCCAAGCGATTATCTGTGGAAAAACCCTGGAAGATCTTAATGATAAAGAAGTGATGAAGCGTTTTATTGAGAAAGCTGAAAAAGCACACGTGAAAATAGTGGTTTGCGGCTTTTCTTTGAAAAAGTTCAAAGTTAATAAGGAATGTATTCCCGAAGAACTTGAAGTTGTGGACAATGGTATTTTACATGATTTCCAACTTCAGAAGAAAGGTTATTTGAGTATAGAACTCTAAATAGTCAGTAAGTTAATTAGTTGAAGTATAAACCATAGGAGCTAAGGTTCTTATGGTTTATACTATTTTTCCTCAAATCTCTGTGATAAATTATTACTTTTGTAATCAGTGCAAATACAAAATCAAATAAAAGCATTATTCCTTCTAGGTATATTTATGCTGATGTCTTTTCATCAGGTCATACCGCATGCACACCATGAACATCAGGAGGAGAATAACGAGGTTGCACATCATCATTCCGGTGAAGCTCATCACCACAAAAAGAAGCAGGAAGATAAGCAGGGCGGATTCTTATCTTATTTGCTGGCTATTCATTCTCATACGAGTGCTTCCAATGAAATTCCGGTAATTAAGGAATATACCGAGGACGTCAGGGCACAAAAGACAGAAGCCAAAAAGAAAACTTCAAACAAAAACTATTTAGGGAATTGGATTTTAGCTGATCAGGATTCAGAAAATTTTGAAAATTATCAGCCTCCAAATGAATATTTCAATCCTTATTTATCCTTACTCTCACTTCGGGGACCTCCCGACTTAGTTTGATCAACTAGTCAGGCCACTATTTAAAATAGCTGGCTGACCTTATCGTATAGATTAAACTAAAATCAAAATTTATGTACAGAAATATAGTTTCCGCTGTATGCGGAATACTAATATCTATGGGCTCATTTGCCCAGGATACCGGTATGAATGGTATTTTGCAGCAGATAAGCCAGAATAACAGGCAACTTAAGGCATATCAGTCTTATATGGCTAGTCAGAATCTTGCTAATAAGTCAGAGAATAACTTGCAGGATCCCGAGGTTTCAGCATTTTACCTTCCATTCGGCGAGCATCAAACTGGTGATTATACAGAATATCAGGTTTCTCAGCAATTTGAGTTTCCTACAGTTTATGGAGCGCGAAGTAAGCGTATTGAAAAGCAAAAGGAATTGCAGGAACTAGAGTATGAAACGCTACGTGAAGAAGTATTACTGAATGCCAAGGAACAGCTTCTAGAACTGCAGACCCTGCAGAAACGAAAAAAGCTGGAGGAAAAAAGAGTGGAGCAGGCCAAACAGGTGTATGATCAAATTCAGCGTTTATTCGATGCAGAACAGATTGGTATCCTGGAATTGAATAAAGCCAAAGTAGCCTGGTTACAGGAGCAGTTTGAACTGGATCAGGTCAACATCAGGATTAGGAACACATTGCTGGAACTTCAGAAATTGAACGGTGGAAATACAATTGAGGCTGAAGAGGTCCAATTTTTCGAAGATCCTGAATTGGCCGAAATGCAGACGCTTTGGGAAGAAAAACTTTCCGAAGATGCCGAAATTCAGCAGTTAAAAGCTCGAGAGAATCTTGCTCAGCAGCAGGTAAAACTGGAAAAGAATAAGATTCTTCCAGATCTAAGCATTGGGTATAATTACCAGGGAGTGAATTCTAGCAATTATTCCGGTTTCTTAGGCGGACTATCAATTCCGCTTTGGAACAGCAAGAATAAGGTAAAAGCGGCAGAGGCAAATTTGGAATACAACCAGGCGAACACTGGCGCTGAAACTGCTGAACTATACACCCGTTTTCAGGAAGACTATCAGCAATATCAATTATTAAAGAGAAAATACGATCAATATCTGGAAACTTTTCAGGATCTGAATTCTGAAGAACTTTTATTTAAAGCCTACGAGCTGGGGGAATTTTCATTTCTGGATTATTACCGGGAAGTGGAGTTCTACCGGCAGGCTTTTAACAATATGCTTGAGATGGAAAAAGAACTCCTTCAGCTTAAAGCAACACTTTTAAAACATCAATTATAATTAAAATTAAATAATATGAATTTCAAGAATTTATTTTTCGCGGCAATATTAGTATTAGGGTTTTCAGCTTGTAGAGATACTGCAAAAGAAGATCATGGACATGAACATGAGGAAGGAGCTGAAGCTCACGCCCATGAGGAAGAAGAGCATGGTCATCCACATAATGAAGACGGTAGTCATATGGACGAAAATCATATGGAACAGGAAGAATTCAAGGTTGGTGAAGACTCACTTGATATGCATGAAGAGTCTGATCATCATTCGCATGATGACGGGACGGAGCATAAGGATCATTAAAAAACAATATTAGACATGAAATATATTTATATAGTATGTATCTCGCTTTTCCTTTTTTCCTGCGGAAATAATGAGGAGGAAGGCCATGCGCACGATGCAGAAGGAAATCACGTAGGCTCAGAAGTTCCTGCGATCAGCAAAACTATCTGGACAGACCAGACGGAGCTTTTCGTAGAGTTTCCGGCTTTAGTGGAAGGCAAAACCAGCAAATTTGCCGCTCATTTTACTGTTCTGGATAAGCACCAGCCGGTTCGAAATGGTTCGGTTACGGTAAGTCTCATTCAGGGAGATAGCGGAATTCGGCATAAGGTAGACTCGCCTTCTTCACCTGGGATTTTTTCTCCGGCCTTACAGCCAAAACAACCGGGAACTTATGACCTCATTTTTGATCTGAAAACTACTGAATATTCAGACCGGATCGTGATAGAAGACGTTCAGGTATATGCCTCCGCTGAGGAAGCTTCAGAAAATGTAGCGGAAGCAGAAGACGCAGGTATTAGTTTTTTAAAGGAACAGGCCTGGAAGATCGATTTTCAGACAGCACCTGTGATTAAAGGAGAAGTTTATGATATCGTTCATACTTCCGGAGTCTGGCAAGCCGCGCCGGGAACTTATAAGACCCTTGTTGCAGGAGCCAATGGAATGGTAAATTTCGTTTTAGAAAATTTGACCGAAGGAATGGAAGTTAAAAGAGGTCAGCTATTGATGAATTTGAGTAGCGAAGGACTTTCTTCCAATAATATCCAGGCAGAGATAGCCCAGGCCAAAGCAAGGTTCAATCAGGCGAAAGCTGAATATGATCGGAAAAAGGAACTTTATGAGGATAAGATTGTGCCCAAAGCGGAATTTGAAAGGGTGGAAAGCGATTTTCGGGTAGCTGAATCAAATTACCGCGCACTTGCCTCCAATTACGGAGCTGGAGGAAAGCAAATCCGTGCACCTTTTGCCGGATTCATTAAATCCATCAGCACCTCGAACGGGGCTTATGTGGAACAAGGAGCTAATCTCGTCTCTATTGGAACTGACAGATCACGCCTGTTGAAAACACAGTTAAATGCATCCCACAATCCAAGTAAGGAAGCTATTTCGGGTGTCTGGTACAGAAATGATAAAGGGAACTGGAGTGAAGTGGAAGATAGATCTATAGTTTCCGTAGGTAAGGAAGTGGAGGATCGCAAACCAATGATCCCGGTGTATATCAAAGTGAACGATGTAGTTGAAATGCCCAAAGGCAGTTTTACTGAAGTTCAAATTGCACTTGGAGAAGCTGAAACCGGAATTGTAGTACCTGAAGCTGCACTGCTGGAAGATTACGGGAATTATTCTGTGATCGTACAAACCGGTGGTGAAAGTTTCGAGAGGAGACCTGTAAAGATCGGGAAACGAAACGGAAAGAATGCGCAGGTCCTTAGCGGACTTGATGCCGGAGACGTTGTCGTGACCACCGGAAATTATCAGGTTAAGATGGCTTCAATGTCCGGACAAACACCCGCACACGGTCATGATCATTAATAAAGAAATAGAAATTAGATGTTAAATAAAATATTATCGATTTCGCTTCAAAACCGGCTTCTGGTTCTTCTGGCGGCTGTGGTACTGAGCGTCACCGGGTTTTACCTCGCACGTAATATGAACGTGGATGTATTCCCAGACCTTACCGCGCCTACCGTGACCATACTAACGGAAGCACACGGAATGGAAAGTGAAGAGGTAGAGAAACTAGTGACCTATCAGCTCGAAACCGCGATGAACGGTTCGCCGAATGTAAGAAGGATTCGTTCTTCCTCAGCCGCAGGGATTTCCATCGTTTGGGTTGAATTCGACTGGGGCACCGATATTTACAAGGCAAGACAGATTGTAAGTGAACGTATTCCAATGGTTCGTGAAAACTTACCAACAGGAATAGGAGCTCCTACCATGGCACCCATCTCCTCGATTATGGGAGAAGTCATGCTATTGGGGGTTACTTCAGACAGTCTTAGCCCAATGGAATTAAGAACCCTTTCTGATTGGCAGATCCGTCCACGGATTAAAGCCATCGGAGGGATTGCAAACGTGGTGGTGATTGGAGGAGACTATAAACAATACCAGGTTTTTGCCGATCCCGGAAAAATGAAATATTACGATGTAAGTCTCGACGAATTAACCGAGAAGGTTAAAGAGGCGAATACGAATGCTCCCGGTGGTTTTCTTAATCAATACGGAAATCAATACATCATCAAAGGAAGTGGTAGGGCTTATGCGATAGATGATCTGGAAGAAGCTGTGGTAAAACAGGTGAACGGCCAGAGTATCAAGATCAAGGATGTGGCAGAAGTGAAAATAGGAGCTGCTGATAAGATAGGTGATGGTTCGCTGAATGCGGAACCGGCGGTTATCCTAACAATTTCCAAGCAGCCCGATGTAAATACCCTCGAGCTTACGGAAAGACTGGATGAAGCCATTGCCGAACTGGAAACCAGTCTGCCGGAAAGCGTCGAGATCAAAAGTCAGATCTTCCGACAGGCAGATTTTATTGATGCTTCCATCAGTAACCTGAATATGACCTTGCTTGAAGGAGCTTTTTTTGTGGTCATTGTGTTATTCATTTTCCTGATGAATTGGCGTACTACCCTAATTTCGCTATTAGCGATCCCAATTTCGTTACTCGTATCGATTATCGTATTAAAAATGCTGGGCTATACCATCAATACCATGAGTTTGGGAGGGATGGCAATTGCAATTGGAGCACTGGTAGATGATGCTATCATTGATGTGGAGAATGTTTATAAACGCCTGCGCGAAAATATTCGAAAACCAAAAGCTGAAAGGCAGTCGGTGATCACCGTGGTAAGGGATGCATCGGTTGAAATTAGAAGTTCCATCATCATAGCAACCCTTATAATTATCGTCTCTTTTGTGCCGCTGTTTTTCCTTGGTGGAATGGAAGGTCGATTGCTCAAACCACTGGGAATTGCTTTTATTACTTCTGTATTGACGTCGCTGATTGTAGCGGTAACGGTTACTCCGGTGCTGTGTAGTTATCTTCTGAAAAAGGAGAAAATGCTGAAAAAGCAGTCCGAAGGAACAAAAGTGGAAAGATGGTTACAGAAGGCTTACGCCGATATTCTAAATCGAGCCTTACAGATCCCAAAGACAGTGATCGCGGTAACAGTGGTTGCTTTTTTACTGAGTATTGCGTTATTTACGCAATTAGGAAGAAGTTTCCTTCCTGAATTTAATGAGGGATCACTCGTGATAAGTGTTGTGGGACCTCCATCTATGTCTTTGGAAGAAAGTAATAAGACTGGAAACCAGGTAGAGCAAATATTGCTTGAAATGCCTGAAGTGGATGTGGTTACCAGAAGGACCGGTAGGGCTGAACTGGACGAGCATGCCCAGGGAGTAAATGCCGCCGAGATCGATGTACCATTCACCCTGGAAGATAAATCGAAGGAAGAATTTTTTGAAGATGTAAGGGAGAAATTAAGTATCGTTCCGGGTGTTAATATTACGCTGGGGCAGCCAATTGCCCACCGTATCGATCATATGCTTTCAGGTACGAGAGCCAATATCGCGATTAAGATCTTTGGACCCGATTTACAACAGCTATATGAAATTGGTAAAAGTGTAGAGGAGAATATTACTCCTATCGAGGGGCTTGCCGATGTAGCTGTTGATCAGCAGATCGAAGTGCCTCAGATTAAGATTACGCCAAAACGCCAGATTCTTTCAGCTTATGGAATGACCGTAGGACAGTTAATGGAGCAGATAGATATCGCCTTTGCCGGTCATGAGGTAGGTGAAATTTATGAAGGTCAGAAGTATTTTGACCTGGTGGTGCGTTATAAGGAGGATGTTAGAAACAGCATTGAGAAAATCAAAACCGCTTTGATTGGATTGCCAAATGGTTCACAGGTACCACTGGAACAGCTCGCGAGCGTTTCGTCGGTAAGCAGCCCTAATACCATCAGTCGGGAAGATGTGCAAAGGAAGATCGTGGTTGCTGCCAACGTGCAGGGTCGGGATTTGAGAAGTGCAGTGGAGGAAATTCGCGAAACCGTTAGTTCTTCAGTGACTATTCCCGAAGGTTACAGGGTACAATATGGCGGACAATTTGAAAGTGAATCCAGAGCTTCACAAATGCTGTTAATCACTGCTATTATTGCAATTTTTGTGATCTTTCTTTTACTGTATTTTGAATTTAATAATGTGAAACTGGCTTTTGTCGTGCTTATCAATTTGCCCCTCGCCCTTATCGGAGGAATTCTGATCGTTTATTTCACATCAGGAATTGTAAGTATTGCTTCAACCATTGGTTTTATCAGTTTATTTGGGATCGCGACACGAAACGGAATTTTACTGGTATCGAGATATGAAGATCTTCGGAAGGAAGGCCTTAGGGGATATGAACTCATCAAATCTGGTGCACTTGACAGGTTAAATCCAATTCTGATGACGGCTTTTACCACAGGGTTGGCACTTATTCCACTTGCGTTAAAAGGAGGTGAGCCAGGAAGTGAGATTCAGAGTCCAATGGCGGTGGTGATACTTGGAGGGTTGCTTTCTGCAACCGTTCTGAACCTCGTCGTAATACCTTGCGTTTACAACTTGGCTATAAATAAAAAGTGAAACTTATATGTATGAAAATTAAACTACCGTCTTTTAGATGGTAGTTTAATTACATGAATTAAATCCAATCAAAAAAATATATTGTAATTCTGATCCGAAAAATTCAATGAAATGAAACTATCCTATAATATAGGTTGTTTGGAAAAATAAAAAGATGGAGGTCGAGTGAAGTACCCCCATTTGTTAGGACAGCTTAGCTGATATTCCATTTAGTTAGTAGCTTTTTATATCAAATGAAACCAGATATAAAAACTTTTTAATAATCCGGTATTAGGACAAAATATAAAAGGATCTCGAGAAATCGAGAGCCTTTTATTTACTTACAGAGAGACTTATATTTGAACTCGTGACCTCCGGTTTCGGAAGTATTATGATCAACTTATAAATGTTATTTAAAGTTCTTAAATACAGCAAGATAAAACATTAATCAAATTACTTATTTCCATATAGTTCATTTGAATGCATGAATTGTTATAACTATGTTGTCTCTGATAATTTAGGGGCTTTAAAAAATAGTTTTCAAATTAAAAAAATTGTCACCGGTAAGTGCAGCATTGAGAAAACGGATTATTAGCATTCGAATTTGAAGACCTTCCTATATAGCAAAATTGCTTTTTTGAAATTTGTAGTATCAACGTGTCCATTTTTTATATAAATTTATAAAATTCAATTTCTTACAAAGCTTTTTAAACCGCTACGTAAAATTTTCTTTTATGTCCCTGATAAAATCTATAATCACCCAAATCATAGATTTGTAGAGTTTCGACGAATACGCCGTTATTTATAAATAGACTGCTATTTCGCTTTCTTTCATTTTTATTCTAGATTAATTTAGTGCTATGATTATTAATTGGGTATCATGTTTGGAACAGTTAATTTTCCGGTTTACCATCAGCTTGATCAAATGGATTGCGGGCCGACCTGCCTAAAAATTATTACGGAATATTATGGCAAAAATTTCAATTTAAATTTTTTACGTGAAATTTCATCCCAACAAAAAGGAGGTGTGTCCTTCGAGGGTCTCTCCAGGGCATTAGAAAAAATTGGTTTAGATTCAGTGGGTATCAAAGCAAACTTTCAGGAACTGATCGATGACATCCCACTTCCAGCTATAGCCCATTGGGAGCATAATCATTTTCTGGTGGTATATAAAACAGATAATAAGAATGTCTTTGTTTCCGATCCAGCCATAGGGAGAATAAAATATTCTCATAATGAATTTCAGGTTCGATGGTCTGGTGCAATCGAAAATGAGGGTGTTTTACTGCTTGTCCAACCTAAGGAGAATTTTCTGAATAACGAAAATGAAGAAACTAAACCGGAAGGAATAGGATTCTTATTCGAATATCTTAGTCCATATAAAAAATTTATAGGACAGATTACTTTGGGATTATTTACTGCGATGTTAATTCAGTTGATTCTTCCTTTTCTAACCCAAAGTATTGTGGATTACGGAATCAATTATGAAAATCTTGATTTTATATACCTGATCGTTATAGCACAACTATTTTTATTTCTAACCCGTTCCGTTACTGAGGTCATTCGGGATTGGCTCTTATTACACATAAGCACAAAAGTAACCATAGCGATGGTATCAGATTTTTTGGATAAACTCCTGAAGCTTCCAATTACTTTTTTTGATTCAAAAACCACTGGCGATTTTATGCAGAGGATTTACGATCATCAGAGAGTGGAGGAATTCCTGAGCGGTCAATCCCTAACTATATTTTTTGACTTGCTTAGTATAATAGTTTTTGCTTTTGTTTTAGGAATTTTTAATAGTACGATTCTTCTGATTTTCCTGACTGGAACAGCTTTGTTTTTGGGTTGGTCCCTTTTATTTATGAAAAGAAAGGAAATTCTGGATCACCAGCAATTTGATTTAAATAGAAAAGAGCAATCCCATTTTCTTCAAATTATTATGGCGGTGAAGGAAATCAAACTTAACAATTCAGAAGAAAGAAGAAAATCGGAGTGGAAGATGAATCAGTCTAGGCTCTTTGGACTGCAATCAACCATCTTAAAAGTTGATCATAGTCAAATTAAGGGTGGGAAATTTATTAATGAAGTTACAGGCATCTTGATTGTTTTTTGGTCCGCAAAAGCAGTCATATCAGGTGAAATATCATTGGGGACCATGTTGGCCATTCAATTCATCGTAGGCAGCCTCTATATTCCAGTTTCTAATACCATAGATTTTTTAGTGGGCTACCAGAAAGCAAAACTTTCTTTAAAGAGATTGGCTGAAATTCATAATCAAAAATCTGAAGTTTATCAGGATGATAGCAATGTGGTCGAATTGGGAGGCGATATAAAACTCGAAAATATATCATTCAATTATGGGGAACAGGGATCAAACGCTGTTCTTAAGAATGTTTCTACAGTGTTTGCATACGGGAAAGTTACTGCCATTGTCGGACCTAGTGGGTCTGGTAAGACAAGTTTACTGAAAATATTATTGAAATTATATAAGCCTAGTGACGGCAGGATAAGTATTGGAAATGAAAATTTCGAGCATATTGAAGTTGACAATTGGAGAAGGATGTGTGGGGTAGTTTTACAGGATGGAATTTTGTTCAATGATACGATAGAACGAAATATCACAGAATCAAAATCTGATGAACCTTTAAACCAAAATCGGTTAATAGAATCGGTTGAAAAGACCAATTTGACCAGCTTAATTAATTCACTCCCACTTGGATATCAGACCAGGATTGGTGAACAGGGACAGCTTTTAAGCGGAGGTGAGAAACAAAGGCTTCTAATTGCAAGGGCGATATACAAAAATCCTAAATATTTATTTTTCGATGAGGCTACAAGTTCTTTAGATGCTGAAAATGAAAAAGTGATTACGGAAAACTTAAGCCATTTTTATTTGAACAAAACAGTAATTATTGTAGCCCATAGGCTTTCCACGGTGAAAAATGCTGATCAAATATTGGTGATGGATAAAGGAAATATAGTGGAAAAGGGAAATCATCTAGAGTTGCTTTCTAGGAAAGGTGTTTACTACAAATTAATAAGAAATCAACTTTAAAATCAGCGATTATCAAAAACTTCAACAAAAATAAAGATGATAATAATCTTCAACGTGAACCGAGTTGGATGTTACGGAATGGCACTAAGTTGACATTCGGTTTCTTTGTAATATTACTAATATTTGCTTCCAATTTTCCATTTAATGAAGTTATTCAAGGAGAGGTAATTGTCACCTCGAAAAATCCTCCGGTTCATATCAAAGCAAAAACTGAAGGTAAAATCTTAGCCATGAATTTTCAGCCTGGTGATCTAGTTCTAAAAGGGGATATTTTAGGCGAACTGGAAAATGATTCAAATACCGAGAATGTATTACAGTTAAAAGCTAAATTAGATACCCTTTTCAATACCCATTCCCTTAAAGTTTTAAGTGAGATTTATCCTTCACAATTAATTTTGGGCAATGATCTACAATTATATTATAATGCTTTTTTAAGTAATTATCATCAATTGCTACTTGACGCTTCCATTAATGACGAAATTGTTTATGATCAACAAATAAAACAGGAATTATTAAATCAGTTTCATTCCATTGATAGTAAAAAAGCGGAGTTATTTCTTGCCAATAGAAATCTGGAAGTATCGAAAGCCAATTATAAGAGGTTTCAGGAATTGTACAGTAAGGGAGTAATTTCCCAGGTTGATCTGGAAAATATAGAAAAGGATTTCCTGATGGAGCAGCGTCAATTTCATTTTATAAATCAACAATATAATCAGTTAATTCTGGAGAATAAAGGCATACACACCAAATTACAGCTCACAACAAATAGTTCTTTGAGAACTAAGCTTAATCTGGAGATTGATCTTTTGCTATCTCAACAGAATTTAATCAATGCTATTCAAAAATGGGAAGATACCTACCTTTTGAAAAGCCCAATAGATGGACGATTATCTTATTTCGAAGTTTGGGGAGAATATCAGAATGTAGAAAAAGGGGAATTAATATATAGTGTTGTTCCCCAAATTCAACAGGATCTGATAGGGAAGTGTATAATACCCATTCGGAATGCAGGAAAGTTGAAGAAGGGACAAAAAGTGAATTTAAAGCTGGAAAATTATCCATATCATGAATGGGGAATGCTAAGAGCGAAGGTAGGATCTATTTCGGAAGTGCCAAAAGGAGGGAATAATCCTGGCTATGTTGTTTACTTAGTTGTTGAGGACCTGAAAACCTCTTATGGAAAAGAATTAGAATTTTATCAGGAATTAAATGGAACAGCAGAAATTTTACTAAAGGAAGTTACGCTGATAGAACGGATTTTTTATCAATTCCGACATTTATGGTCAAACGGGGATTTTTAAATGGTTAAAGATGATTTTGTATTCTGAAATAAAGTTTTTCCTGTGCCGCGTGCTGATGTTCGTGGTTTTGACTTTATGTATTTCCCAAGCATTGTTTTCCCAGGATAATTCAGAACAGACTACCTCTAATTACTCGATTAACTCAACCTTTTCAGAATTGCATGAACTTGAATCAGTCGCTATGGCAGATTCTAGAATTGACGAACTTAAAGAGATTGTAAAAGTCCACCTAAAAAAAGCAAAAAAGGAGAATGATCCCATTGAAGTAGCAAGGGCTTATTACTACAGAATTTTGAATGAAAAACCGCACGTTGCTTTAGTTTATTCAGATTCTATGATCCAGATTACTGAAAACAGCGTACATCCGAATTATCCAACTCTTGGCTATATTCTTAAGGCAAATATATTTTATGATCAGGGTAAATTCCAACTTGCATTAGATAATTTTTTAAAGGCCCATGATCTGGCTTTAGAAAAGAATAATATAGAAGATCAACGTGAAATTTCTTTGGCCATTGCTGCCATAAGGAATATTAATGGTCAGCATTACGCCGCCGCCGATTTATATAATCGATCCCTTAATCTTTTAAAACAGAAATCAAGTTCAACTGAAGGTTTTTATGATGATTATGCCACACTGTTTTATAATCTATCACTTACCTACTTGAGATTGTCTCAATTGGATACCTCAAAATATTATGTTCAGAAGGGGATTGAGTTGCGAGATTAGAGCACAAAAAAGAAGATTTTAAGGATTTTGTTTTGGTGGATGCCCAGATAAACTTTTATAAAAGGGATTTCAAAAAGGCTAAGGATACATTACTAAAATATATTAATGATTTTGAGGGTACCAGTAAGGCGATCAAGCTTTATTATTTGGGCAAAATTGAAAAACATTTCGGAAATGAAAAGGCTGCCACTACGTATTTTAAAACCATTGATTCCATCGTTTCCTCAACAGAGGATCCTTTTGATGAAGTTAAGGATGTTTATCAGCAATTAATAATTAGTTCAATATTAGAAGATGATGAGAAGGAGCAGATAGATTATATAGAAAAACTAATTTATTATGATAGTGTTTTGTCCTCGGAGCATGAAAACATAGCAAATCAAGCTGTAGTAGCATATGATATCCCGGATTTAAAAAGGCAAAAACTTAAAGCTGAAAATCAGCTTCAAGCAAAAAATATATACGTGGCATTGATTGCAATTCTAGCCGGTCTTGCCATGCTTATGGGATTATATTTCTATATGCGATCCAGAAAAATGAATACCAGATTAAAACTACTTATGCAAGGATCGGAAATGGGGGAGGAAAAAACTAAGACCATTACTGAGCACCCCTCTTCTGTTCCAGAGGAAATCAGAAAGGATATTTTAGAAAAACTTGCTGTATTTGAAACATCAGAGGGCTTTATGAGCAAAGATTTAGATATGTATGGACTGGCACAACAAATAGGAACCAACACTACCTATTTATCCACTGTAATTAATCATTATAAGAAGATAAGCTTTCCTACTTATATCAAGGATTTAAAAATCAAAGCGGCAATAAATCAGTTGAGTAAAAATCCTGATTTATTAAAATATAATTATCAAGGTTTAGCGGAAGTTTTTGGTTTCAAAACAGGGGAATCATTTTCGAAAGCCTTTTATAAGAAAACAGGGGTATATCCATCTAAGTTTTTAAATGAACTTAAATCGCGCTAAACAACACGTCATTTATAAATGGACGGCTAAGCTTTTTGCAGTTTGTACCCAAATGTGATTATTTAGTACTGAAATTTATTATAAACCATTTTAATATTATAATCATGAAGAAAGAACTAAAAGATTTTAAAGGAAGAGCTCTTAAAAATTTAAAACAAATTAAAGGAGGTGGAGTAGCGGGCCCAATTGACAGAGATAAGATCAAAGTTCCTAAGGTTGGTAAACGAGATTAAATATTAATTCGTAAAAAAATTCCCGGATCAAAATATTGTTTCGGGAATTTTTTAAAGAACGAAAATATGAAAAACATTATCAGACTTTTTCAATTCTATTTTTTCTGGTTATTCCTTTCGGTTTCTTTTGCCCAGGAAGGAAAAGACAATCAATTGGTTTATCCCAAAATCTCTAAAGAACCTGCTATCGAAATACATTATGGAATTAAGATTATAGACGAGTATTCAAATTTAAATAAGCTTGAAGATAGCGTAGTGAAGGAATGGTTCAAAGCCCAGGATTCGCTAGCTGAATCATATTTTGCTGCCAATGATATAATGAAGAATTACCTGGAAAGGCTTAGAAAATTGCAAAATAATGCTGAATCTTCCGTGAGTATGATTAGGATTAATGAAGCAGGAAATTATTTTTATTTAAAATATGATGATAGTCTGGGATATGAAAAGTTGTTTTTTAGGGAGAACTTGGCTGACAATGAAAAAGAATTGTATAATCCTTTTCAGTACGGCGGAGAGAATTTATCAATTACCTATCTCAAACCCTCCTTTGACGGCAAAAAGATAGCAATAGGGTTTAATGAAAATGGTGGTTTTTCCAGTAAGGTTTTAATCTATGATCTTGAAAAGAAAAAGGTTTTAGAAGACGTAATTACTAAAATCAATCCAGATTTTGGAGGAATAGAATGGTTGCCGGACAGTTCCGGATTTATCTATTTATATTTTCCTGAAGTAGATAAAACCCAACCCGAATATAAGAAGAACTCCTTTTCTGTTATTCATAAATTAGGTAAGAATCCCGAAAGCAGGATACCGATTTTTCAGACAAATGAAGACTTACTAATTTCTGAAGATTTTTACCCTAAAGTAAAAATAGGATCGAGCCTGGATAAACATATAATTGGTTATGTAGCCAGTTCTGATGATTATTATGACAGCTACATAGCTACAATTTCAGATGTTTTACAAGGAAAACCAGATTGGAAACCATTTTTTAAAAAGGAAGACGCGATATTTTATGATCAGGGTGAGGTTCGTGGTGGAGATTTTATTTTTCGCCAAGGAAATTTAAAAGGAAATTTATTAGGAAAAGTAAGTATCAAAAATCCTGATTTCAATAACCCGATTATTTTAGCAGAAGGAAGTACTGATAACCCTATAATTAAATTTGAGGTAACTAAGAGCAATATCTATTATGCACGGTCCTTATATGGCTCGAATGTTTCTTTATACGTCCTCAACTCTTCAAATGAGATACAACAATTACAACCTCCTTTTGATCCCGGTTATGCTACCTTTTTTGGGGGATCTATAATGCACAATAACATTGGAGTGGGATTGGATGGTTGGACTACCGATTATACCCGTTATTTAATACACAAAGATGGAAGTTTTTCAAGAGAAGTTCTTTCACCTCTATTGACTTATCCAGAGTTTGAAAACATTATAACTGAGCAAATAATGATTACCTCCCATGATGGGGTAGAAGTTCCCTTATCGCTTGTTTATAAGCAAGGTATGGAGAGAAATTCAGCAAATGAGGTATTTATCTATGTCTATGGGGCCTACGGGGAAAGTATGAGTCCCTTTTTCTCTCCTATATTTTTAGATTGGGCTGAACAGGGGGGTGTTCTGGCTTTTCCTCATGTTAGAGGTGGTGGTGAAAAAGGGAAGGAATGGCACGAACAGGGAATGAAGAATCTTAAATATAATTCCTGGAAAGACCTTATCGCCTGTACCGAAGCTCTAATAAATTTAAATTTGACAGAAGCAGGATTAATTTCTCTTTATACCAGCAGTGCAGGAGGGATCACTGCCGGAATGGCTGTAAATGAACGTCCCGATCTCTTTTCTTCCTTTATAGCAGAAGTTCCACGTTTGAATCCTCTTGGTTTAGAATCTTCCAGTACCGCAAGCAGTACAAGTTACCTTGAGTACGGAACGGTTAAAGACAGTACAGAATTTACAGGTCTCCTAAAAATGGATCCATACTTAAACATACGGTCTCAAATGCTTTATCCGGCAGTTCTTGTCATGCCAAGCTATAACGATGACCGCATTCCATTATGGGATAGTGGTAAATATATTGCTAAACTGCAAAATAGCAATCATACAAACAATCCTGTTTTAATGGATATCAATTATCAAAATGGGCATGAATCCGTTGGTGATTATGATGAATCTGTCCAACTGTATAGTAAAATCTTCAGCTTCGCCAAATCCAATATGAAGCATTAGTTATTTCGTCCAGGTTAACAATATTTTTTCTTCTTTCTCTTTCCGATTGTTTATAAATGCAACGCATTCATTTATAAAGGCAGATTTCTAATATTATATAAAGTGGAAGAATTGCAGGATATTTAAGGTAGTATTCTTTAAATATTAATCTAATGGATTTTCTTATTACCGAGTATGAGCTAAAAAATAAGATCCACGAAATTGAGCAGACATTCCTAAATAAGAATACTGCATACTTCGAAGTAATTAACTACTGTCGTAAAGTATTAGAAATTTATCGGAAAGAGATTTATTTAAAAGACTTCCCGGATACTCCTTCAGAAATTCAGTTTTTTAGAGAACAGAAAACGATTCCTTTAACATATCAGATTTATTACGAAAACTTGCTATCTATTGAATTGGAAATTTCATCTATAGGCGAATCTTTACGGTCGAAATTTATCCGAAAAAAAATTCAAAAAATAAATAGTTTCCTTTCTGCGCATAAAAATTTTCTTCAGTATATCGCACTGGATCAAGAATACCTCGATGAGATCTATTTTACCCGAAAATATTTCAGTAAAGATCATATTGCAAATTATAATCAATATGAAAGAGATCCTTTATTTAGCTCCTCCCACGATTTGCTATTAAGTGAGCTGAATGCCCGGAATTTCTTGCTGGAATATTTGAACAAATTATCCCAGGATAAACAAACTTCTTCTATAGCTTTTGAAGAACCGGTAAAAATAAACTGGACTTCTTCTAAGGTTGCACTAACAGAACTGATCTATGCCCTACATTTAAGTGGCAGTGTAAATAATGGGAATAGCACCCTGAAAGAACTTATGGTAATATTTGAGACTTTAACAGGCTTAGATTTGGGAGACTACCCTCATACCTTTTCAAGGCTTAGGGGTCGCTCTGAACCTTTAAAATTTATCGACAAGATGAGAAATTCCATGCTTGAATATATGGAAGAACTCGATGCATGAACTGAACAACCAAGGTGAAGCCAAGTGGGTATTTTACTTGAATTATGGAATTACATTCCAGACTTTTAGGAATCTCTTTATTTTATATCTAATTATATCACTATTTCCCTGAAAAATAATTTTACCAAGTTGGTTATTACTTGGCTAAATCTTCAATTGGTATCTATCAATTTTGTAATGAAAATTAATTCCAATCCCACTGCTTTAAACTTTATAATCTGCGGTGGGATTGTTTAAAAACAAAATTATTATGCCAACATCAATTATTACTACAGATGATTTAATGGAGTTTAAAATGGAGCTCCTGGAAGAAATTCAGAAACTACTCGAAAAGGAATCTGGAAATATTTCTAAAAGATGGCTCAAATCCACCGAAGTCATAGAAATGCTTAAGATTAGCGCCGGAACTCTGAATGGTTTTAGAACTAAGGGTATACTACCGTATAGCAAGATTGGAGGGCTTATTTACTATGATTCAGCTATTATTCAAAAAATATTGGCAGATAATCTAATCCAAAATGAATAAGCCATGAATTATATAAAACACTTGAATGCGATATTTCAGAGATTCTCCAAGGATTCCAGCCTTAATGCCACTCATATCAGTGTATATATGGCTTTATTTCAATCCTGGAATATTCACCGTTTTAAAGAATTATTCTATATCCATAGAGATGAAATCATGGAAATGGCCAAAATTGGTTCCAATCCAACTTACCATCGATGTCTGAGAAAATTACACGATCAAAAATATATTCAATATCTGCCTTCTCATAATCCATATAAGGGGAGTAGAGTTAGGATGTTCATTTTTGATGCAAGCTCTAAACAAGTAGTAAACAAGCTTGAATCAACCTCAAAACAAGCATTAACTCCTTTAGTAAACTTAAATAAACAAAATAAAAACATTAATAAACTAGAGCTCCCGCAAAATGAAAATGAAGTTTTAATTTTTTTTAGAAATAAAAATTGGCCTGAACTGGAGGCGCGAAAATTCTACAATCACTACACTTCAATTGGATGGTTAGTAAGAGGGAAAATAACGATTACTAATTGGCACGCAACTGCTGAAAATTGGATGTTGAAAGTAAACGAATTCCAAAGTCAGTCATCAGTATTTCAAAATAGTGACAACCTAAAAACAACTAAATATAAGAATTATGCCGAACCCCTCTAGTATTTTGGAAGATGGAATTGAATATTCCCTTGGAAGGTTCGATGGTAAGAAGATAATCTACGATTTTCCAAAAATCCTTATCTATCTCGAAGCCAAAGGTAAAATGCTTTTTGGGCAGCATTTTAAAATATATGAAGAGGATAAAGAGGTTCTGTTTAAGCTATCTAACTATTTTATAAAAGATCAAGCAAACTGCGAAAAATTAGGAATAGATCCTGATAAAGGAATTTTGCTGACAGGCCCTGTAGGATGTGGAAAAACAAGCCTGATGAAACTTATGCGATTCATGGTGCCCCATCAAAGAAGTTATGTGGTGATGCCCTGTAGAAATGTAGTATTTGCCTTTAACCATCTTGGTTATAAAACTATTGAGGATTATGGGGATGATAGCTATTTCTGCTTTGATGATATGGGTATGGAGCCAGTAGGAAGATACTACGGGAGGGATTGCAACGTAATAGGTGAAATTATGGTGTCTCGTTATGAACTGTTTCTAGAAACAAATTTAAAAACTCATGGAACTACTAATCTAATTGCTAAGGAATTTGAAAATAAGTATGGCACAAGGGTAAGAAGCAGAATGAAAATCTTATTCAATCTAATCGCTTTTGATTTTAAAACAAAAGACAAAAGAAAATGAAAATAGCAACTTTTAATATTCAGAATTTATTTCATAGAGATAGAAGTTTATTGGATAAACCTTTTGATGATTGCTCAGCAGAATGGACTATAGAGATAGATCAATTAATGGCGAAAATCAAAAGAACGGATAAGGATAACCTACGTCTAAGAGAACTCTCATGTATGTTAGGAATAGATAATTCACTGCAATTACCCTATGCTGTTGTTAAAAGAAAATCGGGTTTTCTTTTTCTTAAAGGAATGAATTATTCAAAAGAATTAAAAGCAGGGGAACTTACCGACTGGAATGGGTGGATAGCCTTGCAAAATGTTCCCATAGAGCCTTTAGCAATTGAAAACAAAGCGAGGGTAATTGCAGATATAAATCCGGATATCCTCATTCTGCAGGAAATTGAAGATCGGGCTTCCTTGGAGGAATTTAATACGATTTTACTGCCTAAATTTAACTGTACTCCATTTAAGGATTCTTTTGTGGTGCAGGGAAATGATAAGAGAGGTCGGGAAATTGGGATTTTGACCAGGAAAGGGTTTGAAATTAGGTCTGTGAGAAGTCATATTTTTGACCAGGATATCTCAGGAAGAAACATTTTTAATAAAGACTTGTTAGAATATGATATCAGGACCAAAGCAGGAAATACAATTTTCATTCTTGCCGCTCATTTACAGGAAACCGGGATTGCTAATGATCTTTCAGAAATTTATAGAAGAAAACAGGCTGAACGAGCTGCAGAGATATACATGAATTTACTTGAGGAAGGCAAAAATTATATAGCCCTAGTTGGTACCCTCAATGCCGCATGTTTTAGTAATTCTATAATACCCCTTCTGCAGGAAACCAATTTAAGAGATGTTACCAGACACCATTCCTTTAAAGTGGACTATGATAAAGGGAAAGACGCTGGCTATTTTAGCCTGGGCGCTTACCAGAAAGGAGTGAATATTAAACAAAAGGATTATTTATTACTGTCCCCAGAACTTTTTACCAAAGTGATAAAATGTGGATTAAATAGGAGGGGAGTATGGCCTGAAAATCAGCCTATGTGGTCTATTTATCCCAGTATGCAAATAAAAAATCAGGCTGCCAGTGAGCATCCTGCGATTTGGGTGGAGATAGATGTATAAAAAAAATAAATCTAAAGATATTACCCTGAAATTCTCGAGAGACAAGAACTTGTTGGTTCCCTAGTTCTTAAAATTAGACTTTTTCGAGTAAACCATTACTTACGATGAATCGATGTTGGGCACAGTACTTACTTTTTCCAATTTTGTAATCTGTCCAGATATAAATAAGATTCTACAAATTTTCTATGTTCTGGACTTGTCATTATTTCAACTAAATTTAATGCTGAAATGTAACTAGCTAAATTTCCATTTGAAGATAGAAATTTTCCATCTTTAACATAAGTTACCAGGCTATCATTCTGAACTTTTAATTCCGGGTAATCCTTTTGTAATTGTTCTCCTCCTCCAATCCAGGTTACAATTTTGTGTCCGTTCGCAATTCCAGATTTACCTATTAATTGAGCACCTGCGCAATTACTAACAGTATATTTAGTTTCTTTATTTTTTTCTTTTATGAAATTTACAATCTTATCATTATGAACTTGTGCATACACATCATAAGCACTAGGAACAAAAAGGGCTTCTAATTTTGGCGTATTTTTAAATGTATAGTCTGGAATAATTCTAATTCCTTCTTCCGTTGTGATTGGATTTTTAGTCTCTGCAATCGTAATTACATTGAAAAGTTGTTTTCCGTCCTCAGATGGTTTTGCAAATACGTCTGATGCTGCTATTACCTCACTTTGTAAAACTCCATTATACATCAATAGACCTATGGTAGGTAAATCTTTTTTAAATGGCTTCAAGTGTTTGATCAGCGTATCACCTTTTTGTTCGGTTTTCGTGAATTCTGGATCTTCTACTTTTGTTTTTTCCGTATTACAACCAATTAATAACGATGTAAAAATTAAAGTAATTATTAATCTAATATTTCCCATTTTCAAACTTTCTTACAAAGATCGGTTTTTTCTGGTATTGTGCCCAAAACGGTCTCGATTATCGCAAGTTGGCGGAGTAAGGGACACGGAGTTGTCGGCTTAGTTGTTTTAATAATTGGTCTCTAAAATAACCATTTTCAGCAAACTACCCGTTATTTGCGATGAGCATCAATGAAAAAGCAGTAATCGGTTATCTTTAAAATTCACGATAAACATTAAAGATATGGAAACCCGAGTTACTGCCTTACCAAAGTTATTCATTGGGCTTGATATCCACAAGTCAAGCTGGAAGATTCACTGTAGTACTGATCTTTTTTCTGGTAAATCCTTCAGTATGGAGCCCCATTGTGAGATTCTTTATAAATATGTCCAGAAGCATTATCCGGATCACCAGGTTAGTATTGCCTACGAAGCAGGATGCTTTGGCTATGCTGCACACCGGGAGTTTGAATCTTACGGATGGCAGTCCCTGGTAGTAAATCCAGCAGATATCCATCGTAAGGGAAAAGAACAGTATACCAAGACCGATCGTATCGATGCCCAACTCATTAGTCGGGAACTCAAAGATGGGCGTCTGGATAGTATCGGAATTGTTGGGGAAGAACAGGAATGTTTTCGAAGCTTATTTAGAAGACGGTATAGTCTGAGCAAGGATCTTCGCCGGATCAAAAGTATGATCAAGATGCAACTCTTGTATTTTGGAGTAAAGCTTCCTGCAGAATTCGATAATAATCACTGGAGCCATGCCTTTCGCAATTGGCTGGAAGTTCAGGAATTCTCCCATGGGACGGCTAACGAGAGTCTGGCTAGTAAACTTCGAAGTTTTCGGTTTCTGGACCAGGAATTTCGTCATATTTCAAATCAGCTTCGGTCTTACGCGCGCAAGCACTATAAAAAGGATTATTATTTGCTAAAGAGTGTTCCTGGAATCGGTGGTATCGTGGCAGCTGGTATTCTAGCCGAATTAGGTGACCTGCGACGTTTCAATACCCTGAAGCATCTGGCTGGTTATGTTGGAATAGCACCTGGTATCTATCAGAGTGGGACTACTTCTCGAACCACCGGGATGACCCCCAGGGCTCAGCGTTTAATGCGATCCTATTTTGTAGAAGCCTCTTGGCAGGCTGTACGAACAGATCCTATCATGCAGGCCTATTACCGTAAGCATGTTGGAAAAGATAGTAAGAAGATCATTATTAAGGTGGCTCATAAGTTACTGAGTCGGACTTTAGCAGTTATAAAAACAGAAACTCCTTATGTGATAGGAGTGGTAGCATGAAAATAATATAAATGACCAAGCCCTAGACAAACTTATCCTGTATCACACAACAACGGTGGTGACCATAGTGGATCACATTTTTATGAGCAAGTGGACAGGATTATATAACCGGAATCATAGCGATGCAGGTGGCGTTTCAAAAACAAATGACCACAAATAGGAGCCCGGGCAGGTTATTAAGTATTGAATTATTGACAAGCAACTCGAGGAGTGAAAAGGCTTGTCAACCAATTCAACACTACAAAATCATCATCATAATGAGATAAGAGAAAATAAAATATTAAATTTGAGAGAAGCGATTATTGCTTTTCATAGGAGCTTGTTGTTATAATATTCAATTTTAAATATTGATCAGGAAAAATAAATTTGGAACTTTTTAAGAGTAAAGCACCTATTGCTAAATAGATGAAAGAATATCTTGTCTTAAATTTCCTTTTATTTTCTACTATTGATTTATCATTTTTCGAGTTGTTTTTATTAAAGAGAAATATACCGTAACATATGATTAAAAATCCAGAGATCAATTTTATCTCAGAAGGAATTATTTCTATTTGATTGTCACCAATACCCATTAATATGAATATGAATCCAGAGAAGATTATTGCATATGGATTTTTCATTTTTTACTTTAGAATTTACTTAACTCATACGGTTTATTAAAATCTTTGAAGCCAACAATATTAGAGAAGGAATTAATAAAATATATAAAACATCTTCAATACTAACATTAAAGATATCTGTTCCACGTAGGATTATATTTAGTATTACAAATAGAAATAATCCTGTGAAGTAAAGTACACTTAAAACATAAAGATATTTTAAAACTTTTATCATTTAGACTGATATCTTTAATTAATACTTCTCGTTTTTGAACTTTTATATTTATATAAATTTTTTTAATTATTCTTCAAAATACTCAAAACGAAACTCAAATCTGGTTTTTAATGATTTTCTTAGAACAATTTAGTCTTAAATATTTAATTTAAATTATTCATCTATTAGTTTCAGATAAATTTTTGCCAACGGTCCCGGCTATCGCAAGTTGCGGGAATTAGGATGCGGATTAGTCGGATTAATTGTTTAATAATTGGTTTCTAAAATAGCAATTTTCAGCAAACTACCCGTTATTTGCGATGAGCCGTTGTTGGCAACTGGCTTTTTATTTTTTCGCTTCTACATATTTTTTGAAATTCTCCAAAATTGCTTGCCATCCTGCTCTTTGTTGTTCATCTGAGTTTGTTCCTTCTGCATTAAAAGTTTCACTTAAAGTTACTTTATCTCCATTTTCCACAAAATCAATTCTTACCAATCTACCATCAGACATTTTATAAGTGATTAATTCTTTTTCAATCACTTTTTCATATTCTCCAGTAAAATCGAATCCGGCACTTCCATCTTTTGCTTCCATTCTCCAGGAAAACTTACCATTTGGTTTTAAGTCATTTTCGGCATTTGGGCAGCACCATTCGTCATTTGCAAAATTCCACTTAGTTATGTGCTCCGAATTTGTCCAGCTATTCCAAACTTTATTAATGTCTGCTCTAATAATTGTTTTAACTGTTATTGTTCCGGGATTTTTATTTTTCATCTTGTTAGTTTTAATATCCAATCCGTGATTATAATTGATTGCTAACTTAATTTAAATTTCAATTATGTATGAGGTAATGGCTTTCACTTTTGCACCTTTTGCTCCACTAAAATCGTAAAAGTCTGAAAATGCATATTTTTTATCGTTTGATATTTTCATAATTCCACTTACAGCACCTTCTTTTCCGTGAGTTAAAATTCGGTTGATAATTAGTTCGGATGCCTTTTGTGATTTCATTTTTTCTAGTTCCTCAGCAAAATTTTCTTTTCCTTCAATTTTTCTGTCTCCGATGATATCCCAAATAATTTTGTCGGATACACTCGCGATTAGAAAATCAGAATCACCTTTTGCAAAAGCAATATTTATTTCTTTTAGAAATTGTTTTTTTGGAGAATTTCCACAATCCGGACCAATATTTATTTTAATCATTTGAGCAGAATTTTCATTAAAAGCTTGTTGCCAACTCGTTATATGCGGAGCAATATACACTTTTATTCGAGTATGTTCCGGGATAAACGCAAGTCTACTTTATTTATAGAGTTTAATATTCCCAAACATAAAACTACAAAATTACTTGTATCTCTTAAATAATCTGCCTCATCCGAATTACTCAAAAAACCTAATTCTATCAATACAGATGAGGAAATATCAGTTGTTTCCCGAAGAACCTGGAAATCTGAAAATTTTACTCCTCGGCTCTTTATACCAGTCCTTTGAGCGATTGATTTTTCAATTTGGTATGCTAAGTAGATAGATTCGTTTTGATTAATGCCAATTTTCCGTGAAACATAAACTTCAATTCCTCTCGAACCCGGAACAGGGGAGTGGTTGCAATGCAGGGAAATAAATAGATCTGCATTCAGCGATCTGGCAATTTTAGATCTGTCGCTTAGAGAAATTAAAGTATCTGAATAGCGCGTAAGATAAATTTCAAATTTATTCTGGAAGACTTCCTGATTTAGCTTTTGCATATGCAGCGCTAATTTCAGCACGACCTCTTTTTCCTGGATCCCATTCACTCCTATAGCTCCGGAATCCCTGCCTCCATGTCCGGGATCAACAACAATAATTATTTTCTCACTGCTTTTTAATTGCGCAGAAATATACTGGGGCGTTAGGATTATTCCTGCCATGAAAAAGATCCCGAAGATTGATTTTATGAGCTTCATAATTTCTTATTTGATTATTCAAAACTCAGTCAATCAAAAGTTTTAATGAGAATATCTCAAAGTTTAACATCAACTCAAGTTAAAATTTGAACATTTAAAATGAGCCCTCCAGTTTCATAATAGATTCAATAAAAATCCATTCATCAAGTAGTCATCAACGACCTGTTTTAATAAACAGTCAAAAAACGAAACATCATGAAAAGATCTATTTACACCACGCTTTTTTTGTCCCTTTTTACTATTCCTCTTTTCGCACAAATAGGCGGAATAGAAAATTCTGTCGCAGACATTTCCGACACTATTAGAACCATTTTTCCAATCATTCTCGGAGTGATCTTTCTGGTGGGATTTCTTTTCAATGCGGGTCATTTTTTTGGTGAAAATGCCGATTTGAAAAAGGGAATTACCCGTGTATTGGTTTTTGTACTCATCGCCGGAGCAGTAGTAGGAATTTTTACTTACCTCATAAGCATCGTTGTATAATGAAACAGTTTGAGGTATATAGAAATATTAGAAAAAGAGCCATGATTTGGGGACTTCCCATCACCATGTTCGCATTGATGATGATCTCTATCGTAGGTTCCCTTATGGTAATTATTTTCTCCTTCAGTTTGACCGTAATCGTTGGAGTCTGTATTAGTAATACCGTCCTCTATATAGTCCTGACCAGAATCTCCAACAATCCCAGGCTCTTTCAATTCTCAAGTGTCTTTCCAGGTATTATCAGCAATAAGAAATTAAGTCTTTTGAATTATGAAGAAAATTAACCTCGCATCCTATTCGCCGATCTCAGATATTCAGGAGAATTTGGTTTTTGCCAGTAATGGGAATCTGATTCTTTGCTACCAAGTTATGCTTCCAGAAATCTATTCATTATCAGAAAAGGATTTTGATGAACTGCACAGTACTTTTTTTCAAGCGTTTAAGTCACTACCTGCATCCTGTGTTATTCACAAACAGGATGTTTATTTGAAACAGAAGTATTCTTCAGAAGAGCTGCCTGATAAAACTTTTTTGGAAAAGGCTACACACGATCATTTTAAAGGGCGGGAGTATATAGATCACCAAAGCTATTTGTTTTTCGTACTGACAAAAAACAAAACTTTGAACAATGCGAAATATAAAAATCCTTTCAGAAATGTTTTAAAAGCGATTCCTGAGACACTAGAGGAGAATATCCAGGAATTTGTAAGTACGGTTTCAGATTCGGTTTCATACATCAATAATAGCCGTAAAATCAGTTTAGTTCCGCTTAACGCAGATAAAATCAAAAGCTTTAGTGAATCCTATTTCAATGGTTTCAATGAAGCTTGTGACACAGATATATTGCTTGATAAATCAGGCATCCATATTGGCGATAATTATTTCGATTTATTATCCATAAACAGTGAATTGTGTTTCGGGGAAAGTGTTCAAAGCAGCAAAAGAAACGAGCATTTCACCTCGGATGATTTCATTTTTCACCAGGGCTTTATTGACGGCTTAGGCCTGACCTTAAATGAAAACCATATTGTAAACCAGATCATTTATCTGGACGATAAACAAAAATGGAGAAAGCTGCTGGACAAAAAAATAGAAGAGCTCAGCAAAAGTTCCAATTTCGGATCACAGAATAAAGTGGTTCTTCAGAAAATTCAGCATATACAGGATCAGATAAATAATGATGATAGTTCCAGGATTATCCGGGGGCATTTGAATATCATTTATTGGACCGATGATGCCAGCAAGTTGCAGAGGATAACTTCCAGGATAAAGTCTGAATTTAAAGAACTGGATATCATACCGTATTATCCGGGTGGTGAAGAACGTAAGAACTATTTCCTGAACAGCTATTTCTGCTTTTCCTCCAATTTTTCAAATGAAGATTTATATGTCACCGATTTAAAGCATGCCTTGTGTATGCTAATAAATAATACAAATTATAAATCAGATTCAACCGGAATTATTTTTAATGACAGGGAATATAATATCCCGGTTTTTAAGGATGTATGGGATGCGAAAAAAAAGCGGATCAAGGCGAGAAATTTTGCAATTTTTGCCCCTACGGGAGAAGGCAAATCCTTTCTGGCCAATAATATTCTCCGTCAGTATTTTGAAAGCGGGGTACGTCTGGTGATCATTGATCTTGGAGGCTCTTATGCCAAATTTGCCAAATTATACCCTGGCAGTTATGCTATTCTACGCTATAAAAAGGGAACAAATTTAGGTATCAATCCCTTTTATATAAATGATCTGAAAGATCTGACTCCTCAGCGTCTGGAAGATCTGGCAGATTTCCTTTTTGAACTGTTCGCTTCCGGTTTGAAAGTAACTAAGGCGCAATCTGTTTCCACTAAAAAGATCTTACTCCATTATTATCAGAATGTTCCTATCCCACATTCATTAGGCAGTTTTTATCGCTTTATAGAAGAGAATCAAAATGATCTACATGTTCAATTAAAAGTTCATCCGGATTATTTCAATATAACCGACTTCCTCCACATCATGTCTGAGTATGTTGGAAATGGAATTTATAGTTTCCTGTTTAAAGAAGGATTAGATCTAACCTATAAAATTGAAGATAAAAGACTTATCGTCTTTGAATTGGATGAAGTCAAGGATAACAAGGAGATCCTTTCTGTAATGCTGAAATTAATTAAATCTGCTATACAAAGGACAATTTGGAGAAACCGTGCTGAAAAGGGAATTATCCTTTTTGATGAATTTGCTAAACAACTAAAATTCGAAAATGTCCTGGAAAGCGTGGAATTTTATTACCAGGCTATCCGTAAACAGAATGGGGCAATAGGGATCATACTTCAATCCATCAATCAGCTTCCCAATAATTCCACTTCAGCAAGTATTTTGGAGAACACACAGGTCATTTATAGCCTCCAAAATGAAAAGGGATATGACGAGTTGAAAAAGCGTCTGAACCTTTCCATGCATGATTTAAATCAGCTGAAATCTATTAAAAACAACTTTGTCGGCCCCAGGATCTACACTGAAATATTTATAAAAATCGGTAAGGAGAGCAATATTTTCCGCCTGGAAGTACCGAAAGAAGCATATGCAGCCTATCTGACAGATGGATGGGAGAATGAAGAGATCATGAGGCTTTATGAAAAACATTCTAATATGGAAAAAGCAATAACTGAATTCACATCAAAAAACTAAAACTATGAATCATCAAACTAAAATTGCAATGCTGGCAATAATAATTGCTTTAATAATGCCCGCGCGGGCTGCGAGCCAGGGAATGCCTGTTTATGACAACACCAATTTTATAAGCCTTGCAAAATCGCTTATAGAATCGGCCAAACAAACCTCACAGTTACTGAAAACTGTCAATTTCCTGAAGCAACAAAAGGAGAATCTGGAGAAGGTAAATAGTGTTGTAAAACAGTTGAAAGCGGTCCAGGAGATTGCAGAGAATAATCAACGGCTTTTTGATATAGTTCGGGATGATCTCAGGGAGATTTTGAATTCACCGTATATCAAACCGGAGGAAGTGAACCGTATTTCAGATTCCTTTAATTCCATTATTGAAAACTCATTGGAAGACCTGGATTTTATAGACCAGATACTCTCCAGCGATTATTTAAAAATGACCGATGCTGAAAGAGCGGCCATCCTTAAAGAAAAGGAAATGAATTCTAAAGAAATGGTGGCCGAGATCAACCAGAAGACCCAGCGCTATCGCGATATCATTTCCTTTCGGGAAATGCAGGATAAAATCAACAACAGGGAAACTGACTATTAAAAGGCTATGGGAGTTTTTTTAGGAATAGGGCTGGAATATGTGGATGCTGTTTTTCAGACGATCAAAAGCAGTGATTTTTCGCAATACACCATAGCCGGGATGAAAAGTCTCGGGGTGATGTTTTTCCTGGTAAATATTTTAAAAAAATACAATGAAGGAATTGCAGACAGGGATGGGTATACCTGGGGATTGAGCCCTGGAGAACTCGCTAAAAATTTTGTAATCGTTTTACTGGTCATATTTTCAACGCAGGTGCTGGGTGTCTTCGACGGTATTTTGGTGGCAATTGAATCTAATTATCGCGATACAGCACCTGCGCTTATACCACTTCAGCTACAGGATATTGATATCGAACAGGATGTAGGTGCTATAGAAGCTGCAAAAAAGGCGATGGCTTTATTATATGAAGCTCTGGTAACTCCGCTTTACCCGGTCAAAGTGATCTCATTTATAATCGGATTGTTTTTATGGGTTTTAGATCTTTTTATTTATCCGTTGTTTCTGGCGGAACGCTATTTTCTACTTGGCATCATGCAGGCTTTTTTCCCTTTAGTTATCAGCCTGGCCGTTTTTGAGAAATTCCGAAGTATGGCCTATAATTTTTTCAGGATGTATGCCGCGGTTTATATGCTCGTTCCTGCCTTTTTCCTGGTAAACATATTTGTAAATGAGCTTTATGCGGAAATCAACATCAATTTCTGGTCGAACTTACTAGGATCATCAACCGATAATGGAATTATAAAAATCATTGTAGAAGCCGGGTCTATAGCCTTTATCGTATTTCTGAAATTCAAACTCTATACCCGTGCCACATCATTCACCTTTAAACTCTTTACCGCCTAATGAAAACAGCTTATCACAATATTTTCAGTGTTTTAAAAATCAACCGCCTTATAGTAATTACGGTGGTATGCGGAGCAGTTGTTATCAGCCTGTTTTCTGGCTGGCTGGTATATGATATGCACCGGGAAGCTCTTAATAATGCATTTGCAGTAAGTACAGATGGAGCTGTGATTCCGCTAAAGTGGGTAAGCCAAAAGGAAAATCTTAAGGTTGAAGCCTTGGCACATCTGGAATTATTTCACCGAAATTTTTATGATATCGATGCCAGTAATTACGAAAAGAATCTCGAGAAAGCCCTCTGGTTGGGGAATAGTTCGGTGGACAATGTGTACCGACAGAAGAAAGCCGATGGAGTTTATAATCGCTTACTTCAATATTCCCTCGTACAAAATGTGTTGAGCATAAACTCTGAACTTGACCTGGAACAGGAGCCGTTCCAATTTAAAACCACTACCATTTTTGAAATTAATCGGGGAAGTATTGTAGATACCTATGAACTGGTCTCTACCGGTAATCTGATTCAGGTGGATCGCAATTTCCCGAATAATACCCACGGAATTTTAATCACCAATTATTTTGAAAACAGTTTAAAAAAGATCGAATATGAAAATAGAAAAGAATAAAGTCGTCTTCGGGAGTATACTGGCATTTGTAATCATTTTTATCGTTTCCTATTCCGTTTTGGTTTTGGGTGATGATTCTGAAGAATTTGAACAACTAAAACAAACCAACGTACCGGAACTGGAAGAAGAGCAGGAGCAGTACAAATCAAAACTCGATGCCATTAATGCATTGAAGGAGGTCAGGGAAACCAATGCTCCCAGTATTTATGATGAAAGACTGATCGATTCCCTGGGCTTTTATGATCCGGATCTTCAAAGCAAGGAAAAGGAGCGGATCGTTGATAGTATCTATAAATCTGGTAGGATCGATTATAACGAGAACAGCTTTCGACGAGCAAGCACTGAGTTAAGAAAACCTGAAGTTCAATTAGCCGATTCCATTATTCCAGAGATAAAGGAAAGTCTGGAAACTAAAAAAATTGGGCTGAAACATCAGTTATTCTTCTCTACACAACCTTTGAAAAATAAAACGGAGGTAGCTTCAATCAATACAGATCCATATATCTACGTAGAAGTAGATGGCGAACAGGTGGTTAAAACTAATTCCAGACTGCGTATGCGCCTGATAGAAAATGCAGTGATAAATGCTAAATCTGTTCAGAAAAACACCCTTATCTATGGGTTTATCAGTTTTAAGCCAAATAGGGCGTTAATTGAAATTGAAAACATCCAACATCAACCAGTGAAATTAAAAGCTTTCGACCTGCAGGATGGCAGTGAAGGAATCTATGTTGAAAATAGTTTCCGCAATGATGCCACCAGGGAAGTCATAAGTGATGTGGTGGAAGATATCAATGTAACCGGAGTTCCGCAGATTTCGGGAATTAAAAAAATATTCCAAAGAGATAACAAAAATATTAAAGTCACTATCACCAATAACTATAAACTCATTTTAAAGACTCATTAACACACTTCAATCATGAAAAATTCACTCATATTATCAATCATTCTTGTCGCTTTTTCCTTTTCCCGGATAAATGCTCAGGTGAAATTAGATACTATTTACGCTAATGATATCAAAAACGTGGCACTATTTTTTCCGGAGCCAATCCAACAGGGAATTGCAGGCTCCGATAATTTTATATTGACCTATAATAGGGAAAAAGAACAGACATTTGCACTGCTTCAGGCAACTCCAGGAAAAGAAAGTAATTTGCTGTTTATCAGTAATTCAGGGGCTGTTTTTTCGTATATTGTTAAGTATTCCGAAGAGCTTCAAAACCTTAATTATTTTATTGAAAAGTCAGGAAGTATAGGCAATGTTAACAGGGTGGTGGTTGATTCTGGAAATGTTAAAATCGAGACTGATTTACCTCTCAATGCTGAAATAAAACCATCATTGAATGACCGACTTTATCTCGATAAGTTTAGTTCGTATTTGTTGAATAAGAGTTCAAAGTCTGCAAAGCTTCGCAAGCGGAATGAAAAAGTTGTTTTAAAGCTTGAAAATATTGTATTCCATAATGAGCATTTATACTTTGTTATGGAAATACAAAACAGATCGGCCATCGATTACGAAGTAAATTTTTTGAAGGTTTCGGTAAAAACTCGAAAAAATGGAAAAAAGAAATCTATGCAAAATCTGAATATGGATCCGGTTTTTAAATATGAAATGCCGGATAAGATTGGAGTAGGGGAAACCGCCCGTTTTGTATATGTAATGCCAAAATTCTCGATTGCTGATGATAAATTAGTGATGCTGGATTTAAATGAAAGGAACGGCGAACGGAATATGAAATTGAAAATAAAACAGCGGTTCGTTAATAACCCTAATTAGTATTGATTATGAAAAATCATGTATTTATCTTGATTCTGGCTATGTGTATTTCCTGTGCGGAATCCCAGATGAGCCCTGCGATGACTGCTCAGAAAGTCGTGGAAAGTTTTTATTCTAAGGATAACTCGCAGCTGAAAAAATATACCACTTCAGCAAGTTATGAATCTTTCATATCTGTACAGGATATGTTTGAATCTCAAAATTCATCTGCATCGAATTTTAAGGTGCTGGAGGAATCTATGGATGACAAAACCGCCTGGGTTAAATTCAGTACCAATTTTGAAGATAATCCTGAAACATTTAAGCTGATCCAGGAAGATGGAATGTGGAAGGTTACGGAGACTGGATTGAGGGAGAAGAGTCCGTTTTAAACTATTATTTTCTTAAATCGGCTTTACTTCCCAAAGCTCAATGGCAATATCCTTAAAGTTGGTTGCGGTTTTCTGTAAAGCCGGTGGAAACAAAATCAACCCGGGTTTGTGTCCAGTCCACTTCATTACGCTTTAGGCTACCTTTTAAGGTTTCATTGTACTCAATAATAAAGTCTGCCTTATTTTCCAGCATTAAACTCAGGTAGGTAAATCCCTGGTCTACTACGCTGATGTTATTATTCCATTTATACTCGATAATGATAAAAGCTTACGTTTCCAGATCGAATGCCAGGGTATCTATCCTCTTATTTTTAATACTGAATTCCGACTTTACCAACTGCAGTCCCATCACCTCCTGTAGATTGGCTTCAACTCTCTAGTTTGAAGAGTTTCTCCTTTAAATTGGAAAGCGAAGCGTTGTTAATTTGGTGGTATAGTTTCACGGTATAATTGATTTATTTTATTCTTTTCAGCTTTACCTTTCTTTCACCGTTTCAATGTAGCATATTCAAGATTAGGAAATTCAACTCAGCAACAGATGTTGTGCTGGATCTATTTCATTCTATTGGAAAAAACCCATATCTACCTTGATTCTTGCTTTTTGTAAATTCAATGATGTTAATACCTTCTACTTTTTTTGGAATCTTATTTTCAAATATTATTAATTGACTTTCTAACGAAGTTTTTCTGATGTCATCAAAAAATAAGTCATCTAATTCAATCGAGTCATCTTCAATTTCAGAAACTTCTTTGTCTTTGAATGTTGTTAAAGGTGAGTCAATAACTATAAAGTTGCTAAAATTCTTTTTTTCATCTAAACAATAATCTAAGAAACCTAATAAACAAGCGGTATAAGAAATTGCTCTTCTCCCTTTCCCATAACTACCTCTACTTTTATTGGAAATAACAATATCGAATGTTTTAAAATCTGAGTTAAATATTACTTTAGGATTAACATTATAGTTCCAAGTGTTTAATCTCTGCTCAATATATCCCGATAGCTTTTTTAAAATTTCATAATCGCAAACATTTACTATGTCCGTTGATTCTTTTTCAGATTTTAAAATTTCCAGAGAATCTTTTGTTTCATAAAGAGTAGTAGTTTCCGTATCAATAAATTCTATATAATTACTAATTTTTTCAATTTCTATATAATCATTTAGAATAGTTTTTAAATTCTGAATCTCTGGTTTTATACTTTCTAAGCGGTTTTGTAATTTTTCTAAAGTTTTTTTTAGGTTATTTGATTCAGCTTCAAGCTTTAAAACATTTTCTTCGGACTCAGTTATACTCTCTTTTAGGTCTTCTAATTTTTCTTTAATAAGAGCTATCTCCGCAATTACTCCTTCTTTAAAATTTTCTATTTCATTTAAATGCTGAATTTCATCATTATTCATTGGATTTGAACAGATTGGGCATAATTGGCTGGGCAATTGTGATGTAAGTGATTCTGCTTCCAGAATGAAGGCGAGCCTATCTAAGTCACTTAAATATTGTCTTTCGAGTATTTCAAATCTTTTTATTAATTCTAAGGAGTAAATTTTTTGTTCTGTAACAGAATTAACGTCATTTAAATATTTAGTTACTTGCGATTCTAAATTATACGAATCCTCAATTCGTTTTTGAATTTGGTCATTTATAAGAGCTTTATCCAATGAAGTTTTATTTGTAATAAGCTTTTCAAATTTTTCAACCAACTTTTGCCTTTGCTCTGAGTAATCGACAATTTGTTTATCTATAAATTCTAATTTTCCTGAAATTTTTGTTTCTTTCTTTTTTGGGTCTTCAATTGAATCAACATTTGAAAAATCAGTTTCCTCTAATATTGAACTTATCATAGATTGTTCAACTGTATGAAGTGAGTTAACATTAGTAAAATAGAATGGTGAACCTTTCGTAATTATTCTATCTTCAGCAATATTGGTAAATTGAATTAAATTTTTAAAACTTAAGGGTATTTTCACACCTTTTAATCTGTTTTTTAAAAGAATTTTATTCTTTAAACCACAAAGATTAAGAAGAAAATTAGAAATATGATTTTCATTAGATAAGTTAGCAGTTGTACTAAATGTATCAATTAAAACATTCCTTTGTTCTGGTGCATTTATATTCCAAACAGCAATTTTATTTTCACCTAATTTTCTTTGAAGTTTAAATTTGTCGCTTGATTCAAAAGTTTCTATTTCTAAGCTAAAAATATCATAGTTCACACCTTCTGGAATATCATCATCAGGGGGAGCAGTTCGTCCTAATATATAGTTAATAACTGAAAATAAATAGGACTTTCCTGTATCTGAAGGGCCTGTAATAATATTCGCTCCTTTTTTTAAAGTTATTGAAGCATCTTCTTTGTCTTCACCACTTGCTATTATTTTATATATCCAAAATCCTTTCATACCTGATTTGCTTGATTACCGTCAGTCATAAATTCTTCTCCCCATTTGGATAAATTTTGATTAACATAAGTTTTTAAATCACCATCTGATAAATTTCCAAATTTCTCAGATGTCCACTCAACTTTATCTTTTAATTTATTAAAATATTTTGACTCAAAATATTTTAAATAATTAATACCGTTCTCTGTTATTTCATAAAGCAAACCATTCTTAGACGGATTTATACTAATCAAGTCTTTTGATATCAACAACTTTATACTTTCATTTAATATTTCTTTTCTAGAATATATTTGAACACCTCTGTTTGGTATTGGTGCATGAAGGCTAGCTGGTCCACCTACATCATATGTGTTTAACGATATATGGTCCAAAACCATCAATTTATATGTTGAAGATCTTTTTAATGGAAGATTTAAGAGAATGACAAGTATTCTAATAGCAATTTCAATGTTGCTATTGTAAACTTTGTTTTTGGAGTTTACTTTTTCCATTTTATACTTTTTTCATTGGCTAAATAATGGCACATCCCGACCTTGTCAAGATTGCGGATTTCTTTATGTAATGGATTGCTTGAAAATTGCTGAGATAGTATTTCCAATTTAGCATCTTCTAATCTATCCAAAGCTTCCACATAACTACTTAATCTTAATTTTGATTTAATAACTAGTAAAGAATCTTCTTTCATTTCTTCAAATGGTGGTGTTGTCAAATCGGCAAAATTATCTCTACTAAATCTATCTAAGGATTCGGTGCAGTAAAATGAAGTTCTTTCGTCTTCAAAATGCTCCGTTAACTCTTTGTCTGTATTTCCTAAAATTATTTGATTTTTTATGTCCACACCTGTTTTAATTGAATATGCATCAAATAATAAGGTAGTGTAACGCAGCTCGTGTTTTTGAATTTTTTTAGTTGGTTTTGGTATAAGATTTCGATATTTGATTAACCCACCTCCAAAACGCTGTGGGTGGTAAGTAGTTTGCTTGTGCTCATTAATAAGCTCTAATGGTGATTTATCTTTTATTATCGAAAAATCAAAATTTTCTATGTATTCTTTAAATTCCTTAGTTAGGATTGTTTTTGTAGATTTTATTTTAGTTTCACACTTATCTTCCCATTCTGAAATAAGTAAGTCATTGAATTCAGTTGGATTATTAATGTAATCTAACAATTTTGTTCCGACTCCTTTAGTAGTAACTATATAATATGCTTTTGGAATTTTATATTGGTTTGTGAAGGTATAGTAACATAGTTTACCCAGCTCAATCCAAAATAAAGAAGGTGATAAGATTGCTGAGTAGTGTTTACATTGATAAATATCGATATCACCATTTTGGTAAAATCCCACTATATCTCTGCCTTTATCTCCAGAACCACCATATTGTCTTATTTTATCATATTTGTTCTTCAAATATCCATCAGCCCATTCAAGTACTAAGTCTTCGAATTCATCTTCGGATAAACTTCTCATTTTTTCAATTGCAGGCGTAATTTGACCGCCAAGTATGTCATTGGTTGAAAGTCTACCTTTTCCTTTAGGTTTGGGTATATTATGATATTTACTCATATTATATTTATAATGACCGACATTACTCTATATACTCTATTTTGAACTAATTTCTAGAAATTAAGAAATTCGTTTTCCTATTCCACAATCTCAATCTCCTCCTCCGTCAACCCATAAAGCTCATAGACTAGCCGATCAATTTCTGCTTCTAATAAAGAGGTGTCGGCTGCGCGGTTTTCAATTTTAAGTTCGAGAATATGGGTTACTAATTCAATGATTTGCTCTTGAATAAAATCGGTTGCAAATTTGATTGGTAAAGGATAAATGAACTGTTTATTTGCTTCATAATAACCATTGTCTTTCGGTTTGGCTGTATTAGTGAAATAAAAGTTCAATACAGAAGAATTCAGTAGCCCTAAAAGATATTTTGGTTTTAAAGTTTCATTTAGAGGTGAAATACCATTTACTCTAACATTATGGAAATAATATTCACCTTTTTCATCCAAGAAACATTGTAAATTTTGAACCGTCTGTGCAATTCCAATTTTAGGAATCGTCTGCTTTTCCAAATTTTTTGGATAATTATATCCATACCATTTCTCATGATCCATTTTACTTTTCTCTCTACTCCTTAAAAAATTTTCGTTAGCTTTAAAGTATTGGAATGTCTTGGGTAATGAGTGTTCGTTGAGATCTATTAAATCGTAAGATCCAGTTTCTTTATACGGATGTAGAAGATATTTCTTTATTTGAGGAGGCAAATATCTCTTCGCGTCAGTACCTGTAACTATAGGTCTCATTAAATCTTCTTCCATCTCAATTTCTTTATCAAGAATTTTGGAATAGTAATTTCCATTTTCTTTTCTAATCAAGTGGTAGAAATTATCAGCACTTGTTTGGATGCCAACGAAGATAGAGCAGAGATCACCGAGTTTTTCGGAATCATTTTCTAATTTCTTTAAAATTGAAGTAACTTCTCGAGTAGCTAAGTTCCAATTGGAGGGTCCCAAATCAGCATACTCGATTTTATTCCAAACTTCTTGTCCAAAATTTCCAACTTCAATTTTTGAATATTCAAAGCCTTGGTTATCATTTTTCGTGAATTGTTGACAGGCTGTATAAACTGTAGCATCATCAAAAACCTGGCTTGAGCCAAAATCCAAAAACCTTGATAAATAATTATTTGACAAAAGTAAGCCTCTCAAATTACCACCGTAATCATTGTAAATCCAAAGAGAAGGCATTATAAAATCAACTATTCCTTTTGGATTTGTTATTGCAAATGAAATTTCAGTAAATGGAAGATAGATGTCAAAATTACCTTTTGCTGCTGTATGGTAGTTTTTTGAGTAGTAAAGACTTTGATTTGGATCTATTTTTTTTAACTCTTGAATAGAAATATACGGCGGATTCCCAATCACCACATCAAAGCCTATATATTCTCCATCCTCATTTAAAACCTCTGGGAATTCAAAACGCCATTCAAAAGCGTTTTCGTAGATCTTATTATCTTTGATCTCCTGGATCTGTGTTTCCAGTTTACCTGCTTCGGTTGTAAACTTTTTCAGCTTCTTGTTCCAGGCGGCTTTTTCTCTTTTAGACATTTCAAACATCTGGGTTTGATTGCTCATCATAAAGATCTCACCTTTTACTTTTTGCAGCCGCTTTACTTTGGGGTCGTTGGAAGAGATCTCGCTCCTAAAATCGTTCTTGATATCGTGGATGATCTTTTCCATCTCCCGCTTCTGCTCCTTGTTCTGGGCGTTACGGTAGGTATCTACCGCCACCCGGTAACTGTCAATGTTCCATTTACTTTCTTTCAGTGCCTTGCTTAAGTCGGCATCCAGGTCAAACCGGCTTATCAGTGAGTTCCCGCATTTAATATTAATATCGATATTTGGCAGGGTTTCTAGTTCCGTCTCATTCTTATAATACGCGTTTTTTAGTAGTTCGATCCATAATCTTAAACGGCAAATCTTTACCGAGTTTGGATTTATATCTACTCCAAAAAGACAGTTTTCAATGATTTGTTGCTTCTCATGGAAAAGTGCTTCCTGTATGCGCTGGCTTTCTTTGGCCGTGGGATTATATTCAAAGAGTTCTCCCTCCTCGTCGGTAACAATAAGTTCATCGTTCACTACTTCCACCTGGTATTCCTTCAGTCTTCTACCCGAGCGATCCTGCAGAATATTTAGATCATTTTTAATAGCGATCATCTCATTTAGCGCCGATACCAGAAAATGCCCCGATCCCACTGCGGGATCACAGATCTTTAAACTATTTATGAGCTCATTGGCTTCCTTACGGTCTTCTATACAATCATAAAGTTCATCCAGGTTTTTACAGTCCCAGTTTTTGGTATCATTAAACTTTTGCACCACCGCTTTCCTGATGGTTTCACGGCACATGTACATGGTAATAAAACCCGGTGTAAAGAAAGAACCATCTTTATAACCATTGATCTTTTCAAAGATAAGCCCAAGCACCGAAGCGTTGATGAGCGTTTTGTTATCTTCCTGTATGGTTTCCCCGCCCTCACTGCTAAAATCATAGGCGTTTAGGAATTCAAATAAATATTCCAGCGCATTAAGTTCCCCGCTGCGTTTTTTACCTTTTTTATCCTTTAGAACGGTGGCGCTATAGATAGGCAGTGTCTTATCATCACGAAGATTACTGATAAACAATGTAGCGTGCTCAATATCTGTAGGCTCAAAAAGCGAAGAATTCAGGTAAGGAACTTTTTCAAAAAGTGCTTTTACATCTTCGTTTCTTTCAGAATATTGCCGCGCCAAAACCTGGAAGAACAAACTATTAAGATCATCATAATTGTGGATCCTGTCCAGGCTTAAAAATTCATAAGACCTGTCGCCATTGTGGTAACTAACCAGCTGCGCTTCGAGCAGTTTTAAGAATAAGATCCTGTTAAGCCAGGTGATGCTAAGTTCCAGTCCCACATTGAACAATCGTTCTTCTTTGGTCTCCCCAAATTGCGATGGACTCTCCAAGCGGCCTATCTTATCCATACTGTCCAGCTGGATGATCGCATTTTCCAGGAAAGAGCCGGAGTTACGCTGACCTTTCTTTTGCCTTTCAATGATTTTCTTGCCGCCCTGTTTGGTTTCAGTAAGGCCGATGATATGCAGCAACTCCCCGTAAAAACGTTTGTCCAGGCTGTTACTGTCATTCGTGAACGGCAGTTTTAAAAGATGTTCGGGTGATAATAGCTTAAATAAAGAGATAAGTTTATTATCGTCTTTTGGATTATTGTTCCGAAGCGGTCTCTCATAATTACGAATATCGAACCAGGTGAATTCCACCTCCTGCTGCATTTCAGCAATAAAAGGCTCTGCTATTTCCTTATAAAAGAAGTCGGTCGTTTTCCCGGCCAGCCTTCCCGCTTCAAAATCTTCAAACTGTTTTACCAGCTTTTTGTTTTGAGCAAAAGCTTTTTCAAAAACATTTGCATTGAAGATAAACCACTCATTTATATTGGTGGCGATTACGTATTTAACCTCCAGATTCTTTTGAGTAATTCGTTCCCGCAAATAATATAAAACAAGCTCCTGGAAAGCCTTGACATTAATCTTTTCCTTACTGAGCATCTCTGCCCGATTAGTAGGCTTCTTGGCTTCAATAATAACCCCCACCGCACTTTTAGCCTTGTTCCCGTTATGGATCACCAGGTCATTACGCCCTTTAGTATTGATATAGTGATTAGGATCGTAATAGGTCTTCTTTAAAAAATCTATGACCAGGTTCTTGTGAAACTCTTCAGACTCGGTGTCGTTGGTCCTGTCCAGCAACTCCTTAAGATTCTCTTTGAATTGTTCTATCTGGGACCGGTTAGGCTTCACCTTAAGAAAAGCTTTGTTGAGCGCCTTCCTTGGTTTAAGTATTTGTAGGTTCCCCGAATTGATTTCCTGTTCAGGCTGCATGCAGAAATGGGTTATTTTTTGGAGCAGTGCGTAGGGAATACTGCCCATTTGTAATTGCATTAATTTTTTAACAATATATAAAGAAGATTCAAAACCTTAACATTGGAGACAAAAAAGCTTTCAACAAGTAAAAGTTGATAGCTATTAAGATGAAAAAGAGGATAATTATCATTGAAAAAACACGAGTGAAAGAATCACTTGTGCCAAAAACGGATGTAAATAAAATTTCAAATAATTGAAATGAACTTTGCACCGCCACTAATTTTGGGAGCTTAAGTATTTATAATCGAAACTTTTTATATTCCGAAAGTTGAGTGATTTCAGAAACTATCATAGTAAACTAAACTGCTTCAATTCAATGTCAGATTATTATTTTAATGTCTTAAAGTTAATTTAAGTAAATTTGAAATCAAGTTGATAATAGCGGTACAAGGAGCGGCCAACACCTGGCAGATGATGGGGGCGGGTCCGGCTGATAAAGACAGCGCTGTTGGATATTAATCTGCAAATAAGTCCTGGTTTTCCGGGACTTATTTTATGGGGGCGCGAGGGCGAAAGCTATCAAGCCTCCTCCTTTTTAATGTAATATGGTTTAATTTGTTGTTTTCTATAGATTCAGATTACCATTAAGCTTTAGAAAGCCAGATAGCAGGGAATTTACTTATTAATAGATAAGATTTACAAAATTTAAAATTGTTGGAATTCAGGAATTACTAAATTCCTTTATTTGTTCCTGAGTATATTCAATCAGCATTCCGTCTTCACTAATTAATTCTACTAGATAATTATTCCCACCGCCATCATCCACACACTGAGCTTTATATCCAGTTAATTCGGCTTCACCTGCCAGAACTATGCATGGGAGCATTTGACCTTTGGGAAGTTTTGGAATTTCCTTCGCAGGATAAATATATCGCTGGTTATCAGATGGGATGATATATAAACCACTTAGGTTAGTTGAATCGTAAATTTCCGCTAAATCAAAATGAGTCCCGCTTTTCAATTCTATTTCAGCAACTGGTATAGTTAAACGTTCCATTTTAGAAGAGCTTTTAATATTACCTTCCAGTATTAAGTTTACACAACTAAAATTTAAAAATTTTCTTTTTAACTTGATTTTCAGTTAAATATATAGCTTAATTTAATGATGAATAAAAAGATAATTACAAGTGAATTGATACTTATTTAAATGAGAACTTTATACTTTACTTTACTCATCTGTATAACTTCAATTGGCTGGGGGCAGGCGACATTTACTTCCAAGTTAACAGAATATATAACCGTTCCCGCTTCTGCTGCTTCACCGCATAAATGGATAGATAGGGAAATCATCCTTGAAGATGACACGATTTTAATCAAAACTTACCGGACTGAAGGTGACACAGATATTGAAATTTGGGATAAAATAGATCCTGAAGTAAACTTTTCGAGAAGCGAAAATAACTTAATCAGAACCTTTTACACTTACTTGATTTTTGATAATGTAAGGTTAGAAAGTATATTTAGATTTGTTGGTAATACAGAAGGGATGATCTTTTTAATTGAGAGAGAGTTATTATTACCGGAAGGCAGTAAAGATAAAAGCTTAATAACCAGGTATCATGTGGATTAGATGGGAGAAGTTTAAAATATCTCCTATTTAGGCCTTGACAATAATTACTTCATCAAGCCGAGTAGAATACCTTTTTGAAAGTCTTTCCTGTTTCATTTTCCAGGTGCGGCCAAGATCCTGGCCGCCAAATTTTATTTTACCGTTTTCTGATTTATTAAGTCGATCAATGGTTTTCATTAAGGCCTGATGGCTTGGATTTTCACTGGTAAATAAATCTAATTGACGTTGGTTCTCGGGGGCTAGGCCCATTACCATGATTCCAGCTTTCTTATATTGATATCCTTTTCTATAAATTTTGGATAATGCCAGCAGTGCGGATTTTGTCAAAACTATACTGGAATTGGTAGGGAAGGGAGTATGTAAGGTAATATTTGCACGATATTGCGGCAGATCCATTCTAAAAGGATTAGTGAGTAAAAAGACATGTATTAAAGAGCAATTGGAATTCTGTCGACGAAGTTTTTCAGCTGCTTTAACTGTATAAGTAGATACTCTTTCTTTTAAATCATCGTAATTAGAATACATTTTCTCGAAAGCCCTGGTAACCGCGATGTTCTTTTTGGTTGAAACCTCCTCAAGTGCTAATGTAGGGAGACCTGCTAAATCCCTTTTGAGTCTTAGTCCCACAATACTCATTTCATTCTTTACATATTCATCAGGTAGCTGAGTAAATTTAAAAGCATTATCAATATCTATTTTTAGCAGGCGTTTTTCATGTTGCCTTCCAATTCCCCATACATCACCTATCTTGGTCCATTTCAAGGCTTTTGTCCTTTTTTCATCAGTATTTATTACATACACTCCTTCGGTGCGGTCTGAGAATTTCTTTGCTATTTTATTCGCTACTTTTGCCAATGCTTTCGTAGGAGCTATTCCAATACTTATTGGTATTCCGGTAGAGGTCTTCACTTTTCGAATTATATCTTTACTATAACTATCTAAATCAAAATGTTGACTAAAGCCTTTAAATAAAAGGAATGCTTCATCTATGGAGTAAATTTCAATATCGGGGGTATAGTTAGCAAGAATATTCATTACCCTGTTACTCATATCCCCATACAGCACATAGTTAGAGGAAAATACATGCACCTTGTTCTCGTTGAATATTTTCTCATAATGGAAGGCTGGCGCACCCATAGGAATATTTAAAGCTTTTGCTTCATTACTACGGGCTATGACGCATCCATCATTATTTGAAAGCACCACTACAGGTTTATTATTTAGATCAGGATTGAATACCCTTTCACAGGAAGCATAAAAGTTATTGCAGTCTATCAAAGCATACATTAGAAATATTTTATTACGTTGGTAACAATCCCCCAGATAAGAAAATCATTATCCTTGCCTACTTTAATAGGAGGGTAATTTTTATTTTCGGCAATTAACCACACAATTTCCTTTTCGATTTTTATTCTTTTGACGGTAAACTCACCATCTATAAAACACACAGCAATCTTCCCATTTCTGGGTTCTAGGCTTTTATTTATGATTAGAAGATCTCCATGGTCTATCCCAGCACCCGTCATTGAGTCACCCTGCACCCTTCCAAAAAAAGTAGCGTCCTTATCCTTAATGAATTCGATATTCAGATCTATGTTGTTATCCAGGTGATCATCGGCAGGTGAAGGAAATCCGGCAGTTATTCCGCCAATAAAAGGCCGAACCAAAAAAATAGGATATTCTGAATATTTAATGATTTCAATCATCCTACAAAGCTACAAAAAGGATATTATCCATAAAATAGGAATTAATCCAAATTTTATTATTATGAGTTATTCTTATTTGGTTTTTCTTTTTCCTTTTTGCAAATAAACCGGACTTCCCTGTATATTTTTATGTAGTTGGCATTGATTTCTTCTTCTGAATAAAACTGACCATCTTCTGGCAGTTGTCGCTGAATTTTTTGCTTCTGGAAATATACCTTTTCATCTTTTCCATCGGCATACGTAACGAATTCACCCTGTTTCAGCCCAAAAAAGGTATTGGCCCGAACTTTATAAATCTCTTTTTCACCGGTAGAAATTTTGGTGTCAAAATCCAATCCCGTTCCTCGCATCACCGTTTTGGTTTCATCTTTTATAATCTCAAAAAATCTTTCATAATATCTGGCGGTATCAGGATCGTTAACTTTTCCGAAGAACTGATAGGACAAATTACTCAATATTGCTTTGCTGGCTTTATCTCCATACATCATATCATTTTGTACTTTATCCTGCATCACATAAATAGTTGCAATATCATAACTTCTCAAGGTGGCCGGAATTCGATGCATATTCAATAGCCTTATTGTGGGCGCCTCTTCAATAAGGAGAAACGAAGATTGGGCATGGCGAATACTCATTTGCTTTACAATGGTGTGCATAACCGTTGCGATAATAGGGGAGTAAACGGTATCATATTTTGGATTGTTCACCAAGGAGATTACCGCTGGATTTTCAGAGGCATTAATATTGAGTGGGATATCATCGGCTGCAAGAGCCATAAAAATACGTTTGCTACTAATCTTCATAAGAGCATTGGAAATTGTACTTTTTACCCCGGCGGTTTGTCTGTCAGAATCCTTTCCGCTAATAAAAGCATCTGCAAAAGCCCTTGAAGTCTGGTTGGATTTTAAAAAACTAATAAGCTCATCGGTATTTAAATATTGATAAACGGCTATAAGATGTGGCAGGGTACAATATTGAGGAAATGATACTTTTAATTTCCAGATCAAACCGCTAATTAACCCCTGAGCGGCATCGTTAAAAAATTTACCTGTACCTGTAGCACCTGTTTCTTTTTGTTCCAGCAGATTTTCCAAAAGAACTCTGGATACTTCATTTATATCCTCTTCGTTTTCCATATACCTCGGTGCGATAGGATTTACACGGTTACATATTTTATCAAATGATAGGATATAGAAGGGTAGATTTGGATTCTTAAATAGGGGGTAAGCCATTTCTGTGATTTCATAATCCTTGTAATCATGAATAACCCCACAAAAGGCATGCTTACTGAAATGTTCCAATAAATTGTAAACAACGCTTTCTGTTTTGCCACTACCTGCAGCACCAATAATAGAAACTCCACGTTTTATATTCCCAATTTTAAATTTTGATTTTATAGTTTTAAAATGGACCTCGTACTTGGCAGGTATATTTGTTTTCTCATTTTTAGGCAGAAATACATATAGTATTGTATTCCCTAGAATTAAAGGGCAGCCCAAATAAAGTGCTACCGTAGCTATTTCATTAATGGATGGAGTAGCGGCTAGAATTCCCCAAAGTAGAAGAGCGGTAAGCAGTGAATTGATTAGGAAAGCGTAAGTAGATATTTTATAGACACGATAATAAATCAAAATTATAGCCGCAATGAGGAAAATGATTGAATACAGATTAAAAGTTTCCATAATTTTTTAGTTTAAATTCCTATTGAACCAGATCTTATCGCAACGCCAATACTTTTCTGAAGAGTTCTAATCAGTTTTACTGTTAGCTGAGCCTGGGATACGGGAATAACAGGAAGAATTGGCAGACCACTTTCCCGTACTATTTTCATCGCCATGGCTTTTTCAGAAGCAGGTAGACCTATTACTGCTGAAAAATATAATTTGGGATTATGGATATAAGTTTTGCGAGCCTGATATGTCTCGACATAATTGCGCTGGTACCCGAAATTTTTATCAAACGTTTTTTCTGCCTTCTGAAAAAAAGCATCCCTGTTAAACCCTCTTTTCACTAATCTCCCATTCATTTCGACTTCGGAAGATTTGTATTTGCTCCCGGGGGACAAGCTGACTGAATTGGAGACATCCTTTCGACTCACGATAATATGAATATGGCTTTGATTACCTTCTTTGAGCATTCCCTGTACAATACGGCTTCCGTTCTGTTGATGAGGAGCCACTTTTTCCAGCTGTTTTATTTGCAGCTCAATTTTCTTGATATTCCCTTCTTTTTCAACCCTATGAATTTTTTGAATATCGTTCTTCAGCTGAAGTATTTTGGTAGCATATTCCTGGTTCTCCTTCACCTGAAAATCACTTCCTTTAAAGGTGCGATGATGTTCAATTTTGGCGTAATATTTAATATCATTAATACTGATTGGACGTCCATTAATTTCACGGTTAAAGCAGGAAGCGTAATCTTTCATAAGTTCCCTCGTATAGCGCTTTAGAGACTCGCTATTGTCCTCCAGTCTTCTAAGTTCATACTGGGAGGGGTTTACCGTAATAGAGTAAAATTTGGGCTCAATTTTCTTTAATTTAGAAGTATTGGAATCAATTTCCTGCACCACTTCCTCCGGGATTATATCATCTTCATACTGGTTAAAGAAATTTTCCAATTTCTGATCTTGTTCTGGTATCTGGTTCTCTTTTTCCAAATAATCCACATAGCCTGCGACACTCTGTGAATAATTACCTCCTAATTTTTGTGCTGAAATAGTGATATACATAATGAATTATTTATAGAAATCGGGATGAGTATCATCTTCTTCATAATCCCTTATCTGGTTTTTATTTTTAGGATCTGCGGCTTCCATGAGAGACTCAAGAATTGCTAGCGTAGGATTAGCTTTGTTCTTTTCTACATCTTTCATTATAGCAATCACTGCATTTATTCTTTTTTTTAGGGTATTTTCAATCCGTCTTCCGGTAGGTCCAAATTTTTCTTTAGGTGAGATTTCATTGTAATAAAAAAAGTCCAGCATACCGGCTAAAGTTTCAGTGTGGGTTTTGTAGTGCCTTCTAGAAAATTTTATGAATCGCTGAGCGATATTTTTCTTGATGGTTATATTTGTAGATTTTTCCATAATTCTTCTTTTTATTTTTAGCATTTACAGTAAATATTGACCATTTTGCAGGGGTTTAGAAGCCATTTACTGTAAATTCGAAAATTTTAAAAACTTCGATATTTTATAAGTATCTAAATAACAGCTATTTGAAACTTTAAAGGCATGCTTAACCTCGCTTCGCGGGTTATCCTCTTGCTTTGCCTTTTCGTCCCGCAGGGACAAAAAATTCAAACTATTAAACAGAATTTAATAGCCTTTTATATGTCCCAATAATGAATTGTATTTTTTAAGATGTAGAATTTTATCTTATTGAACTAATCTTAGAATTTGGAAAAATTGATTGCGAATTTTTCAAATAGAAAACCGGGCCTTAAAGATCAAGACCCGGTTAAAAATTTGTTTTGATTGTTTACAAAAGACCCTCATCGGCAAAACTAAAATAGTTACCATCTGGAGTTATTATAAGATGATCAAGGACTTTAATATCAAAAAGGATCGCTGCATTTTTTATTTTCGTAGTGAGGGCTTTATCTGCATTACTCGGTGTTAAGGTGCCACTAGGATGGTTATGCGCCAGAATAACAGAAGTTGTCAGACTTTTTAAGATAACTGCAAATACAATACGTAAGTCTACTAGGGTTCCGGTAATTCCGCCTGTAGAGACTTCAAATATTCCTTTTACTTTATTGGCGTTATTTAAAAGCATAACCTTAAAACATTCCTGTAGCCCTATTTGATCCCTATTCCAGGAGCTGAATAAAAGTTCGGTGGCACTTTGGGAAGATGTGATTTTAGGTGCCTGGCTTATTTTAAAATTGCCCTGATATTTTATCGATATTTCATTAACTTTGGTTTTCATGTTGATCTCGTTTAACTGGATTAATAATGAAAAGAGGGCGGATCTTTGAGCAAGGCCGCCCTCTTTAATTTAAAAATTAATTGTTACCATTACTGGCATTTGCACCCAGTAGAAGAATTTCGCTGGCTAAAATTTCGGTTACGTATCTTTTCTCACCTTCTTTAGTTTCATAGGAGCGGGAAGTCAGTTTGCCTTCAATAGCTATTTCTTTTCCCTTACCTACATAATTTTCAATGATTTCCGCAGTTTTACCCCATGCCACAATACTATGCCATTGGGTATTCTGCACTTTCTCACCATTAGAATTTTTATAAAATTCATTAGTGGCGATTGAAAAACTGGCTACTTTTTTGCCGCTTTCAAGGTTCTTGATTTCGGGAGCGTTCCCTACATTTCCGATTAACTGTACTTTGTTTCTAAGTGTACTCATGATTGAAAAAATTTAGATTAAAATATTTATGAATCCCGCTTTCACCCACGGGTAGGTTTAAAAATTTACTTATTGTATCCTGAGCGTTTTCCTTTTTTGATTTTTTAACTTTCTTTCCGTTTCAGTTTTATGGATTTGATACGATTTCATGATTTCTGATTTAAAATTTACTTCCCGTAGTGCCGTCGCTGTTACCTTTTTTGATGCCGATACAGTTTCATGATTTAGAATTAGAGAGGAGTTATAAAAGGGAAAGCGTAGCCGACCGGTTATGCACTCCGGCTAACTTCTAAATCATGGTATTTTGCATTACAAAAAAGGTAAATCGGGATGGCTGGGTAGTAGTCTTAAATAATTATGAGGAGTATGAAAAAATTTGAAGTGGAAGAATAATTGCAATAATATTTCAATCTGGCGGACTCTATTCCACTTTTGGGATTGTGAGAGTAGCACACTTCTTTGACATTTTGAACTGTCAATGTATTACAAATAAATAGGGGAATAGTGTCCAAGACTTTTTTCGTGAAGCTCTTTTCCTAGAATGTAGTGATAACGAAATGCAGGGGAATGTGCTGAACTATTTTCCCTTTAATGTATGGGAAGATCCCAATTTTTAATTTAAAGATCTTAAATGTGAGCGTTTGTACTAAAAAAATGTTAAATATTAATTTGTGTGCGTAAAGTGTGCGTTTGTGGAGAAAATTGAGATTAAAATAATGAGCAAAATAAATACAATTCTTTAAAATCTCTTTAAGGAATATAACAAAAAAGCCCTCTCAGAATGAGAAGGCTTTTCGTGATGGCACCAGGATTCGAACCTGGGACCGCCTGCTTAGAAGGCAGGTGCTCTATCCAGCTGAGCTATGCCACCGTTTTGCGGTTGCAAATATAAGCCACTTTATAAATAATGCAATGTTTTTTTATTTAAAAAATCACTTATTTCTAAAAAAGAAAAACTTCCCGAAGGAAGTTTTTGATTATCAGTATATAGTATTTTTTAGTTTTCTAATTTTCTCTGATTAATTCTGCCTCCAGGTTTTTAGATATAATAACTAATTGATTCAGGATGCCTGGATTTTCATCTTCAGTTTCGAAAACCTGAATATATAGATTATTAAACCTTCGGATTAACTCTAAAGTTTTAAGAGAAAGATTAAAAAAGGTACCGGATTCATGAATGTTCTGAACCAGCTCCTTTACAGATTTAATCTGTTGGTATTCTTCTTCAGTATTAAGGATGTAGTCCTGTTGTGTTAGCATCACTAATTATATTTTAGTTAGCCAAGCAGGGTATTTCAATAGATTTGGTGAATCAAATATATAAGTAAATATGAATCGTTGGGGGTCAATTATTCAAAAATCTTCAAAGTGCAAGAATTAATCGGTAAATGACTATAATAGTGTTTGAGAAATAATATTAATTTAGCCAAAAACTCCCCGGTTACTTATATGGTCACTTTATCTCAAAACTTTCATTTTACAAAAAAAAGGGATTTTCCATTATTTAAAGTTGGAAGAAAGAATGGATAATTGGTTAGTGTATGCTTTGGGATTTGCGGCACAGTTTCTTTTTTCAGGCCGGATGATCCTGCAATGGATACTTTCTGAAAAAAGTAAAAAAATTATTACCCCAATTTTATTCTGGCATTTAAGTTTACTCGCTTCATTCTTACTGTTTGTTTATGGGTATTTAAGGGACGACTTTGCTATTATGATGGGGCAAACCCTTACGTATTTCATTTATATAAGAAATCTGCAATTACAGGGCGAATGGTACAGGTTCCCAAGATTTTTCAGAATATTTTTATGGATATTTCCCTTACTAATTGTAATATATGGATTCAATAATGATCAGTACGATGCGGCCAAATTATTCAGAAATGATGCGATCCCTTTCTGGTTGTTATTGCTCGGATCTTTGGGTCAGGTGATTTTTGTTCTAAGATTTATTTATCAATGGATATATTCAGAGAGGAAAAAAATATCAAGTTTACCAATGGGGTTCTGGCTATTAAGTCTTTTGGGTTCAGGAATTATAATCGTTTATGCAGTAATTAGAAAGGATCCTGTACTATTGGCGGGCCACGGCTTTGGTTTGATTATGTATATTAGAAATATTTATATTCAGAAAAATGAGGTCAAAGTATAATTATTTTCTTTTATTATTCATGGTATGTATAGCGATATTTTTCGTGAACCTTGATGCCATCATGGTAAATATCATGGAAGCCCGTAATTTTGTGACTGCCCGGGAAATGATCAATTTAGATCATTGGATCTTCACTACCCTGAATAATGAACCCAGATATGAGAAACCACCTTTACCCACCTGGTTAACGGCTATTTCTATGCTGATATTTGGCATGAAAAATCTTTTTGCCTTAAGATTACCGGCTGCAATCATGGGAACCATAACGGTTATTTTTATATATAAACTCGGACTAAAATTTACTGCAAATAGAAAATTTGCGTTTATCGCAGGTTTGATTGGAGCGACTTCATTTTACATATTATATTCAGGCAGGGACGGGCAATGGGATATTCATACCCATGCCTGGATGTTAATGGCCATATATGGATTATATAAAATATTTACTGATGAAGCTAATAAATTCACCAACGGAGTAATTACCGGAATCCTTTTGGGATGTTCCTTTCTTAGCAAAGGCCCGGTATCTATGTATGCGCTTTTATTGCCATTTTTAATTGCTTATGGAGTGGTTTATAAATACAGGAACTTAAAAGATAAGTGGCCCGCATTATTAATAATGGTATTGGTTGCATTGGCTGTTTCAGCTTCCTGGAGCCTGTATGTTTATTTTTTCGATACCCAGGCGGTAGCTAAGATTACTGAAAAAGAAACTGGTCGCTGGCTGGATTACAACACCAGACCTTTCTACTATTATTGGAGTTTTGTTATTCAATCTGGAATATGGACCATTCCCGCATTTGTGAGTTTACTTTATCCCTACCTTAAAAATCGTGTTTTTGATAAAACAGGTTATAAATTTACGCTTTGGTGGACCCTGGCTGCCGTTGTGTTGCTATCTATTATCCCCGAAAAGAAATCCAGATACCTGTTACCGGTCTTAATCCCATTAGCTTTGAATACTGGCTTTTATATTGAATATCTCTTCAGGAGATTTGATATGATGCGGAAAAAAGAGAAATGGGTAGTATACTTTAATTTTTCACTTATTGCCCTGATAGGATTGGCATTTCCGGTTATAGGATTCTATTTATTGAAAGATCAATTTACGGAAATCTGGCCATGGTATTTACTTATTTCAATTTGCCTGGTTAGTATAGGAACGCTCATTTTTTACTACCTTAAGAAAAATCGAATAAAACCGGTCTTCTATTTAACAGTATGGTTTATAATTTGTATAATATTCTTTGGCTTTCCCTTGGTGAAGCAGCTGGAATTGAATCCTGAATATAAAAGTATTTCTGAAGTAGATCGCTATTTGGAAGAAGAACCCATGCCTTTATATGAATATAATGGCTTCACTCCGGAGTTCATCTGGGAATATGGACAACCTATTGAATCTCTTAAAAATGGAGAAACTTATGATATTCCTGAAAATGATAAATTTCTGTTATTAGTAAGTGAAGAGCAACTGCAGGAGATGAAAGAGGTTTTGGCTGAATTTGAAATCAAGAAGATCGATGAGATTAACATGAATACCCAGCCCAATACCCACCGGGAACGATTACATAGAAATCTATTTTTAATCAGTAGAAAATCAGATTAAATAATAATAAAATGCTCAACTATCCAATAAAATTTAAACCAATCCTTCAGGAAAAAATCTGGGGTGGAAATAAATTAAGGGATCATTTAAATAAAGATACCATTACAGATAATGTGGGTGAAAGTTGGGAAATTTCAGGAGTTAAGGATAATATTTCTATAGTAGACAATGGTTCTGAAGCTGGAAAAAATCTTCTTGAGCTTATATCAGAATATAAATCTGAATTAGTTGGCGAAAAGATCTATCAACAGTTTGGAGAGGATTTTCCGTTGCTCATAAAATTCATCGATGCTAAATCTGACCTTTCAGTTCAGTTGCATCCCAATGATAAACTGGCAAAACAGCGTCACAATTCTTTTGGAAAGACCGAGATGTGGTATGTAATGCAGGCAGATAAAGGTTCCAAACTGAATATTGGTTTTAAAAAGGAGCTGGATAAAACGGAATACCTTGAATACCTGGAAAAAAACAAGATCACTGAGTTGTTGAATTTTGAAGAAGTTAAAAAAGGAGATTCGGTTTTTATTAATACAGGAAAGGTTCACGCCATAGGAAGCGGCGTATTATTGGCTGAGATCCAGCAAACTTCAGATATTACCTATAGAATTTACGATTGGGACAGAGTAGATTCAGAAGGAAAAGGCAGAGACCTGCACACGGCTTTGGCCATTGATGCTATTGATTTTGAAAAAAAGGATGATTATAAACTTACTTATAGGAAGGAAGAGAATGTTTCTTCTGAAATAGCATCCTGTGAATACTTTACAACCAATTTCTTACCGGTTCAGGGAAAGATCGAAAAAGATTATTCTCAACTGGATTCTTTTGTGATCTTTATGTGTGTTGACGGGGTTTCAAGAATTAGCCTTAAAGATCATACAGAAATTCTGCAAAAAGGGGAGAGTATTTTGATCCCGGCAATTGCTGATGAAGTTGAAATAGAAGGCGATAAAACAGAACTTCTGGAAATTTATATCAAGTAAATTCCAGAAGTTCCGGGTGTTTAATAATTTAAAATAGCATCTATCTTTTTTAATTCTGCTTCTGTAAAGTCAATATTTTTAATAGCTTCAATATTATCTTTTAACTGAGGAACCTTACTTACACCCACCAACACTGAAGTTACACGCTCATCTTTTAGCAACCAGGCTACCGCCATTTGCGCAAGACTCTGATTCCTGTTACTGGCTATTTCATGTAGTTGCTGAATTTGATTTACGACCTCATCTGTTATCTGGGATCTATCCAAATAGCTACCCTCAGTTGCCGCACGTGAACCTTCAGGAATACCATCAAGATATTTTGAAGTAAGAATTCCCTGTTCTAGTGGAGAAAAAACGATACTGCCAATTCCTACTTTTTCAAGAGTATCTAGAAGACCATCTTCAACCCAGCGATCCATCATATTATACCTTGGTTGATGAATAAGAAATGGGGTCCCCAGTTCTTTTAATATTTTAGAGGCCTGCAAAGTATCTTCAGCATTATACTGTGAAATACCTACATAAAGTGCCTTGCCCTGCCTTACAATTTGATCTAATGCACCCATAGTTTCCTCCAGCGGAGTTTCAGGATCTGGGCGATGATGATAGAATATATCTACATAATCCAGCCCCATTCTTTGTAGAGATTGGTCTAAACTGGCAATAAGATATTTTCTGGATCCAAAGTTACCATATGGTCCCGGCCACATATCCCATCCCGCTTTGGTAGAAATAATAAGTTCATCTCGGTATTTTTGGAAATCTTCCTCAAAGATCTTTCCGAAATTTTTTTCAGCTGAACCGTAAGGAGGTCCATAATTGTTAGCAAGATCAAAATGTGTGATCCCATGGTCAAATGCTGTTCTGAGGATATTACGTGAATTTTCAAAATTATCATGATCTCCGAAATTATGCCACAATCCAAGAGATAATAATGGAAGTTTTATTCCGCTTTTACCACATCTGCGATATTGCATTTTTTCGTATCTACTTTCTTCTGCTTTATATGTATCCATCCTAATTTTATTGATCCATGCAATTTAATAAAAGATTGGTGTAATGTTGATACTGGAGAAAACTAAAAGGGCATCATACCAATTAAGTATAATGCCCTTTTAATAATTTTATATTAGTATGCTACAGCTAGTTCTTACTAAAACTAAGTATAGCTGTATCTCCATTCTCGTTCATGTCAAGATTTAGATTGATTTCTGTATTGGTAGCAGATATAACATCGTAATTCCTTGTTAGCTCTCCAAGTTTGCCATTTGAGGTAAAGAAAATATTAAAATCTACATCATTGTAAGAATCAAATTCACTCCCGGCATCATTATTAATTCTCCAGGTGCCCGTTACCTGGTCTATAGAGGAATTTGCAGATAGATTATTTTCTTCTTCAAAAACGAAAATATAATCTTCATAAATCGCGGTTCTGTCCGAGCCATTTAAAGAGAATTGGGTGATTTGCCATTCACCGTTTTGAACAATTAGATTTAACGCATTCGCTTCAGCTTTAGAAAGGTTTATATCATCTCTGTCTGTATCACAGGATAAGAAAACACTAATTGTAATTAAGGCCAAGACAATTTTAAATCTTTTCATAGGGTATAGGATTTTTTGTTTGGTTTAATTGGAACGTAAAGTTAGAAATCCTATTGTGTTTATTTAAGGAAATTTTAAGAATTAACATTTAAGAATACTCAAAACATAAATTTTGATGGATGAGTAACTATCTCAACTTCAGAAGAATTCCCTATTCCTTGTTTTTTAAAGTTAAATATCACCCAATTTTTGAAATTGAATTTCTGTTTTAGAGAAGCATTAAAATAATTCTTTCGGAAATAAATTATTTAATCCAAACCATGCAGATGATCAGGTTTAACAATGCTTTATGCAAGTTTGGATTTTCCTGATATATTTTTACAAACTAAAAATTTGTTTGGTAATTCTTTTATTAGAATTGATTTTAATAATTGTTGGGGAGCTATGAAGTTGATAAAAATATCAAAATCAAAGAATATTTACGAAATCAAAACATTGATTTCCTATAAACTACTGGGTAAACGTTTAATTTCCATTGAAAGATCTTTTGTTAAGAAAGAGAATGAAGATGATTGGTATGAAAAGCAAAAAGGACTAAAAGCTTCTGAAGTAAAGCGATTAAAACTGGAAAGATGGTTAAGAGATCATCAAAAGTTTATTGAGAAATTGTAAGTTTCTATTTTTAATGAAAATACTGTATATTTATTATTCATAACACTGTTTGTCTGTGTTATATAAATTATTCTGCCCCGATTTTTCCCCTGCATAATTAGCTATTTTAAACTCATTTTCTAATTGGGTTATTATGGAATCTCGAACAAAAAGAGAAGATCATATAAGGTTAGTTATTTTTATAATTAGCATCGTGCTGATATTCTATATTTCTTATATAGAATAAATATCGAGTGGCGACTTATATTGTAAAATTTCTATCAAAGATCTTGACAGTTTTATAGATTATTTTCTGAAGAGCTTACTTTTAGCTCGGTAACAGATATTTAATTGATGTATGCGTTATAAGATTAGTAGGGTATAACTGCATTATATAATTGGCAATTACTCTATTTCTCATCAAGACCAATTTTGCTTAATTTATCCTTTAGAATTGGAAACTCAAATATGACTTAATTTTTTTCAAAAGTTAAATAATCTGAGCCCCCGTTTCCGCCACTAACATCTATAAGCTCAATTTTATTGCTGGAGTGGGTCAAAATATCCCAATCATCATTCAAGTCTTCAAAATCATTTGATAAATTGAAATTTATATTAAAATCTAAATCATCTGCACTATCGTCATCGTCGTCTGAATTGTCACTATCGGTAATACTCCAGGTGCCTTCAAAAGAATCATTTTCATTTTCAGCAATTAATACTCCATTTGCGCCAAATGTGAAATTAAATCCATTGAAATGATTAGTTTCATCTTCGTTTGAATCGATAAATTTTGTTATTCTCCAATTACCATCTCTTATATTATTTTCTATTTGACTAATCACTTGTGGATTTTGTTGATCTGGATTGTTATCATCATCAGACGAGCAAGAAATGGTAGTTATAGATAACATCAACAAAACCAGTAACACGTGTTTCAAATTTGTTATTTTCATATCTATGAATTTTAGAAAATAACGTGAAAGAGCTTGTAAAATTGTGGATTTAATTATTTTTTTTGACCATAATGAACTACCAATCAGTAAATTAATCTCATTTTCTGATTAGATTAAGAACTACTTATCAGAACTACCTAAAAGTGATTCAATCTAACTTAAAAGTTTTTGATAAAAATCAGGTTGGAATTAAAGCGATAAGCAGCATTTAATTTATCAAATAGGCCTGATTTAGCTAAAGTTAGTATAAAATTTTTCTAAATAACTGGTAAGGATTTCAAATTCCCATAACTTTAATAATGATTAACCAATCAAAAATTAAAAGTAATGAGTAAAAAGAAAAATTTTGCACGCTTCGGAATGGCGGCTAAGGGAGCAGTATATTCTTTAATTGGAGTTTTAACGGCACTGGCTGCATTTGGCCAGGGAGGTCAGCAAACAGGGGGAAAGGGAGCTTTGCAATACCTTGCACAGCAATCTTATGGTCAAATTCTTCTTGTAATTCTAGGAATTGGTCTTTTAGGTTATGTATTCTGGAGAATGTATCAGGTTTTTGCTAATCCAAAGGGTTTAGATGATGATGCTAAGGGATATGCAAAAAGAGTAGCATATTTTATTAGTGGTTTAATCTACGGAGGATTCGCCTTCTATTCACTTAAATTAGCTTTTGGAAGCAGTTCTGGTGGTTCGAGTTCCATGATGGGTTCTCTAATGTCCGGATCCAATGGAGACACAATTGCTATTATTATAGGAATTGGAATGGCAATAAAGGCTATTTATGATCTCTATAGAGCTTATTCTAATAAATTCAGGGAAGAGGTAGAAGAAGCCGGGATGGATAGAAAAGAACAAAAGACATTAATCAACGCAGGAAAATTTGGGCATACAGCCAGAGGTGCGGTCATAGGTTTGATGGCCTATCTTACCTTGAAATCCGGTCTCTCCAGCGGAAGTAAAATCAGTACCCAAACAGATGCTTTTAGTTATATTCAAAATGAATTTGGATCTATAGTATTGGGAATTGTAGCTATAGGATTTGTGGGTTATGGAGTTTATATGTTTATAAAAGCTAAATATCCCGCTATAAGTGTAGCCAGTTTGCGATAGTTAAATTAAATTATTTAAAAAGAGCCTGTCATTTTTAATTGACAGGCTTTTTTTGTTTTAGCTTTTCAGTCAATTACCTTACTATGGGTAGACAATTTTCAATTATTTGTTAAATAATAGTGTTACTATCATTAATATAAGTTTTACTATTATTTTTGTTCAAATTTTTGAATATGAAATATCTTCTTCAGGATATCAGGATAAGTGTAAGTGATAAGATCTATTTGAAAGATCCGGAGTCTACAGAGCTTGGTAAAAGGATTGTTGAACATGGCATTTTATTGATTGATAAGATTGGTTTTGAGAATTTCACTTTCAGAAAGCTCGGGCACGAGATCAAGTCTAATGAAAGTTCTATTTATAGATACTTTGAAAACAAACATAAATTTCTCGTGTATATAACCACCTGGTATTGGGGATGGAAAGAATATCAACTTGTATTTGCCACCAATAGCATTTCAGACAACTATAAAAAACTAGAAAAAGCTATAGAAGTGATCACTAAACCTGTTGAAGAAGACGCCGAGTTTGGGCATATTAATGAAATTTCTTTAAGCAACATTATAATTAATGAGTTTTCAAAATCCTTTTTAACCAAGGAGGTAGATGAAGAAAACCAGGACGGATATTTTTCTGTTTACAAACGACTGGTAAATCGGCTAAAGGATATGATAACAGCTGTAAATGCTGAATATCCTTATCCATCCAGTTTAGCCAGTACTATTATTGAGGGGACACTCCATCAACATTTTCTTAGAGATCATTTTGTTTCTCTCACAGATTGTAATGCCAGCGTTACGCCCTCAGAGTATTTTATTCACATGGTTGAAAGTCTTGTAAAAAAATAATTATGAAGGAAAAAAGTCTAACACCCTGGCAGCGTTTTGTAGGTTTACTAAAACTAGAAAAGAAGGATTTTCTCCAAATTTTCTATTATGCCATATTCTCGGGTTTGGTAAGCCTCTCCGTACCTTTGGGAATTCAAGCCATCGTAAACTTGTTACAGGGAGCCAGGATCTCTACCTCTTGGGTAGTGCTGGTTATTTTAGTAACCCTGGGAGTTGCATTTGTAGGAGTACTTCAGTTGATGCAAATCAGGATTCTGGAAAATGTTCAGCAGAAAATTTTTACCCGGGCCTCGTTTGAATTTATCTACCGCTTTCCGAAGATCAAAATGGAAGAATTAAAGAACTTCTATCCACCGGAACTAGCCAATAGGTTTTTTGATGTGCTTATTATCCAAAAGGCTTTAAGAAAAGTAATGATAGATTTTCCCACCGCCATTACCCAGGTGATCTTTGGATTAATCCTGCTATCACTTTATCACCCGTTCTTTATAATTTATGGCTTATTGCTGGTGTCATTAATTTATATAGTTTTCAAGTTTACGGCTAAAAAAGGTTTGGTCACAAGTCTTGTAGAATCTAAGCATAAGTATCGGATTGCTCACTGGATACAGGAAGTAGCCAGGACTTTAATGAGCTTTAAAGTATCTGGGAATACCAATCATGCAATTTCCAGAAATGATAAAATGGTTAGCGACTACCTGGATGCCAGGGAGGGTCATTTTCAAATTTTAAAACTTCAGTTCATTCAAATAATAGGCTTTAAAGTGCTTGTTACTGCTGGTCTTTTGATAATTGGAGGGATCCTGGTTTTGAATCAGGAAATGAACATTGGGCAATTTGTCGCCGCAGAGATCATCATATTACTGATAATTAGTTCCGTAGAAAAAATGATTCTGGGTATTGAATCTTTTTATGATATTCTTACTTCCCTTGAAAAACTGGGGCAGGTGGTAGACAAAGAACTTGAAGATCAAAGCGGAGACCAGGTTTTTTCTGAGGGCGATACCTTACATATAGAACTGGAAAATATTTCTTACCAGGGATTCAACGGTAAGAATATTATTAACGGCATAGATCTTAGTATTCGTCCAGGTGAAAAAATATTAATAAGAGGTAAAAATGGAGCGGGTAAATCTACGCTGTTAAAACTCATAGCAGGGCTCATGTCCCCAACCGGAGGTGAAATATTTATTAATGACCATTCCATAAAGAGCATCAAGTTAAACCATTACAGGTCTTTACTGGGGCAATCTTTATCTGAAGAATCACCATTTGAAGGCACTTTACTGGATAATATCACTTTCGGGGATAAAAACATATCACAACAGCAGATTCGTTGGGCGCTTGAAAAAACCGGCCTGGCAGGATTTGTAAAACAGCAACCAAAAGGACTAAATACGATTATTCATCCCGAAGGTCTACAAATTCCTTATTCAATTAGAAGAAAGATCATTCTTGCCAGGAGTATCATTAGAAAACCATCAGTATTAATATTAAATGAACCCCTGGATCAATTAGATCCCGAAGAAGAAGATAAGATCCTGGACTTTATTTTTAGTTCAGAAAATTCTTGGTCGGTTATTGTAAGTAGTAAGGATAAGAAATGGGAGAAGTATTGCGATAGGATCTTGAATATTGAACAGGGAAAATTAGTAACTCATAAAGAATAAGATGCTAAACATCACTAATAATAAGTTGCACGAGAAAATTGATATAGGTCAGTTTGAAGCGGGCAGGAAGGTGCTTAGAGATACACATTTTAAGTATTTCAATCGGTTCTTGAAATTCTTTGCGCTCTTCTTGGTAATTATACTATTTCTCCCATGGACGCAAACAGTTTCGGGGACTGGCTCTGTAACTACATTAACTCCAGAGCAGCGACCTCAGACCATTCAATCCCCCATTCCTGGAAGAATTGAGAACTGGTATGTTAACGAAGGAGATTTTGTGAATAAAGGGGATACGATCCTTTTTATATCGGAAATTAAAAATGAATATTTCGATCCGCAATTAGCCGAACGTACCGGAGACCAGGTGAATTCCAAAAAGAGGTCTATGGATTCTTATGAAAATAAGATCAACTCTCTTAGTGGTCAGATCAGTGCCCTGGAAACAGAGAGAAACCTCAAACTTCAGCAGGCCCAGAACAAGCTAAAACAGAGCATACTTAAGATGCGTAGTGATAGTATAGATTTGGAGGCATTTAAGACGAATTTAGAAATTGCTGAAAGACAGTTTAATCGTACGCAACAGCTAAATGAGGAAGGACTGAAGTCTATGACAGATTTAGAAGAGAAGAGATTAAAACTTCAGGAAGCACAGGCTAAATTAATATCCCAGGAAAATAAATTGCTTAATAGCAGGAATGAAATTATAAACTCAGAGATCGAAATTAACAGGATTAGTGCGGAATACAGGGAAAAGATGGCCAAGGCAAATAGTGATAGATCTACCGCAGAGAGTGCTCTATTTCAAACTGAAGCCGATGTTTCAAAACTGGAAAGCTCTTATACTAATTATCAAATGCGGAATGACCTTTACTATATTAAGGCACCACAGTCTGGATATATTAATAAGGCTATAAAGGCTGGAATAGGTGAAAGTTTCAAGGAGGGAGAGCCTCTGGTAGGAATAATGCCTTCTGAATACGACCTGGCGGTTGAAACCTTTGTAGATCCTATAGATCTTCCTTTATTGCACCTGGGTGAAGAAATGAGAATTAGGTTTGATGGCTGGCCTGCAATAGTATTTAGTGGTTGGCCAAATGTTTCTTATGGAACCTACGGGGCAAAAATAGTAGCCATTGAGAATTTTATTAGTAGTAATGGTAAATACAGGGTTCTGCTTTCCCAGGATAAGGATGATGAGCCCTGGCCGGCTGCCATAAGAGTGGGATCTGGAGCTACCACACTGGCCTTACTTGAGGATGTTCCAATCTGGTATGAGATCTGGCGTCAGCTAAATGGTTTCCCACAGAATTATTATACCCCTGCAAAAAATAATAAAACTGAAAAATGAACAGAATCTTAGTCTTCTTTGTTTTCTTATTTACATCTTCAGTAGGTTTTTCCCAGATAGAAGATAGTCTTTCCCTTGGTTTTACAGAATATATAGCCATGGTTAAGAAATATCATCCCCTGGTGAAACAGGCAGATCTTTTGTTGGATGAAGGCGAGATAAAACTTCTAAAAGCGAGGGGAAGTTTTGATCCTAAAATTGAAGCAGATTACGCTGCGAAAAATTATAAGGCAACAGAGTACTATAGCAATTTTAGTTCTGCTTTTAAAATACCCACCTGGTATGGACTTGAATTAAATGCAAAGTTTGAGGATAACTCAGGGGTTTATTTAAACCCTCAAAATAATGTACCCGAAGATGGCCTATATTCTGCCGGGGTTTCATTAAATGTTGCAGACGGGATCTTTATGAGCGAACGTATGGCTGCATTAAAACAGGCAAAAATTTATAGAAATCAATCTCAGCTAAAAAGACAGTTACAGGTTGCAGAAATCCTTTATAAAGCATCTGTAGCATATTTTGAGTGGTATACCGCTTTTCAAGAGTATAATCTTTATCAGAATTTCCTTGAGAATGCAGAAATTCGTTTTAGAGGTGTTTCCGCTGAATATAGGTTAGGCGCGAAACCGGCTATAGATACACTTGAAGCAGGACTTAGCATACAAAATAGAAAACTGGAACTGGAACAAAGTAAATTAGACCTATTGAATGCGGGTTTAAATCTTTCAAATTTCATCTGGCTGGAAGGAAATATCCCGCTGGAATTAAATCCTGAAGTAATCCCTAATGAAAATCTTTATCCCGAAGTAACTGAAACATTAAATACAGAAGAAATAATCTTTGCGCTAAATATAGAAGAACATCCTAAAGTAAGAGCTCTTGCTTATGAAATAGATATGCTGGAGGTAGAAAAAAAATTAAGAACTAATAAATTGCTACCTAAACTGGATCTGGAATATAATTTTCTAACCAGTAACACAAATGATCTAAATACCCTGAACAATCGTGATTACAAAATGGGGATGAAATTTAGCTTCCCCATATTTCTTCGAAAGGAAAGAGGTGATCTTCAGCTTGCCAAACTTGAACTTGAAAATGCCGAATTGGATCTGGTAACTGCACGTTTGAAAATTGAAAATGAATTAAGATCATTACAAAATCAGATTATAGCTTTACAGGAACAAAATGAATTGATGGATCAACTGGTTAGGGATTACCAGTCTTTGGTAATCGCAGAAGAACGAAAATTTGAATTAGGGGAAAGTTCTCTTTTCTTAATTAATAGTAGAGAAAATAATCTCATTGCTGCCAGGTTAAAGGAAATAGAAATGACCTATAGACTACTAAAAAGCAATGCTGAATTATTTAAAACCATGGCAGAAGTGGTAGAATTTTAAAATCAGTATTAATATAGAATGCTGACTTTTCTTTTCAAATCGATAATTTTTTTTTAATAGTCTGTCACTCATAAATTATCATTTTTGAGTTATTCCTAAACTATTATTGCTTCCCGTATAATAGATTAAACTCTTCTATTCTTAAATCCAGATATTTTCAGTAAAAAAGATGATTTATATCATAAAGTTGGAGCTTCTCTTTACGTAACTTCAACTAATTAATCATTTTTTCTGATGAAAAGGAAAATCCTAAAATCTTCGGGCGAGAAAGTCTTTTTTTCTCCGACTAAACTCAACAATTCCTTGTTGCGAAGTGGTGTCAATAGAAAAACCGCAAACTGGGTTCTCAAAGAAATTTCCAATGAGTTATACCCGGGAATCACAACGAAACAAATATATAACCGGGCATTTTCAATGCTTAAGAAATCTGGAGAATGTTATGCTTCCAGATACAGCCTTAAAAAAGCCATTTATGAGATGGGACCATCAGGTTTTCCTTTTGAAAGATTCATCGCAGAAATTATGAAAAGAGATGGCTATCAAGTGAAGATTGGAGAACTAATAGAGGGAAAATGTGTATCCCACGAGGTGGATGTGGTAGCTATTAAAGATAGAAAAAGGCACCTGGTAGAGTGCAAATTTCATAATGAAGAAGGAAGGAATTGTGATGTGAAAATTCCTCTCTATATACATTCACGGTTTCAGGACATACACATGTCTGGCAAAAACTATGAAGAAAAAGAAGGGCAGGGGTGGGTGGTAACCAATACACGTTTTACTGAAGATGCACTGCAATATGGAAGGTGTATGGGATTGTATCTTCTTAGCTGGGATTATCCGGAAAATGCCAGTTTAAAAAAACGCATTGACAGTTTGAAACTTTATCCGGTGACGGTCTCTACCTTGCTCTCCATGGAAGAAAAACAATTTCTATTAGGAAGGGATGTCGTGCTTGCATCACATCTTCTAAGCCAGCCACATTACCTGGATCATTTGGGGATTTCAGAGGAGAGGCGAAGAAAGGTTCTTAATGAGTTTAAAAGCATATGTAATTCAAAAAGTAATGAAAAAGCTTAATGTTCAGTTTTTGGGAGCTGCGGAAACAGTAACCGGTTCAAAATTTCTTATTGAAACAGATAGTCTGCATATTCTTATAGACTGCGGATTTTTTCAGGGTCTGAAGGAATTACGCCTGAAAAACTGGGAAAAACTGCCTGTAGATGTTTCAAAAATAGATTATGTGATCCTTACCCACGGGCATCTTGACCATACTGGTTATTTGCCTAAGCTTAAGGCACAGGGATTCAACGGTGTTATTTTGGGAAATGCCCCAACGCTGGAAATAGCGGAAATTATTTTAAAAGATACGGCTAAAATTCAGGAAGAAGAGGCTGAAAAAGCCAATAAAGAGAACTATTCAAAACATCATCCAGCCCTGCCACTTTACACGCTTGATGATGTGGAGGAGACGCTTCGCTTCTTCCAAATCTTTGAAAGCGGCTCCTGGAATGAATTAAATGAAAGTATTCGTTTCCGGCATCGGTTATCAGGACACATTCTAGGCGCAGGCTTTATTGAGTTAGATATAGAAGGGAAAATACTTGTCTTCTCTGGTGACCTGGGCAGAAAAGACGACTTGCTTCTCGATCCCCCGGAAAAACCTGAATGGGCCAATTTTCTATTTATGGAAAGCACCTATGGAGACCGTTTACATCCGCAGGAAGATGTTGAAGAAATTTTAGCGAAAAGTATCAAGGAAATTATCCACGAAAACGGGGTAATGCTTATCCCTTGCTTCGCGGTGGAACGGCTTCAATTACTCAGTGTATTATTATGGGAAATGTTTCAAAAAAATAAGATCCCCAGGCTCCCCATCTATATTGATAGTCCTATGGGGATAGACGCCACTGCTCTTTTTGGTAAATTTGATCAATTTCATAAAAAAATCTCTGAAATTACAGCGATTCATGAGCATTTTGAGTTGGTAAGTTCTTATAAGCGCACCTGGGAGATCATCGATAAATCCAGACCTCGTATTATTCTTGCCGGTAGCGGAATGCTTACTGGCGGGAGAATTCTTACCTACCTCACTAAATTTATAGAGAATCCTACCACCCGAATTGTTTTGACGGGCTTTCAGGCAGAAGGGACACGTGGTAGAAAAATTGAAGATGGAGCCAAAGAGATCAAGATCAGGGGGAAATACTATGAGGTCAACGCAAAAATCTTAAAAATTGAAAGTCTATCTGCGCATGCAGATCAAGCCGAATTGTTGGATTGGGTAAAATCAATTAAAAATATTCCTGAAAAAGTTTTTCTCATACATGGAGAAAAACAAGTAATGTCCACACTTAAATTAAAGCTTCAGGAGACATACAATTGGGAAGTTAACATTCCTGAATTATATAGTAAAATCAGTCTTTATCCTTAGCTATTTTAAGAAGACTTCTTTCAAAACCGGCTTTACTTTTTAAGAATTTCCTATTTTTGAAGTATGAAACTCCTGGCTGTTTTCTTAGGAATTTTTTGCTTGCTAACTTCTGTATACCCTTGCTGTATGGATGATGATTGTGATTCCAGTTTGGTAGACCAAAAATTAGAAAATGGAGATGATAAAGAAAAGGATGACTGTGGATTATGCTCTCCTTTTATCAGCTGCGGCAGTTGTATAGGCTTCATATCTATCAGCGAAAGATTATTAATTCCTTTTAATTTTCAACCAGTAGCATTATCAAATTTATTCGGTCTTTCATTTAAAAGAATAGAAACAGAATATTCAGAAAGGGTTTGGCAACCGCCAAAACAGGTTATTATTTCTTGAAAACAAATAGTATAATAACCTAAATTTTCATAATGATTAAAACATTATTTAAAATGGTGATCTTCCTGATCGCCTTTAACTCCCTGGGGCAAAATTCCCTGGAAGCAGTAATTAAGAATGCTGAAGATAATACGCCCTTATTAGGTGCAAACGCAGTAATAGAAGGAACTAATATAGGAGCCACGGCTAATATAGACGGAGAATTATCTTTAACAAATATCCCTAATGGGACCCAGAAAATTGTATTTAGTTTTGTTGGATTTGTTTCTGAAGAAGTTAGTCTTGATTTTCCAAGAAAAACTAATGATACACTCCAAGTTTTGCTGCAACCGGGCGGGGAAGAAATGGAAGAGATTTTTATACAATCCACCCGTTCCAGGCGTACAATTGCAGATTTACCCACCAGGGTAGAGGTTATTTCTGGAGAAGAACTTACCGAAAAAGGAAATATGAAACCCGGAGATATCAGGATGTTGCTTAACGAAACCACCGGTATCCAAACTCAGCAGACTTCGGCAATTTCCGAAAATTCCAGTATTCGAATTCAGGGACTCGACGGGAAGTATACCCAATTGCTCAAAGACGGCTATCCTTTATATTCAGGATTTTCGGGCGGCCTCAGTTTACTGCAAATAGTTCCCCTGGACCTAAAGCAGGTTGAGGTAATTAAAGGTTCATCTTCTACACTCTACGGAGGTGGTGCCATCGCAGGCCTGGTGAATCTTATTTCTAAAACTCCGGGTGAAGAAAGAGAACTTAACTTTATGCTCAATGCCACTTCCGCATTGGGATTGGACGTTAGCGGATTCTACTCTGATACCTACGGAAAACTTGGTACTACCGTTTTTGCTTCTTATAATCTTGGTTCGCCCTATGATCCGGCAGATATTGGACTAACCGCTATTCCAGAATTTGATCGATATACTATAAATCCCAGGGTTTTTTATGAATTTACAGAAAATACAAAACTTGATGTTGGGGTGAATACAACCGTGGAAGAACGTACCGGCGGGAATATACGCTATCTGGAAGGAGATGAGGTTGAAGATCCCTTTTTTGAAAGGAATAATACCGCCAGATCTACTTTGCAATCGGGGTTTGAACATTCCTGGAACGATAATAATCGTTTTAACCTGAAAAACAGTTTTAGCTTTTTTGACCGGGAAATAGAGACGGGCAAGTATACCTTTGCTGGAAATCAATTTGCTTCCTATAACGAGGCTTCTGTTGTTTTGGGAACAGAGACGATGGAATGGATAGGTGGTTTGAATTTATGGGTGGATCGTTTTGAACAGGATGTGCTTACGAATGCTCCTGTGGTAGATTATGAACACTTTACTTATGGTGCTTTTGTGCAGAACAACTGGAGTGCCACCGATTGGTTTCAACTGGAAACAGGCCTTAGAACCGATTATCAAAATGAATACGGTTGGTTTGTGTTACCCCGGGTCTCAGCAATGTTTACTATTAACGATGCGCTTACCACCCGAATTGGGGGAGGTCTTGGTTACAAAACGCCTTCGGTCTTTACCGAAGATGCAGAGAGGCTTCAATTTAGAAATGTATTGCCTATTGACGTGAGTACTACCGAAGCTGAAAATTCTATTGGAGGTAATTTTGATATTAACTATCGCACTGAACTTTTTGACATTATAGAGTTTACCAGCAATACACTATTCTTTTATACTAAGATCGATAATCCCATAATTCTGGAAAACACTTCTGAAGGTGTATTTGAATACTTGCAACCCGAAGGTTTTATTGAAAGTAAAGGGATTGAAGCAAATTTGAAATTCGGCTATAAAGATTTCAAACTTTTTACGGGCTATACTTTTGCTGATGTTAAGCGTACCGAAAACGGAAATACATTTCAAATGCCCCTGGTTTCAAAGCACCGCTTAAATAATGTGCTGATGTATGAATTACATGAAAAATTAAAAATTGGTTTGGAGGGCTATTATTTTAGTCCGCAGCAGTTAAGCGATGGTGCTACCGGTCAGGATTATTGGATTTTTGGCCTGATGATGGAAAAATTATGGGATGACTTTTCAATATTCCTCAATTTTGAAAATTTTACTGATACTCGACAAACCCGTTTTGATTCTATTTATACCGGTTCTATTTCAGATCCGCAATTCAGGGATATTTATGCCCCGGTTGACGGTTTTGTGATAAATGGAGGAATTAAATTGTTCTTCTAAATACCTGAAAAAATTGTTTACTCATTAGTTCTATAATAAAGACCAACTTCCATAAGAGCATATTAATGGTTTCTACTTTAAATATGGAGATTGAGAGTAGGTAGGCATAAAAAAAAGAACCACTATAGCTTATAGTGGTTCTTTTTTATTTAAAGTCGGGGTGGCAGGATAATTTATTTATCTATAAACGCCCTAACCACAATACTTTCACTGAGAATCAATTTGATGTTTCACCGAATGATTCACCAAACTTCATAAAACAAAGAAGATTGATATAATTTGTTCGTCTTTGTGTTATAAAGATATAATTTTCCTTAAAAACAAGCTTGTCCAAAAGCTAACATTATGAGTTTTTACCCCTAATTAAAAAAACTAAAGATCTATGTTAGAAAACATTGTCAAATTTTCAATAGGTATTCCCCCTTAATTTTGGTCCTATTTGACTACAATTGATTATAAAGCAAATTAATTTGCGCTTCTACTAAAAATTTTTTTCACGTAAAAAGTTTCGGAAGGTCCAGTAATTAGAAGATTTTTCACGGAAAAATATATTTCAGGCTCATAGTATGAATCATTTATTAAAAGAAATCTATTTTAGAATAATGATCTAGAGTATCCCATTCACTTCATTTCCTTCCTCTTCACAAATGCTACTTTTCAGAAAAAGAGGTTCATTGATGAAGTCTTGGACACAAGTAAAAAAAGTATGATGGATTTCTATTGTATTTAATGGAAGAACTTTTTTGACTTAAGTCCGCTGGATAAATTTCCTCTGAAAGATGTAAATGATAAAAGGCATCATTAGTTTCATTTTGATCTGAATGCAGAATTCAATAAAGAGCAAAAGGAAAATGCTCCAGGTAAAAAAGTAAATGTTGTTTCAATTGCTGCAAACAAAATTCGGTCTATGAACCAGACTGAGATTTCAAATTAAATAATTCAGGATCGTTTTAATTATTTTATACTTCACTTAAAACGAGAAAATGGAATAGTTATATATACTTAACCCTGCAATCAGGACATAATTCGGTACATTTAAATTTTATTATCTTCCGTAGAAATATGAAAAAACTATATCGACGTATCCCTTATTTATTAAGTATTGTTATAGTTGTAACTATAACCGTACAGCTCTATTGGAGTTATACAGAATACCAGAAAAATACGGTTGCGTTTAAAAACGAAATACAAAATGCACTGGACGTTGCTATCGATAATTACTTCGTAGATTTTGCAAAGGAAAATTCGGTTTCGTTGAAAGTTAAAAAGGAAACCAGCAACAATCCTGACAATTTTTCTATCACTGGTGGTAATAAAAAAATTATAGATAAGATCCGTCCTGATAGTACAGATTCAAGTTATAGAGATAAGTCTTCTGACAGTTTGATAATGTTGAATAATATTAAGGATATTTATATATCTATCAACGAAGATTCTATCAATTTTAAAAAATTAAAAATTCTCTTAAATGCTGAACTCAAAAGAAGAGATTATAACATTCCATATAAATTAAATCACTATAAAAAAGATACACTTTTCGCTACCTCCCGCAGCAAATCCTTCTCATCAGGTGAATTTAGTGTAATTGGGAAATCTACCTATTTGAAAAATCGGGAAAGCTTAGAGTTGCAATTTCCAAATGCAATTCAAATCATTTTGAAAAAAAGTTTTCTAAGTATACTTATTTCCCTTTTATTAATGACCTCCATCCTATTTGCATTGTTTTATTTGCAATGGGTTATAAAGCAACAAAAACAACTTTCTGAAATAAAAAATGACCTTATAAGCAATATAACGCATGAATTTAAAACTCCAATCGCAACTATTGGGGCTGCCATTGAAAGCATACGTTTTTTCAATACAAACCACGATGTTGAGAAAACAAATAGATATTTAGACTATTCCGATCAACAGCTTAGAAAATTAGAAAATATGGTTGATCAACTTATGGATACCGCACTTTTAGATTCTGAAAATTGGATTCTGGATAAAAGCCAGGTAGATATCCCTAAATGGGCAGCAAATATTATTAAAAATTATAGGATGAATTCTGATGGAAAAGAAATTATTCTTAAAATTTCTGAGGATTCGAAAAGCAATTCAAATATTGAACCATTTCATCTTGGTAATTGCCTGGGAGCTTTACTGGATAATGCTATAAAATACGGAGGAAATCGAATTGAAGTAAGCATTGAGAATAAAAAGGAATTAAAAATTCGAGTCAGCGATAACGCAAATACCTTGAACAAAGAGCATGCGGGAAATATTTTTGATAAATTTTATCGTGTACCGCAAGGCAATCTTCACAATGTAAAAGGATATGGTATTGGTTTATATTATGTTAGAAAAATAGCTGAAAAACATAATGGTGTTGCAGAAATCGTTTTAAAAAAGAATAAGACCTCATTTATCATTTCTATACCTAATGAATAAAATAAAACTGCTATTAGTTGAAGACGAAATAACTCTGGCTCAGATAATTAAAGAAAGCCTGGAAACACGTGATTTTATTGTACTACATTCCCGAAACGGGGAAGAAGCTTTCCAAATGTATAAGAATCATTCTCCCGATATTTTGGTGGTTGATATTATGATGCCTGTAAAGGATGGACTTACTTTAACAAAAGAGATTAGAAGTAATGATACTCAAACACCAATCATTTTTCTTACTGCCAAATCTCAACCCCAGGATGTAGTTACTGGTTTTGACACTGGTGGAAATGATTATCTCAAAAAGCCTTTTAGTATAGAAGAACTAATTGTACGTGTAAAAAACCTAATATCCAGGAAACCAAGGCAGGATAACATGCACGAGCTAATTTTAGGGCAGTATAGGTTCAATCCGAATAACCAAACATTGCAGTATAAGGAAGAAAAAATTGAGACCCTTACAAGCAGAGAGAATCAATTACTCTTATTTCTAGCTCAGAATAAAAATCAGATAGTAGAACGTAATACGGTTTTAGATTTAATGTGGACAAATAATGATTTCTATTCATCCAGGAGTATGGATGTATTTATAAGTAAACTCAGGAAATTGTTGCATAAAGATAAAACGCTGAAAATTTTGAATGTTAGAGGAGTTGGTTATAAGTTAATCGGCTAAGTTAAAATCTGTATTTGATACTCAATAGTGCATAGACAGGGACAAGACTAATCCGTTTCTGATATGACTTAAAGGAATTAATACTTTGTAATAGATATTCACGCTCGTTTAATAGATTGTTCAACTGAACGGTTCCTGACCATCTGCTTTGCTTGGGTTCGTATACGATATTTGCGTTCATAAAGGTGTAATTTTCTTTGTTTAAAACGTAAAGTTCATTGTTGAGATTGAACTTTATAGATTCAAAAATCTTTATATCGAAGTCAGCAAAGGCTTTCGATGTTTCAAAAGAATTAGTTTCCTCTTTAAGCTCGGAAGAAGAATAACGATAGGCAAAACCACTTGAAAAATTAAACCATTTATCAAAATAGGAACTCACGGAAAATGAATAATCTCCTGAATAATTCTGAAGCTTAAGCTCACTGGTTTGATCAATAGAAAATGGAGACTGAATGAAGCTCTGGTTGGTTTCTACCTTAGTTGCCAGTTTAAGCTTGCTGAAATAATTAGTGAAGATCAAATTAACTAAGGTATTCTTACCTTTAGATGTAGGTATGAACTCATTAAAAATAAAATTTTCATTTGTAAATGCTCCCTGAGCATATCCAGAATGTGTTATTGTATGTAAAGCAGAGGCATTTATTGAGAACCCTTTAATATCATTATATAAACTATAGTTTAAAGAAAATACAGAGTTTTCCAGTTTTTTGATATCATCAGAACCACTGATAAAATCCTGATACGAATTCAGCGCATAATTAGGCAAAAGTAATTGCAATCCAGGTAATTCCTCCTTATAGCTATAACCTAATCGAACTACTCCCTTATTTTTTAGCTTCTGTCTAAAAGCAAAATTGGCATTTTTCAACAGATATTCATCACTATTAAACCGACTCCGTTTAAGAGAAATACCTCCCCTTAGATAATTATCTTGGGTGAATTTAAATTTTAAGAAATTGCTAATTGCTACAAAAAAATTATCAATATTCAGGTTATTAGTATATCCGTCAAAATTTTCTTCTGTTTCGGTAAAAAGACGACTCTTTGCAGTTTCTCCCTCATTATGAATATGTAACTGCAAATGAATTTCCCACTTTTGAGATTTGGTAAGCAGTGAACTTTGCAAACCATAATAATTGAACTTATTGCGAACATTCTGATAAAAGGTTTCATCGATTTCCCTTTCGAACAGATCATTCAAACTTGGATGGATAATTTGTGCACTTTCTTTAGAATCACCATATCCAAAATAAAGATAATTGTTCAATGCACTATTTTTCGTCACCAAATATGTATGTTCTAAATGGTTATAAAATGTTTCTGAAGTAATATCATTTTGTTGCGTAATTCCTTGATTACCTAAAGTGATACTATTCAATGCATCATGAGGGTTTATATTGTAACTAACTGTATTATTAAAATAATTCCTGGAGTTAGGGGCGAATTTAAATTCTAACTCCGTATCTCCTATTCTGTTGTTATTCTGATAATTACTGGTTTCAAAAAAAGTAGTGTTGTTCGTACCTGTGAAATATTCTGTCTGAGTCTGATAATCTTGCGTAGTTATGTCTGAAATAATACTTACATCCCCCTCTTAAAGATAGTTCGTCATTTATTTTAGTGGATAATCCGATTGAATGCAGCATGGATGTATTAAAAATACTCCTGGTATTGAAAATATTCTCTTCTTGTTCATCTATCGAAAAAATAGTGAATGGCTGTTTTTCGATCTTTTGAAATATTTGGGATAGATCTATTACTGTTCTTTCACTTTGTAACAAATTGGCTGCTTTGTTCCCTGTATTGTTGGCATTACTAAATTCTAATAATTTAATTCGCTTTCTAAGCAAGCCCAAAGTTAAGGCTGCTTCATATCGGTTTTTCAGACCGTACCCTGCGGAAATATTACCAAATAAGACATATTTGAATTTATCTTTGAGCTTTAAATTAAGAGCTACTTTTTCTGAGCTTGATAATTGTTTAAAAATAGGATTTTCTTCATAATTTTCTAAAATCTGAACTTCTTCGAGCGTTTTTGCATCTAGATTCTTAGATAGAATTTTATAATTTTTATCAAGTATATTTTCTCCTTCCACTAAAAGGCTTTCTATAGGCTTACCATGGGCGTTGATACTACCGTCGGGTAAAACTTCGATACCTGGTAATCTTTTTAAGAGGTCTTCAACCGTTTGTTCCGTATCGGTAGCATATTGGGAAACACGGATAAACGTGGTATCAGAATTTATTCTAATTTTTTGATGACCTTCAACAACCACTTCTTTTAAGGACTCCGTTTTTTCTTCCATTTCGAAATCCAGAGCCTCCAACATTCTTTGATCGGTAATTGTTATTTCTCTCCTAACAGTTGAAAATCCTAAACTGGAAGCTTCAATGATTATTGACTCTTTGTTATTTATGAACTCCAATTCATAATTCCCATTTTGATCGCTATACGTATAATCAAGAACTTGATTTTTTGTATTCCTGGCTTGTAACAGAACCGTTTCAAGAGGTTGAAGTTGCTTATCCATAATAGTTCCCCGAATAGCTATTTCCTGCGCATAATTATTTCCAAAAACGCAAAATAAAAAAAGTAGAAAAATGTACTTCATACAGGATGGATAAAACTAAAACCCCATTTTAGATGGGGTTTTAGTGTATAGTAAGAATATTGTATTAATCAAATACTTCGACGCTCAGGGTTTCAACCCCTCCGGTTTTTACAGTAACATCACCACCCATTTGCTTTGCAATAAGAATAGCTTTTGTCTTATTACGTTCAACTAATTTATCTAAAGTTTGCTTGTATTCTTCAATTGAAATATATGGATATTGACTATCTACTTTAGGTTTATCCATAGGTCCGACACTAAGATTTCTATCTAGCGGGTATTCAACAGATTTAAAATAAAGATACATCTCCTTCTTATCATCGTATGCTTCCAGAATTAACCCTGGCAACCCTTGTAATTTCCATGGACCATAGGGTAATGGTATCTCATCAGTATACCATGCCGTATAATTTTTTCCTCTAAAAGAACCGGTCGCTTTATGGCAGGTAAGACCACCGAATGTTTTTGTTTCTGATTCTAACTTCCAATCTATTTGGGTTCGTTTCTCCCGTCCGTAAACTGGTTCTTTAAATTTTTTATTCCACCACAGACTGTCTTTTTTACGGTTGTAATAAACCTGCTTACCTTGCGGAAGCGTATGTTTACCTAAGTAAATTTGTTTAGTTCCGTTTACCTCTTTGATTTGGTTTTCATCTAATTCCGTTTGTTTTTCAAGGGAATCTTTAGCCGTTACATAATAAGATGCTTCTTTATTAAACACTAAATATGCATTAAAATCGAGTCCGGCTGGTCCACCTTTCCCCGGGCTTTCTATGTGACCATAATAAACAATACCTTTATTTTGAGCCTGGCTAACTGTTATAGAGGCTAAAAAGAAAAAAATGAATAAAAATCTCATGTTATAGTAGTTAATTAAATGAAGAAATAACCTTCTCCAACAATGAAGAGAAGGGTAAGTTTTTTAGGCACATAAAGCCGAAGCTATCCCAATAAGCTGTGACGTGCTACAAGATTCACAACTTACACTGTAAGAAGATCCATCCTCACAATTTACTGTGATTTCAGCCCTTACAGCATCAACAGTTGTTTCAGCTTCTAGTGCTTCTGTTGCGATAGCTTCAGTCTCGAAATTAGGAATCTCCGGTTTTGCTTCGTCATTTGAGGCAAAAACACCCATAGACATAAGTCCGAATGCTGAAAGTAAAAATAAATTTTTCATAATTTAAATAGGTTACGATTAATAATGGGATAAAGCAACGCATTAGCATTCAGGTAAACAGTTAAGCATTGTTACCTAATGTTAAAAAATGTTAATTGCTTTTTAAGTGGGGAGCTTATTAAATTCTCAATATATGATCCTCCTACTAGAATGATAAAATCATAGTCCCACGAGATTAAGGGATGTAACTAAATTAATCAATTCTATGGCGACAATTAAACAGGTGCGAAATGTTTTGCTGATAGTGCTGTAATTTTTAATTTTAATTCCCCTCATGGAATTAATCGAATTACAGCGTTCTCGTTAAATGATAATAAAAGGAAGATAATAAAGTATATTATATCACAAATTTCCAAACGAAGATCTGAAGATACAACAAGTTACTTTTAGACCGTTATGAGAATCCTTTATTAAAGTATATCATCGAAAGTAAAATGGGATATAGATGTTAATTCTACCTAAACTTTGTAATAGTTACTAAGGTGTATATATTTTACATCAGTGCCCGGCTATATAATAGCTAAAGTGCAGTAATTTTTGTGAAAAAGTATTTATAGTAAAAACGCAAACCTCATTCCCTTTATTCCGTTACAACTCCTTTTAGGGAAAAGAGATTCACTAAAGAAATTTTGAGCCTCCTTAAAAAATCGGAAAAAGCTTTTTAAGGAAGTTCGCATGAACATCATCCAATTAAATAGATTGCTTTTAAACTAGATTTTAAAATATTCCATCATTAAAATTACTTACAATATCACTGTAACACTTCTGATTAAGATATAAAATTTAGAATTAACAGGACTGCATAAACCGCTGTGCTTTTTTATAAGTCCTCAATTAATTCTAAATGTTTGAATCCAGGCTTATCAGAAAGGTAACAGCGAAGGCTCTATGGAAAGTAAACACAAAAAAGGAAAAATCTGTGTTTAGGATTTTCGCTTTATAATAATTATAAAAAACCCAGTTCATTTGAAAAAAAGAAAACGCTCAGGATATAATAAGTAAGTCGTGCTATTCATTTTACCATCAATTATATCATTTGAAACCAAATAAAATGAAAGATGAAATTATTATAATTATTTGATTACCAAAACCTGAATAATTATATCACTTTTAGTAAAATGTTCAAGTTTTTTAGTGAAAATTGAATGGCTAGCATTTTTCACTACGCAAATCATATTATAAAAATGGTTTTCTGGCTTCAGATTAAAAGCACGAAAATCCCTAAATGGAAGGAAGGGATGGAGTAGCAAGAGGGTAACGGGCAGAGCCACGTTACGACATCCATTCCCCCCTTAAGATTCAATGAGTTTACCACTTTATGGTTTTAAAAACATTCTATTTTTCACGTAAAAACCTTTGAAGCCCTTGAAAACAGGGAAATTTTTCACGCAAAAATCTAAATTGTACAATGTTACCCAGTCATCCGAATTAGACCAAAAGATTCATTTTGAATTTCAACTGAAAACTGTTTTTACGAAAAAACCTTCGCAGCCCAGTAAAATTGGAAAAGATTTTAGTAAAAAACATCTATTTTGAAATACAATTCTCACAGATATGATAGAATGAAATATCTTCAAATTAATACAGTGGAATTAGGTTTTTGAAAGTAACAAAGAACCTTCACTATATTTCCTTTCTCTTCGCAAAAGCTTCGTTTCAGGAAAAGCGGCTTAATTAAAAGGTCTTGGACATGAGTCAAAAAGCTTTGATTAAATAGACTATGAATATTAAGCTAGTAAAACCTTTTTGACTCAAGTCCGCCAGATTGCTTTTCATAACCTTGTTCTACAAAACGATCCAGATCTACCTTTCAATCCTCATCTGCTATTCTTGCATCGCCTTACCATTTGATGCTGAAATAACAGGATTTAAAATTAGCGGACTGCATAAAGCCGCTTTGCTTTTTATAAGTCCTTATTAATTTCAAATCCTGAATTATATATTGACATCAAAAGGTAATGCAAACAGCTCTGAAAGAAGTAAATTTAATAAGCTTAAATCCTTTTTATTTGATCTTACTGGGTTGTTACAATAAGAAACAAAAAGGAAAATGCTCCAGGTAAAAAAAGTAAATTTTTATGGTATACAGTTAGGTTGATTTTAGTTGGCTTTAAAAGATCTTTTTAAAGAATTCTTTGAGGAAAATAAGGTTAAAGACGGACAACTAGATCATTCTACTAATTAAGAAAAAAAGAAAGGAAGCAAGATGTGTCATTGTCATGACAATCTTGCTCTGCGCCCGGAGGTTGCAAAGAAAATATTTCTTTTGAGGAGTTGAAGCAACCATTTATAATTTTTGCATCTTAGTTGAAAGTATAAAATGTAATCAATGAGTATATTTTATACTTTAGATCATAAATTAACCTTAACCTAATCATTCTTAGCTATGAAAAAATTATTCTTTGCTTGCTTTGTAACTATTATGTCTATTACTAATGTTTCATCTCAAGAATTTGGTGTTGGTGCTGGGCTTACCCTTGGTACTGAAATAAGTATTGATGACGATTTTTCCAGTAAACTTGGATTTGGAGCCAATATAAGGGGACTCTATAAATTTACACCTAGGTGGGGAGTCACGGGTGGATTCACCTATTATTTTCCATCGACTCCTTCACAAATAGATTTAACCACTTATCAATTTAATTTTGACGCTACCTATTCCATTGTAAACAACCAAACAATTGATTTCTATGGTCTTTTAGGAATTGATACCGCTTATGCTCAAGCCAAAGTTCCAAATGAAAATGTTGCTGCCGATGATAATGAATTAGGTATAGAACTTGGCATTGGTATCATAACAAAATTTGGATTATTCTTTGAAGCTAAAGCAGAAGGGGCATATGAACAAGGTCAATTTACTTTAGGATACTTACATAGATTTTAAAAAGTATTTTAATGATTTCTATGGCAAAACTAATATTTATAAAATTTTATCTATTATAATAGGGAACTCTTACTTTTAGTAATTTTCACTACAATAAATATTAACAAAATTTTTAATTTTTAATTAAAAGCTTGTATAATAAATGTTAATGATTTAACTTGTAATAGTTTTCCTACCCTACATTGATATTACTTTACTATTTATTCTTATCAATTATGAAATCTGAAACTCTCACATTTTATCTTTTAGTCGTACTGTTTACTACATCTTGCTCCAAAGATAGTAGTACCGATTGCGATAATCCGGTAGATTGCCTGCCAGAAATGACACAAACCGGGGCGAATACAGCAGGTTGCCTTGTTAATGGGAAAATACTGACTCCCGGAGGACAAAGCCTGAATAGTGGCTCCGTATTAAAAGCCCAATATAACTTTTATCAAGGATCTTATCTTTTTGGCTTATCAATAAGAAATCGTGGAGAAAAGAATAGAATGTTAAATATTGAGATAAGAAATCAGAAACTAATAGCAGGAGAAACATACAGTTTGCAAAATAATTCTTCATCAAGTTTTGCGAGTTACAGAAATGGAATACTTGGAGGTTATATTACAAACAATGAAAGAACAGGGGAAATTTATATTTCTTTCATAGATAGCGAAAGGAATATAATATCTGGCACTTTCCATTTTGATGCCGAAAATAATGAAGGAGAGGTTATAGAAGTCCGCCAAGGAAGATTTGATGTGAAATACTATTAAGTTATAAAAAAGACCCTACCCAAATCTATTATTTAACTTAAACCAATTTTATGAAATCAAAACTACTCTACCTGCTTCTGTGGGCGGTAATCCCTGTGTTTTCTCAGGGTAAACTGCCTTACACTACACCTAAAGAAATTGAAATTAATACCGCTTTTGCAACCCAGATGAATTCTGTTTTTGCCAATTTGGATAAGTCCAGAATTCCTAATGGATTGCTTCAGGATTTTGCCATGGAATACACCTCATTAGACGCTTACTCAGGAAGTTTAAGTGATAGTACTTTTGTACCCCCAGGGGTGCTTAAACAACTGTATAGCACACTTTTGATGTCGAGAGTTAATTCAAATATCAATCAGGGCTTTGTTTCCTATAGCAATTTTGAAAATAACTGGAACAATGCGCGTGATGTGAACACAATTACATTGAGCGGTTTATATTTTAAATATTCAAAATTCCTTGATAATGCTTATCCGAATAAAATAACGATTTCGAATAATAAGTTATACGATAAATATGTGAATGGAGTATGGCAGAATCCCTATGAACAGAAAAAGGCATTTGCAATCTCACCATCAATAATTAATTATAAAGGCTTGGATTTTACGGTTAAGTTACCATCTAATTTATGGTACACCAATAACTCCAGTTCAGTGCAGTCAATAAAAATTAATTTTAATGACGGAAATGGGTATGTAAATGTTAATCCGGGACAGCAAGTTTCTATAAATTATAACACTCCTGGTATAAAAACATGGACCTACTAAATATCTTTGTCCACAGGGGAAACTTTATTGAGCCATTCGAAATTAAATTTTGAGGATCTTCCAAATCATTGTGCCTATGGAAATAGTGGAGGTGGTCAATGTATCGAAACTTTAGAGATTACTTCAACAAAAACTTTTCAAGGATCTTTTGGGAAAGCAACACTCGAAATAAACTACGGGAATGTATATGGTGAAATTCGTAGGCCATTGATAGTTGCTGAAGGTTTAGACCTTGGAGCCGTAACCAGTCCGGAATTCCCATTTGGTGAATCAAGTCTCATTGATTTTCTTGAAAATGTTGAGAGCTCCAGAAGTGATCCCTTAGGGGATTTACTTCTTGGAGATATTACTATTGATAATGATCAAGAATATGATATCATTTATGTCAACTGGAATGATGGGACAGATTATATTCAAAGAAATGCCTACGCCTTGGAAGCGGTTATAGAATGGGTCAATGACCAGAAAACCACCACGGAAGAAAATGTTGTAATAGGTCAAAGTATGGGAGGCCTTATTGCCCGTTATGCATTAAAAGAGATGGAAGACGACCCAAGTTTGTCCCATGACACCCGTTTATTTGTTAGTCAAGATTCACCCCATTTAGGGGCCAATATTCCTTTGGGCTATCAATATGCCGCTCGGAATGGTCGTAACCAGTATGTTCAATCCCCTGTGCAACTTTTTGGAGGGGATGTAGTTTTACCATTATTCAATAATGGAGTTGGTATATCTGATTATCTTGGACTTTTAGATGAACCTGCAGTAAAGCAAATGCTTATCAAGTGGGTAGATAGGGATTATGCTATTGATAACACAATCCATGATACTTGGCAGACAACCCTAAAAAATATGGGGTATCCTCAGCAAACTAAAAATGTAGCAATATCGAATGGAAGCCAATGTGCGATTACACAAGGATTCAACCCAGGTTCTACATTATTTGAAGTAGATGGAAGAGTTAAGACAGGATGGTTAACTGATATTTTCACAAGTTTTACGGGCATCGGATTTATTTCAAATGCGGGAACATTTTTAGCAACAACTATTTTTACATTCGAACCTGGATTTTTATTTGGAGTATTACCTGGTAGTAGGAAGTTAACAGCTGATATCGATATTAAAGCCTTGCCTAATTTTGGACAAACAAATCAAATTTATTCAGCGAATGTTACATTTACTAAGAAGGTTCTTTGGCTAATTAATATCAATGTGAATATTATAAATGAAAGTTTTAATTCTCCATCCAATGCACTTCCTTATGATTATTATCCTGGAGGAGTTGTCTCTACAAGCATACCTTCATCAACAAGTTCCAATTCAAATGCTTTGTATGGTTTAGATATTAATGTAACAAGTGACCCTGATTTTGTTCTAGTTCCTACAGTAAGTGCATTAGATATTGGAAAGGGCTTTACCAATTTAAATAATTCAGACTACTTGAATGTGTTTAGAGCAAGTGCTCCCCCCATTTCACCTAAAGATACTCCTTTCGATAACTTTATTACTTCATTCCGTGAAACGCCATTCTTGATAGAAACTTTAGAAGTTAATAACAATGAAATAGATATAACTAATTTTAACCAATTTCACCTAGACTTATTTCAGGTAAATGGTAATTGGTTAGCTGATGAAATTGATCCTGCAGTAGCAGCAAGTATTTTTGATTGTTCATTTGTTTGCAGTACGTTAAATATTTCAGGGAGTGATAATCTTTGCTCCTCTCAAACCTATAGTGTTCAATCTGGAAATGCTTTAGTTTCCTGGGATACAAATTCTAGTATAATTAATCTATCTAATTCTTCAACTGGGCAAGTGGTCATTTCTCCAGCAAATAGTAACAGTCGAGGTAATGTCACTATATCTGCAACTATATCTTCTCCAGGTTGCGGTAGCACAACCGTTTCAAAAAATTTATATGTAGGTAAACCATATGCTAATTTACCCCAGGCACCCACACTTTGCACTAATAGTTTTTCAGAGCCTTATACTCTTCCCGCTTCTGATGGTGCAACTTCTTATAGATTAGAATCAGGTTCGCCATATTTAAAAATAAATGGGCAGAGTGAAGTCACCTTTACAAATGCACCGGTATCCTTGATTTATTTTTCTTCCAGTAGCCCTGGCACTTATTTAGTGGAGCTATTTACAACTAATGGATGTGGAGAAAGTAGAGGTGCAATGTATGTTACCTCAGAAACCTGTGGGTTGGGAGGCCCGGGAGGATTTAACGTATATCCGAATCCGGCATCTAATGAAGTGACTATTGAAGCTAATCCGGAAAAATCAAACAGCACCTATGAAACGCAAAGTTTAGTAATCGCACCATCTACTCAACTCGCGAAATTATATGATTTTAATGGAGCGTTTGTCATAGATATAGAGCTTGATCCATATGGAACTACCAAACTGGATGTCTCTAATTTGAAAGATGGCATGTATTTTCTAAAAATTCAGGGAAGGCAGGAAGAAGAAACTTATAAGATTATAGTGAGACACTAGATTATAACCTTTAATATAAAAAGGGATTCTATATTATAATAGATAGAATCCCTTTTTTAAATAATTTTGGTAAACTTAAGTTTCTAATTTTCACCCCTAAAAATCTATTTTTTATTGTAACCATCGGTGGTAATAAAGATTTTGCCCACAGGCCCCATCTTGCATTAATAACTAACTTTTTTTAATTCGATTAATTTAAACTGCTAATACTAATTGTATAAACAGTAATCCTTTTGATGAGACAATAATAATTTTATGATTCAAATTTGAATATGTCCAAATTAAAAATAGTGCATTATTTTTTTCTAATAATTGGAATAATAGTTTCTATTTTGGGAATAGGAATCTTTATATATCTACTCCGTCTATAGTCATCCATTTCGTAATTTATTTTTCAAACATTCCATATCATTGGAGATTTTAGAATCTATTACCCTTGCATAAATTTGTGTGGTCGATAATTTTGTATGCCCTAGTAGCTTGGAAACCGTTTCAATGGGCACCCCATTTGATAAAGTTACCGTAGTGGCAAAGGTATGCCTGGCAGAATGAAAAGTTATGGTCTTTTTTATTTTCAGTTGCAGTATAATTTCTTTTAGGTATTTATTGACCTTTTGATTCGAGCAAACAGGAAACAAATAATCATCGGGTGTAATTTGGTCCTTATATTTATCTAATAAAATTTGCGCCTGGGGAAGTAGTGGCACTTTTACGGTTTCATTTGTTTTTTCACGTTTGGTATAGATCCAGTTACTCCCGTCAATCCCTTTTACAATCTGATGAAGGCTTAATTCTTTAATATCAACATATGAAAGCCCTGTATAGCAAGAGAAAATAAAAATATCTTTTACTTTTTGCAAGCTGCCTCTGGTAAAGTTAGTATTCTCTAATATGTGAAGCTCTCGCTTACTGAGATACTGTCTGTCATTCTTCTCAAACCGAAATTTAAAATTGTCAAATGGGTTTTTTACCAGCCATTCTAATTTAATTGCCAGATTCAGCATCTTTTTGAAGCGTTCCAGGTGTTTCATAGTGCCATTATTGCCACAAGTCTTTCTGGAAACCTTAGCGGAATAACTGCGTAGAAACTGTTCAAAGTCGGTTACAAACCGGTAATTGATCTGTTTGAGGTTAATATCATTGCAGCTCATTTTCTTATTTAAAAACTCTTTTAAATAAGTTTCGGTCGTATAATAATTTTTAAGCGTGCCAGGCTTCAACACATTTATCATATGAGAATTATGATAACTCATCAGTTCCAGTAAAGTTTTGTGATGTGTATCCTTCCCATAGAAACGAGCTTTGATACTCTGGGAGGAGATTAATTTATTCTCTGAAGAGAGCTGCTTATGGCAGTCTAATAACTTATTATAAACCTGGTCTAAGTACTGGTTTAGAATTCGTGATTTTGGAGCGGTTCCCCTGGCGCGTCCTTTTGAGGCATCCCAATGATTCACCAGAATTGATCTTTTCAGACTAATTTCGGAGCGTTTTCCATCAACAGTAATTCGGGCGTAAATAAATAATTTCTTCGTCCCATCATGATGTTTTCGGACAAAGAATAATACGGAAAAGGTAGTGTAATTAGGCATCTCAAGCGTCTTTAATGAAACAATCAGTTTACTAAGACGAAAATCAAACCAACTAAAATGCCTTATGAAGTTAAGCAATTATCTGTAATAAATGATTCACCGAATGATTCACCAGACTTATGCTTTTAAATGATATTATTTGATACCCTTAAAAACAAAAAACACTGAAAATCAAGAGATTAACAGTGTTTTGGTTCCACTTATTAGGTGGTTCGTCGGGGTGGCAGGATTCGAACCTGCGGCCTCCTGCTCCCAAAGCAGGCGCGATAACCGGGCTACGCTACACCCCGAATTGTTTGCACAATTCATTCAAAATAAGATTAAATCTTATTTAATTACATTATGTTTTTAGTCTTTTCCGTTCCAAATCACTTTTAAAAAGTAGCCGGGAAGCGGAGGAAATTTATCCCGATCTTTCACGCTGAAAAAGAGAATAAAAAACCGCAGACTAAAAATCTAGCGGAGAGACCGGGATTCGAACCCGGGCATCCCGAAGGATGACAGCTTAGCAGGCTGCTGCATTACCACTCTGCCACCTCTCCGTTATTTAAGAACTTCGCAAGTATTTTTGCGGTTGCAAATGTAACTTTTACTTGTAAACCATCCAAACCTTTTATTTCTTTTTTCGGCTAAATGTGGCATTAATATTTGCTTCTATAATTTAAGGTACTTGACTTCAACGTACTAAGTCTTCAAAAAATTAAACAATTTTTTCATCCTGAATTAATTTATGGACATTATCGAGGATTCTGGCGTGATTTCTCACAAAAGGATTCTTTGTGTCCCAAACATATCCCGCCAATACAGCACAAATCTGCATTTTTATTTGAAGACTTGGATGTGAATGAAAAAATATATCCTGAAGTTTCCCTGTGTACCATTCCTTTACATAGGTTGAAAAAACTTCTACTCCTTTTTTAATGTATTTCGAGTACTCGTTTTCCCAGTCAACATTTTCACCGTTGATCTCTCTTAAAGCTAGTTTTGCAGCCAGTAATCCGGATTCTGTAGCGAAAGCTACTCCGGAGGAAAAAACAGGATCAAGAAACTCCGCCGAGTTTCCTGTCAAAGCAAATGCATTCCCATGAAGATATTTTACATTTTTCGAAATATTAGTGAACTTAACGGGTTGGAATTTGAAAGAATAATCATCAAATCTTCCTTTGTAATAATCAGTTTCTTTAAGCATATTTTTAAATGCTTCAGTCTTATCTCCTGCAAACTGTTCGAACCAGGAGTTTGGTCCTACAAAGCCAAGACTGCTGTCTCCATTAGAGAAAGGAATATACCAGAACCAGGTTTCGGTATTTAATACTTCAAAAGTTATCTGATTTCCTTCGATTCCTTCAGGTCTGGAGGATTCTTTAATATGGGTAAAAATAGAGGAGTGGTCGTAAATTTTTGGCGGAGCTTCTAAGTCAAGCTGCTTAGCCAGCACACGCCCATTTCCGCTGGAATCAATTATGAATTTACAGCTTATTTCAGTTTCAGCACCCTTAATATCCACAGTATTTATATTCCATAAACCATTAGAATAAGATACTGAAGTGACTTCTGTCTCAAATCTAATATCTACTCCACGGGAAGTAAGATCATCTGTTAATACCTGGTCAAAATCGGCCCTGGGAACCTGCCAGGTCCAGTCCCAGCCCTCTCCAAATTTTTTACTGAAATCAAATTCAGCAACCTCATTATTCCTGATAAAGCGAGCGCCAAATTTCTTCTGAAAGCCCTGAGATTTCAAAGTATCTAAAAATCCGGCTTCCTTGAAATTATCCATACATTTTGGGATCAAACTTTCGCCAATAGTAAACCTGGGGAACTTTTGTTTTTCCAGCACTAATATGGAAACATCCTGTTTCTCTAAATAACCTGCGGCTACACTTCCGGAAGGTCCGGCACCGATAATAATAATATCCCTGATTTCATTTTTCATAAGATGTAAAAGGAGTCTGGAGACAAACTTAATGAGAAAGCCGGAAATTTAGTAATGAAAACAAATGAAAAAAGCCCTGACAAGTTTACCAGGACTTTTTTTGAGATATAAGCAAATGGACAATATATAATCTGGACGATGGTGGTTAAAAGAGATATTATGTTAGGATTACTCTACCAAGCCCACGAAAATAATACTGATCATAATCAAATGTAGCGCTCTTAAATTGTAATAATCAGTGGAATTCTTATAACTAACTATTTAATAAAATCTAATTAGACTTGTTAAGATTAAATTTATCTTCTCTTAAAATTAGGACTAATCACAGCATTTTTGCTGGAATAAATTAAAATTTCAATCGCAGTGTTTCATCGCGCTTTCTATTAATTATGCTACATTTGTTAAAAGCTTTAACAGCGATCCCAAACCTAAAATTACTAGCTGAAACGGTATATGCTGAACTTAGATAATGCACTTGAATTCACTGATTTTTACCATGTTCTTTTTGATAATGAGGAGATTGAACTTGGTGAAGCTACCCTGAAAAGACTTGAAACGAGTTTTGAATTTCTAAAAGATTTTTCCCGAAATAAGATCATTTATGGAGTGAATACCGGGTTTGGCCCCATGGCTCAGTATAAGATCGAAGATGAAGATAAGATCAAATTACAATTGAATCTAATTAGAAGTCATTCCTCCGGTGCCGGAGCCTTGATGGAGCCTTTATATGTAAAAGCCTTGATGCTCGCCCGTCTGAATACTTTGTGCCTTGGTAAATCTGGAATTCATAAAAGTGTAGCCGAAACTCTAATCGCATTGATCAATAAGGATGTTACTCCGGTGATCTTTGAACATGGTGGCGTAGGCGCCTCCGGAGATCTGGTGCAACTTGCGCACCTGGCCCTGGTGCTAATAGGTGAAGGTGAAGTGATCTATAAAGGAGAGCGAAGAGATACAACATCTGTTTTTAAGGAGTTGGATATTAAACCGGCTCAAATTAAAATAAGGGAGGGACTTGCTGTAATGAATGGCACGTCAGCGATGACCGGAATTGGAATTGTAAATCTTATTTACTCGAAAAGATTACTGAACTGGGCTATTTTTTGTAGTTCAGTGATTAATGAGATCGTAGAGGCTTATGATGATCATTTATCTGAAGAATTGAATTCCTCCAAACTTCATCCGGGTCAGCAGAAGATCGCGCGGGAAATGAGAAATCATCTTTCAGATTCTAAACTTACCCGTGACCGTAACGAACATCTTTATACCAACGGGGCAGATAAAAATACCTTCTTCAAGGAAAAAGTGCAGGAATACTATAGTTTAAGATGTGTTCCGCAGATCCTTGGTCCTGTTTCTGATACTTTGGATACCTCCTTGAAGATTTTAATAGAAGAGGTGAATTCAGCGAATGATAATCCAATTATCGACGTGGAAACCGAACATGTTTACCACGGCGGAAATTTCCATGGTGATTATGTTTCTCTGGAAATGGATAAACTACGTTTAGCAATCACTAAGACCTCTATGTTGGCTGAAAGGCAATTGAATTATCTTCTGAATTCTAAACTGAACGATATTCTGCCACCATTTGTAAATATGGGGAAACTGGGATTAAATTTCGGAATGCAGGGAGCTCAGTTCACCGCAGTTTCCACGACGGCTGAAAATCAGATGCTTTCAAACTCCATGTATGTTCACAGTATTCCGAATAATAATGACAACCAGGATATCGTAAGCATGGGTGCAAATTCGGCAAATATGACCAAAAAGGTGATTGAAAATAGTTTTGAGGTGCTTTCCACAGAACTTGCTACAATTATTCAGGCGTTATATTTCCTGGATTTTGATGATAAATTATCTTCGGCCACAAGATCAAAACTTGAGAAATTAAGAGGGATTATTCCGCAGGTAAAAGAAGACCGACCTTTATATGTGGAGATCAGAGCTCTAAAAGAATACTTAAGAAACAACGAAGCCTACTAATTATGAAGTACGCATTGGTTACAGGAGGATCACGAGGGATTGGTAAAGCAGTTTGTTTAAAAATCGCTGAAGAACTCAATTATAATATTCTTCTGAACTATAATTCGAATACAGAAGCTGCAGAGTCTACTAAAGATGAAATTGAACAGCTTGGGGTGAAGTGCAGTATTTTGAAATTTGATGTTTCAGATATGGATGCTACTCAGGGATCCATTACTAAATGGAAATCTGAGAACCCCGAAGCGAAGATCGAGATTCTCGTAAACAACGCCGGAATAACGAAAGACGGACTATTTATTTTTACCAATAAAGAATCCTGGGATTCGGTGATAGACACCAGTTTAAATGGCTTTTACAATGTTACCCAGGCGGTATTAAAAGATATGCTTAGAGCCAGATATGGCCGGGTGATCAATATTGTTTCTCTTTCCGGTTTAAAAGGAAATCCCGGTCAGGTGAATTATTCAGCTGCAAAAGGAGCCATGATCTCTGCGACCAAGGCACTTGCCCAGGAAATTGGAAAAAGAAAAGTTACGGTAAATGCTGTGGCTCCAGGGTTTATTCAGTCAGATATGACTAAGGATTTTGATGAAAATGAGCTTAAAAAGCACATTCCTTTAAATCGATTTGGGAAAGCTGAAGAGGTCGCTAACCTCGTAAGTTTCCTGGCTTCAGATAAATCATCTTATATCACCGGGGAGGTTATAAATATTAACGGGGGCTTATATTCATAGATCTATGGCTACCTGGAAAGGAAAATCTCGCGGTACGCTTTTAGGCTTCCGTATCTATGTGCAAATAATTAAAAAAACAGGTTTGTATTCTGCCTATTTTGTACTGCTGTTCGTTGCTTTATATTTCATATTCTTTTCCTTTACTTCCACTAAAAGCACTTATTATCTATTCAGAAAAAGATTGGGCTATTCACCATTTAAGTCTGCTTTAAATGTATATCGGAACTATTTTACTTTTGGCAGAATTCAATTAGACAGGGTGGCCATCACCAGCGGATTAAAACATAAATTCACTTTTGAATTTGATGGCGTGGAGCATATTAATGCTTTATTGAAGCAAAACAAAGGCGGAATTTTACTCACCGCGCATATAGGGAATTTCAATCTTGCTAAACATTTCTTTGAAAAAAAACATTCTGAAGCCGTTGTGAATCTTGTGGTGACCGATTTTGAGCATCGGCAGATCAAAAATTATCTTGAATCTGTCACCGGGCCTTCAGATGTTAAGACCATTGTTTTAAAGGATGATCTTAGCCATGTTTTTAAGATGAAAGAAGCGCTGGCAAAAAATGAACTTTTGGTTTTTGCGGCAGACAGGTTCCTGAAACATTCTAAAACTTATAAGGCAGAATTTTTGGGCGAAAAAGTGAAATTTCCGCAGGGGCCTTTTAAACTTGCGGCAAGAAATAAGATTCCCGTGTTATTCGTGCATTTAATGCGGGAGAAGAATTTCCACTATCATTTTTATGCCAGGCCGTATAAACCGGTTGAGTTTACTGCTCAGGAAATATTAAAATCTTATCTTGACGATCTTGAAAAAATGGTAAAAAAATATCCGCATCAGTGGTATAACTACTACGATTACTGGAACGATTTTAGTTAAAAATGGCAGAAAATCTATTACATCATCCAATTAGCTCACACGAGGAGATCATAAATTTGATCCCTCAAAAGGAACCTTTCGTATTTGTAGATACACTCTATGAATATACCAATCTTACCGGGGTTACTGGTTTTACAGTTCCTGGAAACAATGTTTTGCTTCAAGAGAATAAGCTTACTGAAAGCGGATTGATTGAGCATATGGCTCAAAGCATGTCTCTACACAGAGGTTATCAGGGTTCTCTTAGCGGACAAACCAAACCAAAGACCGGTTTTATAGGAGTGATCAAAACTGTAGAGATCTTCGGATTACCCGAAGTTGGAGAAACATTAAAAACCTATGTTGAGATCCTGCATGAGATCATGAATGTGACTTCAGTTTCTGCCAGAACAGAAAATGAAAGGGGAGTAGTGATCGCCACTTCCGAAATGAAAACCGTAACGGTAAAATGAGTGAGGTTTTACAGTGTAAAATAGAAATGAAAGTTCGTTTTCATGAATGTGATCCTTTGCAGATTGTGTGGCATGGGAACTATTTTAAGTATTTTGAAGAAGGCAGGGAAGATTTCTGTAAAAAGAATGGTATTTCCTATCTGGATGCTAAAAGGAATGGATTTGCCACTCCCATTGTAAAAACTCAATGTGAGCATAAACTTCCACTTAAATATGCTGATGAATTTGAAGTAGAAACCCGCTTTATAAATTCTGAAGCTGCCAAGATGATTTTTCAATATAAAATTTTCTCCTCTGGAAAATTGATCTGTACAGGGGAGACCACCCAGGTTTTTACAGATAAAAAATCAGAATTGGTGCTTAACAATCCGCCGTTTTTCTTAGATTGGAAAAAGAAAATGGGATTGATCAAATGAGCAGGAATTATCTTCTAAATGATTCAATAATTTCCCCTTTAGGCTTCAATACTGCTGTAAATATTGAAGCTATCAGAAATTCTGAATCGGCATTAAAGCTTCATCATTATTCAAAATTCTTCGAAAACGGGTATTACGCCGGTTTGATAGAGTCAGATCTTATTGATAGAAAATTCAATACTATTGGAGATCCCACTTTATTTACCAAATTAGAGAAGTTGATGATCCTTGCTATCCATCAGGTTATTGAAGAAGCTACTTCAGTAGACCTTAATAATACGGGACTGATCATTTCCACCACCAAAGGAAATATAGATCAGTTAGGGAAAAACGAGTTTCCAACAGATAGAATATATCTCTGGAAAATGGCTCAGGTAATTGCCGATTTTTTCGAATTTAAGCAAAAACCAATTGTGGTTTCTAATGCCTGTATTTCGGGAGCATTGGCTATTAAAACCGCTAACGATTTTATTCAGGCAGGAAGATTTTCTAATGCGATCGTCGTGGGAGGGGATCTGGTTTCAGAATTTGTACTTTCTGGTTTTCAATCCTTCCAGGCTATAAGCCCAGAACCTTGCCGGCCTTTTTCCAATGACAGGAAAGGAGTAAGTTTGGGAGAAGCCGCGGCGGCTATTTTGATAGGTCCAGATGATTCTGAAACTAAGCAAAAAGTGGAATATATTGATGCCGTGACCGCTAATGACGCCAATCATATTTCAGGTCCCAGCCGAACCGGTGAAGGTTTGTATCAGAGTATTTCCAGATTGCTTAAAAACAACAATATCAGTACAACTCAAATTGATTATCTCTCTGCGCATGGTACCGCGACCATTTATAATGATGAGATGGAGTCTATTGCTTTTAATCGGGCCGGTCTGGAATCTGTTCCGGTAAATAGTTTAAAAGGCTATTATGGGCATACCCTGGGAACTTCAGCTTTAATTGAAAGTATATTAACCAAACATAGTCTTCTTAATAATGAATTGATCGCTTCTTATAATTTTACTGAATTAGGTGTATCTAAAAATTTGAATATCATTCAGAATAATGAAAACAAGGATTTAAACCTGGCTTTAAAAACCGCTTCCGGGTTTGGGGGATGTAACTTGGCGATGTTTTTAAAAAAGGAAAGGATATGAACAGGGAGCTTTTCGTACATAATTCAATTGTTATTAGGAACTCAAAAGTTTATAAGAATGGGCAGCTTATTTTTGAAGCTGAAACTGATTTAAGTATTTCAAAATTCTTAAAAAAAATTTATAAGCAGCAAGAGCTTAAATACCCGAAATTCTTTAAAATGGACAACCTTTCTAAATTAGGGTATCTTGGGGTAGAATTATTGACCCACGGAGACATTCAGGATAAAGAAACTGCTTTGGTCTTTGCCAATTCTTCTTCCAGCCTGGAAACTGATACCGCTTATGCGGAAACGATGAATGAATTTCCTTCACCTTCACTTTTTGTTTATACATTGCCCAATATAATGCTTGGAGAGATTAGTATCAGGCATCAACTGAGATCTGAGAATGTTTTTTTTATTTCCGAAGACTTTGATCCGGGTTTATTTGTAGATTATTCCAAAGCTTTATTTCAGCAGAAAAAAGTAGTTAATGTGCTTTGTGGCTGGGTTGACTTGCACAATAATGAATATGATGTATTTTTGTGGCAAATTGCCCTTAGCGGCGGAAAGAAATTTAACGAAGAGGAGCTAAAGAAATTATACTTACCTACCCATGAGTGACCTGCATACCGAATTAAAAAAAAGCATAATTGAACAACTTAACCTCGAAGATATGGAGGTTAGTGAGATTGAAAATGATGAGCATCTTTTTGGAGATGGCTTAGGGCTTGATAGTATTGATGCCCTTGAACTTATAGTGCTTTTGGAAAAGGATTATGGGATCAAACTCAGCGATCCAAACCAGGGAAAAGAGATCTTTAATTCTATTAATACCATGGCCGATTTTATAGAGAAAAACAGGACCAGGTAATTTATGAAAGGCATTGCCGTCACCGGGATGGGTATAATCTCTGCTATAGGCAGGGATATTGAAGAAACCCATTTATCTCTTAAATATGGAAAAAATGGAATTTCTTTTCCTGAAATTCTTCCTACGAAACACAAAGATCTGCCGGTAGGGGAGATCAAACTGAGTAATTCTGAATTAAGCGAGTTGCTAAATTTACCGGAAGATCATTCCTATACCCGAGCCGCGTTACTGGGAATTTATGCGATAAAAGAATTACTGGAAAACTCTGCGTATGATCAATTTCCGGAAGATACAGGTTTTATTTCCGGAACCAGTATTGGCGGAATTGATATGACCGAGAAGCATTTTTATGATTATAAAAATAATCCTGAAAAACGAAAATATATCCAGGCACAACATCCTGGTTATACCACCGAAAAGATCGCAGAATATTTCGGACTGAATGGAATGATTACAACCATTAGCACTGCCTGCTCTTCGTCAGCAAATGCCATAATGATGGGTGCCCAAATGATCGAATCAGGTAAGTTGATGCGTGTGATCGTTGGAGGGAGTGATTGTTTAACGAAATTTACTTTGAACGGCTTTAATTCTTTGAAGATCCTGTCTACAAAAAATTCTCGCCCGTTTGATAATGCACGGGATGGTTTAAACCTGGGTGAAGCTGCTGGATATTTAATGCTGGAGGCGGAAGACTGTATAAATGGCAAAACTGTTTTAGGACGGGTTTCAGGTTATGGAAATGCAAACGATGCCTTTCATCAAACCGCTTCTTCTGAAAATGGTGAAGGAGCATTCCAGGCAATTTCCAAAGCACTAAAAAAAGCTAATTTATCCACAACAGATATCGACTTTATTAATGCTCATGGTACGGGAACAAAGAATAACGATCTATCAGAAAGCGTTGCTTTAAAAAGGATCTTTGGAGATAAAGTGCCTTATTTTAGTTCCACTAAAGGATTTACAGGGCATACTTTGGGAGCAGCCGGTGCGGTAGAAGCTATTTTTAGTTTACTGGCAATTCAGAAAGGGGAGATGTTCCCTAATCTTAATTTCAGTACTGAAATGCTTGAAACTGGCTTAGGACCGGTTACCGGGTTTCAGAAAAAAAATATAAATACAATGCTTTCAAACTCTTTTGGCTTCGGCGGAAATTGCACCTCCTTAATATTTCAGCGAAATGAGTAAGATCTATATCAATGGAATATCATCTGTTTCTCCTCAGTCGGAAGATATTTTCGAAGAGGAAAATCCCCTGGTATATAAGGAAAATACGCTGACGGCTTTGGATCAGGACTACAAGTCCATTATAAACTCAATGATGCTTAGACGCATGTCCAAAGCTGTTAAAATGGGACTTTATTGCTCTAAAAAAGCATTACTGGAAGCTGAAGTAGAAATACCCGATGCTATTCTTGTTGGGACCGGGCAGGGCTGTATGCAGGATACCGAGAAATTCATGACCAATATGCTGGAATCTGAGGAAGGTTTATTGAGTCCGACTTCTTTTATTCAGTCCACTCATAATACAGTGGGAGGGCAGATCGCGCTGGATTTGAAGTGTAAAGGATATAATATGACTTTTACTCAAAATTCGGTTTCCTTTGAAAGTGCCTTATTAGATGCCATACTTCAAATGGAAGATGAGAGTACTCAAAATATCCTAGTTGGTGGAGTGGATGAAACTTCTCAGGAATTCACCGGTTTTCAAAGACTAGATGCACAGATCAAAAAAGAAAATATAAGTAATCTGGATCTTTATAAATCTGAAAGTTCCGGAACGATAATTTCAGAATCGGCCGCTTTCTTTTCTTTGGCTCCAGAGAAAAAAGCAAGCTCATATGCTGAATTTAAGGATGTTGAGATCATAAATTCCATTGAAATTTCCGGGCTAAACTCAAAAATTGAGCTGTTCCTGAAAAGAAATAATACTTCGGTTTCAGAAATAGACGCTGTTATTTTAGGAAGAAATGGAGATGCAAGATTTGATCATTATTACGAAGAATTACAGAATGGAATGTTTTTAGCTAAATGCCAGCTGGGTTTTAAACACCTGGTAGGAGAAAATAATGCTGTTTCCTCTTATGCATTCTGGCTGGCATCTAAGATCCTGAAAGAAAAGCAGATTCCTGAGATTTTTAAATTGAATACTTTAAATTGCAGTGCTCCCGGAAAAGTTTTGATTTATAATCAATACCTGGGAAGAAACCACGGACTAATTCTTTTACAAAGCCTTTGATCTTTAAACTGATTAAAACCTTATTTGCGGTTGCCGCAATTTTCGCGATCGCTCTATACTACCAGGAACTTTGGCCTTTCTGGCCTATTCTTTTGATCGCAATTGTCTACAGCCTTTTAATACTGCTGCTTTCTACCAATGTTCAGTTCAACTTTTTTGTAAAGGCTTATAATAAAAATCCTGATTATCCTCAAAATTCCGTCGCTCTGAGTTTTGACGATGGTCCCGTGGAAAATACCTTGAAAATCCTGGATATATTAGACGAGCATAATGCCAAGGCAGCCTTTTTTTGTATAGGACGCAATATTAAAAAACACCCTGAAATTTTTCAGGAGATCATCAAAAGAGGGCATGTTGTGGGGAATCATACCTATTCTCATACCCGGAAAATGGGATTTCTAAGTACAGAATCTGTGTTGAAAGAAATTCAGCAATGCGATCAAATTGCTGAAAAAATTGGAGAGATAAAATTGAATCTTTTTCGGCCACCTTTTGGGATTATAAATCCAAAGACGAAAAGAGCTCTGCAGAAAACCGGACATCAGGTAATTGGCTGGAATAATCGGCCATATGATGCGGTGACCAAATCCTCCAGTAAGATCTTAAATAGAATAACTAAGGATTTAAAAAGGGGAGACCTCATTCTTTTACATGATAATATGCCTAAGACGGCACCTATCTTGGAACAGTTATTGGTTGTTCTTAAACAACGTAATTTCAGCACTGTAAGACCTGATAAATTATTTGATATTCATGCGTATAATTAAACTTTGCATATTTCTTTTCAGCTTAAATATGCTGGCCCAGAACGGAACTCTTAACAGTTCCCAGAAACAGGAATTTAAGACCAGTGTGATTGAAAAATCTAACAATATTAAAAGCTTTTCTGCTGAATTCTCACAGACTAAACATATGAAAATGATGGATGGAAATCCGGAAAGTCATGGGAAAGTCTACTATAAATCCCCAAATACGCTGAAGTGGGAATATATAAAACCATACGATTATCAGCTATTATTTAAAGACTCCAAACTTTTTATAGTTGAAGAAGGACAGCTTTCAGAGGTTGATCTCTCTTCTAATAAGCTTTTTGATAAAATGGGTGAATTGGTAGCCGGAAGCGTGAATGGAAAAATATTGATGGCAGATAAAGACTTCGATATCACTTATCATCATGCCGGCGAAAATGTAAAGGCGCTCATTATTCCTAAAGATCAAAATCTTAGGGGAATGTTCAAGGAGATCTGGATCAATTTTAATCAGGAACATCTTATAAGATCTGTCAGACTAATAGATCCATCCGGGGATTATACCGAGATCTTGATGAAAAACATCAAAATTAATCAGCCTATTCCTCCTTCAGTTTTTCAAAACTAAAGTATCTTGGACATTCTAAATATATTCTATGGTTTTAGAAGGCTTTTATGAAATTTCCAACACTTCGCTTGCAGGTGATAAGGCTGTCACCAGCTTAAAAGTAAATAAAGATCACGAGATCTATCAGGGTCATTTCCCTGGAAGGCCTGTAACACCCGGGGTGGTTTTAATGCAGTTATTTAAGGAAGAAGCTGAGAGGATCTTTGATAAGAAACTTCAACTGGTAAGGGCCGATAATTTGAAATTTACTGCCGTCTTCGATCCTGGCCAGGATGCAGAACTTATCCTGGAATCCCATCTCACCGAAACCGGAGAATTCATTAAGCTTAAAGGAATTGCTAAGAACAATCAGGGTATAGTTTTGAAAATTAACACCTTATATAAATTCTGCTAATATCTCACTTCCGTTATGTTCATCTCTGAATAAATAATACTTTTGCAGTAAATGATTTCAGAGTGAAAAAAGAGCCGGTTTTTCAAAGAAGATTTGAAGATCTTAATTGCTGCGTAATTGTGCCCACTTACAATAATGCACATTCCCTCGATAATTTTTTAACCGATCTTAAACTCTACACCAACCGTATCATTATTATCAATGATGGTTCTACAGATGCTACTGCTGAAATTTTAAAGCAACATTCTGAATTTCATCTGAAGGTTCATCCAGAAAATAGGGGTAAGGGAATAGCATTAAAGACCGGGTTTAACTACGCAGAAGAATTAGGTTATACTTACGCGATCACCATAGATTCAGACGGGCAGCATTATCCCGACGATCTTGATGTGTTTCTTACTGAACTTGAAGGGAGAGAAGAAAATGATCCTGAATTATTACTGGTTGGCGACAGGAATATGGGACGTGATGGCATTCCAGGAAAAAGCAGTAAAGGAAACAGGTTTTCTAATTTTTGGTTCCTGGTTGTAACTGGCATTGAGCTTCACGATACTCAAAGCGGTTATAGATTATACCCGGTAAAGCTTATAAATTCTCTAAAACTTATTACCTGGAAATTCGAATTAGAGATCGAGGTGCTGGTAAAGGCCGCCTGGAAAAAAGCAGAAGTGAAAAATATTCCCATTAAGGTTTTATATCCTGAAGGGGAAAGGGTCACTCATTTCAGGCCATTCTGGGATATTGTACGAATAGTTTTGCTGTACATGTGGTTCGTATTGGTGAGCTTTTTCTATATACACCCAAGAAATAAATACCAGGATTTCAAGAATAAAGGCTTTAAGAGATTCTGGAAAGAAGACATCATTAAAAGTCAGGAGCCTCCCCATAAAAAGGCTGCAGCAATAGCTTTGGGTGTTTTTATTGGGATCTCACCATTCTGGGGGCTGCATACTTTATTGGTATTTACCCTTGCGGCGGTATTTAAATTAAATAAGGTTATAGCCTTTTTATTCTCCAATATAAGCATACCGCCTTTAATTCCGGTAATTGTGTACGCCAGCTATCAGATGGGTTCTTTGATCACTGGAAAGGGTTTTGACTGGGATCTAAATCTTCAACAATTAGATTCTGGAGCAGATATTTTCATGGGCTTATGGCAATATATCATGGGTAGTTTTGCCCTGGCAATTGTGCTGTCGATTTTCCTTTGGATTGTATTTTATTTTCTATTTTCGGTACTTAACCAAAAGCAGGTGATAAAACCTTAATGCATAAAGCTTTCCTCAATATTCACAGCTATTTGAAAAACCACAAGCTGGTCGGTTTTATAATACTGTTATTGTACACCATTCTTATCTCGTTTTTTGCCTGGAATATTTCTCTGGAAGAGGATATTACCAAGCTTATTCCTGCCGGGAAACAACAGGAATTGCTGAAAAAAATATTGAAGGAAACAGATTTTTCAGACAAATTGATCGTCAGTATTTCTGCGGAATCTGAAAATATAAATCCTGATTCTTTAGTTGTTTATGCCAATGAATTTACCGGGATTCTTGAAAAAGACTTTTCAGAATATATTCTTGAAATAAAAGGGAAAGTTCCTGAAAAGGATATAAACCAGATCTACAATTTTGTACACGGGAATCTTCCTGTTTTTCTCGACGAACAGGATTATAAAGAGATAGAGAATAGATTATATCGGGACAGTATAAACAATCGCCTGGTTTCTGGTTACAGGCAATTAATGTCTCCTACAGGATTTATCACTAAGGATTACTTTCTAAGCGATCCCTTGAATTTTACCAATCTCGGCCTGGCTAAACTTCAGGAATTGCAGGTGGGCGATAACTTTAGTATTTATAAAAATTATCTTGTTACTAAGGACAGGCAGCATATTATCCTTTTTTTAGACCCTGTTTTTTCTGCTTCTGAAACCGATCAGAATGAGATATTTATCAGCTCACTGGAGGAAACTGTAAATAAACTCAATAAAGATTATGCTACGGTAGAGGCAAGTTATTTTGGAGGCGTCCTTTATTCTCTCGCGAACGCGAACCGAATTAAAACAGATATTCGGCTTACCATGGGAATTGCTATAAGCCTTCTCTTATTGCTTCTTTTATTTTTCTACCAGAAAATTTACGTTCCCGTATTATTGTTTCTGCCCAGCATTCTGGCAGGAATTACCGCAATAGCAGTTATCAGTATTTTTAAAGGAAGTATTTCGGTAATTTCCCTGGGGATCGGTGCAATCTTACTTGGAATCACTCTGGATTACGCGCTGCATATTTTGACCCATTTCAGAAACAACAGGGATATTGAACATTTGTACCAGGATATTACCAAGCCTGTTCTCATGAGCAGTGTCACTACGGCCATTGCTTTTCTCTGTCTTATTTTTGTGCAAAGTGAAGCCCTGAACGATCTGGGAATATTTGCCGCTATAAGCGTGCTTCTTTCTTCGTTTTTTGCTCTGATCTTAATTCCTTTGTTCTATAATCCAGGGATAAAAAAGATTGAAAATACCAGCTTCATAGATAAAATTGCTGCTGTAGATTATTCAAAAATAAAGCCTTTAGTTATTGGCATTATCGCCATTTTTGTGATCTCACTCTTCTTTTTTAATAAGGTGGAATTCAATAAGGATCTTTCAAAATTGAATTATGAACCCGCCGAAGTGAAAAAACTTGAAAAAGAGGTGGAATCGCTCGCCGGAAGATCTGGTAAAAGTATTTACATGGTTGCCTATGGAAATACGGTAGATGAGGCACTTCAGCAAAATAATATATTATATCAAAGACTTCAGGAATTTGAAAATGAGAAAATTATCCAGAATTTCAGCAGTATTGGGGGAGTGATACATTCTACCACCACTCAGGCTGAAAAAATTGAGAATTGGAATTCCTTCTGGACTCCTCTCAGAAAAGATACCCTAAAGCAGGAGCTGGTAAATATTTCTTCGGAATATGGTTTCAAACCAGAGACTTTCAATAATTTTTATGCTCAGCTGGATAAAGATTTTGAAACCATCGGGCTGAATGATTATAAGAATGCCGGTTCTTTATACTTAAATGACTTTATTTCTGAAGGGGAACAACTGGCTACAGTTACCAGTACGGTGAGCCTGGAGGAGGAAAATACGGAAGAATTCCTATCCTATTTTCAGGGCGAACCGGGAGTTTTTGCCCTGGATCGAAAAGCCATGAACCAGAATTTTCTTGGAAACCTGAGGGCAGATTTCAATAAACTGATCCTGATCTCTGTTCTGGCAGTTTTTTTTGTGCTGCTTATCTCTTATCGTAACCTCGAAATTAGTCTTTTTACCTTATTGCCTATTGCCATCACCTGGGTTTGTGCCTTAGGCATCATGGCCATCCTCGATATAGAATTCAATATTCTGAATATTATTATTTCTACCTTCATTTTCGGGCTGGGACTGGACTATAGTATTTTTATAACCAATGCCTGTTTAAGTGAATATGAAACGGGAAGATATGAGCTGAAAACTTACCAAACTTCTATCCTTATTTCGGTAATTACTACTCTTTTGGGAATGGGAGCGCTTATTTTTGCCCAGCATCCTGCTTTAAGATCGGTTTCCATAATTTCAATAATTGGGGTTATCACGGCTGTTTCAATAAGTTTTGTCTTACAAAGAGCAATTTTTAGAAAACTGATCCTTAATAGAGCTGAAAGTGGAAAATCCCCATTTTACTTGAGCCAATTAGGAGATTTTAAAGGCAGGATCACCAATAGTGAAAGTGAGAAATTATATCGTAAACGTGCGGTTCTGGATAATTACAGATACAAATCCATATACCCGGAAGTCAGAAAAAGATTTCGAATAATTAGAGAAAAGAATTTACGAATCAGCAGGTATATTGAAGAAGGAGAAAGTATTACGGTGATCAATTCGGGATATGGGATCATTCCGCTATTTCTTTCCTATAAATTTAATACTTCAGAAATCCATGCCTTGGAAAGTGACAGAACCCCATTGAATATTTCTAAAAGTACAGCCAGGGCAAATTCTGCCGAAATCTTATTTTATACTGATATTGAGGAGCTTCCCGGAACCGGGGTTTATGTTATATACGGTAATTTTCAGGAGGAGACGGCATTAAGAGAGCTTGTGGAAAAAAATGCCCGGAAGGTTATTTTTATAGATTCAGATCTCTCCAATAGATGGTTGCTGGATCTTAATTTTGAGATCATTTATCGTCAGAATAACATCCTGGTTTTTAGAAAAGTTGAATAAATGAAAGTTAGCGGTTTACTTTTGGTATTGATCTTAACCAGTCTTGCTTCCTGCGGGGTTAAAAAATCCATGCAGCATAGACCCGATATTTCCGGAATTGAGGAAATAGATACTACACGAATTAAGCACAGCGAAACATTTTATAGTTTAGGAAATAACCAGCTTTTTCAAAACGAACAGGGAATTTGGGAACTTTATCTGGAAGGAGATGCACTGGAAAGGGGAGTGGCGAATGGGAATTTAACCCGTGAGCTTATTCATCACCAGGAAATTGCTTTTATGGATAAGCTGCAGGAAATGGTGCCTTCAGAAAATTATAGGGGCTTCCTGAAATCATTTGTTTCATGGTTCAATCGTAAACTATATCTGCATGTGCCTGAAGAGTACAAACAGGAGATCTACGGCGTTTCCAGATACGGACTGGAGCGTTACGACGATTTCGCCCCAGGATACATTAGAATGCTTTATTTTCACGGTGCGCATGATATTGGCCATGCCCTTCAGGATCTAATGCTGGTTGGTTGTACTTCTTTTGCGGCCTGGGATTCTAAGACAGCAGATGGAGACTTGTTGCTTGGACGAAATTTTGATTTTTATGCAGGCGATGAATTTGGAGATCAGAAAATAGCGGCTTTTGTAAATCCCGATTCAGGACATAAATTTATGATGTATACCTGGGGAGGAATGATCGGCGCGGTTAGCGGAATGAACGTAAAGGGAATTAGTGTAACCATCAATGCCGGGAAATCTAAAATGCCATTTATGGCTAAAACTCCTATCAGCCTGCTTGCGCGGGAGATCTTGCAATATGCTTCCAGTACTGCTGAAGCTATTGAAATTGCTAAAAACAGAGAAGTATTTGTTTCAGAAGCTATCATGGTGGGAAGTGGTGACGAGAAAAAAGCCATATTGATTGAGGTTTCCCCATCTAATTTTGGGGTATATGAGGTTCAGAATTCAGATCAGCTAATTTGTAGTAATCATTTTCAGAGTGAAGCTTATTTGGAGGATGATCGAAATTTAAAGGCTATTGAAGAAAGTCATTCTCAATATCGGTATGACCGGATGCAGGAACTGGTTTCGGGAACTGAGAAGCTTGATCCGGAAAAAGCAGTTTCAATTTTGAGGAATATGAACGGTCTTAAAGATAAGAAGATTGGATTGGGAAACGAAAAAGCGATCAATCAGCTGCTGGCACATCATGGCATCGTTTTTAAACCTGCAGAAAGAAAAGTATGGGTTTCTTCGAATCCTTACCAAATGGGAGAATTTGTAGCTTATGATCTGGACAAAGTTTTTGATAAATTTGAAAACGGACTGGTTGCTCGATCTGTTGCTGATGTTGAAAACAACATTCCGGAAAGTGAATTTATAAAGACCAAAAGTTTTCAGGATTATGAAGAATTCAGAAAGCTGGAAATTGAAGTAAAGAATCAGTTAGCAAACGAAGTTCAGCTTTCAGAAGCAACAGCGCAAAAGTCGATTCAGTTAAATCCTGATTTTTGGGAAGCCTGGTTCCTGGCTGGAAAGATCTATTATAATAATGCAGATTATAAAAAAGCTGTAATTCATTTTAAACAGGCTAAGCAACGAGAAGTTACAACACTTCCCGATCTTGAAATGATCGAGAAAATGATCAAAAAAAGCTATCGAAAACTTTAATATGAACGATCACTCGTTTGAGACTCCAGAAATTATTAGAACTGAACAATGGAAATTGTTCAAAAAACAGCTGGAATATATTTCAGCCAATTCTCCTTACTATAAAAAGCTTTTTAAAGATCAGGCTATTCCTATAGAAGAGATTAAATCTCTGGACGACCTTGGGAAATTGCCCATAACTTCAAAAGAGGATCTTCAGCAGTTCAATTCAGATTTTATAGCGGTGCCAGATGAGGATATAATAGACTTTGTAACCACCTCGGGAACGCTGGGGAGTCCGGTAAATTTTGCGCTAAACGGTACAGATCTGAATCGTCTAGCGGAGAATGAATATCGTTCATTTAAGATGGCCGGTCTAAAGAAATCTGATAAAGTTCAGCTCACTACTACGCTGGATAGAAGGTTTATGGCTGGCATGGCTTACTTCCTGGGTTTAAGAAAGCTTGGTGCCGGAATTATAAGAACAGGAAGCGGATTGCCCCAGTTGCAATGGGAGAGTATTGAAAGATTCAAACCGAATTACCTGGTAGCGGTGCCGTCATTTTTATTGAAGATGATCCAGTATGCAGAGGATAATAATATCGATTTTAAGAACTCTTCGATAAGGGCGGCCATTTGTATCGGTGAACCTTTACGAGATCAGAATTTTGACCTGAATGCCTTAGGAAAAAGGATCACCGATCTTTGGGATATAGAGCTATTTTCAACCTATGCTTCCACTGAAATGTCTACGGCATTTACCGAATGTCCGGCCCATACCGGTAATCACGTCCTTACCGACCTTATTTATGCTGAAATTCTTGATGCACAGGGGAAACCAGTGCAACCGGGAGAAATTGGCGAATTAGTGGTCACTCCTTTAGGAACTGAAACCATGCCTTTACTTAGATTTGCTACAGGCGATATGCTTAGCTATACCGAAGCAAAGTGTAGCTGTGGTAGAAATACCATTCGATTAAGCCCCGTAATTGGTAGAAAGCAGCAGAAGATCAAACTAAAAGGTACAAGTTTATATCCGCAGCATATTATTGAAGTTTTGAATAATTACGGAAAGATCAAATCTTTTATTATTGAGGCCAGGCTCGATGATTTCGGGAATGATAAGCTGAAAGTAATTGTTCCTGATTCGTTTGAGCAAATTGATGATTTAAAAGATAATTTCAGATCTCGATTAAATGTTACTCCGGAAATTGAGAAATTAGAAGTGGAGGAAATAGCGAAATTAAAATTCCCTAAGGGGAGTAGAAAACCTCAAATTTTCAGGGATCTTAGATAATTAAACTTTTTTGCAGACGATCACGATCTTTTCTTCTCTCATATTTGTGGTAAAGAAAATATAGTCGCTGCCACCGTCTTTAATTTTGAATTTTTTGCGGATACTTTCTACAGATTCAGGAAAATTCCGGGTGGTTATATTAGCTTTTTTGGACTTAAAGTAAGACTTTAAATCCCCAGGTTTAAAGTCTTTTACTTCAAGGATTTTAAATGAACGCCCAGGAAAGTCGATGAGTTTGTCTGAAGTGTATAAATGAGAATGTTGGTGTAATTTTTTTGTCGATGTATTTTTCGCGAGAATATCAAATAAACCACATTTCATAATGGCCGCATTGGGCTCATATAAATAGGCTTCAGGTAAACTAAATTGAACTTCCGCTTGACTGCTCTCAAACTTCCCAGATAATATCTCGACCTTATCCCTGTCGAAATTGATTGTCTTTATGATTGGAGTTCCAGACAGATCTTTATTCAGGATCCATAGAAGCTCTTTTACTTCATTTCTAAAGGCTACGATATGTATTTCCTTTACAAATCTTAATTCCTGGATCCCAGCTGTAATATCCAGAATGGGAGAACTTTTTACCATCAGGTTGTCGGAATGCTGAAATAGCATTTTAAGATGCTTCGGGATATTCGGTTCACAATCCTCTAATTTGAAGACTTTCCCGCCGTGATCGTCCCTTCTCGCAGGATCTGCAAACACCCAGTCCTTTTTTTCTTCAGAGCTTTTCAGGATAGCAAGTCCGTCGCCGTTATGAACTGAAATATTATCTGCGTGGAGAACCTTAAAGTTATGTTCAGCTATTTCAGCGAGATCGGCATTTAATTCGCAATAGCTGAAATTTTTAAAATTTTTGGAAATAAAATAAGTGTCTATTCCAAGTCCACCGGTGATATCTATTCCTGCTTTTCCATCGATAAGAGAAGCCTTGTATTTTGCGGTAATTTCAGAAGAGCTTTGCTCCAGATTCAGTTTTGGAGGATATATAATATCAGGGTTTTTATAAAGCTCCGGGAATTTTTTTTCGGCAACTTTAAGACCTTTGATCTGGGTAGCTAATTCTTGTACACTAACATTTTCGAAAGGACTTCCTTTAAGAATAAGAGAAGGCAGGTCTTTTTTCTGATTCTCTTTGATGAATCTGGAAACTTCCGGTTCAAGGAGTGCCTTATTAAGCATAGACTTCTAGAGGTCTCTGGTTAACCTTTTCACGATCTTATATTCACTAAGAGTTTCTTTAGCGATTACCTTTAATGCTGTATAAAAAGGAACAGCCACCACCATTCCGGTAATTCCGAACATTAGACCGGCAATAAGAATAATAAGGAAAATCTCCAGCGGATGCGATTTTACACTGGCTCCAAAGATCATGGGCTGAGAAATGAAATTATCTATCAGCTGGCAAATTCCATATCCTAACATTACGTAGATAAGACGTGGTAAGATGATGCTACTAAAGTCGGCACCAAGAAAACTTGAAATTACAAACAATGCCATTAGAATTCCTGCCAGTAGAGGTCCTAAATAGGGCACCAGGTTTAAAAAGGCACAGATAAAGGCGATCGCAATGGGATTATTAATTTCAAAAACCGAAAGCAGAATCGTATAAAGAATGAACAATACGGTGATTTGCATCGTGAGTCCCACGAAATACCTGGACAATAAAACCTTAATCTTGTTAAATACTCTTTGAAATTTTTGTTCTTCCCCACGATTGGCGAAAACCAGGATACTATTCAGCATTAATTTACTGTCCTTTAAGAAGAAAAAAGAGATAAAAAGTATGGAAAAAACGGCTATAAGCGTAGCTCCCAGAATTCCAAATACGTTGTTTAAAAACTTGGGAATTAGGCTAACATCAAAATTGCGTATAAATTCACTTCTTTTAAGGGCTTCAATTATATTGATCTCATTAATTCCCAGATAATTGTTAATCTGATCATTGAGGTCATTAAGATCGCTTTTAAAAGCTTCAATATCTATCTGTCCCAGGTATTTACTTTGTTCAATAACAATAGGTACAAAAACAAAAATAATTCCTACAAATATGGCCAGAACTAATATTAGAACGGTTATAACTGCAAGCTGATTGGGTAATTTTAATTTATTTCTAAGAAATATTACAATAGGGCGTCCAATAAGCGCGATTACACCTGCTACCGCAACATAAACAATGACAGATTGTATTTCCCATAAAAAATAGAGCAGAAGAACGATACCAATCATGATACCCGTTGCTCTTAATATTCCATTTGCAAAATCGTGTGCTTTCACAGCGTAAATATATTATTTCTTATCAAACTTGTTGAATGCTTTGGTAATTTCATATAACGCAATTCCAACAGACTGTGCCACATTCATACTGCTGTTCTCTCCAAACATTTCTATATGATAGCAATCATCACATAGTTTCAGAGCTTCATCACTAATGCCATGTCTTTCATTACCAGCTACCAGCAGTATTTTTTCATTGTTTTCAAGACTAATATTTTCAACTGCTTTACTGGAAGAGGTGATCTCAATTGCCAACGATCTAAAACCTTTTATTTTTAATTCTTTGATTGCTTCTGTGGGATCTTCCTTAAATTCTGAATCTACCGTTTTATAGGTGTTTCTGGCCGTACGCTTAAGTCTGTTACTTTTAAGGTTAGGCTCACTCCCGCAAAATATTATTTTCTGAATCCCGAATGCATCGGCCAGGCGAAACATACTGCCCAGGTTAGCTTCCCCTAAGATATTGTCGAGTAATAGAATTATGGGGAATTCCTTTTTCTGAAAGGAGGATTCGTTATGTGTAAGTTGATCAATCAATTCTCGAAGGCGTATTTTATAATGTTAGCTCCCATTTTCAGCGCTTTTTGGCGTACTTCTTCCGGGTCATTATGTACTTCAGGACTCTCCCAGCCATCACCCAGGTCACTTTCAAAAGTAAAAAGTAAAACGAGTCGGTCATTTTCTATAATTCCGAAAGCTTGCGGTGGAAGCGCATCATGCTCATGAATTTTTGGAAGTCCGTTGGGAAAATCGAAAGCTGCAGAAAATACAGGATGATTCGCGGGAAGTTCCGTTAAGTCTTTCTCCGGAAAAAGTTTTTTGATCTCTTTCCTGATGTATTCATTCATACCATAATTGTCATCAATATGAAGAAATCCGCCGCTTAAAAGATAATTTCTAAGGTTTTCAATTTCATCATCACTAAAGATCACATTGCCATGCCCCGTCATATGCACAAATGGAAATTGAAATATATCTGTACTGCCAGGTTCGACGGTTTCCGGCTTTGGATTAATCCTGGTATTGATATTCGTGTTGCAAAAGTTAATGAGGTTTGGAAGTGCGGTAGGATTAGAATACCAGTCACCACCGCCATTATATTTCAATATTGCGATTTCCTGGGCATTACCAAATGCGAAAACTCCCAGTGCAATGATTATTGAAATTTTTAATTTTTGCATTCTATTTCTGATTCTTTAGAGCTACCGTATGGCAGGCTACGATTGCAGCTGTTTCGGTTCTTAGGCGGCTATCGCCTAAACTTACCGCTTCCCAGCCTTTATTCAGTGCCATTTCTATTTCTTTGGTACTAAAATCACCTTCCGGCCCAATTAAAATATTTACCTGTTCTCCGGTTTCTATTTTATTCTGAAGATATACTTTTTCTGTCTCCTCTTCACAGTGGGCTATAAAATTTGAGCCTTCAGTTTCTTTAGAAATAAAATCTGAGAAATTAATGGGTTCGTTAAGCTTAGGCATTCTATAATGCAATGACTGTTTCATGGCACTTTGGAGAACACGTTCAAATCTATTTAATTTCACCACTTTTCTTTCACTATGCTCACAAATGATGGGAGTAATTTCATGGATCCCAATTTCCATTGCTTTTTCCAGGAACCATTCATACCTGTCGTTCATTTTGGTGGGCGCGACGATCATATGTACATAATAGGGCGGTGGAGGTTGTTTTTCAGCTGAAATAACCTTTGCCAGGCATTGTTTAATATCGGCTTTAATAATTTCGGCACTTATTAACAGACCATTCCCGTTGGTGATATTTAAAATATCTCCTTCCTTTTTTCTAAGAACTTTTACAATATGCTTGCTTTCGTCTCTTTGAAAAATGATCTGCTTATCATTTTCTGAAATTTCAGGATTATAGAATAGCTGCATATTAAAATTTATATCTGGATTGTGCAGTTACAGAAAAATCGGCAAAATCCTTTTTCAGGAATTTGTGATAACCGGCAATTCCAATCATGGCGGCATTATCTGTGGTATATTCAAACTTGGGAACATAACATTTCCATCCCCATTTTTTTTCAGCATCCTTTAAAGCTTTTCTAATGCCGCTATTGGCAGAAACTCCTCCTGCAATCGCCACCTGATTAATCCCCGTTTCTTTGACCGCCTTTTTAAGTTTATCCATAAGGATTCCGATAATAGTATATTGAATGCTGGCGCAGATATCCTTCAGGTTTTTCTCAACAAATTCAGGATCGTTTTTTGTCTCCCTTTGAACAAAATAAAGTACCGCCGTCTTGAACCCGCTAAAGCTGAAATTTAATCCATCTACCTTAGGTTTGGGAAATTTAAAGGCTTTTGGGTCTCCTTCCTGGGCATATTTGTCAATTAATGGTCCGCCGGGATAAGGTAATCCCAATATTTTAGCACTTTTATCAAAGGCTTCTCCCACGGCATCATCTATGGTTTCGCCAATTACTTCCATTTTAAAATAATCTGAAACCAGAACGATCTGGGTGTGACCACCACTAATGGTCATCGCCAGAAATGGAAATTCAGGTTTTTCAAAATCTTCCTCTTCAATAAAGTGAGCGAGAATGTGCGCCTGCATGTGGTTTACTTCGATAAGAGGAATATTTAATCCCATAGAAAGTGACTTGGCAAATGAAGTTCCAACCAGCAGCGAGCCCATCAATCCCGGACCTCTGGTAAAAGCAATTGCAGAAACATCTTTTTTATCGATATTTGCCTTCGCCAGTGCCTGATGGATCACCGGAACAATGTTCTGTTGATGCGCTCTGGAAGCGAGTTCTGGAACTACTCCTCCATATTGTTGATGCACTTCCTGAGTGGCAACAATATTTGCCAGGATTTTTCCGTTGCAAAGAACAGCAGCAGCTGTATCATCACAGGAGGACTCAATAGCGAGAATGTTGATTTTTTGATTTGGCATTAAAAATTATTGGGCATAGAAGTTGTAAATTAGACGCAAAGTTAAAACATAATAACGTATCAAAAAATTCTGGAAAATACTAACTAAAACGCTGGTTGCCCTCGTTTTGTTATTCATAATTTTATTGATAGTATTTTCTATTCCTGCAGTTCAGACATCTGTAGCTAAAAGACTTACTGATTCTCTTCGCGAAAAGAACGATGTAAATATGTCAATTGGCAGGGTTTCCCTGGGTTATTTTGGGAATATAAAGCTCAATGAGATCTATGTAGAAGATCATCATGCCGATACTTTGTTAACTGCGCAGGAGATCCGTTCTTCCATATTAAGTTTCACTAATCTTATTAACAATTCTCCTAATTTGGGGGATACGCGCATTGAAGGACTGAATATGCGAATGAGGCGTTATAAGAATGAGGATAAAGATAATCTGGGAGTTCTAATAGAGAAGTTGAGAAAAGAGCCCACCGGGGATTCCACTCATTTTGAATTGAATGCTGAAAATGTTCAAATTTTAAACAGTAAATTTAGTTATACAGACCAGAACCTGGATAAACAGGATGTTCTTGTGGTAGATAGTCTTAGCATTTATGCCAATGAACTACAGATAGATGGTGCAAATATAGATATTAGTATAGGTAGTTTAAAAGGTTACGAACATCGCGGAATTGAAATAGATAATCTATCTACTCAATTTCATTATGATCCTACTCAGATGAACCTGGTGGATATGAAACTTCAAACTCCTGGCTCGCTTGTGGACGCAGATCTTTACTTTAGGTATGAACTTTCAGATTTTTCAGATTTTGAGAATCTTGTTCAGGTAGAGGCAGATTTTAGAGAAAGTATTCTCGCCAGTAATGATCTCCAAGCTTTTTATGATGGTTTTGGAGATGACCAGCTTTTAAAATTTCAAACCAAACTTACCGGTACCCTTAATGATTTTCGTTTAGATGATTTCCGACTTCAGGGAATGGATAGAACTGAAATATATGGTGAATTTGAGGTAAAGGGTTCATTTTCCAAAAATCCGGATGATTTTAGCTTTAGAGGTAGTTATTCAGATTTTGTTACCAATTATTACGATATGGTCAATTTTCTACCGGGTGCGTTATTGGGAAAATTGCCTGAATCCCTAAGGGAGTTTGGAAGTGTCAATATGAAAGGAAACACTTTTGTTACGAATTCTTTTCTTGATGCTGATGTGTTTTTAAATAGTCAGTTAGGATCTGCCAATGCCGATTTTGTTCTACGTGATTTTAATAGTTCTTCTGCTTCGACCTATAAAGGTAAACTGATCTTTAAGAACTTCAATATTGGTAAATTGATCGATAATAAGCAATTAGGAAAGACCAGTTTTAACCTTGATTTTGACGGGGGAGGATTTGACCGGGAAAATCTTAATACGCAACTTAAAGGTGCTATTTCCAGGATCACTTACAATAATTACACGTATTCAGATATTAGAGTGATTGGGAATCTTCGAAATCCTCTTTTTAACGGTTATTTTGTTTCAGATGATCCTAATCTGGAAATGGAATTTAACGGGCTGGTGGATGTTTCAAAAGATATCAATGTATATGATTTTGAAGCTTCAGTAGAGTATGCTGACCTTAATGCCCTGAATTTTGTGAATCGTGATAGCATTTCTGTTTTCAAAGGTGATGTGATCATGAATATGAAGGGAACCAATATCGATAACGCCTTTGGTAATATTTTGCTTCTTAATACTTCCTATAAAAATCAAAATGACCTTTACTATTTTGATGATCTTAGCGTTTCTTCAAGTTTTGAAGGACAGGTTCGTACTATTACCATCAATTCTCCGGATGTTATAAATGGTGAAGTTACCGGTATTTTTAAACTGGAAGAAGTTGGGGCTCTGGTAGAAAATTCCATTGGTAGTATTTACACCAATTATAAACCAAAGACCATTACTACCAATCAGTATATGGAATTTGATTTTGACATCTATAACCAGATCGTTGAAGTTTTTTATCCGGAAATTGAACTGGCCCCTAATACATTTATACGGGGTAGAGTAGAGTCTGATGAATCTGAATTCCGACTGACATTTAAATCTCCACGAATTGATATTTTTAATAATATGGTGGAGGAGATCAACCTTCAGGTAGATAACACAAACCCAATATATAATACCTTCTTTGAAGCCGATAGTGTAGCCACAGATTTCTATAATTTCTCTGAATTCAGTTTTATTAATGTAACCCAGCGTGACACCCTTTTTATACGTTCAGAATTTAAGGGTGGTAATAAAAATAACGATGTATTTAATCTGAATCTTTTCCATACCATTAATGAGAACAATAAATCTGTGGTAGGAATTCAGCAATCAGATTTTAAGTTCAAGGAAAATGTCTGGTATCTTAATGAAGAAAATAACAGAAGTAATAAAATAGTATTTGATAACAGTTTCAGGGATCTTCAGATTGATTCCCTGGTAATGAGTCATGAAAATGAAGAAATAAGACTGAGTGGTGAAATGCATGATTCTACCTATAAAAATTTCAAAATGAAATTTATAAACGTAGATATCGGTAAAATCACTCCTGAAATTGACAGTCTTGATCTGGCCGGTACTTTAAATGGAGATCTTGATCTACTGCAGCAAGATGGTGCTTATTATCCAACAACCAACCTCAAGATAGATTCGCTGGAAGTAAACGATACCTTTATGGGAAACCTTCAGATGGAGGTGCAGGGAAATACAGATCTTACAGACTATTCAGTTTACGCAGTTCTTCAGAAAAAAGATATAGAATCACTTTCTGCCATAGGAGATATTAATGTAAGTGGTAATGAACCAGCCATAGACCTGGAAGTGAATCTTAATAGGTTGAACATGTCCATATTTACTGCATTAGGAGCAGATGTTCTCACGGATATTAGAGGTTTCGCTTCGGGCCGGGCATTTGTGACAGGAAACTATAAGAATCCCGATTTTTCTGGAAGTTTGAGACTAAATAATGCCGGCCTCAGGATTCCATATTTAAATGTAGATTTAGATTTTCAGCAAGAGGCCAGGGTTAATCTTACCAAGCAACAATTCGTGTTTGACAATATTGATATTGTAGATACAAAATTCAATACCAGGGGAGTTTTAGGCGGTATAATTTCTCATCGCAATTTTTCTGAATGGTTTCTTGATCTTTCGCTTAATTCAGATAGATTACTGGTGCTGGATACAGAAGCAGATGAAGACGCCCTTTATTACGGTACTGCTTTTATCGACGGGGAAGCTACTATAAAAGGACCCACAGATGAGCTTATAATTGATGTAAATGCGGCTACTGAAAGAGGGACGGTTTTCAAAATTCCCTTGAGCGATACCGAATCTGTAGGTGATAATTCATTTATAAGATTTTTAAGTCCTGAAGAGAAAGCCGCAAAATTAGCCGGGGAAGAATTAGAATTGCCAGAGGTTAAGGGTATAGAGATGATCTTTGATCTTGATATCACTAATGATGCTGAAGTAGAAGTGGTGGTTGATAAGACCAGTGGAAGTACATTAAGGGGACGCGGTTCGGGGAACCTTTTACTGGAAATTAACACCAACGGTAAGTTTAATATGTGGGGCGATTTTATTGTCTACGAAGGTGTTTATAATTTTAAATATGCTGGTCTTGTACAAAAAGTATTTACAGTTGAATCTGGGGGGAGCATAAACTGGGATGGTGATCCTACAGATGCGCAACTGGATGTAAGCGCGGTTTATTCTTTAAACGCCAATCCAGCGGTATTACTGGAAAATCCATCTGTAAATCGTAAAATTCCGGTGGAAGTCGTAATTAATCTCCAGGGGGAAATAGAACAGCCGGATATTGGTTTTGAAATTGAATTTCCAAGTGCAAGTTCAACGGTAAAGTCTGAATTACAGTATAGAATAAATGACCGGGCAACCACCGAATTACAGGCTTTATTCCTGGTAACACAGGGAACTTTCTATAGCGAATTTGGTTTACGCGGCGCGGCTATTTATGGTACACTTGCAGAAAGAGCTTCCAGTATTGTGAATGATATTTTTGCTGATGACGACGGTAAATTTCAGGTGGGTGTAAATTATGTGCAGGGAGACCGTACACCAGATCAACAAACGGTGGACAGATTTGGACTCACCCTTTCCACCCAGATTTCAGACAGGGTGATCATTAATGGCCAGGTAGGAGTACCAATTGGGGGAGTAACAGAATCTGTTATTATTGGAGACCTAGAAATTGAATTTTTATTGAACGAAGACGGGACGCTGAGAGCAAAAGTTTTCAATAGAGAGAACAATATTCAGTTTATAGGTGAAGAAATAGGCTTTACTCAAGGGGTGGGACTTTCATATAAAGTTGATTTTGATACTTTTAAGGAACTCATTAGAAAAATAGCCAATACAGAGATTGCAGAGGCTGAATCTGAAGCTAGTGAAGAAAGAAAAAAATCTGCAAAATCAATGGCGCCCGAGTATATTAATTTCCCTTCCAGCGATAATTAAATTTTAATATTTATTTAATCTCCTTTCACTTTCATCCCTTTAATTTTGGAGGAATTAAGTCTGTATACTGAATTCTTGAAATTTAGTTTGTAGATTTAAGTTTCAATTAGATTTCTATGAGCAAAAAAGTAAGACGTATTGGGGTGATGACCTCAGGAGGAGATTCACCTGGAATGAATGCTGCCATAAGGGCGGTGGTAAGAACCTGTGCCTATTATCATACAGATTGTGTAGGCTTTTATAGGGGTTTTCAGGGAATGATCAATGGTGAATACATAAGTATGAATGCGAGGAGTGTTCGTAATATAGTGAACCAGGGAGGTACTATTCTACAGTCTGCCCGTTCCAAAGAATTTCTTACTAAAGAGGGTAGAGCTAAGGCTGCAAAAAATTTAAAAGATGCTGAAGTTGATGCGATGATACTTATAGGTGGTGACGGTACTTTTCGTGGCGGTCAGGTTTTTAGTCAGGAACACGGTATTCCCGTGATTGGAGTTCCCGGCACCATAGATAATGATATATATGGAACCCATTATACTATTGGATATGATACCGCGCTAAATACGGTGGTGGAAGCTATTGATAAAATTCGTGATACCGCAAGTTCTCATAACAGGTTATTCTTTGTGGAAGTAATGGGGCGTGATGCTGGTTTTATAGCCTTGAATAGTGGAATTGGTGCTGGTGCTGAAGAGATCCTTATTCCGGAGGAAGATCTGGGTCTGGAAAGATTATTGGATTCCCTCGAAAGAAGTAGAAGGGCTGGGAAGACTTCCAGCATTGTAGTAGTTTCTGAAGGTGACAAGATTGGTAAGAACGTTTTTGAACTCGCTGAATACGTGAAACAGAACCTACCGTATTATGATGCCCGGGTAACTGTTTTGGGGCATATTCAAAGAGGGGGAAGACCCAGTTGCTTTGATCGTGTACTGGCCAGCAGACTTTCAGTAAAAGCGGTGGAATTATTATTGGACGGCCAAAAAGATCTGATGGTCGGAATGATGAATAACGAAATGGAATCCTGTAGCCTGGACCAGGCGCTTAAAGGAAAGCACAATATAAATAAAGATCTTTTAAGAATATCAGAAATCTTATCTACCTAATATGCAGACAATAGCGATTATTGCTCATGATGGAAAAAAGCCAGAAATGGTTCAGTTTCTTAATGAGAATCGTAATATCCTCGATTCTAAACAACTTAAGATCATTGCTACCGGAACCACTGGAGCCAAAACGGAAGCCGCCGGATATAAAGTAGAGAAACTACTTTCCGGACCTTTAGGTGGAGATGCTCAAATAGCCGCAAGAATTGCCGAGGGTTTAGTAGATATGGTTATTTTCTTTAGAGACCCCCTGGATAAACATCCACATGAACCGGATATCTTTATGCTTATGCGTTTATGTGATGTTCACAATGTGCCATTGGCAACAAATCCCGCAACTGCCAGATTATTAATCAAAGGCCTGGAATAACTAGAATTTCACCGCAATAGCACTGATCTCTACATTTACAAATTTAGGAAGGTTAGCCACTTCCACCGTTTCTCTTGCAGGAGCATTTTCAGAATCGAAATAGCGTGAATATACTTCGTTTATCTTTCCGAAATTATTCATATCACTGATGAAAATGGAGGTTTTTACAACATTCTCTAAGCCCAGTCCTGCTTCCGTAAGGATCGCTTTCAGATTTTCCAGAACCTGAAGGGTTTCGTTCTCCAGATCCTCAGTTTTCAAATCTCCAGTGACCGGATCAAGCGCAATCTGTCCGGAAATATATAATGTATTTCCTGCGAAGATCGCCTGGTTGTATGGGCCAATTGGAGCAGGAGCTTTGTCTGTTTTTACAATTTTCTTCATATTGAAAGATATATTTAGTAATTACAATCGTCTGTCAGGAGCTCTTCTCTTATCATATTTAATGTCACTTAGAACGCTGGACTTAATTCTGATAAGGAAATTCCATGACCTTCTATTCCCAAAAGGAACCCAGCTAAAACTCATAAGCCAGCTGTCAAGATCTCTTTGGAATCTAAGTTGGGTAGGGGTGACTCCATTATTCACAAGATCATATCCAGAGCTAATCCCAACCTGCCATTTTGGTGCCAGTTCAACATTTCCGTTGAACATTATGGAGTGGGCTGAAATTTCACTCTGTCTCGTTCTGTTGGTATAATTCATGGAATAAGCAAGGCGAACATCCCAGGGGATCTTGTAGTTATACCACGAGCTTTCATTTTCATCTTCTTTTCCCTCAAAAGGATCTTCTTCAAATAATTCGCCATCAGGCCCCATTCCCTTACCAAAAAGATCATCGGGTCTACCTCCGTTTCTAAAGGTTTCATTTTCCAATTCATCGGTTTCTTCTTCATCTCCACCTTCAAAATCTTTATTTGAAAAAGAATATCCAAAATTTACCGTTCCACTGGTTAATCTAAAAAGGCTACCGCCATTTTCAATATTTAGCCTGTCAATCCTTCGATTATTATTGTCCAATGCATAAGGATCAAGGCTACCCCCAAAATTTATATCCAATTTGTTCTTTACTATAGGTATGGAACCTCTTAATGATATTGGCGATAATTTTAAAGAATCTCCAGCCAGGTTATAACTTGTGCTAAGACTAAAGTTATTTAAAAGGGTGATCTTTTTTGGTTCTGTAGCCGTGCTGTCTTTATCCCTAACCTTTGCTTCAAAAGTATTGCTTAAACTAAAACCTATAGAACTTGAGAAGTTTCTGCCGGGAGCCCCATACAAGGTGCCGTCGAACCTGGAATAATCTACAAGTTCAATTTGGTTTGCTGTGCTAAGATCATCCCTTTCATATGTATCGTAAAATTGATCAAAAGCGGGATTGATATTATAACTAACAGAAGGTCGCATCACATGCCTTATCGCCTGTATCTTTTTGTCCTTCCCGAAGTTTTTTAAACCATAAACCGTAGTACCAATACTCGCATTGAAATTATAGGTTCTATAAGAATCAAACCCACTGATGGTGTCTATAACTTCTTGATTTAACACCGGATCATAACTTCTTTCGAAAGTTTTTGAAACCCAGGTTTCTTCATAACTAGTCCCTGTGCTAACACTTAAAAATTTAAAAAGTTTGAAGTTTGTAGCTAAAGGTATGGAGTGTTGAGCACCCAATCTTGCGTCTCTAAACATTTCAGGTTTAAAGAATAGAGAATCTACCGTGTTCATCTGGTTTTCTCCTCTAAGAGTGTACTGAAAATTTATATTCTGAATGATCCCTTTTTTAGCACCTCCATTCGGGGCAAAGGGATATATCCTGGACATACTCAATTGAAGGGTAGGCAGGCTAAGGTTCACGATACCAGTTCTGGTATTTTGAGAGTGTCGTGCCGCTAAACTTAGATTTATCTGAGGTTCACCAGCAAAGGTTTTGCTGTAAGATACAGAAGAACTCAAGGTATTATTTAAATAGTTTCCGGTATTGGACTGATTAATGGATTCTGCGTAATACTCGCTGCTACCAAGGTTTACAGATGCTGAAAACCTTGAAGTTGGATTGGCTTTGGCGTCCTGGCTGTGAGACCATTGAATGTTATAACTGGAGCGCTCACTAAAATCAGGAAAACCTCGCTGACTGTTAAATAATTTCTCATACCTCACCCTGGCATTACCCCGGTACCTGTATCTCTTAGCGTAATTAGAAGAAAATTCAAAGGTATAAGACCCGTTGGTAAAATAACTTCCTAAGGTCAATAGGTCTACATAATCACTAATGGCGAAATAATACCCCCCATTTTGAAGGTTATATCCATACTGACTATCTCCAAAAGATGGAATGATGAAACCAGAAGTCTCTTCATCTGTAAGAGGAAAATACCCAAAAGGAAGACCCAATGGCGTAGGAACATCAGCAATATACATATTTACAAGACCGGCAACGATCTTCTTGTCCGGAACAAATTTTATCTTCCTGGCATAGAAATAGTAATCGGGATCATCAACATCTTCAGAAGTTGTGAAACGTACATTTTTCATAAAATACACCGAGTCATTTTCCCGCTTGGTTACCATGCCTTTAACATTGAATTCAGCTTCCTGAGTTCGGGAATTATAGACCAGGGCTCGCTGGGTATCAAAATTGAATCTTATTGAGTCTGGTTCTACTTTTCTCTGGGCCTGGGTAAAAATTGGGGTTTGGGAATAGGTGTCTGTAGAATCCTGTATCCCGTAAGCATAGACCTCATTTTTTGAATTATCTATAATAATAAGACCGGCTTCAATAGTCATGTCTCCATATACAATTCTTGCTTCATTATATAGATACATCTTATTTTCCTGAGGACTCAACCTCATGTAATCTTTTGCCGTATAGTTCACGATATCGGTTAAAAACTGAGGTTTTTTTACGGTATCGGTTTTAACGGAATCCTGTTGTTGCAGTTGTTGTGATATCTCCTGTGAATCAATTATAGGAGCTATTGAATCCTTTTCCGCTTGAACAGGTATAGAAGAAGTTTCAACTTCCTGCGGGTATAAAACAAGGGAAAAGAACAGCGTGAAAACTAAGCAAAAAAGACTATTAGGGATATTTGTTTGCAATGCTTTAAGTGCTATTTTTGTACAGATTGGCTTGCTTTTTGCAAATTCAAAATTACGTATATTTTTTTAGCTGAGTTTTGAGAGTGCAGCAAAAATATTAATTAAAATATTCACCCCACATAAGCGTTAGCTTTTTATGAGAACGAACTTACTTAAACTTTTCGTATTCACAATTATCTTATTCAGTCTATCTAATTCGGCTTTTTCTGCAGAAATTCCACCGAATAAGGAAGAATTTGTAGTGGTATTAGATGCTGGTCATGGAGGTAAAGACCCTGGAAACATGGGGAATGGCTTTAAGGAAAAGGATATTGCCCTTAATATAATCCTGAAAATAGGGCAGGCCCTGGAAAAATATGAGGGAGTAAAAGTGGTGTATACCCGTAAAACTGATGTTTTTGTTGAATTATTTGAAAGAGGAAGGATTGCCAATGAAGCAAATGCAGATCTTTTTGTTTCTGTACATTGTAATTCTCATAACTCTCAGGCTTCAGGAACCGAAACCTTTGTTTTAGGACTTAACAGGAATGAAACAAATTTCGAAGTCGCCAAAAAAGAGAACTCTGTGATCTATCTGGAGGAAAATTATGAGGTTACTTATGAAGGATACGATCCAAATTCCCCGGAATCTTTTATCGGTTTAACTATCATGCAGGAAGAATACCTGGATCAAAGTATTTTGCTAGCAGATATGGTTCAGAAAGAATTTACCAACGATCTTAAAAGAAAGAATCGTGGTGTAAAACAAATGGGCTTAATTGTATTGCATCAAACTTATATGCCCAGTGTTTTAGTGGAAACAGGTTTCTTAACTAATAATCAGGAAGGTCCTTATTTAAATAGCAGGAGGGGACAGGAAGATATGGCCCGGGCTATTACTGCTGCAATTATAAATTATAGTCATACTATCAACCTTAATCTTTTAGAGACTATTGCTAAAAGTCATCCTGCAGGTCAAAAAGAGGTCATTGCCCAGCCCGCTTCGCAACAAATTTATGAAGATGTGGTATTTAGGGTTCAGCTGGCTGCAGGTTCTAAGAAGATAGATCCCAAGCCTTATAACTTTAAAGGATTGAGTGATATAGATAGAACCAAGGAAGGAAAACTATATAAGTATTATTACGGTGAAACCTCAGATTATTTAAAAGTGCAGCAATTGCATCAGGATGCTATAAAGAAAGGATACAGTGGCAGTTACATCGTTGCTTTTAAGGATGAGCAAAAAATAACGGTTAATGACGCGTTAAAATCTAAGCTTAAATAGAACGGCTTTTCTATTTTTATTTCTAAATTTGTGCGTATTCACTAAAAAAATTGCTTTTGAAATATTCCAGAGAGGTCAAAACTGCCTTATTAGCTATCACTGCTATAGTTATCCTTATTTTTGGATATAGTTTTTTAAAGGGAGAAAATCTTCTTGATAACAGTAGAACCTTCTATGCAGTATATAGTGATGTTGAAGGTTTATCCCCCTCTTCAGAAGTAACCATCAATGGCCTTAAAGTCGGTCAGATCACCGGGATCGATTTTTTAAATGATTCTGGAGATCTTCTTGTAACCTTTACCGTAAAAAATGACTTCAAATTCTCTAAGAATAGTGAGGCGCAAATTTATGGAGGTAGTATTATAGGGGGTAAGTCCTTAGCCATAGTTCCTAAATATGATGCAAAGATGGGAATTGCAAAAAGTGGAGATACACTTAAAGGAGATAAGGAAGAAGGTATTATGGAGCTTGTAAATGACAGGCTAACCCCACTTCAGAATAAACTTGAAGGTACTATTGTAAGTGCAGATTCTATGCTTACAGCCATTACAGAGATACTTGATGATTCTACACGAAATAATATAAGAGGAACTTTTAGAAACCTGGATGCTACGGTTTCTTCCTTTAAAGTTACCGCTGATGAGCTTCAGGGTATCGTAAAAGGAAATTCTGAAAAACTTGATAGAACTTTCACCAATCTTGATGAAATGTCTTCTAATTTCAATAAGTTTTCAGATACACTATCTAATATGAATATCAATAAAATCACGGGAGACCTTGAAAAAGTGATCGCAGATTTTGAAGGTATTTCCAACAAATTAAATAGCAAAGAAGGAACTGCTGGGAAGCTGATAAATGATGATGCAGTTTATAACAACCTGGATAGAGCTACTAAACAACTTGAGGAGTTGTTACAGGATATTAAACTCAACCCAAAGAGATATGTTCATTTTTCTGTTTTTGGTAAAAAATCCGGAGAATACGAAGAACCTAAAGACTCTTTAAAATAACCAACCATGCAAATTGTTGCGCAGATCCTTTTTGTAATTGCCCTTGTGGCAGGAATTGGCTTTTTCGCCATGAATATCAGACGAGTTATTCGAAACGTAAAACTTGGAAAAGAAGTAGATCGTTCAGATAATTCCGGGCAACGATTCGCCAAAATGGCCAAAGTAGCCATTGGTCAAAGCAAGATGGTCAAAAGACCAATTGCAGGTTTTCTTCACATTATTGTGTATGTTGGGTTCATCATCATCAACATTGAAGTTCTGGAGATCATTATAGATGGAATTTTCGGTACTCACCGGATCTTCTCTTTTATGGGAGGCTTTTATGATATACTTATTGCAAGTTTTGAAATACTCGCTTTACTGGTATTTGTGGGAGTGGTAATTTTCTGGATTAGACGTAATGTAAACCATATACGAAGATTTTTAAGTAGAGAGTTAAAAGGCTGGCCAAAAAATGATGCCAATTATATTCTTTATTTTGAAATGGTTTTAATGATACTGTTTCTAACCATGAATGCAGCCGACTATCAATTGCAGATGAACGGGGCAGATCATTATGCATCAGAAGCAGGCATAATGGGTAGCTTTCCAGTAAGCCAGTATTTGTTACCATTACTTGATGGTTTAAGCAATGCAAGCTTAATTATTATTGAAAGAACTGCCTGGTGGTTACATATCTTAGGGATATTGTTTTTCCTCAACTATTTATACTATTCAAAACACCTCCATATTCTTCTGGCTTTTCCAAACGTATACTTATCTAAATTAACCGTACAGGGAAAGATGGATAATCTGGAATCGGTAAGAAAAGAGGTTGAGCTTATGATGGATCCAAATGCAGATCCTTTTGCTGCGCCTGCTGAGGGTGAAGACGAAGGAGAACCTGAAAAATTTGGTGCTTCAGACATATTTGACCTAAACCAGGTTCAATTATTAAATGCTTATACCTGTACAGAATGTGGACGATGTACTTCAGAGTGTCCGGCCAATCAAACAGGAAAAAAATTATCTCCCAGAAAGATTATGATGGATACTCGTGACCGGGTAGAAGAGGTTGGCGAGATCATTAATAAAAATGGAAAGTTTGAAGACGACGGCAAGAAATTACTGGACGATTATATTTTAAGAGAAGAACTGTGGGCTTGTACAACCTGTAATGCTTGTGTAGAAGCTTGCCCTATAGGTATAGATCCGCTTTCCATTATTTTAGATATGAGAAGATATTTAGTGATGGAAGAAAGTGCCGCTCCAAATGAGTTGGCCATTGCAATGACCAATATTGAAAATAACGGAGCACCATGGCCTTACAACCAGATGGATCGTTTGAATTGGGCTAAAGAAAAATAAATTAAGAATTTAAGAATAAGATAAAGATCAACAATATGGCAGAAGCACTAAAGGTTCCTACAATGGCCGAATATATGGCAGAAGGTAAAAAACCGGAAGTATTGTTCTGGGTTGGTTGCGCCGGAAGTTTTGATGACCGTGCCAAGAAGATCACCAAAGCTTTCGTAAAATTATTACATCAGGCTGGAGTAGATTTCGCGGTTTTGGGAACTGAAGAAAGCTGTACCGGAGATCCTGCGAAAAGAGCTGGAAATGAATTTCTTTTCCAAATGCAGGCAGCGACGAATATCGAGGTTCTTAATGGGTATGAAATTAAAAATGTTGTTACCGCTTGTCCACATTGTTTTAATACGCTTAAAAATGAATATCCCGCCCTTGGTGGAAATTATGATGTGATGCATCATACGCAGTTCCTGAAAGCCCTTCTTAATGAAGGTCGGTTGAAGGTTGAAGGAGGAAAATTTAAGGGAAAAAAGATCACTTTCCACGATCCATGCTATCTAGGTCGTGCAAATAATGAATACGAAGCGCCAAGAGATTTGTTAAGAAAACTTGAGGTAGAGCTTGTAGAAATGCGCAAATGCAAAAAAGATGGTCTTTGTTGCGGTGCTGGTGGAGGACAGATGTTCAAAGAGCCGGAACCTGGCAATAAAGATGTGAATATTGAAAGAACCGAACAGGCTTTAGAAACCCAACCCGAGATCATTGCTGCTGGTTGCCCTTTCTGTAATACCATGATGACAGACGGTGTTAAGAATAAGGAAAAAGAGGACAGCGTGGCAGTTATGGACGTGGCTGAAATGATCGCCAACGCCGATGATCTTTAAATAATAATTCAAAAGTTAAATCACGGTACTATATTTGACCTAACGGGTAAATAAATTAGATTTGTAACAATTCAATTTTAGCCCTTATGTTAGTAGCCTTTGAAAGCCTTCCCGATAGTTCCAGAGTCTGGATTTATCAGGCGAACAGGTCTTTTACAGAAGAAGAACTTCAGCAAATTTCAAATAAACTGGATGTATTCATAGAGAAGTGGACCGCTCATGGTGCCAACCTTAAAGCTTCTTATGAGATAAAATACAGGCGTTTTATTACGATCGCCCTGGATCAGCAATTAAATGCCGCTTCGGGATGCTCTATAGATGCTTCCGTACAGTTTATTCAACAATTAGAAAGAGAATATAACGTTGATCTTTTAGACAAGATGAATGTTTCTTATAAACAGGGAGAATTTGTCGCCTATAAAAGTCTTGCCGATTTCAGGAAAATGGCTAAGGAAAAAGCGGTCTCTCCCAATACTATTGTTTTTAATAACCTTGTAAATAATAAAGCTGAATATCTTTCAGACTGGGAAGTTCCAGCATCCGAAAGTTGGCATAAACGTTTTCTGAATTAATGAAGTTGAATCACGCCCCAGGGTTTTACGCATGTATTTTTTTCTTATTTATTTCCTTCCAGGGAATTGCACAAACTAAAAGTCCATTGTTTGCTGAAGATTATCCCCAGCAAAAGAAATGGGTAGACAGTGTTTATGATTCTATGAATCTGAAGGAGAAAGTGGGGCAGTTATTCATGGCCAGTATCTGGTCTAAAAATGAGAATGAAGCCGATAGTATTAGAAAACAGATTCAGGAAAACCATATTGGCGGACTTATTTTTTCAAAAGGTGGTCCGGTAAAACAGGCTCAGCTTACCAATGAATTTCAGGAAATGTCTAAAGTTCCCTTGCTGGTTGGGATGGATGCAGAATGGGGTTTAGCCATGAGGCTTGACAGTACGTTTGCCCTGCCCTGGAATATGACCCTTGGCGCAATTCAGAATAATACATTGATTGAGCAGGCTGGTGCGGCGATTTCAAAGCACACCAGAAGACTGGGAGTGCATTTCAATTTTGCCCCGGTGGTTGATATTAATACCAATCCTGAAAATCCAATTATCGGTAACCGTTCTTTCGGTGAAGATAAGATAAATGTTACTGAAAAAGCAATGGCGTTTATGAATGGAATGCACCGTGAAGGTGTGCTTAGCAGTGCTAAACATTTCCCTGGGCATGGAGATACAGACTCTGATTCACATAAAACGTTGCCTACCGTTAACTTTTCTGCTGAAAGAATTGATGACGTTGAACTTTACCCATATAAGGAACTTATCCCAAACGGCCTTAGTAGCGTCATGGTTGCTCATTTAAATGTCCCGGCTTTAGAAGCTCAGGATGGCAAACCCGCATCTCTTTCTGAAACGATCATATCTGATATTCTGAAAAAAAATATGGGGTTTAACGGTCTTATATTTACAGATGCCCTGGATATGAAAGGTGTTGCAAAAGATAAAGAACCCGGGGAAGTAGATTTGGATGCATTTATGGCTGGAAATGATGTGTTGCTGATGAGCGAAGATATCGGCAAAGCTGCTGCCAGTATTATAGAGGCGGTGAATTCAGGTTTGGTTTCTGAAAAAAGACTGGAGCTTTCTGTAAAGAAAATTTTATATGCCAAATACAAGGCTGGTTTACATAAATTTCAACCCATTAACACAAATTTCCTTATCGAGGAACTTTATACCTCCCGGGATGAGGCCTTATTAGAGAAGCTGTATGAAAATGCGATTACTCTGGTGAAAAATAATAAAGCAGTGGTCCCGGTTAAAAATCTGGAAAAACAAAGAATAGCCTATGTGAATTTTGGAGACGATGATGGTAGTTCGTTTTTGAACCAGATGAAAAAATATGCGGAAGTTGACTGGGTAAAGGCTGCCAAATTACCTGAGTTACTTGAAAAGCTCGAGGAGTATAATTATGTGGTTATTGGCTTTCATAAATCTAATAGTAGTCCCTGGGCATCTTACAAATTTTCAGATAAAGAACTCGTTTGGCTGCATGAGATAGCCAGGAAGAATAAAACAGTTCTTTCATTATTTACAAGGCCTTACGCGCTAATTGATGTAAAAAGTTTTGCCAATCTGGAAGGGATTATTGTGGGTTATCAAAATCATCCTGTTGCACAAAGAAAAGCGGCTCAGGTGTTATTTGGAGCTTTAGATGCTAAAGGGAGACTTCCGGTAAGTATAAAAGATGAATTTCCTGTAGGTACCGGATTCAATACCAATAATATAAAAAGGCTGTCTTACGGAACCCCGGAAAGTGTCGGGATGAACTCGTCAAAACTTAAGAAAATTGATAGCATTATCAATTTTGCGATCAATAAAGAAATGACTCCCGGAGCCCAGATCCTTATAGCCAGGAAAGGGAAGGTCATTTACGAAAAGAATTTCGGCTTTCAAACTTACGAAAAAGACTTTCCGGTAAGCGATACCACGGTATATGATCTGGCTTCTTTAACCAAGATACTGGCTACACTTCCTTTGGTGATGGAACTGGATGAAAAGGAGGTACTCAATTTTGATACTAAATTAGGTGAATTGATTCCCTCTTTTAAGAATTCAAATAAAAAGAACATCAGGTTGCAGGATATGTTGATGCATTACGCAAAATTACAGGCCTGGATTCCTTTCTATATATCTACTTTAGACCCCAGGACTAAACAACTTTCTGATTTGTATTATAGTGATGTTCCTTCAGAAGTTTTTAATACTCAGGTGGCAGATAAAATGTATATCAGAAGAGATATTGGTGATACTATATTAAATACGATCAGGGATAGCGATCTGGAAAGAAGTTTAAATTATAAATACAGTGATCTCCCATTCTATATTCTGAAATATTACCTGGAAGCTTATTATGACACTTCGCTGCAGAATATTACTCAGGAACATATCTACAAAAAACTGGGAGCTAATTATACGGGTTATTTACCCAGAACAAGGTTTGATAGCCTGCAAATTGCACCAACCGAAAATGATCAATTATGGAGAAAACAGGTAGTGAGAGGTTATGTTCATGACCAGGGTGCAGCTATGCAAGGCGGAATTGGTGGGCATGCCGGGCTTTTTAGTACCGCAAATGACGTAGCTAAAATTATGCAGACTTACCTGAATGGTGGTTCTTATGGAGGAGATAAGTTTCTTAACAAAGAGACCATTGAAAAATATAATACCTGCTATTATTGTGAAGATGATGTAAGGCGAGGGGTAGGATTCGACAAACCACAACTCAAGGATGTGGGACCAACCTGTAATTGTGTTTCGATGATGAGTTTTGGACATAGTGGATTTACCGGCACCTTTGCCTGGGCAGATCCTGAGGAAGAAATTGTTTATGTATTTTTGTCTAACAGAACTTATCCCGACTCCAATAACAGGAAGCTTATTCGTGAAGATATAAGGTCTGAGATCCAGAAAGTGATTTACGAATCTATAGATTTTTAACCGATGAAAATTGCCATTGTTTGTTATCCTACCTTTGGTGGTAGTGGAGTTGTAGCTACTGAATTGGGCCTGGCGCTATCTAAAAGAGGTCATGAAGTTCATTTTGTAACTTACAAACAACCGGTGAGACTGGAAACCATTTCCAGCCATATTAGATTCCATGAGGTAAATGTGCCTGAGTATCCACTTTTTCATTATCAGCCTTATGAGCTTGCCTTAAGCAGTAAGCTGGTAAATGTGGTCAAAAATTACGGTATTGAGCTACTTCACGTACATTATGCCATACCTCACGCTTATGCGGGGTATATGGCTAAAAAGATGCTGGAAGAAGAAGGAATAAGCATCCCTATGGTTACTACCCTGCACGGAACCGATATTACTCTGGTGGGCAATCACCCATTTTATAAACCGGCAGTGACCTTTAGTATCAACAATAGTGATATTGTCACTTCTGTATCCAAAAGCCTGAAAGAAGATACCTTAAAGTTCTTTGAGGTAAGAAAGGAAATAGAAGTGATCCCTAACTTTATTGATGTTTCGAAATTTCAGCAAAAGACATTTACCGACTGCCAGCGGGAATTAATGGCTCATGATGATGAAAAGATCATTACCCATGTTAGTAACTTTAGAAAGGTAAAACGTGTAGAAGATGTGGTAAATATATTTTTCGAAATTCAGAAAAAAGTAAAAGCCAGATTGATGATGGTTGGTGAAGGGCCGGAAAGAGAAAGTGCTGAAAAACTGGTACGGGAATTAGATATTAGAGACCGCGTTCTTTTCCTGGGACAGAGTAACGAGATAGATAAGATCTTATGTTTTTCAGATCTGTTTTTACTGCCTTCAGAAACGGAAAGTTTTGGATTGGCTGCCCTTGAAGCTATGGTTCACTCAGTTCCTGTAATATCTTCTAATACAGGAGGTTTGCCTGAAGTTAATATAGATAAATTCTCTGGTTATCTTCATGATGTAGGGGATGTAGAAGCTATGTCAAAAAGCGCGATTTCTATACTGGAAGATCAGGAGGTTTTAGTCAAATTCAAAAGGCAGGCAAGGGAAGCTGCAGAGAGATTTGATATCAATGAGATCGTTCCCATGTATGAAGATCTATATGAGAAAGCACTGGTGAAGGCATAAAAAAAAAGTGGAGAAATTAATCTCCACCTTTTCCTTTCCTTAAACCTATTAAAGAAAATCTAAAATTGATATCTTATTCCCAGTGCAATATCTGGAGTTAGATCATCTCCTCTATCATAGCTGGAAAATCCTATTTCTGGTCTAAAATCTAAAGATAGTAATAGAGGGAAGTCAAAATTATATTCGATTCCAATATCACCTGCTAATAATGCGAATAAACCATCGTTTACATCATCATCATCTAAGTCTCTGTAATATTTGTCATCATAACTTCCTATACCGCCACCAACACCTACGTACCAGTTAAATCCACCTTCAATGTTCCAGACCCATTGGTAAAGACCTACTAATTTTACAGCATCATAATCCTTACTGTCTCTCCATCCCAGATCTAATTCTAATCTGTTATTATCACCCAATGCCCTCTGATACGAAACTTCAGCCCCAAAACCGCCACCATCACCAATTCTTAGACCAATAGCATTATCCGAAATTTCCTGTGCTTTCACATCAGTAAAAAAAACAGCTCCAAATGTTAAAGCTGCGAGTAGAACTAATTTTTTCATGTTTGATTGTTTTGTTAGATAAGGACAAATTTATATTGAATACTAATACCACAACGCATAGGCGAGCAAATGTATTGTTAATATTAATTAAAAAACTGTTAAGCAAGATGAGAGAAAACTTCTAAATTTGAGTATGGAATTGAAGAAGGCTTTAGAAAATCTTTCCAATCAGCTATCTGGAAAGTTATATTTGGATGATTTATGGAAAGGTATTTACGCCACAGATGCTTCGGTATATCGTGAAATTCCTTTAGCGGTAAGCTTTCCGCAGCATGAAGAAGATCTTTTAAAGTTAATAGCTTTTGCCAGGGATCATAAAACTTCCCTGATCCCAAGAACTGCCGGGACTTCCCTCGCCGGGCAATGTACAGGAGATGGAATTGTAGTAGATGTTTCAAAGCATTTCACTGATATTATTAAAATAGACCCAAAACATAAAAAAGTTACCGTTCAGCCCGGGGTGATAAGAGATGATCTAAACCGAAAACTGGAAAAACATGGGCTGTTCTTTGGTCCGAACACCTCTACTTCCAATCGTTGTATGATAGGAGGGATGGTTGGAAATAATTCCAGTGGTACAACTTCTATAAAATATGGTACCACCAGGGATAAACTTATCTCGCTGAAAGTATTATTAAGCGACGGCAGCAAGGCAGAATTCAAGGATCTTTCATTAACGGAATACCGGCAAAAATTAAAACTTCAAAATCTGGAGGGAGATATTTATCGGTTGCTGGATGATAGATTAAATGATAAAACTAATCAGGAGGAAATTCTGAAGAATTATCCACCCAAAGAACTTCACAGGAGAAATACAGGTTATGCGATCGATGAATTATTAAGTACAGAAATATTCGGTTTAAATAAAGATCCTTTTAATTTTTCTAAACTTATAGCAGGGAGTGAAGGTACCCTTGCTTTTATAACCGAAATCACCTTACAGCTGGACGATCTTCCGCCTAAACAAACCGCAATGGTCGCTGCACATTATTCCAGTGTTGATGCCTGTATGCAGGCTGTGGTGCCTGCTATGAAGCATTCGCTTTACACTTGCGAAATGATGGATAAAGTGATCCTGGACTGTACCAAGGAAAGTTTAAAATATCGTGATAATAGATTTTTTATTGAAGGAGATCCTCAGGGTATCTTAATGCTGGAATTACGTTCAGATTCTGAAGTTGAGTTGCAAAAACAGGTTAAAGCACTACTTCAGGCTTTAGAAGATTCTGATCTGGGATATGCATTTCCAGTTCTCTATGATGAACAAATAGATCTCGCCCTGGAGCTTAGGAAGGCTGGGCTTGGATTACTGGGAAATCTAAAAGGAGATAAAAAGGCAGTTGCCTGTATAGAAGATACAGCCGTGGCTTTACCGGTGCTGGCAGATTATATTTCAGATTTCAGCAAGGTCATGAAATCCTATGACCAGCAGGCAGTATATTATGCTCATGCGGGGGCCGGGGAGATCCATTTAAGACCCATTCTTAATTTAAAGAAAACTGAAGATGTAAAACTTTTCAGAAGTATTACCCGGGATGTAGCCGAATTGGTTAAAAAGTATAATGGTTCTTTAAGTGGTGAACATGGTGACGGCCGGGTAAGGGCAGAGTTTATTGAATTGATGTTTGGTAAAAAAGTATATGATCTACTGAAAGAAGTAAAATATGCTTTTGATCCTCATAATATATTTAACCCCGGGAAAATAGTAGATGCTCCGGCGATGGATGTTTCCCTGCGTTATACTCCGGATAGAAAAGAACCGGAAATAGAAACGATCATGGATTTTTCAGATGCCGATGGTGTTTTAAGGCTGGCTGAAAAATGTAATGGAAGTGGTGATTGCAGGAAATCTGTAGAGGCAGGTGGTACGATGTGTCCCAGTTATCGCGCTACCAAAGATGAAAAAGATACTACCAGGGCCAGAGCAAACGCGCTGCGGGAATTCCTTACAAATTCTGATAAACCAAACCGCTTTGACCATCCTGAATTAAAAGAGGTACTGGACCTTTGTATAAGTTGTAAAGGCTGTAAGAGTGAATGTCCGTCTAATGTAGACATGGCTGCCTTAAAAGCTGAATTTCAGCATCAGTATCATAAAGCTAACAAACCGAGTTTTAGAGACAAAGCCTTTGCCAATATTACGCAGCAGAATGAGAGAGCCTCAAAATTTCCGAAATTCTCACGCTTTGTAATGACCAATAATTTCACCTCTGGCATTGCTAAAAAAGTTCTGGGGGTCGCCAAAGAAAGGGAGTTGCCGGTGGTTGGTAAACAAACACTGAAAGATTATTACCTTAAGAATATAACGAAATTTCATCTTGAGGATCCGGTTAAGACCGTGTACCTGTTTAACGATGAATTCACCAACTATCTGGATGTGCAGGTTGGAAAAGATGCATTGAATTTACTGGCTAAACTCCGTTATAAAGTACTTATAATAGACCATCCTGAGAGTGGAAGAAGTCAGATATCTAAAGGTTTTCTTTCTAAAGCAAAAGAGCTGGCCAATAAGAATGTAAGTATTTTCAAAGATTTTATCTCTGATGAGATTCCGTTAATTGGAATAGAACCTTCAGCAATTTTGAGTTTTAGAGATGAATATTTAAGACTGGCAGATGACCAAGAAGCCGCAAAAAAACTGGCAAAAAATTGCTTTATTATTGAAGAATTCTTAAAGCAGGAAATTTCTCTAGGAAATATAACTTCAAAACAATTTTCAAAAAAGAAGGCTACAGTTAAGATTCACGGCCACTGTCATCAAAAAGCATTATCAAATGTTTCTAAAACCTTCGATATATTAAATCTTCCGGAAAACTATAAGGTTACTATAATCCCTTCCGGCTGCTGTGGAATGGCAGGTTCTTTTGGATATGAAAAAGAACATTACGAAATAAGTATGAGAATTGGGGAGAATTCATTGTTTCCGGCAATAAGAAAAGCACATGCTTCAGTGATCATTTCAGCTAATGGAACCAGTTGCCGCCATCAAATAAAAGATGGTACTGGAAGACTTGCCCAACATCCCGTTAGTATTCTACGGAATGCACTTCTGAAAGCCTAAAATCCAAAGTTTTGTTAATAATCCTTAAAAATTTATAATCGCATTTTCAAAACGCTAAATTTAGCCTCACAATAATTTCAAAAATATTGAGAGAATCTACAGTTTGGAATGGAGGAGGACTTGAATACTGAAGAACTTAAAAACGAGCTTAAAATTGCCAGAGAATATATTGAAAAATTGGAAAAAAAGAATTCAATTCTTCAATCCCAAAACAATAAATATTTACCAGGTAGTAGCGAGGATCTAAAAGATTCTGTTATAGATAACATTCATCACCCTTTATTGGTTTTGAAGGAGGATCTTCACGTGGTTTTTGCCAATAAAATGTATCATAAAACTTTTGGTTCCAATGAAGAGAAAACCAAGGGAAGGCCTGTCTATGAATTAGAAGAGGGGCTTTGGGATATTCCACAGTTGCGAAATATTTTAGAGACCATACTACCTTCTAAATCTAGCATGAGCAATTTTGAGATCAGCATAGACTCTAAGGATTCTCAGGTACGCTATATCATACTTAATGCAAAGGAAATTAAGTTGTTTAGATCAGATGAAAAATATATACTCTTATCTTTTGAGGATATTACTAAGAGAAAGCATGCTGAGGCTGAATTGAAGAAAAATGAGCAACTTTATCATGAATTAATTTCTTCTTCCACCATTGCTTTTGCCATTTTTAAAGGCCCCGATCATGTTATTGAAAAAGCCAATGACTCTATGATCAAATTATGGGGAAAAGGGGAGGATGTATTTGGAAAAACCATCCTGGAAGTTTTACCCGAAGTTAAAGATCAGGGAATTACGGAATTGCTTGATAATGTTTATAGAACCGGTGAGCCATTTTATGCCAGCCAGCTACCCATTGATCTGGTCATAGATGGAAAATTGGAAAATAAGTTCTTTGATTTTACTTACCAGCCGCAGAGGGACGAAAAGGGAAATATTGTTGGAGTAGCTGATATCGCTACAGATGTAACCGAAGAAGCTCTTTTAAATCAAAAAATTAAAAGGAGCGAGGCTGAATTTCGAGAACTGGTAAATTTCATGCCTCATAAGATAAGCCTGGCAGATGCCGAGGGAAATGCTGTTTTTTATAATCAGAACTGGCTGGACTATGTAGGTAAAAATTTAGAAGATTTCATAGCTGAACCCTGGACAGCTAAAATTCATCCCGATGAAAGGGAAGAAGTAGAGAAAATTGTAGTCGGGTGTTTAGCTACTGGTGGCGATTTAGACAAGGATATCAGACTTCGTAATAAAGACGGCGGATATGAGTGGCATATTTGCAGGGCCACCGCTATAAGGGATGAAAATAATGAGATTACATCCTGGATAAGTTCCTGTACTCAAATTCATAAAATAAAGAAAGAAGAGCAGCGTAAAGGTGATTTTTTAAAACTTGTTAGCCATGAATTAAAAACTCCTGTAACTTCTATTAAAGGATATGTCCAGTTACTACTTTCAATGCTCCCTAAGGAAAATTCTGAATCTGATAAAAAATTAGTAATAAAACCTTACCTGAATCGTATTGAAACGCAGGTGGAAAGACTTATTAGATTAATTTCAGAAATGCTGGATCTTTCAAGGATCGAACAACAGGAACTGCAACTTAAAAAAGAAAATTTCAGTCTTAATGAACAGGTAGAAAATATCATTGATGATATAACCTATTCTAATAAAGATGTTCAAATAGAATTAGAGCATCAATGTGAATGCAATATCTATGCTGATAAGGATAGAATAGGGCAGGTGATCATCAATTTTGTTACCAATGCCTTAAAATATTCACCAGAGAGCAACAAAGTTCAGATAAAAGTATATCACGAGCAGCCAGACAATGTGGCAATTAGCGTAAAGGATTTTGGTATTGGAATAGCTAAAAAAGAACAGGAAAAGATTTTCAAAAGATTTTATAGAGTTGCTGGAAATAAAGATGACACCTATGCCGGTTTTGGTATTGGACTATACCTTTCTAATGAAATTATACAAAGACATCACGGTAAAATATTCGTGAAAAGTGATATTGGAAAAGGTTCAGAATTTACTTTTATATTACCCTTAAATCATAATTAAATAATGGCAAAGATTTTAATTGTTGACGATGATCAAACCATCGGTTTTATGTTGCGAGATATTCTTGAATTTAACGGGCATGAGGTAACTGTTTCTCAACAACCCAGAAAAACCAGGGAAAACATCCTTGAAAACGATATTGAACTAATCCTTCTGGATAAGCTTATCTCTGGAGTTGACGGGACAGACGTATGTGCTCAAATGAAAGAAGATGAGACCGTCTCACATGTTCCCATACTTATGATGTCTGCCCTTCATAATGTGGGTGAAATTTGTAAATCTGCGGGAGCCGCAGATTTTATTTCCAAACCTTTTGATATGGAAACTCTTATTGAAAAGATAAATTCTATCCTGGAGAATCATTCCGCAAATTCCTAGATTTTACGATCTCTATAATTTCATTTAGTGTTAAATGTGGAGATGTAATTTGTAAATTTTAAGCTCGTTTATATAAACGGGCTTTTCTTTTTTTACTACTAAAGTGATCTCAGATCTCTCTCTCTTCAAACATTCTGAATTTTATCTATGGTTTTTTTCTTAAGATTCTATTCAGCATATCCATACGGAAGAACATTAGGCATATAAGCTTCTACAATCCCTGACTTTGATTATTCTAATTTAAAATCTTAATGAATTTGTTAGTTAACATTAAATAGGATTCCATTTTTAAATATGTTCTTAAAAAATTACATTTGTTCAAAATCCTTCTGATGCCCGGAAATTCCTTTGGTAAAATGTTCAAGTTAACCACTTTTGGTGAATCACATGGTGTAGCTATTGGTGGTGTTATAGATGGATGTCCTGCAGGTCTTGCTATCGATCTGGAAAGTGTTCAAAATGATCTGAATCGGAGAAGACCTGGTCAGTCAGCCATCGTTACCCAGCGAAATGAGCCGGATACGGTTGAATTTCTTTCAGGAATATTTGAAGGCAGGTCTACAGGAACACCTATTGGTTTTGTGATTAAGAATGCCAATCAAAAATCTAAAGATTACTCTCATATCCAGGATACGTACAGGCCTTCGCATGCCGATTACACCTATGATGAGAAGTATGGCGTAAGGGACTATCGAGGTGGTGGAAGGTCTTCTGCAAGAGAAACTGCCTGTAGGGTGGTGGCCGGGAGCATTGCCAAACAAATGCTTCAGAATATTAGTTTTAATGCTTTTGTTTCTTCCGTAGGAAAAATAGAATTGCAAAAGGATTATTCTGAACTGGATTTTTCAGAAATAGAAAAAAATCCGGTACGTTGTCCAGATCCTGAAATGGCTAAGGAAATGGAAGCCTATATTAAGGAAATAAGAGCCGATGGCGATACCGTAGGTGGAACGGTGCAATGTGTGATCAAAAATGTTCCAAAAGGTCTTGGTGAGCCTGTATTCGATAAATTACATGCTGAACTTGGTAAAGCCATGCTTTCCATTAACGCTGTAAAAGGTTTTGAATATGGAAGCGGTTTTGAAGGAACCAAAATGCGAGGTAGCGAGCACAACGACCATTTTAATAAAGATGGATCTACCCAAACTAATTTAAGTGGAGGCATCCAGGGTGGTATTTCCAACGGAATGGATATTTATTTTAAGGTTGCCTTTAAACCTGTGGCTACCTTAATGCAAAAACAGCAAACTATCAATTCCAAGGGTGAAGAAGTAGAAATGCAGGGAAAAGGTAGACACGATCCCTGTGTGGTACCCAGGGCTGTACCTATTGTAGAATCTATGGCAGCTCTAGTTATTGCAGATTTTTATCTTCAGAATAAATCATCGAAAATCTAATAATCAGAAAACTATAAAATGAAAAAACTTGCACTGCATTGGCAGATCTTATTAGGAATGGCGGCCGGGGTGATATTTGCCCTAATCATGACTAATTTTAGTTGGGGAGCAGATTTTGTTGGTGATTGGATAAAACCTTTCGGAAATATATTCATCAATGCCCTTAAATTGATCGCAGTGCCTTTGATCCTGGCTTCTCTTATAAAAGGAATTTCAGATCTTAAAGATATCTCCAAGCTTTCAAAAATGGGTACCCGTACCATTGCCACTTATATAGTTACTACGGTAATAGCGGTTTCCATAGGTCTTCTTCTGGTGAATCTTATTGGACCCGGACGTACTATTTCGGAGGAAACGCGTAGCGATCTAATTGCAAGTTACGAGGGAGATGCATCGGTAAGGATTTCGGATGCCCAAAAACAAAAAGATGCTGGACCGTTACAGGCCTTGGAAGATCTTGTACCCAGCAATATTTTTGGTGCAGCCAGTGATAATGCTAATATGTTACAGGTGATATTCTTTGCTATTTTCTTCGGAATAGGTTTGATCCTTATCCCTGAAAAAACTGCTAAACCCGTAAAGGATTTCTTTGACGGCTTTAATGAAGTGATCCTGAAAATGATAGACCTAATAATGCTTACGGCACCCTATGGTGTATTTGCATTATTAGCTGCCCTTGTAGTAGAATCCCCTAGTGCCGATCTTTTTGCTGCCCTCGCTATGTATGCTTTAACGGTTTTAATTGGTTTGGCACTAATGATTGGTGTGTATGTTTTACTGGTATGGATATTTACAAAAAATACACCTTCATTCTTTATAAATGGAATTGCCCCGGCACAATTACTGGCATTTTCAACCAGTTCCAGTGCTGCTACACTTCCTGTAACCATGGAACGAGTTGAAGAACATATGGGTGTGAACAGGGAGGTAACTAGTTTTGTGTTGCCAATTGGAGCAACTATTAATATGGATGGAACCAGTTTATACCAGGCCGTTGCTGCGGTATTTATCGCACAGGCTTTTGGGATGGACCTTTCCCTCGGAGCTCAATTGGGAATTATCGCAACCGCTACACTGGCCTCAATTGGTTCTGCAGCAGTTCCAGGTGCAGGAATGGTAATGTTAGTGATCGTACTTGCCCAGGCAGGAATTCCTGAAGCTGGTCTCGCCCTGATCTTTGCCGTGGACAGACCTTTAGATATGTGTAGAACAACGGTGAATGTTACCGGTGATGCGGCAGTATCTCTTATGGTGGCCAAATCTGTAGATATGATGGGACCTCCTAATGTGAAAGAATGGGATGATGAATATCACCCGGAAACTGAAACTGTTTCAGAAAAGGTTTAATCTAAGAATTTAGCTTTTAGTTCGGGAGTAGGGATCATACACTGTTCCTTTTTCCCGAACCATTTATAGCGATTATTTGCTATAAAATCATAGATACCGTCTCTAAGAGATTCAGGAATAAACAAGAAATTCTTTAATAACGAGTAACCGCCAGAAAGATCCCTTGAGATCTCCAGAGCTGCAGTGGACTTTCGGTAATATGCCACGCCCGGTTCTATTAATATGATAGAATCCAATTCTTCAGGATCCATTCCTCTCTCTTTTACAAGTTTTTTCCCAATATCGCTTTGTAAAGATGCAAATCTGAAGACATCTTTCTTATCGTGCTTGATAATACGCTGTACGGCACCATCACAAAGATTACAAACCCCGTCAAAGAGTACGATCTTTTTATTTTCAGGAATATTACTCATATCTTATTTTTTAGCAGCCTGGACAAGTTCAAGTTGTTCCAGTCCAACCGAAGTTGTAAAAATACCATAATTTACAATGGCTTTGCCTTTCTCTATACTATCTATAGAACCAACTGCCTTACCATCTTCCAACCGAACGCGATCACCAATTTTAAGCTGGGCTTTTGGCTTATTTGCCTCCTCTTTTTTGATCTGTTCGGCTTTCTTTTTTTCTTCTTTTTTCTTTTCCCTGATAGGTTTTATTTTCTTCTGAACTTCCTGCTTTAATTGTCTTTCTTTTGCTTTTTTCTGCTTCTGTTCTTTGACACTTTCTTTTTTTCGTTTGGAATTTTCAATTTCCACCAGCTTAAGAAATTCGCCTATAAGTTCCTTTTTCTTTTTATTGCTGAAGTATTTTTCGCTTAGATCATTCACTTTCTGCCCTAAATAGATAAGCCTCTGATTAGAATCGTACAGCTCCTGATAATTCTCCAGTTTCTGCTGAACTTTAGAATTCACTTCTTCAAGTTTATCCTTTTGAGCAGCTGCTTTTTCTTCTTTTTCTTTTAGAGAATCGGTAGTTTTTCTAAGTACAGACCTTTCTTTCTGAAGTTTGGCAATACTACGGTCAAAACGTATTTTACCTCGTTCCACTTTCTTTTTTGAGCGATTGATGAGACTATAGGGAATTCCGTTTTTCTGGGCTACTTCAAAAGTAAAAGAGCTACCCGCTTCCCCAACCTGAAGTTTATAAATAGGTTCCAGTGTTGTATTATCAAACATCATATTGGCATTGCTCATTTCCGGCAGTTCATTGGCCAGCTTCTTGAGATTTGCATAATGCGTGGTCAAAATTCCATAGGAACCTTTTTCATAAAAGACTTCGAGAAAAGTTTCGGCCAGGGCACCACCTAATTCAGGATCACTTCCTGTACCAAATTCATCTATCAGAAATAAGGTTTTATCGTCACATTTCCTCAGGAAGTAATTCATGTTTTTTAATCGGTAGCTATAGGTGCTCAGGTGATTTTCGATAGACTGATTATCTCCAATATCGGTTAACACTTTTTTAAAAATGCACATACGGCTATATTCGTGAACAGGAATAAGTATCCCGCTTTGAAGCATCACCTGTAACAGACCCACTGTTTTAAGGGTGATACTCTTTCCGCCGGCATTAGGTCCAGAAATGACCATAATTCGGTTATCGGGCATTAATTCGATACTCTGCGGAAAAGTCTTTTCACCTTTTTTCTTGTTACTTAAATAAAGTAAAGGGTGATAAGCTTCCTGAATATGAAGTTCTCTTTCTTTGGTGATCTTGGGCAGGATACCGTTTATTTTTTCCGCATATTTAGCTTTTGCAGCGATCACGTCCATATCGCTTAGCAAATCCTGATATTCTATAAGGATCTCGCGATAAGGCCTGGAAAATTCCGTTAATGCTTTCAGGATTCTTTTTACCTCTTCCTTTTGTTCGTATTCTAGATTATTAAGCTCCCGGGTAAACTGGTAAGTCGCTTCCGGTTGGATATAAACAATACTTCCGGTTTTTGAATTCCCCATAATTCCGCCTTTTACCTTACGGCGGTGCATAGAGCTTACAGCCAGAACCCGAACATTTTCTACCACACTTTCTTTTATATCATCAAGATATCCGTAGGATTGATAGGTAGTAAGTGCAGAATTAAAACTTGAGTTTATTTTACCTTTTACAGAATTAATGGATCTTCTCAAATTCTGAAGAAGGGGAGAAGCATCATCTTTCATTTCCCCAAACCGGTCTATAATTCCGTTAATCTTATCGGTTAGGCTCAGATCGAATTCTATATGAGAAACCGTTTCAGATAAAGCGGGATAATTTTCCTGGAATTTCCTGAAATACTTTAAATGTGAGTTTACAGTTTCGGTAATAGAGGCTATTTTTCGAAATCCGCTGATTTCAACCACAGAACCTTCAATTCCCAGTAATTTTATTTCCTGCTGAATGGAATCAAAACCATGATTGGGAATAGGCTGATCCACCGTTTTTGATGCAACATATTCCTTGGTTTGGTTAAGACCGAATACCGTTTTTTTATAATTTGAATAAGGTTGAATGCTTAGGGCTTTTTCCTTTCCCTGACCGGTAATGCATAATTCGCTAATTTGGTCACATACCACCGGAAACTCAAGATCATCAAGACTCCTGGAACTAATTTTAATCATATCAATTTTTCCCTACTTTTGAGGCTTTGCAAAGTTACTTAATTTCCTATGAACGTAAGAATAGATCAAAGCTGGAATAAACAGCTGGAACCAGAATTTGGAAAAGATTATTTTAATAAGCTTATAGACTTCGTTAAGCAGGAATATTCTGAACATAAATGTTTTCCTCCGGGCCCGGATATTTTTGCGGCTTTTGAGCATTCAAAATTTGAAGATACGAAAGTAGTGATCCTTGGGCAGGATCCCTATCATGGGATAGGCCAGGCCAATGGCTTGTGTTTTTCGGTTAAAGACGGAATTACTTTTCCGCCTTCCTTAATTAATATTTTTAAGGAAATAGAAAATGATCTTGCTAAACCACTTCCTGCAACGGGAAACCTGGAGCGATGGGCAGATCAGGGAGTTTTACTCTTAAATGCAACGCTTACGGTAAGGGCTCATCAGGCTGGCTCTCATCAAAATAAGGGCTGGGAAATTTTTACCGATCATGTGATTCAAACAATTTCCGAAGAAAAAGAAAATGTGGTGTTCCTACTTTGGGGTGGATACGCGAAGAAAAAAGCTAAACTAATAGATGAATCAAAACATTTGATATTGACTAGCGGTCACCCTTCACCCTTAAGCGCAAATAGAGGTTATTGGTTTGGCAACAGTCATTTCAGCAAGGCAAATGAATATTTGAGGGCAAATGGTAAAAATGAAATATATTGGTAGTAAAAAAAGCCGACTAGAAATTGAGTCGGCTTTTACTTTTTATAATTTTAGGTATTAAAACCTGTATCCTAGGTTTACCATTATCTGGCCTACAATTGTAGGTGAGTTTGAATTAAATAGATTTCTTCCGATACCTCCACTAAAATCGGCTTTAAAACCACCGGAAGAAATTAGTTTTCCACCAATTCCAAAACCTAGTGCAAAATCTGTAAATTTCATCTCTTCTTGTTCTACCAGCTGATCGCCAACATAATATAATTCTTCGCCGTAATCACCATTGGAGATCATTCCGAAAGCATGTACATAGAAGCCACGAGCATAATTAGAACTAAAAAAATGTTTGTATTTTCCTGTAATGGCAATATCACGATAGAATTCATCTGCGATTTCTTCATTAAACTGAACCCAAAATTCTGTGCTCCAACTTGAATCTTCATTTATATTGCGTTCATAACTTATATCTAAGGCTCCAACGGCAATAAGTGTTAATGCGTTAATACTTAGTTCATTTTTACCTAAATTTTCATCCTTCAAAAATCCGGTTTCTTTGTTTCTTTCTCCATCCTCATCTTCTTGTTGAGCCTGGACATTAAAACAAAAAAGCAAGATGAATGCGGGGAGTAATAATTTTTTCATTGATTAATCGTTTTTTGATTTCTCGATCAAAAATAGAATTAATCAAATCAAAAACTATCGTTTAAGGCTAAAAAATACCCTATAAAGTCTGGGTGAAAACTTTATATTCAAAGATGAATTATATAACTATTTGATTTCCAGATTATATTTTATTAAATATATTTAATTCGATTTGGGTCCTACTTTTAATTATAATGACATCCCAATTTTCTTGTATTATGGATTTAAGTGCATAAAAAAGACCGGTTAAGATACCGGCCTTAATTTTTTAGAACTAAATATCACTAATAATCGAGCATCCTTACAATTGCCGACTCTCCGATAAATAATTTATTTTCTAATACCCAAAGCTTGCCTTTTTTGTCAAAAGTGATAGCTCCAGGATAAACCAGTCCGGTTGCTACTTCATTTTCAACCTGTCCTGTTTCAGTATTAATAGCAATGATCGAACCACCAGCCCATGGAATAGAAGAAACTACAGATGATAACCAACTGTTGGAATCAAATTGAACTACATAGAGAAGACCATCAGGTCCTATTTCAAGATCAATTACTGAAGTTAATCCCCCAATTAGTACGTTGCATTCTGAAGAACCATCAATTTCAGAGCAAACCATATTAGAACCATCGGCAGGCATTTTCCAGACCCGGGAAAGGCCAACAGGCAATCCTTCTGGGGTTGCACCGGTTAATTCACCTACATAGACATAACCATCATCTCCAATGGCAACAGAAGTTGGTACGGGTTGAACATAGCAAGTAATATCCTCATTACCATCAGTGGTTTCAAATAATTGCATCCATTCGCCTTCAGGGTTTAAGGGAGGTGTTAAAATAGCTTTCCAATCTACATCTCCCTCAATGGTTGCCTGAAGTACAGTATTCCCTGCAGCGTCTGCAACAATTGCTGTTTCCCCATCAAAAGCCGTTAGCTTGTATGGATTATTTTGTGGACCAGCAGAAAAAACTAAGTCCCCATTATCAGTAAATTCTTCTTCACATTGTTGATTTTTCCATTGCAGACCTTCAAAGGCATCTGGATCGTTATCTCTTTCAAATTTAGCCAGATCTGCAACCATCCTAACTCTACCCTTCGATGCTCTATATAATTCTCCCGTGGCGGCAAGGTCTGTTCCTGCGGTAGTAAAAAAAGCATTCCCAGCACCAATAGATTCTACTCCCTGTACATCAGTGGCTACATCTAAACCAATCATAGTAGAGATCTCTCCGTTTTTTATAAGTTTAATACTCCTTTCACCTGAAAATTCATTCAGTCCAACCATAATACTTCCGTCTGGAGTTGCTGAAATGTCAAATACGAGACCTCCTGGAAATTCGTAAGGACCTGCATCCATAGTCTTATTGGCCTTGAGGTCTGCTACTTTACCAGTATACTCACTGGTCTCTTTTTCACACGAAACAATAAAAAACAATAAAAAACTTAAAAGTAACTGATAGATTGATCTAAGATTGATTGGTTGTTGGTTTGAATTTTTCATAATATCAAATTTTGGTTAAACATTAATAATGGATCCTTTAATACTGTATTAGTCTATTAGATTTTCTATATAAAAAATTGCAAGAGTAGGATCACTATTCTTATGCTGAGATGGGACAAAATTGTAAGTTTAAGATTTCATAAAAATGCTATGGGCCATATTTCCAGGAAGTCAAATATTTAATTTTCTATCCTCCCATCATTTTCCCTATAATATTTTCATTGATATCTATAAACTGACAATTACTAAATTCCGGAATTTTAAGATCACTATGGGATGGATAGGAGTAGGTAACACTTCCTCCCTTGGCCTCGGTAGAATAAATTTTCTTTAACCTTCCATATTGGTCAAATAATACAAAACTTCCTTTTCCCTTTCCGTTAGACATTACATACTTCTGGCAGGAACCTCCATCACAGGCAACGTTACTTTTTTCAAATTCGCCCTGGGCTTCCAGGAATTCAGGATTATACAGATAGGCCCATCCGGCAATGGGTGTAACATTTGCAGGCGATCCCTTCATCCCGAAGTTATTCTTGTAATAATCTGATCTTATTTTTTCCATATCCATTCCAGCAGTCATTGTCTTATCTTTTAATCCTTCTTCCATTTGAGCAAAGGCTTTATTCAGATCAAGTTTGGCTTTAATGCAGCCATCATCATTCTCCATGTACATATAGTTATGCCTGTCAAAGTAAATTGGTTTCATTTTAGGATCATTAAGATCCATCTTCATGGCCATGGTTTCAGTATTCAGCATAAAGGTCACTTTTGTGCCTTGAGCTTCAAGAATGGCAGTAACCCCCGGAAAGCTTAATACATTATCAGGGTCTATGCTGGCGATTTTTTCATTGGGATCAGAAGTAGGTGTAGTATTGCTTGAACTGCCCGAGCTTTTATTACTTTCTGAAACACGACTTCCGGAGTTTGAACTATTGGGATCTGCATCCAGGCCTTTTGCAAAAAGATCCTGAAATGGCTGTTTTACTTCCACTGCAGAAGGAACATGAACCGTGACCGGTTCATATTTAAATTTATAGGTTCCATCTCCTTTCGCCTGCTGGGTATTTACATTCGCGTAAATCTCTGATAACCGGCCCTGTTTATCGAACATTACCCAGGAACCTTTATATTCAGGATCATTATATAAAAACTTCGGACAGGTTCCTCCGCCAGGACAAGGCCCTGTGGTCTCTGTATATTCTTCTGAACGGAAGTGTTCCGGTTTGTAGATAAAGGCCCACTCAACTATTTGAAATGTATTTAGGTTTAACCCCTGATCTTTCAATTTTTCAGTAGCATCTAAGGTAGGTTCAGCAGGAAGTTTAAGTAATCCCATCGACATCATGGGCATCATAAAAGCCATGGCATCAGACTTAAAAAGACCTGTTTTCTCCCAACGTGCTTTACTTTCATTGTACCCATATTGAAAACCTTCGCTATCTATAAAAATGGAATTATCATTATTTGGAGCTTCACCACGAGCGGCAATTTCATCACTGTCAAAGTAATATTCACTTCCTTTTCCTTTACTATCAGAAGTTAAAACCACCACATCTGAGGTATAAAATGCACGTTTCGCTTCGGTATTTATAAGTTTTGCTTTATTAGCATTGGGATCTTTACTATTTGGGTTTGGATTCCCATTAGAAGAATTTTCTGCATCCGGATTTATGACAGAATCAATAGAATTTTCAACTACCTGCTCAGTTTTTTGTTCTGTCTTTTTCAGTAATACCTTCTCGGTAGTTTTTTCGACCGTTTTTTTTAGTTTTTTTAATATCTGGGCTTCTGCACTAAAGCCTGAAACTATTAAACACACTATTATTAATACTAATTTCGCCTTCATATCCCTTATTTTGAAATTTTACAAACTGCCTGGGGCAATTCAATTTAAGAACTGGCGATTGGGGATTAATACAAGGGGGGATCAGCTAAAATACAGGTAGACTATATCAGGCTGGAGAAATATACTTGCAAATATACAAAGTATATGAAAATATATATTATAAAATACTGAAAACTAGAATGTTGTATATAAATTCCAGGAAAGTCTAAAAAGTGTGAGTTAGGTGGTCTGGACTTTTTTTCTTTTCTACAAGCTTAAGTTCAAGAAGTTTCTGCTGAACTTTTTCCAGGTCTTCCAGACTTATCTGTTCCTGGCTCCATCTTGTATGATCTAACCACTTTCTTATATCTTCCAGCTTTTGCTGATATCTTTCGGAAAGTTCCACATCTATATTTTTCTGAAGTTTAAAATTGCTGGTTTCAGAATTCAAAACCTCGAGCATAGTTTTAAGTGCTTCAGGCTTAGTATTAATGCTATTTTCATTTGCCGCTATAACAAAACATGGCCATGGAGTAGGGCAGTCGGCAATTAATCTAAAGGTCTTATTGTCTACAAGTGGTTTGGTTGTAAAATGTTCCCACATGAAATACTGGGCGGTATCATTTTTAAGGGCTTCAATTGCTCCTTCGAGGTTATTTATGACCTCGAACTGAAGTTCTTCAGTATTCCAGTCCATATGTTCCGCATTCACATAGGCCATTAAATGTGATCCGCTGCCTTTACGACTTATGGCAGCTTTGGTATTTTCAAGATCCTGAATATTTTTAAAAGGAGAAGCTGCATCTACGTGTATTCCCCAAATTAAAGGACTCGCAATATAAGTCTGGATGATCTTGCTTTTATTGCCGTTAATAATATCACGAATTACGCCTTCCGTAAGAATAACCGCGGCATCAATTTCTTTTGAACGTAAAGCTTTACACATGGCACCGGTACCTTCTGGAAACTCGATCCATTCAACATTTATATCTTTCTCCTGGAATTTGTTTTGTTCTATACAGCGATGCCATGGAAGATTAAAATGTTCCGGAACACCACCTACTTTGATCGTTTTCATGACTTATGCTTTTTCTTCAGGTAATTATAGATCTCGTACTGCGAACGGATTTCCTTTTCTCCATCTTTTCGTTTCACATACATGTTACTTTCCTCAGGATCCTGAATTCGTGCTTTTACATTATCATTTAGCTGAATATTGAGAATATCTTTAAACTCCTGTTTAATATCCTCATCGAGCACCGGAGAGATAACCTCGATCCTTCTATTCAGGTTCCTATTCATCCAGTCTGCACTTCCGTAGAACATCAGCTCCTCGCCACCATTTTCAAAAAGGTAGATACGGCCATGTTCAAGAAACCTGTCTACCACACTGGTAATATAAATATTTTCACTCATCCCTTTTATACCGGGAATAAGACAGGTAAATCCACGTATAAGCATTCTTATCTCTACCCCTGCATTACTGGCCTTATATAAAAGTTCGATCATTTCTTCATCCTCAAGGCTGTTCATTTTAGCCGTGATCTTTGCCTTTTTTCCTTCCCTCGCATTCTCGATCTCATTATAGATGAGCTTGATAAATTCCTGTCTTGTTGAAAATGGAGAAATTAGAAGATTTTTTTCTCTTGGAATAAGAAGCTCGCCTTCCAGAACTTTGAATAATCTTTGAAGTTCTTTGGTTATGTATTTATTTGCTGTAAAAATTGCATGATCGCAATAGATCGCAGATGTTTCGGCATTAAAATTACCTGTTCCTATATAAGCATAGCGCATATTTACGTCGCCTTCCTGTCGGCATATAAGCATGATCTTGGAATGTACTTTTACCTTTGGATAACTGTAAATAACGTTCGCTCCTTTTTCTTCAAATTTTCTTCCCCAGCTAATGTTGTTCTCTTCATCAAATCTCGCCTTGGCTTCCACAAAAACAGTAACTCTTTTGCCGTTATCCAGGGCTTTCATGAGCGAATTTGTCAATTCAGACTCATCAGCTACCCGGTAAAGTGAAATACTTATTTCGGTAACGTCTTTATCTACAGCAGCCATCTCTACAAATCTTTCCACATAGGCAAAAGACATATAGGGAAAATGTAAGGACTGATCTTTTTCGGCAATAGCCTTGAAGTAATTTTTGCTCTTATCCAGGGTCTTATGCGGAAGTGCGGGCAACTTCTTAAAATGCAATTTCTTGTTATTGGTTGGATCTGGAAAGGAGAAAAAATCTTTAAAATTATGATACTGTCCACCTGGCATCATATCTATTTTTCCAAGCTTCAAAAGCTTTCTGATTTTCTTCTGAATTTCCTTGGGCATTTTAGCATCATACAAGAGTCTGGTGGGTTGCCCGTCAGTTCTCTGTTCTAAAGATTTGTAGATCTTTTCAGAAAGTACACCTTCATAAATATCATCTATATAAAGTTCAGCGTCACGAGAGAGTTTTATTTCATAGATACCGGTAATATCATTTTCGGGAAAGATCTTAAAAGCCTCATGCCGAACAATCTCATCCAGATAAGTGATATTATGTTCATCCTGCACATCTTCCATCATTACAAACCTTCCGCATTCTTCCACCGGAATATTTACTACTGCCAGTTTATCTTCATTTTTAAAGGTAACGAGGAAATAGAGTACTGAATTTTTGAGGAAGAGCTCATTTTCTTTTTTAAGATCCAGCACAATAGGTTCTATATGCTGCTCAACTTTATCCTTAAAAAAAGATTCTACAAATTTTTTATGAGTCTTGCTATAATGTTTAGCATCTCTTATATGAATTCCATTTCCAGCCAGTTCAGGAATAATGTGATTTTTATAAATATCTCCAAAATCGTTCTGTTGATTTTTTACCTCCTGAATAATTTGTTTGGTGATCTTAGATGGGCGAAGAGCAAGTTTTTTACGAATACTTTTCTTTACCCGCTTCATCTGGCGCAATTGAGATACTCTTACCCTGAAATACTCATCAAGATTGGAGGAAAATATGGCCAGAAACTTCATCCTTTCATATAAAGGATTGATCTTATCTGCGGCTTCCTGAAGAACCCTCTCATTAAAACTTAACCAGTTTAGATCTCGGTGTCTAAATCGGTCTTCATTAGGTTGCTGCATGGATTGTAGATTGTTTCATCAAAAATACAAAGCAGCGCATGCTTTGCTTTTAATATATTGTTAAATAAGGACCTTACTGCACAATCTTATCAAGAGTATAGAGGATGAGTTCCTCCATCATCTCTGAGGCATTTTCCAGAAATTCACCGGTAGCCCGATTGGCCAGGACAAGATTCATAGAAGCGGCATTGTGCCCCAGTAATTTAGAAATTCCGTAGATGCCTGAAGTTTCCATTTCCAAATTCGTAACTGAATATCTCTTATATGCAAAAGCGGCAATTTTATCATTCATCTCAGGGTCTGGCACTTCAGCCCTTAAAACTCTTCCCTGGGGCCCGTAAAATCCAACATTGGTTCCCGTAAAGCCTTGTATGGTCTTATCTGAACTCAATTTGTTTATTAATTCCTTTCCGCCTTCCACCACATAGGGGAATGCTTTTTTTGTAGACCAACCAGTTTGTTCAACAAACGCTTCGGCTATATCTTTTCTTAAGAATGAATCATCTTTGTAATAATGCATAAGACCATCAAAACCAAGAGCAAATTCACTAAGAATATAACTCCCTACGGGAATTTCCTTTCTTATAGAACCTGTGGTTCCAATTCTTATAATATCAAGACTGGTCAATTTGTTTTTGATCTTCTTTGCTTTCAGATCTATATTTACCAGTGCATCCAACTCAGTAAGGGCAATATCAATATTATCAGTCCCCATTCCAGTTGACATTACGGTAATTTTCTTGCCTTTGTAGACGCCGGTATGGGTACAAAATTCTCTCTTTTGTTTCTTGATCTCAATAGAATCAAAATGAGCACTAATTTTAGGAACTCTGGCAGGATCGCCCACCGTTATTATGGTGTTTGCTAATTCTTCAGGTAATAAACCAAGATGATAAATAGATCCATCCTCGTTGAGGATCAATTCTGAAGCTTCTAAACTCATTCTATAATTTTAATAATCGGTGAGATTCAGATTCATAGAGGAAATCATACATTTTGGTTCCACCAAAATAGTCCTCGTTTTTTAAGTCTCTGTAAAAATTCTTTTTGCCTTCAAGTACCAGTTTTCCTTTTTCGGAAAGCACGATCTTGTCTTCATTTTTTTCATAGAAAATAGATAACTTAGTGATAAGTCTTTGTATTTGGTCATCACTATAACCATAATATCCCTGGTATTGCAAAGCATATCCCAGGAGATGATTTTCGTTCTTGATATCCTGATTTTCTATAAGCCGAAGTATATTTCTTTCTAATGAATTGATCCCGGTAATACTATTTGGAAATCTTTCTATATGTGCTCTAATACAGCTGGATAGATATTCAAAGTTAGTGTTTACCTTGATCTGAGGTTTCAGTTTTAATGGATTATTTCCACAATACAATTCCCAGATAAGAATGGCTGTTTCAATATCTTCAGTATTTAGCTGAATACTATTCCTGTAATGATTTTCTAATTCTTTCTGGCTTAAATGAGATAAGGCCTGCAATTCCTTTTCACCTTTCAACTTCTTACTACAAACTAATGAAATGGGGATCTCCCCATGTTTATCTGCCAGTAGGCTTATTGCTGCCAGCATATTAATATGGCAGAACAGGTCAAAGTCAAACCAAAGGACCACATTGTTATAATCCTTTAAAGATCTTAACCTCTTTATTTCAGAAATAAAACGATCTTCATAATTCTCTGCGGAAATATTATAGGTCTTCAGAAGAAATTTCTTTCGTAATTTAAAAAAATCAGAATTGATTTCTTTCTGGGTAGGTCCCTCACACAGCAATTCTCTCCAAACAATGATCTCTCCGGGCAGATTCAATTCCTGCATCTGCTCAGCCAGGCTATCACCATTAACAATGTGTAGGGTTCTATTTTCCATTTTATAGTATAAAAAAACGTGTTAGTTAACCCCCAACACGCTTTACATTATATCCTTCTTTCTTAAGAATCTTCATTATTTTCTCTCTGTCATCACCCTGAATAATGATCTCTCCGTCTTTAGTAGATCCTCCCACACCACATTTTTTCTTCAGCATCTTGCCTAAAACAATAAGATCTTCATCAGGTCCTTCATAACCTTTAATAATGGTCACGGTTTTTCCACCACGGCCCTTATTACTGAAATGAGCTTCGAGTTGCTGATCTTTTGGAGCGATTTCTTCCTGGGATTCTCCGTTAGCATATTCAGATTCGTCAAAATCATCATTGGTGGAAAAAACGAAACCTCCCAGATCTTCAAGGCCTAATTTCTTTTTTGCCATAATATTTATTTTGCAAGTCCAATCTCAACAAGACGCTGATGAAGAAATTCTCCAGCAGTAATATCTTCATATTGCTTTGGATGATCTTCATCTATACACTCTTCAAGACAATCAAGTTTCATTTCACTTCTGGGGTGCATAAAGAAAGGTATTGAATACCTCGGTTGATCCCACTGTTCTTTGGGTGGATTGATCACACGATGAATTGTAGACCTTAATTTATTGTTGGTATGCCTTTCCAGCATATCGCCTACATTAATTACCAGCTCATCTTCCTGAGGAATAGCATCTATCCATTCACCATCTTTTCTTAAAACCTGAAGTCCTCCGGTGGAAGCTCCCATTAATAATGTGATTAAATTGATGTCTCCGTGAGCACCCGCTCTAACGGCACCTTTCGGCTCTTCCTTAATAGGAGGATAGTGAATAGGCCTTAAAATGCTATTTCCATTACTGGCCCAGTGATCAAAATAATGTTCTTCAAGACCAATATATAACGCTAGTGCTCGTAAAACATAAATCCCTGTTTTCTCCAGCATTCTGTATGCTTCCATTCCTGTATGGTTGAAATCTTTAAGTTCTTCAACCTGTACATTTTCAGGGTATTCTTCGGTAAGCTTTGCATCTTCTGAAGGCTCCTGACCAAAATGCCAGAATTCCTTAAGATCTCCTTCCTTTTTTCCTTTAGCATGTTCTTTACCAAAAGAAATATATCCTCTCTGTCCGGCAAGGCCATCTATTTCATATTTCTGTTTAGTTTCTAACGGAAGTTCAAAAAATGATTTTACTTCTTTGTAGAGTTCTTCCACGAGCTCATCGCTTAAAAAGTGATTTTTTAAAGCTACAAAACCAATTTCTTCATAAGCTTTTCCAATCTCGTTGACGAACTTTTGTTTGCGTTTTGGGTCATCCGATAAAAAATCGGCCAGATCTACGCTAGGTATATTATTCATTGCCATTTTTAGCAGTATTATGTTATATGGTAACAGACAAAGTTAAGTAAAATTAAGGGATATGCCGTTCGTTTATATTTTTCTTAGCATATAGAAATTTGGTTACATTTGGGATATAAACTTTTTTTATGCTTTCAAATAACACCAAAGCTCAGGCAGTGGAATATAAAGAAACTCACTTATCAAATGATACTTTACTTGACCTTTACAGGTCTATGCTTAAGCCCAGAATGATAGAGGAGAAGATGCTTATTTTGCTTAGGCAGGGGAAGATCTCCAAATGGTTTAGTGGAATTGGGCAGGAAGCCATTTCGGTTGGGGTTACAAAGTCTTTAACAACGGACGAATATATTCTACCCATGCATAGAAACCTGGGGGTGTTCACGAGCAGGGATATTCCATTAAATCGATTATTTTCTCAGTGGCAGGGAAAGGCTTCAGGTTTCACTAAAGGTAGAGATCGCAGTTTTCATTTTGGAACCCAGGAATACAAAATCGTCGGCATGATATCGCATTTAGGTCCGCAACTTGGTGTGGCTGACGGAATCGCACTGGCTCATAAACTTAAAAACGAGCAGAAAGTTACGGCAGTTTTTTCCGGAGAGGGAGGGACCAGCGAAGGGGACTTTCACGAAGCGCTCAATATTGCTTCGGTTTGGGATCTACCGGTGCTTTTTTGTATTGAAAATAATGGATATGGTTTGTCTACTCCAACGCTGGAACAATATAGATGTAAAGATCTTGCAGACAGAGGTGTTGGCTACGGAATGGAATCTCATATCATAGACGGAAATAATATTCTGGATGTTTACACAAAGATCTCTGAATTGGCAGAAAGTATCAGGCAGCAACCCCGACCAGTGCTGGTTGAATTTAAGACCTTCAGAATGCGGGGGCATGAAGAGGCTAGTGGGACCAAATACGTTCCCCAGGAATTGATGGATGAATGGCAACAAAAGGATCCCCTAATCAACTTTGAACAATATTTATTTGAAAAGAATATTCTAACAGAAGACCTGCAATTACAATTTCGTACAGAGATCCTAACTGAAATTGAGGAGAATTTAAAGATAGCTTTTGCTGAAGAACCAATACAATCAAACTCAACTAATGAATTAAATGACGTATTTGAAAAGTTTGTATATGAGGATTTTAAGTTTTCAGAAAACACTCAGAATATTCGTTTTATAGATGCTATTTCTGAAGCATTAAGATCTTCAGTAGAAAAGCATGAGAACCTTGTTCTTATGGGGCAGGATATTGCAGATTATGGCGGTGTTTTTAAAATTACGGAAGGCTTTGCCGAAGAATTTGGGAAAGATAGAATTCGCAATACGCCCATTTGTGAATCGGCCATCGTCGGAGCTGCCATGGGACTTTCTATCAATGGAATGAAAGCGATGGTAGAAATGCAGTTCAGTGACTTTGTGACTTCCGGGTTCAATCCCATTGTAAATTACCTTGCCAAAGTGAAATACAGATGGGATCAGAATGCCGATGTTGTTATCAGAATGCCCTGTGGGGGTGGAGTTGGTGCAGGACCTTTTCACAGCCAAACGAATGAAGCATGGTTTACCAAGGTACCGGGTTTAAAGGTTATTTATCCGGCCTTTCCTTATGATGCAAAAGGTTTGCTAAATACCGCTTTTAATGATCCAAACCCCGTGTTATTCTTTGAACATAAAGGCCTTTACAGAAGTATAAGACAGGAAGTGCCTGTAGATTATTATACCATTCCATTCGGAAAAGCTGCCAGAATAAAAGAAGGTGGGGAAGTTAGTATTATTACTTATGGTGCAGGAGTAAATTGGGCATTAGAGATTCTTGAGGATATGAAGTATCATAACGCAGACCTTATTGACCTTAGAAGTCTTCAGCCTTTAGATTTAGATGCTCTTTGTGAATCGGTCACCAAGACTGGAAAATGTATCATTCTAACTGAGGATTCGCAATTTGGAAGTTTTGCTTCAGAAATAGCCGCTCAAATTTCTGAAAACTGCTTTGAAAGTCTTGATGCCCCGGTAATGCGGGTAGGAAGCATGGATACTCCAATTCCGTTTGCTGAAAATCTTGAAAAACAGTATTTGCCTCAGGATAGATTCAGGGCAAAATTGAAGTATTTAATAGAATATTAATAAGCTTTTAAAATAAGGCCTAACTAATTAAGAATTCTTAACAAATTCACTGTTAAATTATTAATAATCTTTTGTTGACGGACTATCACTGCTGTAATTTAGATTTGACTAATCAATTAAATTAATAAATTATGGTACGTTTAATCGTTATTTTTCTGATCATCGCGATCATAGCCGCTATCTTTGGATTCGGTGGTGTTGCGGAAGGAGCTGCAGACATTGCAAAGATTATTTTCTACATTTTCCTTGTATTATTGGTGATTTCACTTTTAAGCAGACTTTTCAGAAGATAATATAAAAATCAACTTATATCATCCAATGTGTACTTATGTAATATGTAATACACATTGGATTTTTAGTTTAAATCAAATCTACAATGAAAAAATATTTAATTTTATTTACCGTAGCAGCATTAATAGCTTCCTGCGGTGGAACCAGTAAAGTGGCTAAAGAAGCCCGTAAAACTTTTGATGGAGACTGGACACTTACCAGTATCACTTATCCTAATAATCCCGGAGATTTTAATGTAACTCTATTCAATGAAGCCTCTGCTTCCTGTTTTGAAAACAGTACCTGGGATTTCGTTTCCAATAACAATCGTGGAACTTATACGGTAAGTGGTGTAGGCTGCGACGGAGGGACCAATTATTTTATTTGGTCTATAGATGAAGAGAATACACCTGCAGGGGTATATGACTTTCTTCTGAAGCCAACTAATGATGATTATAAATCTACTACCGGTAACCAGGGATTTAGATTGAGTCTTAAAAGTTTATCTGATACCAATATGGTATGGGAGCAAACAGTAAGTTTAGATGGTTCTCCATTCACCATAAGAATGAATTTTTCTAAATAATAAATAAAGTAAATAGAATAGCTATGAAGACAGTTTTTAATAAAATGTTCGCAATTTTAGTGGTATCCAGCCTTTTATTTGGTTGTGAAGCGACAAAAAATGCGAATAACAAACAAAAAGGAGCCGTAATTGGCGCTACAGGTGGTGCCGTTATTGGTGGAGTAATTGGTAATAATACCGGAGATGGTAATACTGCTCTCGGTTCTATTATTGGTGGAGTAGTTGGTGGTGCTGCCGGTGCGATCATTGGTGACCGTATGGATAAGCAGGCCAAACAAATAGAAGAAGAAATTCCGGGAGCTGAAGTTGAAAGAGTAGGTGAAGGGATCAATGTGACCTTTGACGAATCCAGCGGGGTTTATTTTGATACTGAAAAGTATAATATCAACTCAAAATCTCAAACTACACTTAACAAACTTGCCGATATCTTCAAAGAATATCCTAACTCAAATGTTCTTGTAGAAGGACATACCGATAACACGGGAAGTGATAGTTACAATCTTACTCTTTCTAAGAACAGAGCACAGGCTGTTACCGGGTATCTTGTAGATGCAGGAATAGACAGAGGTAGGTTTACAACAAAATGGTATGGTGAATCGCAACCTAAATATGATAATTCTACTGCCGAAGGCCGTTCAAAGAACCGAAGAGTAGAACTTGCGATCGTTGCTAACGAAGAGCTTAAAGAGCAGGCCAAACAAGAAGCTGAAAAGCAGAATAATGAGAACTAATTTATTTTTTAAATAGATTTTATAAGAATCCCGGGTTATTCCGGGATTTTTTTATTCTTTTAAGTAACTTCATAAAGTGCAAAATACCCAGGTAATTATTATTGGTGGCGGGCTGGCCGGTTTAACTGCGGCCATTCATTTATGCGGAAAAGGCATTAAAGTTCTTCTTGTGGAAAAAGAGAGCTATCCTCATCATAAAGTTTGCGGGGAGTATTTATCCCGGGAGATTATTCCTTATTTACATTCTTTGGAAATCGATTTAGAGAGTATAAAACCACCCGGGATCGATAAGATGGAGTATTCTTCAATTTCAGGAAATATCATCAGTTGTCAGCTGGAAATGGGAGGCATTGGTATAAGCCGGTATTCACTGGATCATTTTTTATTTCAGAAGGCGAAAAGCGCGGGTTGTATCATCATCAATTCTTTAGTTACAGAGGTCGTTTATAAGAATGGGCAATTTTTAATCACTACTTCTGAAGGAGAAATTATCTCTTCCGAATTTGTATTAGGTGCCTACGGTAAAAGATCAAATCTCGATAAGAAATTGAAGAGAAATTTTATTCAGGATCAATCGGGATGGCTGGCGGTAAAAGCACATTACAAAACTACATCTGATTTTTATCCAGATGACCTGGTATCCCTGCATAATTTCAACGGGGGGTATTGCGGACTTTCAAAAACAGAATTGAATACTATTAATGTCTGCTATCTCGCTACATACAATAGCTTTAAAAATTATAAGAATACACAGGATTATAAAGAACAGGTTTTAAGAAAAAATCCGCATTTAGATGAATTCTTTAATAATACTGAAATGGTATTTGATAAAGAATTGAGCATTGCCCAGGTAAGTTTCGATAAAAAATCACTTATTGAGGAGCATATTCTTATGATCGGTGATTCAGCGGGTCTTATCCATCCATTATGTGGAAATGGAATGGCCATGGCAATTCATAGCGCAAAAATTGCTTCAGAAAATATTCTTCAATTTTATGATAAAAAGAATTGTACCCGAAGTGATATTGAAAACAGGTATATTGAGGAATGGAATCATCATTTTAGATCAAGGATAAAGGCCGGAAGATTGCTTCAGAAAATACTTTTAAATAAATCACTGTCTGATATTTCTCAGAGCTTTTTTAGTAAAGCTCCGGGAATATTACCGCACATAATTAGACGAACCCACGGAAAACGAATTCATGTTTAGAATAGACACATCCCAGCGTACTGATAGGGCAGAGATCATGGATGGTTTTGATCTTCAGGGGGAAGAATTACGAAGAACTTTAAAAGATCTGGAAAATATTAATGCCTGGCTGGGCGGTAACCAGATCACCATTAATGGAATCGAAAAGTTATTAGCAGAAAGATCGAAGTCAAGAATAATCAGGATTGCAGATATAGGCTGTGGAAATGCCGCAATACTCAGGAAAATTGCTGAATTGGGACAAAGAAAAGACTATCAATTTGAATTGACAGGAATTGATGCCAATCATCACGCTATTGAGATCGCCGAAGAATTATCCAGGGATTATGGGAATTTACATTTTAAAACTCTTAATATTTTCAGTGAAGACTTTAAAAATATGGAGTTTGATATAATTCTCTGTACACTTACCCTCCATCATTTTAAAGATAATCAAATTGTAGAGCTGTTAAATCAGCTATATGTTCAGGCAAAATTGGGTGTGGTCATAAATGATCTGCATAGAAATCGTGTTGCGTATATTTTGTTCCAGGCTTTTTGTGCTGTTTTTGTAAATAATGAGATCGCCAGAAAAGATGGTTTAACTTCCATCCTGAGAGGATTCAAAAAAGAAGAAATTAAGGATTTCACTGAAAAAGTTACTGCTAAACATCATGAAATATCATGGAAATGGGCTTTCAGGTATCAGTGGATCATTAGAAAAGAATAATTGGAATTTATGAGTGTAAAAATTGTGCGGGCTGAAAAGGAATTACCTGAATATTTCAGAAAAACAGAAGATGTGTTACCCCTGGTTGAAAACTGGCTGGAAGATCAGGATGAACGATTCAGAAGAAAGATCCTGAAAATTTTTGAAGGTGCTGGAGTAGATAAACGCTATTCAATTATGTCTCCAGAAGATGTTTTTACAGCGACTTCCTTTGAAGATAAAAACAATATTTATGTAAGGGAGGTAAAAAAACTCGGTAAGAATGTTCTTGAAAAAGCATTGAGAAATTCTAATTGGAATGCCGATTCCCTGGATTATATAATCACGGTAAGTTGCACTGGGATAATGATCCCTTCTTTGGACGCTTACCTTATAAATGATCTGAATTTAAGACAGGATATTACCAGGCTTCCAGTTACCGAAATGGGTTGTGCGGCAGGAATTTCAGGAATGATTTACGCGTATAATTTTCTAAGATCCAATCCGGGGAAGCGAGCAGCAATAATAGCTGTTGAAAGCCCTACGGCCACTTTTCAGCTGAATGACTTTAGTATGGCGAATATGGTTAGCGCGGCTATCTTTGGTGATGGGGCCGCCTGCGTATTGCTTTCTTCTGAAGAAAATACTGAAGGCCCTGCAATAATAGGAGAAGAAATGTATCATTTTTATGATGCTACCCAAATGATGGGATTCGATCTTACTAATCACGGCTTGCAAATGATCCTTGATCCAGCCGTACCCGAAACGATTTCCAGTCATTTTCCAGATATCATTCATCCATTTCTGGAAAAGCATGGATCATCTATTGAGAAAGTAGAACATTTGATATTTCATCCAGGCGGTAGAAAAATTGTGCAAACTGTTTCTGATCTTTTTGGTAACTTAGGAAAGAATATAGACGATACCCGGGAAGTTTTACGTCTTTACGGTAATATGAGTAGTGCCACAGTGCTCTATGTTTTGGAAAGATTTCTGAATAAAGAAATTCAGAAAGGGGAACAGGGAGTCATGCTAAGCTTTGGACCCGGGTTTTCGGCACAAAGAATTTTAATAGAATGGTAAAGGATTTTCAAGATCAGAATTACTGGGCGCTTATTCTTGGTGGAAGTAGCGGCCTTGGGTACGCCAGTGCTAAAAAACTGGCTAAGCACGGGATGAATATCATTATTATTCATCGTGACAGGCGAAGTGAGATTCCAGATATAGAAGAAGCTTTTGATGAAATTAGAGCTTCTGGAGTAAAATTTGAAAGTTTTAACGCCGATGCCGTGAAAAAGGAAAGTCGGGAAGTACTAGTAGAGAAGATCAGGGAGGTACTGGGTGAAAATGGTAAAATACGCACACTTCTTCATAGTATCGCCAAAGGAAATCTAAAGCCAATGACCGGGGATGATAACCTGCTCGAAAATTTAGATTTTCAGTTAACCATAGATGCTATGGCTTTGAGTTTGTATGACTGGACACAGGCGATTTTTCGCAATAAATTATTTTCTAAAGATGCCCGGGTGATCTCTTTTACCAGCGATGGAAATAAGAAAGCCTGGAAGAATTATGCAGCGGTTTCTGCTGCGAAAGTTACATTAGAGGCGCTTACCAGAAGTATGGCCCTGGAATTTGCAGGCCACGGAATCAGGGCAAATTGTATTCAGGCAGGAATAACCGTTACTCGTTCTTTTCAAATGATCCCAGGGAATGAAACTTTGAGAGTTCATGCCTTGAAACATAATCCGTTTCGAAGATTAACAGTGCCAGATGATGTAGCCAATGTGGTTTACCTTTTAAGCAAGGACGAAGCCAGTTGGATCACCGGAACTATAATTCCTGTGAATGGCGGGGAACATTTAATGTAAATTCTGAAGCATTTGGACAATAATTTTATTCTTTCACAACTACCTTACTCGTCTCCGTTTCTATTTGTAGATAAGATTTTAGAAGTCAATGAAAATTCCATTGTTGGAGAATTTACATTTTCGCCAGATCTTGATTTTTACAAAGGGCATTTTAAAAATAATCCGGTTACTCCCGGGGTTATTTTAACCGAATGTATGGCTCAAATTGGGGTAGTTTGTTTAGGTATCTATCTTTTCAACAACAATGGTAATAACGGGGAAAAGCAGAAGGTCTCTTTAACTTCTTCTGAAGTGGAATATTTAAAACCTGTTTACCCCGGAGAGAAAGTCATCGTAAGTTCAGAAAAACAATATTTCAGATTTAATAAACTTAAATGTAGGGTTAAGATGAAAGATACTGAAGATAATCTGGTTTGCCAGGGGGTGATCGCCGGAATGATGTTTCAAGAAGAAGCAAAAAAATGAGCAAACGCGTTGTTATAACCGGGATGGGAGTGGCTGCACCAAATGGGGTAGGACTCGATAATTTTCAAAATGCTTTAAAACAAACACAAAGCGGCATTCGCTTTTTTCCTGAACTGGAAGAATTAAAATTTAGCTGCCAGATTGGAGGGAAACCGGAAATTACTGAAGAATTACTGCAGCAATATTTCACACCACTTCAACTTCGAGGATTAAATAGCAGCGGAATTGTTTACGGAGTTATTTCAGGAACCGATGCCTGGAAGGATGCCGGTTTATCAATTACAGACACCGGTTCGCCTGATTGGGACTCAGGTATCATTTTTGGAACGGGAATTCTGGGCGTAGATAAATTCAGGGAAGCTATCCATTTAATTGATGCGGGTAAAACCAGAAGACTTGGGAGTACCAGTGTGGTACAGACCATGGCCAGTGGAATTAGTGCTTATCTGGGGGGTATTTTGGGTTGCGGAAATCAGGTGACTACCAATTCTTCTGCCTGTACCACAGGAACCGAAGCCCTGCTTATGGGTTATGATAGAATAAAGGCTGGTAAGGCCAAACGCATGCTCGTTGGAAGTTGTGGAGATCACGGGCCTTATATTTGGGGTGGTTTTGATGCAATGCGAATCCTTCCCAATAAATTTAATAATGATCCTGAAAAGGCTTCCAGGCCGATGAGTGAATCTGCCGCTGGATTTGTTCCCGGGAGTGGGGCAGGAGCCCTTGTTTTAGAAGACCTGGAATCTGCAAACAAACGAGGAGCTAGAATATATGCTGAAGTTTTAGGAGGAGAGGTAAATAGCGGCGGTCAGAGAGGGGAAGGTAGTATGACGGCAGCTAATAATGAGGCTGTACAACGTTGTATTAAAACCGCGTTGAAAAATTCCAATATTAAGGCTGATGAAATAGATACGATAAACGGGCATTTAACAGCCACTACCCGAGATTCAGTAGAAATCTTAAACTGGACCAAGGCATTGAAAAGAGAGGGCTCTGATTTCCCAGATATCAACTCATTAAAAGGAATGACCGGTCACTGCTTAAGTGCCTCGGGTTCCATAGAAAGTGTTGCTTCCGTGCTGCAGATCTATAAAGGTTTCATGTTTGGAAATATAAATTGTGATGATGTTCACCCAGAGATCTCAAAACTTATAGATCCAAATAAAATTCCGAATGAAAAAATCAACAAAAAAATTAATATTTTGGCTAAAGCCAGTTTTGGGTTTGGAGATGTAAATGCTGTGGTTCTTTTTAAAAAATATATTGCCTAAATCTTAAATTATGAGTGAAAAAGAAATTATTACCAGACTAAAAAAGATCGTTGAACCTTATGTACAAAGAATAGAGGGAATGGCGAATTTCCATGAGGAAACAGATTTTCTGAATGATCTTCAAATAAACTCAGCAAATCTGGTAGATGTGGTGCTGGATGTGGAAGATGAATTTGATATTGAAATAGATAATGATTCTATGGAAGGTATGTTAACCGTAGGCGATGCGAAAAGCATTATTCAAAAAAAACTTGCCAGTTGATCGGAAATGATATTATAGACCTGAAAGTTTCATTGGCCAATAAAAGAGCCGAAAATCATCGATTTTTAAGAAAGATCTTTAACCAGGATGAAATTCTTACGATCTGGAATTCTAAAAATCCTGAGCTTATGCTTTGGCAATTTTGGTCTATGAAAGAAGCAGCATATAAGGCCCATCAAAGAAAATTCAATTTAGCCCGAAAGCTAAACCCCATCTCTTATAATTGTTCGTTGCATTCAGGCGACATTTCAGGAACTGTTGAAATTGAGAGAGAAACTTATATTCTAAAAACAGTGATCAACCCGGAATATATTCATACCTGGGTAGATTCAGGAAAGAATATTCAAAAGGTCTACGATAATAAATCATATTCCAGAAGAGATCTAATTCAGGATATAATATTAGAATTAGGTTTAAATAATTCATATACAAGCATATCCAAAGACCTCAATGGGATACCTTCATTATTTCTTGAAAATGATAATAAAAGCATTCCGTTTTCTCTTAGTCATCATGGCAATTTTACAGCTTTGAGCATTCCGTTAATTATGTGCTAAAAGCAGTTAAACATTTAAAAACTGGGTTGATGTCTCCGTCCTTGTTTTGTATCTTCAATCATCAATTAAAAATCATTTATATATGAAGACAGTAGATAAAATGGAGGTGCTTCACAGCCAGTCGGCAGAATTTATTGAACAAGGTGAAACAGGGAAATTCTTAAAATTAATCCCGGACACTTTTATTATAAAGGGTGAAAAAGAGAATGGAGTTTTTAATCAGGGTTACGCGATTAGGCATTTAAATCGTAGAGATATGATTCTGATAGATGTAGTGGAAAAATCTTCAAAAGCAGCCGTAAAAAAGCTGGTAGAAGAAGGATATAATATTAAAGGTATTTTGATAACCTGTGACGGAATTTTAAATTCTGCCTATGCAGATTTAAAAACAATTTCAGAAGATGCCAATGGGGCGCCAATTTATGCACATCCACGAAAAAATTTCAAAGATAATTTTAAAACCAAAGACATTACCGCAAAAGATAAGGTATTAGATAGTTTTGATATTAATATTTTTGATCTACCGGGCAGCGAAGGAGCTTCCGTTGTTGTTTATACTGAAATTAATGAAGGAATGTTATTCCCCGGAGAAGATGCCGTGGGATCTGATTACGATTCAGAATTAAACACCTTTATAAGACCGGAAAAGAAAAATGAGAATAATGATTACGGACTTGCTGAAAGCTGGGCGGCATTTGATACTCCATTTACTTTCTTATTCCCAAGAAAAGGAAAACCTGGTTTCAATCTTGAAGAAGGACACCAAATTGATATCCTCAATAAGCTTGGTAAAAGCTAAATTGAAATAATTTCTTATAGAAAGGGCTATTTCGAAAGATTATGTCTGACCACGATTGCCTTGAATTCAGCAAATCCGTCAGCATGCAGGTCTTTCAAAATGCCCTTTTTTTTTTTAGAATGTATTTTTTTCTTTTCGTTCCTGCTGTTTTGCTTCCTGTTCTTCAACTTCTTCAACCTCTTCATCTGAAATTAGGGGATGCTCTTTCATATTAAGCCCAACTATCAGGATCACATTGGTGACTGTACCATACAGCATCATCACAACTGCAATAAACCCACCCCCAAGCAATGAGGCCATTCCCAGACTTACAAAATAGATAGTTTGATACCAGGATTTTCCAACTTCTTCCGATTCACCAATAGGTAAATTCAACATTAAAAAAGTAATTACAGCTGCAACAATTAGTATTGTATCAGACTTGGCGATGGTAAGAACATCTTTGTAATGCCTGTCTGTTAACCGGGATTCTGAGGACCGGCTGAGTCCCAATAGCGTTAACATAAGTGCCAGAATAGTGGTTGAGCCTAGAATAACTGTATTACAAAGCATATTGATCCCAGACATTGAATTCTTCAATAATTCCATTGCTTTATAACCGGAAATCTGACCCAGTATAAAAGTTCCTGTAGCCATCACAACAGTAGAAACTACGCCTCCTACGATCGCTCTTTTTACAATTTGATTCATTGAAAAAAATATTTTATTTACCTAAATATAAATAATTTGAAGTAGAAAAGAGTTCCAAATTTTTAACTTGGAATTCTATTTTAAAACTAAGGTTCTGTTAAAGAAGCCTGTCTTTCCTGCAAAAGTTGGTAAATTAATAATTAAAATTTTCCAACTATGTCAAAATTAAATGTCACACAAAAGCTTATTAAAGAACATCTCTTGATCGGAGAAATGGAACCTGGAAAGGAAATAGGCATAAAAATAGATCAGGCCCTTCTTCAGGATGCTACGGGAACTTTAGTACAGCTGGAACTGGAGGCTATGGGTTTAAAGAAAGCTCAAACAGAAGTTGCAGTTCAATATGTGGACCACAATCTTCTTCAAACAGATTTTAAAAATGCAGATGATCATCTATTTCTCCATTCCGCAGCACAGCGATTTGGCTTGTGGTATAGCCGGCCTGGGAATGGTGTAAGCCACCCGGTACATATGCAGCGATTTGGCAAACCCGGTAAAACAATGGTAGGATCTGATAGTCACACACCTGCCGCGGGATCACTCGGAATGCTGGCGATAGGGACAGGGGGTCTTGATGTTGCATCAGCAATTGCGGGTGAACCATATTTTGTTAAAATGCCTAAGGTGATGGGAGTTAAACTAACCGGAAAGCTACCCGACTGGGTGAGTGCGAAGGATGTTATTCTCGAAATGCTAAGGCGTTATGATGTTAAAGGAGGAGTGGGTAAAGTAATAGAATATTATGGTGACGGACTCAAACATTTAAGTGCGATGGATCGTCACGTCATTGCTAATATGGGTGCAGAATTAGGTGCCACAACTACTGTTTTCCCTAGTGATGAAGAAACCAAAAGATTCCTGAAATCACAAGGTAGAGAAGAAGACTGGGTAGAATTAAAAGCTGATGAAGGCTGTAAATATGATTTTGAAGACGAGATCATCCTGGATGATCTTATTCCTTTGATTGCTCTACCTACAAGCCCCGGCAATGTTGTACCGGTTAGAGAAGTTGAGGGAAAAGATATAAGCCAGGTGGTAATTGGATCTTCTGCCAATCCCGGTCTTAGAGATTTCTGGATTGCCGGAGCGATCGTAGAAGATAAATCCGTTAATAACGATGTGTCTTTCGATATTAATCCTACCTCCAGGCAGATGATCCAGAATATGATTGATAATCGTGCTTTTGCTAATCTTATTAAAGCAGGAGGAAGATTTCACCAATCTGGTTGTATGGGATGTATAGGAATGGGACAGGCACCTGCCTCGCAAACTATTAGTTTGAGAACCATGCCGAGAAATTTCCCGGATAGATCGGGAACCAAAGATGATCAGGTTTATCTATGTAGTCCTGAAACAGCGGCAGCTTCAGCATTAACAGGAAAGATCACCGATCCACGGGATATGGAGAAACTTTATAATATGAAATATCCTCAATTCCAGCATCCGGAAATTGAAATCATAAATACTGAAATGCTGGTTGCTCCACCAGAAGATGGAAGCAAGATCGAACTTAAAAAAGGACCAAATATTAAATCCCTTCCTTATATAGAACCAATGCAGGAAAAATATTGTGTTCCAGTATTATTGAAAATGGGTGATAATATTTCTACAGATGAGATCCTGAAAGCAGGGGCAGAGGTACTTCCTTTTAGAAGTAACCTTCCTGAGATAAGTAAGTATTCCTATACCGTAATTGATGAGAGCTTTTATGATAGAGCCATGAAGTCAAAAACAGAACATGGCGGACATATAGTAGTGGCAAAAGATAATTATGCCCAGGGTTCCAGTCGTGAACATGCAGCTATCGCGCCCAAATATCTGGGACAGGTAGCCGTTATCGCGAATTCTTACGCAAGAATTGCCTGGCAGAACCTGGTAAATTTTGGAATATTACCCCTGGAGTTTATTAATATTGATGATTTTGATAAAATAGAGCAAGGTGACCTTGTTTATTTTAGAAATCTCCGGGAAGATGTTAAAAACAGGAATAATATTAAAGTGATCGTGAAGAACGAAAATGGTAAGAAAAAAGAGTTTGAAACGAAACATTCTATGAGTGATCGTCAGATAGAAGTTCTTCTCAAAGGAGGGATCATAAATGAATTTAAAGATAAGTTAGAAGAGAAAGATTTAAAAGCATAAAATATTGATGCTACTTGGTCTAATTAAAAAGCCCTTTCAATTGAAAGGGCTTTAATTTATATAAATAACACTAATATTAGTGAGTACTCATCTTAGCTTTACGCTTCTCGCATTGTCTATCCAGATCGCTTACGGTATTGGCAACGGAAGATTCAAAAGAATTTTCATTTGACTGAGCGAAAATTTCAGGTCCCGGGGCACTTAATCTTATTTCTGAGATATACCCATTTGGTTTTTGATTTTCATCTCTTTTAAAATAGATATTCGCTCTCACGATCCAGTCATATTTATTCTCAAGTTTATTCAGTTTTTTTTGAGTAAAAGCTTCAAGGGTTTCACTTTTGCTAATGTTTACAAATTCAAATATAGTTTCCATATAGTATTTTTTAATTATTTAAATAAACTTATTTCCCACAGGCTTACCAAGAGCCTTAGGGTAGATTTGGCAAAGTTTTAGGACTATTTTTAGACTTGATCACGGTAACCTTAAATTGTACCTAATCCCATAGTAAATAGTGTGAAATAGGCTATTAAACGTCTATAAATCTGTAGCTTTGTAACTATGGGAACGAAGGATTTGCAAAAGAAGATGATGAGCAGAGCTATTCAATTAGCCAGTGAGGGAAGAGATATGAATAATGGTGGTCCTTTTGGAGCTGTTATTACGAAAGGAGATGATATAATTGCTGAATCTCATAATGAGATATTGTTCCAGCAAGACTGTACTCAACATGCAGAATTAAGAACGATTCAAAAAGCATGTGAGAAATTGAAAACAAAAAGCCTTCAGGGCTGTGTATTATTTACCAGTTGTGAACCATGTATGATGTGTCTTGGTGCTGCCTATTGGGCAGATATAGATTATATTTATTTTGGTGCTTCAGCAGAAGATGCCAGGAATTATGGATTTATATATAGTGATATGTATTATAATTCTAATTCCAAAGACAGGCATACAGAGTTTAAAATGATACAATTATGTAGAAATGAAGCCGTAGGCGTATGGGACGAAGTGAAGCCTGAAGAACTTCATGAGTAAATATTTAACAGATAAATTAATAATCCGGGAGGCCGTGGCTTTTCCGGATTTTCTATTTTTAGAAATAAAACTTAAATGCAGTCAGAAAATAACAAAAAAGAACAGACAGAAAAGGTTAATGATGAATTAAAGAATTCAGAATCTAACGATAATACGAAAACGAAAACTCATGGTGAGATCTTAAAGCAGCAAATCATGGAGGGCTGCGAGACTTACGATAGGAGCAAAAGAAGTATTTTATTAAGTTCTTTTACGGCAGGTTTAGAAATTGGGTTTAGCTTTTTGATGATCTGTTCCGTTTTTAGCTTTTTTCAGGGGAAAGTTGCAGAGGATACACTTTTTAAACTTATTGCCTTAGTCTATCCTCTGGGTTTTATCTTAGTGGTTTTGGGGCAGTCTATTTTATTTACAGAACAAACTTCTTTATTGACGCTGCCAGTTCTAAACAACCACAGAAGTATTTGGAGCCTCTTTAAAATTTGGGGAATTGTGATCCTGGGAAATGTTATTGGAGGCATTTTAATAGCACTTACCTTAGCGTGGGTTGGGCCTAAACTTGGAATTTTTGATGCGGAAGTGATTGCCAAAATTGGCGAACATTTTGTAGGTTATGATATCCCTACCATTCTGGTTAGTGCCATTCTCGCGGGATGGTTAATGGGACTGCTCAGCTGGCTGGTAACTTCTTCTAAAGAAACCACTTCAGAAATATTGATTATTTACTTAATTACAGCAGTAATGGGATTTACCGGACTACACCATAGTATCATAGGTCAAATTGAAATATTTGCCGGAATGCTGGTTTCTCCGGAAATAGATTTCATTATATATCTAAAAACCTTAATAACAGCTTTGGTCGGGAATGCTCTTGGAGCTACCATATTTGTAGCCTTACTTAAATACAGGGCTTTTGTTTTTAATGTAAAAATGCCTTAACTGATAATACATCTGTTAAAACAAATTTAATTCGGGTAATAGCATCAATTTGAATTCCTAAATTGATGTACTTAAAAATAAAATTATGGCTGAAGAGAAAAAAAATGACCATACAAACTGGCAGGAAAATGCTGCAAGACCTTCAAATTTTAATCGAAAGGATAGTGATCTTGAGAAGGACGGTAAAGGAAACCTGAAAATAAAAAAAGATAGTGGAGTTTCTGAGGATGAAGATGAAATGATTCAGAATACCTTAGATTCTCTAGAAGTAGGGGAGGACGAGGAAGAATAGTTTGTAAAAATTCTTTTCCAAATTAAAAAGGATGAGATGAAACTATTATAATTGAAATTAAATGATTTCAGCAATTAAACTTCAACAACAGTAGATGAAATATTGTTTTATAGTATTAGCATTTTTCAGCATGAATATAGGAATGAGCCTTTATAATTTTGAAAATAAATCGGCTTTAAGCGATTGGATGATCGAAGATGATACGGTAATGGGAGGTAGGTCTAATGGGCATTTATCATTTTCTGAAGAAGGTTATGCTATATTCGAAGGAGAAGTTTCTCTGGAAAATAATGGTGGATTCTCATCTATGCAAGCCGACTTTGCTACGAAAGAAGTGGCTGAATATTCTAAAGTTATCATCAAATTAAAAGGTGATGGAAAAACCTACAATTTTAGAGTTAAAGAAACTGCAGATCAAAGGCATTCCTACACCAAAGAATTTAAAACTTCAGGAGATTGGGAAACAATAGAAATTTCTTTAGAAGAATTTAATCCAACCTATAGAGGTGAAACTTTAGATATCCCAAATTATTCTGGTAAAACTTTAGGGCATGTAAGAATTTTAATAGGCAATAAAAGAAATGAATCATTTCAACTCTTCATCAAAGAAATAGGCCTTAAATAGTTGAAGTTAAATTCAGTTGTGTACATATTTTAAGGGGGCTGATTTAGATCTTAAAATTAAAGAAACCATGAAAATCTTAAAAGGCATTTTAATTCTTTTGATTTTGTCTGCTTGTGGACCTGTTAAGAATGCAACTAAATTAGATCTTAAAAAGATGGAAAGGGAAGGTTTTTCTTTCCGAATTGAAAATAACTGGGCTTCGCCAATGGGTGACCAGGTTCTTAATCAGCTTTCTATGAATTTACCTGACGGTAGTTCCTCAAATGCCATTAATCTTATTGGTAATCCTAATCACTTTGAAATTATTGGAGACAGTTTATCTGTGAAACTTCCATATTTTGGTGTCCGTCAAATGGGTGGTGGATATAATAGAGATGGTGGGATCACTGTCAAAGAAAAATTTTCTGATTTAACTATTAGCAACATCAAGAAAAATTCTAAGTTTATAAAACTGAATGCTAAAAGTACGGAAGGTGAAAACTTTCAATTTAATGTACAGGTTTTTGAAAACGGTACAACTACTATTTATGTAAATGGATCCCAGAGAAGTGCCATCACATATCGGGGGGAAATAACAGAGTGGGATATTAAGTCGGAACAAGATAAAACTCTGAAAAAATCTTAAATAATTAGCTATTCAGTGTAGATATTGATGTCATCCTTTTACCAGTAGATGATAAGATTACTAATAAAATGGGCTTAAAAGGAATTGGAGAATTGGGAATTACCAGTATACCTGCTTTTTTAGCCAATCCTATTTTTAGCGCTTCATGAAAAGAATGAGATCACTTCCAATAACTCCGGAAAAACTGATCGAGGCCCCGATTGAAAAACATTTAGAAACATAGATTAATGGTGAATAACATGATCTTAAATTCACAGTTTTCAGTATATACTTAATTGGCATTCAGAAAATTACTATTCTCTAAAGCCATTTTATCTGTTTAAACTAAAATATTTCTTAAATTCAAAGAATAAAAATACATCCAGTGTACCATGGCGACATTCAACATTACAATCAACGGAAAAGAAAAAACTATAGAAGCAGATCCATCAACTCCATTACTTTGGATTTTAAGAGATCATTTAAAACTGGTGGGCACTAAATATGGCTGCGGAATTTCACAATGTGGCGCCTGTACTGTTCATTTTAACGGTTCTGCAGTAAGATCCTGTCAGCTACCAATTTCTTCGGCGGCCAATAATGAGATCACTACCATCGAAGGTTTATCTGAAAATGGAGACCATCCGGTACAGCAGGCCTGGCTGGAAATAGATGTTCCTCAATGCGGATATTGCCAGGCAGGGCAGATCATGTCTGCCTCAGCCTTATTGAAACGTAATCCAAGTCCTAGTGACAAAGAAATTGAAAATGCCATGGATGGTAATATTTGCCGCTGCGGAACCTACACCAGAATTAAAGCCGCTATCAAAAAAGCCTCAAATTCTGAAATTGCATAAGCTTCAGTTGAATTAAAAAGACATAGAAATGACTAAAATAAAAACAGGAATAGGAAGAAGATCTTTCATAAAAAGTGTTTCGGTTGCTGGAGGTGGATTGATCATTGGCTTCAACTGGATGGCATGTAAGGGACCAGCGGAAGAAGGCAGCGAAGAATTGGCAATGCAAATGCCAGATGAATGGTTCGAACTTAACGGATATTTGAAAATAGGCGATAATGGAATCGTCACTATTTATTCTCCAAACCCGGAAATAGGTCAGAACGTGAAAACTTCTATGCCTATGATCGTAGCCGAAGAACTGGATGTAGACTGGAATAATGTTGTTGTGGAACAAGCCCCACTGAATACCGAAGTTTTCACCAGACAATTGGCAGGTGGAAGTCAGTCTATTCGTCAGGGATGGGAATCATTGAGAACTGCCGGAGCAACCGCAAGGCAGATGCTATTAATTGCTGCGGCAAAACAATGGGAAGTGCCAGTTTCAGAACTTTCCGTAGAAAATGGAGTGATAACGCATAAAGGCAGCGATAAAACTATTGGGTATGGCGAAATCGCTAAAGCTGCTGCCCAGGTAGAGGTGCCCGAAGAGGTTGAATTAAAAGATAATGATAATTTTAAAATTATTGGAACCTCTCGGAAAAATGTGGATGCTAAAAAGATTGTTACAGGCCAGCCATTATATGGATTGGATACCTATAAGGATGGAATGCTGATCGCCATGATCGTGCAGCCACCTGCCTTTGGGATGGAGTTCAAAACCATGGATGATGAGAAGGTGAAGGAAATGCCAGGAATAAAAGATGTTTTTACTATAGATACCTACCCGGAAGACATGGAGAAGGAATGGAGCGATGTAGCCGCTTTTTCCAAATTGGTAGTTGTAGTTGGAGAAACTACCTGGCAGGTAATGCAGGCAAAAAAAGCCTTAAATGTAGAATGGGATTTAAATCCCGAACTCACCAAGGAAATTGAAATTCTCGAGAAGTCTGCGGGAATGGATGATGCCAGCGGATTAGAAAGCACCGATATTCATGCCACTTTAATGGCCGATGTAGGTTCTAAACAATCTGAGGTAGTAAGAAAGGATGGTGATCCCGAAAAAGCTTTTAAAAATGCAGCTCGCGTAATCGAGCGTTCGTATACCTGTCCGTTTCTCGCACATAATTGTATGGAACCCATGAACTTCTTTGCAGATGTTAGTGGCGGAAAGGCAGAATTATTAGGACCAATTCAGACCCCGGAATATGCTGAAAAAAGCATTAATAAACGATTGGGTTTAGAACTTGAAGATATTGATGTTCAAATGACCCGAATGGGGGGCGGATTTGGTCGTAGACTTTATGGCCACTTTTTAGTAGAAGCAGCAGTGATTTCTGAAAAGATGGGTAAACCTATTAAACTGGTCTATTCCCGTGAAGATGATATGACCAATGGCGTTTACCGTCCCGCCTATCATGTAACCTATCGCGCTGCTCTTGATGCAAATAATAAACTTACCGCTTTCCATGTAAATGCGGGAGGTATTCCGGAGAGTCCATTATTTGCCAATCGTTTTCCAGCCGGTGCAATAGATAATTATTTAGCAGAAAGCTGGACCTTGAATTCCAATATATCTGTAGGAGCCTTTAGAGCGCCACGTTCAAATTTTATTGCGGGTGCAGAGCAGTCATTTTTAGATGAACTTGCTGAAGAAATGGGCCAGGATCCAATTCAATTTAGACTCGATATGCTGGATCGTGCAAAGAAAGATCCTGTAGGGGAAGAAAATGATTACGATGCTGCGAGATATGCCGGAGTTTTAAAGCTTGCCCGGGATAAGTCAGGATGGGATAAAGGAAATTCTTCATTGAGTCGTGGAGTTTCAGCCTATTACTGCCACAATTCTTATGTTGCCCAAATCCTGGATATGTCTATAGAAGGAAATGAGCCCTTAATAGATAAAGTCACCTGTGCGGTTGACTGTGGAATTGTAGTGAATCCCGATGCCGCCAAAAATATGGTTGAAGGAGGAACGATTGATGGGATTGGCCATGCCCTTTATAGTGAAATGACTTTTAAAGATGGCAAGCCGCAACAAAGTAATTTTGACACTTATAAATTAATTAGACATAAACAGGCTCCTAAAAAGATAGACGTTCATTTTGTGGACAATGGAATTGATCCCACGGGATTAGGAGAGCCTCCATTTCCACCAGTTCAGGGAGCATTGGCAAACGCACTTTATAAGGCAACTGGAAAGAGGTTTTACAGGCAACCATTTATCAATGAGTTACAGACTATAGATACTGAATTGAAAACTTAGTTTTTTTCATGAAACAGATCCGCATAAAATGCTGGGTAGAAGATGACGGAGAAAAGTTATTTGGACCTGGGCCGAATGAATTAATCAAAAAAATTCATAAAGAAGGCTCGTTGACAAAGGCTGCTGCAGTAATGAATATGTCTTATAAAAAGGCCTGGGATATGATACAAAGGTTAAATCAGAACTCTGAAGAACCATTGGTGATTTTGAAAAAAGGAGGTTATCATGGAGGTGGAGCAGAAGTTACTGCTCATGGCTTAGAGGTAGTAGCTGAATATGACAAATTGGAAAAAGAAATTACTGATCTAATAAACCGACAGGATTTACTTAAACTATTAAAATAGCCTTTAGGGTGATCTTTATTTATTGCCTGAATAAATTTATCATGCGATATATATACAAATACATAACGCTTTCTTGAATGACTGCAAAAAAGAAGATATACCTGGATTACAATGCCACCACACCTGTGGATCCTGGAGTGGTTAAAGAGATGTTCCCATATTTTACCGAAAAATTTGGAAACCCAGGCAGTGACCATGCTTTTGGATGGGACGCAGCTGAAGCTATAGAGAATTCCAGGGAACAGATTTCCAGATTGGTTAATTGTAAGCCAACAGAGCTTACTTATACTTCAGGAACTACGGAAGCTGCAAATCTTGCCTTGTTCGGGTTTTGCCAAAAAAATAAAAAGAAGGGTAATCATATTATAAGCTGTAAAACAGAACATAAAGCGATCCTGGATACTTTGGGAGCATTAGAAAATAGAGGTTTTAAGATTACTTATCTAGATGTTGATGCTGACGGAAATATCGATCTAAAGGTACTGGAAAACTCTATTACTGCTGAAACAATTCTGGTTTGCCTGATGCTGGCTAATAATGAAACCGGTCTTATTCATCCAATTAAAAAAATAGCTCAGATAGCCCATGCAAAGAATGTTTATATCATGAGCGATATTACACAGGCTGTGGGGAAAATTCCGATTGATCTAAATGATCTGAACATTGATATGGCGATTTTTTCATCACATAAAATTTATGGCCCTAAGGGTGTTGGCGCATTATATATTTCCAAGAAGAATAAGATACAATTGGATCCGCATGAATTTGGTGGCGGTCAGGAGCGAGGCTTACGTCCCGGAACTCTGAATGTCCCGGCTATCGTGGGCTTTGGTAAAGCTGCTGAAATTGCTTTTTTTGAAATGGATTCAGAATCCAGGAGATTGCTTGAATTGCGAAACAAATTGGAAGCACTTTTATCAAAAATTGAAGGAGCGGAGATCAATTCAAAAGAAACAAATCGATTACCGAATACCACAAATATTGGCTTCAAAAATATTGATGGAAGTCAGTTACTTCGAAGACTGAATATGCTTGCTGTCTCGAGAGGTTCAGCCTGTACGGCAAATACAATACAGCCATCTCATGTGTTATTGGCGATGGACGCTACTAAAGAACAGGCACTAGCATCTTTGCGCATAAGCCTGGGGAAATATACAAGCACAGAAGATATAGAATTTGCAGTTGCCCAAATTACTAAAACAGTTGAACAGCTTAAAACCGCAACCGTATGAGAGAATTGGATGCGATAAACGCTCAATATTGTTCTCTGAAAATGGCCGGAACCGAATGTGTTTTGGCAACGGTGGTACATGTTGAAGGTTCTTCTTACCGAAGAGCGGGAGCAAGAATGCTGGTTGATGAATTCGGCAATATTACCGGAGCTATTAGTGGTGGTTGCCTGGAGGGAGATGCACTAAGAAAAGCACTTCACGCCATGCATCAACAGAAAAATAAGCTGGTCAATTACGATACCAGCGATGAAGATGATGCGGTAATTGGGGCACAATTAGGATGTAACGGGGTCATCCAGGTGCTTTTTGAATATGTGGATTTTGAGAATAAGTATAACCCCTGTGAACTACTTAAAATTGTTGTTTCCAGTAATCAGAAACTGGCAATCGTGGTACAATTCAATTTAGATAAATCATTGGATCAGCCGGGTACAGGATTATTTATCAATGAAGATCTACAATTGAACGGTAAAAAACCTGAAAAGCAGCTCCTGGAACTTATTATTAAAGAATGTGAATTGAGCCTTCAGAATGGTAAACCAAACTTTACTGAAATCTCTATAAATAATAAAACCTACCATTTTTTTATTCAGAATTATAAGCCACCGGTGAAGTTAGTACTTGTTGGAGCTGGAAATGATGCACAGATCCTGGCTCAGCAAACCGAATTACTTGGATGGGATGTAATTGTGACAGATGGTCGTCCAACTCACGCAAATAACGAACGTTTTGCCAGTTCTTGCCAGGTAATCGTATCCAAACCTGAAGAAACATTATCGAAGATCAGGATCGATGCCCGTACTTATTTTGTTTTGATGAGCCATAATTACAACTATGATCTGGCCGTATTAAAATTATTGATCGGTAAGAATGAAATTCCATATATCGGAATATTGGGGCCCAAGAAAAAGTTTGATAGAATGTTGACCTATCTTAAGAAGGACGGTTTCCAATTGAATGATGAAATTCTGAATAAGATTCATGCTCCGGTGGGATTGGAAATAGGAGCAGAAACTCCTGCAGAGATTGGACTTTCTATTTTAGCTGAAATTCAATCAGTTTTGACCGGCAAGAGCGCAAAGCCATTGAAGCAAAAGAAAACTCCTATCCACGATAAAAAAGAAAATCACTTTAAAGAAATTCAGGTTTGATAGCAAATAACAAAATAGGAGTAGTGATCCTGGCTGCAGGTTCATCGAGTAGACTAGGGTTTCCGAAGCAATTGGTGGAGTATAAAGGAAAAGCTTTATTACAGCGCATGGTGGACCTGGTTAAATCATTAACTTTTGATTCAAGGATTTTGGTGCTTGGATCTGGTGTGGATAAAATTAAATCCCAGGTTAAACCGGGAAATATAACAGTAATTGAGAATAACAACTGGGAAGAAGGAATGGCTTCCAGTATCAGGCTTGGTTTAGCTAAAGCACTGGAGAGTGAAGAGGAACTGGATCATTTACTAATCCTGCTTTCAGATCAACCCCTGGTTACAAAACGACAAATTGAGGAATTAATAGACCTCCAGATAAATAAAAATAGCAGGGCTACTTTTTCAGAATATGATGGAGATATTGGAGTCCCGGCGATTTTCTCCAGCAGTATATTTCCAGATCTGGAAAAATTGCAAGGAGATCATGGAGCTAAAAAAATGATCTATCGGGAAGGTTTTAAATACGAAACTCTAAAGTTAGAAGAAGCAAATTTTGATGTGGATACTATGAATGATGTGGAATTATTAAAGAAGATGGAAGAATGAAACTTACTTTAAGATATTTTGGAATGATCGCAGAAGCTACCGGTAGAACCGAAGAAATTCTGAATGTTTCCGATCAAATCAAATTATACGATCTCAAAGATCAGCAAATAAAGAAATATAAAATCCAGGATCCTGAAGCTGTTCAGCTAGTGGTAAATCAGGATTTGAATACTTCAACAGTATTAAAAGAAGGCGATGAGATCGCATTTTTACCACCATTTGCAGGAGGATGATGAGATACGACAGACAAATAAAATTGGATGAAGTGGGCGTTTCAGGCCAGGAAAAGCTTAAAAATGCCAGCGTACTAATAGTTGGTGTGGGCGGGCTTGGGTGCCCGGCAGCGCAATATCTCGTTGGTGCCGGGATTGGTAGAATTGGATTAATAGATCATGACCGGGTTTCTCTTTCAAATCTTCATCGGCAGTTATTGTTTACCGAAGCGGATATAGGTAGTACGAAAGCTTCGGCGGCGAAACAGAGACTACAAATGATCAATTCAGAAGTTGAAATAGATGTTTTTGAAGAACCTTTGAATATTGAAAATGCGGAAAATCTCTTTCAGCTATATGACATCATCCTTGACGGAACCGATAATTTTGAAACAAAATATTTGATAAACGACGCCTGTATTCTTACTGAAAAGCCATGGGTGTATGCCTCTATCTATAAAAATGAAGGTCAGCTTGCGGTATTCAATTATCAGGAAGGACCTTCTTATCGATGTCTTTTTCCGAAGACCATCAGGCAGAATATCAGTTGTGAGGCTACCGGCGTGCTGGGAGTAACTCCGGGAATTTTGGGGACGATGCAGGCCGCTGAAGTTTTAAAAATAATATTGGAAACCGGGAATGTCCTTTCAGGAAAATTAAAGCTGTTGAATATTTTAACTGCACAGGATCAGGTATTAAATATTTCCAGGCGACCTGAAGAGATCCAAAAGATCAGGAAAGAGGGTATCATTCCGGTACGGATCGAATGTAATATTTCTGATGAGACCAGATATTACCTGGATATTCGGGAGATATTCGAACAACCAAAGATCACTTCAGATAAAGTAATTCAAATTCCGTTAAGCGAACTTGAAGATCGTTTAGATGAAATTCCGAAGCAGGAAGAGATTCTGGTTTTCTGCCAGTCTGGAAAAAGAAGTAAAAAAGTCGTGGATTTATTACAGGCAGAATTTGACTTCAACAACCTTAAAAATGTTGAAGGAGGAATAGAAACGATAATTGATAATAATTAGCCAGCTTTTTCTTATCGTCATGCTGACTCGTTTCAGCATCTCATGGAAATTGCATGAAAAGGTAAAGTTGATAAGAGACCCTGAGTCAAACTCAGGGTGACGAAATAAAAATAACGTCATGCTGAACTTGATTCAGCATCTTAGGAGAAAAAGTAAGCAAGAATAAAAGTGTATAGACCCTGAAATAAATTCAGGGTGAAGGATAGAATGAAAATTAACTTAATTAATGGATAAGAAGAAACCGAAAAAAGTATTTGTAAAGGGTGCTATTCCGCCGGAGAAAATTGCTACTTCAATAGCGAATCACCAGTCCAAGACAAATATAGGTGCGCATAGTATTTTCCTTGGTCAAATTCGGGCAGATGAGATCGATGGTAAAAAAGTAAGTGCCATAGATTATTCAGCCTACGAGGAAATGGCTGAAAATGTATTCCATGAAATTCGGGAAGCGGCATTTTCAAAATTCGATATGACCTGCTGTCACATTTATCATAGCCTGGGGCAGGTAAAAATTGGCGAGATATGCCTGTTTGTTTTTACTTCTTCGGCCCACAGGAAAATTGCAATCGAAGCCTGCAATTACCTAGTGGAAGAGATCAAGGCCAAAGTGCCTATTTTCGGAAAAGAGATTTTCGAAGATGAAACACACCAATGGAAAGTGAATAAATAGATGGTAGATATTACTCATAAAATTACGAGCCTTCGGGAAGCTACTGCAATCGCTATAGTGAAGACCAGTAGCGAGGAAACGATCAAAAGGATCCAGGAAAATACGGTTCCAAAAGGGAATGTGTTTGAAATGGCTAAAGCGGCCGGTTTACTTGGAGTAAAAAAAACTCCTGAACTTCTGCCTGATTGCCATCCACTTCCTATTGAATATACCGGTATTAGTTACGAGATAAATGGATTGGAAGTAAAGATTTCGGTAACCGTCAAAACGATATATAAGACCGGGGTAGAGGTGGAAGCCATGCATGGTGCCAGTATAGTAGCTTTAACTATGTATGATATGCTGAAACCAATTGATAAAAATGTGGAGATTGGCAGCATTAGACTTGAAAATAAGCGTGGCGGAAAATCTTCATTCAAAATAGACGCAGAGGGATTAACGGCCCAGGTAGTGGTTTGTTCTGATACTATTTCCAAAGGAGTAGGGGAGGATAAAGCAGGAAAAGTTATTATGGAAAAACTGAATGAACTAGGCGTAAAAGTTGAAAAAAGGATCATTCCTGATGAAACCGATATCATCACCAATATTCTGAATGAAAGTCAGGCTAATATGATCATTTTCACAGGGGGTACAGGAGTTGGTCCGCGAGATGTAACTCCAGATACGATAGAAGCCTTACTGGATATTCAGCTAAAAGGAGTAGAGGAACAAATGAGAGATTATGGGCAGCAGCGAATGCCCTATGCGATGTTGTCACGATCTGTTGCAGGTATAAGAAATGGAAAAGTAATTCTGGCATTACCTGGATCTACCAAAGGCGCTGCCGAATGTATGGACGCAATATTCCCACATATATTGCATGTTTTTAAAGTGATAGAAGGAAAGAGACATGATTGAAGAAAAGAAGAAAATAGTAGATAATTTTGGAAGACCACATACGTATCTCAGGATTTCCCTGACAGACAGGTGCAATCTTCGATGTTTCTACTGCATGCCAGAAGATGGAATTCAGTTAATGGAGAAATCGAATATCATGAGTCTGGAGGAAATTATTGAACTGGCCAGAACCTTCCGGGATCTGGGTGTAGATACGATCAGGCTCACAGGTGGAGAACCATTGGTTAGAAAAAATTTCGGTTTCCTCGTGGAAGAACTTGCTAAACTTGGGGTAACACTAAAGATTACTACCAACGGAATTGTACTGGATAAATACCTGGAATTATTTCAGAAGATCGGGCTTAAAAGGATTAATCTCAGCCTGGATACGCTGGATAAGGCTAAATCTGTTTTTATAACCAAAAGAGATTATTTCGACCGTATTATGAAAAATCTTGAAATGGCCCTGGAATTGGATATGCACATAAAACTGAATATTGTCCTGATCAAAGGAGTTAACGATAATGAGATCAATGACTTCATTCAGCTGACAAAACATAAAAACCTTACCGTCAAGTTCATTGAATTTATGCCCTTTAAAGGAAATAAGTGGGACTGGAGCAAAGGAGTTTCAGAACAGGAAATTTTGAAAATCGTTGCTGATAAATTCGGGAAAATTAATGAACTGGAAAATCCGGAACATAGTACATCCAATAACTTCCAGGTGGAAGGACATGTAGGAAGTTTTGGAATTGTGAGCACGATCACCAATCCATTTTGCAGTGAATGCAACCGCATTAGGTTAACGGCCGATGGTAAGATGAAAAATTGCCTTTTTGCAAATTCAGAAACCGATCTTTTAACGCCATTTAGAAATGGTGAAAAGATGGAAGACATTATCATTAAGGCGATCAAAACAAAGAAATTTTCACGTGATGGGATGGACGTGAAAATGGATGCAAAGCATTATGAAAAGAACCGTTCCATGATTTCAATAGGAGGTTAATGGTTACTATACAAGAAGCTTTAAAGATCATAAATGATCAAAATGTTGAACTTAAAACAGAGTCACGAAATTTAAATGACTGCCTTGGATTTTCATTAGCTGAAAATATTACAGCCTCATTCGATATGCCTTCTTTCGATAATTCGGCGATGGATGGTTATGCCTTATGCGGTATTTCTAAGCAATATATCATTGTGGGCGAAGTTGCGGCAGGGGATAGTAGTGATATTGAACTAGAAAATGGAGAAGCAATACGCATTTTTACAGGAGCGAGAGTTCCTGAAAATACTAGTGCGGTAATGATGCAGGAAAAAACTAAACTGGAGGGAGATAAGCTTATTCTGGAAGAGGAACCAAAACCGGGGCAGAGTATTAGAAAGCAGGGTGGTGAATTGAAAACAGGGCAGGAAGTTTTTAAAAAAAATTATACAATAACTGCAGCAGGAATTGGATTGATAGGTGCTCTGGGAATAGACAAAGTTGAAGTTTATAAAAAGCCTAAAATTAATTTAATTACAACCGGAAATGAATTGATCGAACCTGGAAAACCGAAAAAAGAAGGTCAGATCTACGAGTCGAATAGTTATGCATTAGCTGCGGCGGCTGGGAAATATGGATTTCCTGTAACTCAAAAACTACAGATAGAAGATGATTTTAAAGCCATTAAATCTGGAATTAAAAAGCTACTGGAAACTTCTGATGTTCTGATTCTTTCCGGCGGAATATCTGTTGGAGATTATGATTATGTAAAACAGGCTTTGGAGGAAAATGGCGTAAAAGAACAGTTCTATAAAGTCTTTCAGAAACCTGGTAAGCCACTATATTTCGGAAGAAAGGAGAATAAGTTTGTTTTTGCCTTACCTGGCAACCCGGCTTCCTCATTAAGCTGCTTTTATATATATGTACTTCCTTTTTTGGATAAAATCAACGGATCAAAAAGATTGGGACTGGAGAAATATTCGTTTCCAATTTCGCAGAATTACGAAAATAGATCTGATCGTCCTTCATTTCTAAAAGCAAAAGTTACAGATAGTAAAGTCGAGATTTTAAATGGGCAGGGTTCTTCCATGATACAGTCTATGGCGCAAGGGAATGCCCTGGCATTTATTGATGCTGAGACTTTAATAAAAAAAGGCGAGCCTATAGATTGCTATATAATTTCATGAAATGCCGCTAGAATACCTCCCAGTTATCTTCTTCTTAATCGCATTATTTTATAGCTCCGTTGGTTTCGGGGGTGGAAGCAGTTACCTGGCAATTCTAAGCCTGGTGCTAAGTGATTTCTACGAAATTCGTTCTACCGCTTTAATTCTCAATATTTGTGTAGTAACAATAGGGACCTTAATGTTTATTCGCAACGGAGTTTTAAAACCGAAACTCATCTGGCCGTTTTTCGTTCTTAGTATACCCCTGGCTTATTTTGGCGCCATGGTGAAATTATCCCAAAATTTATTTTTTCTGATCTTAGGAGGGGCTTTAGTATTAGCTGGTATTTTTATGATGCTGAAATTTGTAAAAAGTAAGCTTGAATCCAGGGAATTATCGAACTCAAAGAAATTTTTATTTGGTGGGAGTATAGGTTTACTTTCAGGAATTTCGGGAATTGGTGGCGGAATCTTTTTATCACCGGTATTAAACTTATTGAAATGGAAAGATCCTAGAACAATTGCTTCATTAGCTTCAGTATTTATCCTGGTAAATTCCATTGCAGGACTAATAGGTTTAAATATAGCGGGAACTTTTCATTTGAATTCTGAGCTGGTATTAAAGCTTATCATTGCGGTTGTTCTTGGAGGAAGTATTGGTTCTTATCTGTCCAGTAAAAAATTTTACCTGAAGTTCCTGGGTATTTTAACGGCCATACTTGTTTTATATGTAGGCCTTAGATTAATTCTGCTTTACGGATTTTCTATAAGCATATAGGTCATCTTATGAAAGTAGAGGTAAAATAAACAGCTATTACAAAATGTTCTATTTTACATAATATAAATTATAGTGCAATTATGTGTTTGTTATAATTGATATATAAGGTCTTCATTATCTCATAACGTCGTATTAACTTTATTTGCAATTAACTGCGGACATTGTTCTTTTTAGCTGCTTTCTTCATTTCCTGAAATAATTCTTTGAACAAACCGCGTGCTATCAATATTTTCATGATCTCATTGGTTCCGGCATAAATTCTTGCCACACGATTATCGGCATACATACGTGCAATTGGATAATCCCACATATATCCATAACCACCAAATAACTGCAGACATTCATCTACAACCTTATTATGCATATCTGTCGCTGAATATTTCGCCATGGACGCGCTTTCAGCAGTTAATTTATGTTTAGATAATAATTGCGTGCAGCGATCCAGAAAAGCCTGATGTATTTGTAACTGCGTAGCACATTCAGCAAGCTTGAACTGGGTATTCTGGAATCCGGCAATTGGTTGCTTAAAGGCAGTTCTTGTAGAAGTATATTCAATGGTTTGTTGTAAAGCGCCTTCAGCACCTCCAATAGCATTCAGGGCTACTATCAAACGCTCTCGGGCTAATTCTGTCATCATTATTTTAAAACCTGAGCTTTCTTCGCCCAGTAAATTTTCTTTTGGAACTATTACATCGTCAAAAAACAATTCACAGGTATCCTGAGATTTCATTCCAATTTTTTTAAATGGAACTCCTTTTTCGAAACCTTCAGATTCACTTTCTATCAGTAATAAAGACACTCCTTCTTTTTCTGTTCCGTTATTTGTCTTAACAGCTACCAGCGACATATCGCTCATATAGCCGTTGGTAATAAAGGTTTTCTGTCCGTTTACCAGGTAATGATCTCCTTTATCTTCGGCCTTTGTTTTGATCGCCTGCAGGTCGCTCCCACAGTCCGGTTCGGTCATTCCCAAAGAAGTAATCATTTTCCCCGAAGCCATCTGGGGAAGATATTTTTGCTTTTGAGCTTCAGTACCATATTTTAAAAGATATGGCGCGATCACATCTGAATGCAAGGAAAATCCGGGGCCGGTGATTCCTTTTTTTGCAAGTTCTTCAATAAATAAGGCGCTAAAGCTGAAATCCATCCCGCCACCGCCATATTCCTCAGGCATATCAATGCATAGTAAACCTAACTCACCGGCGCGTTCCCATATCTCCCGGCTAACCATTCCGTTCTTTTCCCATTCATCAACCTGATCTATCATTTCACCTTTGATGAAATCCTGGATCATTTTCCGGGTCATTTTGTGTTCTTCGGATGAATAAATTTCACGGTCAATTAAAACGTTCTGTAGCATGCCTGATCTTTATATTTAGTAATAACAAATGCTGAAGGGCTAACAAACATTATAAACACTTCATTTAAGGTAATTTACAAAATCATTCTGAATGATCTTCAATTTAGGATCTATATACCTCCTGCAAAATGGCCTTTCTGGATCTGTTTTGTAATAATTCCTGATCTGTTCCCGGGAAGTCTTGAATTCACCAAATGGAATTAAACGGGTAATAAATTCAATTTTCTGTTCTGAAAGATGGGTTAGGATTTTTTCGGCTTCAGAATGCAGTTTGTTATCGAAATAATAAATTGCGGAAAGATATTTCGAGCGCATGCTATGCTCTGAATTACTTTTATGGGTTCGCAAATGGATGCGGATAAGGACTTCGAGGTTTATCTTTTTAGAATCATAATGTACAATTACGCCTTCATAAAATGTTTCAGGGTCATTCCCGGTTGAAATATACCCCTGCTCCACTTTTTCCACTCCTTTCAGAACCTGGAAAACCGCTTCGGTACACCAGTGACATCCACCGCCAAAACCTATTTTAATAATATTTTTTATAAGCTAATTTTATTTGATGATCGAACCATCTTCCCTGAACATCACATCCTTATTTTTACCCTTTTGTTTGAATTCTACATCATAGAATTTGCCTTTTTCAGCATTATCCACGAATTCAATTTCTGTAATTTCGTGATCTGAATACTTTTCTTTTATCACGTTTTTAATGGCTTCAGGCAACTCTTCTTCCTTAATATCATTTTCGGTCTCTACCCAGGATCCATCGGCATTAAAATCTGCCCGGTATTTCTCACCATCCTGCTTGAAATGTGATTCCCAGTAGCCATGCTCATCCTGTTTCCAGTCGGGATCATTTTCTCCGGGATATTTCTTTTGAAAAGCCATCTGAACCGCTTCAGGAGCAGTTTTATCAGCCTCTTTATCCTTCTTCTTTTCCTGGCAGCTTAATAAACCAACCGTAAGGCATCCCGCCAGTAACATTGATACTTTTCTCATGATTTTTGTTTTTATAAAACTATAAAGCATGAAATAGTTTCGGCGCCAATGAAATCATAAATTTTAGAATCGCTTGCTGTTAAGCTTTATATAATAAAGTAAAAACTTTAATTTAATACCAAAATGATTACTGTTTATGATCCGACTGTTGAGAACTAATTCTGCTAATCCAGATTTTATTAAGCTTGTTAGAGATTTGGATAAATATCTTGCGGTTAGTGATGGAGACGAGCATGATTTTTATGATCAATTCAACAAACTGGATAAGATTAATCACGTCATTCTTTTATATGAAAATGAGGAAGCAATAGCCTGCGGTGCTATTAAGCATTATGATTTAAATAAAGTTGAAATCAAACGAATGTATGTGAAAGAGGAAAACAGAAATAATGGTTATGCAGGTATGATCCTGAAAAACCTGGAAGCATGGGCGTTCGAGTTAAAATATCACAAATGTATTCTTGAAACCGGTACCAGACAAACCGAAGCCATTAGGCTTTATCATAGAAATAACTATAAAGAAATCTCTAAATATCCGCCTTATCAGGATATGGAAAATAGTATATGTTTTGAGAAAATCCTGAAAAATCAATAATACTCAGAATTTATCTGAATTTGCGTTAATAGAAATATCACTATGTACTATTCTTTCAGATTTTTTATTTTCTGTTACGTAGTACATTTTCATAACTCCCTTATTTTTAACCTCTAATTCCCCTCTATAGACACATTCAAAATTTTGACTAATTAAATCGCAGGTGCTTTCAGAAATATTAATCTTACCTGGTTCTGAATTTGACTCCATCCTGGAAGCAATATTTACAGTATCGCCCCAAATATCATAGGCAAATTTTTTGGTACCCACTACTCCGGCGACTACGGGACCTGAGTTGATCCCAACTTTTATGTCAAAAACTATATTATCATTCTCCATTTCAGATTTCGCCTTGAATGTTTTTACGAATTCCAACATTTCGAACGCAGCAAAAACGATTTTCTCAGCATGATCTTTAGCTGGAAACGGAAGGCCGCCCGCGCACATATAACAATCACCCAGAGTTTTTATCTTTTCCAAACCATAGGTTTCCACGATCTCATCAAATTTTGAAAAATAGAAATCAACACTATCTACCACTTCTTCTGGAGTAAGCCGTTCAGCATAGCCCGTAAAACCTACAAAATCTGCAAATAATACACTTACAGAATCAAATCTCTGTGATTTTACCTTACCCGTATCCCTTAATTCTCTGGCGGTATCTGCCGGAAGAATATTTTTTAATAATTGATCTGAACGGTTACGTTCTTTTTCAATAATAGATTTGGTTTTTGAAATAAATTTATTCCTTCTTAAAAGCCCGATCGCTAAAATTCCGATGAGAACGAAGCCTATTACAGTAGCAAGGATTATTGCATTTTGTGTTTTTTCTTTTTGTGCCATTAGGTCTACTTCGGCCTGCTTTTGAGCTACCTCATTATCTGTACGTATCCTAGCCATTTCCTGTACAGCTTCGATATTATTTAAACTATCTCTATAAGCTATATGATTTTCATAATGTAGATATGCCTCCTTAAAATTCCCGACTTTTTTATTTAATTCTGCTAACTTCAAATGAGCTTCACTAATTTGATCTTTAAAGCCGTATTTCTCTACTAATGCCAGACTCTTGTTCGAATATTGGAAAGCTACGTTGAGATCATTTTTCCGAAGATATATATCAGCCATATAAGTGAGATATACAGAAATGGGAGAATAATCTTCGAGTTCCTCGAGTATTTCTATAGCCATATTCATCTTTTCTTCAGCTAATGCATCTTTACCCTGCTGGGCATAGACCATTCCTAAATTTCCATTATTATAGGCTACCCCAATCTTATAATTTAGCTGATTAAATATTTGTCCAGATTCTTCAAAATATACAAGTGCGCTATCAAAATCCCGGGTATTAAAATATTCATCTCCAGCATTTAAAAGAGCTGTTGCCAGAACGATGGAATCATTGGTGTTCCTAATTATATTAATTCCCTTTTGATAGTAAGATTTTGCATTCTTGTGATTATCCATTTCAGAATAGGTATCTGCAATTGAAATTAAAATTGCACCCTCCCCTACCTGATCACCAGCCAATATTGCAAAATCCTTACTTTTAAAATAAGCTTCTAAAGCTTTAGGATTATCTCCCACAGATTGAAGATGATTTCCTTTTTGAAGGTAACCGCTATGGAGAAATTGATTATTATTAGCCTGGGATGCTTTTGAAATTAAAAGATTCGAATAATATAAGCCTTGATCTGGATCACCACTATATTCTGAAATACTTCTTAAGAGCTGTAGTTCATCTTCATATTCCCCAGACTGATAAACTGACACAAGACTATCTGCCAGCTTTTGATTTTGAGCTGAAGAAAATTGAAAATAAAAACAAAAGAAACCTATGAATAACACATAGGCCTTTCCCTTAATACTCATTTATTTATGTGTTCATTTTTAATTTTGGATCATCCCAATGTGAATCACTACTATCTTCAACAGTGTATTTTATCCTGTATTTCTCAATTTTATCTTTACCCACAGAGGGTTTCTTTACCGTACCCTGCCAAACACCATTAGGATTATCAGGTTCAGCAGTTAGTAGATGGTGTGAATCACTTTCTTTTTTCCTTTCAACTTTTAGTATTGAAGATATTCCAGGATGCTCAGTATCTATGATCCATTCTACAGTATCACCGGGATTTACGCCGGTTGTTATCTTATCGTTTCCTGGATTGTTATTTTCGCTATCTCTTAATCTCAATTTATTGGAATTCTCTTTTTTACCTACATAAATTTTAACTGTACCCATTTAAATTCTATTTAATGATTAAAAAATGTTTCATAGCTCAACTATGCATCGTAAAATTTCGAGGGGAAGGAATACTGAACCATTAATAACTGAAAATCAGTCACTTATAAATTTAACTATAATATTTATATTAAACTTATAATTTTGATGTTAAATAATTAAATGTCAGAATGTTATGCATTAGAACATAAACCTTTTAGAAGATAGAAGTTTTGCATACAGGTTAGACTAAACAAGAAGATCTTCTAAAAAAGAAGATCATTTGTGTTTGTAGTTTTTTGAAATTTTAATTGCTGATTCTAGTCAGGTCTCCCAATTAGAGGGATATTGAAACATTATTTCAGCTGGATTTTTTGGGCTCAGTTCTGTTCTGAAAACTCTTTTTTACTAAAGAGAATACCAAATGCTTTTAATTGTTTAATATTTAAAAGAATTACTGTAATGATTCCCATAATAGGGATGGCCAGGATCATACCTATGATACCCCAAACCATATTACCAACAATTACTGATATAATAACAAAAAAGGGATGCACGTCTACTCTTTCTCCTACGATATAAGGCTGAAGTACATAACTTTCCACAAACTGAGTAAGAGTAAAAGTTAAGGCAATTCCTATAAGCACCGTGGTATCACCACTCGTAAGAAAGCCAAATGCGACCGCCATGGTAAAACCAAGTATGTTTCCTACGTAAGGAATTAAAGTAAGTAACGCAGCAATAACGCTCACCAGTATAAAATTATTAACTCCGGAGATTCCAAGCCCTATAGAATAAATAACAGCAAGTAATCCCATTAGCACTAACTTACCAAGCAAATACTGCGGGGCCACTTTAATCGATTTATTTATAACAGTTTTCACAGCATCTCGTTTTTCATTAGGAAAGACCCTAAGTAAGAAATCCTTAAAAATATTACGGTAATTCAATAGAAAGAAAACATATACAAAAACCAGGAGGTAATTTGCTACAAAACTGGTCAATCCACTTATAAAAGAAGTTATCTTTTTCTGAACCCCGCCACTTAAAGATGAGCTCCCTCCCTTTGCCTCTTTTAAATCCTGCTGACTGAGAGGAGTATGTTCCAAAGCAAAATTTTTAAGTTGCTCAATTTTAGGTGCCATTGTATCTTTAATCTGAGGCCAGTCGTTGCTAAAACTTCTAATTTGAGCTGATATAAGTGCCAGGAGTCCTATAGAAACAGCAAATAACAAGATACTGTTGATCAAAGCTGCCAACGGTCTTTTCATAAAATTTTCCAACCTGTTTGAAAGTGGCAGGACTACCAGACTTAGTATGACAGCCGTAATTAATGGAGCGAAAAATCCTTTTGCCTTAGCTAAACCTAGAAATAGAAAATAAACTGAAAGAGTAGTCGCAGCTATATAAAGCAGAAGCTTCTTGTTTTTAGTCATAATTGTTTAGAAAGTTTTATTCAATATCGTAAATGTTTTCGCCATTTTCTGCTAAAGAAATCTAAAACCTACTTTCCATTTTTTAGAGATTAGTAGTTTGACGATAAAATCAACAAATGCCTAAAGAAGGATCCAGTATTACAACCTATGTCGCTAATTGCACAAATTTTTAATAGCAGTGGGTAAATTCATTGCTCCTTTTTTACCGGCAGTTCTGCACTGCTTGATGAAATCTACTCGTTGGTTTATACTTACTATAATTATATCGCCATTATCGAATACAAATTAGCTTTAAAATTAGGTATAAAAAAAGCCACCCTAAAAGGATGGCTAGTTTTGTAAAAAAAAGGAAAACTAATTAGTCAATTAGCTCAACGTTTACAGCGTTTAATCCTTTTTTTCCCTGTTCAGTTTCGAACTGAACTCTATCATCTTCACGAATATCATCGATAAGTCCACTTGAGTGTACAAATATGTCTTCGTTTGATCCTTCAGCTTGAATAAAACCAAATCCTTTGGTTGTATTGAAAAACTTTACTTTACCTTCTTGCATTACTATACTTATTATATTGTTATAAATTACCGTTTTTATTTAATGATCACACGGCGGGCGATCTTTACTGATTTAAAAAACTATTAGATAGCCTTTAAAATTAGTCGATTACTTCTACGTTCACAGCGTTAAGGCCTTTTTTGCCTTGCTCAACTTCGAACTGTACTCTATCATCTTCACGAATTTCATCGATAAGACCACTTGAGTGAACGAAGATATCTTCGTTTGAATCGTCAGCTTTAATAAAACCAAATCCTTTGGTATTATTGAAAAACTTTACTTTACCTTCTTGCATTACTATACTTATTAATTGTTATAAAATTGCCGTTTTTGTTTTAAGATCGTACGACATCCAATCTATATTATTTTCAATTCTAAAAAGTTTGAAAATAATTAGTCAATAACTTCAACGTTTACGGCGTTAAGGCCTTTTTTACCTTGTTCAACTTCGAACTGAACTCTATCGTCTTCACGAATTTCGTCAATTAGACCACTTGAGTGTACAAAGATGTCTTCGTTTGAATCGTCAGCTTTAATAAAACCAAATCCTTTGGTGTTATTGAAAAACTTTACTTTACCTTCTTGCATTATACTATACTTATTAATTGTTATAAAATTGCCGTCTTTGTTTTAAGATCGTACGACATCCAATCTGTTTTTTTTATCCTGCTCTAAGATTATCCATCCTTCCTAATTGACGCAGCATTTTAAAATGCTCACCAACTGCCGAGACAAAATTATGTTTATTATGATATGGCAAACCGTATTCTTTAGCGGTTTGAGCAACTATATGTGATATTTTTCTATAATGAACATGACAAATATTTGGTAATAAATGATGTTCTATCTGGTAGTTTAAACCTCCTATCAACCAGGAGAAAAATCTACTCTTAGGTGAAAAATTACTCGTGGTAAAAAGCTGGTGACTTGCCCAATCTCCTTCTACTATGCCTTCTTCATTAGGTAATGGATATTCTGTTGTTGGGACAATATGAGCCAGTTGAAATACCGTGGTAATCATTAGTCCGGTTACAAAATGCATGCTAATAAAAGCAAGCAAAATAATCCACCATGCCTGTGGAGACATAATCATAGGAAGTACAAGTACAAAGCTGAAAGAAATAGCTTTCCAACCTATTACCTTCATCAACTCTTTATTAAAAGTTTTTCCTTCCTTAAAGAATCCCATTTTTTTAAAACGAGCCATTCTAACAAAATCTTTCGCCGTCACCCACGAAACTGTTGAAAGTCCGTAGAAAAACCATGAATATATATGTTGGAATTTATGAATTGCCTGTCTTTTTGAATGCGGTGTAAACCTTAAAAAGAACGGAGGATTTATATCATCATCTGCCTCTTCAATATTTGTAAACGTATGGTGAAGAACATTATGCTGAATTCTCCAAATACTCGCATTTGCACCAATAAGATTTAACGTATAACCCAGGTATTGATTTACCTTTTGATTCTTGGAATAAGAATTATGAATAGCATCATGCATGATGCCCATTCCAATCCCGGCCATTCCAAAACCACTGGTAACATATAACGCAAATAATAGCCACACACTTGTAACGATCCCTGTGTTGATAATAACCAACGGAGCGATAAATACAAGTAACATCAAAACCGTTTTAACAATCATGCTGGCATTAGCATGTTTACTAATATTATTGGTTTTGAAATAGGAATTAACCCGACTTCTTAAGGTCTTGGAGAATTCTGAGGCTCTTTTTTGAGCAAATTTTGGATTATTGATACTGGTACTATTTAATTTTATTGTCTAAATACTGAAGTGAACAAAACTTTGAATATCCTGAACGGATTTACTTAAGTGAAGAAAACTAAATTATTTTTACTTTACAAATGTACACTTTAATATTTAGCACACACTACAATAAACTTTTAATTTTCAATAAATTACCTTTCAGGATAAGTTTTGCAAATAAGGATCAGTAAAATACTGTGAAGAAGTGAATTAGATTTTCTTAACTCTAACTGCATTGAGCCCTTTCATTCCCTGCTCAAGCTCAAAACTCACCTTATCATTCTCGTCGATTTCATCTATAAGTCCACTCACGTGAACAAAATATTTTTCACCGGTAGTTTTTCCTATAATAAACCCGAAACCTTTAGAATGATCAAAAAATGAAACTTTTCCTTCTGTATCTGTCTCAGGTTCGTCATACTCTCTATCCTCTTTCTTTGGAATAGCGATCTCTATATCTTCAGCTTCTACTTCTACTTTCTGAGTTGGATCTGGTGGAGTATCGGTTAGATTTCCATCTGCATCTACATAAGCGATCATATCTTCAAAAGATGCTCCTTTATTGGAATTCTCTTTTCTTTCCAATTTTTTAGCTTCTTTCTCCTTACGCTTTTTAAGCTTCTTCTTTTCTTTTTCTCTTTTGTTTTGGGTTTGTCCGGATCTTGCCATTCACTATAATTTAATTAATATTCGTTTCAAACTTCAATGCTTTGAACCTACTAAACGAATACCAGAAAAATTTAATGTGTAAGATTATCTTTTGAAGGTTTAATTCAGAGAGAGCAATGGCTGATTTCAGCCTGCATCAAAATTTTGGTAAAGATAGTGATAGGAATTCGATAATAAAAGATTTAACGCTGAGACTTATTAAAATTATGGCTTATGAGGGGATTATTTGTAACTAATAGTGAAACCAGGCTTTTTCAGCTGATTTTATTTTAATTGCAAAAGTTTATTTCGGAAATATTAGTTAAAAAAATAAAAACTAATGAAGAAATATTTTTGAGGCTAGTTATAAGGTTTATAAAAGTCAGGCTTCCGGGAACTATTAGATGATCAACAATTTAAATTTTATAAACTTTCATTAATCCCGTATATCCATGAGCTGCCGGAGACGGTCTATATGTTCATCAACTTCCTGAATTCTGTCTGAATAAGAACGAGCTAATTGCTCTGATCCCTTGCTTTTAAAATTTTCAGCAATCTTAAGCATTAATACTTTTTTTTCTTCCAAAGTTCGAAGGCAAACCCAAAGCGTTTGTTCCAGGTTCTCATTTTGAGCTAAAAGCAAGGATTCCTGGGAAAACGAATGACCAACATGACAACGATACCGTTCAATTTCTGTATCCTTAATTTTCCATAATGGACCTCCACAACTTGCGCAGCTTAAAGAAACCTTTTCTCCAAGTAGATCTTCAGTTTTTACCTGACTGCGTATTTTTGTGGCAATTTCTGATTCCCGAACTAAAGTATATGGTATTTCCTTTTTTTCCGGTAATGGCTTGTCAGTCAATTCTTTTATAATGTCTCCAATTTCTTCCAGATTGGCTGAATAATCTATTTCAACAAATTTTTGTGCAGTGAGAGGCATTCCGGAATATTCTGCGGTTTCAGGTTCCTGAATCATGGCAACACCCCCACATTTCTTAATAGCTTCAAGACCTACAGTGCCGTCATTCAACCTGCCTGAAAGAAGAATTCCTATACTACGATTCCCGAAAGCTACAGCAGCAGACCTAAATAAAACATCTATAGAAGGTCTGAAAAGGTTTTCCCGGGGACCATTTGAATTTGATATTTTCCCATTAACTACCACCATATGCTGATTGGGAATTCCCAAATAAACCTTTCCTTTTTCAATTGCCATATTTTCCTGTGCCTCCATAACTTCCATCTCTATTTTTTGATTTAAGTATTTAGAGAAACTGGAGATCATGTCAAATGAAGAATGAACCACAACAAGAAAGGCTGCATTAATATCAGCTGAAACATTTTGTAGAACCTTTTCAACGGCTAATCTTCCCCCGGCAGATGCGCCTATTAATATTATTCTGTGATTATCCAAAACAGTATTACTAATTAGATTAAGACAATTATTATAGTATGTACTAATTTCTAAAACAATAAAAATGGCCGGAATATGATCCCGACCAATATTTTAAAAGTTTATCTTATCAGGCATTCTTTTCAAAAGAAATATTTGCATTAACTGCATAAGTGGTAATAGAATCCCCCTTAACATTAGCTTTCATCTCTTTTATATATACAGACTTTATGTTATTTATGGACTTCGCTGCTTCTTTTACCGCATTTCTTGTAGCATCGTCAAAACTCTTTTCAGAAGTTGCTATAACTTCAATAACCTTTACAATTCCCATAATATTAAATTTTTTAGTTGAATATTTACTTTCAATCAATTTACCTATTAGAAGGCTCAACTTCAAATGATTAACACAAGATTATTATTCAGAAAGGCTGAAGTACTTAAAAATCCTCTTTTTTAATAGGAATTAAATAAACCGGAATCTTGGTCTTTTCCAGAATATGACTGGCTGTGGTTCCCATTAATACCTTTTCCAAGACGGAGTGACTGTGAGTGCCCAAAACGATCATATCTGCATTCCATTCTTCAGCATAATTAAGTATTGCTGCAGACGTAGGCCCCTCAGCCATATGCGTTGTTACTCCGGGATCATTTAAATGTTTTGCAGCTGTCTCTACATAATCTCTAGCTACTTCCCTGAGCTCTGAAATAACATTCAAGTCTACCGCCATTTCATTATAACCTTCATACCCCATAAAACTGGGGTAATTTACTCCGTAATAGCTAACATCGGCCAGTACATGAATCAAGCAAACTTCAGCACCAAGCTTTTTTGCTAATTCGTAACCCTTGCGCACCACACCTTCTGAATTTGGATTATAATCGATCCCTATAAGAACCTTTTTCATGAATTTAAAAATTATGGTTAGTTCTTCTAAATTAGGGAAAATTCGAATAAAAAATTAATCGGGCTTCCCTGAATATGCATCAACAGGCTCATTAAATCCTATAAATAATACACAGGGTCCAGAATCTTTGCATTTGGCAGTATGAGGTTTCCCGGCAGGCCCGTATGCATATGTGCCCGATTTTAAGGTCTGAGTTTCTTCGCCCTCATAAGTTACTTCCATCTCTCCAGACAGCAAAACCATTCTTTCGGCGGAAGTGTGCCAATGCAATGGGATATCTGAATTTGCAGGAACTTTAAATAAAATATCGGCGTTCCCCTTGGCAGGATCACCATGTAAAACGGAAATATTACATCCTTCAGGCATAAAGTCGGGACAGCTCCCCCACTCCAGGTTGCTATCATTTATATTTATTGCTACAGAATTTTTATGTTCTATTTTTTCCTGTGCCTGAAAGCTTAGGGAAAATGATAATAATAGTAATGTTATTAATTCATTTGATCTGATGTACTTTAAATATGTTTTCATTGGTCTAGGTATTAAATGATTTCAAATTATTTATTAATTCGTTTACTTTTTTTTTGAAAAATAAACTTGAACAAGCTTAAAAGTTAAGGGATATGAAGCAGATCAGAAATAGGTGATAATGCGTATAAATACAGGTTCTTAAAAATGTTCTATTTCATGACAATTATCATATAATCAGACTTTTGAAAATTTAATAATAAATGTGTTTTAGATTATCTTTAATCAGTTAATCATATTAAATTTTCAAGCCTATGAAAACTACAAGAGAATCAGCCAGAGAGGCAAGTCATAAAAGACTGGTTCATATTCTTTCAGATCTTTTAGAAAAGAATTATGATGCAGAAAAAGGATACAAAAAAGCCATAGAGCACACCCATAATCCTGACCTTAAAAAATTTTTAAAGAACCAGGCAGTTCAGAGAAATCATTTTGCTACTGAAATCGACAGGAAATTACACCAGTTAAATGAACATCCAAAAGACAATAATAATGGAAGTGCTTTAGGAAATATACATCGGTTCTGGATGGATTTTAAAAGTTCATGGGGAAAGAAAGATGACCATTCTATTTTAGAAGAATGCTTAAGAGGTGAAAAAGCAAGTTTAAAGGAATACAAGGAAAAGCTTAAAGAGAAAAACCTGAATCCTGAAATAAAAACAATGCTCGAAAATCACCGGGATAGTATTGAAAAAACCTTGAAGCAAATAAGTCTGCTTGAAGATCTCGAGGATTAAAAACAGCACAGCCGGAAACTACTTTCCGGCTGTGCTGTTTTCTTATCTTCCAATGTCTCTAGTTCTTCACTACAATAAGTTCTGCTTTTGCCCCGGTTAATAAATTCCACTCTTTTTTAGCTAAGTGTTCTCCTTTTTCACTGAGAACTCTAAGTTCAGCAGTATTAGGACCAGAACTGCCCTGATTAAGGGCTACAAACTCTATACTATTAAATCCATCCTGTAATGTTACCAAAATGGGCGTGAATCCTGCATTTAAACTTACACTTGCAGCTACAAGTTCTCCATTTACGAATATCTGAACTTTATCACCATCTATAAATTGATGATCCCTGCAGTAAACTTCAACAAATCTTCCCTGGGTTACAACACTTCCCAGGCTTTGATCCTTTCTATATTCTTCTTTAACTTCATTGTCTTCAGCCCATCTTTTTTTCATTGCATCGGCTTCCGTCATCAGATTATTGGGATTCTCCCGAAGGTCTATAGCTTTAGGTTTCTCCCTTAAAAATCTACTTTCAGTTTCTGATTCTTCTTTTTTAAGAATAGGAAAACCCGTAGTTTTAGATTCTTCAGCCTTAAAGATAGGGCCTGTATTAGTGGTACGAGGAATTTCAATTTGTGCAAATCCTGTCATACCTAAACTGAAGAAAAGAATAAAAAGTAATTTTGAACGCATTTGTTAAATCTTAGATCACTTATAATATATCAAAAATACAGCCAAAATTTTAAGAGCGCTGTCTTAAATTTTAAACTTTTGTTTCTATCCATTTTCCTTTTCTAAAGAACCAAAGGCTGACCAACGCGTGCAGGGAATGACAAAAGGCTATAGATATAAATATACCCAGCATTCCAAGGTCAAAATATTCTGCAAGAAAATATGCCATCGGGATCTCCAGGAACCAAAACACGCCAATGTTAATATAAGTTGGAGTTTTAGTATCTCCAGCCCCGTTAAAGGCCTGTATCATTACCATTCCAATTCCGAAGAAGATATATCCCAGAGCAATTATCTTTAGTCCCAAGGCAGCTATTTCCTGCACTTGTTCGTTTGGGGTGAACCATGATGCAAAAACATTTCCAAATAAAAGGTAAAGTAAAGTTACCAAGCCCAGGAACCAGGCATTATACTTTGCGGTAAGCCAAACCGATATTTTGGCTCGTTTTATCTTAAAGGCTCCCATATTCTGCCCTACCAAAGTAGCCGCAGCAGCAGATAATCCCCAGGCGGGCATTAAACTAAACATTAAGATCCTAAAAGAAATTGTAAACCCTGCCACAGCGCTACTTCCAAACTCGGCAACTATTCTGGTTAGAAAGATCCAGGCCACAGAATCTATAAGGAACTGTCCCATTCCCCCGGCAGAAATTGAAATGATCTTTTTAATAGTCTTTATTTGAAAGATCATATTCTCCCTAAGGATCACCAGACTATGCCTGGAATTAAACAAATGATATAATTGATATATAACTCCTATACTCCTACCTGTTGTTGTGGCAATAGCAGCACCTTCCAATCCGAGCCCGGTAAAATTTCCAATACCAAATATGAGAAGCGGATCGAGAATTATATTTAGCCCGTTAGCTAACCACAAAGTTCTCATTGCCAAATGTGGTAATCCTGCTCCCCTGAATGCTCCATTTATTAGAAAAAGCAACATTATAGCGGTATTACCAGCAAAAATGATCCTGGTATAGTTAGTACCGGACTTGAGAACAGTTGGCGAAGCCCCCATTAATCTCAAGATGTCTTTGGCATAAATCCAACCGATAATTCCTAAAATTATAGAGATAATACTCCCAAAGATCAATAGCTGAAAAGCTGTGCTTCCTGCAGTTCTATAATCTTTCTCTCCAAAGCGCCTTGAGATCATAGCTGTTGCAGCCATGCTAATCCCTACTCCTATCGAATAAATTATAATAACCACGGCTTCGGTCAATCCCACAGTAGCCACTGCATCTTCCCCTAGTTTGCCAACAAAAAAGATATCGACCACGGCAAATAAAGATTCCATGATCATTTCCAGGATCATGGGAACAGAAAGCAACACTATTGCACGGCGAATATTGATCTTGGTGTAATCCTGTTCCTTTCCTGATATAGCGAGTTTCAGAAGCCTGGCAAACTCCTTTAATTTATTTATCCAGTTCAAATTTTTGGTCAATTTTATATCTGAATTTTGTAAAATCTAGCTTAGAAATTTCTTTTTAAAAGGCGGATCCTTAGAAAGTATTTATAAAAAATCAGGAACCAATTTTATATAATTGATTCCTGATCTACTAATTAAAATTTCAAAGATTAATCCTCGGGAAAGTCGGGATCATTTTTCACTTCTTCTATCTGAGCGGTATGTCGTGAAGTATGACCTGCCATAAAAAGTACTGATTGATATCCGTCTATTGTACCAAATGGAAATTCGTTTACAAAACTTCTCATATCTACATCTGAATCTTTTAACCAGTCTACCATCTCTTCTCGCTGATCCTTAAAAGCTTCCAGGGCTTCATCAGAACTTTCAAATTTACCAGATGGTTGAAATTGATCCTGGGTCGGCATCTTCTGAGAACGGTTAGTGATCATCTCCACAATCTGATCATCAGTAAATTTTACTTCGGAATTCATCTCAGAAGTTCCTTCTTTTATTTTATTTTCAAGCATTGATTTTAATGATCCTTCCACCATAATAATATGCTCAATGATCTGTGCAACAGACCAGCTGTTTTCATCAGGTTTATACTGCATTTGTTCATCAGTTAAATCCTGGCTGCTTTCTACAAGCGCTTCTTGAGTTTCTTCTAAATATTCAAAAATATCTATTTCATTCTGAAGAACTATCTTTTCCTCACAGGTGCTTTCTGAACCGGTACAAAGATTGTTTCCAATATAAAGTGCACTGAAAAAAAGGAAACTAAAAAATGCTACTAAAGTTTTCATATTTAATTAATTAAAGGTTGTTATTTAAAGTTTATGTATCAGTAAATGTTTTCAGGATTATGCTTTTTTAATCTGTGTGACATATGTTCTGAGTTCTTTTACTTTGTTCTTATCTGTGTCAGAAAAAATATAGACATCACAAAAGGCATATTTTCTTTTTTTACCGGGTTCAACCATAAATTCAACTATGCCTTCAACCACAGACTTCTCCTTTTGGGTAATTATCTCAAGCACAGTAATATTCAGAGGACCACCCTGACTCATCTTTACAAGCGACTTTTCAAAATCCTTCTTCCCCGAGATGGTTTTTTCCCCAACTATGATCCATTGAATATCATTGGTTACACTATTAGCTAGAAAATTTATATCACAGCTTGCAAAAGCATTATTTAACTCTTTTAAAAGATTTTCTCTTCCCTCCATATGTTATTATTTTTCTTCTTGTATAAGAGACAATATATTACCCGAAGGATCTTTAAACCATGCTATAGCGGGACCCAATTCTCCTTTATGGATCCCAAAAGAATCAGTTTTAATTTCGCCGTCATATTTTTCAAATTGAACTCCTTTTTTTGTAAGCGAACTCACTTCTTTCTGAATGTCCTGAACATAAAAATTGAGTACGGTGAAATTAGCCGGTTTATGGTCCTGTTTTGGATAGATTAGAACCGAACAATTGGTAAGTTCTAGTTCTAGAAGACCCATCTTGTTTTCACTAACGTTAAGGCCAAGAGTGTCCTTATAAAATTTCTCTGTGATTTTAATATCTTTAGTTGAAAAAGTTGTAAATGCTTTTGAATTCTTAAGCATACCACTGATTTTTAGATTCTTAACTAATAAATTTACATTATTTTTTTCAATTAATTTGGATAATGATTTGAGCTTCCAAATACTGCTGTAAAGCTTAAGTATTTGAATGTAAAGCCAGAAAATAAGCAGCAGAAAATGTATTTAAGTTCTATAAGGAAAAGCTTAAATTTGATCTGAAAACTATAAAATAATATGATGGAGGTTCAGGAGATACTCAAGACCAATTCAATAGCTAATAGATTTATTACTCAATTAAGGGATGTTAATATACAAACAGATAGAATGCGTTTCCGGAGAAACATCGAAAGGCTTGGAGAGATCATGTCTTATGAACTGAGTAAGGAACTGGAATATAAAATTAAGGAAGTATCCACCCCATTGGGAAAATCAAAGATTTCAATACCAAAAAATGAACTGGTTATCTGCTCAATTCTCCGGGCCGGGCTACCTCTTCACCAGGGCATCTTAAACTATTTTGATGATGCTGAAAATTCATTTATTTCAGCTTACAGGCATCATCCTGAGAATAATGAGAAATTCGAGATCCTGGTAGAATATCTTGCCTCTCCATCTCTGGAAGGCAAAACTCTTATTCTTGCCGATCCCATGCTTGCCACGGGAAGATCTTTTAGCAATGTGCTCAAAGCCCTGGAACCCATGGGGAAACCTGAGAAGATACATTTGGTTTCGGTCATTGGGTCTACAGAAGGTATAGAATATTTAAAATCTGAGTTTCCTGAAAACTCTAAACTTTGGATAGCCACTATAGATCAAAAGTTAGACGGGAATGGATATATAGTTCCGGGTCTTGGTGACGCCGGGGATCTATGCTTTGGTGGTAAACTCCAGCATTAAAACGGATAACCTATGGCAAAGTTAAATACAGGGCTTCCAAAGTCATTTACCCATCGATCTCCCAGGGGTTTACTCGGGTCATGAAGTGGAAATGCAAGATCAAATCGTATTACAAAACTCTGTATATCTATTCTTAAACCTGCTCCCGTGCCAATTCCCAGCTCATTTATAAAGTCTGATCCAAACTTACCGGTACCATTCCCATTTGCATTGGTTGTCTCGTCTTGAGCATCAGAAGTCCATACATTCCCGGCATCTACAAAGAAAGCTCCATTCAAGTAAGTGATGATGGGAAATCTATATTCCGCATTTGCTTCAAATCTAATATTCCCTGTTTGATCGCGATAGCCCAAATTTTCCACATCAACATCTCCTTCTAACAAATTGGGTTCATTAGGATTGAAAGTTCCCGGTCCCAGGGATCTGGTTCTAAAAGCTCTTACACTATACGGTCCGCCGGAAAAATACTGCTTACTAAAAGGCATTACATCTGAATTACCATAGGGAATGCCATAGCCGGTGAAAAGCCTCGTAGCAATTACATTCTGTTTTCCAAACCTAAAGTGATATCTAAAATCTATATCCAGTTTTGCATATTGTGCATAGTTAAGTCCCAACACTTCATCTTTACCTTCCTCATTTTCAGAACCAATAAGGCTCATGCTATTTCCTGCAATATCAAAATTGGTATTCATAAAGAATACATGCTTCTTTTGAGCATCTATCATTCCGTTATAAGTAAAGGAATAAATTAAACCAGCGATGAATTCCTGATCGAAACTACTTCTCAAAAAAGGACTTTCTGTAAGGATATCTTCAAACTCCTGGCTGGTATTACTCAATCGAATATAATTAAGGTTTATAGGAGTCAATTCATGGGTAACATACCTATTAGCATTCCAGAAATACCCGAAAGAAGCATTTAAAGAAGTTAGTGTGAATAATTGTGCCCGTCTTAAATAATCTCCACCCAGACTTATCCTGGTCTTCGGAATGTCATATTTAAAAAAATTATTATTTATTTCAATGGGGAATAATAGCCGTGGGATGATCAGATCATTTTTAAGCGCCAGTTGAATTGAATTTCTACCTGGAATTCCTCCGGAACCTAGTTGTACTTCATATCCCATATTGGCTGAAATATCCAGTCGCTCCCCTCCTTTGAATAAGTTTCGATTAGAGAAAGTCACTCCCAAATGCGGTCCGGCAAAATTATTAGATTTTGTAACGGCCTGTAATTCTGCTTTAATGGCACGCTTTTTTAATGGAGACAGAAAGATGTTAGCTTCAAGAAGCCCTATACTATCGGTTGCTGAAGTATCAATTTCATCATATCTTATATTCACGAATTTATAGGCTCCAATAGTTCCCAGTCTCCTGCTCGTGCTTCTGGAATCATCCGGACTATAATTTTCACCGGTTTCAATTTGAATGTAGGGATCGAGGTATTTTGGCTTAAAGAATAACTCATCCTGAAAATAGTTCTTATCCTCAAAACGTTTATAATTTTTGGTAATACTATCTTCGTCTACGTTGTAATTAGCATACACGTTCACATTAGAAATACGATATGGGATCACAGATTTTGGAGGAACGTCTTTTTTGAGTCTTAGAAAAAGATCGAACTTCTTTTTATCGTATTGGTTAGTATCAGCTTCAAAAATCAAGAACCCGGGATTAAAATTATAATATCCCTGAGATTTTAAATTGAGATCTATTCTTTCCCGTTCCAGTTTTAGTTCCGGAAGATCAAATCTCATCCCATCTTCCAGCAATGTATTATCAAGATTCTTCTGAATTTCCTTGTATACCAGCAAAGTATCTGTGTCCAATTGATAAGTAGCCATGGTGTAAGGTTCTGGAACCATTAAATCATAAGAAACAGAAGCTGTTTTTGTATCCTCGTTTTTTTCAGTATCTGAACTTACCCGGGAATAAAAAAATCCCCTGTTTTCCAATCGGTTCAAAAGTAAGTCCTCTGTATTTGTAAGGTCTACATCAGAAACATATACGGGTTCTTCTCCAATTTTTTTATTGAGGAATTTATTGATGAAGCCTGGTTTTTCTCGTTGCGCCTTATAATGATAATACAAACCGGGTCGCATTCCCAGGATCTTGGTGTTTGGTTCTGGCCGAAGTACATTTACCAGTTCATTCTTTAACTGAGGTTGATTTTTAATTGTAGTATCAGATTCTATGGTAATACTGGCCCCTGTATATAAGAGCTCATCTTCAGGAATGAATTTCTTCACACTACATGCCTGAAAAAAACCGATTGCTACAAATAAAACTGAAATTCTAATTTTCATCGGTTGTCTTTTCTGATTTTACGGTTTCCTTCTCCTTTTCTTCAGCATCCTGCTTTGCTTTTTCGTCTTGCTGAACACTTTCCATCACCGCCTTTTCAAACATATTCTTGAATTTGTTGAACTCTTTCGTGAAAATTAGTGCAATTCCGCTTACTACAAGCTGACCGTCAATTACGTTCTCATATTGACTTTTACTGAAGCCTTTAATTCTCCAAACACCATCCTGATCTAAAAGATAGGAAATACTTACATTCCCGATCATCGGAGTTGACTCCTGCCCTGCCTGGTTTCCACCTTGAATATCTACAGCGCTTCCCACTTCTACTACCAGCCTGTTATCCAAAAATGCCTTTTGAGCACTTATATCAAGCTGAGTTCTATCCTGTGGGCCTCCTTCACCCTGATAATCGGTAAAACTGTCTACATTAAAATTCAATTTAAGACCACTTTCCCCGGTAATTCGGCTGGAAAGCATGTTCAACTGATCTGAAAGAGCACTATTGAGGTTATCCCTGGCTACCGCCATTGTTCCACCACCGGCACCGCTATTACTTCCTTCAGGGAAGAAACGGTTCAATACCAATAAAGAAAACACCTGTTTATTCAGTTCCTGTTCCTGGCTATTTAAAGACTGTATTCTACCGTAAATCTGTCCACCAATTGCACCTTGCTCCTCTTCCGGCATATCCAATCCAAAAGATATTTTTGGTTGCATCAATTCTCCATCCACATTCAGATAAACCAGAAATGGCAATTCCTGCCGGAATCTCTGGCTAAGATTAGGATCTGTTGCTGAAGTCTGAGAAGCCATAAGTGAAGAAGCAGAAGTTTCTACACGGTAAATGGCTCTTACATCCAGCTGAGCTTCAAAAGGATCTCCGGACCAGGATACACGGCTACCATCAGCAATATCAAAACGTCTTTTTACCAGGTTATACAGACTCATTTCATAAAATCCGTCATTTATATTATAGATCCCAGTAAGAGCCATACGGCCATTTGGATACATATTAAAGATCAGATCTCCTTCACCCTGAACCTGGAATTTATCCCCGGTCTCCTCATTGATAATGATATTGAAGGTGGCACCTTCATTTACTGATAACCTGGTAAAAATATCATAACCTGAGACCACATAAGATTCTTCTTCATTCTGAGAAAGGATATCATCAGGATTCTCTTTATTTACAAAGATCACGATCCCATCCCTTTCCTTCATCTGCAATTCGGTTGATGGAACTACATAAGTAAAATCTGTGCTTTCTTTTATATCTACATCCATGTCCACAACAGGAAGGGTTAGATTCCCGGTAATTTGAGCATCAGCATCTATAACAGCGGTCCCATAAAAAAGATCATTATCTTCTTCAGTAGAATTAAGAAGTTTAAAATCATTAGCCTGAATATCCAAATCAAAGCCAGGATTTAAAAGATCTTCAGTAATTACTTTTCCATTTACAACTATGGCATTATCACTGGCATCCTGAATATTGAAATTATCAAAATAAACTCCGTTATTATCTAATTTCAAGGTTTCATTAGGAAATTCAAAATCGGCGTTTAGCATAGCAATATTAAATTGCGCGTTAGAGAACTGAAGTGTCCCCTCATATTTTGGTTCAGCTAAAGTTCCATTTAAACTTAAGTTTCCTGAGAAGATTCCGCTTCCATCCTTTATCGCTCCCTGAGAAAAACCTTCCAGGGCACTCATTTGAATTTCATTGAGATCTAGCTCCATATCTAACTTTGCCGAGGTCTCATCAGCAATATAAGATCCGGTAAGATCCAGATCTACCTGCCCGCCTTTTATTGCCATTTCAAAATCATACTGACTGAATCCTGAAGAATTTCCCTCCAGGCTAAGGGTATTTAAATTTACACCCATGACCCTAAATTGATTTATTTGCATATCAGCAAGTAATCCGGTTTCTCCAAATGGCTCTTCATAAACGATATTTCCGTTAATTTGGCCCTGAGCTAACTGTTCCTCAGGATTCAGGTAATTAAGGAATGCTGCTAATTTGAAGTTTTTAAAGTCGAGACTTAAATGTTCTTTTTCAATTCCGGGCTCGTCATTGCTCAGTTTCATTTCCTGATCATTTCTAAATAATCTGAAATCCTGAAAATTGAGATATCCGGTATCAAAACTCACCATATTACCTTCATCTATCTGCCAGGGATTTCGGTTTAGAATAAGGTCTTGTGGTTCCACATGAAATTGTAAAGTATCTCCCTGGAAATTTAATTCAGATTCCACATGAACCAGTCGCTCTTCCCCGTAAATGGATTCAAAATCAAGATTTAACTTTCGGTTGATCACCTCTCCTGAAATAATTGTCTTCTTGATCGCTAATGGTCCTGTGTTCAATTCATTAAAAGCAAATTCAAAATTAAGATCAGTAGGGTCTGAACGCATTTGAACATTCAGACTATCAATTTCACTGCTGTAATAATTGATGAATGGCACCGTGATATCGGCATCTAAACGCCTTTCAGATTCCCTAAAGTCAAGGTTTATATCTATCGTATCCATCTCTTCAAGGTTCACAAGAAATACCTCGTTAAGAATGGGAGCCTGGCTTATTTTAGCATCAACTTTTAAATTCACGGGATCGGTGATAGAATCTTCCTTGTAATTTTCAGTAATGTATCGTTTAAAATGTCTGTTAATAGAGGAACTGAATGCAGCAGGGCTGGCGTTAGACTGTAAATTTAGGTCTATCATCCTGTTATTTATGTTTACAGCAGTGGTGTCTTCCCTTACAAAAGCTGAAGCTTCAAAATTGCCTAACAAATAAGTCTTGTTATTATATACTGCGACCCCGTCTATAATTTCGGCTTCCAGTTCATATGCTGTAGAATTCCCTTCATACCATCCTTCCAGCGTAAAACCTGTTTTAATACTTCTTTGGGTGATTCCCAAAGCTTCAAGATTGGCGCCATCCAAAAATACCTCAAATTCAAATCTTGGGGACACAGTATCAAGTGCTACCATCATCTGAGCTTCCATATCCAGATTATTATCCCGATAGATCAAATTCACAGGGCCTTTCCCATTTTCCAATTCTCCCTTGATATCGATATCTCTGAATTCGTATCCATTATAGGTAAATGAAGAAATCTTAGTATCCAGGCTGGCATTAAGATCTGAAACTGAACTCCCACTTCCTGATAAATCAATATCAAGTTGAATATCTCCCAATGCTTCATTTTGTAATAGATTCCCTAAAGAAATACTATCACCCTGCACCTGTGCATCAAAAACGATCTGATCTCCCATTTCAAAATTCCCATCTACGCTTAGGTCACCATCAGAAGTTATCAGTTTTGCATCTGTTTTAATATTGATAGTATTTCCGGAGAAACTTCCTTTCAGATTCAGTTTTTCAGGTAGTTTTATTCCCAGGTCGGCTTCACTCACAAATTTGGTAAGATCCCTTCTGGTAGAATTCAACTGAACGTTAGGAAGATTAAAACTTAAGTTTTCAGGATCCTGAGCGTTTACAATACTACCACGTCCAGATATACTTGTATTATTCCATCTTAGATTGAGGGATTTGAGATCTAAATTATCAATTTTTCCCTCCACACTAACATTTCCTGTTATTGGTGAACCAGCTAAAGCTTTTACATACTGGTTATTTTTTAGAGCTGGCTGAAACCTGTAAAGATCACTTATACGCAGATAAACATCTTTCAAATCGGCATCTAACCTGGCGTTTCCGGGATCTTCAATGAAATTATTAAGATCGTCATAAGTAAGGATCACCTTACCATTAAGCGAATTTTTATTCACGTTAAGATCTAGCTCCGTAAACTCCATACGCTGGTTATTTACTAATGCCTGAATATTGAATTGATTCACATTTATGCCGGAGCTTTCCTTAAATTGAAGTTTTGAAATTAGAAGCCTGGCCTCCTTATTTTTATAGAGAATATTGGATGCCTGAAGGTCGAGGCTGTCTAAAATTATGGCATTAGGATTAAAAACTCCTTTAGTGACTTCAGCATTATTTAAAGTGTAGGCAAGCCTGCTATTTTCAAGATCTATAGTTTCTATATTGATCTTCCAGCCCGGCCATGCAAAACCTTCGGAAGATTCTGAAGTTTCCACACTCGCAGCAGAAGCTTGATTCATGCTTAAAGAAATCTCTGAATTATGCAGCAGGATTTGATTTCCCGAAATAATACTGTCTTTTAAATTAAAATTTGCTTCTGCCAGTTCAAAATTATCCAGGTCTATTTTTGAAGATAAAGAATCTGGAATAGAGGTATAAGAAGCCTTTACATTATTAAATTTCAATTCATTTATTCCAAATATGGGAGCAGGCGGCTCCTCTCCTTCCGATGATGGAAATGGCTTGGTTTGATCATAGCTTATATCAGCATTATTAAGAACGGCTTCCTGAACCTGGAAAACCATATTCTGGAGATCTGTTTCTGCAAAGGATAGCTGTAATTCTTCAAATTTTGCCCTGGTATCGATGCCGGAAACCTGGTCTATGTATTTAATATTAAAATTATTAAGGTCGAAATCGCCAAGAGAAATACTCATCGGGGCTGCAGAAGTGTCGGCTGGTGTTGAAGTTTGAGTGGTATCAGAAGCAAAAGCTTCCATTAAAACTTCATAATTAAAACCTTTAAGGGAGTCTTTTCTAATAATATTGGCGCGAACATCATTTGCTTCCAGGGAATTCAAGCTGAAACCATTTCCTTTGATCAATGGCCAAATAGAAATATTGGCAGAAAGACTTTCTGAATAAATAATAGTATCACCTTGAGGATCGGCGATATATAGATCGTCTGCCTGAATATCCCCGTTAAATTGGATGAATATCCTGTCAAGCTCTATCGTAGCTCCAGTTTTCTTCTCGATAGAAGAAATGAATTTATCCTTGATAATATTCTGTCCCCAGGGACTACGGATAAATAGAAGTACTAAAAGAAGAAAAATAAGTAAGCCAAGGAATATTTTCCCCAGTATTTTTAGAATTTTTAAAGTTTTTCTCCCGGCTTTGTTCAATTATTAGAATTTAAAGAATTTCAAAGTTATCGTTTAGCTCTTATTCCGCGAAACCATTACATCCCAATTTCTGGTAAACTTGTGTTAAAAAGCTGGTAAGGCGGCATTAAAACAGGGGATGAATGTTAGTGTAATTTCGTAAATAAGTGAAGAAATTTTCTACAGTTTCGGTCTAATTCCACAGTTTTTAATGATTTCTGAAGATCTAAACTTCAATTCGTCTAAAAGAATTTAACGTCAATAAATAATATGAGTAAACTATTGGGAAACAGTGTACAGGAAGACTTTTGATTGATTCTCATAGGTACAAAGCAGCACCCAACAGGTGTTACTCTTAAGGGAATGGCACTATTATAGTCCAATTAACAGGGATTAGTCAAACTAAATAATCACAAAAAAAATTAAAAATCCGATTTTATGAAAAAAGTAATAACTGTAACCGTATTAGCAGCTACCATGCTTACCTCATGTGTTTCTAAAAAGAAATATGTAGCACTGGAAGGCGAACTTAATGATACCAGAAGTACCTTACAGAAAACACGTGTTGAAAAAGAAGAGATTGAAGAAAAATATGCCCGTATTGAGGAAAGAGTGGCTGATTATAATGCCAAAATAAATTCTCTTAGAACTGAAAACGAGGGAATGATGGAAATGAATGACCTAACGGTGATGTCTAAGAATACAAAAGACAAAATGCGTAGCACCATCGCCAAGATGGATCCGGAAAAAGTTGCAGGAGCAGAAACTCTGGAAGATTCAATCAACCTGGTAGTATCTTATAATTTAAAGAAGAATATTTCTGAAGGTGCAGATGAAGATGATATTGATATTAGTGTAGATGAAACGGTGGTAATGATCAATGTTTCAGATAAACTTTTATTCGGAAGTGGTAGTTATAGAGTAACTAAGGAAGCTCAGCCATTACTAAAAAAACTTGCTGAAGTGATCAATAGTGAGCCAGCTATGGAAGTAATGATTGAAGGACATACAGATGACAGAACCATGGTAAAAGAATCTTATTTAAAAGATAACTGGGACCTGAGTGTAAGAAGAGCTACTTCAATTGTAAGATTACTGCAGGATAAATATGATGTAGAACCATCTAAATTGATCGCTGCTGGTAGAAGTAGTTATCAACCACTTGTTGAGAACACCAATAAAGAGAATATGGCTAAAAACCGTAGAACAAGAATTGTAATTATTCCAAATCTGGATAAATTCTTTGCAATGCTTGAAGGTGATGCAGCCGTAGCTAAGCAATAAATTTTTATTTCGTTATAGTAACTTAAAAAGGAAAGTCTATCGGCTTTCCTTTTTTATATATAGGTTTAACTTGAATTTAACCCGTCCCTCAAGCTATTCTAAGTCTTATTTTTTAAATTAAAGAGAATTAAAATTGATGAGTTATGGAGAAGAAAGTAAATAGACCCGAAGAAAAAGAAAAAAAGTCTAAACCTGCGGATATGCCTTATAATCCCGAAGTAACCAAAGAGGATAAACAAGCTCTTAATGCGAAAGGACGTAGTATGAACAAAGGCCAGGATAAAGCGTTGGATAGAAAGCGTGATGTCGACTTTACGGCAGATGAATTAGATGTTCCCGCAAGTAATGCAAATCTCCCTGACAAGGAAGGTAGAATACCAGATGAGCAGAACTGGCAATACAATAAAAAGGGCGCAAGACCTGATCAGGAAAAATCAAAAGATCATCCAGGATCGGATGAAAAATTATAAAATAACGAACCGCTGTTTTCCAGCGGTTTTTTTATATCAAATAATAAATAATTGAACTTACGAGCAAACCAAGGATAGCTATCATTCCTGTCATCACCGTCCAGGTGCTGAAAGTTTCTTTTTCGGTTAATCCTAAATATTTACCTACGAGCCAGAATCCGCTGTCATTTACATGTGAAAAACCGGAAGCCCCGGCTGCAATTGCTATTACAATCAGGGAAGTTTCCGCGGGAGACAATGTGGAATTTGCTAGTACCGGAGCGGTAATTCCAGCTGCAGTGATCATGGCTACCGTGGCAGAACCCTGTAGAAGCCTTATAATCAAAGCAACCAGAAACCCAAAAACCAATGGACTAAAATATGTTCCATTGAGCAGTTGAGCTATCATCTCCCCTGCCCCGGTCCTAATCAGGATCTGTTTAAATGCACCACCAGCACCCGTCAATAAAATAATGATTCCCGCAGCTTCAAAAGATTTTAAGGCTGTTTTATTTAAAAATTGTTTTCCCATTCCTCTTCTAATCCCAATAAAATACCAGGCAAGCAGGTTTGCAATTATCAAGGCTGTAAAGGGATGCCCTAAAAGATTAATCGCATATAGTAATTTTGGGTGAATTGAGTTTTCAGTAATAAAAGGACTGTTTAGAACCGTATTGGCTACGATCAAAAAAATAGGAACAAATATTATAGCACAGATCAAGGCCGGCGATGGTAAATTATTTTCATCAAAATCATCAGAATCAGTTATTTCCAGAGGCTTAATAAAAATCCTTTTAGAAATATATTTTGCAAAAATTGGCCCGCTGATTATAGCTACAGGGATACCGGTTAGAATTCCGAATAATATCACCCACCCCAGGTCTGCTCCTAGAATATCGGCTACAGCAATGGGCCCAGGTGTAGGTGGGATAAATGCGTGTGTTATAGTTAAACCTGCCAGCAACGGTAATGCGTATAACAGCAAAGATTTCCCGGTCTTTTTACTTAAAGCATAAGTTATAGGTACCAGTATGATAAAAGCCACATCAAAGAATACCGGTATAGCCACTATAAAACCTGTAAACATCATTGCCCAGGGTGAACGTTTTTCTCCGGTTTTCGCAAGAAGGTATTTTGCAAGATTTTTTGCGCCTCCAGATTGTTCCAGGATTCCCCCAAATAATGCTCCCAGTCCTACAACCGTGGCCACGAATCCAAGGGTACTGCCCATGCCCTGCTGCATTGTAGACATAATATCGGTGGCGGGTAAACCCGCAAATATTCCTACCAGAATGCAAACAATAAGTAATGCCAGAAAAGCCTGGATCTTCAATCTTAATATTAAGAACAGAAGTATGACGATACCGCCCAGAACAGCAAATAAGATTTGTAAGTCCATCTTTAATTATCCCAGTTTGTATGAAAAAATTCTCCCCTTGGTTTATCTGTTCTTTCATAAGTATGCGCGCCAAAATAATCTCTTTGCGCCTGTATGATATTTGCCGATGAATTTCCTCTGATAAAATTCAGAAAATAATTTAAAGCGGCAGAACTTACCGGCATAGGACAACCTGCTTCCAGAGATTTTGAAATGGTAGTAGTAAATTGTTTTTTCCGTTTATTAAGGTGATCAATTACATCTGAAGATAATAGCAAATGACCTTCATTTTTAGATCCTAATATTTCAACCAATTCTTCCATAAAAGAAGATCTTATAATACAGCCATTAGTCCAGATGCGTGCAATTTCTGAAAGCTCCAATTTCCATTGATACTCTTTAGAAGCCATTCGTAACAATTCAAAACCGATCGAATGATTTATTATTGAAGCAGATTTATAGGCTGCAAAAAGGTCTTTTTCAGACATATCTACTAGGCCTGTATTCCATTCTCCATACAGTTCACTTGCTTTTTCTTTCTGAAGCTTGAGTCCGGAGATATTTCTGGCCATAACTGAAGCTGTGATCGTATCCAGAGCTACTCCTAATTCAAGAGCAGAATTAGTGGTCCACCCCCCAGTTCCTTTCTGGCCTGCCACATCCAAAATTTTATCTATAAAATATTCTTCATTTTCTTTTCTTTTTAGAATATGAGAAGTTATTTCCAGGAGATAGCTTTCTTCTGATACATTCCATTCAGAAAATATATCAGAAATTTCTTCCGGAGATCTTTTCTGATAGAACCTCATAAAATAATAGAATTCAGCAATAAGTTGCATTTCCCCATATTCTATCCCATTATGAACCATTTTAATATAATGTCCGGAGCTTCCAGTACCAATATATGAACAGCAGGCATTGCCATTTTTATCTTTCGCTGCGATAGCTTCTAATACAGGTTTAATTCTTTTATACGCCTTCTCAGAGCCGCCTGGCATAATAGAAGGACCTTTTAGTGCACCTTCCTCTCCACCCGAAATACCAATTCCTATATATTCCAGACCTTTTTTTTGTAATTCTGCTATCCTTCTTTCTGTATCCTTAAAATGTGAATTTCCACCATCCAGAATAACATCCCCTTCTTCAAGATAGGGAAGTATGTTCTTTATAACTGCATCTACTGCTGAACCCGCCTTAACCATGATCAGAATATTGCGGGGAGATTCCAGTTCCAGAATGAATTTTTTAAGATCATCATATGCCGGAATGCGAAAATCTTTGTCGTGAGAACTCGCGAATGATTTAGCAATATCTTTCTCTTTATCTCCTTCCTGCCGGTTATAAACTGAAACTGGATATCCCTTTCCAGCTATATTCAAGGCAAGGCTTTTTCCCATAACCCCCAGGCCTATCAATCCTATCCTGGGTTTATTGATCTTCTTCATGATTTTTTTTAATGAATTTTCCGGAGTATCCTCGACTTTAATATGTATCCCGTAACCAGGTACCTCCAGAGTTTCAAACTGTGATTTTAATAAGGTGGGATCAAAAAAATGAGACTTTCGAAGTTTTATTCTTTTGGCAATGGTCTCAAAATTCTCATATAAATAGATCCACTCAACATTCACTGAAGGACTGCTGATTAATTTTCTTCTATATTTTTCTTTTAATGCTGAACAGGCAAGAACAGCTCCATTGGAATTCGACCAATTTCGAATGGCAACAGAAAGTGATTGCAACCAGGATTCCCTATCATAATCATTCAGAGGCAAACCGGCATTCATCTTTTTCTTATTAGCATCTGAATGATATTCATCTGCATCATAAAAACTTAAACACAATTCTTCCGCGAGCATTTTACCTAAAGTAGTTTTACCAACTCCAGATACGCCCATTAAGATATAGATAGTGTTCAAAGGTTATTTTTTATTCTGAAGAAAAAAGTCTACTGAATATTTCCCTGCTCCCGTAAAAGCGAGTAGAATAAACCCAAACATAAATAACAAAGGTAGTTCCTGCTTCCCAAAACCATCGGGCATATGAACAATTAAAGCAGCCACCGCCATGGTGATAATAATAGGAATTGCTGCAAACCGGGTGAGAAATCCTAATAAAATAAAGACAGCACAAATAAACTCGGCAAAAACCACCAGAGTAAAAGACAAATTTTCCCCCAAACCAATGGGGTCTCCAAATTTAATTTCATCGGGTCCAAAAAAATCAAGAAGTTTAGGAAATCCATGAGTTAACATTAAAGCAGCAATAGCTACCCTAAAGATCAACAATCCCAGATCTAAATTCTTTAAATTTAAATTAGTGCGGTAAGTGTTTGTCATAATATCAAGAGATTTACTTCTAAAATATAGAAAAGAAAGCAATCCCTGTTTGAATTAATTCGAAAATCTAAATTTTAGATACATATTCTTATTAATATTTTTCACATAGTAGGAAGGGATAAAATCTCATATTAAAAAGAAGAATTACTTTTTATCGATTTTTTACGTATTTCATCGACATATTTAAATCTATTTTTATATATTTAAAATATGATTATAAAGCTGAAAATTCTTTTGATCTTTTCTATCCTCTGCATGATTTCGGGTCAGGGATTTGGGCAATATAGTGCATCTGCAAACTTTACGGCTTCTGCTAATATAATAGAACCTGTTTCTATAAGAACCACTTCTAATATGAATTTTGCGAATATAGATGCTGGCAATGGTGGATCAGTGATCCTAAAGCCAGATCATACCAGAAGTACTACTGGCGATGTTCGGCTGGATAATACAGCAAATGTCTCCGCTGCAACCTTTGAAGTGAATGGACAAAATGGATATGCTTACACCATTAATATACCCACAGAATCTTTTAGAATGTTAAATGGAACTGATGAATTGGTTTTAAAAAATTTCAATACTGGTACTATTTCAGTTTTAACTTCAGATTCTCAAACTATAAGTCTGGGCGCAACTCTGGAAGTTGCAGCAGCGCAAAAGCCAGGACTTTACACCACCCCCTATCCAATTGAAATAACGGTAAGTTATAATTAATTTTCCCTAAGTATTTTATGTAAGTCTTTTCTTCTTAACAAATAGTTAATGTAATTTCTATCCTTGCTTCCCGTTTTTCGAAATTAAATCATAAATATTCATTGTTTTTAGCCTTTTAACGAGTATAATCTACCGCTTAACGAATAATTTTGGTCAATCCTGATATAAGGACCCATATTTACAGCGCTAAATCAAACTAATATACCTACAAACTATGAAGAAGATTACTTTTATTTTATTTGCGCTTATATCAGGAAGCGTTTTTGCCCAAGATGACAGTGGTACAGCTGACGTTTTCGCTGAAATTGTAACTCCTATTAATGTTGAAAATGGAACTGCATTAAATTTTGGAAGCATTGTTGCCGCAGAAGGTGGTAATGTTAGAGTGAATACAGCAGGTACGCGATCATTTTCTAATAATAATATGGAAGTGACTTCAGTCGATCCTATCACGGCTGCTTCTTTTGAAGTAACTGCAGCTAATCTGTATTCGTATAGTATATCTATTCCTTCTATTGTTTTGACTGGAGCTGGTGATGATATGGCGGTATCTTTTACTCATGATGTAGATGGAGAAACTGATGGTACAGCAACAGGTAATGGTGCGGTGCAAACTTTAAAAGTTGGAGGTCTTCTTACAGTTGCTTCAGGTCAAGTGGCGGGAACTTACGATGGTGTGGTAACTGTAACTGTAGCTTACGAATAATAATTATACCTTATAAAAATATAAAAAACGCCGCCCGCTGTGGCGGCGTTTTTTATATCAACCACTAATCAACCAAAAAATAAAAATGAAAAAACTACTTTTTCTTTTTATTGCACTATCTGTCCAGCAGTTCTGTTCGGCCCAGGCTTCCGCTTCAGCGACAGTAAATAGCAGGGCCACGGTAATAGATCCTATTAAAATTGATAAAACGGTAGACCTGGATTTTGGAAATATAATTAGCGCCTATAACCCCGGACAGGTTATTCTTTCGCCAGATGGTTCCCGTGTAGCTTATGGGGTACAGATTTCCAATTCCATTCCGGGGACTGTAAATCCTGCAGAGGCAATTGTTACCCACGGAAATAACAATTATTCGATAACTCTTCCCGAGCAATTTACTTTATATAACCAGGAAAATCCAAATCAGATTTTAATAATTGATCGGTTTACGGTACAACCTCAGGAAGGTAATCTAATAGATATTATTAAAATTGGTGCGACATTAAACCTTGAAGCTAATCAAACTTCAGGCTTTTATACCAACTCCTCTGGTTTTAATGTAACGGTATCCTATAATTAAATTTTTAGTTTTCCTTAACAGGTAAATTCTTATTTATACCTTTGAAATTAAGTAAATATTATACAAAACCAGCCCCCTTATATGGTAAGAAAACTACTTAGCCCCCTACTTCTATTTTTCATTTTAATTTTTTCAGGACTTCCAGTATTCGCACAGGGAGATCTTATGATCATGCCTAAACGCCTAGTGTTTGACGGTTCAGAACGCTCACAGGAAATAAATCTAGCAAATACAGGAAGTGATACAGCAGTCTACGCAATTTCTTTTGTGAACTATAAAATGACTCAGGATGGAAATTTTGAACAGATAGAAGAACCTGAAGAGGCTCAGCGTTTTGCCACAAATTTTTTAAGATATTTTCCTCGCCGGGTTAGTCTTGCTCCAAATGAAGCTCAAACCATTCGCGTACAATTAACCAGAACCGGAGATCTTGAACAGGGCGAATACCGATCCCATATGTATTTTAGAGCTGTAGAAGAGCAAACTGCTCTTGGTGCTGAGGAAGCCGAAGCAAGCGAAGGTATTTCCATCAATATCAAAACCGTTTTCGGTATAAGTATTCCAATTATTATTCGCCAGGGAAAATCAACTACAGAAATCGAATTAACAGATCTTTCATTAAACACCCAGGAGGAAACGCCAAAGCTTTCCCTAATGATAAATAGATCTGGAAATATGTCAGCATATGGAAATTTAACCGCCACTCACATCGCTCCCAATGGATCTGAAACTGAAGTAGGTATGGTCAAAGGTATTTCAGTCTATACCCCTAACTCGAAAAGAAGTTTCAGTTTTGAACTTAGAAATGCAGGAGACGTTGATGTGAAAACAGGGATTATAAAAGTGACTTATTCAGAAGAGAAAGGAGAAACTTTAGCTACAAAGGAAATTTCCTTAAAATAATATGAAGAAAAACTTCCCCCGGTTTTTTAAATTTTTAAAACTTGCCTTGTTGGTCGTGGGGTTGTGTTTTTTCCAATTTTCATTCGCTCAGGATATAGTTTCAACCGAAGATGGTAACTGGCACGAAGTAGTATGGAACCCAGCCGGGTTACCGGAAGCAACCGATGATGTTCAATTATCTCATTCCATAACAATAGAGAGAGATTCCGTTGTTCAGATAAACAATTTGAACATTGGTCAAACCGGTGAAATCATTGTTCTTGGTACTTTAGTGGTAAATGGAAATATCAATATGGATAATAATGGTTCATATTTCGGGATGGGAGATTCGGCGAGGGTTATTATTTTCGGAGATTTTATTGCTTCCAACAAAGTTGATGTTTCTATTTCCAGTTATTTGATTATTCATGGAAGTTTTAATAAAAGCGGTAGTGAAGGACAGGGTAGTCTGGATGTAGAGAATGGGAATATTTACATTTATGGTGATGTAGATGGTTGGCCTAATTTTGGAGATTGCGATGAGGAGGAAAGTTACTCTGGAACCCCGGAGGAAAGCGGTACTTGTGACTATGGTTCTGAAGATGATTTGGCAAATAACCCTGATATCCCAGATGAATTATTAGAATTGAATAATTGCTACGATCTAAGTAATATTTCAAATCAGATTGTTTGCGAAGGAGCCTCTGCTACTTTCAGTATTCCTGAGATTAATGGGGTAAATTATCAATGGCAACTGAAATTTCAAAATAATGACTGGACACCGGTTGGAACTGACTCAAACACTTTCACTATAAATAATACTACATTAAGTGATACTGGAAATATTTACCGGGTTATTGTAAAACCAGTTAATCCAGATAATACCAATTGTAAAATATCTATTTCTCGTAAAGTAAGCCTGAATGTTCAAAAGGCTGGAATCTGGACTGGAAACGATGATACAAACTGGAATAATAATGCCAATTGGAGCTGTAATTATATCCCAACCTTTGAAACTAGTGTTACAATTCCAGATAGCTTGACTTCAAATAATTATCCAGTAATTTCATCTGGAACTAATGCGTTTAGCAAAGATCTTGTTATCGAAGATTATGCTTCAATTAAAGTAGATGGGAACTGGTTACGCATTGCCGGGAGTCTAACCAATGCCGGAGTTCTAAATACCGAAACAGGAAGCGTTTCTTTTGAAGGAACTTCAGCTCAAATTATTCCAAATTCAGCATTTGAAAATAATAGAATTCAAAATTTACAAATAAATAATATTTCTGGAGTAATATCAGAAACAACTATTGAAATTACCGGTACACTTAAAGTTCAGGCAGGAAATTTTGATACCGGGAATGATCTCACTTTAATTTCAGATGAAAATCAAACCGCGCTGATAGATGGCAGTGGAAATGGTGAAGTAATCGGTCTGGTGAATATGCAGCGGTATCTTGATAAAGCTTTTGGCTATAAATATTTTAGTTCTCCGTTTCAAAATTCTGTAGTTGGTGATTTTGCGCCATATATGGATTTTCAGGATCCGGTTACTGCTTTTCCACATTTCTATAGGTATGATGAAAATCGAAATGTTTCTATAAACGATATCGTTCGAGATGCTACAGGTTGGGAACCTTATATCGAAACCGAAAATAGTTTAAATACTGCTGAAGGTTACGCGCTTAATTTTGGTGCTTCTTCAGGATCACAAACAATAGAATTAATTGGTGAAGTAAATAATGGAAACATTCCTGCCCGTCAGTTAGAAAATAATCATCTTGAATATACCAAAGGCTTTCACCTGGTGGGAAATCCCTATCCCTCCCCTATTAATTGGAATGCTGCTCAGGGATGGACCCGAAATAATATTGATGATGGGATTTACTTTTTTACTGCCAGTGAAAATAGCCAATACACCGGTAAGTATACCGCGTATGTAAACGATATTTCTACCGGAAATCCGCAGGCCGATGGCCGCTCTTCCAACATTATTCCTTCCATGCAGGGCTTCTTCATTAAGGTAAGTGATTCTGATACTCAAAATAAAGAAACTGGCAGTTTTGGAATGGATAACAGGGTACGTGTAACCGATTTTGAACAGGAATTCCTAAGAACTCAGCTTACCCATCAAAAAGCTTTAATTCGATTGGAAGCTGCATTTAATAAGGCTGAACTTAAAGATCCTATGGTCATCTATTTTTCTTCTTTTGCAACTCCAAATTTTGAAAAAGAAATGGATGCGCATAAATTGATGAATACTGATCCTGCGGTACCTAGTTTTTATAATATTACCGAAGATCAAAAGGAATTGGCCATTAATGCAATTTCTTATCCCGATAATGCCGACTATAAAAAAATTCCGTTAGGAATTAAAGCCGAGAAAAGTGGAGTAATGAAGATCAACCTGGCTTCACTAGAAAATATAAGTCCAAATCTCAACATCTATTTAATAGATCATAACAAAGGTATTGGTCAAAACCTGCGCAAAAAACCTGAGTATACTTTTAATATTGAAGCAGGAACGCATAATTCCAGGTTTGAATTAATGTTTTCTGAAGAAAAAGTGGCTAACCCTGCCGTAGCTTTTAATGAACTATTTCATGTAGGTGTAAGAAATGGAGATGTGATTGTGAAACTGAATTTAGAAAATAATCAACAAGGCATTTTACGGGCAAGTACGATGACCGGTCAATTACTTCAGACTAAACCGGGTGGAAGCCAGGATGAAGTGATCTTTGATAGAATAACCAGTGACGGAGTTTATATTATTAACCTTCAGCTGGGTAAAGGTCAATATGCGAAAAAAGTAATCATCAAAAAATAAGAATAAACCATGCATAATTTCCGCTTTTATAAAAAACATTCCTGGCTCCTGCTATTGATGTTTTCAGTAATAGAAATTAGCGCACAGGAAAATCCGCCTATCCCAATAGAAGTGGAAGTAAGAACCTCCAGGAACCTGAATTTTGGTGCCTTCACAGTCGGAGATGCCGGTGGAAATGTTAGTGTGAGTTATGATGACCAGCGAACGGTGAACGGGGATATTTTTGAACTTAATTTTGGTGAACCAATTTCAGCTGCGCTTTTTGATGTTTATGCCAATCCCGGTACTATAATCCAAATACAACAAATGGGTGATACTGAATTAACAAATGGCAATGGCGGGATTATTTATCTTAGCATAGATAGCTTTAGTACCGGTCAACGCACTTTTGTAACCCAGTCTCCAAATGCACAAACTCCTAATGAAGTTTTTGTAGGTGGCACTTTAACCATTCCTGCAGACAATTCCGGAAATCTTCCAGGTAGGTATAATGGGACTTTTACCCTTAATTTTATTCACCAATAGTAAGAAGGCTTCGCTTAATGCAAACACTGTTCTGTGCTTTTTCTATTGAGTTTTATAAAAAACTATTTTCGGTATTTATTTTACTGTCTTTTTCTTATTCGGGAATAGCTCAGGAAGATTATCCTGCCTATGATGAATTGAGCGTAGAAATGAATGTACCTGATCTGGGTACTATCGAAATTCCTATCGCCATCAAAAACCAGGATGCTTATATTCCTGTAAAAGATTTATTCGATTTTCTGAAAATCAAAAATGAAGAAACTTCAAATGGAATTGAAGGTTTTATCATACATCCCGATTCTTCGTATGTTATAAATTCATCAGAGAATAAAATTCTTTATAAAGATCAGGAATATCAGCTTAGCGAGGAGAATTTCATCAAAACTCCGCTTAATCTTTATTTGAAATCGAATCTTTTCGGAGAAATTTTCGGTTTAAATACCAATTTTTCTTTCAGAAGTCTTTCGGTAACTATGAAGACTAAAAAAGACCTGCCCGTTATAAAAGAAATGCGTCTAAAGAAAGTTAGGGAGAATTTAAATCGTGTAAAAGGTATTATAGAACCAGATACGACGATGGCCAGGCGTTATCCATTTTTTAAAGGTGGAGCTTTAGATTGGGGCGTGGTCACCACACAACAAAGCAATTTTGAGAACGATAATAGGTTAAGTCTTGGTTTGGGAACGATGTTCCTTGGTGGTGAAACCAATTTGATGCTTAATTATTCCACAAGGGTTCCTTTTAATTCCCGAAATCAATTCTACCAGTGGCGATATATTAATAATGAAAGCAAATTATTTAAACAGGTAACTGCCGGTAGGATATTTACCCGTGCTACCTCTTCCCTATTCGCTCCCGTAAGTGGGGTGCAGATAAGCAATAGTCCGTTTCAAAATAGACGTTCGTTTGGGACTTACCTGTTGAACGATTATACCGATCCCAGATGGACAGTTGAACTTTACGTAAACAATATTCTGGTAGAATTTACCCAGGCAGATGCTTCAGGTTTCTATACTTTTGAAGTTCCGCTCATGTATGGAAATACCGCCGTACGATTAAAATTTTATGGCCCTTACGGTCAGGAGCGCATTGAAGAACGCATTATAAATATCCCATATAACTTTGTACCGAAAAATGAATTGGAATACACCATAAGTGCCGGAATTGTTGAAAACGAGGATCTGGATAGATTTTCCCGGGTTAATTTCAATTACGGACTTAGCAATTCTATCACTATTGGTGGGGGTGCAGAATATTTTACCGGGGTGCTGGATAGGGAAGTAATGCCCTTTGTGAATTCTTCTATAAGATTTGCTTCAAATTTTCTATTTACAGGAGAATACATGCATGGCGTAAAAGGCGAAGGACTTCTAAGTTATAGAACTCCCGGAAACGTTCAGGTAGATCTTAATTATATTAAATACGATGAAGACCAAACCGCCATCAATTTTAATTATCTTGAAGAAAGGAAAATAAGTTTCTCGGCGCCAATTAGATCTAAGAACTTTTCGATTTTCAGCAGATTTAGTGTGAACCAGATCATCATGCCTACTACCGAGTTTACTACGGCGCAATTATTACTTTCCGGGGCAATTATGGGCGTTAGTACTAACCTTACTACGTATGGTATCTACAACGATCGGGTAAAAAATCCTACCATATATACCTCCCTTTCCCAAAATTATCGGCTTCCAAATAAATTCCTTTTCTCACCACAGGTACAATACGATTTCAGTCGAAATCAATTCAACAATATCATACTTGAAATAGAACGTCCGGTTTTTGACAAAGGCTTTTTAAATGTGGCCTATGAGAATAATTTACTTAGAAATGCGCATATTTTTGAAGTCGGTTTAAGATATGCCTTCAACTTTGCACAAACCTCGGTAACCTCCAGACTCGGTAATAGAAATAATTCTTTTGTCCAATCGGCTCGTGGAAGTTTATTATTAGATGATAATACGGGTTATATAATGGCAAACAATCGTACCGCGATGTCCAGGGCCGCTCTTAGTATTATTCCATTTCTTGATTATAATACCAACGGGAAACGAGATCCAATGGAACCGGCGGTACGTGGAATGGAAATTAAGAACACTGCAGGCAGGCTTTCTTATAATGAAGATGAAACGGTACTGAGAATTACCGAACTACAGCCATATATAGATATTTTGCTGGAAGTAGACCCAAACAGTCTTGATAATATTGCCTGGAAAGTCAAGAACGAAAAAATAAAAGTGCATACAATACCTAATCAGTTTCAGGAAATTGAAGTGCCGGTAGAAGTTCTAGGAGAAGTGGCCGGAATGGTCTATTTCAAAGAGGAAAACAAGCTTCGCGGTCAGGGCAGGATCACGGTAAATATCCTGGACGAGAACAGAGATCTTGTAAAATCAATTCTAACTGAAGGAGACGGTTATTTTACTTACCTGGGTCTTAAGCCTGGTATCTATACCGCTGAAATTGATCCGGTACAAATGCAGAAACTTGATTATGACGCAAGTGAAGCTATTCAATTTGAAATTGAGATAGATGAATATGGGGATATTGTAGATACATTGGAATTCACCATTCAAAAAGGTCAATAACTAATATCTAATATTTCCAATTTCCTGATTTCCTCCCCAAGTTTAAAATCTACTTCTTCCCCTACTTTTTTCCCGGTAATAGCTCTAGCAATAGGAGCTACGAAAGCGATCTTTTTCTTCTTGATATCGGCTTCATCTACTCCAACTATTTGAAACTCCTGTAGCTGTCCGGAGGTTTTATTTCTAAGTTTGACTTTCGCCCCAAACCTTATTTCATCATCAGGTTGATCTTTAAGATCGAGGAGCCTGGCAGTTTGCAGCCGTTCCGAGAGGAGATTTATTTTTCCGTCAATCAGGCTTTGGGCTCTTCTTTTCTCGGTATCATTTTCAGCTTCTACGTGTGCTCTTTCATATTCAAGATCTTTTAATTCCTGTTTAAGTTCTGCAAGCCCGTTTGGTGTCACATAATTGGTCGCTCCTTCGGGGATTGCTGCTCTGGGAGGTATTAAAACCGGTTCTTCCTGATCTTCTTCTTTTACAAATCCTCTACTCATACTTTTGTTTTTCTATGTAATCTAGGAAATAATATCAATATGAGTTCTTTCTACCAAAGCAGGAATCATAAATATTTCAGAAAGTAAAACAGGAATACGAACTTAAAACTACTTTTATTGAATAAATAAAAGCATGACTCTGGAGATTATCATTTTGTTTACCATCATTCTCATTGTGATATTCCTTTTTGCATTGGAAGTATTTCCAGTAGACAAAATCGCTTTCTTCATAATGGTAAGCCTTTTAATTACCAATCTTATTAGTCCCGAGGAAGCTATTTCAGGATTTTCAAGCCCCGCAACCATCACCGTATTAGCTCTTATGATCATTGCCATTGGGCTGGAAAGTAATGGCGTGATAGACTGGCTTGCCAACGGATTAAAAAAATTACGTGGTTTACCCCTGTTTTTAATGATTCCTGTGTTTATGTTTATTGCCGGGGGTATTTCCGCATTTATAAACACTACAGCAGTTGTACTGGTTTTTGTGAAAATCATAGACGAATTAAGCCTGAAATATGATATTCCCAGTTCTAAATTACTACTGCCTATTTCATTTGCCGGGATTATTGGAGGGAGTTTTACACTTATGGGAACTTCCACTAACCTTATCGTGAATGCCGTGGCAGTAAAGAGAGGTGTGGAAAAGTTCAGTTTTTTTGAATTTTCCTGGTATGGAGGGATATTTCTAATCATCACCGTGATCATTGTGAGTTTGATGGCCCACTTTCTTCCGAAGAATAAAAAAAGCAGTATATCAAATGTGTATGATCTGGACGAATTTATAACCCGGGGAATCGTAGCTAAGGATTCTGAACTTATTGGAAAAAATATAGGGGAAGTATTTGGAAGTGAAAATGAAGGCATCGAGGTGATCCGAATGAAACGTGCCGCAGTGATCAATGAACACCCGGGAAAATATACCACGCTAAAGGAAGGAGATCAATTATTATTACGCTGTAATATTGAGCAGCTCATCAAACTGAAGGAATCGGGAGATCTTATCATTATTAAAAAATCAGATTTAAAACCAGGAGATCAAGAAGAGGAAACTGAAGAAAGTCTTGAAGAGAATATTCAGGTGGTGGAATTACTGATGCTCCCTAATTCCCCATTAATAGGAAAGAGTATTAAAACTGTAGGTTGGTATGATCTTCACGGCGCGGTACCCCTGGCGATTAGAAAAAGAAGAAATTTCAGAAATCCTGGGAGAAGAATTTTTGACAAGAAATCTGATGATATAGAATTGAGAGTCGGTGACCGTTTGTTAGTTGAAGTAACAGAGAATGATCTGGAACATCTCAGTAAAATGGACAATATCAGTATTCTGCAGGAACATCAGGATATCAAGGTTACTACCAAATGGAAACGAAATTTGACTTTTGGGATACTTTTACTGGTAATTGGCCTATCTGCATTCTCAATTTTCCCAATTTTAAAAAGTGCGCTTATTGGTTGTTTTCTGTTGATCTTTTTAAAATGTATAGATCTCGGGAAAATATATTCACAGGTAAACTGGCAGATCATCTTTCTACTTGCCGGAATGATCCCGCTAGGTGTAGCCATGAGCAACACCGGTGCCGATCAATGGATTTCAGATAATCTCCTGAAATTGTTTGATGAGAAGGCGAATTTTGTGGTTATTGGGCTGCTATTCTTTGTGACCATGTTCTTAAGCGGATTTATTTCAAATAATGCCACGGCGATCATTATTGCTCCTATTGCCATCACTATTGCCACTTCTTTAAAACTAGATCCCAAACCCTTTATTCTGGCGGTATTATTTGCCGCAAATTTCAGTTTATTTACTCCGGTAGGTTATCAGACAAATACCATTATCTACGGAATGGGAATCTATAAATTCAAACATTTTCTATTAATAGGAGGTGTAGTTTCAATTGCGCTTTGGATCACGGCGACCATTCTTCTTTCAGGACAATTATAAAGTCTTATTTTTGAAAAAAATTATATGCCAAAATTGCTTGTTATCGGACATGTCTGGCCGGAACCAAAATCCTCGGCTGCAGGCACCCGAATGATGCAATTACTGGAGTTCTTTCAAAATGAGAAGTATGAGATCACTTTCGCTACTACGGCCCGTGATACCGATAACAAAGTAGATCTAAATGCTTTAGAAATTGAAACTGAAAAAATAAAATTAAATGATCCTGAATTTGATGTTTTCCTTGAAAGATTAAAACCAGATGTGGTGCTCTTTGATCGCTTTATGATGGAAGAACAATTTGGATGGAGAGTTGATGATATTTGTCCTGAAACTATAAAAATTCTTGATACAGAAGATCTTCATTTCCTGCGTAAAGCACGTCAACAAGCATATAAAGAAAAGTCTGATGTATCTTATCTCGATTCAGAAATTGCTAAAAGAGAGATCGCCGCGATATACAGATGTGATCTTAGTTTGATGATTTCAGAAATTGAAATAGAATTACTAAAATCCCAATTTCAGGTTCCTGATAATATTCTCTTTTACCTGCCATTTTTATTGGAAAAAATCACGGAAGAAAACCAACACCGTCTTCCTGAATTTGAAGAACGAAAAGATTTTATCAGCATTGGGAATTTTTTACATGAACCTAACTGGAATGCGGTACTTTATTTAAAGGAAAAAATATGGCCGGAAATAAGGAAAAAACTTCCTGAAGCCAGCATGCAGATCTATGGTGCCTATCCCTCACAAAAAGTTTTAAATCTGCATAATCCAAAAGAGAATTTTATGGTGAATGGCTGGGCAGATAGTTCAGTAGAAGTGATGAAAAATGGGAGGCTTTGCCTCGCTCCTATTCAGTTTGGCGCAGGATTAAAAGGTAAACTGGTAGAAGCTATGCAAAATGGGACACCTTCTGTTACCACTCCTTTAGGAGCAGAAGGGATTAATGGCAAAATGAAGTGGAATGGTTTTATAACTAATTCAGATAAAGAATTTATTATCAGAGCAGTTGAGCTGTATTCAGAAAAAGACCTGTGGAAAGAAAAACAAGGATTGGGATTTGAAATTATTAATAAACGTTTCCTTAAAACAGAATATTTAGGCCATTTCAGACAAGAGTTAGCTAAACTCTTTAATGACCTCCAGACTCACCGATCATTAAATTTTACAGGCAAGATGCTGAAACACCATTTACACAAAAGCACCTATTTCATGTCTAAATTCATTGAAGAAAAAAATAAACGCCGAAATTAAAAAACCGCCGGCTGTAAATACATCCCGGCGGTTTTCACTACACAAAAAAACAGTTTAACAAACTCAAACAAAACCGTTAAACAGAGTTTAGTTGTTTCACAAATAGTTTTTCATTAAGCTTTTGCAAAACCTCAATTTTATTTCTGGTATCAACCAGCAGTGAAATATTATTATTACTACCTCCATAAGAGATCATTCTAACGGGGACATCCTGTAAGATCTCAAAAAGTCTGGAAGTGCCTCTATCTTCTATAAGCCCTTCGCCCACCACACATATAATACTATGGTTAGCATCCACGCTAATCTCTCCATATTTATCAAGCTCATCCAGAATTATATCAAGATTCGAAGTATTATCTATCGTCAATGAAATTGCGATTTCTGACGTGGTGATCATATCAATCGAAGTTTCATATTTGTCAAAAACTTCAAATATCTTTTTTAGAAAACCATGCGCCATCAGCATTCGGTTGGACTTGATCTTGATGGCCGTAATCTCGTCTTTCGCTGATATTGCTTTTAGTCCCTTTCTTTCTGCTAACGCACTAATGCAGGTACCGGTGGCTTCCGGGGTGAATGTATTTTTTAAATAAACAGGTATATTTTTTCCTATAACCGGAGATATTGTTTGAGGATGTAGAATTTTAGCTCCAAAATATGCGAGTTCGGCAGCTTCTTCAAAACTCAACTGCGACACCGGCTGTGTATTTTCAACAAACCTGGGATCATTATTGTGCAGGCCGCTTATATCTGTCCAGATCTGGATTTCAGTAGCTCTTATCGCCGCTCCCAAAATAGTGGCAGTATAATCGCTGCCTCCTCTTTTTAAAGTGCTCACTTTATCTTGTGAATCCATTCTCACAAAACCCTGAGTAATTAAAATGTCACTCTCTTCAGAAGATTTTAGAATATCGTTCAGTAATTCTCCAACCAGGCCTGTGTCAGGGTTTTCCAGATTACTTATATGCATAAATTTTCGGGCATCCAGCAATGTATTATCTAAAGATTCAGTTTTTAGATAAGAACTGAAAATAAAAGTCAAAAGCCTTTCTCCCGTTGTGGTAATCTTCGCATCTGTTTCCATGTTCCATTCACTGTTAGAAACCAGCAAAAGTTCTTCCAGTTGAGCAAGAATTTCAGCTTTTACAGATTGATTGAAAATTTCATCGGAGATCAATTCGTCTATTAGCTCGAAATGCTTAATTTTTAAAAACTCTATTTTTTCAGAAATTTTAGAGATTCTTCCACTTTTAACCATATCTGAAATCTCCACCAAATGATTGGTGACTCCAGACATGGCCGATAATACCAGTAATTTATTCCCGGGAAGATTGGAAATAATATTCTTTACATTTCGAATGCTGGCAGTAGAGCCAACCGATGTACCACCAAATTTTAAAACTTTCATATCCAGTAAATTCAGGCTGCATAGGTATTATTAAAATAAAGTGACACAAAAATTATATTTCATTTTATATACATTTGTACAAAATGTTCAATAATTAACAATGAAGACCATCACTACCTGTGTACATGATATAATTAGGCATCAACCATTTCTGGATGATGCGATTGCGAGAGATATCGTAAACTTTAGCGGTTTAGCCGCTGATATTCAAACTCAGGTGGAAAAGGAAATGAGAAAACCGGTTAAACAGGGAAGTATCATTATGGCTCTAAGACGTTATGCCCCCACCAGGACCAAGGTAAATATGCAGAGTCTGCGTGAACTGGGAGACATTATTGTACGTTCGGGGATCACAGAATATACTTTCCTTAATTCCAAGACTATTATCGCCAATAAGATTAAATTAATGGAAGCCGTAAAAGATCAAACCGGAGTATATCTCAATTATTCCAGTAACTATCAGGAAAGCAATATTCTGGTATCTTCTTCGCTGACAGATCTGGTCGAAAAATGTTTTAGAAGTGAAGTGAGAGTTTCAATTAAAGAAGAACTTTCTTCAATAACGATTGAACTGCCCAAGAACAGTTCGCAGAGTGTAGGTTTGTATTTTTATATTTTTAAATTGCTGGCGTATGAAGGAATTCCAATTTTTGAAATGATCTCCACATCAAACTATTTTGCTCTGTTTCTTGAAAAGGAATATGTGAATAAAGCCTTTTTACTCATGAATGAAATTAAGCAATAATCTACCAGTATTCATAATAGACACCGGTCATTGCTACTACTGCTAAAACAATAATGATGGCAATTGCAATATAAATTATCTTATTTATATTTTTCCTTGCAGCCCGGAAAAATTCCAGATCAGAATTTCTATTTGATTTATCTTGAGTAAACATTGATTGGTTAGTAGTTTTCAAAAACGGAGTTCAATATACTAAAAATCAAACACTTAAAATAATATTAATTAAATATTTCATAATATAGATTATTTTCATTCCGGTTGATTATAAATTTAATAAGTAAAATCAATCAATTATGAAGAATATCTTAAGGGCTCTCCTGGCAGGCTGGGGAGCTAAAAAACTGGGTGGTGGCTGTGGCTGCATTGGAATAATCGTGGTATTTATTATCCTTTGGATCTTATTAGGATATTTAGGACTAGGTAGTTAATTATAATCTTTAACCAATGAAGCCCATTCCATGCTTTTAAGTGTTCTTACTAGCACCGGATTCACTATTTCTAAAAGCTCTGAATCTTTCGGGAATGCATAGCTATAATAATCTTTTTTCAGGCTTTGACCCAGAATTTCAAGATCGTCGGCTAGATCTCTTCGTTCTATCTCATATTTAAGAATAGGTTCATCATATACAAAAAGAGTAGATTTCTCATCAAGAATAGCCTGCAGACCTTCTGAGCCGCTGTTTACCAGATCACTTTCAATATTATAAAGATTCAGAAGTTCCTGTGAACTTGAACTGCTCACCGTGGTTACCTTGAATCTTTCCAGATCCTGAATGTTGGTTATTTCTTCATTGATACTTTTTACAGTTAAGGAAGAAGCTATTCCCGCTGTAAAACTTGATATGATGATAACCGCCATAAACATCCAGATAAGTCCCACTATTCTACCCCCGGTGGTTCTGGGTGATTTATCTCCATAACCCACGGTAGTCATGGTAACCGCACTCCACCAGAATCCCTGCATAACTCCCTTAAAACTACCTCCAAATTCTTCAGGGTTTTTCTTTCGCTCGAAAAACCAAACCAAACTTCCAAATATAAATATGACTAATAATAAAAGGGCTATGACAGAAAAGAAATCCCAGCTAAAAAAATTCTTGAGATGTTTTAAAATGTTAGATTCTTTCTTTTTTGCCACACTGGTATGAGAGATAAAGTAAGGCTGGGAAAAATTCATGCGCTTCATACGATTATCTGTAACCGTAATTGGATTAACGCTAAGGTCTACTTCTCCATTTTCAATTCCATCCAGCAGACTTCCAAGATCATCATATTCTCTGAACTCATACTCCATCTGCAGTTGCTCATTCACCATTTTCCAGGAAGAAATGCTTAAACCGGAGTATCCCTGAGGATTTATTTCGACAAAAGGAGGAGTTTCGGTAATTCCTATTATTAATTTTTTCTGAATCTTAAGAGAATCGGTTTTTTGTGAAGATCCTTGAAAAGGAATGAATAATATAAAAATCAATAAGAAGGTACTTCGAAAAAAAGACATCAATAATTTTTTAAATTTCGAATATAGGATAAAGATATTACACTACTTAATTTGAAATAGAGTCCTTGTGAAATATATAGGAGATATTAAGCTTTTTCCTGCCAAATTTCCTTGCTTTCTCTACATTCTCCCCCATATAAATATCGATTTTATTTCTCCAGCGATAATGCATTTTATCTTTTACCAAGAAAATACTATCAAAACCTTCAATCTTAACTTTTGAGTTATGATCCAATCCTAATTCTATAAGATCCCTGGAAACGGCAATTGCGTTCATTCCAGGTTTCAAGGTATCCCCCCAGGCTGTTATATTGGGTTGACCTTCGGTTTGATATCCTAAAGAATTATAGGCGGTAGCTGTCACACAAACCGTAATCCAATCTACATCTTCTTCTTTTTTACTTTTACAAGAGTAGGCTAATGTCCATAATATTAATAATACTATAGCACGATATAAGTACTGATTTAAGTTCAGAAAAAAGTTTTTCTTATCACACATTCAGCTCTATAAAGTAAAACCTTCCGGATATTCCCGCTTCACGAACTGATTGACTGCATCAAAGTTAGTAACCTTCATATTCTCTGCATCCCAGATCATTTTAATATCTCTTCCCGGATAATAGATACGGTCTTCACCATCTGAATTTTTCCTGGTCTCCTGAATATCATAACCTCTAATCGCCAGATTTGCAATAAGAAGGGATTCTGTGAGAGGTCCTGCAATATCAAATGGAGAGCTTACTTCTTTATTGCCATAACCTGCGAGCGAAGCTTCAACCCACTGTGCGTAATGACCATCCATTCCCCCAGGCACTCTTTCATATTTTTGAGGAACATTTACTTCATCGGTTTTTGAAGTAGGAAGTAAGCGTGGATTCAATCCGTAAGTACCACACATCATCTTTCCTTTAGATCCAATGATAAGGGCTCCATTACCCCCATCTCCAAAGGTTTCTTCAGGACCTAATTCTTCAGGTCGCATTGGTTTTATTCCACCATCCATCCAGTGCAGGGTGATATCTTTAGAACTTGCTTCTTTTCCGTCAAAACTCATAATCACGTGGCTTGAAGGCGGACAACTTTCAGGGAAATATCCTCTTTGGAATTCATCTACATATACACTACCAACACTACATTCAACATCTTTTGGATATTTAAGGCCTAATACACTAAACGGTGGTTCAATAAGGTGGCATCCCATATCTCCCAGTGCCCCGGTTCCATAATCCCACCAGCCTCGCCAGTTAAATGGTACCAATCCATCTACATATTCTTTATAAGGTGCTGTACCAAGCCAGAGTTTCCAATCAAGTTCAGATGGAACCGGCGAAGATGATTTTGGCCACGGAATTCCCTGCGGCCATACAGGCCTGTTGGTCCACACATAAACTTCTTCAACTTCACCTATCAATCCCGAATCGTACCATTCTTTCATTTTTCGCACTCCGTCTCCAGAAGCTCCCTGATTTCCCATTTGGGTTACCACTTTATATTTTCTGGCAGCTTCAGTTAAAGCACGGGCTTCATAAATATCATGGGTCAAAGGCTTTTGAACATACACATGTTTACCACGTTCCATAGCAGCCATCGTTTGAACAGCATGATTATGATCTGGTGTAGAAACACTCACGGCATCAAAATTCTTTGATTCCTTATCAAATAATTCCCTGTAATCCTTATAATACTTAGCTTTCGGGAATCTTTTTCTTGAAGCAGCAGCCCTTCTGTCATCTACATCACATAAAAATGCAATCTCTGCTTTTCCGCTTTCATAAAAGCTAGTAAGATCTGATTCTCCTTTGCCTCCTACTCCAATTCCTGCAATTAATAGCTTGTCACTTGGTGCAATAAAACCGGGGCCGCCTAATACATGACGGGGAACGATCATAAATCCGCTTGCGGCGATTGCTGATTTCTTCATAAAATCCCTACGGGAATCTAAACTGCTGGTTTTCTTTATTTTACTCATATCTAAGCTAATTAGTTTGGTAGTTTTGAGGTTATATTAATAAGAATCGTCACCTAATTTAATGAAAATATGACAAAATGCGTCATCATCGGTTAATCTGTCGTGTTATTTGTCATTCGGCAGGGTACTTGCACAAGTTGGCATTAAATGGCTGAAAATTAGTTACAGCCACATTTAAAATTGAAAAAATACTTTTTATGAGTCAAGTAAAGCAAAATGACGCCGTTAAGGTACATTACACAGGGAAGTTAGAAGACGGTCAGGTTTTCGATAGTTCAGTAGAGCGCGGAGAGCCTATAGAGTTCACTCTAGGACAGGGTCAGCTTATCCCAGGTTTTGAAGAAGGTCTTATCGGCATGGAAGTGAACGAAAAAAAGACGATCAATATACCTAAAGAGGAAGCTTACGGGGAGCCTAAAGCTGAATTAATTCAGGAAGTTGAAAAAAATCAATTACCTGAAGAATTAAAGCCGGAAGTTGGAATGCCTCTAGTATCTAAAGGTCCAGATGGTCGTGAGATCAACCTGGTAGTAACAGAAATTAAAGATGAAAGCATTGTAGTTGATGCTAACCACCCATTGGCTGGTAAAGACCTTGTTTTTGATCTTGAAGTTGTTGAGATCAAGTAATTACCACTATTTATAATATCAAAAAGCCTGAAAGTTCATCTTTCGGGCTTTTTTGTTTGTGCTCGTATCACTTTTGGTTAAGGTTATTATAATTCTTTTCCAGTTCAGGCTTTGCGCCTTAATTTAGAGAGAAATCACTAAAAAATTATATTATGATAAGAAAAGGATCGGCCGTATGGAAAGGCTCATTGAAAGAAGGAAAAGGAACCGTAAGTCTGGAAAGCGGTGTTTTAAAAGATGCTCAGTATTCCTTTAAAACCCGTTTTGAAAATGGAAAAGGGACAAATCCTGAAGAACTCGTTGGAGCAGCCCACGCAGGATGCTTTAGCATGCAGCTTTCAGCTTTTTTAACTGAAGACGGATTTGAACCAGATAAAATCGAAACCATCTCAGAGATCACTTTTGAAGATGGAGAGATCAAAAAATCTCATCTAATTCTTAATGCCGAGGTGCCTGGAATTGATAAAGACAAATTTGATAAGATTGCCAATAAAGCAAAGGAAAGTTGTCCCTTATCTAAATTGCTGAAAGCTGAAATTACGCTGGAATATGATTTAAAATAGAATTAAAAAATTCATAAAATAAAAAAAGCCTCAATTCTGGGGCTTTTTTGATATAATATCCTGAAGGGACTCAAAAATATTCTTCTTTAAATCCTTATTCATAAGGTCGTCACTCGCCCACTTCTGATTCACCTCCAGTTCTATTCCCAGATAATTTTTTGGAAAAACTTTCCGAAGAGAAGTTGTAAATCCATCTGCTTTCCCTAAATAAGGATAATTGAAGCGAATCTTTAATTCCGGATTCTGCTTTAAGATTTCAGTTTTCCAGTTCTTACAGAATTCTTTTTCTACAGCTCGAAAAGGATCATATAACAGACCAATATCACAATTTCGTTCCTTGCTATTTAGAACAGGTGTGAAACTGTGTACAGATAAATGAATCACAGTATTCCCTTCGTTGATATATTCCTGAATTTTACTTTTAACTTCATCCCTATATGAAGTATAAAAAGTTTGTAGAATGCTTTTTTTATCCTGATTGGAGATCTCGCGGGAATATCTCGAAAAAAGCAGGGGATGATGTTCAGATCTGTTGGTTTCTATCAATAACCGGCCAATACTTTGATATTTGCTGAAATTTGCCAGGCTTTTTAAAGCCTTAAAAAGATCAAAAGAACCGGGATCATAAGCTTCATGTGTTTTTAGAATTTCCGGTTCATCATAAAAAAGCTTTTGATATTTCTCTGGAATATATGGAAAAGCATGCTCGCAGGTTAGCACAAGTTTCATGGCCTGAACATTCTGTTATTTTCAAGACACTCGGCAAGCCGGAAATAAACCTTTTGGATATTTTCTTCTGAAAAGTCATTACGCAACGCTTTAAGAATTCTTGTAGAAAGACTTCCGTTTTGAAGAATGAATTCAATATGCTTTTGATGATTTTCGCTTAATTTTTCTCCTACTCTTTCATAAAGCTTTTTCCAGATCCTTTTCACATCTGCGTCTTGCTGAAGATCAAATATCGCCAGGTATTTTTTATCAGTAATAAGTGTAGTTTCAGCATTCTTGATAACATCATCAAAAATTAAGAAGAGATCATCTTCATGCCATGTTTTCTGATCTTCTAAAGAGATCAGTTCTTCGCTCACCAGCAATTTCAGGACTTCAATAATAAATGCTGCAATAGCAATATCTGCTGAAGGATTTTCCTGAATATCTATCACTCTTATCTCGATCGCGTTACGGTCAAACCGGGAAATTGCCCCGCGTGAATTTAGGAAATGATGGTCAAGGATATTTTCAGTATCAAAAGCTTTAATTGCATTGTTAATAGGCTCAAAGATCACTTTATGATAATCTGCTTTATTAAAGACCTGTTCCGGGATCACTTTTCCCATCATATGCGGAATTTCTTTCTGGTTGGTCTTATAATATTCCATTCGGGTATCCTTAAAACCCGTAAATTTTCCATCCAGTACGGGAGAACTCGCTGAAAGCCCCGGAATTATAGGAAGTAAGATCCTAACCGCCGCGTGTAATTTTTCAAATTCTGAATCATCAAAAAACGGCAGGTTAATATGCATGCTTTGCACATTGCTCCAGCCATGACCTTTACAATCAAATATCTTATTGTACAGCGAATAGATCTCATTATGATCATGTTCCCACAAATGGGTTTCGGTGTGAGGATTCATCAAAGGATGAGAAGCCGAAGGTAAAAGATTGCTGCCCAATTTCTGCAGTAGCCGATTTATCTCCTGAATGTTTTCTGCGAATAAATTATCTAGCCCGGGAAGATCATCTGTAGGTCCGTTTGTTTTCAGCTCCACTACATGCGCCACGAGTTCGTTGCTCCATTCAATTTTACCATTTTCGATATCTGAAGTTATAGAACCGTTCTTTTCAATGAAAAGTTGATCTACTGTGGGATCTATTTTAAGATCAGATCTTTTAACCAGCATGTACTCCAGTTCAATTCCAAATACCTCAAAAAGATGATATGCCATTATATTTTATTTTCAAGTCGGTTTTTCAAAGCCGTAAGAATATCTATATAGACCTTATCTCCATAATAGGCATCCTCTACTCCGGCGTCAATATTAGGATTGTCATTGATCTCTATGACCAAAGCTTTGCCGTTCACTTCTTTTATATCTATACCATAAAGGCCTTTACCCATCAATTTTGCTGCCTTTAGAGCATTTTTCAGGATATTTTCCGGTACATCTTCAATGGGTAAACAATCTGCATTTCCATCCTGATCATCCTTAATCTTAGCATCCCAGTTATAAATTTGCCAGTGACCTTTCGCCATATAATAACGGCAGGCATAAAAAGCCTTACCATCTAATACTCCAATTCTCCAATCGTAATCTGAATATGAAAATTCCTGGGCGATAACCAGCTCTGATTTTTTGAGCATAGTGGAAACCAATTCAAAATATTCCTTTTCTGTAGTGGCTTTTTTAACACCAAAAGAAAAGGTGGAGTCCGGAGATTTTAGAACTACCGGCAGTTTAGTTATTTCAAGAACAGATTTAACATTGTCCTTATGTACAATCACGGTTTTAGGTGCAGGAATTTTGGAATTCTCCAAAGCTTCAGCCATATAAACTTTATTGCAACATTTTAAGATCGCATCAGGATAATCTACCAGCGCTATATCTTCCTGCTGTGCTTTTCTTGAAAAAGCATAGGCTTCATTATTTACTTCGGTACTTTGCCGGATGAACAATGCGTCAAAAGCTGATAATCGAGAAAGATCTCTTGGACCAATAATCTCAGTATAAAAACCAAGTTTTTCCCCAATTTCCATAAACTTCTTTAAGGCCTTGGCGTTACTTGGTGGAGCAACATCATTTGGCTGAACCAAAATGGCCAGGTCGTATTCTGAAACATTGGCTTTTGGGGTATCATAGCGCTTCTTAGCAAAATATTGCTCTGCGAAGAACAACATGCTTTCTTTATGCTCTTCTGGTACTTCTGATTCTGAAATAGCCTTGATACTTTTAATATTCCACCGGGTAGTAAAGTTGAATTTTACCCTCAAAAAAGGAATTTGAAAATGCCTGAAGAACATGGCGCTTAATTCTTTATACTTTGCGGCTACGTTCTGCCCGAAATAAATACTTAGGGTGAATTCCTGGGATTTGATATTCTTTAGTGATTGTTGAATGAGATCATCAAATTCTTCAGAAACGATCTTTACAAGCTTGGGTTCGCCAAGATCTACCAGGTTCTTTACGGTTGGTATTGCTAAATGCCCCCGTGCTTCCGCTAAAAGGGAAACATAATATCCTTTAGACTGATAAGAGTAATCCTTACAAAGGTTAAAGATCCTGGCCTTTTTCAGCCTGGAATATTCAGGATTGGTAAGATAATCTTTGGAAGATATTATCTTCAAATTTTCAGAAGAGATCGTCCAGGTCTCCGGGTGATTTACAACAATATATTTATGCATTAAAAATAAAAATGTATGATCAAATGTATATTAAAAATTAATCTGATTTTGGATTTTAAGTATAGCTTAATAATAATTCTTAAATTCAGGCTTTAAATTTTTACAAACCTCAATATATGCAACTAAAATTAACCGGACTTATACTTTTTTCAAGTCTTTTAAGCGTAAATGCGCAAACAACTGATAAAGATATTCTCAAAAGGGCAAAAATCATCCACCAGGAAGCGATTACCATAGATACTCATAACGATATCAATGTAAATAATTTTAGCGAGGATAAAAATTACAGCATGAACCTGGATACTCAGGTAAACCTGCCCAAAATGGAAAAAGGCGGGATGGATGTGACCTGGCTCATTGTATATACGGGACAGGAAGAGCTGAATGCAGATGGCTATAAAGCTGCTTATGAAAATGCTATAAATAAATTTGAGGCCATTCACCGTCTTACAGAAGAGATCGCACCAGAGAAGATCGGTTTGGCAACAAATTCTGAAGAAGTAAGAAATTTAGTGAATCAAGGTAAAAAAGTTGCCATGATAGGCGTGGAAAATGCTTATCCCGTAGGTACAGACCTTAGCAGAATAAAAGAGTTCTATGATCGGGGTGCCAGATATATGTCCCTTTCCCATAATGGACATAGTCAATTTAGTGATTCCAATACAGGCGAAGAAAACGATGAATGGCTCTATAATGGTTTGAGTGAATTAGGGAAAGAAGCCGTGAGAGAAATGAACAGGCAGGGAATGATGATCGATGTTTCTCACCCGAGCAAAGAGGCAATTAAACAAATGTTTGAAATCTCTAAAGCTCCGCTCATAGCTTCTCATTCTTCTGCCCGTGCATTATGTGATCATAGCCGGAATCTTGATGACGAATTACTCGATCTGTTCAAGGAGCATGGCGGGGTGGTACAAACAGTTGCTTTCAGTTCTTACCTGAATACAGAAAAGCATAATGCTTTTAATGATGCTAGTAAGGAAGTCTATGAAAAGAAAGCAGCAGAGATGGGTATAATTATCTTACCAAGAGATACAGTTAGAAATTTACCTGAACAAGAGCGGACAAAATATTATGCAGATTTTAATAAAGTAAGATCTTCCGCTAAATCTGAGATAGATAAACTTAAAGAAAGTGGAGTTCCGGTAAATGTCTCAGATTTTGTGGATCATGTAGATTACCTGGTGGAAAAAATAGGAATAGATCACATAGGAATTAGTTCAGATTTTGATGGAGGCGGTGGCATTGAAGGATGGAATGATGCTTCAGAAACCCTGAATGTCACTATTGAACTTGTAAAACGAGGCTATACCGATGAGGAAATCAAAAAGCTATGGGGTGAGAATTTGCTTAGGGTAATGGATGAAGTACAGGCAGTAGCAGATAATCTGCAAAAATCCTGATCAATCTAATTTTACTTCCAGAATGCTGGCTGCACCAGAAATAGATTCGTTAGATATAAACATTCGGCCGGAGGGAGTAAAACAAATGCCTTCCGGTTGTTCAAATTCTTCTGGATCCAACAAATGCATCTTTTTTATTTTACCACTGCGATCAATAATAAGTAACTTCTGAAATTCTGCATCCAGAACATATACGTCATTATTCAATGGAGAAAAACTGAGATCTGAAGGTCTAATTAATATCCTGGGATTGTTGGTTTTTAAGACATCAAAAATTGGATCGTCAAATTGGATTTTCAGAACCGGGGCTGGATTGAGTTTATTGGTTTTTGGATTAAAGGAGTAAATACCACGATAACCCCCGCTATTATCCAGATTCTTTTCTTTAACCGCCAGCCATAGATCTCCATCTTTATTGGCAGCCAGACCTTCAATATTATTGCGGTATTCAAATTCTAATTGAATTGATTCTGCATTCTCTTGAGCCTCCAAATTTTTTATATTGAATAGCTCTCCATTGCTTTCAGCCACCCAAAATTCACCATTCAAGGAAGTTAAAGCTTCATAATCTCCGGAACCTGCGAATTTGTACTCCTGTATTATTTTTGAAACCGAAAGATCGTAAATGAATATGATCCCGTCTTCGTCCTGAATACAGGCTATCTTTTCATCTCCCATCCAATGTATTCCTGAAATTTCTTCAAGCTCTTCAGGCAATTCCCATTTATTTACAATTTCATAAGATTTGGTAGCATCATCGTAATCATAATCATTTAATTGATAAATAGTATAGATCACTCCTGCAAGAACTAGAGTTAATGCGATGATACCAATTGCCCATTTCTTCATGAAAAAATATTTAGTAAAATAAAAATACATGAATGCATACGGGTCTCAAAAAGATTAACAATACTTTGAAGGCTTTATACACTCCTTCCATCCGGCTAGATGCAACCTACTGAAAATAAGATAAAAGTTAAAAATATGTTAAATCACTACCTTTTATTACATAGTACTGTAACGCTTTTATTTAATGGTCGTCTATTAAATACAAACAATCATTAAAATCATCAGTCATGAGAACTTTTAGCAGTAAAACAAAAAACAGAAAATCTTTTATGAACACTGAAGCGAATTCCGAAAGAAGTTTTTTAAGTAGAAAAAGATTCGCTTTAGCATTCTAAACAAAAATTCATCAATCATTAAAATCATCAATTATGACAACTTTAGTAAGCAACACCAAGAGTAGAAAATCATTTATGAGTACAGAAGCCATCGCAGAAAGATCAGGATTCTTAAAAAGAAAAAGATTTTCATAATCAATCCAAATCATCAAAAATTCATCAATCATTAAAATCATCAATTATGACAACTTTAGTAAGCAACACCAAGAGCAGAAAATCATTCATGAGTACAGAAGCGATCGCAGAGAGATCAGGTTTCTCAAAAAGGAAAAGATTTTCATAATTAAATTAAATCATCAAAAATTCATCAACCATGAAATCATTAGACAGCATCATCCAGGATTTTGGAAGCAGTAAAGAAGGAGGTCTTACTCATCGAAGACCATTTTTGAACTTAAAGGAAACCACAAGACATATCAGTGAATATAGTCGGAGGACCTACGCTTAGACATTCATCAATCAAAAAATTATATATCAGGACAGCTCTATCTAATTTAATTCAGGACTTTGGTGTGGGAAACGAATCTAATCTAACCCATAGAAAACCATTCCTGAATGCTAAAAACTTAAGCGGGCGAACTTGCTGGTACAACAGAAGACGCTTCGTGTAGAACATTCAAAAAATCTCGTATGAAAAGCTTTTCAACCTAGCCGGTAAATTCACGTTTACCGGCTATAATTTTTGGTTTAAACATTAAAATTAGCTTAAAATTTATGCTTCTGCAGCAAACATTTGTTTATTTGCAAAATTTACCTTCAACAAATGTTAGCGACAATAAAAAGACACCCCAAACTTAAATGGGCATTAATCATTATAACCAGTTTAATTGCCTTATTCTTTTTATTCTTCGGTAGTATCTACTTTGGTATGTGGGGGAAGATTCCCACTACTAAGGAGCTTACCGAACTTAAACAAAATAAAGCCACTCAGGTTCTTGCCTCAAACGGTGATCTTATTGGGAAATTTTATATTTTCGACAGACAACCTATAGGTTTTGAACAACTCCCCTCCTATCTTATTGAAGCGCTTATTGCTACCGAAGACGTAAGATTTTATGAACATGACGGGATAGATAACAGAAGTTTACTCAGGGTATTTTTTAAATCTATTTTGCTTCAGGATGATTCTGCCGGTGGAGGAAGTACCATCACCCTGCAATTAGCCAAGAATATTTATGGTCGTCGTGACTTTGGGATGTTCGGCATTGTGATCAATAAAATGCAGGAAGCGGTCATTGCCAAGAGACTAGAAAACATCTATTCTAAAGATGAGATCATTCAGCTATATTTCAATACAGTTCCGTTTAGTGACAATACCTATGGCATTGAGAGTGCTTCTTTAAAATTCTTCAATAAACATACTTCAGACTTGAGCCTGGAGGAATCGGCGGTTTTAGTAGGAATGCTAAAAGCAAGTCATTATTATAATCCAAGGATCTTTCCGGAACGCAGCAGGTTAAGGCGTGACGTTGTACTTATGCAAATGGCCAAGTATGATTATCTAACCATGGATGAAGCTGAAAACGCTAAAATGCAGCCCTTGATCTTGGATTATAAAAGTTACAGCAATAATAAAGGGCTTGCACCATATTTTAGGGAACAGATAAGACAGGATGTAAGCAAGATCCTGGACACTCTCAAAAATAAGGATGGACAAAAATATAATATCTATCGTGACGGGCTTATAGTACATACTACCCTGAATTATGCAATGCAGCAATTGGCTGAAGAGGCCATGACAGAGCATATGTCTGAATTGCAACAACAGCATGAGATATCTTACGGGGACTATGCTCCCTGGAAAAGGAATAAAAATATTTTAAATGAAGCGATAAAGAAATCTCAAAGATATCAAAGTCTTCAAAAAGAAGGATTAAGTGAAACTGAGATCCTGACGAAACTAGAACAAAAACATCCCACAGAACTTTTTGAGTACGATGGAATGAAAACTCAAAATGTAAGTACTATAGATAGTATTTCGCATTATCTCAAATTCCTGAACTCCGGATTCCTGGCGGTAAGTCCAGACAATGGTGCGGTACAGGCCTGGGTTGGAGGTATAGATTTCAGATTTTTTAAATATGATCATGTTGCCCAAAGTAAGAGACAGGTCGGATCTACTTTTAAGCCATTTGTTTATACCGCTGCACTGGAAAGCGGAATGGATCCCTGTTCTTATTTTTCTGTTCGGGAAGTTACCTATGAAGATGGCTGGACTCCTTCCAATTCATCTTCTGAAGGGGATGATCCAAACATGAATTACAACTTGAAAACGGCGCTTAGCAGGTCTATGAATACTATTGCCGTGAAAGTCCTCATGGAAACAGGAATTGGGAATGTGATCAACCAGGCACGAAAAATGGGGATTGAGTCTGATCTTCCGCAGGTTCCTTCTATCGCCCTGGGTACCGCCTCCCTTAATCTAAAAGAACTTACTTCAGCTTACACAAGTTTTGTAAATAAGGGGCACTATTCAAAACCTTATTATATCACCAGGATCGAGGATGGAAATGGCAATTTACTTGCAGAGTTTAAACCTGAGATTTCAGAGACCAAAGCTTTTTCCGAAGACACAAGAAAGATCATGCTTAACATGATGCAGGCTACGGTTAATGAAGGTACCGCGAGCAGATTAAGATATAAATACGGACTACAGAATGATATTGCGGGGAAAACCGGAACCACGCAGGATAATAAAGACGGATGGTTTGTTGGAATTACACCAGAGCTGGTGAGCGTTACCTGGGTAGGCGCTGACGATCATAGAATTGGCTTTAGAAATACAGGCATTGGGCAGGGAGCGAATTCTGCCCTACCTGTTTTCGCCAAACTAATGCAGAAAATGAATGCCTCTTCAGAATTCAATAATATCACCAGAGCCAGGTTTGCACCATTATCTCCTGAGTTGGCTGAATTGATGGAATGTCCGCCACAGGAACGCGATAACTTTTTTGAAAGATTATTCTCGGGTAAGGAGAAAAGAAAAGATCCTGAAAATGAAAAGGACAAAAAGAAAAAGAAAGGTTTCTTTAAGCGTCTTTTCGGTGGTGGGAAGGATAATTAAAATTCCTTATTTATCTCCATCCTTAATTTACGGGAATAGTCCTCTTCCAGCCAGTCACGGTAATTTTTGGTGCTTTTACTAATGCAATAAGAATACTGTTTTATACGGGAAGAAATATCATCTTTAAGTTCCTTAGCCAGGATTCTCGCATCAAAAACGTCTTCACTGTTCTCCACGCACATCTTCACATGCTGCTCCATAGACCATTCCAATACCGCTTTAGATTTAAGTCCCTTCTGGATCACCTTATCATAAGCTTCTTCAATGTTAAAAGTAACATCTTCTGTTTTAGAAAATTGCTCTCGTATTTCAGGAGGCATTTGATATTGAAAATCTCTTTCAATATCCTCGTCACTCAATAAATTCTCAAAATAGAAATCTGGAGACCTGAAGATCTGTTTCCAGTCTACCGGCGTACTCCAATGTCCAAACCTGGCCATATTATTACCAAGATCTATCACATTAAATTCGTCTTTATTCTTAAGAACACGGGATCCACGACCAATCATTTGAAAGTAAAGCGTAAGGGATTTGGTAGCACGATTTAAAATGATCGTCTCTACAGTTGGTTCGTCAAACCCGGTAGTTAATATACTCACTGAAGTAACTATAGCGTCCGGGGTATGTTTAAACCATTTTAAAATATCTTTACGGTCCTGTTTGCTGGTCGTATTATCAAGATGTCTTATGGGTAAACCAGCATTTTTAAAAGTATAATAGACTTCTACAGAAGTGTTGATCCCATTATTGAAAATCAGCGTCTTCTTTCCTTTAGATCTTTCATAATAGGCAGTAAGAAGTTTTTCCTGCATACTATAATTTGAATAAAGCTCTTCTGAAGATTTTACGGTATAATCACCGTTCATTCCCACCTTTAGATTTGTTAACCCAACATTATAGCTGAAAATATTGACCTTCGCTAAGAAGCCTTTTTCAATAAGAGAAGAAATTGAATCGCCTACAATAAGTTCCCGGTAATTATCCTTCATAGGAAGTTTAATATTAGAACTTAATGGGGTGGCCGTAACTCCAAGAATAAAACACTTCTCAAAAAATTTAAACAATTTTCTGAAAGAGTTGTAATGGGCTTCATCAATAATTACAAGGCCTATATCCTCAATTTCAAGTTTCTCATCATTAAGGCGGTTATTTAGTGTTTCAACCATGGCCACAAAACACATATAATCATCCTGATCTGGTAATTCTTTTACTTTACTATTAATTATTTTATTGCGAACACCAAAACCAGAAAGCATTTTAGAGGTTTGCTTACAAAGCTCGATCCTATGGGTAAGAATAAGGACTTTCTTATTGGTTCTTTGAATATACTCTCTCGTCATTTGAGAGAAGATCACCGTTTTTCCTCCACCGGTAGGTAGTTGATAAAGAAGGTTGTAGTTTTCAGGATGTTCTTCTATTACCCCAAAAATTTTATCAATATCTTTTTGTTGATAGTCGTATAATTCCTTGTCTACTTTCTTCCTTTCAATACCAAATGTTTCTGACGCCATAGATTTTTTTAAGTAAGCAATTTTGCAAAAATAAGCCATTTTAAGCATTACTCAAAAATTTATTACAGTTTATGAGTCATTAAAAAAACACACTATCATTTAAATAAATTGTAAATTAGGTTCCTCGTTTGAGGAAGATTTTTTTTAAATTAAGACCACAAATGAGTCTGTAAAATTCCCCCGGAAATTAACTAACTAAAATCCGGTGAATTGACTTCAGCAGAACATTTATATTCCAAATATTCATCCACCTTATCATCTTGCGATTTATTCTCAAACCTTAAAAAAGAAGAGTGGCTGGATTTACTAGCCCATTTTCATGAAGAAAAATGGAGTAAAGAGACCTGCATTATAAATCATCAAAAGTTTCTTTTCCACTTCTATATTATTGCTTCCGGCAGAATAAAAATGTATAATGTTGATGAGATTAGCCAGAAAGAGCACACTCTTTTCTTACTCAAAAAAGGAGATGTCTTTGATCTTCTATGTCTTCTGGATGGTATTAAACACAAGGTTTACTACGAATGCCTGGACAATATTAAAGTATTGGCGATTCCCATGGATAAATTGCGGGCCTGGTTAAATAATAATCCTATTTACTATAAAAATTTTTTATCCTATTCTGGAAAAATTATGAGGACACTGGAAGAAAATGTATCTCAATTGATCTTTGCTAATATTTCCACACGTCTTTTAAAATTATTACTTGACAATATTGACAAAAAATCAAATCAATTGCAGCTTATCAATGATCTCCCAAATAAAGAATTGGCTTTTCTAATTGGATCTACCAGGGCTGTGGTGAACCGCCATCTTCAGGAATTAAAAAAAAATGGATCTATTTCTTTACAAAGAAACCAGGTAGAAATTAAAGACACTTCTTTGCTTCTTAAGGAGTTGGAGAAACAAGTTAAGAATAGAATTTAACCTTTCTGTGCTACTTAAGTCATTCACAACCAGTTTTTTAACAATTACTTTAGCTGTTCATTAATATCATATTATTCATCAGTTAAAATTTAAATTATGAAAAAAATTAGCACACTAATTTTAGTATTTGGATGGGTACTTTTCTCCTATTCCCAAAATGTAATTCAACTGGAAGAAACCAGGTTGAATTTTGATCCAACCGCAGAAATTGTTTTTGAAGACTATGAAAATGGAATCGTTAGAGTAAAGGAAAAATTCACAACCCAATTTCAGTCAGACGCGATAGGTTTTATGAAAAAAAACTTTGATGTTCTCAGATATATTGAAGCTCAGAATGATATTTCCGGAAATCTTATCGTAACAGCTAAAAGCTCTAAAGGTTATATGACTGCGATCTTTAATGAGGATGGCGAAATGGTAAAGAACTACCAACAATTTAAAGATATTGCTTTACCCTATGCTATAAGGAATCAGGTTTATTCCCAATATATAGGATGGACCATCACTTCTAATAAATATATCGCTTCAGGACTTGGAGATCATATTGATAAACAAAAATATAATGTTAAGCTTCAAAAAGGAAAAGAAAAAACAAAAATGAAAATTGTCCCAGGCGCATCGGTAAGCGGGGTGGCATCAATTGATAAATAAATCATCAAAGGCTGTATAAAATTTAGCGGCTGTCTAGTCTCAGTAGATAGTTAAATTTGAAATAGTAGTTAATAAAAATTGATCACTCAGATCAATACAGAGTTTCCGCTAAATTTTATACAGCCATTATTTTTCAAAGAGATCGGAAGAAAGATACCTGTCTCCCCTATCGCAAACAATACTAACCACGAGGCCACTCTCAAGTTCATCACAAAGTCTTAATGCTGCTGCAGTTGCTCCACCACTACTCATCCCCGCGAAAATTCCTTCTTCTTCTGCCAGTCTACGGCTCATTAGTATCGCCTCCTTCTCACTTACCTCTAAAACTCTATCCACTTTTTTCGGATTGAAAATCTTAGGAAGATATGCTTCCGGCCATTTTCTAATCCCCGGGATCCTGGAATCGTCTGTAGGCTGTACTCCTATTATCTGGATATCATGGTTCTTTTCTTTTAAGTAAGTACTTGTCCCCATAATAGTGCCTGTAGTTCCCATAGAGGACACGAAATGAGTGACTTTATGATCTGTATCCCTCCAAATTTCTGGTCCGGTGGTATTATAATGAGCTTTCCAGTTATCATCATTCCCAAATTGATTCAGCATAAAATAATCTCCAGATCTCATTTTATCTTCCGCATAATCCCTGGATCCTTCAATTCCGTCCTCCGCATTTGTTAGTATTACTTTTGCTCCATAGGCCCTCATGGTTTGAACTCGTTCTATAGTCGAGTTTTCAGGCATAATAAGTTCTATGTCCAATCCGAAGATCCCGGCGATCATGGCCAGTGCTATTCCTGTATTTCCACTGGTTGCCTCAATAAGTTTTGTATTCTTATCTATCTCGCCGCGGTCCATCGCACTTTTGATCATGTTATATGCCGCCCGATCTTTTACACTCCCACCCGGATTTTGACCTTCCAGTTTAAAATACAAATCAACTCCGGGTTTATTCAGTAGTCGTTTGGCTTTTACTAGCGGGGTATTCCCTACAAGATCTATGATTGAATCGTTCATTTATCTGAATTATTTTTAATATTAATTTGAGGGGTGTGAGAAACCATTGAATTTTTCGGCACCGATTTAGTAAGCCAGACATTCCCTCCAATAACGCTATTTTCACCAATTACAGTTTCTCCTCCTAGAATAGTGGCATTCGCATAAATGGTCACATTCTTTTTAATGGTAGGATGACGTTTAATATTTTTCAGGGTCTTGTTCACGGTGAGCGCTCCCAGTGTCACCCCTTGATAAAGCTTTACATTATCTTCAATAATCGCCGTTTCCCCGATCACCACACCAGTAGCGTGATCAATAAAAAAGGAATTTCCAATTTTCGCCCCGGGGTTGATATCTGTCCCGGTAATACTATGGGCGCATTCTGTCATTAATCTTGGCACCAGAGGGAGGCCAAATTTATAAAACTCATGACTTAGTCTATAAGTGGCGATAGCAAAAAAGCCGGGATAGGAGAGATATACTTCCTCTACAGAATTCGCCGCAGGATCATTTTTAAAGATAGCTTCAGCATCAAGGTTCAATTTCTTCAGAATTCCAGGAAGTTTATTTAGATACTCACTCCAAATATCCTGACAGGGAGAACCGGGTTCCCAGCAAACCAGTTTTGCCAGAACTTCAAAATCCATCCCCAATTCCATTAAATTATCTTTTACAGGTGTTTGTTTATCAAAAAGGGTGTAGAAAAGTTTTTTTGTAAATGCTTCTGTTTTTTCCTTTATGCTGAAATTGAGGTTTGGCAGTTTTTTTTGATCTTCAATTTCCTTTATTATTTTATCTAATTTCATAGCTGCAGCTTAGTCTATCTCAAATTTACTTAATTACAGCGAACTCAGAAAGCTTATTATTAGAAGCATTTTATAACTTATTTTAAACTGAAATTTTATAGTTAAAAATTTACTAACGAGAAAACAACCTGTGAATTCCTGAAGTAAATTAGAGTTATAATTATAATATAATGGCACAAGAAAAAAAACCAAAAAATGATAAGAAGAGTCCGCCAAAGCAGGCTCCTAAATCGAAAGAACAAGGAAAACCTAAAAAGTAATTTTTAGTGAATTTAATTGTTTAGCAGGCCACCTCTAAAGGGTGGCTTTATATTTAGAATTCAATTAGCTTATCTCATTAAAGAAAAATGTCCGGTTAAATCTTTAAATCCTGAAATTTCAATACGATACCAGTAATCATCTGCAGGGAGATTTACTCCTTCAAATTGGCCATTCCAGATAAAATCTTTTCCTGAATCTATTTTGAGCAGTTTTCCATATCGGTCAAAAATCTGTATTTCTGAAGAGTCAAAATACTCGATCCCTTTCAACTCAAAACGATCATTAATTCCATCGTTATTCGGGGAAATAAATGCCGGTATTACAATATGCGGAAACTCCTTAAAATCAAGATTGCATTCCTGAAGGTCTTTTATATAAGCGGTATACACTCCTCCCGGTAAAGATCTAAAAACATTTGATCCCTGAAAGTTTTGACCATCAAGGGAATATAAAAATTGGCCCTCATATTCAGGAATAATGGTCACAGTCTCACCTTCAGACTTAACCTCTGAAATTTGTGCATTATCCACCGGTTTTATATTGATAGTTTTAGTTACTGAACATCCTGTGTCCGTTATAATTTCTACAGAAAAAATTCCGGAAGTATCTACCCTAATAGCTTCTGAAGTCTCCCCTGTATTCCATACATACCTAAAACCACTAACTCCGGCTGAAATTTGCAGATCTGATCCCGGACAAATTTGCAATTCCTCATCTTCTTCTTCAGGAACCGAATTAATTGCAAGTGTCACTGCAGTGCGTAAACTTCCTGCACAGTCATAATCTGCATTAACCGCCTCAGCATAATAAGTTCCTTCGGTTTCAGGTATATAAGAATTGGTATTTTCAGCTAAAAGATTCCCTCCTATTTCAGCATCATACCAATTCACCAGCATACCTTCATCTGTATTTACTTGTAAGGCCGGGATGTCATCATTTCCGCAAACATTAATATCTCCTGAACTAACTGGAGCCAATGGTTTTTGAATGATTTTAATTTTAAAAGCTTCTGAAGCGGAACTACATTCATTACTCGAAAGATTAATTATATCTTCAGCTACTTTCACTCTGAAATAAGTGGTGTTATTTATCGGTCCTGTCTCATAAACCTGGGTATTAGCACCTGTTATGTCCTGCCAGTCTTCAGAATTAGAACTTTCCTGCCATTGATAATAATGTTCCTCATAAACTGAATTATCGGGACTGGCTTTAATCGTGATTGTGAACGGGCTGTTCTCTTCGCAAATTTCAATAGGAACGGAATTTCCTTCCTGAGTCGTAATTTCAGTAAGATCCCCGCATGAACTGAAAATTATATCATCAATTGCCAGGTCATTTCCGCAACCTCCTTCCCCATTATTATACATTTTTAGAATCACGGCCTCCTGCCCCGGTTCAGATTGAAAGGTTAGTGCATATTGTTCCCATATTGGAGAATTGGTAGCAAATATATCACCGGTATCCCCGGACTTCAAAACAAAGGAATTTGTTTCATCCCATATCTCAAATTTCACATTATTTGGAATTTCATCATTAGCACACACATTGCTGGCCTTATTGTAAACGTTCATCAGGAAGGCTGAAAATTCATAAGTGGTGTTCTCACAAAGACCTGATATCTTCTTTTCATAGAACTTCCCGGGGTTAAAATCAGCATTTACAATTAAAGCCTTTCCTCCTGAAATTGTAGTTTGTGGGATATAATTATGCCATGAAGTGATGGTATTCCCAATATCGGCCGAAATGGTATATTCCCCATCCTGCGGGTCCTGCCGCACAAACCTGTAACTTGTGACCCCGGCTCCAAGTTCATTTCCTGAAGAATTTCCAGAGCCAAAATCTTCCTGGAATATGGGGTCTCCCTTACTTCCAGTACAAAAACCAAGCTGCGCATTACCCTCTAAACATAGGAATAATAAAAAAAATAAGGCTGTTATATGTCTTTTCATTAAAGAAATCTATCTCTTACCCGGTCGAACTGATAAGCATTTGTCCATTTCTGTGCTTCTGCTTCCTCGGCTATTTTATTGACCCTGGATCCAAAATCAGCAGAAATTCCGTTACTAATAATATATTCAGCAGCCTGCTCGTAAGATTTTAGCATACTTTTTTCAAAAGCTTCCGTAAGATTTTCTTTATCATTAGAAAAGGTCTGGGCGATCTCAATATTATAGAACATCACATCTGCAAGGGAATGTGGCTCCATTTCCAATTTTAAAAAGTGTTTTATTAATTTATGTGCTACAGATCTGCGCTTTTTTGGTCTTCGATTATTTGGAGGGAAATATTCCTTAGAGATTTTAAATTTTGCTTCTTTAACCAGTTTTTCTTCATTGGGATTGAATACAAAATTGTAAAAAACCTTTACATCATCAAACCGATTATAAAGATCTAGGATTTGCTCTTCAAGATCCTCTTTCTCCAGCGATTTTATATATTTTTTAAAGGCTCTTTTACTCATGCTCTTTTATATTTAATCTTTCTACATTCTCCTGTAGTTTCTCTGATATATCCAGCAACCATTCTAATTGTCCTGTAACCAGCTGAGCTTCCTGAAGTTTAAACCTCATGGGTTCGTCTATCTGTTCCTTTCCTGCCTTAATTTCTATATCCCGCTCCCGGGCCAGGTTATCAAACTTTTTATGGAGTGACTTCCCTGCTTTAGTAGTCTCATTAATACCTTTTTCAAGTCGTTTTCTATTTTCCAGAATATTCACACTGTTAGTAAGGTTGAATGAAATCGCCCTGGTATAAATATCAAAATCTGAAGATGCGCTGGTAGTGGGATGAGTTCTTATGTAAGTTCCTAAAGAGGCTGAGGCTGTTAAAAATGTATGGTTTAAACCCACTATTTCATATATAACGGAAAGATCTTTTTGCTTGGATTTAGGTTCCTGGGTCATTCTTTGAAAAGCTCCACTTAAATTTCCCATTTCAATAAAAGCTTTTTTTCTGGCTAGTTTATAAGATAAAGGAAGTTGCTCTTTTTTGTGATAATAGTCATCTATTTGATCAAAATAATCAAGGTTAGCTTTAATTGAAGTGGCTATTACATTATTAACATTTTGAGCTTCCCATTTGGGCCATAAAATTAGATTCCCAAAGGCTGCAAGTCCTGCTCCAATCAAAGTATCTACTATTCTAAACTGAATAACATTAAGCACCTCCGGCTGAAGCAGGGCATAGATAAAAATAATACTTAAGGTAATAAAGATCGCCGCGGTGGTATAATTACGCTGAATTAAAGAGAAAGCCAGCGTTAAAGATAGAATTCCCAAAACAGCATATACGATAGTGTTTTGAGTAATAAAAACAATTCCAATGGCGATGGCACCTCCAATTAAAGTTCCTACAATTCTTTTACGGGTACGAACTTTAGTAAGACCGTAATTGGGTCGCATGATCACCACAATAGTTAATAAGATCCAATATGAATTCTGGACAGAAAAATAATCTCCTATCAAATAACCCAATAGTACTACCAGCGCCAACCTTAATGAATGCCTGAAAATAGCAGAACTAAAATTGAGGTTTGTGAGTAATGTTTTAAAACTGTAATCCTGAGGAGTGAGAAATTTTTTGACTTCCTTATCTTTCAGAAAGAATTTCTTTTTGTCTTCAAGATTCCTCAGAATCCGGTCTATATTATTGATCTTTTGAGCCTGCTTAGATTGGTAATCAAACAGGTTTCTTAGTAAAAGCATCGCTTCCCTTTGTTCGCCGATGTTAATTTTACTTCTGAACTGATGCAGGGCTGTTTTTATATTTTCAAGTTCACTTGGAATTTTGTTTTCCGGTAATTTGGTGTTTTTATGAACTGCAAGAGCGATATTTTCAAGCTGATCTGCCAAATGCAAGGTAAAGTCTCCAAAGATTTTCAGAGTAGCCTCATCATTTCTGAAAGATAGACGCATCCTTTCATAGTCTATTGGATGGGCCATCGCAAGCTCCAACATATCCACCAGATCAATAAAAATAAGTAGCCTCTTACGTGAATATCCAGAACTCCCCGAAGTCTTTCGGGAACGAATCAATATTTCCCTAAGACTCTCATGATGCTCGTTCAATTCAGTTTGTAGTTGAAAGAGTTCCTTCTGAAGTTCCTGGTCTGTATGTTCAGTCCGTAAAATTTTGATTCTCAATCTCAAATAATCGGCAGTGATTTCCATTGTTTCAGCTAGAAGCTGCTCAGTAGCTCTTTCAGGCTTAATAAAATACCAGCCTATACTAATGAGTAGGTACCACATCCCTCCTGCCAGAATAAGCAGTGATTTTTCCCAAATTTCTATACCTGAAGATAAATTGGCGAAACTCAATACAACTGCCAGTAAACCTGCAAAAGTGACTAAAGATGCTCTAAATCCATATACAGATAGATATGAAATAGAAAATATCATGATAAGTAGCATAGGAATAACAGGCCAGACAAATGTGGCCGAATAACCTGCTATTAAAAAGGAAGAGGCTCCCAGAATACTTGCCGCCAGAACTCCATATACCTTATGTTTAAAGCTTCCAGGCACATCACTCGGCGAAGACAAGAGACATCCCATCGCAATACTCACGCCTATCTCAAGATTTCCAATATTGGAAAATATGAGAATAGGAATTACAATTGAAATTGTTAGTACGATGGCTTTTGAGAAATCGGTGCTTCTCAAAAACTTAATTAAATCATTCTGGTATTTTGTAAAAGGGATAGTCAATTCAACTTAATTTCAAGCTTTGAAATTAAAGCTTTAACCTCAATATATATAATAGCTTTCCTGTAAATTTCAATATTTAAGGAGAAATTGGCTTCTGTTATTTGTCGATTTTTAGATTTCAAACTAATTTGAGTAAAAATAGATTGAAATGAATAAACAAATAATATTAAAATCAAGACCCCAAGGAAAACCTTCTTTAAAAGATTTTGAAACTCAGGAAATTGATACTCCTAAAAAAGAAGGAATTCTTCTGGAAACTAAATATATTTCTGTAGATCCCTATTTGCGAGGACGAATGCGGGATGAAAAATCGTATATCGCGCCTTTTGAAGTTGGAAAACCCTTAGAATCTATGATCGTTTCAGAAGTAATAGATTCAAAGATAGAGGGTTTTAAAAAAGGAGATCATGTTGTGGGAATGTTGGATTGGAAAAAACAACAATCCCATACAGGAAAAGATCTGCGGAAGATAGATGCCGATATGGCGCCACTTTCAGCATATCTTGGAGTCCTTGGGTTAACAGGACTTACAGCATATCTGGCCCTGGATAAAATAGGAAATCTAAAAAAAGGAGAAACCCTGCTTGTTTCAGGAGCTGCCGGAGCTGTGGGTAGCGTGGTTAGCCAAATTGGAAAGATAAAAGGATGTCGCGTTATTGGAATAGCCGGAAGCGATGAAAAAATAAAGCATATTAAACAGAAATATGGAGTTGACGCCGGGATCAATTATAAGACCACCGGGGATATAAATAAAGCAATCAAGGATGCCTGCCCGGACGGTGTGGATGTTTATTTTGATAATGTTGGAGGTGAAATTTTAGACGCTGCTTTACAGAATATAAATAAAGCGGCAAGAATAATCAATTGTGGGGCGATCTCTATCTACAATGAAACTGAAGTTCCTACCGGCCCCAGACCGGAGGGAATCCTTATAAAAAAATCTGCTTTAATGCAGGGATTTCTAGTGCGTGATCATGTTTCAGATTATGAGCGGGCTATCACTGATCTCGCAGGTTGGCTAAAATCTGGCCAACTTCATTACGATGAAACTATCGTAGAAGGATTTGAAAAAACTCCCCAGGCATTCATCGATATTTTTGAGGGAAAGAATATGGGTAAAATGCTGGTCAAAGCATAAAATAAAAAAAGCCCGGAATCATCCGGGCTTTTATTTTTATTGAAATAATGTATTATTGTTGCTGCTCTGTGGGCATGATATATACATCATTTATATTAGCTCTTTTCGGCTGTGACATTGAATAAAAAATAGCCTCGGCAATATCTTCAGCCTGTAGCGGTGTCATTTCCTGAAAATTAGAGAGTAGATCTTCTTTGATCTCATCATCTGTAATGGTATCTGTTAGTTCTGTATCAACAAAACCCGGTTCTATAGAAGTGACATTAATATTGAAATTTGGAGCCAATTCCTGTCTTAGTCCTTCTGAAAACATTTTAACGGCCGATTTTGTAGCACAATATACTGCCCCTCCAGGATACATTTTATTTGCTGCACTCGAAGAAATATTAATAATATTACCACTCTTCTGCTCCATCATTGTAGGCAATACTGCAGCAACGCCATTCATTACCCCTTTAATATTTACATCTATCATCTTATCCCACTCCTCTGTATGTAGATTCTTTACATAAGACAATGGCATGAGTCCTGCGTTATTTATAAGACCATCAACAGAATTAAATTCCTTTTTGGTTTTTTCTATAAGGTTTTTAAAATCTTCTTTTTTAGTAACATCTCCGGGAACTACCAATGCTTTACCAGCATTTAGTTTATCTATCTTTCCTTTAAGATCTTTTAGTTTCTCCTCTCGTCTGGCTGTTAATACTACATTCGCACCTTCTTTAGCCAGTTTCATCGCGGTCGCTTCTCCAATTCCACTCGATGCTCCGGTGATAATTACAGTTTTTCCTTTAATACTCATTGCAATTTATTTTTTTATTTATTGCAAATTTAATGGATAGAAGACCTAAAACCTCAGTATTTACGGGCTTTGTAATGAATTTAACCCTATTTCATAAGTCTTGTTAAAATAAAAAAGCCGTCCAGGTCATGGACGACTTAAAGCTTATTTAAATAAAATTACTTCTGGGGAGGTCTGGAAGGCCTTACCTCAATTTTACTAGGTAAAGTTCGCGGATTCATTTTTAAAAGATCTCCCACCAATTCACCAATATCTTCTATTTGTATCTTCCAGGCATCATCTTCAGAAGGTTCATTATCATTAAAATAGGTAGCAACAGAGCCCGGCATGATCGTGCTAACTTTTACTCCTTTATCTCTTAGATCTAACATTACTGCTTGAGTGAATCCTGTTACCCCGAATTTACTGGCGTTATACGCAGCTCCACCCGCAAAGAAATTAGTACCTGCAAGACTGGAAATGGTAATAATATAACCTTCCGATTTTTTCAGGGCATCAACACAAGCTTTAATGCTGAAGAATACTCCCGTTAAATTAGTATCAATGGTATCTTTCCATTCCTCTACGGTCAGGTCTTCCACCGAACCAAAATTTCCTATTCCCGCATTAGCAACCAGTACATCAAGTTGCCCCCATTTATCCATAAGTTGTGCTACGGCTTTTTTCTGACTATCAAAACTTCGAACATCGGCTTCCAGACCAAGAGCTTCCCCATGATTGGACAATTTTTTGGCAGCTTTTTCCGCAGCCGCAAGGGAACGACTTGTAATAGCTACCTTATATCCCATCTTTAACAATGTTTCGGCAACGCCATAACCTATACCTTTACTTCCTCCGGTTACCAGAGCTGTTTTATTATTCTTACTCATAATTTATTTTTTTGAATTTTAAAGCTAGTAAAGAAGCTTAGGCTGCTGAAATTTAAAGCTCTAAGATTGTGTTAATTTTAAAGGTTAAATACTTTATAAAACCTTTCAAAAGACTTTTATAGAATCGTAAAAAAACTAACTTTGTGCCTTAGAAAAATTCAGCATTAAATAAATGAATTTTCACAAAATCAGTACTGATTAACCTAATAGAGATACCTTGGAAAATATAAAAGCACAGAAGTTACTCAATAAAATTCAGCGTGATCTTATGCGCAACGGAATTATCACAAATACAATTGTTGAAGATCTTAAAGAGCTAAGAGAACTAGTGGTTGAGGAGAATATTCCTCTACTAGCCAAGGTGACCAGGTTAACCTACGAACACATCAACGAACATGATGACTTTTTAATAGCGATTCCAGATGATGAACCCTTGGAATTAGATGAAGAGGAAGAGGAAACTGAAGTTGTGGAGACAGAAGATGTCACTGGACAGGAGAGTTTGGAATATATGCTTTCACTTATGGCCGAACATTCCAACAAGCTGAATGAAATGGAACTTCGTGATTATGTAAAGGCACTAAAGGAACATGCCGGGGAAGATTACTAACTTCTCCATACATATACTCCTGAAGTACTTCTGAAATTGCTACAAAAAGATATTAATTGATGAAAGAAAAAGCGAAATCTAAAAAGAAGTCGCGAATACGCTTATTACATCAATACTACAGTTATACGGGTTTTTATTCCTTTGTATGGAATAGTTTAAAAAAAGCCATTTTACCAATTGTATTGTTTGTGGGAGCATTATGGGCTGTAGATCACTATCTTCTTGATATTGAAGATATGTTGGTTACTATAACAGAGACCTATGCTCCGTTTGAGGTACTAAGTATTTTCTTTCTTTCTGAATCACTCCTGGGATTAGTCCCTCCTGAATTATTTATTGCCTGGGCTGGAAAATCGGTAAGTCCAATACTTTTTTTAACCTTACTTGCGACAGCTTCCTATCTGGGAGGAATCGTTTCTTATTGGATAGGTGTTGGAATCACTAAAATTCCGGCAGTTCACAAAGCCATGGAATTAAAAATGGCCAAACACATTAAAAATACCAGAAAATGGGGCGGTTTTTTAATAATTGTGGGAGCTCTGCTACCCATTCCATTTGCTATGACCAGTATTGCAGCAGGAATTATTAGATTTCCCTTTTCCAGCTATTTGATTTTTGGTTTATTAAGGTATGCCAGATTTTACCTGTATGCTTTAGTAATTTTTGAAATGGTTTAACTCTTTCCTAACCAAACTTCTAAACTTTTCATAAGGCTTAAGGTTATGCCTGTATATCGTATTATCTTCATATTAAATTAGGTTTTGCTGAACGAGCAAACTTTATAATTAACCAATAAAATTAGAATTTATGTCGATACTTACGATTGTACTGAACATCCTGTTACCACCCTTAGCGGTTTTTATGAAACACGGATTAGGAGTGACTTTTTTAATTAGTTTATTACTAACTGCCTTAGGTTGGATTCCGGGAGTTATTCACGCATTTCTGGTAAATGGAACGCGTTAATATTAAAATTTGAAATAAAAAAAGACCGGCTTTGTACCGGTCTTTTTTTATTATATCACTATTCTTAATTTTCCTCTTCTTCAGCCTTTTTAACAACTAACTGCCATTTCCAGGCACTTTTTAAAGCTTCATCCAGGGATCTATTTGCTTCCCATTTTAATTCTTTATTTGCTTTAGTAGTATCGGCATATGCAGCCGTGATATCTCCCTCTCTTCGTCCAACGATCTTATAGGGTAGCTTTTCTCCTGAAACCTTTTCAAAGGAATTGATGACCTCTAAAACAGAATTACCCTTACCGGTTCCCAGATTAAAAACCTCATAATTATCTTTCTCATTCGCGTTCATTAATCTTTTTAAAGCGTGAACATGAGCTTCGGCAAGATCCATTACATGAATATAATCTCTAACAGCTGTTCCATCTTTCGTAGGATAATCATCTCCAAAAACTGATAGTTCCTTTCTTTTGCCAATTGCTGTTTGGGTAATAAAAGGAATTAAATTCTGGGGAGTTCCTATAGGTAATTCTCCAATTTCGGCTGTGGGGTGAGCACCTACCGGGTTGAAATATCTTAAAGAAATCGCCTTGAAACTTTTATTCACTTTACAGGTATCCTGGATGATCTCCTCTCCTATCTGTTTTGTATTCCCATAAGGAGATTCTGCTTTTTTAACGGGAGCATTTTCGGTAATAGGAAGATTATCTGCCTGCCCGTATACGGTACATGAAGAACTGAAAATGAATTTTGAATTTTCCTTTTTATTCAATTCATGCAGTAAATAGACCAGTGTAGAAAGGTTATTCTCATAATATAATAAGGGATTGGTTACACTTTCTCCTACCGCTTTTGATGCTGCGAAATGTATTACATCTTCAATATCTGGATATTTATCAAAAAAGTTCTTTACTGCGGCTTTTTCCCGAAGATCGATATTTTCAAATTCAGGAGTCTTCCCCGTGATTTGTGTAATTCCTCCTAAAACATCTATGGAAGAATTAGATAAATTGTCTATAATCACAACTTCAAAACCTTCATTTTGAAGTGCTACCACGGTATGAGACCCTATAAATCCCAATCCTCCCGTGACCAATACTCTTTTAGTACTCATAAATTTATTTTACAGCTGCAAATTAAGAAAATTGACAGATTGCCAACCTCTAATTATATTAAAAACATCATAAAGCTCCTTGGTCTTAATCATGCCATGTCTATTTTATAAATTATCTTTGCTCCAGGTTTAAATTTTGTATATGTCTTTGGAAAGTCAGGTTAAATTTTTTAAATGGATAAGCATCTTGGAAGGAATTTCCTTTTTATTGCTTTTGTTCATCGCTATGCCCTTAAAGTATCTATTTGAAATGCCTGAAATGGTAAAACAGGTGGGGATGGCTCATGGGGTTCTTTTTATTGCTTATGTTCTTGGTGGAATTTTGTTATTTAGACCAATGAATTGGAGTTTAAAGCAATTGGGAATCATCCTGGGGTGCTCTGTGCTGCCCTTCGGCCCATTTTATGTGGAAAAGAAATACTTATAGTTAATGGATATTGAACAAGGACTTATAGACCTGATCTGCTTTTTTGAAGAGTTATTTCTGTACCACGGAATGAATCCCGTGGCCGCACAATATCTTAATTTATTCATCAATCTGGTCATCCTTACCCTGTTAGTTCTTGGAATTAATTATGTGATAAAACACTTCATAATTGAAGGATTTAAACTTTTCACCAATAAGACAAAAACCACGATTGATGATTTTCTGATAAAAAGTAATTTTCCTAAGTATGTAGGACGCTTTATCCCAATATTGCTAGTTTACAAGACTTTTCCCCTAATTTTTGCTGATTTTCCTCAGGTACTAGAAGCTTTTTATTTTGTTTTAAAGATCTATGTGATCATTCTGGTAATTTGGATTTGCCGAAGTGTACTTAGATCTAGCAGAAACTACCTTAAAACTAGAAAAGAATTTAACGATAAACCTATTGAAAGTTTCAGCCAGATCATCATGATCTTTATCTGGATCGTAGGTTTGATGTTCATATTTTCTGAAATCACCGGGAAATCTGTGGTTGGTTTTGCCATTTCTTTAGGTGCGGCTTCTGCGGTAATCCTTTTAATTTTTAAAGACACTATTCTAGGACTCGTCGCATCTATACAAGTTTCGGTAAACGATATTGTTAGAATTGGCGATTGGATATCTTTTGAAAAATTTGGAGCAGATGGTACCGTAACTGAAATTAATCTTGCGACGGTTAGAGTACAAAACTGGGATAACACCTATACTACTATTCCAACGTATAGTTTGATCTCAGACTCTTTCCAGAACTGGAGAGGGATGCAGGAATCCCCGGGAAGACGAATAAAGCGTTCTGTTTTCATTAAGCAGAATTCAGTGAAATTTCTTACTGCAGAAAAGATAAATGAACTGAAAAAAATTAATCTTATTGCTCCTTATTTGGAGAACAGACAGGCTGAAATTGATAAATACAATGAATCCAATAGTATAGACAAAACATTACTTATCAATGGTCGCAATCAGACCAATCTGGGTATTTTTAGAAAATACGCCGACTCATACTTACATGAACACTCCGCGATACATAAAGAAATGTATATTATCGTGAGGCATCTTGCACCTACTCCAAATGGAATTCCTTTGGAAATACTATGTTTTAGTAGAGACAAACGCTGGGAAAATTTTGAGTATATCTCGGCGGATATTTTTGACCATCTAATTGCTGCTATCCCTTATTTTGATCTTAAATTATTTGAAGCTCCATCGGGAGATGATATTCGTAATTTTTTAGGAGAAAAGTCAGAAAGCTAACTAACTAAATGAACATGAAATTAAAACCTTTCCTTCAGGGCTTCGGTATCCTGGCAGTTGTTATTACATTAATTCCACTAATTGCTGCAGACTTCTGGTGGATAAGGATGTTTGATTACCCACACATACAGTTAACTTTATTAACTCTAACGGCTATCGCTACTTATTTTTTAAGATTTGAGATAAGATCATGGCGTGATTATACTTTTATGGCCGTGCTAATTGCCTGTTTCATCTTTCAGTTTGCCAAGATCTACCCATATACTCCTTTTGCCCCATATGATGTTGGAGAACCCACGGAAACAGTTAATAAGAACACGGGATTTATGCTGCTAACTTCCAATGTACTTCAGAAGAATAAAGAAACCGGTTTAATGGTAGAAGAGATTAAGAAATTAAATCCCGATGTTGCCGTATTTACTGAAACTAACGATACGTGGAATGAAGCAATTAAATCTGGCCTTGGAGGTGATTATCCATATAAAGTTGAAGTTCCCTTAGATAATACTTACGGGATGATCCTCTATTCAAAACTGAAGCTACATAATCCCCAAGTGAAATATATTGTGGACGACAGCATACCATCCATTCATTCTGAAATAGAACTACGTTCCGGAGACAGAGTTCAGTTACATGCCATACACCCTACTCCACCAATGCCACAACACAATCCATCTTCTTCAGACAGGGATGCAGAAATGATGAAAATAGCTCTTGAAGCCAGGGATTCTGAAATTCCCGTAATAGTAATTGGTGATTTTAATGATGTTGCCTGGTCACAAACCACCAGTCTATTCCAGAGCGTTGGAGAACTTCTTGATGTTCGAAAAGGAAGAAGTTTTTACAATACTTTTGATGCTACGAGCTTCATTATGAGATGGTCTTTAGATCATATATTTGTTTCTGAAGAATTTAGAGTGAAGAAAATTGATATTGGAAGCGATATAAAATCTGACCATACTCCTTTCTACGCAGAATTGTATCTGCAAAAAGAACTTGCCGAGGAACAAAAACCCGAACCGGCAACTGCAGAGCAAATAAAAGCCGCTAAAAAACAGATCGCAGAAGAGAAGAAAGAAAATTCTGAAAAAGGACAAAATGGCTCCAGTAATCAGTAAAAACTAACATTTTATTAGGATATTCTGTCTTCTGAATCTTTAAATTTAAGGAAAACAGCAGAATGCAAAATCCTATCTCTGAAGAAACTGATAATGTCTCAGAATCTTTTATCCATTTCTATGATAATTTTATTGATCAGCTTCCCGGAATAGGACTGGGATTATTGATCATAATTCTCGGGGTACTTATTGGAATTTGGTTGGGTAAATTCTTTCAGAGAAGAATTTCCGCCAGGACCTCGGATCCTTTGATGAGTCGTTTTCTGGGAAAAGCCATTCGCTTCATAATTATAATTACCGCCATTATGATCGCTCTGCGTGCTATGGGACTTGGTGGTATTGCCACAGGAATTCTAACAGCAGCGGGAGCCAGTGCGGTCGTCTTAGGTTTTGCATTTAAAGATATTGGCGAAAATTTTATTGCCGGGATCATCCTCGCTTTCAATAGACCCTTCGATGTAAATGATACGGTAGAGATAGGAGATAACTTCGGAAAGGTAAAAACTCTGGAATTTAGATATACAAAATTGAAAACCTTTGATGGGAAAGATGTTTATATCCCCAATAGCGATGTACTTACAGAGCCTGTTACCAATTATACTGAAGATGGTTTCTTTCGGTGGAACTTTATTATCGGTATTGCTTATGAAGACAATATTGACGGAGCTAAAAAAACCGTGATGGAAGCCTTAAGAAAACAACCTATGGTTATTGAGGATGAGGAACATCAGAATTTTGTTATAGAGGATGAATTAGCTACGAGTACGGTCAACCTTAAAGTATTCTTCTGGGTTGACACCACAGACTTTAGAATGCAAGCCTTGATCACAAAAGGAAATGTTGTGCGTGTGGTTAAAGAAGCTTTGGAAGATAATGGCTATTATATGCCTGCAGATATTCAGGAAATTAAATTATATGGTGGTGAAAAAGAATTTCCTGTCCGTTTGGCCGCAAACCCTCAAGTTCAATCGGGAAAAAAATAAAGTTACTTCAATCGGTCTTTCACGAACTCAATTTCCGTTTTTCCATGGGGCTTTGGTTTACCAGCTTCATCCAAAGCTACCATAACAATTTTATCTACAGTGATAATAGTTTCTCTGGTCATTTTGTTACGAACTTCACATTTTAAAGTCAAAGAAGCAGAACCAAATTTTTGAACTTCAATTCCTATTTCTATAATATCTCCCTGGTGAGCAGAACTTCTAAAATCTATCTCACTCATGTATTTTGTGACTGTCTTGGGATTCTCCAGCTGAACTATACTATAAAGAGCACATTCTTCATCTATCCATTCCAGTAATCGCCCTCCAAATAAGGTACCATTAGGATTCAGGTCTTCGGGTTTGATCCATTTTCGTGTATGAAATCTCATTTTTATTTCGAATTTAAAGAGAAAAACCGAGTAAATAAAGGCTACGGAATAGATTTCCGTAATCGATAAAATGATAAAAATAATCTGAGAATTTAATAATTATCATGAAAAATTATTATAGAAACTGTTGCGCTACATTTATGATCTCATCATGATCAAAAGCCAGTTTCATTGTATGCAGCTTTTCTATTGGAAACCATCTGGCATCTTTTGCATCGTCTGAAGCCTTTAAATGTTCTTCACAGAAGATCCTGCTTAAAAAGGCAATCGAGATGGTGTGTCCCCTTGGGTCCCTTCCCGGTTCCCCAAATGCCTGCACCTGTTGCATGGATTCCACCTTTACTCCGGTTTCCTCCAATAATTCCCTTTTAGCAGCAGTTTCGAGGTTCTCCCCTTCTTCTACAAAACCTCCCGGCAAAGCCCACTGATCTTTAAAAGGATCATTCTTTCTTTGGACCAGTAAAACTTTGAATTGATCATTTACTTTACAGAAAACAACGCTGTCTACAGTTACAGATATTTTTTGTCCCATTCTATTTTAGTGTTTCCGGAATCTTTATCCCGGTATTAAACTTCTTATTAAACTTTTCAATAAAATATGCCGATAATAATGGAGAGGCTTCTTCTATATTTTGATGTACAAAAAAATAGAGATTATTTAATCCCATTTCATGCCACTCCCCGATTCGTTTTAGCCAGTCATCTAAACGGGTATAATCACTTTTATGATTTGCCCCGTTATAGCGAATAAATGCGGAATCTGTGGTTAATCTCATATGAAGTAGATCCCTCCTCCCGGCAGCATCGGTAATTACATGTGAAATATTGTTATCTATCATTATTTCATTTAGTTCATCAGCAACTCCTGCATCTTCGTACCATTCAGCATGACGAAATTCGGCAGATAAAGGCACTTCTTTTGGCCAGTGTTTAAAGAATTTTTCCACACGATCCATATTCTTCGGCCCAAAATCATCACGAAGCTGAAGAAAGACCATGCCCATTTTTTCCTTTAAGGGCAATATATTTTTCACGAAGTCATCAGTTATTACTTCAGTATCATTAAGTCTTTTAATGTGACTGATGATTCGAGGAACTTTGGGGAAAAATTTAAAATCATCCTCGGCTTTTGCTTCCCATTTTGCAAATTGTTCTTCTGGAAACATTCTATAAAAAGAAGCATTCAGCTCAATTGAATTAAACTGAGTTGAATAATATTCCAGCTCATCTTTTGTTCCTCTTGGGTAAAAATTCTTTAGATCTGCCCGGTTCCATTTTGCGCAACCTATTCTTACATCCTTGAATTCTGAAGCTTTATGAGAATTTAATACCTGCTTAGTTTGCTCATGTGTTGGCGGAAGGGTGAAATCAATAATCCCGGGATCTTCTACTTTTCCAAATTTCATTAATTATCATTTAAAATATACGGTCTTTCTATTTACAAATTCCCGGATTCCATCTTCAGATAATTCCCTCCCATAGCCGGAGATCTTAGTTCCACCAAAAGGAAGCCTTGGATCACTCTTCACCAGTTCGTTCACAAATACAGCCCCGTCTTCAAATTCCGGAACAATTTTTTCAGCAAAATCAATATCTTCAGTAAATATGGAGACTCCTAATCCAAAATCTGATAGATTCACCAGATCAATAGCTTCCTGATCTTTTTTAAAGGTGGTAACTCCAATGGCTGGTCCAAAAGTTTCTTCTTTGAACATACTCATTTCAGGTGTTACACCCGTTAAAACTGTTGGTTCTAAATAAGCACGATCCCTTTTTCCACCAAGCATAATTTTAGCTCCGGCTTTTACAGAATCCTGGATTTGCTTTTCAAGATCTTCCGCCAGGTCTTCCCTGGCCATAGTTCCAATAAAAGTATCTTTATCTAAAGGATCACCACTTTTTAATTCTCGCACCTGTTTTACAAATTCTTCCATAAACTTATCCATTATATTTTCGTGTATAATGAGTCTTTTACCAGCAATACAACTTTGCCCGGTATTTTGAAACCTGGCCTGCACACAGGTTTTTACACTTTCAGAAATATCTGCGTCTTTAAAAACCACCAGAGCATTGCTTCCTCCTAATTCCAGTACAGATTTCTTAATTTCTTCACTGGCAGTAGAAGCAACCGCAGCACCGGCAGGCTTACTACCGGTTAAGGTTACAGCCTTGACCCTTGGGTCCCTTATGATATCTTCTATTTTACTACTCCCTAAAACAAGATTTTGAAAACAGCCATCAGGGAAACCGGCTCTTTCAAAAACTTTCTGAATATTATTGGCAGATCGCATTACACTACTCGCATGCTTTAAAATTCCAATATTTCCGGCCATCAATGCCGGAGCGGCAAACCTAAAGACCTGCCAGAATGGATAATTCCAGGGCATTACAGCCAAAACAACTCCAATAGGTTCATAGCTTACATAACTTTTAGCTGCATCTGTCTTTATGTTTTTAGAAGCAAGGTGTTTTTCTGCATTTTCCGCATAATATTCACAAACCCAGGCACATTTCTCAATTTCGGCAATGGACTGAGTAATAGGTTTCCCCATTTCTCTACTAATATCTTCCGCATATTCCTGCTTATTCTTTTTCAATTCAGCGGCAGCTTTCATCATTAGATCAGCTCTTTCCTTAAAAGAGGTCTTTCTCCATTTTTTAAATCTGGAATTTGCTTTTTCCAGTGCTTCTTCTATTTCAGGTTTCGTAAGTTCTTTAAACTTTTCAATCACTTCCCCGGTATAAGGATTTTTTGATTCTATCATTCTTTGGTAATCTTTAGCTTTTCTTTTCAATATAATAAGATGAAGAGAAGTTCGCCGGGCGATTAAGACATATTTAACTCCTATTGTTTATAAACGGTTTACAAGTCTGAGAACGGCACTGTAATTGCGCCTATTTAATTAATTATATTTAAGAAACATTACTTGCCATGAGTCCGAGAGATATTAACCTAAAGGATCTAAGGCCTGAGATCCCATCAGCAAGAATTACCGATAACATGAGTTCTGATGAAAGGTTTCAAAACGAAACCCTTCGTCCTGTGGCCAAATTACAGGATGAATTATTGTTGGCTGTTTTCAGGAATTATATTACCAAACACAAGAACAAGTTTTACGAGCTTAAGCTTGAAAAAAGGTTTGAGTATATTGAAAATGCCATCCAACGGGACATCAAATTCAGGAATAGTCTGAAAGGCGTCATTATTGGTCAGTTCACTTTAGAGGAATATGATAACTATATCAAGAATTCATCTTCCCTGAACAAGCGAATGATGAATATTGTAAAGGAAAGGATCCAGAGCAATATTCAGCTTCTAGAAAACAATATGGCGTACTAGAAATCCTATCAGGATCGTGATCGTAAAACTCATAAGCGTACCTATGAGCACGTATTCGGTCTGCTTTCTTGCGCCGGTTTCAGATTTATCACTGAACCGGAGAATTGATTTTGCTGCAATTAGAAAACCAATCGCTGAGAAATTGGTGGTAAGTATAAAAGTGAGTACCAAAACCCTTTCAAAGATTCCGATATACCTTCCGGCAGCATCCAGACTATTTTTGCGGAGGTCATCTTCCACTTCATTCTGCCACCTTTTAGTTGCTTTTCCTATTAAAAATCCTGCGGGAAAGATGATTAGTAAATAACCTATAAGTACGCCCAGAACTGCTTCAGAAGAAAATATTGAGGATATAAATGGGATTATATTTTCAAAATTTGAAGTTAGAAATAACCAGGCGATCACGATAATAAGAAGATGCAGCACCTGGTCTGAAATAAACATTTTAAGATCATCTTTTTTAAACTGTAATTTCCAGAGATCTATAAAAAAATGTGTGATACTTATAAAAACCGCTATATACCACCACTCCAGCTTTCCAAGAAATAACAAACTAAGAAAACCGGAAATAAAAGCATGTATATAAAGATAGATTGACTTTGTTTTATGCTCTCTTTTGTGTACGACCCATTTAGTAGGCTGAACCACAAAATCTGTAACTATATGGGCTAATAATAATTGTAAAAGTATAAGCATACTATTCTCCATTAGAAAAATGTTCCTTTATTACCGATTCATAACGGGTTAATAATTTATCAATTGCATCCCAGCCGGCAGCTTTTTTTCTCTGATTTACTGCAGACTGACTAATTCCCAGTTCCGAAGCTATTTCTGTTTCCTTATAGGCTTTTAAAAGATAATAAATAACTTCTGCGGAAGCCGTACTCCACTTATCGGCAATTGCATCAAAAAGAATTAAAGAAGTATCAAATTCAGCATTAATATTTTCTGAAGGTGTTTTTAACTGAAGCTTTCGGTTTTCCTTTTTCATATCGTCCAGGGTTCTTCCAGAGAATTGAAATGCCTGTCCGTTAGACTCCAATATAGAATCCCTTTTAAAGTCATAACTACCAATCCCAATGGCAAGTCTAAGATCTGCTTCCTTCTTAAATGCTTTATTAATTCCGTTTTCATGCAAATGAAGCCGGTTTATGGCAGTTTTTAACTGTAAAGCTGCCTTTAAAGCTTTTGAAGGATCGTATACGATTCCCTGAAAGCTGTCTCCCCTGAAAATTTTAAATCCTGAATCTTCCTTGGAAAGATTTTCCAATGCTTTAAACTCCCGGTTTAAGCTACTAATCACCTTTTCCATTAATTGTTTGGGATAACTGGAAGAAGATAAAAGATCTGCTGAAAGTACTGCTATCATATCTCAAATATACAAAAATAAGCTTAAAACCTTATTTTTTATAAATATAAGTTTAAAAGCTTATAAATACTCATTATAAGCCTGAGAGCTAATGAATAAATCACATATTAAATATTTCCTAAATCTTCGGTAAGCAGTAAAAGCTTGATTAATTTTAAATTTCAATCGGAAATATTAAAAAAATGGTAGCGAATAAAGAGGAATTATATTATAAATGTCTGGATACGGTAAATAAGCAGATAGATAAGTATCAGAATGAAATGGACCAGATCAAGGAATCCATGGAAAATAATGATGCTCATACAGATTATGATGAGGATGATAGTAAGGGGCAATTATTAGGAGACTTTGAGAAGTATGCTGAATATCTTGACAATTCAAGAAAAATGAAAGAGAAGCTCGCCAGGATAGATAGAAAGCATTACACAGAACAAATCGATTTTGGAAGTGTGGTAGAAACTTCTGAAAATTATTATTTTATATCTGCAGCATTGGGTAAAATTACTTTGGACGAAGGAAGTACCGTCTATGCAATTTCAACTGATGCTCCAATATACCAGGAAATGAAAGGTAAAAAAGCCGGAGAGAGCTTTGCTTTCAACGACAAGGAACACAAGATCCTTGAAGTACACTAGAATTACTCAGGATATTCAATACGCAGATGGTAGATATTCTTAAGCTTACGCTTAAGAATTTTCTTTACCATCTGTATTTCTTTAAAGGTAATATTAGAATTTAGAAATTGACCCTCTTCCATTTGTTTATCGATTATTTTCTCTACAAAATTATCTATAAGCACCGAGGTTGGTTCTTTAAGACTTTTACTGGCCGCCTCTACACTATCACACATCATTAAAATTGCCGTTTCCTTGCTAAAAGGAATAGGTCCCGGATATCTGAAGTCTTCAGAAGACGTATTTTCATTCGCCTCCTTCTCTTTCATATAGAAATAATAAACGGTACTGGTACCATGATGCGTTCTAATAAAATCTATCACCCTATCTGGCAGATTGTTCTTTTTAGCGATCTCGATCCCTTTAATAACATGTTCAATAATAATTTGAGCACTTTCCCTTGGAGATAGTTCATCATGAGAATTAACAGAAGTAGTCTGATTCTCGGTAAAATAAGTTGAATTATACATTTTACCAATATCATGATACAGGGCTCCTACCCTGGCCAGCATGGCATTCGCATTAATTTCATTTGCCGCAGCTTCGGCCAGGTTTGCTACATTTAAACTATGATGAAAAGTTCCCGGGGCTTTTTCAGCTAATTCTTTCAAAAGCTTTGAATTGGTATCAGACAGCTCCAGTAATGACATATCGCTTACCATTCCGAAGATCTTTTCATAAACATAGATCAAAGGCTGAACGAACAAAGTCGCCAAACCACCCAGTAAAAAAGTAAGAAATACTTCAGGTTTCATATCATCGATATTACCTTCCTGGATTACGGTAAAAGCAAAATATGCAATAATGTATACCAAAGTGATCTGCCCTACTGAAATGAATAAATTTGCTCTTTTATACAGTTCACTTACCGTAAGAATGGTCACGATCCCGGCAATGATCTGCAGAAACATATATTCATAACTATTTGGTACAATAAATCCTAAAAGGAGTACTGTGATAACGTGCGTAAAAAGTCCTAAACGGGCATCAAAAAATGCTTTTAGGGTTAGCGGGAGAATACATAATGGCACTACATAGACATAATCTATATTAAAGTTTACTGCCAGAGTGGTGAGCATCACCATAAAAATGATATTGAAAAATATGAAGGTTACTTTCACATTATTCTCAAAGATGCTCATTCGGTACTTTCTCATGAACAGCAATAGCATCAATAAAGCTAGAGCTACTAAAGTGCTATACCCGACTATGATCCAGTTGTAATTGGTCTTACTCCACACCTGGGATTCATATTCGGCCTTTAGAGATCGTAAAATATGGTATTTATTACCTTCAACTACTTCGCCTTTAGCAATTATCCTGCTCCCTTGCTCAATTACCCCACGTGTATATGAAATATTGTTCAGTTTGCTCTCTAATTCCTTCTGGGTAAGTTGATTATTGAAGGTTACGTTTGGTTCCACAGAATTGAAAAAGACTTCAAGTAACTCCGTTTTAAAAGAAGTAAAACCGGCGTTTGAGATTTCATCACTCAAAAATCCCCTGATCTCATTTTGTTTTAATATTCTTCTATAAGCAACTTCAGAAGCTTCATTTCCTTTCAATAAATAAACGAACTGATCTGGATCTAAACGTTCACTTTCCTGTAATAAACCGAACTCATAAATATCATCAATGGTTTTTTCCACAAAATCATCAATGATAGTTTCATATACATTCAGGGTAGTATCAGCAAAAACATTCTTAACCTCATTCAGGGCATCCTCCTTTATATTTTCAGGTTTTTCAGTATCAAAATTATAATATGGAATATGCGATTTGGTAATATCCTGCTTTTCAGCAGCTACTTCCTCGTCTGTCTTCAGAATAGCAAAATCGAAGGGAGCGTAGAGATTCTCATATTGCCAGGGCTTACCCTTGGGGATATCGTATTTAAATTTACCGCCCTTTGGAAGCAGGTAAACGATCAATACTGAGGTAAGCACAAACAGGAAAACTTTATAAAAAAGCGCCTGATTTTTATATAGCTTATTAATGAAATCGCTCATAGACATTCAGGTAATGCTCAAATGTAGTAAAAATAGGCCTGAATAAGCTTAGGTTATTTAATTCCTTATAAAATCACTAACTTCGCAACACTTGAATTAATTAAACTTAAAACATGAATAAAGAAGTAGTAATAGTAAGCGCTGCGAGAACTCCCATAGGAAGTTTTCTTGGTAGTTTATCAAGCATTCCAGCCACGAAATTAGGATCTATTGCCATAAAAGGAGCACTAGAAAAGATCAATCTTAAACCAGAATTGGTAGAAGAAGTTTTGATGGGTAATGTTGTTCAGGCTGGTGTTGGTCAGGCTCCCGCAAGACAGGCTTCTCTAGGTGCAGGAATTCCAGACACAGTTCCATGTACCACTATAAATAAAGTATGTGCCAGCGGTATGAAAGCCGTAATGCAGGGAGCACAATCAATAATGTTAGGAGACACTTCTATTGTTGTTGCCGGAGGAATGGAAAATATGAGTCTTATTCCGCATTATATACATATGAGAAATGGAAAGAAATTTGGCCCGGCTAGCCTTGAAGACGGAATGCAGAAAGACGGACTGGTAGATGCATATGACCATAATGCTATGGGAGTTTGTGCAGACCTTTGCGCGTCTGAGCATGATTTCTCCAGGGAAGATCAGGATAAATTTGCAGTTCAATCATATGAAAGATCAGCAAAAGCCTGGAAAGAAGGAAAATTTGATAATGAAGTTGTACCGGTAGAAGTACCTCAGAGAAAGGGAGATCCTGTAATAGTAAAAGAGGATGAAGAGTTTAAGAATGTGAGAATGGATAAGATTTCTTCTCTTAGACCTGCATTTTCTAAAGAAGGAACGGTAACTGCGGCAAATGCATCTACTATAAATGATGGTGCCGGAGCTGTAGTTCTAATGAGTAAGGAGAAAGCTGATGAATTAGGTTTAAAACCTCTGGCTACTATAAAAAGTTTTGCAGATGCTGCTACAGAACCTAAATGGTTCACTACTGCGCCTTCTAAAGCTTTACCAAAAGCAATCGCAAAAGCCGGAATTGAATTGAATGATGTAGATTTCTTTGAATTTAATGAAGCATTTTCAGTAGTTGGTCTTGCCAATATGAAAATTTTAGGCCTGAATGATTCCAATACAAATGTCAATGGCGGAGCCGTTTCTTTAGGTCATCCCCTTGGATGTAGTGGGGTTAGAATTCTAATTACCCTTTTAAATGTACTGGATCAAAACAATGCTAAGATAGGGGCAGCTGCTATTTGTAATGGCGGTGGTGGAGCTTCTGCAATGATAATTGAACGCAATTCCTAATATTGAACAATAAGTAATTAATGCAATACGGGATTTGCCATTTAAGTATTGTACCGCTTAGGGCGGCTGCATCTCACGAAAGTGAAATGACCTCTCAGTTATTATATGGAGAACATTTTAAAGTTTTGGAAGAACGTGCTCAATGGAGCAGAATCCGAAACGCTTTTGATGATTTTGAAGCCTGGATAGATAAAAAGCAGTATAAAAAAATAGAAGAATCTGAATATTATTCTCTGGATGAGGATGATATTCAGCTATCTTCAGATCTTATTGAATATATTACCGATGAAAATGGTCTGTTAATGCCAGTTGCTTTGGGATCTGTATTGAATTTCACAGAAAGATTTGGCCATAGGTTTGAAGGTGAAAGAGCAAAAACTTCCATTTCAACAAAAGAAAACCTTATAAATACCGCTGCGCTTTACTTAAATTCTCCTCACATTCTTGGGGGTAGAAGTCCATTCGGAATAGACTGCAGTGGTTTTACTCAAACAGTTTATAAATTGAATGGGTATAAGATACATAGAAATGCAGCCGAACAATCTAAACAAGGAGAGGCTTTAAGTTTTATTGAAGAAAGCGAACCAGGTGATCTTGCTTTTTTTGATGATCAGGAGGGGGTAATAAATCACGTGGGGTTAATGATGAAGGATAATTACATTATCCATGTAGATGGAAAGGTGAGAATAGATCGTATAGACCACTCCGGGATATTTAATGCTGAATTAAAGAAGCACACCCATAAACTTAGGGTTATTAAGAAGATAATTTAGTAATTGATTTTAAATAAAAAAACCACCGAAATTCGGTGGTTTTTTTTACTATTATAGTGAAAGTTTTATAGCTTAGACTTTAGTTCCTCAGCCTTTTCTTGCTCACCTAGATTAGTGTATAGATTCATAGCCGTTTTAACTATATCTTTATTATCTGGATCTACTTCCATAGCTTTTTCAAGGTAAGGTAGTACCTCCTTATATAATTCTTTTCTTTCTGCGTCGAGTTCATCATAACGAGCATTATCTTTCTTGCTCATTCCCAGATTATTCATCTCATCAATAAGCGCTCTCTCTTTAGCAAGTTTAGCTGCAATAAGATTAACACGAGCTTCATTGAATTCTGAATCGACTTCTAGTGCCTTTTCATAATATTCTACGGCTTTCTTAGTATCATCTATTTCAGCATACATAATACCAATATTATTAAATGTTTCTGGATCTGAAGGATCTTTAGAAGCTACTTCTTCCAGAATTTCTCTGGCCTTATCCTTTTCACCCATTTGATAATACATATTAGCTTCAGCTTGTAGAAGTCCCAAATCATCAGGATTGGTAGCTTTAGCCTTATCCATTGCAGCGATAGCCTTTTCGTAATTTTTCTGGCTAATGTAGATTCTGGCAATTAAAGCAGCTATTTCTCCTTTTTTAGAAGGAATTTTTTCAACCTGAGGTTCTTTATATTGATTCGTCTTAATCATAAGATCCATCTGTTGTTGTGAACCTAAATTCTCTCTTTCTCCAGTTTCAATATTAACTGCGGTATAAGCTTTTCCTGAACCGTCATAATCAAGTTTGTTCAGCATTTCAAGATACTCTGTCGCTTTATCGTAGTCTTGTGCCTGAACAAGGTTATTGGCAGCATAATACAAATAAATAGTATCTTTTTTACTTAGCTCGTAACTGGTGTACAGTTTATCTGCAGCTGATGCAAAATCTTCCTTATTTTGATCTGAAATTGCACTTTGGATAAGATTATTTTTTAAAGCTGCTAGCCCTTCTGCTGCTTCATCATTTCCCATTTCTACAGCTTTCTGAAATGCCATAGCTGCAGTCTTCATATCTTCAGCTGTTGGATTTCCTCCAGCATAAGCTTTACCTTTATATAAATAAAAGTTTTCCTGCCACTTATCATTAAGTTCGCCAAGATTTGGTTCAGCAATTTTTAGCTGAGCTTTAGCCTCTGTATAATTACCATCATCAAGGGCATCTTCAGCGTTTTTTACTTCATCTTTTTGGGCAACTGCAGTCATGGTTAGAAATGACACTGCTGCCGCTGTCAAAATATTAGTTTTCATTGTTGTTTTGGTTTTTATTTATTCTTCACTATCATCTACAATAGTTGTGCCATTCGCCGAATCCTCACTACCTACAGGCTTTTCAGCATCTTCCATACTTTCAACATCATCCTCGTCATGCAAGACTTTCGCAACCGCAGCAATAGCATCATTGCCTTTAAGGTTAATTAATCTAACTCCCTGCGTAGCACGGCCCATTACGCGTAAATCTTCTACAGCCATACGTATAACAATGCCAGATTTGTTGATGATCATAAGATCATCTGCATCTGAAACATTCTTAATTGCGACAAGTTGTCCTGTTTTTTCAGTTACAGAGATCGTTTTAACCCCTTTACCTCCACGGTTAGTAATACGATAATCTTCCAGACTGGATCTTTTACCATAGCCATTTTCAGAAACGACAAGAATATCAGAATCAAAATCATTTACCGCAATCATTCCTACTACTTCATCTTTGTCATCTGCCAAAGTGATTCCTCTTACTCCGGAGGCATTTCTACCCATTGGTCTGGTTTTAGACTCTTCAAACCTAATGGCTTTTCCGCTTCTAAGACCAAGCATTACCTGGCTATTTCCTGTAGTCAATTTTGCTTCTAATAATTCATCTCCTTCTTTAATGGTAATGGCATTAATCCCATTAGTTCGCGGACGAGAATATTTTTCCAATCTGGTCTTCTTAACCTGACCTTTTTTAGTAGCCATAATCACAAAGTGATCATTTACATACTCTTCATCTTTAAGATCCTGGGTACATATAAATGCATTCACTTTATCTTCAGGCTCGATATTGATAAGATTCTGAATAGCCCTTCCTTTTGAAGCCTTGCTTCCTTCAGGAATTTCATAAACCCTCATCCAGTAACATTTACCATTCTGGGTAAAGAATAGCATGTACTGGTGATTAGTTCCAACAAAAAGATATTCCAGAAAATCTTCATTCCTGGTATTTGAACCTTTCTGTCCTACTCCACCTCTATTTTGTGTTTTATATTCCGTTAAGGAAGTTCTTTTAATATAACCTGCATGAGATATGGTAATAACAACTTTTTCATCAGGGATCATATCCTCGATACTAAGATCTCCTCCCGCATATTCTATCTGAGAACGTCTTTCGTCACCATACTTTTCTTTAACTTCAAAAAGCTCCTCTTTGATCACTTCCATTCTACGCTCCTTACGGGCAAGAATATCTTCCAGATCTTCAATAGTCTTTAAAATATCATCATATTCAGCTCGCAACTTATCCTGTTCCAGTCCGGTAAGTTGTCTCAACCTCATTTCAACGATTGCCTTCGCCTGGATTTCTGAAAGCTCAAAACGCTCTATTAATTTATTTCTGGCCTCATCAGCGTTAGAAGAAGATCTAATTAAGGCAATTACTTCATCAATATTATCTGAAGCGATAATTAAACCCTCAAGAATATGAGCACGCTCTTTAGCCTTACGTAATTCAAATTCTGTTCTACGAACTACAACATCGTGTCTGTGCTCAACAAAATGATGAATAATATCCTTTAGGTTAAGCATTTCTGGTCTTCCTTTTACCAGTGCAATATTATTTACACTAAAAGAAGACTGAAGCGCTGTATGCTTAAAGAGTGTATTTAAAACAATATTAGGAATAGCATCTCTTTTGATTTGATAAACGATCCGCATTCCATTACGGTCAGATTCATCTCTAATAAGACTAATGCCTTCTATTTTACGGTCATTAACAAGATCGGCTGTTTTCTTGATCATATCAGCCTTATTTACCTGATATGGAATTTCAGTCACCACGAGATATTCTCTTCCGCCAATTTCTTCCATATGAGATTTCGCTCTCATCACGACTCGTCCCCTACCGGTTTTAAAGGCTTCTTTTACACCATCATAACCATAGATGATACCGCCTGTAGGAAAATCAGGCGCTTTGATATGCTGAATAAGCTCATCTATCTCTATATCGTGGTTATCTATATAAGCAATAGTTCCGTCGATGACTTCAGAAAGATTATGAGGAGGCATATTGGTAGCCATTCCTACTGCAATACCGCTCGCCCCATTTACTAAAAGATTGGGAACTCTGGTAGGCATTACCACAGGCTCACTTAAAGAGTCATCAAAATTTAATTGGGTATCTACAGTTTCTTTATCAATATCAGCAAGCATATCCTCACTGATCTTACGCATACGTGCTTCAGTATAACGCATTGCTGCAGGACTATCCCCATCTACAGAACCAAAGTTACCCTGGCCATCAACCAGCATGTATCTCATGCTCCAGTGCTGTGCCATCCTAACCATAGTGTCATAAACAGATGAATCCCCGTGAGGGTGATACTTACCTAATACCTCACCTACAATTCTTGCTGATTTTTTATAGGCTCTGTTTGAAAGAACTCCAAGCTCGTACATACCGTACAATACTCTTCTGTGTACTGGTTTTAATCCATCACGCACATCTGGTAAGGCACGTGACACAATGACCGACATCGAATAATCAATGTAGGCCGATTTCATTTCATCTTCAATGTTGATAGGAATAAGCTTTTCTCCTTCAGCCATATTTTAAAATTTAATTTATCTCAAAAAATCTAAGGGGCAATTTACATATTTTATCAATTTTAATGGGCATTGAACCCTAAGATAGCCTTCTTTTTATTAACAAATTTTTATTGTGATTTAGTTAATAAGTTCAGTATTTTACCCTTTGATAATTGAAAGTAATTTTGTCAATTAGCTACTAACTCCCTATTAGGTACAGTTTTTGACCAAATTCGAGTGAAATAAATTTTGAGAAAGGAAGATAAAATGGATGATAATTTTTCACCAAGAGTAAAAGATGTTATTGCTTACAGTAAAGAGGAAGCCTTAAGACTTGGCCACGATTTTATCGGGACTGAACATCTTATGCTTGGTTTACTGAGAGATGGTGATGGGAAAGCTATAGAAATACTATCGGCACTGGATATAGATCTTAATCATTTAAGACGCAAGGTTGAAATTCTAAGCCCGGCAAATCCCAACACCGTTACAATAAATAACGAGAAAAAGAACCTGCATTTAACGAGACAGGCTGAGCGTGCTTTGAAAACAACTTTTCTGGAAGCCAAACTTTTCCAGAGTTCTTCTATAAACACCGCTCACCTATTGTTGTGCATTTTAAGAAACGAGAACGATCCCACAACTAAACTGCTGAATAAATTGAAAATAGATTACGACGGTGTAAAAGATCAGTTTAAATACATGATCGCAAGCGACGAAGACGATTTCACAGATAGCCCGTCTGCAGAATCATTTTCAGATGACGATGGTGATGAAGCAACCAGGGAAAATCCATTCAGTGGCGGTGGAACGACAGGTAAACCTTCTAAAAAATCCAAAACTCCGGTGCTGGATAACTTTGGAAGAGACCTTACTTCTTTAGCCGAAGCTGATAAATTAGACCCTGTAGTTGGACGAGAAAAAGAAATTGAAAGAGTTTCCCAGATATTAAGCAGAAGAAAAAAGAACAATCCGCTACTCATTGGAGAACCGGGTGTTGGTAAATCTGCTATTGCTGAAGGACTGGCTTTACGAATTGTAAAGCGTAAGGTTTCCAGGATTCTTTTTGATAAAAGAGTGGTAACCCTAGATCTTGCCAGCCTTGTTGCCGGAACCAAGTATCGCGGACAGTTTGAAGAGCGCATGAAGGCCGTAATGAATGAGCTGGAAAAGAATGATGACATCATCCTTTTTATAGATGAAATTCATACGATCGTAGGTGCCGGTGGCGCTACAGGTAGTCTTGATGCCAGTAATATGTTCAAACCTGCCCTGGCCAGAGGTGAAATTCAATGTATTGGAGCCACTACTCTTGATGAGTACAGACAGTATATTGAAAAAGATGGAGCCCTGGAAAGAAGATTTCAGAAAGTAATTGTTGAGCCTACCACGGTTGAAGAAACAATTGAAATTCTTAATAATATAAAAGATAAGTACGAAGAACATCACAATGTAGTTTACACAGATGAAGCAATTCAGGCCTGTGTACATCTTACTAATAGATATATGACGGACAGATTTCTTCCAGACAAAGCAATAGACGCTTTGGATGAAGCAGGATCCAGAGTTCATATCATAAATATTGATGTTCCAAAACAGATCCTGGAATTAGAAAGAAAACTGGAAGAAGTACGGGAAAGCAAAAATTCTGTTGTTAAGAAACAGAAGTATGAAGAAGCTGCCAAGTTAAGGGATGATGAGAAAAATCTAGAAAAAGAACTTAGCATAGCCCAGGAAAAATGGGAAGAGGAATCAAAGAAACACAAAGAAACGGTTTCAGAAGATAGTGTGGCCGATGTGGTTTCTATGATGACAGGAATTCCTGTTAACAGAATTGCCCAGACAGAAAGCAATAAACTGGTGGAACTCCCTAAGAAAATTAAAGGAAAAGTCATTGGTCAGGATGAGGCGGTTGGAAAGGTCGTTAAAGCCATTCAACGAAACCGTGCCGGCTTAAAAGACCCTAATAAACCAATTGGTTCATTTATCTTCCTTGGTCAGACAGGAGTTGGTAAAACTCAGTTGGCAAAAGTTCTGGCACGTGAATTATTTGATAATGACGATGCGCTTATTCGTATAGACATGAGTGAATACATGGAAAAATTCGCAGTATCTCGTTTAATTGGTGCTCCTCCGGGATATGTTGGCTACGAAGAAGGCGGACAGCTTACTGAAAAAGTAAGAAGAAAACCTTACGCGGTGGTGCTTCTTGACGAGGTAGAAAAAGCTCACCCAGACGTATTCAATATGTTACTTCAGGTGCTGGATGATGGCTATTTAACAGATAGTCTTGGTAGAAAAATCGACTTTAGGAATACTATTATTATTATGACCTCAAATATCGGGGCCAGAAAATTGAAAGATTTTGGACAGGGAGTTGGATTTGGTACAGCTTCTCAAAAATCTCAGGTAGATGACAATGCGAGAAGTGTTATTGAAAATGCCTTGAAAAAAGCTTTCGCTCCGGAATTCCTGAACCGTATAGACGATGTTGTGATCTTCAATAGTCTTGAAAGAGAAGATATTCATAAAATCATTGATATCGAGCTTGGAAAACTATTTGATAGAATTCACGGCCTTGGATATGATCTTAAATTGACAGACAAAGCCAAAGATTTTATTGCTGAAAAAGGCTTCGATAAACAATATGGGGCTCGTCCTTTAAATCGGGCAATTCAGAAATATATCGAGGATGCCCTGGCCGAAGAGATTATCACTTCAAACTTAAAAGAAGGGGACAAAATTCAAATGGACCTGGATGAAGAGAAAAATGAACTGACAATAGATATTCAAAAATCAATAAAAGAAACTGAATCTTAAGTGGTTAACCCACAAGTCTCTAAAAAAGCCGCTTTTAACGAAGCGGCTTTTTTTAAATTATTCTTTTATCAATTGTTTAAATATTCTAAATTAGCGCAAAACAGCCCTACAAATAATGCTACCACAAGAGATTCAACTAAGCTTCGGAAATGTATATATCCACGAAAATATTTTAATCGCAAAACTTAATGAAGGCGTCCTTTTTGACGTGGAGTCAAATAAAAAACTTCTAGAAATCGGTGCCGAGATCTTTAAGGAAAAAAACTACGGCTATATTTCTCACCGGGTAAATTCTTATGCAGTAGATCCGATGGTCTATATGGAATCTGCCAATGTGAATAATTTAAAAGCTATTGCGGTGGTAAGTGAAAATGAAATGACCCGTAAAAATGCTGAAGGAGTTGAGAAAAAGTTCTATAAAGACAATAATTGCTTTGAAGTGTTTCAAACTTTAGAAGAAGCCGTCACCTGGATTAAAACCATAATTTAATCCAGAAAGTCTTCCACTTCAAACCGATCTACAAAATCCTTAGCTTTTTTAATGTAGGGAGCCATGGTTCTATCTTCGGTAAGAACCGGAACATCTTTTCTAAAAAGCTGTATCACCTTAGCTAATTTTTCTGAAGTTTTCGCAGGCTCTCTGAAATGGATCGCCTGAGATGCGTTAAACAGTTCTATAGCTAATACCGAATTAAGATTTTCAACAACTTTAAGCAATTTGGTGGCACTATTTGCTCCCATACTAACATGATCTTCCTGCCCGTTAGAGGAAACAATAGAATCTACTGAAGCAGGAGCTGATAATTGCTTATTTTGACTTACGATACTGGCCGCTGTATATTGCGGAATCATAAATCCGCTATTTAAACCAGGATTTTCCACCAGAAAATTAGGCAGACCTCTTAATCCTGATACTAATTGATAAGTTCTTCTTTCAGAAATATTAGCAAGCTCAGAAAGTGCAATCGCAAGATAATCCAATCCTAAAGCTAAGGGTTGCCCATGAAAATTCCCTCCGGAAATGATCTTATCTGCTTCAATAAAAATATTTGGATTATCGGTAACAGAATTAATTTCAGTCTTCATCGTTTTTCTAACGAAAGACAAAGTATCTTTTGTAGCTCCGTGCACTTGCGGGATACACCTGAAGGAATAAGGATCCTGGACATTCTCTTTTTCAGAGGAAGCAATTTCACTACCCTCTAAAAATTGCCTGATCCTTTCGGCAGTTTTCACCTGACCCCGATGTGGCCTTACCAGGTGTACAAGTTCATCAAATGGGGAAAGATTACAGTCGAATGCATCTACCGAGATAGACCCAATAAGATCTGCCATATATGAAAGTTTATAAGCCTTTAATAATGCATGCACCCCATGAGCACTCATAAACTGGGTTCCGTTAAGCAAGGCCAAACCTTCCTTACTTTGCAACTTAACCGGGTTCCAACTCATCTTTTCTAAAAGCTCTGCTCCAGAAATTATAGTATCTTCAACATATACTTCCCCATCTCCAATTAAGGGCAATGCCAAATGAGCCAGTGGAGCAAGATCTCCCGAGGCTCCCAAAGATCCCTGTTCATAAATTACAGGTAAAAAATCATTATTATAAAGGTCTATTAATCTTTCAACTGTCGCCAGTGCTATTCCTGAATTTCCATAACTAAGCGACTGGATCTTCAGAAGTAACATTAGCCTTATTACAGGCTTAGAAACTTTATCTCCGGTACCACAGGCATGTGACCTTACCAGGTTTTCCTGTAATTCGGTAAGCTTTTCTGAAGTGATCTTTACATTACAAAGTGCTCCAAAACCAGTGTTTATACCATAGACAGGAACATCGCTTGCTTTTATTTTATTGTTTAGATAGGATCTCGACTTTTCTATATTCAACCTTGATTCATCACTCAAAGCCAGTTTTGTTTGATTTTTTAGAATATTATGGATTACTTCAAGATCCAAAACGGCTGAACTTATATAATGATGACTTTGCATTAGTTGCGATTAGGTTTATAGTGAGCAAAAATCCTACTTCAAAAATAAGATTCCAAATTATTAGTGTTTAAAATCAATATATTTTAAACAATTCTTAAATTTATTTTGATTCCATTGATTCCCTTTCAAAAAGAGCTTTCACCGCTTTCCCCATATTCCTGGCAATATCTCCGGCTAATAAGGATTCATAACCTATTTCTTCAGCAGTTATATCTCCCGAAAGCCCATGCAGATAAACTCCAAATACAGCAGCATTTACAGGTTCATACCCCTGCCCAATAAGTGAAGTTATAATTCCCGAAAGTACGTCACCACTTCCGGCAGTTGCCATTCCCGGGTTTCCAGAATCGTTGATATAAATATATTCTCTGTCAATAGTAAATGTATGTGCGCCTTTCACCACAAGGATCACATTATATTTTTTACTGAATTTCTTTACCTTTTCTAGTTTTTGAAAATCATCTTCCCACGCACCTATTAGTCTTTTCAATTCTCCCGGATGTGGTGTAAGAACTGAATTTTTAGGAAGCATTTTTAGAAATTCTTTATTATTTGATAGGATATTCAGTCCGTCAGCATCAATAACCACAGGATCATTATTAGCTTGCAAAAGCTCTTTTAAGGCCTGGACAGATTTTTCATCAGTACCAACTCCCATCCCAAAACATACTACATCAGCATCAAAATCTTTTGGGTAGGTGGTAAGCATTTTTTTATCTGTGTCTGTCATTAGCATTGCCTCCGGCAATCCTGTTTGAATAATATCGTATCCGCATTCAGGAATATAAAGGCTACACAAACCTGTACCAGTTTTTAGGGCAGCGGTTGCTGTTAACAAAACACTTCCTATCTTACCGTAGCTGCCACCAACTATCAAAACTTTTCCATAATCTCCTTTATGAGAATTCTTTTTTCTGGGAATATACAAGCTTACTGCTTCCTGCTTTCCTATAAGGAATGTTTCTGAGATTAGTTTACTAATATATTCTCTATCCAGCCCAATATCTAAAACCTGGAGATCGCCAATATAATCCATAGTTTCAGGAAGAAAAAATACCAGTTTTGGAGATTGAAAACTCAAAGTATAATTCGCCTCTATTACCGCCGCTTTTTTCCCGGGTGTTTTATCTGAAAACAAACCACTGGGCATATCCACCGCCAGAATAAAAGCCTGTGAATTATTGATCAATTTTACCAGCTTCGCTACCCAGCCTTCAATTGGTCTGTTTAAACCAATTCCAAACATGGCATCGATCACGAAATCTCCTGTATTAATCTCGGGAAAATGGTCTTCCTCCTTAATTAAGTGCGGCCAGTCGTTAGTGATAACTTTAAGTTTTTCGTAATTGGCTAGAAAATCTTCAGATCGCTTATCGCTGTAATTTACCACATATACGGTAACGTGATAACCGTGTTGGATCAAGTGTCTGGCAATTACCAGCCCGTCTCCCCCATTATTCCCAATTCCGCAGAAGATCTTAATAGGGATTGGTGCTCCCTGTAACCGCTGATTTATTTCATTGAAGACTAAAGTAGCTGCACGCTCCATTAATTCTTCCGAAGTTATATTTTGTTTTCTTATCGTTTCCTTATCGGCTCCCGACAACTGCTCAGCAGAAAGAACTTTCATAAAATTTGATTTCTGAATTGGTGCTTAAATATAAAGTAAAGGAATCATAAATATAAAACGATAAAAAGCCTAAATAAATATTGTATTCATCCTGAATTGAATAAATTTGCCCAAATTTTTAAAAATAATGAAAGAAATAGCCCTATCTGAAAAGCACAAAGAATTGAACGCCAAAATGGTTCCCTTTGCCGGTTTCTATATGCCTGTATCCTATGAAGGAGTTAATATTGAGCATGAAACCGTAAGAGAAAAACTGGGGGTTTTTGATGTTTCTCATATGGGTGAGTTTCTAATTTCAGGAGAAAATGCACTGGAATTGATCCAGAAGATCAGTTCTAATGACGCTTCAAAACTCGTGGACGGTAAAGCCCAGTATTCATGCATGCCAAATGAAGAAGGCGGGATTGTAGATGACCTGATCATCTACCGGATTGATGCTGAAAAATATCTATTGGTGGTAAATGCCTCTAACATTGAGAAAGACTGGAACTGGATCGCACACCACAATACCATGGATGCTACCATACGTGATATGAGCGATGAAATGTCATTACTGGCAATTCAGGGACCAAAAGCGGCAGAGGCTATGCAATCTATTACTGAAGTAGATCTTGAAAATATGAAGTTCTATACTTTCGAAGTTGGCAAATTTGCTGATGTCGAAAAAGTAATTATATCGGCCACCGGCTATACCGGAAGCGGCGGATTCGAGATCTATTTCAGAAATGAAGACGCTGAACAGGTTTGGGATGCGGTAATGGCAGCAGGAAAAGATTATGGGATTAAGCCAATAGGTTTGGCTGCCCGTGACACCCTAAGACTGGAAATGGGATTCTGCCTGTATGGCAACGATATCGATGACACTACCTCCCCTATTGAAGCCGGTCTGGGTTGGATCACAAAATTTACGAAAGACTTTATCAATAGTGAAGAACTTAAAGCTCAGAAGGAAAATGGACCAGCCCGTAAACTTGTAGCTTTTGAACTTGACGAGAGAGGAATTCCACGCCAGGGATATGATATAGTAGATGAAAATGGTAAGAAAATTGGAGAGGTAACTTCGGGCACCATGTCCCCTTCCCTTGAAAAAGGAATAGGCTTAGGATATGTACCGGCTGAACTTGCAGGTGTTGGAAATAAGATTTCAATTCAAATACGTAAAAAAACCGTTACTGCAACTCAGGTGAAATTGCCCTTTTATAAAGGCTAATTTATTTGAAACGAATACTCATTTTAGGAGCTAGCGGTTTTATAGGCAATGCCTTATACAAAGAGCTATGCTCCTATTTTGATACCCATGGCACTTTTCATACTGCAAACCGGTTTTTTGAGGAGAATCATCAGTTCCACCATTTTGATATGGATACTGAGAATATCGAGATCCTACTTGAAAATTTACGACCAGATGTTATCATTTCTTCGCTTCGGGGAAGTTTTGACGCACAAATTTCCACACATTTCTCTATTATAAATCATCTTTTAAAATATAATAGCAAGCTTATTTTTATAAGTTCAGCAAATGTTTTTGATGCTTTTACAAATTTTCCTTCGTACGAATACGACAAAACCTTAAGTCAGAGTATCTACGGTAGGTTTAAGATAAAGATCGAAAATGCTTTATTAAGGTTACCCAATCATAATTATAATATCATAAGACTACCTATGGTTTTTGGTAAATCTTCACCCCGGGTAAAGCAAATTAAAACCATTCTGGATTTAGGAGAACCTCTGGAAGTTTTCCCCAATGTAGTTATTAATACTACCGAAATCCTTAAGCTTACTCAACAGGTACATTATCTTATAAACAGGAATAGACAGGGTGTATTTCACCTGGGAAGTACAGATCTTATTCATCAAAAAGATTTTATCGAAGAGCTTTGTGAAGAACTAGGCTATGAGAAACCTCTTTTTAAGAATGTATATGATTCTAACTACGACAGATTTCTAGCAGTGCTGCCAAAAGACAATAAATTACCGGCAAATCTTCAAATTACCGTGCACCAGGTTATAGAAGCTTCAACTAAATTATAGTCGCTGTTAATCTTATACTAAACCAAAGTTTAAACAGGCTAAATCTCTGCTTAATTTCTAACTTTAAGTAAAACCAAAAAATTTAAAGTGATGAAAAAATTAAGCGAGGAAGAAATCCAGGAAAAACTAAAACAGTTTGATGGCTGGACCTATGCAAAAAAAGCGATTCATACTTCGTTCCAATTTGAAAGCTTCAAAGAAGCATTTACGGTAATGACGCGTATTGCTTTTGAAGCGGAAGCTCAACAGCATCATCCAAATTGGGGAAATGTCTATAATCAATTAGAGATCTCTTTATCTACTCATGACGCTGATGGAGTCACCGAAAAAGATTTTAAAATGGCACGTGCCATTGAAGATATAATCGAGGCAACTAATTAAAAATAAAAATTGTAAGAATTAACTGCTCCTTAATTTTCCGGGGAAAATTAGGAGCTTTTTTTATATTTTTGCCCGAATCTAATTTTATTAAAGCATGGGAAGAGCATTCGAATTTCGAAAAGCACGTAAAATGAAGCGTTGGTCCGCAATGTCCAAAGCATTTACCAGAATTGGTAAAGATATAGTGATGGCAGTTAAAGAAGGAGGGCCAGATCCTGACACCAATGCAAAGTTACGCGCCGTAATTCAAAATGCGAAAAGTGTGAACATGCCTAAAGACAATGTTGAACGTGCCATAAAACGCGCGTCTGATAAGTCTCAGGGTGATTATAAGATCGTTCTTTTTGAGGGCTATGCTCCTCACGGGATCGCAGTACTGGTGGAAACTGCCACAGATAATAATAATCGTACTGTGGCCAATATTCGTTCTCACTTTAATAAATCTGATGGAAACCTGGGAACTTCCGGTTCTGTTGAATTTATGTTCGACCATACTTGCAATTTCACCATTAACGCTGAAGGCCTGGATCCGGAAGAGCTGGAACTGGAATTAATCGATTTTGGTGCTGAAGAAGTTTTTGAAGATGAAGATGGAATTCATATCTACGCCCCTTTTGAAAATTTTGGAGCTATCCAGAAAGAACTTGAAAATCGTGAGATCGAAATTGTTTCTTCAGGATTTGAAAGAATCCCACAAGTAACCAAAAGTCTGAATGAAGAACAGACTGCTGATGTTGAAAAATTACTGGAAAAACTGGAAGAAGATGATGATGTTCAAAATGTATATCACACCATGGAATCTTCAGAAGAAGAGGATTAATTAAAATTTTTCAGGAATTTTACCTACTACTCCATCGTAATAACTAAAAATCTCAGTATAATCTTTTTGAAAATCTCCGGTAGGCCAGTACGGCTCGGAGATTTTTACTTTTTTAGTAGCATAGTCAAATGAAACACGGGTGATAGGAACTTCAGCTTTTAATGCTATATAATAAAAGCCGGTTTTCCACTTTTCCGTCTTTTCCCTGGTTCCTTCCGGGGACATTGCCAATCTGAATATTTTCTTTTCCCGAAAGATTTGTGCGATAGCATCAACCTTTTTCTGCTTTCCTGTTCGATCTATCGGCGAACCACCCACAGCTTTAAAATACCAGCCAAAGGGAGGTTTAAAAAGCTCTTTTTTTCCAACAAAATTAATTTGAATCCCCATAATTTTTCTAACCAGAATTCCGATTAGAAAATCATAGGAGCTAGTATGTGGAGCTACTATTAGAACACATTTTTTAATGGCCGGATCAAAACGGTTTTCCAGCTTCCAGCCAAGTAGTTTAAAATAGACAAATTTCGCCAGCCATTTCATCATTTAATTTTACTCTCGGTGATGCTTGGTAGATTGATCTCCCTTACGTCTCTTTTTCTCTTCTCTAAGCAATGAAAGCTCTCTACCCGTTTGCCCTTTCACAGAGGTATTTTCTTGCGCACGACGTAAAAGATAGGGCACCACATCCCTTACCGGTCCAAAAGGCACCAGTTTCACCGCATTATAGCCTTTTTTGGCAAGATTATAACTAAGATGATCACTCATCCCATATAGTTGACTAAACCATATCCTTTTATCGTCAATGGAAATTCCCTTGTCCTCAATGATCTGAAGCGCCAGGTAACTACTTACCTCGTTATGTGTACCAATAAACACAGAGATGTCTTCCAAATGATTTAAACAATAGGAAAGTACACTATTAAAATTAACATCGGTAGCTTCTTTACTTTCACAAATTGGTGATGGATACCCTAGTTTTTTTGCTCGTGCATTTTCTTTTTCCATATAGGCACCACGCACTATTTTTGCTCCAATTTTAAAACCTTCATTTTTTGCTTTTTCATGAAGATCTTTTAAATACTGTAGCCTATCCCATCGGTAACACTGTAGGGTATTGAAGATAAGCACTTTCTCCTTGTTGTACTTTCTCATCATCTCTTCCATAAGATCATCTGCAGAGGTTTGCATCCAAGTTTCCTCACCATCAGCATACAATCTTACTCCAAGTTCATAAGCTTTACTACAAAGCGTATCCACACGCTTTTTAACTCTATCCCACTCTTCTTTTTCTTCATCAGTCAGACTCACCTTTTCACTCACCTTCTCCCAGATCTCGAACCTTCCAATACCAGTTGGTTTGAACATCGCAAAAGATACTTCATCACTATTTTTGGCATATTCTATAAGGCTAAGTTTCTTTTTCATAGCCGAATCAAACTCTTCTTCAGTCTTTTTACCTTCAACAGAGTAATCCAGGATACTATGTAGATTTTCATCATACATTTCTTTGGTCACCGGTTTGCAGTCTTCTTCTGTAACCCCACCGCAGAATTGCTCAAAAATTGTTTTCTTGATCAGGGTTTCTACAGGAAGATGAAGCTTTAAAGAAAGCTTAGTTAAGGCACTACCGGCTTTTACTAATGAAGAGTAATTCATCATACTGAATAAAAAAATCGCTCTATCCAGTTCTGCGTTTGACTTTAATTTAAAAGCCGATTTTGTGTTGTTAAATATCTTTTTATTTATCATTTCGAGCTGTTAATCGGGCAAATATAATTATTGAAGTCGAGTTAATTCATAATTTCTATTTAATTTCGACCGTATAAATTTTAACAAAATGAACGATTTACCGGCATCTTTAGATTCTGTATTTTATGCTGAAAGTGGATATTCCAGGCTGAATGATTTTTTAAAAGAAGATCAGCCTTCCAAAATTTTCATTTTAGTAGATACTAACACTCATGAAAAATGTCTTTCCAGGTTTCTCCAGCATTTTCAAAATGAAGTTCAAACGGAAGTGATTGAAATTGAGGCCGGGGAAGAATTTAAAAACCTTCAGACTTGCGAAGGAGTTTGGAATGCTCTTTCTGAATTGGAGGCAGACAGGAAAAGCCTTCTTATTAATCTTGGCGGCGGAGTGGTTACAGACCTTGGCGGCTTTGTTGCATCTACCTTTAAACGTGGAATAAAATTCATCAATATCCCTACTACCCTGCTTTCTATGGTAGATGCTTCGGTTGGTGGAAAAACAGGAGTGGACCTGGGGAATCTAAAAAATCAAATTGGGGTGATCAATCAGCCGGAAATGGTTCTTATTGACTCTTCTTACCTGGCGACACTTTCTCCTCAGGAAATGAGAAGCGGTCTTGCAGAAATATTGAAGCACGGTTTAATTGCTGATGAATCTTACTGGAATAAAGTTTCTAATTTTTCGGAATTAGATCTCTCTCACCTGGATGAGATCATAAAAGAGTCAGTAAACATTAAAGGTGAAATTGTTGAAAAAGATCCTTTTGAACAGAATATTCGGAAAACTTTAAATTACGGGCATACCCTGGGTCATGCGATAGAATCTTATTGTCTTACACATCCCGAAAAGAAAAAACTTCTACATGGGGAGGCAATTGCCGCAGGTATGATCCTGGAGACTTATTTATCAACTGAAATTAAGGGTTTTCCTCAAACCAAACTTCAAAAGATCTCTGAAATTATAAGAGATATCTATGGAAATGAAAAGTTTTCAGAAAGTGATATTAAGGAAATAAGCAGTCTCATGAAGTTTGATAAAAAAAATGAACGGGGAAATATCAATTTTGTTCTCCTGGAAGATATTGGAAAGCCCGTTTATGATGTCATTGTGCCGGAGGAACTTATCCAAAGAGCATTTGATTATTATTCAAAAATCTGAATTTCAAATATTTAAAATTTATTTAGAATATCTGCTTAAGTCTTGTATCTGATTTAATTTTTTATTTATACTTGCATAAACCAATGAAACTATGAAAAGGATAATCGTAGATTATAAAAAGCTCACTCCCGAAATTTTAGGACTGCTTGTAGATAAGTATCCTGATGGATATGATGATGACCAGGTCATTTCATTTAAGAATGCAAAAAATGAAACTGTAGATGCTGTAGAAGTTAAAACCGAGGATACCATCTATCTTGTAAAAGTTAGTACACGATTAGAAAACTCTATGGCTAATTTTGACGAGGATGACTACGATGATTCAGAATTTAATGATCCAATCGTTGAGATCCCTGAAAAAGGTGAAGATCTGGAAGACGAAGATGAAGACGAGGATAAATAAAAAAAGGAACGCTTAGGCGTTCCTTTTCTCTTAGTATATTTTAAAGAAAATCAGGCATGTTGTAAATCATGCTTACCCTCTTTAATCTCTTCAATTACTTTAGCATTAAAAGCAGGAAGGTCATCAGGATTTCTACTGGTAACCAGTGCTTCATCAACCACTACTTCTTTATCTACCCAAAGAGCTCCGGCATTTTCCAGATCTTTTCTAATAGAATTAAAAGATGTCATGGTTCTTCCTTCTACCACATCGGCGCTAATCAAAGTCCACGGTGCGTGGCATATTGCTGCTACCGGCTTACTTTGTTTAAAGAAATCTCTCACGAATATCAAAGCTTTCTCTTCTCTTCTTAAATTATCGGGGTTTATCACTCCACCCGGAAGCACCAGAGCATGATAATCTTTTGCAGAGACTTCATCCAAAGTTTTATTTACTTCATATTCTTTACCCCAGTTATCTTTATCCCAGGATTTGATTTTTCCTTTTTCCAGGCTTACTATTTCTACATTAAAACCTTCTTTCTCCATTGCTTCTTTCGGAGATGTCAACTCGCTTTCTTCAAAACCATGCGTTGCCAAAATTGCAATTCTCTTTTCCATAATTATTTTATTTTTTTATTTCCATAAAGATAAAAAGAAGCCCAGGGATAGTATATTAAGGCTCTACTAAAAAAATTCTGTATAAGTTAAAGCTTTATTAAGTCTGGGAAGAATCGTTTTGTTTAGCTTTTTCTTCGTCCATATCCAGGTATGATTTTAGGCGATCTACTATATGCTTTTCTTCTTTAAGTTGAACCCGTCTTTGTTCAAGTTTTTTCATTTCCTGGTAAATCGCCGGTTCCCCGAACCTATTTGGTTCCACCTTTTCTTTTTTAATTAAAGCATACTGAACCGTAAATTCCGCTCCAAAAAATAAGATAAGGCAGGTATAATAAACCCATAATAATATAAGTACCACAGAAGATGCTCCACCGTATACTGATGCGGGTTCACTTTGCCCGAAATAAAAACTGATCAAAAATTCACCAATAAGAAATAATGTAGCAGTAAGTGCTGCCCCGGTATAAGTAGTCTTTAACCTGATCTTAATATCTGGAAGTAGCTTAAAGATCATTGCAAAAAGCGTGGTTATAAAGAAAAATGACAAAACGAAATTAGAAACTATCACCGCTAGTTCGGTAATATGCGGGAAAATTTCTTCTACTCTGTCTGCGATCACCTTCATAAGAGCTGAAACAACAAGCGCAATTAAAAGCAATAAGCCAATAACAAAGATCATCCCTAAAGAGATCACCCTATCTAAGACCATTCTAAGAAAGTTTGTTTTTTTAGCTGCTACATTCCAAATATTGTTCATTGCCACCTTGAGTTGAAAAAATACCCCGGTAGCACCAAAGATTAACATAGCTAAACCAAAAACTATCGCCAAAGTAGAATCCTGAGATAATGCTGCGTTCTCGATCATTTTTTCAATCGCTATGGCAGTATCTTCACCTATAAATTCACCAATCTGCCCGGTTATACGTCCCTGTACTGCTTTTCTCCCAAAAAAGTAGCCGGCAATGCTAACTACAATTATTAATAAGGATGGCAAGGAAAATAAAGCATAATAAGCAATAGTAGCGCTACGGGCGTATGGTTCATTCTTATCCCAGCTTATATAGGAACGTTTTAAAAGTTTGAAAAAAATCTTTAGAGAACTAAACATTAAAGATATTTATTGCTAATCACATCTTTATGATGCAACGCATGCCCGGCCATTATAAAACCAAGTGCCCGGGGTGTCGCGTTCATATCGTTCATATTGCCGCTAAGTTTTAATCTTTTTTCAGAAAAACTTTTAAAAAGAAATAAGCAGGATCTTCTAACAATTTTAAACTCCTCAATAAGATCTGCCGCCTTTCTTTTCTCTGCTTCAGAATTGAGCACATAAATATCATGATCAAAGCCCGGAAGCGGATTAGGCTCATTTCTGGCAAAACAAAGCGCCCTGTACTGGAAAATTCGTTCTGTATCAATAATATGCTGAACCATCTCCAGGATACTCCACTTCACAGGGGAATAACGATACTGCCATCGGTCTTCAGGGATAGATTTTAGAAACTCACTAAATTCTTCAGTATTTTTCTCTAAAGTCTCAATTAGTTTAGCATCAGGAGGTATCCTATCTATATAACCCCAATAAAAATCTCCTATTTCGCCTTTGGTTAAATCTGATTTTATCATTTAAGCTGAATTTCTACTGGCATTAATATTACCGTAAAGCGAACGGGTCACCATCTTCTCGAAAGTTTCCAGTTTTTCTCCGGCTTTTTCAGGATTTTTACTTAACTCCTGAACCTGCCTTAAAGCATGTTGCTGAATAGTTAGCAAAGGTAAAACAATTCTTTCCCTGGCCTGAATTGAAGCCCTACCTGCAGGTTGATTTTGCATTAACACTTCATAACCCGTTACCTTTAAAAGCATCTTTTTGGTACGCTCAAATTCTTCGTGTATCAATTGCCAGAATTCACCAAATTCTTCATCATTCTTCATGTATGCAGTTAAAGGAAAGAATGACTTGGTAAGACTCATCATACTATTTTCCAGCAAAGTCCTGAAAAATTCTGAATTCTCATAAAGCTGTTTTACTTTATCAAATTCACCATTTTTTTCCAGTTTTTCCATTGCCGTACCTACTCCAAAGAACCCAGGCACATTTTGTTTTAATTGACTCCAACTTCCCACAAATGGAATGGCTCTAAGATCTGAAAGATTCAACTCAGCAGATTTATTTCGTTTTGAAGGTCTGCTTCCTATATTCGTTTTAGCGTAATACTTCAGGGTACTCATCTTTTCCAGGTAAGGTATGAACCTTGGATGCTTTTTGAAATTCGTATAGGTCTCATAACTTATTTCCGCAAGCTCGGTCATGGTTTTTCTATCCTCATCCTTTAGAACGTTCTTCCCATTGCTGAAAATCTCGTTGGAAACTCCAGAACTTAACAATTGCTCAAGGTTATAGGTACATGAATCTTTGGTTCCAAAATTTGAACTGATCGTTTGTCCCTGAACTGTTAGCTGAATTTCTTCATTTTCTATGGTTGGACCTAATGAAGCATAGAATTGGTGCGTTTTTCCACCACCTCTTGCTGGCGGTCCTCCTCTACCATCAAAGAAAACTACTTTAATCCCGTATTCCCTGGAAATCTTGGTCAAAGCTTCTTTAGCTTTAAAAATACTCCAGTTAGCCATAAGATAACCACCATCTTTGGTTCCATCACTAAAACCTAACATGATCGTTTGTTTATTTCCCCTTCTCTTTAAATGCTCGCTATAAACAGGATTTGTATAAAGTTTTTCCATTACGTTATGAGCTTCCTGAAGATCTGGTACTGTTTCAAATAAAGGAATTACGTCTACACTTGGTTTTTTCCAACCGGTCATTCTTATAAATGCAAAAGGCTCCAACACTCCCTGTACACTTCCGCAGTTACTAATTATATACCTGTTGGCCCCAGGCTCACCACTTTTCTTCTGAATTTCCTGCATGGCATAGATAGAAGAAATTGTAGCTTTGGTCATCCCTTCCTCCATTTTTTCAGGATCAAGTTTCCCCTGGACATTACTTAATATCTCTATTTGTTTAGCATCATCCAGATCATTATAATCTGAAGGAATTAATTCAGGATACAACTTGCTTAAATCTTCTAAAACTTCCTGGTGAATACTGGAGTCCTGACGAATATCCAGGGTCGCAAAATGATACCCGAACAGATGTACCTTATTAAGCATATCATCTACTTCATCAAGAAATAGTGACTGATGTTTTTCTTTTAATATATTCCTGATATTAAGCAATTTAGAATTTAAATCTTCAAGTGAAAGTTTAATAGTACCAGATCTAGAAATTGCCGACTCATAAAGCCCTTTTTCTATTTCAGCCATCAACTCATGAACCTCTCTAAAGGTAAGTCGTCTCTTTAATTTTCTAATATCACGATAGTAATTTAGAAGAATTGTTCTTCTAAGTCTTTGTGCAACTCTCAAAGTTATATCTGTAGTCACAAATGGATTTCCATCACGGTCACCTCCGGGCCAGAAACCAAGATTTACAACCTGATTACCCACATCTTCGCCATCGAAGATATTTTGCTGAATATAATTATGGATCTTACTGGCGCTCTGGTAAAATACGTTTTCAAAATACCAGATTAAATTCACAGCCTCATCATAAGGAGTAGGCTTTTCTTTCTTGAAAAAAGGCGTTTTACCCAACTGAGCAAGCAACTGCTTGATCTTAACAATATTGTTTTTTTGAATAGCCTTATCCAGATCTGTAATTATACCCAATACACTCCCGGGATAAAACTGAGTTGGATGGGCGGTAAGGGTGGGCCTCACATTAAACCTTTTTAAGTATTCTTTTAATTCCCCTACTTTCTGTTTAGCTTCAGCCTCTTCTTTCACACTTCTAAGTGTTCCGCGGCCGTCCATATTGTTTACTATAGAGAAAGAGGCATCTTCTATAGCATCAAATAACACCACCTGTCTTTCTATATACTGAATAAACCTGAAAAGGAGATCTACTTTTTCCTCTTCTGAAGGATCTTCACCATATTTACTAAAAAATCGGTCTACAATTTCTGATGGATTCTCATTATTCTCAAAGCCGGTTTCACAAATTTCCTGAAACAACGGCAAAAGAGCGCCCGTCTTTTTAATGTCATCATACGGCAGGGTTAAAAAAATACTATTATAAACCTGGTATTTTGCAAGCACGTTATCATTAAATCTATCTAATCTTGGTTCTCTGTGCATAATTAATTTTTAGGGTGGTCAATTATTTAAATTTATAAAAAAACCCTTTAAACAAAGCAGTCTAAAGGGTCTTTAATAAAAGTTTAGGACTGCTTACATGTCTTTAAAGATGGAATGCATCAGTCTCTTTTTGTCATTTATACTCTCTTCCAGGGAAATCATAGTTTCAGTTCTATAAACTCCTTCTATATCGTCTAATAAGAAAATAATATCCTTGGCATGTTGCGTATTTTTCGCACGTATCTTACAAAAAACGTTGAACTTTCCTGTAGTAACATGAGCAACCGTCACAAAAGGGATTTCATTTATTCTTTCTAAGACAAATTTTGTCTGGGAAGTATTCTTAAGAAAAACTCCAACGTAAGCGATAAAAGCGTATCCAAGCTTTTTATAGTCCAGAGTTAAAGAGGAACCAATGATAATTCCCGCTTCTTCCATTTTCTTCACTCTTACATGAACCGTTCCTGCAGAAATAAGAAGTTTCTTAGCAATATCTGTAAATGGTGTCCTGGTATTCTCGATAAGCATATCAAGAATCTGGTGGTCTGTTTCGTCTAATTTAAACTTGGCCATTTTAAAGTCCTTTTTTTTAATGAACTTCAAAATTAATACAAAATCGTTGAATTATTGACAAATAATTGGATAATTATCCGTATTTAAACTCTAAATCCTCATCATTTAAGATAATTTTATTAACTATAACGTTTTCGAGGATTTCTGCATTATCCTCGAGTTTTATTATATTTTCCTCAGCGTCAATCTCCCGATGCCCGTAATTTGAAATTTCAGGAGCTATTTTATCAACAACAGGCTGAAAGTGAATTTTATTGTTTTTAAGCACTTCTTTAAATTGAATACTTATATCCACAACTTTTCCATTTAACATTGCTCTTCGAATAATGATATCATTAAAAAGCTTCTCATTCTCAGGAATTTCAAAATAGGCTTTATAATCTGCTGTCCCCAACTCTTCGTGAGAGATCTGATATAAACAGGAAAGCAAAGCTCTGTATACCTGCTTTCTGGTCTTCTCTCTTTCGTAATCCCCTGGAAAATGACCCGCCTCAAATAAAATGGTAGGAGTTCCAAGATTCTGAAAAGTATCCCCGGCACAGTTAATATTAAAGGCATCATCATACCTTCCAATAGATTCTGGAAGATATTCAGCAAGATCTTTAACTATTCCTGAAATCACCCCCATACTCTGCATTCTGTTCTTATCTATACTTCTTTCTTTATCCTTGGCTGGAGTAAGAAATGATAAGGTCGCTGGCTTAGGTTGATTCCCGGCACTGAAAATAGTTCGTTGATCGTGGAGATTTAAACAGAAATCCGGCTGGAACTCATCATATAGCCTTTTAAGCAAATAACTTTCCGGCTGACTAAGCTCCTGAAGATCCCGATTCAAGTCTATGGAATTTGCATTAACCCGTGTATAAGCTTCAGCTCCATCGGGATTGAGAATAGGGATTACAAAAATGGAACAATTTTTAAGTATTGCTGAAATTTCAGAATCATTCGCATTCAGCTTAAAACAATTGAACAGATCAAAAACAGCTTTGGTGGTGGTAGATTCATTTCCATGCATCTGAGACCATACTAAAATTTTAATTTTCCCCGAGCCGATCTTAAATCGATATATGGGTCTATCCAGTACAGATTTTCCCAACGCATCAATTTTGAAATCATTTTCAAATTCATCACGCACCAGTTTAAGACTGGAATTGGCAACATACCTGCCGGTAATTTTTTCAAATTTAATTTGATGGTAAGCCTCATTCCTGAAGAGCTTTTTAAGCAATGTATTCTTCATGTTTACAAAACTAAACAATGTATATTTTACAATTGTAAACACATGTTTTTAATCTTGGTGTATACATTTGTAAACTTGACGAGAGATGTTAGTACTGGTCATGTTGGAAAATATCCTACACTCAGATAAAATTAACTTAATAATCATATTTTTAGATATTTACACCGTTTTATTTAATATTTTGGTTTAATATATTTTATATTGTTTACAGATGTAACATTGTTCTATTGTAAATATTATTTACATTTGTAAATGTAGAACTCAATCTATATCTGTTACAATGGTAAACACTCAAAAATTCTCTTCGAGACTCAATAAGATCTTGGAATACTATGATATTTCAGCGGCTTCTTTCGCTGATAAAATTGAAGTTGGACGTTCCTCGATCTCTCATATCCTATCGGGCAGAAATAAGCCGAGTCTTGATTTTGTGATGAAGGTTGTAAAGAATTTTCCGGAGGTAGAATTGTATTGGTTGCTAAATGGAAAAGGGAGCTTTCCTTCTACTCCTGAATCCAAACCCGAAAACGAATCTGAAAAAAAAACAGAGAACGTAATTCCTTCCGCTTCTAATCCGAAGAAAGAAATTTCAGAGACAAAATCAGATACTCCAGTTAGCTTTCCTGCAAACAGATCAGGAAAACAAATTCAGAAAATCGTTATTTTTTATGCAGATGGAAGTTTTGAGGCCTTTGAAAATTGATTATCCCACTTAAATTGAATTATTTTGCAGCATGAAAAGAATTTTGCCTCTACTTGCCATTTTGCTGCTTACTTCATGTTTTGATGCTCAACGCAATTGTCAGGACTTTCGCACCGGTACTTTCGAGTTTGAAACTTATATAAACGGGGAATTACAGACTTCACGCTTTATTAGGAATGACAGTATTGAAATTGAGGAATTCCAGGGTAAAACAGATACTTCTTCGGTAAGATGGATCAATGACTGTGAGTATATACTTAAAAATACGAATCCGAAGAGCATGGCAGAAGAAAAGCCGATCCATATCAAAATACTTACTACCACGAAGAACAGCTATAAATTTGAATATGGCCAGGTGGGGGATCCCAAAAAAGCCCGGGGTGAAGTAAGGAAAATTTCAGTTAATTAATTATGCCTTTCTCGTAGCAGCTTATTCTGCTCCTCCATTTTATCATTCAAGCTGGAAAGCAGTTCAATATCTTTTGGAGTTACCACTTGTTTATTCTTGGGATCCTGTGCCTTATTTCTAAAACGGTTCATAAATTTAACCACCAGGAAAACCACAAATCCGATAACCACAAAATCTATGAGCGTTTCTATAAGTAGCCCATAGCCTACGGATACTTCTTCAGTGAAATTGGTTGCCCCTTCTACACCTTCGCCCTCTCTTAAAACCAGCTTGCGATCAGCGTAATTGATTCCATCGGTCATCATGGTTAAAGGAGGCATGATCACCTGTTTCACCAGTACATCTACCACTTTATTAAAGGCGGTACCAATAATGATACCCACGGCCATATCTACCATGTTGCCTTTTACGGCAAATTCTTTAAACTCTTTAAATAATCCCATTATTCGTCAAATAAGGAAGGTTGGTCGTCTGAATTAGATTTTTTATCGGGAGCTTTGAGTTTGCCCGACTTAATTTCTTCTCCGGTTATTGCTTCTTCGGAATCTGTTTCATTGTCCTCTTCTATTTCCTCCTCTTTTTCATAAGGCATGGGATCCAGAAGATTTATTTCATTCACTTTTTCTGAAGTAAGCTGATTTCCCTGTGCTTTTATACCTTTAATGGCTATAAACTCTTCAATATTTACTTTCTCATTCTCCCGGCGTTCTTTTCCTTTTAGTTTGGTATAAACGATTTCAGCCATTGGGTAATAATCGGTGGAAACCATTTCCAGGAAAGAATCTTCATGTTCTGAAATAAACTTTTCTTCTTTATCTGGATGCTCTATAAGAAAACGTTTCACATAGAAACGTTCTTTTTCAGGCTCCCAGTAAATTGCCGAAACGGGTTTATCTTTTATCCATTTTTCTAAAACGATGATCTCATTGTCAAATCTGGTGGTAAGTTCCGGTTTGATGGTTTTCGCAACTCCATCCTGAGTTATGATGAGCAACCTATCTTCTCCTCTGAATTCTCCCAGAAGTTCGCCACGTTCATCAACATTCAGCCTTTTTACGGTATCATCAAACCAGATTCTACGTGGTTTCAGGGTAGAAACGCCTTCTTCTTTGAGTTCAATTCTTTTTACAGAATATTTTGTGACTATATTTCCTTTTACATTTCGGCCTTTGATAAGAATTTCAGCAAAATCAAGATCAAATTTTACCTTTCTAATACTTCCTACCTGTCGTAATAGTACTGTAATAACTTCTGCTTCTCCATTTGGATTTGCTGAGAAATAAAGCACCTTGGAATCCTTTTTACCCTGACTAAGATCATATTCGCGATCCCGGGTTACCGAAGTAACAGCAAAACGCTTTACATAAGTATTACCGGCCTTACCGTCACGGTAAACCATATTATAAGTGGTTCTCTTATCTTTCTTCTTAAAGATGGCAACGTGAATAATATCCTTACCAATAAAAGTTTTAGAATCAACTTTTGTGATCATCATTTTACCGTCTGCAGTGAAACAGATCACATCATCAATATCTGAACATTCGGTGACATATTCATCTTTTTTCAAAGAGGTCCCCACAAAACCTTCAGCCCTGTTCACATAAAGCTTGGTATTTCTTATTACCACCTTGGTGGCTTCAATATCTTCAAAAAGCCTAAGTTCAGTTTTTCTTTCTTTTCCTGTTCCGTAATCTTTTTTAAGCTTTTTGAAATAATCTACCGCAAAATCAACAATATTATCCAGGTGGTGTTTCACTTTGGCAATCTCATCCTCTAAAGCATCAATCTTTTGTTGGGCTTTGTCTATATCAAATTTTGAAATTCTTTTAATTCGAATTTCAGTCAACCTAACAATATCTTCTTCAGTAACCGCTCTCTTAAGATGTCTGGTAAAAGGTTTTAAACCTCGGTCTATCGCCTGGATCACGCCTGGCCATGTTTCTTCCTCTTCAATATCGCGATAAATACGATTTTCAATAAAGATCCTTTCCAGGGAAGCGAAGTGCCATTGCTCTTCCAGTTCATCCAGCTTAATCTCCAGTTCCCGCTTTAGAAGATGCAAAGTATGATCTGTAGATCTACGCAAAACTTCTGAAACTCCTAAAAATATCGGCTTATGATCTATGATCACACAACCAAGTGGCGCTAGCGAATTTTCACATTGAGTGAAAGCATACAACGCATCAATAGTTTTATCTGGTGATAAATTATTTGGTAAATGAATAAGGATCTCAACCTCAGCAGCCGTATTATCTTCGATCTTTTTGATCTTGATCTTACCTTTATCATTCGCTTTCAGAATAGAATCAATAAGGCTGGAAGTATTGGTTCCGTAAGGAATTTCATTGATCACCAGCGTATTTTTATCCAGCTGATTGATCTTTGCCCTTATTCTAACTCTACCTCCACGTTTTCCATCATTATAATTGGAAACATCGGCAATCCCGCCTGTTGGAAAATCAGGGAAAAGTTTAAAACTCTTTCCTTTCAAATGCTGAATGGAAGCATCTATAAGTTCATTAAAATTATGCGGAAGAAATCTGGTACTCAGTCCTACAGCAATACCTTCAGCTCCCTGTGCAAGCAACATGGGGAATTTTACCGGAAGATTCACCGGTTCCTGTTTTCTACCGTCGTAAGAAAGTTGCCATTCGGTCAATTTCGGACTAAAAAGAACCTCTAAGGCAAATTTTGAAAGCCTGGCTTCAATATAACGCGGAGCTGCCGCACGGTCACCGGTTAAGATATTCCCCCAGTTACCCTGTGTATCTATAAGAATATCTTTTTGCCCAATTTGAACCATAGCATCCCCAATACTGGCATCACCGTGAGGGTGATACTGCATGGTATGACCTACAATATTGGCCACCTTATTATAACGACCGTCGTCAAGATCCTTCATGGAATGCATGATTCGGCGTTGTACGGGTTTAAATCCGTCTTCTATTGCAGGTACCGCCCGTTCCAGGATTACGTATGAAGCATAATCCAGGAACCAGTCTTTGTACATGCCGGTAACTTTTATAAGTTCTTCTTTACTCTCAAACTGCTCGTCCTGAGCTCCTTCTTGGTTTTCTTCCATTAGGCAGTAGCTTTAGGAATGGTTTCTAGAACTTTGTTCAAGGAATCAACCATTCCCTTTTTCTTTTTTCGGTTTAAAAATGTGGTATTGAAGGTATATTTTCTATAACCTGTTTTTCTTCTGGACTTAATATATATGGTTAAGGCCGAATAAAATCCGAAATCTACAAATTTGAACTTCCCCAATTTGCGTTTTGGAAATTCTGCTTTCTTAACCCTGTATTCCATGAATTTTGAAAAAAATACGCCATTATTTTTAAAATTCAGCGTTTCCCCGTCACTGTCAAAATCGAATGACTGGCCAATCTTATGAATATATAAACCTAAGAGCAGGGTAACAATATTGGGTACGAAATGGCTGAAACTTATCTCCTGTTCTGTATCTGAAGATGCCATGATTTCAATATTCACAAATATATTAGTGACAAATACCGCAACCAGCACAATATAAATAGATGGTATTATCTTGACCTCGTTTTTATTGGTAAATCTCATATTCCAAGCTCTTCAACAAGGTCCAGTTCAAATTTCAGATTTTCAATAATGAATTCCTGACGGTCTGGTGTATTCTTGCCCATATAAAAACTCAGCATTTCCTCGATAGATTTGTCCTTATCTAACATCACCGGGTCAAGACGAATATTTTCGCCAATAAAATGTACAAATTCATCTGGAGAGATTTCACCTAAACCTTTAAATCGAGTGATCTCGGGTTTGCCAGAAAGCTTTTCAATAGCCTGCTTACGTTCCATTTCGCTGTAGCAATAAATAGTTTCCTTTTTATTACGAACTCTAAACAATGGAGTTTGCAGAATATACAAATGATTTTCCTTAATCAATTCTGGAAAGAACTGTAGGAAAAACGTGATCAATAACAAACGAATATGCATCCCATCAACATCGGCATCGGTAGCGATCACGATGTTATGATATCTAAGGTCTTCTAATGAATCTTCAATATTAAGAGCTGCCTGCAGAAGATTGAATTCCTCATTTTCATAAACGATCTTTTTAGAAAGACCATAACTGTTCAGAGGTTTTCCCTTTAAACTGAAAACTGCCTGGGTTACCACATCACGGCTTTTAGTAATAGATCCACTCGCAGAATCACCCTCAGTAATAAACAAAGTAGTTTCTAGACAGCGTTCATGTTTACTATCTCCTAAATGCACCCGGCAATCCCTTAATTTCTTATTATGAAGACTGGCTTTTTTAGCCCTGTCCTTGGCAAGTTTTCTAATTCCGGAAAGGTCTTTTCGTTCTCTTTCCGCCTGAAGGATCTTGCGCTGAAGGCTTTCAGCAGTTTCAGTATTTTTATGTAAATAATTATCCAGATTCCTTTTTACAAAATCATTGATATAAGTTCTTACAGTAGGCAGTTTTCCACCCATATCTGTAGAACCAAGTTTTGTCTTGGTCTGGCTTTCAAAAACCGGCTCCATTACCTTGATACTAATGGCAGCTACAATAGATTTCCTTATATCACTGGCCTCGTAATTCTTTCCGTAATATTCCCGGATAGTTTTAACTACAGATTCTCTAAAAGCAGCAAGATGCGTTCCACCTTGCGAAGTATTTTGCCCGTTTACGAAGGAATGATATTCTTCACTATACTGGGATTTACTATGGGTGATGGCAACTTCAATATCCTCTCCTTTTAAGTGAAGAATTGGATACAACATATCATCTTCATGAATGCTGTCCCCTAGAAGATCTTTTAGCCCATTTTCAGAATAAAATTTTTCGCCATTAAAAACTATGGTCAATCCCGGGTTGAGATAGACATAGTTTTTAAGCATTTTCTCTATATATTCATTTCTGTACTTATAGTTCTTGAAAATCACCTCATCTGGCACAAAAGTGATCTTGGTTCCTCTTCTGCGTGAAGTTTCCTCGAGGTGTTCTTCATCCTTTAATTCTCCCTGCTCAAATTCTGCTGCATGACTTTTTGAATCCCTGGAAGATTCCACACGAAAATAGGAAGAAAGCGCATTTACTGCTTTTGTACCAACTCCATTAAGACCTACAGATTTTTTAAAGGCACGGGTGTCATATTTACCCCCGGTATTCATTTTGGAAACAACATCAACAACCTTACCTAGCGGAATTCCCCTCCCAAAGTCACGAACGATGACCCGCTGATTCTGCACAGAGATTTCAATAGTTTTCCCTGCGCCCATGACGAACTCATCAATACTGTTATCTATAACTTCTTTTAAAAGAATATATATCCCGTCATCCTGACTGGATCCATCTCCCAGTTTCCCGATGTACATCCCGGGACGCATGCGAATATGTTCCTTCCAGTCTAATGACCGAATATTATCTTCGGTATATTTAGTATTCTCGCTCATAGGTAGTAATGGAGTTATGGCCTAAATATAAGGCAATAGCTAAAAAACTGAAATAGTAAACCACTAAAGTAATTAACAAAGAATTTGGAAGAAATGTTAATTAAGCAGCCTGTAAATGAAAATATGAATTAGACCTCCCTCTTAATCTATATTTAAGAAGTTCTAGCAGAGCCTATTCTAAAATTATAAACGAATAAAATAGAAGAGTTACTGAATCGTTAAAAAAAGAGTTCCAGGGATTCTCACTTCATATTTCTAAATACTAATTTCATTATACATTAAAACGGAAATGCATCACATCTCCATCCTTAACGATATAATCTTTTCCTTCAACTCTCATTTTCCCGGCCTCTTTTACCTTAGCCTCGCTGCCGTAACTTACATAATCATCGTATCCAATTACCTCAGCCCGAATAAAACCTTTCTCGAAATCGGTATGGATCACTCCGGCAGCCTGAGGTGCAGAAGAACCAACCGGGATTGTCCATGCTCTAACTTCTTTAACTCCGGCGGTAAAATATGTTTGAAGGTCCAGAAGTTCATAAGCTCCGCGAATAAGTTTTGCAGAACCCGGTTCCTCTAAACCAATATCCTGAAGAAACATTTGTCTTTCTTCAAAATCATCTAATTCAGTAATATCTGCTTCGGTTCCAACAGCAAGCACTAAAACCTCCGCATTTTCATCTTTTACAGCTTCTCTAACTTTTTCAACATGGGCGTTTCCATTTACGGCAGCACCTTCGTCCACATTACAAAGGTACATTACCGGTTTGTCTGTAATAAACTGTAAGGGAGCGATGAATTCTTTTCTTTCGTCTTCAGTAAGTTCAATAGCACGAACAGACTTTCCTTCTTCAAGACCTTTTTTAACCTTTAACAAAGCCGCCTCTTCTTTCTGGGCTTCCTTATTCCCTGTCTTGGCAGCTCTCTTTACTTTTTCGAGTTTCTTTTCCGCAGTCTCAAGATCTTTAAGCTGTAGTTCCATATCAATGGTTTCCTTATCTCTTATTGGATCTATAGAACCATCCACATGAACAATATTGTCATCTTCAAAGCATCTCAATACATGAAGGATAGCGTCTGTCTCCCTGATATTCCCCAGGAATTGATTCCCTAAACCTTCACCTTTACTCGCTCCTTTCACCAATCCGGCAATATCAACAATCTCTACCGTGGCAGGCATCACTCTTTCAGGATTTACCAGTTCTTCTAACTTCAAAAGTCTTTGATCTGGAACATTCACTACTCCAACGTTAGGTTCAATAGTACAAAATGGAAAGTTTGCACTTTGAGCCTTGGCGTTACTCAAACAGTTAAAAAGTGTTGATTTACCAACGTTAGGTAGTCCTACAATTCCAGCTTTCATATATAGTAATTTAGATGCTTTGTTTTTGCGGCTGCAAAGATAAGTATTAGAAATGAGAATCTAATAGTATGATGACTCAGCTTTAATTTTTGATAAAATATTTTGAAAATGCGCCAAGCTGTTTACTTGTTTAGTATTTTTTTAACTTCAGGAGCCTACATATTTTATAAATTTAAAGAGAGACTAAGACCTGACACATAATCATTTAAAATCCTTCTATGTCGAAAACTTCCCATTCTAAAGAAACCCTCTGGTATAAAGACGCTATTATTTATGAACTTCACATCAAGGCTTTTTTTGACAGTAACGGTGATGGAATTGGCGATTTTGAAGGCTTAATGCAAAAGCTGGATTATCTGGAAGACCTTGGAGTTACCGCTATCTGGCTACTGCCATTTTATCCTTCCCCTTTGCGTGATGATGGGTATGATATTGCAGACTACTACTCTATTAATGAGTCTTATGGAAATGTTGAAGATTTTAAAAATTTCATTGAAGAAGCTCATAGTCGAGGATTAAAGGTTATTACAGAACTTGTTATAAATCATACCTCCGATCAGCATCCCTGGTTTCAAAGAGCCAGAAAGGCACCTGAAGGCTCTCCTCAACGAGATTACTACGTATGGAGCGACGATCCCCATAAATATAGTGACGCACGAATAATATTTACAGATACTGAACCTTCCAACTGGAGCTGGGACGCAGAAGCTCAATCTTATTACTGGCATAGATTTTTTTCTCACCAGCCAGACCTGAATTTTGATAATCCCCAGGTTCAGAAAGAAGTTTTTGATATTATGGATTATTGGTGCGAAATGGGAGTTGATGGCTTTAGACTGGATGCCGTTCCTTATTTATTTGAAAGAGAAGACACCAACTGCGAAAATTTACCGCCGACTCATGAATTTCTAAAAAAGCTCAGAGCGCATGTAGATAAGAACTATAATAATAAGGTGTTACTTGCCGAAGCCAATATGTGGCCGGAAGATTCAGCTGCGTACTTTGGTGATGGCGATGAATGTCATATGAATTACCATTTTCCCATTATGCCGCGTATGTTCATGTCGGTGAAAATGGAAGACCGCTACCCTATTATCGACATTATAGATCAAACTCCCGATATTCCTGAAAACTGCCAGTGGGGAATATTTTTGCGAAATCATGACGAGCTAACCCTGGAAATGGTCACCGATGAGGAACGCGATTATATGTATAAGGTGTATACCAAAGATCCGCAGGCAAAGATAAATGTCGGGATTAGACACAGGCTGGCACCACTGCTGGATAATAATCGCAACAAAATAGAACTAATGAATGTTCTATTGTTCTCTCTCCCCGGCACCCCAATAATTTATTACGGCGACGAAATTGGAATGGGAGACAATTTCTATCTGGGAGATCGGGATGGGGTAAGAACACCTATGCAATGGACTGCAGACCGGAATGCAGGATTTTCTATGGCTAATCCACAGAAATTATACCTGCCTTTGATCATAGATCCGGAATATAAATATGAATCTATCAACGTAGAAACACAACAAATGATCTCCTCTTCCCTTTTATGGTGGATGAAAAGGATCATTGGAATGCGTAAAAAATACAAAGCTTTTGGAAGAGGGAATATTGAATTCCTTTCTCCCGCAAATTCAAGGATCATTGCTTATACCCGGACTTATGAAGATGAAACTATCCTGGTTCTTGCAAATTTATCCAGGTTTTCCCAGCCTGCAGAACTCGATCTGCAAGAGTTTAAGGGAAATACTCCTGTAGAGGTCTTTAGTCATAACAAATTCCCCAGGATTACTGAAAGACCTTACTTGTTCACCCTTTCTCCCTATGGGTATTACTGGTTTGTATTAGAAAAGGAAAGAGAACGGGTGGAAGGAGAATCCACGATCCCTGTATTGAAAATTGACAATTGGAATAACCTTCTTAAAAACAGGACCCTTCAGAAACTTTCTGAAAAAATTCTTCCGCCATACCTTGAAAACAGAAGATGGTTTGAAAGTGCAGGAAGAACTATTCAGGAAATTAATGTCAAGGAATCTCTTGAGGTAAAAATTAAAAAATTGCCAACGAGAATAGTCATTCTTGAGATTATTTTTAATGAGGGATTACCGGAATTATATCAGTTACCGGTATCATTTGCTCATGTAGACAATGAAAATATATTGAATGAAATTCCCAAGCGCGGAATTATTGCAAAACTAAAAATAGCCAAGGATGAAGGTTATTTATTTGACTCAGTATATTCAGAAGATTTCAGGGATCATTTAATGGAAAGTTTTCGGGATTCAAGAAAATCGAAAACAGGCTCTGGACAACTTGAATTCTCCTTAGAAAAATCTTATTCAGAAGATATAAAAGAATCAAGATCAGAGCTCGTGAATACCGAACATAGACAAAGCATTATTACTTATAATAATGAGTTTATATTAAAACTATACAGGAAGCTGGATCAAACCTTTAATCCAGATGTAGAAACTATAAAATTCCTCTCTACTACAACCAATTTTGATAAGATATCTAATTATGCAGGTACGATCAAATTCAGTCAAAAAGGCGGAAAAGCATTTTATTTTGGGATGCTGCAAAAAATAGTGGAAAATCAGGGTGAGGTCTGGACCCACGTAAAAGATTCCTTAGACCGGTACTTTGAAAGGGTTCTTACCGCTTCAAAACAAATTGAAATAGAGGAAATAGATAACAATATCACCGAACCCTTAGGTTACGAGGATTTTCCTCCAGCTATTCAGGAAATGACCGGGATAATTCTTCCGGAAAGGATCTATCAGCTTGGAGAGTTTACGGCCGAATTGCACGATGCTTTATCGCAAGATTCTTCAGACAAAGATTTTGATAAAGAAGAATCTTCTCTGCATTATCAAAGATCTCTTTTCTCCGGCTTACAAACGCTAACCAGAACTAGCCTGGAAAATCTAAAATCGGTAATTGATGATCTGCCGGAAGAAACCAGCATTGAAGCAGCTGAAGTTATTGGTTTAAAAAATGAAATCCTTAGATGTTTCCGTGACATCTATGATCATAAAATACCTGTTATGAAAATCAGGACTCACGGAGATTACCACCTGCGTCAGATCTTATGGACCGGGCGTGAATATATTATGAACAGCTTTGAAGGTGATCCATCAAAATCTTTCAGCGAAAGAAGGATCAGGAGATCTGCCATGCGCGATCTCGCAGCTATGATCCGCTCCTTACATTATGCGGCCTATAGCAATATTTTATCTCCGGAATATGACCAACAAAGAAAAGAAGGGAATCTTGAAGAATGGGCCGAAACCTGGCACTATTATATAAGTAGGTTATATATAAAAGGCTATTTTGATAAGGCGGGAAATAAAGATTATATTCCAAAAGATCAGGACGATTTTAAAATTCTCATGCATACTTTTTTACTGGAAAAAGCCCTGCATGAATTAAATTATGAAATCGAAAACCGTCCTGAATGGATCATTATTCCTTTACGTGGAATTAAATCTGTATTGCAACATTACAACAGGGAAGATTAATCTACTCCACTATATACATCTCATTAGATGCCTTTATATATTCCTGTGGGTTAAAAGTTGATTCAAAACTGTTCCTTACAAGATCCAGCTTAAGTTTGAGCGTCTTCATCTCATCACTTAAATATGGATCGTTTTGATATTTCTGAATTAGCTTCTCATATTTATCCAGATTTTCAAGGATCCTGAAAGTCAGCATTCCGAATCTGATCTTTAGATTTTGTACCGATAGCATCTGATCGTGATATTCCTGTTTCCAGTTTTCGGGATTTTTTTTACGTTCTTCTGCGATCTTATTCTCGGCTATTTTAGAAATATCCAGAATATACTGCGTCCGCTTCTTGGCATCAGTTTCATTAGTGAAATTCTCGGTGAAATCTTTCTTTTTGATATCCAGGATTTCTACCAGGTTATCTGCCATGGCTTTGTTCTGAAGTTCTTTCAACTCATTCAAACTTTTATTGATCGCTTCCCATTCGGTTTCAATAAGATCTTTATCATGGGTAAACTGGGCGATAGAAGTAGTAAGTTTCAGCATTTTCATACTCTGTTCTCTCAATTCCCTATCCCTTCTATTTAAAGAACCTATAAACTGACTTATTCCATCAATTAGACTACCAGCAAACATTCCGGTAAACGGAGTCCCTTTTGCCAGGTCACCGGTCACCTGAAGCATGTGATTTAGAGCTTCCAGGCGCGCATTGTCCTCTTTTTCTTCAGCGATATAGTTCTTGAATTTCCCAAACCATTCCTGGTAACCTTGATAATTCATCGGGTTTCCAATGGCGTCTACCGTAGTATAAAATTCACGGGAGGTATTAAAAAGATTCAATGGCTTAATCTCTCTTTCCATTGAAGCAAGATTTAACACCGCAGAACTATAATTATATTTATAGACACTAATGGTATTTTTATCAATTTCCTCCTGTCTTTCTTCAAGATATTTTACTCTTTCCAGTAATTTTTCCACCTTTTCTGATGCGGAATTGGTGTTCTTGATACTTTCATCCAGATTGGTGATCTTGGAGTCGATCTCTTTTATTCGAAATTCTAAATTCTGACTCAGCAATGAGCGTTCCCGGTTTAGTTCCTTGAGAACCTGTTCGGTAACCGAAGCACTCTGGTTGTCACTATATATTTGTGCATTTACACAATTAAGGCTAAATATTACAGCCGAAAAAACGAAGATCATCTTCTTCATATGGTATTGGTTTTAGTCAATATAATTAACGCTGGATCATTTTACATATTTCATGCCATACAATAACAGCTAGTTAATTAGTGCTCAGAGGTCTAATAAGTGTAGAATTATTATGTAGAACTCTCAATTTTCCCCATTCTGAAAAGAATTGGAAATACAACTTTGTTTTTATTTCCAAAAGTCTCTCGCAGGGAATCCTCAATCAAAGCGACGGGGTCTTCGTTATGTTTATTTTTATAATGCTTTACAGCAGACCAGGTTCTTAGGTAGCCAAGTAAATGCTCAATATTCCAATCATAAATCTGGTGAAATTCAGGTGTCTTGATTTCAGTGAATGGAAAAGGTATATTTTGATATTTTTCATCTAAATATTTACGTTCAGCATCCCAATAAGGACCTATAGTTTTCTCATAAAATTCAGCGATTACTCTATTGGTTTCAGGATTGCTTGTAAATAATCCATAACCCATGAGTACCAAAAGACCATTTGGTTTAAGACATCTTTTTACTTCAGTATAGAATCTATCAAAATCGAACCAATGTACTGCCTGAGCACAGATAATGAGATCAAATTGATCTTTTTTGAAGTTAGTTTTCTCAGCGGGTTGAATGGAATAAGAAATGGCTGGAGTTTGAATTGCATTTTTAAGTTGATTCTCGCTAATATCTGTAGCCTCCACCCTATCAAAGAATTTAGCTAATTCACCCGCGACCTGACCGTTTCCGGTCCCGCAGTCCCAGGCATACTCAAATGATCCCAGTTTGGATTTTATAAATTCATAGACCTCAGAGGGATAACCTGGCCTGAATTTTTTATAGTTAGCTGATTTGGAGGAAAAATTATCTTTCAATTTTTAAATTTTATAAATGAGGGCGTGGAAATATGCAATTTTAAAAAAATAAGTGAATTATTTATAAATATTTCAAGCGTTCACTTCAAATACTAATTGATTCACATCATATTACGCTGAAAATTCATTATATTACATAAGTTTATTCAGAACTTAATTCAAACAATTATGAAAAGATTTGATGCAATTTTAAAAGTTAAGAAGCAAAGCATATTTTTTATGCTGAGTATGTTATTTATATCACTACATAGTTTTGCTTTTCAGCCAGCAGATATCGAATATGTAGAATATCGCGGTGAAGTGGTTAATGCCAGCAATGGAAGGTCTATAGCTTCGGCTTACCTGGCCCTTAATAATAGTAATATCTCCACAATTACAAATTCTGATGGAGAATTTTCCTTAAAAGTACCGGAAGATCTTACAGAAGCCACAGTAACCACTTCTGTTCTTGGTTTTCAAAGCAAGACGCTGCCTTTAGACTATTTCAAACCTGAAGGAACCAGAATTGAACTGGAAGAGACTGTAGAAGAACTTACAGAAGTAAGTCTTTACAAGGCTACTAGTGCAAGTTTACTGGTGAAGGAAATGCTGGACAAGAAGGATGAAAATTACCTTTCAGATGAAAGTTTGATGACTTCATTCTACAGAGAAACCATTAAAAAAGGATGGAGCAACATCAGCCTTTCCGAAGCGGTGGTGAAAATTTCCAAAGGTCCCTATAACTCATCCCAGAAAGATCTCGTATCTCTTTACAAAGCCAGAAAGAGTACAGACTATGATAAATTAGACACAATCGCATTGAAGTTACGTGGAGGTCCTTTTAATACCCTTTACCTGGATATGATGAAGTATACTGAGTATGTGCTGAGACCTGAAATGATGGATAGTTATGATTTTCAGTTTGATGATCCTACCAAAATTAATGATCGTTATACCTATGTGGTCAACTTTCAGGAACTGGATAAATCAAATCCCTGGTATTATGGAAAGTTATTCATTGATGCAGAAACTTCAACCCTGGTGAAGGCTGATTACAGCTTAAATGTGGATAACAGGGATGCAGCTGCAGCAATGTTCGTCAAGAAAAAACCTAATGGATCCAAGGTATATCCTACCGAGTTAAATTATCAGGTTGATTATGCCCAAAATGATGGAAAATGGCATTATGCTTACGGAAAAGCTCAACTTGAATATGTAGTAAATTGGAAAAGAAAGATCTTCAATTCTAAATACAAGATCAATAGTGAAATGGTGGTAACAGATTGGCAGGCATATGCCGGGGAAGACTGGAAGAAAACCGTTGATCTAATTAGGCCAAATATCGTAATGGTAGATGATGTTTCAGGATTTTACGATTCTGAATTCTGGGGAAGTAATAATATTATTGAACCTGAAAAATCAATCCAAAATGCTATTGATAAGATAAAACGTAAAATGGATAAATAGAAAGTATTAAAATTAAGAATTAAAAAATCCCGCTCGTTAGAACGGGATTTTTTATTTTAGAAATAAACTTTCCTATTCATCCTGGTGCATAAAGCGTTGTTTAGCCAGCAGTTCTTCTTCACTTTCTACATGCTCATCATCAGGAACACAACAATCTACAGGACACACAGCAGCACACTGTGGCTCCTCATGAAAGCCCTTACATTCTGTACACTTATCTGGTACGATATAATATATCTCATCACTAATTGGTTCCTGTGCTTCATTTGCATCGGCTTCTTTACCGCCAGGAAGTACTACGTTACCTTCAAGATCGGTTCCGTCGGCATACCTCCAGTCATCAGCACCTTCATAAATTGCAGTATTAGGACATTCCGGCTCGCAGGCCCCGCAGTTTATACATTCATCGGTTATAACAATTGCCATAGCTCTTCTTTTATTTGTAAATTTAAAAACTGAAAGAAAAAAGTCCGGTAGCTTTTTAGAAATTTTATGGTTTTAAGCTAGGGAAACTTTAATTTCGCTGCACAAATTTAACATAGGACAGCCTCTTAACCAAATAAGAAGATGACAATTGATGACCATAAATCACATCTAATTACATTAGGGAAATTTCTGAAGCAATTTCAAACCTCTAATTCTGTAATGAACAGTGATATTCCAGGGAATAATAAATTCTTTGAGGAAATGAACCAGAAAATAGATTCGGCAATTCATCACAATGGCTGGTTTACCCGTGAAAATATCATTTTTGCACTTCAACAATGGAGTGAAGCTTTAACTCCCCGGAATCTAAAATTATGGCTGGGAGAATACGACCTTTCCGAAAGTGGTGATAAAACGGTGGGAATTGTAATGGCTGGAAATATCCCATTGGTAGGATTTCATGATTTCCTTTCGGTATTGGTATCTGGCCATAAAGTTTTGGTTAAATTATCTACTAATGACAGGCAATTGCTTCCGGTTATAGCATCTTACCTCATGCATCTTGATAGCAGGTATGAAAACCGAATTAGATTTACAGATAACAGAATGAAAGATTTTGATGCTGTAATTGCTACGGGAAGTAATAACACGGCCAGGTACTTTGAATATTATTTTAAGGATAAGCCAAGCATTATAAGAAAGAACAGGAATTCAGTAGCCATTATCACCGGAAATGAAACAAAAGAAGAACTGGAAAAACTAAGCGAGGATATCTTTAGATATTATGGCCTTGGTTGCAGAAACGTTTCTAAACTCTATGTTCCTGAAAATTATGATTTTGATTCATTTTTCAAAGCCATGTATAAATGGAATCCTATAATTAATCAGGATAAATATGCCAATAATTATGATTATAATAAGGCGGTTTATTTGATGAGTGAATTTAAATTACTGGATAATGGATTTTTGATGTTGAAAGAAGATGAAAGTTTCGGATCTCCTATAGCCACACTTTTCTACGAAAAGTATCAGGACGAAAAAGAATTGAAAGATCGTCTGAAAGAAAACGAAGAGAAAATTCAGTGTATAGTTAAAAAGGAGAGTAATACAAACGAAGTTACCTTTGGCCAGACCCAAAAACCCCAGCTCTGGGATTATGCCGACAATATTGATACTATAGACTTCCTTTCTAAACTCTAATCTTATAATTTCCCTAACAGCTATTCCGTACAATTTTTGGCATCTTTGCGATAACCAACATAACAATTTATGAAAAAGCACAACTTTAGCGCAGGACCCTGTATTTTACCACAAGAGGTATTTAAAGAGGCTTCCCAGGCTATTTTAGATTTTAATAATTCAGGTTTATCTATTTTAGAAATATCTCACCGAAGTGCTGATTTTGTTTCAGTAATGGAAGAAGCACAATCACTGGCTCTGGAGCTGTTAGGCTTACAAGATAAAGGCTATAAAGCCCTCTTTCTTCAGGGCGGAGCAAGTATGCAGTTTTTAATGGTGGCTTATAATCTACTCGAGAAAAAAGCAGCATATCTAAATACAGGAACCTGGTCTTCCAAAGCGATCAAGGAAGCTAAACTATTTGGAGGTGTTGTTGAAGTTGCTTCTTCCAAGGATAAGAATTTCAACTATATCCCGAAGTCATACTCTATTCCAGAAGACATTGATTACTTCCACTGTACCAGTAACAATACAATTTTCGGAACTCAAATGAAAGAATTTCCTGCTACTTCAAAACCTTTGGTTTGCGATATGAGCAGTGATATTTTTTCAAGGGAAATGGATTTCTCAAAATTTGACATTATATATGCGGGGGCTCAAAAGAATATGGGCCCGGCAGGCACGACTCTAGTGATCGTTAAGGAAGATGTTCTAGGAAAAGTTTCAAGAGAGATTCCGTCAATGATGGATTATTCAACTCATATTAGCAAAGACAGTATGTTCAATACCCCGGCTGTATATGCTGTTTATGTGTCCATGTTAACCTTAAGATGGATCAAATCTAAGGGCGGCATTAAGGCGATGGAAGAACTCAATAATAAAAAAGCTGAGCTCCTTTATTCTGAAGTAGACCGAAATCCTTTATTTAAGGGATTCGCTGCTAAAGAAGATCGCTCACCCATGAATGCAACTTTTAACCTAGTAGACGAATCTCATAAGGATGTTTTTGATAAAATGTGGAAAGATGCCGGTGTGAATGGATTAAATGGGCATAGAAGTGTGGGTGGTTACAGAGCCTCCATGTATAATGCATTACCCTTAGAAAGTGTACAGGTGGTAGTCGACTGCATGAAAGAACTGGAAAGAAAAAAATAAAACTAATTATAGATCATTTTTAAAATGAAAGTATTAGCTAATGATGGTATTTCGCAAAGTGGAATCGACACTCTTAAGAATGCCGGTTTTGAAGTCATTGTAAAAAAAGTAGCTCAGGAACAGCTCAAGGATTATTTGAATGAAAATGCTATTAGCGTACTTCTCGTTAGAAGTGCAACCAAGGTAAGAAAAGATATTATTGATAATTGTATCCATTTAAAAGTGATAGGTCGTGGTGGCGTTGGGATGGATAATATTGATGTGGAATACGCCCGAAGTAAAGGTATTGCTGTTATTAATACTCCCGCTGCATCTTCAAGTTCTGTTGCAGAACTGGTGTTTGCTCACCTATTTGGTGGAGTCCGCAAATTGCATGATTCAAACCGAAACATGCCTTTAGAAGGAGATTCAAAATTTAAAGAACTTAAAGAAGCATATGCCGGCGGAGTTGAACTTAGAGGAAAAACCCTTGGTATTATTGGTTTCGGAAGGATTGGTCGGGAAGTAGCCAAAATAGCCCTGGGAGTAGGAATGAGAGTGATCGCCAGTGATCAAAATGTTGGTGAAGCTGAAATAACTCTGGAGTTCTATAATGATCAAAGTATAAAGATTCCAATTAAGACGGAACCTGTAGATATGCTTATTAAAGATTCAGATTTTATCACCTTACATGTTCCTGCACAGGGCAAACCAATTATAGGTGCCAATGAATTTGAAAAAATGAAAGATGGTGTTGGAATTATTAATGCTGCTCGTGGTGGAGTCATAGATGAAGAAGCTCTATTGGCCGCGATAGAAAGTGGTAAAGTTTCATTTGCCGCTTTGGACACTTATGAAAATGAGCCTAATCCTGCGATCAAACTACTTATGAATGAGAGTATTTCATTAAGCCCGCATATTGGTGCTGCGACTAATGAAGCACAGGAACGGATTGGAGTTGAACTGGCTGAACAGATCATTTCCATCCTTAAAAAAGAAAAAGCATAATTTTTTTTATGTACTAACTTAAGCCGGTGAAACAAATTCATCGGCTTTTTTTATTATTACATTAGGAAAATCCAGGCTTAAACTTGCTAACTTAAGCTTGTTTACCAAAATACTAAGACATGGCAAATATTCTGGATATATTCAGGACTCAAACTGGTAAGAAGCTTTTGGAAAGAAGCAGGGAAATAACTGAGCTCGATGTTGGAACAGTTCAACAAGCATTTATTTTTACTCTCCCGGCCCTACTCACTATTTATGAGAAAAAGGAGTTTACCTTTAATGAACAACCAAAAGATCTTATCAAATTTATTGAAAATGAAAATCTTGTTGACTTTGGTAAAGAGAAGACGGAACTTTTACTAGAATCATCTGAGAAAAAAATCATACTTGATTTTTCTCAAATTTTAGAAATTAATAAAGTAAATTTTGAAATGATCCTTCATATTTCTGCAGCAGTGATTGCTATCATTATTTCAGAAATTAGAGAAAATAAAAATGCTGAGGCTAGGGATATTTCAAAAACTCTTTGCGGCCTGGACACAAAATACAACGAGGATTTCGTAAAGGTTCTGATCAAAAACCCGGATGATGCCAATATTATAGATAGCAGAGAAGAGATCGCATTAAATAAAAACTGGGACGATAACGATCCCAGTATACTTGGCGGCTATGCTGGCGGACGTTAGGACAGGAATGATTTTTGATATAAATTTAAAAAGTTAAGATGAAAAATATTATCTACATATTATTACTAGGCCTTTTTGTTTACGGCTGTGGATCTTCAGGGGGTAAAAACTTCCCTTCAGATAAGATCAAAAATGCAGAGAACGATACCGTAAGAATCGCGAATGACAGTCTTGAGTACGAGATTATAATTATCGAGCCTGGATTCAATCTTTTTATAAATTCAATTGCAAAACCTAGAGGCTTTTATTCTCAAAATTATCTTGAAAATAAGAATAGGTTCCTTGTTCCTGAATACAATCAAAGAGTTACTCAGCCAATGACCTATAATCCTGAACTTTATCTAAACGAAATCAATTACGACCCTAATATTGATTATGGTTATGAAGTAAATTATTTGCTATATAATTATTTTGTTTATTTCAGCAGAAATTACAATCAAAGATTTAGTGTTCCTACAAGGATTTGATTCTTTAGTCAATTCCTTATATTTGCAGCATGAAGAAATTGAAAGATCGCTGGGGAATAGATTCCAATTGGCAATTATTCATCATTTTTCTGGTATTTGCAATTACCGGTTCGTCTTCGGCTAAATTAGCCAGTCCACTATGTGAACTATTGAATATCACTCAGGAAAATACAGCCTGGGGAATTTATTGGGCCTTAAGAATCTTGCTTATATTTCCTATATATCAGGTTCTATTAGTGAGTTTTGGCTGGATCTTTGGCCAGTTTCAATTTTTCTGGGCTTTTGAAAAGAAAATGCTACACAGGCTAGGATTAGGTAAAATCTTTAATATATAAAGTGAAACTATATAAAAACATATTTTTTGTTTTTACAGCGGTACTTATCCTACTTCCGCCTATAGTTAGCTTTTCCCATATTTTCACAGATCACAGTCATAAACTTTGCGATAATTACGCTGAACATCATTATCATGCCAAGTCTATAGATTGTGAACTTCACAAATTTCATAAGAATCCTGCACTTAGTCTCGATTTCCCTGAATATTTTCTGGTAATCGAAGAGCATTCTCAGGAAGAAATATTTGACTACTATAAATTTTTAAATGAATATGAACCCCTTAATTTTTATCTCCGGGGCCCTCCATCTTTTGCTTAATCCACCACTTTTTAATTAAGCAAAAAATACAAATCATTTAAAATTTACCAATGCGAAATACATTGTTAATTATACTGCTATTAGCAGTAAATACTATTGTTTACAGTCAGAATCAATTATCAGGAACTATTACAGATGCTAATTCTGGCGAACCTGTTTTTAGCGCAAGCGTTTACTTTCCTCAACTGGAAAAAGGAACCATGAGTGATGAAAGCGGAAAATTTACACTTAGAAATATTCCTGACGGAACTTACAAACTCATTATTTCTTCTATAGGCTATACTACTCTTAATCGTGAAGTAAAAATCCCTTCTGAAGACATTAATATAGATCTCAACCCTTCTGCTATAGAAATGGAAGAAGTAATTGTTTCTACGCCTTTTCATCAGCTTCAAAGTGAGAATGTGATGAAGGTTGAACGGCAGAGCATTTCAGAATTAAATAAGAAAGGTGCAATAAATCTTTCTGATGGGATTACTCAAATTGCCGGAGTAGAGAGCATAACTACAGGTGTAGGAATAGGAAAGCCGGTAATTCGGGGACTCAGTTCCAACAGAGTTTTGGTATACACCCAGGGGATTCGACTGGAAAACCAGCAATATGGAGACGAGCACGGTCTGGGGATCAGCTCTAAAGGTATAGGAAGTGTTGAAGTTATAAAAGGTCCTGCTTCTCTTCTTTATGGGAGCGATGCTATTGGAGGAGTTCTTTATCTAAATCCTGAAAGATATGCTGAAGCCGGAGAAACCAATGCTGCATTAGAGAGTGATTATTTTAGTAACACCCTTGGATATCAGGCCAGTTTAATGGCAAAAACTTCAGGTGAAAAATTAAAATTTCTGGCTCGTGGTAGTTATGCCGCACATAGCGACTATAAAGATGGGAATGAAACTCGAGTTACCAATACCAGGTTTAATGAGAAAGATTTAAAAGCCGGAATAGGGTTTCAGGACAAAAATTATAAAGCCGATCTAAGATATAATTTCAATAGAAGTGAAATTGGGATTCCGGAAGAAATAGGTCTTCAGTCTAAAGATAAAGAGCCTATGCTGCCCTTTCAGGAAATCGATAACCATGTATTAAGCCTGGATAACAAATTTTATTTTCCTAATTCCAGTATTGATTTCAAACTGGGGTATCAGTTTAATGATCGCAAAGAGTTCGAAGAACATCATGATCACGAAGGACACGAAGAACATGAAGAACATGAAGAGGAGGCAGACCATGAAGAAGAACATTCGGAAGAAGCTGACGCCTCTGTTGAACCTGCCTTGGAAATGCATTTGGAAACTATAAATTATAATCTAAAATATAACCTTCCGAAATTAGGAAATTTTGAAACTATTGCCGGTATCCAGGGGATGTATCAAACCAATACTAATTTTGGGGAAGAGATCTTAATACCGGATGCGGAAACACTGGATTTTGGAATTTTTGCCACTACCCATTATCACCTTGATAACTGGGACTTTCAGGGTGGTTTAAGATTTGATACAAGGAATCTAGAAACAAGTACCTTCCAAACCGAAGAAGCTGAGATAATTGAAGGAATAGACAGAAGTTTTAATAGTATCAATGCCGCATTAGGGGCGAAATATCATTTCGAACAAAAATTTATCGCAAGACTTAACCTTGCAAGTGGTTTTCGTGCACCTAATCTTTCTGAACTAACCTCGAACGGAAACCACAATGGAGCCAACCGTTATGAAATTGGTAATCCAGACCTGGAGAATGAACAGAACTTTCAGGTAGATCTTGAATTAGAATGGAGAAATGAGCATTTTGAGGCTTTTGCAAATGCTTTCACCAACAATATCAATAATTATATTTATATAAATCCAACAGGGCAGACAATTGAGGAAGAACCGGTTTTTCAATACGAGCAGGCTAATGCTAATTTATACGGGGGAGAAATTGGGGTACATATTCATCCGCATCCTTTAGACTGGTTACACCTGGAAAGTAGTTTTGAAACAGTGACCGGTAAATTAAATAGCGGTGGTTACCTACCACTTATTCCGGCAAATTCCTTAACCAATACCTTAAGGATAGAATTAGAAGGAGGAAATACTTTTACAGAAAAATACACCTTTGTAAGACTTAAGAATGTTTTTGATCAAAATAATCCTGGAAGGTTTGAAACCGAAACTAATGGCTACTCACTTCTGGGAGCAGGTATAGGTACAGTACTAAAAGTCAACAACGTTCAGTTAGATCTGAATCTTAGTGGTACAAACCTTTTAAATAAAACTTATATATCACACTTGTCGAGACTTAAACAGGATGGTATTTTTAATATAGGTAGAAATCTTATATTTTCAGCTAACATAAGTATTTAGCAAAAAAAGGCTATCGAAAATTCGATAGCCTTTTTTTATTTGATCCCGTCCTGAGTAAGGTGACAACCCATCAACCTATTTCTCATAAGAAAACTATAACAAAAAAAGCCGCTGAATAGCGGCTTATATATTTATTAAAACAACAAGAAATTACTTCTTCTTGAATTTTGAGTATTTGTTCTTGAACTTGTCAATTCTACCTGCACTATCCACAAGCTTAGTCTGACCTGTGTAGTATGGGTGAGAAGTTCTGGAGATCTCCAGTTTTACCAACGGGTATTCAGTTCCGTCAACTTCAATACTTTCTTTTGTCTTTGCAGTAGATTTTGTAATAAATACGTCTTCATTTGACATATCTTTAAAAGCTACTAGTCTATAATTTTCCGGATGGATTCCCTGCTTCATCGCTTTAATCTTTTAATTTTGGAGGTGCAAATTTAATTAATAACTCCTGAACTACAAATAAAATCAATAATTTTTTTAATGATTTAAGATTGTAACGTTTTGCTATATTTGTTAACTAACTGCTAAATTAATCAATCTAAACTAACCCATGGAAAAATCAACTAAAAAACTTGCCACCAGTTATGGCCTTTACTTAGGAATTGCATTAATTCTTATTACTGTACTTATTTATGCCTTCGACATTTCTTTAATGACAGAATGGTATTTAATGGTGATCAATTTAGTTCTTATATTAGCATTAGGGACTATGGCAGTTAAAAAATCAAAAGAAGCAAGCACTAGCCTATTTAGTTTTAAAAATGCTTTCTCATCTTATTTTTTAACTGTGTTGATCGGCTTGTTTATAGCAACCATCTTTAGTCTTATCTTATTCAACTTAATAGATCCGGAAGCAGCTGAAACTTTAAAGGAACTTACGATGGAAAAACAAGCTGCCATGTTCGAGAATTTTGGAATGACCGAGGCTCAAATCAATGAAGCTATGGTTGAGATGCAGAAGCAAGAGACATTTTCATTAAAAAATATTGGAATTAGTTTTGCTTCTCAACTGGTAATTTTCTCCATTATTGGGCTTATAATTGCATTAATATTTAGAGAAAAAGATCCTACAAACGCATAATAAATGCAGATATCGGTTGTAATACCACTTCTTAACGAAGAACAATCTCTGGTAGAATTATATAATTGGATCGCAAAAGTATTGCGGTCCAATTCCTTTTCTTATGAGATCATATTTATAGATGACGGCAGTACAGATGCTTCATGGCGAACCATAGAATCTCTATCTGAAAATGATGACCGCGTAAAAGGCATCCGGTTTAATCGTAACTACGGAAAATCCCAGGCGCTTCATGCAGGCTTCTTAAAAGCTCAGGGAGATGTGGTTATAACCATGGATGCTGACCTTCAGGACAATCCCGAAGAAATCCCTGAACTCTATGATATGATCGTGAATGAAGGTAATGATCTTGTTTCAGGCTGGAAAAAGAAACGATATGATAATGTCATCACTAAAAACCTTCCCTCAAAAGTCTTTAATGCGGCAGCAAGAAAAACTTCCGGAGTAAAACTTCATGATTTCAATTGTGGTTTAAAAGCATACCGAAACGAAGTAATAAAAAATATTGATGTATATGGTGAAATGCACCGGTATATCCCCGTGTTGGCCAAAAATGCCGGTTTTTACAAAATAACCGAAAAAGAAGTTCAGCATCAGGCCAGGAAATACGGTAAGACTAAGTTTGGAGCAAGTCGCTTTATTTACGGCTTTCTTGATCTAATCAGTATTTGGTTTCTCTCAAAATTTGGTCGCAGACCCATGCATCTATTCGGCTCACTGGGAGTGCTAATGTTTATTATTGGTTTTATTTCCGCCGGATGGATAGGACTTTCAAAACTTTATAAATTATATCATGGAATGCCCAATATCCTTGTTGTAGATAACCCATGGTTCTATATTTCTCTTGCAGTGATGATTATTGGTACTCAGTTTTTTCTTGCCGGATTTTTGGGTGAACTTATTTTGAGGTCCAAAAGGGATAAAGAACGGTACCTTATAAAGAAAACCACTTCTAATATTTAGTCCCTTTCAAGGATTAATCATTATTTTTGCTAAGCAAAACAATCAAATTATGGCTACTTATAAACCTGAAATTCTTCAGAAAGCCGAAGCATGGCTAACCGATATTTTTGATAATGACACTAAGTCTGAAATAAATAGGCTTATTGCTGAAAATCCTAAAGAACTCGAAGAAAGCTTCTATAAGAATGCTGAATTTGGGACCGGTGGGATGCGTGGAGTAATGGGCGTTGGTACTAACCGTATCAATAAATATACCCTCGGAAAAAACACACAGGGACTTTCAGATTATCTGAAGAAATCCTTTCCTAATAAAGATATTAAAGTAGCTATAGCTTACGATTGTAGAAATAAAAGTCAGGAGCTGGCCCAGGTAGTAGCTGATGTATTTTCAGCAAATGGAATTAAAGTATTCTTATTTTCTGAATTAAGACCTACGCCAGAACTTTCTTTTGCGGTTAAGAAATTAGACTGTCAATGTGGAATTGTTCTTACAGCAAGTCATAATCCGCCTGAATATAACGGATACAAAGTTTATTGGGAAGATGGAGGTCAATTGGTACCACCACAGGATACTGAAGTGGTGGACACCATTAATACCCTGGAGTATTCCGCCATAAATTTCAAAGCAAACGAATCTTTAATTGAAAAAATAGATACCAAGGTAGATAAAGCATTTGCTGAAGCTTCAGTAAAAAATGGAAGTTTTGATAATTCTGCTTCCGCACGAGAAAATTTAAATATTGTTTTCACTTCTCTGCATGGAACTTCTATCACCATGGTTCCTGAAGTTCTGGAAAAAGCAGGCTTCAGCAATGTTCATATTGTTGAAGAACAAAGAGAGCCCAATGGTAATTTCCCAACGGTGAAATCTCCAAATCCTGAAGAACCAGAAGCATTAAAAATGGCTTTGGAACTTGCAGAATCTAAAAATGCTGATATCGTAATTGGAACAGACCCCGATTGTGACCGACTTGGTGTTGCGGTTAGAGACCTTGATGGTGAAATGATTTTACTGAACGGAAACCAGACCATGCTCGTGATGACCTGGTTCCTTTTAGATCAATGGAAAAAAGAAGGTAAGATTAAAGGAAAAGAATTTGTAGCCTCAACCATTGTCTCCACCCCTATGCTTAAAAATCTTACTGAAGATTTCGGCGTTAAATATATGGAAGTGCTTACCGGCTTTAAATGGATCGCAAAATTGATAAAAGATCATCCTGAACTGGATTTTATTGGTGGCGGGGAAGAAAGTTTTGGCTATATGGTGGGTGATTTTGTGAGGGATAAAGATGCGGTGACCGCTACCCTACTCGCTTGTGAGATCGCAGCAAAAATGAAAGCTGAAGGAAAATCTATCTACGAAAAACTACTTGAACTTTATACTGAATACGGACTTTACAGGGAGGAACTTATTTCTTTGGTTAAGAAAGGAATTCAGGGAGAACAGGAAATAAAACAAATGCTTATAGATCTTAGAGAAAATCCATGGGAACAGATTGATGGTGAAAAAGTTGTCCTGGTTGAAGATTATAAGACTTCTATAGCAAAGAATACACAGAACTATACTGAAGAACAAATAGATGTTCCAAAATCCAACGTCCTTATTTATTATACTGAAAACGGAACTAAGATCGCGGCGAGACCAAGTGGAACTGAGCCTAAGATCAAATTCTATATTAGTGTAAACACAGATCTGGATAGTATTGAAAATTTTGCTGCAGAAGATCAAAAATTAAGCGATAAAATTGCCCGTATCAAAGAAGAATTAAAACTGGGCTAACTCATTTTACATGACCTATTTTCGGAAAATACTCCAGTTCGCAATACCCTATAAAAAGTTTGCGATACTGAATATTATTTGCAATGTTTTTTATGCAATTTTTAGTACTCTCTCTTTCATTGCCCTTATACCGGTAATTCAGGTTTTATTTGATAAGACCAAACGAGTATCAAAAGAACCCGTCTGGGATGGCCTTAGTGGTATAAAAGATTATGTAGCAGATTATTTTAATTACGAGGTCACACAAAGGGTAAATGAAGATGAAGTCGCGGCACTTGTCTTTATTTGTGGTATAGTCGTCCTGCTGTTTTTTCTGAAAAATTTATTTGGTTACTTAAGCTCCTTTTTTCTCACTTTTCTCCGCAATGGAGTGCTTAGAGATGTTCGTGATGCCATGTATGAGAAAATACTAGCACTTCCTGTTTCTTATTTTTCAGAGAAAAGAAAAGGTGATACCATTTCAAGGATCACTGCTGATGTAAACGAAGTACAAACTTCCTTTTTATCTATTCTGGAATTAATTGTACGGGAACCTCTCACTATTCTTTTTACGATAATTGCGATGCTCTTGATGAGTGCAAAACTTACGTTGTTCGTTTTTGTATTCCTCCCAATTTCTGGATTTGTGATCTCTTTAATAGGAAAACAACTAAAAAAACAATCAAATCTAGCTCAGGAAGAAAATGGTCATTTTCTAAGTATTGTGGAAGAAACGCTTTCCAGCCTTAAGATCGTAAAAGGTTTTAATGCCGAAAACAGGTTCTATAATCGTTTTCAAGAATCAACAAATAGATTAAATAATATTCTAAATAAGCTTATTAACAGGCAGAACATGGCCTCCCCTACCAGTGAATTTCTGGGGATCTTTGTTATTGTTATTATACTTTGGTTTGGAGGAAACATGGTACTCGTAGAAGGGACTCTGGATGCAGCTACTTTTATTGCCTTTCTTGGTCTTGCATACAACATTTTAACTCCTGCAAAACAGATCTCCAAGGCATCTTATAGTGTCAAAAAAGGAAATGCAGCTGCTGAAAGAATCCTGGATGTTCTTGAAACACCTTCAACCATTACCGATGCTCCAAATGCTATTGATAAAAAGGATTTCAATAGTGAGATCAGCATAGAGAATATCAGCTTTAGTTATGAGGAAGAAAAAGTGCTAAAGAACTTTAGTATCAAAGTTCCTAAAGGAGAAACAGTGGCATTGGTTGGACAATCTGGTTCGGGAAAATCTACTATTGCCAATCTTATCACCCGTTTTTATGACGTGAACGAGGGTAGTATTAAAGTAGATGGTACAGATATTCGTGAAATTAAAAAGAGATCTTTGCGAGAACTTATGGGGCTGGTAACCCAGGATTCCATCTTGTTTAATGACACTATACGCAATAATATTTTACTTGGGAAAGAGAACGCGAGCGATGAAGAGATTATAGACGCCTTGAAAATAGCCAATGCGTGGGAATTTGTAAAAGATCTTCCTGCTGTTCTGGATACTAATATTGGAGATAGTGGAAATAAACTTAGTGGCGGACAAAAACAACGTTTATCTATTGCCAGGGCAGTTTTAAAGAATCCGCCGGTTATGATCCTGGATGAAGCTACCTCGGCTCTGGATACTGAAAGTGAGAAACTGGTTCAAAAGGCATTGGAAAATATGATGAGAAACAGAACTTCTGTCGTGATTGCACACCGACTTTCAACCATTCAAAACGCAGATAAGATCATTGTAATGCAAAGAGGTGAAATTGTGGAACAGGGTAAACACCAGGATCTAATTGCTGCCAACGGCACCTACAAAAAACTCGTGGAAATGCAATCTTTTGACTAAGCAAAAGCAACGAAGTTAACTTCTGCTTAACTCACCCGATGCAATAGCATCATTATAATAAGCTTTTATTTCAGGAAAACTACCAAAGAACTTTTTACCATCCCTCCTTTTTAATAGTACTACTGTTTGATTATTACTAGAAGTCTTGATTTCAGTGATCTCTACAAGGGTACCTGCTAGTTTTTCATAATTTGCTATTCCTCCTTTTTTAATAATAAAATTAGGCTTGGGAAATCTCACATCAGAATATTGATGATTTTTAGAATCCCCAATCTTTAAAATCTCACCTACTCTGGCTTCATCATTCTCCTGAGAGAGAACTGAATTTGAAAAGCTAAAAATGAGAAATACTGAAAGTATGCTTATAAATTTCATAATATGATAATTTGATTTGTTATCTAATATATGAAATTGATAAAAAAATAAAAAATGGATGATATAAATAATACCATCCATTTTTATCAAATTATTTCCACTTTGGGGCAAATGAAAATAATGCGATCTAATTCAATTTTTATAGGGGCAAAAAAAGGAATAAATCTTTTTGTTAGGATAAATATAGTTCAAAGATTGAAAGCGTACAAAAATTTAACGCTTTTTATCAAACTTTTTTACCTTTTACCGATACAAGTCTCCTTATTCGACATTATTTTCCTACATTTTAAATGTAAAATTTACTTTTCAAAGCTCAAAGCTTTCAATATCTTTACGCAGCAGTAATTTTTCAATTTTGCAATATTCTGAAGATAAATTCGTAAGCCGCTTGCAGGACAGCTCTTCCTCTCAGGAAGCTTTCAGGGAACTTATATCTGAATATAAGGAACGACTCTACTGGCATATTAGGAATATTGTAAAAAGTCATGACGACACCGATGATATTCTACAAAACACATTCTTAAAAGTTTATCGAAATATAGGTCAGTTTAAAGGAGATAGTAAACTTTACAGCTGGATGTACCGTATTGCCACAAACGAGTCTATCACATTTTTAAACAAAAGATCACGACGATTGCAAATCACTTCAGAAGAATTACAGAATCAAATTATCGACAATCTGGAAAGTGATGTTTATTTTGAAGGTGATGAAATCCAGCTAAAATTACAAAAAGCCATTGCCACCCTCCCTGACAAACAACAACAGGTTTTTAATATGAAGTATTTTGAAGAATTAAAGTATAGGGAAATGTCTGAAATACTTGAAACCAGTGAAGGAGCTTTAAAGGCTTCCTATCATATAGCGGCAAAAAAAATAGAAGAATATTTAAAGTCTAATTAAACCATTAGATAAAACTATAGTCATAGAACTGATGAAAACCAATAAGTCTAAATACTCGCAAAATTCTGGCTTCAAAGCACCTGAAGATTATTTCGGGAGCTTTGAGGAAAAAATGATGCGCAGGCTCGGGAATGAAAAATCTGCTGCGATTCCTCCTAAAGGAAAGGCTTTTTCTGTACCCGATACTTACTTTGACTCATTGGAAGATAAGATCATCGCGAAAACAAATACCAGCGAACCCCGTGTAGTTAGATTATTTAGAAAAGAATATTTATACTACGCAGCTGCTGTTGCTGCGATCTTTGTTCTCATGCTTGGCAATTTTTTCCAAACTGGAAACGATCAACCGATAGGATGGGATGATATAGAAATTTCAGCCATGGAAACTTATATCGATGAAGGTTATGAAATGGGTTATATAGAACTTAATTCTGCTGAAGTTTCAGATTTTGTATTTGAAAACGGTAAAATTATTGATGACTCAGACTTTAAAACCGTAAATTCTGATGCTGTTTTTGACTATATAGATGAAAACATTGAAGATCCGGCTTATATTTTAGAATAAACTATGAAGAATCTTTTAATACTATTATTCATTCTTACTTCTACCTTTCAAGTGTTTGGTCAGGAAGAAGATAAAGATGCACAAAGAGAAAGAATAAAGGCCCTGAAAGTCGCTTTTTTTACTCAAGAGCTGAATCTTAATGATAAGCTTGCTGAAAAATTCTGGCCTATATATAATGAGTATGAGTCCAAAAGAAGAGAGCTGCACAAAAGAGAACACATAGAAATTGAAAATATTAAATGTATAGATGAGGATAAAGCTAATGAGCTTCTTGATGAATTTCTATCTGTAGAAAGTGAAGAATATAAAATTAAGAGGCAGCTTTTTAGAGATCTAAAACAAATTATTTCCGCTAAAGATATTATCAAGCTTCATAAACTGGAGGATGAATTCCATAAAAAGCTTATTAAAGAATATCGCTCCAAGCGCGAGCGTAAAGATGCGAATAGCAGTGAATAGTGAGACTATTCATTTTTAGTTTTTTGGTTAGTTAGTAGTTATAATCCGGCAGGTTTTCATCTGTCGGATTATTTCTTTTTAACGGAAGATCAATTTTGCGATCCTCCCCTTCCCTGCAGCATAAGCGAGCGTATCGTTCACAAACCTTAATGTATAGAAACCTTCATCAGATAATTTTTTCCAGGATTTACCGCCGTTTTTGCTGTAATGAATCCCTGTAAAACCAGTTGCAACTATTTGCTTTGCATCAGAATTTGGAATGTAACGCACACTGCTTTTATAACCTGGGGCTTCTCCTTCAGCGATTAGCTCCCAGGTTTTTCCTCCATCTTTGGTTACCGCTTTGTTCCCCTTATTAGCTTCCTCATTTGTATAATCACCACCAATAATAATTCCTCTCTTATCATCATAAAAATCCAGACTATAACCGCCTGTGGTAGGTTTCCCCTGTAAAAGAGGTGTTTCAAAAACTTCCCAGGATTTTCCCTTATCGGGAGAAAACAGAATTCTGGACTTCATCCCTCCAGTTAATATCCATGTTTTATCGCCCTGTATAGAAATATTAGAATTACTTGCTGCAAAAGCGGCTTCACCTTCTGCAGCATCAGGTAAATCTTCGCAATCTATTTTACTCCAGCTGTCCCCTCCATTACGGGTGATAATTATAGATATACAGCCATCTGTAGGATCTCCCATGGCAATTCCTTCATTGTCGTTCCAGAAAGCCATTGCATCATAAAAAGCCTTTTCATGTCCTTCCTTATAAACCAATTCCATTTTTCCCGAATTTCCCGTTTTATATAGTAGTGCCGGACTGGCCACACTTAACATAAAAAAGTCATTTGAGGTACTGCCTACTGCCCTGTATTCAGGGATTATGGTATCAAATTTCTGAACATTGGTTTTCCAGGTCTTGTCTATAGAATTATACAAACCATACTTTCCATTATTTCCTGCAAAAGCCAAATTCTTACCAATAACATCAATAGCTCTCACACTTAGAGAATCATCTTCAAGTATCACTTCAATTTCTACAGCTTTGAAGTTTTTAATATTAGTATGTTCAGCAGTTTCAGTTTTATTCTCTTTCGAAGCGTCCTTACAGGCAAAAGCCAGCAAAATCAACAAAAAACATATTTTTCTCATATCAGGAATTTGATCCAAATATAAATTATTCCGATTCAAAAAAACGTAACTTTGCCGCTTTAAAGAATATTTATGCGCCTACACAGGAATCTTGTTTTTGCTACCATTGATGCTTTAGCCGAAATTTTTAATGAAGGTAATTATGCCGATAAGGTAATAGCTAAAACTCTAAAAAGAGATAAACGCTGGGGTTCCCGCGATCGTAGCTTTATTGCTGAAACTACTTATGATATTGTAAGATGGAAACGACTTTATGCTGAAATTGCTGAAGTAAAAGAACCTTTTAAAAGAGAAGACCTTTTTAGGATTTTTGCGGTATGGTGTGTACTAAGAGGAGTAAAATTACCCGAGTGGCCACAATTTGAAGGAACACCTGTAAGACGTATCAAAGGAAAGTTTGATGAATTAAGCAGAATTAGAAAATTCAGAGAGTCTGTACCAGATTGGATGGATGAGTTAGGCGAAAAAGAATTAGGAGAGAAAGTGTGGACTAAGGAAATTCACGCGCTTAACGAACAGGCTCCGGTTGTTATAAGAGCAAATAAATTAAAGACCACCCCAGAAGAATTGGCAGCAAAACTCAGTAAAGAGGGTATTGAAACTACTAGTATTCGTAACTATCCTGAAGCATTGCAATTAGTGGAAAGAGCGAATGTTTTTAAAACACAGGCTTTTCAGGATGGACTTTTTGAAGTTCAGGATGCGAGTTCCCAAAGAGTTGCTGAATTGCTGGATGTTCAACCAGGAATGCGAGTGGTAGACACCTGTGCAGGTGCTGGAGGAAAAACGCTTCATCTTGCTGCCCTCATGGAAAATAAAGGGCAGATCATCGCGCTGGATATCTTTGGAAATAAATTAAAAGAACTTAAAAGAAGAGCTAAACGTGCCGGTGCTCACAATGTAGAAACCCGAAGTATTGATTCCACTAAAGTGATCAAGAAACTCTACAATTCGGCAGACAGGGTGCTCATTGATGCTCCTTGTAGCGGCTTAGGCGTTTTAAGTAGAAATCCAGATGCAAAATGGAAACTACAGCCAGAATTTCTTGAGAAGATAAAGAATACCCAGCTCGAGATATTAGAAAAATACTCAAGGATTGTAAAAGATGGTGGAAAACTGGTTTATGCAACTTGTTCTATCCTGCCTTCAGAAAATGAAAAACAGGTTCAGAAATTTTTGAAAACAGAAGTTGGTAAAGACTTCACTTTATTAAAGGAAAAAAAGATCCTGTCCAATGAAAGTGGTTATGACGGTTTCTATATGGCATTACTTCAGAAAGCATAGATAAAAACGACCAAAAAGGGTCGCTTTTTTATTTATTAATTAATAGATAGTTTGAAGTATTAGGGTTTCTTCAGGCCCATGAATAAAAGTTCCGGTTACCTCTTCTTCCTTTTGTAGATCTGAAGAAAGTTTTCCACATAGATCATTGCAGGCTATTAAATACTCATTTAATAAGGTCATTTCATCATTTGATTCCCACACGAAAGTATATCCAAATGCTTTTAAATGTATATCAAAGCTTTCATCCTCGGGTACCTTTTCTTTAGACATCACGTTTACAAGTATATATTTTAAAGAAGATCCATCGGCAGGAGGATTATCAATATTAATTTTTCTCACTTTCAGGTCATATACATAGCCGGGTTCATAATTAAAACCTTCAATCCTGTCATATAAATAGGTCCAGTTTTCATTTCCAATATCTTCCTCTTCTTGAATTAGATACACAAGATAAGGACCTTCTCCTACTGCTGTTTGACGAAAATGATTGATCCGCATTTCTACCATTTCGGGTTTGCTTGGCGGATTTCCTTTAAGGGAACAGGACGTGCTGAAAAATGAAGCCAGTAATCCCATACAGACGATGATGTTTAATTTGAAATACATACCATAATTGATTGATTATAATAAGGTAAGAAAATTCTAGACTCAGAGAACTCTGGTAAATCATAAATATTTAAAAATCAATCTTTTGAGTTAATTTTTATTGTTTTAGAAGTAATAAGGAAAAAAGTGAAAATTTTAATCATTTTAAGATCAAAAGCGATAATTATTTTTAATAACAAAGTAGTTATAGAAATTAAAGTAATAAAAGGATGAAATATTTCTTATTAATATTATGTGTGAGATTATAGTAAAAGAAGGAATTATTCCAAACATTAATTTTATGGATTAGGTTTAAAAAAGTAAATTTGTTCCTTTAAAAAACAACGCAAACACAACATAAATGATTCTTTTCTTCGGAAACCAAACTACTAAGGTTTTTGCTGTGGAAACACACTCAGAACTTTCAGCCCAGGAAATTTCAAAACTTAACTGGCTTTTTGGGAACACTCAACAAATAAATAAATCTGCACTGGCAGATTTTTTTGTTGGTCCACGAGCCGCAATGATCACTCCCTGGAGTACAAATGCTGTGGAGATCACTCAAAATATGGGTGTTCATGGACTGATAAGGATTGAAGAGTTTTTAAGAGTGGACGAGCATTTTCACGATTTTGACCCCATGCTTTCCCAAAAATACAAAAGCCTGGACCAGGATATTTTTGATATACATGTTAACCCTGCTCCTATTATTGAGGTTGATGATATTGGTGCGTTTAACCAGCAAGAAGGTCTGGCACTAAATGAAGAAGAGGTGAAATATCTGGAAGGCCTTGCTAAAAAACTGGATAGAAAACTCACAGATTCTGAAGTTTTTGGTTTCTCTCAGGTAAATTCTGAACACTGCCGTCATAAGATCTTCAATGGAACTTTTGTGATAGATGGTAGAGAAAAACCGGTCTCTCTTTTTAAAATGATCAGACAGACTTCGGAAGAGAATCCTAATGATATTGTTTCTGCATATAAAGATAATGTTGCTTTTGTAAAAGGTCCTAGAGTGGAACAGTTCGCTCCTAAAGCTGCTGATATTCCTGAATATTACCAGGTGAAAGATTTTGATTCCGTAATTTCTATCAAAGCTGAAACACACAATTTCCCAACAACGGTTGAACCTTTTAATGGAGCTGCTACCGGAAGTGGTGGTGAGATCCGTGACAGGCTAGCCGGAGGAAAAGGTTCCTTACCATTGGCAGGAACTGCAGTATATATGACCTCTTATTCCCGTCTTGATAAGGACAGAAAGTGGGAAAATGGAATGAAGGAAAGAGACTGGTTATACCAGACTCCAATGGATATTCTTATAAAAGCTTCTAACGGAGCTTCAGATTTTGGAAATAAATTTGGTCAGCCATTGATATCAGGATCGGTTCTTACTTTTGAACATGCTGAACATGACCGATCCCTTGGATATGATAAAGTGATCATGCTTGCCGGCGGAATTGGATACGGAAAACAAGATCAGGCCTTAAAAGATATTCCAAATAAAGGAGACAAAATAGTTGTTTTAGGTGGTGAGAATTATAGAATTGGTATGGGCGGTGCTGCGGTATCATCTGCCGACACTGGTGAATTTAGCAGTGGAATAGAACTAAATGCCATCCAACGATCAAACCCCGAAATGCAAAAACGGGCTGCCAACGCCGTTCGTGGAATGGTAGAAAGTGATGAGAATCCTATCGTTTCCATTCATGATCATGGTGCCGGCGGACATTTAAATTGTCTTAGTGAACTTGTTGAAGAGAAAGGCGGAAAGATAGACCTAGAAGCTCTTCCTGTTGGAGATCCCACCCTTTCAGCCAAGGAAATTATAGGAAATGAATCTCAGGAAAGAATGGGATTGGTCATTGGGGAAGCAGATATCGCTAAACTACGAAGAGTGGCAGATAGGGAACGTTCTCCTATGTATGAAGTAGGAAATGTTACCGGAGACCATCGCTTTACTTTCGAAGGAAAAAAGTCAGGGCAGAAACCTATGGATCTGGAATTATCTGATATGTTCGGAAGTTCTCCAAAAACCATAATGACCGATAAGACGATCAAAAGGAATTATGAAGATGTAAGTTACCAGACATCTAAAATACATGAATACCTTAACCAGGTACTGCAATTGGAAGCTGTAGCCTGTAAAGACTGGTTAACCAACAAAGTAGACCGTTGTGTCTCCGGGCGAGTTGCTAAACAACAAACGGCCGGGCCCTTACAGTTACCCCTAAATAACTGTGGAGTAATGGCCCTGGATTATAAAGGTAAAGAAGGTGTGGCCACTTCAATTGGGCACTCCCCTGTTTCTGCGCTAGTAGATCCGGTGGCAGGATCAAAGAATTCCATTGCCGAGTCCCTTTCAAATATCGTCTGGGCGCCTCTGGAAAAAGGATTAAAATCTATTTCTCTTTCAGCGAACTGGATGTGGCCTTGTAATAACGAAGGTGAAGACGCCAGGTTATATGAAGCTGTGGAAGCTGTGTCGAAATTTGCCATTTCTCTGGGCATCAATGTTCCAACAGGAAAGGATTCGCTTTCCATGAAACAGAAATATAAGGATTCGCAGGTGATATCTCCGGGAACCGTGATCATTTCTGCGGCCGGGCATTGTGATGATATCACAAAAGTTGTAGAACCGGTTCTTCAAAAAGACGGTGGGGATATTTATTATATCAATCTTTCTCAGGATAATTTCAAACTTGGCGGTTCTTCTTTTGCTCAGATTCTGAATAAAGTTGGGAAAGAAGTACCTACAATAAAAGATGATAAAAAATTCGCAGCAGCTTTTAATGCCATCCAGGAATTGATCAAAAAAGATCTTATTCTTGCCGGGCATGATGTTGCTTCAGGAGGTTTGATCACTACCTTATTTGAAATGTGTTTTGCAGATGTTAATCTGGGAGCAGATCTGGATCTTTCAGCATTGAATGAGAAGGATATTATAAAACTTCTTTTTAATGAAAACTGCGGAATTGTATTCCAGGCAAAAGACAATTCAGTAGAAGATATCCTGAAAGAAAAGAAAATTGAATTTTTTAATATCGGAAAAGTTACAGAAGGAAAAGAACTTAAAATAAAGAATTCTGGAGCAGACCTTAAGTTTAATATTTCAGAATTAAGAGATACCTGGTATAAAACTTCCTTCCTCCTTGATGAGCAACAAAGCGGGATTGATAAAGCCACAGAGCGTTTTCATAACTATAAGGAGCAACCACTTGAATTCAAATTTCCGGAACATTTCACCGGTAAACTGCCTGTCATTTCGAACGAAAGTGAGAAATCTCAACCTAAAATAAAAGCAGCGATCATTCGGGAAAAAGGATCAAATTCTGAACGAGAAATGGCCAGAGCCATGTATCTGGCAGGATTCGACGTAAAGGACGTCCATATGACCGATCTTATTACCGGCCGCGAAACCCTTGAAGACATTCAATTTATAGCGGCAGTGGGTGGATTCTCCAATTCAGATGTCCTGGGAAGTGCTAAAGGCTGGGCCGGAGCTTTCCTTTATAATGAAAAGGCGAAAGAAGCACTGGATAAATTCTTTGCCAGGAAAGACACTCTTTCCCTTGGGGTGTGTAATGGTTGTCAATTATTCATTGAACTAGGACTCATTAATCCTGAACATGAACAAAAACCTAAAATGTTGCATAATGAGTCCCATAAATTTGAATGTAATTTCACTTCCGTAGAAATTCAGGAGAACAATTCGGTAATGCTTTCAACGCTCGCAGGTAGCAAACTGGGGATCTGGGCTGCCCATGGAGAAGGTAAATTCAGTTTCCCGTATGAGGAAGAGAAATACAATATAGTTGGGAAATATGCTTATGAAGGATATCCTGCCAATCCTAATGGCTCCCATTATAATACCGCCGTACTAACTGATGATACCGGCAGACACCTGGTAATGATGCCGCATCTGGAACGTTCTACTTTTCAATGGAACTGGGCTAATTATCCAAAAGGAAGAAAGGATGAAGTTTCTCCGTGGCATGAAGGTTTTGTGAATGCCAGAAAATGGCTGAAAAAGAAGCAGTAAGCGGAAATTTTTATGATATATTTTGAAGGGATGTTAAAAACATCCCTTCTTTTTTGAATTATCAATTTGAAGTAGCACTCTTTTTTGCTATTTTGCAAGGCATATTTAAAATTGTTCCTTTACATGAATGAAATAAAACGACTCTTTGACTTCCCTTATTACCAACTTGAGAACCATCCGTTGGAAGAAGCTCTGGCCACAAAATACGATGGTAAATGGAAGACTATCTCCACACAGGAATATATTGACCAAGCCAATACCATTAGCCGGGGTCTTTTAAGATTAGGAGTGAAACCTAACGATAAAATTGCTGTTATTTCTACAAGTAACAGGACAGAGTGGAATGTGATGGATATTGGAATACTTCAAATTGGGGCGCAAAATGTTCCCATTTATCCAACTATTTCTGAAGATGACTATCAATATATATTAAATCATAGTGGAGCAACTTATTGTTTTGTTTCAGATGAAGAGGTCTTGGGGAAAGTTAATTCCATAAAAGGAACCACTGAACTTAAAGAAGTCTATAGCTTTGATGAAATAACCGGTTGTCAAAACTGGAAAGAGGTACTTAAAGGAGGTGAAGATAAATCTAACCAGGATGAAGTTGAAAAACTTAAAAATGCGGTAAAGACAAATGATCTTGCCACCTTAATTTATACTTCGGGTACTACAGGGCGACCTAAAGGTGTAATGCTAACCCATGAAAACATTGTAAGTAATGTTTTAGGAAGTGCACCAAGGGTTCCGTTTGAAATTGGAACTTATAAGGCGTTAAGTTTCCTACCTGTTTGTCATATTTTCGAAAGAATGATCCTTTATCTATATCAGTATTATTCAGTGTCTATCTATTTCGCTGAGTCTATTGAAAAAATTAGTGACAACCTTAAGGAAGTGAAGCCTCATGTAATTACGGCGGTACCAAGGCTTCTGGAAAAAGTTTATGATAAAATCATCGCTAAGGGTACGGCACTTGGCGGGATTAAGCAAAAATTATTCTACTGGGCGGTAGAACTTGGATTGGAATATGAACCTTACGGAGCCAATGGATGGTGGTACGAAACAAGACTCAAACTTGCCAGGAAACTTATTTTTTCCAAATGGAAAGAAGGCCTGGGAGGAAATATTGATCTTATCGTTTCAGGTAGCGCTGCACTACAACCAAGACTGGCCCGGGTTTTTGCAGCTGCAGAAATTCCGGTAATGGAAGGTTATGGTCTAACCGAAACTTCACCGGTTATTGCCGTAAATGATGAACGTAATCATGGTTTCAGAATTGGAACCGTGGGTAAAGTGTTAGACAATGTGGAAGTGAAGATCGCTGAAGATGGTGAGATACTTACCAAAGGTCCTAACGTTATGAAGGGTTACTATAAGGATGAAGAAAAGACTAAAGAAGTAATTAACGGGGACGGGTTCTTTCATACCGGCGATATAGGAGAAATTGATAAAGATGGTTTTCTTAAAATCACAGACCGGAAAAAAGAAATGTTCAAGACCTCTGGTGGGAAATATGTAGCTCCACAATTGATTGAAAACACGATGAAGCAATCTCGCTTTATTGAACAAATTATGGTGGTTGGAGACGGAGAAAAAATGCCTGCAGCCTTAATTCAGCCTAATTTTGAATTTATCGAAGATTGGGCAGGTAGAAAGAATATAGATCTTGGAGAGGGAACTCCTGCAGATATTGCCAGAAATAGCATGGTAAGAGATCGAATTCAGGAAGAAGTAGATTTCTATAATCAAAAATTCGGTAAGTGGGAAAGAGTTAAAACTTTTGAACTTACCCCCGAAGCCTGGACCGTAGAAGATGAACACCTCACCCCTACCATGAAATTAAAACGTCGTATAATTAGAGAAAAATATAAGGATCTCTATGAAAAACTTTATAGCCGCTTTTAAATAGCATTAAGAATTTGACAAAAAAAACTCCTCCCAACCCGAGGAGTTTTTTTGTTTTAAGAATATTAAGGCCAGAAATTCAGTATATTAATATTTTTAAGCGAATTTTATTATGCATGCATAATAATTTTTCCTAACTTTGGATTCATTCAAAATCCAGATGAAAGAAAAAACTATAGATTATGTATTGCGTGCCACCTGGATGGCTGTTTCTAAAATGTATAATGAGGAAGCAGGAAAAGCAGGCAGCACAATGGCCACAGGATTTGCTCTTTTAAGCATAGATCCTGAAGATGGCACCCCATCTACTTCACTTGGCCCAAAAATGGGTATGGAAGCTACCAGTCTTTCCAGAATTTTAAAAACTATGGAAGACAAAGGTCTTATTCTAAGAAAGAAAAATCCTAATGATGGTCGTAGCGTCTTAATTCATTTAACCGAATTTGGAAAAGAAATGAGGGATTATTCTAAAAGGGTAGTTCTAAGGTTTGATGAAGCTGTTAAAGAAAATGTTTCAGATAAAGATTTGAAAACATTTATCGAAGTGGCCAATACTATCATGGAACTAATTAGTGAAAAGAAAATTTATACCGAAGAAATAAAAATCAGGTAAAACAATAAAAATCAAGAAATGAAAAGAAGGATAAATAAAGTCGCAGTGATCGGATCTGGAATTATGGGTAGCGGTATCGCTTGCCATTTTGCCAATATCGGCGTGGAAGTGCTACTTCTGGACATCGTTCCCCGTGAACTCAATGAAAAAGAAAAGAAAAAAGGTCTAAGTCTTGACGATAAAGTGGTTCGCAACAGAATTGTGAACGATTCACTTCAGGAATCGGTAAAATCTAAACCTTCTCCTATTTACCATAAAGATTTTGTAAATAGAATAGAGACAGGAAATTTGCAAGATGATATCGAAAAGGTTTCTGAAGCTGACTGGATCATTGAGGTTGTTGTGGAACGTCTTGATATTAAGAAACAGGTTTTTGAAAACCTGGAAAAGCATAGAAAGCCGGGAACTTTAATTACTTCAAATACATCAGGTATTCCTATCAATTTCATGACCGATGGTAGAAGTGATGATTTCAAAAAGCATTTCTGCGGAACTCACTTCTTTAATCCTCCACGATATTTAAGGTTATTCGAGATCATCCCGGGAAAAGAAACTTCTCCTGAAGTTCTTGATTTCCTTGAGATGTACGGTGAAAAGTTCCTTGGTAAAAAAGCAGTTCTTGCAAAAGATACTCCTGCTTTTATTGGTAACCGAATTGGTATTTTCTCTATTATGAGTCTATTCCATACCGTTAAGGATATGGGAATGACCATCGAGGAAGTTGATAAATTAACCGGACCGGTTATTGGGCGCCAAAAGTCGGCAACCTTTAGAACGGTAGATGTTGTTGGTTTAGATACCCTTGTGCATGTTGCTAACGGCCTATATGAAAACGTTCCGAACGACGAACAACATGATCTTTTCAAATTGCCAGATTTCATCGATACCATGATGGAAAATAAATGGCTGGGTAGTAAAACCGGTCAGGGTTTTTATAAGAAAATTAAAAAAGACGATGGTTCCAGCGAGATCAAATCACTTGATCTCGATTCAATGGAATACCGTGATAGAAAAAGTGCATCTTTCGGCACTTTAGAACAAACAAAATCTATAGATAATGTTGCCGATCGTTTTGAAGTACTTGTAAAAGGAAAAGATAAAGCCGGAGATTTCTACAGAAAGAGTTTTTCCGCACTTTTCGCGTATGTTTCAAATCGTATTCCAGAAATCTCAGACGAATTATATAAGATTGACGATGCGATGAAAGCCGGATTCGGTTGGGAACATGGTCCATTCCAGATCTGGGATGCGATTGGAGTTCAGAAAGGTATTGACATGATGAAGGAAGAAGGTCATGAACCTGCTGCCTGGGTGAACGAAATGCTGGAAAGCGGGAGTGATAGTTTTTACACCGTAAAAGAAGGCAATACTTATTACTATAATATAGACGATAAGAAGCAAACGAAGGTTCCAGGTCAGGATGCATTTATCATTCTCGATAATATCAGGGAATCTAAGGAAGTTTTCAAAAACAGCGGAGTTGTAGTTGAAGATCTTGGTGATGGCATCCTAAACGTAGAATTCCGAAGCAAAATGAATTCTATTGGAGGAGATGTTCTTGATGGAATTAATAAAGCCATAGATATTGCTGAAAAAGATTATCAGGGACTGGTTGTGGCCAATAACGGTAAAAACTTCTCTGTTGGAGCTAATATAGGGATGATATTTATGATGGCTGTAGAACAGGAATATGAAGAGCTGAATATGGCGATCAAATATTTCCAGGATACCATGATGAGAATGCGCTACTCCTCTATTCCAACGGTTTCTGCACCACATGCAATGACCCTTGGTGGTGGTTGTGAACTTTCTTTACACGCAGATAAAGTAGTTGCAGCCGCTGAAACTTATATCGGGTTAGTTGAATTTGGTGTAGGTGTCATCCCCGGTGGTGGTGGAACAAAGGAAATGACGGTAAGAGCTTCAGATACTTATCAAAAGGATGATGTGGAGTTAAACCGATTAAGAGAGAATTTCCTTACCATTGGTATGGCGAAAGTTTCAACTTCAGCCTATGAAGCTTATGATCTTGGTCTTCTTCAAAAAGGAAAAGATATCGTAGTGGTAAATCCAGATAGGCAATTAGCGATCGCTAAAAAGCATGCTTTGCTAATGGCTGAAAATGGATATACTCAGCCAATTGCACGTAGAGATATAAAAGTTCTTGGTAAACAGGCGTTAGGAGCATTCCTAGTAGGAACAGATCAAATGGCTGCAGGAAAATATATTAGCGAACATGATAAAAAGATCGCCAATAAACTAGCTTATGTAATGGCGGGGGGAGATCTTTCAGAAAATCAACTAGTAACTGAACAGTATTTATTAGAACTGGAAAGAGAGGCATTCCTATCGCTTACAGGAGAAAGAAAAACCCTGGAGCGACTACAGCATATGCTGAAAAAAGGGAAACCGCTAAGAAATTAATAGGGGATTAAAAGTTCTAAAAATCAAAAAATACTAAAAACAATGAAAACAGCGTATATAGTAAAAGCATACAGAACCGCAGTAGGAAAAGCACCTAAAGGCGTGTTTCGTTTTAAAAGACCAGATGAACTGGCGGCTGAAACCATCCAGTACATGATGGACAAATTACCTGATTTCGACAAAACACGTATTGACGATGTGATGGTCGGAAATGCCATGCCGGAAGCAGAACAGGGATTGAACGTGGGTAGATTAATTTCTCTTATGGGATTAAAGATCGAGGATGTTCCGGGGATGACTGTTAACAGATATTGTGCATCAGGATTAGAAACAATTTCTATCGCCACCGCAAAGATTCAGAGCGGTATGGCCGATTGTGTCATCGCAGGTGGAGCAGAAAGTATGAGTTATATTCCCATGGGAGGTTACAAACCGGTCCCGGATTATGAAGTAGCGAAAGCAGGAAATGAAGATTATTACTGGGGAATGGGATTAACTGCGGAAGCAGTTGCCAATAAATACAAGGTATCTCGTGAAGATCAGGATGAATTTGCATTCAATTCGCATCAAAAAGCGATTAAAGCACAGGCTGAAGATCGTTTTCAGGATCAGATAGCACCTATCACCATCGATGAAACTTATGTGGATGAGAATGGTAAAAAACAAACAAGATCTTATACCGTAAATAAAGATGAAGGTCCAAGAAAGGATACTTCTATTGAAGTTCTTAATAAGCTTAGACCTGTATTTGCTGAAGGTGGAAGCGTCACTGCCGGAAACGCTTCACAAATGAGTGATGGTGCCGCATTTGTAATGGTAATGAGCGAGGATATGGTGAAAGAATTGAATCTGGAGCCTATTGCCAGGATGGTTAGCTACGCTGCAGTGGGCGTAGAACCAAGAATTATGGGTATAGGACCGGTTCATGCAATTCCAAAAGCTTTAAAACAGGCAGGCCTTAAACAAGATGATATGGAGCTAATTGAATTGAACGAAGCATTCGCTTCTCAGTCTTTAGCCGTAATAAGGGAATTAGGTTTAGATAAAGATAAATTAAATCCAAACGGTGGTGCGATCTCTATGGGGCACCCACTTGGATGCACCGGAGCTAAATTATCTGTTCAGATCTTTGATGAAATGCGTAAGCGTGAATTGAAAAATAAACATTGTATGGTAACGATGTGTGTGGGTACAGGACAGGGTGCTGCCGGCATTTTCGAATTTCTTAATTAGACATAATATCTAAGATCTTCAAAATGAGATTCTTTAAAAATTAAAAAATAACTATAATTGAGAGGCTGAGTCTAAGATCTCACATCTCAATACTAATATCCAAATAAAAAATGAGTACAGATACAGCTAAAAAAGATCTTTTGAGAGGTGGTCAGTTCTTAGTTAAAGAAACTAAGAGTGAAGACGTTTTTACTCCAGAAGATTTCAACGAGGAACAAATAATGATGCGCGATTCCGTTAAGGAATTTGTAGAACGTGAAATTTGGCCTCATAAGGAAGAATTTGAAAAGAAGAATTATGCTCTTACCGAAGAGGTAATGAGAAAAGCCGGGGAACTGGGGTTCCTTGGGGTGGCCGTTCCTGAAGAGTATGATGGATTAGGAATGGGATTCGTCTCTACCATGCTGGTTTGTGATTATATCTCGGGCGCTACAGGATCTGTAGCTACTGCTTTTGGTGCGCATACAGGAATTGGTACGATGCCCATTACTCTTTATGGTACAGAAGAGCAAAAGAAAAAATATGTTCCGAAACTGGCTACCGGTGAATGGTTCGGTGCTTATTGTTTAACGGAGCCAGGTGCTGGGTCTGACGCCAATTCAGGAAAGACCAAGGCGGTTCTTTCTGAAGATGGTAAACATTATAGCATTAGCGGACAGAAAATGTGGATCTCAAATGCAGGATTCGCTAATGTTTTCATCGTTTTCGCGAGAATCGAAGATGATAAAAACATCACCGGATTTATCGTTGAAAATGATAAAGAAAACGGAATCAGCTTCGGAGAAGAAGAGAAAAAGTTAGGAATTCACTCCTCCTCTACCCGTCAGGTATTTTTCAATGAAACGAAAGTTCCTGTGGAGAATATGCTTTCTGAACGTGGAAACGGATTCAAGATCGGCATGAACGCTCTTAACATTGGTCGTATCAAATTAGCAGCAGCTTCTTTAGATGCGCAAAGAAGAGTTACAGATCTTTCTGTAAAATATGCCAATGATAGAGTACAGTTTGACACTCCTATCTCTAAGTTTGGAGCCATTAAATCTAAATTGGCTGAAATGGCCACTTCTGCTTATGTGGGTGAAGCAGCTTCTTATCGTGCCGCCAAAAATATTGAGGACAGGATCAACATACGCCTTGAAGAAGGAGCTTCACATTCTGAAGCTGAATTAAAAGGTGTGGAAGAATATGCTATAGAATGTTCTATTCTTAAAGTTGCCTGTTCTGAAGATGTTCAGAATTGTAGTGATGAAGGAATCCAGGTATACGGAGGTATGGGATTCTCTGCAGATACTCCAATGGAATCTGCGTGGAGAGATGCAAGAATTGCCAGAATTTATGAAGGTACCAATGAGATCAACAGAATGTTATCTGTTGGAATGTTGGTGAAAAAAGCAATGAAAGGTCATGTAGATCTTTTAGGTCCAGCTACAAAGGTGGCTGATGAGCTTACTGGAATTCCTTCGATGGAAAAACCTGATTATTCAGAATTGTTTGCTGAAGAGAAAGAGATGGTAGCCAAACTGAAAAAAGTATTTTTGATGGTTGCTGGTAGTGCAGTTCAGAAATTTGGACCTCAACTGGAAGAACATCAGCAATTATTACTGGCTGCTTCAGATATTCTGATCGAGATCTATATGGCTGAATCTGGAATTCTAAGAGCTGAGAAAAATGCTAAAAAATTAGGTGTTGATGCTCAAAAGGAACAGATCGCTATGGCTAAATTATATTTATATCATGCCGTTGATACTGTAAATACGAAAGCTAAGGAAGGAATTGGTTCTTTCGCTGAAGGTGATGAGCAACGAATGATGTTGATGGGTCTTAAACGATTCACTAAATACACCAATATGCCAAATGTTGTAGAACTTAGAAATACTATTGCAGAAAAACTGACTTCAGAAAATAAATATTGTTTCTAATAGAAACATTCTTTTAAACTGAAAAGAGCCACCCACTGAGGTGGCTTTTTTTATTCACTATTTTGAATAAAATTTCAATAACGGCACAAAAACTTTCGAATTATATTAAGAAAACTTAAAAATTTAAATATATTCGGGCAAAATCAAACAAAACCCTATTAATTATGAAAAAAGTTATTCTAGGAATGGCAGCAATGGCATTTCTATTTGCTTCTTGTGAGCAGGACCCCAAAGAAACTGTGACAGAAGATCAACAGGCTCAGGTAGACATGAGTGATTTCTACCTTTACACCGATGCCGATTCAGATGGTAAAAGTGCTGAAAATGGCAAAGCCAAATGTTATTCTATGAGAAATCTTAACCGTCTTCTTAACGAGAATAAAGGTTTACACAAAAAAATGTATGATGTAGAATTTCATACCAGAAAAATCCTCGCAAAAAAACCTGATGGTGCCGGAAATGGAAACGGTGGTGGAGGAAATGATGGTGGAGATGGTGGAACTACAGATCCTACAGACAATCTTGGTGTAGTTAATATCCCTGTAGTAGTTCATGTAGTTTACAGTAACTCTCAGGAGAATATTTCAGATCAACAAATTAATTCCCAGATCGCTGTTTTGAATGAAGATTTTAGAGCTACCAATAGCGATGCGGGTAATACACCTTCAGAATTTGCAAATCTCGTAGCAGATTCAGAAGTTTCATTTACACTTGCTGCTGTAAACCGTTACAGTAATTCAAGAACTGAATGGGGAACCAGAGATGAAGTAAAAGCTACTTACCCTCCAACTTCACCATCTTCAACCTTGAATATCTGGGTGGCAAATATTGGTGGTGGAATTCTAGGTTATGCACAATTTCCAGGAGGTCCGGCAGCTACCGACGGTGTTGTAATCTCTCCGCAATACTTCGGAACTACAGGTTATGTAGCCGCTCCATATGATGGAGGTAGAACTGCAACCCATGAAGTTGGTCATTACTTAAACCTTCGTCACATCTGGGGTGATGGAAGATGTAAGCAAGATGATTTCGTAGCGGATACTCCAGATTCTGATGGTCCTAACTACGGATGTCCTTCATACCCTACTGTTAACTGTAGATCTACAGATATGACTATGAACTATATGGATTATGTATATGATGAGTGCATGTATATGTTCTCTGAAGGTCAAAAATCACGTATGAGAACTATCTTTATGGATGGTGGATCAAGAACTGGTTTTGTGAACTAAATTAATTTAATATCAAAAAATTAAAGCCACCCATTCGGGTGGCTTTTTTTATTTGTAATATCCATGAGATTTTAATTCTATTCCTATTTATATTATCTTGAATTACCGACCAAAAAAATAGCAATGAACTCTACCAAGATTAAGCTGGCTCTTTTACTAATACTGCTGAATTGTTCTGTAAGTTATCCTCAACAGCAAAAGGATGATACTATCAACCAGTCTGAAGATCAAAAACTACCCCTGAAGAACGAAGTTATTGAAGATAGTACTGCTAATGCAGGTAATTCTTTAGGAGAATATAACGAAGCATATTACAAGGTTAATCGCTGGAATAAAGGAATTGGTTATCCTCCAGAGGATATCAATCTGCAAACACCTCAGGCAGCTCTGGAACACTTCATCATCAACTCCAGGAATAAGGATTTCAGACAGGCAGCTTACGTTCTTAATATGAATTTATTGCCTGATGATATCAATATGGAACAGGCCGCGGTACTTGCAGAAAAGCTTTATTTTTTAATGGAGAAAAAAATAGCTGTGGGTTGGGAGGAACTATCAGATCGACCAGACGGCCAGATAGATTTCAGTACCTCGACCAACAAGGCGATCGCAGGAAAAGTTAGGAGAAGTGTAAGTTTTGGTAAAACAGATTTTAAGAACAGGGATATCACGTTCAGGCTTCAGAGAGTGAAATACAAAGACAAAAGTCCCATCTGGCTTATTTCCGCTCAAACGGTTGAAAATATTGAACCGCTATATAGATCATTTGGTCCACGAAAACTGGACAGAATGATCCCTGAATGGATCAGTTTTCAGATACTGGGTATTCCAATATGGAAACTTATAGGTACTATCCTGCTTCTAATGTTAGGCTACTTTGTAGCGAAGGTCGTCTCGCATTACATCAGAAAAATATTTTCTAATACAAACAAATACTGGATCAAAAATATTGCAATTCGTCTCGCATCACCTGCTGGTGCCGCCGTAGGTATTCTGGTATTTTATCTTTTACTAAATAACTTAATTTCCTTTACCGGTGAATTGGCCAGAGGTTTATACACCCTCCTACTAATTGCCTTTATTAGTATTTTTACCTGGCTTGTAATGAGGGTGATAGATTATATAATGGATTTCTTTGCGGAAAATAAAGTGGGTGAGCTCCAGGAACAAAATGAAGACGCAAAGAAAATGATGACCTATATTTCTATAGGTAGAAGGATCTTTATTTTTATTATTGTGATCCTGGGCATTTCAGTGATATTTTCGCAGTTCCCGTCCTTAGAGAGACTTGGAATTTCTTTAATGGCTTCAGCCGGGATCGCAACTATTGTCTTTGGTATTGCTGCACAGAGTACTTTAGGTAATATTATTGCCGGGGTGCAGATAGCTATTACCAAACCTGCGAAAATCGGGGATTCTGTTATCATAGAAGATTCATTTGGGTATGTAGAGGATATTACCTTTACCTATATGGTCTTAAAGACCTGGGATCTTCGCAGGAAAGTTATTCCATTAAAAGTGGTCATATCAAATAGTTTTGAAAATCTCTCCATGACCAATTCCCAAACGAATGGAATTGTTAAAGTCTATGCAGATCATCGTATAGACGTTTCAAAGGTTCGTGAAAAATGGGCTGAACTTGTCAAAAGTTCAGAACTCTGGGATGGTGATGAAGAAAAAAGTCCCGCGGTTCAGGTTACTGAAATGACCCACCAGGCTCTCGAAATAAGATGCCTATGTAGCGGTAAGGATTTTATCACTACCTGGGATCTACACTGCGAGTTAAGAGAAAAGATCGTAAAATATGTTTCAGAATTAGAAGATGGTTTCTATTTAACAAAGGAAAGAGTAGAACTGGAAAAAAAGAAAAACTCTGAATAGTCTTCGAAAAGCTTACAGGTTAAACTATGCTACCAAATTTATGATTTTCAGTATATTGACTAACCTTAAAATTGAAAACTCCAATTGAATACTTGCACTGAAAAAAAAAGACTCTTTATATTATTGGCGGAATAGTGATTCTTGTTATCAGTTTTTCTATCGTCTATTATATCCTGAGACAAATTGTATAAAATCAGTAATTAATCCTGAAACATCATACCTTCGGTAGCAATTCCTTTGCTAAAATTAGCCGCAGTCTCTATAAGAGCTAGATGAGAATATGCCTGGGGGAAATTTCCCAGTAGCCGTTTTGTCTTAAAATCTATATCCTCGCTGAACAATCCTAAATGATTACTATAAGAAAGAAGCTGATCAAACATTGCTCTGGCTTTTTTCTTTTCCCCGATCTTGTAAAGACTGTCAATTAACCAGAAAGTACAAATAGTAAAGGATGAAGTTGGTTTTCCAAAATCATCATTATTTCTATATCGGTACATCAAACCGTCTTCACAAAGCTCTCTCTCAGTAGCCTGAACAGTACTTATAAATCTTGGATCATCTGCCTCTATAAATCCATAAGATTGCATCAGGAGTGTAGAAGCATCAAGATCTGAGGAGCCATAATATTGTGTATAGGCCTGCTTTTCTTCATTCCATCCATTCTGATAAATATCCTGATAGATATCTTCTCTTAGGGCTTTCCATTTGGTATCATTGATTCCCATTCGTAACACCTCCCCTATTTTAATAGCTCTGTCTATAGCTACCCAACATAGAAGTTTTGAGAATACAAAATGACGATCTTCGGTTCTTAATTCCCAGATACCTTTATCTGGTTTCTTCCAGTTCTCCTCTACAATCATCACAATTCCTCTAACCACGGTCCAAAGGGCTTCTGAATTTTCAAGCGAGGTTTCAAACATTAAGAATTGCTGATAGATAACTTCCATCAGAATTCCATAAATATCATTCTGCTTTTGAATATAGGCAGCATTACCTGTTCTAACCGGACTGGAACCCTTATAACCTTCCAGATGGTTTAAAATATGCTCGGTAAGTTCCTTTTCACCATTTATACCATACATGATCTGTATCTTCTCATCTTTATGAGGTATGATATCCAATATGAATTGCAGGAAGCCTTTAGCCGATTTTATATGTCCAAGTCCTGCCATTACCTTTATAACCATAGATGCATCACGAATCCAGCAGAATCTATAATCCCAGTTACGTTCCTCTCCAATTGTTTCTGGCAATGAAGTGGTAGCTGCTGCAAGCACGGCACCAGATTTTTTATAACTCAGAGCTTTTAATACCAGTGCACTTCGCATGATCTCATTTCCGTAATGAGTATAACGGGTTGATTTATCACTCCAGTTCATCCAGTAAACCTTGGTCCTTTGAAATTTTAAATAAGACCTGTCTAAAGATTGCTCTACCAGTTTTTCGTGGTAACCAACCAGGCAATATGAATTTCCGGTAAGTGTAAGTTCATTTTTTTGGAGAATATCATCCAGGTTAAAACTGGAGTAGAAATAAGTTGAATCGTATTTTCCTTCCTTGGTAAAACTTTTAATGTATTCACCTTTGTTCTCGTTATAAGTCTTTTCTCTGGCAAAATCCAGTTTTGGATCATACTTGATCCTGAATTTTGGTTTTCCGCTAATTAGTCTAAAAAATCTAATCACATCTGGCGGAGCATAATAAGAGCCATCTTCCCGCGGATATCTCGGCATAAAATCTATAAGCTGAAACGAGTCTTTACCATTATCAAAAACAGTACTTAGAATATTGGTTTCCCAGAGGTATTCCTGTTGTATATCATACTCATCACTAATTTCTATCTCAAAGCTACCTCCTTTTTTTTCATCCAGTATTTTGGCAAACATAGCTGATGAATCAAAATTAGGCATACAACACCAGTCAAGGGAACCTGTTTTTGAAATTAATGCTGCACTTCTACAATTGCTTATTATACCGTAATCAAGGTTATCCATATATCTTAAAAATCTTATAAATCAATGGCTGTGTAAAATGATTTTCGGAAATTTAGTAAAAATCGAATTCGTCACAACAGCATTTACATTAAATTATGAGTAAAACGATCATTATTTCCAACCGATTACCATTACAGGTTTCAATAGAAAACAACGAGCTGGAAGTGACTCCGAGCGTGGGAGGACTTGCAACAGGCTTAAAATCATTTCATAAGGATGGAGATAGTATCTGGATTGGTTGGCCAGGATTGACTGAAGAAGAAATTCCCGCTCATCTTAAAGATGAAGTTCAGAAAAAGGCTAAAGAAGAAAATTGTGTAGCCCTGCACTTAACTTCAGATGAGATTGACGGATTTTACTACGGCTTTAGTAACAGAACTATTTGGCCGCTATTCCATTATTTTATGGAATATACAGAATCTGATGACGATTACTGGCGCTATTATAAGCAGGTAAATCAAAAATATGCTGATGAAATTCTTAAACATTATGAAGATGGAGATGTAATCTGGGTTCATGATTATCAATTACTACTAGTACCCAATATGATTCGGGAGAAGGCACCAGACGCGATCATTGGTTTCTTTAACCATATTCCCTTTCCTTCTTATGAAGTATTTCGAACACTCCCGTGGCGGGATGAAGTGCTTCAAGGAGTTCTTGGTGCAGACCTTATAGGATTTCATACTTACGACTATGAACGTCACTTTTTGAGTTCGGTAAGTCGTATTTTACGATATCAGGTAGATTTTAATGAAATTACTTTGCCAGACAGGATTGTAAAGGTTGACTCCTTCCCCATGGGAATAGATTATAAAAAGTTTGAGCAGGCGGCCCTGGATCATTTTGAAAGCACCTCTGCAGATCAATCTGAATTACAGAGAAGATTAGATCATCATCTGGAAGCCACACCAGATGCTAAAATGATACTAAGTATAGACAGGCTGGATTATACTAAGGGAATTGCCCACCGTATACGGGCTTATGAATATTTCCTTGACAAAAATCCGGAATATATCGAAAAAGTAAGACTGGTAATGCTAGCCGTTCCTTCCCGCTCCAATGTTCCGCAATACAGAAGACTAAAAAGAGAAATAGATGAACTGGTGGGTAGGATAAATGGTAAATTCTCCACGGTTAGCTGGACACCAATCTGGTACTTTTATAGATCTATGCCTTTTGAAAATTTAATAGATCTTTATACCACTTGCGATATTGCCTTACTAACACCTATTAGAGATGGGATGAATCTGGTAGCCAAAGAATATATCGCCACCAGGACCAATAAAAAAGGTGTTCTTATTTTAAGTGAAATGGCAGGTGCTGCACATGAAATGAATGAAGCCCTGATCATTAATCCTAATAATTTCGAACAGATCTCAGAAGCGCTTAAAACAGCGATTGAAATGCCTGAAGAAGAGCAGATAGAAAGAAACAAAATGCTTCAGAAGAGGTTAAGACGTTATAGCGTGGAGAAATGGGCAGAAGATTTTATGAAATCATTGAAGGGAACCAAAGAGAATAGGGATTCCTTTAAATCTATAAGAGTGACTTCTGAAATTTCTCAGGAAATGATGAACCAATTTCAGAATGCCAAAAAAAGAGTCTTATTTATAGACTATGACGGAACGCTGGTGAATTTTGTAGATAAACCTGAAAATGCGCGACCAGATTCAGATTTAAAAGAACTGATTAGAACATTGAATTCTCAGGAAAATACAGATGTAATTCTGATAAGTGGTAGAGACAAAAATACCCTTGGGACCTGGTGGAAAGATGTCCCTGTAGAATTGATTTCTGAACATGGGGTATGGATGAGACAAATTGATGGAGAATGGGAACTTTCAGAAAATGTAAAAAGTGAATGGATGGATGCCGTTAGACCGGTCATTGAAAATTTCGTAGATCGCACCCCGGGTACCTTTATCGAAGAAAAAAATTACTCCCTAGCCTGGCATTATAGAAAAGCCGATCCGGAACTAGGAGAAATTAGAGCTAATGAATTAAGTAATGTATTAAAAGAACTAATTTCCAATCGGGGCTTGAGTGTTTTGGAAGGAAATAAGGTACTGGAAATAAAAAGTAGCGGTGTAAATAAGGGAAAGGCTTCTTCCAAAAAACTAGTGGGAAAAGATTATGATTTCATCTTTGCTATTGGCGATGACTGGACAGACGAATATATGTTTCAGGATCTTCCTGAAACTTCTTATACTGTGAAAGTTGGGATCAAGAAAACCAGTGCCAGATACTATGTAGAGGGAACTTCTAAAGTTCGTGATCTATTAGAAAAATTTAAAGAAAATATGTAGCTGAATTTCCATGTTAAATTATTTAGGAATTCCTGTAAAAGTTTAAATATACATTAACTCAAAGTAGATGGCTTAACTTCATTTTCTGCTTAATTTTACCATTGAATTTAAATCGAACCAATTTAAAACCAAATTCTATGAAATCAGGAAAATTGTTATTAGGTCTTGTATCCGGAGCTCTAGCGGGAGCTGTAGTTGGACTTTTATATGCACCTAAAAAAGGAAAAGATACGCGTAAAGCTATCACAGATAAAGGAGATGATTACATCAAAGGAGCCAATAAAAGTATCCATGAATTTACAGATTCTGTAAATCATAAAATGGAAGCTCTTAAAGCTAGAACAAAAGCGAATCTAGCAGGATCAAAATCTGAAGAGAAAATGAACAAGGCGAAAGCAGAAATGCACGATGTAGCCAGTTAATTTATAGAAAAATTGATAATAACAAAGCCTCGGGATTTCCCCGGGGCTTTGTTATTTTATATATACCGGAAACTTCTGTATTTTAGGGACCTAATTAAATAAATACTATGAAAATAATATCCCCCATTAAAATTCTAAGCCTGTTAAGCGTAGCCGTTTTTTCTCAATCTGTAAATGCTCAGGATACAGATAAGCGACTATATGAAATAATTGAAAAAGTTTCAGCCGACAGTATCGAACACGATATTAGAAAACTGGCGGGTTTTGGCACCAGAAATACTTTTAGTGATACTGTATCTGATACCAGAGGAATAGGTGCCGCAAGAAGATGGATTAAATCTGAATTTGATAATATATCAGATAATTGCGACAACTGTCTGGATGTTTTCTATCAGAAAGATCATGTAACTCCAGAAGATGGGCAACGTATCCCACATGCGGCCTGGGTGGTTAATGTGGTTGCAATTCAAAAAGGGACCAGGTATCCCAATAGATATATCATCATGAGTGGAGATATAGATTCGCGTGCAAGCAACACTATGGATTTTACCACGGATGCTCCTGGAGCAAATGACAATGCCAGCGGAATGGCCGGTACCATGGAAGCTGCCAGGGTATTGTCTAAATATGATTTTGAAAGTAGTATTATTTATGTAGGACTTTCCGGTGAAGAACAGGGTTTGTTCGGTGGTAAAGGTCTTGCGGAATATGCTAAAAAGAATAACTGGGAAGTTATTGGCATTCTTAATAACGATATGATCGGGAATATTGAAGGTGTGGACGGAGTGATAGATAACCGAAGTTTCAGAATATTTTCTGAACCGGTCCCTCCTACCGAAACTGAACAGGAAAGAAGAATGCGAAGATTTTATGGTGGAGAAGTTGATGGAATCTCAAGACAACTTGCCAGATATGTTCATCATACAGTAGAAACCTATATGCCAGAAATGAATCCTATGATGATCTATCGCCTGGATAGATTTGGCCGTGGCGGTCACCATAGACCTTTTAACGATCTTGGATTTGCAGGTATTCGTATAATGGAAGCTCATGAAAATTATAATCGTCAGCATCAGGATATACGTACCGAAAATGGTATTGAATATGGTGATGTGATTGAAGGGGTGAATTTTAATTACGCGAAGAAACTCACCGCAGTCAATGCTATAAACCTTGCAAGTCTGGCCTGGGCTCCTCCAGCTCCGTCGAAAGTGGAAATTGGAGGAATTGTAGAACCAAGCACTAAACTTCGATGGGAACCTGTTGATGGTAATATTGTTGGATATAAAATATATTGGCGTGATACTACGGCCTCACAATGGCAGCACTCGAGATTTGTAGGGAAGCTTACAGAATTTACCTTAGAAGGCATCGTAATAGATAACTATTTATTTGGGGTGGCTGCAGTTGGAGAAAATGGGCATGAAAGCATGGTGGTTTTTCCTTCCGGAACTTTTAGATAATTAATATTCAGTTTATGAAAAATATAAAATTTGTCTTTGCTCTTGTTATTCTTAGCCTAAGTTTTTATTCCTGTAAGAATGAAAAGAAATCTGAAAAAACTTCTGTGGAAGTAAAAAGTCAGGTAAAAACGACTTCAGAATCTGGAGAGCTTTCTAATTCCCCCAGGCATCATGAATGGGTAACATTATCTCACGGAGACAGAGAATTTGAGGCTTTTGTGGTATATCCGGAAAAAAAGGAAAAAGCTAAACCGGTTATTGTTATCCATGAGAATAGAGGATTAAATGATTGGGCTCGCCTATTTGCTGATAAGCTTGCGGAAAAAGGATATCTGGTAATAGCTCCAGACCTAATTTCGAATACTGTGGAAGGAAAAAAGCGGACTACAGATTTTGATAATTCAGATGCGGCCAGGGATGCTATTTATGATCTTAAACCCGAACAGGTTACGGCAGATCTCGATGCTGCTTATGAATATATTAAAAATGACCCTGCTTCTACCGGGGAGGTTGCTGTGGTAGGTTTTTGCTGGGGAGGCTCACAAACTTTCAGATATGCGACCAATAATAAAAATATAACTTCCGCTCATGTATTCTATGGAACTGCCCCAGAAGATGCATCAGTTTTTTCAAATATATCAGCGCCTGTTTATGGCTATTATGGTGGGAATGACAACAGGGTTAATTCAACTATAGAAAACACTGAAAAGATGATGAATGATGCAGGTAAGACCTATGAATATGAAATTTACGAGAATGCCGGTCACGCATTTATGAGAAGTGGCCATGAAACAAATGCTGAAGAAGGGAATAAAAAAGCACATGATAAAGCCTGGAAAAGATTATTAGAGCTACTTCCGTAGTTCAATATAAATAATATTTCAAAAGCCGGATATTTTAAAAATGTCCGGCTTTTTATTTTCAAAATTTTACCTCTACTCCAAACAAAAGACTAATTAACAATACTTTACACTAAGATTAATTAAAATTAGCACTAGTCCTTGGTAATTTAGATATGATCAACCAAATAAATTTGAATTATGGCAGATATCAGAATAGAAAAAAAGAAGCCAGTTTGGCCATGGATACTACTAATCGTCATTTTAGCTGTGGTGGCATTTCTGTATATATACGGAAGCATGGACAGTGAAGAAAACGATGATAAGGAACCTGAATTAGAAGAAGTGACTTATGTAAAACCACAATTGGATTTACATAAAAATGTAAAGGAGATTAGTTAATTAAAACGAAAGTTATGAGTACAAAAGAGAAGCACTTATATTATTTAAATGAACTGAAGGATTATAAGGTAAACCATAAAGATCAGGATATTAGAGGCTGGATGGTTAAAGACCTGGACAATAGGATTATTGGTAAAGTTGACAACCTGCTGGTAAATAAAGAACTAGGGAAAGTGGTCTATGTAGATGTGGAAGTAGATCAAAGTATTATAGATACCAACCATGATCCTTATTCCTCGAATCCTAATTCTGAAATTAAAGAATTCCTTAATAAAGACGGGGAAAATCATATTATCATTCCCATTGGGCTAATTGATCTTAATCTGGATGATAAATATGTATATACGCAAAGCATCAATTATCAGACATTTGCTGAAACCAAGCGTTACCGTTCAGGAAATACAATTAGCAGGGATTATGAACAGCATGTATTAGGTTCTTATGAAAGAAGAAAAGATCACTACAACAGAGAAGATGAGTTAAAAAGAACCAGAACTGCCTATACCGATGCTGAGTTAGAAGAAAGAAGGAGAAAAGAAGAAGCTGCTGGCATAAATGATTCCAGGTTACATGATGACCGAAATGAAAATGAGACAGAGGAAAGAATTCGCAGAGAAAAAGAAAACCTCAGGTATAAGAGTCAAGAGCATAACCGGCCGGTAGACGATCATAATCGGGCTATGCACCATCATGATACTCATCATGATCTTCAGCCAGAAAGAAGTCTCGATGAGGATAGTAACTGGTTAAGAGATGATCGCAACTTTGAAGATGAAGATTTTCACGAAAACAGGCGTAATAGAAATAGAACTGATGAGGATTTTTATGACCGGCGAGAATTCTATAACAGAGAATAAACTACTAAAAATGGGAAGTCTAAAAGCTTCCCTTTTTTTTATACATAGGAGGTATATTAAATGATATTCTCTCTTTCAGAATGATGTATCGCTTTTTCACTATCTCTAAAATAACAGGTGCTAACATTCATACTGTTTAAATTCGCCATAACTTTTTGAACTTTCTTATTTTGCTTACTGGTAGTTTGCCTAATATAAACGGCTTTTATATTCTTCGGAAAAGTCTTGCAAATTCGCTCATACAAATAGGGATCATGTTGTGAATCATCACCAATTAGGACATATTGAATATGAGGATAAAACGAAATTATATCTTTTATCTTGATGAATTTATGATCATGGTTACCCCTACCCGATCTTACAAAATCCCGTAATCCTGTTTTAATCTTCTTTAGCTTGATCACCGCTTTGGGAAGTTCATGAAGATCTGCAAATTCGGCAATAAAATCATACAGGTTCCATTCACTGCTGGAAACATAAAAAAAGGAATTCGACGAGTGTTCACTATCCTGCCCTGCCCTGCTTAAACGTTTGTAGTGTTTGACCACATCGTTGAAGATTTTTCTTTTATTAATATTCTTGGAAAGCATAACGTATAGCTTTTTAAAGAAGCTGTTACTATGGGAGATAAGAAAAGTATCATCTATATCTGAAATTATTCCAAGTTTGCCTGGGTAGGGTTTTAATAATTCCCCTAATTCCACCATCCCGAATTCATACATTTTACAACTCACCTCGTAAGTATGCCAACCCGGATCCAGATCAGCCTTATAAGGTATCGTAAACCTAAAATAGCCGTCTTCCTGAGTTTTGGTAGTCACATCCAGGTCCTTGAATTTCAATCTTACCTCAAAGTTTTCTAATGGCTTTATGCGGAATTTATGCAGAATAGCATAGGCATGCTTGATTCCTCTTTTCTCAATACTGTACTTATCTGGCGCCCAGGATTCAAATAAATGTCCAAAAACTATCAGTTCTTCATCATTTACATATCCTCTGTAAAGCTTTAGGTCGAGTTTCAAAATATTAGCCTTTTTTTAAAATTCCTTCACTCCAAATTAATTAATTTTAGGGATTTCAGATATAGACCGTATGAATTTTAAGGAAGTTTTATTGGTTGTAAATCCTATTTCAGGACAGACAGATAAGAAAAAAATCATTTCTATAGTTCAAAAAAAATTAAATGAAAAGAATTTGATTTTTCATCTTTATGCGACCACGGGGAAAAATGATAAAGAAAAGATCCAATCTGAGATCACAAAAAATAGTATTGAGCGAATCATAGTTGCGGGTGGTGATGGTACCATTAATCTGGTAGCCGAAGCTATTAAAAAAACTAAAATCACCTTAGGTATTATTGCAGCGGGTTCTGCTAACGGCCTGGCAGAAAACCTTAATCTACCTCAGATCCTGGAAGAGCAATTGGAAACTGCCTTGGGATCTAATTTTATAGACCTGGATATCTTATGTCTTAATGATGCAATATGTCTTCATATTGCCGACCTGGGGATTAATGCCGAACTCATTAAAAACTATGAAAGTTCTTCAATTAGGGGAAAAGTTGGATATTTTATCAACTCTATTCCAACTCTTATTAAAAGTGAATATCCTTTTAACTTTTTTATTGAAACAAATAATACAACCCGGGATGCTAAAGCAGTCTTACTGGGTATTGCGAATGCAAATAAATATGGAACCGGGGCAAATGTGAATCCTAATGGTAAACCAAATGATGGAATTTTCGAGATCCTGGTCTTCAAAAAATTAAATCTCCTGGAGATCTTAAAGACCTTACGTAATGAAACAGATCATGATCCAGATTTCGTGGAAATTATTCCAGCGACCTCTGCGAAGATCAGTTGTAAAAAACCTGTATCCTTTCAGATAGATGGAGAATATATAGGAGAAGAAACAGAAATCGAAATAAAAATATTAGCCGAAAAACTAAGAATTGCGGTTCCCTAAATAATACTCTTCTATTTATTTAATAATTGGAAGAAAAACATCAGTCTTCCAGTTTTCAGATTCAATTTCCTTTTTTGGATTATTATAAAAGATTTCCAAAGGCAGGGCATTTGTTTTTAAATCCTGTTCTTCGGCTTTATTAAGTAGATCATACCATGCCAGATGAGAAAGCCTGTAGTTCCCATTAAAAACAGCCTTTAAAGCGGTAAATGACTTCATTTCTCTAAAATCAATCTGAGGGGTAGGTTTTATATCCTGCGCCAGGTTAACGGGGAAGCAAAAATCAAAGTCTATAAGATCACTTTCTCTATCCCATTTTGTAATCTTAACAAAAGGCGCCCCAGTTAGTTTAATGTCTCTCTCTAATACATAATTCTCTAAAAATCCAATGGTGGCCAGCATCTCCTGTGCTTTAGATTTTACGGGAATATTGGTTGAAGAATGACAAATACAGTTCATATCTGGAGATCTGGTTATCTCATTTTGTAAGCTAACTCTGTAAGTCTGCTGTACTTCATTCAGTCTTTTTTTAAATCCTAACATCCTTTGCTTTAAAGTATCTATATAAATACTGGACACAAAAGGATTTATAATATCCCATCTGTTAGCCAATTGATCTTTAGATGAACGTACACTTAAATTTACATTGGTTACAGAATCATTATTTTTCTCAAACTCCCAGAACAACTCAAGATCCCCGGTTTTACCGCCCTCTATTTTCTGAGTAATAGTATTGAAGGGATCCCTGCTAACAATATTGATATCTGTTTTTTTAGATGTTGAACTGAAGTTTTTCCAATCTGAAACCTCAAAATAGCTGACCCCTGGCCCATACTTGAGTTGCATTTGAAATTCGTAATCGTATTTTTTTATAAATAAATACCAGCCTAATCCCGAAAAAAGAAGTATCAGGACTATAAATAGAAGTTTCTTCATAAATTATTTAGAAGCAATTTTATCTTTTGAATTGGTCATTTTAAGTTTATTCACAACATAAGCTCCCAGGTCCTGGCCTTGCTTTAAACCAACTTCTATCGCTGCGCGATAATGGATTCCGCCGTAAAGTCTGCTATTAGCAGCTTCTATAGACGCTGCATTGAATGAGGTGAAATTTCTAACCGGTAATCCATATTCTGTTTCAGTATCGTCTTCAAAACTAAAATTATCACCAAAAATATCGGTGAGAGCAGTTGCTGCAGCGGCTGAAATTACCGAATGTCCACTAGTATATTCAGGAAAAGGCGGCGTTTGTAAAACAGAACTCCAGCTTTCATCTATATACTTATTAATAAGGGTTTCCGGTCTTACCAGATTACTCCTGTATTTCTCTTCCCAGCAGCTAATAAAACCATCTGCAATCGCCATGGATGTTTTAGTATAGGCATAGACCGATTTATCAAAATCGGCATTAGATTTTTCACAGGCGATCTTGGTAATTCCTATCCAATGCCCACCAGGAGTTATCTTTTTTGTGGCAAACATTAGATGCCCCCGAAGAATAGAAACATACGGGTTACAATCCCAGAATTTAGCAATAGCCATTTTATCACTATTTTCTTCATCCTGGGCAATTTCTTCCCGAATGTTGTAGACTTCCATCAACTCGGTATGAAACCTACTCCCTTCTTCCATTGAAAATTCCGGTGGTGGTGCGGGTTTAAATTGACTTGAAGAATCTATTACGAAAGGTCTTATTTTCATCCAGTGCGGCTCTATCCCATCCATATAAGAAGGTGGTGTGGGTTGCCATCTACTGGTTTCATCTGTTCTAACTGTAAATTTCGGCATGGTACGGGTTTCAGCATAATTATCATTCTTCATCCAGTCTTTCACATGCTGAGCTACTTTCATCCCATAGGCTTCTGAAGCTATGAATACCGCTTCGTCCTTTTCTCTCCAGTTAGCAAAAAGACTATCTCTTTTGCCAGTCATCCTTTCTTCTGAAAAAACAAGACTCTTCCCAATTTCATAAAATGCGGTGAGCGCTGCTATATTCGGGTTTATCTTATCAGATTCTGGTTTGGGAGTGGGTCCAAATTCGTTTAATTGTCCCGCCAGGGAATTATACTCCGGATTAAACTGAGACATTACCTCATAAGCGGCTATATTAGAATAGGCATATACTCTGCTTGCTACCGGGGGCGAAAAAATATCATGCACCATGGTCTTGCTTAGATTTTCATTTGCCATATGAAAATCATCTCCGGTAACTACTATTTCCTGAGCCTTTTGATCACAGGAAATTAGTGTTAAAAATAATATTGGGAGTATTAAGAGTTTTTTCATCTCAAAAATTCATTTTATAAAGTTCAGCTTTTCCATCATTAACGGTTACCAGTAGATATGGTGTATTCTTGATAGTAATGATAGAAAAATCCTTCACTGCCTTCTGTGTTAAATTTAAGCCAATTTCATTGGAATTCAGAATTTTATCCGGCTTAATTATTAAAGACCCTCCCATACCATCAAAAGCCCCGTGATATGGAGTAACCCCAAAATAATTTCCTCCCACCAGCACTTCTTTTTGTCCGTCTTTATTGAAATCATAGTTCAACATTGCCATGATGGGAGCAGTTTGCAGCTGATTTTCAAATCTCCTGAATTTATATTTCCCAGCATTATTTTCCAGGTATCCAGATGCGAGTTCATAAACTTTAAGAACTTCCGCAGTTTCCAGCTCTTCAAGTTTGAATATCTCATTTACGGTCTTTCCGGCAAAATCCTTATACGTGGTAAATCTTTTCCTAATTAACTGACTTAACTGAGCAGATAGTTCATCCATCCCGTATAGAAAATAATAGTCCCCATTTTTTTCGGTAGCCAGTAAAGTTTCGGTTAGACCATTATCATCAAAATCTTTATAATACATTAAAAGAGGATATTCCGCCGAGGCTTTTAACTTTGAATTTAATCCCCAGTTGCCTAATAGAAGATCCATGTCACCATCATTATCTATATCAGCAGGCAAGATCTTTTGCCATAAACCGTTTAGTTTTTCACCCAGCTTTTGAGCTGAAACATCTTTAAATTTCGAATTTTGGTTTTCCAGAAATTTGGGTGACATCCACTCGCCCACCACAATAAGATCGAGATCATCATCATTATCAAAATCTATCCAGACGGCATCATTGACCATACCCAGATTTTCAAAAATTTCTGGTTGTTCAGAAATTGAAAATTTACCTTTCTCGTTTTTCAATAAAAAAGATTTAGGAATCGCTCCGTAATTATAATTTACTGCATTGGCCCCAATAAAAATATCTTCATCTCCGTCTTTATCAAAATCTGCCGCTCGTATTACGGAAGAATTACTATACATCTCTGGAAAAACAGCATCTTTTTTAAATTTTGAGTCACCTTTTCCAGAATAAAACCGATCCAGAAGTTTACTATCCCTACCAATAGGTTCCCCGCCACCTGACGCAAAAAGTAGATCTACCTTTCCATCTGAATTAAAATCCTTTACCATCACATCGGTATCTTCCGCAAGAGAATCTTTTGCTACTTCATCCAGCTTTTCAGATTTAAAACCATCATTTCCCTGAAGATAAACCTGAGCAGAAATATACCTTGAAGCTCCAAAGATCACATCCTCTAAGCCATCGTTATTAATATCAGCCACCTTTACCGCAGGCCCGTGATCAGACATTTTATGAGGAATAAGTTTTTGAACATCAAAGTCATTGAAAGCATTCTCTTCATGAACATAGTTCAGTCCAAAATCATTTTCAGCCTTAGAAAACCAGGTTTTACTATCACGGTAAAATAATTTTTTAATATCAATACGTTTGTCCGATGGTTTGGGTTCCAGGACGAGAGACGTATTTGGTTTAACAGATTTTAGAGTCTGTATGCTTTGATCTGGCCAGATAATGCTCAGAGAATCAATATTAGCTTGTTTGGAGAGTCCAAAATGAATTACCGGCTCAGAGGAAGACTGCCAGGATTTAGTGGTGTAAAGTTGCCTGAATTGTTTTCCTTCATCTGTATATAAAATAGCTTTGGTTCCAATTCCAAAATTATTGCCACTTTTATAATCGAACCTAAGTTTTAGAAAGTTTCCTGAAGTATGATTGTTTATATAAATACTTGATGAACTATTAATATTATTGGTAACGATATCCAGATCGCCGTCATTATCCAGATCGCCATATGCCAGCCCTGTAGAAATGATGGAATCATTTTCTATCCAAACATCAGACATATCTTCAAACATTCCATTCTTCTCACCCTTAAATATATAATTGGTAACTGCTCCCGAGGGCATTTTTTCCAGCGCCTGATTATCTACTAAAGTGCTTTGATCCAGTTTTTTTCTTATCTGTTCATTGGAGGTGAATTTAATATAATCCAGATCATTAGGCCGTTTTGGGATTCCGTTACTAATAAACACATCTTGTTGTCCGTCCTGATCAAGATCTGCAAAAACAGCGCCCCAACTCCAATCTGTTGCAGCGATCCCACTCATTAGAGCTGTTTCAGAAAAATATTCTCCTGCTTTGTTCATCTGAAGCATATTTCGGGTATACTGCGGATGATAGCCTAATTGCTCAGTTCTAAGATTATGAAGATTTACATTATCATCACCAGCTGAAGATTTTAAAACGACTTCATCTTCAGGTAACATATCAAGCGTGAGAATATCTGTAAAACCATCATTATTAATATCAGCCGCATCGCTTCCCATGGAAAATCGGGAAATATGTCCAAAATTAGATTTTAGAGCTTCCTTAAAAGTCCCGTCGCCATTATTCAAATAATAATAATCATCTTCATGAAAATCGTTTCCTACGTATAAATCTGTAAATCCGTCATTATTGAAATCGGCAGTGCTTATTCCAAGGCCATAACTGTTAGCTCCACCATAGATACCTGCTTCTTCACTGATATCTTTAAATTTGCCGTTTTCATTCAGGAATAATTTATCTCCGCTTTCATAAACCCTTTTGTTCCTGATCTCTGCGGGACCATAAGATTCATTGGTATGCACTGCATGGTTTAAAATATAAACATCCAGATCACCATCATTTTCAAGATCAAAAAATGCCGCCTGGGAAGAATAGTTTTCCAGATCGAGGCCAAATTCCTGTGCTTTTTCTGAAAATGTGAGATCCCCGTTATTGATAAAAAGTTCATTATGCCCCACAAATCCATTAATACCTACAACTGCCGACACGTATATATCTAAAAGGCCATCCCCATTTACATCGGCCATTGTGGTTCCAGTATTCCAGGTACTGTTCCCTTCTACCCCGGCTTTCGCAGTGATATCTTCAAATTTCCGGTTGCCTTTATTCAGGTAAAGTTTGTTTTTTACCTGATTTCCGGTGAAATAAATATCTGCAAGTCCATCATTATTGATGTCTCCAATACTCACTCCTCCTCCATTATAGTAATACAAATAATCAAGAATATTCTGGTCCCTGTTCTGGGTGAGTTGATTATTAAAATCTATTCCGGAAAGTTTTGTCGTTGGATTCGAAAAGAATTTTTCTTCCTTTTTAGTACATCCGTAGAGACAAATAACCAGAATTTGAAATATGACTAATTTATAGATTACTAACTTCAAAAATCTTCGGTTTTTCATCATTTATCGCAGCTATAATGTACGTTTTACCATTCTTGTCTTGAAACTTCCTAAGAAATTTCACTTCACTTTTAATATTGAAACCACTAACACCGTAATCCTGCCATTCGAAATTCATCTTACCATCACCAAGCAGAACATTTCCAAAGCTTGCGTCCAGACGTGAAAATTGGGGTTTAAATTCAAAATTATTACCCGCCATTACCAGGTCCAAATTCCCGTCCTGATTTACATCTATACAGGATATTCCACAAATACAGGAGAATTGCACACGTCCCGGCAACTCTTTAATCCTAAATTTTCCATTCCCCTCATTCACTGCTAAAATAGTTTCTGAGATAACTGCTTCTTTAACCAGCGCGTTGGCAAGTTTTTCTTTAGATAATAATTCGGTGATAGATTTCTTCGCATATTCGGAAGCTTTTAGATTTTCTTTTTTTAGAGATACTAATTGGGAAGTAAGCTCTCTTTTCATGTGCAGCGGATAATCCTTACCATCTTTATGTGTGGTGACCACCTGTTCTATAGTTCCGTTATTATCAAAATCATTGACCCACATTTTCATGGGTGCTTCAAAAGAAGTTTCATAAGGAATATTGGAGCCTTTGTTTCCTAGAATAAGATCCTGATCTCCGTCATTATCCAGATCTGCAGATTCCACTGTATTCCACCAGCCGGTATACTCATTCAGGTTGGTTTTATAATTTGAGAGTCTCCTTCCTGAATTTTTAAAGATCTTTGGAGCTCCCCAATCAGAAACTGTTATAAGGTCCTTGATATCATCTCCATCTATATCCTGCCATATCGCAGCAGTGATCATACCTGCATATTTAACATCATAAGAGATACGTTCAGTGGCATTGACAAATTCCCCGTTACCTCTATTTTCCAGAAACAGGTGCTGAGGATCCAGCCCATAATTTACGGCTACACTTCTGCTACCGATAAATACATCGATATCGCCATCTGAATCAAAATCATTTGGAGCAATTACCGCAATATTTTGGTTAATGGATGGAATTGTATTTGTTGAACGCGTAAAATTGCCTCTACCATCATTTATATAAAGTCTGGCTCTGTAATTATTTTCCTCTCCAATCTCATTACCTCCTGAACCAATCATAAGATCCTGATCACCATCCCCGTCAGCGTCAAAAAATGCAGCGGAAGTATCTTCAAAATTTAAATCATTTTTTAGGGCCGGTTGCTTACTTAATTTAAGATTTCCATCTCCGTTGTTGATATAAATGAAACCTTCCTGTTCTCTGGCTCCACCAATAAAAACATCTTCACTACCATCCCCATTAACATCGGCCACCGCTAAGGCAGGACCTTCCTGAGAAAGTTTTTTATAGATCATACCTTCAAAATCAAAGTCGGTATAATTATTTTCCTGATGAGATTCAAAATTGTTATTGGGAAGTTCGGTCAGTAATTTTTTCTGCTGAACCGGTTTCTCCGGAGTAAATATTTCTGAAGCCTCCTTTTGATCCAAAATTAAAGTCTGGTTAACTTTAATATCTGTCATCAATTGTGTTTTACTATTAGGCCAGATTATACGCAGGGAATCAATCTTAGTAACCTCCCCCAGTCCCATGTTCATGGTATAATCCATGGAAGACTGAAAACCACGCGAGGGATTTTGTTCCTGCATTATTATTTCATTTCCGTAATAAAGCCTCAATATGCTACCAATTCCGAAGCTATTCTCCTTATTCCCTTTGAGCTTAACCCTAAGATAATTTCTGTCTTCTAGTTTATCTGAATTATTTCGATAAACAAAAGACTCCATATTAACGTTATTTACAACCAAGTCGAGGTCTCCATCGTTATCAAGGTCTCCATAAGCACAACCGTTTGACAAGCTTGGAATTCCAAGACCCCACTCTTCTGCTGAATTTTTAAATTTTAAGTTACCGGTATTCTTATAAGCATAATTAGGCAATTTGGTAACCGGCATTTTATCAATAATTGAATCTATAGCCTCTTTTTTTCCCGTAAGTGCCATTTTCTGAATGATCTCATTGGCAAAAAATTCCACAAAATCGAGATCGGTAAGATCATGGTTAATTCCATTGGTTACGTAGATATCCCGGTTCCCGTCATTATCCATATCAAAAATAAGTCCGGCCCAGCTCCAGTCGGTACTTTCTACGCCACTAAAATTTGCAATTTCAGAAAAAGAATTGTTACCATTGTGCAGTTGAAGAGTGTTTTGAATATACTGCTGAAAAAAGTCTTTACTCTGTTTAAGCTTAAAAACATTATATCCTTCAAATTCCATTACAGACTTGACGCGCTCTTCAGTATCGGGAAGCATATCTGTTATAAAGATATCGGCAAAGCCATCATTATTTATATCAGCCATATCTATTCCCATAGCAGAAAGTGATAGATGGGAAGTCCAATTCTCAATATCTTCCGTAAACGTTCCATCCTGATTGTTGATGTATAGATAATCCCGTTCGTAGAAATCGTTGGAAACGTAGATATCAGGATAGAGATCATTATTAAAATCGCTTACCATAACACCCAGACCAAAGCCAATAAGGCTTCCGTAGATATTAGCCTCTTCACTTACATCCACAAATTTCCCATTATCATTACGTAAAAGCATATCGCCCACACCGCGAAATATTTTTGGAACTCCCTCCCAATCCTGGGCTCTTACTTCACGCTGTTCAGCATAACCAAGACTACTAACAGGAATATTACTGTTATTCAGAATATACGCATCCAAATCACCATCTTTATCATAGTCAAAAAATGAAGCATGAGTACTAAATCCTGTTTCGGCCAGGTTATATTCGGCAGCTTTCTCTGTAAAAGTAAGATCACCATTATTAATATAGAGATCGTTATTGTGATTATCACCTTCCATATTACCAGCGTTACTCACATAAATATCCAGTAAACCATCCTGATTGATGTCTACCATATTTACACCGGTAGACCACGGCTTGTTCCCTTCTATGCCGGCGGATTTTGAAATATCCTCAAATTTGAAATTTCCTTTATTAAGGTAAAGTTTATTGGGTTTCATATTGGCCGTAAGATAGATATCCGGTAGGCCGTCATTATTGATATCACCAATTGCAACACCACCACCGTTATAAAAATTACGGTATTTAAAAATATTGAAATCGGGGCTGTTCTTTACTTCGTTTATAAATGCAATACCTGTTTCCTCTGAATCGAGTAAGGTATACAAGGTATTTTCATCACTTTTCTGCTTTTCCTGATTTTCCTCTTCAGAATCGGATCCACAGGAAATTAGAAAAAAGAAAAATAATAATTTTATGAAGGAAGAGAATCTCATAATCTGCATTTAGGGTCTTCGAAAATAACTTTTTATAAAGCTAAACTAAAGTCATTATAGGGCATGAAAATGTTTTAAAATCCCTTTTCAAACCAATTTAAATTTTGCTGAATTTTTTTATAAAATATTGTTAAATATAGAAATATTGAATAAAAAAAGAAGGCATAATTGCCTTCTTTTTTATACAGTTAAATTATTGATTAATAACCCTCATTCTGAGTAAGGTTAGGATTTGAAATAATTGCAGAGGCAGGTATAGGATAAAGTACCCTGAATTCTTCAGTACTGTCTTTAAAAGACCATGTATTGGTAAAGGTACCAAAACGTATTTGATCGTTTCTTCTCCAATATTCCCCATATAACTCCCTACCTCTTTCAGCAATCATATCCTGTTCAGTTACACTGGAAAGCGGAGAGGCTTTTCTCAATTCTCTTAACTGATTAACTAATGAAGTTGCATCTCCTGCAGCACCTCTCATAATAGCTTCGGCCTTCATAAGATGAGCATCTGAAAATCTGAATAAAATGTGATGTCCCGTAAATGCTCCGTTTGTTGGGTGATATTTTATAACCCGGATTCCGGTATCTTCGTTATTACCTAATAAACCAGGCAATTCTTTTGTATAAGAAAGATCTCCTCCTTGACGGTTCTTTTTAGTTTCTCCCTGAAGATTATATTGATTATCAATAAGGAAACCAAAACCAATATCTGATGCATCTACAAATCCATCTGAATCGGTATCTTCTTCTGGAATGCCGTCTCCATCAAAATCTATATCACCACTCATAGGTGTCCCTGCTAGTGGAACAAAACCTCTTCTTTCTTCCTGTCCATCTCCCGGAAAGTTAGTATTAGGATCTCCTTCAAATAGATCATAAAATTCAGATAAAGTGGTAAAACCATTCCATCCACCGCCAGTATTTCCTGGAGAATTCTGATTATAATGTAAAGTATTCCATATTTTATTTCCCCAGTCTGCATTAGTATGGAAAATAGTTTCATTATCAAGTTTTGGAGAAAAAATTCCAAAATAACCTTCTACGAGACCGAACCCCATATCCTCAATTGCCTCTACATTCTCTACAACCATTTCCATATCTGCCGGAGCAGCAGAATCGGTTCCAAGATAAATATGCTTATTAAGATATAATTTTGCTAATAGAAAATGCGCTGCTGCTTTATTTGCTCGCATGGTACCTTCTCCTGGGCCAATAGTAGGAAGGTCATCCATGGCGGTAGTAAGATCATCCAAAATAAATTCGAATGCTTCCTGGCGGGTATAAACTATAGGATCTATCTCAATCCCCTCATCTGGTGCTCTAAAAGGCACCTGTCCATACAGGTCCATGATCCAGAACATGCTATAAGCTCTTAAAAATCTTGCTTCAGCAGCCTGTTGAGGAGAAGGATTACTTCTTTCATCAATAACTTCCGTAGTACGGAAAATATTGGAGTTCTGATCATTCCACACATTTCTTACAAAAGGATGGATAGATGACCAGGTATGCTGGTGTAAAGATCTCCATAGTCCATTATCACCCCAGTCTGTCCCACGGGTTGGCACTAATAATTCATCTGTACTAACCTCATTTAAGGCATAAAGATTCTCCTGAGTAGCAATTTGCCCTCGGTAAGTATCGTAAATACCATCTAAAGTAGCATCTACATTTTCAACACCGGTAAATTCTCCGGTTTGATTTACAATTAAGGAATCAGTTTCCTCAATTTCAAGGTCGGTACATGAGCTTATATTTAATGCTAAGGCACCGAGGATTAAAAATTTTAAATTCGAATATTTCATGATCAATTTTTTAAAATTTAGCATTAAAACCAAAAGTAAATGTTCTTGGTCTTGGATAAGCTGTATAATCAATCCCTGCTGTTGGAATACCATTCAGCGGAGTTTGAGTATTTACTTCAGGATCTAAACCACTATAATCTGTAATAACAAATAGATTCTGGCCATTCACATAGAGTCTGAAATTATCAAGAAAAGAATTTTCACCTAAGTCAAATGTATATCCCAGACTGGCATTTTGCAAACGAAGAAAATCACCACTTTCCAAAAATCTGGTAGAAACATCTGGTGCATTCGCAGCCGATTCTCCATTTGTAAGCACGTCCTGAATTACATTTCTTCCTCCATTAATACTTCCTGCTGTGAAAAATGCATTCTCGGTATTATTATAAATATAATGTCCAAACTGACCAGCGAAGAATAAGGACGCATCCCAGTTCTTATATTCTGCTCTGGTGTTAATACCTACATTGGTAGTTGGTAAAGCACTCTTACCTACAAATTCCTGTTCATCACCATTTGGATAGATAGATATTCCGTTTTCATCAAAACCTGCAAACTCTCTTAGATAATAAGAAAATAATGGTCTTCCTTCAGCCAACAGTTGCGCAAAAGCTCCTGTTAATCCCTGTCCAGAAATCTGAGCACTTTCAATTAAGCCATCAAAATCCTGTAATTCATTATCATTGTAAGCTATATTAAATCCTATATTCCAAAAGAAGTCTTCATCATCAAAAATATCATAATCAATAGCAAATTCCACCCCTTTATTTATCACGCTTCCATCAATATTTCTAAAAGAAGAGGGAGCCGGGCTTGGCTGGGCATTTTGAGCTTCCAATAGGAGATCCTGAGTATCCTTGTGATAGAAATCCAAACTTCCTGATAACCTATCATTGAAAAATCCGAAATCCAGACCAATATTTGCCTGTGCGGTTTCTTCCCATTTAAGATCAGGATTTGCAAAACCAGCGGTTCCAAGACCACCCCCGGTTATATCGCCACCGTTATTAATCCCGTATCCGTTCAAAACTCTTCTAATTGTGAAGTTCCCATATCCAAGTCCTTCCTGGTTTCCTGTAATACCGTAACCAAGACGAAGTTTCAACGTAGAGAAGGTTTCCTTATTTATGAAATCTTCCTGATCTATCTTCCATGCAAATGCACCTGATGGAAAATAACCATATTGATTTTCAGGTCCGAATCTTGAAGAACCATCAGCTCTTAATGTGAAAGTAAATAAATACTTATCCATCAATGAATAGTTCAGTCTCGTAAAAAAGGACTGTAATTCGTCATAATTATCAAATGTTCCATTGGTTATAGATTGTAGAGACACACTTCCGGGAGCAGTAAATTCCTGTCCTTGGTAAATTTCTGGGAAAAGTCCATCAGCAAAAAATCCTGCATTGCTGTAATAAAATTGATTATATGAACGGTCTATAGTACCTGCAAGGGCATCAAGATCACTTCTGAAATTATTAGCCATCTCACCCAGGTTTGTAGTAGCAAATCCAAAGGCAGAAGCATCTCTTCCCTGACTATCGAATTTTTGATAAGAATATCCTGCTAATGCCGTAAAGCTGGAATTTTCAAATTCCTTCTCGTAGTTTAATACAAAATCAAAAAGGGTATTGGTAAGTTCTCTATCAAAAATAAAACCTCTCCCATTCCCAGGAGTACCATTAGTTACTCCGGTAATATCACCTGAAACTACAGCTGTTTTTTCTGACTCAGATTTATCATATCCAAGGGTAACTTTTGCATTAAGTGCTGGAAGGATATCATAATCTGCAGAAAAATTGATTAAAACCCTGTCGGTTTCAGTTTCGTCATTAGAAAATCTTAGTAATTGCAAAGGATTTAAGTTACCTCCACCCGGTGAAAAATCTAAAGTTGCTGGCCAGGTTGGGTTTGCGTAATAAGCAGATCCTATTAAATCTCCTGAAGATCCTGCAGTATTTGTAACAGGAGCAGCTTTATCGTTAACTCTGGATATGGTTGATTGTAAACTAAGGTTTAGTTTATCATCAAAAAATCTATGGTTAGCATTTACTCTTCCCGTAATTCGTTCTAAAGCTGAATTCTCTACCACACCTTCTATATCATTATATCCAAAAGAAACACGAACGTTCCCTGAATTATAATTATTCATATAAGACAACGCATGATTCTGAGAGATTGCAGTTCTGGTAATAACATCCTGCCAATCTGTGTCAGCTCCAAAATCCTGAGCTTCCACATCTCCTCCAAATTGTTCAATAGCATCTAAATACTCGTTACGGTCTAATAAATCAAATTCATTAGCTGGAGATGCAACACTTAAGGAAGCATCATATGTAAAAGCTCCACCTTGAGCTCCTCTACCAGATTTAGTTTGAACAATTACCACTCCGTTTGCACCTCTCGAACCATAAATAGCCGTTGCTGATGCATCTTTTAGGATACTTATACTTTCTATATCACTTGGATTAATAAAGTTTAGAGGGTTTCTGGCAGAACTGGAACCAAAACCAAGGTCTCCTGTTCCTGCTGCTGTATCACCTCCTGCTAGAGGTACTCCATCTACTACAAAAAGAGGATTATTATTGGATCTTACGGAAGTTGTACCTCGAATACGAAGCGCCACGCCTGCTCCAGGTTCACCACTGGCCTGGGTAATTTGCACCCCCGCAGTTTTACCCTGGATTAACTCCTCGGGAGAGGATATATTACCTTTATTGAATTCTGCAGCACTAACTGAAGCAACTGCTCCCGTTGCATCCCGCACTGTAGTCTGCCCGTAACCAATTAGCACTACTTCTTCAAGTTCTGATGCATCTGTAGCTAGGTTGACATTAATAGTAGTTCTACCATTAAGAGCTACTTCCTGAGTTACAAAACCTACAAAACTAAAAACAAGTGTAGCATCATCGGGCACATCGTTTAAAGTGTAGTTTCCGTCAAAATCAGTAGTAGTACCGGTAGAAGTTCCTTTAATAGCTACTGTTGCGCCGGGAAGCGGACCAGATTCATCGGTAACTGTCCCGGAGACCGTTTGTTGTGCATTGACCATTCCATAAAATAGGAAGATAGCCGCAAACAAAAAGCCCCTGAAGATAATTTGTTTCATAAATTAAAGTTTTAGTTGGAATGATTCAGAAAAATATCTGAATTAGGATAAAATTATGCAAATATTTGTTAATAAAACAATTAGGTTTTATGAAATAAATTTTTAGAAGTATTTATATGTAAAATTTACACAAAAAAAACATAGAATTATTAGCAATAATCGAAATACGCTATAAATTCGATAAAAATTAATTAATTATCACCTAATTATTATAAATTCAATAAAAAATAAAATTTTACTCACAATTGTTAATAAGTAAAGAAAAACTTATTAAAATCGCAATCTAGAGGGACATTGCTTTACCATTCCCTAATTCTGAAACAGGGCCACAAGGAATATATTCACCTGGAACTGGATCGTACCATAATACATTCTCCCCGATCTCTTCACTATTCTTCCAGGCCCAGATCCCCATTTCTCTAACCGTGGTTAAATAAGCATATGCTCCTGCATCAGGATCAATTTCCATGTCTGATTGCTGTTTTTGAGCATCCTGGGTTTCCGTATTTCTTTTAGCATACTCCTTTTTTTCTGCAGGTGTAGCTTTCAGATATTTCTTGATCAAATTCTCAAATTCTTCGTCTTTTCCTTCCCCCTGCTCCTTATCATATTCAGCTTTAAAGGCTTTTGAAAAAGATCCTGCCGATCGTTCAAATCGATTTCGTCTTTCCTCATCTGCCACCTGATCCATATAAGAATCTATGAATTGGGCTATATTAAGATCTGATGCTCCCGGAGTATCTGTAGCTGGTAATATTATATCCAGTATTCTCTGAAGTGCAAAACCGTGAGATGCCGATAGAAAGGTAGGTTGCCAGTCATATTCAGGCTCGTTCTTACAACTTTGCAATAAGCTTAACGTTGAAGGACCTACAATAAAAATCCCTGCTCCTAGTCCTATATTTTTTAAGGCTTGTCTCCTTTTCATGATTCTATTATTTAAGCATTAGACTTTTTGAAATTCTTTGAAGCATGATCTGCCGCTCTGGCGGTCATTGCCATATACGTTAAAGATGGATTCTGGCACCCTGCAGAGGTCATAAAAGCTCCATCTGTCACATATACATTAGGAACTCCGTGAACCTGATTATTCCCATTTAATACAGATGTTTTTGGATCACGACCCATTCTAGCCATCCCCATTTCATGAATTCCTAATCCAGGTGCTCCAATATCATCGTACCCATTCACATCTTTAAAACCTGCTTTATCTAACATTTCTACTGCCTGGGAGACCATATCTTCCCTCATTTTGAGTTCATTTTCTTTAAACTCTGCGTCAAAAGTTATTGTAGGTAGATCCCATTCATCCAGTTTATTATAATCCAGAGTCATTTTATTTTCATGATATGGCAGGGTTTCTCCAAAGCCCATAAGTCCCATGGTCCATCCTCCTGGTTGTGTGATCGCTTTTTTAAGATCTTCTCCATAAGCTGCCTCAGCTATGCTACTAGACCAGTCACCTCTACTTGCACCCCCCTGATACCCATAACCTCTCAGAAATCCGAGGTTTTTATCATTATCATTCAAATTCCTGAATCTTGGCAAATAGATACCATTAGGTTTTCTACCTTTATAATAAGAATCTTCAAATCCGTCATACTTTCCTGAAGCACCTGCCTTGAAGTGATGATCCATAACATTATGTCCCAGCTCACCCGAATCATTACCCATTCCGTCAGGAAATCTATCAGATTTAGATTGCATTAAAATACTTGTTGAAGCAACTGCAGAAGCACAAAGAAAGATCACATTGGCCTTAAACTCCATAGTTTCCTTTGTATTAGCATCAATAACCTTAACTCCGGAAGCTTTTTTAGTTTCAGGATCATATACAACCTGGCTTACTACTGAATTAGGTCTTAAGGTCATATTTCCGGTCCTTTCGGCTGCAGGTAAGGTAGAAGAGTTACTGCTAAAATATGCTCCATAAGGACAACCTCTAATACATCGGTTTCTAAATTGACATTTAGACCGACCTTCAAACTTTTTATCTCCGGTTATATGAGCTACCCTTCCTGAGGTCATTACCCGACCATCAAAATTCTCGGCAATACTTTCCCTAAAATAATCTTCCACGCAATTAAGATCCATGGGCGGAAGGAACTGCCCATCAGGCAACTGACTTAGCCCCAACTTTTCACCACATACACCTATATAAGATTCAACCTTATCATACCAGGGTGCGATATCTTTGTATCTAATAGGCCAGTCTACACCATGACCATCTTTTTTATTGGCTTCAAAATCCATATCGCTCAATCTGTAGCTATGTCTTCCCCACATGATAGATCTACCACCAACGTGGTAACCACGCATCCAGTCAAATCTCTTTACTTCGTTATAGGGATGTTTAATATCATCTACAAACCAATGTTTGCTAGGTTCAGCTACCGTATACCCTGTTCTTGCTTGCTTAAGCTGGCGTTTCTTTTCTTCCCGAGGAACCTGTCCTTTAAATTTATAGTCCCAGGGATCGTCATTCATGGTTGGATAATCTTTAACATGCTCCACCATTCTTCCTCTTTCTAAAACCAGAGTTTTAAATCCTTTTTCGCAAAGCTCCTTAGCAGCCCATCCGCCGCTGATGCCTGTTCCAACAACTATGGCGTCATAATTGTCATTTTCGTAATAGTTACTCACAATTGATTATTTTATTGATAAAAATTAAGCTCGAAGTCTTTCAAATATATAAATTTAAAGGGATTATTTTACATCTTTAAAAAAAAGCCTACATTTATTTTTCATTTTTCTTAACTAAATCAAAGACATACTATTCAATCCCATAACTATGAAATTAAAATCCTTTCAACTATTATTAATCCTGGTTTTAACTACGTTTTCTTTATCTCTGGTCTCCTGTAAGGAGACTAAAAAAAATGAATCTGATATAGCCCAGGAAGAAAATCCAGAACCAGCTTCGGATTCGTTATTTTTCAAATTATCTCTTGCACAATGGTCTTTACACACACAAATTGAGAATAAGGAACTGGATCCTATGGATTTTGCTCAAAAAGCAAGCGAAATGGGTTTTGAAGGTATAGAATACGTTACAGGTTTTTACGCTGGCCCAATCAAAAATGCTGAAAATCCCGAAGCGAAGATGAAAGAAGTTCTGGACACTCTTAAAGCCAGAAGCGAAAAATATGGGGTTAAAAATTTATTATTAATGATAGATGGCGAAGGCGATCTTGCCATAAATGATTCCGTAGAAAGAAATAAATCTGTAGAAAATCATAAAAAATGGATAGATGCTGCCCAGTACCTTGGTTGTCACTCTATACGTGTAAATTTATTCGGAAGTGATAATGCTGAAGAATGGAAAAACAATTCTGTGGATGCCTTAAAAAAGCTTTCAGAATATGGCCAAACAAAAGGAATTAATGTCCTGGTAGAAAATCATGGGTATTTATCTTCAAATGCCGATCTCCTTGTAGAAGTGATGAAGGAAGTTAATATGGAGAATTGCGGTACTCTTCCCGATTTTGGAAATTTCTGTCTAAAACGTGAAGGGGGAGAAAGATGGAATGCGAAATGCGTTGAAGAATTTCCAAGATATGAAGGAGTTGAAAAACTGATGTCTTACGCAAAAGCTGTTAGTGCTAAGTCTTACACTTTTGATGAAAAAGGGAATGAAGATCTTATTGATTATAAAAAAATGCTTCAGATAATAAAGGATGCCGGATACTCAGGTTATATAGGAGTTGAATTTGAAGGAAGCGATATTTCTGCAGAAAAAGGCATTATGGCCACAAAAGATTTATTAATTAAAGCCGGCAGTGAACTTTAAAACCACCAACCTTTTAGATTATGAATAAACTTATACGATTTCAACTTTCCCTAATGATGTTTCTGGAATTCTTCATTTGGGGAGGCTGGTTTGTAACACTTGGAACTTATCTTGGATACAATCTGGAAGCAACAGACGTTCAAATTTCCACAGCTTTTTCAACCCAATCATGGGGAGCTATTATAGCCCCCTTTATAATTGGACTAATTGCCGACAGGTTTTTCAATGCTGAAAGAATTCTTGGTATTTTACATTTGGTGGGAGCCGTTCTATTATATCTGATGTATCAAAGCACAGATTTTATAGAATTTTACCCATTAGTTCTGGGTTATATGATCGCTTATATGCCTACGCTGGCCCTGGTGAATTCAGTTAGTTTTAATCAAATGAAAGATCCGGCGAAAGAATTCTCTTTTATCAGGGTTTTTGGAACCGTTGGCTGGATTGTCGCTGGTCTTGTAATTAGCTGGTTAAGTTGGGATGCTGCAGAGGGACGTCAGGATGGGTTGCTAAAATATACCTTCCTTATGGTGAGTATAGCTTCCGCATTTCTAGGACTTTTCAGTTTCACCCTTCCTAAAACACCACCAACGGCAGACAGGTCAAAAAAAGTAAGTATCGTAGAAACTCTTGGACTTGATGCTCTGGGATTATTAAAAGACCGTAACTTCTTAATGTTCTTTGTAGCTTCAGTATTGATCTGTATCCCTCTGGCTTTTTATTATCAGAATACGAATCCATTCCTTTCGGAAATTGGAGTTGATAATCCTACAGGCTTAATGACCATCGGCCAGGCTTCTGAAGTATTATTTATGTTATTGTTGCCCTTTTTCTTTAAAAGGTTCGGTTTCAAATTAACCATTATCGCAGGAATGCTCGCATGGACTATCAGGTATCTTCTCTTCGCGTATGGTGATTCAGGAGAACTCATATTCATGCTCCTAACAGGTATTGCTCTTCACGGAATCTGCTATGACTTCTTCTTTGTATCAGGACAGATCTATACAGATTTTAAAGCAGGATCAAAATATAAGAGTTCCGCACAGGGATTAATCACTCTGGCTACCTATGGAGTTGGGATGCTTATAGGTTTTTATGTAGCGGGACTTATCACGAATGCTTATCTTACAGGAGAAAAAATGCACGACTGGGAAACCATCTGGATTTATCCGGCAGCATTTGCCTTTTTAGTTATGTTACTTTTTGCTTTATTCTTTAAGAATGAAAAGATAGATAAGAAAGATATAGAAATATAAAACACACTTTATGAGTAAAATACGACTCGGAATATTAGGAGGCGGAGAAGATTCATTGATAGGAATTCTGCACAGAGTAGCCGCGAATATGTTCGATCAGTTCGAAATTGTTGGAGGAGTCTTTGACGTACAGCATGAAAAAAGCTTAAAGTTTGGAGAAAAGCTTCAGCTTGATAGTTCAAGGATTTATAAGGATCTTGATGACATGATTGCGAAGGAAGCTAAACTTCCGGAAAATCAAAAAATTCAGGCTGTTTCAGTACTTACCCCCAACTTTCTACATTTTCCCATGGCAAAGCAATTGCTGGAGAACGGGTACAATGTTATTTGCGAAAAACCGCTGACCATCACCTATGAAGAAGCTAAAATTCTGAATGAAATTCAGCAAAAAAACAATACCATATTTGCGGTCACTTATACATATACCGGATATCCTATGATCAGGCAAATGAAAACCATGATCGCAAACGGAGAAATCGGAAAGATCCAGAAGGTAGATGTGCAATATTATCAGGGTTGGATAAACCCGCTGATCCACGATAAGGAAAAAAGATCCAACACCTGGAGACTGGATCCTGAAAAGTCGGGTATTAGTTGCTGTATTGGTGATATTGGTACGCATGCCTACAATATGGCGGAATATGTTACCGGACTAAACGTTGATAAAGTGCTGGCAGATCTCAATTATCTTTATGAAGATAATCCTATGGATATTGACGGAACGGTGTTGCTTAGATTTCAGGAAAATATCAAAGGAGTGTTGAGGGCCAGCCAGATCGCTACCGGAGAAGAGAATAATTTTACGGTTCAGGTTTACGGGGATAATGGCGGTTTAAAATGGGAACAGGAAAATCCCAATTATCTTTATTTATTAAAAGAAGGGATGGCACTTCAGGTTTTAAAACCGGGCCACGAATATAATAGTGAGTTTTCTCTGGAAGGAACTAAACTTCCACCCGGACATCCTGAAGGGATTTTCGATTCCATGGGGAATATCTATTACGGGGTAGCCATGGCTATCAAGGATAGGTCGAAACATGAAGGAGCCTATCCTAAATTAAATGATGGCTTACGCGGAATGAATTTTATAGAAAAAACCGTCGATTCTCATAAAAAAGGGAATGTTTGGATAAACTTAGAAGATTAAAAAAAAACAAAAATGAAGACTATTAAAGGACCAGCTGTTTTTTTAGCTCAGTTCATGGATGACAAGGAACCCTTCAATTCTCTGGACGGTTTATGTAAATGGGCTTCAGGTTTAGGTTATAAAGGAATTCAGATCCCAACCTGGGAAACGAGACTTATAGATCTGAAAAAAGCAGCTGAAAGCAAAACTTATTGTGATGAACTTAAAGGAAAGGTTCAATCCTATGGATTAGAGATCACCGAATTAAGTTCTCACCTACAGGGACAACTGGTAGCGGTACATCCTGCCTATGATATCATGTTTGATAATTTCGCCCCGGATGAATATAAAAACAATCCTGAAAAACGAACTAACTGGGCCATACAGCAATTAAAATATGCGGCAAAGGCAAGTAGAAATCTGGGAATTGATGTTCATGGAACCTTTAGCGGTTCCTTTTTATGGCACACTGCTCATCCCTGGCCTCAAAGACCGGAAGGTCTTCTGGAAATGGGCTTTAACGAATTAGCGAAACGATGGATGCCTATTCTGAATGAATTTGATGAACAGGGAGTAGACGTTTGCTATGAAATACATCCGGGAGAAGATCTTCATGACGGGGTTACTTTTGAACGTTTTTTGGATGCCACCAATAATCACAAAAGAGTAAATATATTATACGATCCCAGTCACTTCGTGCTTCAGCAGCTTGATTATATTGAGTATATAGACCATTATCACGATTTTATTAAAATGTTCCATGTAAAGGATGCTGAATTTAATCCCACCGGAAAAAAAGGAATGTTTGGTGGTTACGGAGACTGGAAAGACCGGGCCGGAAGATATCGACATCCCGGCGACGGACAGGTAGATTTCAAAACCATATTTTCTAAACTAACTGAATATGGTTGTGATGTTTGGGCAGTATTAGAATGGGAATGTTGCATAAAATCTCCGGAACAGGGAGCAAAAGAAGGTGCGCCATTTATAGCCAGTAATATTATTGAAGCCACTCAAAAAAGATTTGATGATTTCTCAGGATCTGAAGTAGACGAAAATAAACTAAAACGAATATTAGGAATTTAAAACAATTAAAATGAAAAAAATATTAATAATAGGATGTTCAATACTTGCTTTCACCGCATGTAAAAATGAAAATAAAGAAGCTGAAGAAACCAAAGTTGCTGAAAACACCGAAATTAAAGAGGAAAATCAGGAATCAGAATGGCAGGAGCTTTTTAATGGTGAAGATCTTCAGGGATGGAAAGCTTTTAATAAGGATTCAATTTCCAACCAGTGGAAGGCTGAAAATGGCACGATTTCTTTCACACCTTCTGAAGGAGAAAGATCGGGATCAGAGAATCTTATTACTGAAGATGAATTTGAAAGTTTTGAATTATCTCTGGAATGGAAAATATCAGAAGCTGGAAATAGCGGGATTATGTGGGCTGTTCAGGAAGAAGAAAAATATGATGAACCATACTTAACAGGTCCTGAAATTCAGGTGCTGGACAATGAAAGACATCCTGATGCTAAAAATGGACTAAATCGCACTGCCGGTGCTTTGTATGATATGGTTGCGCCAAGCGAGGATGCGACAAAACCTGCAGGCGAATGGAACAAGGAAGTGATTCATATAGATTACAGCAAAAATAAAGGCTGGGTAGAACTAAATGGAACCAAAGTAGTTGAATTCCCGGTACAGGGAGATGAATGGAAAGAAATGGTAAGCAAATCCAAATTCAGTGAATGGGAAGGTTTTGGAGCCACTAAAAAAGGACATATCGCTCTACAGGATCATGGTGACCCGGTATGGTTTAGAAATATAAAGATTAAAGAACTTTAATTTAGAATTTATATATTTTTTAAAGCTGCCTTTTACGGCAGCTTTTTTTATTGCCTTATATTAGGCTCTGTTTGAAATGAAAACCCTGTAATTATGCAAAAGCTAGAAGTCAGTTTTAAAAATTCTGATTCAAAAGAACTTAAAGGTGTTCTGGAATTACCTACCAATACCCAACCTGCAAATTTTATACTTTTTGCTCATTGTTTCACCTGCAATAAGAACTTCCATGCACCTTCAAATATCAGTAAAAGCCTGGCTTCTAAAGGTTATGGAATTTTAAGATTCGATTTTACCGGTCTCGGAGATAGTGAGGGTGAATTTGAAGACACAAACTTTTCAAGCAATGTAGACGACTTGCTGGCTGCTGCTGAATTTCTAGAAAGAGAGTATAAGGCTCCGTCAATGATCATCGGGCATTCTCTCGGAGGCGCTGCTGCCCTATTCGCTTCAAAAAAACTTGAATCAGTTAAATGTATGGTCACCATTAATGCGCCATCAAATCTTTCTCACGTTCAGAAACATTTTGAATCAAGCCTGGAGGAAATAGAAAAAGAAGGTTTTGCGAATATTAAGATCGGAGGACGCAGTTTCAAGATCAAGAAACAATTTATCAATGATCTTAAAAAGAATCAGGATGCTTCGGCTTTAAAAGATATTAAAAAATCATTATTGATAATGCATTCCCCGCAAGATGAAATAGTTTCCATAGATCATGCCGAAGAACTATATAAAGCTGCATGGCATCCTAAAAGTTTTGTTTCCCTGGATGGTGCAGATCATATGTTAAGTACCAAAGCAGATTCAGAATATGTTGGAACAGTAATTTCGGCATGGGCAAGTAAATATATCAAAGAGCCAAAAACTCCTGAGTTAGAAACAGATCATGAAGTAATGGCCAATCTTGGGGCTTCCGGGTTTACAACTCAGATTATAGCAGGCAATCATCATCTTATTGCCGATGAACCGGTTAAAGTAGGTGGCAGTGACCTGGGACCAAATCCTTACGAATTAGTGTCCAGCGGATTGGCAGCCTGTACTTCTATGACCATCCAAATGTATGCGCGTAGAAAAGAATGGGAGATCAGTAACGTGGAAACTCATGTTAGCTACTCAAAAAAACACGCAGAAGATTGTGAGAACTGTGAGAACGATATGGCTAAGATCGACAGTTTTGAAAGAGAAATATCCATAAAAGGAGATCTGGATAAAACACAATTAGAACGACTTATGGAAATTGCAGACAAATGTCCTGTTCACAAGACTTTATCTTCCAAAGCACAGATCATTACCAAACTAATAGATTAGTAAAATTCATAGCTTCACAGCCTTTGTTAAGCTATCCTTAAATCTTTGGTGATACCTGTGAATAGGCTTAATTTAGTTTAATAATAGTAATATTAAACCAATCCAAACTATGAAACGAATTAGTTTATCTCTTATTCTTTGCGCGGGATTAATTTTTACCGGATGTAAGAATGAGAAAAAAGAACAAGAAATGGATGCACAGTCAGAATCTGAAATGAATTCTGATATGGAAACCCAAAAAGAGGAAGAAGTAAAAAAAGTTAAAGTTTCTCTGCAGGCTGTTAGCGATTCAAACCTGAGCGGAAATGTTGTTTTTACTGAAGAAAATGGTGAAGTCTCTATGACTGCTATTATTTCAGGACTTGCTGAAGGTACGCATGCTATTCATATCCACGAAAAAGGAGATTGTTCTGCTGCCGACGGTAAATCTGCCGGAGGCCACTGGAACCCAACAGATGCCCAACATGGTGAATGGGGAAGCGCAGATGGATACCACAAAGGAGATATTGGCAATTTTGAAGTAGATGCCAATGGAAACGGTACCGTTAACTTTAGTACAGATGAATGGTGCATTGATTGTGGAGATGATAAAAAAGATATTTTAGGTAAAGCCGTGATTGTTCATGATGGTGTAGATGATTATACTTCTCAACCATCTGGTGCAGCCGGAACCCGAGTAGGTTGTGGTGTTATCAAGATGTAAGCTTTCTAAAAATTAGAAGTATTAAAGCGGCTTAATTGCCGCTTTTTTTATTTATTATTTAAAGTTATATTTAGTTCCTCAAATAACACCTATGCAGCAAGACGGATTAATCCTCGAATTACAAAACGGTAACCAGAGGGCTTTTGAACGAATCTATGAATTATACTCGGAGAGTACTTACGGAATAATATATAGCATCGTACACGATGAAAAAGTTGCTGAAGAGATACTTCAGGATGTTTTTCTAAAAATCTGGAATAATTCTTCTTCTTACAATTCAGATAAAGGAAGGTTTTTTACATGGGTACTTAATATTGCCCGAAATGCGTCTATAGATCAAATAAGATCTAAAAGTCATAAAAACTCGCAAAAAAACCTGAAGGCAGATAATTTCGTAGATATTTTGGAGAGCAGTTCTAATTTTTCATCGAAGGCAGATGCAATAGGAATTAAAAAATATATCGATATTTTAAAACCGGTATGTAAGAAATTAATAGACCTGTTGTTCTTTCAAGGATTTACACAAAAGGAAACAGCCGAAGAACTTGATATGCCTTTAGGCACTGTTAAAACAAAGAACAGGGCTTGTATCAATAAACTTCGGGAAATCTTAGTAGAATAAAAAATGGATATACAGGAATACATATCATCTGGAGTACTCGAACTCTATGTTTACGGAGCCCTTACCGAAGCCGAAAGTCTTGAGGTAACCCGGGCATTAAAGGAACACCCTGAAATTCGTATAGAAGTTGAGGAAATTGAAATTGCTTTACAGAAATTATCTGCTGCAGTTGCTCCGTCTTACAATGCAGAGGCATTGCTAGCGAGTATAAAACAGAAGTTATCAAATAAATCTGATAATACTGTTATCAATATTGAAAGGAAAAAGGAAACAGATTGGGTTTCATACTTCGGCTGGGCTGCAACGATTCTTTTGCTTATCGGACTCTTCTTCGTATTTGAAGATAGAAATAATCTTCGTGAACAACTCAATACCGAACAAGCTCGTAATGCCAGAATGGAACAGCAGATTGCCGATGCCAGGGATGATGCTGAAAAGACTGAGGAACTGCTTGCGGTACTTCGAGACAAAGATGTTTCAAAAATATCGTTACAGGGACAAAATGTAGATCCGGGAGCTTATGCAGCTGTTTACTGGAACAAAAAAGAGAATACCGCATATATAGATGCGAAAGATCTTCCTGAACCTCCTAGAGGAAAAGTTTACCAGGTATGGTCGTTAAAGCTCGAACCTTTAACCCCTACCAGTATTGGTCTTTTGGCTGATTTCACCGTAGATGAGAATAAGATCTTTGCGCTTGAAAATGCCAATGAGTCTGAAGCATTTGGAATTACTCTTGAACCTGAAGGAGGTAGTGAATCTCCAACAATGGATCAACTTTATGTACTGGGAGCAGTTGCGGCACCCTAGACCGATTTTAAGTACCAATATATCAAATAAGCCCCATGCGAAAGCATGAGGCTTATTTTTTGTAGAATACCTGGAAATTCCAAAAGGAATTCTAGCTCCAGGTATCTAACCAACCAAAAAAATCAAAAACTCAAAATCGACATAATTTGACCAAATAAATTATTCAAACAAACCTAGAGTTTATGTATTAAGATATACGAAAGTAAATACGGGCTGGTTTTTAAAAATTGAATTTTAACATTTCACTTTCAGCTATTTAGCCAGGTCTTGAAGTCTTTAACCCTTTCTCTGCTTACTATGAGTTGAAATTCATTAAAATTATCAAGTTTTATTTCTAATCTTGAATTTGTATAGGATACAATGTCTTTAATTGCATTGATATTCAAAATACATTTACGATTAATCCGGTAGAACCGCTCCATATCAAGCTCATCGGCAAGTTGTTCCAGGGGAACTTCAATGGGATAATTCCTGCCGGAGAAACAATGAATATAAGTGGCTTTATTTTCAGAATAAAAACAGGCAATATCAGCAACCTCCACAAGTTTTATGTGCTGTCCTATTTGTGCGGTAAAGCGTGATTTATAAGATTTTTTTCCGGTAGATGAATTATTTAATAATGACCTAAGCTCCTTTACATTAATATTTTCTGATGGCTGCTGGGTATTTTTAAACTTATTAATGGCGACTTGTAATTCTTCTTCATCTATTGGTTTTAATAGATAATCTATACTATTCAGCTTAAATGCCTTTAAAGCATATTCATCGTAAGCAGTGGTGAATATAATAGCACTTTCAGTCTTTACATGATCAAAAATTTCAAAAGATAAACCATCGCTGAGCTGTATATCCAAAAATATAAGATCTGGATGTGCATTATTACTAAACCACTCTATAGATTCAGCCACCGAATGCAACATAGTATCTGTTTCTATTCCAAGTTTTGAAAGCATACGCTGAAGTCTTCTTGCAGCGGGTTTTTCATCTTCAATAATTATAACTTTTATCACGCTTTAGAATATTGATCTATAATTATTTCCAAATCTGCTTCTTCTCACGGTCCATCAATTCCTTAATCTTACGCTCTTCCCATTTCTTTCCAAAGATAAAACTAGGACCAAATACACTTGCCCAATGGGCTAATAAACCTATTCCCCAGAAGAAAACAGTAGAATAACTGGAAATATCTCCCAATCCGTTTATCAATCCTTCACCCCTGGTGGTAACAATTAAAATTGCCGTATTGATAAATAAATAGACTATTAAATGAACATAAAAGCCTTTGATATCCTTTACCCGTTTTTGAGCAGCTTTATAGCTGAACTCTTTTTTAAAATCCTTTTCCATTACCTCCATGATTTTGATTGTTGCTGATCTTTCTCCATGATCTCCTGTATTTTACGTTCTTCCCAATTAGAGCCATAACCAAATATGGAGAATGCGTGAATTGTTAATCCAATACCCCATCCAAATAGTGGAAACCAGAACCACTGGAATTCCCAGTAAGTATAATAGTTGATAAATATTAAGAAGGGAATCACTACACAGTAAGAAATAAGATTTCCATAAAACTCCTTGATCTCTTTCACTCGCTGTTTTGCTTTAAAATAGGCATTTTCCTGGTTAATTTCGTTGGTATCCATAATTGAAATTTGTTGAGTTAGTACGGGTAATTTTACCCTGAAAATATCATCGTTTTTTTCTATTAGCACTTTTCTTTCAGTCACTAAATTATATCGATCTACAATATTATGTAGCCCTACTCCTTTCCTGCTGCTTAAAACATCCTTTTTCTGAAAGTTATTCTCCACAATAAGATAGTCGTTAGCCTCATAAATTTTTATTCTTAAGGGATTGCTCTCATTAACAATATTATGTTTAATGGTATTCTCAAGTAATAACTGCAGAGAAAGGGGAACCACTTTGGCATCTTCATTAGAAAGTTTTTCAGGAATATCAAAGAAGATACTATCTTCAAAACGCATTTTCAAAAGCTTGATATAGGTATCTGCAAATTTGAGTTCTTCTCCAAGACTCACTAATTCTTTATCTTTTTGTTCTAAAACATACCTGTAAACTTTAGATAAACCTGTTGTGAACCGCTGTGCCTGATCTGGATTTTCATCAATAAGCGATGCCAGTACATTAAGACTGTTAAATAAAAAGTGGGGATCTAATTGATTTTTTAGCGCATCAAATTTAGCTGAAGCCGTACCTGCAATGATCTTTTGCTCTTTAACTCTCTTTTCCTGAAGGGCTTTGTAGAAATAGACCAAATGAAAAAACATGGAGACTACTGCAGTGAATAGTAAAGGAAATAAGTAATTGTTTATAGATTCATTGCTTAGAAACTCCTCAACAGATTGCCCGTTGATTAAAGTTTTATCTATCATTCTACAAAAGAAAAAGCCTATAAGGGTTAAAATGATAGAACCAATAGCTGCGCCCAAAACCCTTTTTAAACTGGCTCCCTCCCAACCTATTTTTTCACTGAAATAATAAAAATATAACCCATTGATACTGGTAAGGACGAACGTATACATTAAATACATTCCCCACAATTCAACTTGAAGAAGTCTCTCCAGCGGCCTGTTTGAAAATGTAGTATCTATTAGTACTACCATTAAACAGATGATCACTGTAATTTTTAATATTTTAAATAATAGCTTCATAAATTTTGATGAGGAAACAAATATTAAAACTTCATAGCTTGTTTTGAAAATTAAAATTCTGAACCGTCATATTTTAACGCTGAACTGTCAATTCAATAGTTTTAGCTTTTCAATTCTAAAATTAAATATTCTTTAACATTAAATTGAATAACTTGGAACAAATACAAAAAATTAAGTAAATGACCATATTTGAAGCATTAAGACAGGAACATGAAATCCAGAGACACCTCATAGACAAACTGATAAAGACCGAGGGAAAAACCGAAGACCGCAAAAAGCTCTTCGAAAATCTAAAACATGAATTAAAGATCCACGAAGATGCAGAAGAACGTCACTTTTACGTTCCTTTAATGAAGAAAGATATGACGCAGGAAAAAGCCCGCCATAGTGTTGCAGAACATCATGAAATGGATGAGCTGGTTGAGCAAATGGAAGATACCGAGATGGACGCCTCAAACTGGTTAAAACTGGCAAAAGATCTGGAACATCAACTGATTCACCATTTAGAAGAAGAAGAACATGAAGTTTTCCAGATGGCTGGAAAAGTACTTACCGATAAACAAAAAACAGATCTGGCAGATAGTTATAATAACGAGATCAGAAAGAATAGATAATTGAGAAGGCTGCCATTTGGCAGCCTTTTTTTTTTATACTTTATCCTTATCCATAGTCATTGTTTCTTCCCGGCCCTTAAAAGGACGAATGATTAACCGGGCAGCTTTATCAAAATTCACATAATTATATATCCAGTTAAAGAAAGTCACTGTCCTGTTTCTAAAGCCTACAAGAAACCATAGATGTACAAACATCCACACAAACCAGGCAAAGAAACCAGAGAATTTCCATTTATGAAGATCTACTACTGCCCTGTTCCTGCCAACCGTGGCCATGGTGCCTTTATCAAAATATTCAAAAGGCTCAAGTTTTTGTCCCCTTATAAGATGTTTTATATTCTTGGCCAAATGTTTACCCTGTTGAATAGCGGGCTGAGCAACCATAGGATGCCCTTTTGGAAATTCTTCAGATTGCATTAGGGCAATATCTCCAATTGCAAATATATTTTCATAACCATTCACCTGGTTAAAGGCATTTACTTCATACCTGTTTGCCTTTTCAACAAGGGCTGAAGCGTTTAAACCTTCTACTGGTGCACCGGTAACCCCAGCAGACCAGATAAAAGTTTCAGTCTTAATAGAAAGTTTAGTATTGGTTTCAACCAAATGGCCATCATAATTTTCCACCATGGTATTTAGATGAATCTTCACGCCGAGCTCTTCAAGCATTTCGTGCGCTTTTTTAGAGGCGTGCTCACTCATAGGTGGCAAAACCCTGTCCAGACCTTCCAGCAGATGAATATTCATTTCGTTTGGATCAAGATCTGGATAATCTTTAGGAACGATATGATTCCTTAATTCAGCTATAGCTCCACTTAATTCGACTCCGGTGGGACCGGCACCTGCTAGAACAAAATTCAGCAATGCCTTTCTTTTTTCAGGATCTTCGGTAATGGTAGCCTGTTCAAGATTCTCAAGAATAAGACTCCTGATATTTAAAGCCTGTGGAACCGTTTTCATCCACATACCATGTTTTTCAATACTCTCGTTTCCAAAGAAATTAGTCTTGGAACCTGTGGCAATTACCAGGTAATCATAGATAAGGTCCCCAATATTGGTATGCACGGTATTATTTTCCGCAGAAATGGATTTTACTTCAGCAAGACGGAAAAAACATTTTTTACTCGACCGGGTGATCTTTCGCAATGGATAGGCGATAGAATCTGGCTCAAGCCCTGAGGTGGAAACCTGATATAATAGTGGTTGGAACGTGTGGTAATTATGCCTGTCCAACATCACCATTTGCATGTCTTCTTTTAAGATCTTTCTGGCGAGTGCCATACCGGCAAAACCACCTCCTATAATTACTACTCTGGGTAAGTCAGTTCTTGGAATATTCATAAATTCGGCTGGTTTAGATCAAATTTACTATTTATAGAAGTAATGAGGGATGGATTAACTTTAAATTAAAGTTTTTTGTAACATCACCGGTATATTAACTACCTATTATAAGCTAACCAAGGATTCGTGAACAAAGAATTAGAACATCAGTTTGTAACCAATCTGGAGAAACACCAGAATATTGCGCACAAGATCTGCCGTATCTATACCAATGATAAAGATTCTCATAATGATCTTTTTCAGGAAATTACGATTCAGTTATGGAAAGCATACCCAAAATTTAGAGGTGATTCTAAATTTAGCACCTGGATGTACAGAGTGGCTCTTAATACAGCAATTACTTTATACCGAAAGAAAAAACGAAGCATACGCACCCAGGATTATGACAGCGTACATTTTAAAATAAAGTCTGAAGAATATAACGACGAAGTTGAACAACATTTAAAACTGATGTATGATGCCATAAGGCAGCTAAACGATATTGACAAAGCACTTATTTTTTTATACCTGGAAGATAAAAATTATGCCGAGATCTCTGATACCCTTGGGATCACCGAAGTTAATGCGAGAGTGAAAATGAACCGGGTAAAAACCAAATTAAAGAACCTCATAAATCCTTAATATGTTATGGATGATTTAGATCTATTAAAAAAGGATTGGAAAAAGCAGGAAAAGAATCTGCCTCATCTTTCCTACGATGAAATCTATAAAATGATCTGGAAGAAATCTTCTTCGATTGTTAAATGGATATTTATCATTAGTATTATTGAATTTCTACTGGGAGCTGTATTAAATTTTGTACTGGCCGATGAAGAATACTGGCTGCAAATGGAAAAATATAAACTCACTGAATTTATTATTGGAGTCTATATTTTTACTTATGCTATTACCTTTTACTTCATATATAAATTTTATATGAATTATAAAAAAATCTCAAGTACAGACAGTGCTTCCAAATTAATGAAGAGTATTTTGAGAACCCGTAAAACCGTTAAACATTATATTGGGTTTATATTAATTTCCAGTGCGGTGGTATTTTTAGTTACCCTTTATTTAATGCTTCGCAATCACGCCACTACTGCCGAGGCTACCACTACCAATATGGAATTTGACATGAGTCAGTGGTTTATATTTATAGGTGGAACTTTATTGGTGCTTGCCATTCTTCTTGGCATTATCTGGCTTATTTACAGAGTGGTTTATGGTATACTCCTTAGAAGATTGAATAAGAATTATAAAGAGCTCAAAAAGCTTGAAATGGAATAAATCTCGAAGAATTCTTCCTTATAGATATAAAAAAAGGCTGTCTAAATTCTGACAGCCTTTTTCTTCTAACTAATTAAACAAACTCTAATAACTTTCAACTTCAATCATCTGCACTCTTGATGGTTCTTTCTTCCATACATAAGTATACAAATACATTAAGGTGAAAGTTGGTATAATATCAGTTCCCGGTAGAATCTCCTCTACAAATACAAGCACAGATGCAAGTTTACCTTTTTTGCCAGGATACATTTCTCTCATTTTCTTAGCAGCATATGGCGCCCAGATAAGATCCAGAAAGGGACCAAATAGAGGAATTGCAACAGTAGCCATACCGGCCAGATCATAAGCAAGTCCTTTTATAAAAGTTTTATCTCTAAATAATCTCATTTTTTTTATTTTAGTTACATAAATCAAATAAGGTGCCAAAGCCTATTTAAGGTCGGAGCTGATAAGTTTTAGAAATTCATTTCTGGTTTCAATTTTTTTGAATTGTCCCCTAAAACCTGAAGTGGTAGTCGCACTATTCTGTTTCTGTACTCCTCTCATCATCATACACATATGCACAGCTTCAATGACCACGGCTACCCCCTGGGGCTGCAAGGTTTTATTCAAACATTCCAGAATGTCATGGGTAAGCCGTTCCTGAACCTGTAGTCTACGTGCAAATACATCCACTACCCTGGGCAGTTTACTTAAACCTATAATTTTTCCATTGGGAATATAAGCTATATGAGCCTTTCCAAAGAAAGGAAGCATATGATGTTCACAAAGGGAGTATAGCTCTATATCTTTAACCACTACCATTTCATCGTAGCTTTCTTCAAATACCGCCTGTTTAAGAATCTCTTCGGCATCCATAGAATACCCCTGGGTAAGAAACTGCATGGCTTTGGCTGCTCTTTCCGGAGTTTTCAGAACTCCTTCCCTATCGGGATTTTCACCTACACCTTTTATGATCTCATGAAAATTATTTTTCATGCTTTCAGTGATCTCTTGATCATACTCTTCAAAATATTTATAGGACATAAAATTTTTATTTCAATTTATCAGAAAATAATTTATTTAGCTTGGTGATCTTAGGATCGATAATATATTGACAATAGGGTTGCTGCCTGTGTTGATTGTAAAAATCCTGATGTTCTAGTTCTGCAACATAGAATTCTGATGCCTCGCTTACTTCTGTAACGATTGATTTTTCAAACATCTTTTTTTCTTCTAACAAAGTTATTACCTCTTCTGCCTTTCTCTTTTGTTCTTCATCATGGTAAAAAACAGCACTTCTATACTGAGTACCCACATCATTTTGCTGCCTGTTCAAAGTAGTTGGATCATGCGTGGAGAAGAATACAAGTAACAATTCTTCAAAACTTATAGTATTGGGATCAAATTCCATTTGAATAGCTTCTGCGTGGCCGGTTCTTCCTGTTATTATTTCACGATATGCTGGATTCTTGATCTCTCCTCCTGTAAAACCAGATTTAACGTTCTCTACTCCGTCCAGTCTTTGAAAAACAGCTTCCGTACACCAAAAACATCCTCCCGCTAAGGTGGCCTTCTTCAATTTTAACTCATTCATACAAACAATATACTTTTTTGTTTAGCAAAACTAACTTTTTAATAAACAAAACAATCTCAGTTTAACTTGATTTTAAAGAAAAGTTTTGCCCAATATTAATAACAATAATACATTTGGCTGGTTATTAAATAACAATTCAACAATCAATGCCCCTAAATCGAAGTCTATTTTTAATTCTTTTTATTTCCAGTCTATACTCATATTCCCAAAATATACCTACAGAGAGAAAGATTTATAATGCGAATAGAATTATAAGCTCTCCAAAAATTGACGGAATTCCCAATGACCAAATTTGGGAAAAAGCCGCTGATGCAAATAATTTTGTGATGGTAGAACCTGGTGATGGGGATAAAATCCCGGAATCACACGCAACCACTGCAAAGATTCTTTATGATGATGAAGCGATCTATGTGGCTGCGATTATGAAAGAGAGTAATCCTGAAAAAACAATGCGTCAGTTTACGCAGAGGGATAACTTAAATCAATCTGAATACTTTCTTATAGACATTAATACCTATGATGACGGAGAGAACCAAACGAGATTTATTGTCACTTCTACCGGAACTCAGGCAGATGCGAGAATGACTGGAACTAATGAAGATTACGCCTATAACGTAGTATGGGAATCAGCCGTGTCTCAAGATGAAAATGGATGGTATGTAGAAATGAAAATACCATATTCGGCCTTGAGATTTCCGGAGAAGCCAAAGCAGCTATGGGGAATTCAATTCGCCAGGGAGATTACCCATTTAAACGCTACTTATGTTTGGAATTACATCGATAAATCTGTGGGACAAATGAGTCAATACACTGGTCTATTGACAGGGATTTCCAATATTAATCCGCCGGTACGCCTTAGCCTTTACCCTTTTACTTCCCTGGTGCTGGACCAGTTCGATGGGAATACCAACTTTAATTTTAATGCGGGGATGGATCTTAAATACGGGATCAATGATTCATTTACCTTAGATATGACCCTGGTACCAGATTTTGGACAAACCGCCTTTGACGAGGTAGAATTAAACCTGGGACCTTTTGAACAGATATTTGGCGAGAACAGGGCTTTTTTTACGGAAGGAACAGAGCTATTCAATAAAGGAAATCTCTTTTATTCAAGAAGAGTGGGTAGCACACCTTTGGGATTTAATGATGCGCAAAGGGAAGCTCTGGAGAATGAAGAGATTATTGAAAACCCAGATAAAGCTGATCTTTTAAACGCTTTAAAAGTATCCGGACGGACGGACAAAGGTCTCGGAATTGGATTCTTTAATGCAATTACAGATAAACAGGAAGCCCTTTTTCGGGATACTATTACAGGCAATACCAGAAGAAAAGTAACGGAGTCTGTTGCGAATTATAATATTCTGGTGCTGGATCAGCGTTTTAATAAAAATTCCTCCATTTCATTGACAAATACTAATGTAACCCGGGATGGGCATTTTAGAGATGGAAATGTTACCGGCTTTCTATTCGATATTTATAACAAGAACAATTCTTTCAATTTTGAAGGTCAGGCGAAAATGAGTAACGTCAATCTTCCTGGACAAAACAAGACAGGTTTCGCTTCTTTTCTATCGGTGGAACGCACCAAGGGAAATATTCGCTATAATCTTTCTAATGAATTTGCTAACGAAACTTTCGATATTAATGATCTGGGAATAAATTTCACCAATAATTACAACAACTTTTCCTGGAGTGCCTCTTACCAGATCTTTGAACCAACCGGAAATTATAACAATTATAGAATTGGCTTATATGGGCAACATCTTAGAAGATACAGGCCAGACGTACCGGTGAATACGGGAATTGGTGGAGAATTCTTTGGAATGACCCGAAAGAGATTTGCTTTCGGAGGATCAATGGATATAAATTCTGAATTCAGGGATTATTTTGAACCCAGAGCTGAAAATACTTATATCCTGTATAAACCATTTGGAAGCCTGAACGCTTTCGTTTCTACAGATTACAGAAAGACTTTTGCTTATGACATTAGAGTTTACTTTGAAGAATATCATCAATCTTCCCAGAGTGATTTTAATCTTAGTCTTGAACCCAGATACCGATTTAGTGACAAATTCAATATGATCTATGAATTCCAGTATTCCTATCAAAATGACAGGCCTAGTTATGTAAACCAGACCAGTGATCAGGTAATATTTGGAATAAGGGATCAAAAAAGTATCGAAAATTCCCTTAATGGTACTTATAATTTCAATACAAACCAGGGATTGAATTTAAGTTTCAGGCACTTCTGGTCTACCGCCAGTTTTTTAGAAGACAGTTATACCGAATTGATGGGCCAGGGAAAATTAAATCCTATAAATTACCAGATCACCGATAGAAACAATCCCGATGCTAATTTCAATATCTGGAACCTGGATCTAAGCTACAGGTGGCGTTTTGCTCCCGGTAGTGAAGCCGTTCTACTCTACAGAAATGCCATATTTAAGGAGGATAAACTTAGCTATCTGGATTTTAATAAGAGTTTGGACAATCTTTTTGCCCAGCCTGCAAGGCATAATTTAAGCTTGCGTGTTGTTTATTTTATAGATTACAATAGGGTTAAGAACTTATTCCAGAGTTAAACTTGGGGAATCTGGCTAATTTGGCTATTTTCGGTGCTCTTATTTTTCCTAAATGATAATTGCCAAAAACATTCATAAATATTACGGAGACCTGCATGTATTAAAATCTGTGGATCTTCATATTAAAAAAAGTGAGATCGTATCTATAGTGGGTGCTTCGGGAGCTGGTAAAACAACTCTTTTGCAAATAATGGGGACGCTGGATAAACCCTCAAAAAAGAAGAATTCTGAACTTAAGATAAACGGTACCGATATTTATGGCTTAAAATCCAGGGAGCTTTCCAGGTTCAGGAATAAACACATTGGTTTTATCTTTCAGTTTCACCAGTTATTACCAGAATTTACTGCTCTAGAAAATATTTGTATTCCTGCATTTATAAAAAAAACTCCCAGAAAAGAGGCTGAGAAAAGAGCTATGGAACTTTTAAATTTTCTGGGGCTGAAGAACAGAGCCTCTCACAAACCAGGTGAATTAAGTGGTGGTGAACAACAGAGAATTGCCGTGGCTAGGAGCCTTATAAATAATCCCGCGGTAATCTTTGCGGATGAACCCTCCGGAAATCTTGATAGCGAATCTGCTGAAAATCTTCACAAATTATTCTTTCGTTTAAGGGATGAGTTCGATCAAACTTTTGTGATCGTTACACATAACGAGGAACTGGCCAATATGGCCGACCGGAAACTTACCATGGTAGATGGTGAGATTGTTTAATCTTTTAAACTCAATAGGTTTTTGAATAAATCTGAATTAAAGTCTTTTCTCGATTTCAAAGTTGAAAAATATAATACTCCTGAATTTATACAATCTGATCCTATTCAAATCCCGCATTTATTCCACCAGAAAGAGGATATTGAAATTGCCGGATTTCTAACAGCAACTATAGCTTGGGGAAACAGAAAAAGTATTCTGAATAATTCAGAGAAACTCATGAAGCTCATGGATATGAGCCCGCTGGATTTTATTTTAAACCATGAGAAAAGTGATCTGGATAACCTGGACGGATTTGTTCACAGAACTTTTAATGCTGAAGATCTAAAGTATTTTATTACAGCCTTGAAGAATATTTATTCCAAGCATAGAGGATTAGAAAGTATTTTTAATACTTACGCCACCGCTAAAGGCTTACAACCTGCAATTCATCATTTTAAAAACATTTTCTTTGAACTGCCGCATCTAAAAAGGACCGAAAAACACGTGAGTGATCCTTTAAAAAAATCAGCCGCAAAACGCATTAATATGTTCCTGAGGTGGATGGTAAGAAATGATGAAAAGGGGGTAGATTTTGGATTATGGAAAACTATATCTCCATCACAACTTTCCTGCCCTTTAGATGTGCACTCCGGAAACGTGGCAAGGAAATTGGGACTGCTGAAGCGAAAAATGAACGATTCCAAAGCCCTAGCTGAATTAGATAAGAATTTAAGAAGTATGGATCCCCGGGATCCTGTGAAATATGACTTCGCACTTTTTGGTTTAGGTGTCTTTGAAAAAGGACAGTTCTAGCACTTGGAATTCTCCTCAAATTTGAGTTATTTTAACTTTCTTAATTTTTTCTTAAATGATTAGTCCTGCAGTGCCTGTTAATGAAGTAGAGAGATTGAATTCTCTTAAAGAATTAGATATTTTTGAAACCCTTCCCGAAGAAGCCTACGATAGTATCACAAAACTGGCAAGCTATATTTGTAAAACCCCAATTGCAGCAATTAATTTAATTGGTTCAGAGCAAAGCTGGTTTAAATCCAAGTTTGGAACTGAGCTTTCAGGCTCCAGCCGCGAAATATCTTTTTGTGGACATACCATATTAGAGCCAAATACCCTCCTGGAAATCCCTGATACCACAAAAGATGAAAGATTTAAGAATAACCCAATTGTTACCGGGGACATTTCTATAAGATATTATGCCGGTGTTTCTCTTCTGGACAATAAAGGTCTAGCCATGGGTACACTTTGTGTATATGATTCTAAAGAGCATTTTTTAGACGAAGATCAAAAAACCGCTTTAAAAGCATTAGGCAAACAGGTGGAAATACTTTTTGAATTGCGAAGAAAGAACAAGAAACTTGAAGATCTAAAACTTGAGGTTGACCAGAATAATAAAATTCTTACCGAATTTGCGAGCACCGTTTCGCACGATCTAAAAATGCCTCTGGCCAATATTATTCTTACGGCAGATATGCTGAAGGCTAAGTATAATGACCAATTAGATAAACAGGGATTGGAATATATAGATTACTTAAAACATTCAGGCCTTACTTTAAGTGATTACATCAGCGGACTGCTAGAGCATTATTCCAGTAGCACGACAAATTCAGTACTTAAAGAAGAGTTTTTTCTAAATGATCTTCTTGAAGATATCATAGACCTTCTTCAAATCGCAGAGAATTGTGAGATCAATTTACCCGATAACAACCTCAAACTCTATGGGAACAGTGCTGCGCTTGGTCAGATCTTTATGAACCTTATCAGCAACAGTCTTAAATACAATAATCAGGAAAGGATTATTATTGAAATAGATTGTACTGAGAACCGTGAGTTCTTCAACTTTAGCATTAGCGATAATGGCATTGGAATTCCACGGGAGGAACAAACAAAGATATTTGATCTTTTTGCCACCGCTGCAGTTGCAGATAGACGTGGAAGAAAAGGCCATGGTATAGGTCTTTCTACAGTTAAAAAATTAATTGAAAGTCTTGGGGGTAGCATCCAGTTAACTTCAGAAAAAGATAAGGGTGCTCTATTCGAATTTAGCATAAAACGCCACGAAGCAGTAGATTAGGATTTTTTTATGTAAAAGTTATTTTTTTTTAAATAACTTTAAAACAAGATTCTAATGGGGCATGCAACATAAACTAGTTCCTTTCAATGAAACGCTGAGAATAGCTGCATTGAAGGAATATAATATTCTAAATTCCGGGCCGGACGAAGATTACGATAATCTTACGTTCCTTGCTGCCGTAATTTGTAATGTGCCGGTAGCTAAGATCAGTATAGTTGATGATCAGAGAATCTGGAACAAATCTGTCTATGGTGCCAAAATACAGGAAATAGACCGGAAAAATTCTTTTTGCGATAAAGCTATTCATGGGGAAGAACATATTTTTATTCTTAATCGTTCCCGGGATCCTGAAGTATTTGAAAAGGCTAAAGGTATCTATGACCGTGAATTTTCTTTTTATGCAGGCGTACCTTTACATAATCCCCAGGGACACGCCATTGCCGTATTCTGCATCTTTGATACTGAAGAAAAACAGTTATCTGAACAGCAAATAAAGGCATTAAAGGCCTTAGCCCAGCAAACTCTAAAACTTTTTGAGTTCAGAAAACAGAAGAATAAACTCTACCACGTTCAAAATAAATTGAAAGAGAAATATGGAGAATTGGAAAAATTCGCCAGCCTGGTTTCTCATGATCTTAAATCTCCACTCGCCAATATTATTTCTTTAAGCGAACTTTTAAAAGATGAAAACAAAGGCAAGTTTGATGAAGACACAGAACAGTATCTGGAATTTCTGGTGGAGTCCTCTTACTCTCTTCGAAATTATATAGACGGTATTCTAAGTTTTTACCGAAGTGACCACGTCATGGAAAAAGATTACACGAATGTAGATTTTAGAAAACTGCTAAAAGGGATCATAGATCTTTATCAGGTTTCAGATGATATAGAGATTAGATACCCAGACGATGTAATGCTTCATAATGTGAATAAGGCTGCCCTCACTCAGGTCTTCATGAATTTGATAAGTAATTCTTTAAAATATAACGATAAAGAAGTTAGAAAAGTTGATATCGGATTTTCCAAAAACGAAGAATTCTATTTTTTCGAAGTAAAAGATAATGGAAAAGGTATTCCAAAGGAAAAATTCAATGATATCTTCAAATTATTCACCACGCTGGAAACTGCCGACCGTGAAGGCAATCTTGGGAGCGGCATCGGCCTGGCTACCGTTAAAAAACTCATCGAATCTATGGGGGGAAGTATCTCTTTAGAATCTGAATCCGGGCAGGGAAGTAATTTTAAATTCTGTATCAAAAGGTTTTAACGCTCAATCACTTTTCATTTTCTATATTTGAGAAACCTTATTCCTGAATATGCATTTTCAACATCCGGAATTACTATATGCGCTATTTCTTTTAGTAATACCGCTGATAGTTCATTTATTTCGTTTAAGAAGATTTCAGAAAGAAGATTTTACGAATGTAAAATTTCTAAAAAAGGTAATTCAGGAAACACGTAAAAGTTCCCGCCTAAAGAAATTTTTAATTCTAATAACGCGTCTTTTATTGATAACCTGTCTGGTCCTGGCTTTTGCTCAACCCTTTATTCCCGCCAGCAATAAGGCATTAACAGCTTCTCGTACGCTAATCTATCTTGATAATTCTTTCAGCATGCAGGCTTCGAAAGAGCAATCTGGTTTATTGCAGACATCAGTGAACCAATTATTGGAGAATTTAAAAGAGGAGAATGAATATGGACTTTTTACTAATAACGAGAATTTCTTTAACCGACCAACTCCTGAACTTAAAAATGAACTCCAGGAAATTGATTTCACAGATGAACAAATCAATTTCAGGGAAATTCAATTAAAGGCAGAAAATTATTTTAAAGATTACGGTCAAGCGGAAAAAGAACTGATCATAATTTCCGATTTCCAGACTTCACTAGGTAATCCTTCAGAAATTAACCAGGATAATTTCAAATATCATTTTATCCAAAGAACTCCTGAGAAAATATCCAATATTAGTATTGATAGTGCCTATATTGAAGACTCCAATCCCGAGAACATCTCTCTAAGTATCCTGGTAAAGGCTAACAAGGAGATCAATGAACCGGCAACCATCTCAATTTTTAATGCGGAAGAATTACTTGGACGTAGTAGCGTGCAAAATTTTGAAGATGGTCAGGCTAAGATCAGTTTCCGACTTCAAAATGAAAAAATCAGCAACGGAAGAATAGAAATTGAAGATTCTGGACTTAGGTACGACAATAAACTTTTTTTTAATATTAGTGAGAACAAACCGGTAAACACGGTGATCATTTCAAATTCCGATTTTGAGTTTCTCACCAGAATCTATACGGAACCAGAATTTGAAACTTCTAATTTCTCTTCAGATCAAATTGATTATAATCAGCTGAATTCGGCAAATCTGATCATTCTGAATGAAGTAGATGAAATCTCCTCTTCGTTACTCAATAATTTGAGCAATAGTCAGCAGAATGGTGCTTCCGTGATCATTATTCCCCCGGTAAAAGCAACCAATTACGGGCAGCTTTTAAATCGGTTGGAACTTCCTGCTTTAGGACAAAAGACTGAAACGGAAAGATTAATAACGGGGATTGTATATGATCACCCACTGCTGGAAGGTGTTTTTGAAAACAGAACCGATAATTTTGAATACCCAAAGGTTCTCTCCTCTTACAATGCAATTTCATCGAATGCAATTTTGAGATATCAGGATGGACAGGCCTTTCTTATCGGCGCAGATTCTGAATATTTGTTCACGGCTCCTTTAAATTCAACCAATTCAAACTTTACCAACTCACCCTTAATAGTCCCGGTTCTATACCAGATAGGTCTCAATGCCTTAAAGAAAAATGAGCTCTATTATGAAACCGGAAAGGAGAACAAGATCGATATTCCAGTAGAGTTAGGTAAAGATGAGGTGATGCATATCACTAAACCGGAATTTGATATAATTCCGCAACAACAGAATTTCAGTAACCGGGTTGAAATAAGCACCAATAATATTTCTCTGGAAGCCGGAAATTATGAGGTTTCCAATACTGCCTCCGTGATTGGCAATATTAGCTTTAATTTTGACCGTAGCGAAAGTAGACTCACCTATACCGATATTTCAGAAATAAATAATCTTCGGGTCTATGATTCAGTAGAAGAATATTTTTCTGAAACAAATGCAGCCTCACAAATTACAGCACTTTGGAAATGGTTTGTTATTTTTGCCCTGATCTTTTTAGCGATCGAAATGCTACTTATAAAATTCTTCAAATGAAGCTACTCATAAAATCGGTTACGATCCTGGATGAAAATTCAACTCATCACAAGAAAAAACTGGATATTTTTATTGATCGAGGACTTATAAAAAAAATTGGAAAAAACCTTACAGAGAAAGCTGATAAAGAAATAGATATTAAAAACCTTCATGTTTCCCGTGGCTGGTTTGACAGTAGTGTCAGTTTTGGAGAACCTGGATTCGAAGAAAGGGAAACCATCGCCAACGGACTAGATACAGCAGGAAAATCTGGTTTTTCTGCGGTGGCATTGAATCCTCTAACTAATCCGGTTTTAGATCATAGTGGCAGTATTGCAGCAGTAAAAGCAAAGGCAGCAGAACATGCGGTTAATCTATATCCTATTGGCTCTTTAACTAGTAAGAGTGAAGGTGTAGACCTGGCCGAGCTATTAGACATGAAAGGAGCCGGCGCAGTTAGTTTTGGGGATTATAAAACCCCACTTCGCAATCCTAATTTATTAAAGATCGCTTTACAGTATGCTCAAAATTTTGATGCCCTGGTGCAGAGTTTTCCGCAGGAAAATAGAATCGCGGGTAACGGGATTGTAAATGAACATGAAAACAGTACTTCTCTGGGACTAAAAGGAATTCCCAATCTTGCGGAAGAGTTACAGATTACCAGGGATCTTTATTTATTGGAATATACCGGTGGCAAACTTCATATTCCAACCATTTCCACGGAAAAATCTGTTAAGCTCATTAAAGAAGCTAAAAAGAAAGGTCTTGATGTGAGCTGCAGTGTGGCTATTCACAATCTTGTGCTTAATGATGAGGAATTAAAGGAGTTTGATGCTAATTCTAAGGTGTTGCCTCCACTTAGAACCAAAAAGGATACAAAAGCTTTAATAAAGGGACTTAAAGACGGAACCATAGATATGGTCACCACAGACCATAATCCTATTGATGTAGAACACAAAAAAGTGGAGTTTGATAATGCCCTTTTTGGAAGTATAGGTCTGGAATCAGCTTTTGGAGCACTTTGCAAGATCTTTGAAACTGAAGAAGCCATTCAGTTGCTTACGAAGGGAAAAAAGCGTTTTGGTATAGAGGAGCATGAGATCAAGGAAGGGGAGATTGCCGATCTCAGTTTATTTGTTCCGGATGAAACTTACAGTTTTACTGAAAAGGATATATTATCAACCTCTAAAAACAGTATATTTCTGCATAAAGAACTTAAAGGAAAAACACTAGGAATAATTACTCAAAAAGGTATAATTCTCAAATAAATTTTAAAGTAATGGAAGTTACGAGTCAGGCAAAAACTACAGCTATCGTTGCCTATATTACAATAATTGGGACGATCATCGCTTACTTTATGAACATGGATCCCAAAGATAAATTTGCCAGTTTTCATATTAGACAGGCATTTGGCATCAATATTACCTTTTATCTCATTGGAGCTTTGATGGGTTTATTTGATCAGGGCTTTATTATAGGTGCTTTTTATCTTTGCTTCATAGTTTTATGGGGATATGGATTAATCACGGCGATAAAAGGAGAAACACGCGAGGTGCCTTTTCTAGGACCTCTATTTCAAAAATGGTTTAGTACAATTTCATAATGACACAAGAATTTTCACTACAACATATAATTAGAAAACCAAAAAAGAAAATCGCAAAAGCACCCGTTCTAATCTTGCTTCACGGCTATGGAAGTGATGAAAACGACCTGTTTTCTTTTGCAGATGAATTACCAGATGAGCTTTTTATAATATCGGCAAAGGCTCCTTATTCCATACAGCCCTACGGGAATGCCTGGTATGCAATTCACTGGGATAATAACGATGGTAAATTTAGTGATGATGTGCAGGCTATCACTTCTCGTGAAACTATTCGTGATTTTATAGATGAGATCATCGAAAAATATCCTGTAGATCCAGAAAACATCAACCTGCTTGGCTTTAGCCAGGGAAGTATTCTTAGCTACGCGGTAGCTCTCTCCTATCCCGAAAAAATCAGGAATGTTATTGCTTTAAGCGGATATATAAACCAGGGCATTATAAAAAATGGTTTTGAGAAAAATGACTTTTCAAATTTGAAATTTTACTGTTCCCACGGTTCCGTAGATCAGGTGATCCCCGTAGATTGGGCCAGGAAGACCAAGCCTTTTTTTGATAAATTAGGCATTGAAAACTCTTATTCAGAATTTCCAGTGGGTCATGGAGTCGCTCCCCAAAACTTCTTTGAACTTAAAGACTGGTTAATTAAAAGACTTTAATAAAGAGGGTAAATAAAAGATTTTTCGGAAAAGAATTTTATCTCTCCATCCTCGGCAACTTCGTAACTTAAAAAAACTTCCCCCCAATAAGTTCCATCGGTAAAATCGGCGATGACCCATTTGTGGTTTAGTACTTTCACTTTATTGATGCGCATATTACCTTCCATTCCATCCATTGGAACTATCGGGTTGTCTTCCCCGGCTTTATTTTTACTGATGATCGCATCTTCTATTTTCAGAATAAGATCTTCAGTATCTATACCTTTTTCTTCGAAATAGGTAATTGCATCTTCATTATTTTTCAGGCTGAAATAATCCTCATCTTCAACAGTAGCACTGGAAATTTCAGCGTCTGCTTCCACTTCAGCCAGTTTATCTTCCAGACTTTCTATCCTTTCCTGTTTTGCATCCAGTATTCTTTTATCATTCACATAAATGAAGATGGTAAACAAAAGACTGAAAATAAACAGATACATTAATATCTTATTACCCATTCTAAACTTTAATTTTTAAATTATCGTAAGCCAGATAAACATTTTCAGGAAGTGTTTTTTCTACTTCTTCATGAAAACCCAGCATATGACTAATATGTGTGAGGTAAGCCGTTTCTGGTTTAACTTTTTTAATAAACTCCAGAGCTTCTTCAAGATTGAAATGAGAGTGATGCGGTTCTATTCTAAGCGCACTCACTACCAAAACCTTCAAATCCCGTAATTTTTCTACTTCTTCGTCTTCAATACTCTTAAGGTCTGTTAAATAAGCAAAATCTTCTACCCTAAAACCAAAGACCTGTAATCGGTTATGCATAAACTCAACCGGAGTTACCGTTAAACCATGAAAATTAAAAGGTTTATTTTCTATGGTGTGCTCAATTACACCGGGCGCACCGGGATACTTATTTTCCGTAGTAAAAATATAATCAAATCTTTTTCTAAGAGCTTTAAGCACTCTTTTATGAGCATATACCGGAATATCTCCCTGGCGGAAGAAGAAAGGTCTTATATCGTCAAGCCCTGCGGTATGGTCGTTATGCTCGTGTGTGTAGAATATTGCATCGAGTTTCTTTACGTTATTAGCCAGCATTTGCTGTCTAAAATCGGGACCACAATCAACCAGGATATTTAAGTTGTTCCAGCTAATGAGAATAGAAACACGAAGTCTCTTATCTTTTGTATCATCACTAAGGCATACCGGATGCTCACTGCCAATGATTGGTATTCCCTGCGAGGTTCCTGTTCCTAAAAATGTTACGTCCAAGCCGTGTTATTTTTAGCACAAAAGTAAATATATTTTTTTGTATGGCTACCGCTTTTAGTACTTTTGAAGTATTCAAACAAAACTGTTTATTTAAAAGCAAAAATATGCCAATTACTATAATGGGCGATAAGGAATTTGAAAATGTTCCTTCAATAAATAGCAAAGCCCTTCGTATCAATCTAAATGAAAATATCTACGGGACGTTTTCAGAAATTGGTGCAGGTCAGGAAACAGTACGTAACTTTTTTCGGGCAGGTGGAGCTTCTGGTACTATTGCCAAAGCGATGAGTGCTTATGATAAAGACTTTAGTGACGCGATCTATGGTGTAGAGAATGACCGCCGTTATGTTACCGAAGCTAGACTTAAGAAAATGCTTTCCCACGAAACCGGTCTTATAGAAGAAAGGATTTCACGTGATAAGCATCCTAATAAATTATTTTTCACCTATGCGAATACCGTGGCAACCATAGATTTTGCCAAGAAGTATAAAGGTCATGGTTGGGTTGGAGTTAGATATCAGGTAGAGCCGGGTGAAGATTACAATGAAATTCTTCTTCATATAAGGTTTCATGAAAATGATGCGAGACATCAGCAAAATACGTTGGGAATTTTAGGTGTTAACCTTATTTATGGTGCCTATTATAAATATGACAATCCTAAAAAACTACTTCGATATCTATATGATCATATAGACAAGGATCAGATTGAAATAGATACTATCAATTTTTCAGGTCCAAGATTTGAAAATGTAGACAACAGGCTTATGAGTCTGCAGCTGGTAAAGAACGGAATGACAGAAGCCGTAATGTTCGGCCCTGACGGAAATAATGTGCTTCCGGCAAAGATCCTTTACAAAAAGAACATTCTGGCTCTTAGAGGTAGCTTTAGACCTGTTACCAAGGTGAATATGGACATGTATGAACGTTCCAAGGAAATGTTTTTGAAGGAGAGTAAAGTATCTGAAGAAAATACTGAAATTATTTTCGAGATCACTTTATCCAACCTTCGAGCTGAAGGAGAAATTGATGAAAGAGACTTTATGGACCGTGCAGAATTACTCTGTTCGCTAGGTCAAACAGTTATGATCTCTAATTTCCAGGAATATTTTAAAGTAGTGGAATATTTTTCCAGATATTCTAAACAACGAATGGGTCTTACAATGGGTGTACAAAACCTCATAGACGTATTTGACGAAAAGTATTACCGTCATTTAAGTGGTGGTATTCTGGAGGCTTTTGGTAAATTATTCTTCAAAGATCTTAAAGTTTATCTCTACCCACTTAAGAATCCTGAAACCGGAGAGATCACTACTAGTGAGAGCTTAAAAGTACATCCTAGAATGAAGGAGCTTTATAAGTTCTTCAAGTACAACGGACGTGTAGAGGATATTAAAGATTACAATCCCGAAATCATGGATGTTTATTCCAGGGAAGTATTAAAAATGATTTCTGAAGGTGAAGAAGGTTGGGAGTCAATGCTGCCCGAAAGAACTACTGCCATGATTAAAGAAAAAAATCTATTTCATTATAAGGAAAATAAGGAAAAAGCGAAGACTGAAGAAGTCTAGTTATTTAAGATTTAAGCATTAAAAAAGCTGCTCGTTCGAGCAGCTTTTTATTTTCATATAAATATCCGGGTTAATCCAGTCTCGTAATTTTCGCTCCAATTCCCTGCAGGCGTTCTACGATATGCTCGTATCCTCTATCTATCTGTTCAATATTATGTATGGTAGAAGTTCCTTTTGCTGATAGTGCCGCAATTAATAAAGAAATTCCCGCTCTGATATCAGGTGAGGTCATAGTAGTCGCTTTTAACTGTGACTTAAAATCATGACCTATTACTGTTGCCCGGTGGGGATCGCAAAGAATGATCTTTGCTCCCATATCTATAAGCTTATCTACAAAGAACAAGCGGCTTTCAAACATTTTCTGGTGAATAAGAACGCTTCCCCTGGCCTGAGTCGCTACTACAAGCATGATACTTAAAAGATCGGGCGTAAATCCCGGCCACGGTGCATCACTAATATTCATAATAGAACCATCAATAAAACTCTGCACTTCATAACCATCTTCATGGGCAGGAATATGAATATCATCTCCCTTCTTTTCTACAGTTATCCCTAATTTCCTGAAGGTGGTGGGAATAATACCCAGCATTCCCCAGTTTACGTTCTTTATAGTAATATCACTTTTAGTCATTGCTGCCAATCCTATCCAGGATCCAATTTCTACCATATCAGGAAGAATTGTATGTTCACATCCTCCAAGCTTTTCAACTCCTTCTATGGTTAATAGATTAGAACCTACGCCGCTGATATTAGCGCCCATGGAATTCAGCATTTTACATAACTGCTGAAGATAGGGCTCGCAAGCCGCATTATAAATGGTCGTGGTTCCTTTAGCAAGGACCGCAGCCATAACAATATTTGCTGTTCCCGTTACCGAAGCTTCTTCCAGAAGCATAAAGTCACCTTTAAGTCCGTTAGGTGCTTCTACCCCGTAAAATCTTTCTTCTTTATTATATCTGAAATCTGCTCCCAGCTTCATAAAACCTTCGAAGTGAGTATCCAGCCTTCTTCTTCCAATTTTGTCGCCACCGGGTTTAGGTATAAATCCCTTGCCGAATCTTCCCAGCATTGGCCCAACGATCATAATGGAGCCTCTAAGGCCACCTCCATCAATCTTAAACTGTTCACTGTTAAGATAGTCCATATCAAGCGCATCACTTTTGAAAGTATAGCTGCCTTTTCCAATATTTTCAACCTTAACCCCCAGATTGCGAAGGAGACTAATAAGTTTATTTACATCAAGTATATTTGGAATGTTATGGATAGTAACTGTATCTCCAGTTAACAATACCGCACATAAGATTTGCAGTGCTTCGTTTTTGGCTCCCTGAGGCTGAATTTCCCCGCTCAAACGATGACCGCCTTCAATTTGAAAAGTTCCCATTAAAAGTTGTTGAGTTTAGTGGCGTTTGCGGCCTCCTTTTCGGCCGGTTTTTTTATTGCTACTCTTGGTATATTTCTTTTTACCTGCATCTCGAACCAGGTCTGAAGCACGACTTAAATCTTCATCAATATTCTTAAGACTTATTTTACCGTTACTAAGTTCATTAAGATGATTAAAGATCACTTCATCGTCTACTGAATCCCGGTTCCAGTTGAGATAAGATTTCTTCATGTGATTGGCGATGGTAAGAACCAGGGCTTCTTTAAAATCCCCCTCTTCATAATCTTTAGCCGCATCTATCATGCGCTTGATGTTATTTCCGTAGAACCTGTACTTGGGATTATTCTCAGGATATTCAAGCATCTCAGGTCGCTCGGCAAGCATTTCGCGAGTTGGCTTTGGAAAAGGTGACTCTACATTCAGTTTAAAATCACTTATAATAAATAACTGATCCCAAAGTTTATGTTGAAAATCTGGCACATCACGCAAATGAGGATTCATATTCCCCATTACTGCTATAATTGAATTGGCAACCTTATTTCTTTCCTGATCATCCTCAATATTAACGGTGTGCTCCACCATTTTTTGAAGATGTCTTCCATATTCGGGAATTATCAGTTTACTCCTTTCAGAGTTATATTCTAATGCGTTTGTCAAAATTGAAGTTTAATTAGGTAATTTTATTGAAGTTTACTCCTGCCTGCAAAATACTAAATATTACTAAAGAAGCACAACAAAAAGATTCTTTTATATTCAGGTTTAAAGAGATATCACTCCTTCTACTTTTTCAGCTACTTCCATATATTTTTCAATAACCGCGTCAGGGTTTTTCATCCTAACATTTATGGAAACACTGGTATAGGTACCTTTTTTGGATTTTTTGGTTTCTATCACTGCTCCCATATCATTAAAAATAGATTCTACCTGGTTAACTTTATCTCCTTTAGTAGGAACGATAAATTTATAAAGATATTCTGCCGGCCACATAGCCGTATCCTGAAGCTGCTTCTTAAGTTTTGCATAAAATTCTTCGGGGTTCCTTGATTCACTCATAGTTTTTCTCCTTCGGTTCGGTGCAAAGATACAAGGAATCATCCCATTTTTATAATCAAATCCAAATGTCGAAATTTGCGGGGTGAAAAATAAAAAGATTGTTATTACCGGTGGCCCGGGAACCGGAAAATCATCCATCGTCCATAAACTCGAAGAGCAAGGTGAAATTTGCCTTCATGAGATATCCCGGCAGGTTACACTTGAAGCTCAGAAAGAAGGAATAGACCAGTTATTTCTGACGAAACCCCTGTTATTTAGCGAAATGTTGCTTGAAGGCAGATTGAATCAGTTTGCAGAGGCTTCAGAAGCGGCATCTGATCATATTTTTTTAGATCGCGGTTTACCCGATGTAGTAGCCTATATGGACTATTTTAAAACTGACTATCCGGAGGTTTTCAATAAAACATGCGAAAATAACCGCTATGACCAGATCTTTATACTTCCTCCCTGGAAAGATATTTACCAAAGCGATAACGAGCGTTATGAGACTTATGAAGAAGCCTTAAAAATTTCGTCTTATCTTTATTCTACGTATAAAAGGTATGGCTACAACCCGATTGAAGTTCCTAAACTGACTGTGGAAGAGCGTACTAATTTCATTTTAGATAAGATTTAAGCAAATTTGCAAGAGGAAGCTTTAAAAATATTAGAAAAATACTGGGGCTTCCGTGAGTTCAGAGCTCAACAATTGGAAGTCATAGCATCTATTCTGAAAGGAAAGGATACACTCACCCTATTTCCTACCGGGGGAGGAAAATCTATTTGTTTCCAGGTTCCTACTCTGATGCAGGAAGGAATTTGTGTGGTGGTTTCTCCTTTGATCTCTTTAATGGAAGACCAGGTAAATTCCCTTCAGCGGAAGAATATCAAAGCCATGGCCATTACGGGAGGTATCTCCTATGCCGATCTGGATAGAAATCTTGATAACTGCATCTTCGGAAACTATAAATTTCTTTATCTCTCTCCGGAACGATTGCAACAGGAACTGGTGCGTGAGCGACTAAAGCAGATGAATATCAACCTGATCGCTGTAGACGAAGCTCACTGTATTTCGCAGTGGGGACATGACTTTAGACCTGCTTACCGGAACATTGCTGAAATAAGGGATTTATTACCGGATGTAAGGATCGCGGCTTTTACCGCCACCGCCACCAAAGAAGTTGTAAAAGACATCTGCGAACAGTTAAACCTCGAAGAACCTGAAATTCATCAAAAATCTTTTGAAAGATCTAACCTGCAGTATGATGTAATTAAAACGGAGGATAAATATTTTCGTTTGACGCAAATTCTAAATAATGAATCGGCAATAATTTATGTTAGAAGTAGAAATGCCACCCAGGAGATCAGCGAATTCTTAAATAAAAATGGAATTACGGCCGCTGCCTACCATGGCGGTATGAAGAAAGAAGATAAATCTAAGAAATTTGAACAATGGCTAACAAATAAGACCAGCGTAATGGTGGCTACTACTGCCTTTGGGATGGGAATTGACAAACCCGACGTGAGAACTGTTATCCATATAGACCTTCCGGAAAGTATGGAAAGTTATTTTCAGGAAGCCGGAAGAGCAGGAAGAGATTCCAAACCTGCTAAGGCCATTATTCTAACTAATGCCGGGGATGTCCCTGTTCTAAAAAATCAGTTCCTGAACAATCTTGCTTCTGTAGAGGATGTAAAACTGGTATACCGCAAGTTGAATGCATATTTTAGAATAGCCTTTGGAGAAGGTGAGAATACTGAATATGATTTCAATTTTGCAAGTTTTTGCAATCAATATAAATTCAATTCGCATAAGACATTTAACGCCCTACAATTACTGGACAGGTGTAGTATTCTAAGATTATCGCAAAATTATCAGAAGAAAACGGAAATAAGGATCCTACTTTCAGGAAACCACCTGGACAATTATCTGGATGAAAATCCACGCTACGCGAATATTATTAAAACCATCTTAAGAAATTATGGGGGTGTTTTTGAGAATTTGATCCCTTTTAATTTAGCTTCGGTCAGTGAGAAATCAAATATTTCAGAAAAGGAATGTGTGAAAATTTTTGAAGAATTAGATGAAAAAGAGATCATAGAATTTCAGCTTTCAAAGCACGATGCCAGTATTGTTTATTTGCTTCCGAGAGAAGATGATGCTACTATAAATCCTGTTTCAGCTTTTATCAGGGAGTATAACAATACGAAAAAAGCTAAAATTATGGCAGTCTTAGATTTTGTAGAAAATGACCAGGTTTGCAGGCAGGTTCAGCTATTAAAATATTTTGGAGAGAAAGATCCTGAGCCTTGCGGGAAATGTTCGGTTTGTAATAGAGTGAACAAAAAATTATCCAGGGATGATATGAACGAGATTTATTTAGGAATCCTGAGATTTCTAAAAAATGGTCCAAAGAATTCAAGAGAGATCGTAGCCCATCTGAAATATTCAGAAGGATCAATAATAAAAGTATTAGGACTTCTCTGTGAAAAGGGAGTATTAGATCGTACAGAAAATAACAAGTATAAAATATTGAATAAATGAGAGACCTTAGAATTGTTTTTATGGGAACTCCCGAGTTTGCTGTAAAAAGTCTGGAAGCTATCCTTGATGCCGGTTATAATGTGGTGGGCGTAATTACTGCACCAGATAAACCTGCGGGAAGGGGTAGAAAACTTAAAGAAAGTGCCGTAAAAAGCTATGCGCTTTCCAAAAATCTAAATGTATTGCAGCCCACAAATTTAAAATCTGAAGAGTTTCAAAATGAACTTCAGGCTCTAGAACCCAACGTTCAGGTAGTTGTTGCTTTTAGAATGCTTCCAAAGTCTGTATGGAGTCTTCCCGAATATGGGACCTTTAACCTGCATGCTTCCCTCCTGCCTCAGTATCGCGGAGCTGCCCCTATTAACTGGGCTATTATTAACGGAGAAGTAAAAACCGGTGTTTCCACTTTTTTCCTGGATGAGAAAATAGATACCGGTGAGATGATCCTTCAGAAAGAAATAAAAATTAATGAGACAGAGAATGTAGAATCTCTTCATGATAGATTAATGGATATGGGATCGAACCTGGTGGTTAAAACACTTCAGGTTATTGCAGACAATAAGGTTAGGACTGAAAAACAACTGGACTCTGATGCATTAAAGGACGCCCCAAAACTTGATAAAGACAATACGAAGATCGACTGGAATGCCCCGGTAGAAAGGATTTATAATTTAATTAGAGGACTTAATCCTTATCCGGGTGCATGGTGCTATCTGGAAAATTCTACAGAAGAACAAAAGGTAAAGATCTATGATATTGAAAAAATACAACAGGAGCATCATCTGCCCAATGGTACTATTACCATTAATGAGAATAAGATAAAAGTTGCTGCCACAAATGGCTATATTTTAATAAATGAAATACAGTTACCGGGGAAAAGAAAAATGCTCTCCAAAGCACTTTTAAATGGTTTTAATTTTGCTCCGGAAGCCAAAATGCGCTAAAGCCTTATTAACACTGAATTTGTTGCATTTTAATAAAAAACAATTATCTTTATTAACAATACAACCAAGTTATTAACAAATACGGGCTTTTCCCTTGTCATTACTTGCATGAACAAGAAATCCGTATAAATTTGTATACCAGTTTAACAGAATGTTTAACCAACAATTAATTTAAAATTCAAATTATGAACAAAACAGATTTAATCGATGCAATGGCTGAAAACGCTGGAATTTCTAAAGCAGCAGCGAAAAAAGCATTAGAGTCTTTCCTTGAAAACGTAGAAAAGTCCCTTAAAAAAGGAGATAGAGTATCATTAGTAGGATTCGGATCTTGGTCTGTATCTAAAAGAGCTGCTCGTGAAGGAAGAAACCCACAAACCGGAAAAACTATTAAAATTGCTGCTAAAAACGTAGTGAAATTTAAGGCCGGAGCAGATTTACAAAAAGCTGTGAACTAATAATTTGTATTAGTAAAGATTTAAAGCCTTCCTGTGGGAAGGCTTTTTTTATACAAAAAATTAAGATTTGAATTGCATTTATTGTATTAAATAATTAGTTTAGATATAAAGACTGCTATAATGATCGCGTTAAAACCAACCAAAGGGCATCTCTTGGTCGCAGAACCATCAATTATTGGAGATGTATCCTTTAATCGTTCTGTTGTCCTCCTTGCTGACCATTCAGATAATGGATCTGTTGGATTTATTTTGAACAAAATTCTAGATTTTACCCTTAAAGACCTTATCCCTGATGTAAAGGGTGATTTTAAGGTTTATAACGGTGGGCCCGTAGAACAGGACAATTTGTACTTCATTCACAAGATCCCTGATCTTATTCCAGACAGTATTGAAATAGCACATGGAATTTACTGGGGTGGCAACTTTGAAGCTGTCATGGATCTTATTGCAAAGGAATTGATAGATGACACACAGATCAAGTTCTTTTTAGGTTATTCCGGTTGGGATGCAGACCAGCTAGAAGAAGAATTACATTCTCGTTCCTGGGTGATCACCGTAAACGAAGACAACAAAGATTTGCTTGAAAAACCCTACAATTCTTTCTGGAAAGACAAAATGCTGGAACTGGGTGGCGAATATATGCTCTGGTCTAACTCACCTGAAAATCCCACTTACAATTAACCCAATCTTCCTTTTACATTAAGTTTACTCAAAAGTTCCTTTGAAACTTTATGAGCATACTCCTTTTTTCGATATTTGCTTACCGGCTGAATTCCTTTAGCTACGTTGGTAATGAATAATTCGTCTGCTTTTTGAAGCTCAAATGGGGAAATAGAAGTTTCTTCTAAAGTATACTCCTCAGTTTTTTTCAGGATATTGATAAGCTGCTTTCTAATGATTCCATTAAGTACTCCATCACTAATTGGAGGCGTTTTGATAGTAGTTCCCTTAACCAGGAAAAGATTTCCGTTAAGAGCTTCCACTACACTCTTCTTTTCATTTAGGAGTAAACAATTATCATATCCATTCTCACTGGCATAAATACTCCCAAGAACATTTACTGCGCGATTATTTGATTTTATAGTTGAAAGTAGTCCGCTGGTTACATAATGATCTTTAAAAAGCTCAATCTCATACGGCTCATCGTTAAAAAGATAGAATGAATTTTCCATCTTTTCGGCGCTAATTACATAGCCGATTTCTCTGGTGGCGGGAGTATAATAACCACCCTGTCGCCTGTAAACGGCAAATTTTATTCTGGCAGGTGAAGTTGAAAGGTCATTTGCTTCAATAATATCCTTGATTTCGTCCTCTAAAAACTCAGGAGAGAAACTGGATGGGATCTCCATTCGCATTATTCTCATAGAGGCCATTAACCTGAAATAATGATCTTCCCAGAACATTATTTTCCCGCTAATTACACGAATTGTCTCGAATACTGAATCTCCATAGGCGAAACCACGATTAGAAACCGATAGTTTTGCATTTTCTTTCTTAACTAATTTTCCGTCTAGATTGATCATAAAAAAACCCCGTTTAAAAACGGGGCAAAGTTACTATTTATAATATGAAATCTAGGCTGATCCTAGAATCTGTTTAAGATCTGAAACCATATTATCCCAAAGCATCTTCCCTTCATCTACTTCATCATCTTCGGCGAAATCGGTGATCATTAGGGATACGTCCTTAGTGATATCATCTACTTGTATGCGTAATTCGAAAAAATAAGGAGTGTCTTCATCATCAAGCCATTTGAATTTAATGCGCTCGTCACTTTTTTTGCTAACAAGCTTAGCTTTTTCCTCACTACCTTCCCATATAAAAGTAAAAAATTCCCCACGGGAATTCACATTATCGGCATACCACTCACTTAAACCTGAGGGAGTTGAAATATATTGGTATAGTAATGAAGGAGAAGCTTGAATAGGAAACTCCATTTCGTATTTTATCTTTTCTTCCATTCTTGATTAATTAGTTTCGGGCAATATAGATATTAATTAGAAAGATAAAAAGAAATCAAAATAAATATTTTAGAAAATAAAGTTTGTGCCAATACAAATTGTTTTTATATTTGCACCCGCATTGGGAAATCCTGTGAAGCCTTTTATCACAAAGGGTTTAGCGGAATTCGAAAATAGAAAAAATGCTATGGCGAGGTAGCTCAGTTGGTTAGAGCGTCGGATTCATAACCCGGAGGTCCCGAGTTCAAATCTCGGTCTCGCTACTATCAAAAATCCCTTCAAATCTGAAGGGATTTTTTAGTTTAAAACTCTTCTTAAACTTTCATTTTAGCTGTTATATTTATTTTAAAGTCAGGGGAGTTTTGTCATAAATAACTTTTATTTGACCAAAATGTATTGTCCCCATGCAGATCCTGAATTTTTCAAGTCTTCTAATTCAAGCACAACCATCAACAGCTAATGTAGAGATAGATAACTGGATATGGATATCTTTTGCTGCTTTTATCTTAGTCCTTTTGATTGTAGACTTAAAAGTAGTAATGAGAAAACCTCATCAAATCAATACAAGAGAAGCGGCATGGTATAGCGCCGGCTGGATAAGTCTGGGGATTGCCTTCACCGGAGTCATTGCCTGGTGGCAGGGAGCAGCCGCCGCGGGTGAATACATCACCGGCTATCTTATTGAAAAATCATTATCTATGGATAATGTCTTTTTATGGGCTGTTCTTTTTACCTATTTTAAGGTTCCGAAAGAATATCAGCATAAAGTATTGTTCTGGGGAATCTTTGGCGCACTTGTTTTAAGAGTTGCTTTTATATTAGGAGGAATTGCTCTCATTGAAAGTGTTCACTGGATCATTTACGTTTTTGGCGCCTTTCTTTTATTCACGGCTTATAAAATATTTCAAAGTGATATCTCCGATACTCATCCTGAAAATAACCGGATTTTCAAATGGGTAAATAAAGTGATCCGACAAACTAAAGGCTATAGAAAGGACAATTTTTTTGTTAGAGAAAATGGAAAACGTATAGCTACCCCCCTTTTTGTAGTATTAATAATAATAGAATTAACCGATATTATTTTCGCTCTTGATTCTATCCCGGCAATTCTTGCAGTAACCCGCGATAAATTTATTATTATAAGTTCCAATGCTTTTGCCATTCTCGGCCTTAGAGCCTTATATTTTCTTCTGGCAGATATGAAAGACCGTTTTGTCTTTCTTAATGAAGGGCTGGGGATTATACTGGCCTTTGTGGGTATAAAATTCCTAATCAGTGAAAAATGGGAGATTCCTATCTGGATATCCCTTGTGTTCATTGCTGTAGTACTGGCAGGATCTATACTATTATCATTAAATCACACCCCTAAATCTGAATTAAAAGAATCCGGTTCATAGTTTGATTTATAAGTCATTAGAGTTTTCCCGAATAAAAAAGTATAGCTATTTGAATGGGGTCTTACTTTTTAGGTGGAATTTCTGCATCTCTATTCACATATGCGGAAACACCTCTTATAAAATCATTTACAATTTCCTCCATAATCTTTCTGGCATCAGAGGTGAGTGGATATGGTTGATTATTCTCAGCATAAAAAGCCCAGTCATTCATCCCGCCTACAATTTGAAAGGTAGGTGCATCCGGACTTGAAAGTTCTACGATTTCTACATCAAACCTAATGTTTTCATCTTTAAACTTAAAGGCAAGATCAAACATGGCGTCCCAGGTAAAGGTTCGTCCATTATCTTCAATTGAAAAAGCCTGGGGGACAAAAACTTTGTATTCCAGATATTGATCATCTATCTCCCTGCTAATTGCATCGCTCGAATTTGAAATAATATTATCTGCCCACCTCTTGGTGGCTAAAAATAATTCGGAATCAGATTTACCAGGATATTCTCTTATAACAGAATCTTCAAATCCGGCAGAAGAAAGAGTGAACATATCTGCAATTTTCTGCGCGCTTAATAAGGCTGGAAATAAAAAAAGTACTATAAAAATCCTCATAACTGTTTTTTTGGTTTCTCCTTTAAGTTAAGCAAATTCCCTACTCAAATTAGTTAAGAATAAAACAAGACCTGTTAAACAAACTCTAAGATATCAGTTATCCATAGGAGATTTAGAAGCTTTCTATTATATTATCGTAAAATGATCAACATGGAAAAGAAACAATTAGGACAAACAGATCTATATACCGCTCCAATAGTTTTTGGAGGAAATGTTTTTGGTTGGACCGTAAATGAAAAGGAATCTTTTGAGTTGATGGACCAACTTCTGGACATGGGTTTTAATATGATAGACTCTGCAGATGTGTACTCAAGGTGGGCTGACGGAAATTCTGGAGGAGAATCAGAATCTATTATTGGAAAATACATTAAACGTCGGGGTAACAGACATAAGATCACCATAACCACCAAAGTTGGATCCAGTATGCAACAGGGAGGTGATAAAAATATATCTAAAAATCATATTTTAAAAGCAGTAGAAGACTCGTTAACCCGATTGCAAACAGATCATATAGATCTTTATTTCACGCACTGGGATGACGATAAAACTCCAGTAGAAGAAACCCTGGAAGCCTATGAAAAACTGATAGACCAGGGAAAAGTAAGATATATCGGAGCTTCAAACCTTTCTCCGGAAAGACTTAAAGCTTCCCTGCAGGCTGCCTCTGAGAGTAATTTGCCAAAATATGAGGTATTTCAGCCAGAATATAGTTTAATGGTTCGTGATAAATTTGAAGGTGAGATACAGGAGATATGCAAAAAGAACAATCTGAGTGTAACCAGTTATTTCTCTCTGGCTAGCGGATTTCTCACCGGGAAATATTCTGAAGAAAAAGATATTAAAGGAACCAAGCGGGAGCAATTCTTAAAAGATTATTTTGATCAGCGAGGAAAAAATGTATTAAAATCCCTGAAAGATATTTCTGCCAATTATAATATTTCCCAGGCTGCTGTAGCATTGAGGTGGATTATGCAAAGACCCGGAATAACGGCTCCCATTGCCAGTGCCACCAAATCTGAACATCTAAAAAGCTTTGAAGAAGCAGTTGACAATGAGCTTACCACAGAGGAAATGGATCGTCTAAATGAGGTAAGCAAAAAATAAATTTAGCTGGATAGTTTGCTTTTAAGCCCAGCAAAATCAAGACTTGATTGCTCGCCAGATTTCATGTGCTTTAAAGTGTATTTTTGATTATTCATCTCTTCTTCGCCGGCCAGGACTACATATGGAATTTGCCTTTTATCGGCATACTTCATCTGTTTCCCCATTTTAGCGGCGTCTGGATAAATTTCTGCTGTGATATTTTCTCCTCTAAGTTTTTCCACTGTTTTCATAGCATACAAAGCTTCTTTTTCTCCAAAATTGATAAAAAGAACTTTGGTATTTTCAGTTACCGTAGCTGGAAAAAGCTCCAGCTCTTCCAGCACAAGGTATATACGATCAAGACCAAATGAAATTCCAATTCCGCTCATATCTTTCAATCCAAAAATGCCGGTAAGATCGTCATAACGTCCACCTCCGCCAATAGATCCCATTTTTACTTTTTCAGGAGCAGATACTTCAAAGATGGCTCCGGTGTAATAGTTAAGTCCGCGGGCTAAAGTGACATCCAGATCAAGCTTTGCCGTTTTTAGAGGCATTTCCTGAATGGCATTTTGAATAAATTCTAATTCTTGGATTCCTTTTTGCCCGGTTTCAGACCCCTTCAGAATAGAGCTTAAACCCTGGATCTTTTCAGCAAAACTTCCCTTTAAATTGAAGATTGGCTGAATCTTTTGTAAAGCCTCTTCAGAAATACCTTTTTCACGCATTTCTTTTTTTACGCCTTCCTCCCCTATTTTATCAAGTTTATCCAGCGCAACCGTGAAATCAATCAGTTTGTCTTGCTCCCCGATCACTTCAGCAAAACCGGAAAGAACTTTTCTATTATTGATCTTTATAGTTACCCCTTCTAAACCAAGACTATTAAAAACCGAATCGTATAACTGGATAAATTCAACTTCCTGCCATAAACTGTTGCTCCCCACAACATCTGCATCGCATTGATAGAATTCTCTGAATCTTCCTTTCTGAGGGCGATCTGCTCTCCATACCGGTTGCATCTGGTAGCGCTTAAACGGAAACTCGATCTCATTTTGGTGTTGCACCACATACCTGGCAAAAGGAACGGTAAGATCATAGCGTAAGGCCTTCTCGCTAATAGAAGAAGTAAGCTTTATACTATCATTTTCAGTTAAGGCATCCTTATCAGCTTTTTTAAGAAAATCGCCAGAATTCAAAATTTTGAATATAAGGCGATCTCCTTCATCTCCATATTTCCCCATAAGGGTGGAAGAATTCTCAAAACTTGGTGTTTCAATGGGTTGAAATCCAAAACGCTTAAATTCTGTTTGAATACAATTGAAGATATAATTTCTCTTCGCGACTTCTTCGGGTGAAAAATCTCTGGTACCTTTTGGTATAGATGGTTTTTGTGCCATGATATGTGTTAAGCTGAATTTGCTAATTAGGAGTGCAAATATCTTAATTTTTAAGTGAACCCAAACAAATTTGAAATTTTAAGTAACAAAGTTCTAATTTTAGAGTCTAATCTATTAGCCAGAAAAATTAGCCCATGTTTTCACTTTTTCGGGAAAATATAAGGATAGCCCTTAATTCCATCAGAAATCAATCATTAAGAACCATTCTAACGGTTCTAATTATCGCTATTGGTATTACGGCGCTCGTAGGTATCTTAAGTGCGGTAGCAGCTTTGGAAAATACCATCAGTAAAGATTTCGCTTCCATGGGTTCCAATACATTCAACCTTCAGCGTTATGAATTCAGAACGCAGAGTTTTGGAAATGAAGAAAGAAAAGTAAACCCAATTATCAGCTATCGTGAAGTAAAGGAGTTTAAAGAAAAATTTGAATACCCATATACTGAAACTGCCATTTCATTCACAGGAACAGGTTCAGCCGAAATTAAATACGAAAATGAAAAAACCGATCCTGAAATATCGGTTTTGGGAGTCAACGAATATTACCTGGAAAACTCCGGACTTAAAGTAGAAGATGGACGCGAATTCAATGTTTTTGATATCGAAAACAATAACAATGTTGCGGTTATAGGTTCAGATTTTAAGGACGGAATCTTTAAAGGTTTTGATCCGGTAAATAGAACTATTAGTGTTCGCGGTGCTAAGTTTAAAGTGATTGGAGTTCTGGAATCAAAAGGAAGTACTTTTGGTAACAATCAGGATCTACGTGTGTTTATTCCTATACAACACGCACGTTCTATTTTCTCTCAACCTAATATCAATTACAGTTTGAGTGTAAAAGTTGAAGATAAAGAACTGCTTGACGCGGCGATGGATGAAGCAATTATAACCTTCAGAAATATTCGCGGATTGAATCCTAAAGAAGAAAATAACTTTGGTCTGGAAAGAAGTGATGATCTTATTAACCGCATTCTTTCTATTACCGGGGCATTAAATGTAGCTGCATGGATCATTTCCATCATTACCATTTTCGGTTCTTCTATAGCATTGATGAATATCATGCTGGTGACCGTTACTGAAAGAACCCGTGAAATCGGGGTTCGAAAAGCTTTAGGAGCAAAGAAAAACACCATTGCTACCCAGTTCTTTCTAGAAACTCTGGTAATTGGTCAAATTGGAGGTTTACTGGGTATTTTTCTGGGAATTCTAATTGGTTATGCGGTCGCTACTTCTCTGGACTTTGCCTTTACCACTCCATGGAAAGCTATGTTCTGGGCAACTGGAATTACGATTCTCGTAGCCATTCTTGCAGGAAGTTATCCCGCGGCCAAGGCTGCAAAGCAAGATCCTATTGAATCGCTTCGTTATGAATAGCAATCCAATGAAAGAATGAAACAATTAACCAATGATTAATTTTTTTCATTAGTACATCGATTCATTGGTAAATTTTAACCCTTTACCACATTCTGGAAAAAAGCATACAGCTCACCCTGGGTGATATTTGCACCCTGCTTGATCAACGCAAAAATATCCTTATTCCTGTCGACACTGATAGCTCTGGTAGATGTATAAATATTCACCGCATCGTCCATTAAATTTGTTTGCAGCCACTGGTAACCTTCTCTGGTGGTAATATCTATAGCTTCATTTTCGATCTTGATCGCTATTAATTCAATAGTAGCGGTACTAATATGAAAAAGAAAGATTTGATTAGGTGAAAAATGTTCCAGGTATTCCACTTTGTTTAAAACACCTTCCCAGATAAGATCGCTAAAAATATCAAGCTCTTCTTCAGCTGCTTCGGGTTTTTCTTTTTTTATCTTCTCCCATTCATCTGCAGTAATAGATTGTGTTGCCAGGAAATTAATAAACTCCTGATGCATTTCTTCCAGCTGCTCTTTTGTTAGTCTTGCGTATTTCATAAGGGTAATTTCCATTAATTTTAATGAGATCCCGAAATTCTTCGGGATTAGTTCAACTATGAATTTTGCTCAAGATCAAAATTCAGTTTCACTAAAAAAGAAAAGCCCACTCAAATAATGAGCAGGCTTTTTTCTATAAGTAAAATAAATTAAGCGTCTCCTACAACGTCAAAGCTAAAGTTAGAAACTACTTCACGATGAAAACGTAAAGTTGCATCATACTGTCCCAGACGCTTGATGTTACCACCAGCGATGCTAATATATTTCTTTTCGATCTCTACACCTTCTTTCGCAAGAGCATCAGCTAAATCTCCATTAGTGATGGAACCAAAAAGCTTATCACCTGCACCTGCCTTGGCAGATATTTTTATTTCAAGGTTATTAAGTTTTTCAGCTTGCTTTTTAGCTTCGTCAATATGCTTTTGTTCTTTATAGGCGCGCTGCTTCAAAGTTTCAGATAAAACCTTTCTTGCAGAAGGAGTTGCCAGTTCAGCATATCCTTGTGGAATAAGATAATTTCTACCGTAACCGTTCTTAACAGCTACTACATCATCTTTAAAACCTAAATTATCTACGTCTTTTTTAAGTATTACTTCCATAACTGCCTCTTTTTATTTTAATAAATCACCTACGTAAGGCATTAATGCTAAGTGACGAGCACGCTTTACAGCTGTAGCCACTTTTCTCTGGAATTTCAAAGAAGTTCCTGTTAAACGACGAGGTAACAATTTACCCTGCTCGTTTACAAAGCCCATTAAGAAATCAGGATCTTTATAATCAATATACTTGATACCTGATCTTTTAAATCTACAGTACTTCTTAGCTTTGGTTGTTTCTATATTAAGAGGAGTAAGATACCTGATCTCTCCGTCTTTTTTTCCTTTTGCTTGTTGTTCAATAGATGTTGCCATGGTTACGCTTTTTCCTTGTTACGTTTTCTTCTTTTTTCAGCCCAGGCGATAGCATGCTTGTCTAACTTCACAGTTAAATAACGCATCATACGCTCTTCTCTTCTGAATTCTAACTCTAGCGGCTCAATCGCGTCACCAGGAGCTTTGTATTCAAATAAGTGATAAAAACCACTTTTCTTGTGTTGGATTGCATAAGCCAGTTTTCTTAGGCCCCAATCTTCTTTAGCTACCATCTCAGCTCCTTTAGAAACAAGAAAATCTTCGTATTTCTTAACTGTCTCCTTTATCTGCTCATCAGATAAAACGGGATTCAAGATGAAAACAGTTTCATAGTTGTTCATATAAATTAACTTTAAATTAAATCGGGTGCAAAAATAGAATTAATTATCCATATTTCAAAGCTTCTTAAGAAGGATAAAACACTATTTTTACCGATGAAATAAATTTTAGCCTTGTATTTCTTATTTTTAATGAGTAATATTGTTTACAACTAACCTATAGACTGTGGAAGAAGTTTTACTTAAATGTGCTGTTGTAGACGACTCTAGCCTCCAAAGGCTATCAATAGTCAAGTTGATAAAAGACCATCCAAATTTAAAGCTGGTAGCCGAATATAATAATGCTATCGAGACCAAGAATGGACTGCTTGATACTGAAACCGATCTTATTTTTCTGGATATAGAAATGCCTATTTTATCTGGGTTCGAACTTCTGGACAATCTTCCGAATAAACCACAAATTATATTCGTAACCGGTAAAACAAAATACGCCTTTAAGGCCTTCGATTATGATGCGGTAGATTATATTCATAAACCAGTTACCAAAGACAGGTTTAATAATGCAGTTAACAAGGCGGTAAATTTATACAAACTTAAACATCAAACCCCGGTTCCGGAAGACGATGACTTTATATTTGTGAAAAGCAACCTTAAGAATAGAAAAGTATTTTTGAGCAAGCTTAAATATATTCAGGCGCTTGGAGACTACGTGAAATTTGTTACTGAAAAAGATAATTTTGTAGTTCTTGCTACCATGAAGTCTTTTGAAAAACAACTACCAAATGAACGTTTTCTAAGAACCCATAAATCTTACATCGTAAATCTTGAAAAGATTGAAAGATATAACAGCAAGAATATAGAGATAGATAAGGAGAAGTTACCCTTGAGCAGACATAAGAAAGCAAACCTTATTGAGGCTTTAAGTGCAATTCAACAATAAAACCAATACCTACATATAATTTGATCAAAGCCATTTTTTAAATGGCTTTTTTATTGCGGATCAACATTCACCACTACTCTTACCGACCTGTATGCACCAATAGCCTTAAAACTATTAAGAATACGATGTACCATTTTCTTAGTTTTTCCTAATGACTGTTTTTGAGGGATCTTGATAAGGATGTTCTTATAATATTCATTTCTTATCCTCGCTACAGGTGGAAACTCCGGACCGAGAACATACCTGTCAAAAACATTTTCTAAAGCTCTGGCCAGCCATTCTGCAGCTTCGTTTGTTTTGGAGTAATCCCTGCATTTTAGGGTTAACCGTATTAACCGGAAATATGGCGGATATTGATACTGGTATCGATCTTCCAGTTGCTCTTTGTACATTTCTGAATAATCCCCTGTAGAGACCTGCTGAATGATCTGATGATGCGGATTATATGTTTGAATAAGCACCTTCCCTCTTTTCTTGGTCCTGCCAGATCTTCCCGCTACCTGCAACATTAATTGAAAACTTCTTTCATGTGCCCTGAAATCGGGAAAATTCAAAAGGTTATCGGCATTCATAATTCCCACAAGACTTACTTTTCTAAAGTCAAGTCCCTTGGTTAACATTTGCGTACCTATTAATATATCGGTTTCATGATCTTCAAAAGCCTGAATGATCTTTTCATAACCATGCTTTCCCCTGGTGGTATCCTGGTCCATTCTGCCAATCTTATGCTTTGGAAAAAGCGCTTTAAGTTCTGTTTCCACCTGTTCAGTCCCGAAGCCTTTCGTGCTCACCTCATTACTTCCGCAGGCCATACACTGGTGTTGCATAGCGATATGATATCCACAGTAATGACAGCGCAACTGGTTATTATGACTATGATAGGTGAGACTTACATCACAGTTAGGACATTGTGGGGAGTGACCGCAGGTATTACATTCCAGAATGGGAGAAAAACCCCTTCTATTCTGAAATAGGATCACCTGTTCTTCCTCCTTCAAACTCTCCCGAATTTCTGCGATAAGCCTTTCAGAAAAATGACCGGTCATTTTCTTTTTTCTATGAGCGGTCTTGATATCTACAATTTCAACTTCTGGCATTAGAACGTTTCCGAAACGCCTGGTTAATTCTACCAGAGAATATTTATTATGCTCGGCATTGAAGTAGGATTCTATGGAAGGAGTCGCAGATCCCAGCACAATATTCGCTTTAAACATATTTGCCAGTACCACAGCGGCATCCCGGGCATGATAACGGGGCGCAGGATCAAACTGCTTAAAAGTAGACTCATGTTCTTCATCTACCACGATCAAACCAAGATCCTGAAATGGTAAAAATATACAGGACCTCGCTCCTATTATTATTTTCCCCTTTTCAGAATTATCCATCACTTTTTTGTAGATCTCTACCCTTTCATTTACAGAATATTTACTGTGATAGACCAAAACTTTATCTCCAAAGAAATTCTGAAGCCGTTTAATCAATTGCGTGGTAAGAGCAATTTCCGGCAGCAGATATAAGGCCTGTTTCCCTTTATTTATGACCTCTTCTATTAGCTTAATATAAATTTCAGTCTTACCTGAAGATGTTACTCCATGAAGCAGGCAGACCTGGTCTTGCCTGAAATTCTCCTGAATTTCGTCAAATGCCTCCTGCTGTATTTTGTTTAAATGTATCTCGTGCTGACTGATTTCCCCTGAAAAAACAACTCTATCTGTCTCCTCAAAAAATTCTTCAAATATATTCTTATCAATAAGGCTTTTTAAGATGGAATTACTCGCGCCAGATTCTTCTAATAAATTTTTTACCTTAAGTGGCCTTTTAGATTGCGCGGTAATTGAAAAATAAGATAATAAGATCTCTCTTTGTTTTGGAGCTCTTGAAAGATCATCTAAAAGTTGATGCATCTCACTTTCGGCTTCATAAGCCGGATTTAGTCTTACGTATCTTAGCTGTTTTGGCTTAAATTGCTCATAGATCTCCTGGTTTAGATCTACCAGATTTTTAGCCACAAGTTTATTGATGACCGGCAATACTTTTTTTCTGTCCAGTAATTGCTCAATCTCCTGGATTTTCATGGAAGATTGTCGCTGCAAAGCTTCTACTACCAGATATTCGTCATCGTTGAGTTCTTCCGTATCTGGCGGGGCATCTTTAACAAGCTTTACGATACTTTCGCTTTCAAGTAAAAAAGCACCCGGTAAGGCTGCCCGCATCACATCCCCTTCCGCACATAAATAATAACTGGCGATCCAGTGCCAGAAAGTAAGTTGTTCTCTGGTTAATAGAGGTATTTCATCAAGTATCTGGTGAATTGGCTTAGCTTCATAAACTTCTGGCGGATTCTGATGAATTTCTGCTACAATCCCAGTATAAACCCTATTTTTCCCAAACTGAACTGCTAATCTCATTCCCGGCTGGATAAATTCAGCTTCTTCTTGAGTAAGGCTATAAGTAAAGCGATTATCAAGCGGCAAAGGAAGAATTAGATCGGCGAAATAAGACATTGATGATTTATTGATTTATATAATAGAAAAAGCTGCTTCTAAAGCAACTTACTCTCAACTATCGAATTCAAAAATATTAAGAATCTTTAGTTTTTTAAAAGTAACCTGAAACTTTAAAAGCAGCTTTTAATTTTCTGAAATATTATTCAGCTCTACGCCATGTTTTGGTTTTATAAAAAAATGATATATAACCTCTTACTTTCAATACATCTGGATCTTCATCATCCAGCCATATTTTACAGCGATATTCCTTTCCTGTTTTTGGATCTACAATAGTACCTCCAACATATTCATCACCTTCTTTCTTAAGACCTTTCATTAGCTCCATCCCTTCAATAGGCTCATCTTTCAGATCTCCTTCACATTTAGTACAGATGCGATCTCTATCTTCCTCTTTCATTATTCGGTCTACTTTCCCATAAATCTTATCTCCTTTTTCGTAGATCTTGATTATGGAATTCACCTTTCCTTCTTCATTGGTATTCTCCCATTTCCCAATCACTTCCTGTGCCTGGGCAGGGATCATCATACTCATAAAAAGAATAAAATATATCGCTGCTCTCATATTATTTACCTAGCATGGCTTCTTTAAGATCGTCATCTGCAGGTCTGTTAGAGAACCAGATACCAAACAGTGCTTTTTTAAAGGCCATCCCTTCAATAGTTCCTAATTCTTTATCGTTTTTATAAGCAGTCACTCCTGTCTCAGGTAAATAAACAATATCAAAAACATCATTCTTTTTGATCTCTTCCATAAAGAAACTTTTGAATTTTTTAATTTCAGAAGCAAGAGGTTTTGTGTTACCTCCGGTAGCATTTTCAAAACCTTCATTTACAGCTTCAATCATTTTATCACTGGTGATCAGCTTAGAAACTATATGAAGTTTAATACTCATAGGCTCATTGGAAGAGACTACTTCCGCAGCATCTGAAGTTTTTTTCGCAAGATACAGTCCCCCTGCATACAGGTCTATCCATAATTTCTCTCGCACGCCTGCTCCATTTAAAGTAAGGCTTTGTCCCTGATAGGTTTCAGAATTTGGAAGTTTAACCCCACCAACTTCAGTCTGGGCAGAAATTAAACCTGTACTCATAAAAGCGATAATTGCAACTAATAGTGTTTTCATTATAAATTTGGTTTTAATTGGTTTAAAGTTATTTAAAATTTTTCTTCAGTTTTATTAATGATGCATTTAATTCAAAACCTAAAAGCAACATATTGGAATTGAGCCATATATAGAACATCAAGATCAATAATGCACCAATAGACCCGTACAATTCGTTATAATTTGAGAAATTTGTTATATAAATACTGAATAAAACCGTGGTTATCATTATTAATACCGTAGTAAACAAAGCTCCTACTGAAAAGAACCTGGCCTGTCTTGCTTCCCTGGTTCCAAAGTAATATAAAATTGCAACGGCTGTGTATATTAAAATTACAAATCCTATATATTTAATAAGATCAGCTCCAAAACCATCTGTATTTACGATCCCTAAACTACTTAGATCGTCAATAGCATAGGCTATATAAACTGCTCCTATTACAGATATAAGCAACAACAATGCCAATATAAGTGAAACTCCCCCGGCGACGGCATACTGCCGCGGTATGGAACGATTTGTTCTGGTATGATAACTAAATTCAAAACCTGTAAATATCGCATTGACCCCATTGGTCATTAAAAAAATCGATAAAATAAAAGCAACCGATAATAATCCACCCCGGGGAGTACTGGCTATATCCTCAAATATATTTCCAAAAAAATCAGATGTTTCCGGTGGTAATAAAGTATCCATGAATAGCAGAAACTCTATTTGAAAATCATCTATAAAAGTGATGTAGGGAATCAGGTTCAGTACAAATAAAAGAAAAGGGAAAATTGCCATAAAAAAGCTAAAGGCTATGGAACTTGCCCTGGTGGAAAAAGTCCCTCTTACAATACCTCCCCAATAGATAACCCAGAGATTATAAAGCGATAAACCTTCAAGACCGGGAAGAATTATCTTCTTGGATTTCCTTTTCCACCAATTGGAAAATTCTTCAAGTCTGCTTTTGATCGCTTTTTGTGGAGCCATTTTATACGGCTTTTAAGCTCAGGTCAAGATTATAAACCGAATGGGTTAACGCCCCGCTTGAGACAAAATCCACACCGCACTCGGCATAGCTTTTAGCTGTTTCTAAAGTAATACCTCCACTGGATTCGGTAAAGCACTTACCATCTATTAGTTGAACTGCCCGGCGAGTATCCTCGTAATTAAAATTATCAATTAGAATTCTATAAATCCCGTCAGACTTCAAAATTTCCTTGATCTCCTGTATATTTCTAGCTTCTACGATAATCTTAAGGTCCAGATCCTTTTCTTGAAGGTAAGCTTTGGTTTTCTCTATAGCTTTTGTAATTCCTCCTGCAAAATCTATATGATTATCCTTAAGCATCACCATATCGTAAAGGGCAAAACGATGATTCTCACCACCTCCTATTTTTACAGCCCATTTTTCGAGTGCCCGTATTCCTGGTGTTGTTTTACGCGTATCGAGAATTTTGGTTTTTGTACCTTCCAGTTTCTGAACAAATTCTGAAGTTTTAGTAGCGATAGCACTCATACGTTGCATCGCATTAAGAACAAGTCTTTCAGATTTTAAAATAGATTGAGAAGATCCTTCTACATAAAAAGCTATATCTCCTCTTTTAATAGCATCTCCATCTTTCAACAGGACATCTACCTTCAGATCTTTATCTACATAATAAAAAACATTCTGTGCAAATTCAACGCCCGCCAAAATCCCCTGGTCTTTTACCAGTAATTTGGCTTTACCTTTTGCGCTTTGCGGAATACAGGCCAGAGAACTGTGATCACCATCACCAACATCTTCCCTGATTGCATTTTTTATTATTAATTCAATTTCTTTTTCAAATTGTTCCGGTGAGATCATTTTCTCTGCTTATTTTTGTAAATGTAGTAAAGTCTGTACTAAAATCACGGGATGACGATAAAATTAGTCTGTATTGGAAAAACAGATAAAAAAGAACTGGAAACACTTATAAGAATCTATTCAGATAGGCTTCAGCATTATATTAAGTTTGAATTCGAGATAATTCCTGACCTTAAAAAGACCAAAAACCTGGATGAAAATCAACAAAAATCAAAGGAAGGAGAATTAATTCTTTCCGGAATTCAGAATTCAGATTTCATAGTTTTACTGGATGAAAATGGAAAACAATTCAGCTCGGAGAACTTTTCAGAATATATTCAGAAACGTATGAATACAGGCTTAAAAAGACTAATTTTTGTAATTGGCGGCCCTTATGGTTTTTCAGACGAAGTCTATCAAAGAGCCGATTCCCGAATTTCGCTTTCTAAAATGACCTTTTCCCATCAAATGGTAAGATTATTTTTTACCGAGCAATTGTACCGAGCTTTCACGATCCTTAAAAATGAACCTTACCACCACAGATAATTATAATTTATGAAATTAGTTTTCGCCACGCATAACCCTAATAAATTCAGGGAAATAAAAAGCATGCTACCTAGCCACATAGAATTACTTTCTCTTAGCGACATAGACTGTCATGAAGATATTGAAGAAACCGGAGACACTATTGATGAAAATGCCATAATTAAAGCTGAGTTTATAAGAAATCATTATGGATATGACTGTTTCGCCGATGATACGGGACTTGAGGTTGACTCGTTAGCAGGAGCCCCGGGTGTTTTTTCGGCAAGATATGCAGGCGAAGAAAAAAATGATGAAGCCAATATTGAAAAGCTATTAAGCCAATTAAAAGAACGCGATGATAGAACCGCTCGTTTTAAAACGGTGATCGCCCTTAACCTTAAAGGAAATCAGAATCTTTTTACCGGTATTTGCAAGGGCAGAATCTTAGATAAAAAGCGTGGCGATAAAGGTTTTGGTTACGACCCTATCTTTCTTCCAGACGGATATAATAATAGCTTCGCAGAAATGGAATTGGAAGAGAAATCAAAAATCAGTCACCGCGGGATCGCCTTTAAAGAATTGATAGAATACCTGTCCAAATAGCAGACTCGTCAGTCAAAGCATTTTTGATTACGCTGAATATCAGTAAATTAATAAAATTGTATTAATTAGTTTTATTTAAAAATAAAACTGTACATTTGCCGCTTGAAAATTCCTCAGGGTGAGGATGTGTTACTGGAAGTTTAGGTTTAAGTATGTCGATTCGCTTCTTATGTAACACTTACATATTATAATCGAATACTTATTTAAAACGAATGAACGCATTCCAAAAACTTGGACTTGACGCAGACTTGCTTAAGGCCATTGAAGACATGGGGTTTGAAACTCCAAGTGAAGTACAGGAAAAATCAATCCCAATTTTATTAGAACAGGAAACCGACCTTGTGTCGCTGGCACAAACCGGAACAGGTAAAACTGCCGCATTTGGTTTTCCGCTAATTCAAAAAATTGATGCCAATTCTAAAAAGACCCAGGCATTAATTCTTTCACCAACAAGAGAACTTTGTTTACAGATCACTAACGAGATCAAGAATTACTCGAAGTATAAAAAATCATTAAATGTAGTTGCCGTTTACGGTGGCGCTAGCATTACAGATCAGGCAAGATCTATTGAAAGAGGAGCTCAAATTATTGTAGCTACTCCAGGTAGGATGCAGGATATGATCAGAAGAAAACTGGCAAACATCTCCTCTATTGGATATTGTGTGCTAGATGAAGCTGATGAGATGCTGAATATGGGATTCTATGAGGATATTAAGGATATCCTTTCTCATACTCCAAAGGAAAAGAAAACATGGTTATTCTCTGCAACAATGCCTAAGGAGGTTGCAAAGATCGCTAAGAAGTTCATGACAAATCCTGTAGAAATAACTGTAGGATCAAAGAACATGGGAACTTCTAACGTTTCTCACGAATATTACCTCGTGAATCACCGTAATAGGTATGACGCTTTAAAAAGGCTTGCAGATGCTAATCCAGAAATATTCTCTGTAATATTCTGTAGAACTAAAAGAGATACTCAAAAAGTTGCTGAAAAGCTTATTGAAGATGGATATAATGCTGCAGCACTTCACGGAGATCTAAGTCAGAATCAGCGTGACCTGGTAATGAAGAGCTTCAGAAGCCGTCAAATCCAGATGCTTGTGGCAACAGATGTTGCTGCTCGTGGTATTGACGTAGATGATATTACCCACGTTATAAACTATCAACTTCCTGATGAAATAGAAACTTATACTCACCGTAGTGGTAGAACAGGTAGAGCCGGTAAAAACGGAGTTTCTATGGTGATCATTTCAAAAAGTGAAGTTCGTAAGATCAGAACTGTTGAAAAGATCATTCAGCAGAAATTTGAAGAAAAGTCTATTCCAGATGGCAAAGAGATCTGTAAAACGCAGCTTTTCCATTTAGCGAATGACATCAAGAAGACCGAGATCAATCATGATATTGATCCTTATCTACCTTCTATAAATGAAGCTCTGGAAGATTTTACAAAAGAAGAATTGATCAAAAAATTCTTTTCTGTAGAATTCACCCGTTTTTTCAATTATTATGAAAAAGCACCAGATCTAAGTGCTGAATCTGCGGGCGGAAGACCGGAAGTTTCAGAGGGAAACATAAGATATTTCATCAATATTGGATCTAAAGATGGATTTGACTGGATGAGTCTGAAAGATTTCCTTAAGGAACAATTGAACCTGGGAAGAGATGATGTCTTCAAAGTTGATGTAAAAGCCAGCTTCTCGTTCTTTAATACAGATGAGCAGCATACAGACCTTATTCTGAAAACATTTAGTGAATTTAACCATAATGGAAGATTTATAAATGTTGAAGTTACCAAGGATCAGAAATCTGATAGAGGTGGTCGTAAAAGAGAACGCGGCGGTGGCGGCGGAGGAAGAAGAAACTCCAAAGGCTTCGACGATAATAAAGGTGGAAAATTCAGCGGGAAAAGAAGATCAGACAGAAATGATAAAAAAGGTCCTAGAAAAGGAAGCCGAAATAAGAATATTGAGAATTCTGTAAAAAGAAGAAGGTCTAAAGCCTAACTAAAACACAAAATGCCAAACTTAAATCTACAAGTTTGGCATTGTTTTTTATAAGGATTTTATATTTTTAGCCCCGATTGCTATGAAAAACTTCTTTTTAATATTTTTCCTGCTTAGTACGGGATATATTTCTGCACAGGATATGGTGTCAGGAACGGTGATGAATGCCGCTAATGATAAACCCATAGAAAATGTACATATTGTAAACCTTAATCAGGTAAAAGGGGCAACCACAGGGGAAAATGGTGAGTTCGAGTTGCAGGCTACTGTTAACGATACACTTTATTTTTCTTATCTGGGTTTTAGGTCTATACGCGTTAGAGTCACCAATGACTGGTTAAAATATGGGAATGTAAAAGTAAAAATGACCGAGTTAGGCTTTGCGCTTGAGGAAGTTACGGTTAACTCTGTAAAACTTACCGGATATCTGGAAATTGACGCTAAAAATATTCCAATTTATGACAATTATAGATATAGCATTTCCGGATTAAATAGTGGATATGAAGGTGGGGATGGCTCTCCTAATGCTGTTACAAAAGCACTGAGATCTTTATCTAATCCTGCAGATCTGGTCTATAATATTTTTGGAACCAGGCCTAAGCAAATGCGTAAGCTCAGGCAGATGAAGAAAGATGATAATATTCGCGAACTACTTAGAAATAAATTTGACCGCGAAACATTGATGGCGCTCTTGCAGGTTAACAGAGCTGAGATCGATGAGATCCTTAATAATTGTAATTACTCAGAAGATTTTATGAAGACGGCCAATGATCTTCAGATTCTAGATGCCATCAATAGCTGCTACGAGGAATATAAAGTGCTTCAAAAGAATTAACGGGCTTCCAATAATTTCTTTAAATCTTTCAATCCCTTATCAAAATTTTCACCCAGAGCCTTCTCCGGAGAGTGAAAAATGCTGATTATGGTAAGTGGAAATGGCAGGTGTCCTCTGGTTCCCCATACCATTTTTGTCTTTTCAGCCTCGATTTCTTTAACGCCTATATAAGTTAATGCATTCACTTTTACAGGTTTTATAAAAAGGATCTTAGTTTCATAAACTCTCCCCTGCTTCGCCTTGGTAATTCGCTGAATCCCCTCTCCTACCTTAGCATTGCCTTTCCAGTAGAAACTAGCACCAACCTTACCATCCTCACCTTTGTACTTCATAACGGCTTCAGGATCTCTTTGAAACCATGGATTCCATAATGGCTGGTTTTTAAGCTGTCGCACAAATGTAAAAACCTCTTCCCTGGGTTTATTGATCACCACAGTCCTGCTTACATCATAATCTTTCTTTACCCAGGCGTGCAGGAAAGCGAAAAAAGTAATAAGGGCAATTATTAAGTAGAAAAAAAGGGTCATGAAATAGCTTTAAAGGCGATTAAAAGTTACAAATAATTACTGATTCAAAAAGCGCTTAATAATCTCTTCTGAATTTTTTACTGTTTTCTTTGTCCAATTCATTCTAATTTCATCTTTTCTCTCCTCAGAAAACTCCCATTTTACAGGCGAATTTCTCAACTTAGTGCTCAAACTCTGTAAAATTATAGCTGCTGAAACCGAAATATTAAGACTTTCAGTAAATCCTACCATAGGTATTTTGATAGTAGCATCGGCTTCATTCATGATCTCTTCAGACAATCCATCCCTTTCAGTTCCGAAGAAAAGAGCTGAAGCTTTGGAAATATCAAAATCTTCCAGTAAATGTGAATCATCATGCGGACTTGTCGCCACAATTTGATATCCCTTTTCGCGTAAATTTTTCAGACAATCTTTGGCAGAATTGTATCGGTTAATATCCACCCACTTCTGTGCTCCCATCGCTATTTCCTTATCTATTCTCCGCGGAATTTTTTCTTCGATCACATGAATATTCTGTATACCAAATACATCGCAACTTCTTACCACTGCACTGGTATTATGTAATTGATAAACATCCTGGGCCACCACCGTTAAATGGTCTGTGCGTTGTGCTAAAACTTTTTCAAATAAAGCTTTTCTTCTTGGAGTAAGATATTCCTGCAGATGATCTAAGATCTTTTTTTCTTTCATTTCTGTGGTAAAATTAAAAAAACGGACTAATTAGCCTTCCTTTAAATGCAAACAATTTTTAATTTTTACATCAGAAAAGATAAAATGTCTTAACTTTTTCAAAAATGAATCACGCTTTTAGATGAAAAAGATATTAGTTTTAACCGGAGCAGGAATTAGTGCAGAGAGTGGTATAAAAACTTTCAGAGATGCAGATGGATTATGGGAAGGTCATGATGTGATGGAAGTTGCTTCACCCTTTGGCTGGGAAAATGATCAGGAATTAGTGCTTGATTTTTACAATCAAAGAAGAAGACAATTATTACAGGTTAATCCAAATGCTGCCCATATTGCGCTGGCAAAACTACAGGAAGCTTATGAGGTTCAAATCGTTACGCAGAATATTGACGATCTGCACGAAAGAGCAGGAAGCATGAATGTTACGCATCTTCATGGTGAGTTGCTTAAGGCCCGAAGCACCTTTGATGAAGACTTGGTAATGGACTGGAAAAAAGATATAAATCCCGGAGATTTTTGTGAGCATAACTTTCAGCTACGACCTCACGTGGTTTGGTTTGGAGAAGCCGTTCCTATGTTTCATAAAGCAGCCGAAATTGCTGAAACAGCAGATAAAGTAATCGTAATTGGCACCTCCATGCAGGTGTACCCTGCAGCGGGACTTATTGATTTTATACCAAGTCACGCGCCAATCTATTTTATTGATCCCAAACCTAATATTTCGGAAAGTAAAAATATTGAGATCATCAAAAAGACTGCTGTGAAGGGTGTGCCTGAACTGGTGAAGAAGTTGTTAGCAGAATTATAAATCTAAAATACTTTCTGAATATGATTCCTAACTGAAAAGAATGATTTAGAAAGCATTCTGAAAGTTTCTAAACTCATTGAAGAAAGTACAGATATGTTTTTTAGTATAATTTGAAGCGGTATCTTTACATCTTTAATTTTAAAAGTAAAAGATGACATCCCTTTCTGCAATTTCACCTATAGATGGACGCTACAGGTCTAAAACTAAGCAACTATCTGCCTACTTTAGTGAAGAAGCACTTATTAAATACCGAATTCTTGTCGAAGTCGAATATTTCATAGCTCTCTATGAAGAAAAATTACCTCAGTTACAGGACGTCGACACCGTAAACTTCAAAAAATTAAGAGATCTCTATAAAAATTTCACATCTCTCGATGCACAGGCTGTAAAAAAAATTGAGAAGATTACCAATCATGATGTGAAGGCGGTAGAATATTTTTTAAAAGAAGAATTTGAAAAGCTGGGAATGGAAACATCTAAAGAATTCATCCATTTCGGCCTTACTTCTCAGGATATTAATAATACCGCAATTCCATTAAGCCTCAAAGACGCTATTGAAGAGGTTTATATGCCCTCTTTAAATGAGATCTTAGAAAAACTTGAGTCTCTTGCTAAAGAATGGAAAGATATTCCTTTACTTGCCAGAACTCACGGCCAGCCTGCTTCTCCTACACGTTTGGGAAAAGAGATAGAAGTATATATAATAAGGTTAAAAGAACAGATAAAGCTTTTAAATCAAGTGCCTCACGCAGCTAAATTTGGAGGCGCCACAGGAAATTACAACGCTCACAAAGTTGCATATCCAGATACGGATTGGAAAAAATTCGGAAATAATTTTGTAGAAAATAAATTAGGTCTACACCATTCCTTTCCTACTACTCAAATAGAACATTACGACCATTCTGCAGCTTTATTTGATGCTCTTAAAAGGATCAATAATATTTTGTTGGATCTGGACAGGGATATCTGGACCTATGTTTCTATGGATTATTTCAAACAGAAGATCAAAAAAGGAGAAATTGGCTCTTCTGCTATGCCACATAAGGTAAACCCTATCGATTTTGAGAATAGCGAAGGAAACCTGGGAATCGCCAATGCGATCTTTGAGCACCTTTCTGCTAAACTCCCGGTAAGTAGATTACAAAGAGATTTGACTGATAGTACGGTTCTTAGAAATATCGGGGTTCCTGTAGGGCACACCATTATTGCCTTTAAATCTACCTTGAAGGGATTGAACAAGCTTTTACTGAATAAAGAAAAACTGAATGAAGATCTTGAAAACAACTGGGCTGTAGTGGCAGAAGCTATTCAAACGATCTTAAGAAGGGAAGGCTTCAAGAATCCGTATGAGGCATTAAAAGGCCTTACCAGGACCAATGAAAGGATCAATGAAAAAAGTATGTCCGAATTTATTGATCAGCTGGAAATTTCAGATGAAATAAAAAAAGAGCTTCATAAGATCACTCCTCAAAATTATACCGGGATATAAATAAAAAAAGCCCCGACTTCGGGGCTTTTTCTTTTCAACTAATTAAATACTACATTTCAGTAGCCTTTTTTTCTTTCAAAGTATCTTTAGGACTATCTCCTATTTCAATCTTAGTCTCGATCTTTATAGAATCATTCTTTGCAGAGGAATCTTCAAAAATTTGTCCCAGTCCTTTTAATCCTTCTACATCTATATTATCTCCATCAAGAGATTTCATAAGTTGCATGATTTTTTGTGGATTCATATTCTCCCCTAAAACTCTTGCTATACCTAGTCCTTTCTCATCGTCATATCCATACACGATCAATTCGTCTATAGCATCTTCTTCCCCGGTAAAGTATAGTTCGGCTTTTCTATTTCCACCACCATACTTCATAAGTAACTGATATTTTTCATCTTTAAAGATCTCGGCGAGCTTTAATTTTTCTTCTTCAAACTTCTCCGGATTTTCCTCTTTCTTAAGCGCCAGAACATTAATTTTCTTAATACTCTCCAGGGTCTCTTTCTCTTCTAATTCCAGCGAAGCACTATTAGTGAACATACTCGTTGGAACGTCCAGGGCAAGAAAATCTGTATCCTCCTGATTTTCTACATAATATTTCTGAAGCGACTGTTCATTATTACAGGATACTAAAACAGACGTAAATAATATTGCGAATAAAAATTTAATTGATTTCATGATCTATGATTTTTTGTTGGCTTTCTTTAATTCTTCAGCTCCAGGTACTTTAAGGTCTGATGTTAATTTGGATAATTGAGATAAATCAATTTCTCCCGTAATGCTCAAGATCACCGTCATTGGCTTATCCCCTTCTGAACCTTCCAGGAACATAAACAGCTCTCGCACATAATTATCATTCTTACCCGGTAAAGAGTAAAATTTAATATTCTTGCCGTCATCATTCACTCTCATAAGCTCTTCTAAAGAACCTTTTTGAAGATATGATTTTACGTCGGTGGCCATTTGAGACATCACATTTGCATTGGAAGACTTATAAATCTGAATACGGTCCAGATTTTCTATAAGTTTCATGTATTCTCTTGCTTCAGGATCGTTCTCACTTAAATCTACTTTCGCCAGCATTTTAAACATTTTACTGGTCATCACCATAGCATCCACATCTTTCATGTCTTCATATTTCTCAAAACTCTGAGATTGGGAAAACATAGGAGCCAGGGCTAACAGGAGGGTAATTATTAATCTATTCATAGTTTCTGGTTTTTATTGATCTATTTCTATTATTCTATTTGTTGTTTTATTAAACTCTTTCAGGTAAACGAGGTCAGATTTTCCTTCATTCATAAACTGAGATACCATATTCAGGGTCTCCTTTGTTTTTTGAAGTGCTAGTTCCTCATCGCTTATAGTTCCCAGGTCGCTTTCATTAAGTGTTCGAGAAGAATCATTAAAGAAAAAGATTCCCAGGGCTATAATTAGTATTGCCGCTATAGACGACCAGGTATACCAGTTATTAGTTGAATTTACCTTAGTCTTCTTTTCAAAGGTTTCTTCAACCTGTTTAGCCGAAAACATGAACATTAATTTATAACTCATCAAATGTTCAGGAACCTCTTCATTCAGGAAATACTCCCGAAGCAACTTCTCTTCAGCCAGCGAAGTTTCCCCTTCATCATAGCGCTCTAGAAGTCTTTCAATTTTATCTAATTCCATAGTTATGTTTTTTTATTAAATTTTCTCTGATCGCTTTTCTGGCTCTGGACAAGGCCACTCTAATTGCTGTTTGGTTCATATCCATGATCTTAGCGATCTCGTCGTAATCATACTGTTCAATATCCCGTAACTGAAATATCATCTTCTGTTGTTCCGGTAACCTGGCAACAATCCTGCCTAACCACTGCATTTCATCATTTACCTCTATTTCAGTTTGTAGAGAAGCATGGTGACTTTCATAGTTTTGATGAACGATTCGCAAATTATTATTCTGTTTAAGTTTTAATTGATCCAAACAGTAGTTTTTTGTAACAGTCATGGCAAATGCTTCAATATTGGCATAATGCTTGATTTTATCTTTGCGTTTCCATAATTTCAGAATCACTTCCTGGGTGGCATCTTCGGCTGCTTCTTTAGAAGTTAACAGTCGTAAAGCCATACGATACATTTTATCCTTAACAGGATCTATAATATTCAGGAAGGTGCTTTCTTTCATTTAATGATGGTTAGTTATACAATGCCTTCTCAAGCTTACGACGAATGTAAAAGAGATTTGTTACAATAAATTTTTTAATTCTAATTATGTGACTATTTTTAGCAAAAATTGCATCGAAATTATTAACCCTAATCATTATTATGAAAATTTATAAATATTTAATGCTTTTTATCTTTACGGGTGGACTATTGACTTCCTGTGCCAACGACGATATGGATGATGTTCCCGGACAGTCTGAGTTGCCTGGTGAAGAACCAAAAGATGATCTCCAATTAGAGATTCGGGATTTTGAATATAAAGCGATGGACGTCTGGTATTATTATAATGATGACATGGCGATATATGAGGATGACTTTTTTGCCGATCAATCAGAGTTAAATGACTGGTTAATGGATTGGGATTCTCCAGAGGACTTATTTTATGACGGCCTTTTATTGAATTACCCGGTTACTGATCGTTTCAGCTGGATAGTTGATGATTATGAAGAGTTAGAAAACATGTTCGCAGGAACTACTACCAGCACCGGTATGGATTATGGTATTACTCGAGTTTGTGCAGAATGTAACGAACTTATTCTTTATGTAAGGTATGTTATACCAAATACACCTGCAGAAGACGCAGGGATTAAAAGAGGAATGGTATTTACCGAAATAAACGGAACTGAGCTTAACGTAAATAATTATACTGATCTTTTAGCGTCAGACTCTTATACGTTGACTTTAGGTAAAATTGAAAATGATGGCATCTCAACAACTGAAAACACCATTGATGTTTCTAAGACTACAGTTGATGAAAACCCGGTTCTTGTTGCTAAGACTATTGATCTTAGTGGAACTAAAGTTGGTTACATTATGTACAATTCATTCACCTTTAATTATTCGGGAGCATTGAATGATGCATTTGGTCAATTTAAATCTGAAAATGTTACTGAATTAATTCTTGATTTAAGATACAATGGTGGAGGAAGAATTGACACATCTATAGATCTAGCCAGTATGATCACGGGTCAATTTGACGATCAACCTTTTGTAAAGTTTCAATACAATGACTATATACAAAGTGTTTACCAAAACCAGGGTAGTGATCTAACTATTAGTATGGATGATACCGTAAACTGGCAAAACAGTTCTGCCCCTACAAATAGTCTAAACTTAAATAAGGTATATATAATTGCAACAGGTTCATCTGCCTCTGCCAGTGAATTAGTGATGAACGGCTTAGAGCCTTTTATAGATGTTATCCATATAGGTACTAAAACAGTTGGAAAAGTGCAGGGTTCAGATACTTATTACGATTCAACTGCTCCTAACTTCGATAAAACTGCTGCTATAAATCCAAATCATAAGTATGCGATCCAACCCTTGATTCTTTCATTAGTTAATAAAAATAATGAAGCCTACCCAGGAGGATTGGTTCCAGATTTTGAACAACAGGAATTCATTAGTACTTACGGAGTTCTTGGAGATCCTAATGAGCCTTTATTGTCTCTTGCTTTGGATCAGATAGACCCAACTAGATCAGCGAATAGAACTATTAAAGAAGGAATAATCCCTACAGAAATGATTAGTGAAAGAAAAGCTTTTCAGCATGATTATCAGAGAATGTATATCGAGAGTGAGAATATTAAAACCAACTCTAATTCTGTAGAATAATTTCAGCCGAATATTCATAAAAGTAAAAAACCCGCTCTTGAGCGGGTTTTTATATGCTTAAATTTTCAGTTCCTAGTTAAAATAAATTCCATTAGGATTTATTCCAGTCTTGTACTGCTCCAGAAGACTTCCGTCATTTAGATCATAGATATATAGATTCCCGTCTCCTGTAAAATCGGCATTGGGAGAAGCGATATAGATCTTTTCATTGTGGATCTCAAACCCATATAGTACTGCTGCTTCATCGAAACTAAATTCTGCGGAAGATGGTAATGTGCCTCCTGGAGAATAATTATATAGAGATTTTCCGATAGTGAAATATGCATCGGTGCCCACCAAATTTAGATTTTCAGGATGAAGGTTGCTCTCTGGAAACTCAAAACTTTCTACAACTTCATTAGTATTTATATTAATTTTTGACAATTCCCCAGCGGTTTCAACTTCAGCATAAGAAGGTTTCCCGGAAGATAATACCCAAAGATCTGAGCCTGATATGACCATGGAGTTTGGCAGATCTCCTACTTCAATTTCAGCAGTGACAACATCTGCCCGGGCGTCTATCACTGAAATTATATTATTGAAAGAAAAACCTCCTTTGTGAGCCACATAAAGTGAATTTTCTACTGAAGTCATTTTCTCAGGCCCTTCGGCTACCGAAATGGATTTAATAAATGAAAAGTCGGTAAGATTAAAAACTGCCACGAAATCATCATCAGGATTACTCCCGTCCCCCCAGTTACTAACATATATATTGCCGCCAACTACTTCGGCAAAACGAGGATTTTGGAGATTGGCATTTATAGTTCCCAGCGTTTCAAAGGTGTACCTGTTCACTATTTCTATTTTATTGGAGACATTTACTACAATAATCGCAAGGTCCTCATGCATTTCAATACTTTGAGCGGTATCTCCAAGCTCAAAACCATTGATATTATTAAATACTTGATTCTGAACCTCTCCTGTATTTTCATTGATATAACTAACCGAGGTATTTCCAGAACCAAAATTACCTTCATTCAAAACAAAGGTTCCGCTTGCAAAATCTGCAGTGGGCTCAGGCATCGGGCAGCAATCGGTATCATCTTCACAGGAATTAAGGAATAATAAAATTGATAGTAAGAATAGAAAATGTTTGTAGTTCATGATTAAAATTTAAAAGTTAGTGTAGAATTATAGGACCTCCCCGGCATGATACGGGAGGGTAAACTTTGATATTCTTTGTTGAAAATATTATTGATATTAAATTCCAGACCAATTTTTGGCTTGGCAGAAAAGGAATAGCCTAAACTGAAATTAGAAAGTTGATAAGCATCCAGCTCGTAGTTATTATCTGAGGAAGTATAGATACTACCATTATAAAGCGACTGAAAAAGAAAATTGAAGTTATCTATTTTATAACCCGCTGAGAAGGTCACTTTATGTTTCGGCGTATAGATTAACTGACTCCCGGTTTGCTGATCTATAGATCTTGTAAAAGCATAATTACTGCTAAAGTTCAATGGGTTGCCACCAATTTCTCCCTTCCAGTTGGCAAATACTTCTACGCCGTAATTATGAACATTCGCAGTATTCTCCGGCCTCCAAAGTCCGTATTCATCAGGGGTCCAACGAATTAAATTATCTATATCTATAAAATAACCTGTAAGATTAATACTTAGATCATTGAAAACAAACTCATTCCCAAGCTCTGCCTGAATGGAGGTTTCTGGATCTAAAATGGTATTCCCGCCCTGCAACCAAAAAAGATCATTGAACGTTGGGATCCTGAAATTTCTGGAAGAATTTAATCGAATTAAATACCAATCAGAAAACTGGTATGATGCACCTGCCGAGAATAACAAAGGAGAATTATAATTATTGGTAATTTCCTGTCTCACACTAAGCTGGTAATTTAACTGGTTTATTTCATGACTCCAGAGTAGCGATAAACCACCAATCCTTCTTTCTGCATTAGCTATCCCGGAACCCTCTCCATTAACTTCGTTATAGTCTGCGATAAGATTAAGTTTCTTATCTGCAGAAAAATCATAAGCCAGATCATATTTGATAATAGTTGTTTCAGCATTCCCGAAACTAAATTCTTCTGAATCCCTGTTTTCATAATATTTGAATTCTTCCCTGATCCAGGCAATTTTCAGGCTACTTGTGAAATTGCCTAAAAAGGATTTCCATTCAAGTAGATTTCGTGAATTCCTGTCTTCATATTTGCTATTGGAAGGAATATTTAGTGTACCTGAAAACCCCCGGTCTCCCTGATAATAATTAGAATAAAACTTCAATATATTTGAATCTTCTAGCCAGTGAGCTATTGAAGCGCTTAGAGAAGCATTATAAAAATCCCCATTTTCATTAAGCTCATCGGTACCCAGGTATTTATAGTCATTTTCAGAACTTATCCCCGAAACTCCAATTTTCAGGCTTGTTTTCTCATTAGAAAAATCTCCATTGTAGGAAGCCTGATAGGTATCAAAGCTCCCGTAGCCAATACTTAAATCATTTTCAGATCCCCCATCAAAATTAAATTTATTATTCAGGTGAATGGTTCCGCCAATGGCGCCGCTTCCATAAACCACACTTCCTCCGCCGGGACGTAAGCTAATATTATCAAACACCTTTGTGTTTATGGTATTAAAATCGGTTTGACCGGTAAATTGTGAATTGATGTTAATCCCATTCCAGATCACCGCAGTTTGTGAAGCGCCAGTTCCTCTTACAGAAGCTGAAGAAACCATTCCGTATCCATTTTCACGGAAAAAGAAGGGCGAATTAAATTTAAGTAAGGATGTTAATAAAGGTTCTGATTGTTCAATTAAAGAATCCTCCAGTTTCTTTACAAATTGTCCTTCCGAATTATTTTTGAGTTTGATATCACTAAGTCTGACTTCATCCAGCCAGTTAATAGAATCGTTCTGTGCTGTTACATGAATGCAACCACAGATAAATAAGGTGAATATAAGGTATAAGTTTCTGTTCATAATCTGCCGACCTTTATCCCGAAAGTCACTCGATACTAGTTGAAATTCAGGCAGGTCTCCTGGCTCACGTACTGCAATTCACCTTCCCATTCTTAATGAACAGTGGTTTGAAGAATTATTGCAGCCACCCTCTCGGGCTAAGCTTACAGTTGCGGGAACAGCTCAGGTTTTCGAAGTAAGAAATAAGAAGTCCTAGTCTTCTTATCAGAGATTTTACTTATTTAAAATTGTTAGTTCTAAATTCGTAAATCATACTTCCCCTGATTCCCTTTTAATCCGCACAGAAATAAATCGGTGCTGAACCAAAATTTCAAGGCGAAATTAAACAAATAAGTTTGGTAACAGGCTCAAAAATTTAAATAATATTACTTTTGAACTCAAATTGACCCGTCTTGAACAAAATACTTTTTATAATTATAGTATTCAGCATTTGCTCCTGTAAGAATAATTCAGAAAATAAAACTTCTGCTATTAAACAAGGGAAAAAAGTGGATATTGAAAATGCTCAGGGCTTTAGTATTACCAAATTTGATGGGTATAGTATTTTGGAAGTAAATACTCCCTGGCCGGAGGCTCAAGATCCTTTTATATATCTGCTGAAAGAAAAAAAAGCAGAGATTCCTGAAAATATTGAATATGACCAGATCCTAGAAGTACCCGTTGAAAAGATCGTGGTTACTTCTACCACCCACCTTCCGGCATTAGAAGCCTTAAACGAAGAAAATACATTAGTGGGATTTCCTGGTTTAAATTATATCTCTTCTGAAAGAATCAGGAAATTAATTGAAAATGCTTCTGTTTCAGAATTAGGTCAGAATGAAAACATAAACACCGAAGTGCTTATAGACCTTTCTCCCGATGTCGTTATCGGCTTTGCCATAAACGCTTCCAATAAAAGTTTCGAAACTATACAAAAAACTGGAATTCCAGTGATCTACAATGGCGATTGGACCGAGTTAACTCCTTTAGGGAAAGCTGAATGGATCAAGTTCTTTGGAGCTCTTTATGGAAAAGAACAAGAAGCCACTAAAATTTTTCAAAATATCAAATCTGAATACCTAAAGGCCAAGGAACTTGCAAGATCAGCCAGGACCAGGCCAAATGTAATTAGCGGATCCATGTATAATGATACCTGGTATATGCCCTACGGTAATTCCTGGCAGGCCCAGTTTATTGAAGACGCCAATGCAAATTATCTCTATGCCGATACTGAAGGGGACGGTAGCCTTTCTCTCGCATTTGAAAGTGTTATAGAAAAAGCTGAAGATGCCGAGTATTGGATAAGTTCTGGTCAGTTTACCTCATACGAACAACTATTTAATGCATCTGAGCATTACAAAAGATTCAAAGCGGTAAAAGAAAAAAAGGTTTACAGTGTTAGCCTTTCACAAGGCGCAACCGGCGGAATCACCTTTTATGAACTAGGTCCACAACGACCTGACCTTATTCTAAAAGACCTAATATCAATCTTCCACCCGGAACTTTTAAAAGATCATGAGCAGGTATTTTATAAACCGCTGAATTAATGCTAAACCAGAAGAAATATACGCTTGCTATTATTTTACTGTTCCTGGCAGTGATCATAACAGCTCTATTCAATATTAGTCTGGGCTCTGTAAATATTCCGATACAGGAAGTGACCGCTTCATTACTTGGTCTGCAAGTAGAAAAAGATACCTGGCGTTATATTATTCTAAATTATCGCTTACCAAAGGCAATTACCGCAATTATCACTGGTTCAGGCCTGGCTGTTAGCGGACTTTTAATGCAAACATTATTTCGAAATCCCCTTGCCGGACCTTATGTTTTAGGACTTAGCAGTGGTGCCAGTCTTGGGGTAGCTCTTGTTTTTATGGGAGCTTCCGTTTTTGGTGCTTCATTCGCAGCGATTCTTTTATCTGAATGGAGTCTTGTTATCGCATCCAGTCTTGGAAGTTTAATTGTGCTTTTTGCAGTTATACTAGCTTCGATTCGTTTAAGAGACACCATGGCCATACTTATCATAGGTTTAATGTTTGCCAGCCTTACCGCGGCTATTGTCAGCGTTCTGGCTTATTTTAGCCCCGCTTCGCAACTTCAGCAATTTGTTTTCTGGTCTTATGGAAGTCTGGGGGATCTTAGCTGGGACGAAGTTCTAATCCTTGGTCTATTCTGGCTCGTGGGGATATTGATCGCTATTGGGAGCATAAAGAATCTGAATTCTCTATTACTCGGAGAACAGTACGCCAGAAGCCTGGGTACCAACATTAAAAGGAATCGGTTTATGATCATTATAGCAACCAGCCTACTAGCCGGGAGTATTACGGCCTTTGCAGGCCCAATTGCTTTTGTAGGATTAGCTGTTCCGCATTTAATAAGACAGATCATCCCTTCCTCAAATCATATTACCTTAGTGCCTGCGGTTATTTTTGGCGGAGCGATACTTATGCTTATTTGTGATATTATCGCTCAATTACCAGGGAGCGAATACAGTTTACCCATTAATGCTATAACTTCACTAATTGGAGCTCCGGTGGTCATCTGGCTTCTGGTAAGAAAAAGAAAATTCAATTTTTAGGTGAGCACAGAAATTTCAAATATAGTCCTTAAAACGGAAAACCTGAGTATAGGTTACCGCAAGAAAAATGAGCAGCAAATTGTTGCGTCCGGGATAAATATTGAGGTATATCCCGGGGAATTGGTAGCCGTAATTGGGGTGAACGGTTCTGGAAAATCAACCTTATTAAAAACTTTAAGTGGAATAATTAAAAGCATTGATGGTGAGGTATTTATAGATAAAAATAAACTATCTAATATTGAGCCTGACAAACTGTCAAAAGACGTAAGTCTCGTGCTTACCGAGCAAATGCTTTCAAAAAATTTAAGTGTAATAGAATTGGTGGCTTTAGGTCGCCAACCATACACTAATTGGATTGGGAGACTTACCAAGAATGATCTTAAAAAAATTATGCATGCCATTCAATTGGTAAATATTGAAGACATAAAAAACAAGAAATGTCACGAACTTAGTGACGGCCAGTTTCAGAAAGTATTGATAGCACGAGCTCTGGCACAGGACACTTCCCTTATCATTCTGGATGAACCTACCACCCACCTGGACCTTTATCATAAGGCCTATGTTTTAAAACTACTTCAGAAGCTTAGCAAAGAAACCAATAAAGCTATACTTTTCGCTTCTCACGAGATCAATCTTGCGCTACAGCTTTGCGATAAACTTTTGATCTTAAAAGACAACAAAACACTCTTCGGAACACCGGCTGAACTTATAAAGACTGACGTCTTAAGCAATCTCTTCCCTAAACAGCTTATACATTTCGACAAAGAGTCTTCCAGCTTTAAAATAAAATAGAAAACGATCTCAATTTTTTACTCACTCCCTTCTCTAAAATTCTTAAATAAGTATCTTTGAGAAAATCGCGAACTTTATGAACGAATATCTTCTCATCTCTCTTATTTTCTTAGTTGGTTTAGGAATCGGAATTTATATTGGAAAACTCATATCCGGTTTAAAATCCAAATCTGAAACTGGAATTCTTGAAGAAAAAAATACTCAATTATTACTTCAGATAGACGAACTTAAAAATCAACTAAACAGTAATTTAGAAAAACATAAAGAAGATATTCAGCTGTTGAAAAATGAAGCTCATACCGATATAGAGAAAATTGAAAAAGAGCGCGAAGAGATAAGAAGAGAAAAGGAAAATATCAGTCTTCAACTAACCCGAAAGATTTCCGAATTCAACAATCTGCAGGAGCGAAATGAAGAGCAAAAAGCAGAAGTTGAAAAGCTCCAGGAAAAATTTACCAAGGAATTTGAGAATCTTGCCAATAAGATCCTTGATCAGAAATCGGAAAAATTTACCTCACTTAATAAACAAAATATTGAAAATATTCTTGATCCGCTTCAAAAGAAGATCAAGGACTTCGAGGAAAAAGTAACTAGAAGTGATTCCGAATCTGTAAAAAGACATGCGGAGCTGGGTGAAAAATTAAAATTCCTAAACGAGCAGAGTCTAAAAATCAGCGAGGATGCCACCAATCTTACCAAAGCCTTGAAAGGGGACACGAAAATGCAGGGGAATTGGGGGGAGATGGTTCTGGAAAGAGTCCTGGAAAGAAGCGGACTTCAAAAAGACAGTGAATATTTTGTTCAGCAAAGCTTTAATACAGAAGAAGGTAAAAGGGTAATGCCCGATGTGATTATCCATCTACCGGGAGACAAGAAAATGGTGGTAGATTCAAAGGTATCTCTTAATGCTTATGAACGTTACATTAATGAGACGGAAGAAGCTGAAAAGAAAACGCATCTCAAAAATCATTTAGTCTCGGTTAGAAACCGGGTAAACGAACTTGGGAATAAGAATTATCACTCACTCTATCAAATGGAAAGCCCGGATTTTGTGTTGCTTTTCATTCCAATTGAAGCAGCTTTTGCCATTGCTTCCAATGAATATCCAGGCCTTTACAGTGATGCTTTTGAAAAGAATATAATTATTGTAACTCCTACCACTCTGCTGGCGGTTTTAAAAACCATTGACAGTATGTGGCAAAACGAGAAACAAAAACAAAATGCGATCCAGATCGCTACTCAGGCGGGTGCTTTGTATGATTCTTTTACGAATCTAACCGATGAGTTACTCAAAATTGGTAGACAAATAGGAACGGTTCAGAATTCTTATGAAGGCGCCATGAAAAAGCTAACCGGTAAAGGAAACCTAATACGAAGAGTCGAAAAACTTAAAAAGCTAGGTGCAAAAGCCAGTAAACAGCTGGATCAAAAATTGATAAACCGTGCAGAAAATGAAGATGACGATGAATTGGAAGAATCTGAAAACGAAACTTTAAATCTTAGATGAAAAAAACTACAACATTATTCACAATATCATTAATCTTTTTTCTAAGCCAGTTAACTGCTCAGGCTATCTATTTTCCACCGGCGGGAAATTGGCAAGAAAAATCAGCTTCAGAATATAATTACAACTTCTCTGAAGCTGTTGAATTTGCGAAATCCAATGAGTATTCAGAATCCCGGGATCTCAGACAGGCAATCCTAAAAGGCTTTCAAAGAGAACCTTATCATCAATTACTGGGGCCTACAAAAAGAAGAGGCGGCCCGGCTGGATTAATTTTAAAAGATGGGTATATCGTAGCAAAATGGGGAGATACCAGAAGGGTGGACATGACTTTTAGCGTTACTAAAAGTTTTCTTTCTACAACGGCACTTATTGCGAGAGACAAAAACCTCATTACCGGTTTTGATGAACCCGTTATCAATTATGTATGGGATGATACCTTTGAAGGTGAACATAATTCCAGGATCACCTGGGAAAATCTGTTGCATCAGAATTCAGACTGGAGCGGGCAATTATGGGGTGGTTTTGACTGGGCAGACAGGCCTCCCGGTGACCAGACCATCGATGAATGGAGATCCAGAGAACTTCATGAACCTGGCACCCATTTTAAATACAACGATGTTCGGGTAAATGTTCTGGCATATTCACTTTTAAATGTTTTTAGAAAACCGCTACCAAAAGTTCTTAAAGATGAGATCATGGATCCTATTAATGCTTCTCAAAGCTGGAGATGGTTTGGTTACGAAAACTCCTGGACAACCATAGACGGTCTTAAAATGCAATCTGTAAGCGGTGGTGGCCACTCGGGTGGCGGAATTTTTATTAACACCGAAGATATGGCCAGGTTTGGACTTCTTTTTATGAATAATGGTAAATGGGAGGGTGAAAAATTAATTTCGGAAGATCTTATTACTAATGCTGTGCAGGCTTCCACTACTAATTCTAATTATGGGTATATGTGGTGGCTTAATTCTGAAGGAAGCCGAAATATGGAAAATATCGATTCAGATATTTTTTATGCTGCAGGATTTGGCGGCAATTTTATTATAGTAGATCAAAAGAACACTATGGTAATCGTAACCAGATGGCTGGAACCTTCCAAATTAGAAAAGTTCCTGAACCTCGTTTACAATAAAAATTAAAATGAAAAAAACTCTTTTATACATACTAGGCGGCATCTTTATCTTATGGTTGATCTACTATGCCTTTATCTATTTTGTACCCTACAGTGAAGGAACCCGAAGCGGAGAATTGATCAAGTTCAGCCGTAAAGGGGTTGTTTCAAAAACCTGGGAAGGAGAAATTAGCCAGGGAATTAGCGGAGCACAGATATTCCAGTTCTCTGTCCTTGATAGAAATGACGAAGTTATCAAGCAACTGCAGGAATATGAAGGAAACTACGTTAAACTCACCTATATAGAACGTTTCTCAACTTTCTTTTTCTGGGGAGACAGCAAATATTTTATTACCGAAGTTGAAAAATCGGAAAGTCCACATTTTAGAAGATAAGTATGCAGAAAGAATTTAAAAATATAGAAGAAAGCCAGGTTGTAATTTCAGAATTGATGCTTCCCTCCCATTCCAATTTCAACGGAAAGATCCACGGAGGTTATATTCTATCTCTGTTAGACCAGATTGCCTTTGCCTGCGCCTCCAAGCATTCTCGTGCCTATTGTGTGACTGCAAGCGTTGATACTGTAGATTTTCTAAAACCAATTGAAATAGGTGAACTGGTTACCATGAAAGCTTCCGTTAATTACGTAGGTCACAGCTCTATGGTGATCGGGATTCGTGTGGAAGCTGAGAATATACAAAGCGGAGCTAAAAAACATTGCAACTCTTCCTATTTCACCATGGTTGCCAAGGATGACAAAGGAAATTCAGTTGCCGTTCCGGGACTTATTCTAAAATCTGACGATCAAATCAGACGTTTTGCCAAAAGTATCAAAAGGAAAAACATGAAGAAAAAGAGGGTACAGGAATTTCATGAAACTGATTTTTCTTCTGAAAAATACCTTCATATACTAGAAGACCATAAAGCTAAAATTGAGCTTAATTCTTGAAATCTTTCGGATTTATATTTGCCATTTTTATTGCTATAGGAGTCGCTTACCTGTTTCCTCAGGGGATAGAGCTGCTTCCACTTAAGACAATTACCGATATTGGAATTGGTCTTATTTTCTTTTTCTATGGATTGAAATTATCTCCCACCGAATTTAAAGCCGGTCTATTCAACTACAAAGTACACATCGTAATTCAACTTACCACGTTCATAATATTTCCAGTTTTATGTCTGCTTTGTCTCCCTTTATTCGAAGAAGGATTGAGATCTGAACTCTGGATCGCTCTTTTCTTCCTGGGAACGCTCCCTTCCACGGTTTCCTCTTCTGTAGTAATGGTAGCCCTGGCAAAGGGGAATTTACCTGTGGCGATATTTAACGCCAGCCTATCAGGACTTATTGGAATCTTCGCCACGCCATTATGGATTGGTTTTATACTTGAAAAAACTACAGATTTTGATTTTCTTATCGTGCTTCAGAAATTGTGTTTACAGATCATAGTTCCGTTAATAATAGGTTTATTTTTACAGAGATACTTTGGCCACCTGGCCAGGAAATATGGCAGACAGCTAAGTCTTTTTGATAAAACTACTATCATTCTTATCATTTATTCCAGTTTTAGTAATTCCTTTACTTCAGACCTTATTAAATCTATAGAAATAGGCGAATTACTGAAAATGGCTGGAATCGTACTGATTCTGTTCTTCACTGTCTTCTTCGGACTTGCCTATTTCTCAAAATTCTTGGGTTTTAATACCGAAGACAAAATAGCTACCCAATTCTGCGGAACTAAAAAATCACTGGTTCATGGTTCTGTGATGGTTAGGGTTATATTTGGAAATTCTGCTAATTCTGGATTATTACTGTTGCCAATAATGCTTTATCACTCTGCTCAATTGATCCTGGTAGCCTGGTTTGCTGAAAAATATCGCAAAAGAGAGATGGGCGAATAACATTTTTATCTATTTTTAAATTAAAACATGAGGATCAACTTTCTTAAACTTGGCGTCTTGCTATTTCTTTGTATTTCATGTAAAGATAGAGATGCACAAAAAGAAATAAGCCCGGAAATCTCCGAATCTAATGAAGCATCAAAAAGCATAGGATGTTACAGCTATACTATGAATCAGGATACTATTTACTTAAGCATTACAATTCTTGAAGACTCTATCGTAGAAGGAAATTTAACTTATAAGCTGTACGAGAAAGACAAAAACCAGGGTCGTTTTAGCGGAAAATGGATTGGAGATAGTTTATTTGCCGATTATGAATTTGAATCGGAAGGTGCAATTTCCACAAGAGAAATATTTTTCTTTAAGACTGATTCCGGTCTGGTTGAAGGCTACGGGCCAGTTAAAGATACCTTGAATAAAATCGTTTTTCAGGAACATAGCACTCTTATTCTTAATGAAAACATACGCCTGGAACATGTAGATTGTGATTAAGGTTTTAAGTAAAGAGCTATTTCAGCAAGATTTATCGTTAATAAAATCCAGCCCGCCATAAGCAGTAATCCACCCAGCGGCGTAATTGGACCGAGAATCTTAATCTTTTTTCCCCTAGCTGAACTCCAGGTAAGTCCATAAATACTGAAGGAAAATAAAAAAATTCCGATTATAAAACACCAGGCCATTAGTGTTTGGAGTCCGGAAAGAAAAGGAAAAGTGATTCCGCAAATGATCAACACTATTGCATGATACATTTGATATTTTACACCGGTCTCAAAACTTTTCAGCTGATCTTCAGAAAATTTCTTTTTCAAAGCATGCGCACCGAATGCTCCCAGAATTACGGAGAGTGTACCATATACTCCTCCAAAAATTAAAACAAGTTCTTTCATTTTTTAAAGCATAAAAAAGTCATTTCAATTGAAGAGAGATGCCTTATAATTCACAGATTTCTCCTTTCAGTCGAAATGACTTTGAATAATATTCAATTTGATCTATTTGCTCAAATACATTTTCCTTCTGGAGTAAAGATCATAAAATTCATCATCTTTCAAGCTGTCAATAAAGAGGATACTTTCTCCAGTACTCTTCATTTCAGGTCCTAATTGCTTATTAACATTATAGAATTTATTGAAAGAGAACACCGGCTGCTTGATCGCATACCCATCCAGCTTTGGATTAAACTTAAAATCTTTTACTTTTTTCTCGCCGAGCATCACTTTGGTCGCATAATTTACGTAAGGCTCTTTGTAAGCCTTTGCAATGAATGGTACTGTTCTAGATGCCCGTGGATTTGCTTCAATTATAAATACCTTATCATCTTTAATCGCGAACTGTATGTTAATCAAACCAACGGTATTCAGCGCTAAAGCAATCTTTTTAGTATGATCTTTTATCTGCTGCATCACCAGGTCACCAAGATTAAAAGGAGGCAGCAATGCATGTGAGTCTCCTGAATGTATTCCACAAGGCTCAATATGTTCCATGATCCCAATGATATAAACATCTTCCCCATCACAAATTGCATCTGCTTCGGCTTCAATAGCTCCATCGAGGTAATGATCCAGAAGTAGTTTATTATTAGGGATCTTTCTCAAAAGATCTACCACGTGTTCTTCCAGCTCATCTTTATTGATCACGATCTTCATTCCCTGACCTCCCAGTACATAAGAGGGTCTTACAAGTATAGGAAAATCAAGTTCATCAGCCAGCGCTAATGCTTCATCGGCATTTTCAGCAGTACCAAAATCGGGATAAGGAATATCATTTACCTGAAGCAGTTTTGAGAAACTTCCACGATCTTCAGCAAGATCTAGTGCTTCAAAGCTGGTTCCCATTATCTTGATGCCGTATCTATCAAGTTTTTCAGCAAGTTTAAGAGCAGTTTGACCTCCAAGCTGAACAATGACACCTTCAGGCTTTTCATGTCTTATAATATCATATAAGTGCTCCCAGAATACCGGTTCAAAATATAATTTATCGGCGATGTCAAAATCTGTCGAAACCGTTTCAGGATTACAGTTTATCATGATCGTTTCATAACCACATTCCGAAGCGGCAAGAACTCCATGAACACAACTATAATCAAACTCGATCCCCTGCCCTATTCTGTTAGGTCCTGAGCCAAGAACGATGATCTTTTTACGATCTGAAACTTGACTTTCATTTGAAGTATAAAACTCACCATCTTTAGAAAGAATTCCTTCTTCAAAAGTAGAGTAATAATAAGGTGTTTCGGCTTTAAATTCTGCAGCACAGGTGTCAACCAGTTTATAAACCCGGTTTACGCCGAGCTCATCTCTTTTCTTATAAACCTCACTTTCCAGACAATCCAGCATATGAGCTATCTGCCTGTCTGCGAAACCTTTTTGTTTAGCTTCCAGAAGAAGATCTTTGGGAAGTGTATCTATATCAAACCTGGATATTTCAACATCCAGGGCATGAAGCTCTTCATATTGTTTGAGGAACCACATGTCAATTTTCGTGATCTCATGTATCCTGCTCAATGGAATCCCCATCTGTATAGCATCGTAGATCACAAATACCCTATCCCAGCTAGGATGGGTTAATTTATCTATAATCTGATCGTAATCTTTATACCCTTTTCCGTCGGCACCAAGACCATTACGTTTAATCTCTAAAGACTGAGTAGCTTTATGAAGCGCCTCCTGGAAAGACCTACCAATTCCCATCACTTCCCCAACAGATTTCATCTGAAGACCCAGAGTCCTGTCTGATCCTTCAAATTTGTCAAAATTCCATCGAGGTATCTTTACGATCACATAATCCAGCGACGGCTCAAATAAAGCGGAAGTGGATTTAGTAATTTGATTATCAAGTTCATCCAGATTATAACCTAACGCTAATTTGGTAGCAATTTTAGCAATAGGATATCCTGTTGCTTTTGATGCCAATGCAGAGGACCTGGACACACGAGGATTGATCTCAATCGCGATGATATCTTCCTTTTCATCTGGACTCACCGCAAACTGAACATTACATCCCCCGGCAAAATCCCCAATACTTCTCATCATTTTTATAGCCATATCCCTCATTCTCTGGAATGCGGTATCGCTAAGAGTCATTGCCGGAGCCACGGTAATAGAATCACCGGTATGGATACCCATAGGATCCATATTTTCTATGGTACAAATGATCACTACATTATCATTACGATCACGTAGTAATTCCAGCTCATACTCTTTCCAGCCCAATAAGGCTTTATCTATAAGCACTTCATGAATTGGAGAAGCCTCCAAACCACGCGTTAGCATTTCATCAAATTCTTCTGCACGGTGTACGAAACCGGCACCACCCCCTCCTAATGTAAAGGATGCACGAATTACTAATGGAAAACCAAATTCCTGCGCTACTTCTTTCCCCTGAAGGTAAGAAGTCACAGTTTTAGCAGGAGCTACAGGTATATCAATTCGTCCCATCAATTGTTTAAACTTCTCCCTATCCTCACAGATATTTATGGCATCTATATCTACCCCAATAAGTTTTATATTGAAGTCATTCCAGATACCTTTTTCATCAGCCTCGATACAGAGGTTTAAGGCCGTTTGACCTCCCATCGTAGGTAAAACAGCATCAACTTCCGGATGCTCTTTTAAAATTTCTACAATAGATTTTGTGGTCAAAGGTTTCAAATACACGTGATCAGCCATCGACGGATCTGTCATGATGGTTGCAGGATTTGAATTGATAAGGATTGTTTTTATCCCGTCTTCCCTTAATGAACGTAGGGACTGAGTTCCGGAATAATCGAATTCACAGGCCTGGCCAATGATAATTGGACCTGAACCTATAATTAGAACGCACTTGATGTCTTTGTTTTTAGGCATGATAATGTGTTGTATTCGCTTTAAAGTTGTGTTCGCGGTAAAATTAAGAAGCGTTTGGGTATAAAAAAAGGCGTTACTCAAAAAGTAACACCTTTATTATTTCAATTAATGGAAATCATTAATGTTTGTGTCTGTTTTCAGAAGATACAGATAATTTCTTTCTGCCCTTTGCTCTTCTTCGTGCAAGGACTTTTCTTCCGTTTGCACTTGCCATACGCTCCCTAAAGCCGTGCTTATTTTTTCTTTTCCTCTTAGATGGTTGAAACGTTCTTTTCATTGTGAATATCTTTTATCTTCTGTAAATTCGTTTTGTCTGTCTTTAAAACTGCGTGCAAATATACAAAGCTTTTTAAGTACTGCAAATACTAATTTAAAATAATTTCTAATTGTTTTTATTACCTTTGCCGCCTGGAAAAATGAAGATACAAGATGTTCAATAAAAATATCAAATTAGTTATAGCCGGTTTAATCATTGCAGCAGCGATATGGCAGTTTATAGAGGGTAATATAGGGAATGGAATATTTTTACTTCTACTTTCCGGAATTTTTATATTCCTTTATTTTAAAAATGAAATGATCCTTTTAGCTTTTCTTAGACTTAGAAAGCAGGACTTTCCCGGAGCAAAGAAATGGCTGGACAGGATTAAAGACCCTGAAAAAGCGCTGGTTAAAAAGCAACAAGGTTATTACTGGTACCTTCACGGACTCATGGTTTCCCAGACCAATATGACCCAGGCTGAAAAGTTCTTCAAACGCGCCCTTAAATTAGGTCTTTCCATGGATCATGATCTTGCGATGGCCAAATTAAACCTGGCCGGGATCGCTATGACCAAAAGAAGAAAGAGAGAAGCAACAATGCTGCTTAATGAAGCTAAAAAGCTTGATAAGCATGGAATGATGAACGATCAGATTAGAATGATGAAAGAGCAGATGAAGAAAATCTAATCTTGTAGTTATTAACATTTTAAGAACAATTTTTCTTTTAACTAATTTACAGGTACTTCAACGATAAATTTTCCATGTAAGTCTTTCCTGACATACTTTTGCGGCAAACAAGCCCCACAAGTTGCATGAAAAAACTATTACTGGTTTTTCTATTTATTGGTCCTACAGTATTTTCCCAGCAAGAAGACTTGCAGGAGAAAAGCTTTTTCTCACAGGAGCTCTACATGCATCTTTCAGATTACAACCGAAAAGCAGACCTCGCATACCGTTTTAAGGATTATGATAAGGCTAAGGAACTATTTGAGAACTTTACCAGTGATCATTTAGAAGGTTCCTATATGGATGATTTTAAATTCCAGAGTCTTAAAAAGAAAGAGGTCAATCTTTACGATTATAAAAAACCGGTCTTTCTAATCACTTACGCATCCTGGTGTATACCTAGCAAAGGTGAGGTTCCTGCAATTAATGAACTGGCATCTGAGTATAAGGATAAAATAGATTTTGTGGTTTTATTCTGGGATAAAAAAGATAAAGTGAAAAAGCTTGCTGAAAAGTTTTCTTCAAATATTTCTATCGTTTATGTTGACGAGTCCAAGAATAAGGGAGCTTATGTAGTAAAACAACTCAAGCACTCTCTAGGTCTTCCCACCTGTTTCCTTTTGGATAAGGATAAAAGAATCACAGATATTAGAAGAAGCGTATTTCCTCCAATGCAAACCGATGAAGAAACAGCTTACCGCGAAAACTACATCGCATTGGAAACTTCAATTTCACAAAACCTCGTAAATGAATACGAGGAAGTTTATGCCGATAATATCCAGGTGGAATAATTTCTGCTATTTCACTTCAGGATAATTTCCTTCCTCGGGAATATCTATATAATATGTTTTTCGTGAGGCATTTTTAAGATGATCATCTCTTAACCATGGATTATGAACTTTTAATATCTTGTAATTGATGCCAAAATTTTCCGCAAAATCGGGAAAATCTTTCACCACCGTATCCACTTTTACTTTTTCTACGGGAATATGCTTGTATAGATCACTTTCATTAAAACTGAAACCATACTTCTTAGGATTGGTCATGATCTCTTTTAGCGCAAGAATTCTAAATACATATCTACCGGTTTCCTCACCTAGTAAAAGATCATAATAATCACCCACCTTTTGTCTCTCCAATTGTTTATCCACGCCGTATTGACCAGCATTATAAGAAGCTGCTGCTAGCGTCCAGGATCCAAATCGCTCTTTTGCTTTTTTAAGATAATCTGCTGCAACCCGGGTTGATTTTTCAATATGATAACGCTCATCCACATTATCATTGATCTCTAATCCATATTCTTTCCCTGTTCCTTCCAGAATTTGCCAGAAACCAACTGCACTGGCAGGTGAAACCGCCTGGGTTAATCCACTTTCTATAACCGCCAGATATTTAAAATCATCTGGAATTCCTTCTTCTTTTAGAATAGGCTCTATAACCGGAAAATATTTATTAGCTCTTTTAATGAGCAGCAAGGCATTAGATTGCCAATAGGTATTAACCAAAAGTTCACGATCCATTCTTTCAAAGACGTCCGGATCTTCTAAAGGCACTCCTTCCCCGGCAAACTCTAAATTTTCGGGCATAGGTAAAGATTCTATTCTATAAGAATCTGCCACACTCTTATTTGAAGTTTTATTTTCAATTTTCTCATTTTCTACAGAATTGCTTTCTTCCTGTTGAACAGCATTGATACTCACCGCACATACAGTAAACAATCCCACAATCAGCAACGCGTTCTTTAATATCTTCATAGCTCTTTAATTAACTTTTTCGTTCTTCTTTTTATTTTTCAATTTTCCTGAAAGGATCAATTCTGGTAAATTCTCATTGAACCATCTAAACCTGTTAATGATCATGATATGAGTTCCTCCCTTAACCACAATAGCATTCTTAATATTCTTGATAGGAAATACTTCATCCCTGTCTCCATGAATATGAATTACTTTTTCGTCAGGTTTATCGCATCTCCAGTTTACCATGTTCTTAATGGCCCAATCCAGATACTTCTTATCTGTAATAGAAATATATTGCTTATACAACTTAGCTCTTTTCTTCAAAAAATCACCAAAGGCAAATTTTTCAAAATGATCTACATAGGTTGCCAGGCCTGTAGGAATCATCTTAAAAAGACCTGTTTTAGAAGCAAATTTCATCCTTGGTGGCAATTCATCAGAACATTTTACACTTGAAATGATAATAAGCCTGTTTAGATCAAGGAACTTCGCCATTTCCTGTACAATTACCCCGCCAAAAGAAACACCAATAAGAGCTATATCCTCATGATGAATATATTTTATCATCCTTTTTGCATATTCCTTAAGACTTTCTTCAGGTTCAGGCATTTCCCACTCTAAGAGATGAACTTCAAATCTATCTTCTGGCAAAAGCACATGTTCAAAAATAGCTGAATCGGCTGCCATGCCTGGCATCAAATATACATGAGTAATCTTATGCTCCTGTTTCATTTTAACATGTATATAACAAAGAATGCTCCCATTAAGTTGTAAATTTAACTATCAAAATTACTGCTTAATACTTGACTTTCAAATTTACGAACCACAAATAATGGAGAAAGTAATACATCCCGCAAATTCACGGGGTACTGCAAATCACGGCTGGCTTAAAGCTAATCACTCTTTCAGTTTTGCTAATTTTTTTGATCCCAGCAAAGTACAGTTCGGGCTCTTAAGAGTGCTTAATGATGATTATGTAAAAGCAGGGATGGGTTTTGGAACTCACCCGCATAAAAATATGGAGATCATTTCTATCCCCTTAAAAGGAGAAATCAGGCATAAAGATTCTATGGATCATACTGCCGTTATTGAGGCGGGGGAAGTACAGGTAATGAGTGCAGGAACGGGTGTTGAACATAGTGAATTCAATTCTTCTCAAGATGAACTGAATATGCTTCAAATATGGATCTTTCCGGAGAAAGATGGGCTTGAGCCCAGATACGATCAGAAAGATTTTTCAGAATTAATGCAACCAAATCAACTCATTAACGTGGTTTCTCCAAAATCTGATCAGTCTAAAGATTCGCTTTATATAAACCAGCAAGCTTATTTGCATCTTGGTGATTTTCAGGCTGGCAGGAAAATTGATTATAACCTGAAGAGTGAAAGTAATGGAGTCTATGTTTTTTTAATTGAAGGTGATGCAGAAGTTGAAGGAACTATACTTAAAAAACGAGACGCTGTAGGGATCTGGAATACTTCCAGTCTATCCCTGGAGTTTAAAAACCCATCTAAGGTTCTTCTAATAGAAGTGCCTATGAATTAAATTTACCAGTATGAACGAGGAAGAAGGTTTAGTAATTACAGACAATGAGTTTCTTAGGCAGTTTGAAACGCAGATCAACAATGAACTTGCAACTATAGAGTATTCACAACAGGAAAGAAAAATTTTTCTAACCAAATTAAGAATGCCTGAAAATTCTGAGGACCGGCAGGAAGATTTCATCATAGCTGTTCTTGCTGAAATAAAAGAAAGAAATACACGTGTAGTCCCTACAAGTCCTGAAATCGCAGGTTTTATTAGAAAAAACCGAAGAAAATACAAGGACCTTTTACCTGTAGGAATTAATATTTAAACAGCCACGGCTTCTGGTATTTCCTCAAATCGTACCAGGCCATCTTCATCAATTTCAGTTAATTTAATTTTCTGAAGGGTATTTACTTTAGTTGGATTCCAGGGAGCTTTTACTTTTACGTAATTCTCCGTAAACCCGTGAATATAACCTTCCTTATTTTCCCCTTCAAAAAGAACCGTCCCGGTATTTCCTAACTGACTTTCATAAAATGCGCGTCTTTTCTTTGCTGAAAGACCTCTCAACATTTTACTTCTTTTCTTTCTCACTTTTAAAGGAACAACATCTTTCATTTCTGCTGCAGGAGTATTATCCCGCTCTGAATAGGTGAAAACATGCAGGTAAGAAATATCCAATTCATTCAGAAAATTATAAGTTTCAAGGAAATGATCTTCAGTTTCACCAGGGAAACCTACAATAACATCCACTCCTATACAGGCATGAGGCATTACCTTTCTTATTCTTTTCACTCTATCCACATACAGGTCACTCATATACCGGCGGCGCATCAGTTTAAGAATTCTATCACTCCCGCTCTGTAATGGAATGTGAAAATGGGGAACAAAGCTTCGGCTTTCAGAAACAAAATCTATTGTTTCATTTTTAAGCAGATTGGGTTCAATGGATGAAATTCTAAGTCTCTCAATTCCATCAACTTCATCCAATGCCTTTACCAGGTCAAGAAAAGTATGTTCATGTTTCTTGTTTCCGAATTCTCCTTTTCCATAATCACCGATATTAACCCCGGTTAGAACGATCTCTTTTATTCCCTGTTCAGAAATTTCCGAAGCATTAGTTAGAACATTCTCCAGCTTATCACTTCTTGAAATCCCCCTGGCCAATGGAATAGTACAATAGGTACACTTATAATCGCAGCCATCCTGAACCTTTAAAAAAGCCCTGGTTCTATCCCCGATAGAGTAAGATCCCACGTAAAAATCGGCTTCATTGATTTCACAGGAATGAACTTCCCCAAAATCATTTTTGCTAAGATCATTTAAATAATCTGTGATCTTAAATTTCTCGGTCGCTCCCAAAACCAGGTCTACCCCATCTACCGCGGCAAGTTCTTCCGGTTTTAACTGAGCATAACACCCCACAGCGATTAAAAAAGCATTCTCGTTTGCTTTTTGGGCGTGCTTAACTATAGTCTTAAATCTTTTGTCTGCATTTTCGGTTACTGAACAGGTATTAATCACATAAATATCAGCTTTTTCTGAAAAGTCTACACGCTTGAATCCTTCATTCTCAAAGGATCTTGCAATGGTGGAGGTTTCTGAAAAATTCAGCTTACAACCCAATGTATAAAATGCGACTTTCTTAGCTTCCATATACTATCTTTTAATACCCAACACGCAAATGGGGCTGCAAAGATACCAACTAAAAATGTTTCTGTAAAATGATACTCCAACAGTAATAGAAAGGATGCTGATTATAGTAATTTAAAATAAGACAATTTTCACTATCTTTAGAAAGTTATTTCAATAATAAAGCTATGAATTTTGGGAGTGCAAATCGCACCGGGCTTGACCAAAAAGCCAGCAACCACAATAGTCCAACCAGTGAATCCATAAGTGCTGGTTCAAGCTTTCAGCGTATCCTCCAAAAAGGCAGATTGACTGATGAAGATCTTCGACATTTTCAACTAAGTATACTTAAAGCGCATAAAAAAAAGCATTACAGGGTACTTATAATTTCTGCAATACTTTTTATTTTTTTAGGAATGCTCCTTTACTACCTTGCTCTCTAGCCCCTTCTCCATTTTGAAGAATAATCAAAAACATGTTGAAGAATATTCTTATCTTCTGCTGTTAAATCAATTCCCCTTCGCTGCATTACTAATTCTGCCGTTTCAAAAACCTTGTCCAGTTTATAAGTGGAAGTTCCTCCACTTCCACCCCAGCTAAAGCCTGGAATAAAATTTCGGGGGAACCCGCTTCCAAAGATATTTGCACTAACTCCTACCACCGTACCGGTATTAAACATTGTATTGATACCACATTTACTATGATCTCCCATGATAAGACCACAGAACTGCAAACCAGTTTTTGCAAAGTTCTCTGTATTGTAATTCCATATTCTAACCTCGGCATAATTATTTTTGAGATTGGAATTATTGGAGTCTGCACCTATATTGCACCACTCTCCCAATACCGAATTTCCCAAAAATCCATCATGCCCCTTATTGCTATTTTGGAAAAGTACTGAATTATTAATTTCACCACCTGCTTTACAGGAAGGTCCAATTGTAGTTGGACCATAGATCTTCGCACCGAGTTTTATGGTAGCATCTTCACATAGCGCTAATGGCCCTCTAATTAAAGACCCTTCCATGATCGTCGCATTCTTACCAACATAAATAGGTCCTGAAGACGCATTAAGACTACAGTTTTCTACAACAGCACCTTCTTCTATAAAAATACTTTCAGCATTTTTAATATAATTTGATTCATCAATTCTTTGAGATTTCCTGCCCTTGGTCAAAAGAGCAAAATCCATTTCTATTGCTTTGCCATTCTTAGAAAATATATCCCAGGTATGAGCCACCTTTAAAATTTCATTTTCTATGGTTATGGATTCTAATGCAGAAAGATCAACCTCATTCTCTCCATTCTGAAAATAGGCTACTATATCTTCATTAAGAACGAGCTTTTGGTTCGCACTTAACGATTTAATATTTTCAATTAGATCTTTGGTTGGTAAGTATGAGGCATTTATAAATATATTCTCTTCTTCAAGCTCTAATGGCCATTTACCACTCAGATAATCTTCAGTCTTTGTAGATGTTGTAACCTCTAACATCTTTTCCCATTTTTCACGAATGGTTAAAATCCCTATTCTAATATCTGCAACTGGACGAGTGAAGGTAAAAGGCAAAAGGTCATTTCTGGAAGGACCGTCAAAAAGAATATAATTCATAATCTTCAAAATTTTCTCAAAATTAATAGTTCCTGAATAATACAAAAGGCTTTACTTCAAAATGATTAAATAATCTTCGGAATCAGGTAAGTTAGAGAAAGAAATAATGTGATAAAGTTTCAAAAAACTTTCATCAAGAGCATATTAATTTTTGGTGCAACTGCTTAATTAATATTTCCAGCGACGCTGTTCATTGAGATCTTCCATAGCATCGATCTCCTCTTTAGGAATTACCTTCAAAAATGATGAGTGTTGCTCAATGGCATACTCAAGTTTCTGAACTATATCTTCAATACTCTCATTTTCATAATCAAACTCCAACGGCTCCTTGATCTGAAAACTCTGGAGAATTCCGCGCTTTTTGATCCTTAATCCCTTTTTATCGAAAGATCTTCTAAAACCATCAATGACAATAGGAATAACTATCGGCTTGTGATTTTTAATAATATGAGCGGTGCCTTTTCTAATAGGTTTGAAAGGCTTTGTAGTTCCTTGTGGAAATGTGATCACCCAACCATCTTCCAAGGCAATACCTATATTCTCCGTGTCATTAGGATTCACCTCTCTTTTAATCTCTTCTCCTTTTGCTCTCCAGGTTCGTTCCACGGTTACCGCCCCAGCATAAGCCATGATCCTTGTAAGGAATCCTGCTTTCATAGTCTCTTTGGCGGCTACATAATAGATATTCAATTTCGGCTGCCATAGATAACCTACATTCTTTATATTATCTACTCTACCGCTAAGACTGGCGTTAAAAACATGGAACATCGCCGTAACATCGGCAAAGTAAGTTTGATGATTAGATACAAAAAGTACATTGGTATCTGGCAGATTTTTAATGATCTCTGAACCTTCAATTTGAAGCTCATTAAAACCCCTGTATCTTCTATGCGACAAAACACCGAAAATGCGGATCAACCACTTTTTCACTATAAGATAATGTCCAAACGGATTCTTTTTGAATAATCCCATTGCTGATCTTCGTTTTATTATTTGGTCCTTACTTCAGCTATTAATGAACCGGCGTCAAATATAATAATTACTGGCAGATTATATTTTTAAAAGTAATTCCCTTATTTCACTCAACATCATTCCAGTTGCTCCCCATACTACATGCCCATTAAGCTTATATGCCGGTACCTCTATATTAGTAGCATAAGTTGTGCTCAGGTTTTTCTTGATCACATTCCGATCATCTAAAAATTCGCTGAGTTTCACCTCTAATATTGCTTCTACCTCTGTTTCCTGGGCGATCATTTTCGGGGTCTTCTCAAGAATTCCCAAATATGGCTGAACCCAAAAATTAGATGGCGGTATGTAAAGCCGGGTCAATTTTTTTAATACTTCAATTTCATTTCGGGGAATTCCGACTTCTTCTTCGGTTTCACGTAAGGCAGTTTCCTGCAGATCAAAATCACTTTCCTCTACTCTGCCTCCTGGGAAACCAACCTGATTAGAATGTACTCCCTTGTAGGTCTTTCGTAAAATAAGAACAAGCCTGGTTTCAGCTTCAACTCCCGGATAAAAAACGGCCATTACCCCTGCTTCCTGTGGATTCATTTTTGACATATCAATCTTACTCAGTTCATTTATTCTAATGAGAGGAGCCAGTTTTCTATGCGCGTCTTCTCCGGGAAGCGACATTTTTTTTAACTTTGAAATCCTGTTTTTAAAAATTTCGAATTCCATGTTTAGAAATCTTTCTTTAGTAACAATTCTTTTATTTCTCGTTTTCGCAAGTTGTGAAGATAAGGAAACTTCCTCACAAGAAGGTCAATCAAAGTCCTCAGAAAACTTGAAAGCACAACAAGAAAAGGATTCCATTCAAAAAGCGAGAGACAGTATTTTTGAATTGCGAAAAAAAGAACTCGCACAGGAAGACAAAAGGACAAAAATTGAAGAAAATCCAAGGTTTCCTATAGCTCAGGAAGAACTAATTCCCACACTCACAGAATACGGGAAGAAGAACAGGGAGAACAAGGTAAGGATCAAGACGAAATTTGGGAATATTGATGTCCAGTTATTTATGGACACTCCTTTACACAGGGCCAATTTTATCATGCTGGTTAAAAATGATTATTTTAATAATACTTTTTTTCATCGGGTGGCTCCCAATTTTGTGATCCAGGGAGGAAATGCAGATAACCAGATTACCGCCAGCAGCCGTGGAGATGTAGGAAGTTATCTTATCCCAAGTGAATTTGACGCCGGTCACAATCATAATTACGGTGCTTTTTCCGCAGCAAAATACGCCGAACAGAACGTAAGCAAGGCATCATCCCCATTCGAATTCTTTATAGTGATGGATAAAGGTGGAACTCCACACTTAAATAATGATCATACCGTATTTGGAAGGGTGATTAGTGGAATGGACGTTGCTGAAAAAATTGCCAAAGTAAAAACTGGTGACTCAGAATGGCCCATTGATAATGTTGAAATGAATATCGAGATACTTGAATAATTACTGCCTGGTATAGTAATTATAATCATTGATCACTCGCTGAATAAATTCCATAGGTCTTTCTTCAAACTGAACATCCATCAATTGCGCGACCTTTTCGCTTAAGGAAAGAATTATGTGATGCTGCGCTCCTTTACGCGCTTCATTATAGAGATTTTTAATTTCCTGAATATCATTATCACTTAATACGGTGACCTGAGGATATTTTGGTTGATAATTTTCAGGAAGATCTACGGCAAGGGTATTATGAATACTTACTTTTTTCTTTTCAGATATAACCGTAGTACCTGCGGCAATATCACCTAATCTTTGCCCTTTCCCATTCAGTAGAATAGTTACTACCGCAACCCCACCACTGGTAAGACTTACATCGATGATCCATAACAACCATCTCACTAGATAATTAGAAAACTCGGGTCTTGAGCCATCTTTTTTAACTACTCTTATTTGCAATAAAGCTTTTCCGGGCGACTGACCATTCCAGAATGTTTCCCAAAGTAAATAGTATAGAAATGGTGGTAAACCCAGTACCAAATAATACATCATTTCGCTTCCATTATCGCCGCTAATACCAGCCATCAGCAATCCTGCAAGAATCATATAAACCACAATGATGGCCATATCTACAATAAACGCAAGGATCCTGTCCCCTATTCCCGCAGCATTCTGTTCTATACTGATATTTTGAGCGGTTTCAATTTGAAAATTATCCATTAAATATGTTACTTTGGGTTTTATACAGAAAACGATGCGCGAGGCTGCTTTTGTCAGGCAAAATAAAGATAAATGGGTTAAGTACGAAAGCCTCTTGCAAAATAATAGGAACCTATCTCCAGGACAGCTTTCAGATATTTATGTAGAATTGAGTGATGATCTCAGTTACTCTAAAACATTTTATCCCGGTAGCAACACCACCAAATATCTTAATGGCCTGGCATCTGGAATACACCAAAGCATATACAGGTCTAAAAAAGAATCTGGAAACAGGTTTATTTCCTTCTTTACAAAGGAGTTTCCATCTCAGTTTCATAGACATCAGAAACAACTTTTATTGAGCTTTTTGATCTTTGCCGGTTTCTGTATTATCGGGGCTTACAGCTCAGCTACAGATGCAGCTTTTGTTAGATCGATCATGGGTGATGCTTATGTGAACATGACTTTAGAAAATATCGCCAACGAAGACCCCATGGCGGTCTATAAGAAAGCTTCAGAAACCGATATGTTCCTGGGGATCACAATTAACAATATTAAAGTCTCCTTAATGGCATTTTCCCTTGGGGTCCTGGCCGGGATTGGGACCGTTTTTCTATTAATGCAAAATGCCGTGATGCTGGGTAGCTTTCAATTCTTTTTTTATGAAAAGGGCTTACTCTGGGAGTCGGCCAGAACAATCTGGATACATGGAACCATAGAGATTTCTGTGATCATAGTGGCCGGCTGTGCGGGGCTGGTTGTTGGAAAAAGCATCCTATTCCCGGGAACTTATTCGAGACTTAAATCTTTTACCATGGGGATCAAAGATGGTTTGAAGATCGTGATCAGTACGATCCCGTTCTTCATTATTGCCGGGTTCCTGGAAGGCTTTGTGACCAGGATCACCAGCATGCCAGATTGGTTAGCAATATTGATCATAATTACTTCTTTAGCATTGATATTGTTTTACTATGTTTACTACCCCTTACACCTATTAAAGAAATCAAATAATGAGTCAGGAATATATTGAATTTAAGAAACAGCGAGAGCTGGGAGAAATATTAAGTGTAACCTTCAAATTTCTTAGAGAGAATTACAAGGCTGCCGGAAAAATATTCTTAAAGCTTGTGGGTCCCGCGTTCATCCTTTTGATCGCTGCGGTAACTTATTATGCCTGGTCTACTATGGGAGCTACGTTTATCTCCAATGTTGGACTTAATACTTCAGATTTTATTATATCAGCGGGACTTATGTTGCTGGCCTATATACTCTATGTAAGCTCCATGACCGGGACAGTATATCATATCATCCTGTCATATATAAACAATAACGGAAAGATCATTTCTTCAGAAGTTGCTGCAGGGTTAAAAAGTGATTTTGGAAAAATTTTATTGGTAACGGTCATTTCCTGGATCCTTATTTTCGCCGGAACCCTTCTTTTCATTATTCCCGGCATATATGTAGCGATACCCGTAAGCCTGGCAACTGCTATTTTGGTATTCCGAAGAAATAACGTGATGGACAGTATTTCTGAAAGTTTTCAATTGATCAAGGATAACTGGTGGAATACCTTTGCCACACTTTTCTGCATAGGCATTATTGTATATTTAATAGGTCTGGTATTTCAATTACCGGCCATCTTTTATTTTATGTTCAAGGCTTTTGTCTCAGCCAGCGAAAATTCAGGAACTGGTAGTATAGAAGGTGTTTTTGGGACCGGCTATATCATTATTAATGTGATCACAACCATCATTCAGTACCTGGTTTACAGTATTACCCCAATTGGAGTCGCCTTCGTTTATTTTAACCTGAACGAAAAGCAGAACTATACCGGTACCTACGAAACGATCCAAAACCTGGGAAATAATAAGTAGACTTGAAAAAGAGATTTTTAATCATTCTTTTATTCTTTTCCTTCGGAATACTTTATCCTCAGGAAACCGATTCTCTGACTCAAAAAAAGGAGATAAGATATGATCGAACTTCCAATTTAACACCGGTTGAGCTTAATGAAAGTCAGATTGAAAAATATAAATCTGAAGAAGACTTCGACTACATTACGAATGTTGAAAAAGACAACTGGTGGACCCGTTTCAAAAAATGGATCAATGCAAAATACAACCAGTTCATTAACTGGTTTTTTGGAGATTATAAGGCAAATAGCATTCTGGCTGCTATTGCTGCGGTAATTCCGGTATTATTTATCCTTGCATTACTTGGACTTATAGCCTGGTTATTTTCAAAATTGAATCCAGGTGGAAAAATCTTGCAAAATCCCAGGACCAGTGAGGTTTTTCTTTATGAAGAAGAAGAACTTATAAAAAATGAAGATCTCTCGGCGCTGATGAAGGAAGCTATTCAAAATGGCCAATTTCGGCTTGCGGTGCGCTATTATTACCTGCAGGAACTACGAAAACTGGATGAGCTGGAACTTATTCACTATGAATATCAGAAAACAAATAAGGATTATTCCAATGAAATAATCAATAAGAAAATTCGAGAACAGTTCACCAATATCACCAAGCTATATGAGTTTATCTGGTATGGAAGTTTCCAGGTATCAGAAGCTGATTTTAAGCTGGCAGAAAAGGGTTTTATCAGGATGGAAGATGCATTAAAAAATCTGAAACATGAATAGAACCTATAAGATCGCCTTCGGTTTGTTCCTGTTACTGGTCATTTCTCTTACCTGGCTGGAAAGTTCTGAACCAGATCCCATTAACTGGACTCCCAGCTATACCAAAACAGATAAAATCCCTTTAGGAGCTTTCATATTTTATGAAATCTGGAAAAATGAGAATCCTGAAAATATAAAAGAGATCAAAATACCTCCTTATGAATATCTTAATGACCAGGCTTCTCAGGGTACGTATTTCTTCTTGAATAATTATGTGGCTTTTGATAAAGATGAACTGGCGGACGTTCTAAATTGGGTTTCAGAAGGAAATACTTTATTTATTTCTGCCTATAACTTTGGAGAGAAACTGGAAGACACGCTAAAAGTCAAATTATCATCATTTATTGATGCCGATGGATTTAAATCCAGGCCTGCACTTAATCTGGTGAATTCAAATTTGAAGTTTGAAAAACCTCTTGAATTCGATCAGGATCTGCCAGCAGTTTATTTTGATGAAATAGACACCACCAAGCAGGTAGTGCTGGGAACTTCTAGTTTTGGCGAAAAAAGAAGTGATATAAAGATCAATTTTATAAAAACAGAATTTGGTGAAGGTGAAATTTTTCTGCATTCTGCACCGCAGGCCTTCAGTAATTACTTTCTACTTAAAAATACCAATTACAGGTATAGTGAAGCGCTATTATCATACCTGAAAAACAAACCGGTTCTATGGGATTCTTATTATAAATCTGGAAAAGGCTTCTTCACCTCTCCCCTGTACATTTTATTAAATAACCGACCGCTAAAATGGGCTTATTATTTTGTGATCATTGCGGCCATCCTTTTTATATTATTTGAAGGGAAACGTAAACAACGTTCAATTCCTGTGGTAGAGCCATTAAAAAACCGATCGTATGAGTTTACCCACACCATGTCCAGTTTATATCTGGAACAAAAGAAATATCATGAGCTGGGCCTAAAAAAAATTTCACTCTTTATGGAGTATATCAGGAATCAATATAGATTGGATCCCTCGAATATCAATGAGGAATTTTACCGGCATCTCTCTGTGAAAAGCGAAAATAGTATAGAAAGAACCAAAAAGCTTTTCGAAATAATCTTTAATTTTCAGAAGAATTACGAAAATGAAAAGGACCAATTCTTCGAACTAAGCAATAGTATAAACACATTTAAAAAGCACGATGGAAAACCAGGAAGTGAATCAAAATAAAGAAGAATTAAAGTTTGAGAACAGAATTCCGCTGGAAGGCCTTAGCAATGCTGTGGAAAGTTTAAAGGCTCAACTTTCAAGGGTAATTGTAGGTCAGGATAATTTTGTAGAACTTTTGATCGTAGGTTTATTGGCTAATGGTCATGTACTAATTGAAGGAGTGCCGGGGGTGGCCAAAACGATCACCGCCAAATTATTCGCTAAATCCTTGAAGACTAATTTTAGCCGGATTCAGTTTACTCCAGACCTTATGCCTAGTGATGTTCTTGGAACTTCAATTTTCAACACGAAGACCTCTGAATTTGAATTCAAGAAAGGTCCTGTTTTCTCTAATATCGTGCTTATAGATGAAATAAACCGGGCTCCGGCGAAAACCCAGGCCGCTCTCTTTGAGGTGATGGAAGAAAGGCAGGTAACCATGGATGGTAAATTGTACAAAATGGAGGCCCCTTTTATGGTTCTGGCGACCCAAAATCCAATAGAGCAGGAAGGCACTTATGCGCTGCCTGAAGCCCAGCTGGACAGATTTCTATTCAAAATTGAAGTAGGTTATCCTGAGCTTGAAGATGAAGTAAAGATCCTTCAAACTCATCATGAAAGGAAAGGGAAACTTCCGGAAACAGAGATTGAAGCGGTACTTGAGCCTAAGAAAATTTCAGAGTTACGAGACCAGATCCATGAGATCATTGTGGAGGAAAAACTTCTAAATTATATTGCTGAACTCATCCATAAAACCAGAAATCATCCACACCTCTATTTGGGTGCGAGCCCGAGAGCTTCTATTGCGGTGATGAACGCCTCAAAAGCTTTTGCCGCAGTGAATGGACGTGATTTTGTGATTCCGGAAGATATCAAGAATTCTTTAAAACCCGTTTTGGCTCACCGACTAATTCTTTCTCCAGACAGAGAAATGGAAGGAATGACGGCCGGCAGTGTTATAGATATGATCACGCAATCTGTAGAAATTCCCCGATAGTGCTAAAATTCATCAGATCATTATATTTTGGAAAGACGGTATTTTATGCCTTATTCGGTATATCTATACTGTTTCTTATCTCATTCTGGTTTGAAGCTTTATATAGCATTACCTGGACTCTGACTGCAGTCATGGGAGTTTTGATATTTACTGATATTATTGCCCTTTACAGCAAGGTTTCGATAAATGTTGACCGAGTTTTACCGGAAAAATTCTCAAATTCAGATGAAAATACCGTTCTGGTAACTATTCAAAATAATTACGGATTTAAGATCTATTCGGAAATCATTGATGAAATTCCTGTTCAATTTCAAAAAAGAGATTTCCTGAAAACATTAGAAATCCCGGCTTATAAAAAAACAAGTTTTGAATACCTGCTCAAACCATTGAAGCGAGGAGAATATATTTTTGGAAACCTTAATATATATATCTCTACAATCTTAAGACTTGCCAAAAGAAGGTATATTTTTAATAAAGACCAGATGGTTAAGGTCTATCCCTCTTTTATTCAAATGAAGAAGCTCGATTTTATGGCGCTGGATCAAAAGATCGATTTGCATGGTATAAAACGAATCCGTAGAATTGGGCATACTATGGAATTTGAACAGATCAAGGAATATGTGCGTGGGGATGATGTTAGAACCATCAACTGGAAGGCCACGGCAAAAAATAACCAATTAATGGTCAATCAATTCCAGGATGAGAGGTCTCAACCGGTCTATTCGGTTATTGACTGTGGCCGAATGATGAAAATGCCGTTTGAAGGTCTCAGTTTATTAGACTATGCTATTAATAGCGCTCTTGCCTTTTCTAATGTTGCCTTAAAGAAAAAAGATAAAGTAGGAATGCTTTCTTTCTCGAATAAGATCGATAAACTTCAGAAAGCCAGTTCAAAACTGAGTCAGCTAAATAGGATCATGGACGCTCTTTATAATGTAGATACAGAATTTTATGACAGTGATTTCAGCTTATTGTATTCCCGGGTAAAAAAGCATTTAACCCATCGAAGCCTTTTAATGCTTTATACCAATTTTGAACATATGTCGGCATTGCAGCGGCAGTTACCATATTTAAAAGCGATCGCTAAGCAGCATTTACTCGTTGTGATCTTTTTCGAGAATACTGAAATGACCAAATTAACTCATATCACTCCGAAAAATGTGAGCGAGAGTGCTCATCAAACCATTGCAGAAGAATTTGTACATAATAAATTGCTCATGTCTAAAGAATTGCAAAGACATGGAATACAAACTTTGCTCACTCCTCCAAAAGAACTGAGCATTAATGCTATCAATAAATATCTGGAGATTAAAGCCAGAGGACTTCTTTAAACCATTCAGCGCTAATATTCTACAGTTCAGTCAGATGATTTTCTGAAAATTTGAATTTGCTTATATGTTTGTTTCATAATCAACAAATTAAAGTATTATGAAAACAATCGCCGTATTAGTTGCCATGTTTCTAGGATCATTAGTTCATGGACAAGCAGAAAAAACAGGTAGTATAAGTGCAACTGTTCCCAATGTGACCTCCAGTAATGGAGAAGTACTTTTTGCTATGTATTCTGAAGATAGCTTTATGAAGAAGGAACCTGAGTTTTCAGTTAAATCTGAAATTAAAAACGGACAAGCCACCGCAGTTTTTGAAAATGTACCTGAAGGAAATTATGCTATAGTGGTGTTGCACGATGAGAACGGAAACGGAAAAATGGATTTTGACGCGGGAGGAATGCCAGCAGAGAATTATGGCACCAGTGGAAATTCTATGATCTATGGTCCACCAAATTGGGGAGATTCAAATTTTGATTTTGACGGTACTGATAAAGAAATGGAGATCAGGTTTTAAATATTCTTTAAAGTCAATGATTCCATAAAACCAAATTCATCTAATGGAATGCCAGACTATCAAATGGATTATGAACAGATCAATCAGAAAACCTTCAGTTTTTGGGGGGATTACCCCCCACTTTAACTCAGCCCGATTTTGTAATAGATAAATCAAAGTTAATTGTTATTCTAAATAAGAAAAACTTATACCTTTGTATAAGCAAAATCTGTTTATATGACAATCACCCAACTTCATTATGTACTTGCAGTTGCCGAACATAAGAACTTCACTAAAGCGGCTCAGAAAGTATTTGTAACTCAACCAACTTTGAGCATGCAAATTCAGAAATTAGAAGAAGAGCTGGAAGTCACTATTTTCGATAGGACCAAAAAGCCGATTCAACTTACTGAAGTTGGGCAAAAAATCGTTCAGCAGGCAAGAAATATTGTAAATGAGAGCGACCGTATTCAGGATATCGTAGATCAGCAAAAAGGATTTATTGGTGGTATTTTCAGGCTCGGGGTAATTCCCACGATAATGCCTACGCTGCTGCCAATGTTCATTGGTAGTTTTATGAAGAAATATCCAAAGGTAAAGTTGAAGATCGAAGAATTACATACCGAAGCTATTCTTGAAAAGCTAAAAGAAGGACATCTTGATGCTGCTATCGCGGCAACTCCCCTGGAAGTGGAGGGCATCAAAGAAAATGTTTTGTATTACGAACCTTTTGTGCCTTATATTCCGAATAGTGAAGGAGCATCTATGTCTGAAAAAATTGATGTGGAAGACCTGGATATAAATAAAATGTTACTTCTGGAAGACGGACATTGCTTTAAGGATGGAATCATCAATCTATGCAAAGCTTCGAGAGATTATGATGGAGATCAGTTACAATTAGAAAGCGGTAGTTTTGAAACGCTGATAAAACTAGCCAATGAAGGGATGGGAATGACACTTCTTCCCTACTTGCATACGCTGGACCTCAAAGAATCTGAGAAGAAGCACCTTAAAATGTTCAAAGATCCTGTTCCGGCCAGGGAAGTAAGTCTTATCTATAACCGCAGTGAGCTAAAAATGCAGATCATTGAGGCCATACGTTCCACCATCGCAGGGGTAGTGAAAGGAGCTATTACCTTTCAAAATGTTAAGATCATAAGCCCTTTAAATAAAAAGAAAGAATACCAGGTTAATAATTAGAAAAGCGGCCTTTTGAGCCGCTTTCTATTAAGTATTTAAATACATTAAACATTGATTTAATTCGGGATTCTGTCGGGTTAAAGCAATGATCCATAATCTCAATTCCTCAATTTCATGAGGCAGTAAACGCTGAATCGCTTTTTTAACTTCCTTACAGAAAAGGTTAGCATCAAAACTCACTTTATCCAGTATAGTCTTGGTGTATTCAAACATCGCTCTCGCCATAATTTGAAAAGATTTAAGTTAAGATTAAATTGATAAAAAAATGAGTAGAATTATATTATAGGCTTTGTGATTTATTTGGTATGTTTAAATATAATAAATTCTATCGTGTTTTAACAATTGTTTTATCTATTTAACAGAATTAAAACCTGTTATCTCCACTTATTACATCGCCAATCCCGCCTAGAATACTACCTTCACCTTTGTCTTTTCCACCACCCTGAGGAGCCGCCTGGTGAATCCTGCTGGCTAGTCTGCTAAATGGTAAGGATTGAATATATACTGTGCCGGGACCGGTTAGGGTTGCAAAGAACAATCCTTCCCCTCCAAATAAAGTATTGCGAATTCCTCCAACAAATTCAATATCATAATCAACAGTTTGAGTAAATCCAATAATACAGCCCGTATCTACTTTAAGTTTTTCGCCAGCTTGTAACTCTTTTTTTGCCATGGTTCCTCCAGAATGAACAAAAGCCATCCCGTCACCTTCCACTTTCTGCATGATAAATCCTTCACCACCAAAAAAGCCACGTCCTAATTTTTTACTGAATTCAATACCAATAGAAACGCCTTTGGCAGCACAAAGAAATGCATCTTTCTGGCAAATGAACTTTCCATTGAACCTCGTAAGGTCTATAGGAATCACTTTTCCCGGGTACGGGGAGGCAAAACTTATCTTTTTCTTTCCCTGGATCTCATTGGAGAAAATTGTCATAAAGAGACTTTCCCCGGTAAGCAAACGTTTTCCGGCTCCAAGAACTTTACCCAGGAATCCTTCATTCTGCTTAGAGCCATCGCCAAAAATGGTATCCATTTTAATACCGTCATCCATCATCATGAAATTACCGGCTTCAGCAATAACTGCTTCCCGGGGATCAAGCTCCAGCTCGACGTATTGCATTTCTTCTCCGTAAATATGATAATCTATTTCGTGTGCATTCATCTTTTTAAGCATTAAGCTCAAAGCGGTAACCTTTAAGCATGGTTAATTTTATTCTATAATTACGCTAATAACTTTCAGTTTATTGTTTAGGACTTTTAACTTTTACGGTCCATTCAAATTCAAATACTGAAACTTCCACTCCATCTTCATTTAGACCTACAGATTTCATCCAGAAGGTTTGTCCGTCGCCGGTTTCTATAGTTTTCGTTAAGGCCTCATTGACCTTTTCCCCATCATAACATGAAAATCTGATCTTACCTGTAGCCTTCTTGGAAAAGCTTGCTTTATTTTGAGCTACCAACATAGAGATCTTTGCATTCGAACTCTGGATCTTATTCATAACCAATGCGCCGGTGCTTAACTCGGCTGCCATTGCCTGAACCGCAAAATACATGGAATTAAAAGGATTTTGATTGATCCAACGATGCTTTACCCCTACCTCACATTCGGTTTTATCTATATGCTTTACCCTCACCCCACATAACCAGGCGCTTGGTAATTTCAACATTAAGAAAGAGTTTAATTTCGAGGGAGTGAGCTTCATTTAATAGGTTTTAGAATGATTTTTTATAAAAGTAGCAAATAAGTTCCAGTTACCAATTCTTAAATTATTGTTAAATTTCAGTACTTTGTTTTGCATAATACCTTCTTTTAGACATATATTTGTATAAGAATATAATAGGTTATATAATTATCAATCAAAATCATCATGAAAAATTCATCTAAACATCAGGTAATTGCAATTCCAACACAGCAGAATGCATTAATAACACGAACTCAAATATATATAGCAGTAGCTTTTATATATATCTATTTTCTAACCACGATTTTCCTGTAACAGGTATAAAAATCTAAAAAATTAAAAAATGACTACTGAAAACGTCGATCAAAATAAAACCCTGACTACCGTACTTCATCTATCGGTATTCACAAAATACATTATACCACTCGGGAATTTTATATTTCCAATGTTGCTATGGCTCTCCCGCAAAGAGGATCCATTTGTAGATCATCACGGAAGAAATGCACTGAATTTTCAGATAAGCATGTTCCTTTACACGGTTTTCTTAATAGCAGTAGGAGCTGCAACATTCATCTATTTTGGTATGAAGTTTACCATTGGAGAGCCGCTATTCTTTGAACAGGATTCATTTGTAATAGAAAATGTCTCTGATGCCCTGCCCTTTTTCATCATCGCAGGAATATTGGGAATAATTTTACTCGGACTTTTTATTCTTGAATTATTTGCAGTCATCAATGCAAGTATCAAGGCAAACGAAGGTAAGTTGTATAATTATCCACTAACCATCAATTTTTTGAATTCGGAAAAACCGGATCAAATTAATCATCAAAATCAATCAGGAAATGAACAGTTTAATGACACCCAAAAACAAACACTATGAAGATTGAAAATACAAAGGCCCAGATGCGTAAGGGGGTACTGGAATACTGCATCCTCTCGGTTCTCCGGGATGAAGACGCCTACGTCGCAGAAATCCTGGATACTTTAAAAGACGCAAAATTGTTAGTTGTTGAGGGCACTATTTACCCTTTGCTAACTAGGCTTAAGAATGCGGGACTACTCAATTATCGCTGGGAAGAGTCCACCAGTGGGCCACCTAGAAAATATTATGGTCTCACTGAAACAGGAAAAATATTCCTTAGGGAACTCACCGGGACCTGGGAAGAATTGCAATCTGCAGTTAACATCGTAACCACTCAAAAAAAGAAGAATCATGAATAAGACAGTAAATATAAATCTTGCCGGCATTTTCTTTCATATAGATGAGGATGCATATGCCAGACTTCAGCGTTATCTGGAGGCTATTAAGCATTCCTTTTCCAATACACAGGGACGTGATGAGATCATCTCAGATATCGAGGCTCGTATTGCTGAATTATTTAGTGAGAAGAGAAAAGATGACCGTCAGGTGATAAGTATAAAAGAAGTTGAAGAAGTCATTACCATCATGGGACAACCTGAAGATTATATGGTAGATGAGGAGATCTTCGACGATGAACCTAGCAAAGCTAAGTCTACAAAAACAGTAGGTAAACAATTATTTCGTGATACCGAAAATGGTTATGTAGGCGGAGTATCTTCAGGCCTTGGTCATTATCTTGGAATTGAAACTATCTGGGTAAGACTATTATGGATCTTACTGACCATCTTCTCCAGTGGTGCGTTTATTCTAATATACATCGCTTTCTGGATCTTTGTACCGGAAGCTAAAACCACGGCCGATAAACTGGCTATGCGCGGAGAGGAGGTAACCGTCAGCAATATCGAGAAAAAGATACGTGAGGGTTTTCATGATGTTTCAGAGAGCGTAAAAAATGTAGATTATGGGAAATATGGTAAAAAGGCAAGTGCCGGTGCCAGCTCAGCAGCTACAACCCTTGGTGATATCATCAGGTTCTGTCTGAAACTATTTGTAAAGTTCATTGGTATTCTATTACTGCTAATTGCAGGATCTACCTTGATAGGATTATTTGTAGGTCTATTTGCCGTGGGAACATTTGGGATAATCGAAGCTCCGTGGACAGATTATATAGACATGGTGAACAGCGGAGCACCAATATGGGTTATTTCTTTACTTGCATTTTTTGCCATAGGAATCCCGTTCTTCTTCCTTTTTGTATTAGGACTAAAAATCCTGGTGAAGAATTTGAAATCTATCGGAAGAATCGCCTTGTTAACTTTGCTAGGACTTTGGTTGATCTCCATCATAGGTCTAACCGTCATAGGTGTGAGCCAGGCTACCAACAGAGCATTTGACGGAGAAACTGCAACAACTGAAAAGCTGAATATCACCCCGCAGGATACTCTTTTCTTAAAAATGAGAAGTAATCCTGAATACTCCAGTAGTATTCACAGATCTTCAGATTTTAGAGTGAAATATGATGAAAACAATAATCGTATTTTATACGGAAGAGATATAAGACTAATTGTAAAGTCTACAAAAGATTCCGTGGGATCTATAAAAATCGAGAAATATGCTGAAGGTAAAAACTTTAGAGATGCCAAAGAAAGAGCTGAAAATATCAATTATTCTACCAGCTTCGTGGGTAACGAACTTTTACTTGACGCTTATTTGACTTCAGACTCAAAGTTTGGTTACCGTGATCAGGAAGTACAGGTTACCCTGTTTCTTCCTGAAGGTACCACGCTTTATGCAGATGAAAATACATACTCCTTTCACAGCAATCAGGATTATTACGGTGATATACTGGAAAACGGACAGGAAGGTCATTTCTTAAAGATTGTAGACGGGGAAACCATTTGTGAAGATTGTCCTGCAGATACCTGGGACAGTGAAGACAATACCTGGAATGAGGAAGGAACTGAAGATTGGGACACTTCAGATGATTTTAATGGTAGAATCAATGTGAATGGGGAAGAAATGAATATTCGTATCAATGACGAGGGGATAGAGGTGAACGATCAAAAAGTGAATCGTGTAAAGATTGACAGTACCGGAATTGAAATAAACAACTAATTATGAGCACACTAATCAACCTTATAATAAGTTTCATCATGGGGGTTTTATTAGGATCCCAGTTAGAGGCACCAAAGACCGCACATCATGATTTAAAAAAACAATCTACTGAAATATTTCAGGATCTGGAAGCCAGGCAAAAAATACTGGAATGCTGATCAATCAATAAATAAGGCCTCCAATCGGAGGCTTTTTTTATATTTGATGTAATTATAAAATTACTTTATGTTAAAGAAATTACCATTACTCCTGCTAGTCGTATTATTTTCCTGTAAAGCACAGGATAAAATAAAAGGCAGTAGAAATGTAAAAACCGAACAGTATAATCTTAATTCTTTTCACTCCATTCAGGCCAAAGGAGAATTCAAAATTGGTATTCTCAAAGGCAGCCGGCCTATGATTGAAATTGAGGCAGACGATAATTTGCATGATCTTATCCAGACCGAAGTGATAGATGGGGTGCTCTATATCAAACCCATCAAGGAATTCAGCCGTAGCAAATCACAGGAATTGACCATTACCTTTTCAGATACCTTGCGTAATATTTTAATTGCCGGCGAGGTGGAACTTGAATCCTTACAGGATCTATATTTAGAGAATTTTCAGTTAGAGACTCGAAAGAAATCCAAGGCTTTCCTGACACTGACCTCCAAGACCTTCAACCTTATTCAAAATGATGATGCTGAAGCTGAACTAAACATTACCGCTTCTGAAGTGATTTACCAGTTAAACCAGTCTTCAAAAGTAGAATCTCTGGTTAATTCTCCTGTTTTTAAGGTGGACATCTACGAAAAAGCTTCCGCCAGGATTGATGGAGAAATTCAGGATTTTATTATAAGAGCCGATCAATCTTCAAAATTTGATGGTGAGAATCTAACCTCAGTCAAAGCGAATGTTTTGGCCCAGGGTGATTCAGAAGTACGGGTAAATGTAAGTGACTCTTTGGAAATAAGGGCAAATGGAACTTCAGAAGTTGATGTTTATAACAATCCTCAAATCGATCTTGTAGAATTAAAAGATGAAGCCGTCATCGCTAAGAAAGAGTTTAGTAAAGGACTTTTCAAATAGGGCTATTTCCCAAAGTTTTCAGAAATAAGATTGAATGATATGGCTAATGCATAATTTTACTGCGGAATTTTAAATAGTAAAACCATGAAAAATTTATTTAAAAGCAGCCTTTTAATTCTTGCCCTAAGTATTGGTTTTGTATCATGCAGAAATACCGATAACGAGGATAAAGAAAAGACCGAAGTTGAAAGAATGATGGATGATCCCGATAATAAGGTAGAAGTAAAGGACGGAGGTGATAAAATAAAAATTGAAACTCCTGAAGGTGATGAAATAAAGATCAAAAAAGATGACGGAGAATACAAGAAAAAAGTTGACCGTGCAGATGGAAGTGAATCAAAAGTAAAAGTTGATGATGGCGAAGTAAAGGTGAAAACTGATAACTAAAGCTGTAAATCTTAAAATAAAAAATCCCGCACGAGCGGGATATTTATTTATATATTCTCCTGAAAATTATACCGTTTCAGGCCTGGTTTGTGGTCTTTGAATATCTTCTTCAGTCTCTATCTCGGCAAGATAGCGCTCAGCATCCAAAGCTGCCATACAACCTGTCCCGGCTGCAGTCACCGCCTGACGATAGATCTTATCCTGAACATCACCCGAGGCAAATACTCCCGGAATATTAGTTCGTGTAGATTTACTCTGCGTGATCACATATCCGGTATCGTCCATATCTAACCAGCCTTTGAAAATATCGGTATTTGGTTTATGCCCAATAGCGACAAAGAAACCAGTGATCTTTATCTCTTCCTTCTCCCCTGTCTGGTTATTTACCATTCTGAGTCCTTCCACCACCTGTTCTCCCAGGATCTCGTCAACCTCTGTATTGTATCTAAGATCAATATTCTTGGTATTTTCAACACGATGCTGCATTGCTTTGGAAGCTTTCATATAATCCTTACGAACCAGCATGGTAACCTTATTACAAATATTAGAAAGATAGGTAGCTTCTTCCGCAGCAGTATCTCCACCACCTACGATGGCAACGTCCTGACCTTTGTAGAAGAAACCGTCGCAAACAGCGCAGGCAGAAACTCCTCCACCTCTTAACTTCTGTTCGCTAGGCAATCCTAAATATTTAGCGGTCGCTCCTGTTGAAATGATCACAGATTCAGCTTCTATCCATTTAGAATTATCTACACAGACTTTATGAATTCCTCCAACCTCTTTTGAGAAATCAACTTCGGTGATCATCCCTATTCTTACTTCAGTTCCAAATCTTTCAGCCTGTTCCTGAAGTTCCATCATCATTTTGGGACCATCAATTCCTTGTGGATAACCGGGGAAATTATCAACTTCAGTAGTTGTGGTCAACTGTCCGCCAGGTTCCATCCCTGTATACATAACCGGTTTAAGGTCTGCACGGGCAGCATAAATTGCCGCAGTATAACCAGCAGGACCAGAACCTATAATTAAACACTTTACTCTTTCTATAGTATCACTCATTGTACTTATTTTTCTCTGTATAAAAGTAGGTTGTTTGATGCAAACCTTACAGCTATTGTTATTAAGATCATCTATTTGTTGATAAACCTAAAAAATAAAGCCAGAAATCTATTTGGCTTTACACAAATTTAAAAGATAAAATTACCTTTGCCAAGTATGGAAATGAGTTTATTTACAATTCTCGATGTGCTGGGAACCATAGCTTTCGCTATTTCCGGAGCTCTTTCTGCGATGAACCGAAGACTGGATCTCTTCGGAATTTTTATTATTGCTTTTGTTACAGCAATTGGTGGCGGAACTGTTCGGGATATTCTAATAGGCAGTACCCCGGTGATGTGGATGGAAAATATTGTGTATATCTATCTCATTGGTGTAGTCACCATTCTGGCGATCATCTTTAGAAATAAACTTAATTATCTGAAAAAATCCCTTTTCCTATTTGATACTATCGGTCTCGGGGTATTTACCATCACGGGAGTTGAAACCGGAATTCAAAATGGCCTTGACCCTATAGTTTCAGTAGCACTCGGTGCCATGACGGGAACATTTGGGGGAGTCATACGGGACATTCTTTGTAATGAGATCCCCGTGATCTTTAGAAAAGAGATCTACGCCACCGCTTGTTTAATTGGTGCACTAGCTTATGTAATTCTGTATGATATGGGAGTGGATGCAGATGTTATTTACCTGGTTACCTCACTTACGGTTATTAGTATCAGGCTGGTAGTTGTGAAATATCATATTAGTTTACCTTCTTTCTATCCTGCATCTCCAAAAAGCTCCAAACTAAGATAATCAGGAGTTATTTAACTGATCTTCAATAGTTTCAGTATCTTTATACTAAATCGTATTGAATGACCCGGCAAACGAAAATCATCATCGTCGAAAATAATATTCCCATGGCTGCAAAGTTATCTTTGCGGTTAAATAAACTGGGATATCATATTACTGGTATTTTTTCAAGAGCGAAAGATGCTTTAAACTTTATGGAACAGGAAGTCCCAGATCTTATTCTTATGGAAGACCAATTAAAAGGTCAATTAAATGGAATTGAATCTCAAGCGGCACAGTTAGATCACTCCGTTTTATATTTCAACAGGAATAAAACTGAATCTTTACAGACTTATCTATCCGAGAAATTAAAAGACCAGAAGAAGAAATTAAAAAAGGAAATTTCTGAATCTCTGGACCATTTCAGAAAAAAGCCCCACCAAAAAGAATTCCAAACTATTTTAAAGGATAGAATTTTTGTTCGGCACCATGACAAAATGGTAAAAATATCGCTTAATGATATTCATTATATCGAAGCAGATCGCAATTATTGTAAGGTTTATTCAAAAGATAAAAAATTCCTTCTGGTATGTACTTTAAAAGAAGTAAACGATAAACTTAAGGATAAACGTTTTTTAAGAATTCACCGCTCTTATATCGTAAATCTCGCTCATATAGATGAAATTGGAAGTAATCATGTGGTTATCTCTTCTCACGCGCTTCCTTTAAGTAAAAACATGAGGTTAGAACTTTTTCGTCATTTACAGGTAATCTGATTTTTCAAATTCTTGTTCTTCTTCCCGAAATTATCTCTTTGGTAACTATTTATATGCCCCGGGACATAAATTAATCCTCTACGTCCAAAAGTGGCTATTTATCTGGGGTTTACTTTATAAATTCAGGCATATTAACTAAAAAACCAGACCAATGAAATCAATCAGATCTATTATTTTTTTCATAGCACTTTCGCTGTGTATGATAATTACGGTAACAGCACAAAGTGACCGGTACCAAATGTATGTAGTTCATGAAGATCATGTTAAAGACGGCATGATGAATAAACACATTGAGGCTGACAAAGCCATTCTTGCTGCGGCCAAAGAACATAAAATGAAAGGAATGGACTGGCTCACCTTCCAGGCTGAAGATAATCGCGTGATGTACCTCAGCCCTATTAACAACTTTGCTGAACTAGATAAAAATCCATTTGAAGATCTTAAGGAAAAAATGGGAGATGAGGCTTTTGAAAAGCTTTTTGAACCTTTTGCAGAAACCTACACCAAACATGGGGATTATATTCTAAGACTGGATAATGAGCTTTCTTATATGCCAGAGGGTATGACTCAGAATACTGATGATAAAAACTATAGAGAGTTAGTTTTTTACCATATTCCGCCAGGAAAAGATGAAGAAGCTGAAGAACTGGCTAAATCCTTTAAGAAACTTTATACAGAAAAAGGTTCAAAAGTTCATTACCGGGTATATAAAAGTGGCTTTGGAACTATGGATAATTATTATATGGTAGCTGCTTCAGCAAAAGATGCTGCTGCAATGGAAAAATTGCGAAATGAAAATATGGAGCTGCTTGGAGAAGAAGGAAAAAAACTCTTTGCTGAACTTGAAAATACCATGTCCAAAAGAGAACTTGTAAAAGGTCATATTAAACCTGAGCTATCATATCTAACTCAAAACTAAGATGATGAAAAAAGCAATATTGATAATTTTCAGCATGTTTCTTTTTATATCCTGTAATAAGGCTAATAAGGAAGACAGTACAGTAAGATATACTCAGGATTCTGATGAGATAAGCACGTTAAAAACAGTTATTCAGAATTATGAGAAGGGAGAATGGGACCAGTATAGAAGTCATTTTTCTGATACCGTAAAGATGTATTACAACAGTAGGGAAGCAATGAATATAGATGCAGTTGTGGCTATGCACCAGGAGAATAATGCTGCACTTTCTTCCTATGAATTTCCAGATGCTAAGGATGAATTTGAAATGGTAGTTACCGATGCTGATGAAACCTGGGTGAACTTCTGGGGAGAATGGCAGGGTACTATAGCCGAAAATGATTCAACAGTCTATATTCCGGTTCATATCACCGCCAGATTTGAGGATGGAAAGATTGTTGAAGAACATCTTTATTTCGATAATTCGGGAATAACCCAGGCTCTAACTAAATTAGAAGAAACAAGAACAAAGGCACAGGACTCCCTTAAGTAGAATAATAAAATTATGAAAACTATAGGGATAACCGGAGGAGCAGGTTTTATAGGAAGCTATATCACCAGGAAATTTCTTGAGACCGAAAACAAAGTTAAAGCATCTGTTACCAACATTTCCACGAGTGAAAAATATGAACATCTATTTGAACTTGGAAATGAAGATAACCTGTCTGTCCAGGCTTTAGATGTGCAGGATATTGAAACTCTTAGAGATTTTGTGAGTGATTGCGATATTCTTATTCATTGTGGAACTCCCTTTAAATTGGGAGTTGAAGATCCTCAAAGAGATTTATATGAACCCACAGTGCGAGGAACCGAAAACCTTCTCAAAATTGTAAAAGAGAATAAAAATATTGAAAAACTTATTTTCGTAGCTTCTGTTGCTGCTTACAATACTTCATTTCCGTATCCTGTAGCAGACCGGGAGAAAGATCATCTATATACTGAATTGGACCAACCATATCTGGATGCCACTAATATTCCGTATGCCCAGGCTAAATATCATGCAGACCAGGCCGTGCGAAAATTTATTCAGCATAATCCTGAGTTAGATTTTGAAATTGTGAGCATTTCTCCAGTTATGGTAATAGGCAATGCCCTATCCAAAAGAGAAGATTCTACCTCCATAGTTTTACAACATCTATTCAAGTCTGGTGAACCAACAGATGCTTTCACCAAAACACTCTTTGATGAAGATGTGGAGTTTGCCCTTGTAGATGTAGAAGATGTGGCTGTGGGTGTCTATAAGGTAGCTATGGGTAAAGGAAATCATGCCAAGAATTATCTATTTACAAGTGAAAGCTGGAAAATTTCAGACATTTCTAAAATGCTTAACGGAAATTCTCCCGAAGAAGCTCCACGAATAGTATATAGCAATGAACTTGCTAAAAAAGATCTGGATATGAAATTCAGGCCGGCCAGGGAAGCTTTGCAACGCTTTAGCGATCAATCAGTTTTATCATAATCGAAATTCACCAAATTAATACTCTATTAAAATTAATAATCATGGAAAAATCAAGAATTATAGTTTGTCATGCCCTGGCCCTTTTCCTACTCCTCCCCTTAATAAATCTAAATGCACAGGATGCAACCAAAATAGATCCTGATCATTACAAGGTGGAATTAGAAAACGATAAAGTAAGGGTATTGCGAATTAAATACGATCCCGGCGAAGACTCAAAAATGCACGAGCACCCAGAAGGAGTAGCCGTTTTTCTTACAGATCATAAGGCAAATATGAAAACTGCCGATGGTAAATCTATGGAAATGGCCGGTAAGGGCGGTGATGTGGTATGGGTAGACAGGGCGAAACATCAACCTAAAAATACAGGTGAAAATCCATTTGAACTTATACAGATAGAATTAAAAAACAATGGGAAAGTAGCCGGTAAAAAGAGCCTGCATTTATTCGAGCTTCCGGATGGAATTAGTGAAAATCAACTTAATGATTTTCTAAAAGAAATGAATAAAGCGATAAGTGAAGAAGGTTATCCTGAAGCTGGCTATCACCTTTATAAGATTAACGACGAGAATGCTGAATATAAATATTTCATGGAAGGTGTATGGCCAGATTCGGCGACCTACGATAAGATCCATGATTCTGAAAAATGGAAGGCAGCAGCCGAAAAAGGAAAAGATATAATAGATAAAATTCAGGCCCAGGAATTATACCTGAAGGCGGAAAAAGTGAATTGAATTAATTCCGGATCCAAATTATAAAAAAGAACTTAATTGGTTCAATTAAAAGGCACTGAAATCTGTAAATTTCAGTGCCTTTTTAATTTTATCTTATTGGATTTAATGTGGAAGTTTATCCCTTAATAAACCATAGAGAAAAGTTCCCAAAATAGCGGCCAGGAAAACCACGATCACCGAAACATATCCTGCACCGATAAGAGTGTAAATTGGTCCCGGGCACGCACCCGCCAACGCCCATCCGAGTCCGAAAATGATTCCGCCGAACATATAACGACTAAAACTTTTTTTCTTCGGAATAAACTGAATTTCCTCTCCATTAAGATCTTTCATTTGTTTCTTCTTGATCAACTGGATGCCAATCACCCCAAGAATTAAAGCTGAACCTATGATCCCGTACATATGGAAAGCCTGGAACTGGAACATCTCATAGATCCTGAACCACGAAGCGGCTTCAGACTTGAACATTACGATTCCGAAAAATATACCTATAAATAAATATGCTATTACTCTCATTTTCTAAAATATTAGGGGAAATAATAAATGAACCATCACCAGGCCGCCAATAAAGAATCCTGTTACCGCAATTAAAGATGGCAACTGTAAATTACTTAAACCTGAGATCGCATGTCCGGAAGTACATCCTCCTGCCCATCTTGCTCCAAAACCTATTAACAATCCACCAATTATAAGAATACTTAAAGCTTTCCAGTCGGTAAGAGCTTCCAGGCTATAAAGTTCATCTGGTAGGTAAGCCTCGCCTGCACTATCAAATCCAAGTCCCTGAAGTGTAGTCACAGTTTCCGGATTGATTGCTACCGCAGGATCTGCGGTTAAAAAATTCATCGCAATAAACCCACCAATTGCTGCACCAACAATCACAATAAGATTCCATTTTTGCGCACGCCAGTTAAAGTCAAAAAAACTTGCTTTCTCATCGGCCCCGCACATGGTACAAATAGTTCGAAGATTCGAAGACATTCCGAATTGTTTCCCCATAAAAATGAGAAGAAACATTATTAAAGCTATTAGTGGTCCCGCAACATACCAGGGCCATGGTTGTAATATAAATTCCATATTATTTTAATTCAGGTGCAAATTAACGATTTGTGAAGTCAGAAATCAGTAACAATGGTTACACTAACTTTTATCGCTATATGCTTTTATATTTTGTAGTACTTTTTCTGATAACCTTTCAAGCGTCTGAGAAGACCATCCCGCACTTTTTTCCAGGGCGATAATATTTTCAGAATTTAGACTTTCCAAGGAAAGTTCCTTTTTTCCATCCCCATCAAAAATTGCAAAATTAGCATCATTTTTAATCCAATTTGCAAATGCCTTCTCTTCAAAGGGAAGTCCCAGAGAGGTGTTGATAAGGATTTTTCCGTTTCCGAAATTATTAAATTCATCCTCCCCGACCGGCTGGGCATTTTTTGGTAAATGAAAGGAAACAAATTCACAGGTTTTCATTAATTTATTTAAGTCCAGATATTTAAGTCCTTTCTCCTCCCACTCGTTTTTCCTGGTATTACTGTAATAGTAAAGATCTACACCAAATGGAAATAAGCAATTTGCCAGCAATTTTCCGGTAACTCCTAATCCAATAATCCCAATTTTCAGATCTGTTAGCTCCCGGGGCATTTCTTTCCATTGTTTGCCTTTATAACCATTCAGTAATTGAATAAGTTCTGAAATAATAAATTCTGCCACTCCGGGGTCCCCATAATCTTTGATTCCCTTTACCGTAATTCCTCTTTCCCTGGCAAATTTCACGGCGACATTGGCCGACTCATCATCATATAGACTACAGGCCATTCCTATATATTTCAAATTTGAACAAGCCTCGATGATGTCTTCATCCAATTCGGTATGCCAGGAAACTATAACTGCTTCTGCATTGCCGATTCGTTGTATAACCTCATCTTTAGAATCAGGATAATCTGTATAAACCTCAACCTCTTCTTCGCTTAACTTTTGCAATTCTGAGATCGCCTTGTCGTTTAACTTAGTGTTGTCTACACAAACTATTTTATTGAATTTCATGGTTAGCGTTAATCTTCTTAATAGAATTTTTATGAGATGCTGAAATAAATTCAGCATGACGCATTAATGCTTAAAAAAGGCCGGGATAAATTCCGGCCTATAAAATTTATAACGGAATATTCCCGTGTTTTCTGTTAGGCCGAAGTACATGTTTGTTTTCTAGCGCGCTAAAAGCCTTGATCAACTTTCTTCGGGTATCTTTCGGCATGATCACCTCATCGATGAAACCTCTTTGCGCGGCTTCAAATGGAGTGGCGAATTTTTCGGCATACTCCGCTTCTTTCTCTGCAAGTTTCTTTTCAGGATCTGCAGCTTCAGCGATTTCTTTTCTGAAAATGATTTCTGAAGCTCCCTTGGCTCCCATTACCGCGATCTCGGCAGTTGGCCAGGCATAGTTCAAGTCGGCACCAATATGTTTGGAATTCATTACATCATAAGCTCCTCCATAAGCTTTTCTCGTGATAACAGTAACTTTTGGCACCGTTGCCTCACTTAAAGCATAAAGCAGCTTAGCACCATGCAAAATGATCCCGTTCCATTCCTGGTCTGTTCCCGGCAAGAATCCGGGTACATCTACCAATACCAAAAGCGGAATATTAAAACAGTCACAGAATCTCGTGAATCTTGCTGCTTTCTTAGAAGAATCCACATCAAGAACTCCGGCCAGGCTCATGGGCTGATTGGCGATCACTCCTACACTGCGGCCTCCAATCCTGGAAAATCCAACAATTATGTTCTCAGCATAATTTTTATGGATCTCAAAGAAAGAATCATCATCTATAATTCCTTTTATAACCTCATGCATGTCATAAGGCTTGTTAGAACTATCGGGAACGATATTCTCCAGAACCTCACGATGTTCATCTCCCAATTCAAATTCAAGCTTTTCGGGAGCAGTTTTATTGTTCTGAGGCATGTAGCTGATCAATTGCTTGATGTTTTCAAGACAAATAATATCATTGGCCGAGGTAACATGCGTTACCCCAGATTTAGTGGAATGTGTGCTGGCACCTCCAAGTTCTTCGGAAGTTACTTCTTCATTGGTCACTGTTTTCACCACATTGGGACCGGTTACGAACATATAAGATGTGTCCTCTACCATGAGCGTGAAATCTGTCATCGCGGGAGAATAAACTGCACCACCGGCGCATGGTCCCATAATAGCTGAAATTTGAGGAATTACCCCCGAAGCTTTTACATTTCTATGAAAAATATCCGCATAACCCCCAAGAGACTTTACACCTTCCTGGATACGTGCACCACCTGAATCATTCAAACCGATCATGGGAGCACCTACTTTTACCGCCATGTCCATCACTTTACAGATCTTTTCTGCATGGGTTTCAGAAAGTGAACCACCAAAAACGGTAAAATCCTGGGCAAAGACATAGACTAAGCGACCATGAATGGTTCCATAACCGGTAATTACCCCATCACCATAGAATTTTTGTTTATCCATTCCAAAATCGGTGGTGCGGTGGGTTACTAAAATCCCAATTTCTTCAAATGAATTTTCATCCAACAGATATTCCACTCGTTCACGGGCAGTCAATTTCTTCTTCTCGTGCTGTTTGGCAATTCTTTTTTCACCTCCACCTTTGTGGGCTTCTGCGATCTTTTCTTTTAATTTATCGAGGTTCTGACTCATCTCTAAATTCTGAATTTTAGTTGTGTGGTAATCTTAGTTGCTCCTTATCTTTCATATACTGCTTCAAAGCCATAAGGGCAGCGAGTTTTGCTTCTTCTTCGGTCTCCTCTTTCAAAGCTTCCGGAGAGTAATATTTCTTTACAAAATGAGTATCGAAATTTCCACTTCTGAAGGCTTCATGCTGAAATACAAATTTTCCGAAAGGCAGAGTAGTGCTCACGCCTTCCACGATGTAATGATCTATAGCCTTGATCATCATCTGTATAGCTTCTTCCCTGGTCTTACCGTAAGTGATAAGCTTGGCAAGCATGGGGTCGTAATAAATAGGAACTTCCATCCCTTCTTCGAAACCGTTATCCAGCCTTATTCCTTCACCTACCGGAATGGCATATCTTTCCAGAGTTCCGGTACTCGGCATAAAATCTTCGAGAGGATCTTCGGCATAAACCCGAAGTTCCATCGCATGACCTCTTATTTTTAAATCCTCCTGAGAAAACTGAAGTTGTTCTCCCCTGGCTACCAATATTTGTTGTTCTACAAGATCAACTCCCGTGATATATTCGGTTACCGGATGTTCTACCTGAAGTCTGGTATTCATTTCCAGGAAATAGAATTTCCTGTTCTCGTCAAAAAGGAATTCTACCGTACCTGCACCAACATAATCACAGGCTTTGGCAACCTTTACCGCAGCTTCACCCATTTCCTTTCTTAAAGCATCATCCAGCACTACAGATGGAGCCTCTTCCACTACCTTCTGGTGTCTACGTTGTATACTACATTCTCTTTCGAACAAATGAAGATAGTTGCCATGAGTATCGGCCAGCACCTGTATTTCAATATGTCTTGGGGAGGATACATATTTTTCTATAAAAACCGAACCATCTCCAAAAGCAGATTCTGCTTCGCTAATCGCTCGCTTCATTTGATCTTCAAGTTCTTTTTCTTTTTCAACAATACGCATTCCCTTACCTCCGCCACCGGCAGAAGCTTTTATCAAAATAGGGAATCCTATATCTTTAGCAATTTTCTTGGCTTTTTCGGTATCGGTGATCGCTTCATCAATTCCAGGAACCATAGGGATATCATAAGCTTTTACCGCATCTTTCGCGGCAAGCTTACTTCCCATTACTTTTATGGCTTTAGAACCCGGGCCAATCCAGGTAATTCCATTCTTTTCAACAGATTCCGCAAAATTTGCATTCTCACTCAGGAAACCATATCCCGGGTGAATTCCGTCAACATTCAACTTTCTGGCAACTTCTATAATTTTATCACCTTTTAGATAAGATTCGCTGGAAGGGGCTTCTCCGATACAAACAGCTTCGTCTGCAAACTTAACATGAGGTGCATTTCTGTCGGCCGTAGAATAAACCGCCACCGTATCTATCCCCATACGTTTTACGGTTTTCATCACTCTTAATGCGATTTCTCCCCTGTTGGCTACTAATATTTTTTTCATTGTAATTTGTTCTAACTTAGTACTTCTGGATTCAGATTTCGAATTATTCCATTTCTATCAATAACTGGTTCTTTTCTACCGTATCACTTTTAGTTACCGTAACAGATTTCACCACTCCGTCTCTTGGCGCGGTTAAAGTATTCTCCATTTTCATCGCTTCCAGTACGAGAAGGTAATCTCCTTCTTTTACCTCATCACCTTCCTTAACGTTCACTTCCAGAATAAGACCCGGCATAGGAGCCTTGATATCATTCACCTGCTGAGAGCTTCCCAGCGAAAGTCCCATCTCATCTATCAACTGGTCCAGATCATTATTGATCTTCACGGAGTAAATATTGGAGTTGATCTTTATCTCGTAGATTCTGTTCAGAAAATCCGGTTTAAAGACTTCTGCTGTGTAGGATCGGTTATCCTTTAAAAGATGATAATGTCTATCGGAAGTTTTTTGGGTATCCAGTGACTTAATTTCTTCTTCTGAAAATTCAAATTCCAGGGAGTCGTTCACTTTAACCTTGTAGTTCTTATCCATAAAAGGTTTATGTATAGTTATTTTTTTGACGTCGGAGCGTAAATATAGAAAAATTAAGGTGTTTGAAGTGTTGCAGAAATCTCAAAATCTAGAGAAATAATAAAAAATATCGATATTTCTGAGAATTTGACAATATTAGAAATTAGGATTTCTTGTGAGGCATTAAAAATAGAATACAGACTAACCTGATTTAACCCACAAAAAAACCCGAAACATAGATTCCGGGTTTAATATTAAAAAAGTGATTTTTAGTCCAGATTATTTGAAATCATTGATGGCATCACTAAGATCGTACACTTTAGTATTTTCGAATCTATTGTCCAGAATACTGCTTCCAGCAGCAGATCTATATCCGCCGGCACAGTGAACTACCACAGGTTTATGTGATGGAATTTCAGTCGTATTCTCTCTGAGTTCATTAAGCGGGACGGCAATAGCATCCTCGAAGATCTTCCCTTCGGCAACTTCGCTATGATTACGGATATCAACAATAGTATAATTTCCTTTATTCTTTTTAAAATCTTCTAGATCGAACTCATCAGATTTCTTCGAAACTCCGGAACCTAAAGTGATGACAGCCTTTACTTGTTTTTCGTAACCTATCTTGGCTGTTCTTTCCAGTAATTCTTCAATATTATTCACACTGTCCAGTACCAGGTAAAATTCCTCCTTCGGCTTTATAATAGCTCCCAGCCAGGTTTCATATTTATCCTTTTCTGAACGGGCCATGATATTGATACTATTTGGCAGATGTCCTGCTTTAAAGTCATCTCCGTCTCTGGTATCAACAACGGCAACTCCTTTTTCCACTTCTGAAACATTCAACATCAATTTATTGGCCCATTTGGTACGTTGTACATTTTCAGGTCCGGTTTTGTTGATGTCCACGTTAAATCCGAAATAATGCGGAATGAATGGCTGATCTTTCAGGATTTCTTCTACGAATTCGTCTTCAGTCTGCTCTTTGAAAGCCCAGTTCCCCTGGCGCTCATTTCCTAAAGTACTGGAAGCAGCGTCGCTCATATTCTTTCCACATAACGATCCTGCACCGTGAGCTGGATATACCAGAGCATCATCGGGTAGGTCTGTAAATTTGTTTTTTATCGTGTCATACATCTGCTTAGCCAGGTCTACTCTTTTAGCCTTCATATTTCCAGCCTTTTCACGTAGATCAGGTCTTCCAACATTTCCTATAAAAAGTGTATCTCCGGTAAACAAGGCTGTTTTGTCTCCTTCTTTCGCCACAACAGTAATACTATCAGGAGAATGTCCCGGTGTATTTATAGCACTGAATTTGGTCTCACCCAGAGTCAATGAATCACCATCGTCAAAAGTTTTATGCGGATAATCTGCGCCTAAAAGCTCACTAACGTAAATAGTTGCCCCGGTTTCTTCATGTATTTGCATATGGCTGCTCACAAAATCGGCATGAGGATGCGTTTCAAAAACCGCTACAATTTTAGCATTCTGCTCCTCGGCATATCTGTAATATTCCATCGGGTTACGAGAAGGGTCTACAAGAGCCATTTCTCCGTTGCTAACAATAGCATACGAATAATGCGCCAGCGGATCGTCTTTAAATTGTTTTATGGTCATTTTATTCGATTTTTATAATTTATTTGTCTTTACTTTATTCTTCTTTATAAATGGAAACAAGGTTTGATTTCCGAAATCTTCCGGGAAATTCTCGTCTCCGATGAATCCTAATTCTATTTTTTTACCACTTTCCGGAATATAGGCCGTACCGAAAATATAATCCCAGATACTCAGGCTTAAGCCGTAGTTCATTCCGTAAGGTCTGTCTTCAGGCAGATCTTTTGAATGATGCCATATATGCATTCTCGGATTATTGAAAATATATCCTAATACCCCATAATTCCAGCCCAGGTTTGCATGATTAAGATGCCCGATAAAAACTGCAAACATATGCACCACAAAGAATTCCTTAATCCCAAACCCAATCATTGCCAGCGGAATATACTGCACTGTTTTATAAATAATGGTTTCCATAAAGTGAAACCTGAACTGAGCGGCAAATCCCATCTCTTTCACACTATGGTGTATCTTATGGAATTCCCAGAGCCATGGTCTTTTATGTAATTGTCTATGAACATTCCATTGAATAAAATCTGCTAAAATGAACATGATCAATAACTGGGTCCAGGCAGGTAAACTACCTAATTGAATTGCAACGATATTTTCAATTCCAAAAAGCCCAAGAAAATCATTGAACAATTCAACTCCTACATTACTCAAAGCATTATAAACGATGAGTGAAAAGAGGAAAAAATTGAACAGTATATAAAAGCTATCCAGCCAGAATCCTTTTCGAAATACCTTTTGTTCCTTTCTCCAGGGTATAATTATTTCCAAAATCCAGACTAAAAGAGACAAACCAACAAGCCAGTAAAAATAACTCGTCCATGTGGGATGGGTTATTTCTGTTACCAGGTAATTAAAATATCCGGTAAAGGAATCTCTTATTATGTCTATATACTTTTCCAGGCTTTTCAAATTCTGACACAAAAATATAAATATCGTGTAGTTAAGGAAGTAACTTTTGTTACAGTTATTTACAAAAGCATTAACAGCCGCTAAGCTTTTCTGTTAGAATGCGTTAAATGGGATTAAATTCAAAGATAATCTCTTTAAATTTAAGCTTCTAAAAAATTAATTATGGGTAGAGAAGTATTAAAAGAAAAGCTGGGACTGGGTGGTGTAGCTATTGGAAACGGCTTTAAAGTGATGACAGATAGAGAAGCGGAACAAACCCTGGAAGCAGCATGGGACGCCGGAATAAGATATTATGACACCTCTCCCTGGTACGGGCTTGGATTAAGTGAAAGACGCTTTGGCCATTTTCTTCATAATAAGAAAAGGGATGATTATGTTCTTACCACTAAAGTGGGCCGGATTTTGACGGCCACTAATAAAGTTCCCGAGACTATGTGGAAAGATCCTGCTCCTTTCGATTATAAGTATGATTATTCAGCAGAAGCGGTTAGAAGATCTATTGAAGACAGTTTGCAAAGACTTGGGGTAGAAAGTATAGATTATGTTTTTATCCATGATCTTTCCCCGGACCATAATGACGAATATAAGGATGGGACAACCTGGTTGGATCATTTTGAAGTAGCTAAAAAAGGTGCCATGCCAGAACTTACCAAAATGAGAGAAGAAGGTCTTATCAAAGGCTGGGGACTTGGAGTAAATACTATTGAACCAATAATAAAAACGCTGGAAGAAACAGATGCCGATCCCGATCTATTCTTATCGGCTATCCAGTATTCCCTGGTAAATCATAAAAAATCTCTGGAGGAATTATTCCCAGCGATCGAAAAGCACGAGGTGGGCTTGATTGCTGCGGCTCCTTTCAATGCGGGCCTACTTTCCGGGAAAGACCGCTATAACTATTCAGGGGATATGCCTGAAGAAAAAGTAAAAAAATTGAACGGGATCAAGAAAATTGCGAAGAAACATGGTGTAGACCTAAGTTCTGCCTCCATACAATTCTCTTATGCCCCAAAAATTGTAAATACGGTCTTGGCTGGCGCAAGTAAACCAGAACAGGTTAAAGAGAATGCGAAAGCATTTGAGGTGAAGATCCCATCAGAATTCTGGCAGGACCTGAAAAATGAAGGTCTGATAGACCAGCGAGCAGAAGTACCTTCTTAACTTGAAATTCAAATTTCTCTTAGTCTTAAATACTGGTTACGCCCAAAGCTCATAAAATAAAGCATATACCCAAAGAATATCATGAGCAGCGTAGCCAGAAAAAGACTGTTAGTATTATATTTGAAATAAATCCCGAAGTATAAAAATCCTGATACCACCGCTACAGGTAGTAGGTATTTAGAAAAAATAAATCCCTTCACTTCTATTCTTTTGATCTCTCCCTCTGAGATTTCAATATCTAATGGCTGACTTCCGCACCAATCTATTTTCGCCATAAGCTGATATTTTCCCTCTGGGATCTCAAAAGATAAAACCTGCTTATCTTTAATTTCAGCAAATTTCCTTCCATTTAAATAAAGATCGAAAGACCTCATTTTGTTGGCCCATTCAGAGTTTCTTTTCACTAAAAGTTTAGGCATTCTAAATTATATAATTACCTGTGTAACAAATGTTACAGACTTAATATAAGGTTCGATTAACCTTGCAAGCTTGACAAAGTTCTTGTCCCAAAACATTGTTTTTTTCATAATTACAGAAACGTCGGTCTCACCCTACAAGGGATCGGCGTTTATTTATAGAACTGACTGATTTCTGATAACTTTTTCCTTTCTATAGCAGGAACTACTGCATCTTCAGCTGCGTAACCAACCGGCAATAATAAATAAGCTCTTTCATTTTTAGGCCTTTCTAAAAGATCTGCAAGAAAATTCATAGGGCTTGGTGTATGCGTTAAGGTGACCAGCCCGGCATTATGTATCGCCGAAATTAGCATTCCGCAGGCGATTCCCACAGATTCATTCACGTAATAATTATTTTGTTTTTTGTCGGCATCATCAACCTCGTATACTTCTTTGAAAACAACGATCAGCCAGGGAGCAATTTCGAGAAATTCTTTATTGGTATCGGTTCCTAAAGGGGCAAGATCTTTAAGCCAACGTTCACTCATTCGCCCTGAATAATTTTCCTCTTCTTCTTTTTCTGCAGCTTCCCTGATCCTGGATTTCAATTTTTTATTAGAAACAGCACAGAATTTCCATGGCTGCTTATGTGCTCCGGAAGGAGCCGTTCCGGCAGACCTGATAATAGTATCAATTACTTCTTGCGGAACTTCTTTATCTGAAAAATGACGCACAGACCTCCTGCTATTTAGAAAATGATAAAAATTCTCACTCCGGGTAATCATTTCTTCAGCAGATAAACTTTCTCTAACATAATGAATATGCTTATAACCATTGATCATCTTTTCCTTACCGGCCATATTGATACTATTAGATTTCATTCAAATTTATAAAAAGAAGAAAATTTCTCTTATTAATACATTTCTTAAACCTTAGTGATCCTTCCCAGGATATTAATAAGCCGTTTCTTAAGATCTGTAAATGGTGGATGAAGATAATCTGAAACTGCAAAATTCTTTTGATACATCACAGCCCGCTTTTTTGAAAAGGTTTTAAAACCATCAAATCCATGATAATGTCCCATTCCACTTGCGCCTACTCCGCCAAAAGGGAGATTATGCTGAGCAAGATGATACAGCGTGTCATTTATGGTAACTCCCCCTGAAAGTGTATTTCTAAGGAGCCAGTTGATCCTGCTTTTTTTATTATCAAAATAATACAGCGCCAATGGTTTTGGTCTTTCGTTTACATATTCTACAGCTTCCTCTATGGTTTCAAGATTTACCACTGGTAAAACAGGACCAAAGATCTCTTCCTGCATCAATTCCATCTCATCAGAAACATTAAATACAAGCTTTGGGGTCATAAGTTTTGGCTTATCAAGATTAATGTCGCTCAATTCTACGATCCTGGCCCCTTTTTCCTGGGCATCCTTGAGAAGGGAATTGAGTCGTTCAAAATGACCGGAATTTATAATCCTGCTGTATTGTTCATTTTCTGAAATATCAGGATAGAAATTTTCGAGTAATTTCCTGGCTTCATTTTCAAATTCTCTGTTCATCGCGTTAGGCATGATCACATAATCTGTAGCAACACAGGTTTGGCCACAATTAAATAGTTTCCCGGCCATGATCCTTTTAGCCGCTAATTTCACAGAATAGGAATTATGAATAACTGCGGGTGATTTCCCGCCCAGTTCCAGGGTTACCGGGGTAAGATTAGGTGCTGCGGCAGCCATGACCAATTTTCCAATTTTCGTGGAGCCCGTAAAAAATAAATGATCAAAAGGCGTCGATGAAAAATCTTTAGCAAGTTCAGCATCACCGGTTACGCAATGAATATATTCTTCAGGAAAATTTGAATTAATAAGTTTCTTTATCACTTCGGCCGACTCTGGAGCAATTTCAGAAGGTTTTAGAATAGCATGATTTCCCGCAGCGATGGCATCCACCAATGGACTAAGTGTTAGCAAGATCTGGTAGTTCCAAGCTCCCATGATACCCACAGAACCTAAGGGCTGATACTGGTAATAGGCAGAACTTGGCAGTAAGAACCAGGCTCCCTGAACATGTCTTCTTTTTGCCCAGCTGCGAAGGTTCTTCATTGCATGCCTAATTTCATCCTGGAGCGGAAAGATCTCCAAAAATAAGGTCTCTTCCCTGGCACGCACACCAAAATCCTTATAAACCGCATCAATCAGCTTATCCTTATTCTGCTCTACAATATCTGAAAGCGTTTTCAAACTATCCAGCCGGGTTTTGATATTCGGAGGTGACTTTTTAAAAGCAGATTGTTGCTTTTCCAGCAATGCGTGCAATTCGGTTTTATTCATTGGTTCTACCTTTAAATTGATCCATGGAATTATATATTCCGAAATACTTTCCAATTATAAGGTCCAGTATTCTTTTAGGAAGAAGTCCTTTTAGTAACGGAAGCGTATATAGAATTTTAGGAGTTCTAAGTATGATCTTATTTTTCTCAATAGCCATAATAATCTGACAGGCTACTTTTGCCGGCTTCAAAATGGGAATCACGGGAGATCTTACTCCATCAAACATCCCCGTATCTATATAAAAGGGCGTCACCGTGAGCACCTTAATTCCGGTTTTACCACGTTCCATTTCCAGGCGTAAAGAATCAGACCAACCTGTCATGGCCCATTTACTGGCGCAATAAACTGACATCCCCGGATTTGAAAGCATACTTGCGGCCGAGGAAATATTAACAATATGGCCGCTCTTTCTTTTGAGCATTGCAGGAAGTAACAAATTTGTAAGTTTCATGGGAGCCACGGAATTCACCTGCATATTCAGATCGATATCCCGGAGGGAATGTTCACTAAAATTCTTTCCCGTAACTACTCCTGCATTATTTATGAGAATATCTATTTCAAGACCTCTTTCTTTAATTTCTGCTACTGAATTTTTTAATTGCGTATCATCGGTAAGATCAACTTCCAGACAGAGAATTTGAACATATTCACTTTTCAATTGAAGCTCAAGTTCATGTAAAGCTTTTCTATTGATGTCTAAAATAATAAGACTGGTAGCTCCTTTTTCTAAGGAAACTTTAGCCATTAGCAAGCCGATACCTGAAGCTCCACCAGTTATAAGGACTGTTTTATTTCTAAATTTAGTCAAAGGCTCGATTAAGAATGAGCTTAAAAATAGAGTTTTTAAAGATAAATTCTGAAGGATTCAGCAGTGAACTTATTTTTTTCGGAATAATCCAAAAGTAAAATTCTGCACAGCATCCCAGGGTGTTTTATGATCCAGGTTTTCCAAACGTACTATTTCAAAATCCTTTTCAAAGAGCTCCTGCAGGTCCATAGAAGAATATTTTCTTATTTCAATGCCACTGCATTTATCCGGCCCGTTTTCAGAAAAAGTTCCCAGAATAAAATAGCCGCCAGATCTAAGGGAAGTCTTGAGTCTTGAAATATAATTCTCTACCTGGCTATCTTCGGTAAGAAAATGAAAGGCGGCACGATCGTGCCATAGTTCAAACTCCTGCTCAAAATTATATTCCGTAACATCGCTACAGATCCAGTTTACTTGCTCAGACTTTTCCCCCAATCTTTCTTTGGCTTTTTCTAATGCCATTTCAGAAATATCCAGCACACTTATATTCTTATAACCTAGTTTCAAAAGATGATCTACCAGGAAACTATTCCCCCCGCCAATATCAATGATCTGTGCTTTTTTTGAAAGACCTAAAGACTGTATAATTTTTAGAGAAGTTTCAGGTTTTTCCTGAAACCAGCTGGTCTCTTCAAATTCCTTTGTAGAATATATGTTCTCCCAGTGAGATTTAAGATCTTTCATAATTTTCTAATTAAATTCGGTACAATCTTCTGAAGGGATATTTACTCCTGCTGCCTGCTGATAGACCAATTCTGCTCCCAAGTGGCCCACATACATCAGCGTGCCCGTCCCGGCGAGCATTAGCAGCACCAGGATGAAAGAAGTAATTCTGGTCTTTAAAATATCTATATAACGCATGAGTAATTCAATAGCAAGCGCTATGGTAAAAATCCATGCGGTGGTATATGCGAAATTTTCATGTTCCTTAAGAACGGTTGGATCGCAAAGCTGTCTTGAAACAATTCCGTCGGCAAGATCTCCGGTATAAATGGCGATCCACACCCCAATCACCCCCAGGAAAAGCATAAGCCGACCGCCATGATCCCAGGTAATTTTTGAGGACCAAAGTCCTATAATTTTGAACAAGGTCGCCATGAGCAACAAAACTATTGGAAAATGAACGGACAGAGGATGAAACACCTCTGTCCGCCAAAAATCTGGTAATTCGATCATTCTTATTCCATTATTTTAACTGAAAGCGGATCCAGTCTTTTTCCATTTTTTTCAACTTCAACTTCAACTTTCTGACCTTCTTTTAACTCTGAAAAATCCACTTCGCTCCCATTTCTGGTAAGACTTGTAGTCTCTGTGAAATACAGTTCTAATGTTTTGTCATCTTCCGTAGATACATAAATTTCGGTTTTTTCAGCTTCTACTTTCTTGATAGTTCCCTGGTAAGTTCCAGATTCTACCACATCTGTGCTCTCTCCACAAGCAATAAACAAGATAACTGTGCTTAGAAAAAGTCCTTTTTTAATTAATGATTTCATAATATTCTGATTAAAATTAGTTTTCAGGATTGAAATTACCCAAAAAAGCAGGCTTCCCCAAGCTTAATTTCAGTTTTAAGCATTTTTAACAGAGCTTTTCTGCAATTTAATTTTCCTGCCGTTCTGAAGACCTGGACGGAATGTTGATCATATTAAAGGATTTCATGAGGTGAAAAAGACCTGGAAGAATCACACAACCCCCAATAATTAGTGATATTCCCAGCACTTTTATCACCGATTCGGGAGCTGTTCCTGCCAGCATATTCACCTCTGTGGTCTGGGTAATGATAAGATTCGGAAAGTGAGTATTTACCGCGGCAAAAATTACGAGTAGTATTTGCATCCCCGCAAAAATCCTGGTGAGAACGCTATCTTCCTTTTTAATAGCCCGCCATAGCGGAATTAATAACAATGCAGATAAAGCTATTGCTGCCAGGGACCAAGTATTTTGAAGAAAATCCTTAACAAAAACCATTTCTGTGAGGTAACCATATAGCAAAACCGTACCCCCAATTAGCACCAGCACTACCGTAAATATTCCAGATTTTCTGCTATACATTTTCCTGGTATCACCTGTGGTTTCCCCAATTAATAAAGTGGAAGCCAGAAATGCACATAAAGAAGCATAAAATAAGCCCGTCAGGAAAGTGAAAATATTAAGCCAGGGATCCATGAAAATTTCCTGAAAAGTAGTTTCAGTATAATCATTGGTCACCAGGATCTCTCCGCTTACCAGTGCACCAAAAGACATTCCCAGGAAAATAGGCGTGATTAAACTTGAAATTCTGAACATCCGGTTATACCAGTCCTGAGATCTATCTACCACGGCATCATAATGCCTGAAAATAAAAGCGACTCCACGCATGGTAATTCCCAGAAGAACCAGTGTTAATGGAATGTGCAGATATATGATTATGATGTTGAAATATTCCGGAAAAGCGATCCAAAGTATCACGATAAGTATGATCAACCAGATATGATTAGCTTCCCAAACCGGTCCCATAACTTTATAGATCGTATCCCGGTTCAGTTTCTTATTGTCACGCGATGAGAATAATTCTACGATACCAGCACCAAAATCGGCTCCTCCCAGCAATACATAAAGGAAAAGGGAAAAAAATGTGAAGAATAAAACTACGTACAACATACTTAGTCTTTTGGATTGTTTAGTACTTTAATTTGTCTGTTCACTAGCCAGGTAACGGTAATGGCGAGCGTAATATAAACCGCCAGGTACAAATAAAAACTATATTTTAATCCCGGCATGGGCGTAACTGCTTCAGAAGTACGCATGATATTATATACGATCCACGGCTGCCTTCCGACTTCGGTAACCACCCAACCGGCTTCCACCGCGATAAAGCCTAACGGGCTTAGCAGTGCGAACAGCCACCAGTATTTCCGGTTCTCCATCCAGCTCTTCTTTTTTAGACTCACAAAGTAAATGAGGGCAGCCAGCATTAGCAAAGAGCCTATTCCCACCATCGTTTGAAAAGCGTAGTGAACAATAGAAACCGGTGGAATATTCTCTTCAGGAAAATCATTTAATCCCTTTACTTCAGCATCAAAATCACCAAAAGCTAAGAAGGAAAGGGCTTTTGGAATTTCAATTTTATAGGAAACTTCTTTTTTCTCTTCGTCCACGATCCCACCAATAAATAAAGGTGCTCCTTTTTCAGTTTCATAATGGGCTTCCATTGCGGCAAGTTTGATGGGCTGTCGCTCTGCCACATCTTTTGCTGAAATATCGCCGCTAATTGGCTGAAGCAATGCGGCCACCGCACCAAAAAATATAGCGATCTTAAAAGCCTTAATATGCAAATCGGTCCTTTTTCTACGTAAGATTTGAAAAGCATGAATACCTGCTACGGCAAAGCCAGTGGCTGCAAACGCAGCCAGGGTCATGTGCAAGGCCTGGGAAAACCAGGCATCATTTAAAAATGCTTTTACAGGATCTATATTTACAAACTCCCCGTTAATAACATCAAAACCGGTGGGTGAATTCATCCAGGCATTGGCAGAAACCACCAGGATCCCGGAAACCACTCCCGATATCCCTACTATGATCCCGGTGATCCAGTGAAAAGTTTCCGGAAGTTTCTTCCAGCCGTAGAGATAAAAACCTAAAGCAATCGCTTCTACAAAGAAAGCAGCTCCCTCCAAAGAAAAGGGCATCCCGATCACGGGACCTGCATGTTTCATAAATTCTGGCCAGAGCATTCCCAATTCAAAAGAAAGTGCCGTTCCCGAAACCGCCCCGGTAACAAAAAAAATAGCCACTCCCCTTTGCCAGGCTTTAGTGAGATCCAGATATATGGGATTACGTGTATTTAGCCATTTACGGTGAGAAACCACCATAAAAAAAGGCATTACCATGCCTATACAGGCAAAAATTATATGAAAGCCGAGGGTAAATGCCATTTGAAGTCTGGCGTAATCGAGGTTCTCCATTTACGGAAGTTTTTCTTTAATAATTAAAGTAAGAGTTCAGAAATCACTCTTTTCTTTCGGCCAATAAATTTACAGAAAATTAGAGCTTTGGCCCTATTCGGTTAAGGCTAATTTCAGACTTTATTTAAATATTAAGAAGTGTGCAATTGAAGTCGAGATTCATTAAATAAAATATCCGGATCACTGAGCGGAATAACCATTCTAAACGGAGCCTTAACCTAACCTAAATTTGCTCCATTTGAGGAGAAGGTCTTTAATATGATGCACTGCGGAATACTGCGTGCAATTGTTTCCCCCCAAACCATAACTCCTGAAAAACATTGCCCAGGAATCCGGATAAACTTATATCATATATGTGCAGCTTCTGAAATAGATTCAGAAAACTAAAAAAAATAAAGGGGGGATTTTGGGTGTAAATTTAGTTTCGGTAACTATAAAAATACGCTAAATAGCTGAATTTCATCATTTATAAAGGCATAAAACATTTTGAAAAAGAAAAATTGAATGTCTTTTTAAAATAATTCCTTCCAGATAATATAAATACCCATTAATAAAACGAACCAGCCAAAACCTTTCTTCAGCTTTTTCCCATTTATAAAGTTATTTAGATAGACCCCAAGCCAGATACCAGCTATAGAGAGGCCGGTAAAGATCATTAGAAATACCCAGTCTATTTCCATATTCTGAACATCTCCAATAAATCCGATAAGCGATTTTACAGCGATGATCAGGAGCGAAGTTGCCACTGCTTTTTTCATGGGTAATTTTGCCAGGAGAACAAGGGCCGGAATTATTAAGAATCCACCTCCAGCTCCTACTATTCCTGTAAGTAAACCAACCACCAATCCTTCAATAATGATGAGGGGATAATTATAGGACACTTTTTTGACTTCGGTATTCCTGCCATTATCTTTTTCCTTTATCATGGAAATTGCAGCGATCACCATAATGATCGCAAAGAATAACATGATCCCTATATTCTTGGTGATAACAAAACCGGAAACTGAAAATATTTCTTCAGGAATTGCCGGTACTAAAAATTTTCTTGTGAGGTAAACCGCGATAAATGCCGGAATTGCAAATACAATAGCGGTTCTAAAATCTATCAGCTTCTTGGGTATATTCCTAATTGCTCCAACCAGGGAAGAAGCACCTACCACAAATAAGGAATAAGCCGTTGCTGTAACCGGATTAATGGCCATGAGATATACCAGCACCGGGACTGTAAGTATAGAGCCTCCACCCCCGATCAAACCAAGTACTACCCCAATTAATAATGCGCCAAAATAACCCAGTATTTCCAGTATATCCATTTCAAAATTTATTTAGGGCAAAAGTATCCTGTTAGATAAATGCCCACAGTAACAAGTGTTACAGAGATCTTTTAAAGGTCTATTACAGTGATGTGATTTCGTTTTAGAGATATTTTCCCTTCATTTTCAAGTTTCTTAAGTAATCTGGAAACTACCACCCTGGAAGTATGCAGATCGTAAGCAATTTCCTGGTGTGTACTATGAATATTTTCGTTTCCATTCACTTTTACTTTGTCCTGTAAATATTTCATTAATCTTTCATCCATGTTTAGAAACGCGATAGTATCTATGGTATCCAGCATTTCGGAAAGCCTGGTATGATAAGATTCAAAAACAAAATTGCGCCAGGTTTTATATTTTACGGTCCACTCCTCCATCTTGGCAATGGGAATCATGATAAAGGAAGTATCGGTCTCGGCTACCGCACGAATCTCACTTTTGGTTTGTCCAAGACAGCAACTAAGGGTCATCGCGCAGGTATCACCACGCTCTATAAAATAAAGCAATAGCTCATCGCCATCATTATCTTCCCGAAGTATTTTTATTGCTCCTTTCAATAATAAAGGCATCCCGGTAAGATAATCGCCAATTTCTATGATCGTGTCACCTGCGGTAACTGTCTTCAAAGTTCCACTTTTAGCGATCTCCTCGATCAATTCTTTTTCAAAGAGAAATCCGTAGGCCTCTTCTAATTCTGTACGCATGGATATTTGTTTTGCTAAGTAAAATTAGGAAGAATAATCAAGAATAAAACCTAGCGGTGAGCTAGGCTAATAGAGATTAGAATCCCTTCAGAAGGAAAAAATAAGATCATTTTTATTTTCGATGTAGGGATGATCTGGGATAGTAATTTCAGCTTAAAATTATTTGCATTTAATAACTACGGAAGAAAACTTCAGAAATTTTATCAAAACTTTAGTCAGTTTAGAGAGTTTTCGGCCTTTGTTTAACAAGGTCTTATTACACTGAGGATCTTAATCTGGTTATCTTTAATCCTAGAAAAAATTGCTATAAAAAGAAAAAACTATGTCAGAAGAAAAAATGCTAAAAACGATTAATCCTGCAAATGGTAAATCACTGAAAGAATACAAAATGATGACAGACGATGAAATGAATTCGGCTGTAAAATCATGTCATGAAGCCTTTCTAAAATGGAAAGCCAAACCTGCTGAAGAACGTGCTAAAGTAATTTCCAATATTGGTAAGAAATTAGCCGAGCATAAGGATGAACTTGCAAAGTTGATGACCAGTGAGATGGGAAAACTTTTAAAACAGGGAGAACAGGAAGTTGATTTGTGTTCGGGTATTTGTGATTATACTGCCAAGAATGGGCCGGATAGTCTTAAGGACGAAGAACGTGAATTGCCTGAAGGCGGTACCGGTCTTATCTCTTATTCTCCGCTTGGAGTTATCTACGGAATACAACCCTGGAATTTCCCAAGTTACCAGGTAGTTCGTTATTCTATTGCCAATTTAATGGCAGGAAACGGAGTGCTTTTAAAGCATGCTGAAAATGTGACGGGAAGTGCCCTCCTACTCGAGAAGATCTATCTAGAAGCCGGTCTTCCTGAAAATCTTTTCAAAGTATTATTGATCTCTCATGACCAGAGTGATGCGGTGATAGAAAACAAACTTGTACGTGGAGTTACCCTAACGGGAAGTCCGGATGCAGGTAAGATCATTGGAAAAAAAGCCGGAGAGAACCTTAAAAAATCGGTACTGGAACTGGGTAGTAATGATGCTTATATAGTACTGGAAGATGCTGATGTTGAATTGGCCGTAAAAACCTGTGTGCAAGGAAGGGTCTATAATAATGGAGAAACCTGTGTTGCTGCAAAAAGATTTATTGTGGTAGACAAGGTATATGACAAATTCAAGAAGGCCTTTGTAGAACAAATGTCTAATGTAAAAGCTGGTGACCCTACCAAAGAAGATAGTGATATTGGCCCAATGGCCCGTAAGGATCTGCGAGAAGAACTGCACGAGCAGGTGGAAGAGAGTGTGAAGAAAGGCGCTAAAATTCTATGTGGAGGAAAAATGCCCGAAGGTGATGGTTTTTATTATCCGGCAACCATTCTGGATGAACTTAAACCAGGGATGCCAGCTTATGATGACGAGCTTTTTGGACCGGTCGCTTCTCTTATAAAAGCTAAAGATGCCGAAGATGCTATGGACATTGCCAACAGCAGTAGATTTGGTCTAGGTGGCGGAATATTTTCTAAAGATGAAGAAAAAGCCAAAGAACTGGCCAAATATCATTTTGATACCGGAATGGTGTTTATTAATTCTTTTGGACTGGCTAAGCCGAATATGCCATTTGGTGGTGTAAAAGATTCAGGTTACGGAAGAGAGCATGGTACATTTGGTTTACATGAGTTTGTAAACGTAAAAGCGATTATGCTGGCTTAAGAGCATTTAAATATATATCAGTAGAAAGCCGGAACTAAATGTTCCGGCTTTTTTATTTGAAACTGAAAAATTAGGCGGAATCGTCTCTAAAACAAAATTTGAAATAAGATCTTAATTTATTGATTTTCAGTATATTTAAATTAATATTTATACTCCCCCCTTTTTTTTAAGAAATGTTTTAATTCATTGCTAATATTCTTTCCATGAATTTTAATCTTGCTGAAAAACTCGCGATCGTCAAGGATATTGACAGAGTGATCCTTGCCGATGATAAGGTTGCCAAAGGTGAATTGGTGTACCTGGGCCAGTTAATGAAGCTTCTTGATTTTGATTCAGATTTTGTGGAAGAAGCCCGAAAGTTCAATATTCAGCAGGCCAATGGCATTTTAGAAAATATGAGTGAAGCCAAAAAACATTCGCTGACAATCATGCTTCACGAAATGGCCTATGCCGATGGTGAAATGAGTAAGGAGGAAATCAAAATATTATTCAGTGTCTTCGAAAATGTTGGAATCAAAATCGAGGAACCGGGCAATTCCCTTTCCATATTTGATGTTTCAGATATCTATTTTAAATCTTCAAAAAATATCCAGTATAAAAATAAAACTTCAAAAGAGTATAAGGAAAAAATAGCGATCAAAATAGAACCGAATATTCAAGGTAAAAAAGGATTTACCCTTACAACTTTCAGGTTAAATGGATTTATTAGTTGGTGGGGGAATAAGGTAGAATTAGCTCCAAAACATATGCAAGTGGTAGCGCTAAATCCTGAAAAAAGTCTTTTAAAAGGTTATGAAGATATCTCCTGGGCTGGAAAAAATCATTCAAATTACAGTTTGAGTATTTATCATCCCAACAATAAAATCGAAAAAATAATCCTACATAATCATCATAAAAAAATAGACGTGGAATATCTTAAATAAATGCTGTAACACCTCTAAATTGAAGCTCGAAAGCTGCATATGTAAATAACTAAGAATCTGTCGTTTATATAACTTTATCGATTTTATAAATTAATTCTTATAGCCAACCCTATCTATCTGATTTTCAACTATATTTAATCCTTATTTTGAGTAAAATGCAGAAGATAGAATTGTTTGAATTTCAGCATCATAAAACTTCTCAAATCGAGATACGTTTTGATTATGACCGTAGTATGACAAATCACCTTAAAAAACTGGATGGAGTATTGTGGTCCAGCACGTTTGGTTGTTTTTACATTACCGCGAATAAGGCTAATTTAGGAAGGCTGTTTAAGCATCTAAACAACTATGGTTATTATGTAGATTATTCAAAACTTAATATTCCAGAAATGCGTCCTATAGAAAATGAAATGTTTTTAACCGAAACCGAGAGGCCGGAGATTTCAAATTTTCTGCGCTATTTACATGGACAGCGTTATAGTAAAAGTACCATAAAGACCTACACTTATTTTGTATCAAAATTCCTTACTTATCATGGATTCAAAAAATACTATAATTTAAGTGATGTAGACAGATTTGTAGAGCATGAAATTGCAGCGCAGAATTATTCTATAAGTTCCCATCGCCAATGTATAAGTGCTCTTAAACATTACTTTGAATTAACGGAACAGGAAGAAATAGATACGTCTAAATTAAAACGGCCAGACAAAAGCAAATATCTTCCAGGGGTTTTAAGTAAAGAGGAGATCATAGATTTGCTGCGGGCGACCAGAAATTTAAAACACCGCTGTATACTTGCACTTATTTATGCATCCGGACTAAGAATTGGTGAATTATTAAATTTAAAACTTCGTGATATTGATGTAGATCGCAGGCAAATTTTAATCAGGCAATCTAAAGGTAGGAAAGACCGTTATGTGATGCTCGCGGAGAGTTTTCTTCCATTATTTTATAATTATCTACAAACCTATGAGCCAAAAATTTACTTTGCCGAAGGGCATGGTGAAAAGTCATATACGGCGTCGGCGGTTAGAAGTTTTTTAAAAGATTCCTGTAGAAGAGCTAAAATCAGGAAAAAAGTTTCTCCACATACCTTAAGGCATAGTTATGCTACGCATATGCTTGAGAACGGAATTGATCTTCGTTATATTCAGGAGCTGCTGGGTCATTCCAGGCCAGAGACCACGATGATCTACACCCATGTAACTCAGAGAGATCTTTCCAGGATACAAAGCCCTTTAGATGTGAGCATTAAAGAATTATCAGAGCGATCTAAAAGTGACCCAAACCTGCGCTTATCCCGGAACATACTCGAATAAAAGTTTATATTTGGCTGGATATAACGAGTTACCTGCAATAGCTCCCAAAAAATTTGAAGATTAATTAATCATAAATGCAGATAGTAAATAAAATTTACACAAAACTAGTTCTAGTTTATAATATCACTCAAAATAAAGATCTTGATAAATCAAAAGAATTAGCATATACTGCAATTCGCAACACAATTGGGGTTCTTTTATTTTTTGCTATCATATTTATTCAATCATTGATTGACTTATTTATTACTGATTTTAGAATTAAAAGATCCGATTTTCCAATTTACTATCTGTATTTAGGATTAGGAATTATAATAATTGGATTTATTTTTCTTTCAAAAGTTTACTTGAAACCTAATCTGGAATATTTTCCTAATCGTGAAACTAAAAATCCAAGAAAATTAAAAAGGTATTTCACAGGATATATTATTAGTTTAGCACTTTTTGGTGGTCTGATATTCATTATACTAAGAGTGCTATATATTTATTTAGGTTAACTAAACTAGTCTTTAATATAAAGAAAACCTGTAAAAATAAAAACTCAAAAAATTAAAATGAAAATTAATAAAATAGGATATTACATTTTAAATATAGTATTGTTTGCTGCTATAATCATTGGACATTATGAATGGTTAGAACTAAAATCTGTAATTTAGATTTTTATAATTCCTGCATTTATTATTTCAGCATCATTGACCTATAAAACAAAAGAGAAAAAAGATGAATAAAGTAAGACTTATTGGAATTCTAATACTTCTTCTTGGAATTGCTTGCCATTATTTCTTAGACAAAGAGTTTAGAGGATTTTGGATCGGGGCAATAATGGGATTTGGAATAGCACTTATTATAACAGGAAAAATTAAAAAAGTGTGGTAAACTTGAAAATTAGAAATAATCCATTTCTAAGATAATCCAGCAGGTCGCTACGGCAGGTAACAACGGTTCACCGCAAATAACGGGTAATTTGGTGAAAATGTGTATTTTAGAGACCAATTATTAAAACAAATAAACCGACAAGTTCGTGTCCCTACTCCCGCAACTTGCGGTAACCGAAACCGTTGTAGCAAATTTTTGATGAAAGTACATTACATATCATTTTTAATAATTCTAACCTTATTCTCTTGTAATCATAAGAATAAAAAAAGCGTTTTAGAACAGGAAGTCTATTACTATCCAGACAAGGAAAAATTTGAAATGAAAACAAATCGTTCAAACATTTTTCTCGATAGTATTAATAACTATGGAGATTTACTAGAAAGAATCGATAAAGTTGCTTGCAATGATTCACTTCCAATTATTAACTATTCCACAAAAAAAGAAAGATTTGAACTATTGCCATGGTATGAATGTTCAGAATATGAAATTATTAGTTCTCCTACCTTCAGATCTCGGATATTTATTCAAAATGATTCAATCTTAACAAATTTTGATATTAAACATTCCATTGATAGTTTAAATATAATTTTAAGAAGGCATTTATTAAATAAGGGCAAGGACTTTAATTATTCTGATTCCCCGAGACAAGCAGGATTAGAAGTTTATTTCGATAAATATACTAATGCAAAACAAGTAAAGAATTTATTGGTAGAAATTTCTAAAGAATTTAATGAGCTAAGTAAAATGACTCCAGATACTTTATACTTGAAAATATTATTTCGAGATAGACCATTAAAATTGATACCACAGATTCCGCCTCCAAAACCAAATTAGAAAACAAAAACTTGCAACAACAACGATTCATCGCAAATAGACGGCACCGTTAGAAAGAAAATAATTAAATTCACCAACAAACCAGGTCTAAGCCGACAACGCCGCGTCCCCTATTCCGCCAACTTGCGATAATCGAGACCGTTGTACTTAATTATTATTTATGAAGATTTTCTATTTATTTCTACTATTTCCATTATTATCAACTTCACAAGTTTTGGGTGAAAAATATATTAATGCAGATAGTTTAGTTACAACAACCATTTCCTTTGAAAATTCAAAATTTAAAAAAAGTTCAGGTTTAATGCTTGCTCATGGAGGACACATTAGCCAGGGAAAGTATATTATGAAAAATGATACTATTATTTTAGAGTATATCCCATACAAAGTAGAAAAATCTAAATATGAGATTTTAAGTAAAAGTGATTCAGTTCGACCAGAATTTGGAAAGAATAAAAAATTCGATTCAAAAACAGTGAGTATCAGCTTTAGTTTATTCGACACGAATAACGAACTAGTGCGAAATCCTTATTTAATCTTAAAATCAGAAAATAAAGTAATTGGAAGTATCAATCCCATTGGTACAAACCAATTTAATTATATCTCTTCCGAAAACTCTATTGAGGAAATTGAAATAATGAAAATAGGATATGAACCAGTTGAAATTCCCTTAGAAAATTTTAGAGGATTTATATCAGATGTAAAAGTCACTTTCAAGCTTGCAGATCCCGACACATATAACACTGATAAGAAAATTGAAAAATATTTGTGGAATAAAAATGATGATGTACTTCAATTATTAAATGATTCTTCAAAAAGTACTATATACAAAAGGGTAACTAATAATAACTAAGTACAACAAAGAACTAAGGTAAAATCCAAGTCCTTTTAAGCTAATTTGGACATATAATTTTCTTGGTAATAGGTTCCTGATTTAGCTATGGCAAATGCCTGCTTCAGGAGCTTATTACACACCGCAATTAGCGCCAGTTTCTTACTCTTTCCTTTCTCTACAATGCGTTCATAGATCTCTCTGCAGGCCTTATTAGATTTACAGGCAGTGAAACTCCACATGAACAATAAATTACGCAGTTTCCGGTTTCCAACCTTGCTAATTCTGCTTCTACCTCTTACACTGGTTCCGGATTGTCTGATCGTTGGAGTTATTCCTGTATAACAACAAAGCTGCCTGGCATTTTCAAAACTTGTAAATCCGTCGGTAAGTACAATTAATAACATAGCTGTTTTCTTTCCCATTCCAGGAATACTGGTTAATTGCTCCAGTTGATCTTCCTGGGTTTCTCTGACTAAGGATTCCAGCTTGGATTCGATCTGGGCTAGTTCCTTCTCTAACTGCTTTAGCGAACGATTCAAAGATCGAGTGACTGTCTTCGAAGGTGTGCCGAGAGCTTTCTCTCCGTGGATCTTATTTTTTACAGCTGTTCGTTGTTTCAGGTAAAGATCCTGAAGACTCAGCAGCTGCAAGCATTCTGCCTGAACTGCATTCCTGGCTGTATACAATGGAACTTTTGTAGCCTGAGCATATTCACAGATCGCTTTAGCGTCACTCTTATCGGTCTTGATCTTAGAGAGCTTCATTTGAATAAAACGCTTGACCGAAAGTGGATTTACAACCGACACCGTGATACCTTTCTCATACAGATATTGAGCTAATCTGTAATGATAATAACCAGTGGCTTCCATGACTACCAGGCTATCTTTCTGAATGAATTTCAGTAAGCTTTTAAAGCCTTTTACATCGTTAGAGAACTGATCATGCTTGCCATCCTTATCAACTACATCAAAGAATGATTTACTGATGTCTACTCCGTAAAAATGTTTAATTTTATCCATAAGAGAATGATTGGAAAGAACAGCTACTTTGGTTTCATCGACTTAAAAACGAGATCCAGGTCTCACAGAACTAAACGAAATTAAAGTAGAAAAGAGAGGGGATTATCATTGTTGACGGAATCTCAAGTTCCCACGGTTAATTTAACCTTATTCCTCTCTTTTGTTCTTTCTGGTTATACAATTAAAATTTAGAGAAATTAAACTTAAGACGGCTAATCGCAAATAACGGGCAGTTGACTGAAAATTGCTATTTTAGAGACCAATTATTAAAAGAATTAATCCGACAAATCCGCGTCCTTACTCCCGCAACTTGCGATAGCCGGAACCGTTGTGCTAAATTTTATTCAAACTATGAACATCCTTAGAAATTTCGGAATCCTACTAATTGTTGCATTCATAATGACAAATTGCAACAATCAAAATGAAATCTATTATTTAACGGGGCAAGTTCATAGTGCAGACATTAATTCAATCCTTTTAAAGGGAGTAAATCAAGACCTTCGTTTCGATTCGATCATAGAAATTCCAGTTAAAAATGGAAAATTTAAATATGAGTATAAATTGGATCATGCTCGGGGATATGATTTAATGTTAGGAATTGCAAAGGAAAAAGGAAGCGGAAGATTTATGCCTGTGTTTCTAGACAATTCAGATATTAATCTAGAAATATATGAGGAAGAGAAATTTGATCAAAATGTTATAGAAGGAGGTCAATTAAATGAAGAATTGAAATCATTTAAAAACTACAAGGATTCACTTTTCAATAAATATCCTGAACTGAGTTTTGAAGATGAGTTAGAACTAAAAAATAGATATATATTGGAAAATCCTTCCATTCTTTCATATTTCTTCTTTTTAAATAACCTTATCTACTTTCAAGATTTAATACACGTGGACGAGGCAGTCAAACAACATAAAATACTTTCAGAAAACAATAAATATCACCCTTATAATAAATTGGCCAAAAACTTATTATCAGCAATGACCGAGGCTAAAATTGGCAATAAATTTATTGATTTTAACGCGCCAGATTTAAAAGGGAAATCGGTCAAATTATCCAACGAAATAAAAGGAAAAATCGCTTTGTTAGATTTATGGGCTACATGGTGCGGACCTTGTATTAAAAAAACCAGAGAAGTGATTCCTATTTATAACGAATATAAGGATCACGGATTTACAATCGTTGGTGTAGCTGGTGAATTTAAAAACACAGAAAGATTAGAAAGATTTCTTAAAAAAGAAAAATGGCCCTGGAAAAACCTAGTAGAACTAGATCGCCAGAATAGTATTTGGCAAAAATATGGAGTTGATGGCGGAGGTGGCGCAATGTTCTTGATAGATGAAAATGGTAAACTATTGGCAAAAAACCCAGATCCAGAAGAAATTAGAAAGGAACTAGAAAAAAGATTAGTACAATAAAACTTAACACAACAACGGTTCATCGCCAATAAGCGGCAGCGTTAGAAAGAAAATAATTAACTTGATCAACAAACCAATATTAAGCCGACAAATCCGCGTCCTTAATCCGCCAACTAGCGATAACCGAGACCGTTAGCTCCAATATTTTTATGAAAAATTCGAGTAAAATTTTACGATCACACACAAATAAACTTTTCGGTATCGAATTGGTGTTTATTGAGTTTGACAATTATCAAAAGATGATTGAAAAATTTTTAAAAGAAGAAGAAAAACAATTAGATGAAAAATTGAAACAATTCATGTCTGATGATGATGAGGAAACTTATGATTCAGGTTATTCTCGATATTTATTAGATAAGTTAATAGGCGACCATCAATATCTTACTTTACAATCCACACATAATTTTAGATCTTCATTTTATATTCAAATTATTTCCTTTCTAGAATATGAATTAAAAAGTATCTGTCAATTTCATCATAAAAAGTTTAATACTAATTTTTCAGTAAATCACCTAAGAGGTTCTAATGAAATTGATAAAGCAAAACTATATCTTTCCAGGACTTGTCAAGTAAATTTCAATAATCTTAAACCAGAATGGGATTTTTTACTTAATGCTAAAGAAGTACGGAATATATTAGTTCATAATCAAAGTCAAATAGAACTTTTAGAAAAGCGAGGTAAAAAAGTAAAAGGTTTTTTAGACTCAAAGAATTATTTTAGATTCTATCAATCAAATGATTCAGAAAAAGAAGGTCGCTTCTATATTACAAGTAGTGAAGCAAATCAAGATTTATTAAATAATACGCGTAATTTTTTCGTTAAGCTATTAGAGCACGAGTTAAAAATACTGTAGCTAACAACGGTTCATCGCCAATTAGCGGCACCATTAGTAAGAAAATAATTAACTTAACCAACAAACCAATACTTAGCCGACAAACCCGTGTCCCTTACTCCGCCAACTGGCGATAACCGAGACCGTTAGGCAGCATAATTTTATCGTGCTTGGAACTTCTAATTTTTAATTTTTTACTTATCTTTGACGTTAGTAACGTAAAACAAAATTATTTGTGATAAAATCATTTGCAGACAAAGAAGCTGACAAAATTTGGAATGGAACCCAATCAAGAAAGCTTCCTGCTAATATTCAAAACGTAGCTAGAAGAAAACTAAGAATGATAAATAATGCTCTAAATATAAATGACTTACGAATTCCTCCAGCTAATCATTTGGAAAAGCTGAGTGGAAATTTAGAAGGTTTTCATAGCATTAGAATTAATAAACAATGGAGAATAATGTTCAAATGGGAAAATGACAATGCTTTTGAGGTTCAAATTGTCGATTACCATTAATTTTAAAAAGATAAAAAAATGAAAAAGTTAGAAAATATTCATCCTGGAGAAATCTTGAAAGAAGAATTTTTAGATCCAATGGAAATCACAGCATACCGGCTTTCCAAAGAAACATTTATTCCTCAGACAAGAATAAGTGAAATCATTAAAAAGAAAAGAAGAATAACTGCTGATACAGCTCTCCGACTTTCAAAATATTTTGGAACAACTGCTAAATTTTGGTTAGGTTTACAAGATGATTATGATTTAGAAGAAGAAAAATCTTTGAAAGAGAAAGAATTCAATAAAATAAAACCGTTAGAAAATAACGCAGCCTAACATCGGTTCACCGCAAATAACGGGTAACTAGTTGAAAATTGTTATTTTAGAGACCAATTACTAAAACAACTAATCCGACAAATCCAAGTTCCTATTCCCGCAACTTGCGGTAACCGTAACCGTTGTACGCAAGCATTGACGAAGAAGGATTTAAGAAAATAATTAATAAAAAAAACAATTATGAAATATTCAATTCTTACACTGATATTTTTCGCTCCATTATTTATAGCTGCCCAAAGTTCTGATTATAAAGTATCTTCCTATAAGACAGAAGGAACTAAGGCACCCAATACTCATTACATTGGAGAAGCTTGGTTAAATCCTCTAATTCACGATGATGAAGAATTAGGTTACAACATTACCAAAGCAACCTTCAAAGCTAACTCAACTTTAGATTGGCACAAACACGGTTCTGTTCAAGTTTTAGTAATTGTAGATGGTGAAGCCTACTATCAAGAAAAGGGTAAAAAGCCTATAATTCTAAAAGAGGGAGATGTAATTAGATGCGAAAAAGAAACTGAGCATTGGCACTCATCTACTAAAGAATGTGATGTTACATATTTAGCATTCTATAGCGGAGAAAAACCAACAGAATGGACAGAAGTCTTAACTCAGGAATATTACGATCAAGTTCCTAAAATGCTAGAAACTAAATCACAAAATTAAAAAACATAAAAAATTTTAGACAAGATGATGTGAACGCAATGCCAGCGCACAACAACGGCTCATCGCAAATAACGGGTATTCAGGAAAAAGTGTAATTTTAGAAACCAAGAAAGAAAATAACTAATCCGACAAATCCGCGACTTTACTCCCGCAACTTGCGATAGCCGAGACCGTTGTGGTGCATATTTAACCACGATTTCGAATTTAAACAAAATATGAAAGTCTATATTTTATTAATATTTGTGAGTACGACATTTTTTACTCAAGCTCAAAAAAAGGATACTTTATACTTTAAATATGACAAACACTATATTTTGTTTTCTAATGATTTTGAAAATTACAGTTATAAACAATTCGAACAAGAAACAATTGAAAATATTAAATGGACTGGAACGGAAGGTTATTTTTTATTAAAGAAATTGGATACTTTATACAATTTAAAACCAGATAAAGTTCATTCGCTAAAAGGATACGTTGAACGGCGGGAGTTTTACTATCCGGGAAAATACAGTAGAACAGTAAATAGAAAATTATTAAAAAATGAACTTTTTAATAAGTACATTATTTTTATAGTTGATAAAAACAGTTACATAAAAATAAGACAATCTCCTTATGAAAATTTTTATAACTCTTACTATCCAATCAAATTTTCAAGTGAAAAATTAATCACAAAACCCCTAAGAGATACAGTATTTATCAAATACGATGAAGAAATATTAAGTAGAGAAAAGAATCCAAATGAAAATGAGTTTTATTATTTAATTGATGTATTTTCTGATAAATCTAGTGCAACATACTTTTCTGAGAAAGAAATTTACCCCAATTTAGAATCAAAAAAAATTCAATCTCTAAAAGAAATTATTAATGAAATTAGAAAATACAATGATGGGAATAGGCTAAGAGGTAGTGACTTATTTGATTATTTTTCAAATGCAGGATATAAAATATTTATTGTAAAAGAAAGTATTTGTTATAAAGTCGAAATTAATGGTTGGATAGAATAAATACGCACCACAACAACGGTTCACCGCAAATAACGGGTAACCAGTTGAAAATTGTTATTTTAGAGACCAATTATTAAAACAGCTAATCCGACAAATCCGCGTCCCTAATCCCGCAACTTGCGGTAACCGGGCACGTTGTGGCTAATTTTTAACCAGAGCTGAAATAATATGGCAAAAAAAACTAGGACCTTGATACTTAGAGTAATATTGTTTGTTGGAACAATCGTATCATTATACTTTGTGCCTTGGCCTATAGTAAAAGCCTGGATAGCTCCGTTACCGAATTCAGTTCAAGAACAAGTAAACAGAGCGGAAGATTATGGATTTGATGGTATAATTGTTTGTATTACTAAAAAAGGGAGCCAAACAGAATTATATACCTCGGGCTATAAAAATAGAGAAAAAAAAATTCCAGCTGATCCCAATGCATTATTTAAAATTGCCAGTGTAAGCAAATTATATAATGCCTTAGCTGTTACCAAACTTGTTTCCAATGGAAAATTATCATTAGACAAAACACTTCCAGATTATTTACCCCAATTGAAGAACAGAATAGAATATGCAGATAAAATCACTTTGCGTATGTTGGTTAAACACAGAAGTGGCATTCCAAACTATACGGACACATATATGTACTGGGCAAACCCCAAAGAAACGGCAGATGAAAATCTGGCTTTGGTTTTGGATAAACCAGCCAACTTCAAACCCGATGAAGATTATGAATATTCTAACACCAACTACTTATTAATTGGAAGAATAATAAACCGAGTTCTTGGATATAGTAGCTTTCAATACATTCAAGAAGAAATATTAAACCCATTAAATTTAAAGCATACTTTTGGTTCTATTGAAGATGTAAACATAGATGATGTGATGAGCGGATACTATGTTGGATACGATAAGGATTTGAAAACGGAAAATGTAGGTTCTATATTGGCAACAGCCGAAGACCTGAGCAAATTTATTCGAGCCTTAAATGATGGCTCCGCATTCGAAACAAAAGAAGAGCGGGAAATCTATTCTTCTATTTACAGATATGAACATACGGGTTTAATTCCGGGTTATCAGACTATTGCAAAATATCACCAGGATATTGATGCGGTAGTTATTCAGTTTACAAACACGGTCAATTTCGAAGGATATAATTGGAGCCTATCTGAAATAATGTATGACCGTATTGTAAAAATTGTTAGTCAAAAACGCTAGCTGATGATTTCATAAAAATTATTATTTTTGATTTATAAAATACTGGTATAGAGTACATTTCATGTTCGTTCTAGTTGCAAAACATAGTAATTAATATAAAATAAATTATTAAAGTGAATTCAAGAAGCTTATCAATAACTGCCGGCATAAGCTATTGGATAATATTCTTTGCAGCTATCTTCGCTAACTTTTTTGTACTTGAAGCGATAATCAAATCACCAATAGAGACCATTCAGACTAATCATTTAATCGTTAGATTCGGAATAGTTGCATTCTTAATTACTGTTGTTTTCGATGTGGTGGTTGCATGGGCTCTTTTCAAGCTGTATAAAACACATGATTTAATTGTTTTAAGTATATTTTTCAGAATGATGCATGCGGCTATCATGGGTGTAGCCATATTTGCGCTCCCATTAGCTTTAAATTCTTCCATAGAAATAGAAATCCTAAAACAAGTAGATAATTTCAATACAATTTGGCTCATTGGTCTATTCTTTTTTGGAATACACTTAGTTCTTCTGAGTATCATAATAAAGAAACCTACATTCATTGCTATTTTCCTTTTGATTGCTGGAGTTATGTATATTACGGATACTGCTGCACATTTTTTAATTTCAAATTATGAAGACTATAGTTCTGTATTTTTAATCTTAGTCGCTATTCCAAGTGTAATCGGAGAGATGTCATTTGCAATATGGCTTATAATAAAGGGAGGCAAAGGAAATTAGAAAGAGATGATTAAATTTTTCAGAAAGATCAGACTGAATTTACTATCAGAGAATAAGTTTACCAAATACTTATTTTATGCGCTGGGAGAAATTATTCTTGTTGTTATTGGAATATTAATAGCCCTTGCTATCAATAACGCAAATCAAAATCGAATAAAAAGTAATAATGAACAAACATATTTAACTGGTTTAGAGCAAGAATTCAAAACTAGTAGATTAAAATTGCAAGAACTAATCTCAATAAACAAGAAAAATTGTGAAGGTTCAAAAAAGATCCTGGAATATATTACTTATAATGACAACAACCTTTCAGAAGCAGCGTTTTCAAATCTCTTATACAATACCTTCTCTAATGATATCAGCTTCAACCCAAATAATTCACTCTTAAATGAAATGATTAATTCCGGCAATCTTAAAACTCTCTCGAACGATGAATTAAGAAAAAGACTAACCAATTGGTTATCGACCATGGAAGATATTTCAAGACAAGAAAAAGAATTAAGTGTACAAAGAGAAAAGGTTTTGGATATGTTTAGAACGGATAAAACCAGTCTTCGTACTATTTTTGAACAAACAGGAATGTATAATCAAATTGGTTTGCCCAAAGCTGAAAATGAGATTAGTAATTTACAATTACTAAATTCTACAGAATTTGAAAATAATATACTCATGTTTATTTTCACTGGTTATGCCACAGAACAAGCACATTACGTTCCATTAATGCGAGATCTAGAAAGTACTTTAATTTTGATTAGAAAGGAAATAAAAGAATAGAACCTAGCATTTTCCATTGTAGCGTTTAATATTAGAAATAAATACAAAAACTAGCCACAACAACGGTTCACCGCAAATAACGGGTAGCTAGTGGAAAATTGTTATTTTAGAGACCAATTATTAAAACCACTAATCCGACAAATCCGCGTGCTTATTCCCGCAACTTGCGGTAACCGGGACCGTTGTAACGCATTTAACGTGATCCAACAAAGAAAATAATGTAACTTATTCTTATGCTAAAAAAGCTTCTAATAGTATTTATATTGTTTTCAACTTCTTGTCAAAGCCAAAATCAAGAAATTGAATTGAACCTTAGAAATTGTGTAACTCAAGGTCTAAAAGATTTAAGACCGGTAAGCGCTGACTTTTATGATTTAATGTCTTCTCTAGAAGATAAAATGATAAAAAAAGGAATATTAGAAAGTAGAAGCAAAAAAGATTATCTAGAACTGCTTAATTCAATAGCAGCTGACTCCAAAGCAACAAAAAAGTTTTATGAAAAGAACATAAAAAATTTATATCAAAAATTTCCACTCGATTTATTTCTAGCAAATGATTTGATTTTTAATCAATGTCCTTATAAAATCTACTTACAAAACAAAAAAGAGAATATCAAAATTTACAATATTGGTAAATTACAATTTCAGTCTATGGAAAATGGATTTAGAAATTTAGAATTAAATCAAAAACTGATTATTAATTTTCAAGAATCTGATTTTGAAAAGATTGTTTATAGAGCTCCAATAATTCAAATAATTCTAATAAATATGAATTATAAATATAATCAAGAGTTGAAACAGCAATTAAAAGAACTTGAAGAATATAAAAAGAATAGAACATTTTTAAATAAAAACTAAAACGCGTTACAACAAAGAACTAAGGTAAAATCCAAGTCCTTTTAAGCTAATTTGGACATATAATTTTCTTGGTAATAGGTTCCTGATTTAGCTATGGCAAATGCCTGCTTCAGGAGCTTATTACACACCGCAATTAGCGCCAGTTTCTTACTCTTTCCTTTCTCTACAATGCGTTCATAGATCTCTCTGCAGGCCTTATTAGATTTACAGGCAGTGAAACTCCACATGAACAATAAATTACGCAGTTTCCGGTTTCCAACCTTGCTAATTCTGCTTCTACCTCTTACACTGGTTCCGGATTGTCTGATCGTTGGAGTTATTCCTGTATAACAACAAAGCTGCCTGGCATTTTCAAAACTTGTAAATCCGTCGGTAAGTACAATTAATAACATAGCTGTTTTCTTTCCCATTCCAGGAATACTGGTTAATTGCTCCAGTTGATCTTCCTGGGTTTCTCTGACTAAGGATTCCAGCTTGGATTCGATCTGGGCTAGTTCCTTCTCTAACTGCTTTAGCGAACGATTCAAAGATCGAGTGACTGTCTTCGAAGGTGTGCCGAGAGCTTTCTCTCCGTGGATCTTATTTTTTACAGCTGTTCGTTGTTTCAGGTAAAGATCCTGAAGACTCAGCAGCTGCAAGCATTCTGCCTGAACTGCATTCCTGGCTGTATACAATGGAACTTTTGTAGCCTGAGCATATTCACAGATCGCTTTAGCGTCACTCTTATCGGTCTTGATCTTAGAGAGCTTCATTTGAATAAAACGCTTGACCGAAAGTGGATTTACAACCGACACCGTGATACCTTTCTCATACAGATATTGAGCTAATCTGTAATGATAATAACCAGTGGCTTCCATGACTACCAGGCTATCTTTCTGAATGAATTTCAGTAAGCTTTTAAAGCCTTTTACATCGTTAGAGAACTGATCATGCTTGCCATCCTTATCAACTACATCAAAGAATGATTTACTGATGTCTACTCCGTAAAAATGTTTAATTTTATCCATAAGAGAATGATTGGAAAGAACAGCTACTTTGGTTTCATCGACTTAAAAACGAGATCCAGGTCTCACAGAACTAAACGAAATTAAAGTAGAAAAGAGAGGGGATTATCATTGTTGACGGAATCTCAAGTTCCCACGGTTAATTTAACCTTATTCCTCTCTTTTGTTCTTTCTGGTTATACAATTAAAATTTAGAGAAATTAAACTTAAGACGGTTTATCGCCAATAAGCGGTAGCGCTAGAAAGAAAATAATTAACTTGACCGACAAATCAATACTAAGCCGAAAAATCCGCGTTCCTTACTCCACCAACTGGCGAAAACCGAGACCGTTGGCAACAAGCTGAAGAAACAGAATGAACAAACTACAAACAGGCGAGTTTTACGGAACACACTACCAAAAATTACCCTTTGAAAATCTTATCCTTACCGATACAGAATATACTCACAGTAAAGTTGATTGGCATTATCACGAAAATCCTTATTTCACATATCTGCTTCAAGGCAAATTATTTGAATCTAATAAAAGCGAATCTTACTATTTAGAACCTGGAAGTTTATTATTTCATAATTGGCAAGACGCACACTACAATATAAAACCACAGGAATTTACAAGAGGATTTCATATTGAAATGAATGAAAATTGGTTTTCAAATTTTGATATTCAAACAACAAATTTTGAAGGAAGTATCAACTTAAAGAATCCATTAATTAAAAAATCAATTAACAAAGTGTTCATTGAATCTAAAATAAACGACCAGTTTTCAAATTTGAATATAGACACTTTCTTGATAGAAATATTCAGTAATATTAAGGGAATTAAAGACCAAAATTCAAAAAATCCTATTTGGGTAAAAAAACTTCAAGAACTACTATTTGAAGAACAAATCGATTATTCTCTAAAAAATTTGAGCTCAATTATAGGCCTACATCCAGTACATTTATCAAGAGAATTTAGTAGATATTTTGGAACAAGTTTAGGAAACTACATAAGACTAATAAAAGTCAACCAAGCTTTTAACCTGATCATTTTAAACCAGTTTTCAATGACTGAAATTTGCTATCAATGTGGTTTTTCTGATCAAAGCCATTTTATCACAAGCTTTAAAAGAATTTACCAAACGACACCTTCAAAATTCTTCAAAAAAATTTTCCAATGCTAATTTTATACAATTTTGGAGGTTTAAATAATCTCATCTTTGTTTCTTCATCAAAAATCAATCAAAAATGAAATTTCAAGGAATTCTTATCTTCTTTTTTATAATTCCTACATTTAGTGTTTCAGGCCAAAATATGGCGGATTACACAAGCAGTTGGGAGGGGAAAATAGAAAATTCAAAAACATTCAATTTCACAGTGGTAATAGAAGGTTTACACACTGAAAATGCTGTTTTTAAAATTTCTAATGATAAAAATATAATTCATACAGCATTCAATTTTGATACAGATAAACTTATTAAAATTCCTATAAGTGAAGATTTATCATTTACGGGAGATTTGTCGGAAAATAGCAAAGAAATAAACGGGTTCATCAAATCTGGCCTATTGTTATATCAAATAAAATTAACCAAGTCGAAAACTAACACTTTTTTAGGAACTTGGAATATATTGATGGTGGATGAACTTAAATCTCTAAATTTTTATTTAAGTGTAGAAAACGGTTCTGATAACGAGTATCAAGCATATCCTATTCTTGCCGATGACCGTTTTACTGGAACTTGGTGTGCAAATTTTCAAAAGAAAAATGACAGTATTTCCTTTGTAGATTTTAAAACAGGACTGAAATTTAAAGGGAAACTATTTTCTCATAAAATTCAATTGGGAATTTATTTAGGAAATAGTTTAGTAATGCAGACAGGCTTAAAAAAATCTCAAAGCAATTGGAAAATAGGTGATTTTGCAACAAATAAAATTAACGGGAATCTTCAACTTACAGAAATGGAATCACTCATTTTAAAAGATTCTCTACCTAATACGCATTCTGTTCTGATTTCAAAAAATGGCAAAATAATTTATGAAAACTATTTTGATGGCTACAATTCAAAAATTCCACACGATATGCGTTCAGCATCAAAAAGTATTTCTTCTGCCATAGTGGGTATCGCAAAAGACAAATATTTATTTAATACTGTGGACCAATCCATTTTTGAATTTTTACCTAAAAAATACCAAATCAATAAAGACAGTCTAAATAGTAAAATCGACATCAAAAGTCTTTTGACTATGAGTTCGGGCTTGGATGCTGTTGATTTTGGTATCAAACGAAAATCAGTAGCATCAGAAGACAACTATCAACCTACCCAAGACTGGATTAAAACGATTTTAGACGCGCCAATGATTAATGAGCCTAATAAACACGCTAACTATGGGTCTGCAAATCCATACCTTGTTGGCGTAGCGATGGACTCTATTATTTCTGAACCATTGGAGATATTTATGGACAAAAACTTATTTCAAAAGCTGGAAATTTCAAATTATATAATACAAACGGATATGACCGGTCGTCCATATTTTGGTGGTGGAATGTATTTGACCCCAAGAGATATGATGAAGTTCGGAAAATTGTATCTTAACAAAGGTAAATCAAACGGAAAACAAATCTTGTCAGAGAAGTGGATAAACGATTCTTTTAAAAATTATCGTGTTTTAGAAAATACAGCTGATGAAAACGGATACGGTTATTTATGGTGGCATTACAATTATGAACTTAACGGAGATTCTATAGAATCAATCGAGGCAAGAGGTGCTGGTGGACAATATATTTTCATACTACCAAAATTGGAAATGGTCGTTGTAATAACATCTGGAAATTACAGAAACTCAAAAACACAACAACCAGAAAAAATATTAGAAAAATACATTCTACCTTATATTAAAACTGAATAAGGCCAGTTGCCAACAACCGTTCTCCGCAAATAACGGGTAGCTAGGTGAAAATTGTTATTTTAGAGACCAATTATTAAAACCACTAATCCGACAAATCAGCGTCCTTATTCCCGCAACTTGCGGTAACCGGAGACGTTGCTAAAAATACTCAAGAAAGATTCTTCATAGTAACTTTCCACTTTATCACGGATCCCTTTTACAATTAACGACAGAATTTGCTTCTATTAAATGAGTAGAAGAATAATAAAATGAATTCTATGTATGACAAGCAACATTCTCTCTAAAACATAAAGGAAAAATTATTCTTTACTTTTGAAGCTGACAAAATGAAGCTTTTAATTTCATGAGTACTACAAAACCATCTAAGAATAATTTAAAAAATATTTGGCATACAGTTTCCGGTAGCACTGCATGGCTATGGTTTGAAAAATTAATTGTATTTATCCTTTTTTCGTTAGTAGTAAATCATCTAGCAACCCGCGATAGTTTCCCAGGCAGTGAATCTTATAGATTCCCTTTAGAAGGTTTTCTGTCATCTATTGTTTTATGTATTCTTATTGGAATCATAGCGGATATTAATTTTCAATTTTATAAGAAGAAGTATTTGTCTAAAAAGGTAGAAATTAACAGCATAGTTCGGTTTATTGCTTCTACTCTGGGATATATTACCATCATGTATATTCCTTTAAATATTGGTTTTGAAATTGTTGCAGGAGGACAAATGGAATTCTACTCTTTATTAATTGGTTTGATAATCACCTTGTTATTGAGTTTTATACTTATAGGCTTATTGTATGCACTAGACATTTACAATTTGTACAAATTATCCATGAAAGATGCCGAAATTACTATTGAAAGTGGCGCGAAAACAACTAAGTTGACCTATGAAAATATTGCGTGCTTCTATAGCGAAAATAAGATTGTATATACTATTCAAATTGATGGTACAATAATAACTACAGATTTCACATTGAATGATCTTGAAGAAAAGATTAACGATCAATTGTTTTTTAGAGCCAATCGGCAAATTATTGTCCATAAAGATGCTATTGAACAAATTGAAAAGATTGAAAATGGTAAGTTGCTTATTTGGTTAAAATCATCTATTCAAAATGATTCAATTGGTAAAATCAATATCAGTCGTTACAAACGGAAAACATTTCTGAATTGGTTCCAGTAAATCATACTAAAAGATTAGCGACTATTCAGACATTCATTTATAACCATTCGGTAAAAGCATAAGCATTTAAGGGGGCTTTGAGAGATTTTGTTCATTAATTCGTAAGGAATTTAAAATCAAAATTAAATGAACAATATAAGGTTACGACGAACATTAACTCCCATAATTACCCTTGCAATCATATGCTTTTTATGGTTTGGGCCAATACATATTAGTTATATAGAAAACATTATCATTTCTATATTAATTATAATAGCGAATTATATAGAGTATAGGGGAAAACCATTTTCAGCACTTGGATTTCAACGTGAAAAATTCACATTCAAAAATATCCTCATACTGGCTCCATTAGTGGCATTATGCCTCTTTGCTTTTTATGTTTTTATATTAGTCCCTGGAGTCACAAGCTCACGGGAATGCCAATAGATTATTCAAGTTTTGATCAATTAAAAGGTAATCTCCAGGCCTGTTTAATTGCCTTATTAGTTGTCTGGATTACGGCAGGATTTGGAGAGGAAATTATCTTCCGCGGTTATTTTATGCGACAGTTTGTAAAATTCTTTGGAGATGGCAAGGTTAGTATTTTTCTTAATATAGTCTTGTTTGCCGTCTTTTTTGGATATATGCATAGTTATCAAGGAATAACTGGACAGTTAGTTTCAGGGACTATAGGAGCACTCTTGGCATTGGTATTTTATTTACGCAAATACGATTTGTGGTTTGTTATTGCTGTCCATGGTTTTTTTGATACCATTGCTTTAATTTGTATTTATTTTGGTTTAGCGTAACAATACCATACTATAACAATTGAAATAATTAAATTTGGGGACTTTCGTACTTTTACCAACATAGGTTCATCACCAATAAGCGGCACCGTTAGAAAGAAAATAATTAACTTAACCAACAAACCAATACCAAGCCGACAAACCCGAGTCCCCTATTCCGCTAACTAGCTATAAACACCGCCGTTGTGCAAAATTTAACTTTATGAAAGTATTGTCTTTAAAGAATCTGACTTGGCTATTAATTATTGGAGTTCTATTAGTTTCATTCTTACCAAACATTATTTCTAACTATTGGTTAATAGATATATTTTCAAACTTTAAATTTCAATATTTAGTAATCTCTGTATTATTAGTTTTCCCTACGATCTTCTTTCTAAAGAAGAAATTAGCCGCCCTTTTAATGCTAAGTGCTTGTTTCCTTTGGAATTTTTATTATATAGTTCCATACTATATAAAATCAGAAAACTTCAATTCTGGAAAGGAAGTTAAGATTACAAGTATTAATCTCTTTTCCAGTAATTCTCAAGATGATTTAGTCTTAAAATACATTAACCAAGAAGATCCAGACATATTAATTTTAATGGAGCTAACTCCAAATTGGCTGGAAAAATTATCTCCCATAATGGATAAATATAAATCCAAAGAAATAGTTCCACGATCAGATAATTTTGGAATTGCTTTATTGAGTAAATATAAAATGAGAAGTGCCATTGATTACTTTGAATTAAATAACAAACCTTCAATTGTTAGCGACTTAAAAATTGAAAATCATAACTTTTCAATTATTGCAACTCATCCTGTTCCTCCTATAAGCCAGGAAACTTTCGAGAACAGAAATAAACAATTAGCTAATATAATTCTTAACCGACCTCGATTCTCAGATAACCTAATAATAGTTGGAGACTTCAATACATCTTCTTTCTCTAATCATTTTAATCAACTAATAAATAAAGATTTAAAAGATAGTAGATTTGGGTTTGGACTTTTACCAACTTGGCCAGCAAGTCTTAAAGTATTTCAAACAACTTTAGACCATATCTTAGTCTCAGATCATTTAAAGGTGATTGAAAGAAATACGGGGCCTGATATTGGTTCTGACCATTTACCAATTAACCTCATAATTGGAGTTAATTAAACTGCGCACAACAGCGGTTCACTGCAAATAACGGGTAGCTAAATGAAAATTGTTATTTTAGAGACCAAATTATTAAAACCACTAATTCGACAATTCCACGTCCTGACTCTCGCAACTTGCGGTAACCGGGACCCACAATATTTTGAAAGTGCATTTGAATTTTAAATCCATAATGATTAATTCTAACTGAAGCAAAAGAATTATCAATCTGATTCATTAAAGAAATTATAGAATTTAAAACATGAGAAAAATTTATTTCGATAAACTACAAAGTCTACAAAATGGGATATTATTAGGTATTTCAATCTTATGTTTTCTAATTTCTGGCATTGATTACTTCACAGAAAAGATTGAAAATTTAGATAAATTTTTAAGAGTTCTAGGACATTTATGCCTGATTTTAATATGGTGCAAAATGCTAATTTTTAGATATTCTGTTTCCTGGAATAAGGAAGGAATAAATATTAGAATCAAAAACTTCTTTGGTAAAGGATTTAGCTTCAGAAAAATAAGAAAATTCCAAATAGATGATGATAAATTAACCATATACAAAATCGGGAAAAAGAAATATGAATTCGACTTAAGTAAAGTTGAAAAGTCGAGTAAAGAGAAGTTAGTTGAAATCTTAGAACAGAATACGGTGGGCAACAACGATTCACCACAAATAACAGGTAATTGATCAAAATGGTTATTTTTAGAGACCAATTATGAAAACCACTAATCCTACAAATCCGCGTCCTTACTCTCGCAACTTCCGGTAGCCGGAGACGTTAGCTGTAATATTCATATAAATTTGAAAAATGAACAAAAACGGACTATTACTTTATTTAATAATACTCACTTTTATTGGGGGATATTCTCAGGAAAAAGAATCCTATGATTTAAAGGTTTCCTACTCTGGCATGATCAAAAACTATAAAATTGATTATCACAAGACGGATAAGAAAATATTCTTAGTGGTAAATAAAGAAAAATCCACCAGAAAATTCACCAAGGAAGATAGATTAAAATTAATGCGTCTAATCGAAGTAAAAACTTCTGACTCAAAAAAAGAAATAGCTAAAATAGTAGAAAACTACAAAGAATATAAATCTGATACTTTAGCGTTTGAACATGGTGATTTGATAAAAGAAAAAATTGACAAATTTGTAGAAAACTGGGATGATATAAAACAGAACTTAGAAATAAATCCTGATCAGAGAATCATTCTTGATGGATATATGGTCAAATTATCTTTGGAGAAATATCATCAAAACTATGAAGACATATATGCGCATACGCCAACTCTGAAATCTCATCCACGAATATTTGAATTACTTTCAGATTTAGAAAATTATTACAAAAAATGGGCTGAAAATCCAGTGATCGACTAGAAACCTACAGCTAAGATCGGTTGATCGTAAATAACGGTTTAAGTGGAAAAAATGTTATTTTAGAAACCAGAAAATAAAAAACTAATCCCACAATTCCGCGTCCCCTACTCCGCCAACTGGCGATAATTGGGACTGCATCATTAATTAAATGAGAAACGTAACTAAAACCCTCTTAAAACAGAAAATGAAAAATCAAATTATCTTATTTCTCTTATTAATTATATCATTCAATTCTATATCGGCTCAAAATGAAAAGTACCACGAAATAGAATACAAAAAAATTGCAGAAGGAATCGACTCTCCAATTCCTGATTTACAAATTGTTTGCTTCAATAAATTTTTCAATAAGGATTATTTACCAAAAGAGTTTAATGAAAAGTATAATCTTACTGATAAAAAATTATTCAAAAAGAAGATGTTGGTGGAAATCTTCCACTCGGATCAAGAGGGCGTAGGATTAGATAAAATTGAGATAGTAAATATAAAAGAAGGACGCAAAAGCATCCAGATTCAATACAATCTTATAAACGCTAATAAGGATAATGATAATGAACAATTATCACCCTTTATAATCTTACAAATTCCAAAATCTAAAAAGGATATAAAGTTTATCAGAGATGGTGCTGACTTAGGTCAGACTAAAAAAACGTACGTGGATTAATTAACTACGCAAAACAACTTTTAACCGCCAATAGCCGGCACCGTTAGAAGGAAAATAATTAACTTAACCAACAAACCAATACTAAGCCGACAATGCCGCGTTTCCTAGTCCGCCAACTTGCGATTACCGAGAACGTAGTGAAAAATTTTAAAGAAACCCCAACCTATAAATGAGATATTTTCAAATTGCAATCATACTCCTGATAACATCAAATGTTCCTGCTCAAAAAAAAGAAACAGTTCAATGGATCAATGAGAATCTGATAGAAATCGAAGATGCGCACACTGAATCCAGACTTGAAATTTTCGATAATAATGTTCCTAAACAGTTTTCGAATGCAAAGATATTTGGCTTTGGAGAAGCAACCCATCACGGCAAAGAATTCTTCAATATAAAAACCAAGTTTTTTAAATATTTAGTTTTAAAGAAGAATGTAAAAGCTTTTTTAATGGAAGAATCTTATCCCGCAGAATCCGGAATAAATGAATGGATTAGTGGTGGGAAAGGCAACCCGGAAACTATAGCTACAAATTTCAGTATTGTTCCCTGGCGTACTAAAGAAGTTGTAAATCTTCTAAAATGGATGAGAAATTATAATTTGAATAAATCAAAGAATGAGCAAATTCATTTCTATGGAATAGATATTCAGTATGTAGGAGGCATAAATAAAAAAATTAGAGATTTTGTAAAAAACCACAAGATAGAAATTAATGAAAGCTTACTTTCTGTTGTAGATAGATGTGCGGATAAAAAAGTTGATTATAATGCATCTACGGATTGGGCTGATCGAAATATTCCAGAACTGGAAAAAGTAAAAAAAATCATATTGGGTTCTCAATCCAGTTCTTCTAGTGAAACCAAGGATATTCTAAGAGCATTAGACTATCTTATAGGTTATACATTCTACGTACAAAATCATAAAAGCCAAGTTCGGGATTTAAAGATGTTTGAAAATGCTAAATACATAATTGATAATTTAACTACTAATGGGAAGGCTTTTATTTGGGCGCACAATGAACATATCAACAATCTTGAAATGTTATCCTATGGTAGCGGATGGACTAATTTAGGAGCACGTTTAAAAAAACAATATAAAGATAAATACTACAGTGTAGGTTTCGATTTCGGGATTGGAAATTTAAGAGGTTATGTTGTAGAAAAGAACCAACCAAATCATTGGGAGGTATTCTCATTAAGACAACCATACAAAAAAACATACTCCGCAACTTTGCTTGAAGCAGATAAGGACATTTATTTTATTAGTTTAAATCAGGCAAAAGATGATTCTATAGATTTTTTCGATAAAAAAGAAAAACAATTAATTTTAGGAGGAGCAGGTTATAATCCGAAAAATTATCATTTAATTAAAAAGAAATTCTGTGAAATGTATGATGGGTTAATATTCATAAAGAAAATTTCAGTTCCAGATTATAATTTAGATCAGATTTAAAACACTCAAAAATGAAAAGGTTTAGTTTTATAAAAGACTGAATTGAACTCAAGATTTTCGAACTATGAATTATTATAAAACTATTTTGCTATTACTTTTTATTAATACGGCATACGCTCAGGAATACCAATCAAAAAATGAATTAAAGAAACAAATAATTGGGACCTGGCATCATGAAAAAAGTCCTGAAGATAAAATTGTATTTTTTAAAGATGGATCCTTAAAAAGATTTCTTGGAGATAATTTAAGATCAACAAGTAGATACAAAATTACAAAGGAATGCGACGGAGAAAAGCTCTTACAAAATAATTTCTTTCTTAAAGAAACTAGTCAAAATGGAACTTCTAGTTGTGCATATATTGAAGGAGTTAATTATAACGGTAACGGGATCTTATCTTTAATGACTAAATCTCAAGGCAAAATTATAGTTTTTAAAAAGGATCTAACAAATAATCCATAATTTAAAACTTGCATTAACAAGGGTTCACCGCATATAACGAGTAGTTTCCTGAAAATGCTTATTTTAGAGACCAATTACTAAAACATCTAATGTCCCAAAGTTCAAGTTCTTTTATCCGCAACTTGGGGTAACTGGAAGAAGTTATGCAGTATTAAATTATGAGACAACTAATTACAATAATGATTTTATCACTTCTCATTATGAGTTGTGAAAATAAGAAGAAATCAAGTTCAAGTAATGAAACTGATTTAATGGAAAGATCGTTTTCTGATTTTAAAGATTTGGCGGTTTTTAAAGAATATAATAAAATTACAGATACTTCGTATGCTAAAGATGGTTATGATTCAACCCATAGAATTACCCATATAAAAAGAAATGAAGAAAATATTGTTCTATTTAACAAGATAACTATAGATGAAAATTACCAGGAACATTATTCAATTATTGATACACTTAAAATTAAAGATCTAAACAGTAATATATATATTTCAATTGGATATTGTGAAATGAAGAATACGCTTCCAGAAGAAATAATTACAATTATGAGAAGGACAGAAAAAGATACAATTCAAGAAATTCTTAAGGCCTGGAAAGCAAACTCAGAAACTAAAAAAATTGAAAAAATAAAAGATATCACTAAACTCAAATGTTTAAATGAATATTATTCTGGTGCTTAACGCTGCATAGCAACGGTTCATCGCCAATAAAAGGTAGCTTTAAAAGAAAATAATTAACTTGACCAACAAGCCAACACTAAGCTACCAAATCCTCGTCCCCTACTCCGCCAACTGGTACTAACCGAGAACGTTGTAATTCATTTGTACGCAACCAAATTTAATTTTTTACATCTTAGATGTAATTAGAGAGAATTATGATAAAAAGAATATCCATATTAAGCTTAATACTTACCCTTGCCATAAGTTGTGATAAGGATTCTCCAATAAAAAGTGAAACTTCTATCAATGGCAATTATTCTGGACTATTTCAAAGGGGGGAACAAATAGGAGAGGTAACTTTAGAATTTCAAAAAATGGAATTTTCAGGCCAAAGTAAAATAACCAAATTTCCTGCAATTTGTGAAGGAAATTATTCTATTGAGAATGATTCCATAAATTTTACAAACACATGTCCATGGACCGCTGAATTTGATTGGACATTGATATTGAACGGAAAATGGAAATATGAAGTTTCCAAAGACCAGTTAATTTTGACAAAATTTAATGGCGATAAATATATTCTCACCAAGAAATAAAGTAAATCGGCAAACGCCCAAAAACTGCTATCGCAAATATTCGACAACTTCACCTACCTCACTCCGTCAACTTATGATAATCACGACCGTTTGTAAATAAGTACAACTTGAAAATATTCAGTTAAAAGAAAAGTTTAAAAAACTTAATCGTAGATTGCTTTAAATTCAAATTATCAAGCAAAAAAGTCACCAAGACCTTTTTTAAAATTGGAATATGAAAGACTGGAGTTTTCAAGTAAAAAATAGTCCCGTAGAGATTAGCAAGCATTTAAAATCTTCACTTGAAAGCGCTAAGAGATTTGCGTTTGATATGAAGCATCATAAAGGTGATCGAGTCAACTTTAGCCTACGAAAAAGGCTTCTGCTTCCATTCGAAATAAATACTCAAAATAATATTATTGTAAATGGAAAAATCTCTAAAACTAAGCTAAGTAATGAAACAGATGTAGTAGTTTCATTTTCTCAACATCCTTTATCTAAATTATTAACGTACGGACATATAGTTTTGGGCTTGGGTTTTTTAGCCGCGATAATTCTAGAATACAGCAATAATCTCTATACATATTTGATTGCCGGAATTTTAATTGTGATAGGAGTTTTACTGGGATTTCATCTTAAAAGGAGTTTTGATAAAAATGTTAAGGAATACAAGAAACTGATTTCTGAAATATTAGACCAAAATTTGAACTATTCGAAATAGATTTTCATCACTGAGCTTACAGTGTTTTTACAGTTCAGAGCAAGGGTTCATTACCATGGGTTATGGAGGTAGAAAGAAAATAATTAATCTGACCAATAAACCAGTACTAAGCCATTAAATCGTACCCAACCCCAATAAAACAAGAATAAAAAATCAAATAGCTCCAACTATGAAAAGTAAAACCATCAGTAAAGGGTTTGTCATCGCCGGTTTAATGAATATGTCTGTATTGGTATTTTCAAGATTTTTCACTAATCCGGTCATACCCGAATTCGATCCTATGGTAATGTCAAATTTCGGATTATTAATGATCGTGATCTGGGGTTTAGCCTATATTTCTGTCGCAAAGAACTACCAAGATATAAAATGGCTGGTAGGAGTATTTGCTATTGAAAAGTTTATTTATGGTTATATCTGGATAAATTGGATGTCACATAATAGCATCGCAGATGTTTACGATAAAGATCTTTTCTCAGGATTATTCTATTCTGTCTATGGAATAAATGACTGGATTTTCTTCTTTTTCTTTTCCTTTGTATTCATCAGGTTAATGGGATCTAAAAATTCATCCTAAGCCTGAAACTTAGCCGTTAATTCATCAACTATAGATTCTATTTTCCTGTTCTTCTCTCGTTTTTCCAGGACTATGGCAGGAGCTTTTCGAACCTCACAATCTTTAATAGCACAACGTTCACAGGTTACGCCCACATTCTCACGGGTGATCTTTTTATCTTCAAGGAAATTTAACTTACGCTCCAGTTGCTTGTTCATTAATAAACCTATACTGATACTTCTGAACTGGTTCTCCCTGAACGGATCTTTCGTTGCTGAAGAAAGTATCAGGTACTTGTTTTTATGACTTGGGTAATTCGAGATCTGGACATCAAATTCATGATCGTTATTAGATTTACTTATCTCTTTGATCACTTTCAGAGACATCCAGCGTCGGCAATAATGCTCATTTGTCTCATTCGCTCTTGGTGAATGATGGTGAGTTAAATGCAACTCTTTATTTAGATAATATTTTCCACTACCGGCCTTATGGGTGATTCTTAAAAAGAACAGATTTTTAAGATTGAATTCCCTGGGAAGAATATTCGTAAGCCGCTGATAAAAAGTTTCGGGAGAAGCGTTATAATCCAGGAGCATTTTCAGAAATAGCGCTTTATCGAAAATTTCCTTTTCAAAAAGGCTTTCTAATTGCAGCGTCAATTTCTCTTTCGGAATAATCAGAGCTCCAGCAAAATAGGAAGCATAAAAATTATTCAGTACCTGGTCAAACCTTTCAAATTTGATCCAGGGGAAAGAATGCAGCCTGTCTGAAATCTCCATAAAATTATAGGCAATTTCCTTGGCATAAATAAAAGTTCGCTGAGCTTCGTCAATTCCTCCAGCAAACAAAAGTGTATTTGTTTTCGGGACAAAAACAGACCTCAAGTTCCCCAAAGCCTCAAATTTTTCCAATTCACTCTCATTAATTTTATAAGCATATTCCTCAACTAGAATTTCCTCCAGATCCTTAGATGATGGAGATTTTGAAAGATCTACCTGGTAGGCTTTTGAAAACTTCAGAACCTGTTGCTCCAGGTCATCAAAGTAATTATTGTTGGCCTCCTGGAAAGAACGTACCGAAGCCAGGAAAAAACTCTCCCTGCTGAAGTTATAATGCTTGGCTATTTCTATGATGGTGCTAATAAATGCGTTGACCTTGGCCGGGGCATTGGAGACGATATCAATAAGGTTACTCTCTTTGATCCCGAATAATTCCAATGGTATTTCTTTCAGTATTTTCGACTGCAGCAATTCACCTATCGGAGCCAGGTTTTTATCAAGTTTTAAAGAGACCATCTGGTCATAAGGCACCTCTAATTGATCAGAAAGCAGGGCAATTTTATCAGGCTTGGGATATTTTTTCCCGTTTTCTATTTCATTTAAATAAGACTTGGATAATCCTGAAAGTTTGGATAACCCGAACAGGGACAAATTCTTCTCAGTCCGTATCTGCTTTAACTTTAATCCGAATATCAGTTTGATATAATCTTCTTCCATAATCCCAAATATATACAATTCTGCGAACATCTATAAATTGCGAATTTATACTTTTAGCGAACGTTCGCTTGTTTTATTGAATTCTTTATTTTAATATTGTCATGTAAAACACTAACACTATGGAAAACACCACATTAAAATCAAGCGACTTAAATTTCGCAAAAGAGGTTACCAATCACTACCCCGAGATTCTAACAGATGAAGCATTAGATTTCCTGGTAGCTCTTCATGAAAAATTCAATACTCAGCGATTATCGCTTTTAGAAAAAAGAGAAGAACAGCAAAAAGTTTTCGATCAGGGAAAATTGCCGGAATTTCCTTCTGAAACAAAATCTATTCGAGAAGGTGATTGGAAAGCAGGAGAAATTCCGCATGATCTTAAAGACAGACGTGTGGAGATCACCGGGCCGGTTGATCGAAAAATGATCATTAATGCATTGAATTCGGGAGCCAAAACTTTTATGGCCGACCTGGAAGACAGCACCTCTCCTACCTGGAAGAATGTGATGGAAGGTCAGCAAAACCTTTTTGATGCCAATACGAAAACGATTTCGCTGGAAGATCCTAAACGTGGAAAATCATATAACCTGAAGGCAGAAACAGCAGTTCTGTTAGTGCGTCCAAGAGGTCTACACCTAAATGAGAAGCACCTGTTAATAAATGAAGAAGAAGCTTCAGGTAGCTTGGTAGATTTTGGACTTTATGTATTCCATAATACTAAAACCATGTTAGAAAATGGCACCGCTCCCTATTTCTATCTTCCGAAATTGGAACACTACAAGGAAGCCCGCTGGTGGAATGAGGTGTTTAATTTCGCCCAGGAATATTTAGAGGTTCCGGTTGGAACTTTTAAAGCAACTGTCCTGGTAGAAACCATCACCGCAAGTTTTCAGTTAGATGAGATCATCTACGAATTAAAAGATCATATCGTTGGACTGAATTGCGGGCGTTGGGATTATATTTTCTCGTATATCAAGAAATTCAGGAATCATAAAGATTTTGTGGTGCCTAACCGTGACCAGGTTACGATGACCTCTCCCTTTATGGAAGCTTATTCCAAATTGGTGATCCAATGCTGTCACAAACGCGGAATTTTAGCGATTGGTGGAATGGCTGCTCAGATCCCGATCAAAAATAATCCAAGAGCGAACGAGGAAGCCATTGAAAAAGTAAGAAAAGACAAGGAGCGTGAAGTTAAAAATGGCCACGATGGCACATGGGTAGCGCATCCAGCCTTAGTTGAAGTTGCATTGTCTGAATTCAATAAACATATGCCACAGGCAAACCAATTGGAGGTAAGCCGGGATGATGTTCAGATCTCAGAAAAAGATCTGGTCGAAATTCCGGAAGGTACCGTAACCGAAGCAGGTATCAGAAAGAATATCAATGTTGGCATCTTATATACAGAAGCCTGGTTAAGAGGTTATGGTGCGGTTGCACTTTACAATCTTATGGAAGATGCTGCTACCGCCGAAATTTCCAGAACCCAGCTGTGGCAATGGCTTAAAAATGAAGTTATTCTTGAAAACGGAAGAAAATTCACGATGGAACTATATATCGATATTTTCGAGGATGAAATTGAAAAAATTATAACCGAATACGGAGAGTCAAACATCAAGAACACAAAGTTCGAATTAGCTTTTAAACTATTCGACAAATTAGTGATTTCAGAAAGATTCGAAGAATTCTTAACGCTTCCGGCGTATAAACATATATAAAAAATTGTCTCGCAACTACTGCCATAGATTGCGAGACCAAATTATCAAACTTTAGAAAAACTTAATAATCAAACACAAAATTATGAAAAATTTATCGCAACCTAATTATCAATCTGCCCTGGATATGGTTAGAAACCTTAAACAGAAACACGGGGAAAGCTGGAACTCTGTAAATCCTGAAAATGCCGCCAGGATGATCACCCAGAATCGTTTTAGAACAGGGTTGGATATTGCGAAATATACGGCAGGCATCATGAGAAAAGATATGGCCGAGTATGACCAGGATCCATCTCTTTATACCCAATCTCTTGGTAGCTGGCATGGTTTCGTGGCTCAACAGAACATGATCGCCGTTAAGAAACATCATAAAACAACCAATAGGAAATATCTCTACCTGTCCGGTTGGATGGTAGCTGCGTTACGTTCAGAATTTGGACCCCTACCCGATCAATCCATGCATGAAAAAACAGCGGTTCCGGCATTGATAAAGGAAATTTATACTTTCCTGCGCCAGGCAGACGCTGTGGAGCTGAACGACCTTTTCAAAAGACTGGAAAAAGGAGAAGATGTTCAGGATCAAATCGACAATTTCGAGACGCATGTAGTTCCGATCATTGCAGATATCGACGCCGGTTTCGGAAACGAAGAGGCTACCTACCTTCTCGCTAAAGAAATGATCGAAGCAGGTGCCTGCGCGATCCAGGTAGAAAACCAGGTTTCAGATGCAAAGCAATGCGGGCATCAGGATGGTAAGGTTACTGTACCTCATGAAGATTTTATCGCCAAGCTTAATGCCGTTAGGTACGCCTTTTTAGAATTAGGAGTTGAAGATGGAGTTATCGTTGCCAGAACAGATTCTGAAGGTGCCGGTTTAACTCAAAAATTACCAGTAAGTAAAGAGCCGGGTGACCTGGCTTCAAAATATTTAGCGTTTGTAGAAGCTGAAAATATCAATATCAAGGATGCCAAAGAAGACGATGTACTTCTTAAAAGAGACGGTAACCTGGTTCGCCCGGTAAGATTACCAAATGGGCTTTACAAATTTAAGGATGGGTCTAATATAGACCGTGTGGTGTTAGACTGTATTACCAGCCTGCGAAACGGGGCAGATCTTTTATGGATAGAAACTCCTACACCAAATGTGAAGCAAATCGCGCATATGGTTAACCGCGTAAAAGAGGTGGTTCCTAATGCGAAACTTGTTTATAATAATTCCCCATCTTTTAACTGGACCCTGAACTTCAGAAACCAAGCTTATGAAGAAATGCTTGCTGAAGGGGAAAATATGACGGCATACGACAGGAATAACCTGATGGATGCAGAATATGATGGTTCAGAATTATGTCACCGTGCAGATGAAAAGATCAAGAGTTTTCAGAAGGATGCAGCGAGAGAAGCTGGAGTATTCCACCACCTCATCACCCTTCCTACATATCATACTACTGCGTTACATATGAATGATCTTACCAAAGGTTATTTTTCTGAAGATGGAATGCTGGCTTATGTAGAAGGGGTACAGAGACAGGAAATTCGTAAAGGAGTTTCTTGTGTAAGACACCAACGCATGGCGGGTTCAGATCTTGGAGATGACCATAAAAGCTTCTTTGCCGGAGAAAAAGCACTAAAAGCTGGCGGGGAGAAAAACACCAGTAATCAGTTTACAGAAAAGAAGCAGACTGCGAAACGAGAACTGGTAATGGATAAATAATTCTAAAAGCTCAATGTGATGATTTTCGCATTGAGCTTTTCTTACCTATTAAAAATTTCTTCTTCAACTTATTCAGTTATTAAATCAAAAAATTGAAACATGAAAAATAATAAATTGCTTATGATCCCTGGACCAATTGAATTTGAACCGGAGGTATTGCGTGCCATGAGCTTAAAAACTTCAAGTCATGTAGCTCCAGATTTTATTGAAATATTTGGTAATAGTCTTGAACTTATGAGGACTATCTGGAAATCACCTACAGGTCAACCTTTTATCGTTACAGGTACCGGAACACTAGCTATGGATATGGCCGCCGCAAATCTTATAGAACAGGATGATAAAGTTTTAGTGATCTCTACAGGATATTTCGGAAAAAGATTTAATGATATCATGGATAGATATGGCGCAAAAACAACCATACTGGAAGCTCCTGTTGGCGAAATTGTAAGCTTGAAAACCATAGAAAATGAACTTCAAAACAAACAATACAAGGCATTGACAATTACGCATGTTGATACTTCTACAGGAGTACGTGTGGATCCAAAACCGATTGCGAAATTAGCCCAGAAATATAATTGCCTGAGTATCCTTGATGGAGTTTGTTCAGTTGCTGGGGAAGAGATCAGGCAGGATGAATGGGGACTGGATATGGTATTGACCGGATCTCAGAAAGCGATTGGCGTACCGCCAGGACTTGCTCTTTTAATGGCATCTGAAAAAGCCATGCAAACCTGGAAAAACAGGAAAACTCCCGTTGGAAGTTACTATGCAGACTGGAGTAACTGGTTTACCATCATGAAAGCCTATGAAGAAAGAAGACCCTCGTATTTTGGAACTCCGCCGGTAAATTTAATCGTCGCCCTGGAAACCAGCCTGAAGATCATTCTTAAGGAAGGAATGGACATGAGAGTCGAAAGGCATTGTAAACTGGCAGAAGCATTCCGAACAGGATTAGCCAAAATGGGTTTGAAGTTCCTCCCCGATTCTGCTGCAAATTCAGCCAATACTCTAACCGCGGCATATTATCCTGATGGTATCGATGGCTCTGCCCTACTTTCAAAATTATCACATAAAGATGTGGTGGTGGCAGGTGGCTTGCTTTCTGAATTAAAAACTTCTTATTTCAGAGTTGGTCATATGGGCTCTGTTTCTCCAAATGATCTCATAGCAGTACTAGGAGCATTAGAACGTACACTTTTAGAATTAGGACATGATATAGAGGCTGGTAAAAGTATAGCTGCTTTTCAACATGAACTTTTAAGATCTAATTGATTTTGAGACCGCAATGGAGGCATAAAATATGATGAGTTAATATTATTTTACAATAGGAGTTTTCGGTAAAATATTTAATTTACATGAAAATATAAGCCATGAAGACTACAAGGGATAAGAATGAACGTATTGCAAATTTGAAATTTGCTTCTGTATATCCACATTATATTACAAAAATAGAGAAGAAAGGTAGAACTGTGGAGGAGCTGCAGCAGGTGATAGAGTGGCTAACTGGTTTTGATAAAAATACAATTCAGAAACTAATCGACGAGAATGTTACATTTCAAAGCTTTTTTCAGAAGGCTAATTTAAACCCAAATGCTCATTTAATTAAAGGAGTCATTTGCGGATATCGCATAGAAGAAATTGAAAATACTTTAACAAAAAAAGTAAGGTACCTGGATAAGTTAGTTGATGAATTGGCGAAAGGCAGAAAGATGGAAAAGATATTACGTGAAGCATGAAATGGACAAAAGCTCTTTTAAGAGATTTTTATTATTCATGAATTGAAACAACTTAAGGGATGAATTATCTCACTTCATATACCAAACCGTTACGAAGTAATTCTATGAACCGTCCTTATTCTTTATTTTATTTCACGAATCCAATTTCATTAAAAATTGTCATTCCTCCTATTCTTAGGGATTTTAACAAGCCTACTCCCGGAATTATTTAGTACATTTTTTATATTTACCACTTTTCCACGTTATTGCTGATAAATGAATCCTAATTTAGATTTCCATATACAAAAGGATGTAGAGAAGATACTTAGTATTGAATCTATTCCTACCATGCTAAATGTCATCTGTCAAAGCACAGGAATGAAATTTGCTGCAGTTGCTCGTGTTACAGATAAACATTGGGTAACCTGCGTATCTCAGGATGAAATAAATTTTGGTTTAAAACCTGGCGATGAATTAGAACTTGAAACAACTATTTGTAATGAAATAAGACAACATCATGAACCTGTAGTAATAGACCATGTATCCAAAAATGTTGATTATTGTGAACATCATACTCCAGCCAAATATGGTTTCGAAAGCTATATTTCTTTTCCTATCTACAAAAAAAATGGTGATTTTTTCGGAACACTTTGCGCTATAGATCCGCAGCCTGCGAAGCTGGACAATCCGCATATAAGACAATTATTCCAGCTTTATACAGAATTGATCTCTTTTCATATAGAGGCAGTAGAAGAACTAAAGGATATAAATGAAGAATTATTAGAAGCAAAAAAAGTAGGAAAACTTAGAGATACTTTTGTCGCAATTCTGGGACATGACCTTAGGAATCCCCTGGGAACTACAAGAATGTGTTCTGATATTCTCATGCAGATGGATCTGCCTGAATTTGCCAGAAAACAGGTAGGTACTATTAAGAGTACTTCATTGAGAATGCAGGAGTTAATAGACAACTTACTTGATTTTGCTAAAGGAGAACTTGGGGAGGGAATTCAACTGAATTTAATTTCAGATAATGCGCAGCTGAAAAGTGAAATATCTCAAATTATCAAAGAAGTTGAAACTACCGATACTCAGCATCAAATCACCTTGAGTTTTGCTTTGAAGAATGCCATTAAATGTGACATTAATAGAATCGGGCAGATGTTTTCAAATTTATTAAGCAATGCAGTGAAACATGGTTATGAGAAAAAGCCAATATTCGTGAATGTGAAAAATGAAAATGATAAATTTTGCTTAGAGGTTCATAATTCTTCTGATGATATTCCTTCAAAGATGATGAAAGATCTTTTTAAACCGTTTATCACTTCTCATTCTGAAAACAATAAAGATGGCTTAGGGTTGGGATTATATATTGCTTCTCAAATTGCCAAAGCTCATAATGGTGACCTAAAAGTTTCTTCCAGTAATAATAAAACAAGCTTTAGGTTTGAAATGCCAATAAATTCATAGAAAAACCAGAGACACACTTAAAACTGGGAAATAATATTACTTTCTGATGATTTTGCCAGCACCTGAAACCTTTAAAAATTAGAAGATAGAATCGAAAGTTTTTCTTAGATCTCCAATTAAGAACTTTAATACTGAATAGTGTATTTTAGTTGATGATCTAAAATTAATGCTTCACTAATGATAGGAATTTTAGTTGTAATCGCTCTGTCCTGGGTACTACTTTATGTCCTGGAAAGAAAAAATATCCTTGCATTAGGGATCCTCCCGGTTTTAAAAAGAATCAAACAGTTTCTTTTTGGATTCCTTATCACCTGCGTTTTATGTATTTGTGTTGAAATTTTGGAATCTATCTTAAGGTCTTCTGAATGGTTCTTAAATAAAAGCATTTCCGGAGTTACAATTCTAAATATGTTCTTCTGGGACCTGAGATCAGTTATATTTGAAGAATTGATCTTTCGCGGAGCACTACTCTATATTCTCATAAAAAGAATAGGCCCTTCCAAAGCCATTTTGATCTCTGCGGTATCCTTTGGGATCTATCACTGGTTTTCTTATGGTATTATTGGGAATATACTACCAATGATCGTAGTCTTAATGGGAACAGGTTTAATGGGCTATGCATGGGCATTGGCCTTTCACAAGACAAATTCTATTGCTATGCCAGTTGGATTACATTTAGGCTGGAATTTCACATTTAATACGGTTTTCTCTAAAGGTCCACTGGGAGATGGTATCTTTCTGTTGAAAAGTGAAATTTTATTACCGGATTGGTTCTCGTTGATCGGATTATTAATCGTACCCCTTATCGTCCTATTGATCGTAAAATACACACTTCCGAATTCAGAAATTGAAGTTGTAAAAATCAGCTGATTCTAAAGGAATATTTATCTTGGCTGAAATAAGTAAATTCAATATATGAACTCCAGTTTCAGAAATATTAGCTCCATAATGTTCGCAGCATTTTTTATTGTTATTCTAACCGGCTGCGATAATAAACAGAAAATAGAAGAAGGTGACGGTTATGTGGAAGTTACCGGAGGTAAAGTATGGTATAACATAAAAGGAACCGGAGATCATACACCGGTATTGCTATTGCATGGCGGTCCCGGCTCTTCAAGCTTTGGTTTTGAGCCTTATAAAAAACTTGGTAAAGACCGGCCGATCATATTTTATGATCAATTAGGAAGTGGAAGGTCAGACAGGATTACCGACACCACGCTGATGACTGTGGAAAGATATGTTGAAGAAGTAGAAAAATTAAGACAGGAACTGGATCTGGAAAAAGTTTATTTACATGGCCAATCCTGGGGCACGGCTTTGGGCCTAGAATATTATTTGAAATATCCTGAACATGTGGAAGGAATTATTTTCAGCAGTCCTTATTTCAGCACCAAAAAATGGATCCAGGATGCCAACGAACTGGTAAAAACCTTACCAGATTCCATTCAAACGATCATTAGAACGAACGAGAAAAATAAAACTTTCAGCAATCAGGAATACCAGGATGCCGTGGCTTTATTTTACAGTAAATTTTTAAGACGTAAAGAGCGGCCTCAGGCAAAAAAAGATTCCGCGAGTAAATATTTTGGAACGAATGTATATGAGTATATGTGGGGACCCAGTGAATTTACGGCTACAGGAACACTGCTTAATTATGACAGGATCAACAAACTTTCAGAAGTAGATGTCCCGGTCCTTTTTATTACCGGGGAATATGATGAAGCAAGACCCGAAACGGTTAAATATTATCAAAGTCTGGTTCCTGATGCGGAATATGCAGAAATAAGCAACTCAGGACATGCCACCTTAAATGACAATCCTGAAGAAGCTCTTTCTGCTATTCAAAAATTTCTAAATAATACCGATAAGCAGAAGAAATGATCAATCCAGTTTCCGGCAAAAAATTTATTCTGAAATATAAATTGAACCAGGACTAAACTGCTTCACTTTCTTCAGGAATCTGCTCTTCTGTCGTTTCATTATCCAATTGGTGAACCGCATTCTCTTCCTCCTCGTCGCCCGTAAAATATGGGAAGACATCCAGAATTGGTGATTCCGTGATCGCAGGAATTGTATAATCTCCGGTAGTTCCCTGCATGGCCTGCTCCGTATTTTCATAGGCCTCTTTTACGTCGTTTGCCTGTACAAGCATATAAAGATTAGATTTTCGCTCCTTACCACTCTCATCATCATAGCTAATCAGGGAAACTTTAGATTTAAACCAACGATCTGAATTTTCAAAAGGATGTACTTCAGAAAGATTCGCAACTTTTATACTGTTGATCTTAAACTCTTCGCTAGTGTAAGCCGCCATTTCTTCAGTGATCCGGGATTCAGCTTCGGTATAAGAAACAGCATCTAATAAATAGGTTTCCGTCGTTACCTTGCTTTCTCCGGTTTCATGGGTCTTTCTATATTTCACTTTGCATTCATACCAAATAACGCTCATATCTTTTATTTTTTTTGAGGGTGCCAAATATAGATTTTAAAAAAGCCCATGAAAGCGAACCCGCAAATAGATATTCACAATTTTAATTTTGGATATTATGAGTGTTTTATTCTAGTTGAAAATGTGACTTTTAGCAGATACTTAATTTAATTTTGGCAATTCAAATTCATCAAAAACAGAAGGTTTTTTCATCATGGCCTCGATCTCTTCAGCTTTTCGTGGAGCTTCTGCGGAAAGGTTTACCGGACCATTTTCTGTAATAAGAATATCGTCCTCTATTCTAACCGCGATTCCCCACCACTTTTCATCACAATTACTGCCTTCTGGAATATAAATTCCCGGTTCCACAGTGATAACCATATTTGGTTCGTAACTGCCCCTGGTATTTAAATCATGAACATCCAGCCCTATATGATGTGAAGTTCCATGAGGGAAATACATATGCTGGGTATCTGGAGATGCAATTATTCCTAATTCATAAAGTTCTTGATTAATGATCTCCTGGCCGGCCTTGTGAGTATCAGATGAATTGTTTCCAACTATTGCCGCTGCAATGCCTGCTTCCTGGGCTTTATAAACCAGGTCATAGATCGCTCTTTGCTCTGGGTTATATTTTCCATTCGCAGGGATCGTTCTAGTAACATCTGCAGTATAGCCGTGGTATTCCGCTCCCAGGTCCATTAAAACCAGGTCCTGATCCAGTTTAGTCTTATTATTTTCAATATAATGTAAAACACAGCCATTATTTCCGGCGCCTACTATAGAGGGATAACCTTCATATTCACTACCATATTTCTTGTAGACGTATTCATGTAATCCCTGTACCTCAGCTTCAGACATTCCCGGGTGCATCGCTTTCATCACTTCTACCTGTCCCATAGCTGAAATTCGTACAGCTTTTTTCAAAAGTTTCATCTCTTCAGGAGTTTTTATTTGTCTTAGTTCCCCCATATAGGTTCGAAGACTTTTCGTATCAATATTAACCGTTTGCTTCGGACTTACCTCCTGATTGACTTCCACTCCAAGTGATCCATCACTAGCATTTTGAATTTCTTTAATATTTACCTGGTTTTTAAAAGTCTGGATCAGGCTGGCAAGATCTGCCGGATCCCTGGAATCACGATAATCATTAAAAAAAGGCTTGTGTAAAACACTGTCAAATTCAGAAAAGTTTATCTCATTATTTAAAAATTCCTTTCCGTTAAAGACTGTATTAAATCCGAGATCATTTTTAGCTCCATCTACTCCCAGACGATAGCCGGTCCACATTTCTGCTCTCGGGTCTTTCTCCTGAACATATAGAACCTCATCATAATTTTTCCCATTTTCAGCAGGCTGTGCTTCTGAAAATATTACCAGAACTGCATTAGGCTCCTTATAGCCGGTGAGATAATAAAAGTCTGGATCCTGATGATAAATATAATCCACATCATTAGCCCTGTTCCTAACAGGGTTTGCAAAAAAGACCGCCACAGAATTAGAGGGCATTTTAGCGCGCAAAGCTTCTCTTCTTCCTTTATGAAATTCTGAAGACAAATAATCTTCCGGGGTGCCCTCCTGGGCGACGATAGAAAGACTGCATATTAAAAAACTGATGATAAATATATTTTTCATAGGGATGATTTTAGACTGCAAAATAATGATTTCTAGTATTAAATTCTTGATAATCGCTCACTGATGTTCAAGCCAGTATATTTCAAAAGTAAAAGGGTGGCTATGAAGCCACCCTTTTTGAATATATATAATTAATAGTATCTATTTCAAGTCGAATCTGTCCAAATTCATCACTTTATCCCAGGCCTTGACAAAGTCTTTTACAAATTTGGCTTCCACATCATCGGTTCCATAAACTTCAGCAAGAGCTCTAAGTTCGGAATTAGACCCAAAAATAAGATCTGCTCTTGTACCAGTCCACTTAACCTCACCTGTTTTACGGTCACTTCCTTCAAATTCCTTTTCAGAATCTGAGATTGCCTTCCAGGTAAGATTCATATCCAGGATATTCTTGAAGAAATCATTGGTAAGCTTCCCGGGTTGATCTGTGAAAATTCCTTTGTTGGATCCTTCATAATTAATTCCCATTGCTCTCATCCCTCCAACGAGTACGGTCATTTCTGGAGCAGTTAAAGTTAATAACTGCGCACGGTCTACCAGTAATTCTTCGGCCGAAGCAGATATATGGTCTCTATTTCTAAAATAGTTCCTGAAACCATCTGCATTAGGCTCTAATGGTTCAAAGGCCTCTACATCGGTTTGTTCCTGCGTAGCATCACCTCTTCCGGGTGAGAAAGGTACCGTGATCTCATGACCGGCATCTTTTGCGGCCTTTTCAACCCCTGCACAACCTGCCAGAACAATAAGATCTGCAATAGAAACCTTTTTGTTTCCAGACTGCGAGGAATTAAAATCCTGCTGAATGTCTTCCAGGGTTTCGATCACTTTTCCCAGTTGCTTAGGATTATTTACTTCCCATCCATTCTGAGGCGCTAAACGTATCCTGGCTCCATTGGCTCCCCCACGTTTATCTGATCCTCTGTATGTGGATGCTGAGCCCCAGGCAGTAGATACAAGTTCGGAAACACTTAGCCCGGAATTCAAGATTCTATCTTTTAAAGATGAAATATCGCTGTCATTTATCAATTCATGCTCAACCTTAGGAATACGATCCTGCCACAATAATTCTTCCTGTGGCACCTCAGGTCCTAAGTAACGTTCTATAGGTCCCATATCACGATGCGTAAGTTTGAACCAGGCACGCGAATAGGCATCTGCAAACTCCTCAGGATTTTCATAGAAATGCCTGGAGATCTTCTTATATTCGGGATCCATTTTTAAAGAAATATCTGTGGTCAACATGAATGGTGCATGTTTTTTACTGGGATCATGAGCATCTGGTACCGTACCTGCTCCTGCATTGTTCTTTGGTTGCCATTGATAAGCACCACCAGGCCCTTTAATACATTCCCAGTCATATTTAAAGAGGTTGTCCAGATACTTATTGCTCCATTGAGTTGGCGTATCTGTCCAGGCTCCTTCAATTCCACTGGTAATAGTATCTGCTCCTTTTCCGGAATTTAAACTATTTTTCCATCCCATTCCCATTTCTGCAATTTCTGCTGCAGCAGGTTCAGCACCTACATATTTCTCGGCATCCCCGGCTCCATGAGTCTTTCCGAAGGTATGTCCTCCTGCAATAAGAGCTACAGTTTCATAATCGTTCATCGCCATACGCCCAAAAGTTTCACGTATATAAGTGGCTGCTTCTACCGGGTCTGGATTGCCATTATGCCCTTCTGGATTCACATAGATTAGCCCCATATGTGCCGCTCCTAACGGATTTTCTAATTCTTCTCCTGCATAGCGCTTATCATTGTTGAGCCATTCAGTCTCAGCTCCCCAGTAAACATCTTCTTCTGGTTCCCAAACGTCCTTTCTTCCACCAGCAAATCCAAACATTTTAAGTCCCATTGATTCATGAGCGCAATTCCCGGCAAGAATAATTAGATCTGCCCAGGATAATTTCTTTCCATATTTTTTTTTGATAGGCCACAGTAATAGTCTCGCCTTATCCAGATTGGCATTATCTGGCCAGCTGTTGAGAGGAGCAAATCGCTGCTGACCGGAACCTGCACCTCCTCTACCATCCCCTATTCTATAGGTTCCTGCACTATGCCAGGCCATACGTATAAAGAATGGACCATAGTGGCCATAATCTGCAGGCCACCAATCCTGAGAATCTTTCATTAGATCATAGAGATCCTGTTTTACCGCATTAAGATCAAGACTCTTGAATTCATCTTCATAATTAAAATCTTCACCCATTGGGTCGGTTAATGAAGAGTTTTGACGAAGAATGCTAAGGTTTAATTGATTTGGCCACCAATCACGATTTGAAGTTCCTTTACCGGCGGTATAATTTAAAGCTCCGCCCATAAAAGGGCATTTGCTGGATTCATTTACTTCCCAGACCTTATGATTGTCTTTACTACCTGAGCTATTATTTCCCATTTTTCTTAAAAGTTTTATTCGTTAAAAATTCGGTTAGAGCCCTAATTTACAAAATTCATCTCTATAATTTTTATCTATAATTTTTATGTTATAATAGATTTTACGCATGGTGTATAATTTCGAGATTTCCATTTCCTCATAATACTTGTTGATTTTCAAAAAATGTAGGTCTTAAAATATGCAATCCTTCGAGTATCAGATAACACAAAAAAGGCTTATACAATTTTCTATTGGTTGATTATCAGTTTTTTATATATCTTTAATTAAATAGAATTTGGATAGATAGCTATTTCAATATCAAAAATGATATAGAGTCTACTCTAGATCCTCCGCATAATATTCACCAACTTATTTAAAAATAAACATGGCAACTTCAGAAAACTTCTCTCACTCCGCTGTAATATTTCCGGTAAGAAATCTGGCAGAATCAATAGAATTTTATACTAAAAAGCTTGGGTTTGAAAAAACTTTTGAATGGGGAGAGCCAATGTACTATGCCATAGTGAAACGAGGCGGGGTTGCAATTCATCTCACAAAGAGAGCTGATGGCGGAATACCTTCAAAATATCACCGCGCCCTGTATATATTCGTAAATGATATAGACGGGATTCATAAAGCTTTTAAAGAACAGAATGTAAAAATTGTGAATGGTCTTGAAGATAAGGATTATAAAATGAGAGATTTTGATATTGAAGACCCAGATGGATTTATAATTACTTTTGGAAAAGGAATATAATGCTAAATTCACGTAGTGTTAATCGTCTCTACCCTATTTTAATTATAAGTTCTAGTAGAAATTGTTTAAATAAAAAGGTTCGTAGTTTGACTACGAACCCTTTCCAGTTTTATCTTATAATTTTAGCCAACTGGGCGAGATAGACATATTTCATATCCCTGGTCTTAATACCGTCTTCAACATTCTTAGCCATAGCTGGGGACATCTCTCCACCACTATTTCTTGATTTGATATACTGATCCCAGTTATTAAACATATTTACCGTAAGATGGGACGCATAAGTATCAGTCCCCTGCGGAAGAAGAACCTTAATCAATTGCCAGTCACCTTTAACGCCATTTTTGATCATTTCCTGGTGCCAGGGCTTAAAAGTTTCAGATTCAACTTTCTCATAAGCAGAATCATTACCATCTGTAGATTTCATTAAATCTATAGTAGCGACCATTCCCTGTTTCATTTCATAACTATTATTTGCCTGATCAACTACTTTAAGAAAGAGTCTTACTGCCAGATCCCGAGATCCTCCTGCAAGATTTAGCCTGTTATCCAGCTCTTCATCGCTTAGATCTGGATAGGCCATTTTAGCACTTTCAAGTATCCTTTCTCCGGCCCGCATCATCTTACTTTCACTGTCAAAAACCGTAACAGTTAAATATTGATATCCCTGATCTTCTCCTCCTGGTAGTAATTGCCATAGGTCCCAACCAACAATATCTCCACTATTTACCTTTCCTGATGAATTTTTTCCCAGAATTCTTCTGTTTCATAATAGAATTGCTCCTGGTCATTATCCACTTTCATAAATTCAAATATCAGGTAGGTTTCATTTTGGGCATAACTAAAGCTTCCAATTAGCAGGATAAGCAACAAACAGATTGAACGTTTCATAATTTTCTGGTTTTTAGTTTATATACATAAATATACCAATTAATGTCCAATTAACTGATTATCAGTTTTATAAAAGATGGTATGATGCCAGGAAAGTCAATTTTAATAAAATATTCACCTATAAATTTTTGAAAGATTACTCACCATTATCAGCTAATTAATGCTACTTATTTAGTAAATTGAATGTTTTATTAAACAGACCTCCCGGTCTTACGAAGAGCCTGCTGGTAAAAGATTTATTAAATTCTACATCTATACCAGATTCCAAAAAGTAAGTTTTATTAAAGACAATCATCAAGATACTGATATATACAAACCTAAATCATGAATACCCGACAATCAAATAATTACGGTTGGGAGAAGCCAGAGTTGATGCACCAAAATCTTATTATGTGGCATTCCCGACTAAGTTTTATAATCAAAGAGCTGGATTTTTTAAACAGTCTCCTTAATGAGCATGTTTTTTCTATTCTGGAATCTAATCTTGTAATAGAAACGGAAAGTTTAATAGAGAAACTTAATCTACTTAAGACAGAAGTTTCTAACCTTCTTCATCAAGTAAATGAACAGAAGAATGAACTGCAAATCTTATTTAAAGACGCTAAACAAGGTGACGGAGAATGGGATTGCAAACATCATCATCGTAAGATTATGATCAAAGTTCATGAATTTGACAGCAATTATCAGGCTATTAAAAAGAATATCTTCTCAGTGGTAAAAAGAGCGATCCGGCATAAAAAACAATTGAAAATTGACTCCAATTCAGGTAGCCAAATAGGTAACTCCTGAATCTGATAAAGCAAGTTTTATGAGTTCATAAAAATAAAAATCCCTGATCTTTATAAGATTAGGGATTTTTTGATGTCCGTTGACACCTTAATTGTCGGGATGACAGGATTTGAACCTGCGACCCCACGCCCCCCAGGCGTATACGCTACCAGACTGCGCCACATCCCGATTAGTGCTGCAAATTAAAATGCTTTATTCCAATTTTCAAAGAAAGTTTAAGATTAATTATTTTTGAAAGTATTCCATAAAATGATCTGGATGAGCTCCTGTTCTGGTTTCATTTTCCAGAGAGTCAATTTCAACCAGATCTTCCGTAGTCAGCGCAAAGTCAAAAATCTCTGCATTTTCGATAATTCTGCTTTTATGCACACTTTTCGGAATACTGGCTACACCCTTCTGTAGATCCCATCTTAATATTATTTGCGCGACAGATTTCTGATATTTTTCAGCGATCGCCTTTACTTTCGTATTATCAAGTATTTCCCCACGCATTAAAGGCGACCAAGCCTGATATTGAATTTCATTTTGCGTGCAATAATCTAAGAGTTCCTGCTGTATGAGTCTTGGATGAAATTCATTCTGCAGAAGCATTGGTTGCACTCCGCCTAATTTTTTAATACTTTCAAGGTGATGCTGCAGGCAATTACTCACTCCTATTGCTTTTATTTTTCCTTCAGCATACAAATCCTGCATCACTTTCCAACTTTCCAGGTACTTTCCCGGTACCGGCCAGTGAATTAAATATAAATCCAGGTATTCCAGCCCCAGTTTATCGAGACTATCCTCCAAAGCTTTTCTTGTTTTATCCGGGCCCTGATCATCAATCCATAATTTGGAAGTAACAAAAATATCTTCCCGGTCAATATTTAATTTCTTTATAGCTTCCCCTACTCCTTCTTCATTCTTATAAAAGGCTGCAGTATCAATTAACCTATAACCTGCATCCAGGGCATAATGTATCGAATTGATCACTTCCTCCCCGTCCTCAGCTTTATATACGCCAAGACCCAGATAAGGCATTTCTACTCCATTTGAAAGCCTTGTCGTTCCTTTTAAATCTGTAATTTTCATCTATAATTTCAATTAAGCATACCTATAGCTACAAGATAGAATTATCAGCTTAATTGACGAATGAAGAATTCCTTTTTAGAAAAGATTTAACCTCTTTTAGATAGATATCAGGTCGCTCCAGCCAACCATAATGCCCGCATTCTGGCATAATGACTAATTTTGAATTTGGAAATATCTCATGTGCTTTTTCTGCCAGGCTTACCGGGGCAGCTTCATCTGCACCATTGAGGATCAATACCGGCTTTTCAAAAGAACGCATCTCTGCAGACATATCGAAACGAATTCGTTGCAGATCGTTCCATACCCAGGAATTAAGCATCATATTTCCCTGAGTAAACCGGTCAGCAATTTTTGGAACCAGACTTTTATCATATAAATAGGCCGCTGAAAGAAATTCAGCTCTTTTTAATGCTGTTTTATATGAGTCATCTCCCTCTCTAATTTTAATGGAATAATAGGCAAGAGAATCTCTTTCCATGTCTGAAAGCCTGGAAGTCGTGGAAGGTCCGTTTAAAATATCCAGGTCTAACCCACCAGAATGTGACTGGATCATAGCAGTTATTTTTTCAGGATATTTCGCGGCATAGGCGTAAGCAAGCATCCCGCCGAAAGAATGCCCCAGGACAATCCACTGCTCATAACCCAGTTCCTCGCGTAATTTTTCAATATCCTCTACCATAAGATCCATACTGATACTCGAAGAATTAAGCTCATTTAGTTCTGACTTTCCGGTTCCTCTTTGATCATAGATGATAGTAGTATTATTTTCTGAAAGCATTTCGGCTAAAGGAGCGAAACCCTTACTATTCATTCCCGGTCCTCCATTTATTATCAGAACAGGATAACCGTTTCCAAATTTTTTATAAGCAATTTTATCTTCTGAAATTTCAAATTCCTGGTAATCCTGCGCATTAATGGAAAGGCTGAAAACAGTAAATATTAAAACTAAATATTTCATTTCTTTTATTTATCTGGGTGAGTAATGATCGAGCATAATTTTCCAACCCTGGTCTGTTTTCTTCCAAAGCAAGGAAAATATAACTTTCGATTCTGAAATTTCTTCATTATCATTTTTCCAACTTATGATAGAAAAACCCCGCTGCAAAGCATAATCGCCATCCAGTTCCTTAATTTCAATATTTGAAAGCCGCCATTTAAATCCACCTCCAAACCTGGACCAGTATTCACGAAGATTTTCCCTGCCTATAACCTCTGTATTGTTCCCCAGCATCACTCCGTCTTCTGAATAAAATTCTGAAATATCCTCGTAATCCCCACGATCAAAAGTAGCCTCCATTTGTCTATTTACGGCAAGTATCTCTGTGGTCACAGAATTATTATTCTCTCCATTTTCTGTTCCGTCAGCTAACCATAATAAAATATTTCGTACGAACTGAACATTATTAGGAGCTGTAGCAGAATTAAATCCCACTTTAAAAGTATTTCCATTCTGGGTAATGGTCTGGGCTGTAAACATTGCAGCCTCCCCAAAGATTGCAAGTTTTCCTTTCCCGTAGTTCATAAGTGCTCCCTGATGGCTATTTGAAAGATCTGAAGTTTGAGTACTGTCATTAAACTGCCAGGCTATTTCAGGCTGAAGACATTTGTCTACATCCTTAAAACTCATTACCGGGATCGCCGCTTCAGGTATTTTAAAAGAGGATCCGGTAAATGAAGTTAGTTTTGAAATAACTTCACCATAAGTTCCATCTGTAACCGGGCTCTTAGGAAGTCGGCCATTGGCCTGAGAAAAAACGTCGTTTCGATTCTCCTTTTCCGCTAGCTGAGCAAAACCATCACAATAATTGAAACCGAAGCTTTGAGCCAAATCCTTAGCTGCTCCTGCAAAGGGCATATGATCAGCTATGAGGAGGAGATTTCCGCCATTTTCTACCCAGATGCGGATCTTTTCTTTTTCAGCTTCTTCAAAAGCTGGATAAATTGGTCTTTTCCAGTTACCCATATTTTTTTTGTTGATCGGGTTTACGATAACCAGCATATCAGCTTCCGTAAGCCTGGAGTAAGAATCAAAATTTTTAACCATATATCCATCTGCTTCTGCAAGTCCTGCAAAAGGACTGAATCCTGTATTTAACTGATGTAGATTATTATGAATTTTATCAATAAAGATGACGGGGGCATTTTCAGCAGTAAAATTTGGGGAATCAAATCTAGAAACAAAGGTTGTATCAGGCTGTTGCTGTGAAAAGGAAGAAAAAACGCTAAAAATTACCAGATAGAGTAAAAGTGATTTTCGATAGATTAATTGTTTGATGAACATATTTTAAGAAATTGATGAAACTAAAAATATGGAAATTTTCTGATTTCAATCTACACAAATGTGTGAAATCGAGCATTATCCTTATATTCACACCGATTTATGCCCTAATCAATAACTATGAATCGAATATTCCTATGCTGTTGTCTGGTCCTTTTCTCTATTGGTATTCAGGCTCAAAAAATTAACGAACAAAATACAGATAGTCTTTATTTTAAAGGTCTGGAATTATATCAAAATCAGCAATTCAAAAGATCTCTTGAATATGCTGATAAAGGGCTTTTGTTAGCGCCGGAATATCATGATATAAGAATTCTTAGAGTCCGTAATTTCTGGGCGTTGGAAATGCTCGACAATGCAAGCTCTGACCTTCAATTTTTACTGGAAAAGGCTCCTGAATATCCAGGAGTGAGAGAACTTGTGATCAGGCAGGCTAAGCTTCTTAAAGATCCCGAATCTGCTTTGAGTTTTCTAAGTAAACTGGAAGAACGGGACACTTTATCTGCAAATCTAAAGATTTTAAAGGCAGAGTTATTGCTTCAGAATAAAGATAAAGCTGCTTCGCGTAAAATCGCTTTGGAACTTTTTAATAATTCTGAACTGGATAAAAACAAAAGATATACCCTCCAGAATATTTTAAAAAGAACTATTAGTAATGAAATTGGAGTAAATTATCAATATATTCATTTCAGTGACGATTATAACCGGGATAACTGGCAAACAATTAGTCCGGAGTTTCTGCATTATTTTAATCGAACTGCCGTGATCGCCAGAGTAAATTACACCGATAGAGGATTTGATCAGGGAACACTTTACGAACTGGAGTCTTACCCGGTTTTCAGCGATCGTGTCTATGCATTTCTTAATCTGGGGATTTCAGACGGAAATCTATATCCGGATCTAAGGACCAGCGCCTCAATATTCGTAAATATCTTCGAAATATTTGAATTAGAAACGGGGGCGAGATTATTACATTTTTCTAATGAGGATTATTTTTCAGGAATCATTGGTCTCACCATGTATACAGGGAAATTCTATCTAAATTCCCGGGTCTTTCTGGGTCCAGAAATAAACGATCAACTAACTCAAAATTATCAGTTCAATCTTCGATATTATCTAAATAATACAGACAATTTTTTATTTCTACGCCTGGGAACAGGAATCTCTCCAGATGAAAGTACCATCTTCACCCAGGTACAGGAAAATCCAGCGTTAGAAGCTTATTACTCTAACCTGGGAATAAATTTCACCATTGGACCTCGTCACATCTTTCAGGTGGGCGCAGGATATCTTTTTGAAGAAGTCACTTCAAACCGGGATGGCAATCAAATTATTGGAAATATAGGTTATAGATTCAGGTTTTAAGTATCAGAAACCTTAAAACCTTTTCTAGTCATTGTACCCCACCCGGATTTAATTCCGAAGATCTTTTTATAGTATCCCTTCATTTGGCCATAAACCAGGATTGGATGGTAAAGAAATGGCTCGAGATAAGCTGCTAGCAATAACTCTATAATTTGTTTAGGCTTATCATAATGATTAAAATTCTTTACATACATAAAGATTGCTGCAGTGGAAAATACACAACCTACGATGTAAGCAGCTGTAAATAATAGAATCGCCATAGACCAGTTTATCATCCCGAAAAAGGCGAAGGCTATAATACAGATGAGTCCAAAAAATTCGATGATAGGTGCTCCAAATTCGAAAAATAACCAATATGGATAATAAAGTATACCCATATACCGGTACTTTGGATTAAGGAATAATTTTTTATGGATCTTTAATGTTTCCCAAAGACCTCTCGCCCAGCGATCTCTTTGTTTTATTAGAATATTATAGTCTGGTGGGCCCTCAGTCCAGCAAAGTGTTTCAGGTAAATAAACAACCTTGTAAGGAATCTTTTTTTCTTCCATTAAACGTCTAAGTCTAATACATAATTCAAGATCTTCCCCTACAGTTTTTGCATCAAATCCATTTACTTCAACCACACGCTTGCGGGGATACATCCCAAATGCTCCGGAAACCAACATCAGCCCGTTTATTTCACTCCAGGCCATACGGCCTAGTAGAAAAGCACGTATATATTCTACAACCTGAACCATAGGCACAAGGTTAGTGGGTAGTCTTAGTTCCTGTAATACCCCGTTTCTTACCACTGAATCATTAGCAATTCCAATGCCTCCACCACAAGCGATAATTTCTTTATTATATTCTTCTAAATAAGGGCGAACCATTTTTAGAAGCGCATCCTGCTCAATAATACAATCTGCATCGGTACACACCACCAGTTCAGAGGTTGCAAAATTGATTCCCGCATTTAGGGCATCTGCACGACCTCCATTATTCTTATCTAAAACGGTAAGATGAGTAAACTTGGATAAGGTGCTTTTATAAATATGATTTACAGTAGCTGTAGGTATAGGCTGAGTAATGAAAGTCGCATCCTTACGCTCCAGTTTAAATTCCTTAATCAGTTTTTCCAGAGAATCATCCTTGCTCCCATCATTTACCAGAATTAGCTCGTAGTAGGGATACTGAATTGAAAGTAAACTTTTTACATTTTCAATGATAGTCAAACCCTCGTTATAGGCCGGTGCTATTACAGAGACTGATGGAATATCGGTAGCACTCACAATGTCGTTTACCTGTAAAAACCGAGCTTTTTTCTTATTCCTTTTAATTGCTCTGCTAGCCAGGATCACCCCGGTGAGATAAAAGCTCATGAGTATGATCCCGTAAGCAAAAAAAACATAATTAGCAGCGATGAAAACATACTCACTACTAAAAAATTTTGCAAGATCATTGAGCATTTAGTTCCTCTTTTTTGCTGTATTGTTGATAATAGAATTCCTGTACTTTCTCTTTATAACCGTTGTTCCAAAGAATTTCTGCCACATTAAGCTTTAGTTCTTCATTTGGACCATATAGTTGTTGTAAATAAAAATCTAGGTCAATATCAGAGTTTTCGAATATATAATTCAAAAGTTGAGCCTGCTGAGATGAGTCTGTGACTTTTTCATAGATCTGCTTAATAAAATTCATTCTCTCAGAGGAAACAGCAAAGGTTTGCAAACAATAAATTGCGGTTTCCCTTACTTCATAGTCCTCATGAATAAGATGTTCCAGAATAAAATCGGTTTCTGAATGTAACTGAAACTTCCTGATAATTCGCATCAAGAGCTTTTTTCCAAATAACTTATCTGTTTTATAGGCTCTATGCAAGAATTTTAATTCAGGTTTTGGGTAATGATCATATAATTTTTCTACAATTTTAATTTGTTGCCATAGGGTCATATTTCGCTTCAGGTAAGGCAAAAATCTCAAGGATTCCCAGCCCAGAAAGACTACCATTGCAATTTGCGCTTCTCTTCTTACAAATATATTTCGGTGGTTTCGAAACTTCACAACTTCATCCAAATATTGCGATTGATTCATTTCATATATTTCTCTTATGCCCCTGGCACGACGATACCAGTTCCAGCTGGAAATTTTGGAGAAAGAAGCATTATAGGGTGGAATCTGGGTATAAAGCTTTTTAATTTTGATATAATTTCCCCCTAAAATTGTTCTTTGCGTACGTATCATAAGACTTATAAGATACTGTATGTTATTTTTATTATGAGGCCTGATCCCAACCGATTTGAGTGTCTCATTTATTTCACTAATACTTAAAGGATTCAAAGGATCATTATACAAATAACGACTTACCACATCGGCAAAAGTATGCTCGATACGGGAAATTTGTTTTACTCGTATTTTTCGATAAATTACACTTACAGCTATCGAAATCCAGTAAATTACGAGGATTGATAAAACGAAGCCTATAAAGTACGATACGTTCGTTTCGTTCATTTAGTAGGCTTGTATGATATATTCAATTTCATCTAGATCTATGGGTACAGCATAAAAACCGGTAATCCCTCTTAGGGCGAAGATTTCCATTTTTATCTTATCCTGTCCCATATTGGTCACCACCAGTAAATTCTTGTGAGGAATAATTTCCTGAACCTGTGCAACAAATTCAAGGGGGGCTATCCCTTCAAACAAAATATCAGTTATAATAAAATCAAAATTGGTTTGCTGGTCTTCAATAGTTAAAGCATTTAAAGATCTAATAGCCTTGCATTCAAATTCATTTGTAATTACAAGTCTTTCAAGAATCTTTAAAATAATTATGTCTTCTTGAATTACCAGAACCTTTCGCATTCGAAATTATTTGTATTGAAATATACTAAATACATCTGAAAATCAATCAATTTAGACCTTTTACCCATTTTTATATTAAAAGATATCAATTTGAGTAAGAAAAACCTTTCGGTAAATTATAGTTCATGGATAATTCTATCTACTAATGTTTTACGCAAGAATACTATAATTGGATTTAATTTGTTGAAATTTTTTTCAACATTTATTAAAAAAATTTGGTCAGGCTGGATTTAAATCCTAATAACAAAAAAGCCGGAAGTAATATTCCGGCTTATTTTATTCCTCATCCTGAAAAATCTCTTCGATCTTTAGTTTGAAAAGTTTGGCGAATCTAAACGCCAGGGGTAAACTGGGATCGAACTTCCCTTTTTCTATTGCATTGATGGTTTGGCGGGAAACGCCGGTTTCATCTGCCAGTTGTGCCTGGGTCATATCATGTTCAGCCCTTAATACTTTGAGTCGGTTCTTCATTTATATCGCGCATTTCCAATTAATACTGCGGCCATATAACTTAACCCAATAAGAATAATTAGGTATGAGATTTCTGCATCCTGACTAATTACATTGGTAGTATCTAATAAAGCATAACTAATTCCCCCAACTAAAGCAATTCCCAGAGCTATACCCATAGCATCCATTTGGATTTTTCTTTGTAATTCGTCAAGCGACAGTAAATACTTGATGTTGGCTCGAATCATTCCTATTCCCAGAACAGTGGAAATTAAAATTGAAACCCCAGTAAGGACTTTGCTATCCCAAACATATTGAGATCCGAAAGTAACTACCGCGACACTGATGGTCCATAAGAATGTCCAAAGAGCAAGACCTCTGACGTTTTTCTTCTGTACTTCGCCATGATTTTCTTTTGCTTTCATAATTAACTCATTTGATTTGATGTAAAGTTTGTTTTACAAATATAAATGCTTTTTTTAATATGTCAAGTTTATTTTACAAAATGTAACTAAATCATGATATCAATTCTTGAAAAGGTTCATATTTTCTGAGTAGACACCCTCTTAATTTTCTTCAGTTTTGAAAAATCCTCTTTTAACACAAGTTTCGGTTTTCCTTCACATCTTCAATTCACTAACTCCCGTAAGTATGGGTATATAAACCAATTAAATAATATTATGAAAAAGTCATTTTTAAAAATTTATAAATTCGCGTTCGCATTTTCGATCGTAGCATTATTAGCATCATGCTCTGATGATGATAATTTTATGGAAACTGCGGATGATATGCCCGCAATGGCTACTTGTTCTGATGGAGTGATGAACGGAGATGAAACCGGAGTTGATTGTGGTGGTTCTTGTGAACCTTGCGAAGAGCAAGCTGGAAGACGTGCTCAACTGTTTGTAACTAATAACGAGAACGGAAACATTTCTCTTTATAGTGTTACTGGAGATTCACTGGTAACTTTTACAACTGATGCTACCGCAGCAGAAGGTATCTATTATGATGCTGCAAACGATATGGTAGTTCAGGCTTCAAGATCTGATATGCGTTTAGACGCTTATTCAGATATTAGCACCTTTACTACAGATACAGATGTAACTGCAGCTTACAGTAGCTCTGCAGATTTGGAAAGCCCTCGTGAATTGGCTGTTAACGGATCTACTTATGTGGTATCTGATAATGGTTCTAATAAGTTTTATGTTTATTCTAATAATGGTAGCGGTTTTTCTTTAATGAATACTGTAGAAGTACCATTCCCGGTTTGGGGAGTTACTTTTAAAGGTGAAGACCTGTATGCTGTGGTAGATTCAAGCAGTGACCTGGCAGTATTTTATGATTTTGAAGCAAATCTTGCTGATGGTATGATGATGCCGTCTAAAAGAGTAACTATTGAAGGTATTGTAAGAACTCACGGTCTTACTTATGATGGTACAGACGATGTCATGGTCTTAACTGATATTGGTGATGCTGCAAACGCGACTGATGATGGTGGTTTTCATGTGATTGATGATTTCTCAACAAAATTTGATGCATTATCTGATGGGGAATTATTGACTCTTGATATGCAAACCAGAGTTGCCGGAGCTTCAACCATGCTAGGTAATCCTATTGATGTAGCTTATGATTCTGAAGAGGATGCCGTTTATATTTCTGAAATTGGAAATGGAAAAGTTTTAGGATTTACCGGTTTTGGTGATGGTGGAGATATTGCTCCTTCATATACTATGGACCTTACTTCAGCTTCTTCGATTTATTTCTCAAGTGATGAAACAGACGGGAATACGGGGATGGCTTCTGCAAATAGAATGACCGAACTTTATGTGACCAATAATTCTGATGGAAATATAAGCGTTTATGATGCTTCCGGAGCACTAATAAAATCTGTGATGACAGACGCAAGCGCCGCTGAAGGTATTTATTATTCAGCTACGAACGATGCAGTTATCCAGGCTTCAAGATCTGGAATGATGCTTGAATATTATTCAGGTTTTTCAGGAACTATGGATGGTGGTTCTGCGACTGCCGATTTTACCAGTGATGCTGAACTAATGAGCCCTAGGGAAATTGCAGTTTTTGGAAATCATGTGGTAGTTTCAGATAATGACATGCATATGTTCTATGTCTATTCTTACGATGGGTCTTCATTTACTTTAGAAAATACGTTTAATCCAGGATTCAATGTTTGGGGGATCACTTTCAAAGGAGGAGACCTTATTGCGGTGGTAGATAACTCAAGTGATATCGCTGTATTCAATGATTTCCTTGATAATGATATGGACGGAATGATCACTGCGGATAAGAGAATTACCGTTGGTGGAATTGTTAGAACTCACGGAATCGATTATAGTGAAGCGGATGATGTATTAGTACTTACCGATATTGGTGATGCTGCTAATGCGAGTACAGATGGTGGATTCCAGGTAATCCAGGATTTCAGCACAAAGCTAGATGCTGTTTCTGATGGTGGTATGATCGCGCAAAGTGACCAGACCAGAGTTGCAGGTGCAGCAACATTATTAGGTAACCCTATTGATATTGCTTATGATAACAAAACTCAAACGGTATTTATTGCCGAAGTAGGAAACGGTAAAGTACTTGCATTTTCAGATGCTCTAAATCTTACAGGTAATGTTGCACCAGATCTGGAAAATGATCTTACAGCTGCATCTTCATTATACCTTTATAATAACTAGATTATTCTAATATTTAACCTGAAAAGCCCTGAGGATTTCCTCGGGGCTTTTTTATTTCTGAAAATTCATTATAAAAATATTCCTATAAGAATATCAATTCCTGATCTTTTTATCCCAGTAAATATAAGCCCCAAAAAGTACTAGACTCACTATGGAACCCCATAGTAAACCCGTTTTTAAACCTTGCGTACTCTTACCCAAAATGGCAATAAATATCGTTAATGGGGCTATCCCGGTGATAGTAGCAGTTATAAATTTTCTATAACTCATCTTCAGAATACCTGCTACAAAACTAATGGCATCATTAGAAAGAAACGGATTTAACCTGGTAATGAAAATTGCCCAGAAACCATAAGTTTCCAGAAAATCAGCTACCTTCTTTTCAGATTTATGGCCAATGATCTTCTCAACCATCCCGGGCCCAAAATATCTTCCTATAGAGTAACCTACTGTCGAGGCTGTAAAAACTGCTATCAACACAATGATACTTCCCCAAATGGGGCCATAAGCTAAAATACTTACCACCATCAAAGCTATAGTTGGGATCACAATGAGAAACATCTGGGCAACCATCGCCAGGATCAATAATAATGGGGCAATCCAGCCAAATCCCTTAAACCATTGCTGTATCTTTTGATTATCACCGCTCGTGAGGACGCTCCATGCTTCATCCATAAAATTTTGCGCAGAAGGAATAAAAAAATAGGCGACCACGATCAAAGCGACTATAATAAGAGAAAGATATAGGGGCAGTTTGCTTTGTTTGATATTCTTCTCTTCCAGAACAACGCTATCCATTACTTATCGGGATTTAAATGAATTTCCAGAATATTGGCATCATTCTTACCTGCCTCATTGGAAATAAACAATCTTCCCTCATCATCAAAACTTATCCCTTCCGGTTGTTCAAAATCATCTTCGTCCAGGCTGATTAATCGCAGTACTTTAAATGATGAATTTAGGATCAGTAACCTGGGGTTTTTCCCGTCTAAAACATAATACTCTCCAGTTTTCGGATTGATCTCAATTTCGGAAGGTCTAAACGAACCTTTATAATCCTTGAAAATACCTTTTTCGGTCTCCAGCTTAAAGGGGACGCTCTTATCAAAACTTTTGCTGGTAAGATCAAAACTATAAACATTCTTGACCCCATCTTCAACATCCTCCTCCTTGGTGATCATTAAAAGTTTACCAGATTCCTTAGCAAAACATAGCCCTTCAAAATTTACCGAGTGATCTATGTCCGGATCATATTTTATTATTTTGGGATTTTTTAAAAAATTTTTTATTTCAAAAAGAACACCATCACTTCTTAAGACATAAGCATCCTGATCTTTGATGGTCAAGGCTTCATAATCCCCACTTCCGGCAAAATTTATCTCCTTTTCAATTTCTTTTTTGTCCAGATCATAAATAAATATTGTCCCATCTTCATCCTGTACACTGGCCAGTTTATTAGGAGCATAATAATGAATCCCGGAAACTTCTTCCAGAACTTCAGGAAGATCCCACTTATTCTTGATGGTATATTCACGCTCAGCGTTAGCTTTGCTGGCGATACCTTTTTCAAATTTATTGCTGAAGGAAAAAGCGACGATCCCTGCCAAAACAAGGACGATCGCCACAATTCCCAGAATTTTCCTGGTCATCTTTTTCAAATTTTGGATTAATCCCATACCGGAATATCTGTAGCATTTTCACCAGAAGCGGTAAAAACTATATTTTTATCTCTCAGTGTTTCATCGATTTCTATCTGGTAGTATTCTTCGCCATTGATATTTAGAAGTTCAAAATCGTCATATTTTTTATCTGAAAATTCTGCTTCAAGAATAGCAACGACTGCTTTAGGAAGATCTGCCTGGGTAATATCTTTCTTATATTTTAAAAGTTTACCGTCACTATCCAGAAGTGCTTTATGCTCTACCTCTGCAATATCAAATTCCACTTCAAAATCATTTCCCTCCATTTCCCATTCAGAGTTCTCAGGATTATCAAATTCAGCTTTAAATGCATTTAACACAACCGATGGAATTTCCGCCTTGGTTACATTTTTCTGGGCACAGCCAGTGATAAAAAATACGGCGAATAGGCTCATAAAAACTAGTCTTCTCATAATTTCAATTTTTAATTTGAATCAAATATGAGACTGAAAACTGTAAAGAATCTGGAATTTATTTATTTGTGCTGAGGAAAATCTATTTTGAAGATGTGAGCATCTCCAAAAGTATAGGAAAGTTCCAGTTGATAAAGCTCTGCAATGGCTCTGGAAATCGCCAGCCCCAGTCCTGAAGAATGTGAATTATCTTTCACTTTTTGAAAACGCGCGAAGAGATCTTTTTCTATCAAAGCAATTTTTCCCGGATTCGAAATTTGCCATTTTCCGGAAGTGATCCTGATCTTAATTTTCCCTGAATCAGCATTATGAAGGATCGCATTTTTAATAAGGTTTGTCAATAAGATCTGGGCCAGATCGGGATTTATTGAAAAATTAAGCTCATCGATACTTTCAATCTCAATTTCAATATTTCTATGTATCAGAAGGTCCTCAAAATCGGCCACAATGCTTTGGGTTAACTCATTGAAATTAATTTCATCCACATTTGGAAACTGCTTATTCTCAATTTTTGACAATAATAATAATGACTGATTAAACCTGGAGAGTCGTTCCAGATTTTCGATAACAGAGATTATTCTATTAGCCTGGGATTCCTCAAGTCCATTATCTTCCAGCAATAATTCAAGTTTATTGATGCTTATCGCAATGGGAGTTTGTAACTCATGGGATGCATTTTCAATAAATTGTTTCTGACTGCGATAGCTTTTAACCGATTTGCTTATTAAAGTTTGAATATTCTCATTTAGGATGTTGAATTCTTCAATTTTCGAGTCTGGTAGTTCTATCTCCGTATCATTTTCAATTTTAAATTTCCGAAGATTGCCGATGAGTTTATAAAATGGATTCCAGACTTTTTTCAAAATCAGATTATTCAGGATGATAATACTGAAGATCAAACCAAGATATAACCAGATGATTGAAAAAAGAAGATCTTCTATAAGATCATCTTCTTCTACCATAGAAGTTATGATTTTTACCTTATAATATTCATCTCCCTTTTTAAAAACACTTTCAAGCAAACGTACAGGTTCATAATCTTTCTCATTTTGCATATACATTAATGTATCGCGATAAGAATCCTTGAAACCCAATGCCGATCTTTCGCTAATACTATATAATGTGTAATAGCCATCTCCGAATTCGGGTTTAATATTGATCGCATCCTGCTGTTTTGAATTTCTAATTACCAGCATCTTCTGGTTTTCCAGTCCGTCATCCATGCTGTCATAGATCTCATCCAGCATCTGAAAGTAAAAAATAACCGCCCAACCTGTTAGAACAAAAAACAGGAGAAAGGCGAAATATTTAGAAGTATAATTGAGTAATTTCAAGTTAAAGTAAGTTTATAACCAATTCCATACACAGCTTTGATTTCCACCTCTGCCCTAACGTCTTTGAGCTTTTTTCTTAAGTTCTTTATCTGAGAATAAATGAATTCAAAACTATCAGCCTGATCTATGTGATCTCCCCAAACATGCTCTGCGAGGGCAGATTTACTGACCAATCTATTCTGGTTGGTTGCCAGATATGTTAGAATATCGAATTCTTTTCGATTTAATTCCATCTCTCCATACCCGGTTTGTGCGATATGTTTTTCAGTATCTATACTTATATTTCCAATTTTCAGAAGCTCACTCCCGTCAAACTTTTTTCTTCGTAGCAGCGCCTTTACACGGGCGTTCAACTCTGCCATATGAAATGGTTTCGCAATATAATCATCAGCTCCGGTATTCAATCCGGTAATGCGGTCATCTACAGAATTTCTCGCGGAAACTATAATCACTCCTTCTGTCTTTTCATTCTCCTTTAGAAAATTAAGGATCTCCATTCCGCTGCCATCAGGCAGATTTATATCCAGTAATATACAGTCATAATCATATACCCCCACCTTTGAAATAGCAGCATTGAGATCGCTGGCAGTTTCTACAAGGTAATTCTCTTTTACGAGAGTTTCCTGCATATTCTGAAGCATATCTTTTTCATCCTCTATGATAAGAATTTTCATATGTGGATATTTATTGATTTTACAATTCGCATATCTTCACTGGTGTTCGCATTATATTCCTGTTATACTCATTTCATAAGTTTAAATATAGCGAGTTAAAATAGAAGTGAAAGCTGGAAAGAATTGGGAATATGAGAAAAATCACAGTTTATTGAAAATATAAATATGTGTTGAAAAGATGCCCGGGCTTTATTTAGTCGGGTTCAGAATAAATTACAGACATTAGATAAAGCCTGTAGTCCACTAATTTATATTTATAGATACAGGAAATATATTCTTAAAATCCAGTATCTTCAAAACTACAACCACGAAATTAAATGATAAAACAGGTACTCCTCATACTACTGGGAATTTTCTTTCTCATCAATGGCATCAATCACTTTTTTAATTCAAAAATCATTGAAGAATACGCGGAAAAAAGAAGTTTGTTAGCTTCTAAATTAATGGTGAAGTTAAGCGGGATATTTTTATGTCTCGGCGGATTAAGTTTAATTTCCGGCTACTTTTTGCTTTTTGGTCTTGGAGCATTGTGCTTGTTTTTAGTTATTGCTTCGTTCACAATACATAAATTCTGGGCAATAAAAGACAGGGAAATTATGATGCTTGAATCCATGCATTTCGCCAAGAACTGGGCTATAATTTTTGAATTACTCTATATTGGGGATTCGATGATAGAAATATAGACTATTAAACAAGCTTCCTAAATTGAAAATTTTTCTAAACGTTTGTCTGGTACGATCCATAAAATTGCGACTATTATAAAACAGGCTATGGATATCCAGGAATTAAAGAACGCCACAGGTATAGCAAGAACATAAATTATTATGGACAGATATTCTTTAGTACCTCGCTGCGTGATCTTTTTTAAAGGAGAGTTTTCGTCATGAAATTTTATAAGTTCAATTTCCAGTAGCCAGTAGGCAATTGCCGACATTAGCAATATGAATGCATATAAGGCAATGGGTTCACTCACCTCATAATTTTCTCCAACCCAGCTTGTCGCAAAAGGAATGAGGGACAACCAGAAGAGAAGATGTAAATTAGCCCATAGAATCTTACCGTTAACTTTTTGAGTGGCCTGTAAGAGATGGTGGTGATTATTCCAGTAGATTCCCAGATAGATGAAACTCAATAGATAACTAAGAAATACCGGAAATACATCCAGCAAAGCTTTTAAGTTAGTTTCCTCGGGAGCTTTCATTTCCAGCACCATGATCGTGATCACAATGGCGAGCACTCCGTCACTAAATGCTTCCAGTCTGCCTGTTTTCATCTCATTTTAACTTGAAAGGTACCTATCATTCTTTTCTCCCTGAATGGCAATAGCCTACCCACCAGGAAATTTCCAATGTTGGCTGCTCTTTCAGGCACGATAGTTTTTATATTTGACATAAACAGATATTCCTGAAATTTAAAATGGAATAGCCAGAATGAAGTTATTCCGGCTATTTCCATCTATTCCAGTTATTAATTAATCTTCAAGATAACCGAATTTTCCCATATTAAAATCATTTATGGCCTCAAGAATTTCCTGTTTTGTATTCATTACGAAAGGTCCTTGGGCTGCAATAGGTTCTTTGATAGGTTCTCCACTTATTATTAAAACAACCGCGTTTTCTAGCGCTTCTATGCTAAAAGTTTCCCCGGCATTCTCAAACAGTACAAAATGATCGGTATTTGCGACTTCCAGATCATTCACCTTTATGCTACCCTCAATGACCAGGGCGCCCGTATTATACTCTGCGGGAAAAGAAAATTCTGCCTTTGCTCCTTTATTTAATATGGCATTAGACATATGTAAAGGTGTAAAAGTACTTGCAGGTCCTATAACATCTTTAAAATCACCAGCAATAACTTCAATGGTACCTCCATCATTTGGCAATTGATAGGTCCCCATTCTATCCTTGGAAATAGCCTGATACTTTGGTTTGGACATCTTATCTTTTGCCGGGAGATTCACCCATAATTGAACCATTTGAAAATCGCCACCTTTCCTGCTAAATTCTTCCTCATGATATTCTTTATGAAGAACTCCTGAAGCGGCAGTCATCCATTGAACGTCCCCTTCACCAATAATTCCGCCGCCTCCGCTGCTATCATGGTGGGCTACTTTTCCTTTGTAAGCGATCGTAACCGTTTCAAAACCCCTGTGCGGATGCACTCCTACTCCCTTTGGCTTATCAGAGGGTGGAAAATTGAATTTGGAGTTATAATCCAGGAAAATAAATGGGCTCATGCGCTCCATATCCATTCTAAATCCACTGGGAATAAAGTTATGAACTCTGAATCCATCTCCTACAAAGTGCGGAGCACGTGGACTTGCGATCAATTCTATATTTTTTGTATTCATCACTATTAAATTTATAATTGAAATCTAAATTCTTTAAACCTATTTTCAGTTCTCGTGGAACAATGAAATAGCCTGATACTCCTCATGTTTATCTATATATGCTTTAATAAAAGGACAATAAGGTTTTACCTTTAAGTGCTTGTCTTTAGCATATTCCAGGACATTTTTAGCTAAAAAACTTCCTATTCCTTTTCCACTTAGTTCCCTGGGAACTTCAGTATGAATAAAGCTTATTTCGTCTTTATGAAGTTTATAATCTACGAAAGCGACCAGATCCTGGTGTGTGACCTCGAATCTGTTTTTTTCAACATTTTGATGTAATGTGTATGGCATGGCTTCTAATATTTACTACAAACTTAGAAGATACCACCTTAATCTCTCTTGATCTATGGTAAGAAATGCAATTAGGTATTGCTTGCTAGGTCACGGCGAACTCTGCTTAGGCTTTCCGGAGTAATTCCCAGATAAGAAGCGACCATCCACTGGGGTATGCGCAGCTGTAGATCAGGATATAATTTAATGAATTCCATGTACCTCTTTTTAGCGGAAGCACTTAGGAGCAGGTTAATCCGCTGGTTTAAATGTCGTATGTGGTTGTGAAGTAAAATCTCATTGTTTTTGCTGAAATTAGGACTTAATTCGGCAATCTTTCTGAAGATTTCTTCATCCATGGGAATTAGTATGGAATCTTCAATAGCTTCAATATAAAATTTCGAAGGTTCTTTAAAGAAAACACTATCACGATCGCTCAACAACCAGTTTTCAGAAGCAAACTGTAGTATATGTTCCTTTCCATTTTCTGAAAGAGAATACAATCGAAACAGACCTTTTTCCACAAAAAACGTATGCTGGCATATCTCGCCCGGTTTTAACAGAAAAGTTCCCGAAGAGATATATTTCTCTTGGACCAACTCAGGAATTAAAGCGACGTCCGGTTCCTTTACATGAAACTTTTCGATTAAATACTGGGTGAAGTTTTGAAACATGCTGCTATTGAAAGTTATGATGCACTAAAGTTAAAACTGCGCAAACCAATCGAGGCATAAATAATTGATTTTTATCCACGAAAATTAATTAACGAGAATAGTTATCGAAGGTAAAGAAATGAGATTAAAAAAGAATTTACGGAAGCACGGGAAGTTATAAAAGATCAGATAGAATGGTACAAAATAAAAAAACACTGAAAATCAAGAGATTAACAGTGTTTTGTATCCACTTATGAGGTGGTTCGTCGGGGTGGCAGGATTCGAACCTGCGGCCTCCTGCTCCCAAAGCAGGCGCGATAACCGGGCTACGCTACACCCCGATGGTCATCTATATATCGTTTTGCACCTCGTTTTTTAATTTTCGACTCTAAAAGTACTGCTTCAGATCGATTTAAAACTTCCATGCACAAAACAATTTTCCAGGGTAATCCATGCTTAGTAGATTTTACTCTCCCTGAATTGTGTCTTTTCAATCTTTCTATGATATCTGTAGTCTGACCTACATAATATCTTGAACTTTTTTCGCTAAAAAGAATGTATACAAACATTTCCTTTTTCACTTAGGCTTCGGCGACCTTCCCGCTTCAGGCGGGACGCGATAACCGGGCTACGCTACACCCCGAAAATGATCTTTCAACCATTATTGGGCGGCAAATATAAGAATTATTCATCTCCCGCAATGAAAACTTTTAATTTTTTATATCTTAGTTCGCTTAATGCTTTTAATACCCTTAATTTTATTCTATGAAAAGATTTTTAATGGTTTCGGGACTTGCTTTGAGTCTAATTGCCTGTGGTGAGAATGATACTAATTCTGATAAGGCGCAGGTCGAAGAAAATGTGGAAGAAACTGGAGAAGAACAAACTCAGGAACCCACTGAAGTTCCGGATCCTATTCCTGCCGAAAGTTCAGATAAGTATTCTTATGAAATGGTGGTAGAAGGCCTTAAGATCCCATGGGGCTTTACTTTTCTACCCGATGACAGTATGCTTATTACTGAAAAGAATGGTGATATTATTCATTTTAAGGACGGTAAGAAAACTGAAATTCAGGGAGGACCAGAAGTTTATGATCGTGGCCAGGGCGGATTATTAGATGTAGTTATACATCCAGATTACGAAAGCAATGCTTGGATCTATTTCAGTTATGCTTCAAAAGAAGGTGAAGGAGATGGCGGTAATACTGCCTTGATGCGCACTAAATTAGAAGGCAATCAACTCACAAATAAAGAGGTTCTTTATAAAGCTTCCCCAAATACTACTAAAGGACAGCATTTTGGTTCAAGGATCGCTTTTGATAAAGAGGGGTATTTATATTTCAGTGCCGGGGAACGTGGGGAACGCGATGTTAATCCGCAAGATATTACCCGTGATAATGGGAAGGTTTATAGATTGAATGATGATGGAAGTATACCTTCAGATAATCCATTTGCTGGACAGGAAAATGCGGTAGAAGCCATTTATTCTTATGGTCATCGTAATCCTCAGGGAATGATTTTGAATCCTGAAACCGGTGAGATCTGGGTACATGAGCATGGCCCAAAGGGCGGAGATGAAATAAATGTAGTTAAAAAAGGAGCTAATTATGGCTGGCCCGTAGTGACCTATGGTGAAAACTATAGCGGTACCTCAATTACAGACGAAAGGTCTAAACCAGATATGGAAGATCCTATCTTCTATTGGTTGCCTTCTATCGCTCCAAGTGGATTTGCCTATGTTACTTCAGATAAGTTTCCCGAATTAAAAGGTAATCTTTTGGTAGGCTCTCTAAAATTTCAATACCTGGAACTTTTGGAACTTGACGGTAAAAAGATCAAAAAAAGAATTAAATTGCTGGAAGACTCTGGAAGAATGAGAGATGTTAGACAGGGACCCGACGGAAATATCTATGTAGCCATAGAAGGAAAAGGAATTGCTAAACTAACTAACAAACAATAAAAATGAGAAAGTTGCTTTTTATTTTCGGCCTAATTGCACTGGTCGCTTGCAAATCAGACAAAAAGGAAAATGATAAAGAAGAAGAATCTTATGTGATTCCGTCTTCAGAAAAATCCAGCGAAAAAACCCCGCTTACTGCAAGTATAGAAAGAGGAAAAGTTATCTATAATGATCTTTGCGTTACCTGTCACCTGCCTAACGGAAAAGGTATTGCGGGAACCTACCCTCCCCTGGATGGCTCAAACTGGCTTACTGAAAAAAGGGAAGAAAGCATACGAGGAGTGAAATACGGGATGCAAGGACCTATTGAAGTTAATGGAGAAAAATATGATAATATTATGACCCCGATGGGACTGAGCGATAAGGAAGTGGCAGACGCTATGAATTACGTAATGAACTCCTGGAGCAATAATATAAAGGATATGGTTACAGAAGAGGAAGTGGCCGCTATTCAAGAAGCGACTGAATAACTTTCTTTTCACCTTCAAAACATAAACCGGACTATATTTAGTTCGGTTTTTTTATTTTGATTGAATTCATTTTTATAGAATTCAAGCTGAAATGTTCAAAAAGTTTTTAAAAACTAGTATTACCTTTGCGCAAATTTTAACTCTATGCTTATAATTGGTATTGCCGGTGGTACGGGAAGCGGGAAAACTACGGTAGTAAATCAGATCACCGAAGAACTAAAACACGAAGAAGTAGATGTAATTTCACAGGACTCTTATTATCAGGATACTTCGCACCTTTCTTTTGAAGACCGAAAAAAGATAAATTTTGATCATCCCAAATCAATCGACTTTGAACTTCTAGCGGAACATTTAATAGAATTAAGATCTGGAAATAACATTCAACAGCCGGTTTATTCTTTTAAAGAACACAATAGAACTGGTGAAACCATAGAGATAAAACCCAGAAAGGTAGTGATCGTTGAAGGGATTCTCATTTTAACCCATCCTGAAATTCGAGAATTATTTGATATTAAGATCTACGTTCATGCTGATAGTGATGAAAGACTGATTCGCAGATTAAAGCGCGATATTGCAGAACGTGGTCGTGATCTGGAAGAAGTGCTATGGAGATATCAAACTACTTTAAAGCCAATGCACCAGCAATTTATAGAACCAACTAAAGAGTTCGCAGATATCATTATTCCTACCAATCGTTACAATACGGTTGCTGTTGATATCGTTCAGACTATAATCAAAGATCGCTTAACCTAATTTTGTATATTTAAGCATATGAAATTTAAAGACCTGCGTAATAAACCCTGGTTCAGATTTATGAGTAACAAATATGTACTGATAAGTTTGGTATTTATGGGGTGGATGTTCTTCCTCGACACCAATTCATGGTTTATTCATCATGAACTGGATCAGGAAATAGATGAATTGCAGGACAACAAGAATTATTATCAAACGGAAATAGCGAAAGATAAGGCGGTCATTGAAAAGCTTCAGGATTCGGTAGAACTTGAAAAATTCGCCCGGCAAAAATATTATATGAAAAGGGCCGATGAAGATATTTATATTATCGAATATGATACTGTAAACTAAAGCTTCGCCAAACTTTCCCCTCAAAATCAACTAATAATGAAAGAATTGTTATTTCAGGACTTTGAAGAAGTTTCTGCAAAACAATGGAAACAAAAGATCCAGGCAGATCTCAAGGGTGCAGATTATAACGAGAAACTCGTCACTAAAACGCTCCACGGTATAAATATAAAACCTTTCTATTCTTCTGAAGATGTAGAAGAGACCTTAAAAGTTTCAAATCCTGCACACTGGAATATTTGCGAGAAAATATATGTTACTTCAGAAGAACACGCCAATAAAAAAGCTTTGGAGAAACTTCAGAAAGGTACCGAAGCCATCTGGTTTATTTTACCTTCTAAAGAAATCGATTGCGCTGAATTATTAAATAAGCTTCCTGAAGATATTTCGATTTATTTAGAACCTGAATTTCTTGACTCAGAATATATTCAGGAACTGGATAGAATAATTTCAGACAAAAAATTAAAGATCTTTCTCCAGACAGATATTATCGGTAAACTTGCCAGAACTGGAAATTGGTTCGACAATCTAAAGTCAGACCACGAAGAACTTGATAAAATCATCAAGAATTCCAAAAATTTTGAATCGCTTGTAAGCATTAATCTTGGCTTATTCCAAAATGCCGGGGCAAATATTCCACAGCAACTGGCTTATTCCATCGCCCAGGCTACAGAATATTTTAATGATTTAGCTGAATTGGATCTTTCAGATGATTTTAAAAAAGAATTCAAATTTCAATTTAAAGTTTCTACAGGCTCAGATTATTTCTTTGAAATTTCAAAGATCAGAGCACTTAGATGGTTATTTGCCACGGTCGCAAAAGAGTTTGGATTTAACACAACCTGTCACGTGATCGCACAACCAACAAAACGTACTAAGACTTTATATGATTTCAATGTGAATTTGCTGCGTACCACTACCGAAAGTATGAGTGCGATCCTTGGAGGAGCCGATGCTATTTGCAATATGCCGTACGATGCGATATATCATAAAGACAATGAGTTTGGCGATCGAATTGCGCGAAACCAATTGTTGATCATGAGAAATGAAAGCTATCTGGATAAGGTAGGGAATGTTGCTGAAGGTACTTACTACATTGAATCTCTTACTAAACAACTTGCGGAAAAAGCCTTAGAGATTTTCAAGGAAATTGAAAAAGCTGGTGGATTTCTCAAAGAGTTAAAAGCGGGAATTATTCAGAAGAAATTAAAGGAAAGCGCTGCGGAAGAACAGGAAAAATTCAACAATGGAGATCTTATTCTTATAGGAACCAATAAGTTTGAAAATCCACAGGACAGAATGCAGGATGATATTGAACTTTATCCTTTTCTGAAAAGAAATCCCAGAAAGACTTTACTGGAACCCATACTTGAAAAACGGCTGAGTGAAGAGAGTGAACAACAGAGATTAGAAGAAGAAAAACAAAGCCAGCCAACCCAATAAAATCAAGATTTATGCAACGCAAAGATCTTCAAAATATAAGCCTTGCCGAAAAGGATTTCTCTAATAGAAAACCGGAATCGGAAAAGGAAACTTTTAAGACGCCCGAGGAAATAGAGATCAAAACCTCGTATTCCAAAGAAGATATTTCAGAAGCTGAACATCTAAATTTTGCTGCAGGAATTCCACCTTATCTACGTGGACCTTACAGCACTATGTATGTAACCCGTCCCTGGACCATCCGTCAATATGCCGGATTTTCTACGGCTGAAGAAAGTAACGCTTTTTACAGAAGAAATCTCGCTGCAGGCCAGAAAGGCCTTTCCGTAGCATTTGATTTGCCTACCCACCGCGGTTATGATTCAGATCATGATCGTGTGGTTGGTGATGTTGGAAAGGCAGGAGTTGCCATCGATTCTGTAGAGGATATGAAGATATTATTCGATCAGATCCCGCTGGATAAAATGTCGGTTTCCATGACCATGAACGGAGCTGTACTTCCTATTATGGCATTTTATATTGTTGCCGCCGAGGAACAGGGGGTAAAACCTGAGTTACTATCGGGAACAATACAGAATGATATCCTGAAGGAATTTATGGTGAGAAATACGTACATCTACCCTCCTACTCCTTCGATGAAGATCATTTCAGACATATTTGAGTATACTTCTCAAAATATGCCAAAATTCAACAGTATAAGTATTTCCGGATATCATATGCAGGAAGCCGGTGCAACCTGTGATATCGAACTTGCATATACATTAGCTGACGGACTGGAATATATAAGAAAAGGTCTGGATGCTGGAATGGATATTGACAGTTTTGCGCCAAGACTTTCATTTTTCTGGGCTATTGGCATGAACCATTTTATGGAGATCGCCAAAATGCGTGCCGGAAGAATGTTATGGGCGAAACTGGTTAAACAATTCAATCCTGAAAATCCTAAATCCCTTTCCTTGAGAACACATTCCCAAACCAGTGGATGGAGTTTAACCGAGCAGGACCCGTTCAATAATGTAGCTAGAACCTGTATTGAAGCAGCCGCAGCAGCTTTTGGTGGAACGCAGAGTTTACATACGAATGCCCTCGATGAAGCAATCGCTCTACCGACAGATTTTTCGGCCAGGATTGCCAGGAATACTCAGTTATATCTACAGCAGGAAACTAATATCACTAAAACGGTAGATCCATGGGCAGGAAGCTTTTATGTAGAAAAACTAACTGAAGAGATCGCTGAAAAAGCATGGGCACTTATTGAAGAAGTCGAAGAGCTTGGGGGGATGACCAAAGCTATTGAAGGCGGAATTCCAAAAATGCGAATTGAAGAAGCTTCCGCAAAAAAACAGGCAAGAATAGATAGCGAGACCGATGTAATTGTTGGGGTTAATAAATACAGACTGGAAAAGGAAGACGAACTGGTTACCCTGGAAGTAGACAACCAAACGGTAAGAAAACAACAGGTTTCCAGGCTTGAAAAAATAAGAGCAGAGAGAAACGAAGAAAAAGTACAACAGACTCTGGAAGATCTAAGAAAGGCTGCTAAAGAAGAAAATGCTAATTTACTGGCACTTGCAGTAGAAGCTGCTCGAGAAAGAGCGAGCCTTGGAGAGATAAGTGATGCTTTAGAGGATGTTTATGGAAGATATAAAGCCAAAATCCAATCCTTTAGTGGAGTATATTCAAAAGAAATGAAAGATAATAGTTCATTTAAAAAAGCCAGGGAACTGGCAGATAAATTTGCTGAGATAGACGGTCGAAGACCAAGGATCATGGTTGCTAAAATGGGACAGGATGGTCACGATCGAGGAGCAAAAGTAGTGGCCACGGGTTACGCCGATCTTGGTTTTGATGTAGACATAGGCCCGTTATTCCAGACTCCTGCAGAAGCAGCTCAGCAGGCAGTAGAAAATGATGTGCATATCCTGGGAGTTTCTTCGCTGGCTGCCGGACATAAAACCCTGGTTCCGCAGGTAATTGATGAGCTTAAAAAACTTGGTAGAGAAGATATTATGGTGATCGTGGGAGGAGTAATTCCTTCACAGGATTATCAATTTCTGTTCGATGCCGGAGCCGTTGCCGTATTTGGTCCCGGAACCAAGATCAGTGATGCAGCAATACAATTGCTGGAAATTTTAATTGACGAGTAAAGATTTAAACTTTCTAAAACCAACCAACAATATGGACTTAAAGAAAAAAATGCTTCGGGACGATGCACTTGAAGGAAAAAATATTATCGTTACCGGTGGTGGTAGCGGACTTGGAAAATCGATGACCAAATATTTCCTGGAATTGGGAGCCAAAGTTGCAATTACTTCCCGAAATATTGAAAAACTGGAAAATACGGTTAAGGAACTTGAAGAAGAGACCGGTGGAAAGTGTTTTGCAGTTCAGTGTGATGTAAGACATTACGATCAGGTTGAAGCAATGCGTGATAAGGTTATTACCGAATTTGGTTCAGTAGATATACTTCTTAATAATGCCGCAGGAAACTTTATCTCACCAACCGAAAGACTAAGTGCCAATGCCTTTGATACCATCATCGACATTGTGCTTAAAGGAAGTAAGAACTGTACCCTGGCTCTAGGTAAACATTGGATCGATCAAAAGGAAGAAAATAAAACCATTCTGAATATTGTAACCACTTACGCCTGGACAGGATCAGCTTATGTTGTTCCCAGTGCTACAGCTAAAGCAGGGGTTCTGGCTATGACCAGGTCACTTGCGGTAGAATGGGCGAAATATGGGATTAGATCGAACGCCATCGCGCCGGGACCATTTCCAACTAAAGGTGCATGGGACAGATTGTTACCTGGAGACTTAAAAGAGAAATTTGACCTGGCTAAAAAAGTTCCGCTTAAACGTGTGGGAGATCACCAGGAACTGGCAAACCTTGCCGCTTACCTGGCTTCAGACTTTTCAGCCTATATGAATGGTGAAGTAGTCACTATAGATGGCGGAGAATGGTTAAAAGGCGCAGGACAATTCAATTTACTGGAAGATGTTCCTGAAGAAATGTGGGATGTGCTGGAGCAAATGATCAAGTCGAAGAAGTCTAATTAGAGCTTCTTTATTCTTCAGTTTTCAACAAAAAACCTTTCGAATAATTTAAATTCCGGTTGAAGTCCCGATAATATTAGGATTTTACCCGGTTTTTTCTTTAGAAGCTGTTAACAATTTCATTTTCTAAACCTATAATAAATTGTATTTTTACCTTTCAAAAATCATACACATTTAATGGGTAAAATCATTGCTATTGCCAACCAAAAGGGAGGCGTGGGAAAAACCACAACATCTGTGAACCTCGCAGCTTCGCTGGGAGTTCTGGAAAAAAAAATATTATTGATTGACGCCGATCCTCAGGCCAATGCTACTTCAGGCCTGGGAATAGATGTTGAAGAGGTAGAGAATGGCACTTATCAGCTGCTGGAACATTCTATCAAAGCTGAAGATGCTATCCTGCAGACCAGCTCTCCAAATCTGGACATTATTCCTGCCCATATAGATCTTGTAGCTATTGAGATTGAATTGGTAGATCAGGAAAACAGAGAGTCCATGCTGAAAAAGGCTATAGAGCCTCTTAGAGATAAATATGACTTCATCTTAATAGACTGTGCTCCTTCTCTTGGATTATTAACCCTGAATGCCCTTACGGCGTCAGATTCTGTTATAATCCCTATACAATGTGAGTATTTTGCACTGGAAGGACTTGGAAAGCTTTTGAACACTATAAAAAGTGTGCAGAAGATCCATAATAATAAACTGGATATTGAAGGCCTTTTATTAACTATGTATGATTCAAGATTAAGACTTTCAAATCAGGTGGTGGAAGAGGTGAAGAAACATTTTGATGAAATGGTTTTTGAAACAATCATTCAGCGAAATGTACGTTTAAGTGAAGCCCCCAGTTATGGAGAAAGCATCATCAATTACGATGCTTCCAGCAAAGGAGCCAGCAATTATCTAAGTCTGGCACATGAAATTATCAAGAAAAACTAACAAAGATGGCCAAGGCTACTAAAAAACAAGCATTAGGACGAGGACTTTCAGCCCTACTGAAAGATCCTGATAATGATATAAAATCTGCTGAAGACAAGAATGCTGACAAGCTAGTTGGTCATATTGTTGAATTAGAGATGTCTTCTATTGAAGTAAATCCTTTTCAGCCAAGAACCAGTTTCAATGAAGATTCTCTGAAAGAATTGGCTTCTTCTATTCGTGAGCTTGGGGTTATTCAGCCAATTACGGTAAGAAAGCTTGATTTTGGTAAATATCAGCTGGTATCTGGTGAAAGAAGATACAGAGCTTCCAAACTGGTAGGTCTGGAAACCATTCCGGCCTATATTAGGATTGCCAACGACCAGGAATCTCTGGAAATGGCTCTTGTAGAGAATATCCAGAGACAGGATCTTGATCCTATTGAAATCTCGTTGTCTTATCAGAGACTTATTGATGAAATTCAATTAACGCAGGAGCAATTAAGTGAAAGAATTGGTAAGAATAGATCTACTATTGCAAATTATCTAAGGCTTTTAAAACTTGATCCTATCATTCAAACAGGAATGCGTGATGGTTTTTTAAGTATGGGCCACGGTAGAGCGCTTATCAATATCGATGATACTCAGAAGCAATTAGAGATTTACGAAAAGATACTTCAGAAATCACTTTCTGTACGGGAAACGGAACAATTAGTTCGGGAATTGAATAGCGATGGAAAATCTTCTCCCGCTTCAACCAAGAAGGCTACCGTTCCTAAAACCTATAAAAAAGGAATAAAAGAATTTAGTGAATATCTGGGGGCAAAAGTGGATGTAAAAGTTACCAAAAAAGGTAGCGGAAAACTAACTATCCCATTTTCTTCGGAAGAAGATTTCGAAAGACTCAAAAAATTAATCCGGGGTGCAGAGTAAAACCAACTTTTTCTTATTCTTTTTTCTGTTCATCATTTCGCTGGTTTCAGCGCAGCAGGACTCACTTGCAGTAACTTCAGAAAAAACTACGGAAGAAGAAGTAAAAGAAAAAGAATACGAGCCTTATAATGCATTGGCTCCTTCCAAAGCAGCATTCTATTCAGCAATATTACCCGGATTAGGACAGGCTTATAATGGCAGTTACTGGAAGATCCCACTTGCCTATGGTGGAATTGGAACCGGGGTATATTTCTATCTAAAAAATGATAAGCAATATGATAGGTATCGGGATGCTTATAAGAATCGGCTGGCCGGAAGACCCGATGAGTTTACAATTAATGGTGTTCAAAGAATCTCAACGGATGGATTGATCAGGGCCCAGGAACTTTTTCAGAAAAACAAAGAAATTTCTATTCTCGTAACTGTTGGGGTTTATATCCTGAATATTGTTGATGCCAACGTAGAGGCTCATTTGAGGCAATTTAATGTAGATGAAGATCTTTCAGTAAAACCGGATCTTGATTACGATGCTTTTTCAGGAAAAACAAATTACGGACTTACACTTAATTATAGATTTTAAAATGAATATAGCGCTTTTAGGTTACGGAAAAATGGGAAAGACCATTGAGAAAATTGCTGAAAACCGTGGGCATAAAATTGTTCTAAAAGTCAATGATGATATTGAAAATCACGAATTAAGTGATCTGGATATTGATATTGCGATAGATTTTAGCGTCCCGAAAGCGGCATTTAAAAATATCACTAGCTGTTTTAAAAATAATATTCCGGTAGTGAGTGGTACCACCGGATGGCTGGATGACTATGAGAAAGCCAAAAAGATCTGTAACGAAAATAATTCAGGATTTATTTATGCTTCCAACTATAGTCTGGGCGTAAACGTATTCTTTGAGCTGAATAAAAAGTTGGCAGAAATGATGCAGGGTCTGGAAGATTATTCAGTAAATATTGAAGAGATTCATCATGTCCAAAAACTCGATGCTCCCAGTGGAACGGCTATAACCCTGGCTCAACAGATCCTGGAAGAAAACTCGAAATTGAAAGGCTGGCAACTGGAAGATGCAGATAAAGATGAAATCCCGATTAACGCCAAAAGAGAAGAAAATGTTCCCGGAACGCATACGGTGACCTACGAATCTTCTATAGATAAAATAGATATAGTTCATACTGCAAAATCTCGTGAGGGATTTGCTCTCGGTGCTGTAGTCGCTGCAGAATTTCTGAAAGACAAAACAGGCATTTTTACTATGAAAGATGTTCTGTCAGATCTTTTTAAAAATTAATATGTAACAATTCAGGGCAAAATCTGCCTTATACTGTAAAGAATAGATACTATGACTTTTACCGAATGGTTTATTTTCTTCCTGATTATCCAGGTAATTCATTTTTTGGGAACCTGGAAATTATATCAAAGAGCAGGTAGAAAAGCCTGGGAAGCAGCGATCCCTGTTTACAATGCAATTATATTAATGAAGATAATCAACCGGCCTAAGTGGTGGGTTGTTTTAATGTTCATTCCTATTGTAAACCTTATAATTATTCCGGTAATCTGGGTGGAGACCATTAGAAGTTTCGGTAGAAATTCCACAGCAGAAACCTTTGCCGTAATTCTTACTCTGGGGCTTTATATCTATTATGTTAATTATGCTACAGATAATGCCTACATCGCAGACCGTGACCTTAAACCAAGATCAGAAGCCGGGGAATGGATAAGTTCAGTACTATTTGCGGTGATCGCGGCTACTATTGTACATACTTATTTTATGCAGCCTTTTACGATCCCAACCTCTTCGCTGGAAAAGACTTTATTGGTAGGTGATTTCCTTTTTGTGAGTAAATTTCATTATGGAGCAAGGGTGCCAAAAACTGCCGTAGCTTTCCCAATGGTTCATGATACGATTCCTGTTCTTGGAGTTAAATCTTATTTGAATAAACCTCAGATCCCTTATTTAAGATTTCCGGGATTTGAAGAAGTGGAACGGAATGATATTGTGGTGTTTAACTGGCCGGTAGATACGGTTAGGAAGTTCTTTGACAGATCTGGAAAGCATTTTAAAAAACCTATAGATAAAAAGTCCAATTACGTAAAAAGAGCCGTCGGGATTCCTGGTGATTCTTTATCTGTAGTGGACGGCTATGTGCATATTAATGGTAAGCAATTAGAGCTGCCAGACAGAGCCAAACCTCAGTTCTCTTATGTAGGCCAGACTAAAGGTCAGCCATTTAACCCGCAAAGTTTATACAAACTATACGATATCACCGATGGATATTCCTATAACCCTAATAATAATGCCTTTCTTATTCAGTCGTTATCTGATGAAACTTTTGAACGTTTTAAAAATCATCCAAATGTAGCTTCTATCAGGAAGTATGTAGATTCTGCAGGGGTTAAAAATCCCAGCCTGTTCCCGAACGATGGGAAAAGGAACTGGAACAATGATAATTTAGGACCTATTTATATTCCGGAAAAAGGGGTGACCGTAGCTATCACACCCGAAAGCATGACCTTCTACAAGGAAATTATTGAAACTTATGAAGGTTCAGAATTCGGACTGGATAATAAACTTAAAGTTAACGGCACCCAGGTCTTACTAAATGGGCAACCAATAGACTCTTATACCTTTAAACAGGATTACTACTGGATGATGGGTGACAACCGAAATAACTCCGAAGACAGCCGAGTCTGGGGATATGTACCGGCGAATCATATTGTAGGAAAACCAGTTTTTATATGGTTAAGCTGGGATTCCAATGCCAGTGGATTTGATAAGATAAGATGGGAACGGGTTTTTACGACCGTTAAAGGAGATGGTGATCCAACTTCATTTCTGCCCTATTTCCTTATTATCCTGGTGATATTCTTCGGATGGAGATATTTCAAAAAACGCAGAGAAGCCTAATCCACATGAAGTCGGTTTTATTACATCCCTCTTACTTTGGGCCTATAAGCCAATGGGTAGCTCATGTAAATGCTGAAGAAGTAGTTTTTGAGAACGAGGATAATTACCAAAAGCAAACCTACCGCAACCGGATGTATATCTATGATGCAAATGGCAAGCTAACGCTTAATATTCCTATAAAGCACAGAGCTGCCTTAGGCATAAGTACCAAAAACCATCAAAAATATAAAGATATACAGATCGAAAATGATTTTGACTGGCAGAAACAGCACTGGCGGGCTTTTAAGGCTTCCTATCAAACCTCTCCTTTCTTTGAATTCTATGAAGATGATTTATACCCTATATATGATAAGCAGTTCAAATATTTAATGGACCTGAATTATCATTGCATGGAATTCGTTGCAGAATGTCTTCAGATCGACTTTGATTTTGATAAAACTGAAGAATTTATTCTGAAGCCAGAAAAGCAGATTAATCATAGGGGTCTGGTGAATGCTAAGTCAAAGCCTTTCTTTAAAAACACGGCTTATACTCAGGTTTTTGAAGTTAGAGCTGGTTTTCTGTCTAATTTATGTATACTGGACTTAATTTTTAATGAAGGGAATGCTGCCTTAAGCTATCTGCAGGAACAGAAATTACAGTCCGATCTTGGTTAAGACCGGATAATGATCTGAATAATCAACATCGAATTTGTTGAATTCAGTAATCTCCATATTATTTTGAATAAGGAGAAAGTCTATCCGCAGCGGAAAGTAATTAAGTTTAAAACTCTTCCCAAATCCGGAACCGGCTTCCAGGAAAGCATCATTGAATCTTCCATCCTGCTCTATCAAATCATAGATATATGAAAAACTGGTATTATTAAAATCGCCGGCGATTATAGTTTTATAAGGAGATTTATTAACCTCTTCAAGGAGCATCTCTGCCTGTTCCTGCTGTAAAGAAAAGCCATAACCTATTCGTCCCAGTAATTTCTTGGAATCTTCTTTCTGAAGGTCATTTATTCCGGGTTTGATATTTAAAGACTGAAAATGCACATTAAAAACACGTACTGTATCTTTTTTATCAATCACGATATCGGTATAGATCGCATTATTGTTCCCGTTCTGTGGAAAATCCAGGGAAGCCTGATTAATAATAGGATACTTAGAGAATATCGCCGACCCAAATTCAGCATTTTTGCCTTTTAATTTCACAAACTCATAAGGATAAACATCAGCAAGTTCAGCTGCCCCAATATAGTGTTCCTGCACACAGAGAATATCAGGATTTTGCTCTTTTATAAAGTCAGTGATCTTTTCAGGAAGATCTTTTCTAGGCGACCATTCATAAGCATTGAACATTCTTACATTGTAGCTCATCAGGGAAAAATCTGCTACTCCTTTTTCATCGGTTTCAGATCCGGAAAATCTTACAAAACTGGTCACGTAATTATATCCCAGGAGCAGGATGATCAATGAAAGAAATAGCTGTCTTTTAATTCGTAAAAGCCAGTAGATCAAAAAAAGTGCATTCAAAATAATAAGCACAGGAACACCCAGGCTTAAAACTGAGAGTAATGGAAATGATTTAGGCGGAATTAGAGGTAGCAAATAAGAAAAAAGCAAGGCCGTAGCTGCAAGAGAATTCAGGACAAAGATAAATTTGTCAAAGAGACCTAGCTTTTTCATCTAATCTTCTTTGCCAGCTTTAAATAGAAAGTCTTTCTCTTCCTTACTCAAACTTTCATAACCACTTTTGCTTATCTTATCAAGAATAGCATCTACTCTTTTCTGCTTTTCGTTCTTGTCAAAATTGGTTTTCGACTTATTCCCTGAACTTGTAGTTTTTCCTGTACGGTGTACGGTTTTCATCCTGGCTTTACGTTCCCGGGGTTTAAAAAGCGCGGCTATAGAGTCCATAATATTTTCAAACCATTTCCCAATATCATTTCCCTTCTGAAGTTGCGTGGTATATAGATAACCCAGTGCCGCCCCGCCCAAATGAGCAAGATGTCCACCGGCATTCCCCATCGGGATTTGAATAATATCTATCACCAGTAAAAAAGCAGCGATCCACCAGAATTTCACACTCCCAATCAACATAAGTCTCACTCTCATATTGGGTACATGAGCAGCAATCCCTATAAGTACGGCCATGACACCTGCAGAAGCACCCATTAGATAGGAACGACCTGTGCCCTGAAATGCAGGAAACAGGTTATAACTTAGCATATAGACCAGGGCTCCTATAATGACTCCCAGAAAATAATAATTCAGTAAACGTTTGGGTGAAAAATAATTCAGAAAATAGATTCCGGAAAAATACAGGATCAACATATTAGATAAAATATGCCAAATCCCGCTATGTAAAAATGAATAGGTGATTATAGACCAGGGTTTCATTAGGAACTCCATGGGTTCTTTTGGAAAAACGAACCATTCTACCAAAAAATCTGATGGGAGCTGAAAAAGAAAGGCAATGGTTTTCAGCAAAAAGAACAATATAAAGACCAGCACATTGATGGCAATGAGCTTTTCGGTGACCGTAGCGGTCTGGATTTTATATCTAATTCTATCTGATGATCTCATTAATACCAGCGGTTATCGTTAAACTGATTCTTCTTCCAGTAATACATCATTAAAAATCCAAATAAGGCACCTCCAATGTGTGCAAAATGTGCAATGGAGCCTCCAAATATAGAATAGCCGGTGAAGCCAGAAAACAAATCTAAGGCAATTAATCCGGGAATAAAATACTTGGCTTTAATTGGTACAGGCACAAAAAGTAAAAATAATTCTACATTAGGGAACATCATCCCGAAGGCCACCAGGACTCCGTAAATAGCTCCAGAGGCTCCAACTGCAGGATTAGAAAATGCCTCCAGCATAGAACGCAAAGTTCCTTCTTCTATTCCCTCCGGTATTCTAAACCTATTGGTGGTATAAGCCTGTTCCACAAAATTCATGATTTCCGGTGGTGTCCATCCTAGTTCCAGCAAACCATTGAAGCCTTTCTGATAAGCATAGAAATTAACCAGGGTATGTAAAAGTGCCGCTCCTATTCCCGCGGAAAAGTAGAAAAATATAAATCGCTTTTTACCCAGCATTTGTTCTATAGGACTTCCAAAGGCCCAGAGAGCATACATATTAAAAAGTATATGCATAAAACCGCCATGCATGAACATATGGGTTACAATCTGCCAGAATTGAAAGTTTGGATTCTTAACGAACCACAGGGCAAAATACTCGTAAGCTACGTCACCAATAAGCTGGCTACCAATAAAGAAAATTACATTTATAATCAGGAGAACCTTCACGGTTTCTGTCATTCTTCCCATCAGGCAAATTTTTTATCCAGTTCATCCACAGATAAGGTGGTGAACACGGTTTTATTAAATGGACTAAGCGCCGGTTCTTTACAGGCAAATAATCGGTTTACAATATGTTGTTGTTCAGTAGAATTTAATAAAGTTCCTGAACGCACGGCCATTGAATTAGCCAGGGATTTTGCCAGAAGATCGGTTTGCGAGAAACCATTATCAGGTACATCTTTTTCAAAATCTGCCAGTAATTGTTCCAGTAAAATTTCCACTTCACTTTCTGAAATTAAGGTTGGAATCCCACTTATTTCGACCTCAGCATTATTAATGGCTGAAAATACAAATCCTGTTTGCTCCAGGGAATCTTTGATCTCTTTCAGCATTTCAACCTCATGAGAATTGAATTGAAGCCTTAAAGGAAATAATAACTGTTGACTCACTGCAGATGAGACGGTTATATTTTTCAATAATTCTTCATATAAAACCCGGGTATGTGCTCTGTGCTGATCTATCACCAGGATCCCGCTCTTTAAAGTAGAAACGATATATTTTTTCTGAACCTGGAAAGTAGACTTCTCTGTCTGTTCTTCTTTGGCTCCGAATAAATTCCCGGTCACCTCCTCACTTTCAAATTCAACCTGACGTATATCTATGTCGGTATCGGTTTCAGAATGCATTCCTGAGTAAAGGCTTTCCCATTCCGCAGGCTTTTCTCTTTTATAATTTCCTCCGCCTGAATATTGAGCCTTGAAATTATTCTCGGTCTGGAAAGGATTAAAATTCCGGTCCACCTCTACCTGTGGAGCATCAGCATCTTTATTTTTATAATCATAAGGAGTATCTAAGCCGGAGTCCCTTTCAAAATCTAAGATGGGGGCAACATTAAACTGGCCCAGACTATGTTTGATAGAGCTTTTCAGAATAGCGTATAAAGCATGCTCATCATCAAATTTGATCTCCGTTTTAGTTGGATGGATATTGATATCTATAGACTTTGGATCTACTTCCAGGTAAAGAAAATAACTTGGATAGCTTTTATCTTTGAGCAAACCTTCAAAAGAAGCGGTCACTGCATGATTTAGATAAGCGCTCTTTATAAATCTGTCATTTACAAAAAAGAATTGTTCTCCCCTGCTTTTTTTGGCAAATTCGGGTTTACCAACAAAGCCAGATATCTTGACAATTTCAGTATCCTCTTCTACAGGAACCAGTTTTTCATTGGTCTTACCTCCTAGAATATTTGTGATACGCTGCCTGAAATTGGTAATTGGTAATTGAAATAATTCACTCCCATTGTGGGTAAGAGAAAAACTGATATTAGGGTGGGCAAAGGCCACTCTTTGAAATTCGTCGATGATATGACGAGTTTCTACATTATCAGATTTCAGAAAATTACGCCGGGCAGGTATATTATAAAATAGGTTCTTTACACAAATATTTGTTCCCTTAGGGGTTACACAGGCATCCTGGGAAACCACCTGACTACCTTCCACTTTTAAACAGGTTCCCACCTCATCATTTTCAGTCTTTGTTCTTAATTCCACATGGGCAATTGCAGCAATAGAGGCTAATGCTTCTCCACGAAAGCCCTTGGTTTTAAGAGAAAAAAGATCGTCTGCTAATTTTATCTTGGAAGTTGCATGTCTTTCGAAGCTCATTCTCGCGTCGGTAAGGCTCATGCCTATTCCGTCATCAATGATCTGAACCAGCGTTTTACCGGCATCTTTGATCACCACCTGGATTCGGGTGGCATTTGCATCTATGGAATTTTCGAGAAGTTCTTTTATTACTGAAGCCGGACGTTGCACCACTTCACCCGCAGCGATCTGGTTGGCAACATGATCGGGCAACAGTTGAATTATGTCACTCATTTAACGGGGATTCGAGAAAATGGATAAATCAAAATCTAATATCCACAGACATATGAAAAGCAAAATAACAATAATATAGATCACACGACGATTAATACTTCGGTTACCTCGGTGTCGACTGGAATCACGTGCCTCAGCCCACTGAGAACCAAAGTCTATCGCATTGGTAGTCTCTCTGTATTTATTGAATTTAGAATCAAAATCATAGATATTACCGGCCTCCTTGCCCTTATAGTAGCGTGGGGTATAGTTATACCTGGTATTTTTTCTGATTTTGCCGAGATTGATTTTCAAAACTGTAGATTGTTTGCTGATTCAAATTTACTCAAAATGCTTCAAAAATCCGAAGTCTTAGAGTATTAATAAAGAAAGCAATAACAATGCCGTTTTGAAAGCCTAAAAGCTATTGATTTAACCTTTGTAGAATTTAGCATCCTTTCGTAACTGTGCCATTTTAATGGCTGCGATGGCAGCTTCGGTTCCTTTATTACCATGTTCACCTCCACTGCGCGCTCGGGATTGCTCAATATTATTATCTGTAAGTACACAAAAAATAACGGGAATATCTGTCTGAATATTGAGATCCTTGATCCCCTGCGTGACACCTTCACACACAAAATCGAAATGTTTGGTCTCTCCCTGGATCACATTCCCCACTGCCACGATAGCATCGAGCATCTCAAAGCTTTCCTGCATTTTTTTGCAACCGTAAATAAGCTCAAAACTTCCGGGAACATTCCATCTTACAATATTCTCTTTCTGAACTCCATTCTCTATCCATGCATCAAATGCACCCTGAAAAAGTCCTTCCGTAATCTCATCGTTCCACTCAGAAACAACGATCCCAAACCGAAAATCTTTCGCGTTTGGGATCGTGTTTTTATCGTATTGTGAAAGGTTTTTACCTTCTGTAGCCATAATTTAGTTTTTCATAGCGCGGGCCTGACCAAGGTAAATTGGCACCTTGTCTGCCTCTGGAGCATCTGAATACTCGTCTTCTATTTGAAGCAGGTATTCTTCAGCAGCATCTGCATCACCTATCTCTATTGCGGTGATGGCCGCTTTTAATAAAAATCTTGGTGTAGTGAATGAATTAGCTCTCATTTCAGCAGCTTTTTCATAATATCCAAGAGCCTCCTCAGGCTGCTCTAATTGCATAAAAGCATCTCCAATTCCTCCGGTTGCCAAAGCAGAAAAAATCTCATCATCACTATCAAATCCTTCTAACTGCTCAATAGCTTCCTGATATTTACCAGTTCTAAGGTAAGCAAATCCGGCATTGTAATGTGCAAGGTTTGCAGCATCGGTCCCACCGTAGTTATCTATAATGTCTAAAAATCCGTATTTACCTTCTCCTCCGTTCAACGCAAGGTTATATAAAGAATCACTCTGTGCTCCATTAGCCCTAAGAGCAGAAGCCATATAGTTCTCTGCCTGCGCCATTTCATTCGCAGCCTCATTTTGGTTTGGCTCATGAATAAAACGGTTGTAACCTAAATATCCTAAAACGGCAACAATAGCAACCCCAACGATAATATAGATATACTTCTGATTATCGGCGACCCAGGTTTCAGTCTTACTTGCTCCTTCGTCTAAAGTGTTAAAAACTTCTGCAGTGGTAGACTCCTGTTCTGCTATTTGTTCTCTTTCCTCCTTATTGGAAGGCTTGTATCCTTTTTTCTTATACGTTGCCATAAAAAATTTTTAATGCGTGGCAAAAATATAATTTTTTGTGAAAATTAAAAGAGAAAATATTTGTATTTTTTGAATAATTTGAAGTCCTTTTGCAGCTCGATCCTGCATCCTGCAATTAATGAAATTACAGCTGAAACACAGCGACTTATGCATTTAAAAAATCTTAGCCTGCTTAATTATAAGAATCTTAAGACGGCTGAATTTGAATTCGATGAAAAAATCAACTGCCTGGTGGGTAATAATGGGGTAGGAAAAACCAACGTTTTAGATAGTATTTACCATCTTTCTTTCGGGAAAAGTTATTTCAACCCGATCACTTCTCAAAATATCAATCACGATTCCGATTTCTTTGTCATTGAAGGAGCCTTTGAAAAGAATGAAAAAATAGAGAATATTCTTGCCAGTGCCAAGAAAGGACAGAAAAAGATCATTAAGAGGAACAATAAAGCTTACGATAAAGTAAGTGATCATATAGGGTTTATTCCTACGGTTATAATTTCCCCTGCAGACAGAGACCTCATCATCGAAGGTTCAGAAACCCGCAGAAAGTTTATGGATGGCGTAATCTCCCAGAGTGATCATGCATACCTCAACAAACTTTTACAATACACCAAACTGGTTTCCCAGCGGAATTCACTCTTAAAGTATTTCGCGGCTAATAATACTTTTGAAAGAGATACGCTGGAAGTTTACAATCTTCAAATGAGCAATTTGGGACAGGATCTTTTTGAAAAAAGAAAAGAATTTCTGAAAGAATTCATTCCAATATTCAATAAAAGATATTCAGATATCACCAATAACAAGGAGGTAGTAGATATAAATTATAGAAGTCAGCTATTTGATAATTCCCTTTCCAATCTACTGGAAGAGAATCTTCAAAAAGACATGGCTTTACAATATACTTCGGTGGGAACTCATAAAGATGATCTTAGTTTTGAGATCGAAGGCCATCCTATCAAGAAATTCGGATCCCAGGGCCAACAGAAATCATTTTTGATCGCTTTAAAACTGGCGCAATTCGATTTTATTAAGCAGATAAGTCAGGTAAATCCTATTTTATTGCTGGATGATATTTTTGATAAACTGGATGAAAACCGCGTGGCTCATATTGTAGCTCTGGTAGCTACTGATGAACTGGGACAGATATTTTTAAGCGACACGCATGCAGACAGAACAGAAAAAGTAGTAAAATCCAGCGACCAATCTTATAAAATTTTTAAGCTTTGAAAAAACTGATCCTCATATTTTCAATTATCGTCCTGGTTTCCTGTTCAGAAAATGATCCGCAGGAACAATTAAAGAACCTCAACGGTTACTGGCAAATTGAAAAAGTAGAAATGGAAAATGATTCGGTAATAGAATACAGCCTAAGCCAATATATAGATTATATTGAGATCAAGGATTCCATCGGATTCAGAAAAAAACTGAAACCAAAGATCGATGGCGGGTTTATCGAAAATTCAAATAATTCAGAAAAAATTACCGCTAAAATCGAAGATAACAGCCTTTTTCTTTATTATGAGACTCCGTTTGATAAATGGAAAGAAGAAGTCCTGGAAGCTACAGAAGATGAATTGGTAATCCTTAACCGGGACGATAAAAAATACTACTACCAGAGATATGAACCTTTACTAAGCCAAGATGAAGAAGAGACGCAAGAATGAGGAAATGAAACTGGGCGACCTGCTCAAGAGTTTCGTAGATGAGAATAAACTGGATACTAAAGGCCTGAACCAGGTAAAGGTTAGAGACGTCTGGAACAGCCAGATGGGACCGGCGATTGAAAAATACACGACAAATTTAATGCTGAAAAAGGACACGCTTTACGTTCAGTTAAGTTCTTCGGTTTTGAGAGAAGAACTGAGTTACGGAAAAGAAAAGATCATTAGAAACCTGAATGAGGAGATGGGACAGAAGATAATTTCTAAACTGGTGTTGAGATAGTGAGAAGTAAAAAAATCATTTAAAATGAAGCATACCCTAAAAATTTTTGTAATCTATTTTATAGCATTTTTCACCCTGTTCATAGGAAGTCAATATTTACTGGAGAATTTATTTCCTGAACTGGATCATCTTTACAACCTCCTAATTGCTGGTGTTTTCACGATCATACTTTGCCCAAGACTAAATAAGGTACAAACAGAAAATGGCAGCAGAACTCAGCTAAAATGGCTATTTCGAAAAGAGCCACTTATAAAATAGGCAGACCCTTGATTCAAGTTCAGGGTGACGTCCTAAAAAAACCGTTATGCTGAACTCGTTTCAGCATCCGTTCAAAAAAAAAGCATAAAAAAACCGGACTCAGAAAGTCCGGTTTTTGTATTTATTGAAATTGTTCAATTAGAACATCTCTCTACCTGCAAAATGGAAAGCACCTTCAATTTGTGCATTCTCATCGCTATCACTTCCGTGAACGGCATTTTCTCCAATGCTGGTAGCGTATTTTTTTCTGATAGTTCCTTCAGCAGCATCTTCCGGGTTGGTAGCTCCGATAAGTGTTCTAAAATCTTCTACGGCGTTGTCTTTTTCAAGAATAGCCGCAACGATAGGACCACGAGTCATGAATTCAACTAATTCCCCGAAAAAAGGACGCTCTTTATGCACTGCATAAAAAGTCTCCGCATCTCTCTGAGTCATTTGAGTAAGTTTCATCGCTACGATTCTAAATCCTGAAGCTGTGATCTGGTCTAGTATTCCACCAATATGCCCGTTCTCTACTGCATCTGGCTTAATCATGGTGAATGTTCTATTATCTGCCATTGTATGGTTTTTAAATTTGCTGCAAAAATAAATAATTCCTTTCCATATACAAGCCCTTTAAGCTTTTATGTTTCCCTACTGGAATTCAAGCAAATAATCCTGTTGTAATTTATTCTTTACACCTCTCATTTCAAGTTGAACTTTATTCTTCTCAAAATCGAACTTCAATAAACCAAAACTTTTATTTTTAACCACCTCTCCTACTCTATATTTATTGGGCTCTCCGCTGAAATCTTCATAGGTATGAGTCAGTCCGCTGGAAGTAAAATCAACTAATGGGTAATTAAGGCCTTCTACTTTGGTTGCTGAAAATTCTGAAATATGACGATCTCCACTTAAGAGAATCACATTTTTAGCTTCGGAAGAGATAAGCAAATCTTTAAGTTTTTCAACTTCTGAAGGGAAATTTGCCCATTTTTCAAATCCGTGCTCTGCTGAAAGGATCTGGATACTGGACATGATTACGTTAAAATCTGCCTCGCTATTTTCAAGTTCTTCCGCCAGCCATTGCCATTGAGTATCTCCCAAAATCGTTCCACTGGAAGGTTCATATCTTTTATTGGGATCTTCACTTTTAAGCAGTGCATCCCTAAAATACCTTGTATCCAAAAGAATCACTTTTATACTTCCTTCCGGCGTGTCAAATACTTCAGCATGATATACTCCTTCCCTATTTCTTCGTGGAATATTCTCTGCCACCTCCATAAAATCCAGGAATAACTGCTGACTTACTTCTTTAAAACTCCATTCTTTTCCGCCATCATTTAGTCCGTAATCATGATCATCCCAGGTGCCAAGAACTGTCACTTCATTTAGTAATTTTTGATATCCGGCATTATTCTTCTGTTGCAAGTATTCCGCTTTCATTTTTTCAGCATTATCGGTGTCAGAATATATATTATCCCCTCCCCATAAAAATACGTCCGGATTATTCTTCAGTATAGGATTCCATAATATTTGTGGTGAATCTTCCCGGTTACAGCTACCAAAAGCGATCGTAAAATCTGCTTCAGATTCTTTATTTACAGAAGGGGAACTTCCGCAGGACAGGAATAGAAAAAACACGGGTAATAGCTTAAATAATATTTTCATCGGTTGATCTTTGGAGTACAAATTTAAAGCTTCCAGTATTTCTTAAGTATTATTAAATTGTATATTTAGCCCTGAATATGATAGATACAAGAATACTGGAAATAACGGCTGAACTAGCCAAAGCAGATAATATAGTGATAGTCCCCCACAAAGGTCCCGATGGGGATGCGATGGGTTCTACTCTGGGATTAATGCATTTCTTACGAGATAAAGGTCATAAAGCCACAGTTATCGCTCCTAATGATTACCCACATTTCTTAAAATGGCTTCCCGGCAACGAAGATGTGATCGTTTATGAAGCCGAAAAGGAAAAAGCAGATCAGCTTATTTCTGAAGCTGAGATAGTTTTTACCCTGGATTTCAATAATCTTTCCAGATGTGGAGCAATGCAGGATTCATTACTGGCGTCTGATGCTTTATTTGTAATGATAGATCACCACCAGGAACCTTCAGATTATGCTCATTATACCTATAGTGATTCTAAAATGAGTTCTACCTGTGAGATGGTTTATAAGTTCATTAACAAGCTTAGAGCCAATAAAAAGATCACCCCCGAAATCGCTACCTGCCTTTACACGGGCATCATGACCGATACCGGATCTTTTCGCTTTAGCTCAACTTCCAGCGATACACACAGGGCTATTGCAGATCTTATAGATAAAGGAGCTGAAAACGCCTTGATTCACAATAATATTCATGATACTAATTCTGAAAATAAATTGCAGTTATTAGGCACCGCACTTCAGAATTTAAAAGTTAATAAGGAATTAAGAACGGCATACATAAGTCTTTCTCAGGAAGAACTAGATCGGCATAATTTTCAGAAAGGAGACACCGAAGGTTTTGTGAATTACGGTCTTTCACTGGATGGAATTATTTTTGCGGTAATATTCATAGAAAAAGAGAATGAAGATCTTGTTAAAATGTCCTTCAGATCTAAAGGAGATTTTGACGTTAATAAATTTGCGCGTGCGCATTTTGAAGGTGGCGGTCATATTAACGCTGCAGGTGGAAAAAGTGATATTTCCCTGAATGATACCATTGTAAAATTCAATAAGATCCTACCTCAATATTCAGAACAGCTAAAAAAATGAGAATTTTAAGTCTATTGATATTGATCCTTTTTGCTGTCGGTTGTAAATCTCCGGAAGCAAGACGTCCCGTTTCACAAAACAGCGGTTCCTACATCGACGAGTCTGTAGAAAAGAACAAAGAGATGATCGCAAAAGAGGAAGATTATATCAAAAAACAAATGGGAAAAGATACTGATACTGAATTTCTAACTTCAGCAGACGGTTTCTGGTATTATTATAACAAAAAATCTACCGACACTTTAAATACGAAAACACCTGAGTTTGGTGACGTGGTGGTTTTTGACTATTCAATTTCAAGTATAGAGGGAGAGCCTATTTATGCGGAAGGAGAAAAACCTACCCGGGAATATGCCATAGATAAGGAAAAATTATTTACCGGCTTAAGACAGGGCCTAAAACTAATGAAAGAAGGAGAAACTGTGACTTTCCTTTTTCCATCTCATAAAGCTTTCGGTTATTATGGCGATAAAAATAAAATTGGAAGTAACGTGCCAATCACTACCAAGGTCACTTTGCATAGCATAAAAGAAGAATCAAACGAACCCAATAATTAAGAATTAAATAAACCAAGCCCTATTTCGGTAGATATCGAAATAATTTGTGGCGAATTACATCTCACAAACTACAAAAATCAAATATTACAAATGAAGACAAAAAGTATCTTTTTACTATTAACAGTAGCACTATCATTATTCTCGTGCAATGATGAATACCCTGAACTGGAAGATGGAATGTATGCCGAATTTAATACTTCTATGGGACCAGTTGTAGCTGAATTATATTTTGAGGAAACCCCTATGACTGTGGCCAGCTTTGTTTCTCTTGCAGAAGGAACCAGTAAAATGGCCGATAGTACTTATAAGGACAAAAAATATTATGACGGACTTATTTTCCACCGAGTGATCGACGGATTTGTGATCCAGGGTGGAGATCCTACCGGAACCGGAAGTGGTGGACCTGGTTATAAGTATCCAGATGAGTTCGTAGATTCATTAAGTCATGATACTAAAGGAATCCTTTCTATGGCTAATGCCGGTCCCGGAACAAACGGAAGTCAGTTCTTTATCACTTTAGGCCCGGTTGCCCAGTTAGATGGAAGACATACTGTATTCGGAAAAGTGGTAAAAGGCCAGGATGTGGTTGATTCTATTGGTAAGACTGAAACAGGCCCGCGTGATCGCCCTGTGAAGGATATCGTGATGAAGGAAGTAAATATCATTAGAAAAGGAAGTGCAGCAAAAAATTTCGATGCCCCCAAGGTTTTTGAAAATGAGCTGGCAGATATAGAGGCTGAAAAAGAAGCTGAAGTCAAAAAGATGGAAGGCATGGCCGCGAAGAAAGTAGAAGAATTCGAAAAACTAAAAGCTGAGGCAGATTCCTTAGAAAGCGGATTAAAAATTTACTTTGAGAACAAAGGAGACGGACAAAAACCTAAAAATGGCCAGAAAGTAAAGGTTAATTATGAAGGTTATTTTGCCGATGGAAGAGTGTTTGACACCAATAGCAAAGAACTTGCTCAAGAAGTAGGGGTTTATGATCACCGAAGAGATTCTCAGGGATTATATGCTCCAATGACCATGGATTACGGTCCTGATGCTCCAATGATCCCAGGATTTAAAGAAGCAGTGCAACAAATGAAAGTGGGAGATAAAGTGGTTGCTTTCATCCCAAGTCATCTTGGATATGGAGAAAGAGGATATGGAAGAGCAATCCCTCCAAATACCGATCTAATTTTCAGAATTGAATTAGTAGAGATCGCTGAAACTGCTGAATAATCTTAATTCAATTGATAAAAAAATCCCTTAACGCTCGTTAAGGGATTTTTTTATTTTCAACCTAATCTAAAATTTAGTTCTCAGGGATATTTTTCAAAACTTCCAGTAAGAAATTCCAGTATTTCTGAGCAGACTTAATACTTGCTCTTTCATCGGGAGAATGAGCTCCTCTAATGGTTGGTCCAAATGAGATCATATCCATATTAGGATAATGACTCCCAATGATTCCACATTCCAATCCTGCATGGCAGGCAGCAATATCGGCTTTTGTTCCATTTACTTTCTGGTAGATCTCATCAAGTGTTTTCAGGATCGCAGAATCGCTGTTTGGAGCCCATCCCGGATATTCTCCTGAAAGCTTTACCTCGAAACCTGCCAGTTCAAATACAGCTCTCAAAGAATCAGCAAGATCATCCTTACTGGATTCTACCGAACTTCTGGTAAGACATTTAATATGAATTTCTCCTCCTTTAAGGCTAACCTTTGCTACATTATTAGAAGCTTCTACCAAACCTTTAATTTCGGGACTCATTCTATACACCCCATTATGTGCTCCCGCAAGAGCAAGCAGCACTTCACGTTGTGATTTAAGATCCATTATTTTATGTTGGGAAGTTTCCAGCTGAAGATCTATAGATAGATTAGGCTCTAAAGAAGCATATTCAGCTTTGATCTTTTCTGCTCTTAGCTCAAACTCCTTTTTAAAACTTTCCTCTTCGGTATCGGGAATGGCTATGATCGCTTCACTTTCTCTGGGAATGGCATTTCTGAGTCCTCCCCCATTTATTTCAGCGATCCTCATTTTAAGCTCTTCCGAAGTATTAACCAGTAAACGATTCATCAACTTATTAGCATTCCCAAGGCCTTTAATAATATCCATGCCTGAGTGTCCACCCATAAGCCCTTTTATCTTTATCGAATAGCTTCGGTAAGCATCAGGCATTTTCTCCTCTTCATAATTCTTCGTCGCGGTAATATCTACTCCTCCGGCACATCCTATGCCTATCTCGTCATCTTCTTCAGTATCCAGGTTCAAGAGAATATCTCCTTCCAGCAGATCTGGACTCAAACCTTTGGCCCCGGTCATCCCGGTTTCTTCATCTATAGTAAATAAAGCCTCAATTGCAGGATGCTCTATAGAATCGCTTTCAAGGATCGCCATCATGGTGGCAACACCAAGACCATTGTCCGCTCCAAGGGTAGTTCCCTTTGCCCGAACCCAGTCACCATCTACATACATATCTATACCCTGACTTTCAAAATCAAAGTCGGTATCATTATTTTTTTGATGAACCATATCCAGGTGAGCCTGCAAAACGATCTTTTTCCGACTCTCCATTCCTTTGGTGGCAGGCTTGTATATTACCACATTACCAACACCATCCACTTCAGTCTTAAGATCCAGGTTATTCCCGAAATTCTTAATAAACTCTATAACGCGTTCTTCTTTCTTGGAAGGTCTGGGAACGGCATTCAGGTCTGCGAATTTATTCCACAATACTTTGGGTTCCAGCGCTCTTATTTCTTCATTCATTGATCTAAATTTTGGTATCTTCACAAAGGTATTCGATTTTACCGATTTCTAAAATTTGACACCTGCCGAATATTTGTATTTTTAGACCGTGAAGAGAAAATCTGTCTTACTACTTGCGATCCTGCTACCGGTACAAATTATAGGTATTAATTTACTTTCAGGCCATTCCAGTTTTGTAGAAGAATATTATTCTAATGGCTTATACCCTGTTATTTCGAAAATAATGAGGTTTAGCCTGGGATTCGTTCCATTTTCTTTAGGTGATTTTCTATATGCTCTTTTAGTCATTTTATTAATAGTATGGATTAAAAGAAGATTTTCTCAAAAATTCAGAAGTCCGAGACTCTGGATCCCTGATGCACTTGCAAGTCTTTCCATCATTTATTTCTGTTTCCATTTATTCTGGGGATTCAACTATTACCGTCTTCCGCTACATGAAAGCCTGGAAATTGAAAAAGATTATACTACAGAAAAACTCATTAAACTTACCGAAACCTTAATTGAAAGATCAAACCAGATACATTCAGAATTAGCTGAAAATGATTCCTCTAAAGTAGATTATGAATACACTAAAAAGGAATTATTCGAGATCACGTTGGATGGGTACGAACATATTGAAAAGGAATTTCCTGAACTTACCTACCCGGCTCCGGCTTTAAAAAGATCTTTGTATAGTTTACCACTTACTTATATGGGCTTTAATGGCTATCTAAATCCTTTGACCAATGAAGCGCAAGTAAACACGATCATAGTAAAATATAAGATCCCCACTACTGCAAGTCATGAGGTGGGACATCAATTAGGTTTCGCCAAAGAAAATGAAGCAAATTTTATTGCCTGTCTGGTCACCATGAACCATCCCAATAAAAAATTCAGGTATTCTGGATATACCTTTGCGCTTAGCTATTGTCTAAGTGAACTATATAGACGTGACCAGGCGAAAGCAGATGAACTTATAGCTACTATGAATGTGGGAATCCTGGAAAATTACCGGGAGGTAGATGCATTCTGGAAGCAGCACACCAATCCTTTCGAGCCAGTTTTCAAGGCAACTTATAACCGCTATCTTATTGTAAATAATCAGGCAGACGGGATGAAAAGTTACAGCTATGTAGTCGCCTTACTGGTAAATTATTTCGACGACACTCGAAACGCACTATAATTCCCCTGAAATTATTCAAATTTTAGTACTTTAAGGCTCTTAAAATTTAGAGCAATCTTATTTATCTTAAAACCACCCTATTTTTATGAAATTAAAATTACTGATTTTGGGAGTTTTCCTCGGTGCCTTTTCGATGCAAGCCCAGGAATACTTCCCGAAAAATGATGGTGTGAAGACCCGAAACACCAATTACACTGTTTTTAAAAATGCTAAAATTCATGTTGATCCTCAAACGCTGATCAATAATGGAATGTTCGCTGTTAAAGATGGAAAGATCACTTCTGTTGGAAAATCTATAAATATTCCAAAGAACAGTATTGTAATTGATTTAAGAGGAAAGGAAGTTTATCCTTCATTTATTGATCTTTACAGTGATTTTGGAATTCCGAAACCAAAAAGAGCTGAAGGCGGGAACGGCCCCCAATATGATGCATCCCGCGAAGGTTATTACTGGAATGACCACATTAGGCCTGAAACCGATGCTGTTTCACATTTTAATTTTGACTCAAAGGAAGCTGAAAAATATCATAAAGCAGGTTTTGGGGTGGTGAATACACATGTTCCTGATGGTATAGTGAGAGGAACCGGAATGTTGGTTGCACTTACTCCTGAAGTAAGTGAAGGTGACCGCATACTTAATGACAAATCTTCGCAATATTTTTCATTTGACAAAAGCGTACAATCAAGACAATCTTATCCAACTTCTATCATGGGGACCATGGCTTTAATACGCCAGACCTATTTGGATGCTGAATGGTACTCAAAAGGAAATGCTGATAACAAGGATCTTGCTTTGGAGGCATTCAATAATAACAAAGATCTTGTCCAGATATTTACCAGTGACAATCTCCTGAATGAACTTAGAGCAGATAAACTTGGAGATGAATTCGGGGTTCAATATGTAATTTTAGGAAGTGGTAATGAATACCAGAGACTCGATAAAATAAAGGCTTCAAATGCTACTTATATTGTGCCATTAAAATTTCCGGAAGCTTACGATGTGGAAGATCCTTACCTAACAGGATATTTAAGTCTGGAAGAAATGAGAGAATGGAATCAGGCACCAGCAAATCTGAAAATGTTATCAGATAATAAAGTTCCTTTTACCATCACCACGAATTCTATAGATGCTGAAAAAGATTTTAAATCGAATCTTATAAAAGCAGTAGAATACGGATTAAGCAAAGAAGCTGCTTTAGCCGCACTTACTACGATTCCGGCAAAAACAATTGGACAGGCTGATAAACTTGGAGTGATCAAAGAAGGAGCCTGGGCAAATTTCCTGATCACTTCTGGAGATTATTTTGACAAGGAAACCACACTATATGAGAACTGGATCCAGGGAGAGAAGAAAGTTCTTGAAAATATGGACATTACCAATATTACCGGTAAATACGACTTAAAAATAAACGGAAAAGAATATCAACTTGATATTACCGGAGAAGCTTCAAAACCTAAAGCAGAAGTGAAAATGGAAAACAGTAAGATCGGTTCCAAGCTAAGTTTTGAAGATAACTGGATGAATCTCCTACTCTCTTCCCCAGATACTACAAAAACCGAATTCATCAGACTTGTAGCGAGCGTTCCTGCCCCAGCAATACGATCTCAGGAAAAGCAATACTTCCAAATGGAAGTGAAACGACTTTCCAGGCTACAAAAAAGACCGATTCTGAAACAAATAAAAAAGACAAGGATAAGAAGGATCAGGATACACCTAAAATAATGCCGGTTACTTATCCAAATATCGCCTATGGTTTTAAAGATAAACCTAAGCAGGAAAATATTCTCTTCAAAAATGCTACGGTTTGGACCAGTGAAGAGGAAGGTGTTTTGGAAAATACCGATGTACTGGTCAAAAATGGAGAAATTTCCCGTATTGGACAGGATTTAAATGCTGGCGGCGCACAAGTTGTGGATGCTACGGGCAAACATTTAACTGCGGGGATCATCGATGAGCATTCACATCTTGCTGCTTCAGATATCAATGAAGCAGGTCATAATTCTTCAGCTGAAGTAAACATGGAAGACGTTGTAGATCCTACAGATATTGGCATCTACCGAGACCTGGCCGGTGGAGTTACCACTATTCAGCTTTTACATGGTTCAGCGAATCCTATTGGAGGGCGCTCAGCTATCTTGAAATTAAAATGGGGAGAATCTGCAGAAGATCTCATCTTTGAGCAGGCGCCACCATTTATAAAATTTGCTCTTGGTGAAAACGTAAAACAGTCTAACTGGAGTGGAAATCGATTTCCACAGACTCGTATGGGCGTGGAACAGGTGTTTGTTGATTATTTCAGTCAGGCGCGAGCTTACGAAACTGAAAAGAATAAAGGTGGAGAAGATTTCAGAAAAGACCTGGAAATGGAAACTCTGGTTGAGATCCTGAATGGAGAACGCTTTGTAACTTCTCACTCTTATATTCAAAGTGAGATCAATATGCTGATGAAAGTTGCCGAACAATTCGATTTCAACATCAATACCTTTACACATATTCTGGAAGGTTACAAAGTAGCCGATAAAATGAAAGAACACGGCGTTGGGGCTTCGACTTTTTCTGACTGGTGGGCTTATAAATATGAAGTAAATGACGCAATTCCTTACAACGCTTCAATCATGAACGATGTGGGGATCACCGTGGCCATAAATAGTGACGATGGTGAAATGAGTAGAAGACTGAATCAGGAAGCTGCGAAAAGTGTGAAATATGGCGGGATGAGTGAAGAAGATGCCTGGAAAATGGTAACGATCAACCCGGCGAAACTTTTACATGTAGATGATCTTGTGGGAAGTATAAAAACAGGAAAACAGGCAGATCTTGTTCTTTGGAACAACCACCCTCTTTCTATTTATGCCAAACCTGAAAAAACCATGATCGAAGGTGTTGTCTATTTTGACATTGAACGTGATGAGCAAATGAGAAAGCAGATAAGAGAAGAGCGTAACCAACTAATTGGTCAGATGTTGAAAGCTAAAAATAATGGAGTGAAAACTCAACCTGTTACAAAAAAGGAAAAGCAACATGTTCATTGTGATCTTTTAGAAGAGGTTCAATAAAAATTAGAGAAAATGAAAAGATTTAATACATATATTTTAATAATACTCCTGGTAATTTCAGGTAAGACTTTTGCCCAGCAAACACCTGCCGACAAACAATCTGAACCTGTAACCATCGTGGGGGCTACTGCACATTTAGGAAATGGTGAGGTGATAGAGAATAGTCTTATCATATTTGAAGACGGTGTAATAACTGAAGTGATCGCTGCCAATCTTACCAAAAGACAAAATCCCGGAAAGATCATTAATGCTAAAGGCAAGCATGTTTATCCCGGTTTTATCGCACCAAATTCAACACTTGGACTGGTAGAAATCGCTGCCGTTAAAGCTACTGAAGATGATGATGAAATGGGAGAAATGCTTCCCAATGTGAGAAGTTTGATCGCTTATAATGCAGAGAGCAAGATCGTGGAATCCATGAGACCTAACGGGGTGCTTTTAGGACAGATTGTACCAAGAGGCGGACTTATTTCTGGTACTTCATCAATCGTACAATTTGATGCATGGAACTGGGAAGATGCGGTGGTAAAAGAAAATGACGGACTTCACATCAACTGGCCAGATGCTTTTAGAAGAGGCCGCTGGTGGAGAGATGAGGAACCTGGCTTAAAAGCAAACAAAGAATACCAGGAAAACATTCAAAAACTTTCCGATTTCTTTACTTCATCGAAAGCTTACCTTGCGGGGGAAAGAGATTACAAAAATCTTCCATATCTCGCGATGGATTCTGTTTTCAATGGAAATAAAAAAGTTTTTGTTCATGTTAATGGTGAAAAAGAGATCATGGACGTGATCCAATTCAAAAAAGACCATGCTCTTAAAGGTCTGGTGATCGTGGGAGGCTATGATGCTTTGGGCGTGGCAAAAGAATTAAAATCCAATGATATTCCGGTTCTTGTAAACCGCCCGCACAGTACTCCAAACAAAGCTTACGAGGATTACGACTACCCCTATAAATTAGCAAAACTACTTCAGGATGCAGGGGTTCTGGTAGCGCTGGAAAGTAGTGGACAAATGGAGAGAATGAATACCAGGAATTTACCGTTTTATGCCGGTACAGTGGCAGCATTTGGTATGGATAAGGAAGAAGCGTTAAAACTGATCACCTCCAATACCGCAAAAATTTTGGGAATAGATGATAAATACGGAAGCCTGGAAAAGGGCAAATCGGCAACTTTATTTATTTCTGAAGGTGATGCGCTGGACATGAGAACAAATATTCTTTCCCATGCATTTATAGATGGCAGAGAGGTAAGTCTTGAAACTCATCAAACTGAACTTTGGAAAAGATATTCCAAAAAATATAAGGATCAGGAAAGTAAATAATTTTTTAATTAAATTTGATAAGCCTCTGAAATTTCAGAGGCTTTTTTTATGCTCAATATCTATGTAATTTTACGCCTATGTTTAAACAGATCACCAGCCCTCAGAACAAGGAAATAAAATGGCTGCTCCAGTTACAGGAAAAATCCCGCAACCGCAGAAAAGAACGATCTTTTATTGTAGAAGGAAAAAGAGAAGTAAATCTTGCCATTAAAGGAAAATATCAACCTCTTCACCTCTATTTTGTTCCTGAATTAGTAAACTTTCAGGAAGTAGTTGAAATGGCTAAAGCAAATGATAGGGAAGCTGCTGAAATTACAGAAATAAGCAAAGAAGTTTATGATAAGATCGCCTATCGGGGAAGTACTGAAGGCCTAATTGCTGTTTTCCAGGCTATAGATCATAAGCTTGAAAATTTAAGTTTTGAGAATGATTCTCCTCTAATTCTTGTTGCGGAAGCTCCTGAAAAACCTGGCAATATTGGTGCTATTTTGCGAACAGCAGATGCCGCAGCCGTAGATGCCGTTATCATAGCCAATCCAAAAACAGACTTCTATAATCCCAATATCATACGTAGCAGTGTTGGATGTGTTTTTACAAATAAGATCGCTACCGGAACCACTTCGGAAATCATCGATTTTCTAAAGAAACAGAAAATTGAAATTTATGCTGCTGCCCTGCAAGCCTCAAAAGCTTATCATGATATAAACTTCAAGAAAGCATCGGCCATTGTAATGGGAACAGAAGCCACGGGACTAAGTGAGGAATGGCTGGCAAATTCCACCCAAAATATCATTATTCCCATGCACGGTGAAATAGACTCTATGAACGTTTCAGTTGCAGCCGGAATTCTTATTTTTGAAGCAAAAAGACAACGAATTATTCATCCTGAATAAACCCTGAAGCACTTGACACCGGAAACACTTTTTTACATCATCATTGCCATTATCATGGTCGACTTTATTATCGATAAGATTCTTGATGCTCTAAATGCAAGACATTTTAATGATCCTGTTCCCCAGGAATTAGAAGATGTTTACGATTCGGAAGAGTACGAGAAATCCCAGCGATACAAAAAAGAGAGGTTTAAATTCGGTTTGATCACTTCTACTTTTTCGGTTCTGCTAACATTGGGTTTTATCGTTTTTGACGGATTCGCTTATGTGGATGAAATAGCCAGAAGCATTATTAATAATGCCATTCTAATTGCCCTCATTTTTTTCGGAATTATCATGTTGGGTAGCGATATTCTAATGACACCTTTTTCCTGGTACAGTACCTTTGTAATTGAAGAAAAATATGGTTTCAATAAGACCACTAAAGGAACATTTCTACTCGATAAACTGAAGGCTTTGGCTATGGGCGCTATTATAGGCGGTGGAATCCTTGCACTTATCGTCTGGTTCTATCAGTTTGCCGGGAATGATTTCTGGTGGTATGCCTGGATCCTTGTAGCTGTATTTTCAGTCTTTATGAATATGTTTTATGCCAAACTTATTGTGCCGTTATTTAATAAGCAAACTCCGCTAAAGGATGGCTCACTAAGATCAAAAATTGAAGCATACGCAAAAAGTGTTGGATTTCAACTTGATAATATCTTTGTAATCGATGGTTCGAAAAGAAGCACCAAAGCGAATGCCTACTTTTCAGGATTTGGAAGTGAAAAAAGGATCACTCTCTATGATAATTTGATCAACGACCTGGAAGAAGAAGAAATAGTTGCGGTGCTGGCCCACGAGGTAGGTCATTATAAAAAGAACCATATTATTGTTAACCTGGTAGTTTCGGTTCTAACCACTGGTTTTACCCTATGGTTATTATCCCTTTTTGTAGGAAATCCGTTATTATCTCAGGCTTTGGGTGTTGCTGTACCCAGTTTTCATATTGGGCTGGTAGCCTTTGGAATTTTATATAGTCCTATTTCAGAAATAACCGGGCTTATCATGAATTATATTTCCCGAAAATTCGAGTATCAGGCAGATAATTTTGCCAGAATCACCTACAATGGTAATTCCCTGATCTCCAGTCTTAAAAAGTTATCGAAAAATACCCTGAGCAACTTAACTCCGCATAAAGCTTATATTTTTGTACATTACTCTCATCCCAGTCTCTTACAGCGTTATCGTAATTTGAAAGCTGGTAATTAGTTGTTTCCTTTTAATCTTAATTGTATTTTTAACCTATGACAGAGGCGGCTATAGTAAAAGAAAACAAACAGATTGCCAAGCAGTATAAAGAACTGCTGCGTATAAGTTATCAAACCCTTTCTGATGATGATAAAAAACTCATTAGACTTGCGTTTGATACAGCGGTTGATGCCCATAAAGATCAGCGAAGAAAATCTGGAGAAGCCTATATTTTTCATCCAATTGCTGTGGCTAAGATCGTAGCTTCAGAAATTGGCCTCGATGCAACTTCTATTGCCGCTGCCCTGCTCCATGACGTGGTAGAAGACACTAAATATACCCTGGCAGATCTAAAGGAAATGTTTGGAGATACGGTTGCTAAAATCGTGGATGGACTCACCAAGATTTCCAGTCTTAAAAAAGACATGAATGTTTCTCTTCAGGCTGAGAACTTCAGAAAAATGCTGCTCACTTTAAATGATGATGTGAGAGTGATCATCATCAAGATCGCAGACCGTTTGCATAATATGCAAACCATGGATGCGATGCGACCTGATAAGCAGGTAAAGATCGCTTCAGAAACGCTTTATATTTACGCTCCTCTTGCCCACAGAATAGGTCTTTACAATATCAAAACCGAACTTGAGGATCTGGGACTTAAGTATACTGAACCTGACGTGTACAGTGATATTCTTACAAAAATTAAAGAAAGTAAAGAGGACCAGGATCTTTATATTAAAGAATTCAGTAAGATCATTCAGGACTCCCTGGACCAGGAAAGCCTGGAATATGAGATAAAAGGGAGGCCAAAGTCTATTTATTCTATTAATAAAAAGATCAAGACCCAGAATATAGATTTTGATGAGATCTATGACAAATTTGCTATTCGAATAATTTATAAGAGTGAGCCTTCCCAGGAGAAATTTCTTGCCTGGAAAATATATTCAATAGTTACAGATCATTTCAGACCTAATCCCACGCGTTTACGAGACTGGATCTCTTCTCCAAAATCTACAGGTTATGAAGCTTTACACATTACGGTGATGGGACCAAAAGGTCGCTGGGTGGAAGTTCAAATTAGAAGTGAGCGAATGAATGAAATCGCTGAAAAAGGTTATGCCGCGCACTATAAGTATAAACAGGGTAGTGAAAGTAAAGAAGAAAGAGGTTTTGAAGAATGGGTAACCCGTTTACAGGAAGCCCTGGAAAGTTCAGATGTTAATGCCGTGGACTTTGTGGAGCAATTCAAACTTAACCTTTATTCTAAAGAAATTTTTGTGTTCACACCTCAGGGAGACCTTAAATCCTTACCGAAAGGTTCTACTCCCCTCGATTTTGCGTTCAGCATTCATACCGAAATTGGATTGCACACCAGAGGCTCGCGGGTAAATAACAAACTGGTTCCATTGAGTCATGAACTAAAAAGTGGGGACCAGGTTGAGATTATTACTTCAGAAAATGCCAAGCCAAATATCAACTGGCTGGATTATGCAAATACAGCACGAGCCAGGGCAAAGATAAAATCCTCTCTAAAGGACGAGAAAAAGGAAATTGCCGAGGAAGGAAAAGCAGTACTCGCAAGAAAACTGAAAGCCCAAAAGATCCAATTCAACGAAAAATCTATCAATGAACTGGTGGTATTTTTCAATTTAAAAACCAGTCTGGATCTTTTTTACCGGGTAGGTATTGGTAAAATAGACAACCAGATGCTCAAAGATTTTGCTTCTTCCAGAAGTAACTCGCTGGTGAGTTATTTCAAAAGCAAGATCAAAAAGCCACAGGTGGCTTCAGATCTCAATAAAGACGAGATCACTGCCAAATATGATCAGCTTGTATTTGGTAAGGAAGAAGAAAAACTTGAATACAAATTGTCCAATTGTTGCAACCCAATTCCGGGGGATAATGTCTTCGGGTTTATTTCGGTAAACGACGGAATAAAAGTTCACAAAAAAGACTGTCCCAATGCCTTACAGTTGCAAAGTAATTATGCATACAGGATCATTCAGGCAAAATGGATAGACAGTTCTCAACAAGATTTTAAGGCGGTTATCAAACTACAGGGAATAGACAATTTGGGGCTGGTAAGCGAGATCACCCAGGAGATTTCGAGCAATATGCATGTAAATATGCGAAATCTAAATTTTGACAGTTCAGACGGAGTATTTAGCGGAAGGATCACCCTGGTTGTAAAGAATAATAATATCCTGAATACCATCATTCAAAGGCTGAAAAAAATTAACGGGATAGACAAGGTTAGCCGTGAATAAACTTTTACCTTTGCATTGCAAATTATGAGTAAAAAAGTCGCAAATAAAAACGATCAGGCGGTCGTAAAAAATGTTTTCACCAAGTATCTTGAAGATAAAGGGCATCGTAAGACACCAGAACGTTTTGCCATACTTCAGGAGATCTACAATGCAGACGATCATTTTGATATTGAGTCTCTTTATATTAAAATGAAGAACAAAAAATATCGCGTAAGTCGTGCAACTTTATATAACACGATAGAATTGTTATTAGAGTGCGGATTAGTTAGAAAACATCAGTTCGGCCAGAACCAGTCTCAATATGAAAAATCATATTTTGACAGGCAGCACGATCATATCATCCTTACAGATACCGGAGAAGTGATAGAATTCTGCGATCCTAGGATACAAAGCATTAAACAAACAATAGAAGAGGTTTTTGATATTGAGATCAATAAACATTCTTTATATTTCTACGGAAACAAAAAATCAACCAATTAAGTTCAAAAATTCATGGCAGTAGATTTACTACTAGGTCTTCAATGGGGTGACGAAGGAAAAGGAAAAATAGTTGACGTTCTAACCTCCAAATACGATATTATTGCCCGTTTTCAAGGCGGTCCAAATGCAGGACATACTTTGGAGTTCGATGGTCAAAAACACGTTTTACATACCATTCCTTCAGGTATTTTTCATGATGATAGTATTAACCTTGTAGGTAATGGTGTCGTGATAGACCCCGTTATCTTCAAAAGAGAACTGGACAATCTTGCGAAACACAATATAGACTACAAGTCAAAACTGGTGATTTCAAGGAAAGCCCACCTTATTCTTCCAACCCATCGTTTACTGGATGCAGCTTCAGAAGCTTCAAAAGGAAAAGCGAAAATTGGTTCTACACTTAAAGGTATAGGTCCAACTTATATGGATAAGACCGGAAGAAATGGTTTGCGTGTAGGAGACCTTGAACTGGAAGACTGGAAAGACAGATATCGTGCCCTTGCCGATAAACATGAGAAAATGATCGCTTTCTATGATGTAGATGTTCAGTATGATCTAAAAGAATTAGAAAAGGAATTCTGTAATGCTGTTGAAACTTTAAAATCCCTAACTTTTATTGACAGTGAAGAATACTTACACCAGGCCATGAAATCTGGTAAAAGTATCCTTGCTGAAGGAGCTCAGGGATCCTTACTTGATATTGACTTTGGGACCTACCCCTTCGTGACTTCTTCTAATACCACTGCCGCCGGGGCATGCACCGGGCTGGGAGTAGCTCCAAGAGAAATTGGAGAAGCTTTTGGTATTTTCAAAGCCTATACAACGAGAGTTGGAAGCGGCCCCTTCCCTACTGAACTTTTTGATGAAGTAGGAGAAAAGATGGGACGCATCGGGAATGAGTTTGGTGCTACCACCGGTAGAAAAAGACGTTGTGGATGGCTGGATCTTGTTGCATTGAAATATGCCGTGCAGGTAAATGGAATTACCCAGCTTATTATGATGAAAGGGGATGTTCTAAGCGGATTTGACACTTTAAAAGTTTGTACCTCTTATAAATATAAAGGAGAGGAAATTACCCATCTTCCTTATAATATAGAACCTGAAAACATTGAACCAATTTATACAGAGGTAAAAGGATGGAAAGAAGATCTTACGAAAATGACCGATGCTTCTTCTCTTCCTAAGGAATTTAATGAGTACGTGGAATTTCTGGAGAAAGAACTTGAAACACCTATCACTATAGTTTCTGTGGGACCAGATAGAAAACAAACAATTCAGAGATAATAAAAGCTCCCCTGTTTTAAGAAACTGTTGAAGTTTGTATTATAAAACAAAAAAAGGAACGCAAATGCGTTCCTTTTTTATTAGATATAGATTATTTTCTATTCTTCTGAAACTATAAATAGACCTGCAATTGCATTTGCAGTTGCAGCATTGATGGGTTCATCAAAAGCTTGACTAACCGCTTCTGCAACATCACCAACTATAGGATCTGCAAAATCAAGAGATGTAACATCTACTCCTCCCTGCATTACATTTTCCTCTCCGTCATAGACTGCCTGGGTTGCTTCGGGCATTCCTGCTCCTCTGTTATTTAAGGTTATCCAACCTTCCAGACCACGAATTCTTCTAATCTCAGAAGCATGTCGCGCCTCTACAGAATGAATTTGAAGAGCTGGCTCAAGGAAAGCTGTTCCCATTAAATTAGCTGCCTGTCCTTTATAGGCTCTAACCCCAGTATCTTCAAAGGCCTGTGCTAATGCAAGTAATTGTGCATAAGCAGTTTCCTGTCCAATTCCATTATCATTAAATGGGTCAAAAGCTCCACCTGCAGTAAAATCAAAAGTTGGTGATGATACCGGAGTAGCTCCAGCACCTTCTAAACCTGCTTTTAAAAATTCAACGTGAGCTGTTTCATGCTTAGAAATTTGCATATACACAGTTTCGGCTCTTCCTGCAGGTAATACTCCAGATTCTAAAGCTTTTATATAAAATTCAGCTTCAAGATATTCTAATGTAAGTGCAAGTTGTAGCGCGTCTACTGCTGAGTTTTCCTGAAAGAAAGCTGCCGTGGCTGCTTTTGCCTTCCCTGAAGTTGCAAGTCCAAATGGTACAGCTGCCGCAGCCGCTTTTTTACCAAAAGAACCCAGGGTATTAAACATCTCCCTTCTTGAAGAAGATTTTGTTGTTAGTTTTTCAGATGAAAAATCATCTAATAATTTTATTATACTCATAATTATTTTTTTAGGTGTTAGTAGATTATGCTCCTGTCATTGGTTCTGGAAGATTGTTCGCTGTAAATTCAGTAACAATAAATCCTCCGGCAATTTCAAATACTTCTGAAGGATCATAAGCAAGATCCAATCCATTTTCATCAATTACGTCATCTCCAGCGAAATCTGCTGAATCTGGATTAATCAATGATCTAATAGCTGAAGCATGTCTTGCTTCCACAGAAACAATTTTACCTGCTAAGGTTAAATAAGTAGCGTCAGCGATTCTATCTCCTGCACCATTGTAAGCTCCAACGCCGGTATCTTCTAATGCCATTGCTGTAGCCAAAACTGAATCTCTACTATTAAAATCTACTGATGAAACATCAAATTCTAGATCAGGAAGTGTATTTTCTTCTCCGGCTGCTGCAGTAATAGCAGCTTTAAAGAAATCACGGTGAATAACCTCATGATTATAAAGATCATCAAAAAGATCTTTTTCTTCCTGAGGAGCACCAGCATAATATCCTCCAGCTCTTACCTGAATATAAAAAGCAGCTTCAAGCTGTTCTAAGGCATAAGCATAGTTAAGAATACCTACATCTCCACTTCCAAGATCAAATACTTCTGGATTTGGATTTGGGTTTGGATCTGGATTTGGATCTACCACTTCTCCACCGGGATTAAACATGTCATCATCGCTACATCCATACAGTAAAAAGCTGGATCCTGCTATTCCAAGTCCACTCATTCTAATGAACTTCCTTCGCGAATTGTTTTTCGAATCTTTGGAAGATGCATTTACTACATCCACCTTGACTAAGGGTTTTTTCATAATTAAAATTTTAGTTTCTAAATAAACCTACGATGGGAAACAGCTTTTGGATTGCTAACAAGCGTTAAGGTTGTCTTAAAACCCGGAAAATTTAGAAAGCTTTAGGATTTACAGGAAGTTATTCGGTTTTATTTAAGTTAATTTTTTTTCAATGTTACTTTTTAAAACGTTTATACCTAAAAAATACTATCCGTGGATTTTGACTACTTTTGAAAAAAAATCAGATTGAAACGATATTCTACCTCTTTATTTTTCCTCATATTGTTTATTTCAGTCTTTGCTAGTGCTCAGACCAATCAGGAAATAAATTATGATTCTGATAGAACCTTAAAAAATGAACAAAGATATCCTGGAGCGCTTATTTTAAGCAAAGTAGATAACCAGGTCTATTTTGATCATGATGGGATCGAGGTTTGGTGTGATAATGCTGTATTCTATAAAGAGGCTAATTTCTTCAAGGCTTACGGGAATATTCGTATGCAACAGGGCGATAGTGTACGTATGACCAGCAATTATGCGGAATATAATGGAGATACTGAATTTGCCTTTGCCAGTGGCAAGGTTAAAATGACAAGACCTCAAACTACCCTTGAAACTGACAGTCTGTTTTTTGACAGAATCAAGCAACAGGCATATTATAGAAGCGGAGGAAAAGTTACCGATACTGCCAGCGTCCTTACCAGTACAATCGGCAGGTATTTTATGGAAGAAGATAAATACAGCTTTGTAAATAATGTGGTAGTCACCAATCCTGAATATAAGATCAATTCTGAACAATTAGATTTTTATTCTGAAAGCGGTCATGCTTATTTATATGGTCCTTCAACCATTGTTAGTGAAACAAGCACCGTTTACTGTGAACGCGGATTCTATGATACAAGGGCAGATAATGGGTATTTCGTTAAGAATTCCCAGATCAATTATGACAACAGGATACTTAAAGGAGATAGTCTTTATTTTAATAGAAAGAACAGCTTCGCTTCAGCAACTAATAATATCCGGGTAATAGATACTATAAACGACAGTAGAGTTAGCGGTCATTATGCGGAAGTTTACAGGGATAAAGATTCTGTATTTATCACAAAAAAAGCTCTTGCGGCCAGTCTTCAGGATCGTGATACCTTATTTATACATAGCGATACGATCATGATCACTGGAAAACCGGAAAAACGTATACTCAGGGGATTTTATGATGTGAGGATCTTCAAAGAAGATCAAACCGGAGAAAATACAATGAGTGGGAGAAGTGATTCTATTTATTCTAATCAGCAATCGGGGCTCACAAAACTCATCAATATTAGCAGGAAGGCTAATGGAAAGCCTGTTCTATGGTCTGCTGAAAATCAAATTACCGGTGACAGCATTCACCTTCAGAGCAATCCTAAAACCGAGCAGCTTGATTCTTTATTAGTCTTTGATAACGCTTTTCTTATTCAGAAGGATAGTATTGAAGGTTACAATCAGCTAAAAGGAAAGATACTTACCGGGTATTTTAGAGAAAATGAGCTTTATGAAGTGGTGATCGATAAAAATACCGAAACCTTAAATTATATGCGGAATAGCGAAAATGAATTGATCGGGATCAACAAAACCCTGGCAAGTTCCATTCGAATTCTTTTCGCAGATCAGCAAATTGAAGACATTTATTATTATAATCAGGTAGACGGAAATCTTACTCCGGAAGCAGATTTCCCCCCAAATGCCAGAAAATTACAAGGTTTTAACTGGCGTGGCGAGGAAAGGATACTTTCAAAAGAAGGTTTGTTTGAGGGAAAACCTGAACCGGAATTAACCAGGATTAAAGGAATTCCCCTTCCAGATGAGCCTGAAGAATTTTTTGATGAACGAGAAGAAGATGATCTGCTACTGGATGAAAATTCAAGGTTAAACCCGAAAGTTTTAAAGAACAGAAAAGTGGATACGCTTAAAATCAAATCAGAAAAAATACTTGATTCTTTGAAAGTCGAGACTTCTAGGAAAGCAGATTCTGTAAACACAATTCCGCAGAAAAAGGATAATTAAATTGAAGGAAGATTTTTTAAAATATCAGGCCCAGACCACTCCTCATCCTCTGGCATTAGAAGTTTCTCATGCAAACGGGTCTTATATAATGACTACCGATGGAAAAAAGCACCTGGATTTCGTAGCAGGTGTTTCAGCCTGTAGCCTGGGACATTCACATCCCAAAATCGTTTCAGCAATTAAAGAGCAGGCAGATAAGTATCTGCATGTGATGGTATATGGAGAATATGCGCAGAAACCGGCAGTTGATCTAACTAAATTACTGGCCAAACATTTACCCGGTCCTTTAGAAAAAACCTATCTGGTAAATTCTGGAACCGAGGCTATTGAAGGAGCCATGAAACTTGCCCGAAGAGCGACTGGGAGAACGGAGATTATTGCCGCAAAAAAGGCCTACCACGGGAACACCATGGGTTCTTTAAGTTTAATGGATCTGGAAGAAAGAGTAAAACCTTTCAGACCACTTATAGGGGATATTGCCTTTATTGAGTTTAATAATGAAGGAGATATTTCGCAAATAACCTCCAAGACTGCGGCCGTTATTTTAGAGACTATACAGGGTGGGGCCGGATTTATAATGCCTGTAAATAATTATCTTAAAAAAGTGAAAGCCCGTTGTGAAGAAGTTGGGGCTCTTTTAATATTAGATGAAATTCAACCCGGTTTTGGCCGGACAGGAAAACTTTTTGGGTTTGAAAATTTCGAGGTGGTACCTGACATTGTTGCACTAGGAAAAGGAATGGGTGGAGGTTTACCTATTGGCGCATTTGCAGCCTCAGGTGAATTAATGGATCTCTTGAGCGACAACCCCAAGCTTGGTCATATTACCACCTTTGGCGGAAACCCTTTGATTGCCGCAGCGGCACTGGCTACTTTAAAAGAAATAACCGAATCTGATCTTATTCCAAAGACTTTAGAAAAGGAAAAATTATTCAGAAAACACTTACAACATACTCTTATAAAGGAAATAAGAGGTAAAGGATTAATGCTGGCCATAATGCTGGAATCTCCCGAAATCGCCGATCAACTCATCCTGAAAGCCAAAGAAAAACAGTTAATCTTATTCTGGCTGTTATTCGAAAAACGTGCGGTACGACTCACTCCACCCTTGACAATTTCTGACGAAGAAATTATGCAAGGATGTGGCATTATTGTTGACATATTGAATGAAATAAAAAATGAGATTACCGGCTGTTAATTAATTTGTTAACAACAATGTAACATATTCCCGAAATCGCCTTTAATCATTTATAACTTTAATACAGAAGAAATCCCTTAATCACTCTCTTATGCAGCTAAGCCATAACGAAGAAGATAATTTCTCACTTGACCGCTTTGAATCTATGCTTAAAACAAATGATGTTTTATTCTTTGATTCAAACGAGTTTGAAAACATTATCCACCATTATCTTGAAAATGGTAAGATCTCTCTTGCCAAAAAGGCAGTCAAACTTGGTCTTGCTCAGCATCCTACTTCAGTGAATTTAAGACTGTTCAAAGTGGAGATACTTGTTTTTGAGGATAAATTAGACCTGGCAGATGGGATTTTGAATGAACTGAAAGAACTGGAGTCTTCTAATGAGGAAATCTATATTCAGAAAGCCCAGATCTATTCAAAAAGGGATATGCATGCGGAAGCTATAAAAATGCTACAGGCAGCTCTTGAGATCACGCTGGAAGATGCTGAAATATTTTCTCTCATAGGGATGGAATATCTCTTCCTGGAAGATTTTGAAAATGCCAAGTATAGTTTTATGAAATGTCTCGAAGCAGATGAGGAAGATTACTCTGCTTTATATAATATCATGTACTGTTTCGATTTTCTGGATCAGAAGACCGAAGCTATAGAATACTTAAACCTTTACCTGAACAAACATCCTTACTGCGAAGTTGCATGGCATCAGGTAGGAAAGCAATATTTTGACCTGAAAGATTATAATAAGGCATTGGCAGCATTTGATTTTGCCATTATTAGTGATGACAGGTTTGTAGGTGCATATCTTGAAAAAGGAAAAGTACTGGAGAAATTGAAACGCTACAACGAGGCTGTTGAAAATTACAATATAACCCTGGAACTTGAAGATCCTACCTCATTTGCTTACTTAAGAATTGGTAAGTGTTTTGAGAAACTGGGTTGTGAGGATCTTGCCCTTAAAAATTATAAGCAAACCGTTCATGAAGATCCTTTGTTGGATAAAGGCTGGATTGCCATTACCGATTTCTATATTAAAAAACTGAATTTTCAAAAGGCGCTTTACTATATAAATAAAGCGATCAATATTGATGAAGAGAACGTTCTTTACTGGAAGCGATATGCTAAGATCAACAGTAGGCTTAACTTCTACGAAGAAGCTGAACAGGGCTACAAAAAGAGTCTGGAATTAGGCAATTATGAACTGGAGACCTGGATTAGACGTTGCGATATCCTTATTGGGCTTGGCGAGTATGAAACGGCTATTTCCAGCATGTTACAGTCGCTTGAATTCTATCCCGGCTCTGCGGAGATCGAATACCGTCTTGCTGGCTTGTTCTTTTGTACCAATAAAGGCGAGAAAGGATATTTTCACCTTAATAATGCTCTTAAGATAGATTCAGAATATTATATCATTATAGAGGAACTTTTTCCTAATATTTTTGACCGAAAAAGCGTCAAACAAATTATAAATTCCTTCGTAAAGCTCTCTTAGTTATTTTGCTACCTTTGGGCAAATTGATAAAAAAAGAAGATGCAGCGAAGTTTTTCTGATTACCTTAAGGTTACTCTAAAAGGAATGGCCATGGGGGCCGCAGATGTTGTTCCCGGAGTCTCTGGTGGAACAATCGCATTTATTTCAGGAATTTACGAAGAATTGATCTCTACCATTAGCGGGGTAAAACCCTCTCTTTTAACCACCTGGAAAGAAGACGGATTTAAAACGATGTGGAAAGAGCTGAACGGAAATTTTATTCTGGCTCTTTTCTGCGGAATTCTAATTAGTCTTGTTAGCCTTATGCGGCTGGCAAATTATTTATTAGAGACACATCCTGTTTTGATCTGGTCCTTTTTCTTTGGTCTTGTTTTGTCCAGTATCTGGTTTGTAGCCAAGCAAATCCCAAAATGGAATTATAAATTATTTATAGCTCTTATCATTGGAGCGGCGGTAGCATTTTATATTGTGAGTCTTCCTCCTCTTTCTCCAAATTCGAGTTCTTTATTTTTATTTTTTGCGGGGGCTATAGCCGTTTGTGCCATGATTTTACCCGGAATATCTGGCGCTTTTATTCTTGTGCTCTTAGGCGCCTATAAATCAATAACCGAAGCTGCTCATGATTTTGATATTAAAACCCTGGCTATTGTAGGTGTTGGTGCCATATTTGGTTTACTCACTTTTTCAAGAGTTTTAAAATGGCTGTTCGTACATTACAGTAATATTACCCTGGCAGTTTTGACCGGTTTCATTGCTGGCTCACTAAATAAGATCTGGCCCTGGAAAGAAACCCTGGAAACGGCTATGTATGGAGATAAAGAGGTAGTTTTGAAAGAGGCTTCTGTTCTGCCCTGGAATTTCAGTGGAGATCCGCAAACATTATGGGCAATACTCCTTATGCTTGCCGGCTTTTTGCTTATTATTGTTTTGGAATTGGTAGCTACCAAAAAACCTGAACCTGCCAATGCAGCAAACTAGAACGTTTACCGATAAGATCCTTTTGGTGCTAAAGGGTCTTGCCATGGGAGCCGCGAACAAAGTTCCGGGGGTCTCTGGTGGTGTGGTTGCGTTTGTTGCAGGGTTCTATGAAGAGTTTATTTACTCCCTTCAGAAAGTTAATATAAAAGCCTTTAAACTTCTAATATCAGGAAGATTTAGAAGTCTCTATCAATATGTAAACGGAAAGTTTTTAGGGCTTCTTATTCTGGGAATGCTCATTAGCTATTTTAGTGTTTCCAAGGCCCTAGATTACCTCATTATCCATTATGAACTCTATGTATGGTCTGCCTTTTTTGGGATGATCATTGGTTCTATTTATTATATCAGTAAAGATTTTGACGAATGGGACAGAAATTCAATTCTCTTTGCAATTTTCGGGATCATTGGCGGTATTGCGATAAGCTTTCTGGAGCCGGCCAGGGAAAATGATAATCTGTGGTTTGTTTTTGTATGCGGAATGATAAGCGTTTCCGGAATGACCTTACCCGGACTTTCCGGAAGTTTTATTCTTATTCTCTTGGGGAATTATGTTCTGTTACTGGTAGATTCTGTGAATGCCCTGTATGATACCATGGCTGAATTGATCATGCTTGATTTTAGTTTCACCGGAGATCCTGAAAGAATCCGAATGCTTCAGGTCCTGGCTGTTTTTGCCCTTGGGTCCCTGGCCGGACTCGTGTCTTTATCTCACCTTTTAGGTTATGTTTTAAAAACCAGAAAAAAAGAAACCTTTGCGGTGATCATTGGCTTTATCACGGGTTCCCTAGGCGTTGTATGGCCCTGGAAAGAAAAGGTATTCAAAGTGAACGAATTGGGAGAAACCCTTATAGACCGGGAAGGGAACAGGATAATTGACAATTATGACCGGTACTGGCCTGCATTTCACACAGCAGAAACCTGGCTTGCGATTTTCTTTATTGTAGTCGGTATCTTTATCGTATTGGGTTTGGCCTGGTATGAAAATAGAAATTCAACCTCATGAGAAGCTTCGGATTAATTGGCAAAAATATTGACTATTCGTTCTCCAGAAAGTTTTTTTCTGAAAAATTCAGTAAAGAAAATATTGACGCTGATTACAAAAATTTTGATATACCTGAAATTGAAAAATTTCCCGAAGTCATTCAGAATACTATTATTTCGGGCCTCAATGTAACTATTCCATACAAGGAAGAAATTATCCCCTATTTGGATTATCTGGACCCGCATGCGGAAAAGATCAAAGCGGTAAATACCATCAAATTTGAAAAGGATGGTAGTTTGTGTGGATATAATACAGATTACTGGGGCTTTTTAGAATCTATAAAACCACATCTGGAGCCGCAACATTCAACCGCGCTTATTCTGGGTACTGGCGGAGCTTCCAAAGCCATCGCCTATGCCTTGAAATTACTGGAGATAGATTTCAAATTCGTATCCAGAAAGCGTGAAAAAGATCAACTCTCCTATACAGAGCTAGACCAGGAAATCATTGCTTCTCATACGCTTATCATCAATTGCACACCTTTGGGTACTTCCCCCAACATTGAAAAATATCCGCAAATTCCTTTTGAATTTATCTCTGAAAAACATCTTATCTACGACCTGATCTATAATCCTTCAGAAACAAAATTTATGCAGCTTGCTTCAGAAAAAGGTGCAAAAAGTATTAACGGACTACAAATGTTAAAGCTGCAGGCAGAAAAGGCATGGAATATCTGGAATTCTTAATTCAGTTCAATAAATACCCAATTGCGTCCTCATAAATAAAACCAATCCCTTGTCCAATTTTAGGGGAGTTGTTATCTTTCAGAATTAATAGACTATGAGGAACCTTAACATTGAAAGATATGTCACAGCAAGAAAATGAAAACAAGAAGAAAAACCTTTCCCCCGAAGATCTAGAAAACAAAGACAAGAAGATACCTGAAGAGAAAACTTCCGCGGAAAGCAATGAGGAAACGACTGCTAAGCCTGTGGACCAAGTGAAAACAGAAGACTCAAAAGAAGTCTCTCCAGATAGAGCTGAAAATGAAGAATCAGATCATGAAGATGCTATTCTTCATGAATCTGCGACCGGAAAAGCAACTTCAGATAAAATTTCCAGAGAAAAGAAAAATCCCGATGAAGATCCATATACTCATATGGAAGAAACAGAGGACATAGAGAATCCGTTTTTTAAAGAACCTGAATTTAAAGAAGGAAAATCTGGGAAAAAGTTAAAGACAAAGCAAAAATTGTCAGAATCCACAGATCATGAAGATGCCATGGTTTCAGAATCTGAATCCCAATCAAAGAAAAATGAAGAAACTGAAGATGGCACCGATAGTGATTTAGGGGATGCTGTTGTTGGGGAGAACAAGAAATCTTCCGGAAACCATGAGGAAGACATGGACAGTGCGGTAGCTGAAGACAGTGAAGATGAAAGTGCCAGTGAGCGCCATAATATTGAGAAAAAGGATTATCATTCTATGAATAAAGAGGATCTGGCCAATGAGCTAGAGAAGCTTTTAAAGAATGAGAAGATACAAGCCATTAAAGAACATGTAGCAGAAATTCGGTCTGAATTCAATGCGAAGTTCGATGAGGAAATGGAAGAGAAAAAAGAAGATTTTCTTGCCGATGGCGGAAATATCATAGACTTCCACTACTCTACTCCATTAAAAAAACGTTTCAATTCCCTGTATTTTGACTATAAGGAGCAAAGAAATAATTATTATAAGCGCCTTAAAAAAGATCTTAATGATAATCTTCATACCCGTTTAGAACTCATTGAAGAGTTAAAAGGACTTTTAGATGTTGAAGAAAACATTAATACCACCTACAATCACTTTAAGGAAATTCAGGATAAATGGCGTACAGCCGGTCCTATTCCAAGAGATCGTTATAACAATGTTTGGAATACCTATCACCATCATGTAGAGAATTTCTATGATTTCCTGCATTTGAACAGGGAGTTCAGGGATATGGATTTCAAACACAATCTCGAGCAAAAACTAAAAGTGATAGACCGAGCAGAAGAGCTTATTCAGGAAAAGGATGTAAATCGTGCTTTTCGGGAATTGCAGATGCTTCATAAAATGTGGAAGGAAGAACTTGGACCCGTAGGAAAAGAATATCGTGACGAGATCTGGGAAAGATTCAGCACCGCCACTAAAAGTATTCATGATAAGCGACAGGAGTATTTTAATAGCCTGGATGAACAATATGAAAAAAACTGGGAGCGCAAGCAGGAGATCATTGAAAAGATCAAAGAAATAGCAGATAAAGATTTTGACAATCATAACAAATGGCAGCAAAAGATCAAGGAAATTGAGGCCTTACGTGAAGAATTCTTTAATGCGGGCAAAGTTCCACGAACTAAAAACCAGGAGACCTGGAATGCTTTCAAAGAAAATGTGCGCCGTTTCAATCGTAAAAAGAACGCTTACTACAAGAATCTAAAAAAAGCCCAATATGATAACCTGGAGAAGAAAAAAGAACTTATCCAGATAGCCGATGATAATAAGGACAGTGATGACTTTAAGACCGTTACTCCTTTAATGAAGAAGATACAGGCAGATTGGAAGAAGATTGGTCATGTCCCCAGAAAAGATAGCGATAAGGTATGGAAGCAATTCAAAAAAGCCTGTAATCACTATTTTGACCGGCTTCATACTCAGAAAAATGAAGATAATAAGGAAGAAGTTGAAGCTTTCGATAAAAAGAAAGAAATTCTTGATAAAGTAAAAGCTATTGAACTTAGCGGTACCAAAAAGGAGGATCTGGCCAAAATTAAAGAGCAGATCAATGCCTGGAAAGAGATCGGGAAAGTCCCCTATAATAAACGCTTTATAGAAGGCAAATTCAATAAAGCACTGGATCAATTATTCAAAAAAATGGATCTTGATCATACCAAGGCTGAGATGATGAAGTATGAGAATAAGGTGCAGGCCCTGGATGATGCAGATGATGACAAGAGAATTAGAAATGAACATTATTTCTTAACCAAGAAGATCCAGGAAACAAAAGATGAAATAAGACAGCTAGAGAATAACCTTCAATTTTTCTCTAATGTAGATGATGACAATCCTTTAGTTAAGGAGGTCCATAAAAATATTGCCAATCACAAAGCCGACCTTGAGGTATGGAAAGAGAAACTTGAAAAGATCAAGTCGCTTTACTAAATAAAAAATTATGCCTTGCAGCCTATGCAATCGCGCCACCCGCAATTTTGAAATCATCAAAGAGCGGGAATATGTGCAGTGTACAGGTTGCAAGGCTATTCTTCTTTCTCCTCAACATCACCTTAGTCCACAAGCTGAAAAATACCGGTACATCCTGCATAACAATGATGTAAATGATCCGGGGTATATTCATTTCGTAAATCCACTTGTGCAGCAAATAAAATCTGATTTTAGTTTGGTTGACAAAGGCCTTGATTTTGGTTGTGGAACGGGTCCGGTAATTGCTTCGGAATTGGAAAAATCTGGCTTTCAACTGGAACTATACGACCCCTATTTTAAACCGAATAAAAAGGTGCTAAAGGGTTCATTTGATTTTATAATCTGTTGCGAAGTGATGGAGCATTTTCAGAACCCACTAAAGGAATTTAAATTATTACGTTCACTTTTAAAATCTTCAGGAAAATTATATTGTAAAACTTCAGTTTGGGATGAAGCAATAGATTTCCATAACTGGCATTACAAAGACGATCTAACCCATGTGATTTTCTACAATAAAGAGACTTTGAATTGGATAAAAGAGCACCTGAACTTTTCTTCTTTAGAGATACAGGAAGAATTTATAATTTTTTGTGCCTAACTATAGTTTTTTCGCTTCATTCCAGAAAACATCCATTTCTGCAAGGCTCATATCCTTTAGAGCTTTATTCTTCTCGCTGGCTTTTCCTTCCAGATACTGAAAACGTTTAATAAACTTCTTATTGGTGCGTTCTAAAGCATTCTCAGGGTTCACATTCAGAAATCTGGCATAATTTACCATGGAGAAGAGAACATCGCCGAATTCGGCTTCTATTTCGTCTTTATTATCAACATTGATCTCGTGCTGAAGTTCCTCCAGCTCTTCCTTCAATTTTTCAAATACCTGCTGTGGCTCTTCCCAGTCAAACCCAACCCCGGCAACTTTTTCCTGGATCCTACTAGCTTTAACTACAGCCGGCAAGGATCTGGGCACGCCTTCCAGCACACTTTTCTTACCCTCCTTAAGTTTGAGATTCTCCCAATTCCTTTTTACTTCTTCCTCATCGGCAACCTCAACATCTCCATAAATATGTGGATGTCTATCGATCAATTTATCACAAATACTATTGGCAACATCTGCAATATCAAAGTCATTGGTTTCACTTCCAATTTTTGAATAGAATACCAAATGAAGAAGTACATCGCCCAGCTCTTTCTTGATCTCTTCCATATCCTTATCCAGAATGGCATCTCCAAGCTCGTAGGTCTCTTCAATAGTAAGATGTCTTAAAGATTCCATGGTTTGCTTCCTGTCCCATGGGCATTGCTCCCTAAGTTCATCCATAATGGTAAGCAGCCTGTCAAAAGCTTTTAACTGATCTTCGCGTGAATTCATCCTGAAAATTGATTTTTGTAAAAATAGGATTTCGAAGGTGGAATTTTGAATTTATTCCACGAAAAAACCTGTTATCACATTCTGTCATCCTGAACTTGTACCAGGATCTCATCCCATATCTAGTGAATTAAAACAGAAACCAAACAAATACAGAGTGAGATTAAATTTATCCCACAAAAAAAGTCCTTCATTTCTGAAGGACTTTGCTTTTGGGTGGAAGACCGGTTTCGAACCGGCGACCTCCGGAACCACAATCCGGCGCTCTAACCAGCTGAGCTACAACCACCATTTGATTAGCGGTTGCAAATGTAAGTTATTTGTACAATTTCGCAAAGAAAAAATTTCAATTAAATAAGGTCAAATATAGAATCTACCGCCACATTCCTTTCTACATTGAAACCTTCGGCATGTTCTGTACTAATAAGTCTTCCCATATCCTGAGCCCGGTAAGTAATGCTATCCAGAAAGTTACTGCTTGAAATGGGGGTTTGCGGCTCCTTACTATTCTCGTCAAAAAACTGTGAGCGATAAGCTAAAACCGACTCTAATTTTTTATCTAAATATCCTGAAATATCAACTACAAAATCAGGTTGCAGATTTTTCCATTGTATATAATGAAAAACATGTTTGGGTCTCCAGGCTGCCTGCTTGTTACCATTCATGATCGTTTCTATTTTACGAAGTCCGCTAAGAAAACAGGCGTCACTTACCAGTTTTGCTCCCTTCCCATGGTCTATATGGCGGTCTTCAATAGCATTACAAAGCACGATCTCGGGTCTGTATTTTCTAATGATCTTAATAACCTCCAGTTTATGCGCAGTATTATTTTCGAAAAAAGCATCACTAAATTCCAGATTATGGCGCATTTTTACCCCCAGGATTTCTGCAGCAGCCTTCGCTTCTTTATCTCTAATCTCGGCTGTACCCCTGGTACCAAGTTCTCCCCTGGTAAGATCAAGAATTCCAACCTTTTTTCCCCGGTCTACCTCTTTTGCTATAGTCCCTGAGCAGCTTAATTCTACATCATCAGGATGTGATCCCACTGCCAGTATATCTAATTTCATATATATTTGTTTCTAAGTCTTATTTGCTTTTTTCAATGGCCTGTTCTATATCTTCCATCAGGTCTTCTACTTCTTCAATTCCCACTGAAAATCTCAATAAATTATCCTTGATCCCTTGTTTGGCTCTGTCTTCCTCACTCAATAATCCATGCGAGGTTTGCGATGGAAGCAGGATCGTACTTTCCACTCCAGCCAGGCTCATGGAAGGTTTAATTAATTCCAGGGCTTTCATAAATTCAGACGCATTTATCCTTTCATCTAACTCAAAAGAAAGCATACCTCCAAAAGCTTTCATTTGTTTTTTTGCGAGTTCATGATCTGGATGATCTTTTAAACCGGGGTAATACACCTTTGAAACCTGGGTATGAGCATTTAAAAATTCAGCCAGTTTCATTGCATTTTCGTTCTGGGCTTTCACCCTGATTCCCATTGTTTTAATACTTCGCTCTAACAGCCATACTGTATAATCGCTTAGGCTACCTCCAAAATTCTTGGCCATCTGAAAGATCCTTTCAATATTCTCTTCGGTAGAAATAACCGTTCCAGCAAGAATATCACTGTGGCCACCCATATATTTTGTAGCTGAATGTATCACGATATCAATTCCAAAATCTATAGGATTTTGATTTACCGGTGAAGCAAACGTATTATCGATCATACTTACCAGCCCATGCTCTTTGGTCAGTTGTGCAACCGCTTGCATATCTGTGATCCTGAGTAAAGGATTTGAAGGGGTTTCAATATAAATAACCTTCGTATTAGCTTTGATTTCGGCTTTAAGAGATTCAGCTTTGGCGTCTTTGGCAAAAGTATATTCAATCCCAAATTTATCAAATTCTTCTGTCGCCAGGTTACTGGTTCCTCCATAAAGCGAATCCTGAAAAACAACATGATCATCGGCTTTTAAAAAAGCCATTAATGAAGTACTTACCGCAGCCATTCCGCTTCCAAAGATGAGCGAAGCTTCGCCATGTTCAAGAGCGGCCATTTTTTTAGCCAGTGAAACCTGATTTGGAGTATTAAAATATCTCGGATATCTCTTGGTCTCAACATCTTCAAATGCATAGGAAGTGGACATATACAAAGGAGAAACTGCTCCTTTAAATTGCTTGTCTTCTAATTCTCCAACATGCGTACAAATCGTGTTGATTCCTTTGATCTTACTCATAAAGTATTTTTAAAAAATTCAGCCCTAATGTACTAAGAATTCTGATAAATGTGGTCATCTGGGTATAATTGGAAAAAGCTGGCTAAGACAGAAGTTAATTAAAGTTAAACCTTGAAACCTCCTGAGGTGATGCATCCTTTTTTCGGTAACTTTAAGCTTGAATAAAAAATTGAACCAATGAAGAATGTAAATGCATATGCAGCGAAGTCAAATGATGCTAATCTGGAGCCGTTTGATATTGAAAGAAGAGAGATTTTAGCAGACGATGTAAAGATCGAGATAGATTATTGTGGAGTTTGTCATAGTGATATTCACCAGGTTAGAAATGACTGGGGAAACAGCAAATATCCGGTAGTTCCGGGACACGAGATCATTGGACATGTTACCGAAGTAGGTAAGGATGTCAAAAACTATAAAGTAGGTGATCTTGTAGGGGTCGGTTGTATGGTAGATTCCTGCCAGGAATGTGATTCCTGTAAGGAAGATCTGGAACAATACTGTGAGAATGGAATGGTAGCTACTTATAACGGAGAAGACAAACACCTTGGAGGTCATACCTTTGGAGGCTATTCTGAATTGATCGTTGTAAAAGAGAAATTCGTTCTTAAAGTACCGGAAAACCTGGATACTAAAGCCGTTGCTCCACTTCTTTGTGCCGGGATTACTACCTGGTCACCATTAAGACAATGGAATGTAAAAAAAGGAGATAAGGTTGGAGTTGTAGGCCTTGGGGGTCTTGGTCACATGGGAGTAAAGTTTGCATCAGCGCTTGGAGCTCATACCGTAATGATCACGACTTCACCTGGTAAAGCTGAAGATGCCAAAAGACTTGGAGCAGATGAAGTTCTTATTTCTAAAAATGAAGATGAAATGAAAAAACACCAGGGTACATTTGATTTTATCCTGAATACTGTTCCCGTTGGCCATGATACTAATCCTTATGTAGGATTATTGAAACGTGACGCAACCATGACGCTTGTTGGAGCTATTGATGAAATAGATATTCATGGTGGCGGACTCATAATGGGAAGAAAAAGACTTGCCGGTTCTTTGATTGGCGGAATTAAAGAAACTCAGGAAATGCTTGATTTTTGCGGTGAGCATAATGTTGTTTCAGATATTGAAATGATCGACATTCAAAACATTAATGAAGCCTACGAAAGAGTTGTAAATTCTGATGTAAAATATAGATTTGTAATCGATATGAAATCTTTAAAGAGCTAATATGAGTATACTTTCTTCCCTTTTAGGAAATGCCGGAGCGATAGAAAAAGAAAAGCTTCAGGAGAAATATGGACAATTACTGATTTCTTCTGAAGAGATCGAAGCCGGATTCAAGATCATTCGGGATACTTTTATTTTTACCAATAAACGCCTCATCCTGGTGGATGTTCAGGGGCTTACGGGAAGTAAGATCGAATACTTTTCGGTCTTGTATAAAAGTATTACCAGGTTCAGCGTTGAAACTGCAGGAAGTTTTGACCTTGATGCAGAGCTGAAGATCTGGATCTCTGGAGAACAAACTCCTTCTATTTCCAAGCGTTTTAATAAGAAAGTAGATATCTATGAAGTTCAGAAATTATTAGCGGAGTATACGCTTTAAAATAATCCTGAAACAAGTTCATGGTGACGTAGTTCTATAATGAATTGTCGTCATGCTGAACTGGTTTCAGCATCTCATCGTATTAGCACCCCTTAGTAATGAAATTTTAAAAGCCACTTTTCGATTAAAGTGGCTTTTCTTATTTAAAGAATTTGCAAGACCTCTTTTATTCTAAGTGGAGTTTATATCTTTGTTTTTTAGCATTTGTTGAACGATCAATCCAAAAAATATATGAGATTACTGCTAACCAATATCAGGGAATTATTACAGGTTAGGGAACAAAATATCCGCAAGGTTTCCGGAAGTGAAATGAAAGAACTTCCCTCTATTAAAAATGCCTGGCTTTTAATTGAAGATGATAAGATTGCCGATTTTGGTTCTATGGATAATTTACCGGAATTGAATGCTGATAAAACCATTGATGCCACCGGAAAGATCGTGCTGCCCACCTGGTGTGATTCTCATACACATATTGTATATGCTGGTAACCGCGAGCTCGAATTTGCTGATCGCATTAACGGACTGAGTTATGAAGAGATCGCTAACCGTGGAGGAGGAATTCTGAACAGTGCGAAAACACTTCAGGAAACACCGGAAGATGAAGTCTACAAGCAGTCGTCTAAGAGACTGGAAGAAGTGATGAAGCTTGGTACCGGAGCAGTGGAAATCAAATCCGGTTACGGACTTACCGAAGAAGCCGAACTAAAAATGCTTCGGGTGATCAAAAAGCTAAGAGAAAATTATGATCTACCCGTAAAATCTACTTTTTTAGGAGCACATGCGATTCCGAAGGAATATAAAAACGATCCGGATGCCTATATGGATCTGGTGATCAAGAATATCTTACCAAAAGTTGCTGAGGAAAAACTGGCCGACTATATCGATATCTTTTGCGAGAAAGGTTACTTCAGCGTAGAAGACACCAATAAATTATTAAGCGCTGCTAAAGAATTTGGGTTAAAACCAAAGATACACGTAAATCAATTTAATGCTATTGGTGGCGTGAAAGCAGGCGTTGAACATGACGCTCTAAGTGTAGATCATTTAGAAGTAATGAATGATGAAGACATAGAAGTATTGAAAGGCTCTAATACCATGCCCGTAGCACTTCCCTCCTGTTCTCTTTTCCTTAGTATTCCCTATACTCCGGCCAGAAAGATTTTAGATGCGGAACTACCACTAGCCCTGGCCACCGATTTTAACCCGGGGAGTACTCCCAGCGGAAATATGAACCTGGTGGTTTCCCTAGCCTGCATAAAAATGAAGATGACCCCGGAAGAAGTTATAAATGCTGCAACCATCAACGGAGCTTACGCTATGGAATTAAGCGATACCCACGGGAGTATAACTAAAGGAAAAATGGCTAATTTTATAGTAACCAAAGATATCCCCTCCTACACTTTCCTGCCCTATGCTTTTGGAACCAATTCTATTGAATCGGTTTATATTAATGGGAAAATAGTATAATATGAATGGATTAAAAATTTACCGCCCGGCCAATATTGAAAAGCTTATCTCCAAAAGAAATGGAGAAGTAAAGTTTGGCGAGAACTTACATTTTGTAAGTAATATTGATGAACTTGAAAAGAATGCTGCCAAATACGTATTACTGGGAATTCGGGAAGATATTGGGGTAAGAGCCAATTATGGAAAAACCGGAACCTCAAATGCATGGAACGCAGCCTTAAAATCACTTGTCAATATTCAGGTGAATAGGTTCAATAATCCTGAAAATATAATTCTGCTGGGGGAACTGGACTGCGACAAACTGATGGAAAAAGCTGCTAATATAGATAAGGCAGATCCTAATTATTATCCCAAACTTGGGGACCTGGTAAAACAGATTGATCTATTACTGGCAGATATTATTGAAAAAATTGTTTCTCAGCATAAAATACCGATCATCATCGGTGGAGGCCATAACAACGCCTACGGGAATATAAAAGGTTCTGCTAAAGCTTTAAATGATCCTATTAATGTAGTAAATATCGATGCGCATACAGATCTAAGGCAATTGGAGCATAGACATAGCGGGAATGGTTTCAGCTATGCGATAGAAGGCCAGTATCTGCGCAAGTATGCTGTCTTCGGATTACATAAAAACTATACCCCGGAATATATTTTGCAGGAAATGGATGCATCAGATTATATGGAATATTATTTATCTGAAGATCTAATGCGATACCCAGACGAGATGCAAAGAAGATTTCAGCAATGCCTGGAAAAAATAAATAAATCGCATTATGGTTTGGAAATGGACTGTGATGCCATTTCCAATTTTCCCAGCAGTGCAAAGTCACCGGCCGGCTTTTCAGTTAACGACATTAGGAATTTTATAGATACTGCGTCTAAAAGTGAGAACTGCTGCTATTTTCATATATGCGAAGCGGCTCCAACTGAAAAGAATGCTGACCAGGTGGGAAAAGCCCTCTCATATTTTATTTCAGATTTTATTCGTGATTAATCAGGCATCCTGATCAAGTCTTTTCTCTGAAGGAGTACGCTGCCAGGGAAACCTTCCTTCAATCTCCAGTTCAATGGACAAACTTAAAAAGGTCCTGATTAGAACGATAACTCCCAAAGTGAGTACCTTATTCATGGTAGGTTCAGTGACCACGGTAGCAATAATATCTGCCGCCACCAGGATCTCCAAACCTAAAAGGATTCCTTTTCCCAATTCCTGACGCAGGATTTTATAGGAACGTTTTTCGCCATTCTGCATTGAAAAAATAAACTTCCAAAGCGACAATATCGTTCCGATTAAAATTGTTAAAACACCCCCAACTTCAATGATCCTGGCTATCACTTCAATATAAAATTTTATATTCTCCATAGTTTAATTTTCTGAAGATAATTTTTGATACACTCCATTTGTCCATCCAAAACCATCCTGAGTGGGGTATTCTCCTCCTCCGCTTTCTTTGGAAAGATCTTCTACATTATATTTTTCGAGCATTTTGTAGGTTCGCCCATAAACATCCTTGTTTAATTTTAACCATCTGGATTTGATTTCTCCGGCCAGATCATTTTGATCATAATTTCTAAGTCCCTGGATAGAAAGCCACTGTAAAGGAGCCCATCCGTTTGGGGCATCCCATTGCTGGCCGGTGTTATAAGGAGTGGTCACCACTCCTCCGGGTTTTAAAAAGTCTTTTTCTAACTTATCCGCAATTTTTTCAGCCTGTTCCTTTCTTGCAATTTCAAAGAATAAAGGATACACGCCCGCCAGTGAAAACTGCTCAGTTAGGGTTGCTTTCCTAAAATTATAATCCATAAAAAAACCAACTTCCTCACTCCAGTGATATTTTAAAATCGCCAACTTACGATCTTCCGCCTTTTGAGTGAACTCTTTCGCTTTTTCCTTATCCCCCGCAATCTGTGCTGCTTCAGAAATTGTACTTTCTAAATTATACATTAAAGAATTAAGGTCTACCGGAACAATATCTGTGGTGTGTATCGTAGAAAGATCAAACTTTCCATTTTCATTTCTGTTAAGCCATCTGCTGGAAAAATCCCAACCAGATTCCGCTCCGGCTCTCAGGTTTCTGTAAACCTCTTCTTTGGTAAGATCAGGGTTTTGCGCGATGGCTTCTTCAGTAGTTTTCACATCTTCCCGGTAACTCTCAGGTCTGGGAGTAGTATTATCGTCCCAGTACCGGTTTAAAATTTCACCATCTTTCAACTTAACCACTCTTCTATAGGCCTTTCTATTCTCAAGACTGGAACTTCCATCCATCCAGAAATTATATTCTTTTTCAAGTTCCGGCAGATATTTGGCTAAAACTCTTTCTCCTTTTTCCTCGGCAAGAACTTTCAGCATCATAGCAAAGAATGGTGGCTGTGATCTCCCCAGGTAATAAGTTCTGTTGCCATTAGGAATAAAACCATATTCATTAATCAAATACGCAAAATTATCTACCATATTCTGAATCGTCTCAATTTCTCCATCTTCCTGCAGCCCCAGCATGGTAAAATAGCTATCCCAGTAATAGATCTCCCTGAACCGGCCACCCGGAACAATATACGGCTCGGGTAAAGGAATAAGAGTACCAGATTTTCTTTCATCGGAAGGTCTTTTTAAGTCATCCCATAATTTGCCAATATGAGCGTTTATAGAAGATGAATCTGTTTCAAATTCAAAATCATTCCCCGGTAATTGGAAATGCTGTTCCACAAATTCTTTGATCCCTTTTGTGGTCGTATCTTCCAGCATATTGTATCGTTGTCTTATAAGACCAACATTATATTCGGGCTTTACATCCACAAAAGTTTTACTATCGGGAAAGATCTCCCTGGTCTGCACATCATAGAAAAGTTCACCATATAATTCTGCGGGAGGAAGAATTTCAATTTCATTTTCAATTTTATCAAGTTCCTGTTCGGGATCCGGTCCAATTTTGCAGGAAATAAAAAGGGAAATTATCAATAGATAATTAAAATACGGGAAAAGTCGGTTCTTCATAGTTTCAGTTTAATTCCCTATAAATATAAGAGATTTCAGAGATTCATTTTTGTTAGGGCAATTATCCATTGTATTTAATATTTTTGAATTCTAAAAAAAATTGAAATGGAAATAGTCTCCTGGCAACCTGAATATTCCGAAGAATTTAAGAATATGAACCTTCACTGGCTAAAAGAATTCTTCTGGGTAGAGCCACATGACGAAGATGTTCTGGGTAATCCTAAAAAATATATCATCGATCCCGGCGGGAATATACTTTTTGTAAAGGAAGAGGATGACTCTATCATAGGTTGTGTAGCTCTTATGAAAATGGAGGATAATATTTTTGAACTTACAAAAATGGCCGTAAAACCGGAACACCGCGGAAAAAAAATAGGTCAGCAGTTAATGAAATATACTATAGATTTTGCCAGAAAGAATGAATGGAAGGAACTTATAATCTATAGTAACAGAAAACTGGAAAATGCCATACATCTTTATAAAAAATATGGCTTTGAAGAAATTCCCATCGAAAAAAATAATCCCTATACGCGAGGTGATATTAAAATGAGTCTAAACCTTTCATAAATATTTATTAATGTAAAGCTTACTCCATAGAGCCTTCTTTACATTTATATAAAATTTTGATTATGAGAAAAATAACTACCCTTATTGCTTTTAGTATTCTGCTAATAGGCTGTAAAAATGACAAAAATTCTGAAGACTCTGAAAATGAAGCTAAAACTGAAATAGCTGAAAACACTACTCCCAACGAAATGGAATCTGATTCCACCGAAATTGAGATAACCCCAATTTCACATGCCACGGCAGTATTTAAATGGGGAGACAAGGTATTTTATACCGATCCTGTGGGTGGAGCACAGGCATTTGAAGGAATGCAAAAACCAGATTTTATTCTTATCACCGATATACATGGAGATCACATGGATGCGGAGACGCTTCAGGCTCTTAACCTGGGAGAAACAAAAATTCTGGTGCCAGATGCAGTACAGAAAAAATTACCGGAAGAGATGCAAGAAAACCTTGTTGTAATAAACAATGGAGATTCAAAAGAATTTATGGGTTTCACGGTTAGGGCTATACCCATGTATAATCTTCCGCAGACTAAGGATGCAATGCATGTTAAGGGACGCGGTAACGGATATGTACTGGAAAAAAATGGCGAGAGACTTTATATTTCCGGAGATACCGAAGATATTCCCGAGATGCGTGATCTAAAAAATATTGATATAGCCCTGGTTTCAATGAATTTACCTTATACCATGCCTGTAGATCAGGCTGCGGAAGGGGTTCTAGCTTTTAAACCTAAGAAGGTTATCCCATATCACTATCGAGGAAAAGATGGATTTTCAGACGTGGAAAAATTTAAGACGCTGGTAAATGAAGGAGATAAAGATATTCAGGTTGAATTAATGGAATGGTATCCTGAAAAGGATAAATCTTAATTTCATAAAGAAGCCGTCTTTCTATAGTTTTTGCATACGCGATTTGCAAAATTTTTCATGTTGGCTAATTCAAATTCAACAGTATTTCAACGTAAATGCTTTAGAGAAAGACGGCTTTTCATATTTTTCAGAAAAACACACTTAAAGATAAATACTAAATAGGAATTTAACAAAAATATTTATATATAATTCACTGATAATCAAATATTTTTAATCTTTTTGTAAATTAAAAATCTTCTTTTTATTAACTGAGTTCCTTCAATTTCTAAGGCACTGGACCATTATTCTCAGGCATGAGAACAGATAGCAGATTTGATCGAACAACTCCTAATTTTTTGTGGTTCATCAAACTGTAAATGGTTTACCTTATACTTAAAAAATTGATCAACATTTTCGGTTTTAGTATCTGTTGAAAGAGCGGCATATCCCATATCTCTATCTAAATTTAAATTAGCCTTACCTGCAATGGCAAAAAATATGACAGCGAAGAGAAAATAATGGATCCTTTTCATAATTATTCTTTAGTTGTTCTATTTAAAAGACGATAGAAAAAGAGAATCGTTACACTAAAAAATACGGTTTAACATTTTGAGAATGAACACTGTACTAAAGATGGATAGTATTTAAAATAATTGCATAAAAAAACCCCACGCAAGCGCGTGGGGTTCTTTTTATATGTAATTTATATACTAGGAAAGAACTTCCTGTACTTTATCGGCAGCTTCCTGGAACTGTACTGCACTGTACACTTTAAGTCCACTGTTATCTATAAGTTCTTTTGCGATATCGGCATTTGTTCCCTGTAATCGCACAATAATTGGCACATTCATCGCATCTCCCATATTTTTGGATGCATCAACAATACCCTGAGCTACACGGTCACATCGAACGATTCCTCCAAAAATATTTACAAGTATAGCTTCCACTTTATCATCTTTAAGGATAAGTCTGAATGCCTCTTCTACTCTTTTAGCGTCTGCAGTACCTCCTACGTCAAGGAAGTTTGCAGGTTCACCACCAGCTTGCTTGATAAGGTCCATCGTTGCCATGGCAAGTCCGGCACCATTTACCATACATCCAACGTTTCCATCAAGATCTACGTAGTTAAGTCCAACTTCTCTAGCTTCAACTTCAGTTGGATTTTCTTCACGAACATCACGCATTTCAGCATAGTCTTTATGACGGAAAAGTGCATTATCATCTAAAGTTACCTTAGCATCAACAGCCATGATCAAATCATCACTTGTTTTTAGCACCGGGTTAATTTCGAATAATGAAGAATCAGATTTTTCGAAAGCCTCATATAAAGACATTACGAATTTCGTCATTTCTTTAAATGCCTTCCCGCTTAATCCAAGGTTAAATGCGATACGACGTGCCTGAAAACCTAGAAGTCCTGTAGAAGGATCTATTTCTTCTGTGAATATAAGGTCTGGAGTTTCTTCAGCAACAGTTTCTATATCCATCCCACCTTCAGTAGAATACATGATCATGTTACGACCGGTAGCACGGTTAAGCAATACAGACATGTAGTACTCTTCCGGCTCATTATCTCCAGGATAATAAACATCTTCAGCTACGAGAACCTGGTGAACCTTTTTACCTTCAGCAGAAGTTTGAGGAGTAACAAGATTCATCCCAATGATCTCTCCTGCAATCTCTTCAACTTCCTTTAGGTTTTTAGCAAGTTTTACCCCACCACCTTTTCCACGGCCTCCTGCATGTACCTGCGCTTTGATCACATGCCAGCCAGTTCCGGTCTGTTCAGTTAGTTCTTTGGCAGCCTCAACTGCTTCTTTGGCATTTCTTGCCACAGTCCCACGTTGAATGCGAACTCCGAAACTGTTTAAAATCTCTTTTCCTTGATATTCGTGTATATTCATAATCAGCTATTTCTTCTGTTTTATTATGGAAGGCAAAAGTAACAAATACATACTATTGTACCAATCTTTTTTGAGCTTCTTAACGCTTCTCTAATCAGGGAAATCCAATAATCTCAATGCTTTGGCAAAATGAAGCCTCATAACGAAAAGGTTATCGTAGAAAAAATGGATATCTCTGGCATTAAACTTCATTCTCCTGTAAATTGCTCGTTTAATAGTTGCTTATGAAAAAGGCTTTATTAGCATTAGCGATAGGTGGTTTTGGAATTGGAATGACGGAGTTTGTGATCATGGGAATACTACCTGAAGTTGCTGAAGCTCTCAGCATTACTATTCCTGAGGCCGGCCATTTTATATCTGCCTATGCCCTGGGCGTGGTAGTGGGTGCACCCTTACTTACCGTTTTTGGAAATAAATGGCCACCGCATAAGGTTCTTCTGGGACTAATGGTCTGGTTTACCATTTTCAATACCCTCTCTGCTTTTTCAAATTCATATATGCTTTTATTGATCTCCAGATTTTTATCGGGACTGCCACATGGTGCATTCTTCGGGATTGGTGCAGTAGTGGCTGGAAAACTTGCCAAACCTGGCAAGGATGCACAGGCAATAGCTATCATGTTCACCGGACTTACCGTGGCAAATGTTATAGGAGTTCCTTTAGGAACCTGGTTGGGACAGAATTTTGAATGGGGAGTAGCCTTTCTTGCTGTTGGTGTTGTAGGGATATTTGCGGTTCTTAGTGTAAAATTCTGGATGCCTGAATTGCCTAAAAATGAATCAAACGGTTTCAAAAAAGATATAAAAGTTCTTAAGAAACCTGAATTATGGATGATCATTCTTTTAACAACCATAGGAACTGGTGGTTTTTTTGCCTGGTACAGCTATATAGCTCCATTAATTACAGATGTGGCCGGTCATGATGACAATATTGTAAGTTATGCTATGATCCTTGCGGGATTAGGGATGGTGGCAGGTAATTTTCTGGGTGCAAAACTCGCAGAAATGTTCAAGCCAATAAATGCAGTCATTATCGCCTTAGTCTTAATGGTAATTGCGCTACTTTCCAATACCTTCCTGGCCTATGACCAGATTGGTGTGCTTGTAATGACATTTATACTCCCTTTAATTGCCTTTTGTATCGCCACTCCTATACAAATGGCTGTGATCAATTCAGCAAAAGGTTCTGAAATGCTAGGTTCCTCTCTAAATCAGAGTGCATTTAATATGGGAAATGCCAGCGGGGCTTACCTGGCTGGTTTACCAATAGCTTATGGTTATGGCATTGTTTCCGCACAATACATAGGAGCTGCGATGGCTGGAATTGGAATTTTTATTGGTTTGGGAGTTATAATGATAAGACGACAGCAAACTGCGAAACTGGAATTGAGTAATACTTAAATTTAATTGCTTTCAGAAATTACAAAATGTACAAATCGGTTATATTTGATATAAGCCTTATTCGTACTTTAAGAAGTAATTTATTTTTGCTCAAAATATTTAAAAGAAATGACCCAGAAAGATCTACTTTCCATCACTGAAGAATTTGATAGTCCGGTATATGTATATGATGCCGATAAGATTATTTCACAATACCAGAGGCTTACCAATGCATTTAAAGTAAATGAACTTCGAATTCATTACGCGGTAAAAGCATTATCAAATATCTCTGTTCTGAAACTTCTGAATTTGCTGGGCTGTGGACTTGACACTGTATCTGTTCAGGAAGTCAGACTTGGTTTAAAAGCCGGAGTAGATCCTTCTAAAATTATATACACTCCAAATGGGGTTTCACTGGAGGAGATCGAAGAAGTTGTGAAATTAGGAGCGCAGATCAATATTGATAATCTTTCCGTATTAGAACAATTTGGTAGCAGACATCCTGAAATTCCCGTTTGTATCAGGATCAATCCGCACGTAATGGCGGGCGGGAATTCTAAGATCTCAGTGGGACATATAGATTCTAAATTCGGGATCAGTATACATCAAATGCCGCATTTATTGAGGATCGTAGAAAACACCGGGATGCATATTAATGGTATTCATATGCACACGGGAAGTGACATTCTTGATATTGGGGTATTTCTGTATGCTTCAGAAATTCTTTTCGAAGCTGCCCGTAATTTTAAGGAATTAGAATTTATCGACTTCGGAAGTGGTTTTAAAGTTCCTTACCGGGAGGGAGACATTGAGACCGATATCGAAGATCTTGGAGCACAATTAACCGAGAAATTTGAGAAATTTTGTAAAGAATATGGTAGGGAACTTGCGCTTGCTTTTGAACCCGGAAAATACCTTGTAAGTGAATCAGGAAAATTTCTAGCTAAGGTAAATGTGATCAAACAAACTACTTCTACAGTATTTGCAGGAATAGACACAGGCTTCAATCACTTAATAAGACCTATGTTCTATGGATCACATCACGAGATCACCAATATCTCTAATCCCGAAGCAAAACCGCGTTTTTATAGCGTGGTGGGCTATATCTGTGAGACCGATACATTTGGAAATAACCGAAGGATCGCAGAAATACGTGAGGGAGATATATTAAGTTTCAGTAATGCCGGAGCCTACTGTTTCTCTATGGCCAGTAATTTTAATTCCAGGTATCGCCCAGCTGAAGTAATGTGGTATAATGGCAAAGCCCATCTTATAAGAGAACGTGAAACTTTTGAAGATCTTACAAGACACCAGATAGAAATTAACTTTGAAACTTCTCCCAAAGAGTTGGTTGATAAAGAATAAACAGAAAAGCAGCCATCGGGCTGCTTTTTTATTATTAATTATGATATTGGGTATTTATCAGGTTTCCATTTTCATCATAATATTCTGTATATATCCTGGTTCCATCCTGATCATAAAATTCCTTATATTCTAAATTCCCATTATCATAAAAGTATTCAAAGGATTCCCTTTTATAATTTTCATTTAAAACAGTCCGTTCTCTAAGAATTCCATTTTCATACCACTCATACTTATAAACCCAGCCACTATAATTTCCATCTTCAAACCTGTAATAGTAGATATCAGTAAGTACCCCATCGTAAAAATTTTTCTCAACTTTTTCTGTAGCTTCGAAGGTAAATACAATCTTGTAGCCACTATTATAAAAAATGACCCACTCTTTTAAAAGTTCTTCTTCAGAATAATAAAAAATTGCATTTCCATTTGAAAATGTTTCTTCAACTTTTTCTAATGTATGATCATCTCTATAGGAATATTCAAAAGTAGATTGAGAATCATCACTGTTTAAGTAAAGCGCTGTCCTTACCTCATCAACATCGGAATAATTAAATTCATTCGAGGACTTTAAATTTCCATCTATCCCAAAAGTTTCAGTTCTAATAATATTTCCTTTTGAATCGTATTCATAATTATGAGTAAAGACTAACTGATCTTCAGAATTGTATGAAACCAAAGAGGTGACCCAGTTTTCAGAACTGAAAGCTTCAAACTCTTTTCTTTTAAAAATGACACCTGCTCCAGTAGTCAAATCTGTAATTAAATAATCAGAAGAATATCGTATTGTATAGTTTTCAGTATAAGTGGAAGGCCATCCATGATAATTATTTGTTTGAATTTTCAAATCAACACTCAAATTAACTGAATCATAATTTGAAAAATAAAATTCTTTAAAAATTCTAAAAGGATATTTCTCATAAGCGATAGATTTGATTAATTTTCCTGCACTATCAAATTCATGCTTCCAAAGCACAGCCCTAGTTGCACCCTTCCATAGTTCATAATGCCTCTCCACTCCAAAATAATTGGTAAAAGCAGGAAGGAAGTTAAAAGAAAACATATCTGTAGGGGCAAATTCCAATCCTAAAGTCTGAGCTAAATGAGCAGCTGCTCTTTCTGGATAGACAACCTCAAGACTAACCCCGGTATTTTGAAAAACTTCTAAAGCGATTTCTCCCAGTATCTGAATGATATTTTGAGTGAAATCTATTTCTAAAATACTAATCGCATCTGCTACTGCTGGAGAAATTTGGATACCATTTCCCGGATCCCCATCCTCGTCCAGAGTTTGCAGAAATGCAGCGATATTCTGAACTTCCAGGGTCTCAATAGTAGCATCGGGAGTCGAAGCAATAGAAATTGGGGACATTTCTTCAGATGCAGACGCACTTCCCAGTTTTATGCCACCAACATAAAAAGTTACGGTCTCCCCTTCTTCGTAATCATAATTACCATTTTCATCTGTATATCCGGAATGGGTCTCAGTTTCATACTTTAAGCCTTCAACCGGGGAATCAATAAAAACTCCCTGCAAAGTTCCTTGTGGATGCTCCGGTGGAATAGTATCATCGTCTTTGGCGCAGGAACTAAAAAAAATAATTGCAAGAACTAATAAAACAGGAAATCTTCTCATATTATAAAATTGCGAAGACTTGTAGGGAGGTCATCTGGTTGGTTAAGTATTATTTAAGTCTAACAGAAATTATAAACAAAAATCGAAACATCACCATCTACCATTTATTCTATTGTTCTGGAAATAATAATATTAGAAATTAATTTAAAAATAAGCTAAAATTTTTTAGAACTAACCGTTGATTTTTAATTTATTTGTTAAAATTTTAACTTAAACCGTTAGTTCTCAATGAAAATTTTAAAGCTAGTTTTTGCCTTAGCCGGATTGTTTTATATGACCAGCTGTGCCTCGGGCTATCAATCCATTCAACCGGAAAATCTTAATTATAACTCTAAGAAAAAGTCAGAAGAAGGGATCTCTTTAGCATATAAGTACGACCTGCTTCCAAAGAAATATGCTAAAAAGGAAAAAAAGAACGATGTAAGATTAATAGCCCTGGGAATTACCAACAATACCGATAGACAATTAGTTTTTGGAAAGGATTTTCAAATAGCTTATGAAGACGGTACTAATATCATGATGCTAAGTAAGGAAAAGACTTTTGGTGACCTAAAGCAAAAAGGCGCTTACCATTTGTTGTATTTATTACTAACACCTACTAATCTTACAACTACCACCACTTCCAACGGGTATACCCAAAGTCAAAGTTTTTTTCCTATAGGACTCATACTGGGACCTGGTCTTGCCGGGTACAACCTGATAAAGGCATCTTCAGCCAATAAAAGATTTAAAAATGATCTGGAAAATTATAATTTGATCGGAAAAACAATAAATCCGGGTGAGGAAAAATTCGGAATTATTGGAATTCGCTCCAATAGTTATGATGCACTGAAGATCCATTTTATTGGGAATCCGGAAACCGAAGAAAACAGACCAGTTTCAGAAGCCAGGTAAATGGTTCTTATATAAATTTATTCTATCCCTGTTCCTTAAGAGCAGGGATTTTTTTTAATAAAATTCTAAGTTTTTCTATGCCTTCAAATAAGTATCTTCATTACAAATTCTGAAAATGGTCTATAAACTGAATAAAGAAAAGAGTTTAATAAAAAATATTAGCAGCATCGCCAACGAGGAGATTGAGGCAAGCCTTGAAGCTCTGGAAACTCTGAATATACACGAGGCAATTCACGACATACGGAAGCGTCTCAAAAAACTTAGAGCGCTCTGCAGGCTGGTGCGGGATGAAATGGGCGAAGACAATTATAAATCTATAAATATTTATTTTCGGGACCTGGGAAAAGAAATCTCAGATTTTCGTGATCTCACTGCACATCTGGAGACCCTGGAAATGCTGAATGAACGTTTCGGAAAATATCTTTATGTAAACTTCTTTAGAACTTTTTCCAAACAAATAGAGGAAGAACGCGAACAGATGGAGAATAATTTGAGATCACAAAACTTCTTTTCAGAACATTTGGTCAAAAAATTGAAAAAAGCAAAACAAGAGCTGACCAGCTGGCCGGTAGAATCAAATAATATTGATATTATCTTACCAAGTATTGAACGTGTATACAAACGCGGACAGATGGCACTGCAAAAGGCATATGAGACCCCGGAAAAAGAAAACTTTCATGAATGGAGAAAACGGGTAAAGTATTTATGGTATCAAACGCTATTGCTTCAGGATACCTGGCCTAACTTTTTTGATACCCTGGAAGCTGAGATTCACGAATTAGCAGATCTTTTAGGAAATGACCATGATCTTATGGTATTAAAAGAAAAAATACTTGCCGGAGATTTCAGCTTAAAAGAGGAAACCCATCGTGAACTTATGATAGCCATCATCAATGAATACAGTAATTCCTTAAGAAGTAACGCAAAAACTAGAGGGGAACTTATCTATGCTGAAAGTCCGAAAGATTTCAAAAAAAGAATCGGAAAATACACTGAAATTAACTGGAATTGATTTCATAACTTATGGAAACAAAATTCCAGACTGATGAGAAATCTAATTCTACTCTGCATACTTATAATTAGCTATCCTGTCACAAGCCAGGAATTATCTTTCGATAAGCATGAAATTATAGATCTTACCCATGCATTTTCGCATGAAACGGTTTACTGGGTAACAGCCCGGGAGTTTAAGCTTGAAGAGGTGGCCAAAGGCAAAACCGAAAAAGGATATTATTATTCAGCCAATAATTTTTCTACTGCTGAACATGGTGGAACTCATATTGACGCGCCCATCCATTTTGCTGAGAACATGCAAAGTCTGGATGAAATTCCGTTGAAACAGTTGATCGGTAATGGAATTAAAATTGACATCTCAGCCAAAGCGCTTAAAACAAGTGATTATATCATCAGCATAGACGATCTTAAGGACTGGGAAAAATCTAATGGTAAAATTCCCGAACAGAGTATCGTTCTTTTCCAGACCGGCTTCGGAAAATTTTATCCCGATGCGAAAAAATATCTTGGTACAGATAAGAGAGGTTCTGAGGCAGTAAAGGAGCTTCATTTTCCAGGCCTTTCAACTGAAGCCGCCATCTGGCTTATTGAAAACAGGAAGATCAAAGCAGTAGGTCTCGACACCGCAAGTATAGATTTTGGGCAATCTACAGACTTTGCCACGCACGTCGCTTTGATGTCCAGAAATATTCCTGCTTTTGAAAATGTGGCGAATCTCGATAGATTACCTTCCAGAGATTTTCAGATCATAGCTTTACCCATAAAAATTAAAGGTGGAAGCGGTGGCCCGTTAAGGATCATTGCCATAAAATAAATTTGTGTGAGCCATCAAAAGCATCCCCTGTATTTTATTGCGATCTTACCTCCTGAGAATATTAAAAGTGAGATCAAAGCTTTTAAGGAAAAGATAAAGCAAGAGCATGATGTAAAGCATGCTTTAAAACTTCCAGCCCATATTACCATTCAGATACCTTTCAGATTCGACGAAGAAAACGAGGCTATATTACTGGAAAACATCAAAACCTTTTCCAATAAAATAGTCCCTTTTAAAGTAGAACTTGATGGGTTTGGGAGATTCTCTAAAAATGTCATTTTCGTCAATGTATCAGATCATCAGCATCTTATAAAGCTTCATTTTGAATTACAGGAAACACTCAGGTCTTTTATTCCTCTGAAAAATCATGAAATTTCTTCAAAAATTCACCCACACTTAACTATAGCCGTACGGGATCTGAAAAGAAGTAATTTTCTCCCTATCTGGAATGAATTTGAAAACAAAGAATATAAAAACTCCTTCACCGCTAAGAACTTGGTTCTGCTAAAACATAATGGGCATCATTGGGATATTATTAAAAGTTTTGAATTCAAGACTTCTTAAATATATTTTTATATTTAAACAATTGATTATCAGAAATTAATACCATTTTGAAGGTTGTATTCCTATGGAATTGAGTATCTTGCAATACTGTTTTTCAGTTATTTAAATTAACTGATACGGATAGCCCTGCTGCTTTAAAAATTCATCTACACCTTTGCATTTCTTCTGCTTTTGCTCTTCCCCCCGGGAAATAAATATATCAATCAAATTTTTAAAATAGATCAGAATGAAGGCGCTAAAACTGGAAGATTCAAAGATGCAGGAATTGTCACATGCCCTAAGAGGCGAGTTAATTCTTGAAGGCGATGTGAATTATGAAGATTCACGCAAAATCTATAATGCCATGATCAATAAACATCCCGGCATGATCATTAAATGTGTCGATGCTGCAGATGTGGTAACGGCAGTTAATTTCGGAATAAAAAACAACATACTCACCGCAGTTAGAGGGGGCGGCCATAATGGAGGAGGCCTGGGAATTTGTGATGAAGGCCTGGTAATTGACCTTTCCGGGATAAAATATGTACGTGTGGATGCTTCAAATAAAACAGTAAGAGTGGGTGGAGGAAATCTATGGGGAGAAGTAGATCATGCCACCCATGCTTATGGTCTGGCCATTCCCTCAGGGATGATCTCTACCACAGGTGTAGGAGGTCTAACGCTGGGCGGTGGAGTTGGTCATCTTTCCAGAAAATTTGGACTTACCATAGATAATTTACTGGAAGCTGATATGGTTCTGGCAGATGGTAGTCTGGTTACTGTAAATAAAGATCAGAATTCAGATCTCTTCTGGGCGATTCGCGGCGGTGGAGGTAATTTTGGGATTGTGACCTCTTTCCTTTTTCAGGCACATGCCTTGACCAATGTTATTGGCGGACCTACTCTCTGGCCTATCGAAAAAACTGAAGAGATCATGAAATGGTATCATGAATTTTTACATAAGCAACCGGAAGACCTCAACGGGTTTGTTGCAACCATGGTAATTCCCGGTCCACCCTTCCCCGATTTTCTTCATAATAAGAAGTTTTGCGGTATTGTATGGTGCTATACAGGAAACCCGGATAAATTCAAGGAACTCTTTGAGCCGGTAAAAGCCATGGAACCTGTTTTTGAACATGTGGGCGAAATGCCTTATCCGGCCATTCAAACACTTTTTGACGGCTTAATGCCTCCAGGTTTCCAATGGTACTGGAGAGGTGATTTCTTTAGTGATATCCTGCCAGAAGCTTCCAAGAAACATTTAGAATTTGGCTCAAAGATCCCCACTCCCCTTTCACAAATGCATTTATATCCTATTAGCGGTGCTGCCGCAAAACCGGGGCCTGAAGACACAGCCTGGGCCTATCGTGATGCGAAATATGCCGGAGTATTTGTAGGAGTAGATCCCGACCCGGGAAAAGCACAGATAATTACTGACTGGTGCAAGGATTACTGGAACGCATTACATCCATTTTCTATGGGTGGATCTTATTCAAATTTCATGATGGAAGAAGGCCAGGAACGTGTGAAAGCATCCTTCAGGCACAATTATGATAAATTAAGAAAGATCAAGGCTAAATACGATCCGGATAATTTTTTCAGGGTAAATCAGAATATCGAACCAAAGGCCTGAAATAAGATTTTACAGTTACTTATTATTTAAGAAAAACTAAAACTTCCCTTCTTTAACATAAAGGAGGGAATGCTATTGCTGTGAAGTAATAAAGTTCAAATAACTACTTAAATTTTAACCTCTTTTTATCAGCAACCTAAGCTCATTCAAATTTGAATTTCACTACCTTAATATTCCATATTTTCACTTAAAAATGAATTCAAATTATTCGATAGCTATACATGGAGGTGCAGGGACCCTCATCAGAGGTAAAATGACCCCGGAAAAAGAAAAGGCCTACCGGAGTACTTTAAAACTTGCCCTTGAGGAGGGTTTCTCTATTCTGAAAAAAAAAGGTAGTGCATTAGATGCGGTTGAAAAAGCGGTAATAATAATGGAAGACTCCCCCCTGTTTAATGCCGGGAAAGGAAGTGTTTTTACGGCAAATGGCACCCATGAAATGGATGCGGCTATAATGGAGGGAAAAAACCTTAAAGCCGGTGCGGTAAGTTTAATTACCGGTATAAAAAACCCCATTTCCCTGGCTAGAATTGTTTTAGAAAAAAGTCCACATGTTCTGCTAGCAGGTTCCGGCGCCTTGGAATTCGCAAAATTAAATGGATTCAAATTAGAAAACGAAGATTACTTCTATGATGAATTTCGGTACCGGCAGTGGCAGGAACTAAAAGACAGTGATCACTTTCAATTAGATCACAGCGATAAAAAAGATTCAAAATTCGGAACTGTTGGTGCAGTTGCCTGTGATGTTGAAGGCAATGTCGCCGCTGCAACCTCCACCGGAGGAATGACCAATAAAAACTGGGGGCGTATTGGGGATACCCCCCTAATTGGAGTTGGTAATTACGCAAATAATGAAACCTGCGCCGTAAGTTGTACCGGTAGTGGAGAGTATTTTATACGTGGTGTAATTGCATATGATCTCTCCTGCCTGATGGAATATAAAGGTCTTTCCTTACAAAACGCTGCGGAAGAAGTTATTCATAAAAGACTTTTAAAGATAAATGGTGATGGAGGCTTAATCGCTGTGGATACTAAGGGGAATATTGCCATGCCTTTTAATACCGAAGGAATGTATCGTGGAATGCAGGATTCCACAGGCAAAAAAATGATTGCTATTTATGAAGAATGAATATCCTTTAAAGGTGTTTCCACATGTAATATCTTAACCTGGTGTTTTTCTATATTAAATATATCACCCTGGGCCAGAATATGAGTTTTAAGATTCGTTACAGACATTAATTCGCCCTTCTTTACGTATTTTTCTGTGTTATGTTCAAGTTCCCCCGGATCAAAAATAATGACCATCCCGGTCCCTACGATCTCAACAGTATTACATTCCTTAATAACCAATCCCGTATCTTCAGCGAGCCCGATGCCTACCATTTCAGGAAATTTTGCTACCGCCTCGGCTAATCTGCCAAATCTCCCACGTCTAATAAAATGAGAATCAATAATCAGTTTCTGAAGAAAACCCATTCCTTTACTCATCCCAACAGCTCCTTTCACAAAAGCCTCTTTGTGTCTGCCGCCGGTAATCATTTCCTCAGACATGCACATGGCCCCAGCACTGGTTCCAGCAATCACCAGGGAACTATTATGATACCTGTCCATGAGTATTGTATGAATGGAAGTGTCTTTGATTTTATTTATAATTTCCGACTGATTTCCTCCTGAAAACATTACGCAATCTGCTTTCGTAATAAGATCTATATTCTCCTGTTTTTCTGAATCTTCACGACTTCTTATATCTGCTATTCTGATGTTCCTACATCCTAGCTTGCCAAATGCTTCAAGATAACTTTCACTCACCTGAACCGGGATACTTGAAGCGGTAGGAATAACCACAATCAATGCATTCACTCCCCCACTTTCAATCACTAACCTGGAAAGAATTCCTTTTTCAATTTTTTCCGTATGAAATTTTTCATTGGTCCTGGTTCCCTTGTTTTCATTTCCACCAATAGGAATTAATGTTCCTTTAGATTTCATTAACGCAACTTTTAGAATACTAAAATACAGTTGTTCAGCGAAATAGTCTAATTTTATTTAATTCATTAAAAATCAACAACCTAAGACGTATGAAAATTAAGGAAATTACCACAATGCGTGGCCCTAACTACTGGTCGGTTAGGCGTCATAAGCTGATCGTAATGGTACTTGATCTGGAGGAGATGGAGAATTACCCATCCAATGAGATAGTAGGTTTTAATCAGCGTTTAAAAAATTTACTGCCCGGGCTTGCTGAACATTATTGTTCTGAGGGGAAGCCTGGAGGTTTTTATGCCCGCCTCGAGCGGGGCACCTGGATGGGACATGTAATTGAACATATTGCCCTCGAAATACAGAATCTGGCCGGAATGGGCACTTCATTTGGAAGAACCCGTGGTTATGGTGAGAAAGGAGTTTATCATGTGGTATTTTCTTATGAAGAAGAAAATGCCGGCAGATATGCTGCCCGGGCTTCAGTAAAGATCTGTAAAGCTTTAATCGCCGGAAATAATTATGATCTGGAAAAGGATATCCAGGAACTAAGGGAGTTAAAAGAAGATGGCAGATTAGGACCCAGCACCGAATCTATTATTAAAGAAGCTGAAAAACGCGGTATTCCCTGGATGCGTTTAGATGAAGGATCTCTTTGCCAATTGGGTTATGGAGCTAATCAACAAAGAATTCAGGCTACCATAACCAGCAAAACCAGCAATATAGGAGTAGACATTGCGTGTGATAAAGAGGAAACAAAAAAATTATTAAAACAGGCAGCGATCAATGTACCCAGAGGAGAGATTATTCGTGATATATCAGAATTACAGGAAACCTGTGAGCATATAGGATTCCCCATAGTAATTAAACCCATTAATGGGAACCATGGCCGCGGAATAACTTCCAATATTTTAAATCTGGAACAGGCAACAGAAGCATTTTTTAAGGCAAAGGAAATTTCAGATCTCATAATTATTGAGAAACATATCCATGGCTCAGACTACAGAATCCTATTAATTAATTTCAAATTTGTTGCCGCAGCCAAACGATCCCCTGCACAAGTAATGGGAGATGGAACTTCAAGTATTTCAGAATTGATAGAAGAGGTTAACAAAGATCCCCGGCGAGGTTACAGGCATGAAAATGTACTTACTAGGATAGAGTTAAATGATCATAGTTTGCAGCTTCTTGCAAAACAGTGCTATGATCTGGAATCTATCCCGCCCAAAGATGAAGCCGTGATTCTTAAAGACACCGCAAATCTTAGCACGGGAGGTACCGCTGAAGATGTCACAGAAATTGTTCACCCTTCTAATATTTTCATGGTGGAAAGAATTGCCAGGATTATAGATCTGGATATTTGTGGGATCGATATTATAACCGATAATATTAGCAAACCCATAGACGAGACCGGTGGTGCAGTAATTGAAGTGAATGCCGGTCCCGGTTTTCGTATGCATCTGGCTCCTACTAAAGGATTAGGCAGGAATGTGGCAGCTCATGTAATTGACGAATTATTCCCAGAGAAAGATACCGGCACGATCCCTATTGTGGCAGTTACCGGTACTAATGGTAAAACCACCACTACCCGCCTAATTGCACATATCGCTAAATTAAGTGGAAAAATGGTAGGTTATACCACTTCAGATGGTGTATACATCCAGAATCAAATGGTAATGACAGGTGATTGTACAGGACCGGTTAGTACAGAACTTGTTCTGCGTGATCCCACTATAAATTTTGCGGTTCTTGAATGTGCCCGTGGAGGATTGCTTAGGTCGGGTCTGGCCTTTGATAATTCAGATATTGGGATTGTCACCAATGTTGAGGGCGATCACCTCGGACTGGCGGGCATACATACTCAAAATCAATTAGCGCAGGTAAAATCTGTAATCCCGGAAACGGTTAAAAGAAGTGGTTATGCCATTTTAAATGCCGACGATGACCTCGTTTATAATATGCGACATAACCTGAATTGCAATATTGCCTTATTTTCTATGTATGAGGATAATCCAAGAATAAAGAAATTTCAGGAAGAGGGTGGTGTTACCGCAATTTTAGAACAGTCTTATGTTATTCTCACCAGTGGCGTGTGGAAAATGCGCGTGATGAAGGTTGTAGATATTCCATTAAGCTTTGGAGGGAAAGCCAGGTTCATGATTATGAATATACTCCCCGCCGTTCTTAGTTCATATTTAAGCGGATTCAGTATTGAAGATATGAGAACGGCCTTACAAAGTTTTATCCCCTCAGATGCCCAAACGCCAGGCAGGTTGAATATGTTCAAATTTAAAAATTTCAGTTTTATACTAGATTATGCGCACAACCCAACCGGAATGCGTGCTTTACAAACTTTTACCGACTCACTGGATTATTCACATAAGGTTGGGATCATAGCCGGTATTGGAGACCGCCTGGAAAGAGATACTGAAGAAATAGGAAAAATTGCAGCTGAAATGTTTGACGAGATCATCATTAGAGATGATGTAGATCTTAGAGGAAAATCTGCTGAACAGCTTATCTGCCTCTTGAGAAAGGGAATAAACCAGGTAGCACAAGAAATTCCGGTTAAAATTGCCGGCTCTGAAGCAGAATCTATAAAATATGCCATTGAGAACGCCAGGAAAGATTCGCTGATTGTATTATGCAGTGATACGGTACCCGCTTCCCTCAAACTCTTACATGACCTAAAAGAAAAAGAGGAAAAAAATGACCTGGCATTTCAAAAATCTTACTGGCTCAATATGGTCTAAAGCTTTATGCATTCAATTTTAACCCTATTTTATAATTAAGCTAGGACTCTTTATGATTGAAATTCAGTATTTTAGGATAAACCAAAAAATATGAAGAATCTAACAGAATTACTCGAACATGAGGTAAAAGACCTTTATTCAGCAGAAAAACAGTTAATGAACGCTATACCTGAAATGATAAAAGCGGCTAGTAATGAAAAGCTGAAAAAGGGATTTACCAAGCATTTAAAAGAAACCGAAAGACATTTAGAAAGGATACAGGAAATTTGTAAAGAAATGGATATCAATCCCGGTAGTACAAAATGTAATGCCATGGCTGGACTCATTCAGGAATGCCAGGGATTAATGAGCGAGAAAAGCAGTGATGAAGTCATGGATGCGGGACTTATTGCCTGTGCCCGAAGAGTTGAGCACTATGAAATTGCAGGTTATGACACGGCTTACCGTTATGCAAAAACGCTGAAATTGAAAACTGTTCGCAAGCATCTCAAAAAAACACTGAAAGAAGAAGAGAAAACAGAAAAAAAATTGAAAAAGCTGGCAAAGAAAAAGATCATTAAAAAAGCAAAGGCCTAACTATATTTCACAAATAATTTAAAAATAATCCTCATTTAATTATGGGGATTTTTTAAGCTATATAATAGATAGCAGAAAATTATTCCGATGCCTTGTAAATAGCTTACAGCTGCCAAGCTACTGCGTCGTAGCCGAAGGCAGAATATAAAAATAGATGCTCACAAAATGCGCGAAAGTACCCAAAAGGACAAAAATGTGAAAAATAGCATGATTAAAGGGAATCCTTTTCTGCATAAATAGTATAGCTCCAATGGTATAGGAGATACCTCCTGCAAACAACCACCATAAACCGGGAGTAGATAAATTATTGATCAGAGGATTAATAGCAAAGATAATGAGCCAGCCCATGGCTACATACATTATAGTAGACAGTAACTGATACCTGCCGGCATAAAAAAGTTTTAAAATCACCCCCACCAGGGCCATACCCCAAACCACCCATAAGAGAGTCCAACCTGTAATTCCGTTTAGAGTTACCAGTGCAAAAGGAGTATAAGTTCCGGCAATTAGAATGTAAATAGCTGCATGATCAAGGATATTCAGTCTAATTCGCAAACGATGGGTTTTGGCACTATGGTAAAAAGTGGAGGCAGCATACACCAGCACCATGCTGGCTCCAAAAATTATAAAACTTACCAGATGCTTACTTTCGCCAAGTTTATGAGCTTTTAAAATAAGCATTACGAGAGCAACAACACTTAGAACAAATCCTATCCCATGAGAAATTATATTTAATCTTTCTTCTGCAGGAGGATAATATTTTGGTTTCTTAAACTTTCTCATTTTTTCAATTAAAAAGCTATCTTTAATTTAATTGAAAAATTGATAAGATGCAATAGAAATGTTAGTATAAAAGACTGTCTATTCCGGGATCTTGATAATTGTTTCCACTCCATTATTATTCTCCCTGTTTCTGATCTCGAAAAAATATTTGTCTTTGTACAAATTACTTAAGCGGTCGTGGATATTTTTCAGGCCTACTCCTTTTTTCATCAGTTGGGCGTGGGTTTCAGTAATCTGAGCACCGTCATTTTCAACCTTTATAACCAACATTCTGTTTTCCTGGTACACAGAAACATCAATTTTAAGATCTGTATGATCGTAGGAATATCCATGTTTGATAGAATTTTCAATTACCGGTTGAAGGAGCATGGCAGGCACTTTTTTCAACAATAAGGACTCATCGATATTTTTGGTAATGGTAAGATGATCTGAAAACCGAACGTTCACAATATTTAGATAATATTCAAGAATTCTCAATTCTTCATCCAGGGTGATCCTATTCCGGTCACTGTTATAAAGAATTTCGCGTAAAAAATCACTCAAATCAGCAATGGTATCCTTTGCTTTTTTGGTATCCATATCGGTTAGGACTGCAATAGAATTAAGCGTATTAAACAAAAAATGTGGTTGTAACTGGGAAGAAAGCATTTTCATTCGTGTATTCACCAATTGGGATTCGAGTTTGGAATGCCGTTTTTCTGCCTGTTTTACCTGTCGTAAATAATAGTAGGTGTAAATAATAAAGATCATCGCGAAATAGATCAAAAAGTTAAGATCTATCACATAGATAAAAGCATTGATACTTTTTCTAAGATTAAAATCAGCAATGTCTATTCGCCCGGCAATGATAGAATAAAAGTCGAAAATAAATCTAATTATAAGCCCAATGAGAATTGAAAACAGCGTGTGGATGGAGATGATCTTGACCCAGGAATAATTTTTATTCAGGAATCGTTTCGTGCTAATGGCAATTAGTGTCATATAGCTTACCACAATAATATAATCAAAAAGAAGGTTTTGCACCAGAAACTCTGACCAAAGAAATTTTTCCCCTCCTTCTTCCGCGCGCATATAAGTACGCATATAAGCGACCTTCACGATTAATACGAGGTCAAATAACAAATAAAATCCGGCCAGTAATAACACCAGTTGAGGGTCTATGTATTTCTTTTTAAGTGTGGAGAGGCTCATCTTAAATTCCTATTTTTTCCAGAAACTCCTTTTTGTGCGATTTACTGACGTGTAATAGTTTCCCGTCAGTCATTTTAGCGTCGATCTCAGAATAATCTGAATGTATGATTTCATTTACATAATTAAGGTTTGCTATGGTTGATCTATGAATTCTAATAAAAATGTTACTATCCAGGATTTCTCCGAGGTTGTTCAAAGATTCCCGAAGCACGTACTTTCTAGACTCCACAAAGATCTCAGCATAATACCCTGAAGCCTGTATATATAAAATATCCTTTGGATCTACCAGAGCCGTTTTATTTCCCTGCTTTACTGGGATCTTGGATACCGAATTAAGTCGTAGCCCTCCCTTTGAATATTCATGAAAGAATTCTACCAGACGTTTTTCAAAATTATCGTTCGCTTCTGTTTTTGTAGTTTCCAGCACTTTATTGATGGTTTTAAAGAATCGCTGATCTTTAAATGGTTTTAGAAGAAAATCAACTGCTTCTACATCAAAAGCCTTCAAGGCATAATTATCATAGGCGGTTACAAAAATAACGATGGGTTTGGGAGAAATTTCGATCTTCTTCAGTACTTCAAATCCATTCATATCTTTCATATTGATATCAAGGAAAATAAGATCTGGCTTATCTGCATTTATTCTTTCAATAGCCGTACGTCCATTGGAACATTCTCCAATAACTTCAATAGCTTCTACCTCTTCCAGTAAATTTAGAACCCGCCTTCGGGCCAGTTCTTCGTCATCAATTACAAGTGCTTTCATGCTTTACACATAAGTTTGTACACACAATTTAAAACTATTTGAACATTTTTGTTGAAAATCTTTCAATTTACTAACCTATAAATCAGAATTATGTAATTTTTTCTCATAAATAATCCATTATATTCCCAATAAAGGGCTATCAAAATGAGATTTTGATAGCCCTATTAAAACTCAAACAACTAAATTTAAAAATCAAACCTATTGATTAACTGCTACTGAAGTTCCAGATACTGATCTGGAATCAAGTTTTACATTGCGCTTCTGATTCCCATTTTCAAGTTTTACTTTATATATTTCCTTCTCAAGAAGATCTCCGTTACCTGAAGCGATGTATTTGTTCGATGTCATTGTCCAGCCTTTATTAGCCATATAAACTTCTCTTCTTACATCCAGTGGTAAGGCTATGTCCTGGAATTTCTGAAATGTCTTAACCAGTTCACCTTCTTTATTAAAGTCGGCAGATAAATGTCCCTTACTACTTCTAAATGTTACGACGTAAGAGCTATACTTATCTTCTTCAAATTCTGAGATGAAGTTTTGGATGTCAAAGTTCGCTTTCATAAATGCTATTGCATCTTTAGTGAACTCTCCTTCATATTCCTCTTCAACTTTGTAAGAGAAACTATCTCCACTTTGGGTAATTTTAGCATCAAGTGGCGCAAATCCTACTTTGGCTTCTTCCAGTTGAGTAATTTTTTGTTCCTGAGCCTGACCTACAAGGCCCACCGCAACTAGCAATAAAGAAAAAAATAATGTTTTCATGATGAATGTTTTTTAATTAATAATGATTTTTAACTGTCAATTAATTGATTAATGAATAGCACTAATTTACAGGAGATTATGCTTCATTATGACAGAATGATCCAGACAGCCTAACTATGGTATCCAGATATACATTATTGGAACTGAATCCCGAATTTATCTACAACCATCCCATTATTAGTGAATTTAGGCATTCACCGGCTTTGTATAGTAATTCGCCGCATCCTCCTGGGAGTTTAAAGCAAATTTTCCCGATGAGGCATATCTATAAATCTTAATAAACTATTTTTTATCTTACCCTGGAATTTCCTAAAAACTACTATGAATACGACGAGATATATAGAACTGGTTTTTAAAAAACTGATTCCTGCTCCGTTTACACTTGCCGTTCTATTAAGTTTGTTTACCATCTTGATTGCACTTATTTTCACCGGGGAAACGACGCCTGCCTATTTGGGAGATATCCTTTTTTACTGGCAGGATGGAATGTGGGATCCTAGCCTGCTTGTTTTTGCCGTACAAATGATGCTTATCCTGGTGCTGGGACATGTCCTAGTACTTACTAAACCTGTCTCCTGGATCACAGAAAAGCTCACCCGGCTCGTATATGATAATGCCAGTGCTGTAATAATGGTTTCGGTTTCTACTATGCTGGTCGCGTTCTTTAACTGGGGTCTGGGACTTATTTTTGGTGCAATTATGGCGAGAAAGGTGGGTGAGGCTGCCCGGGATCGCAATTTTAAAATCAATTATCCGCTGATTGGAGCTGCGGGCTATGTGGGGTTAATGGTATGGCACGGTGGAATTAGTGGAAGTGCTCCCTTAAAGGCTGCGGAAAGCGGGCATATTGCAGGACTATTCCCCGGTGATGAAAATGAAAATATCCTAAATATATTACCGGATAATATCCCCACAGAAACTACCATTTTCGCCAATTGGAACCTGCTCCTTTTTGGAATTCTACTTATCCTGGTACCCCTGGTGTTGTGGATCATAAGTAAGAAAACTGAAGTTTCCAAAGTTGAATTTCCTGCTGAAAAGCAAACTCAAAAAAATATCCTGATTGAAGGGGCTGAAAAACTTGACCATTCCAAATACCTCAGCCTGATATTTGGACTACTGCTATTAGCGGCATTTTTTGTTAGTTATGACTCCAGTCTTCTCTCGGTTAATCTTACCCCGAACATGCTGAATTTCTTTATGCTCGCGCTTTGTATTTTGCTGCATGGTTCTTTCGTTTCTTTTTTAAATGCCCTTGATGAAGCTATTGGCGGAGCCGCCGCTATATTGATCCAATTTCCTCTTTATTTCGGCATTATGGGTATAATGCGAGAAACAGGGATTGTGGGCGACATTGCCGGTTTTTTCTCCAGTATTGCTACGGAGGTCAGCTTACCGGTCTATACCTTTTTTAGTGCCGGGCTGGTAAATATTTTCGTCCCTAGCGGAGGAGGTCAATGGGCTATCCAGGGTCCTATAGTTCTGGAAAGTGCCGTAAAACTTGGCGTTCCGCTAAATAAGGCCATCATGGCCTTCGCCTACGGAGACCAGATCACAAATATGCTCCAGCCCTTTTGGGCGTTACCACTTCTGGCCATTACACGATTAAAGGCACGAGAAATTCTTCCCTATACATTGATTTTAATGCTTGTGGGTATGTGTGTTTATATTGCTGGTTTACTATTAATCTAGAGGAGTAATTTTTAAAAACGGATAAAAAAAAAGGCTAACTAGAATATTTAAACCATTTTCCAGTTAGCCTTCGCAATTATTGTTTGACCAATAATTACATTATAAATATACTTATATATCTTCTTTCCATAAGTTAACCGAAAGCTAAAATTAGCTAATAAAATATTAAAGTTCATCAAATCAAAAAAGGGTCGTGACTATCATTTCAGAATTGACCCTTTCCTCCTTCTCTTATATTTATTTCAAAAGTATAAACTGTATGCTCTTTTTACATTACCCATGGTTAAATAAACTAATATCAAAATGTTATGAACTTTAAATTAAGGAATTAATGATGCTGAATGAATCATTCGGTAAACAATTCAACGTGATTTCAATTAAAAAGCCACACTAATTTTAGTGCGGCTTTTCCTATTTTTATGCTTAATCTACCTGGATTAAAAAATACTAGTAAAGCACCCTGAATCTTATAGTCCCCTGTATTCCTTTTAATTCCTTTATAACTTCTGCATTATACTCCTTATCTATATCTGTGATCACATACCCAATAGTTTCATTGGTCTTAAGATATTGTCCCACAATATTGATATCATGTGTCGCCAGGATCTTATTGATATGTGCTATTATCCCCGGTTTATTATGGTGAATATGTATAAGCCTGTGGGCATTTTCCAGAATTGGTAATTGCAGGTTCGGGAAATTTACCGAATTGGTAGTTCCACCGGTATTGATATAATTTATAATTTTCCCGGGAACAAAATTTCCTATATTTTCCTGGGCTTCCTGTGTACTTCCACCAATATGCGGTGTGAGTATCAAATTTGGTAAGCCTCTTAGTGTCGATTCAAATTCGTCCTGATTGGTCTTTGGTTCTTTCGGAAATACATCTACTCCTGCCCCGATAATCCTTCCAGACTCCATATGTTTTCTAAGAGCGTCCACATCTACTACCTGGCCTCTGGCAAGATTTAGAAAAATTGAACCTTCCTTCATCCAGCTGAATTCCCTGTCACCAATCATGTTCTTATTCTCGTTTCTGCCATCTACATGCAGGCTCACGATATCAACCTTTTCAAATAACTCCTGAAGGCTATTACATTTGGTCGCATTTCCAAGGGCTAATTTTTCAACCAGGTCATAATAATAGACATCAAACCCAATAGCTTCAGCAACCACAGAGAGTTGAGCACCAATATTTCCATAACCTACGATCCCGAGTTTTTTACCTCTTATTTCATAGCTTCCCTTAGCAGATTTATTCCATTCACCATTATGCATCTCAGCAATACGGTCGGGAAGATTTCTCATTAAAAGGATGATCTCTCCAATTGCGAGTTCCACCACAGACCTGGTATTGCTGAAAGGAGCATTAAAAACGGCTACCCCTTTCTTAAGACATGCCTCAAGATCTATCTGATTGGTTCCTATACAAAATGCGCCTACGGCAATAAGTCTATTGGCATTCTCCAATACCTTTTCCGTAAGATTAGTTTTGGATCGAATCCCCAGTACAGAAACATCCTTGATCTTTTCCGCCAGTTCCTCCTCATCCAGAGCCCCGGAAATGGTAGTCACATTATAACCCTCATTTTTCATGATGGCCACGGCATCTGCATGCACATTCTCCAGGAGTAAGACTTTAATTCTGTTCTTAGGATAAGATATTGCTTTGTTCATTTTATGAAGGTATAGGAATTCGTCAAGACTTGGCGTGATATGGTCTGCTTTATCAAGAACATTATCGCGCTCAATATTTTCAGTAAAGGCGTAGAATTTATTTGCAAGCCCGGCGGCTTTAATTTCATAATCGTTATATCCGTCGCCGATGACATACACATCACCTTTGAGATCCATCTTTTTTAAAAGCTCCACTTTGCCGTTATTGGAAGAAAGTACATTGTCCTGATCAAACCCGGTAATGTTTCCATCAGCATCAAAATCAAAGCTGTTGGCATACACGTTTTCTTCCTTCACTCCCAGCTCCTTTACAATTGGCACAATAAACTCTCTAAACCCATTAGAAATAATATAGATATTATTCTTATGTTCTTTAAAGAAGCCTTCATTTCTCACAAAGGAAACCGATACCTTTTGCTGAAGTCTTTCCACCAGTTCCGGAATGGCACTTTTATTTGCTTCCAGAATATTCAGCCTTCTTTCCAGGGACTCCCTAAAGGCAAGTTTACCTTCCATGGCCAGATCTGTAAGATCCTTTAATTCCTGAAGTTTTTCTTTTTTCCTGGGATGCTTCTCCAGAGAGATCTCACCAAGTACATCCAGTGCTTCCACCTGGGTAAATGTACTGTCGAAATCAATCACAAAATGCTTTTTATTCTCCATATCAATTCTGAAAATTCTAAAAATAAAAGAGTAAAACTAAAGCTTTTTGAATCATTAAAAAACACCGATTTAAAGCCGTACCGGAAGAATTATGCTATCTGCAATAAAAACTCTTAAAACTTTTAATTCTAAAATTTTCTTACCTGAAACTGGCAATTTTTGAATGAAAGTTCAGAAAATATATAGAAATTAACTTTTTGAAGATCCTCCAATATGTTCTTCTGAAATTTCCGCTCAAAAATTTGATCCTCCCCTAAACCACGGTTAATTAAATAATAAATCAAATTCATCTTTAACCTGCCAGTAAAAGTCTTGCAAAAAATTCTGTAACTTAGGGGAAATCTGATATTTCCGGATATGTGTATCAATATAAAATGGATCCTGAATTTTCAGTAAAAAACATTCCTCCATAAAAATTTTGCTGCCATAAAATCTCTAACAGACCAAATAGGAACTTTTTCAGGAAAATCAGCTTTCAAAAGGCTGTCAGTTTTCCTTTTAATTTTTCTTATGGCTTGTGCTCCCAAAGTACACGAAGTTGAACTTCCGGTAGAAGCAGAACCAGATAATTTCAGCAATAACGGGCAACAGATGATTCCTGAAAAATGGTGGCGCGCTTTTAATGATCCAGTACTTAACCAACTAGTAGATACCGCTCTTACCGCGAATCTTGAACTGGCAGGGTCGTGGGAACAATTTCAGGCTTCCATAGCCACGGTTAAAAGTCAGCGGTCCTTTTTATTTCCAGATATTCAGGCAGAAGCACGAACTGGAATTAGCCGACCTCAACCCGACTTTGCTGGCGGGGAGAATTCCCAGGTGGGTCTTTCCGCATCCTATGAGATAGATCTTTGGGGGAGAATTCGTACCGGGATCGAAGCAGAAGAATTCAGAGCACAGGCAACTTATTTTGATTATCAGGCTGCTGCTATGACCATTTCTGCGGAAACTGCCCTTAGTCTGTATCAACTGGTTTCTGCAAGAAAAGAGCTTCAGCTTATCGAAGAACAGGTGCAAACCAATGAAAATATCCTTAAACTTCTTAGAACACGCTACACCAGCGGACAAATTAGAGCGGTAGATATACTTAGACAGGAACAGCTGGTAGAAAGTACCAGAAATCAAAAAATCATATTTGAGACCAATGTAGAACTCGTGCAAAATCAATTAGCGGTCTTGCTCGGTTTTCCACCCCAAAATGATTTGGAGATCCCGGATGCCGATTTCCCTAAGTTACCAGATTTGCCTGAAACCGGGCTACCACTGGAACTCACTCGAAGACGTCCCGATATTAAACAAGCCTATAGCCTGGTGCTGGCTGCAGATAGGGATATGGCCCAGGCAATTCGGAATAAATATCCCCGGATCTCCCTGAATTTAGTCGCCCAGGCGAGGTCTAACGATTTCAATTCATTGTTTCAGGATTGGGCTTATACCCTGGCCGGGAACATCGTTGGCCCTATTATTTACGGCGGAAGACTTAATGCTGAAGTTGACAGAACTAAAGCCTTAAAGAACCAGAGATTATATGAATACGGGCAAACTGTGCTTACCGCATTCAGGGAAGTTGAAGATGCCCTTATACGGGAATTAAAACAGAAAGAAAGGATCATCAGCCTCAAAAAGCAACTGGAGCTTGCTGCTAAAACTAATAAACAGCTAAAATTGTCATTTCTTAACGGACTTACAGATTACCTTGATGTGTTGCTGTCTATAGACCAGGAACAACAATTACAAAGAGACATGATAAATGCCAGGCAGCAATTACTGGAAATACGCATCTCTCTTTATCGTGCTCTTGCCGGAAGTTTTGAAACCGAAAGAGCTGTAGAGCTAAGCGACCTGAACTATTTGGAAGAATAATATGAAAAAGAAGAAAATACTTATTATTTGTGGAGGAATATTACTGGTGGCAGCAGTAATCACCATACTTATTTTCCTGACCGAACCTACGGCCAGCAGCGAAGGAGCTACGAAGCAAATGGCCATGCTGGTTGAAGTGGAAACTGCAGAAAAAGGAGATTTTAACCCGGTGATCGTCGCCACGGGCACGGTTGAACCCGTAGAAGATGTGATGCTGAGCCCTTTGGTGGGTGGGCAGATCATAAAAAGAGATCCTTCTTTTACCCCGGGTGGTTTTGTAAAAAAAGGAGACATCCTGTTGCAAATAGATCCTTCAGATTTCAGAAATACGGTACAGCTTAGAAGAAGTGAGCTGGAACAGGCGAGAACCGATCTGGATGTGGAACGGGGAAGACAGGAAGTGGCAGAAGAAGACCTGGAATTACTTGGTATAGATTCACTTTCTCCTCAGCAAAAATCCCTGGTCCTGAGAAAACCTCAGCTTAATTCGGTTCAGGCCAACCTGAAATCTGCTGAAGCCGCTGTAGACCAGGCTCAGTTAAATTTAAACCGGGCGACTATAAAAGCTCCTTTCGATGCTCATATTTTAAGTCAGAATGTAACTGAAGGATCCCAGGTAGCCCCGGGAGATAATTTAGGTCGTCTCGTGGGTACCAAATTCTACTGGGTTACCCTTACCCTACCCGTAAATAAACTAAAGTGGTTATACTTTCCGGGGAATGATTCAGAAATGGGATCGCCGGTAAAGATCATGAATTCCACTGCCTGGGGAAAAGATGCTTATCGGGAAGGATATTTATACAAGCAAATTGGCGCTCTGGACGGGCAGACGCGTCTTGCCAGAATTTTAGTAAGAGTACCCGATCCACTGGCGCAAAATATCAATGAGGATAAACCTGAACTTATGATCGGCTCATTTGTAGAAGCTCATGTACAGGCCAAAGGGATCGCCAATGTAGTTAGGCTTAACCGTGATCATATTAGAAGCAATCAAACCGTTTGGGTGATGGATAATGGCGCGCTCTCCATTCGCAATGCCGAAATTCTGCTTACCGACTCTAAATATGCCTATATCACTAAAGGGGTGGAAGAAGGCGATAAAGTGGTCACTACCAACCTGAGCACAGTTTCCAATGGGATTAAGTTGAGAACGGGAGCAGATACTACCAATACCGCACAGGATAATATGCAAATGCAGGACTAGAATGGAAAACAATCAGGAAGATAATGTGCGTAAAGAAGGTATCATAGGATATATGGCCAGGAATTCTATTGCGGCAAATCTCCTGATGTTGCTTTTAATTGGTGGGGGTATCTGGACCATGTTCAATATTCAAAAAGAAGTTTTCCCCGAATTCCAGTTAGACTATGTAGAAGTAAATGTAACCTATCCGGGGGCCGCTCCTGCCGAGGTGGAGCAGGGAATTCTTTTACCGGTGGAAGAAGCCGTGAGAGGCATCCAGGGGATCAAGGAGATCGTTTCCACGGCTAATGAAGGTTCGGGAAATGTGACCATAGAACTAATTACAGGGGTCAATAGAATGCAGACCTATCAGGAAATTGATCAGGCAGTGAACAGGATCAGGACTTTTCCCGATGATATTGAAGAGCCCCAGGTAAATCTTCAGGTAAGGCAAAGAGATGTTCTGGAAATAAGCCTTTATGGAGATTCTGATATCTGGACCTTGAGAAAACTTGCTGAACGGCTGCGAAACAGATTGCTTAGTAATGAACAGATCACCCAGGTTGAACTGGGAAATGTCCCCGACTATGTTACCCACATAGAAATTTCCAGAAATAATTTAAGGAAATATGGCCTTACTTTAGGGCAGGTAGCCGATATTATCGCGCAATCCAGCCAGGATGTACCCGCAGGAGCGGTAGAAACCGAATCTGGAGAAATACTACTGCGTATGCAGGAACGCAAGCAATGGGCTGAGGAATTTGGAAATATCACCATCCTTTCTTCTCCTTCTGGAGCAAAAGTTAGCCTGGCAGATATCGCCACCGTAACCGATGGTTTTGAAGAATCTGGTTTTCATGGAAAGTTCAATCAGCAACCCGCGGTAGACCTTAGTATTTTTCGGGTAGGAGAACAGTCACCACTGGAAATTTCAGAAAAGGTAGATGAGATCATGGCAGATTTTCAGCTACCGCCAGGGATCCAATATCGAATTAACAGCAATACTGCTGAAGATTACCGGGAACGTCTTTCCTTACTTACTGAAAATGGGATCCTTGCTATCATAATAGTACTGGTAATCCTTACCCTTTTCCTGGAATACCGGCTCGCTTTCTGGGTTATGATGGGAATGGCCATCTCTTTTATTGGCGGTATGATCCTGCTTCCCGTTTTAGGAGTAAGTTTAAATATGATCTCCATGTTCGGATTCCTTATTGTACTGGGAATTGTGGTAGATGATGCTATTGTAGTGGGAGAAAATGTATATGAATACCGGCAGCAGGGCTATAGTTATATAGATGCCGCGATTAAAGGAACTAAAGATGTTTCAAAACCGGTCACTTTCAGTATCATAACTACCATAATTACTTTTATTCCACTACTATTTATGCCCGGAGAAACCGGTAAATTCTGGTGGCCGCTGCCCATGGTGGTGATCCTGATTTTAGCAGTTTCACTCCTGGAAGCCCTTTTTATTCTACCCTCACATCTGGGGCATCTATCCAGGAAAAAGAGAAAAGGCTGGGTATTAAAACTCGAGACCTGGCAGGAATCTTTTGCTAAAGGTTTCAACAGATTGATCGATAAGTACTACCGTCCCATCCTTGATAAATGTCTTGAATACAGGTATATTACACTTAGTGCTGCAGTCGCATTATTATTAGTGGTGGGCGGTTATGGTTATAGCGATCACATGGGGATGATCATGATGCCAGAAGTTGCGGCCGATGAGATTGAAGCCGGTGTAAGATTACCGGTGGGCACCACTCCCCTGCAGGCTTCTAAAGTTGCTGAAGAGATCACCGAATCTACCCGCCAAATGTTTGAAAAATATGAACTTTATAAGGTGGCGGAAGGTATTAAAACCAATGTACGGGGTCAGAATTTTATTGATGTGGAGATCGTCATGAAACCGCCAGATCAACGCGAAATGTCTGCACGTGAACTTATCGCCTTGTGGCGTGATAATATTGGAGAAATTGAAGGGGTAGATCAAATCACTTTTGAAGCTGAACGTGGCCCCGGAGGCTATCAGCAGGCGATAAGTGTGGATATTAGCCATCCAGATATTGATGTGCTGGGCCGGGCGAGCGAAGCTTTTATGCAAAGAGTGGAAGCTTTTGACAATACCCGGGATGTCAATGATAATTACAATAAAGGGAAAATTCAGTACGATTTTAAGTTACTGCCGGAAGGTAGAAACCTGGGGCTTACCTCGAACGAAGTGGGGCGACAGGTGAGAGATGCTTTTTACGGTGCGCTGGCTATGAGACAACTGAGAGGAATTAATGAGATTGAAGTCCTGGTAAAATTACCTTTAGAAGAACGCCGTGATATTCAGAATCTTGAAAATTTTCTGATAAGAACCCGGGATAGTGTGGAAGTACCTCTGCTGGATGTAGTAAGTGTGGAGCAGAAAGAAGCCTTTACCAGCATAAACCGCAGGGATGGCAGCAGGGTGGTAAGCGTGGGTATGGATGTAGAACCTGCCAATACGGTCTCCCAGGTGCTGGCTTCTATAGAACAGGAAGTCCTGCCCCAGCTAAGAGCCGACTTTCCCGGAATCACCTGGAGTTTTGAAGGCAGCCAGGCAGATATGCGCGAATCTACAGCGACCCTATGGAGTGGTTTCGGCATGGCCATGCTTCTTATTTATACACTTCTTGCCATGGCTTTCAGCAGTTATACCCAGCCACTTATAGTGATGATCGCGATCCCTTTTGGAACAGTTGGCGCTGTAATTGGCCATATTTTACTGGGATATGATCTTTCCCTGGTAAGTTTAATGGGCGTGATCGCACTCTCCGGGGTGGTGGTGAACGATTCGCTTATTATGATAGATTATGCCAACAAAAAGCGCAAGAATATGAGCATATATGAAGCAATTCATGAGGCGGGGATCAGGCGTTTCAGACCTATTATGCTTACTACCTTTACCACTTTTGGCGGGCTTACTCCTATAATTCTGGAAACTTCAAGCCAGGCCTATTACCTGATCCCCATGGCTATTTCCCTTGGTTTTGGGATCGTTTTCGCCACTTCGATCATCCTGGTAATTGTTCCATGTCTTTATTTGATCGCGGAAGATATAGGGCTTTATTTCAAAAAAGGGAAACTGGTAGAAAAAAAGCAGGTATAAAAAAAGCCCCGTCATTTGCGGGACTTTTGTTGGGCTAATTCAATGATTAAAAATTAATAATTGAACAAATAGTTTTCTTAAATGTTATTTTCTCATGCATACCTCCTTTGTTTTCCTTTGTAATATTTACGTCAATTTATATTCCAGAATTTGCAGAAAAAGAGCTCTATACATTAAAGTATTAACCTAAATACATTATTTTCAGTTAACTAATGAGTTTTCAGTAATAATCCCACACTAAAGCTTTTGATCTCTTATTCTCAAAATATTGTTTTAACTCAAATGCTTTTATCACAACTTCTCTTTAGTATATTTATAAAATCAATTGAATATCTATGGAAAAGAAGATCCTGATCCCTACAAATTTCTCTAAACATTCCTGGAATGCCCTCATTTTTGCGATGGGTCTTTATAAAAAATATTCCTGCACCTTCTATGTGATCAACGTTTATCATTCACAGGGTTTTTTAAGTGAAATGCCCCTGGGTAAAAATCATGATGAGCAGCATAACGCCAAGGAAATTTCAGAAAAAGGCCTGGCCAGGATCATGCAGGGACTTAGTTTTAGAAAAGAGAATCCTAATCATAAATTTGAAACCATCTCTCTTCAGGGAAACCTGGTAGATAATATCCAGGAGAGTGCCGATAAATTTGGGGTTGATCTTATAATTTTAGGTTCCCGGGGTGACTCGGTTCATATTAATACTTCCGAAGATATTTTAAAGATCACTGAAGATGTGGAGCAATGCCCGGTTCTGGTGATTCCAGAAACTATTGAATGGAAAGCGCAGGATAATGCCGAGATCGTATTTCCAACCAATCTTAGAATTCCCTTTAAGCAAAAGGAATTACTGGCGCTTATAGATCTTGCTAAAAGCCTGGGAGCCTCTGTACGCGTGTTATACATTAATACGGAAGATAAAAAACTGAGTCCAGAGCAGGTAAAAAATAAGGAAGAACTGGAACAACATTTAACCGGTGTACCTCAGAGCTTCCATATTTTAACCCAGACCACCCCCGCAACTGGTGTGCATCTTTTTATTGAAAGCAGGGATAGTAATTTCCTAACCTTATATCAAAGAAAACAGGGTTTCTTTTCCAGGTTATTTTCCAAATCGGTAGTTAGCGAGATCGCTTTTGATCCTAAATTACCGGTATTGATTTTAAAGGAAGTAAAATAAGTTCATTACCTCTTCAGCAAATCTCCAATTATTCAAATTAAATGGTCTGGTAACTTATTCTTATCTAAACTTTAGTTTTGTTATAACACATATGCTCTCAACAAATAGCTAACTTGGTTTTTACAGAAATCCTGAAATTTTTAAAATTTCGGGAACAGTAATAATCAAAAAAAAGAAAGCTATGAAAGTATTATTTGTACTCACTTCACACGACGAATTGGGGGATACAGGAAACAAAACAGGTTTTTGGATAGAAGAATTTGCCAATCCTTATTATAAATTATTAGATAAAGGGGTAGATATTACCGTTGCCACTCCTAAAGGAGGAAAAGCGCCTATAGATCCAAGCAGTGATACTGAAGATGCGCAGACTGAAGATACGAAACGTTTTAAAAATGATGAGGCGGCACAGAAGGTAATTAACACTACAAAAGTCCTTTCTGAAATACACCCTAAAGATTACGATGCAGTATTCTATCCGGGAGGACACGGCCCACTATGGGATCTCTCTAAAGATCAGGACTCTATCACCCTTATAGAAACATTCAATGCTGCAAAGAAACCAATAGGTTTTGTTTGCCATGCTCCTGCGGCTTTAAAAAATGTAAAAGGCAAGGATGGTGAGCCATTGGTGAAAGGAAAAAAAGTAACCGGTTTTACTAATACCGAAGAGAAAGCAGTGGAGTTAACCGAGGTGGTTCCTTTTTTAGTGGAAGATATGCTAAAGGAGAATGGCGGAATTTACTCTAAAGCGGGTGACTGGGAAGAATATGCCCTGGTGGACGGAAACCTTGTCACTGGACAAAATCCGGCTTCTTCCGGCCTGGTAGCCGAGAAATTATATGAAATGCTGAAATAATTTCGGAATAAATATTTTATAAAAAGACGGTCTAAAGAGTAAAATAAAATATCATTCAGATGAAAATATACTTTTTAGACCGTTATTTTTTATTACCCAATATAGAATTCTGAAATTATTGGTCTGATAAGACTCTTCGCTTTGCTCAGAGGGACACTCTCGTGTCAAAATGTGTATACTGAAGGAACATAGTAACTGAACAATCTCCATGTTTAGACAAGTAACTATTATATTTTAACTAATTTCCAGTGTGTTTTACGAGGGATGGCATACTTATTATATCTATATTCTTACTAATAAGAATATAGATGTATTATACACCGGCGTTACTAATAACCTTAAAAGACGTCTTAGCGAACATGCAGAAGGTGTGCGATTGAGAAAAAAATCATTTACAGCTCAATATCAGTGCATTTACCTTTTATATTATGAAAAATATACCTGGATACAGGAAGCCATTTTAAGGGAAAAAGAAATTAAAGGTTGGCTTAGAATCAAAAAAATAAACTTATTACCGATCATAATCCACACTGGGAATTCCTGAATGATCATTTTATTTGAGACTCTTCGCGTGGCTCTAAGTGACATCCACAAAATGTGTATTCTGAACGCCGCAAAGCGAAGTGAAGAATCTCATGTTGCAGAGACTCTTTGCTATGCTCAGAGTGACAACCAAATTCAAAATGTTTATTTTAGAAATAAAAAAAGGTCCGACTATTTTTAAAAGTTCCGGACCTTTTTTAATAAATGCTACAACGATAGTAGCCAGGAAAAATTTAAGCAGGAATATCCATCGCCGCTTTCTCTCTTTTCCAGTTACGGTGCATACTGATCGCTTTTATGAATTTTTTCGCCTGGGCATTAATGCAAACAGCTTCATCATCTTTAAAATCCTTCCCGTAAGTAGCATCAAAAAATTTCTCACCTTCAGCATCTACAGCTATTGCCTTGCAATGCTTAAGGGCTTCATTTACAAACTTCTTCGCTTTTGCCTGTTTCATAAGCGCTGCAATACTTTCTTTTCCGCCGGGGATATAAAGGGCATCAAAAAGAACACTTTCTGTGGTCATAAGCGCGTGATCTACTTTATGGGAGTCTCCTTTATCACACTTAATAGTACCGCCATGAACGCCAACTATTTCTAACATCGCGCCCGCCTCTTCCAGAGGTTTTTTCATTTTATTATAATCGCTTTCGCTAAAACCATCTCCTACCAGCATTGCGATCTTTCGGGTCGCTATGCCTTCTGAGGGCAGGTGCTCCTGGCTCAGGGCTTCAGATTTATCCAGGTACATCTTCTTAGGACCTGGTTGATGCTTTTTCACATCGGCATCTGCTCCAATAGCTTGATTTACCGGACCTTCAACCTCTTTTGGAATTTCCATTCCCAGGTTTTCAGCAACTTTTTTAGCGAGATTTTCATCTATCTGCTGAAGGATCCATAACATTCGCTCTTTAATATGATCGTAGGTACATTTACCTAATTCAAAAGAATAAGCCTGTATCACATGTTCCTGCTCGTGTTCCTTTAAACTACGGTAAAACAATGCCGGTTGAGAGAAATGATCATTAAAACTTTCACTTCGTTCCCTTATTTTTTTAGCATCTATACGCTCTTCATAACTGCTAAAACCACCTTCAGCTATCTTAGCCAGGTGAGGACATCCTCCACCAATAGAGTTTGGAAAATAGGCCGTTTTTCCTTTATTAACAGTCATTCTCATCTGCGCATCCCTCTGATTGTTATGCACCTCATTTACGGGACGGTTAATTGGTAGTTCGTGAAAGTTAGGACTTCCCAATCGTGACAATTGGGTATCTGTATAAGAGAATAATCTTCCCTGCAACAAGGGGTCATTGGTAAAATCTATTCCTGGCACTATATGTCCGGGATGAAAAGCTACCTGTTCGGTTTCCGCAAAGAAATTATCGGGGTTACGGTTAAGGGTCATTTTCCCAATACGTTTTACTGGAACCATTTCTTCCGGGATCAGTTTCGTAGGATCTAGCAGGTCAAAGTCAAATTTATGCTCGTCTTCCTCTGGCACCACCTGAAGTCCCAGTTCCCATTCAGGAAATTGTCCTGCCTCTATGGCATCCCAAAGATCTCTTCTATGGAAATCTGAATCGGCTCCATGCATTTTCACCGCTTCATCCCAGGTTACAGATTTCACTCCCAGTAAAGGTTTCCAGTGAAATTTCACGAAATGTGATTTGCCTTCCGCATTTACAAGTCTGAAGGTATGTATCCCAAAGCCTTCCATCATTCTTAAACTTCTCGGAATAGCCCTGTCGCTCATTACCCAGATCTGGTTATGCAGAGTTTCTGTGGTATGGGAAATAAAATCATAGAAAGTATCATGGGCTGAAGCTGCCTGGGGAATCTCCCGATCCGGTTCGGGTTTCACCGAGTGGATCAGGTCTGGAAATTTCATCGCGTCCTGAATAAAGAAAATGGGCATATTATTTCCCACCAGGTCAAATATACCTTCCTCGGTATAGAATTTAGTAGCAAAACCGCGAACATCCCGGGCCATATCTGCCGATCCTTTTGAACCGGCCACAGTAGAGAACCGAACAAATACTGGAGTTTTCCTGGAAGTATCGGTAAAGATCCCGGCTTTGGTGATCTCTTCCTGACTTTCATACAGTTCAAAATATCCATGGGCTCCACTTCCGCGGGCATGAACGATCCTTTCCGGAATTCGTTCGTGATCAAAGTGAGTGATCTTTTCCCTAAGGATAAAATCTTCTAAAAGTGTGGCGCCACGTTCTCCGGCTTTAAGGGAATTATTGGTGTCATTAACTTTTAAGCCCTGGTTGGTCGTCATTGTTTTTCCTTCCGCATCAGAAATATTCTTCTGTAGGTCATCTGCTTTTTTAGATGCCTTTTTCTTGTCTTCTTTCATAAAATCGTTTGAATAAATTGTTTCTTAAAGTTAGATGATTTAGTAGCGCGAAGTTGTAAATGAACTGTTAAGCAATGGCCAAAAGCTCACAAAATTGAGGAGCTGTTAAAATTGATTTATGGCTAATAATTGTTTTTAAACAATACAAAATAAGTTCCTTAAATACAGATCGGGGAATAATTAGCTTATATCTGGATGTAACTACAAAAACAAAAAAACATGGCTTTCACCGCGGGTTTTCATTACACCGAAAGAAGTTATATATTCTTCATATAATTGTAGTTTTATTATATGATTAAAGCAGTAATAATTGACGACGAAATAAATGCCCAAAGTTTATTGGAGAAAACGCTTTACCGGCATTTCCCTAATAAATTCAATATTGTTGAAAAATGCAATTCGGTAGATTCTGGTGTACTTGCCATTAAGAAACATGAGCCGGAGTTGGTCTTTTTAGACATTCAAATGCCTGAAAAAAATGGTTTTGAATTGTTCAGGTATTTTGATGTTGTAAATTTTGAAGTCATATTTACCACAGCTTACAATCAATTTGCCATAAAAGCGATAAAGCGCAGCGCCCTGGATTATTTACTAAAACCTATAAATCATCTGGAGCTTTCTGATGCCGTTAAAAGGTTTGAGACCAGGAACCAAGGAAGCTCTGCCCAGAAAAAATTATCCTTATTGCTGGAGAACCTTAATGTAAATGACCAGAACGTAAGTAAAATTGCTTTCCCGACCCTCGAAGGATTTGAACTGATTCATTCCAATCAAATATTATATTGCAGGGCCGAGAGTAATTACTGTTGCATAAAGAAAATTGACGGTTCCCTGAAAACGGCCTCGAAAACCTTAAAATATGTGGAAGAGATACTTCCCGGGAAGTCTTTCCAAAGGATTCATAAAAGCTACGTCATTAACCTGAATTATGTGGTAAGATACCATAAAGCGAATAAGGAAGTTGAATTAACCAATGGAGAGAAACTGCCTGTTTCTTTCCGAAAAGAAGAAGAATTTATCAATGCCATTCTACAAAACCATTAGATTTTTTCTCTTTTCCTTATTATGGTTTAATGTAGCCTTTTCCCAGAATTTCCCCGGTAAAAATTATACAGCTGCCAACGAATTGCCAAACAATGCCGTTAGATCTTTGTTAGTAGACAGCAATAATATTCTCTGGATTGGTACAGATAACGGGGTGGTTAAAAAAGAAAATGACGTCTTTAAATACTTTTTTGAAGAGGATGGTTTAGCCCTGAACAGCTGTTGGGCCATTGCAGAAGATAAAAATAAAAAGCTATGGTTTGGAAGCTATGGCGAAGGTATCAGTGTTTATGATGGATTCAAATTCAGGGTTCTTTCAGAGAAACACGGCCTGGTTCACAATCAGGTAACCAAATTGTTTTCGAAGGGAAACTATATGTACGTTGGAACCAGCAATGGTGTTTCCAGGATAGATATCAATACTTTTAAAATTGATTCCTGGAGTATTCCTGCGGAAGAGGAGCTTTTCAGGATAACTGGTTTTTTTGAGTATAAGCGGAAGGTCTACCTGGCAAGCTATAAAGCCGGAATCTATAAATTTACCGAGGAAAAGAATAACACCCAATTAGTAAAGCTTAATGCTCACAAGAATATCTATGCTGTTTTTAAGGATAAAGACAGTATTTACAGCAGTAACCAGGGTTTTTTCACAAAAAACAACCTTGCAGATTATGTAAACGGAAAAGACACGCTATCCGCAGATAAAGCTGGCACCTCCATCATATGGGACTACGTAAAAACAAAAGATGATCAGGTTTTTGCTGCTGCCTGGGGAATTTATGATACTAACGGCGGCATCTACGAGATACAGGATGATGCTTTTATGTCCCGGGCTTCAGAATTCAATATTCCAAGTAAAGAAGTGATCTCTCTGGCCTATGATCCAGACTTTGAAAAACTATATGCGGGAACCAGGGATGCCGGCTTGTTTGAGATCGCCTTAAAGCCTCAGATAAAATTCCATGAGATCGAAGAAAAAAATGTGCTCGGTTTTGCAAGGACTGATGGGACCTCCGCAGTTTTAATGAACGATGCGATTATTTTAAAAAATGCTGAAAATGAGCATAGGCTTGGTTTATCGCAATTAAAACAATGGCAGGAGAATTATGTACGGAATACTAATATACCCCTGCCAAAACATGCAGATGATTTTTATGAACTGGATTATACGACCAGGGCTGCTGATATTAGTTTTTATGATATAAAAGTATCTGGAAATGTATTCTGGATAAACACCAATATTGGTGTGTTTGCCATTAAAGCTTCCGGCGAATTAAAGCACTACCTGCCTGTACATTCAGAAGAGATCAATTTTACGCCAGACGGCCATCTTATAGAGACCAATCCTTATGGTGGTGTTAGGGTATATAGCGATCTGGATGCTTTAGATTACATCCATTATAACCAGGAAGATCCTCAAACGCCCACCATGGTGGTTAATAGTTTACAAAAGGATGATAAAACTTATTTCCTGTCTGTTTTTTCAGGTCTTTATGTCTGGAAGAAAAATGACTTTCATTCTTATTTACAAAATGGGATCTGGGGCGAGAAAAAATTAAGGCACATTAGCACTTTCGGGAAAGATCTGGCAATTTCAAATGAGTTCGGGGATGTATTTATCGTAAACGATAACAATTCATTTGAATTATTAAAAAAGATCCCCCGGGCAAAGATACAGGGGAATACCATTTCATTTTTAAAGGAATACCGCGGGAATTTATTAATTGGGACCGAAAAAGGATTAAGTCTTTATAACGAAGACCGTTATATCTTCATTGACGAAGAACAGGGATTACAACAACCTTTACTCAGCGCAGAAGTGAATAAAAATATATTGACTATTGGCAGCAAGGATGGGTTTTATAATATAGACCTCGATGCCATTAGCGATACAAATGCTTTGGTGAAGAGTATAGAGATCAAGGAAGTTTTTACCAATAATGCTAAATTTCCTTCCGGCCAGTATATCGATAAAGAGGACATAAGGCTTCCTTATAACGAAAATACGGTCTTACTTAAATTTAGTACGAATGCACATCCCTATCCGCATAAATTAAAATATCAATATAGATTGAATGCCAGTGAAAACTGGAGTCTTCCTACTTCCAAACCTGAGATATTCCTGCCTTTTTTACCTTCAAATGACTATGAGGTGGATGTAAAGGTCCTGGATCAAAGTACCGGTCTAAATTATACAGATTCCCTGGTAAAACTGTCTATACTCCCACCCTACTGGCAAACCTGGTGGTTCATAGCCCTGATCATAAGTTCGATATTACTGGCGGTATATGTATTTTATAAATTTCAGATCAACCAGGCCAGGAGATTCGAAGCACAAAAAAGGTTGATCCAGAAGCGTTTTGAAGAGACAAAAATGGAGGCTTTACTGGCCCAGATGAATCCGCATTTTATTTTTAATGCCATGAATTCCATCCAGAATTATATCATGGACAGTGATATAGATAATGCCAGTGTATTTTTAGGTGATTTCGCCAAATTGATCAGGTTAAATCTGGATCACTGTACCAAACCAAGTATTTTACTCGTGGAAGAAATTGAATACCTGCAATCCTATATTCGGGTAGAAAACACCCGCTTTAATAATAATATTAAGGTTGTCATGGAAATAGATCCTAGGATCGACACCTATGAAGTTGAAATTCCTACCATGTTGCTGCAAAGCTTTGTAGAGAATGTTTTTGTACACGCGTTCCCTGCGAGTATACAGAATCCAACTTTAAAAATTTCCTTCAACTTGTTGACAGAAAATATATTGCAATGCAAGATTGAAGATAATGGGGCAGGCTTTTCTGAAAACTCCGGAAACAAATTGCATAAATCCAGAGGAGTTAGTCTGGTTAAGGAGCGCTTAGCTTTACTTGGCTATGATGTTGAAGAAACAATCCAGATAAATTCTGAAAAAAATAAAGGTACTTCCGTTATAATTAATCTGAAGATCTAACGATAACTTTCAAATTCGATACGTTTACTAAATGCTTATCTTTCGCTTTAACATAATATTTAGTTTTATAACAAATTAGAGCAAGTGGCGGCTACACCATTATTGGGGTTGCTTTCAAATTATATATTATGAGTAGGGTCGTAATACATAATTGGGGTTTCGTAGCTGCAGCTTCTCTAATCTTTTAATTAATAGTCCGATCCTTGTGATCGAGGAATTGTTTGGAACACAAAACCACTGGCGAACCTGTATTTGGTAGTGGTTTTTTTATTTTTAAGTTCAACTAAGAGGTATTCTAAAAATGTTTTATTCCGGGTTCTAAATAATGCTCATGTTCTAAAAGAAATTTCAGACTCATATATCCCGAAATGATCTCTTTTACACAGGCTTTCCGTAACTTTATGATATCCAAAATCATATCATGAAAAAGTATATTTACTCCTTACTCATCCTGACTGTTTCCCTGTTCTTTTTTCAATGCAAAGGACAAACCGAAAATACCAGTGAAAACTACGTCTTTAAAACCGGCAGTTTTGATGGTATTGGAAAGTTCTATAAAGGTCGTGAGATCTCACATGTGATGGGCTTCCTAGGAATGAGCTGGTTAGAACGGCCGGAACGTGAAAAGGAAGAAAACACCAGCAGACTTATTAAAAATATGAACATCCTGCCCGATGACCGCATTGCAGATATTGGCGCAGGTTCGGGTTACCATGTCTTTAAAATGGCGCCACTCGCCAAAGAAGGCCTCATTTACGCTGTAGATATACAGGACGAAATGCTACAAGCCATTAAAAAAGCAAAAAAGGAAGCAGACCTGGAAAACATCAAAATTTTAAAAGGCTCAGAAAAAAGTGTGAACCTGCCGGCAAACTCGGTAGATAAGATCCTGATGGTAGATGTGTATCACGAATTCAGTTATCCGGTGGAAATGCTAACTTCCATGCACAAGGCGTTACGGGAAAATGGTGAAATATACCTTATTGAATATCGTGGGGAAGATGCTTCTATCCCTATAAAAAAACTGCATAAAATGACCGAAGCACAAGCTGTTAAGGAATTTAAGGCGAATGGCTATGTTCTCAAGGAAAACATCAGCAACCTACCCTGGCAGCATTGTATGGTGTTTGTAAAGGAGTGATTTTATTTTAAATGCTTAGTTTGCTAGGTGGTTTTATTGCTGTTCTGGAAAAATTAGTAAGCCGGAATGCCTAGCCTGAAAATCAGATTTAAAAGCTAAGAAAATATACTTATTAATATTCATGATTTTGTTGAAGTGTATGGATAAAACGTTAAAAAGTAATTTCAATTAAAAAGAGATTATACAATTAAACATGTATTTTTAATTTGAACAATAATTTAAAGTCGGTTGATTCAAGTTACCTGTGCATTAATAGAAGATAATGATCGAATTTTATGCGCCCAACGCAGTGCAGAAATGAAGCTTCCTTTGAAGTGGGAGTTCCCAGGAGGGAAACTGGAGAATGGAGAAACACTCGAAGATTGTCTTAAACGAGAAATTAAAGAAGAGCTAGGATTAGAAATAACAATCTTAGAACGACTTCCATCAAACACACATAAATATTCAGAAAATAAGATTATTAAACTTATCCCATTTCGCTGTTCCCTACAAACCTCAGAAATCGATTTAAAAGAACATTCTAAAATAGAATGGGCTGCTATTTGGCAATTAGAAAATTTTGACTGGGCTGAAGCAGATATACCAATTGTTCAACATTATATACAGAATTTTAAATGAGTTTTGAAACCGGACTTTACGAACAGCTAATAAATAAATTGGTATCTAATAAATTAGATACACTTGACTGTCAAAAATTCCACATTAGCGAAACACTTTTAGATAAAGAGGAGGCGTCACAATATTTAAGTCTGTATTTATCAGAAACAATCCGATTTGCTTTGAATGAAATCAAAGAAAAGGACAGGCCATTAAGACAAATCGAAATCTCTAATAAGATTATTAAATTATTAGCTGAGGAACTTAAAAACATAGATTTAGCAGACAACTTAATTGAAAACGAAGGCAGAATACTTGAAGCTGTTTTTTCTAAATCTAACTTTCCATATTCAAATTTAAAAGATCGTCTAAAAGAAATAACACCGTATACGCGTCTTAGTCAAAGTGAATTATTTACAGGGAATAATACTGGAATCTCTTTAGAAAGTGAGATCAAAAAGGAAATCCTTTCTGCCGATGAAATTTGCTGGCTTGTCTCTTTTATTAAATATTCTGGGATCCGAATTTTTAAAAAAGAATTAGAAGAATTTACTAATAGTGGTAAGAAGTTAAAAATTATCACAACTTCCTATATGGGTGCTACAGATGCCAAAGCTGTAGAATACTTATCTTCCTTACCCAATACTGAAATTAAAGTTTCTTATAATGTTGAACACGAACGATTACATGCGAAGGCATATTTATTTTTAAGAAATTCAGGATTTCATACTGGTTATATTGGTTCATCTAATCTTTCTCGGTCTGCTTTGACAAACGGACTTGAATGGAACTTGAAAGTTACTACCCAGGAAATTGGCCACATTATAGATAAATTTCAAAAAACTTTTGAAACTTACTGGCTAGACCCAGAATTCGAATTTTATGAAAAGGGAAAGGATCAAGAAAAACTCATAGCTTCTTTAAAAAGGCAGAGCAATCAAGGAGTAAATCTGATAACTACTTTTTTTGATCTTAAACCTTATCCTTATCAGGAAGAAATTCTTTCCAAACTTGATTCCGAAAGGATTATTCATAATCGGAATAAAAACTTATTGGTAGCTGCAACAGGAACCGGTAAAACTGTGATATCGGCTTTCGATTTTAAACGTTTTAAAAATTCTAATCCAAATCCTAAATTTTTATTTGTTGCACATCGTAAAGAAATACTCGAACAAGCGCAAAGAACTTTTCAGCATGTATTGCGCGATTCAAACTTTGGAGAACTTTGGGTAGGAGGTTATGAACCTCAAAAATATGATCAACTATTTGCTTCAGTTCAAACCTTAAATAATAGACTTAAAAAGCTAGAGCTCGGTGATGATTTCTTCGATTATATTATAGTTGATGAGGTTCACCATATTAAAGCGGAGAGTTATAGACCAATTCTAAAAAGATTCAATCCTCAGATTTTATTAGGTCTTACCGCTACACCAGAAAGAATGGATGGTGGAGATATCACTGGTGATTTTCACAATAAGATTGCAGCCGAAATTCGTCTTCCAGAAGCCTTAAATAGAAAATTACTTTCTCCCTTTCAATACTTTGCTCTTTCAGATTCTATTGATTTAACAACTGTCAACTGGAGACAAGGAAAATATGATATTAATGAGCTAACTAAATTATATACTGAAGATGATCGTCGACTAGGAGATATTTTGAAAAACTGCGAAGAATATCTAACCGATGTAAATGATGTTCAAGCACTAGGATTTTGTGTAAGTCAGGAACACGCCAGATATATGGCTGAAAATTTTACACGTGTGGGACTGAAAGCCGATTATTTAGTAAGCTCAAATAGCTCTAACAGGGATGAATTAAGAAATAAATTATACAAGAAGGAGATTAATTATCTATTTGTGGTTGACATATTTAACGAAGGTGTAGATATTCCAGAAATTGATACGGTTTTATTTCTCAGACCTACTGAGAGCTTAACTATATTTCTTCAGCAATTAGGTCGCGGTCTAAGGCTCGCAGAAAATAAAGATTGTCTTACCGTCCTTGATTTTGTAGGTAATGCTAGACCTGAATATGATTTTGAGCATAAATTCAGAGCTTTGATTGGAAAAACTCATACTTCTGTAATTAAAGAAATTGAAGATGAATTTCCTCATTTACCATTAGGCTGTTCAATTGTTTTAGAAAGAAAAGCTAAAGAAATAATCCTCAAAAATATTAAAGAAGCCACTGAATTTAGAAGACCTCAACTAGTTCAGAAAATTAAAAGCTTTAAAAATCATTCTTCATTACCACTTACGCTTTCAAATTTTATTGAATTTCATCACTTAAGACTCCAACAAATTTATAAGAAGGGAAGTTGGAATAGATTATGTGCGGAAGCGGGAGTAATTGAAGAATTTTCAGAACCTAATGAAAAAGAGATTGCCAATTTTATTAGCAATAGATTGATAAGTTGTAATTCAGTTAGTTATTTGAAGTTCATCAAAAACTTATGTCAATCGAACTTCAGTAATTTGAATTTTTCTGAAATAGAAAGGTTGAAGGCCCTAATGCTTCATTACGATATATGGCAAAAATCAGGACCTGATTGTAATTTCAATAACTTAAATGAAAGTCTGCACCAGATTTCTAAAAATCCAAGAATGATTGATGAAATTCTTGAAGTAGTAGAACTATTAATGGAGGAAATAGATTTTGTGGAAAAACCCATCCAACTTGGATTTGAATTTCCTCTAAAAATTCATAGTAGATATAACCGTAACCAAATTCTAGTTGCTATCAGAAGGCATAAGTTCAAAAAAGCTAAGCCAAGTAGAGAAGGTGCATCCTATGAAAAATCAATAAATACTGAAGCTTTATTTGTAACCTTGAAAAAGTCTGACAAAGATTACTCCCCTACGACTATGTATGAAGATTATGCACTGAATAAAAATCTTTTTCATTGGCAAACACAAAATAGTGCTTCGCCCAATACTCCTAAGGGACAAGCCTATATAAAAAGTAAAAAAAACGTGCTCCTTTTTGTAAGAGAACAGGCTAAAGATGAATATGGTTTTACTATGGGCTATGTATTTTTAGGAGAAGCTATTTTTCAGAAACATTCCGGAGAAAAACCTATGAATATAGAGTGGAAATTAGAAGAAGCAATGCCTGCATATATTTTAAAGGAAAGTCAAAAATTGGCGGTTGGTTAAGAAGAATCTATGACAGAAGAAACCATCGCGAAATATTTGAATTATTTTAAAAAGCTAAACAGAGGCTACACTAAAAATCTCGGTCGTGCTCCCCATAAACCCATCTTATTACTTTCAGTGCTTCAATTGGTTAAAAGTGGAAGTATTGATTCTAATAAAATCTTTATAACTGCAGATTTAATTTTAGCGTTTAAAAGAAATTGGAAGCAGTTGGTTGATTCGGCACATTCCCCTAACTTTTCTCTTCCTTTTTACCATATGCATTCTGAACCATTTTGGTATCTCATTCCAAAGGCAGGAAAGAAGATTATTCTAACGAAATCCAAGAGTATAAAAAGTTTTAAATCCTTAAAAGAAAATATAGCTTACGCTGAAATTGACAGAGAATTATTTTTAATATTCCAAAATCCAATTTCTCAGACTTTGTTTGAACAATACCTTCTTGATCAATACTTTCCTTCTACTAAGAGTGAATATTCAGATCAAGAGAAAACATATGAAGAGAGCTTTATAGAAAATTCTATTTTAAATGAATCCACAGAAGTTTATCAAAATCAAATTCGCAGTTTAAGAGACCGCTTAGAAGAGGACGAATTCGAAGAAGAAATTTTTGTTCGGGGCGGGCTTTTTAAAAGAACTGTTCCCAAAATCTATGATTTCACGTGTTCTATTTCGGGAATGAAAATCACTTCTACTCACAGTGTGCAGATGATAGATGCTTGTCATATATATCCCTTTAGTCTTTCTAATGATGACACCATTCCCAATGGAATTGCACTTTCCCCCAATCTTCATCGTGCCTTTGACCGCGGATTGATTACCATAAACAGTGATTATATTGTTAGGGTATCTCCTTCTATTTCAGAAAATGACTCTACCTTCTCTTTATCCCAATTTGAAGGAAAACAAATTTCTCTACCAAAGAAATTATCATGGTATCCTTCTATTGAATATTTAAATTGGCATAATAAAGAAGTCTATTTATTATAGAATACAAAGTATAAAATTGGTAACACCAATTAATTCAGGAGTATAACGAATAAAAATATTCACTATTTATAAGTCCCGGGATTGATAAAAAATTCTATTACGCATTCCCCTGGAACAGGTTATAAAGATTAAACCCAAATAAAATAAGAATCGTAATCAGGGCAATGACTGTGGGAACAGGAATATTATTAATATTCCATGGGATCTTAAATATACCTTCTTCATCCTGGTCTTTATTTTTTATACGAAAACTTAGAAGTGCGATATTTACCATTCCGAAAAGGCAGAACACAAAAATGTTACTTATAGAAGCTACTATTTTTAAATTACCAATAAGTCCAAAGGCTATGGTCACCACGGCAACTGCAATAATCGCGTAGTTGGGTGTTTTTTCTCCCATTCCGCTAAGGGTCGTAAACTTTCTAAGCCAGGATATTTCACTATCGCGGGCTACATCATAAAGCATACGTGAAGTTCCTAAAATATTGCTTAATATGGTCTTGCTGGTGGCAAAAAGTGCTACGATCACCAGAATGGTTCCGCCTATCGCACCCCATTGAGATTCAATAATAGCGGCTAAGGGCCCATCCTGTTGAGACAGGTCTTCAGCACTAAATGTGCTAATGGCACTGATGGCGATCATCACATAAAACACGAAAACTATGATCCCGCTAAGAAGCACTCCTTTAGGCAGTACTTTTTTTGCATCTTTGGTCTCTTCCGCCAGTTTTACAAGATCTTCGAAGCCTACATAACTGAAGAAAATAAGCGCTGCCCCGGCCAGGATCCCGGTGAAACCTTCATCTCCCATCTCAAAATAGGCCACATTGCCCCAGTCTGGAATACAGAATCCAATAACAAGAGCCAGACCCAACAAGGTGATGGCCGTGGCAAACTTGTTATAATAGGAACTTATTTTAGAGCCTACGATATTAAAGGCTGCCATCGCCAGAACAATACCAATCACGGCGATCCAGTTAGGTATTTCAATTAGCCTGCTCAGATATTCCGAGAAACTTATCGCTATGGCCGCCGGGGCCACAATTCCCGTAAAGGCAATAAAAACAGCCATAATTAAGGCCGTTCTTTCATTCATCCCCTGTTTGATATATTCAAAACTTCCACCAGCATCGGGAAACCGACTAACAAATTCAGCATAGGATAGTCCGGTAAGTAAGGCAACCGCAGCGGCCACTGCAAAACTGGCCCAGAGCATATTCCCGCTTAAACCGGCCGCCTGACCTATGATTGCATAGATCCCGGCACCTACTATTCCTCCTACTCCAAACATTAAAATATCCCAGAAGCCTAATGATCTCTTAAGTTTTTCTTTACTCATAATCTGTGGTTAGTTCAGTTAAAAACACTTAAACTAATAATTTTGATGTAATTAGCCATGGTACAAATCCATTTTTGGGCATCTGGGAACTGTTCCCGCTGACTACCTGAAAAAAGTACTGGACAAATTCAGAAATCAGGTAACCTAGAAAAAGCAGGAAAGCCAATGCCCTTGCTTTGGTTTGACCTTTACAAAATTAGTATGAGAGAAAATCTTTAATTATATGTAGCTGAAGAAAATATTGATGAAACTGCAGTAATAACAATTTCATCAATAATCATTTGTTAACCTCTGAATAGAGCAAGGAATTTATAAATAATATCCTGTTGTAGTGATGAGTTATTTCTTCAAATCTGGAAGATCAAAGGCTATGGCTTCGTGTTCAAAATGTTTTCGATGTGAGCCATCGCAAAAAGGTTTGTTGGAAGATAGCCCGCAACGACATACAGAAATTAATTCCCTGCCGCCAAGTCCGTAGTTATTTCCATCTTTATCCACCATTTCAAAGTCACCTTCAATTTTAATGCTTCCGTTATTGAGTACAGTCAGTTTTGTTTTCGACATCAGTTTATTTTTATTGAAAAATAGCTAAATTAATATGAAAGAGATCATGAATTATCAAGAACAATTACTTAATCCAAAATGGCAATGTTAAACATAACAAGATTTTAGAACGGGATAAGAGAAAATGTGTCAATTGTTCTAATAAAACTTTTGAAAAAAGAATCAAATCCTAAGTTCACCGAGGAGACGAAACAATAAGTTTTTTCTCCAATTGACAAGAATAGCTCATGGACTTCGATTTCGAATTTACACATAAATCACAAATATTACAGGTTTAAAGGCGTGGGAATATCCAGATGACGCTTTAACTACCTTATGCTGGGAATGTCATGAAAATTTACATAAAGAAACTATAGTTCCTAAATTAGATAGAAATGGCCAAGAAATTGGAGGAATATGTTCGAGATTACACGGTGCTGGAGTTTTTCCCGAATATTCTCATCTATATTTTAGAATATGTTTTAAATTTGATGACTATAGATATGAGCAAAACTAATAAACTACCCCTAACAACGATTCACTGCAAATAGACGACACCGTTAGTAAAAAATAATTAAATTTCACAACAAATCAGGTCTAAGCCGACAAATCCGTGTCCCTTACTCCGCCAACTAGCAATAACCGAAAACGTTGTGATGCAATTTTTTTCATAAAGTTTTCTACTTAAAAGTTCTAAAATAGAGAACTTTAATTATCTTTGTTCTAGATTTTTTAGAATGAAAAGAATAGTTTCAAAAAAGACATTAAGAGAATTCTGGGAAAAACATTCTGATTCAGAACAGTATTTAAAAACCTGGTACGAAACAGCTAAAACTTCCAATTGGAATTCTCCAAATGATATAAAGAACACTTATATAAATGCCAGCATTTTAAAAAATAGTAGAGTCGTTTTCAACATAAAAGGAAACTCATATAGATTAATCGTAAAATTTAATTACCACAGACAATGGGCTTTTGTAAGATTTGTCGGAACACATGCAGAATATGATAAAATAGATGCTGACACAATTTAAAAACTAAAGTTATGAATATTAAACCTTTAAAAAACGAACAAGATTACGAGAAAGCTTTAGAAAGGCTTGAGGTAATATTTGATGCTCCAGCTAATTCACAAGAAGGAGACGAGGCAGAAATTCTTTCAATGTTAATCGATAATTATGAAAATGAACATTATCCAATAGAAGCTCCAGATCCAATTGAAGCAATAAAAATCAGAATGGAAGAAATGAATCTTAAACAAAAAGATTTAGTTGGAGTAATGGGTGGAAAAAGTAGAGTTTCAGAAATTTTGAACAAAAAGAAAAGATTGACAGTAGATATGATTAGAGAATTGGAAGGAATTCTACATATTTCTGCTTCTGTATTGGTCACTAATTACCAGTTGTCGAAGTAAAAAAAAGCACACAACCCCCTATAACTCTAATTTTAAAAGGATTACGGTAAATTTGTATCTATAGCTTCCACCGGTTCAATAACCTTTTCGGTATTCTTAATTTCCCAGTTTTTTTTTAGTCTATAGTTAATTACAGGATGAGCGGTAAAAGATTTAGCTGTAAAACCTTCCTGCATAATATCTTTTATAATTTGCTCACTCTGGCCTTCCGCTATCCAATCCTCTTCATATTTCCTGTCTAATACCAGGGGCATTCGCTTCGCTTTATTATGCACCTTTTCAAATAAAGGATTGGCATCTACGGTTATTAAACTGGTATAATAACTTCCTTCACCGTCACTGGTATAAATTCCTGCAAAGGTGAAAAGCTGCCTTTCTTTATAGGTCTTACTTTCTTCCAGGTAACAAAAATATGGCTGGCTTTCCTTTCCCACATGATGGGGTTCAAAAAAACCATCTGCAAATATTAAACACCTTGCCTCACGTATTGGTTTACCATATAATCTGGAATCGAAAACTTTGTCATCCCGGGCATTCAGGGTATTATATTTTCCACTTTTATAGAATTCCTTAGGTTCAGCATAATCTGGCACCAAGCCCCAGCTTGCCGGATACCAATGTTTTGGTTCATCCATAGGAATAATGTAGACCTGGTTATGAGTAAAACCATCGTTTAAAAAATAGGGTTCTAGAATATCTGAGGCTACAGAAGGTCTATTGAGATAATTTTCAATATTTTTTTCAGATTGGTTTAAAGAAGCCTGATAACACATAATTTCCTTTTCTTTTAAAGTTACAAAAGTTTCTTTTCAAAGTTTATTTCTAAACTCATTTGATATTTGCAAAGATTGACCTAATTTTGGAATATTTCTTATTTAATGGATTTATTCCAATTATGAAAGCATCAATTTTACATCTTGATTTAGATACCTTTTTCGTTTCCTGCGAACGTTTACTGGATTCCAGTCTTCAAAAAAAGCCTCTACTTGTCGGTGGGCTAGGAGATCGTGGGGTAGTTGCAGCCTGTAGTTATGAGACACGAAATTTCGGAGTAAGATCTGGAATGTCCATGAAAATTGCCCGGCATCTATGTCCCGAGGCTACTATTATTAGAGGAGATTCCAGTATTTATACAAAATATTCCCATCAGGTTTCTGAAATTATAAAAGAGAAGGTTCCCGTATTTGAAAAAGCCAGTATTGATGAATTTTATGCCGATCTCAGTGGAATGGATAAATTCTTCGGCTGTTATAAGTATGCCTCTGAAATTCGAAATACCATTATTAAAGAAACCGGTCTTCCCATCTCTTTTGGACTCTCTCAGAATAAAATTGTGTCCAAGATCGCCACCGGGGAAGCTAAACCTAATAATCAGATACGTATTGATCTGGGATATGAAAAACCTTTCCTGGCACCACTCTCTGTAAGAAAAATACCTTCTGTTGGCAGCAAGACCTATCAGCTTCTTATCAATATGGGAATAGATCGTATAAGGCTATTACAAAACATGTCGGTAGAACTCCTTATTAGTGCATTTGGCATTCATGGAAAGACCTTATGGAAACGAGCTCATGGCATTGACAATCCCCCGCTTATCCCCTTTCATGAAAGAAAATCTATTTCTACGGAACGCACCTATCAGAAAGATACCATCGATATGCACAAACTTACCACCACCATTATTGCAATGACTGAAAATCTGGCTTATCAACTTCGAAGAGGAGAAAAACTTACCTGCTGTGTAAGTATCAAAATACGCTATGCAGATTTCAGCACCTATTCTAAACAGAAAAGTATTCCTTTTTCCAGTGCAGACCATATTCTGGTTCCCATTGTCATGGAACTGTTTAAGAAACTCTATGATCGCAGGATGCTCATACGCCTGGTCGGTGTAAAATTCAGCCACCTGGTTCAGGGTAATTATCAGATCAACCTTTTTGATGATACTGAAGAAATGATAAGTCTATACAATGCTATGGATACTATACGCCATAAATATGGAGAGAATAAAGTAATGCGAGCCTCGGCGATGGGCGCAAGAACTATCGGGCGTGGTATGAATCCTTTTTCAGGAGAACCTCCAGTTGTACTGGCTCACCGTAAACAATAATGTATCTTAATTGCCATACATATTACTCTCTTAATTACGGAACATTTTCCGAAATAAACCTATTGGAGCTCGCTCATTCCCTTGGCCTGGATGCTTTGGCGCTGACAGATATCAATAATACTTCCGCTTGCTTAAATTTTGTACGTAAAGCCCGGGATTATAAAATTAAACCTGTCCTGGGAATTGATTTTAGAAATGGAGCTGACCAGCAATATGTAGGACTGGCCAAAAACAACGAGGGTTTTCAGCAACTCAATGAATTTCTTAGTCATTTTTTACATGAACAAAAGCCGATACCTTCCTGTGCTCCTGCCCTTTCTGAAGTATTTATTATTTATCCTTTTGAAAAAGTACTCCAGCTTGAAAAAACCAGCTTTAAAGAAAACGAGTTTATAGGCATTTCCATTGAAGAGCTCAGAAAAATCCGCTTCACAAAATATATAGATGAAAAAGAAAAGATCGTCCTGCTCCAACCGGTAAGTCTACGGAATAAACGAGACTATAACACACATCGTCTGTTAAGGGCTATTGGATTGAATACCCTGCTAAGTAAACTTCCTGCATCAGAAGAAGCAAGCATAAAAGATATGATGTCTCCCCTAGCCGATTTATGGAAAGCCTTTGAAGGTTTCGAATTCATTCTTGAAAACACAAAGAAGTTACTTGACCAATGTAGTATTGAATTTGATTTTGGAAATGAACGTAGCTCACAGAATAAGCAGGGATTTCTAAAAAATGCGGAAGAGGATTTCGAGTTGCTCCAGCAACTTTGTAAAAAAGGACTACCAAAAAGGTATACCGAGCTGACTCCTGAAATCCACCAGCGTCTGGAAAAAGAATTAAAGGTGATAAAGGAAATGAATTTTGTGGCTTATTTTCTTATCAACCATGATATTGTGGAGTACGCCCGGAGAAATAATTATCCTCATGTAGGTAGAGGAAGTGGGGCAAATAGTATTGTTGCTTATATCATTGGAATCACCGATGTAGATCCCATTGAACTTGATTTGTATTTTGAGCGGTTTATTAATCCTTACCGGGTCTCCCCTCCCGATTTTGATATTGATTTTTCAACCTGGGAACGGGATGATGTAACAGCGTATATTTTTAAAAAGTATGATAATGTTGCCCTACTGGCTACCTACAATACTTTTAAGTACAAATCTGCCCTTCGGGAACTGGGAAAAGTCTTCGGAATGCCTAAAGAAGAAATTGATAAACTAACCCAGGGTCATCTTTCAAATCTCGATAGTATAGCCAGCCTGGTGCTGAAATATGCCGGGTGGATAAAAGATTTCCCAAATCATTTAAGTGTGCATTCGGCCGGGGTGCTTATTCTCGAAAAACCGATACATTATTATTCTGCTACATTTTTTCCCCCTAAGGGATTTCCTACTGTACAATTTGATATGATAATTGCTGAAGATGTGGGTATTTTCAAGTTTGATATCCTGGGCCAAAGAGGCCTGGCAAAAATTAAGGAGGCCATTCAAATTATAAGATCAAATCAGCCCCATGCATCACTGTTAGATATTCGGGATGTAGAGGCCATGAAAAAGGATGCCAAATTAAACCGGCTGCTTAGAGAGGGAAAAGCAACTGGAGTTTATTATGTAGAATCCCCGGCCATGAGGGGGCTTATGACCAAGCTTAAGACCAGTAGTTACCTGGAACTGGTAGCAGCCAGTTCCGTAATAAGACCCGGCGTCTCCAGCTCTGGAATGAAAAATGAATTTATTAAACGCACCCGCGATCCCCGGGAAAGAAAAAAAGCTAATCCTGCTTTATGGAAGATCATGCCGGAAACTTATGGTATAATGGTGTATCAGGAAGATGTTTTGAAAGTTGCCCATTTATTTGCGGGGCTAGACCTGGGGGAGGCAGATGTATTAAGAAGGGGAATGAGTGGAAAGTTTAGATCCAGAGCAGAATTCCAGGCAGTAGAAGATAAGTATTTTCAGAATTGTAAAGAACGGGGATATAGTGACCACCTGGCCCGGGAAATATGGGAGCAGATAAGAAGTTTTGCCGGCTATGCTTTTGCAAAAGGGCATTCGGCATCTTATGCCGTAGAAAGCTATCAGAGTCTTTATCTCAAATGTTACTTTCCCTTAGAATTTATGGTGGCCGTTCTAAATAATGGAGGTGGATTTTATGACACCGAAACTTATGTTCATGAAGCCAGAATGTTCGGAGCTAAAATAGAACCCCCGTGTATTAATAATAGTGACCATCCAAATCTTATTATCGGCAAAACCATCTATCTGGGACTGGGATACCTTAAAAGTTTAGAAAGCCTGGTGATACAGAGAATTCTTAATGAAAGACAACTCCATGGCCCTTATACTTCTTTTGATGATTTTATAGATAGAGTGGCTATCTCCCTGGAGCAGTTAACCATTCTAATAAGAATTGAAGCTTTTAGGTTTACAGTTATTTCAAAAAAGGAATTGATGTGGCAGGCAGTTTTTAAAACTAGATCAAGTAAAGTTTCTACGCATCAAGATCAATTATTCAAACCTGAACATAAAAAATTTAGTATCCCCAACCTGCCCTCTAATGAAATTGAAAATGCCTATGATCAGATAGAACTTATTGGTTTTCCGCTTTCGGGTTATTTTAATCTAATGGATGGGGATATATCAAGTAGGATAAGAGCAACAGACTTTCCCCATTTAAAAGGTCAAACAATATTAATATTTGGAGCACTCGTTCATACCCGGTTAAATAAGACTTCTAAAGGAGAAATAATGAGGTTCACTACCTTCTTTGACCAACAAGGTGATTTTTTTGATTGCGTACACTTTCCCCAGGCTTATAAAAAATCACAGGTATTTGGAAAAGGCATTTATGCCTGCTTTGGTAAAGTAACCGAAGAATATGGATTCTTTTCCCTCGAGATAATATGGGTTAAAAAACAGTCTTTAAAACCTGATCCAAGATATGAGAGTGAGTATAAAGTAAGACTGAATTAATAAAGCTTCAAAGAATTAACTCCGTTGATCCCAGAGGGGAACCAGCAAAGAAAAATCATCACTGCCTGCAGCCGTGATTTCTATTCGTGCTCATGCTGCAAAGCCAGCTTTGTCAACGAGGGATTAACTGCGTTGATCCCGGAGGGGGATCCAATACTTAAATTAAATACTTCAGGGCGCTGCGCGACCTGGATCATTTCTTTTATTTCAGGTCATTGAACCAGCTCAAACAAACCTTCATAAAACAAAAATGCTCCACCTTATGGTGAAGCATTTAATTTAAGCGGAGAAAGAGGGATTCGAACCCCCGGAGGTGTGACCCTCAACAGTTTTCAAGACTGCCGCATTCGACCACTCTGCCATTTCTCCTGAGTGCCTCATCAGCTATTTGCTGAATGCGGGTGCAAATATAACAAGCTTTTTCAATTTAATACAACTAAAATCTTATCTTTTTTAAAGTAATTTTTATCGCTTTCAAAATCAACCACTTTCAGCTCAAAAAAATTGTGTCGCAAAGCTTTCTTAAATTAGTTCAGAGCAGTTTTAAACCTTTCCACATCATCATAGTCTATATTTATGAGTCCCTTATAATTAATTAATATCAAAACCGCTATATTGGCGGCAATTACTTAAAAACTTAATATTATTATGAAAAAAATATTGTTTCTGGCCCTTCCTGCCCTCCTGGCTGCATGTGGCGCACAAAATAAAAACATCGAAAATGCAGATCCCATGGATTATGCCAATACCATTACTGCAGATGAATTAAAAGAACATTTATACACTTTTGCCAGTGATGAGTTTGAAGGAAGAAACACAGGTGAACCTGGTCAGAAAAAAGCTGCGGAATATATCGTTAACGAATATAAAAGCCAGAACATAAAATCTCCTAAGGGGATGAGTAATTACTACCAGGTAATCCCTACAGAATATTTTAAAGGAAAACTGAAAGCTTCTGAAAATGTTCTTGGTTTTATTGAAGGTAGCGAAAAGCCTGAGGAAGTACTGGTGATCTCCTCGCATTACGACCATGTTGGAGTAGATGATAAAGGGAATATCTATAATGGTGCAGATGATGGTGGTTCTGGTCCAGTGGGACTTTTAGAGATTGCAGAAGCTTTTGCCCAGGCTAAAAAAGATGGTTACACACCTAAACGCTCTATATTATTTTTCCATATAACGGGTGAAGAGAAAGGCCTTTTAGGATCTAAATATTACACTGAAAATCCGGTGATGCCATTGGAGAATACGGTTGCAAACCTTAATATGGATATGATTGGTCGTATAGATCCAGCGCACGAGGGGAATGACAATTATATATATTTAATTGGAAGTGATATGCTAAGTACAGAACTTCACGAATTAAGTGAAGAGGTAAATAACAAGTATATGAATATGGATCTGGATTATAAGTATAATGACGAAAATGACCCAAACAGATTCTATTACAGAAGTGACCACTATAATTTCGCGAAAAATAACATTCCTGTTATATTTTATTTCAACGGAGTACATGCAGATTATCACAAACCGACCGATACTGCTGAGAAAATAAGCTATTCTGCTTTAGAAAAGAGAACTAAGCTGGCATTTTTAACTGCCTGGGAGATCGCTAACCGTGACGCCCGACTGGTTGTAGATAAAGCTGAAGACACCGTTGCCGGTAACTAAAGATTTTCTTTTTAAAATAAGACAAAGCCTCGTTTTTTTAACGGGGCTTTTTTGTTTTTAGTTCGGAGTTCGTCGTTCTTGGTTCTTGGTTCAGATTTCTCAGTCGCTAAGCTTCTTCGAAATGACACATGAACTATAAGTCATCTTGAACGTAAAGAGAGATCTAAATGTAGGCAGATATCTGAAATAAATAGTAAAACGAAAATAATGTACGTCATCATATTTCGTAATTCGTCGTTCGTCACTCGAACGAGATTTCTCAGTCGGTCGCTCCTTCGAAATGACAATATTAAAACTTCGCGTGAAATGAGAGATTAGATTCTTACTTAAATTTGAAATCATTCAAACTTAAAAAGCTCTCATATCTCAATACTAAATTCTTTTTTAATTTTTGTCTTCCAGTAAGGGTACAAACCTGAAAGCTCCAAATTCCTTTTTATCAAATTCCTTATTGGATTTTCGCACGAAAAGAGTCATCGTCTGTACATCACTACCTACCGGGATCACCATCCTGCCCCCAACTTTTAACTGACTTAAAAGATCTTTAGGAACCTCAGGTGCTCCCGCTGTAACGATGATCTTCTCATAAGGAGCATATTCCGGAATGCCTTTATACCCGTCGCCAAAACTTAAATATTTCGGCCGGTAGCCCAGTTTAGAAAGAAAGGTTTTGGTTTTTTTATAAAGTTCACGCTGCCGTTCTATACTATAGACTTTCGCGCCCAGTTCACAAAGCACTGCGGTTTGATACCCGCTGCCTGTCCCCACTTCCAGTACCTTATCCCCTTTTTTGATCCCTAAAAGTTCTGACTGAAAAGCGACCGTATAGGGTTGAGAGATTGTTTGATCGGCGGCAATAGGAAAAGCTTTATCCTGGTAGGCGTGATCCTCAAAACTGCTGTCCATAAAAAGATGTCGCGGAATCTTTCCAATTGCCGCAAGCACCTTCTCATCGATGATCCCCTTCTTTTTTACGGTTCTTACCAGTTGCTGTCTTTTTCCCTGATGTCTGTAAGTATCCTTCAAGTTATCTGTGCTTTTGTCAGGCTATAAAATTAGGTAAAGCAGCTGATTTATCCCAAGCAAATAGCTCCCGGGATTTGGCCTAATTTTATAAAGTATTTAATATCAAAATGCTATTTTTGTGAAAATTGCAAAAATATGCTGAAAGCAGGAGTCCTGGGCGCAGGCCATCTGGGAAAAATTCATCTTAAATTACTGAATCAATCTGAAGAATATGAACTGATAGGTTTTTATGATGCGAATAAGGAAAATGCTGAAAAAGTAGCTAAGGAATTCGGCTACAAAATGTATGAAGATCTTGATGAACTCATCGCCGACGCCGACATGATAGATGTGGTCACTCCTACCCTGGCACATTTTGATGTCGCCAAAAAAGTCATTTCTGCAGGCAAACATCTTTTTATTGAAAAGCCTATCACCAATACCTACGAGGAGGCTGAAGAATTGATAAAACTTGCCAAAAAACATAACGTAAAAGGCCAGGTTGGTCACGTTGAAAGATTCAACCCCGCCTTCCAGGCTGTGGCAGATCGCATAGAAAATCCAATGTTTATCGAAGCTCACCGTTTAGCGGAATTCAATCCGAGAGGAACAGATGTACCGGTGGTGCTCGATCTTATGATCCACGATATAGACGCCGTAATGAGCGTGGTAAAATCTGATGTGAAAAAGATCAATGCCAGCGGCGTTTCAGTAATCAGCGACACTCCCGATATTGCCAATGCGCGAATTGAATTCGAAAATGGTTGTGTGGCCAATCTTACCGCCAGCCGTATCTCGATGAAAAACATGAGAAAATCGAGATTCTTTCAGCGGGATGCTTATATTTCTGTGGATTTCCTGGAGAAAAAATGTGAGGTGGTGAAAATGAAAGATGCCCCGGAAGATCCCGATGATTTTGCCATGATCCTTCAGAATGCGGAAGGAATTAAAAAACAGATCTATTTCGACAATCCTGATGTTTCTCCAAATAACGCAATCCTGGAGGAGCTGGAAAGTTTTGCCGATGCTATAAATAATGATAAAGAACCTGTGGTAACCATGGAGCAGGCTGCGAAAGCACTTCAGGTGGCCAACCAGGTGATCGCAAATTTTAATGTATAATTTAATAAAATAGATTTTCTATAATAATTCGTCAAGCTGAACTTAATTCATCTTCTCAATAGATCCTGAATCAAGTTCAGGATGACGATTCAAGAAAGTCTTATAAAAATTAATAAAATGAAAAACATCGCAGTTATAGGAGCCGGAACCATGGGGAATGGTATTGCACATACTTTTGCCCAAAGCGGTTACAAAGTTGAACTTATAGATATTTCTGAAGAAAGCCTGAAAAAAGGAATGGACACCATTTCTAAAAACCTTGACCGGATGCTTTCCAAAGAAAAGATCACGGAAGGTCAGAAAAAATCTACCCTGGGAAATATCACGACTCATACAGATATTTCTGAAGGAGTAAAAGATGCCGATCTTGTAGTGGAAGCAGCTACAGAAAATACTGAATTAAAGCTAAAGATCTTCAGACATCTGGATCAGCAGACCTCAGCAGATACGATTCTTGCTTCCAATACCTCCTCCATTTCCATCACCCAGATCGCTTCTGTGGTTTCAAATCCGGAAAGAGTGATCGGGATGCACTTTATGAACCCGGTGCCGGTAATGAAGCTGGTAGAGATCATCCGCGGTTATAATACTACCGATGAAGTGACCAGTAAGATCATGGACCTTTCGGAAAAACTGAATAAAGTACCGGTAGAAGTAAATGACTATCCTGGTTTTGTTGCAAACAGGATCTTAATGCCAATGATCAATGAAGCAATTGAAACCCTATACAACGGCGTGGCCGGAGTATACGAAATAGATACGGTAATGAAACTGGGAATGGCTCATCCTATGGGACCGCTACAGCTAGCCGATTTTATTGGGCTGGACGTATGTCACTCGATCCTTGAAGTTATGTACGACGGATTTAAAAATCCAAAATACGCCCCAAGTCCGCTATTGACCAATATGGTTAGAGCAGGAAAGATCGGGGTAAAATCTGGGGAAGGCTTCTATGATTATTCGGAAAGCAGAAAGGCAGAAAAAGTTTCCGCTCAGTTTAAGAGTAAATAGTATTGAGTAGTTAGTATTGAGATTTCTCCCTTCGGTCGAAATGACAAATATCTGTCATTTCGAAGGAGTGCATAAACACGACTGAGAAATCTCTTAGTAAACAAAAGCATTAATTTGACAAAGATCCTTCCATTTAAAGCAGTTAGACCTACCCGTGCCTATGCCGGGCTGGTTGCTTCCCGCTCCTATGAAGATTATAGTGAAGAGGAATTAAAAGCACAATTAGAGTACAATCCTTATTCCTTTCTGCACATCATAAATCCCGGGTATAAATTTCAGCATGAGATCGCCGGGGAGAAACGCTTCGGCATGGTAAAGAATCGTTACCTGGAGTTCAAGGAAGAACATATTTTTGAACAGGATGAGCAAGCCTGCTATTATATCTATAAGATCAAAACCAGGGAAACCTCCTGCTGCGGAATAATTGCCGCGGCAAGTGCCGAAGATTATAAACAGGAGGTAATAAGACGGCATGAAGATACCATTGCGCACCGGGAAGAATTATTCAAGGATTACCTGAAAGTGGTCGGTTTTAACACCGAGCCTGTATTGCTTACTTATCCCGATAATACAGTGATCAACGATCTTCTGGATAAAAGGATGAAATCCAGGCCTGAATATGAATTTGCGACCTACAATAAGGAAACTCATTCACTTTGGCTTATAGACGATCCTGAAAATATCCAGCAGATAAAAGAACAATTCGGGGCAATGGAGAAACTTTATATTGCAGATGGGCACCATCGCAGTGCTTCTTCCTATTTACTGGCCAAAGAAAGCAAAGAAAATAACCCTGATCATACCGGGAAAGAAGCCTATAATTTTTTTATGAGCTACCTCATTTCTGAAAGCAACCTGAGAATTTTCGAGTTTAGCCGACTCATAAAAGACCTCAACGGCCATTCCAAAGAAGAATTCCTGATTCTGCTTGATGAGTGGTTCAGAATAGAGAATCGTGGCCATGAAGTTTATAAACCCTCCAAAAAACATCATTTTAATATGTACCTGGATGGCGAATTCTATTCACTTTATCTTAGAAAGACCAATTATACTTTTACCGATTCCCTGAGTGAGCTGGATTCTTATATCTTATATGAAAATATCCTGAAACCGATACTTGGGATCGAAGACCTGCGCAACGATAAACGTATCGCCTACATCCATGGCCGAAATGATATTATTGAATTGAAAACACGGGTAGATAAGGGTGAATTCGCCGTGGGATTTGGAATGCTTCCTGCAGAAATTGCAGAAATAAAGCAAATTGCAGATGAAAATTTAACCATGCCGCCAAAAAGTACTTATATTGAACCTAAGTTGCGAAACGGTCTTACAATTTACGAATTCTAAGCACGTATTAATTAAGCACACCTCCCTACAGGGCTTATTTAATCCTTAATTTAAAAGACGAAATAAAGGATGGACATTTCTGAAAATATCAAAAAATATAAAAGCGAACTTCCTGAAAATGTGAAGCTCGTAGCCATTTCCAAAACCAAACCTAACGAAGATCTAATGGAAGCTTATAATGCCAGTCAGCGTATTTTAGGTGAGAACAAGATCCAGGAAATGACCGATAAATGGGAATCTCTTCCTAAAGATATCGAGTGGCATATGGTAGGTCACGTACAGCGAAACAAGGTAAAATACATGGCGCCTTATGTTTCGCTTATTCACGCTGTAGACAGTTTAAAACTTCTTAAAGAGATCAATAAGAGGGCTAAACAAAATGAACGAACGATAGACTGCCTGCTTCAGATAAAAATTGCGGAAGAAGATTCCAAGTTTGGTATAGATGCTGCAGAAGCAGAAGAAATCCTGAACTCTGAAGCCTACTCTAAAATGAAGCATGTGAATATCACCGGCCTTATGGGAATGGCAACTTTCACCGATGATAAAGAACAGGTAAGGTCTGAATTCAAATATCTAAAGTCAGTTTTTGATAAGTTCAGAGAACAGCATCCTCAACTCAAAGAACTTTCCATGGGTATGAGCGGTGATTATCAGATTGCTGTGGAATGCGGTTCTACCATGGTGAGAATTGGAAGTAGTATATTTGGCGAGAGAAATTATAATTAACGAAGGAGAGCGAATTTGTACGCGATATTAGACATAGAGACTACTGGTGGTAAGTATAATGAAGAAGGGATCACCGAAATAGCCATATATAAGTTTGACGGTCAAAAAGTAGTAGACCAGTTCATTAGCCTGGTAAATCCTGAACAGGATATTCAGCCATTCGTGGTAAATCTTACCGGCATTAACAATGAGATGCTTCGCAATGCGCCAAAATTCTATGAGGTTGCCAAAAGAATTGTGGAGATCACCAGCGATTGTATTCTAGTAGCGCATAATGCTAAGTTTGATTACAGGATCCTGCGAACCGAATTTCGTCGTCTGGGCTTTGAATTTGAGAGAAAAAGCCTTTGTACAGTTGAACTTTCCAAGAAATTGATTCCAGATCTTCCCTCTTATAGCCTGGGAAAACTGGTTAGATCTTTGGGTATCCCTTTAAGTGACCGTCACCGTGCCGCCGGAGATGCCCAGGCGACCATCAAGCTCTTTAAAATGTTGCTGGCTAAGGATGTTGAAAAAGATATCTTGAAACAGCATGTACGCAAGGAACCTAAAAGGAATATAGACACAAAACTGGTCTTTATCCTTGAAGAATTACCTTCAGAAACCGGGATCTATTATTTCCATGACGAGAACAGCGAGATCATTTATGTAGGGAAATCGAGAAATATCCGTAAAAGGGTGAATCAGCATTTTACCAACGACAATCCCAAGTCACAGGAAATGCAACGTAAGGTAGCTTCAGTCTCTTATGAGCTTACCGGGAATGAACTTATTGCATTACTGAAAGAGAACCAGGAGATCAAAGAATTAAAACCCCGCTACAACCGTGCTCTGAAAAGAGACATTTTCAGCCATGCACTTTACCAGTTTACCGATGAGAATGGCTATGTAAATCTCAAGATTGGACGTGCAAATAAAACTAAAAAGAATATCACCACTTTCAGCTCCCTGAGATCGGGAAATAACTCCCTCCAAAAATGGGTGACCGAGTATGAGCTATGTGAACGCCTGGCCGGCTTACACGGAGGTAACGGAAATTGCTTCGCCTATACCATCAAAAGCTGTCACGGGGCATGTATAGAAGAGGAAAGCCCGGAAGTTTACAACGACAGGGTTCTTGGGCTTATAGACAAACACTCATATGACAACCAGAATATGCTTTTGATTGGGCGAGGCCGAGAAGTAGACGAAAAAAGTGCCTTACTTATTGAAGATGGAGAGTTCAAAGGCATTGGCTATTTCAACCTCAATCACCAGATAAACAACCTGGATATTATTCGTTCTATCATTACCCCTATGAATGACAATAGGGACGCACAACATATTATTCAAAGCTTTTTACGCAAGAAGCATAATTTTAAGATCATTCAACTTTCTATTCAGGAGTAGAGTCTTCGCTAATTTTTTATACTTTTAGGTCACTGTGGAAGAAAATAAACCAATGCCTCCCTGGAAACATAAACTTCATGAAATAATTTATGAGGCTGATACTCCTGCGGGAAAGATCTTCGATATTGCCATTCTTATAGTGATCATTATAAGCGTGGCCCTGGTGATGATGGAAAGTGTTACCCCCCTGTTAGTAAAATATGCCTGGGAATTCTATATCGCTGAATGGATCATCACCGCTATTTTCACTATTGAATATATCCTGCGCATTGTGGTGATCAATAAACCCAAGCGATATATTTTTAGTTTTTACGGGATCGTAGATCTCCTCTCTACCCTTCCCAGTTATATAGGTTTTATTTTTGGGGGTGCCAACCTTCTTTTTGCCATAAGAGCGCTAAGACTTCTAAGGATATTCCGGATACTTAAAGTTACCAGATATATTGGCGAATCCCGGAAACTTATGCTTGCCCTGAGAAACAGTAAAGCCAAAATTCTCGTTTTTCTTTTTGCCGTACTTATCATCTGTATCATTGCCGGAACCTTAATGTATCTGGTAGAAGGGCAGGAATCTGGTTTTGAGAACATCCCGCTAAGCATCTACTGGTGTATTGTAACCCTCACTACCGTAGGTTTTGGGGATATCGCCCCAATCACGCCTTTAGGCCGTTTTATCGCTTCGGTAATCATGATCACGGGTTATGGGATCATCGCCGTGCCTACCGGAATTGTTAGCGCCGAATTCAGTAAGTCTGCAGAAAAGTCGCTGAACAATACCCAGGTATGTCCTAACTGTAATGAGAGCAAACATTTGGATGATGCCGAATTCTGCCATAATTGTGGATACAAACTCAATGCCTAATTTTCTTATTAACATCCTGGGTCCCACAGCTATCGGAAAAACTTCACTTTCCATTGAAGTTGCAAAGCATTTGAATACCGAGATCATTTCCGCAGATTCAAGACAGTTTTTTAAAGAAATGAGCATTGGAACCGCGGTACCTGAAGCAGAGGAACTGGAAGCTGTTACACATCATTTTATTCAGCATATTTCAATAGAAGAAGATTATTCTGTAGGAGATTTTGAAAGAGAGGCCATCAAAAAACTGGAAATGCTTTTTAAGAAGCATTCCGTAGCAGTTATGGTGGGCGGAAGCGGATTATACGTGAAAGCAGTCACTGAAGGTCTTGATGAATTTCCTGAAGTGGATCCTGAAATTCGGAAAAACCTTAACCAGCACCTGCAGAAAGATGGTATTGACTGGTTACAGAAACAGCTTTTTGTGCTGGATCCAGATTATTATAAAACCGCTGATGTTCAGAATCCGCATAGACTGATAAGAGCCCTGGAAATATGTATAGAAACCGGGAAACCTTTCTCCTCATTTCTAAAACAGAACAAAGCCAAACGTGAATTTGAAAGCATCAAAATTGGACTTACCGCCAATAGGGAAATGATCTACGATCGCATTAACAAACGGGTAGATCTTATGATCGAAAATGGCCTGGTGCAGGAAGCCAAAAGCCTTTATTCCAGGAAAGATCTGAATGCCTTGAATACCGTGGGATATAAAGAGCTTTTTCAATATTTCGATGAAGAAACAGACCTGGAAACGGCCATTTCAGAAATTAAAAAGAATACCCGCAGGTTTGCTAAAAGACAACTCACCTGGTTTAGAAAAGATCCTGAAATAAAGTGGTTCGAATTTGATGAAGAGCCTGAAAAGATCTTCGATTATATTGAATCCCGGATCAATACTTAAAAATAAATCTTTTATGTAGCATCTCTTTATTGGTAATGATTTTCACCACATATACCGCTTCCTGTAAAGGGCCCAGCTCCAGGGCATATTCCGAAACATTCTCCTCATAATCTTTAGCGGCTATAAATCTGCCGCGATGATCAAAGACCTCCAGACGTTGAATAGTGACATCTGCTGGCGTCGCCACTTTAAAGCTTCCGGTATTGGGGTTAGGATAGATAAAAATATATTCCGATCCCTGGGTAGGCGGAGCCTCACAAAAATCAAACTCATCTGTTATGCTAACAGTAACGGAACCTGAAGAAGTATTTCCGCTGCTGTCTTCTGCAGTTACCTGCACCAGATTCGTCCCCAATTCCTTACAGGAAAAAACAGACTTGCTCAGCGTATAAGTTACATCGGGGTCACAAGAATCAAAAGATCCATTATCGATATCTTCAAAGCTGATAAAAGCTATTCCTTCCCCATTAAGATTGCGGCTAACATTATTAAGTTGAAGTACAGGCGGTGTATTATCTTCCAGTGATATTTTAAAGCTACAGGAGTCAGAATCTGAACCGTTTTCAACTCTTAGACTCACTTCAAATTCTGAATCAGTAACCACAGTTCCCGGTAACGGATCCTGGATTACCTCAAGTCCATTTCCATTAAAAACTTCGGCTTCCCCGGTATAATCCGGGAGCGTAAAAGAACAATTTTCATCCCATTCCAGTATTTTATCTGCCGGGCATGAGATCATAAGTTCATCTCCAGTCATTAGCTGAAGTTCAAAATCACAGGAGACCCTATTTCCGGCGGCATCTAGCACACTAATTGAAATATTGGTATCTGTGGTAATTTCAGTACCAGGCAAAGGATCCTGGATAACTTCAACAATACCACAATTATCATCCGCATCTATCTGATCACTGAAATCTGGAACCCTGGCAACACCACCTTCCGTAATATTTAATACCTGATCTCCCGGACAACTAATTGTAGGTGAAATATCGTCCTCAAAATTAAGAGCGATCGTACAGCTCTGGATTTGGTCTTCAAAACTGGCCGTAACCTCTATACTTGTTTCAGCTCGAATAATTGATCCTGCTTCTATAGATTGTGTAATACTTGCTGTGGCCGGATTATAGTTTAAGATCTCAGAAAAATCCGGTACTCTATAATTACAATTTTCATCTGCCATGATCAAATATTCATCGATACAGGAAAGAACCAGTTCGTCCTCTTCGACAACTACAATATTAACAGGGACTACACAGCTTGTAGAATTATTTTTAGAATCAAAAGCTGTAACCGTCACATTTATAGTTTGACCATCATCTTCTTCAGTAAATTGAGATCTGTCCAGGCTGAGAGAAATGTCCTGCCCCTCACAATTATCCCGGAATGAGTTTAAGAGTTCTTCGGGTTCTAATATTCTTGTCTCACCTCGCGGAAAACTAAGCTCATAACTGGATTTACATTCCAATACCGGAGCCTGGCTATCAATAACTTCAATTTCAAAACTACAATCAGAAACATTATTTGATTCGTCGGTGGCAGTATAGGAGATCGTATAAGTTCCAACGGGAAATACATTTCCGCTTATTAGGTCAATATTATCTGTACGCTGGATAGTCACCTCTCCTCCACTGTCATCGGTAGCCATGGCATCCTGAAAGTTTATTACGGCTCCACAAACCCCGGTGTCATTTTCAAAGCTAATATTTTCGGGGCAGCTAATCTCTGGAGCTACGGTATCTGAAGATTTAGTAAGTCTATAGGTGACCTCACAAGTTTCCGTATTATCATAAGGATCTGTAGCGGTTAAAATGATCTCGTAATCTCCTTCTTCGGTAAATTCAGTTCCAGGGGGAGGATCCTGGACGATCACAAGCTCTTCGTCTGCAGCGCAATTATCAGAAATTCCAAACATATCTACTACTTCCGGGAGAACGTAAATACCATTGGCAGGTATTTCCCTGGTTTGTGCTTCCGCAGGACAAATAATTAATGGCGCTCCCACATCCTTTACGGTTACATTTACGGTACAGGAATATTCATCACCTGTTTCCTTATCTGTAGCTCTAATGGTTAAGGGATTGGTTCCGATATCTTCACAGGTAAATTGCTGTAGGCTTAATTCTAAATCTAAATTTGAAATATCACTGGTTATAAAATCTGAAGTAGGAATTTCAGTAACTGAAGAATTTTGAGCTTCTTCTCCAAGGTTTACCGTTAAGTCTCCTATACATTTAAATTCGTATGGTACCTCTTCAGGTAAAATCTCAATTGACGTTGTGCAATCTGAAATATTTCCAGCTTCATCTTCTACAAATAAGGTAATATTTTTTGTTCCGGAGGTAGTAAAGGTAGTTTCAGAAAGTGTTTTCGTGGAAATCCCACAGTTATCTGAGGAACTTAATTCTATATCTGAAACTGCAATAGTTACGCTACCATTTTCTAATTGAAATTCCTTACCTGCAGCAACACAATTTACTACAGGATCCTTTTCATCTTTCACCGTTATAGCTACTACACAAAAATCGGTTGCTCCGGTTTCCTCATCTGTCGCGGTGATCTCTATATCCTGGGTTCCAATATCTGAACAATCAAATTCAAAACTTGCCGGACTAAAAGATAAACCTGAAGTGTCACTACTAACAATATCCTCAGCAAGGACAGTGACTGGCTGATCATCTAAAAGCTGTACCTCTTTAGTTCCCACGCAGGTTATTTCTAAACTGGGTTCTTCATCTCCTGTCACGGTAACTTTTACTGTACATGTATCTTTGTTACCGGCATTATCTGTAACGATCATTACTACATCATAAACATCTGCTGCTGTAAAGGTAGTTTGGGAAAGAGTAATACTTTCTATACCACAATTATCTGTAGAACCGTTATTTATATCTTCAACACTTATAGATGCTGAACCATTTACGAGTGGTAAATCAAAGTCCCCTACACATTCTGCAATAGGATCGATTAAATCAAAAGAGGGAGTTCTTTCGTATATTTCTAAGTCAAATTGTAGAGAAGTTCCGCTAATATTCGCATTATTTAAATACAATTTACTATCACAAACTAAATTATTAATTGCAATATCTACCGGAAACCTGATTTCACCATCTTGATAATAATATTCAAATCCCTGAGTAGGATTAAAAATTTTAAAACCAAATTCATTATTATTAATTCCTTGTTGTATGTTACTGGCTAAGACAAGTAATTCAAAAAATCCTAATTGATCGTAATTTAAAAATTTTTCAAAATCTACTCTTCCGGCATATTCTATAATGTGTATGAAATCAAATTCATCTATAAAAATACTTCCAGGAGATATAACATTAGAAAGAGTACCGTTTTGATTTAAATTTTCATCAAATATTAAAACCTGAGGATTATCATTACCAGCTTGGCTAACAAATAATTTATAATTTGAATTCACTGCGAGACGATAAGGTATTTCTACATTATTTGTTCCATCAATAAAATTCCCATCCTGATTAAAAACTCTTATTCTACTTTCTTCACCATTTTCACAAGTTGAACCATCATAGTATTCAGCAATATATATTTTATCATCTCTATCTATTGCCAATCCTAATGGTCTAAAATATGATTTAGCAATCTCATTTTCTAAATTACCATTAGAACTAAAAATTTTTACTTTACCATTATCCAAACAACTACCACTTTCAAAATAATCAGCAATGTAAATTTTACCTGAACTATCTACTTCTATATCTAAAGGACTTTCTAAATCAGCGGCACTAATTAATTGAGATTCATTGATAGTTCCATTTGGATTTAGCTTGTCAACCCCATTACCAAAAGAAAGTGTATAAATAAATCCTTGAGAATCTACGGCAGTAGAGATTATTATATTTTCGGGCGAATTGCTACTGGCTGTACCAAGATCAACTCCATTTAAATGTTCATAAGAAGGCACCTGAGTAGCAGGATCCTGCCCCAAAACATTGCTTAAAAAAGCGAAGAAAAGAAAAATAAAAGTGCAGTTCTTCCGTAGAGAAGAGCCCTTTAAATCATATATATCGGCTGCACTTATCAAATTTGGGCGTATTGGATGAACGCCATAAAGATAAGTATTGTAGGAAAACCGATCTTAAAATTATGCTAAGATTGGAGTACAGACTCAAAATGAGTCGGGGTAAGAAAAAATTCCGGGATAAAATTCAGGATAAGCTACCGCATCATGGGCAAACCCATGATGCAGCACCCTCCCGGAAACTGAAAAATATCTAACTTTTTAAGCTTCGGTCTCTTCCTTGTTCTTAACTACAAGTCTAAAGCCTTCACCGTGGATATTCAGGATCTCCACGTTCTCGTCTTTTTTCAGGTATTTTCTAAGTTTGGCGATATACACGTCCATACTTCTTGAAGTGAAGTAATTGTCGTCTCTCCAGATCTTGGTTAATGCCAGTTCTCTTGGCATCAAATCGTTCTCGTGTAAAGCAAGTAACCTAAGTAATTCGTTCTCTTTTGGAGACAGTTTTTGTGGTTCCTCATCTCTGAAAGTAAGGAATCTAAGCTTGGAATTCAGGTGAAAATCACCGATCTCGAATTCAAACTGCTTAGAGTCTGCCACGCTATCTGTAGCCTTACGCTGCATGATAGCCTTGATCTTCATTAAAAGAACTTCAGAATCAAAAGGTTTGTTCAGGTAATCATCTGCCCCAACTTTATATCCCTTAAGAACATCTTCTTTCATGGCTTTTGCCGTTAAAAAGATAATTGGCACTTCCTCGTTCTTATCACGTATTTCCTTAGCCAAGGTAAACCCGTCCTTATAAGGCATCATGACATCCAGGATACAAAGATCGAAATCGTCTTTTTTGAACTTTTCGAATCCTTCCATTCCGTTCTTTGCGTGGGTTACCTCGTAATCGTTCATCGCGAGGTAATCTTTAAGGACAGTTCCGAAATTCGGATCATCCTCTACTAATAAAATTTTTTTGTTTTCAGTTTCCATATGTTTAAGATATTAGTGGTAGTTTAATACTAAAGGTACTTCCTTTTCCTTTTTCGCTTCTTACAGTGATCTCTCCATGATGGTCTTCCACGATCTGCCGGGCATAAGCCAGACCTAATCCGTGACCTTTTACATTATGAATATCTCCTGTATGTTCGCGGTAAAATTTTTCAAATATTTTTTTCTGAACCAGTTTGGTCATTCCCACTCCCTGGTCCCTTATTTCACAACAGATATAGTTCTTTACATTCGTGGTGTAAATATCTATTTTAGGTGCATCTTCTGAGTACTTAATCCCGTTATCCAGAATATTTACGATCACATTCGTAAAATGATCCTGATTCGCTAAAATTGAAGAGCGTAAAGCTCCAAAATGCGTCTGAATATACCCGCCCCGATCTTCAACTATCAATTCAACATGCGACACGGCATCATTAATAATATCGTGCAGCTGATGTCTTTCCTTTTTAAGGTCGAGTTCATTTTTCTCCAGTTTTGAGATTCGCAATACATTCTCTACCTGGGCATGCATTCTCTTATTTTCATCCCTTATCATTTGCAGATAGCGGGAAACCTTAGACTGGTCTTCTATCACCTTAGGATTCTTAATAGCATCTAAAGCCAGGTTAATGGTGGCGATAGGTGTTTTGAACTCATGGGTCATATTATTAATAAAATCGGTCTTTATCTGTGATATCTGTCTTTGCTTGATCAGCTGTGAAAGTGCACTTGAATATGCGATCACGATGATCAGGGTAAAGATAATAGACAGTGATGCCATAAGGATCACTGAAGATAGCACCGCTTCTTTCTTATTGGTAAAATTCACCAGTAATTGATACTCGCTATTTCCGGCACTATCCATAAACAAAGGCACCGCATAGGTAGCAGGATGATCCAGACTAAAATTTTCAGAATGAATTCCTGTAGCTATAGAATTACTGTAAATTCCAAACTCAAATCCTGTCTCAAGATTTCTTTCTTTCAGTTCCTCACTTACCAGTTCATTGATATCCTCTTTTGTAACTCTCCTATGAACCGGCATTCTTACTACTAATTCTGAGATAGCTGAACGTAAAATATCCTTTTCCACCTCTTCCATACGGGAGATGCGTTCTATATGTTCTATTCGCTGCCGGGCACTTAAATTATTTCCGTCAAGCTGGTTATTCTTTACAATATCAGTTACCCGTTTATTGATCATTTTGGTAAACTGAATACTATCCTTGGCGAATTGTAAAAAGCCTGACGAAACCTTATAATCCTCTTCAAGAATTATTTCAGAATTAAAATAGGTTTCATTCCTTTTTTCATTCCTATTCGTGTAAAAATACTCGGTTAAAGTCCTGTCACTAAGCTTACTATTTAGACTGTCAGGATTTTTAAACTGAAAATAATATTGCTCGAATTCCCTGTTCTGAATTTCTTCAGAAACATTTAATAATAACTGCTTGGCATTGTAAGAAAACTGCTGTTCTCTATCATCTATAGTGCTTTTGATCCAGTAGCCCTGCACGAAAATAATGCCGATTAGGGACAAACTCATAAGAGCAACCAGAAGTACAAAAAGCTTCTTATTCATGCGGTCAAAAGTAAGATTTTAACATTTAGACATTAAAGTGTTTAACCAAATGTTAACAGAACTTCTAAGAATTTTTACCTGCTTTTAAGATTTGGTGATGTATATGTTCAACCTGTAGTTTTGTTTGGGCTAATTCCTTGTTATTTATTAGGAAATCGGCCATCTGGGATTTTTTCACATCATTCCATTGGTTGTTCATTCGCTCCTTAATTTCTTCTACAGAGCTGTTATCTCTTTTTTGAAGTCGATCAATTCTTAACTTTTGTGGAGCAGTTACCAGAATACTGAAGTCACACTTCTTGTAGCCCCCGGTCTCGAAGAGGATAGCGGCTTCATAAATCACATATTCTGAAGATTGATCTTTAAGCCAGGTTTTAAAATCCTTTTCCACGGCGGGGTGTATAATTTTATTGAGTTTGGAAAGAAGATCCTTGTCATTAAAAACTTTTGAGGCAATAAATTTTCGATCAGGCAAAGTATCCTGGTATGCCTCTTCCCCAAAAAGAGCAATAATTTCCTGACGAATTTCAGAAGAAGTATTCATCAGTCTTTTTCCCGCTTCATCAGCAATATAAATGGGAATATTCAGCTCCTTGAAGAAACCAGCTACGGTAGTCTTTCCACTTCCAATCCCCCCGGTTAAGCCTACAACTTTCATCGTTTTATAACAAATTGGATCCTGCGTTCATTTAATCTGATATTATGAATAAAGCCAGGTTTCTCCACCAGCTGGGCGATCATATAGTCATCCCCTTCATTTATATTTTTATAATCACAAACTAGTCTGAAATCTGCCGGACTTACGTTCTCAAAATTTTTCAGGTTCACCTGATAATATACCACTATGGTCTTCGGAAAATAGGCCAGGTTTAGATCTTCCGGCACATTTATTACCTCCACTGCTATCTCCACGCTTCCCTCGGTAAATTTCTCTACTTTCTGAGTATACTTAACGCTGTTATCATAGAAACTCAAAGCTCCAAGTCCAGAGGTATCTATAGCCACATTCCCATCCAGGTCTGTATTCACCTTATTTAATTTGATAGTTTTGGTAGGCACGCTTAACATACTGTCTATTATCTTCTCTGGCCCGCTCACCTTAACCGAATCTGGAGTTAATTTTACAGGATCATCTGAAGAATAACCCACCGCATAATTCACCTCGATATTAGGGATCACCTTGAGCATCTTCTCTTTTTTGAACTGAAAAGGAACCACGATCTCATTTTGAATGATTCGGGAATTTTCAAAATCTATCTTTAGCTGTTGCTCGATCTCGGTGAGATGATTCTGAAGACTGTAAACGAGTTCATTCTCTGTTTCCCTGGCTTTGGAAAGATCTATTTTAAGTTGCGGATTAAAGAACTTATAATAATAAATATTGAATCCGTTATCCTGTAACTGAAGGTCCACATGATCTGGACGTTCATCTGAAATACTTTTATCCAGGGGAGTATTTACATAATTTACAGGAATCTCGATAAGCTGTGTATAGGTTTTGGAGAACTGTACCAGCACCCAGACTATGGCAGAGAAAATCAGAAAAAAACTAAATGTTTTTACGCTGGTCCTTTTAAATCTTGGTTTTCTAAGCACTGCTCTCTTTTTTAAAAAATAACTGCGGAAACTCTTTTTCCGGCTGTCGCTTCAGAAGGAATATTTTAAAGGTGGAAATTAAAAATCCGATCCCATATCCTGAAAACTGAACACATACCGCCCTTATTGCGAGTAACCCAATATAAATACTTTTATTTTTTATCGCAGCATCTATGCCAATAATTAAAAAATAAATTAAATAACAGCCCATAAAGAACCACCCACCAAGTAAAGCGACCAGGACTGAAAACAGGAAACCCAGTATAAAAAGTGTCGGGAACCAATAGGTGATCTTTGCAGAACCGGGATGCCATTTATTTAAAACAGGCCTTACCAGCCCAAATTTCTTAACCTGGGTATAGAATTTATCCCAGTCTATTCTTCGCTTATGAAAAACTTTTGCTTCGGGTATAAGGCAGATCTTAAAGCCGGCTTTTTTTAATCTCAGGCTAAGATCAGGATCTTCACCGGGATGAATTTGACCAAATCCATTACTCGCCTCAAATGCCTTTTTACTAATTCCCATATTAAAGCTACGCGGCTGAAATTCGTTCACGGCTTTCTTGCCTCCTCGAATTCCACCGGTGGTAAAAAAAGAGGTCATGGTATAATCTATAGCTTTTTGTACATCGCTAAAAGAAGCATGCGCGGCATCTGGACCACCAAAACAGTCGCAATAGCTCGTGGAAAGAAAATTATTTACCTCCATTAGGTAATTTTCCGGAAGGATAACATCTGAATCCAGGATCAGGTAATAATTGGCTTTCGCTTTTTTCATACCGTAATTCCTGGAATCCCCGGGACCGGAATTAGACTTGTAGTAATAACTAATATTGAGATCTTCTGAAAAGTTTCTCACGACCTCATCAGCTCTTATACTGGAGCCATCTTCTACAATTACAACCTCAAAAGAAACCTTTGAAATAAGTTTCCTCATACTTTCCAGCAGCTCCCTGATCTCATCAGGACGGTTATATACCGGAATTACAAAGGAATATTCTGGTTGCATGTAAAGGGATTAAAAAAGAAAACTGCCGAAATCTGATCTATTAAGATACAGTTTTCCGGCAGTAAAATATAAATAATTTCTAGTCTTCGTCCTCGGTAAACTTTTCCATCACCTCCTGGCTAACTCCTGTATTGGAGAATCCACCATCATGGAATAAGTTTTGCAAAGTCACTTTTTTGGTAAGATCTGAGAATAAGGTCAACGTATAGTTTGCACATTCTTCAGCCGTAGCATTTCCTAGCGGAGACATTTTTTCAGCAAAAGCGATAAAACCGTCAAAACCTTTAACTCCCTGTCCGGCAGTAGTTGGAGTTGGTGACTGAGAAATAGTGTTCACTCTTACTTTTTTGTCTTTTCCGAAGAAATATCCAAAACTACGTGCAATAGATTCCAGATAAGCTTTGTTATCTGCCATATCGTTATAATCTGGAAATACTCTCTGAGCCGCCATATAACTAAGGGCTACTATACTTCCCCACTCATTCATCGCATCCTTTTTGTAAAGAACCTGCATGGTCTTGTGGAAAGAAACGGCTGAAACATCCCAGCCTTTAGTAGTATAATCATAGTTCATATCTGTATAGTGATTCCCTTTTCTCACGTTAACAGACATCCCGATGGAATGAAGCACGAAATCTATCTTTCCTCCCAGGATCTCCACAGCCTTTTCTACAAGATTCTCAAGGTCTTCAACTTTAGTGGCATCGGCAGGAATGATCTCTGATCCGGTTTTTTCAGCAAGATCCTTAATACTTCCCATTCTCATGGCAATAGGTGCATTTGTCAGAACAAATGTTCCACCTTCTTCTTTAACTTTTTCAGCTGTTTTCCAGGCAATAGAATTCTCATCTAAAGCTCCAAAAATGATTCCTCTTTTACCTTTAAGCAGGTTATATGACATGTGATTTTTATTTTGTGGTTGTTAAGCCTGTAAATATAGCAAAGTTGTTGGAATTGACCCGCCAGTTATCAGTTATCAGTTATCAGTTATCAGTTATCAGAAAATAAAAATTTCATCGTACAGTAGAAAGTTTTCTTTATAACTTTTCACTCTTCACTCTTCACCTTTCACTTTTCACCCCTTTTAATTCAGTAATGCTTTTGCATGAGCCCTGGCTGAATCGCTTTTGGTATTCCCTCCCAGCATAAGTGCCAGTTCTTCTATACGCTCATTTTCCTCCAATTTCACGATCTTGGTTTGGGTGGCGACCTCATTATCTTCTTTAAAGATCTTAAAATGGGTCGCCCCTTTTCCGGCAATTTGGGGCAGGTGTGTTATAGCGATCACCTGCATATTAACTCCCATTTTTTGAAGGATCTCGCCCATCTTTTTAGCGATCTCCCCGGAAACCCCTGTATCTATCTCGTCAAAAATGATGGTAGGCAAATTGCTTTGTGCCGCCAGGATACTCTTTACCGCAAGCATGATTCTGGATAATTCCCCTCCTGAAGCCGCCTTTTTGATCTCCTTAAAACTGCCGCCCTTATTCGCTGCCAGATACCATTCCAGTTTATCCCGGCCATTGGCCAGGAATTCTGTTCCCTGCTCCAGTTCAATATTCAACCGGGCATTGGGCATACCCAGATCTTTCAATATCTGTTCGCTCTGTTCTATAAACGCAGGGATGATCTTCTCCCTGTTATGATGAAGTTTATTGGCTGTTCGGCCTATGAGGTTTTCCTGTTCTTTGATCGCGGCCTGAATTTCAGTTAGAGCAGATTCAGCATTCTCTGTTACTGAAACTTTTTCCTGAAGTGAACTTATAATTTCCAGAAGTTCTTCCACATTTTCAGCATTGTGCTTTTTCTGAAGGTTATAGATAAGCTGAAGTTTCTGGTTCACTGTTTCCAGCTCTTCCGGGTTCGCTTCCACCCTATCCAGGGCATCAGTCATTTCAGCTTCAAGATCGTCCAATTCTATAATTGCACTTTGAATACGCTCATGAAAATTCTCGTAATTCGCCGAAAATTTGGCGATTTTCGAAAGATTTAACCTTACCGCTTTCAAACTCTCCAGGCTCCCTACTTCTTCCTGCTGCAATAAATTTATCGCCGAACTCAGGTTTTCGGTAAGTTCTTCCACATTGTTCAGCTCTTCATAACGCTCTTCCAGCTCCTCCAGCATTCCCCCCTTTAAATTGGCTTCCTCAAGCTCATTCAGCAGAAATAAATTATAATCATATTCTTTAGCTGCCTGACTTTGTTGTTCTTTAAGTTCTTCAAAACGATTCAGCAGCACTTTATAATCCTTTAATTCTTTCTTATACTGCAAGATGACCGATTCATTCTTAGCGATAGTATCAATTACATTGAATTGATAATCTGCATTTCCAAGACTTAATGTCTCATGCTGACTATGAATATCTATAAGGTATGTTCCCAGTTTTTGAAGGGCGGTAATTTTAACCGGAGTATCATTTATAAAAGCCCTTGATTTTCCAGAAGGAAGGATCTCTCTCCTAATGCTGCTTTGCTGCTCATAATCCAGATCTTCCTTTTTAAAGAAATTTTCAAGTTTATAATTTGAAATACTGAAGCTGCCTTCTATCACGCACTTTTTTTCTGTATCGCGAATAGAGCCAAAATCAGCCCGGTCACCAAGTAGAAGACCTAAAGCACCCAGCATGATAGACTTACCTGCTCCGGTTTCACCGGTTATTATAGTAAATCCCGGCAGAAGACCAATATTGATATCTTCAATGAGGGCGTAATTTTTTATAGAAAGAGATGTAAGCAAATCGGTTAAAATTTGTGCTAAATATACGGGAGAAAAAAATTGAAATCAACCTAAATACCTACTGAATATTTCTCCAGTTCCTGGCATACCTGGGAGCGATATTATTAAGGGATTCTATAAGCGCTGCGCTCTCATCAAAAGCCGGACCTCCGGAATAAATGGAAGAAATCTCATCTGCTTTTGCATCCAGAAATGTTCTTAATAATAAGGAGTTGTTTCGGCGATTATTCATAACCTCCAGATCATTTATAGCTTCGGCCACCGCATCTTTTCCTGCAAGCACGTCTTCATGCATCACGTCCAGGCCTAAACGATGATATTTGTACAGCGCCGTTCTGTATTCAATATAGGTATTCGCAAGTAGATCGGCATTCAACCTGAATCGTGAACTTTGACCATCTGCTCCCCTCCATCCCCGGGAATTACCCTGCTGGGCGTTGGTTACAATTCTATTTGCTTCTTCGTAGTATTCCGTTCCGCCTTCAGGAGCAAAAGTATCTGCATCCATTCCTAAAATGGTGTATACATAAAAGGAAATGACTGATATTAGATTGGAAGTATAATTATTCTGGCTATAATTAAGCGGTTGATACTCCCGGTAGCTAAATCCAAACTGTTCGTCATTGAAGTTAAAAACAGGTGTGATAAGCGAAGTGCCGTATACAGGTCTTGAGGATTGCACTTGAATAGTGCCGTTAAAACTTTCTCCATCAAAATTATTGATGGTAATGAACATACTACAGTTAATACGTTCGTGATTCTGAAAGTTCCTGTCGGTCCAGGTGGTTTGATTTACAAATTCATTTAAAGCACGCTCCAGGGTCTTAAAAACAGAAAGATTGGTTTGCCCGGTTTGTTCAGCATTTACAATGACCTCACAACTAAGTTGCTGCGCAGTGCTCAGCTGCAGGCCAACAAAAAATAGTATGAATGTAAATATCTTACGCATCAAATAATTCTATGATCTCCTTTAAAATATCGCCGGCAACTTCTTTTTTGGTTTTAAGGTCAAAATCTTTTTTCCTGTCCGGGTAAATAATACTTATTTTATTAGTATCGCTTTTAAATCCTGCACCTTTATCGTTAAGTGAATTTAAAACAATAAAATCAAGATTCTTCTTTTTGAGCTTTTTTCTTGCATTCTCAAGTTCGTTATTGGTCTCCAAAGCAAAACCGATAAGCTTCTGATGACTTTTTTTCTCTCCCAGACTTGCCAGGATATCTTCAGTTTTGGTCAATTCCAGAGTGAGCGACTCCTCATTCTTTTTGATTTTTTGATCTGCTACCAATTTCGGCTTATAGTCTGCTACCGCAGCTGCAGAAACAAAAACATCTGTATTATCAAAATTTGAATGCGCCGCCTCGTACATTTCCCTGGTACTGGTAACCCTGATCAAATTGATGTTTTTTTCATCTATACTTAAATGCGTAGGCCCGGAGATCAAAGTAACTTCTGCACCAAGTTTCATGGCGGCTTCAGCTATTTCATAACCCATTTTCCCGCTGGAATGATTTCCTATAAAACGCACGGGATCTATAGCTTCGTATGTTGGGCCGGCGGTAATGAGTATTTTTTTACCTTTTAAAGGCAGAGCTTCTGAATAATAATTTTCAATAAATCGAATGATCTCTTCAGGTTCAGCCATTCTGCCTTCACCGTGTAATCCACTGGCAAGTTCTCCATCTCCTGCCGGGATCATGATATTTCCATATTCCTGCAGTTTCTGAAAGCTGTTTTTGGTAGAAGGATGTTTGTACATATCCAGATCCATTGCCGGAGCAAAAAAGACAGGACATTTAGCTGAGAGATAGGTAGCCAGTAGAAAATTATCACTGTTGCCCGAAGCCATTTTGGAAAGTGTACTGGCTGTAGCAGGGGCTATAAGCATGAAATCGGCCCAAAGGCCGAGTTCAACGTGATTATTCCATTTTGCGTTTTCATCTTCCTCATCTGTAAATGAAGAGAAAACTTCATTCTTAGAAAGCGTGGAAAGTGTAAGCGGAGTGATAAATTCTTTAGCAGCAGGTGTCATTACTACTTTAACATCTACACCTGCCTTTACAAATAAACGTACTAACGCGGCTGTTTTAAAAGCGGCAATACCACCGGTAATACCCAATAAAACTTTCTTGCCTTTAAGTACAGACATATTTGAGTCCAGATTCTATTCTTGGATATCTTCTTTAGTGTTACGGTAGTAGATCTTGTCGTCTAACCATTCCTGAATTGCCAGAGACTGTGGCTTAGGCAATCTTTCGTAGAATTTTGAAACTTCGATCTGCTCCTTATTTTCAAAGATCTCGTCCAGAGAATCGTTATAAGTAGCAAATTCATCAAGCTTCTCCAATAATTCTTTCTTTATTTCACCATTGATCTGCCCTGCTCTTTTAGCAACTATTGAGATCGCTTCATAAATATTTCCGGTTGGAGCATCTACTTTATTCCTGTTAATAGTAGTAGTGTTTACCGGTGCATCAATTTTCTTAAAATCCATCATTCCTAAAATTAAAAATTCTGTAAGCGTTTATCTATCTCTAATAAAGAATCTTCCAATTGCGGAATGTATTCCCCTTCAGGATAGTATTTTTTGTAAGATTCGTAAAACTCCTTCGATTCCAGCAATCGCTCTTCCATCAAAACTTCAAAACTGTTAATGGCAAGCTTATATGCTGAATCAAACCTGTAATAATAAGCAGCTTCTCTAAAAGGAGAACCTGGATAATCTGCAATAAAATTATTAAAAGAAGCGATAGCCGCTTTATAAAATTCTGTATGATGATATTGCTTGGCGATCTCGTAAGCTTTCTTTTCTAGCTTTATAAGTAATTCTGTCGCCATTTTATTCGCATCTTCATTGAATTCGCCTTCAGGATATTTATTTAAATAAACCTGCAGTTCCTCAATAGCTTTTCGCGTATCTGTTTGGTCAAGATTGTATCGCGGAGAACGATAAAAGTATGAAGCAGCCGATTTGTAAGAAGCTTCTTCTGCTTTTTGACTGGTTGGATACAATTGTAAAAATCTTTCAAACTGAAAAGGAGCATTATAATAATCTCCTAACTGGTAATACGTATCTCCAAGTAAAAAAACAAGTCTTTCTCCCTGTGGTTTACCACGAAATTCAGGCTCAATTTGCTCCAGTAACCTTAAAGCTTTTCTAAGCTTTTTATTACTATCTTCTTTTTTGCCTTCATTATATAATTTTTCTGCTGCCGTATATTTGGGAGCAGTTTCTTCGCTTTTAAGCAGCTTTTGATATTCACCACAGGATATGGTTAGCATAAGCAGACCTATAACAAGAATTCCTTTTTTCATGATACGTAAAAACATCTGGCAAAAATACATTTTTTGTTACTATAAAAAAAACTTTCCTAAACTACTCAAATAACCCTGTAATCAAGAGTTTATTGTAACTGGAAAGTTCTTTTAATGAAAATATAATCTAGAAATTATCTACAAAGTGGTTGATCCTGCTTTGTAAATTTTCACTTGCTTCTACCAGAGGAAGTCTCAATGTGTTGCTTATCATTCCTTTTTTTGCAAGCAAGGCTTTAATCCCGGCAGGATTTCCTTCGGCAAAAATAAGGTCTATGGAAGGAGCAATTCTATAATGCAGTTTATAAGCTTTTGAAACCTCTGCATTAAGTCCGGCTCTAACCATATCTGAAAATTCTTTGGGAAGACCCTGACCAATTACAGAGATCACGCCTCTTCCCCCCGCAAGTGTCATGGGTAAAGTGATCATATCATCACCCGAGATCACCATGAAGTTTTCTGGAACCAGGCTTATGAGTTTCATAGCCTGGACAATATCCCCGGCAGCTTCTTTAATGCCAATCACGTTATCCAGATTTCTGGCAATTCTGTTTACCGTTTCAGGTAAAATATTCGACGCAGTTCTTCCCGGAACATTATAAATGATTATGGGAAGTGGAGATGCTTTTGAAACCGCTTCAAAATGACGATAGATGCCCTCCTGGGTGGGCTTATTATAATATGGAGAAACTGAAAGTATCGCATCAAATCCCTCAAGATCGGCGGTTTTAAGCTCCTCCACCAATCCGGCGGTATTATTTCCTCCAACACCGAGAACTAAAGGTAATTTTCCAGCATTGGCCTCTTTTACCACCTTTTTTATCAATTCCTTTTCGTCACCGGTAAGGGTGGCACTTTCAGCAGTGGTTCCCAACACCACAAGATATTCTATCCCGTTCTCTATCTGATCTTTTACCAGATTGCTTAAAGCTTCTGTATCTACAGACAAATCCTCTTTAAATGGAGTAATAAGTGCTACTCCCGTACCTATAAAGGCTTCCATCAATTATTCTTTTTTAAGATTTCTATATATTTTAAAACTTCCTCCTGAAAAACATCTATACCTTTTGTTTGAACCTCAACGTCATAGATCTCATATTCATCTGGAGAATTTCCAATTTTCACGTTAGCATTGGCTTCAGCAGCCAGCAGGGATCCAATTTTATTTTTTTCAGAAAAATAACAGATAAGAAAACTAAAATCTTCCTGTAAAAAATTCCGTATTGCTTCAGCTTTAAATTTACCTGAAATTGAAACCTCCCTGGGAATCAAAATATCGGCATTCAGCTCATCTGCCATTTCAGCCGGGATGCCACAAAACACGATTTTGAAAGACTCCTTTTTAATACCGATCAATTTATAAAGATCTGTGAGTCCCCTCTTAGATTGAAAATTTTCAGCATCAATTATCAAACCGATTTTTCCTGAATTTCTATTCGATGAAAAAGCTTCCTTCCTTAAATGTCTTTTTATCCTGTTCGAACAGATTATATTTTTCAGCTTTCCAGAGATCATTCTCTAAATTTTGTGGCGCAAATGTAAATAATTTCTATCAGGAAAAAAGAAGTTTATATACTCCTAAACATTGATAGATATTGGAATTTAACAGCTTTATTATTTTTGTTAAATCTTAGAACTAAACAAGATTTATTAGTCTTAACTTCCTCTCTTTAGTAGAAAAAAACCGGAAAGCCATAATTATAGCTATCATGCTCAGAAAATTTTTCACGAGAAGCACACTTGTATCCGGAAGATAGAAAAAAGCCATATCTCTTAATATATCGGAAATCACCAAACCCATTACCACGATTATGAAAAAGACAGATTTTCTTGAATAGGAATTAAGATAATAAATGAGGGCTACTATAGATAGCACTAAAAGATTTATATAGTATGCCGAGTAAAATCCAAGTTCTATTATTCCGGCCATGTATATCTCAAGCTCCTGTAAATGCTGAAATACAAAATACGCATTCACGCCTATCAGTAAAAAAAAGAATACCAGCATAAATTTATTAGCGGTCTGCCTCTCGGTATATTTTAATGCTTCCCTTATCAAAAAGAAGTAGGATACCATTCTTAAGAGAACCGAGACCAGATAGAATAAGCCTTCATTTTCAAAGAAGCTCAACAAGATAGCAAGAATACTCAGGCCTAGAAAAGCTGATAAATTTAAATTTTTAAAATCCAGTTTTTTTGAAAAACCCAGGATCAAAGGAATAAATATCAAAATTTCCCCTAAATGTGCCAGCCAGGGGGTATGATTATATACCGCATAATGATTAAGAAAAATTAAAGGCAGGCAGATTAGAATAGCAAGCTGTCTAGGTTTCATAATTTAGAAATGGTGGCGCAAATATATAAAAAAATGGCAATTATTATGATTTGTTTAATCAATGGCAATAAATTCGTTAAAAACAATAAATTTCACCGTACTTTCACAGGTTATTTTCAGAATAATTAAAATATAGTTTCAATCAAAAAGTTGAATTAGTCCCTGTTCACCGTCTCAGGTTTAAACCGGTAAAAAGGATTAGTTTTTTATATTTGCGGAATATTTTCAGGCTATGAAATTATCCAAATTACTTTTACTTGCTTCTACTGTATTTATTCTTTCATGCAAAACCGAAAAGACAGAAGTTGCCCGAATAGATACCCAGCGTATTGCGGTTGATAACAGCTTTCAGGAAGATTCCCAAATATCTGAATTCATAAGTCCTTATAAGGAACATCTCAATGCCACGCTGGATTCAGCCCTTGCTTACAATCCTAGTTTACTATCTAAAAACGAGGGTGAACTCAATACAGCAATTGGAAATTTAATGGCCGATGCAGTTTTGATCCAGGCCAATCCTGTATTTAGAAAAAGAACCGGCAAAAACATTGATATGGTATTGCTCAATCATGGTGGAATTCGAGCGGTAATCCCGGCAGGAAAAGTTACTTCAAGAACAGCTTATCAAATAATGCCTTTTGAAAATGAAATCGTGATCGCCGAACTCACCGGTAAAAAGATCAAAGAAATGCTGAAGTACCTGGAAAAAGCGAAAACAGCTCATCCCGTTAGCGGAATAAAGATCCTGGCCGATAAAAATTATAAGACTATAAAAGCCACTATTAATGAAGAAGAGATAGAGGATGATATGACCTATTTTGTCGCTACTTCAGATTACCTGGTCAATGGCGGAGATAATATGAATTTTTTCAAAGATCCTGTAAATCTCTACGGGGCAGATTATAAGATAAGGAACGCGATGATAGATTACTTCAAAAAAACAGATACTATCAAAGCCAAAATAGACGATCGATATATTAAAGAATAGCCTTATGAAAAGAAGAGAATTTATTCATAATACTGCCGCAGCTACTGCATTTGTAGGTATCGGAGGCCTTTCGGCTATATCGTTCAGGCCTGAAACAAAAAAGCATATAACCATATTACACACCAATGACGTTCACAGTCATATTGAGCCTTTTGGACCTGATGAAGGGAGAAATGCCAATCTTGGAGGAGTAGCCAGAAGAGCGACTTTGGTTGAAAAGATCAGAAAGGAAAACCCACATACGCTTCTTTTAGATGCCGGGGACATTTTTCAGGGAACCCCATATTTCAATTTCTACGGGGGAGAACTCGAATTCAAATTGATGAGCATGCTTAAATATGATGCGGCTACCATTGGAAATCATGATTTCGACAATGGCATAGACGGTCTTTATGCTCAGTTACCGCATGCGAAGTTTCCTTTTATAAGTTCCAACTATGATTTTAGCAATACCATCATGGATGGGCATGTAAAAGATTATCAGACCTTTGTTCGGGATGGCGTTAAGATTGGAATTTTTGGTCTGGGAATTGAATTGAACGGACTCGTAAATGATAGCCTATATAAAGAAACCAGGTATTTGGATCCCATTGAGATCGCGACGGACAGGTCGAGAATCTTAAAAGAAGAAGAAAATTGTGATCTGGTGATCTGCCTTTCTCATTTAGGTTATGAATATTCCAGCAGTAATAAGGTTTCAGATATTAAACTGGCCAGAGCTACCGAAAATATCGATCTTATCATTGGTGGACACACCCATACATTTCTGGAAAAACCAACTATTGAAAAGAATAAGGCTGGTAAAAAAGTACTGGTAAATCAGGTTGGCTGCTTTGGAATCTATTTAGGCCGGATTGATTTCTACCTGGATTCAGAAAATAATATTGAAGCTGACGGAGTTAAGATCGCTATAAACTAAGCAGCTACTTTACCGGAAAATCAAAATAAGTATTGGGGTAAGGCTCCATATTATAAGTATAATGCCACCATTCTTCGGAATAAGATCTGAAACCATATTTGCGCATTGTCAAACGTAGGAGCTCTCTGTTCCCTTTCTGATCTTCTGAAATCTGCGAAGTATTATGATGGGAGATCTCTCCAAAAAAATCGTACGTACTTCCCATATCTACATTCTTACAATCTGAAACCCTTATCATGGTAAGATCTACGGTACTTCCCCGGGAATGCCCAGATCTGGTAGCTATATAGCCTAACTGAAAAAGATCTTTCTTAGCAACTTCCGGATAGAATTCCGCTTTTTTTAGGGTATCTCCCTCGTCTCTGGCCCATTCCATTAAATGGTTTACCGCACGTTGCGGTCGGTAAGCATCGAAAATCTTGAGCATATAATCTTTTTGAATTAGCTCGTTTTGAACTTTCGCGAGCGCTTTAGCAGCAGGTTTACTTAAGATAGCCCGGGGATTTTCGTATCCGGTTATCGGCTTTCCTACAAAGTTATTTTCTCCAGCGTATCTTATTTCGCAGACCACATCCGGGATTACCTCATCGATATACACAAAACCTTCCGGTATTTCCTGGGCCTTTGCTGTAGAAAATATCATAAACGATAATAGGGATAACAGAAGATTTTTCATTACCTGAATTTATTCTAGCATTTGAAGAAAATCATCTTCACTGATAATCGTTGTTCCCAGCTTTTCAGCCTTGGCTAATTTACTCGGCCCCATATTGTCGCCGGCAACCAGATAATTGGTCTTCGACGAAATAGAACTGGAAACTTTACCCCCATTATCTTCAATAAGCTTCTTTAGGTCATTCCTGGAAACTTTTTCAAATACCCCGGAGATCACAAAGCTATTCCCTTCCAGGATATTGGTTTGATTTGCCAGTTTTTCTGCAGAGATCTCTAACTGAATTCCATATTCTTTCAGTTTTTCAACATGTTCACGGTTAGCCTCTGTTTTAAAGAAATCAACCACGCTCCAGGCAATACGTTCGCCAATTTCATCCAGATTTACCAGTTCCTCTTCAGAAGCGGCCATTAGCGCATCTATACTTTTGAAATGTTTCGCCAGCTTTTTAGCTACGGTCTCTCCCACATATCTTATTCCCAATGCGAAAAGTACCCGTTCGAACGGGATCTCCTTGGATCTCTCAATGCCATTAATAAGATTTTCAGCTGATTTTTCTGCCATTCTCTCTAATGGAAGTATGTCTTCTTTTTTAAGGGTATAAAGATCGGCGTAGTTCTCAATGAGTTCAGCATTCACAAGAAGTGCAACAGTTTCACCGCCAAGGCCTTCAATATCCATTGCTTTCCTGGAGATATAATGCTGAATACGACCTATAATTTGTGGCGGACAACCATTCACATTCGGGCAGTAATGCTGTGCCTCCCCCTCATTTCTAACCAATTCTGTATTACATTCAGGACAATGAGTCGCGTATTGGGTGGGGTCTGAATCTGGATCTCGTTTGGTGAAATCAACTCCCACAATCTTTGGAATGATCTCGCCTCCTTTTTCCACGAAAACGGTATCCCCTTCCCGAACATCCAGTTTCTCAATCTGATCTGCATTATGCAGGGACGCCCTTCTTACCACGGTTCCCGCTAAATGAACTGCGTCAAGATTGGCCACTGGCGTGATCGCTCCCGTCCTGCCAACCTGGTAGGTTATCTTATTTAATTTTGTTGATTCCTGTTCAGCCTTAAACTTATAAGCTATAGCCCAACGCGGAGATTTTGCGGTATTACCCAATTCATCCTGTTGATGAAAATCGTTCACCTTCACCACTACCCCATCAGTCTCGTAAGGCAGATCATGACGATGTTCATCCCAGTAATTAATATACTGTAACACTTCCTCAATAGATCCCTTTAATTCAGATTCCCCAGGCACCTTGAAACCCCATTTTCTGGCTTTCTCCAGACCTTCGAATTGGGAAGCTATCCCGATATTATTTCCTGTGATAGTATATAAAAGACATTCCAGCGGACGCCTGGAAACCTCCGCGCTATCCTGAAGTTTCAAACTTCCGGACGCAGTATTTCTGGGATTTGCATAGGGTTCTTCGCCAATATCAACTCTTTCCGCATTCATTTTTGCAAAACCTTCGTAAGGCAGAACGATCTCTCCGCGAATGTCAAATTTCTCCGGAAAATCACCTTTCAATTTCAAGGGAACAGATCTTATGGTCCTTACATTGTTCGACACATCATCCCCCTGAAAACCATCCCCACGGGTTACTGCACGCTTTAGCATTCCATCTTCATAGGTGAGACTTATAGAGGCTCCGTCATATTTCAATTCACAAACAAATTCCACCTTTCCTTCCACGATCTTCCTGATCCTCGTTTCCCAATCTTCCAGTTCTTCTTTGGAATATGAATTTGAAAGGGAATACATTCTGTTTTCATGAACCACGGTTTCAAAACTCCTGGTAACCGCCCCGCCTACTCTCTGTGTTGGTGAATTAGCATCTTCAAACTCTGGATGCTCTTGTTCAAGCTTCTGCAGCTCCTGCAATTTCATATCAAATTCATAATCGCTGATCTGAGGTTTATCCAACACATAATAATTATAATTATGTTGCTGAAGTTCCTCGCGAAGTCCCTGAATTTTCTTTTCGACGTCCATGTAAATTATTGGTATTTATATTTCTGAAATTTCCAGCTCATCATTGCTGAAGTTCATTTGATAATTCTTTGACTGATGTTCAAATTCCACCTGAAAATCTGAAGAATAAGCTTTGTCTCCAGTAGGGAACCAGTCTTTTTCATTCTTATTGATCGTAATTATAAGTCCGGAAGCTTCTCCAATGGCGCAAAATATCTCCAGGCCGCCATCAAATTTATCCAGACCACATTCCAGTTTCATCTTCTCAAATTTCTGCTGAAGATCATTCGTAGCCAGGCCTATTTCAGCTAGACCCACAATATTAGAGGGGTCAAAAATGGCTGATTTCGGCTTGCTAAAATCCCTCCTGGAAATAAATTCCATGATGTTCTTATCTTTATCATGAAAGTAGACAGACATCGCCTGCCAGTTGCTAAAATCTACTATTTTCTTATCATTGAACTCCAGAATTTCTCTTTTCCCCTCTAACCACGCCACTGCTTCTTCTTCCTGCCTGTCCGGGATATGAAATGCGATATGATATGGGGTGGCTTCTTCTTTATATTCAAATCTCAGCACCGAATAACCCACTTGCAGTTCAAAGCTATCTTCAGAATAATTATTCACCGAAAAATCCAGGCGATCCCTGTAGAACTTTAACTGGGCTCCGATATTGCTGCTATATATAGTAAGCTTTTTGATCTTCATGACTATGTTTGATTTTTATTCATCCATTTCGGAACAGGTTTAGGCTTAAAATTTCTCATCTTACCTAAAAGTTCATCAAAATCATCTGAAACCAGTAGAATTTCCAGATTATCCTTTTTTAACAGGCCTTTTGAAGTCATTTTATTCAACATATTTATAAGGTCATCATAAAAGCCGTTGATATTTAAAAGTCCAATAGGTTTCCTATGCAATCCCAATTGTGCCCAGGTAACGATCTCAAAAAGTTCTTCAAAAGTTCCAAAGCCACCGGGCAGTGATATAAAAGCGTCGCTCAGTTCATTCATATTAAGTTTTCGCTCATGCATATCCTGAGTGGTAATGAGTTTATCCAGCCCTGTATGTACCACCTCCTTTGTTTTCAGAAAATCGGGGATCACGCCAGTAGCTTTTCCACCGTGATCCATTAATCCTTTGGCCACCTGGCCCATTAAACCAAGTTTACTCCCTCCATAGACCAATCTTATATTTTCTTCGGCCATTCTCTTTCCCACAACATAAGCCGTATCAAAGATTAACTTATCATTTCCATCGCTGCTTGCACAGAAAACAGCCAGGTTATGAATATTATTCATTTTTTCACTCATTATTTATTTCTTGATCGCTTTCAACATACGGTAGTTTCCAAAAATATCCTTTTTAAGTTCGGCTTCAAAACCACATCGCTCCACCAAAGTTTTTGTTTCTTCAGATAAATACTGGTTGATCTCAAAATAGAGGCTTCCACCTTTATTTAAAGCTTCACTGGCAAGTGTAGCTATCTTTTTATAAAAGATGAGGGCATTCTCATCTTCCACGTATAAAGCCAGCTTAGGTTCGTGTTCCACCACATTTCTATGCATTTCCTTTTTCTCAAGTTCTCTTACATAAGGCGGATTGGAAACTATGATATCAAACTTATCAGTTAGAGTGTTAACTTCCAGAATATTCATCTTTTCGAATATTACCTCGGCAACATTTAAACTGGCATTACTTTTCGCTATTAGCAAAGCTTCGGAAGAAATATCCACAGAAAAAACTTCTGAATTCTTCAATTCTTTTTTCAGACTTATAGGGATACAGCCCGTACCGGTCCCAATATCCAGGATCTTAAGTTTTTTATCCAGCTGCCGGTGGTCTGAAATGATCCAATCTACCAGCTCCTCGGTTTCCCGTCTTGGAATAAGTACGTCTTTATTAACTAAAAATTCTCTTCCAAAGAATTCTGTACTTCCGGTTATATACTGAATGGGTTCATGATCTTTTAATCTTTCCAGTGCATGTTCAATTTTAAGCTGATCTTCTTGCGAAATTTCATGTTCAGGATTCAGAGCTATATCCAGTCGACGCATGCCCAGATATTTTTCCGTAAGAATATAGAAAAATGAAAGGATCTCAGTTGAAGGAAATTCATCTTTTAACCCGTTTTCAAATTCATTTTTTAATTGAGAAAGCAACATGAGCCAAGGTAGGATTTACAAATCTTTGATCATAAACACAGTACAATTATAATGTCCTGTATTTCCTAGTGGTTTTTCAATTACTTCAAAACCATTCTTGTGGTAAAGTTTTCTGGCATTTTCCATATAAGGCAATGTCTCTATATAGCATTTTTCAAAGCCTTGTTTCTTTGCAAAATCAAGGCATTTTGTGATCATTTCCATGCCTATTCCTCTTCCCCTTGCCTCAGGAAGAAAATACATTTTTTGCAGCTCACAGATCTTTTCTTCTTCGCCGGTAAGCGGAGCGATCCCGGCACTCCCGATGATCCTGGAGTTTTCCTCGACTACCATATAAACCATTTTTTCGCCTTCATAAGTCTGGGTCATATCATCCAGCGCTTTATCCTCGTAAGCGGTTCCTACTTTTGGAACTCCCATTTCAACAAGTACATTTCTAATTAATTCTTTAACCTGCTGATTGTCTTCGGGTTTAATTTCCCGAATTTTCCATGTGTTCATTCTGCCTAATTAATTCTATTTTTGTGCTGTGAATATACACGAAAAATACATAAAACGCTGTATAGAATTGGCGCAAAACGGCCTTGGAACCACCTATCCAAACCCAATGGTGGGAAGCGTCATCGTACATAAAAATAAGATAATTGGCGAAGGCTGGCATAAAAAAGCCGGAGAAGCTCATGCTGAAGTAAATGCGATCAATTCAGTAAAGGATGAGCGTCTTTTAAAAGAATCCACGATCTATGTATGTCTCGAGCCCTGCAGTCATTTTGGGAAAACTCCTCCCTGCAGCGACCTTATTATTGCTAAAGGAATTAAAAGAGTCGTGATGGGCACGATGGATCCTTTTGCTAAAATTGCGGGCCGGGGAATTAAGAAATTGCTGGACGCCGGCTGTGAAGTCAAGGTAGGTATTCTGGAAGCTGAGTGCCTGGAACTAAATAAACGTTTCTTTACTTTTCATCAAAAACAACGCCCATATATAATATTAAAATGGGCTCAAACCAATGACGGTTTTATTGCACCGGAAAGCAGGGAGAAAAAAAGGCCCGTCTGGATCACTAATAAGTATTCCGGACAACTGGTTCATAAATGGCGTAGCGAAGAGGCCGCTATCCTTGTTGGTACCAGCACCGTCATGGCAGACAATCCTGCCTTGAATGTTAGAAAATGGACAGGAAATGATCCCGTTAGAATTACGGTTGATAAAGATCTGAAAATTTCAGAGGACTCTTCAATTTTAGATGGGGGGCAGAAAACAATTATTCTCTGCAAGGATAAACCGGAAAATTCTGTAAAGGATAATCTTATTTTTGAAGAGATCGATTTTTCAGAAAATATAGCCAATGAGATTTGCAGGATTTTATATAAAAATGAATTACAATCGGTAATTATTGAAGGTGGAAGTAAAACCATTCAGCAATTCCTGGAGGCAAATCTTTGGGATGAAGCCCGGGTTTTTACCGGCAACTCTCATTTTGGAAATGGAGTAAAAGCTCCGGAAATTTCAGCATTTCCGCTTAGCGAAAAAAGGATCTCTGAAGACAATTTAAAAATTTACAGGAATGCTTAAGACGATAATATTTGATTTTGGCGATGTCTTTATAAATCTGGATAAGGAAGGTACCAACCGGAAGTTGAAAGAAATGAACATTGAAAACCTCCCGGAATCAATATCTGTAAAAAACAGGGAATACGAGCAGGGATTTGTCACTTCAGATGAAATAGCTGAACATTACAGAACTCATTTTCCGCAATTAAACCAGGATGCATTCCTAGAGTCATGGAATTCTATGTTGCTAGAATTCCCGGAATACAGATTCAGATTTATTCAAAAGTTAGCTGAAGAAAAGGATTTTCAACTCATTCTTTTAAGCAACACTAATGAGAATCATATAAAATACATTGAAAATAATGTGGCGTTTTTTAAGGATTTCAAGAATTGTTTTGATGCTTTTTATCTCTCTCATGAAATGGGAATGAGAAAACCAGATCCGGTAATTTTTGAATATATTCTGAAACAGCACGACCTAAAAGCTGAAAATTGCCTCTTTATAGATGACACTTCAGAAAACACAGAAGCTGCTGAAAAGCTTGGTTTTCACACCTGGAACATAGAGCCCACACATGAAGATGTCATAGATCTTTTTACCACTAAAAGCGATTTATTTTGATATACCTGCTGCTGAGTGTTCTCTCCTCAACAATAATTTTTATTGTTTTCAGGCTTTATAAAAAATTCGGCGTCAACACCCTGCAAGCCATTGTCGTAAACTATTTTATAGCCTGCACCGTAGGATTTTTCGGATATATTGAAGGCTCAGATTTTTCAAAGGTTCCTTCTGAAAACTGGTTTCCCGGCGCGCTGATGCTGGGAGTCTTATTTATAACGGTTTTCAACCTGGCCGCCATTACCACCCAAAAAAGTGGACTCTCAGTAGTTGCCGTAGCCACCAAAATGTCGGTCGCTATTCCCGTGCTCTGCGGCATCTTTCTCTATAATGAAAGTACGGGGATACTGAAGATTTTAGGGATCTTGCTGGCCCTGGTAGCCGTTTATCTTACTTCTATAAAGTCAGAAGAAGGTATTAGTATAAAAAAAGAGAATCTCATTTTTCCTTTGTTGGTATTTCTTGGCAGCGGAATTATTGACACCAGTATAAAATATCTCGAGACAAGCTATGTTTCTGAAACCGATGTAGGTCTTTTCTCTTCTACCATCTTTGCGACCGCAGGATCTCTAGGGGTTATCATTTTAATTATTCAGGCATTTCAGGGAAAACTGAAAATCACTTATAAAAATATTCTGGGAGGAATCGCTCTGGGAATTCCGAATTATTATTCCATTTACTTCCTGGTTATGGCCTTAAGAACCAAAGGTTTTGACAGCTCTACGATCTTTACCATGAATCATGTGGCCATTGTAACAATTTCTACACTGGTCGGCATCGTACTGTTCAGGGAAAAATTGATCAGAAAGAACTGGATAGGCCTTATTCTGGCAATTATTAGTATAATTCTTGTGGCAAATTCTGCAATATGAAAGATACCTACCAGAGCATCACTAAAGCTTCACCTGAAGTTCTATTCAAAGACAGGAATTCCAAATTCTTCGGTTATGCTTTTCCCATTAAAACAGAAGAGGAAGCGAATGGGCATCTCGAGGAATTACGGGCAAAGCACCATAAAGCGCGGCATTGGTGTTATGCCTGGCAAATAGGGAAAGAAGATTTTCAATACCGGGTAAATGATGATGGCGAACCTTCAAACTCTGCCGGAATGCCTATTTATGGGCAGATCCAGTCGTTTGATGTTACTAATATTCTGATAGTGGTGGTGAGATATTTTGGAGGTGTAAAGTTAGGAGTGGGCGGACTCATTAATGCCTATAAAACTGCCGCACAAATGGCACTGGAAGAATCTGATATTCTAAAACGAACCATAGACGAAATTTTCATATTGAAATTCGACTATCCAGAAATGAATAAAGTAATGCAGGTGATCAAAAAGAATAACCTGAATGTGATTGACCAAAAGCTTGAAATAGATTGCAAAATTTTTATCGCGGTAAGAAAAAAGGATGCCCAGGACATCTACTCGAAATTTGATAATACCTATAAAGTAGAGATTACCAAATTGGCCAATTAAGCTTTCAATTTATCGTGAATATACTGGGGACAGCGAACCGGTCTTCGGGTTTTTGCATCCATAAAAACCAAAATGGAAGTTGCTGAAGTTACTTTTTCACCCTCTTCATTGAAGATAGTATAGTCAAATATAATTTTAACATTTGGGGCTTCCCGTAATCGCGTTTCGATCTTCAGATTTTCGTTAAAAGTAACTGGTTTGTGATATTTCAAATTTAATTCGAATACCGGCAACATTATCCCTTCCTCTTCCATACTTTTGTAGGAGACCCCTAAAGACTCCAGCCAGTCAATTCGTGCAATTTCAAGGTATTGCGGGTAATTTCCGTGGTGCACCACACCCATCTGGTCGGTTTCGGCATATCGGACTTTAACAAAAGTTTCGTGTGATTTCATTTAAAAAAGATAGCCTTTCTGAGAAAGGTTTTTTATATTCAGGCTCGGAAGTAAGTATGCGTAAATTTTTCTTAAAATTCAACCCCAAAATGGTTTTTTTTTTACATTTTTTGTTCACATATTTGTTCCGCTCAAGTTGGATAACCAAGTTTTTCCGACTGCCATTAGAACTTACTACTAACCTAAATTAACGTTTAACTAATAATGTCAAAAACTGCGCAATCGGTTTGGAATAACTGTCTGTCATTTATTCAGGATAACATTACACCTCAAGCATATAAAACATGGTTTGAACCTATCCAAGCAGTGAAACTAACAGATTGTGCCTTGAGTATACAGGTGCCCTCTAAGTTTTTCTACGAGTGGCTGGAAGAACATTATGTTAAATTACTAAAAGTATCACTTACCCGGGAACTTGGTGATAAAGCAAAGTTGGTATATGTGATCAAAATGGAGAATACGTACGGTAACAAACTACCATTTACAGAAAAGATTCCCAGTACACAACGAGCGCATATGAGCTCCCAGGAAGTAGATGTTCCCATAAAAAATAAAAGTCCTGAGCTGAAGAATCCTTTTATCATTCCAGGAATTAGAAATGTAAAGATCGAATCTCAGCTTAACCCTAATTATAATTTTGATAATTTTCTGGAAGGTGAATCTAACAGATTGGCCAGATCTGCAGGTTTAGCAGTAGCTAACAAGCCAGGAGGAACCTCTTTCAACCCACTTTTAATATTCGGCGGCGTTGGACTTGGGAAAACGCATCTTGCTCACGCTATTGGGGTTGAGATAAAAGATAAATATCCAGAGAAGACCGTTCTATATATTTCTGCTGAAAAATTTACCCAGCAATATATTGAGTCTGTAAAGAAAAATAACCGCAACGATTTCATTCATTTCTATCAGATCATTGATGTTCTGGTGGTAGATGATATTCAATTACTTTCTGGTAAGGCCGGAACACAGGATGTGTTTTTCCACATCTTCAACCACCTTCACCAAAACGGAAAACAGGTGATCCTTACCAGTGATAAGGCTCCTGTAGATATGCAGGATATTGAACAACGCTTGCTTTCAAGATTTAAATGGGGACTTTCTGCTGAATTACAGCACCCTGATTTTGAAACCCGTGTTTCTATCATAAAAAGTAAACTTTATCGTGATGGAGTTGAAATGCCTGAGGATATTGTAGAATTTCTTGCGAATAATATCAAAACCAATATCAGGGAACTGGAAGGAGCTATTATCTCTCTTATTGCTCACTCTTCTTTCAATAGAAAAGACATTACCCTGGAACTTGCAAAAAAGATCGTTGATAACTACGTTAAGAATACCAAACGTGAGGTTTCTATAGATTATATCCAGAAAGTAGTAAGCGACTATTTCCAGATGGACGTAGACACATTGCAGTCTAAAACCCGAAAAAGGCATATTGTACAGGCAAGACAACTGGCAATGTTCTTTGCGAAGAAGTTCACTAAAGCATCACTTGCAAGTATCGGCACCCAGATTGGAAGCCGCGATCATGCTACGGTGTTGCATGCCTGTAAAACGGTAGACAACCTTGCTTCTACAGATAAGCAATTCAAAAAATTTGTTGAAGACCTCAACAAGAAGCTCACCTTATAAAAGAAAATTTATGAAAACCAGGGTATTGATGGTGTGCCTCGGCAATATTTGCAGATCACCACTAGCCGAAGGTATTCTTAAATCTAAAGTAGATCCCAACAAAGTATTTGTAGATTCTGCAGGTACCGGCAGCTGGCATATAGGTTCTGAACCAGACAAAAGATCTATAGTCACCGCTAAAAGATATGACCTCAACATTACCGATCAGCGGGGGCGACAATTTTCAAAACATGATTTTAAAGATTTCGACTATATCTTCGTGATGGATAATTCCAATTTCAAGGATGTCATGTCTATGGCTGAAACTGATGAAGATCGCAAGAAAGTTCATTTAATCCTGGAAGAAATCTTTCCTTCAGAAAATGTGGATGTTCCAGATCCTTATCACGGCGGGGAACAGGGATTTGAAAATGTATATCAGATGCTGAATGAGGCCTGTGAAATTATCGCAGAAAAACTGGAAAAAGGAACTTTATGAGTTCAAAGCAAAATTACGGGAAACTCTACCTGATTCCTGTAGGCCTGGGAGATTCTAATTCAGAAAAGGTATTTCCTCCTTTAAATGCTGTTATTATTGAGAATATCGAAGATTTTATCGTAGAGAATGAAAAATCTGCCCGTAGATTCATCAAACAGATACTTCCGGAAAAATCACAACAAAGTTTAAAGTTAAAAGCCTTAAATAAATTTACTGAAGCATCTGAAATCCCAACATTTCTGGATGCTGCCAAGGAAGGCAGGAATATTGGCCTCTTAAGCGAAGCCGGATGCCCAGGGGTTGCAGATCCTGGTGCCGAAATTGTAAAACTTGCCCATAATTTTAATATACAGGTGGTACCGCTAATTGGCCCCTCCTCTATTTTACTGGCGATGATGGCTAGCGGAATGAATGGTCAAAGTTTTACTTTTCACGGATATCTGCCTATAGACAAAAAAGAGCGTAAACATGAATTAAAACAGCTGGAAAGAATTTCCTCAGAAAAGAATCAGGCGCAAATATTTATTGAAACGCCTTACAGGAATATGAAGTTTTTAGAAGATCTCATTCAAAATCTTCATCCCGCTACTAGAATCTGCGTCGCCTGTGATCTAACCCTGGAGTCAGAATTCATCAAAACAGCACCCGCTTCAGAATGGAAAAATATAAAAACCGATCTGCATAAGAGACCGGCTATATTTATTATTCAGAAAGATCTTTAAACAGAAAGACGATCAAAGTCTACTCTCGCATTTTTCTCAGTTTTCACAAAAGAAACATCGTATCCACCAAAACGCTTCATATAGTTTTTAACAGTGGTTCCAAATGCGTCACTGAATGCCTGCGCGCCCCAGCTACGAAGATATTTCTTTACACTACCCGGCCCGGCCAGATGTGCTGCAGCTAAGATCCCAGATTCGGTAACCTCAACACCATTGATAGTTTTACCTACAAATCTTTTAATATCCCTTTGAAGTATCCATTTGTTTCGAGAAGCATTCGCGTAAAATGCGGCTTCCTGCAAGGCAGGAGAATTCAAAAACCCGATGCTGTCGTAAACTCCAACAAGCTTTAAAGTTCCCTTACCAAACTGATACTTTCCAAGATATCCATATTCGTTGATGCTCTTATAGTCTCCCCGGGATTCCTTGAAAGCCAGAGCTTCTTTAAAACCTACATAAGATTTACCTAAAAATGGAGAGGTGTGGGAGATTTGGTATTCCGGGACTATCTCATCCCTTAGATCAGGAACCGTATAATCAAGGTCAAGATCAAAAGTGGAATATTGTTCCAGATCTAAATTTGCAGCTTCCTTAGTTGAAAAACTAAAAAAAATTGAGCCTGCTACAAGAGGCAAGATTGAAAATTTTGCAATTTTCTTTCTCATTGTTTTCGTTTTTGAAAGGTTATTGGACAACCTAAATCATAAGTCGTGCCCCTTTCATATTCGCCGGGCAAATGTATGACAAATTTTAATAATCTGAAGCACAGGATGTTAAACCTTCTTTAAAATTATTGAAGGTTTAACTAAATAATAACTCATTGACATTCAAAAACTTAAGACTTTTTAGATAAGAATACTTTTATCTTTTTATACCCTGGCGGTTAATCCAACGTACATACTCCTGCTTATTTCGGTTATGCTGCGCCAGGTTTTTGGCGAATTTGTGATATCCAAAATTCTCCACATCGGCAACAAAATAAAAGAAATCATGGTCTTCATAATTCAGCACCGCATCAATAGAGGAAATATCGGGCATTGAGATTGGACCCGGAGGAAGTGTTTTGTATTTATAAGTATTGTATGGAGAATCTAATTCCAGGTCTTTATAAAGCACCCGTTTGATGATGGTATCAAAATTACCTGTTTTTTCTTTGATGGCATAGATCACAGTAGGATCGGCATCGAGTTTCCAGCCATTTTTATATCGGTTCATATAAACCCCTGCAACTCTTGGTCTTTCATCTACTTTGGCGGTTTCCTTCTGAACGATGGAAGCAATAACCGTTACCTCTTGTGGAGTCAGGTTAATTTCCTTGGCTTTTTCACGTCTCGATTCATTCCAGAATCGGTCGTATTCAGTTTTCATTCTGGCCCGAAATTCTTCCGCAGAAGTATTCCAGTAAAACTCATATTGATTGGGAATATAAAGGTTCAGGGCATTACGTTTATCAAGGTCATTAGCCTTGAGAAATTCGTCGTTATTGAATGCTGACAATAATTCAGCGCTATCGGCTTCGATCTGCGTAGCAATTCTGCCCGCCAGATCCTCCAGCCGTTCCTGATTATTGAAAATAACCTTAACCGGGGTGTTTCCACTTCTAAGGCGGTCTACCAGTTCGTTATTGTTCATTCCTTTATTCAGTAAATATCTTCCAGGTCTTACCCTATCAGCATAACCTTTCTTTTGAGCTACCAGAGAAAATGATTCCAGATCTTTGACCAGCGGTCGCAAAGAATCTAAGACTGTTTGAAAGTTCGCCTCTGTGGGGATATAAACTATTTCTTCTTTAGAGTCAAAATCTGTATTGGATAGAAATACGCCTTTATAGACGTAATACCCAAATATTCCAAAAGCTATCAGTCCAAGAATTGCGACTGCGACAAGTATTTTTTTAATGTACATTACTTACTAATTGATAAAGCCATTCATCTTTATATTTTCCGTTGAACAGCGTCCAGTCTTTTTTTAGACCAACTTTTCTAAAACCATTATTTTCAAAAACCTTCATGCTATCCCCGTTATTGGCGGTAACATTAGCATAAACCTGATGTAGCCCCAGATGGGTAAAACAATAATCGCAAAGCAAGGATAAACTTTCAGAACCGAAACCTTTTTTCCTGTCTTTTTTATTGGCGATCAATATCCCGATTGCAGCCCTTTTATCCCTTGGCTCAAGATCAAAAACATCAATTAAACCTACCGGCCTGCCCCTTTTTGTACAAATAACAAGTCTTAACTGCCGGATATCATAAATATCACGATGGGCATTTTCAATATATTGTCTAATAAGAAATTTTGAATAGGGAGATTGCGTAGTGCTTATTTCCCAGAAGTCTTCGTTATTTTCAATTTTGTGAACAAAATCAAGATCTTCCGGTTCCAGTGCTCTTAGATACACCTTTTCACCTTTTAATGTCAGCATACAATTTCGCCTTTAAAAACCAATTGGGCTGGCCCAGATAACCATACATCTGAAAAATCATCTTCATTTCTCTTGAAACTTACAGAAAGTTCTCCTCCCGGAGTAATTAATTTTACTTTGTCTGAATTAGTTCTGGAAGACCTGAAAGCTGCTAGAGCCACCGCTGTAACACCCGTTCCGCAGGAAAGGGTTTCATCTTCCACTCCCCTTTCATAGGTTCTTACGGAAAAAGTATCTTCAGAAACAGGCTCCACAAAATTCACATTGGTCCCATTGTTCAATTTATATCTTTCAGAATACCGAATTGCAGCACCTTCCTTCTGAATATCGATGACACCTACATTTTTCGTAAAAATCACATGATGTGGTGAACCCGTATCCAGATATATATAATCATCATTTTCTGATATCTCCTGCACATCCTGCATTTTTAAGCTGACAATACCTTCTTTGATATAAGCTTCATGTACGCCATCTATAGCGGTAAATCTGGCAGAATTTTCAATAATCCCGAGAAATTTAGCGAAGGCAACTAGACATCGCCCTCCATTCCCGCACATACTGCTTTCGTTCCCATCAGCATTAAAATAGACCATTTTAAAATCGTCTTCAGGATCATTAGAATTTTCCAGGAGAATTAACCCATCAGCACCAATACCAAATCTACGGTCACATAAACCTTGAATTATTTTGGTATCATTTTTGGATATTATCATAGTCCGATTATCGATCATCACGAAATCGTTCCCGGTACCCTGATATTTATAAAATGTCAGCTTCATAAGTCAGTTTAAAGTGGCACAAATATACAATTTTGAAGAGGAATTCCGGGCTGTTAAATGGTCGTTAAATTTATGTGGTTCATATAATAATCTGGTGATCTCAAATGTTTATTAACTAAATACTATCCGAAAATGAAGAAAATAGCAAACCTACTCTTTGTTTCTATTCTTGGGGGAGCAGTAACTTTAGGAAGTTACAAACTGTTCATTGAAGAGGAAGCTGAACAATTTTTACCTCAGGAAACACAAAATTCTTTTATTCCTGTAACAAAAACGCCCGCATATGGCACCAATGCTGACTTTACCGAAGCAGCTGAAAAAACGGTTCACGCAGTGGTTCACGTTAAAAATGTAGCTGTATTCAAGGGTGGCCCGCGTAGTATATGGGAATATGGTCAATATAATAATGGTGGAAGAGCTCTTCAGGGAGCCGGTTCAGGAGTGATCATCACACCAGATGGCTACATAGTTACTAACAACCATGTAATAGACGGCGCCAGTGAAATTGAAGTTACCTTAAATAACAATAAAACTTATAAAGCTGAAGTTATTGGAAGTGATCCCATTTCTGATATCGCCCTTATAAAAGTAGATGCTGATGAAGATCTGGAATATATTCCTTTTGGAAATTCCAATAATCTGGAATTAGGAGAATGGGTTCTCGCAGTTGGAAATCCTTTCAATTTAAAATCTACAGTTACCGCAGGGATCATTAGTGCCAAGGCCAGAGACCTGAATGTTCGGGATAATTCCCCACAATCTTTTATTCAGACAGATGCAGCGATCAATCCTGGAAACAGTGGTGGTGCACTGGTAAATATCAACGGTGAACTTATAGGAATTAATACTGCCATAAGTTCTCCCAGCGGAAGTTATATTGGATATGCTTTTGCGGTTCCATCTAATAACGCCCGAAAAATTGTTGAGGATATAATGGAGTATGGAGATGTACAAAAGGGAATTCTTGGAATACGCGGTGGAAGTATCACTCAAGAGGCGATTCGTGAATTGAAGTTACAGGAATCACAAGGTGTTTTTGTAAGCGAGGTAACACCCGGTAGCGGTGCAGAAGAATCGGGTATCCGTCAGAACGATATCATCAAAAAAATTGATAATATCGAAATCAATAAGTTTTCAGATCTAACAGGCTACATAAACTCTAAAAGACCCGGTGACGAGGTGAAGGTAAAATTAGTTCGTGATGGGAAAGAGAGAGAACTCAGCGTAAAGTTGACAAAACTTGATGTTCTTGCAATTCCGGTATTGGGACTGGAAGTTGCCAATGCTACTTCAGAAGAATTAAAAACTTATAAGGCTCCAAACGGAGTGCGTATCAACAGAACATTAAGCGAGGAATTACCTTCCTCTGATCTGGTTGGGGGAATTATTGCAGAAATAAACAACCAAAAAGTTTCTTCTATTCGTGATGTAGAAGAGATCATGCAAAGCAGAACGAAATCCAATCCAATCGTCATCACTTATTTTAATCAAAGAGGTGAAAAACAGCGAATGATCTGGAGATAATCCATAGAAATCTCAATAAAATTAAACCCTTCCCTACTGGAAGGGTTTTTTATGCATAAAAGTTTTTACGAAAACGTTTGAAATATATACTTTTGCCGAAAATTTATAACAACACAACTTAACATGGACTTTAATAAAGTTTACGAAAAAGAACTTTCTTTTCAGGCAGATCGCCGGAAAGCCACGGTAGAATTTATTAATATCGTTAGCGACCTTTGGTACGACAAATCTATTGAGCTGGTACTTTTCAGAAATCAGTTGATAAATAGAAATGTGAGCGATATTTTAGATCTGCACGAATATGCGGGAGAATTTGTTGGAAAGCCTATTTCTATTTTCGATTCTGTAGAGATCGCCACGGCCATCAAAGATCTTAATCTCCCACCAGCCAAGCTTGACATAGGAAAACTCACCTATGAATATCATTTAGACGGGCAGCCTCACAGCAATGCCATGGCCTTTGTTTCTAATAAACTTAGCGATGCCAAACAAACCGAGACCGTTACTCCAAAAGATGTGGTACTTTATGGTTTTGGACGTATTGGAAGGCTGGTAGCTCGTGAACTTATGACGAGAACCGGAAAAGGAAATCAGCTAAGACTACGTGCGGTTGTTACGAGAGGTAAAGTAGACCAGAGTGTTTTAGAAAAAAGGGCTTCCCTACTAAAAAGTGATTCGGTCCATGGACCATTCAGCGGGACGGTAAATATCGATGAGAAAAATTCAGCTTTGATCATTAACGGCACCACCGTACACATGATATCTGCGAACCAGCCTGAAGATATAGATTATACCAAATACGGCATCAATAATGCGCTTATTATTGATAATACCGGAGCTTTCCGTGATAAAGAAGCTTTAAGCCGACACCTTACTTCAAAAGGAGCTGCCAAGGTATTACTTACTGCTCCCGGAAAAGGAATTCCAAATATCGTGCATGGAGTGAACCAGAAAGAACATAATCCAGACGAGATAGACATTTTTTCTGCTGCTTCCTGTACTACCAATGCCATTACACCGGTATTAAAAGCAGTTCAGGATTCATTAGGTGTGGTTCACGGCCACCTGGAAACCATACATGCGTATACTAACGACCAGAACCTGGTAGATAACATGCATAGCAAATACAGAAGAGGCCGTGCTGCTGGGCTAAATATGGTAATTACCGAAACAGGTGCAGGAAAAGCTGTTTCTAAAGCCCTCCCTGTTTTTGAAGGAAAACTAACTTCTAATGCTATTAGAGTACCGGTACCGAATGGTTCTTTAGCAATTCTGAACCTCGAAGTTGAAAAAGAAACAAATCTTGAAGATGTAAACTCATTGCTTAAGAAGTATGCACTTGAAGGAGAACTGGTAGAACAGATACAATATTCTGTAGATAACGAACTGGTATCCTCTGATATTATTGGTTCTTCAGCACCGGCAATATATGACAGCAATGCAACCATCGTTTCTGCAGACGGGAAGAATGTTATCCTGTATATATGGTACGATAATGAATACGGCTACAGCCACCAGGTAATAAGACTTGCAAAATATATCGCAAAAGTTAGACGATATACTTATTATTAGGACTTAATATTTTTCAAAAAAAGACCTCGCCATTGGTGGGGTTTTTTTATTTTTGCACCACTTTAAAATTATAAAAAACTGATTCAAAACTGATTAAATTTTACAAAAAGCGAATTTCTTCCCGAAAATCTGAAATATACTAACCCACACATTCGCTCGTTGTTTTAATGAACCAAACAAAATCAATCCCCAGAAAAAATGAGTAACAAACTTTACATTGTAGCTGCATTTGTTATTGCTAGTGTATTTCAGATGAATGCCCAGACAGACAGCCTTAAAACCGAAACCCCTATACAGGACGAGTTTTCAGCTTTAATTCAGGAATCCAACAACTACCAGGGTTACAAAGTGGTAGATTATGATAAGCTGATAGAATTAAGAAACACCACCCGAAATTATATTACCGAATTAAAAGAAGAGATCGTTGTTCAAAAAAATACCGTTGATCAGCAAAACGATGAGATCCAGAAATTAAAATCTGATCTCGCCGCTACTCAGGAAAATTTTGACAGGGTTTCTGAAGAAAAAGATGCTTTGATGTTCCTTGGAATGCCTTTTTCCAAAGGCGGTTACAAAGCTATGATGTGGGGAATCGTGGGAATATTGATAGCGCTGCTACTTATTATATTTTTCAGGTATAAAAGTTCTCATTCTGCCACTCGTGAGGCTCAGCAAAAGTTGAACGAAACCGAAAAGGAATTTGATGCCTACCGCACAAAAGCTCTGGAAAAAGAACAACGTCTGGGAAGAATGCTTCAGGACGAAAAAAACAAGCAGGGCGGAACTGCTCAATAATAGCGGTCTTTTTAAATTTTCAATTATAAAAAATGCGCATTGATATCATTACGGTGGTGCCAGACATCCTAAAAAGCCCTTTTGAAGCTTCCATCCTTCAAAGGGCCATAAAGAAAGGACTCGTGGAAATCCATCTTCATAATTTACGTGATTATACTACCGATAATTATAAACAGGTTGATGATTATCAATTTGGAGGTGGCGCTGGAATGGTAATGATGATAGAGCCCATTGATAAATGTATTTCTGGCCTTAAGGCTGAAAGAGATTATGATGAAGTCATTTATATGACCCCAGATGGCGCAACCCTGAATCAAAGAACTGCTAACAGTCTTAGCCTTGCTGAAAATATTATTATCCTCTGTGGTCACTACAAAGGAGTGGATCAGCGGGTGAGAGATCAATTTATCACTAAAGAAATTTCTATTGGCGATTATGTGCTATCTGGTGGAGAGCTTGGAGCTGCAGTTCTATGTGATTCTATTATAAGGTTGATCCCGGGAGTGCTGGGAAATGAAACTTCTGCATTAACTGATTCTTTTCAGGACAATTTACTTGCTCCACCGGTTTATACCCGACCGGCAGAATATAAAGGCTGGGAAGTACCGCCGATACTTACTTCAGGAAATTTTCCGAAAATTGAAGAATGGCGTGAAAATCAGGCTTATGAAAGAACAAAGAAGCTTAGACCTGATCTATTAGAAGAAGATTAATTTTTTCTCTAACAGGCTTGTACAATAATATAAATTGAATTAATTTTGCACTCATTCTAGAATAACCTCTGGCGATAACCGTGAATGTTGTTATAGATCATACTTTAAAACATTAAAAATGGAATCCTTAGTAAAATACGTTCAGGACGAATTCGTAGACAGAAAAGATCTACCTGAGTTTGCAGCAGGTGATACTATCACTGTTTATTACGAAATTAAAGAGGGACAAAAGACAAGAACCCAGTTCTTTAGAGGTGTTGTTATTCAGAAAAGAGGAACAGGTTCTTCTCAAACTTTCACCATTAGAAAAATGAGTGGTACGGTAGGAGTGGAAAGAATTTTCCCAATCAACCTTCCTGCTATTCAGAAAATTGAGATCAATAAGAAAGGTAATGTTCGTAGAGCGAGAATTTTCTACTTTAGAGGTCTTACCGGTAAGAAAGCACGTATTAAAGAAGCGATTAGAAAATAATAATTCTTTATACCGAATTAATATAAAGCCCCACATTGTTGGGGCTTTTTTTGTTGGGTTCTAATCTGTGAAAAAACCTTTTTTATTGTTAAATACCTTCTTGTAAAAAAGCTTTTTAATTATATTTATATAGAAATTCGTAGCGATTAAAATGACAATAGGATTTTTAGTCTGGACGATTTTCCCGTAAAGCAAGTTCTTTACATTTTAATGTTTTTATCTTCTATATAACAACTTATATTTTGTACTATCAAAATGCGTTTGAAAGATAAAGACTAATTTGATTCTTTTTAAATCCTTTAAATTCGAATCAAATGAAGCAGCATACCCAATAAGCATAAAATGCTTTTTATCATTAAACTGATAATATGCTGTTTCCTGAAGCCATTTCATTTTAGCAATTAAGATGAAATGGCTTTTTTATTTCATTATTTAAGATATCTTAACAAGTGAGAAGGCCTTTAAACTTAGGATAAAAGCCGTAAATACTGTATATTGCACGTGAGATAAGTCCCTGGTTTCGTCCGGGGTTTTCTTTGAATATATTGCAACCAAAAACAATAAGAATGTCACAAAAAGAAAAAATAATTTACACAAAAACAGATGAGGCTCCAATGCTGGCCACTTATTCGTTCCTGCCAATTATTGAAGCCTTCACCAAAGCAGCTGGCGTAAGTCTTGAAACCCGTGATATTTCATTAGCCGGTAGAATTCTATCTCAGTTTCCCGATTATCTTAAGGAAGATCAAAAGGTTTCAGATGATCTTGCTGAATTAGGGGAACTTGCAAAAAAACCGGAAGCCAATATCATTAAATTACCCAATATCAGTGCATCCATTCCGCAGTTAAGGAATGCGATCTCAGAATTGCAATCTAAAGGTTTTGCCATTCCAGATTATCCGGATGAACCTTCTAATGATAAAGAAAAAGAAATTCAGTCCCGTTACGATAAAATTAAAGGTAGTGCCGTGAACCCTGTGCTTAGAGAAGGAAATTCAGACAGACGTGCACCAAAAGCGGTTAAGAATTTCGCGAAGAAAAATCCGCATAGAATGGGTAAATGGAGTTCAGACTCCAAAACTCATGTGGCTACGATGAGTGAAGGAGATTTCAGATCTAATGAAAAATCCCTAACTCTTAATAGCGATGATACTTTAAAAATAGAATTCACCGCTGAAAATGGTGATAAAAAAGTCCTTAAGGATAATTTGAAAGTGCTCAACGGAGAGGTAGTTGATGCTACCGTCATGAGCAAAAAGGCACTTCTGGAATTCCTGCGTAAAGAGGTGAAGGACGCAAAAGAGAAAGATGTACTCTTCTCCCTGCACATGAAAGCCACAATGATGAAGGTTTCAGACCCTATCATCTTTGGACATGCAGTAGAAGTTTTCTTTGAAGATGTTTTTGAAAAGTATGGAGAAGAGCTTGAAAAAGCCGGAGCCGATCAAAACAGTGGACTTGGAGATGTACTAAACGCTATTGAAAGTTTACCTGAAGATAAAAAACAAGAAATTAAAGCCGCCATTGCGAAAGACCTTAAAGATGGGCCAGACATCGCCATGGTAAACTCAGATGAAGGTATCACCAATCTTCATGTCCCAAGTGACGTGATTATTGATGCTTCCATGCCGGCAATGATAAGAACTTCCGGTCAAATGTGGAATGCGGAAGGTAAAACGCAAGATACAAAAGCTGTAATTCCAGATAGTTCCTATGCAGGACTTTATCAGGCTACCATAGACTTTTGTAAAGAACACGGTGCTTTTGATCCTACTACTATGGGAACAGTTCCTAATGTAGGTTTAATGGCTCAAAAAGCCGAAGAATATGGTTCCCACGACAAGACCTTTGAAATTCCAGAAAACGGATCTGTAAAAGTGATCAATTCCAAAGGAGATACTATTCTTGAACATAGCGTAGAAAAAGGTGATATCTGGAGAATGTGCCAGGTAAAAGATGCCCCTGTGCAGGATTGGATCAAACTTGCCATTTCCAGAGCCAGAGCAACTAAAATGCCGGCAGTTTTCTGGTTGGACAAGAACAGAGCGCATGATGCTGAATTGATCAAGAAAGTCAATAAATATCTACCAGAGCACGATACAGGAGGATTAGAGATCAAGATCATGGCTCCAACCGAGGCTACAAAATATACTTTGGAGAGAGTTAAGGATGGAAAAGATACTATTTCAGTAACCGGAAATGTACTGAGAGATTATCTTACAGACCTTTTCCCTATACTTGAATTAGGTACCAGCGCAAAAATGCTTTCCATAGTACCATTAATGAATGGTGGTGGCTTATTTGAAACCGGTGCCGGAGGATCTGCTCCAAAGCACGTTCAGCAATTTGTAAAAGAAGGTCACCTGAGATGGGACTCCCTGGGAGAATTTCTTGCCCTGGCAGTTTCACTGGAACACCTTGGTAATAAATATGACAATTCAAAAGCTCTTACTTTAGCTGAAGCTTTAGATGAAGCTACCGAAAGATTTCTGAATGAAGGAAGGTCTCCTTCAAGAAAAGTTAATGAATTGGATAATAGAGGTAGTCACTTCTATCTTGCATTATATTGGGCGGAAGCACTTTCAACTCAAACCAGCAATAAAGACCTGAATATTTATTTCGGAAGAATTGCTAAAATGATGGAAGACAATCAGGAAAAAATTCTTCAGGACCTATTAGATGCTCAGGGATCACCGGTTGACATCGGAGGATATTATGAGCCGGATGAAGAGCTTACTAAAAAAGCTATGCGTCCAAGTTCAAAATTAAATGAGATCCTGGCTACAAATGCCTGATCGAATTTAGATTATACATTATAAAGCCCTGTTTCGACAGGGCTTTTTTATTTTTCGAATTTAAGTACCCGGGCTCTTTCCATAAACATATCCTGCAATCTTTCCATTTTTGGTTCCATTTTTTCTCCAAATACCAGGTACTGACATTTATCAATACTCAAAGGAATTCTTACCACATCATTAAACTGGCTGGATTTAGAGAGAAACTCAGCATCCTCAAGGATAAAAAGTTGTAATTGTCCTAGATGTATCCCGGTCATAGAAAACAATTTCCCCAGTCTTTTTGGTGTGGCGATAACGATATCCACACCATAATAAATATCATCTTTTTGATCGTCTATATTCTGCTCTTCATACGCACAGTAAATACGCAGATCCATTTCCCGGGTGAACTCCCTGAATTTCTGCTCAAGTTCTAAGGCTGCTTCTTTGTCCTTAACATAAATAAGCGCCCTGGGCGAATCTTCAAAAGCTTCTGAATTTAATTTCTGGATCACACTTATGATCATAGCAGTAGTTTTACCACTATTCTTTGGAGCCAGTAAATACAGATCTGCGCCGCTTTTAATTTTAGGCAGGACATTTTTCTGAAAAGATGTAGGCCTTTCATATCCCAATCGTTCAATAGCTTCTTTAAGCGGAGGATTCAATTTTTTAAAGGACATATTTTAAATGAAATTTATCAGGCAAAGGTCGGATTTTAAAATTTGATAGAAAGTCTTTAATCCTTCTATTAAAAACTAAATCGAAATAGTTTAATCTTTCGTTAAACAGGCTGTGAAATTAGAAAGGAACTCCTTGTTTGCTGAAATTTGCATAATGATTCAAAATTCCGAAGGAAGAAATAAAAAACAGGAATATATTATTCTTTTGGTGCTGGGTACCCTGATCGCTTTGGGTCCGTTTTCTATAGATGCATATTTACCCGGATTTGAAAGTATCGCCCAGGATTTTAATACCACGATAAGCCAGATAGGCCTAACCCTAACAAGTTATTTTATTGGAATCTCTTTAGGTCAGTTAGCTTACGGCCCGATAATGGACAAATTTGGCAGGAAGAAGCCATTGTTAATCGGTTTGGTAATTTATCTGCTTTCAGCCATAAGTTGTATGTATTCGCCCAATCTGGAATGGCTTATTGTTTCAAGATTCTTTCTGGCTGTTGGAGCGGCCGGTGGAATGGTAGCTGCAAAAGCAATAGTTCGCGATATTTTTCCAGTACATGAAGTAGCAGGAGCCATTTCGGTTTTAATGTTAATTATGGGCGGAGCTCCCATTATCGCCCCAACTGTGGGGAGCTTTATCATTGAATCTTTTGGATGGAAAATGATCTTTCTATTTCTGGCTATATTCTCAGGTTTAATGATCATAAGCGTGACTAAATTTTTACCTGAAAGCATTGTTCCAGATAGAATGGTAGATCTAAAACCAAAGCAGGTAGCAATAAAATATTTTGGAATACTTACACATCCCAAATTCTCAAATTTTGCATTTTCAGGAAGTTTTGCCATCGGTGCGATGTTCGCTTATATATCTGATGCCCCAAAACTCTTTATGGGTAACTATGATCTAAGTCAGAAAGAATTTGGAATATTATTTGGCTTAAATGCGGGTGGTCTTATTTTAGGAAGCCAGATAAACAGGTTGTTCCTAAGAAAATATTCCACCTTGCAGATCACCCTCTTTAATAGTGTAGTACTGGTAATATTATCTTCTCTGTTCCTGATAAATTCAATTTTTGAATTCGGCTTTATTCCCACGGTTGTAATATTGTTCTTAATTTTATTTCTACTAGGATTTCAAAATCCTAACACCACTGCACTTTCCTTAGAACCATTTGAGAAAAAAGCCGGTCGTGCTTCTGCCTTGATCGGTAGTTTAAAAATGATTTTAGGTGCATTTACTTCTTTTATAATAAGCCTGTTCCATACTTCCAGTTCTTTACCCCTGGCTGTAATTCTTCTAAGCTGCCTGTTGATAAGCTCTTTACTCCTCTTTCATTTTTCAAAAAAAGAAAAAAAAGTCACTGTCTAATTCAATCCTAAACTTTTTTATTAGCACACTTAACTCTATTTTTGAATAAAAAATTGAATATCCGCTATTTAACCCTCCTGTTAACCATACTGGTCTTTCACTTTCAATCTACTGGCCAGGAATTATACACTCTTAATGGAACCATTACTGATGCTTCCAGCAATGAAACACTAATTGGGGTTAATTTGATCTTTCCAGAAGCCAATACCGGCGTAGTAACCAACGAATATGGCTACTATTCTATCAAATTACCCAAAGGAGAATATCAAATTGAGATTACTTATATAGGATACCAGAGCATTCAGCAGACGATAATTCTTAATGAAGACAAAAAGCAGAATTTTCAGCTCCAGGAAGCCTCAGAAAATCTTGAAGAAGTTCTCATTACAAGTGATATTGAAGGTTTGAATATCAGAAAACCTGAAATGAGTGTCAACAAGTTATCTATCAACACTATTCAGAATTTACCGGTGGTCTTTGGGGAAGTAGATGTAGTAAGATCGCTTCTGCTTTTACCCGGGGTTTCCAATGCTGGTGAAGGTTCTTCCGGTTTTAATGTTCGGGGGGGCGCAGTAGATCAAAATCTAATCCTTTTAGATGAAGCTACAATCTATAATTCCTCACACCTTTTCGGATTATTTTCTGTTTTTAATCCGGATGCTATAAAGGATCTGAAATTATACAAAGGAGGGATTCCCGCCGAATACGGAGGCAGGGTCTCTTCTGTGCTGGATATTTACCAGAGAGATGGAAATAGTAAGGAATTTAAAATGCAGGGCGGAATTGGTGCCATTTCAAGCCGACTTTTGGCTGAAGGTCCCATCGTCAAAGATAAAGGTTCCTACCTTATTGGGGCAAGAAGCTCGTATGCGCATTTATTTCTGAAGCTCACCGATAATGAAAACGCTGCTTATTTCTATGATATTAATACCAAATTGAGCTATAAGCTCGATGAGAGCAACAAACTTCTCCTTTCAGGATATTTTGGAAGGGATGTATTCAACATCAGTCAAAATTTTGAAAATACCTACGGAAATACTGTCTTGAACCTTCGTTGGAACCATATTTTTTCAGATAATATCTTCACCAATCTTTCAGCCATCTATAGCGATTATTACTATGGACTGAGCTTAAATTTTGTAGGTTTCAACTGGAATAGTGGTATACGAAATTTCAACCTGAAATATGATTTCAACCATTATATCAATGAGAATTTCCAGCTGAAATATGGAATTCAGAACACCTATTATGAATTCAACCCCGGTGAAATTGAACCTATAGATGAAGATTCAGGAATTAATTATTTCGAATTAACTAAAAAATATGCCTTAGAGAATGCAATCTATGTTTCTGCGGAACACAGGTTAAGTGATAAATTCTCTGCGGAATATGGGCTTCGCTTAAGTAATTTTTTCCGACTGGGGCAGGACGAAGTTAATGTTTACGAAAATGATCATCCTGTAGCTTATGATCCTGAAAGAGATATTTACAGCGAAGCAGAGATCGTTGAAACTAATGCTGTTTCCAGAAATAAAGTTTTAAAAGCCTATAATAATTTTGAACCTCGTATTGCTGTTTCATATTTATTAAAAGATGATCAGTCCATAAAGGCCAGTTATAATAGAATGGCCCAATACCTGCACCTTATTTCAAATACAAGTTCCCCTACTCCTTTGGATGTATGGGCTCCAAGTGGGCAATTTATAAAGCCCCAGGTTTTGGATCAATACGCCGTTGGATATTTTCGAAACTTTACAGATAAGGTCTATTCACTGGAAGTAGAAAGTTTCTATAAACAAATAGATAATAGAATAGATTATATAGACGGGGCTAATCTAATTGCCAATAATGCCATAGAAAGAATCGTTCTAAGTGGAGAATCCAGGGCATACGGACTTGAAGTGCTTTTAAGAAAAAACAAAGGAAAATTAACCGGATGGCTGGCCTATACCCTTTCCCGGGCTGAGCAACGGACACCGGGAAGAACTCTCCTGGAACCAGGTATAAATAACGGCGAATGGTATCATTCCAATTACGACAAAACTCATGATCTCAGTATCACCGGAAGTTATAAGCTAAATGAAAAGTGGCAGTTTAATGCCAACTTTATATTTCAGACCGGGCTTGCTACGACATTTCCAAATGCTCACTATGAATACCAGGGAATTACCGTACCTGTTTATGGCGAAAGGAATGCTGATAGATTACCAGAATATCATCGCCTGGATATTTCAGCAACCTTAAAACCTAAATCATCAAAAGACCGAGGTTTTGAATCCTCATGGAATTTTGGAATTTATAATATTTACAACAGGCAGAATGCCTATTCGATTAGTTTCCGAGAAAATTCAGATACCAATCAAAATGAAGCGGTAAGATTATCTCTTTTTGGAATAATTCCGTCAGTAACCTATAATTTTAAATTCTAGATGAGAAAATATCAAATTTATTTTGTCTTAATTTTCTGTTTTGCTTTGATTTCTTGCGAAGAAGTGGTGAATATCCCTCTAGAAGAAAGTGAACCACGCCTGGTTATTGATGCTTCTATAGAATGGTTTAAAGGAACTTCTGGAGAAAATCAAAATATAAGAATTACCAGAACCTCTCCATTTTATGAGGAAGAAACGGAAGGTGTAGAAAATGCACGTGTAAAAATAACATCGGAGAACGGTGAAGAATTTGAGTTCTTACATCAACAGGAAGGAAATTATAGCAATACCAATTTTCGCCCTGAATTCAATATTAGTTATGAGCTGGAGGTTGATGTGAACGGTGAAATTTACACTGCTACAGAAACATTAATTCCGGTGGCTGAAATAGATTATATTGAGCAACTGGACGCAGGTGGTTTTTCGGGAGAGGATATAGAAATAAAGGTTTTTTATACAGATCCCGCCGCGACCGAAGATTATTATCTTTTTGAATTTATTAATGAAGATATAAGCCTGGAATTTTATGAAGATGAATTCACTAATGGAAATCAGATCTTTGGATATTATTCTACTGAAGATATAGAGAGTGGAGATGAAATTGGAATTCAGCTACAGGGCATTTCCGAAAGCTATTATGAATTTCTTTTTATATTGCGTTCACAGGTTGGAACCAATCAGGGTGGACCTTTTGAAACTATGCCTGCCACGGTTAAGGGAAATATTATCAATAGATCGAATTCAGAAAATTATCCGTTTGGATATTTTAGATTATCCGAGGTAGATTCAACATCATATATTGTAAATTAAAATGAAACATACCAATAAAAAAGTATTGTCTACAGGCATAAAATATTTGGCCGGTGCACTTCCCTTGGTAATGATTGGACCTTCAGTACTATATAGTGCCTTTAACAATCAGGAACATCCACTTTATATAGCTGTACTTATTTTAGGCATTGTTGCCAGTTTTGCGGCTATCTTTCTAATGTTCAAAGGTATAATGACCATCATAAAAGCACTTTTTGATTAATTTTTATATATAACACTAATCAATAGCGACCTGCTCATAAAATAAGCCTGGACCATCACAAGCCCACCAGTTATTCAAAAGAATTTCATTATCCTTATCTAGATAAAGATATTCTTCCGGTTTATTACTGCAATTTCCTATCAGTCTGTTTTCTTCATTAAATTCTAATAGGAATCCCTGCTCATTGTTTTGGTTAACTATGGAAAAAGATCCTTCAAAACTAATTTCTATTCCATCTTCAATTCGAGTCTTGATAAAAGTATTGTTCTTTTTGAACAAATAGTATTCCTGGTATTCCATATCCTCGCCGGTTATTTCTGAACCCGGCATGCTACTGCTCATTTTGAATAACTGCCATTTTTGAGGATATTCCATAACTGATAAATCTAATGTTTTAATTTCAGGTTTTTCATTATCATTATTAGAACATGAAAATAGAAAAATACTGATTACTAATAATAGGAAGGATTTCATCATTATTTTTAAAAGTATATAATGAGTAGATACATTATAAGAAGAAAGGTTGCGTAGTCCTGGTAAGTTTACTCTACTATTTTAAGTTTCCCTATAGCGCATAAAAAAACCCTTTATCTAGTTAGATAAAGGGTTTTCAAGAAGAAGGCGGCGACATACTCTC
>NZ_JAJBZG010000005.1 GCF_020552705.1 Christiangramia sediminis | reverse complement strand
GAGCAACCAAAACTGGTCTGACTCAATACCTCACTGGCAATACCACAGGCATCAGTACTCGTGCTGTTTAGAACATCACCCACGGCAAGTGATCCTGCTCCACTGGCATCCAGGGTAACAGTGATCTGTGATACTGCATCAACTACAGGAGCAGTATCGTCTACTACCGTTACAGTAAATGTCTCCGTATCACTCCCACAACTATTAGTCGCAGTTATTTCAACCGTGGTAGTGCCTACATTAAATGAAGATCCACTTCCTGTACCTGTACCACTACCCGTCGTATCACCTGAAAAAGAGTAAGTAATGTCAGGTGCAGGAGTTCCTGTCGATGTTGCTGTATAATTTACAATCGTATTACAAAGATTAGCAGCACTATTAACTTCTATAACTCCTGGAACAGATAGCACTGGCACTGTACAAGAGGGCGCTGTTACATTCAAATTCCCACTTGCATTTACTATGTCACCACCTGGACAAGCAGTCGGAGTTGCACTTACCAAAAATGAAAATGAATTTATCGGAGTAGTGCCCGAAGTAGTGATGGTCAAAGTTTTGACGATAGTGGTGTTACCGGCTTGCTCAACAGTTATGGAATTCCCCCCACTCCAGTTTTCAGTAGTTCCTGTAGGAAGTCCCGAAGTAGAGAGATTAACAGTACAACTATTCTTATTTCCAGTAAATTTAATTTCTACATTGAAAACTGCACTACTACCTTGTACTGTGCTCACTGAAGATCCAGATGGATTAACAAAACTAATGTTGTTGGGTGTAGAATCTGTAAAATAAGCATATCCCACTTTACCCAAATTCTGTCCAGTAACTTTTAACCTCAATGAATCGCCGGGACAATTACAAACTGTCCAATTAGTTACAAATGCACCATTCTCATCTGTCGTTACCGAAAAGGGGGCATAAGATTGGTCGGAGTGGGTTGTATTACAAGGCTGGGTAAGATTTTTCACCCGAAGTACAACTATTTCAAAAGGTTCAAATCCACTTCCAGAAAATACCGCATTTGATAAAGGCGCATAGTCATCCTTATCAGTGATTATTGTAATTCCTGGATCGGAAACCAATTGTGTCCCGTCGGATTCCGTCTGCCCTACCACCGTCATTGCAGGTAGCGTAAAAATCATTAGCAACAGCAAAATGCGTGTTAGCCTATTAAACTTGTGTAATAGTGCAATCATATCATGAGAGTTTATTTGTGAACTTTTTAAAAAATGGGTAGGGCAGTCTGTTACAGTTTAAATGGGATATTTAGTGGGATGATATACCTAAACCTCTAACATTGATCAAATTAACATAATTTTGATCTTTGTTTAATCTGAAATGTAAACTTTTCGAAGATATGTATCAATAAATCGATAAAATACATAGAATACTGAAAACCAATATCTTCTAATTATATTTAATAAGAATTAATCTTATGAAATAATCATAAAAGATATATTTTCAAAAAGTTTTATTGGTGATTTTGAGAGAGATCCAAAGTGTGGAAATCAAAAAATTTATTAACGCTTACATACAAAAAATAGGATATTGACCTCTATATTTCAAAACTGAGGAAATAGTAAAGGATTTTCATATAAGATCCTGATCGAAAATGATCGTTTATATATTAAGATTTTAGAAAGACGTATTTAAAGTGTCAAATTGTAATTAGGTAAGATATTTAAAAACAATATAGACAGCGAGCAATACACTCAAACCCAGAATAATATTTTTATAAAGATTGCTATAATCCTGTATCATTTTATTTAGTCTTAGATAGTTCTCTCAATTTAGATAGGATTAAAAAGATAAAAAATCAGGGTTTTCCCCTATTTTTTGTTGGTAAGCGTTAATAATAAAATCCTGATATTTTAATAAAAATTAGAAGTAGTTATTTCTCAATCCTTTGGAAAACCTGCCAATTCTATAAATTTGGCCTAATAAAAAAATAATTAAAAAATTTCACTCTTTTGATATTTTTATTACACTAACATCCAGTATTTTATAAAAATCCTGTACGATAATTCATATAAAATACGGGAAACCGTATTTATCCAAACAGGAAAATGTTAGTTTTGAGTAGAAATTATGAGATTATTGCTAATTATTTTAGAGAATTTCATCCTTTTAGCTACTTAGAGATACAGCAATTGTGCATATTGGAATTCATCGTAAAAACTTTATTTAAAAATTAAATAGATATAATGAATTCAAAACAAATACTCCTGCTTAAATTAATTGGAATTGTAAAATATTTAAGGCTTATTTAGAATTGTCAGGCCATACACGTTAGGTAGACTGAGTAGGGTCAGTTTGCTTAGCTGGTCTGGCATTTTTTTTCTACACTGCCTGGTTCTATAAAACCGAAGCTCCCCATTCAAAACTAAAAATTTAAGCGAACAGACTTCGCTTCCCTCAAAGCTCCGCTTTGAAAATAGTTCAACAAAAAAACGCTCAAGCAAGCCTGGCGTTTTTCTTATTGATATCGGGGTTCGCTTCGCGCTTCCCTCAAAGCTCCGCTTTGAAAATAGTTCAAACAAAAAAACGCTCAAGCAAGCTTGGCGTTTTTTCTTATTGAACTATTTATTCGTGACCCCGGAGGGATTCAAACCCCCAACCCTCAGAGCCGAAATCTGATGCGCTATTCAGTTGCGCCACGGGGCCGTTATTTTTCAGTAATCAGAAAATAAAAATTTAAATCTTACCTCAAAAATTTTTCACTCTTTACTTAACTCAATTTCTTTTTAACGATCATGGAAATGGTCTTCCCGTCAGCTTTCCCAGCTAATTTTCCTGATGCCAATCCCATCACTTTTCCCATATCCTTCATTCCAGCAGCACCAGTTTCAGCGATGATCTTCTCTACTTCGGCTTCAATTTGAGCTTCGCTCATCTGCTCCGGCAAAAATTCTTCTATCACTTCCGCCTGTTGTAATTCAGGTTCAGCAAGATCTTCTCTACCCTGTTCCTTATAAATCTGAGCACTATCTTTACGCTGCTTCACAAGTTTCTGCAAGAGTTTATTTTCTTCTTCTTCCGTCAATCCTTCTTTTGAAGATGATTCAGTATTTGCCAATAAAATAGCTCCCTTAACTGCTCTTAATGCCTCCAGCTTAATGCTATCTTTAGCTTTCATCGCGGCCTTCATTTCAGCCATTATTCTATCCTGTAAACTCATAATGCAAAAAATATTGGTGCGAAGATAAAATTTTCTGCTTGAATTCACCATTTATTTATCCCTTCAAAATTGAGTATATTCAAAGTTCTAATTTAAAATATGCCATGAACCGAATTTTATATATCTGTTTATTTTTTATAGGTCTTCAAAGTATTGAAGCTCAGGAGAAATATATTGACAGCCTTTATGCGGTAGCAAAAGTTAAGACTGAAGTTTATTCAGAAAAAGGAAATGAAAAACTCATCATTGATCTTTACGAACCGGTGAATTCAGAAAATAAAAGACCTCTTATACTCTTTATGCATGGCGGCGGATTTGCTGGCGGAAGTCCGAAGAATCCTCAGGAGATAAAATTCGCCAGGATAGCTGCTTCCAAAGGTTATAGCGTTGGACTTATTTCTTACCGACTTGTTAGAAAAGGAAAAGAAAATGGTTTTGGTTGTGATTTTGATGCTGATGGAAAGATCGAAACCTTTCAGCTTGCTGCGGAAGACTTTATGGATGCTGCAAAATTCATGAAGAATAAGGCTGAAGAATTTAATATTGACCCTGATAAAATAATTGTCGGCGGTAGCAGTGCCGGGGCTGAAGCTGTGCTTAATGCCGTATATAATCCCGATCTTATGTTTGAGGATCCTGCAACCTATACAGACCTCAATTTTTCAGCAGTGATCTCTCTGGCGGGTGCACTCGTAGATGTAAGGTATCTGGATAAAAAAAACGCGATACCGGGCATTTTCTTTCATGGCACTGCAGATAATCTAGTGCCATATGCCACCGCGGCTCATCATTATTGTGAAAAAAATAAGCCCGGCTATCTAATACTGGATGGCTCCAAGACCATCGTAGAAAAGCTTGAGGAATTAAATACTTCCTATTTATTTTATACGTTCAAAGATGCCCGGCATGAAATTTCAGGTATGCCCTTTGATCATTTACCGGAAGTTTTTCAGTTCCTGAAGAACGTAGTTTTTGATAAAACCCAGATTCAATCTAATATTTACAAATGAAAACGACCCTACCTATAATATTATTGATCCTATTTAATTTTTCCAGCTTACACTCCCAGGAAAGCCAATGGTACAAAGGAAACCTTCACACTCATTCTTATTGGAGTGATGGTGACGAATTTCCTGAAATGATTATGCAGTGGTATAAAGATAATGACTATCAATTTGTAGCACTTTCAGATCATAACATTATCGCTGAGGGTGAAAAATGGAAACAAATCTCTAAAGATACCCTCTACCAAAACGCTTTTAAAGAATATCTGGCTGAATATGGTGAAGACTGGGTTAATTATAAAAAAGATGAAAACAGATTAAAGGTACAGCTCAAAACCCTTCAGGAGTTTCGCCCGCTCTTTGAAGTACCTGAAGAATTCATGATCTTCAAGGCTGAAGAAGTTACTTCCTACCTCGATGATAAGGCGGTACACATGGGAGCGATAAATATCGAGAAAACTATAGAACCACAAAAAGGGAATACCATCGTTGAACTTATCCAGAATAATCTTGATGCGATAATGGCGCAGGAGAAAGAAATTGGGAGGCCGGTAATGCAACACCTGAATCATCCAAATTTCACCTATGCCATAACCGCGGAGGATATTATACAAATTGACGGGGAACGATTTTTTGAAGTTTTTAATGGCCACCCCTATGTTAATAATTATGGGGATAGCATTCATGATAGTTCAGAGCAGATGTGGGACCAGGTAAATATTGCGTATCATTCCATGAATAAACCCTTACTTCTTGGTATTGCGACTGATGATAGCCACCATTATCACAAATTTGGATCAAAATTCAGTAATGCAGGTCGTGGTTGGGTCGTGGTAAGAGCTAAAAAACTGGATCCTACCAATATTATTGAAGCTATGGAAGCCGGGGATTTTTATGCCAGTACTGGCGTTGAACTTTCTGAGGTTAGTTTTGAGGAGAATGAACTTTCAATAGCTATAGAAGAAGAAAAAGACGTGAATTATGAGATCTCGTTCATAGGAGTAAAGAAAAACTCTTCCCAGAGTGAAGTATTGAAAAAGGTGAAAGGGACAAAAGCAAAATTTCAGGTTACAGACGAGATGCTTTTTGTAAGAGCGAAGATCGTTTCAGATAAGTTAAAGGAAAATCCGTATAGCAAGGGAGATACCGAAGTCGCCTGGACTCAACCGGTTTCAAAAAAATAAGACTCCAAAATATGAAAATCTCCAACTACTTATTCATCGTATTAATATTTATTACTGCCACTACCAGTGCCCAACGACTTGTAAAAACGGTAAATGCAGGCTGGGAATTTCAATTAGAAAATTCTGAAAACACCCAGGTTGTAAATATTCCACATACCTGGAATGCGCAAGATGCATTTGAAGATGATAAATCTTATTTCCGTGGAAAAGGGATCTATAAAAGGCAAATTTTTATTCCCGAAAACTGGAAAGATCAGGCAGTTTTCCTAAAATTCGAAGGAGCCAATCAACATACCAAGGTTTTTGTAAATAATGCCGTGGTTGGCGAACATACTGGCGGCTATACAGGTTTTATTTTTGAATTGAGTAAAAATCTAAAATTCGGGGAGGAAAATGTAGTGAGGATAGAAGTTGATAATTCCCATAATCTGGATATCCCCCCACTGGAAGCCGATTTTAATTTTTACGGTGGAATATACCGTGATATCGAAATGATCGTAACCGGGAAAACACATTTTAAACTCGAAGGTGAGGCAGCCGGCACCATGCAAGTGCATACTCCCAAAGTTTCTGAAGAAATGGCTGAAGTAAGTTTGTATGGTGAAATCATAAATACATCAGCTAATAAAAATTCAAGGCTAAAAATTGAAGTTTCCGGACCTGATGGTACTATAATTAAAGATTTCAGCAAGAACTTAAAAAGACTACAAGATGGGAAATTCAGTTATGAATTTGAAATTGAAGATCCTGAGCTTTGGTCTCCTGAAAATCCGAATCTTTATAATTTACAGGCGAATATTATAGATCCAGATTCCGGAGAAATACTTGATTCCTATTCTACGAATTTCGGTTGCAGGTGGTTTGAAGCAGATCCGAAGAAGGGTTTCTTTCTAAATGGCCAACCCATAAAACTGATCGGTGCAAACCGGCATCAGGATTTTGAAAATATGGGTAATGCCGTTCCTAATGCTATTCACCGAAAAGATTATCAAATGATCAAGGATATGGGCGCAAATTTTATAAGAACGGCCCATTATCCACAGGATCCGGATGTGTACAGAATTTGTGATGAATTGGGTTTGCTCGTATGGACCGAAGTGCCGGTGATCAACGACGTGACAGATTCGGAAGCTTATCATGAGAATGCTGTAAATATGCAACGTGAACAGATACTTCAGTTATATAATCATCCTTCTATAGTATTCTGGGGAATTATGAACGAGATCTTTATAAGACTGGTTTTCACTAGCGAAATGAGTGAAGCTGATAAAAATGCGAAGATCAAAACCAGCGTAGCCCTGGCTAAAAAACTGGAAGCTGAGACAAAGAAACTCGATACTACCAGGCTTAGCGTGATGGCGCTTCATGAGAATGATCTTTATAATACTTCAGGAATTGCAGATATTCCTGATGTAATTGGGTGGAACCTCTATTTTGGATGGTATACCCAGGGATTGGAAAATCTGGGAAAATTTCTTGATACCCAACATGAAAAATATCCAAACCGTCCTTTATTGATATCTGAATATGGCCCGGGAAGTGATTCCAGGATTCAGACGAACGATCCAAAACCCTGGGATTTCAGCGAAGCTTATCAATTAAAAAGTCACGTTAGTTACCTCAACCAGGTTATGGAAAGAGATTATATGCTGGGAATGGCGGCATGGAATTTTGCCGATTTTGGTTCTTCGGGAAGACAGGACAGCAGGCCATTTATCAATCAGAAAGGTTTAGTGAATTTCAACAGGGAGCCTAAGGATGTTTATTATTATTATAAAGCCAGATTGACCCCTGAAGATTTTGTCTATATCGCGGGAAAAAATTATGAAAAGCAATATCCCCAAGATGAAAGTGATGTTATCGTTATCACCGTATTTTCCAATTCTGAAGAAGTAAAATTGAAAGTAGATAATGCTGAATTCACTTCAGAAGTTGAAAATGGCATTGCCCTTTTCGAACTTTCCCTTCCCGAAGGGAAACATCAGTTAATTGCGACTGATGGAACGGCTTCACATTCCCGGGAGATTAAAGTGAAATTCAGGAAAAACCTTGTTGCTGAAATTGATCAAAACGCGATACTCGTAAATGTGGGAACTCACGTGAATTTCTTCGATGAAATTACCGGAGAAACTTGGATAAGTGATCAGGAATATAAAGAAGGAAGTTTTGGATATGTTGGCGGGAGTGTTTACCAGAAAAACAGCAGTAAATTTCAGGGTACGGCTTCAGATATTCAGGGCACCGAAAATGATCCGCTTTTTCAAACAATGCGGGAAGGGATCGAGGCTTATAAATTCGATGTAGAAAAAGGAAAATACCGTGTGAGCCTTCTTTTCGCCGAACCTGAATATAATGCTTCCCAAGAGAATATTTATAACCTGAGTGAAGCTGAGAAAAAGGATATTCCCGGCTTAAGAAATTTTGATATAAAAATAAATGGAAAAACCCTTTCCGGAGACCTGAACCTGGCCCGGGATTATGGCAGACTTCAAGCTGTTGAAATTTCATATCAAATAAAAACCGATGCGGGGATTGAGATTGAATTCGAAGAGAATTCGGGAAAAGCATTGCTATCTGGGATTAAATTGGAAAAGTTATAGCTTCATAATTTGGGAATATTTAAAAGTTAAAAACCGCTAATATGAAGAACATTTTAGCGGTTAGCATCAACTGAAATATAACTATCAACTTATTTATTTTACCCTATAAGCTTTTGTAGTTCTTGGTTCTATAGTTTGGATATCGTGATCGTTATACTTTAGAAATTTATCCTGTAGTTTATTGATCGTTTCTTTATAATCTGGGTTGGCAATTAAATTGTTCTCCTGTCCCAGATCTTTAGAAAGATCATACAATTCGGTAGCATTATTTTTCCTATCTACCATTAAAACTAAATCTCCTTCCCTGATTGCGCCGTCAAAAGCAAATCCAGCCTGGTATAATACAAATTCGTGTAGCGGCGAATCTAATTTTTTTCCTTTTAGAATTTGCAGAAGGGATGCGCTATCTTTAGCCTGGTCCTCAGCCATATTTTGTTGGGTAAGTTCATACATTGTCGCTACCCAATCCTGGCCCATAATTAATTCGTCAGATATACTTCCCGGAGGTATAATGGAGCCTTCTTTAGTTCCATCTCCCCATTTTACAATAAATGGAACCCTATGCCCACCTTCGTAGATAGAAGCTTTGTAATCTCGCAAATCTCCGTTGTTGTCGTGATCTCGGTCTCCATAATGAGTAATTCTAGGCCAAAGCGCACCATTATCACTTGTGAGAAATATAATGGTATTGTCCGCAATTCCTTCACTTTCGAGTTTATTTATGATTTTTCCTACCTGGAGATCCAGTTCATATAAAACATCTGATGTCATTGCTCCTGTCACACCATAAACCTGTTCATCTATAGTGGATGGATCACCATCAAAATCAAATGGTGGACTGTGAGGGACGTGTATGGCTTGCGAAGAGAAATAAAGTAAAAACGGGTCGTTTTTATTTTGCTCTTCGTTGGTTCGTTGATGACGATCTATAAAATCTACAGCCTCATTTGTTAAAATAATACCCGCCTGGCTGGAATCATAGTCCTCGTCTCCTCTTGCCGGAATTTTACCGGCTTCCACAATTTCTGAAAGACCGTTATTGGAAACTTTATAAAATCCGTTAGTCAATAAACGTGTACTGGAATTGTCAGCGGGGTTATCAGGATCAATAGGAATATAATTTCCGTTTTCAAAATATGCATAAGGTTCGTGCTGAATTCCACTGAGCAAACCTAGCCAGTAATCAAACCCATGTTCATTTAAAGCATCGTCCACGCCACGACTATAGTCCATCGTGTTAAGCTTATTTTTTTCCCGAATTATTTCGCCATTTTCATTATACACGGTACCACCCAGATGCATTTTTCCGAAAAAAGCGGTTTTATAACCGGCATTTTGCATGATCTCCCCCACGGTAATATGTTTTCCTGCCCTGGTACGATCGCCATTAACACTAAAAGCAGAACTATTATTGACGTCCCAACTCCCGCCGGGGCGACCGTTTCTATAGGGGTAGCTTCCGGTTAAAAGACTATATCTTGATGGCGCGCAAAGTGCAGCAGGAGAATGAGCATCTGTGAAACGCATTCCCTGTTGTGTCAACTTATCTATATTAGGAGTAGGTATTTTTCCACCATATACACCTATATCTCCATAACCTACATCATCTGCGAGAATAAACACGACATTTGGCGCCGGTCTATCTTCCGACTTTTTCTTTTGCTGTGCATTTGAAATAGGTATAAAACATATAGCAATAAGTACAAATAATAATATTCGATAACAAGGTAAGAATTCTGATAAACGCTTGTCTAATTTCATACTTGTAGCTTTTAAAATTCAATTAATTTATTCTAATCGGTTCACTTCTTTTACCTACGCCATTTTCATTAAAAGCTTCAACAGCAAAATAGTATTCTACATCTGCGTTTAAAGCCCGTAGCTCATAGCTGGAGGCATCATAAATCATGACCGAGTTATTCAATTTATCTTTAGAAATCCCCCAGTAAATTACATAACCCATAGCTTCTTCAACAGGTTGCCAACTTAGACGGGCATCGCGGCGGTCGGTTTTTCGGTTTATTTCAAAATTCTCTTCCGAAGACCCGAAAACCCGATAAAGCAAGGTATTCATTGGGAGTATCAATATTTCGGTAACGTACAAAACGAATGTCTTCAGGACTCTCAAGCTCGATATACGCATGGGGCTGGTCACGCTCGTTTTCAGAATAATCTACCAGTACGCTCCAGTTTTCACCATCTTTAGAAGATTCGATTATAAACTGGTGTTTTAAACCTTGTGATCTTCCGAAAATAGCCGCATTAAACTCCTGAAAATTAACTTGCAGCGCGTGCACCTGCATCAGTTCTCCAAGATCTATAGTGGCATGCATGGAATCGTCGTTGCCATCTGCCACCCAAAATGTGCCTATTTGCTCATCCACAAGATTAGCAGGCCCATAGCCTTCCTCACTGTCGCGAAGAACTGCTTTCATCCCTGCACCTATAACCTGTTGTTTCACCGAATCATTCACCACAGAATTGGCTGTTGCCTGCTTTCCGTAAGACAATAGCATCCAACCTGTAAATCGATTCTTATGATCTTCCACCTCCGTATCAGGTAAAAAATGCGGATAATCGCCATAAGCAGTGTTTACATACATTTGCCCGTTCTCTTCAAATCCCGCAGGAAAGAGTCCAATCCTGCGTTCAAATTTGTAGTTTACGGCAATGGGCATGGTGGCAAAATGCCAGTAATTCCCATTATTATCCTGTACAGTACTACCGTGCCCTGCTCCTGTAACATAGCCACCTGGCTTATAGGAAACGGGGCTGTATGGAGCATATTTAAAAGGCCCCAGGGGATTATCGGCTGTATAAACACCATCTGCATAGACATTGAATTCTGTACCCGGAGCTCCGTATTGTAAATAATACTTCCCATCATGTTTTGTCATCCATGGTCCTTCAAGATAGGGAGCCACTTCTGAGGAATGATCCTGTCCAAATCGTTCCCAGCCATGCTTGCCGGGTTGTAATTTTATAAGAGCTTTTTCCTCACCTACAGGAAGATAGTTCCGTTTGGGATCAAGCTCCACAGCATGAAGAGGATGCACATTAGATGACTCTTCATAAAGATAAACCCTGTTATCATCATCCACAAATAATGCAGGATCCTGAATTGATATGGGAATTACACTGTAATTGGTTTTCCAGTCTCCAATTTGTGGATTTTCCGTCTCGATGACTGCCATTCGGCCGGAAGGATCTCCTGCAACGATCACCTTATCCCCATGTACTGCAGCGGCCGGAGCGTTGCTTCCGTTAAAGTACCAGTTTTGCGGTTTAATGAATTCCCAGTTGCTCATATCATCAGACATCCAATAACCATAAGACCTGGTCACGAACATATAATACTTCCCCTTAAAATTAATTACCGCGGGATCTGCCCCGGCCCGATAGGAAACCCCGGTATAAGAGTTATGGGCCACATAGGTATAGTCGATATCAATAGGATTGCAATAGCTTTTAAAAGTCTCCTGGCCAAATGAAATATAATTTCCGGAAATTATCAGGAAAATCCATAATAAAGGGATCCTAGTAAAAGAGATTGAAATCATAATTATAAGTTTTTAATTAAAAAAAAGCTCCGGTGTCCCAACTAACGACGACCGGAGCTAAACAAATTAAAACTAAAGGAATTATTTTTTTAGCGTGAATGAACCGGCAAATTCAGCATCTGAACTTCCGGCTATAAAAAATTCAAATTCCCCGGGTTCAAAAACATATTCCAATTGAGAATTATAAAATTTCAGATCCTCCGCAGTTACTGTAAAAGTCACTGTTTTAGACTCACCTTTTTTCAAAGTGATTTTTTGGAAGCCTTTTAATTCCTTAACGGGAGGTGTGATACTTCTTACTTTATCATGGATGTAGAGCTGAACAACTTCTTCTCCATCATAATTCCCAGTATTAGTTACTGTAGCGCTTATTTCAATGGAAGCACTGGCAGACATTTCTTTGGAACTCACTTTTACGTCACTATATTCAAAGCTGGTATAACTCAAACCATACCCAAAAGGTAATAATGGTGTATTTGGTGAATCAAGATAATTGGTTTTAAATTTCTGAAAGTCTCCAGATTCAGGTCCCGGTCTTCCAGTAGTTTTCACTCCATAATAGATCGGGATCTGTCCTACGCTTCTTGGCCAGGTAGCCGTAAGTTTTCCGGAAGGATTATAATCTCCAAAAATTACATCGGCCACCGCATTCCCGGCTTCTATCCCAGGATGCCATATTTGTAAAATACTTACAGGAAGGTTCATCTCTTCAGAAATGTCCAGCGGGCGACCGCTCATTAATACCAGAACAACCGGCTTACCAGTATTCACAAGTTCCCGGATCAATTTCTTCTGACTATCAGGAATCGTAATATCGGTACGACTGGCTGCTTCACCACTCATTTCCGTAGCTTCTCCAACTACCGCCACAATAATATCTGAAGCATTAGCCACATCCAGGGCTTCTTGTAATAATGCATCTGAAGATTTATCTGAAATACTAATTCTTTCCCCGAAAACATTCACTTTCTTGGCAAAAGTTGAATCGTTGGAGATGTTCGCTCCCTTGGCATATTTTATAGTAGCATTGGGCGCTACATTCTTAAAACCTTGCAGAATTGGAATTGACAAAGATGGATCTCCAGTGGGAGCCCAGGTTCCTAACATATTATTTTTATTATCTGCCAACGGCCCTATTAAAGCAATATTCGAATTCTTTGCCAATGGCAGGGTATTTTCATGTTTCTTTAAAAAAACGAATGATCTCGTAGCTGCCTTTCTTGCAAACTTCTTGTTTTCTTCAGTAAGAATATCTTTTTCAGGTCGGCTTTCATCTGAATATAAATAAGGATCCTCAAGCAAACCTAATTTATGTTTGGCTTCCAGTATTCTCCTTGCGGCTTTAGTGATCTGTTCTTCGGAAACCTTCCCCTCATCAACAGACTTCTTAAGCGTAGTAAGAAATCCTTCACCTACCATATCCATATCCAGCCCGGCATTTATAGCCAGTGCTGAGACTGCCTGTAGATCTCCCATTCCGTGAGCGATCATTTCGTTTACAGAAGTATAATCAGAAACTACAAAGCCATCAAAACCCCATTTCTCACGTAATAGATCGGTAAGCAACCATTTATTTCCCGATGCAGGAATCCCATCTATATCGTTAAATGATGTCATCACACTTCCAACCCCGGCGTCTACCACAGCTTTGTAAGGTGGCAGATATTCGTTGAACATTTTTAAGCGGCTCATATCTACAGAATTATAATCTCTACCTGCCTCTGCCGCTCCATATAAAGCCATATGCTTTACCGTGGACATCATGGTATTTGGCTGGGTAAGGTTTTCTCCCTGGTACCCCTGCACCATAGCCTTAGCTACCTGAGAGCCATAATAAGGGTCTTCCCCTGCTCCTTCGGCAATACGTCCCCATCTTGGATCCCTGGCAATATCCACCATAGGTGAAAAGTTCCAGTTGATACCATCGGCGGTTGCTTCTTTAGCAGCTATTTGTGCAGATTCTTTTATCAATTCTAAATCCCAGCTCGAAGAAAGTCCTAACGGAATTGGAAAGGTGGTCTTATAACCATGTATAATATCTGAACCTATAAGAAGCGGAATTCCCAATCTTGAAGATTTAACCGCGATCTCCTGAGCCTGTCTTACCTTTTCGGGACTCGACACTCCAAACACACCTCCAACGTTCCCGGCTTTAATTTTGGCTTCCACATCTTCACTTACTACCGAACCTGTAGCAACGCCACCTCCCGGGGTTAATAAATTCAGCTGACCTATCTTTTCTTCAAGCGTCATTTTTGAAAGCAATTCTTCTACTTCAGGTATCTTTTCCTGAGCCTGAAGTCCGGAGAGCCCTATAAAAAAAAGCAGAGCAACTGATAGATTGAAATTTTTCATTTTCGTTAAACTTTAAAATTGGTAATTGGTTTTTTATTTTATTTCCAGAATCTCAGATCTTCCTGAGATTCCATTTTCATTAAATGCCTCAATACTGAAATAATATTTTGTATCACGATCCAGGTTGCGCATAAAATGTTCATTTACATCATAAATCAACCAGGCTTGGTATAATTTATCTGGTGTTATGCCCCATCGGATATTGTAACCCTGCGCATCTTTTACCGGCTTCCACTTAAATGAGGCATTTCTTCTATCTTCCTCTCGGGATACTTCGAAGTCTTTAACCTCAGCAGGCTTTTTACCCAAACCTTTACCAAATACCCTGATTTCAGATAATGCAAGATTATTCCCGGGGACTTCAATATTATTATAGCGAACATATTTACTGCTTACAGGTTGATTAAGCCTGAGGTAGGCATTGGGTGCATCTTTAAAACTTTTACTTCGGTCTACTACCGTTTTCCAGTTCTTACCATCCTGAGAAACCTCCAGGGTAAATCGGTGTCGTAAACCTTCGGTTCGGGTGTAAATGCCCGACTCCTGATCATGGAAATTCAATTGAAAAGCATAAATATTTCCGGGAGAAAGCATTTCGATCTCTACCCATTGCTTATCATCATTGGCTTCAGCTACCCAGAATGATTTCGGACTTTCATCAGTTAAAACCTTCGAGATAATTTCACCTGAACTATTCTTTTCTAAAGGCATTTCGGTAATATCAAAATCGCCATCTGTAGAAGTACTTTTTCTAACCTGCATCTGCGAAGAAGAAACACTTGTTTTTCCTTTATAAGAGAGTAACATCAAGCCACTATGCTGTCCTGCCTTTGTTGGATGACTCGGTGCAAATAATGGATAGTCTCCATAGCTGGTGTTTGTATACATTAATCCTTCTTCATCAAAATAAGTAGGAAACATAGCCAGACGACGTTCCCAATGTGAATTGGATGCCAGGGCCATGGTAGCAAAATGCCAGTATTGGCCATTTGTTTGTTTCATGGTAATCCCGTGGCCGGCACCATTGGTAAAACCTCCAGGTTTAAAACTATAAGGATTATTTTTCATGTATTTAAACGGACCAAGCGGGGTCTCGCCAATATAAGCAGCATCGGCATACACATTAAACTGGGTACCGGGTGCAGCATACTGCAAATAGTATTTGCCATTGTGTTTTGTCATCGAGGCACCTTCCATATAACCTTCCTTTAAAGTAGGATGAAAATTATTCTCCCCAAAGCGTTCCCAGCCGTGTTCTTCTTCTACCAGGTTAATAAGTTCTTTTTCAACTCCGGTTTCAAGAAAACGATCATCTTTATTCAGCATTTTAACTTTAAGAGGATGAACATTGGACGAACCCCAGTATAAGTATGTTTTCCCGTCATCATCAATGAATAATTCCGAATCCTGAATATTGTTAGAGATTGATGCGGTTGGTGTCCATTTTCCACTTTTCGGGTTATCGGTATAAAGTATACTTCCATAGCCGGCAGGATCGCCAGCAAAATACACCAGTGAATCTTTATAATTAAAAGCAGTGGGGGCATTGGAACCCTCAAAATACCATTTTTCGGGTTTTATAAATTCCCAATTGATAAGATCTTTAGAATGCCAGTAACCAAAAGAACGTGTGACAAACATAAAATATTCGCCACGGAATTCGATCACGGCAGGATCTGCTCCAGAACGATAAGAAATATTCTTACTGGAATTATAAACCATATAGGTATAATCAATATCCAAAGGATTGATATAGGTTTCCGGAACTACTTCCTGCGCATACGTGAGAACGCCACATAATAAAGCTGTTATTGTAAGTATACTTTTAAAAACTCTCATCTCCTATCATCTTAAATATTAATAATTGCCAGATTCTTTATCGTGCACTATTCAGTTCGATTCTGAGAAAATAACCAGGGCAAGAAATAAGGTTCTGAAAAAGCTGAATCCCAACTATTATGGTTGTCTTCAGGATATAAAGATAATTTTGCGTTGCCGCCATGATGATTAATAGCACGTGCCATCGATTTTGAGAATCTTGGAGGCACTACATCATCATTTTCGCCATGAAATATCCAGATATTAAAACCTTTTGGATAGCCTTCAGCAATTTCAGTATTAGCTCCACCACAAATTGCAAATGCTGCAGCGAACATTTCAGGTTTTTTATAAAGAATCTCATACGTACCCATACCACCCATGGAGAGACCACCTACATACACTTTTTCTTTAATGACGAAATCTTTCTCTACAATAGAATCCATGAGTTCCATCACCATTTTTAAGGATTTCGTAGGTTCTTGCTTATTTTTAAAATCAAATTGAAATGGTATCGTATCCCTTTTCACTTCAACTTTAGCCCAATAGTCATCTTTAGGGGCCTGTGGAAATATTACAATTGCAGGGAATTCTTCCCTGTTCTTTTCCATCAAAAAAAGATCACTTCCGTGCACTAATTGAGCTTCATTGTTATTTCCTCTTTCTCCCGCGCCATGCAAAACCAATACTACCGGATATTGCTTTTCTATAGAAAAATCCTTCGGATATAAAATCCTGTAATTAAGCGTATCCTCATCTAAAATAAAATGTTCTCTTTTAAAATCTTCTTTGGACTGAGCCTCCAGTGTAAGAGGTAACATTAGAAGAATCGAGCCAAACATTATTAGTAAATACTTCAGTCTATTTTTCATATTCAAATCCTAAGTTTTTTAATCCATTTTGTACTTCCGGGGCACCCATAAATAAATCCCAGATCAATCCTGAACGATAATTTTCTATCATTACAAGCATAGGCCCCTGGTCTATTGCCAGGTATTTTTTTGCTGCCCAGGGTTTACCCTCAAGACTATATGCATCATAAAATCCTGCCGGTCCCCAAAGCAATTCATTCTGTTCGTTAAAAAAGTATCTCATTGCAGCCATTGACTTTTCCGGAGTATAGGGAATTGAGCTTATAGCTGCTGTTGGAGAAACCACTCCTTTATCTGTGTCTGGTGAATGTGCCGTATATCCAATACCATCGTCCTCCTTACGAGTGTAACTAGCCGTTAAACCCCAGGAATTAGGACCATAGGTCTCAAAGTTATTAGGATTTTCCTGGCAGTATTCATAATTAATCAACGTATGGTTTACGTTTAGATCCCAATAATTGGCATACTTATCGGAAAGGCCTTTCGGATTTAATCCTAAATAAGAGTAATGTGCCCAGAATAGAGGGCCACCCATATCTCCGCGTGTGTTATGTTTTAGTATTAACGGGTATCCATATGCCTCTACATCTGTAGTGATATTCCCGCTACGAGCCCATCCATCATGATACACTCTTGGGTCTATCGCATGATCTGGAGAAGAAGCGGCCATCACGTAAGTGATAAGACATTCATTATAACCTTCAATCATAAAGTCCATTTCCCATTCATACACCGGGGACCAATGCCAGTATATACCGTCTTTATTGTTGGTATACCAGTTCCATTCTATCCCTTTCCATAACTCATCGTATTTCTTAGCCACGGCCTTTTCTTCCTCGGAACCATTTTGAAGGTATTCTCTAACCACGATAAAACCCTGAGCTAGAAATGAAGTTTCCACAATATCACCACCGTTATCTTTTTCTCCAAAGGCCTGAACGTCCCCGGTTTCTCCATTCAACCAGTGGGACCACGCCCCGTGAAATCTGGGTGCAGCATCAAGGAAATCGGCAATTTTATTAAGTCTGGCTACGGCAGAATCTCGAGGAATAAAACCTCTTTCCATTCCGGCAACTATTCCCATTAGTCCAAAACCTGAACCACCAGTTGTAACCACATGGGCATCATTCTTAGGATACTCACCATCGGGATGATATCTTTCCCTGGCCATTCCGCTATTGGGTTCAGCATAATCCCAGAAATATTTTAAAGTTTGTTTTTGAACTGTATCCAGTAAAGCTTCATCTGATAATTCTTCATCAGTTGAAATTTCATTTTCCTGGGATTTTTCAGATTTATTCTGATCATTCTTGCAACCAGCAATTAGAAAAACTCCAATAATTAATATTAGTAAAGATCTATTAAGCATTTGGGTTAGTGTTATTATGTAAAATTTCTTAAAATCTAATACGAGAACCCTAATTTTTCCAATCCGCTTTTAACTTCGGGATTAGCCATGAATAGATTCCATGGTAATTGAGTTCGGTAATTTTCAATCATGGCTACTATCAGACCCTGGTCTATGGCGAGATAGCCATCAGCATACCAGTTATATTCTTCAGAAAAAGCATCGTAAAACCCCATATCTCCCCATAAATTATCACCCTGCTCTTCATAAAAATAGCGCATTGCAGCCATGGACTTTTCAGGAGTATAAGGAAAAGAGGATAATGCGGCAGTAGGGGTTATTACTCCCAGATCATTGGTAGGGCTATGAGCCGCATATCCTGCTCTACTATCTGAAGCCGTCAAGCCCCATGAATTCGGACCATATCCTTCATAATTTAAAGGATTGTCAACGCAATATTCATAATTTATCAGAGAATGTGCTGTATTCTGCTCCCAGTAACTGGCATATTCATCCTGAAGATTTCTTGGATCCAAACCTATAAATGAATAATGACTGAAAAATAATGGCCCGCCATAAGATGGTCCTAAAGGCATATTTATGCCATAATGAGATCTGCCGGTTCTAATATTTCCATTTGATGCCCAGCCATTCGTATAAACTTCTTTGGAAATACTATGCGTGGGGGACGAAGCTGCGAGTACATATACTATTAATGCTTCATTCCAGCCTTTAATCTCAAGACCTATTTGAAAATCGTTATTTGGAGACCAGTGCCAGTAAAGGGTATTTTCACCCTGGGTGTACCAGTCCCATTCTACATCTTCCCAGATTTGGTTGATCCTGGAGGCTACTTGCTCTTCACTAAAGTATTCGCGACAAATCATTAAACCCTGCATAAGAAATGCTGTTTCCACTAAATCTCCACCATCATCAAGATCACTAAATGGTCTTGTTTGTGCCGTACTTCCCAAATACCAGTGTGAATAAGCACCGTGATAGGTGGGGACACTTTCTAAGAAGCTAAGAATTTTGTCCAATCTCGCTAATGCATCATCCCGTGTTATCCAGCCACGTTCCACTGCGGTAGGAAATGAAGCAAGACCAAAACCAGTACCTCCGGTAGTAACCAGATTTGGCGATTGACCGCCATAAGCATTATCCTGTGATCTTTCTCTGGCCATCCCGCTAACAGGTTCTGCAAATTCCCAGAAATACTTAAAGGTTTGTTCCTGCACCAGCTCCAGAAGTTCTTCATCAGAAAGAGAAGGAACCTCTTCAGGTTCCTCTTCTTCTGTTTCTTCCTCTGTAACTGGATCAGGTGATTCGGGCACCACCTCGGTACCCGAATCATTACTGCAACCTATTGTAGCTAAAAAAAACAATATTGTACTTAATGTTCTGAGCTGTTTTATCATGAAATTACCATCCTGGATTCTGCTCCATCTCAGGAGTTTGAATCAATTGATCGTTAGGGATCGGGAATAGCTCATGTCTGCCAGTTTGAAAAGGCTTACCATGTTCTATCATTTCTTCTGCAGCCTGTCCTGTTCTTATAAGATCAAACCAACGATCGTGTTCAAAAGCAAGTTCCAGACGACGTTCTTTCCAAATAGCCTGTCTTAATTCTTCCTGACTTAATCCGGTCTTTGGCTCAAGCTCTACACGTTCACGTACCATATTTAAGAAATCTTCAGCTGTGGCTGTTTGTCCCAGTTCATTAAGAGCTTCAGCATAAATTAAAAGAATTTCAGCATATCTAAGCACCCTGATATTCTTATCACCATCTCCAGCTCCTGCATTTGCGCTTGAATATGCTTTTTCATTATATCTTGGATTCTCTACAGCAGGATCTACTTCTCTTCCATCCCAAAGGGTCTCCCCGGCGAAAACGATCGTTGCATTTTTTCTAATTTCATCTTCTTCTGAATCAAAAGCATTTACAAGATCTTCAGTTGGAGTATTGAATCCCCAACCCCAACCGCTAGGTCCACGTGCACCTTGTGTTGATGAATATTGTTGAATTCCGTGCGCAGGAATTTCACCTCTTCCCTGTAATTCAAAGATTGATTCGATTCCATTTTCTGTAGATTCTCTCCAAAGAGTCGCATAGTCATCTTCCAGTCCATATTCACCTGAAGTGATCACGCTATTAGCTGCATCTGCTGCTGCCTGCCATTCTTCCTGATATAGATAAACTTTGGCTAGTAAAGCCTGTGCAGCTCCACTAGTCGCCCTTCCTAAATCTGAAGGAGCATATTCGCTTTTAGCCGGTAATAAACTTATAGCATCATTAAGATCCTGTTCTATATAAGAGTAAATCTCTTCTACCGGAGCTCTTTCAACAAGACTCACGTGTTGCAAAGGTATAGGTCCAAAAGATCTTACCAACCAGAAATAGTTAAGTGCTCTTAAAAATTTCGCTTCTCCTATAAGTCTACTCTCTAAATTTTCAGGATCTGGATTTTCCGCATAATACTCTTCAGTAAATTCTATAGAGAGAGTTGCTCTTCCAATTGTTTTATACCATTGTGTCCACATATTCTGTATAGAAGGAGTGGATGTAGTATGGGTTAAACCATCTAAAAGATGTTTATCTGTTCCCGTGTCTGTTGGGGCACTACCTTTATCTGCATTATCTGAAATAATTTCAGTAATTCCCAGGTAAGCAAATGCATAGGCAAAATCTGTATGTCTACCATAGACTCCGTTTACGAAATCTACAGGCACATTGAATTCTCCTCTTTCTTCAGCAGTAGGATCTACGATCTCTACCTCTTCTACAAACTCTTCATCACAAGAAATGATGATGAGTGAAAACAGGAGTAAATGAATTATATTTTTTAGTTTCATATCCTTAATGTTTTATCTTTTAATAATTACAGTTGAAGATTCGCTCCTAGCAAGAAAGAACGAGTTGTTGGATAAGCAGATAGTTCTATACCCGTTGTTTGCTTAGGATTTCCATTTTGATTTAATTCAGGAGTAAAACCTGAATAATCGGTGAACATAAATGGATTCTGCAACGTGAAATAGATTCTGGCTCTCTTTACCAAAGAGATATCCTCTAAAGTATATCCCACGGTCATATTATTTATTCGGAAAAAATCTCCGTCTTCCAGATAATAGGAAGAAGCAATGGCATCCCTGTCTGCTCCCGGTGCTGAATTCGTAGAACCTGGACCTGTCCATCGGTTATTGAAGGTCTCTAAAGTAACATTCTCCCCTCCTAATCTTGTATTCTTAAGTCCATTATATACTTTATTTCCTCCTACACCATAACCATCAACACTTAGATCAATATTTTTATAGTTTACACCAAATCTTACCCCATAATTATAGGTAGGAATGTAAGAACCAAAATATTTCTTATCCCTGTCATCAATTACTCCATCATCATTTTGATCTACATAGCGAAGATGTCCTGGAGCCGCATTTCCAACAGCAGGATTATTATCTATTTCCTGCTGAGTCTGCCAAACACCATCTGCCTCGTACATCCACCAGGCAAACAATGGTTCTCCATCTTTAAGTCTTTTGGTGATCTGTCCATTTCCTAAGCTACCACCAGTTTGTCCATCAAAAGCCTCTCGAACATTTTGAACCGTATTCTCATTGGTAGAAAAATTCACCCCAATGTTATAACTAAAGTCATCGTTAATGTCATCACTCCAATTAGCAAGGAATTCAAAACCTTCATTAACCACTTCAGCGGCCTGTGCGAGGAAATTACCTTCTGCGGCTGAGTTTAGAAGAGGAGTAACCTGAATTATCGCATTGGTATTCGTTCTTTGATAATACGCGGCTGTACCGGTTAATTTTCTGTCGAATAATCCATAATCAAATCCAACTTCCCATTCCTGAGTAGTTTCCCATTCCAGAGTTTCTACCGGGCTTCCAAAAGCTGCACCTAATATTAATGACTGTGTAGGCCCAAATACATAGTTCGTATTTCTACTTCCGTCACCTGAGTTAACCTGCTGAATATTAATTGGTACGTTAGCATTTCCTATTTCTCCCCATCCTGCGAATATTTTGAAATAATTCAATACCTCACTATCATTTAAGAATTCTTCATTTGTAACCGTCCAACCAACACTGAATGCTGGGAAGGTCGCAAAATAATTATCCCCGGTAATGAAGTTACTTGAACCATCACGTCTTACAACTGCTCTTAAATAATATTTCTTGTCAAAATTATATTCTGCTCTGGCAAAATAAGATTGCAGGTTCGTAGACTGATTAAATTCCTGGGTAACTGTATTGTCAAAGAAATTAGCTGTTCTTCTACTAATTTCTCTAAATCGTCTTTCTTCAAATACATCGTAAGCCTGACCTTCAAGAAATTCTCTTCCTCCAAAATTTTCACGGCTAATACCTACCGTGGCATCCAGGTTATGCTTTCCAAATGTTTTTTCAAAAGTCAGGAATCCTTCTATATTCCATCGGAAGTAATTCTCATCTCTTACCGTATAAGAATTATTTGCGAATTCCGTAGAAATTGAACCATCCCCATCTGCATCAACTCTACCCTGCTGAAATTGTTCTAATGTTCTTCTTGGATCTGCATTTAACCAACGTTCTCTGGTTGGAGTATATGCATACCTTTTATAGTAAAACTGCGTAGCACCAAATCTGGTAGTGAATGTCAAATAATCGGTTAGATCTAATTCTGCCGTAATTTGTCCCTGAAGTGTAGTAGTATTTATATCTTCATCGGCAAAGAAAACATCAGAAACCGGGTTTCCATGAGGATTCAACCTACCAATAGATTCACCCTCTCCACCTATATAATTTACAATTCCTGTGGTTTGATTCACATATGACTGCCCGAATCTTCCATTTGGATAAAAAACTGGTACTAATGGAGACTGCCTGTAAGCGTTACTAAATGACCCAAATGGCTTTGGAGACTCATTCGTATAACTAATATTCAGGTTTTGTATAATTCTGAACCTGTCATCAAATAAATGGAAAGTATTATTATTTCTGATGGTACCTCGGCTATAATTATTTTCTTCCAGAATACCTTCTTCATCATAAAAGTTATAACTTAAGAAGTAATCTATATTTTCTCCTGCACCAGAAACTGAAAAACTGTTATTGCTAATTGTTCCTGTTTGTAACAATTCATCGTACCAGTCTGTTTCAAAAGGCTGATTTTGCTGAAGTTGATAACCTCCAGATGCAGCACTCTCTTCATTAAAGTAATCTATGTATTGCGATCCATTGGCCATTTCCACCTGATTTTGAACAGTACGAATACCATAATATGTATCAAAACTGAAAGTTGGTTTTCCTTTACCCCTCTTGGTCGTAATTAAGATAACTCCATTTGCAGCTCTAATACCATAGATGTTGGCATAAGAAGCACCTTTCAAGAATTCTATAGACTCAATATCATTTGGACTGATATTCTGGATATCCTGAACCGGTTGTCCATCTACAACATAAAAAGGGTCTCTACCCCCTTCTGCTGTTCCAAGTCCCCTAACCAACACTGTTGGAGTAGATCCAGGTGCATCATTAGCGATGATATTTACCCCGGCAACTTTACCCTGAACAGCCTGAGCGGCATTTAAAGCAGGTTGCTTTACAATATCTTCAGATTTTACAGATGCAATCGCACCGGTAATATCAGCACGGCTCTGACTACCGTATCCTACAACGACCACCTCATCAAGCTGGCCGGCATCTTCCTGAAGGACTACTGAATAATTTGAATTTTCAGTGACTTCTACTTCCTGTGGAGCGAATCCAAGGAAAGTTACTCTAAAGACATCCCCAACTTCAACATTTTCTAAAGTGAAATTTCCGTCGAAATCAGTTACATCATAAATCTCCTTACCGTCAACTTTAACTTCTGCTCCCGGTAATGGAACCTGATTAGCATCTGTTATGATACCACTAATGGTTTTGGTTTGTTGTGCGTGCGATAATCCTGAAAAGACTAAAAAGATAATGCAAGCAAAGAATAATTTTAATTTCATACTCGTTGGGTGTTTTTGCTTAATTTGTATTAGAAAGATACGCCGTAATGCATTCTTTACGCAAACGTTGTAGTACATAACTACTACATCAGACTAATTTAGCAAATAAAACCCTGTATATCAAGTCTTTGTTTAATTAATGAAGTATAGTTTTAACGAAATTTTTTATAAGTGATGTACTAATGTAGTAGTATGAATTAAAAATTTTACAGTGATATTATTAATAATTTAGAAATTCTTTATTAAAAATTTTGTCAAATTCACATCGCTTTCCAAGTTCATTTTCTTTCTTAATCTATACCTGTGAACTTCTACTCCCCTAACTGAAATTCCCATTAACGGCGCTATTTCTTTGGAACTTAAATTCATCTTTAGGTATGAGCAAAGTTTTAGATCTTTGCTGGTAAGTTTCGGGTAACTATCTAATACATCCTTGAAAAAGTCTTCATGGACTTCTGTAAAGTTCGTTTCAAAGACTTTCCATTCATCTTTACTTTTAACCGCATTATTGATCTTATTCATAATATGCTTTAATCGAAACTGATTTGAGAACTTACTTTTGTCTTTATTAAGTTCACCCTGTATTTCCATTAGAACTTCATTCTTTTTTGCAGCCATCATGGTGGTGTTGGCCAATTCCTTCCTTTTTAGATCAATCTCATTTACCAGACGTTCTTTTTCAATTCTATTTAATCTCTCAGCATGTTCTTTCTCAAATTTTTCTTCCAGCTGTAACTGATGTTTTTTAAGTTTTTGCTGATTCAACCAATAAAAAAATAAAATAACGCCTAGAAAGAATAGAATATAAATAGTCTTCATCCATGCCGAAAAATACCAGGGAGGGGCTATCTTAAAGAAGAATTTTTCTGTTGAAGTTTCATCATTGTTGGTGCCCGATGCACTTAACTGGAGTTCATAATCACCATAATTAAGATTTTGGAAAGTAATCACGCCATCAATAAAAGAGCCTTTTAAAACTTCATCTCCAACAAGACTATATCTTAATTCTGTAGCTTCAGAAACAGGCATACCCGCTTTTACAATTATATTTCGCGAGTTTTTATAGGGAATAACCGGAGATCCCGAAAGCGAGTAACGCTGTAATTCGTCTGCAAATTCTTTTATAAAAGGCTTACTAATCCACTGATCTTTATCTTCCGCTTTTAGTCTATTGAGATTTAATCTCGCAAAACCGTCATTAAGTGTGATATAAAAAATCGAATCATTTTCTTTGATAAGGTTTTCATTAGACCTCACCAGTCTGTTATTTAGTTTCTGAGAAGAAACCCGAAGATTATTATCTTTCAAATCGGTGATAGTAATCGACCCCTCTTTAGAATTGGCAAAAACATATTCCACACCGTCCTGAAAAATCAACCTGGAATTTGTATATGAATTAAGTTCATTGAAATTTTCAAAATCTTCCTTGAAAGGATTGTATTTGAACCATTTATCATTTACATAAATAATTATCTGCTTATTTAATTCGTAGATCTTGGGATTAAAATTTGCTACCCCCCCAAGACCAGGAACCTTTTGAACTTTAGAAACATTGAACTTATCATGAGTGATCTTATATATCCCTTCATAAGGATGAGCTGCCCATATAGTGTAGCTATCCTCGAGGATTATATTTTTCACTGGGAAATTTATTGAATCCAGTTCCTTTATACTATCCTTACTCCTGTCGTATAGACTTATCCCAGTATAACTTGCTATCAATAATTTATCGGGGTCATCAGCAATTTTCTCAATATTAAAGCTCCCGGTCCTTGACTCAATTGAAATGAATTCATCATCCACAATTTTATAAATACCTGTATTGTGGTTTGCAAATAGAACGTCGTCTATAACCGATAAATTCCAGGTATGATCTTCAGTGTTCTCAATTAAATTTAATTCTCCATCATTGAAACTGTATACCCCGGTATTGCTGGCCAGATAGTATTTTTCATTATATTTCTGAATATCATAAACTGCTCCTAATTCACCTGTATTGTCTGTATAAAATATGATTGGTGCACTTAGATCTATCATATCCACACCCTTATCTAAAGCTAGCCATAACCTGCCTTTATCATAGGTCATTCCTAACACCGTATTATTCTGTAAACCAGATCTCCTGTTAAAGACATGAATTTGACGGGTTTTAATATTATAACTAATGATTCCGTTCTTAATAGTACCTAGAATGATCTTGTCTTTAGAAACAGAAATAATGTGATTTAATTCCGATTTTTCCAGAATCCTATTTAATCTTTCATCCCAAAAAGGAGAGAATTTTTTGTTTGCATATATATACAAAGACTCTTTACCTCCTAGGTATAAAGTATCTCCTTTAGTATCAATGTCTATAATATTTATATCACTTATAAGCTCCTGATTTCCTTCCAAGGGATTAATTTCATTATTTTCGAGATAAACCACTTTATTTTTGCGGGGTGTCATAATTAATTTATCCTGAAAAATCCCTAATGCACTGGAAACAATATTCTGAACTTTAGATATTTTATTGTTCTCATATTTGTAAACGGCACCAAAAGACCTGAAAAAAATAGCTTCTTCAAAAGATATTATCTCCCAGAATTCATCACTTTGCATGTTGAACTCAGACATTAAAGAAGTTAGTGAAGTATAGGCCATGCATCCATCTTCCTGAGGTTCCCAATAACCGAATTCTTTATAGGAGCCTGTAAAGATCTTTCCCTTATAAGGATACACAGACCTAATAATTGATTGACTCTCTAAGGAAAATAGTTCCCAGCTTAAACCGTCAAAAACTAGCAGTCCCTGGTTATTGGCTGTATATACTACACCTCTTTCGTCTAAAGCTATATCCCAATTTTGACTTGCTGCAGAATATTCAGCAGGTGAATAATTTTGTATGGGTGGTACAAGTTCTTGCGAATAAGTATAGTTTACAAGAAACATCAATAATATCAGGCATTTAGGAAGAGGTTTTTTCATCCTGTAGATAGGTTTGTGCAGTCATTGAGCAGGTGAAAAGTAATAATTTTAAACGAAAACTTTCGTAAATTCCATTCAAATTTAAATTTTATGCAAAGCTCTTCTTTTTTGAGAAAGTATATTTCTCTAGTCATTTTGATTCTACCTTTTCTTTTTGGCAGTTGTAACGACAAAAAAGATAAGGACACCACAAAAGAACAATCAGAACCTATAAAACCGAATATTGTCTTTATAATGACTGATGATCATGCATCACAGGCTATAAGCGCGTATGGACATCCGGTAAGTCAAAAAGCACCTACTCCTAATATTGACCGGATCGCAAATAATGGAGCAAAATTTTTAAATAATTTCTGTACAAATTCAATTTGTGGCCCCAGTCGGGCAGTAATACTTACAGGAAAATTTAGCCATATTAATGGCTTTAGAATGAACGGGGAAGTCTTTGATGGCTCGCAACCAACTTTACCAAAGTTCCTCAAAGGAGCAGGTTATCAAACTGCCATTGTTGGGAAATGGCATTTACATGGTAAACCCCAGGGATTTGATTACTGGAACGTACTAAATGACCAGGGTAATTATTACAATCCGGAATTTATTCATCAAAACGATACCACTATTGTTAATGGTTACACTACAGATATTATAACCGATATGGGTATCGATTGGATGGAAACAAAAAGAAATAAAAACGAGCCCTTTTTTCTAATGGTTCACCATAAGGCTCCTCATCGTAATTGGATGCCGCCAATTAGGCATATAAATACATACGATTCTGTACAATTCCCATTACCAGATACGTATTTCTCTAAACATGAAAATCAAATTGCTGCCCAAGAACAACTTCAAACTATATATGAAGATATGTATGAAGGTCACGACCTGAAAATGACTGTTTCAAAAGGAAGTGATTCTCTCAGGCACAATCCATGGACTTCAGATTTTAATAGGATGACCAGGGAACAAAGAAAAGCCTGGGATGATGCTTACAGACCTAAGAATGATGCTTTTCACGACGCTAACCTAAGCGGTAAGGAATTAGCAGAATGGAAGGGTCAGCGTTATTTAAGAGACTATATGGGGACGGTTAAAGCAGTTGATGAAGGGGTAGGAAAAATTCTTGATTATCTCGAAGAGAAGGGCCTTACTGAAAATACTATTATCGTTTATACCACAGACCAGGGATTCTATTTAGGAGAAAAAGGCTTTTTTGATAAAAGATTCATGTATGAAGAGTCTCTTGCAATGCCATTATTAATACAATATCCTAAAGCCATAAAAAAAGGGACTACTATAGATGCACTTACTCAAAACCTGGATTTCGCCCCTACTTTCTTAGATTTTGCCGGAGCTGAAATCCCGGAGTCTATGCAGGGTAAATCTCTTCGCCCATTATTAACAGGAAATAATAAAGAAGAAAATTTCAGAGATGCGGTTTATTACCATTATTATGACTTCCCTGCATTTCATATGGTAAAGCGTCACTATGGAGTGAGAACAGAGCGCTATAAGTTAATTCATTTCTATGATGATATTGATACCTGGGAATTATACGACCTGAAAAAGGATCCGAAGGAAGAGAACAATTTATATAATGATCCAGCTTATGCAGAAATACAAGAAAATCTTCATGAAGAATTAAAATCGCTTCAGGATAAATATGAAGTCACCGAAGAAGAATTTAAAACAACTCCAAAAGAGAAAGTAGAACAGGCCTATAGAAATTTTGCGCGTCTTGCCGGTGAAGATCCAGAAACCTACCCCAAAAAGAAGTCTAATGAAATCAATTAGGTTATTTTTCTAAAGGATTGAGTTAATTCTTTTCATTTAAAAAATTAAGATAAATTGGAATTTTTCCTATTTTTGGAAAAATTCCAATTTTATGGATTTCGATCGTATAAAAGAAAAACTTGGCATTCTGGCTGATGCTGCCAAATATGATGTTTCCTGTTCCAGTAGCGGTAGCAAAAGAAAAAATACCTCTAAAGGCTTAGGAGATTCTTCGGGGATGGGTATTTGTCACTCCTATACTCAGGATGGCCGATGTGTTTCCCTTTTAAAAATTCTACTTACCAATCACTGTATATTCGACTGTGCCTATTGCGTTACCAGAAGAAGTAATGACATTAAACGCGCCGCATTCAAAGTTCAGGAAGTTGTAGATCTTACTATCAATTTTTATAGGCGTAACTATATAGAAGGCTTATTTCTTAGTTCCGGAATTTTTAAAAGTCCAGATCATACCATGGAAAGGTTGATACAGGTAGCTAAAAAACTGCGGAAAGAAGAATATTTTAATGGATATATACATCTTAAAAGTATTCCAGGAGCCAGTGACGAACTCATGCGGGAAGCAGGATTATATGCAGACAGGTTAAGTGTGAATATTGAGATCCCAACCAAATCAGGTTTAAAATTACTCGCACCAGAAAAGAATCATGAAGATTTCATAAAACCTATGAAAAAGGTGAAAAACGAAATCATACAATATAAGGAGGAATCAAAACTTATAAAAAGCACTCCTAAATATGCTCCTGCCGGGCAAAGTACCCAGATGATAGTGGGTGCTACGGGAGAAAGTGATCGCGATATCATGTACTCTTCTGCTTTCTTCTATAAGAACTATAATATGAAGCGGGTTTATTATTCAGGATATGTTCCTATTAGTAATGACCCCCGGCTTCCTGCTCTTAATACCCAGGTACCCATGCTTCGAGAAAACAGGTTATATCAAACCGACTGGCTAATGCGCTTTTATGGATTTGATATTCGAGAGTTACTGAACAATGATTTTCAATATTTGGACATGGAAATAGACCCAAAATTAAGTTGGGCATTGCGAAACAGACAACTTTTCCCGGTGGATATTAATAAGGTGGACAAACAGCTATTATTAAGAATTCCTGGCGTCGGACTCAAATCGGTTAATAAGATCATCAATGCAAGGAAATTTCGTAAACTTAACTGGGAGCATCTCAAAAAAATAGGGATTGCTTTTAATCGTGCCAAATATTTTGTGACCTGCGATTCTCGTGAGAAAGAATTACGTGATCTATCCAGTGAAAATTTGAAATCTATTATTTTACAAAATTCACAAAGTAAATTTAGAAAAGATCTCAGCAATCAACTAAGCCTATTTTAATGACCAAAAGGGTTTTAAATTATGATGGCAGTTTTGAGGGTTTTCTAACCTGTGTTTTCAATGCCTATGAGCAGAAATTACTAGTGGTAGAAATTATTCCGGCCGGCGAAAATCAGAACCAGTTATTTAGTAAAACTGAAACTATTATAACTGAAGACCTTAAGGCACAGAGAGTTTTAAAAGCTTTAAAAACAAAAATGAGTATTCAAGGATTAAGGCGAATAAAATTCGCTTTTCTTAGTGAAAAACCAGGTATAGAGTTTAGATTATATGAAATGATAAGATATATCTTCTCTATGCCCGAGAAAGCAGAATTGGATTATTCGCATCCTGTAGTTTTAGATGTTTCTAAAACTGCAAAACAGGTAGGAAGAGAAAAACATCGCATGGAGGCCTTTGTAAGATTTAGGCTTACAAAGGATAATATTTATTTTGCTATTATTGAACCCGATTTTAATGTACTTCCTATTATTACTCCACATTTCAAAAGCAGGTATGCAGATCAAAAATGGTTAATTTATGATGTGAAAAGGAAATATGGAGTTTACTATGATCTTTCAAAAACGGAATATATTTCGATAGATTTACCTAAAGATATAGGAGTTTCTGGAGGAAATTCAGAATATTTTGAGGCTGGAGAAATCTATTTTCAGAAACTATGGAAGGAATATTTCGACTCTACAAATATCAAAAGCCGAGTAAACATGCGTCTTCACGTGCAACACGTTCCAAAACGATATTGGAAATATTTAAGTGAAAAGAGTCCTTTTGCATAATTAAAATTTGTTTAACTTTGTTTCTTCAACTAATTAAACATTTTAACAATGAAAAAATTATTCTTACTATTTGCTGTTGCAACAATGTCTCTTTCAATCTACTCTTGTAGAGAAACTACTGAAGAAAAAACCGAAGATGCCGTAGAAGAAATGGGTAACGACATCGAGGAGTCTACTGAAGAAGCTGGACAAGAAGTAGAAAACGCTGCTGAGAATGCAGGTAATGAAATGGAAGAAGAAGTAGAAGGAACTGACGATATGAACGCAGATGATGATATGTAATCATCTTCTTTCTTAATACAATTAAAGCCATTCTCTGAATGGCTTTTTTTAATTAACCCAAAATGTATAGAAATGAAAAAATTAGGGATTTTAATTATGGCTGCTATTTTCAGCCTTTCAATCTACTCCTGTCGTGAAACTACACAGGAAAAAACTGAAGAAGCTGCCGAGGCGATAGGTGAAGACATCGAGGCAGGGGCAAAAGAAGCTGGTGAAAAAATTAAAAAAGGAGCTGAAAAAGTTGAAGAGGAAATCGATGAAGAAATTCACGAGACCGATGATGTAAATAGCGAAGAGGCTACTAATGATGCTGCTTAATTATAAAGCAGATAACCTATAAAAAAAGCGAAGATTTCTCTTCGCTTTTTTTATTTCTTTCTTTCAATAACGTAATTCACCATGAGTACCAGACTTTCTTTATATACTGAATCTGGATAATCTTCCAGAATTAATAAGGCTTCTCGCTGAAACTCCTTCATTCGTTTAACCGCATAATCCAGCCCGCCTTTATCCTTAACAAAATCAATGACTTCCCGTACCCTTTTTCTATCCTTATTATGATTTTTAACCGAATTGATCACCCAGTCTTTTTCTTTTTTTGAAACAATATTCAGCACATAGATCAAAGGCAGCGTCATTTTTTGCTCTTTGATATCTATCCCGGTAGGTTTGCCTATTTTCTGAGTTCCATAATCAAATAGATCATCTTTAATTTGGAACGCCATTCCAATCAACTCACCAAATCGTCTCATTTTAGCGATCTCATTACTTTCAGGCTTTACCGAAGCCGCTCCCAGACTACAACAGGCAGCAATTAAAGTGGCAGTCTTTTGCCTGATAATATCATAATAAATAGTTTCGGTAATGTCCAGTCTTCTGGCTTTTTCAATTTGAAGAAGTTCTCCTTCACTCATTTCTTTAACCGCAACCGATATGATCTTCAAAAGATCAAAATCATTATTATCTATAGATAGTAAAAGACCTTTAGATAAAAGATAATCTCCCACCAATACTGCGATCTTATTCTTCCATAAGGCATTTATACTAAAAAACCCTCTTCGCCGATTAGAATCGTCTACCACATCATCGTGAACAAGGGTTGCAGTATGAATAAGTTCAATAACTGAAGCCCCACGATAGGTTCTTTCATTTACACTGCCATCTGAGACCATTTTGGCCACCAGAAAAACAAACATGGGCCGCATTTGCTTCCCTTTACGGTTTACGATAAAATGAGTAATACGATTTAGAAGCGCAACTTTGGAAGACATGGATTCGAAGAACTTTTTCTCAAAAAGTTCCATTTCTTTCTCCACAGGAAGTTTTATTTGGGAAATAACCTTCATAAAGGCCGTAAATATACATATTTAAACCGAAGGAAAAGCTTATAGAAAGCTTAGGAATTTAAGCTGATTTATTTGCTAATTGACCGCAGGCTGCATCAATATCCTTTCCTCGTGAACGCCTTACAGTAACAGTTATACCATTTCTCTCCAGCATATCCTGATACATATTGGTTGCTTCTGAAGCGGCTTGTTGAAAATTCCCGTCATCGATAGGATTGTACTCGATAAGGTTCACCTTGCAGGGCACATATTTACAGAATCTTACTAAAGCCTGAGCATCTTCCCGGGTATCATTAATATCCTTCCATACTATATATTCATAGGTGATCCTGCTCTTAGTTTTAGAATACCAGTATTCTAAAGCTTCGCGAAGATCTTCTAGTGGAAAAGTTTCATTGAAAGGCATAATCTGCGTTCTCACTTCATTTCGTGCAGAATGCAGGGACACGGCAAGTTTGATCTTGGCTTCATCATCGGCCAGCTTTTTGATCATTTTAGGCACTCCAGAAGTTGAAATGGTAATTCGCTTAGGAGACATTCCCAGTCCTTCTGGTGAAGTTATTTTCTCGACAGCCTTCATTACATTATTATAATTCATCAAAGGCTCACCCATTCCCATAAATACGATATTTGAAAGTGGACGATCAAAATATAAACGACTTTCATTATCTATCGCAACCACCTGATCGTAGATCTCATCAGGATTAAGGTTACGCATTCTTTTAAGCTTAGCCGTAGCGCAAAACTGACAATCCAGGCTGCAACCAACCTGGGAAGAGACACAGGCGGTAGTTCTCGATTTCGTAGGAATTAAGACAGATTCAACAGTAAGGCTATCATGAAGTTTCACCGCATTCTTAATAGTGCCATCACTACTTCGCTGCATCCGGTCTACCCGGATATGATTGATCACGAAATTATCCTTCAGCATTTGTCGCGTTTCTTTCGAGATATTGGTCATATCATCAAAAGAATGAGCCGCTTTATTCCACAACCATTCGTAAACCTGGCTTCCGCGGAAAGACTTATCTCCTTCAGAAACGAAGAATTTCTGAAGTTGTTCCTTAGTAAGTGCCCGTATGTCCTTCTTTTTTTCTTTCACGCTGCTAAATTACGAAGTTAAAACTGAATGCTTCAGTCTTTTAAATATCAATAGCTTACAAAAAAGGCCATAAACCGGATTTCGATTTATGGCCTTTAATTATCTTAAATTCCGACTATAAGATCAGCATCGCATCACCATAGGTGTAGAATCTGTATTTCTCTTTCACAGCCTCCTCATAAGCCTTCTTCATAAAATCATGTCCCGCAAATGCAGAAACCATCATTAAAAGAGTAGATTTTGGAGTATGGAAGTTCGTGACCATACAATTCGCGATATTGAAATCATATGGAGGAAAAATAAATTTATTGGTCCACCCACCAAATTCATTCAAAGTCTGATCTGATGAAACAGCGCTTTCCAGTACTCTCATCACGGTGGTTCCCACAGCACAAACTTTACGTCTTTCAGTTTTGGCGTTATTTATCACCTCGGTTGCATCCTTGGTAATAAATGCTTCTTCGCTATCCATTTTATGTTTTGAAAGGTCTTCCACCTCAACCGGGCTAAATGTACCCAAACCAACATGAAGAGTTACTTCAGCAAAATCAACACCCTTGATCTCCAATCGTTTCAATAAATGCTTTGAAAAATGCAGACCCGCAGTTGGTGCCGCAACAGCTCCTTCATTTTTAGCGTAGATCGTTTGATATCTTTCCTCATCTGAAGCCTCTACCTCCCTTTTAATATACTTTGGAAGTGGAGTTTGCCCCAGTTCTTTAAGTTTCTTTCTAAAATCACTGTAAGATCCGTCGTACAGGAATCTCAAGGTTCTTCCTCTGGAAGTAGTATTATCTATAACTTCAGCCACAAGACTTTCATCTTCCCCAAAGTAAAGTTTATTTCCAATTCTAATTTTTCTTGCAGGATCTACCAGGACATCCCATAATTTTGTTTCAGGATTCAACTCTCTTAACAAAAAGACTTCAATTCTGGCGCCTGTTTTTTCTTTATTTCCGTATAATCTGGCAGGAAAAACTTTCGTGTTATTAAGAACCATCACATCTTGCGGCTCAAAATAATCAATTAAATCTTTAAATTTTTTATGTTCAATCGTCTGCTCTTTTCGGTTAAGCACCATCAGTCTCGCTTCGTCGCGATTTTCAGATGGATATTCAGCCAAAAGTTCTGGTGGCAGTTCAAAATTGAAATTCGAAAGTTTCATTCCCATAGTTGCTGTTTTAAAAGCCGCAAATATACAATCTCAAGGTAGGGGTTGTCAAGTAAATGAGTGTTTATTTGGAAATAAAATAATTTATTGTACCAAAAACTGTAATTTTTTAAGGTCTTCCCAAAAATCGGGATAAGATTTAGATACCACCTCGGCATCTATTATTGTGACTGGAACTTTTTGTGCCAGCGGAGCAAAAGCCATGGCCATACGATGATCGTTATAAGTTTCTATTTGCACATTTGCCTTAAGGTTTTTACATGGCAGAAGATGCAAACTATCTTTTGTGGTCTTCACCTCAGCTCCAAATTTTTCCATCTCATTCTTTAAAGCCTGTAGCCTGTCGGTTTCTTTGATCTTTAAAGTATGCAGTCCTTCTAATTTGCATTCCAGTCTCCGCGCGAGACAGGTAACCGCAATAGTTTGTGCAATATCAGGAGCATCTCTTAGATCTTCACAAACTCTAATAGAAGTAGTTGCTTTTTGCTTTTTAAGGATAATACTATTTCCCTGAAATTCAGTCTGAACTCCAAAATGTTTATAAATCTTTGCCAGGCAGGAATCTCCCTGTCTACTGCTCTTTCTGTAATTCGAGAGTTTTATTTCAGCGGTTTCAGAAATGGCAGCTATACTATAAAAATAGGAAGCTGAACTCCAGTCAGACTCAACTGCAATAGTTGAAGCTGCTATATTTTTTACCGGATGAATAAAGATACGATCATCTTTAAAATCTCCTTTTATCCCTGCGTGCTGAAGTATTTCCAGCGTCATTAATATATATGGTGTGGATGTTATTTGTCCTTCAAGAATAATTTCCAGCCCTTTCGGAAGTGATGCTCCAATAAGCATTAGAGCCGATACATACTGACTGCTAACGTTTGCTTGCAGCTTTACCGAATCTACATGAAGTTTCTTTCCTTTTATTAGGAGTGGAGGATATCCTATTTCATTCTTATATTGTATATCAGCACCCATTCTTTGAAGAGCATCCACTAAAAGTCTTATAGGACGCTCCTTCATTCGTTTACTACCGGTAATCTCAACTTCACAACCTTCTTTGGAAGCGAAATAGGCGGTTAAAAAACGCATGGCGGTGCCGGCATGATGAATATCTATCACTCCCGAGGATTGATCCAGAGCCTTCTTTAAAACTACAGTATCATCACTATTGGAAAGATTTTCAATTTGAATATTTGGATATAGAGCCTGAAGAATGAGCAGTCTGTTAGATTCACTTTTAGAGCCTGTGATCTGTAGATCTGCAATTAGATTTTTACTGGAGTGTTGAAGGGATAGGGTCATTTTCGAAAATGCTAGAATGAAATATGCAATTTAATTTTTCTTTTCTTTTCCACGAAACTGTCCGAAGGCTAAAATAAATCCATACATAAAAGCCGCCAGTAGCTGACCAATGACAAATCTTATCAACTTACCATCACCGGTCCTTTCCTCAAAAAACCTTACAAAGTCAAACTCACCGTATTCAAAGAAAATGGTAATTACATTGTATAATACTAGAAAAGAAAGACCCAGCCAAAAAACTGATTTCCAAAAAGCTCTTGTTGAAATAATTGATTTAAATTTCATTATTTCAGCTTTTCGTTATTCTTATGTCTGTCTTTATCTCTTTTTGTCTTGATATCCAATTTCCTGTCAAATGCTTCCTGAAGATCAATTCCGGTTTGATTTGCAAGACAGAGCACTACAAAAACCACGTCTGCTAATTCCTCCCCAAGATCTTTATTCTTATCAGACTCCTTTTCACTTTGCTCACCGTAGCGGCGTGCAATAATGCGGGCCACTTCGCCTACTTCTTCAGTAAGCTGGGCCATATTGGTTAATTCGTTAAAATAACGAACTCCGTTTTCTTTGATCCAATTATCTACCGCTTTCTGCGCGTTCTGAATTTCCATTAATTCTTATTTTTAGAATCTATTATAATTGTTACCGGTCCATCGTTAAGCAGCGAAACTTTCATGTCTCCGCCAAAAACCCCTGAACCTACACTTTTACCAAGTTCCTGTTCAAATTTGGAAATAAAATCTAAATATAGTGGCTCTGCAATTTCCGGCTTGGCTGCTTTTATATAACTGGGTCTGTTTCCTTTTTTTGTACTGGCATGTAAGGTGAACTGACTTACGATAATAGTATCTCCATCCACACTTTTTAAAGAATCATTCATAACATCCTGTTCATCATTAAAAATCCTCATGTTTACGATCTTTCTGCACAACCAGTCAATATCCTCCTCATTATCTTCTTCTTCAATTCCCAGAAAAATTAATAAGCCCTGATATATTACTGCACAAACTTTATGATCTACGGTTACAGAGGCTTCGGAAACTCTTTGAATTACTGCCTTCATTATTTTTGATATTGGTCTATTCTGTAATTATCCTCTTCGCCTTCCATAATTTGCAGGTAACTTTTATATCTGGACCAGGCGATCTCCCCCGCTTCCAAAGCATCTTTTATAGCACATTTTGGTTCTTCTAAGTGCAGACAATTATGAAATTTACAATCCTGTTTTCTTTCAAAAAATTCCGGGAAATAATCACCTATCTCTTCACGATCCATATCTACCACTCCAAAACCTTTGATACCGGGAGTATCAATAATCCTGGCATCAAAACTAAGGTCAAACATTTCAGCAAATGTAGTGGTGTGCTGACCCTGGCTGTGTTGTTTAGAGATTTCCGAGGTTTTAAGAGCTAAGCTTGGTTCTATGGCATTGATTAAAGTTGACTTTCCCGTTCCGCTATGTCCCGAGATCATACTGGTCTTTCCGGTCATTTTATCCTTGACCTTATCTACATTCTTGCCATTTTTAGCTGAAATACCAATACATTCATAACCCGCACCTCTATACAATTCTGCCAAATATTTTACTTCAGCAAGTTCTTCTATGGAATAAGTGTCTACTTTATTAAAAAGCAACACCGCTGATATAGCATAAGCTTCAGCAGTAACCAGGAAACGATCTATAAAAGTGGTTAAAGTTGGTGGGTTATTTAACGTAATAAGCAGAAATACCTGATCTATATTTGAAGCGATAATATGCGTCTGCTTTGAAAGATTAACCGACTTGCGAATAATGTAATTCTCCCGCTCCCTGATCTTTTTAATAACTCCGGTATTTTCTTCCACTCCCTCTTCCAGGTCGAAGGTAACCTCATCTCCAACAGCAACGGGATTGGTGCTTTTGATTCCCTGAATTCTGAATTTTCCTTTGATCCTGCAATCGTAAAATTCACCATTTTCAGATTTGACCTGATACCAGCTCCCCGTGGATTTATAAACCGTTCCCTGCATCTATACTAAATTATTCATATCCTGAATTATATACTTTCCATACAAATTTATAGGTTTATTTCAAGACGACATATATATCTATCCTTTGTTTGAAATTATCTGGTTTCATCAAGAATTTTTTGCTGATGATTAATAGATTCCTGGTGAATTGCTTTAAACATTCTGAGCACAAATTCTTCACTAAGTCCTTTTTCTTCACCTTCCAGAACCATTTTTCCTAGGATCTCATTCCATCTTTTTGTTTGAAGAATTGCAACGTTCTGGTCTTTTTTAACCTGTCCTATTTCTTCTGAAATTTTCATTCTCTTCGAAAGTATTTCCAGAATCTGACTATCGGTAATATCAATTCTTGAACGTAACGCGGTTAGTTTATTCTGAAATTCTTCACTAGCCGAAATTTCCTTTCTTACTTTCAAATCTTCCATCATCTTGATAAGTGTTTCCGGGGTTATTTGTTGTGCCGCATCACTCCAGGCTTTATCCGGCGTATGGTGAGTCTCGACCATAATCCCGTCATAGTTCAAATCAAGCGCGGTCTGGCAAAGATCAAAGATGATATCTCTTCTTCCAGCTATATGCGACGGATCCAGAATAAGTGGAAGATCAGGAAACTTATTTTGAAGCTCAATAGGTATCTGCCATTCAGGATTGTTTCTATATTTTGTTTTTTCATAGGCCGAAAAACCACGATGAATTACCCCAAGTTTGTTGATGTCTGCCGTATGTAGTCTTTCTACTGCTCCTAACCATAATGAAAGATCTGGGTTCACTGGATTCTTAACCAATACGATCTTATCTGTTCCTTTTAAAGCATCGGCAATCTCCTGAACGATAAATGGGGAAACCGTAGTTCTCGCTCCTATCCAAAGAATATCCACATCATGTTTTAGCGCAAGATCTACATGATTCGGGTTGGCAACTTCAGTAGTTGTGAGCATTCCAGTTTCCTCTTTAGCCTTCTGAAGCCATTTTAGACCAAGAGCTCCAACGCCCTCAAAATTCCCTGGTCGGGTTCGCGGTTTCCAGATTCCTGCTCTTAATACGGTTGCATCGCTATCCTTTAACTGGTGTGCGATCGTCAAAACCTGTTCTTCTGTTTCGGCACTGCAAGGTCCTGCAATTACCAGTGGGTGTGACAATCCAAAATCATCTAACCATGTTCTGAGTTCTTTCTTATTTTCCATTTTCAAGTATTTTAGTTTCCTCTTTTTGATTTATTCCGTTTAGTACTTCTCTTATATGATTTGTTCTTTCCATTTCATTGAAAACCTCCTCAAAATTATCTTCTTCCATCAATTTTCTGAAGTGTTTCAGGTTTGAAATATATTCATCCAAAGTTTCCATGACATTCTTCTTATTCAAACTGAAAATTGGTGTCCACATGGCCGGAGAACTTTTCGCCAGTCTTACCGTAGAAGCAAATCCACTGCCGGCGAGATCAAAAATATCCCTTTCGTTTTTTTCCTTTTCAAGCACGGTCTTCCCTAGCATAAAGGAGCTTATATGTGATAAGTGAGACACATAAGCGATATGTCGGTCGTGAGAAACAGGATCCATATACCTTATTCTCATCCCGATAGCCTGAAAGATCTCCAAAGCTTTTTCCTGTAACTTGAATGCTGTTTTTTCTACTTCGCAAATGATATTTGTCTTATTCCTGAACAGGCCATGTATAGCAGCCGAAGGCCCTGAATACTCTGTTCCTGAAATGGGATGACCAGAAAGGTAATTTCTACGTTTAGGATGACCCGCTACCTTTTCACAAAGATGTTCTTTGGTTGACCCGGCATCGGTCACTACACAATTATCATTTACCAGATCCAAAATCTTCGGCAGAACTTCCAGTGAAGCATCTACCGGAATAGCAAGGTAGACAAGGTCTGCCTTTTTAAGATCCTCAAATTTTGCTTTTTGATCTATTATTTCAAGTTCTAAAGCTTTATCCAAATGTTCATCGTTCTCATCTATCCCAAAGATCTCTACCTTATCTAATTCAGATTTGAGATCCAAAGCAAAAGAGCCTCCTATCAGTCCTACTCCTATTACAAAAACTTTCATTCTTTTATTCTTTTTAAAGCTTCCTCAATTACCTCCTCATTTGCACAAAGGGAGAATCTTATATATCCTTCCCCTTGGGAACCGAAAATAAATCCTGGCGTTATAAAGATGTCTTTATTATATAACAGATCATTTACTATATCTTCTGAAGTCTTTCCTTCCGGCACTTTTGCCCACACAAAAAGACCAACCTGTTCCTTCCTAACTTCACAATCTAATTCTGATATCAATTCCAGAACTTTTTTCTTTCTATCTGCATAGACCTTATTCTGTTCTTTAAACCAGGAACCAGATAACTTCAAAGCTTCCACAGCTCCAGCCTGCACCGGATAGAACATTCCGCTATCCATATTAGATTTCACTTTTAGAACAGAATTAATATTCTTCTTACTTCCAGCCAGTATTCCTACTCTCCAGCCGGCCATATTAAAACTCTTACTTAAAGAATTTAATTCCATCACATAGTCACTTAAATTGTCTTTCTGAAGAATACTTCTGGGAGTATCATTCTGAATAAAACTATAAGGATTATCATTGACCACCAGAATTTTATGTTTTTCAGCAAATGCTGTCAATTCTGAAAAAAACTCATCTGAAGCGATTGAACCGGTAGGCATATGCGGATAGTTAACCCACATGATCTTAACCTTGCTCAGATCTTCATCTCCCAGTTCTTTAAGATCGGGTAGCCAGTTTTTTTCAGCTTTCAGTTCATAATTGCGCTCTTTCGCATCCAGTAATTTGGTTACAGAACTATAAGTTGGGTACCCTGGATTCGGCAATAAAACTTCATCTCCGGGATTTAAGAAAGTCATGGAAATATGCATGATCCCTTCCTTACTTCCCATCAACGGCAATATTTCGGTTTCCGAATCCAGATCCAGTTCGTAGAACTTTTTATAAAATCCGGCAATGGCATTTCTCAATTCTGCGATCCCCTTATATGGCTGATACTGGTGAGCGCCATTAGAAGAAAGTGCCTTATTCAATGCTTCCACTACCTGTGGTGGCGGAGCTAGGTCCGGGCTTCCAATTCCCAGATTTATAATTGGCTTCCCCTGAGCTCTAAGCTCGGCCACCTCTCTAAGTTTTTTGGAAAAGTAATATTCCTGAACTGTATCAAGCCTTTTTGCCGTTATCATACCAGTCTGTTTTTATAAACACCTAAAACCTTTAGTTCTTCGGTCATCAATTTTAATACGTTTATCGCTTTCTCAAGATCTTCAGGTCTTTCAAAGATCACATCTATAAAAAATGAATATTTCCAGGGTTCATCAATAATGGGAAGAGACTGGATCTTAGTCATATCCAGGTAGCAGTCTCTTAGAATATTCAACACCGAAACCAAACTTCCCCTTTCGCTCTTCAGATTAAATTTTAGGGACGCCTTATCCAGAATTTCTCCATTAGGCTTTTGTCTTTCTATTCCCAAAACCAAAAATCTGGTAGCATTACTTTTTATCGTATGTATCTCTTTGGCAAGGATCTCCAAACCATACATTTCTGCCGCGGCCGGACTGGCTACTGCTGCTACTTTCATCAAACCTTCTTCTGAAATTCTCCTGGCAGCTTCAGCGGTATCAGCATCTTCGATAAGTTTTATATGCGGATGTTTTTTAAAAAATTCCTTACACTGAAGCAGCGCCATAGGATGAGAAAACACCTTTTTAATATCGCCTATAGCCTGCCCTTCCATAGCCATCAAATTCATATTCACCGGCGTATAATGTTCGCCGGTAATACTTAAATTATATTCATTTATAAGGGCATAATTGGGAAGAATTGAACCGGCAATGCTATTTTCAATAGCCATCACTGCCTCATCGGTCTCTTTCGAAGCTAGTTTTTGAGCCAGTTCATGAAAAGACATATGCTCCATCACCGCCACATCTTTATGGTAATAATCCATGGCCACCAAATGATGGAATGAACCTTTTATTCCCTGAATGCCGACTTTTTTATTCATATTGATACAATAAAAAAAGTCCCGATCTAAGATCGAGACTTTTATATAATTTTATGTTTTAGTTAATCATATAGCATTCCCGATCCTATCTCTGGTATAGAAATAAAAATAATAGAATGCGTTCCAATTGATTAAACTTGTCATTTTCAATAATAATGAAAGACTAAAGTAAACTTTAAATTCTACATTCAAAATATTTCAGCTTTATAATTTACAGTTTTCTGATATTCGGAATATCAGTGGTGTTTTAATATGAATTACAATTTATAACTATGATTTATCGTTGAAACTTTGAAATATTTTCAGCGGTCTTCCTGATTATTTATTCCTAATTTTGAATTTGAAAGCTATGTCTATAACCGTAAATAACATATCGAAACACTTTGGCAGCCAAAAAGCGCTGAACGAGGTTAGTTTTAAAATTTCAAGAGGCGAAATTGTGGGATTTCTGGGGCCAAATGGTGCGGGGAAATCTACTTTAATGAAAATTCTTACCGGTTATCTGCAATCTGATGGTGGATCTGCTCAAGTAAGTGGCTTGAATCTAGAAACTCAAGTATCAGAAATCCAAAAACAAATTGGGTATTTACCGGAACATAATCCTTTATATACTGAAATGTTTGTACGGGAATATTTAAGATTTAATGCTTCTGTTTACAAAATAGATAAAGCTCGTGTCGAAGAAGTCATTAAGCTTACTGGTCTTACCCCGGAAGCCAATAAAAAGATCGAGCAGCTTTCCAAAGGTTACCGCCAACGTGTAGGACTTGCGGCCGCACTGCTTCATGATCCTGAAGTTTTAATTTTAGATGAACCCACTACCGGTCTGGATCCAAATCAATTGGTCGAAATAAGATCTCTGATTAGAAATATAGGTAAAGAGCAGGCAGATGGCAAACCGGGAAAAACTGTTTTCCTGTCTACTCATATTATGCAGGAGGTTGAAGCAATCTGTGATAGAGTGATCATTATTAATAATGGTAAAATTGTTGCCGATAAAAAATTAAAAGATCTCAGGGAAGAAAATGAACAGATCATCTTTGTAGAGTTCGATTATAGAATTGAAGAAATAGCGCTGGAAAAGATCCCAAATCTCACCAAAGCCAAAAACACCGGCGGATTCACTTATGAACTGATCTTTGATACCAAAAAAGATATGAGACCGGCAATTTTTGATTTTGCTCACGATAACGGCTTGAAAACACTTCAGCTAAATCACAAAACCAAGAATCTTGAAAGCCTTTTTGCTGAACTAACCAATTCCTAGAATTTCTTAATAAAAAGTCCTCCTTGGGGGATTTAGGGGACCTCAAAAATGAGTTTCCCTCGAAAATGCTCTGTCACATTTACCTGCGGTGGCCGGTTTATTGAAATAATATCCCCATAACTATAAATATCAGCCTTCAGGCTTTGTTGCGGATTAACAATTAATTTATTTGTTCCGCGGTGAAACAGATCATAATTCTGAACTACCAGATCTCTGGCTTCCAATCTACCATCGCCAGCGGCAAAAAAGCCATCAAAATTTTCAACCGAACCGGTCAAAAAGAAATGCGAATAATTATCGTTCGTAATTCTTAAGTTCTGAACCTCAAGATCAAGAATAAAATCTCCGTTTGTATAAATTTCAGGATCCAAGGCTTGATTTTCAGAGACCAGCCACAAATTTTCAAAATTCAGCCTTCCCACACTTTCTAAAGGAATGTTACCGGCATGTCTAAGGTATTCCAGGTTTGGGGTGGTTACATAAATTTTGGTGATCCCATAATCACGCACCAGATTGCACACATTTTCATTTTTTAGAACCAAAAGTCCTTCTTCTACTTCCACGGTAATTTCGTTCATTAGGTTTTCACCACTTTCAATAATGACCTTATGTTCGGCACCCTGTTCAATAAATAGCTTTATCTTATCATAGACCATGATTTCACTAAAATCTGGGACTTCAATTTCCTGCCGGACAATTTCCCCTGATTTTTGAAAACAATCTCCCGCATCTTCAGAATCACATCCAAGAAAACACAGTACTGAAAATATAATTATCAGTTTTTTCATAATCTATATCCTATTGAAAATTCTACCGCTTCTGCATTTGCTCCATGTGACCTAACCGTGGCAGAAGCCCACCAATGATCAGAAATTTCTCGTTGTAATCCCATTCTATTGTAGAGTTGCTCTACATAATCTGTATATGGATAATATACATAATAGCCTAGCTGGGTGATCAGGGACATTTTATTAAAAGTTAGCTTATGACCGAGAAAGACCCCTACCCTCTTAGAATCTTCATCTCCGGTCGTCCCCTTTTGAGGAAAAGCTACTGCCTGGTATTCTATGAATTCTTCCAGTGATCGGGAAAAGAATAATTCAGCTCCACCCTGCAACGTACTTTTTCTATTTAAAACCTTATCTGCATAAGCCGAAACAGTAAGAAAGGGAAGTCTGGGTGATCCCACAACTCCTGCCGTATTCACACCGCTTCGAATTGCAAAATTATAATGGAAAGGCTCCGTATATTTTTCTTTTTCTCCTCTGGGAATAAAATCTGGATGTTCCTTATGATCCAGCAAATAATTCAGTCCTACATTAAAGGTTAAGGTATTCGTACTATGGTTGGGAGACCCTATATCTGCGTTAGAATAATGAATAATGGTTACCCCGGCATTCACTCCAAGCCCTGCAATGATATTCTGTTTATGGATATTCCCCACCAAATACGTAGAACTTAAAAATCGACTTCCGTAGGCATTATTAATATAATTGGTTTCAGGATCGTATGGATTTGTAGTATATGCAATCCCCTGCCCGATCCTGAACATTAACAGTCTCTTTAAAGCATAAAAACTGAAATGACCATAAACAGAATAATTCTCCCCTAAATAGGTGTTTTTCATATTCTGATAAATGAAGGAATATCCAAAATCGGGATAATTATACCGCCTTTCCCATTTCTCAAGACCATAAGTTTTCCTGTTGAAACTTAACAGAAATCCATTAGGATGATCTGTGATAAGGTGAGCGATGTCTGGGTTATGTTCTAAAATAGAACCATAAAAATAACTCGCATTCAGGGAAAAATATTTTTTAGGTTTTTCATCCTGTCCAAAAGTTATAAAACTGCATAGAAGAAGCAGGAAAGGGGCAATTCTTTTCATACGAGGGCAAATCTAACATATTTACGAAAAAAACGGCCTGTTGGATGAAACCTTAACTTACTAAAATACCGCCGAAGCGATTTTCTGAATATTTGTACTCTTCCCCATGGAATAGTAATGCAACACCGGTGCACCACCGGCGATCAACTCCTTACTTTGCTGAATACACCATTCAATTCCCAGCTCTCTAACTGCCCTATTATCTTTGCAATTCTCAACCTCTTTAATTAGGCAATCTGGCATATCCACATGAAACCTATGCGGAATAATGCTCAACTGCCTTTTAGTAGCAAGAGGCTTTAAACCAGGTATAATTGGAACTTTTATCCCATTCTCCCGGCATTTTTCTACAAAATCAAAATATCTGTCATTTTTAAAGAACATTTGGGTAACCACGTATTCAGCACCAGCTTCTATCTTTTCTTTCAATCTTTCAATATCCTTATCTATACTTGGAGCCTCCATATGTTTCTCGGGATAACCGGCCACCCCAACACAAAAATCGGTATTATGCCCTTTCTCGATCACCTCGTCTAAATATTTACCACAATTCATCTCTCTTATCTGGCATACCAGATCCTTAGCGAAATTATTACCATTTGCCTCGGGTTTAAAATAAGTTTCACTTTTCACTGCATCTCCACGCAGTGCCATCACATTCTTAATTCCGAGAAAGTCCAGGTCTATTAGGAAGTTCTCAGTATCTTCTTTTGAAAATCCTCCACATAGAATGTGTGGAACGGCATCAACACCATATTTACTTTGGATAGCAGCACAAATACCTACAGTTCCAGGCCTTTTACGAACGATCTTCTTTTCTAAAAGTCCGTTCTCTCTTTCCGAATAAACATATTCTTCCCTGTGATAAGTCACATCAATAAACGGCGGCTTGAATTCCATTAGTGGATCTATATTCTCATAAATTGAATTTAAATTCTGCCCTTTTAAAGGTGGTAAGATCTCAAAAGAAAATACGGTTCTGTCCTTAGCTGCTGCTAAATGTTCGGTGATTTTCATTAAACTTTTTTTTAATTTTATGGGCGTTGCCTTTCAGGCCGGGCTTTTCGCTTTATCTTTTTCCTGTATGCTTCGACAGGCTCAGCATGCCGGTAAAAGGATGCCGCTGCAATCCCTAACGCATTTACTTTTTCATCAAAATTTTAGGTCAAGCTGAACCTGATTCAGCCTCTCTTAAGATTCTGAAACAAGTACAGAATGACATCTGCTTAATCAGTAATATTCGGATTCAGCCATTTTTCAGCTTTTCGATAATCAATTCCCTTTCTTTTCGCGAAATCACGAACCTGATCTTCCTTGATCTTACCAAGCCCAAAATATTTAGCTTCCGGATTGGCGAAATAATATCCACTAACGCTGGCCGCCGGCCACATGGCCAGGCTTTCGGTAAGCTCCACTCCAATATTTTCCTTTACTTTAAGAACATCCCAAATCGTCAATTTTTCCAGGTGATCGGGACAGGCAGGATAACCGGGTGCAGGCCGAATTCCCTTATAAGCTTCTTTGATGAGCTCTTCGTTGCTCAATTCTTCGCCCGAAGCATATCCCCAATGCTTAGTTCGTACCCCTTTATGTAAATATTCCGCGAAAGCTTCCGCCAGTCTATCGGCCAGTGCTTTGACCATAATAGAATTATAATCGTCGTGTTCCTTTTCAAACTTTTTGGCTAATTTCTGGGTTCCAAATCCGGTAGAGACACAAAAACATCCCATATAATCCTGGATCCCACTTTCCTTAGGAGCGATAAAATCTGCCAGCGCAAAATTCGGCTGGTCGCCATGTTTCTTTAATTGCTGACGTAGCGTTCTGAAAACCGCTGTTTTTGAATCTGAATTCTGTTGAAAACAGACTTCAATATCGTCCTCGTTAATTGAATTAGCTTCAAATAATCCAAAAATCGCTTTCGCCTTTAGAAGCTTTTCATCCAGAATTCTTTTCAGCAAAACCTGAGCATCATCAAATAAAATTTGCGCCTGCTCCCCTACTTTTTCATCTTTTAGAATATCCGGATATCTCCCATGCAGATCCCAGCTTCTGAAGAACGGGCTCCAGTCTATATAATCCACAAGTTTATTCAGGTCAAAATTTTCAATAATCTGAATTCCCGGTTCAGCAGGTTTTGTGATCTGCGTTCTATTCCAATCGATCTTAAATTTATTTCTCCTGGCTTCCGGTAAACTTAAAAAGCTCTTTACTTTACTTCGTTTTTTAAAGTTCTGTCGAAATTTATCATATTCGGTCTTAAGATCGCTTTTGTATTTATCCCGGGTACTTTCTTTCAATAACTGCCCTACCACAGTCACCGCCCGGGAGGCATCATTTACATGTGCCACGGCATTTTTATATTGCGGGTCTATCTTTACCGCGGTATGTGCCTTGGAAGTGGTAGCCCCACCAATTAAAAGCGGAACCGAGAACTCCTGACGTTCCATTTCCCTGGCCAGGAAAACCATCTCGTCCAGCGAGGGTGTTATGAGTCCGCTAAGACCAATCACATCCACATTTTCCTTTTTAGCAGTTTCGATGATCTTGTCTGGCGGTACCATGACTCCAAGATCAATAATCTCGTAATTATTACATCCCAGCACCACAGCCACGATATTTTTACCAATATCATGCACATCGCCCTTTACTGTTGCCATTAAAACTTTTCCAGCCCCCCCGGCCCCCGTTGGGGGAGCCTTTTTTAGTGTTTTCAAAATGCTTTCCAAGACAGCATCCAGATCTTGAATAACCTCAGTATTCGAAAATCTTATAACTCTGAATCCCTGTTCCTGTAACCATTCTGATCTCTCAGCGTCACTCTTTTTATTGTCAGGTAATTGATGGATTAAACCGTCAACCTCAATGACTAATTTTTCCTTTAGACAAACAAAATCTGCGATATACCCACCAATAATATGTTGTCTTCTAAATTTATAACCCTCAAGCTGTTTAGTTTTCAAAGCCTCCCACAATCTCGTTTCCGCCATCGTAGGATTATTATATCTCATTTTTCGAGCATAATTTTTCATTAGACCATATAAGGCTGGATCAGCAGTTCGCCAATATTGCTCCCCCTTTGGGGGTTGGGGGGCTTTTTTCGCCTCTTCAATATAGGGAAGTAAATGCGCCACCGCCTTTTTCATCACCCTGGCCGATTTCACCACTTGTGGCAGAAACATTTTTCCGCTTCCAAAGAGATCTCCCACTACATTCATCCCGATCATCAACGGACCTTCGATAACATCCAATGGTCTTTCGGCTTCGATTCTAGCTTGTTCAATATCTTCTAAAATATAGGCATCTATACCTTTTACCAGTGCATGGGTGATCCGTTCCTGTAACGGATTTTCTCTCCAGGAAAGATCAATTTTGTTCTCTCTTTTACGTCCTACGACGTTTTCAGCAAAATCCAGAAGACGTTCCGTAGCATCATCTCTTCTATCCAGAATTACATCTTCCACATGCTCCAGAAGATCTTTCGGAATTTCATCATAAACTTCCAGCATAGAAGGGTTCACGATACCTATATTCATCCCGGCCCTGATCGCATGATAGAGGAAAACCGAATGCATGGCTTCGCGAACGGGATTATTTCCACGGAAAGAAAATGAAACATTACTCACCCCACCGCTTACGCTGCAATGCGGTAAATTCTCTTTTACCCAACGCGTGCCTTCAATAAAATCGAGGGCGTTTCTCTTATGCTCGTCCATCCCCGTCCCTACCGGAAAAATATTCAGATCAAAAATGATGTCTTCCGGAGGGAATTTTACCCTGTTTACTAAAATATCATAGGAACGTTTTGCAATCTCAATTCGGCGTTCATAATTATCTGCCTGCCCGGTTTCGTCAAATGCCATCACGATCACGGCCGCACCGTAACGTTTGATCTTTTTCCCATGGCTGATGAATTCTTCTTCCCCTTCCTTTAAACTAATGGAATTCACCACGCATTTTCCCTGCACGACCTGGAGTCCGGCCTCAATAATTTCCCATTTTGAGCTATCTATCATAATAGGTACCCTGGAAATATCGGGTTCAGCGACAACGAGATTCAGGAATTTCACCATGGCTTCCTTGCCTTCAATAAGGCCATCGTCCATATTCACATCGATGATCTGGGCTCCATTTTCTACCTGTTCCCGGGCAACCTCCAGCGCTTCATCAAATTTCTCTTCTTTAATGAGTCGCAGGAATTTTTTGGATCCGGCAACATTGGTTCGTTCTCCTACATTTATAAAATTACTATCCGGTGTGATCACCAGTGGTTCCAGTCCGGAAAGTTTTAGCCCCCTCCAGCCCCCCCCAGAGGGTGGGGTTCTTTTTCGCGAAATTTGTTCTAAATTTTTGTCCATAAAAATTACCGGGTTTGCTCTTGAAGTTTATAGATAGGACGTGGTTTATAATTTACAGCAACCTCTGCAATTGCTTTAATGTGTTTTGGTGTAGTTCCGCAGCATCCGCCCAAAATATTGACCAGCCCTTTTTCCAAATATTCCTTGATTTGAGCGGCCATTTCCTGGGCGTCCTGGTCGTATTCTCCAAAGGCATTTGGTAATCCCGCATTGGGATACGCTGAAACTCCCGAATTCGCATAGCGATTCAGAACTTCCAGGTGCGGAGTTAATTGTTTTGCTCCCAAAGCACAGTTAAAACCAATGCTTAGTAACGGAATATGAGAAACAGAGATAAGGAAGGCTTCTGCAGTTTGTCCGGAAAGTGTTCTTCCGGAGGTATCGGTGATCGTTCCACTCACCATGATCGGAATATCCAGATTTAGCTCTTCTTTTAATTCTTCAATCGCAAAAAGAGCTGCCTTTGCATTTAAAGTATCAAAAACGGTTTCTACCAGGAGTACATCCACACCACCCTCCACCAGGGCTTGCGCCTGTTGTTTATAAGCTTTCCTAAGTTCATCAAAAGAAATGGCGCGAAATCCGGGATCGTTCACGTCTGGACTCATACTGGCCGTTTTATTAGTAGGACCCATGGCTCCGGCTACAAATCTCGGTTTGGAAGGATCTTCAGCCGTAACTTCTTCCGCGACCTTTTTGGCAATTCTCGCCGACTCATAATTAAGCTCATAAACGAGCTCCTCCATTTGATAATCGGCCATAGCGATGGTGGTTCCAGAAAAGGTATTGGTTTCCACAATATCGGCCCCGGCATCAAAATATTTACGATGAATGCTAGCAATGGCTTCTGGCTGGGTAAGGGAAAGGAGGTCGTTATTTCCTTTTACGGAAACAGGCCAATTGGCAAAACGATTCCCACGAAAGTCCTCTTCAGAAAATTTATATTCCTGAAGCATGGTACCCATTGCACCGTCTAATATTAATATTTTTTGAGAGAGTTGCTCTTCAATTTTTGACATGATTATATAAATAAAACGATATCAAAAAAAGAAGACTGAAAAGAATTCTGTTTGTTATCTATCCGAGGTTTAACTCAGTAGAATGTAGCACCTTCTCCAAAAGGAGGGTTGCTAAGGTTTCACAGGGTCTAATCCCTCAACCTTTCTTGATAACGATTGTTAGTAAACAATGAACTTATAAAACAAATATAGTGCTCACACCTTAAAATCCAAGTTATTTGAGATAATTTTATGTAGAAGTTTAAAAAGTAGAATTCCCGGTCTGGGCGATTTTTAAATAAGACGTATTCTGAATTCTTTTTAATAACAACTTAAATTCTTCTTTTACTTCTTTATTCTGCAATACAATCTCATAATCAAATTTCTCACCTGAACTTACCATGAAATAGAAGTGATTCTTATTTCCATATATGCTATGCTTCCAAAAACTACTATATCCTCTATAATTAAAGCCTAGTTGCTCCAATTCTGAAATAGGAAATTCTTTCTGTTCTCCATGAAGATCAACCCTAATCCTTTCTTCAGAAACTGAAAGATTTCCTAAATATTTTGGCTTAAAAAAAGATTGACTCAAAGCTAGAAATAAGCTTATCATATATACTCCATAAGAAATATTCATTAACCATGATACATCCGGTTTCCAGACATAAACCACTCCTGCACTTGCTAATAATAATACTGTCAGGATTACTCTGAGCCAAATGGACGGCTCCCAGGTTCTCACTATTCTGGTTTCAAAGAAATTCATTATAATATTTTCTCTCCATTTAAGTGAATCGAATATGAAATTTCTGCCGCTTTCTCTAGCATTTTAGAGACAGAACAGTATTTATCCATTGATAATTTTACTGCTCTTTCAACTTTAGCCGCCGGAACATCACCTTTCAGGATAAAGTCCAGATGGATCTTTTTGAAAACATTTGGAATAGCTCCTTCTTCGCGAAATCCGTCAACTTCTACCCTAAGATCTTCCAACTCATGTTGCTGCTTTCTTAGGATCATTACCACATCTATACTGCTGCATCCGGCAATTCCGCGAAGTATAAGATCCATCGGACTGGAACCTTTAGGCTCCTCATCAGATTTATTGTCCAGAAGAACAATATTACCGCGTTCGTTTACAGTTTCAAATAGATAATTATCGTTGATTCTTTTTAGGCTGATCTTCATGTTTTCGAATTTTCACCAAAGATAATATTCCTAACTTTAAATCAGAATCCCGGATTAACAGAATTATATCTTTTCCAGATGTTCATCAAGCTGTAAAAGTCCGGCTGTAAAACCCTCCTGAAATCCCATCTTTAAAATTGCATCCAGCGCCTCTTCGGTTTCATATTCCGTTTCGATTATTACCAGTGTATGAGAACCTTCAGGTTCAAACTCCACTTTCCAGGTCGATTTTGGTAAATCTTCATTAATAACCCCGTTTTCATCACAAAACGAATCCAGGCCTACGAATCTTTGTTCCTGCACAATTTCTTTATATTGAGCCAGGGCATAATGCTCCTCACCTTCGGGACTCTGCATGGCATACAACCAACTTCCATTTTCCCTGAAATTCATCCGTTTAGTTTTAGCTTTCCAGGGTTTTGGCGCCCACCATTTATCAAGTGTTTCAGCCCGTGTCCAGGCAGACCATACCACATCTAAGGGAGCTGAGAATTCTTTTTCAACTAGAATGCTGCGCTTTTCCCTGTCTATTTTAAACTCCAGTTTCAATGTTTCCATTTAATTTAAAATTTTGAATAAAATGAATTTTTTTCAGAAAAATACAATCAACCTAAATTAGGATATTAAAGCATAAATAATTGAGAATAAGAAGTTAAAACCAACAAAAATTATCCGTAACAAATTAAACACTAATACTCTGCACTACTTCTTTCTTAGCTTCTTTTTTGGTCCCGTCAAATCCTTCCACACCACCAACAGTAGTATATTTTAGAACATATTTTTTATCCGGATAAATTTTCTGGTAGGCACTCTGACACATAATCGCCGCTTCATGAAAACCGGAAAGAATCAACTTAAGTTTTCCCTTATAGGTATTTACATCTCCAATGGCATATACCCCTGGAATATTGGTTTGATAATCATAAGAATTGTCAACTTTTATCGCATTCTTTTCAATTTCCAGGCCCCAGCTACCAATGGGTCCGAGTTTAGGTGATAATCCGAATAACGGGATAAAATCGTCCACGGATCTGAACTCTTCTCCGCGAGCCTTATCTTTGTGACGTATCACCACTTTTTCCAGTTCATCTTCACCTTTTAATCCAACGACCTCAGCATTGGTGATCATTTCAATTTTACCGAGTTTAGCTAATTCTGAGACTCTTTCTACGGAATCCAGAGCGCCCCTAAATTCTTCCCTTCTGTGAACCAGTGCTACTTCTGAAGCAACATCAGACAAATAAATAGCCCAATCTAAAGCAGAATCACCACCCCCGGCGATCACCACTTTTCTATCGCGGTAAACTTCCGGATCTTTTATAAAATAAGAAACTCCTTTATCTTCATATTCAGCAATATTTGCAATAGGTGGTTTTCTTGGCTCAAAAGATCCTAATCCGCCGGCAATAGCAACCACAGGTGCATGGTGTTGAGTTCCCTTATTTGTGGTCACAATGAAAGTCCCATCATCGAGTTTCTCCAGAGTTTCTGCGCGTTCGCCCAGAGTAAAACCGGGTTTAAAAGGCCTGATCTGTTCCATAAGATTTTTTACCAGATCACCGGCCAGAATTTCCGGGAAGGCCGGAATATCATAAATAGGTTTCTTGGGATAAATCTCTGAACACTGCCCTCCTGGCTGTGGCAAAGCATCTATTAAATGGGTCTTTAATTTAAGGAGTCCCGCTTCAAAAACGGTGAACAAACCGGTAGGTCCTGCTCCAATTATCAGGATATCTGTTCTAATCATCTTTACTTTTTTTTACAATTAAGCTTTCTGTTATAGTATTCATCTGTTCTACTTTGGCTTCAAAATCGCCTTTTATTGATTTTCTGTATTCATTTAAATTTTCCACCATCTGGTTCACATTTTCCGGAATCACTTCCTCAAAAAATTGCCGTAATCGCTTGGCAGTTGTGGGTGATTTTCCATTGGTGGAAATAGCTATTTTCACATGTCCTTTATTTACAATACCTCCCATATAGAAATCACAGAGCTCTGGAGTATCAGCAATATTGGCCAGTAAATATCTTTTTTTGGCATCCCGATGAACCTTCTTATTCAATTTAGCATCGTTGGTGGCAGCGATCACGAAATGTTTTTTTTTCAGATATTTTCTTTTATACCTGCCTTTTACCAGTTTCGCGCCATGTTTTTTTGCCAGTTCTTCAGTTTCCGGCAAGAACCATTTCGCAACGATCTCAACCTGCGCATGCGGACTGGATTTGAATAGAAAATACAGTTTTTCGTGACCTACATTTCCTCCACCCACCACGAGTATATTCAACTGGTTGACTTTCAAAAAAACCGGGTATAATTCGTTTCTTTCTTGCATACTTTGCCCCCTATCCCCCAAAGGGGGTATTATGATATACCTTTTCTTCAATCACTCTCTCAAACGCCGATTGCAAATCATTCGCTTCTTTTACCACCTCACCAATCACGATAATTGCCGGAGCGCCTAGTTGTTTTTCTAAAACCACCTTTTCAATCGTTTTGATCGTCCCAAAACCTGATCTTTCATTTTGGGTAGTTCCATTTTGAATGATTCCCACCGGAATATCTTCTTTTCCGAAGCTGCGGAAAACATCAACTATTTCATGCAGTTTTCCCATTCCCATCAATATCACCACGGTTGCGGTAGATTGCGCGGCCAGCCTTACATCATTTGATAATTTCTTCTGGGAGGTGGTTCCGGTGATCACCCAGAAACTTTCTGAAGTTCCTCTTTGCGTCAACGGGATTCCAACATTCGCAGGCACCGCAATCGAAGAGGTAATTCCTGAAACTACCGCTGTTTCCAGTCCGTGTTTCCTGGCATAATTAATCTCTTCTGAACCTCTTCCAAAGATAAAAGGGTCTCCGCCTTTCAATCTAACCACATGCCCTCGTTCCAGGGCGTATTTCACGATCAATTCATTGATCTCTTCCTGCGGAAAACGATGTTTATCCTTTCGTTTTCCTACGAATATATGTTCTGCCTGTGGCGCATATTCCAGCAGCTCACGATTGATGAGTGCGTCGTACAAAACCACCCTGGCAGACTTCAACGTATTTAAAGCTTTGACGGTGATCAATTCCGGGTCGCCCGGTCCTGCTCCTACGACGGTTAACTTTGGTGAATTATACATTTTGTACCTCCTTTGTTCTATAGGCATCCACTCTTTTCAGAAATAAATGCGCATCCTCTAAATATTTATTTGCAAACGCCTCGCTCGGCTCGTTTTCGTTCAATTGATAGGCGAATTCCTTAAAGGAAGTCGATAATTCAATTTTATGCGTATCCACGAAAAGTTCATCAAACTGGGCAATGATCCCGGCCTGGGTATTCGTTTTTACGTCTTCAGAAAGCAATAAAGCTTTAGCTGAATTCACAATTGAGGTATAGGAATGGTAAATACTGTCTGACCAATCCTTTCTTTCCAGCGCAGCTTTCGCATTATCGATCTTTTCTTCGCTTTCGAATAACAAGGTGGCGATAAGGTCTATGACCACACCGGCACATTCTCCCACCCCAACTGCCTTAATATATGGCGATTCATGGCCCCAATCCACAAATTCATTTTCGGTGAGATTGGAAGTATCGGCCAGGTCTTTTAGAAGATCATAGAAATAGGTCTTTTCTTTCCGATCATAATATTCTACGAATTTTTCATTGGTTTTAGAATTGGCTTCAAAATCATTCAGCAAAACTCGTAGAGCTTCAGGACCGCGTTTACTGGGAACTTTTACCACTTTATCAGCAAATCTTCCCTGCCCGTCGCCTAAAGTTCCACCTCCAAGTAATACCTGAAGTGCCGGAGCTACCGTTTTACCAACTTTAATAGACATTCCCTGGAAGCCAATTTCAGCCATATTATGCTGGCCGCAGGCATTCATGCATCCACTGATCTTAATCGTAATATCCTTTCCGTTGGTGAATTGCGGATATTCTTCTTTAAGAACATCTTCCAGCACATCTGCGATTCCCGTGCTGCTGGCGATTCCAAGATTACAGGTATCGGTTCCCGGGCAGGCGGTGATATCAACGGTTTTATTATAACCGGTTTCGGCATAATCGAGCTTTTTTAATTCGGAATAAAAGAGAGGCAGAAATTCTTCCCGCACGTGACGGATCAAAATATCCTGTCGCAGCGTAAGTCTTATCTCGTTTCCGGCATATTTTTTAACCAGATCGGCCAGCTTTCTTGCTCCGCCGGTATAAAAATCGCCTAAGGGAACACGAATTCCTACTGCAAATAAACCTTCCTGTTTCTGTGGAAATACATTCGTGTTCTTCCAGTTTTCAAATTCTTTTTGATCTTTAATCTCTACTGAAGGAACTTCTACATTTTGTAATGCAGGAGCTGCTTCAAATCTTTCAATTTCGAATTCCGGCTGATCCTTAGAAAGGGCTGTCTTCTGCTCCTCTACTAATTCCATAAAAGATTCTTTACCAATATCCTTAACCAGAAACTTCATTCTTGCCTTTAATCGTTTAGTCCTTTCGCCATGGCGATCAAAAACTCTCAACACACCTTCAATTAGAGGAATGATCTCTTCGGCAGGCAGAAATTCATATAATTCGTCTGCATGTCGAGGCTGTGAACCGAGACCCCCACCCAGCATTACCTTAAAACCTCTTTTCCCTTCTTTGAGTTTGGCGATAAAACCAAGATCATGGATATAACTTAGCGCTGTATCTTCATCTGAAGAAGAAAAAGACATCTTGAATTTTCTTCCCATCTCCTGGCAGATCGGGTTCCGAAGAAAGAACTGAAAGGCCGCATGAGCATAGGGTGAAACATCAAAAGGCTCTTTGGGATCTATCCCTGCCATTGGCGAAGCGGTAATATTTCTCACCGTATTTCCGCAGGCCTCACGAAGGGTGACATCATCCCGCTCTAATTGTGCCCAGAGTTCCGGCGTTCTGTCTAAACTCACATAATGAATTTGAATATCCTGACGGGTGGTGATATGCAGGCGACCTTTGGAATACTCATCAGAAACATCGGCGATTCGATGCAGCTGTTCTGAGGTGACTTTCCCAAATGGCAGTTTTATTCGAACCATCTGAACTCCCGATTGTCTTTGTCCATAAACTCCGCGGGCCAGGCGCAGACTGCGGAATTTCTCTTCATCGGCCTTTCCTTCACGGAACAGCCTGATCTTCTTTTCTAAATCCAGGATGTCCTTTTCAACAACGGGATTTTCAATTTCGGTTCTAAAACTTTGCATGATTAATAATTTATTATTCGTAACCCTAGTTAAGATCCCTCATGACTTCGGGATAATTCGATCTTCCAAAATTTGTTCACCTAGGCTCCAAATTTTGGGATCTTATTAAATGAAAAAAGTCCTTTTAGATTTTCACTTAAAAGGACTTTTTTATAATTCAGTTTATAAAACAGGCTTCTAAGTATGAGGCGAATAGCACATACACATATTTGATAGAATGTTCATAATGAATAGTTTCACTGTTTTTTTATTATTTTATAAATCCAACTCCTGCGGTGGTATTAGTTTGCGTATCTACCAGAATAAACCTTCCGTTTGCACGATTATTATTATAACTGTCGGCAAAGATTGGTTTGCTAAGTTTGATCTTCACACTTCCAATATCGTTGAGATTAAGGGACAAAACTTCCGCTTCTGCTCCAAAATTCGTATCCACATGACCTTCAACCTTATCTATTTTTGCAAGAATTCCATTCGTATTATGCTGCAACACATATTTAGATCCCGGCACCAGAGCTTTATTATCCATCCAGCATACCATTGCATCCAGGACTTTTTTCTCTTCAGGAATTTCATTCGATTTTACCAACATATCACCTCTGCCAACATTGATATTATCTGAAAGACTGATGGTGACAGAACTTCCTGCCGGAGCTTCCTCAAAGGATTCATTAAAAAAATGAATTTCTTTAATGGTGGAGGTTGTTAATGAAGGTAAGACCGTTACTTCATCACCAACTTTCAGGCTACTTCCACTTATTTTGCCGGCATAGCCGCGATAATCGTGAAATTCATCAGTTTTAGGTCTTATCACAGTTTGAACAGAAAACCTGGCCTGACTTTCTTCTTTGAAATCTTCGGCCTTAAGCTCTTCCAAATGTTCAAGAATAGTTTGACCATTATACCAGGACATTGCGCTGGATTTTTCAGCAATATTTTCTCCCCATAAGGCACTCACAGGTATAAAAGTGAGCTTTTGATCCTTGAAATCACTTTTAGCCCTAAGCTCCTCAAAATCCTGAACGATATTATGGAAGACATCTTCAGAATAATTAACCAGATCCATTTTATTAACCGCAACAATTACCTCTTTAACCCTTAAAAGATTATTGATAAAGAAGTGCCTGTATGTCTGCTCGATCACTCCTTTCCTGGCATCAATAAGAATAATGGAGGTTTGAGAAGTAGATGCACCGGTTACCATATTCCGGGTATATTCAATATGCCCGGGAGTATCTGCAATTATGTAACTTTTCTTTGGCGTAGAAAAATAGATATGCGCGACATCTATAGTTATACCCTGCTCCCTTTCTGCAACCAGACCATCTGTAGCCAGGGAAAAATCCAGGTAATCCAGTCCATTTTTCTTACTGACCTTATCTATGGCTTCAATTTTATCTGAAGTCAGCGATTTTGTATCGTAGAGCAGTCTACCGATCAAGGTGCTTTTACCATCATCTACACTCCCTGCTGTTGCTATTTTTAGTACTCCCATGGCCTCTCCCCAGCCCTCTCCAAAAGAGAGGGAATATTATGGGTAATTTTATTGATTAGTAATTTCATTTCAATCAGGTTTTTAAAAGTCCCCCTTCGGGATTTAGGGGTATTAGAAATAACCCTGTTGTTTTCTTGTTTCCATGGCTGCTTCAGTCCTTTTATCGTCTATTCTCGCACCTCTTTCTGAAATAGAAGATTCTCTTATCTCCCCTATAATCTTCTGAACCGTATCAGCATCAGATTCTACGGCGGCCGTACAGGTTATATCACCAACAGTTCTAAATCTTACCCGTTTGGTTTGGGTCATTTCATGGTCTTCTTTATAGACATATTCTGAAGCGGTCCAGATCAAGCCATCCCTTTCAAAAATCTCCCGGTCATGAGCAAAATAAATGGATGGGATTTCAATATTTTCTGAAGCTATATAATTCCATACATCCAGTTCTGTCCAGTTTGAAATTGGAAATACTCTAACATTCTGACCAATATCGATTCGCCCGTTCAGCATATCAAAAACTTCCGGACGCTGATTTTTTTCATCCCATTCCCCAAAATCGTTTCTAACTGAAAAAATTCTTTCTTTGGCCCTGGCTTTTTCTTCATCCCTGCGCGCTCCACCAATACAGGCATCGAACTTAAATTCTTCTATGGCATTCAGCAGCGTATTCGTCTGTAATGAATTTCTGCTGGAATATTTTCCTTTCTCTTCTATAGATATTCCCCTGTCTATATCGTCCTGAACTTTTCTCACGATGAGATTCAGTCCTAATTCTTCCACCAGGCGATCCCTAAATCCTATGGTTTCAGGAAAATTATGGCCGGTATCTATATGTAAAAGGGGAAAAGGAATTCTTGCGGGATAAAAAGCTTTTTGGGCCAATCTAACCAGGCTTATAGAATCCTTACCGCCTGAAAATAGCAGCACAGGATTTTCAAACTGAGCAACTACCTCCCTGAAGATGTATATAGCTTCGCTTTCCAGTGTATTTTGATCTAATATTGCACTCATTTATAAACTTTTAGGCGTGTAAACCACATTCTCGGTTTTCTAATACTTTAGTCGGGTCGAAATATTTGAATTCGTTGGGTAATTTGTGTTCTCTTAAATACCCATCCAGTTTCTCATCTGTCCAGTGGTAAAACGGACTTACTTTTAGAACCCCATCTTTACTATAGCTTAAAATATCTATGCTATCCCTGAAATTCGTCTGTCCTTTTCTCAAATTTGTAAACCAAACATCGGGCTGCTGCTCGGCCATAGCACGTTGAAATGGCTCCAGTTTTACCTGCCTTGTAAACTCTGCATGATCTGGAGAATCTACTCCAGGAATTCCATTAAACAGAGCGTCCCTATATGATGCAGTTTCTTTTGGGGTGTACAGCTTAACATTAAGATCTAAATGATCTATCAGGAATTTGGCGTGCTTATAGGTAGGCAACGTATTGTAACCTGTATCGCACCAGATAACCTTGATATCCTTTTCCACCTGAGTACAGGCATGTAAAATCGCCGCCTCATAGGGTCTAAAATTCGTAGTAACCACAGGATTATCACTTGATGCTAATACCCACTGAATAATTTCTGAAGGTGCTACCCCTCGCAACTGACTATTCAGTTTTTTCAACTCTGTATCTCTAAACTTTTTCATCTGTTTATGTTTTTATATTGGTCAGATGCGGGACGCCAATGATAATTTCGTACTGCCACATTTTATAGCTATTCTTTTCCATAAGGGATGAGATTCCAAATTCTTTCATGCCCAAAATAAAGGATCATTTTTGTCACCAGTTCCACTGAACCAATCGCTAAAGCTGTTTTAATCTGACCTGTAAGAACCCAGGAAATTATGATGGTATCTATGGTTCCTATTATCCTCCAACTGATCGTCTTCAAAATACTTCGAAGAGGCTTTTCGGCAGATTTATCTTTCTTGTATGTGCTTTTTGCTTTGGTATGATTTAGTAACATCAACATATCTTCTTCATTAAAAACTATAATCCTATCGGTTTACTAGGTTTTAAGCAAAACTAAACTTAACAGGTTTAATAGCCAATTAATTCAGTAAATAAAAATCTATATTTAACACTGAAGATTATTGCGTAAAGGCAATATCTTCCAGGGTGTTTTCGCCGAGTACATTTAGTGAGGCATCCCTAACCTGGATCATTAACTTATGAACCGAACAGGTATGTTCATCGGGGCAATCCTCACATTTCTCATAGTAATTAAGGCTTACACAGGGAACCATCGCGATAGGTCCTTCCAAAACCCGTATTACTGCGGTCATCTTTATTTCATCAGGTTCTTTGATGAGATAATAACCTCCGCCTTTCCCTTTTTTTGAACCCAGAAATCCTGATTTTCTCAACTCCAGCAGAATACTTTCGAGAAACTTCTGCGAAATATTCTCACTTTCAGAGATTTCTGAGGCCTGGACCGGTTTCCTGTCCTTTTTTCTGGCGATATACGCCAAAGCCTTAATTCCGTACTTGGTCTTTTTGGAAAGCATGGAACGAATATAAAAATATTCCCTTTGCTTTCTCTAATTGTTTAACGCGTTTTTTAAATCATTAATAATATCGTCTATATGCTCCAATCCAACTGAGATCCTTACAAGTCCCTCACTAATACCTGCTTCCAAACGTTCATTTTCATTCAATTTACTATGCGTGGTTGAAGCTGGATGCGTAACTATTGTCCGTGTATCCCCAAGGTTTGCTGAACGTGTGCATAATTGCAGACTATCTATAAATCTTCTGCCGGCCTCTATTCCTCCTTTTATTTCAAAAGCCACAACATTACCTCCCAACCTCATCTGATTTTTAGCAATTTTATATTGAGGATGAGATTTCAGGAAAGGATATTTAACCCAGCCAATTTTTGCATTTTCTTCCAGAAACTCCGCCACTCTTAACGCATTCTCGCAATGTTTTTCTAATCTTACCGATAATGTTTCCAGACTTTTTGAAAGCACCCAGGCATTAAATGGCGAAAGTGCCGGACCTGTATTTCTACTGAAAAGATAAATTTCTCTTATTAGATCCTCCCTTCCCACGGTTACTCCGCCAAGGACCCTTCCCTGCCCATCTATTAATTTGGTGGCTGAATGTATTACCAGGTCGGCTCCAAATTTTATAGGATTCTGAATATATGGCGTCGCAAAGCAATTATCGATGATCAGGATCAAATCATGCTTCTTTGCGATCTTTCCTAAATATTCCAGATCAAGAATATCCACCCCGGGATTGGTAGGAGACTCAGCAAAAAGAATTTTGGTTTCAGGTTTTATATGGCTTTCGATGGTTTCCGGTTCATTTACATCAAAATAGGAATGGGTAATATTCCACTTCGGAAAATACTTGGTGAACAAACCATGAGTGGAGCCGAAAACCGATCTCGCTGCCACAATATGATCTCCGCTATTTAGTAAAGCAGCCAGAGTTGAAAAAACCGCGGCCATTCCCGTAGCGAAAGCATAGCCCGCTTCCGCCCCCTCCATTCTGGCCACCTTCTCTATAAATTCAGAGGTATTTGGATTTGAAAACCTACTGTATATATTTCGCTTTTTTTCCTCGGCAAAACTGGCCCTCATATCTTCTGAATCTTCAAAGACATAACTAGAGGTAAGATATAAAGGCACCGAATGCTCCTGAAATTGGGTTCTTTCGCTTTGAGTTCTTACCGCAATAGTCTCGAAATTCTCCTGAAAATGAGCATTACTGCCACTTTCCTCTAGTCCCATTGCTTGTAGGTTTTCCATTTTGTATTAGTTTAATCGTTCAGATATTTTCAAAATATCTCCAAATACTCCTCTTGCAGTCACCGCCGCTCCCGCACCTGCGCCCCGTATCACCAAGGGCTGATCTTTATAAGATTCTGTATAGATCTCAAAAATATTATCGGCGCCTTCAATCTGTCCCAAAACAGAAGCTTTTGGTTCATTGATCAATTTTGTGGTTAGAGTTCCTTTTTCCACATCCAGTTCTCCCACATATCTCAAAACCTCATCTTTCAACTGTTTTGTTTTATAGCTTTGAAAATGTTCATCCAGCTCATTAACTCTTGAATTGAAATCTTCCAAACTGGTTTCTCCATTCAATCGGGATGGAATGAGCGATTCTATACTAACTTCTTCAAATTCCTTTTGCAACTGAAGTTCTCTGGCGAGAATCAATAATTTTCTTCCCACATCTTTTCCGCTAAGGTCAATACGGGCGTCCGGTTCAGTATAACCTAGAATTCCAGCTTCTTTTAGCACTTCTGAAAACTCTTTTTCTTCTTCTGAAAAGGTGTTGAAGATATAGCTCAGAGAACCCGAAAAAACGCCTCTTATCCTCGTGATCTTCTCTCCGGAAAGATGAAGATTTCTTAAAGTTTCGACTATTGGAAGCCCTGCTCCAACATTGGTTTCGTAAATAAAATTTTTATTATTCCTTTTCAATTGACTTCTCAGTTCTGCATAAAATTCCAAAGACAAAGTATTGGCCACCTTATTTGCAGCGATTATGTGGCTTCCGGCATTTACCAGAGAAAAATATTTCTGTGGAAATTGATCGCTGGCCGTAGTGTCTATAGAAACAAGATTTTCAAACTGATGCTTTTTCAGGTAAGCTTCAATATCATCAAAGGAATATCTTTGGGAGCTTGTTTTGAACCCCTGATCCCAGCCCGATTTTATGCCGTTAGGATTGAGAAGTGCATGTGAGGAATCTGCTACCAGGATCAATTTCAAAATGATCCCGGAAGAATTCTTCAAGTGTTCTTCAGAATTGGCAAGCTGTTCCAGCAATTTACTTCCTACTTTACCTGGCCCAAACAGAGCGAGATGTATTGTTTTCATATCCTTGTGTCGTTAGTTGAAATATTGGTTTTAAAAATCTGTTAAGCTGATCGGTTTCTATTAAAAATGCATCGTGCCCATGAATGGATTTTATTTCATGTATGCTGATATTAGGTTTTAGCAATGAAAGTTCTACGTAAGTATTCCAGTTTTCTTCCGCGAGGAAAAACAGGTCAGAATTTACCGTGACGATATGCACCTCCCCTTTAATTTTACTGGCCGCTTCTAAATAATTTCCGCTGCTATGACTAATATCGATAGTCATCAATAAATGATTCATCAACTTATAGGAAGCAAGGGTGAAACGATTTTTCAGTTTTTCGCCGTGGTGCAAAAGCCAGTTCTCCACTTCAAAGCCCTGATCCTGGGAATTTCTTTTACCTTCAAATTTTTGAGCCAGGGACTGCGGAGTTCGATAAAAGGTCATCGCATGCATTCTGGCATCGTGCACGGGATTTGACGAATTATTTAAAATGTGATCCTGAATCCTGCAATTCGCGACAAGCCAGTCCGTCGATTTATAATCTGAAGCGATTGGTATCACATGTTCCGCCAGATCTGGTTTCTGAACCGCGAGTTCCCAGGCAAGAGCTCCGCCTATAGAACCACCAATAATGGCAAAAAGCTTATCTATCTTCAGTTTTTCTAAAGCTATAAGCTGAATCTGAGCAATATCTTTCAATTTAAATTCGCGATAATTTTCAAAGAACTGATCTTCGTGACCTTTAAATCCATTCCCCGGGATATTAAAAGCCAGGATACAGAATTTGTCAATATCGATACACTTATTTTTTCCGATAAGATCCTTCCACCAACCATTACTTCCGGTAACTAAAGAATTTCCGGTTAATGCATGATTCACCAGGATAATTGGAGCTTCTGAAGCCTTTCTTCCAAACCACTGATAACTCAAATGTATATCCTGAGTGCTACCCGCGGAATTCGTATAATTTTCTATGATTAATTCTTCCAGCATTGTTTTTTAATTTAATCCGGAAAAAGTCATTCTGACCTTTCCCGGATCTATTAACCAAACCAACATTAAACCAATGATTTCTTTTTTATTTGCGCGAAAGCTTCTTTAAGATCTGTCTTAAGATCGTCTACATCTTCAAGTCCTACTGATAACCTTATAAGATCTGGAGTTACTCCGGTAGAAGCCTGCTCCTCCTCAGTCAACTGCTGATGCGTAGTACTTGCCGGATGAATGATGAGTGATTTTGTATCCCCAATATTTGCGAGTAGCGAGAATACTTTAGATTCATCTACCACTGTTTTTGCTGCTTCAAACCCTCCTTTTACTCCAAAGGTTACCAATCCGCTCTGTCCTTCTGGAAGGTATTCCTTGGCTAGTTTGTGATATTTACTGGATTCAAGTCCCGGGTAATTCACCCACTCCACATCATCCTGTTCCTGAAGCCATTTAGCCAGTTCCAGCGCATTTTTGCTATGCTCTTTAATTCTGATCTTCAAAGTTTCCAATCCCTGGATGATCTGGAAAGCGTTGAACGGACTCAATGCCGCACCATGATCTCTTAAACCTTCAATTCTAACTTTGGCGATGAACGCAGCTTCCTCTAATGCATCATGATAAACTAACCCATGATAGCCCGGAGATGGCTCGGTAAACTCTGGGAACTTACCGTTAGCCCAGTCAAATTTACCGGCATCGATAATTACTCCCCCAAGTGCGGTTCCATTCCCGTTGATGTATTTGGTAAGTGAATGAATAACTATATCAGCTCCATGCTCAATTGGATTAAGCAGGTATGGTGTTGCCACGGTATTATCCACAACGAAAGGAACTTTAAAGGCCTTCGCCTCTTTAGAAATTCCTTTAAGATCGAGTACATCCAGCTTCGGATTTCCGACAGATTCAGCAAAAAATACACGAGTATTTTCCTTTGCTGCTTTGGTAAAATTTTCAGGATCTGAAGGATCTACGAAGGTGGTGGTGATTCCGAATCTTGGTAAGGTATTCTTGAATAGATTATAAGTTCCACCGTAAAGACTGTTGGAGGAAACGATATGGTCTCCTGCTTTAAGTAAGGTAAGCAGCGCTGTATTTGTTGCTGCTGTTCCAGAAGCGGTAACTACTGCGGCAATTCCACCTTCGAGCGCTGCCAGTCTTTGCTCCAGTATATCCAGCGTGGGATTGTTGATCCTGGTATAAATAAAGCCGGGTTCGGCTAGAGAAAAAAGTGCGGCCGCGTGATCGGAATTATTAAAAACGTACGAAGTGGTTTGATAAATTGGAACTGCTCTGGTTCCACCATTCTGGGTTACATCGTGTCCTGCATGTAATGCTTTCGTTGAAAAATTTTGTGTGCTCATAATATTAATTTTTAAATGTTGATTTTGACCTAATAAAAAAGTCCCCCTGATATGCTATTACCAGGGGGACTTTTGAATTGAACTTTATAACTAATCTAAATTCTCAAGTTTTGGCAATAGCTTGTCATGTGACGCATACACATCATATCCATACACATAGTCATCATTAGGTTACAAGTAGTTCTCATTAGTTCTCTTAACATTTAAAACTCAATTTGGGAGCTTTGGTTTTATACACTTTGACTGCGCTCAGTGTGACATTATTTCTTTTCCTCAAGCTGAACTCAATTCAGCTTCTCAATAGATCCTGAATCAAGTTCAGGATTACGTTTATTTCAACTTTAAAATCTTGATATAAAAAAAGCCGCTGCGGTTGGCAGCGGCTTTTTGCATTTATATACTTTTCAGTTTATGCAATAGAGTGCGCTGCGGAAGCTTCCGGCATCATACACATCATATTGCAAATTGTTCTGATCATTTTTTTGTTTTCTGAATTACAAAGATATGCACGGAATTTTTTAATATCCAAGCCTTTAGCAAAAAATAAATTAAAAAAGTTTTAAAACCTCCCATTTTGCTGGTGCTTTGAAAGCATAAATTTTTCTAGCTAAAATTCTTATGGAAATAAATCCCGCGTTAGGGATTGAGCGGGTTGTTTGAGCTCTCCCCCCACCTTCCCGGAATTTCTATTTCGAAATTCCGACCTCCCTCAAGGGAGGTGGGGGAAGCGAGCCGCGAAAGCCCGGCGTAAGCCTTTTTTGGCGCTACGCAACGCCCAAAATACCCTCTTTGAAATACAAGGACAGATTAAACAAAGCCTATAAATGATTCAAATTGGATAAAATGAAGTTAAATCCATTTGCGATGATATGAATTTTTATACATTTGTAGCCAACATATTGAAAGGGATAGATTTGACTGATTGCAACCCTAATACCGTGAAAAAGGTATATGAAAATGCTAAAGCAGAATGTTTACCGCACTCCATTTAGCTCTTCACGTCAAATTTTTCCATTCTTATAAACTAAAAAGTAATTGAATGGCTTATTTATTTACTTCAGAAAGTGTTTCTGAAGGGCACCCGGATAAAATTGCAGATCAGATTAGTGATACCTTACTGGATAATTTCCTTGCCTTTGACGGGGAGTCCAAAGTTGCCTGTGAAACTCTGGTAACCACCGGGCAAGTGGTACTTGCAGGCGAAGTTAGAAGCAATACCTATTTAGATGTTCAAAATATCGCCAGGGATGTGATCAATGATATTGGTTATACGAAAGGCGCTTATAAATTCAGCGGAGATTCTTGCGGGGTAATTTCTTTGATCCATGAACAGTCCCAGGATATTTACCAGGGGGTAGACCGTGGTAATAAGGAAGAACAGGGAGCTGGTGACCAGGGTATGATGTTTGGTTATGCAACCAACGAGACTGAAAACTATATGCCGCTCGCCCTGGATATTTCTCACAGGATCCTAATTGAACTGGCTAAACTAAGGCGCGAAGGAAAAGAAATCGAATATTTAAGACCTGATTCTAAAAGCCAGGTTACTATTGAATATAGCGACGAGAATGTTCCGCAGAGAATCGTGGCCATAGTAGTTTCTACCCAGCATGATGATTTTGATGCTGACGATGAGAAAATGCTGGCTAAGATCAAAAAAGATATTCTTGAAATTTTGATCCCGAGGGTAAAAGAACAGTTGCCGGAATACGTTCAGAAATTATTTAATGATGATATTATTTATCACATAAACCCTACCGGGAAATTCGTTATTGGCGGACCTCATGGAGATGCCGGCCTTACCGGAAGAAAGATCATCGTAGATACTTACGGCGGAAAAGGTGCCCACGGTGGTGGTGCATTTTCAGGAAAAGATCCTTCCAAGGTAGACCGCTCTGCTGCGTATGCTTCCAGACATATCGCGAAAAATCTTGTAGCCGCGGGTGTGGCTCCTGAAATTCTTGTCCAGGTTTCTTATGCCATAGGTGTGGTTGAGCCAACTTCAATCTCAGTCTATACCTACGGGAAGAAAAATACGGACCTAAGTGACGGGCAGATCGCCGAAAAGGTTAAAGCGATCTTTGATATGCGCCCTGCTGCCATTGAAGAGAGACTTAAGCTTAGAAATCCTATTTATCGTGAGACTGCTGCCTATGGACACATGGGAAAAGAATCGAGGACGATAACTAAAGTTTTTGAGAGTCCGTATAAAGGAAAGATCACGAAGGAGGTAGAACTCTTTACCTGGGAAAAACTGGATTATGTAGATAAAGTGAAAGAAGCCATTTCGCTAAATGACTGATTATTGTTTGACATAAATTTATAAAGCCACGCGAATGCGTGGCTTTGTTTTTTTACAAGATTTGTATTTTATGATATTTTCTTCTTTATTTGGTTTTTATTAACATTCAATCCCAATAATTGAAATTTTCCAATTTACTCTTAGCTCTAACCCTACTTTTCTCATTTTCTACATTTAGTCAACACAAGAATGTTAGCTCTGTCCCAGTACCAGATTGGGTTGACGAACAGAATATCGACACTTCTATTCATAAAGATAGCATTCAAAATTCGGGTTATATCTACCTTTTGGTAGACGAGACCGATAATCTACAAACTCAAGAAAGCTATACCCGGGCTATTTATAAGCTATTTAATAATGAGGCAATTCAAGATTTAAGCTCCTTGAATTTTACATTTGATCCCGAATACGAAGAATTGATAATTCATTATATAAGAATTCTTAGGGATGGAAAAGTTTTAAAAAGATTAAATCTAAATGATATTCAAGTTGCTCAAAGGGAAGAAAATCTCGAAAGCAATTTGTTAGATGGCAGATTAACGGTAATTAATCAACTAAAAGATGTACGGAAGAATGATGTAGTAGATTATGCCTATACAATCAAAGGATGGAATCCCGTGCATCAAAATAACTTTCAATCTTCATTTTACTTGGAGTTTCAATTTCCAGTCCTAGAAAGAAATTACAGCATTCTAGTTCCTCAAAACCAAAGTCTGTATTACAAAATGCAAAATGGAGCTCCTGAGCCTAAAGTGAACCAAACTAATCAGCACATAATTTACACCTGGTCTATTTCCAATCCTAATGTCATTAATTATGAACCAAATACTCCAGCATGGTATGCGCCAAATAAGTATGTAGAGATAACACAATTTAAATCTTGGAATCAGGTTGCCAGGCAATATTCAGATCTTTTCAATGTAAATACCTCTGAAGTTGCTTCTCTAAGTAATTCTATTCCTGAAGAGATTAAAAATTCGAAAACCGAGGATGAATATATTAACAAAGCTATCAGGTTTGTCCAGGATGAAGTACGTTACCTTGGTTACGAAGGTGGTTTAAATTCACATATGCCCTCAAAACCATCAAAAGTAATCAACAGAAGGTACGGGGATTGTAAAGACAAAGCTCACTTGTTAAGTCAAATTTTAAGTTTACGAGAAATTACCTCTTTTCCAGTATTGGTACATAACAGTTCTGCCAACCAATTTAACGAAAGATTACCTTCAGGAGTAATATTTAACCATTGCATAGTTCAAATTGAAAGAGGTGATAAAAAATATTATGTAGACGCAACCCTTTCAAATCAGGGAGGGGACTATAAAAACATTTATTTTCCTAATTACCATTATGGGCTTCCATTAAAAGATTCTCAAGATGATCTTGAATTATTACCTAGTCCGGAACCTTCAATTATAAGTGTTACCGACACCTTTATTCTAGATAGTATTGGAGGTAGGGCAGATCTTGAGATAAGTTCAATCTATAGAGGAAGCCAGGCAGATTACAAAAGATTGGAGTTTGCAGAGTCCAATATGGATATTGTGAAAAAAAATTATCTCAATTTCTACAGTAGTTACTATCCTAGTATAAAATCTACTAGTGATATTCAGTTCATAGATGAAAGAAATAAAAATGAAATTAGAATAATAGAAAAGTATAAAATTGATAGTCTCTGGAAAAAATCAACTGAAAATGAAAATGTGATTTTTTCAGAATTCTATCCCATGGCAATGTCTCATTATTTTGAAACGACTAAAACAGCGGAAAGAGAAATGCCTTATTATTTAAATATTCATAATAATATGGAATATAATACCATTGTATTCGTTCCTCAGGCCTGGAGTATTGAACCACTTGAAGGCTCTTTTGGCACCGATGCTTTCGAATACAATTATGATGTAAAATATAAAAATGCCAGACTAGATCTAGTTCATACTTATAAAACAAACAAATATTATCTTGAGCCTCATCAGGTCAATGAATTTATAAAAGAACAAAATAGAGCAAAAGAAAGCCTGTCTTATTTTCTAACATATGATAAAGCATTTACGGGTAGCAATGATAATAATTTCGATGATAATTGGCTTTCATTACCAGTTTCAATATTGATTATAATCCTCAGTTGTATACTATTAAATAAAATTGGTAAAAATTATAAGGTTATTAGTAGAGAAAAAGAAGAATGGTCTCGAAAAATAGGTGGCATTCTAATATTTCTGGCTATTCTACTAGCATTTTATCCTTTGGTTTATTTTGGACAAGCATTTGGTGGAAACTTTCTTAGTTCACCAAGTTTATGGAGTGATCTCTTTAGCTCTACTTGGGAATCCTCATTCTTACTGATTTTTGAAACCGTGGCTAGTTTATTCCTTATGGTATTCGCCATATATCTTAATGTATGGTTTTACAAAAGAAGAACCTACGTCCCTAATCTTTTAATCATATTCTTCAGTGGAGTTCTGGCAATAAATTTCATCGATGCTATTTTAACCAACTTTTTGATTGAAGGAAGCAATGTGTTTTCAAATCCAAAATGGATTCAAGGATTATCATTTCAGTTTATCTTAGCAGTTATATTCATTCCATACCTGTACTTTTCGAATAGAGTTTCCGAAACTTTTACAAGGCTACCTAAAAAATATAGGGAATATAAAATAAAAAATGAAGAAGCTTTTCAATTTTGAATAAGTAAGCTTTAGAATTTATCATTTCTTCGGAAAACCTTAACAGCAGCGAGCTTTATTAATTCCTATTTTTAAAACTCACCAACCGGTTTTCTAATGTCTATATTCAAAAAAGTAAAAAACACCATCAACCTGCTAAAGTCGGTTGACATAGATCAATTAGCCAAGATCAATGAAAAAATAGATCTGGCCGATGCCATGAAATCTTTGGGAAGTTTAGACGAGCGTCAATTGGCCGGATTGATGAAAATGTTAAAATCTAAAGGCAAAAAAGGCCAGCATGACCTGCCTCCCATCGATGGTGATTTTTACAATCTTGATTTAAAACTGACCGATGCTCAAAGAGAAATTCAGCTGAAGGTTCGCAATTTCATGGAAGATGAAATCAGGCCTTTGGTAAATGAATACTGGAGAAAGGATCAATTTCCATTTGAAGTTATTGAAAAATTCAGGGATCTGAATATCGTGGGAGTTCCTTACGAAGGTTACGGATGCCCTAACCTGCCATTTTTAATGGAAGGTATCATCGCACAGGAGATCGCCAGGGTTGATGTTTCCATTTCTACATTTTTTGGAGTGCACAGTGGTTTAGCCATGGGCTCTATATATCTATGTGGTAGCGAGCAGCAAAAACAGGAATGGCTCCCGCAGATGCAAAAAATGGAAAAAATCGGTGCTTTTGGCCTTACCGAACCTAATGTAGGTTCCGGTGTTGCCGGCGGACTAGAAACCACCTGTAAATTTGATGGGGAAAACTGGATTTTGAATGGTCAGAAAAAATGGATTGGGAATGCAACCTTTTCAGATGTTACCATTATTTGGGCCAGGGATCTGGACTCCAATCAGGTAAAAGGCTTTTTAGTAAGAAAGGAAAATCCAGGTTTTAAAGCCGAAAAGATCAAAGGAAAAATGGCTTTGAGAATAGTGCAGAATGCACTGATCACTCTAAAAGATTGTCAAGTTCCAGAAAGCGACAGGCTTCAAAATGCAAATTCCTTTAAAGACACTGCAAATGTTCTTAGAATGACCAGAGCCGGAGTGGCTTGGCAAGCAGTGGGATGCGCAAGGGGAGCTTATGAGAGCGCTTTGAAATACACCAAAAAAAGAGAACAATTTGGAAGACCTATTGCCTCATTCCAATTGATCCAGAATCATTTAGTAGAAATGCTTTCAAATTTAACATCCATGCAAACCCTATGTTTCAGACTTTCTGAAATGCAAGATCAGGAGCTGCTTACAGATGAGCATGCGAGTTTGGCCAAAGTGTATTGTAGCATGCGGATGAGAGATGTGGTAAGCCGTGCCCGCGAAGTATTGGGCGGGAATGGGATTCTACTGGAATACGATGTGGCACGCTTTGTTGCAGATGCCGAGGCTATTTATAGTTATGAAGGAACCAAAGAAATTAATTCACTTATTGTTGGGCGCGCCATTACAGGTTATAGTGCCTTTGTTAGTTAAAAAAAGAAAATTATGTCAGTATTGATTGTAAGCCCGGGAAGAGATCCGGAAGAATGGAAAAAAGCATTAGAAAATCAGCATCCGGGGATGAACGTATATGTTTATCCCGAGGATCATGATAATGAAGAAGTAGAGTTCGCGCTCAGCTGGAATCATCCACGCGGATTGTTCAAGAATTATCCAAATCTAAAAGTTATCGCCAGTATGGGCGCAGGAGTAGATCATATTTTAAGTGATAGTGCTTTGCCTGAAGGTGTTGAAATTACTAAAGTGGTAGACGATACCCTTACTGAAGATATGGGAGACTTTGTGTTGAGCCAGGTAATGAACCATATTCGTGGGCTCCACCACTATGTAAAATGCCAGAAAGAAAAAGAATGGGATAAATTCCAGTATAGAAGACCCCAGGATACTAAAGTTGGAATCATGGGACTGGGAACTCTTGGTAATGCAGTGGCCGATAAACTTCATAAAAACTTCTTTAAGGTGTACGGCTGGTCCAGAACTGAAAAGAGTTGTGATAATGTAACCAGTTTTCATGGAAAAGATCAGTTAGAAGAATTTCTTGAGAATTCCGAAATTCTGGTTTGTTTATTACCTTTAACTGAGGATACTGAAAATATTCTTAATGCAGACCTGTTTGATATGCTGCCGGAAGGTGCCTACGTCATAAATGTGGCTCGTGGTGAACATCTTGTGGAGCATGACCTTATGGAGATGATAGACAGTGGTCATCTTGCTGGAGCTTCATTAGATGTTTTTAGAGAAGAACCCTTACCACAGGAACATCCTTTCTGGGAACATTCTAAGATTAATATCACCCCCCATATTGCTAGTTTAACCAAACCTGAGTCTGTAGTTCCGCAAATTGCAGAGAATTATGATAGGATGAAAGAAGAAGAACCACTAAAAAATAAAGTGGAATTAGATAAAGGTTACTAATAATTTAAACTTTTACAGATGGATGCGTTTAAGAATATCATGGTGGCGGTAGATTTTAATGACAGCCTTGGGGAGCTAATGGTTTATGCCGATAGGCTTGCTCAAAAATTTGAATCTAAGGTATGGGTACTACATGTCGCCGATCCTGAACCCGATTTTGTGGGTTATGAACCGGGGCCACAGTACATCCGTGACCTTAAAGCTGAAGAATATCGCGAAGAACATCGTAATCTTCAGGAAGTCTGTAAAAATTTTCTCAGTGAAGAAGTAAAAGCAGAAGCCTTGTTAATACAGGGATCTACAGTGGAAACTGTGATGAGTGAAGCTCAAAAACTCAAAATAGATCTGCTTATTGTAGGAACCCATAAACATAGTTTTTTACATAATTTGTTGCAGGAAAGTGTATCTATGGAGCTCATAAAAAAAGCAGAAATTCCCATGCTCACGATCCCCATAGATGAATAAAGAAAAAATAAAAATTCCCTGAGATCCCAGGGAATTTTTAATTTCACTTCAAATTTGCAAATTTTGGAAATAGAAAAGTCCCATCTAGAAAAGGTTTTAGAAAGAATTAAACCACATATTCATCGCACCCCGGTGTTAAGCTCAACACTTATAAATGAAATGCTGGAGACCAATATTTGGTTTAAGTGCGAAAATTTTCAGAAAATGGGTGCTTTTAAAATGCGTGGTGCAACCAATGCCATTTTAAATCTTCCGGAAGAAAAGAAGCTAAAAGGAGTGGTAACTCATTCTTCGGGAAATTTTGCCCAGGCACTTTCACTTGCCGCTAAAAGCTTAAATGTCCCCGCTTATATTGTAATGCCAGATTCTGCGCCCGAGGTTAAAAAAGCTGCTGTTAGAACTTATGAAGGAAAGATCACGGAATGCCCTTCAACTTTAAAAGATCGCGAAGAAACTGCTTATAAAATACAGGAGGAAACAGGAGCTACTTTTGTGCATCCTTCCAATGATCTGGATGTGATCTTAGGCCAGGGAACTGCCGCTATGGAATTACTTCAGGATTATCCCGATCTCGATTTTATAATTTGTCCGGTTGGGGGTGGCGGACTCATTGCCGGAACAGCACTGGCAGTGAAATTCTTCGGAAATAAATGTAAATGCATTGGTGGTGAACCCATAGAAGTTAATGATGCATGGCGTTCCCTGAAAAGCGGCAAAATTGAAACCAACGAGTCTGCCAATACCATTGCCGACGGATTAAAAACACAACTTGGCGATCAAAATTTCCCTATAATTCTAGAAAATGTAGAAGAAATAATCAGAGTTTCGGAGGAAGAGATAAGAGCTGCACTCAGACTTATCTGGGAACGGATGAAGATCATCGTGGAACCCTCCAGTGCGGTGGCACTCGCCGCTGTAATTAAAGAAAAAGACCGATTCAAAAATAAAAATATCGGCATCATAATTTCCGGCGGAAATGTGGACCTCAACCGACTTCCATTTTAAAGATCCCGGAGTAGTTCCTTAAATTTACAACAGCTCATATTTTATTCAATAGAAAGTTGCTGTATATTTAAATATTAAAAACTACTCTATCATGCTCAAATATTTAAAGGTTTTTATCCTTTTACTCATTATTTCCAATAGTAATTCAGTTTTAGCTCAAAAAGACGAAAAAAAAGAAGATAAATGGGATGTTTCAGATCCCTATCCTGATGACTGGAAATTCCAAACTTTAAAACTTAATACCGATGAAGGTACCTGGATGAACCTGGATGTAAGTCCCGATGGGAAAACAATTGTTTTTGATCTTCTGGGGGATATTTACAAAATGCCTATAAGTGGCGGAAAAGCCAGCATCCTGCGTACTGGAATTCCTTATGAGCTTCAGCCCAGATTTAGCCCGGACGGTTCAAGAATATCCTTTACCAGTGATGCCGGTGGCGGTGATAACATCTGGGTAATGGATTCGAACGGAAAAAATGCTGAACAGATCACCGAAGAAAAATTCCGGTTATTGAATAATGCGGTCTGGACTCCGGATGGAAATTCACTTATCGCCAGAAAACACTTTACATCCGGCCGGTCTCTTGGCGCTGGCGAAATGTGGCAATATCATATCGCTGCAAAGGAAGGTTTACAACTAACGGAACGTAAGAACGATCAGCAGGATGTAAATGAACCCAGCATTACTGCAGATGGGAGATATCTGTTTTACAGCGAAGACATGTATCCCGGAGGAAATTTTCAGTATAACAAAGATCCGAATAAACAGATCTACGTGATCAAAAGATATGATTTTGAGACCGGTGAAACCATTACAGTTACCGGAGGTCCTGGCGGAGCCGCCAGACCTGAAGTTTCTCCTGATGGCAAAAAACTAGCTTTTGTAAAGCGTATACGTACTAAATCGGTGTTGTTTATTCACGATCTTGAAACCGGTGAAGAATGGCCAGTATTCGATAAATTAAGTAAAGATCAGCAGGAAGCATGGGCGATTTTTGGGGTTTATCCCAATTATAGCTGGATGCCCAACAATAAAGAAATGGTGTTCTGGGCAAACGGGAAAATAAATAAAGTCAATATTGAGACTTATGAGGTATCTGAAATTCCTTTTCAGGTTTCCAATGAAATTAAGATCGCGGAGACATTACGAACAGATCATGAGGTTTTTTCAGAAAAGTTCAATGCAAAAGTAATTCGTCATGCGGTTACTTCTCCAGACGGAAAAACTTTGGTATTTAATGCCGTAGGCTATTTATGGAAAAAATCACTTCCCAACGGCAAACCCCAACGAATTACAAATTCTGAAGATTTTGAATATGAACCGGATTTTTCACCGGATGGAAAACATATTATTTATGTGACCTGGGATGATGCAAATCTTGGAACTATAAAAAAGGTATCGCTATCTGGTGGAACTCCGGAAGATCTGACAAAAGAAAAAGGAATTTATAGAAACCCTTCCTATTCCAATGATGGAAGAATGATCGTTTTTTCAAAGGAAAAAGGGAATAGCGATCAGGGACAAACCTTTACCAAGGAACCCGGAATCTATACGATGACTTCTTCCGGAGAAAATCAGAAGAGATTGATAAATGAAGGGATTTTCCCCATTTTCAACGCCGATGACTCCCGAATTTTCTTTCAGACAGGCGGTTATTTCTTCGGAAGTATCACTAAAAGCCTTAAAAGTGTGGACCTGAACGGTAAAGATGAAAGAACTCATATAAATTCAAAATATGCCAACAGGATTCTTCCGAGTCCGGACAATAAATGGATACTTTTCAGCAATTTACATAAGGCTTATGTCGCTCCTTTTGCGATGACGGGTAAACCCATTGAACTTACCCCAGATTCTAAAACTCTTCCCGTAAATCAGGTAACCAAGGACGCGGGTGTCAATCTACATTGGTCCAATAACAGCGAAAAAATTCACTGGACCCTGGGAGATGAATATTTTACGAATGATATTGAAAAAAGGTTCACTTTTTTAAAGAACTCCCCAGATTCTATTCCTCTGGTTACCGAAAAAGGAATTAAAGTGGGTCTTGAGATCGAAACCGATGTGCCGGATGGGATGATCGCCTTTACCAATGCAAGGATCATTACCATGAACGGGGATGAGGTGATCGAAAATGGAAGTATTCTTATCAAAAAAAATAAAATTGAAGCTATTGGCAATTCAGGGGAAGTAAGTATTCCTTCTTCTGCTAAAACCTACGATCTTGAGGGAAAAACCATCATGCCGGGAATCGTGGATGCCCATGCACATATTGGAGCTTTCAGGTATGGACTTACCCCTAAAAAACACTGGCCTTCTTATGCGAACCTGGCTTTCGGGGTTACCACGGCACATGATCCTTCAGCTCTAAGTGAAACGGTATTTGGAATTTCAGAATTGATAAAAAGCGGAGATATGGTGGGGCCAAGATTATATTCCACAGGGATTATTCTTTATGGAGCTGATGGGGATTTTAAGGCGGAGATCAACAGTATTGAAGATGCGAGATCGGCGATTAGAAGAACCAAGGCTTTTGGAGCTACCTCAGTTAAAAGTTATAATCAGCCAAGACGTGAACAAAGACAACAGGTACTTCTGGCCGCGAAAGAACTCAATATGAATGTAGTTCCGGAAGGAGGTTCTACTTTTTTTCATAATATGAACATGATCGTGGACGGGCACACCGGGATAGAACATAATATTCCCGTGGCTCCCGTTTACAAGGATGTATTAAGTCTGTGGGGAACTTCCAACACCGGCTACACTCCTACCCTTATAGTGAATTACGGCGGAATTAACGGAGAATATCTTTTTTACGATAAGACCAACGTATGGGAAAATGAACGCCTTTTAACTTTCACGCCAAGAGAACTGGTAGATTCAAGATCTAGACACCGAACTAAATTACCGGAAGAAGAATATGAGCAAGGGCCGGTATTGGTTTCTAAAACCGCCAAGGCACTTTCAGACGAAGGAGTTAAAGTGAATCTCGGTGCACATGGACAATTACAGGGACTGGGAGCTCATTGGGAATTATGGCTTCTTCAAATGGGAGGAATGAGCAATATGGAAGCACTTCAGGCAGCCACCATCAACGGGGCTGCGTATATTGGAATGGATAAGGAAATAGGTTCCCTGGAAAAAGGAAAGCTGGCCGATCTTATCGTCCTGGAAAAAAATCCGTTAGAAGATATTAGAAATTCTGAATCTGTGATCTACACCATGGTAAATGGTAGATTATTTGATGCAAAAACGATGCACCAAATTGGAAACGAACCGGAAGAAAGAACTAATTTCTACTGGGAGAACAACAAATATAATTCGGCATTTGAATGGTATGAAAGCACCCAAAGCTTCACCAGACCTACTTGCGTATGCCATAGCACAGGAAATTAACGCATAGCATGACATAAAACCAGGAGAATGGAATTGTATCTCACCGTAGCAATAATCATCATAGGGATCATTCTCTTTGTACGTGATTATTTCTCGATAGATACCACTTCCATTATCATCATGGCTTTGTTCATAGTTTCGGGAGTATTAAGTCCTGAGGAAGGATTTTCAGGATTTAATCACCCCGCAACAATTACGCTGGGCTGTATGTTCGTGGTGAGCGCCGCCGTATTCAAATCTGGGATCATTGACGGCCTCAGTGCAAAGCTGATAAAAATCGCCCGGATAAATTATTTTCTTGCCCTGGTTTCGCTATGTATCACCTCTGCGGTGCTCTCAGCATTTATAAATGATTCGGCGGTTGTAGCCATATTAATTCCGGTCGCGTTGCTGGTTTGCAGGGAAGCCAATATCAGCCCGGCGAGACTCCTTATTCCAATATCATTTTCTGCATTATTCGGCGGCACCTGTACCTTAATAGGGACTTCCACTAACATCCTGGTGAGCAGTTATGCGGAAAAACTGGGAGCTGAAGCTTTCGGAATGTTTGAATTTTCCCTGGCGGCACTTTGTTTATTAACTATCGGGATGACCTATATTTTTATTGTTGGCCCCATTTTATTGCCGAAAAGAGATCTCCCTGAAGATGCCGGGCTGAAAAAAGAGGCTGAAAAATATATGGCCGAGATCGAACTTCACCCTGAAAGTGATGATGTGAACACAACAATTTCAGAATCTAAACTGGTAAATGATTATAAAGTTCAAATTCTCAGGATCAAAAGAAAACATTACCGGGTTTATGAGATCAACGGCGAAACAGTTCTAAGAGAAAATGACCTTGTGAGAATACTCGTGGATCCTGTAAATCTCGCAAAACTTAAGGTGAAAAAAGGTCTTAAAGTTATCGGTGACAAAGAAAATGTACTTGATAAAAAACCTGAGGATAATGTAAAACCCAAAAAGGAAACTCCTAACGAAGACAAGAAAATTTATGAAGTCATGATTCCCTATGGTTCTGAACTTGCGGGGAGCTCTATAAAACAAATTAATTTCAGAAGCACCTATTATGCCTCTGTACTTGCCATAAGACACCGAAAAGAAACCATTACCGAAGGTGTTTCCCAGGTTGTACTAAGAGAAGGAGATATGATGTTGTTATTTGCTTCAAGAAAAGCAATTTCCCTGCTTACTGCTGAAAAGCTTATAGTAACACTTTCAGAATATCAGGGAAGGAGAGTGGATTATAAAAAGGCTATTCCCGCAATTCTTATTGTAATTGGAGTGGTTAGCGCTGCAGCCTTTAATCTAACTTCCATTTTAATAAGTGCCATGATAGGAAGCCTCTTATTGGTGACCCTTACTATTTTGAAGCCTCAGGAAGCATATGAAGCCATAGAATGGAAAGTGATCTTTATGATCGCGGGGGTTCTCTCTATGGGAAAAGCCCTGGAAAAAACGGGTGGATCAGATATAATTTCGCAATATATCTATGAGTCTCTGGGAACTATGGATCCAAGATGGACGCTTAGCCTGATTTTTTTATTTACATTCTTATCTACTAATGTGCTTTCAAGTAAAGCTGCCGCTGCTTTGATGACCCCCATCGTAATAAGTCTAGCGGCAGCTATGCAGGTGAGTGAAAAACCTTTTTTAATAGGGGTAATGTTCGCCTGTTCCCTTACTTTTATGACTCCCGTGAGCTATCCGGTGAATACGATGGTATATGCTCCGGGAAATTATAGGTTCCGAGATTTTTTAATTTTCGGTACACCGCTTAACTTTATCGTCTGGATCGCTGCATCTTTTGTAATTCCAATATTTTTTCCTTTTTGATCATGAGAAGAGTAAAACTCCACAATCCGTTTAAGACCAGAATTATAGATGAGAAACTCCTGCGTGAACATCTCGCGCTGGAACGAACCAAATTAGCCAATGAGCGTACTTTGCTCTCTTATATACGAGCCTCGATATATTTATTGATCAGCGGACTGGCCTTACTTCAAATCAAAAATTACCAGGATATAAGTTTAATGTGGGTAGGATATCTCTCCTTATTGATCTGCGTCCTGTTCCTTTTAGTTGGAATTTCAAGGTATATTGCCCTGGAAAGAAAGTTGAATAAATTATTAAGAGAAGAGGCCTCTGAAGAATCTGGCAAAGCTTAAGCAATAGAAAGTGATCCAAAACATAGTCCATTATTCCCTGCATTTTTTAGTAATTGGAGCCATTGCTTACTTTTACGATAAAGAAAACTGGCTGAAATACTGGCTGATTCTTGCCGCAACCATGCTGGTAGATCTGGATCATCTTTTAGCCGATCCTATTTTTGATCCTGAACGCTGCGGAATAGGCTTTCACCCTTTACATTCAGAAATTGCTATTACCATCTATGTGCTGGGAATGATCTTCGTTAAGAACAGAATATTCCGAATTATATTTATTGGGCTGTTCTTTCATATGTTCACAGATTTTGTGGATTGCATCTGGACCTATGCCAGATGTGCGACTTGCCTTCAGGGTATTTTTTAAAATGTTCTTTAACCTAAATAAATTTAGCCTATACCGTTAAAAAATTGTTCTGGTTCGTTTACTGTATAGCTTTTTGCAATCGACAAGAATATCTATAATCACAAAAACCATTCATCATCTATTTAAATAATTGTTTGTATTTCAGTTAATTAATGTTATTTCATCCATAATTAATAAACAATTCAAAAAAATATTTTCAGTCTCGTTTCTATTACTCCCTTTTTAATTCAATTATTTTATCTTTACACACCTTAATTCAGCCTAAGAAATCAAATTATGCATGTAGCCATCGCCGGAAACATTGGTGCAGGAAAGACCACTCTTACCCGATTACTCGCAAAACATTATAAATGGGAAGCCCAGTTTGAAGATGTACTGGAAAATCCTTACCTGGAAGATTTTTACAACAAAATGGAACGCTGGTCGTTTAACCTACAGATCTATTTTTTAAATAGCAGGTTCAGACAGATTTTGCAGATCAGGGAAAGTGGTAAAAAGATCATTCAGGATAGAACGATCTATGAAGATGCTTATATCTTTGCCCCTAACCTGCATGCGATGGGATTGATGACCAACCGTGATTTTGAAAACTATAAATCACTGTTCGATCTTATGGAAAGCGTGGTACAGGGACCAGATCTTCTTATTTATCTAAGAAGCAGTATCCCAAACCTTGTTGCACAGATACATAGTCGTGGTAGAGATTATGAAAACTCGATTTCTATCGATTATCTAAGCAGGCTGAATGAGCGTTATGAAGCCTGGGTACATAATTATGACAAGGGAAATTTGCTGATTATTGATGTAGATAATATTAACTTTGTAGACAATCCTGAACATCTTGGTGATATTATAAACCGTATTGATGGAGAGTTACACGGACTTTTTTAAAATGAAATGAATATGGAATCGACAAAATTGAAAAGACCAAAACATAAGGGTTCTCCAAAATTATTCAACAACCCTATACTTGAAAAATTAACCCATACCCATATATCCCTTCCTTTGATCATTTTTGGAGTGATCTCTGCCGCATTGGTTTACTATGGTGTTATTGAAAAGGGTTTTGAAGCTCCAGCGATGATAGGATTATTTCTAGCAGGGCTGTTCTTTTTTACATTTATAGAATATGTGATGCACCGATATTTATATCATATCCCTGCAACCACCCCTAAAAAACAGAAGCTATCCTATACCATGCATGGAGTTCACCACGATTATCCAAAAGATAAATCGAGACTTGCCATGCCACCATTACTCAGTTTAATCATAGCAACGGTCCTTTTTATTATCTACCGTGCCGTTCTGGGAGATTATGTTTTTGGTTTCCTGGCTGGTTTTTTAATTGGGTACGCCGCATACCTTGCAGTTCACTATTCAGTACATGCTTTTAAGGTGCCTAATAACTTTTTAAAGATCTTATGGCATCATCATAGTATTCACCATTACAGGGAGCCAGACAGGGCTTTTGGAGTATCTTCACCGCTATGGGATCAGATCTTTAGAACGATGCCAAGAAAAGCACCTAATAGTCAACGTGCGGCGGTAGGAACCAGTATAGATCCAGGATAGACTTTAGAATTTAGAAAATTTCCAAATCGGTAAGCTGTGAATTTCAACTTACCGATTTTTTTATTGAATAAAACCACTTTCCCGAGCTTGTTTTTCGGCTTCATTAGAATCTTCAGCAAGCAACACCGGAACCGTATCAAATTCGTCAATCACACTCCTCACCCGTTCCATTCTTTTTTTATGCTTTACACTTCTAAGATAGATAGCCAGAATCCTGTCAGAAAACTGCGCGGCAATTTCGGTATAGATACTGGCGTCATGTTCCCCGCTATCCCCAATGAGAATAAAATTTAGATCGGGATAGGTTTTAAGAATATTAATGATCTCCTTTTGTTTATGTGGTTTTTCAGGTTTAAGCGTACTTTCAAAAGGAGTTCTAAGATCGCGTAGCAAAATGGGACCTTTTGGAAATTTATTATAATCCAGGAATAACTTCAAATACTCATACATATTCCAGGGACTATTGCTTAAATAGAACATGGGATTCTTGTTCTTGCCGCTTTTTCCTTTATGAAGTTTTTGATAAAGATCTGGCGCATCTTTCAGCGGAATTCTTTTATAGGCATTGGTTAGCAAAGAATTCTTCAGCAAACGCCATTTTAAAAATGAAGTGACCCCGGTATGCAAAATGGTATCGTCTATATCACTAATCACCCCAAATTCAGCATCTACTTGCGGCACTAGAAATTCACCTCGCGCAGGATTGGCAATCAGTTCGGTATTAGGTTCTACCTCGTTACGGTAATAGACTTCGTATTCTACCCAGCCTTCTTCTGAAGCATGTTCAGATAAATTCTCTTCAATGGTTTTATCGAAAAGAAAATAACCTTCATCATTGGTAGTGGATTTCAGATTGATCTTATCAGGAACAATAAGCTCCATCTCGGCATCGGGAATTTCAAAACTGTCAAATTGCTTGTAGGTATTTTTGATGGTTCGGTAAACCGACTGATCTTTTACAATTTTGAGCGGTTCATTGTCCAGAACCCTTCCTTTTACATATAAATGAGAATAAGTACCGTAGCTTCTATAAGGAATTACATGTACCTGTTCCAGATTATTGTATCTCCCGAGGAGCTTTTTAAAACGTTTGATCATTAAAATTGAAGCTTTGTTTTCAATTTAGCTTATATTCTGAAAAGGCCCTAATTAGGGCTGAGATTTATAAATTATTTAGTATTTATAAGTTATTAAGCCTCTCCAAAGCCTTTTTCATATCTAATTTATCCTGCAGCACGGCCTTAAAAATATCTCCTTTTTCTTCCAGTCTTTCAGGCATATTCTGAATATTGAAATCGGTGATTTTTAAACCTTTCTTCAATTCTTTCCATTCCAGTGGTGCTGAAACCGGTGCTCCTTTCTTTGGCCTCACACAATATGCTGAAGCCAGCGTTTGACCACGACGATTTTGTAGATAATCCAGATAGATCTTATCCTTTCGGTTTTTCACTGCACGCTCCATACTGGTAAGCCCTGGCGTTCTTTCCTGAATAAAATAACAAAGCAGTTTGGTGAAATCCCGTGCTTCCTCATAAGTATATTCAGCCTGAAGCGGAAGATAGATATGCAGTCCGCTGGAACCTGAAGTCTTCACATAGCCTTTAATATCGGCTTCAGAAAGTAAATCTTTAGCGACCAGTGCAACTTCCATAACCTCATCAAAACTGTTCTTATCTGAAGGATCCAGATCTATTACCGCATAATCAGGATAATCCAGGTTATTGATCCTGGAATTCCAGGGATTGATCTCTATACAACCGAGATTGGCCATATAAAGCAAGGTAGCTTCATCCTGACAAAGAAGATATTCTATATCTCTATTAGCAGATTTTGAATGAATTCTGGTGGTTTTTATCCAGTTCTCGATCAAACCTTCATTATCCTTCTGATAAAATCCTTCCTTTTGAATCCCATTGGGGTGCCGGTGTAAATTCTGAGGCCGGTCTTTTAAATAGGGTAAAATATAATCTGAAACCTGGATATAGTAATCTATGAGGTCATATTTACGTAAACCGGAATCTGGCCAGTACACTTTATCAAGATTGGTTAATTTTACATTTTTCCCACCGACTTCCAGGGTATTGGAAGCAGCCGATTTTGTTTCCTTATGTTTTGGCTCCAGATTGGTTTCATTATTCAATTGCATGGGAAATTTATCTTCTCGCAAGCCTTTATAAACAGGATGTCTCATTCTTCCTGCTTTTGTCCATTCAGAAAAAGTGACTTCACAAACCAGTTCCGGACTTACCCAGTTCGCTTTTCTACCTTTTAAATTTGGCTTGTTATTAAATGCGGGCCTATCGGTCCCCAGGGGTTTCATCTTTTCCAGTAAATCTTTTTGAGTTCTATTAGAAAAACCTGTCCCGCAATTTCCCACGTACACAAGCTCATTTTCTTTCATAATTCCCAGGATGAGGGATCCAAAAAGAGCTCCTTCAGAATCTGTATAGCCACAAATAATAGTTTCCAGGCTTTCTTCCGCCTTAATTTTTAACCAGTGATCGCTTCTATAGCCCGGAGAATAAGTAGAATCCACTTTTTTAGCGATCACTCCTTCCATGCCGGCATCGATCGCTTTTTGATAAAATGCTGTTCCCATGCCTTCAATATGATCACAAAAAACCGCTACCTGAGTTTCTTCAAGAATTTCCGGAATAAAACTTTTGCGCTCCAGTAGTTTTAAATTCAACATGCTATGTCCATTCAAATAAAGCATATCAAAAACATAGAATTTCAACGTCCCTTTGGTTTTAGAGTCGTAGTTCTGCAACTTCTGAAAGTTGGGAATACCACTCTCATTAACCACCACTACCTCACCGTCCAGGATCACTTCATGTGAAATAGTTTCCAGGTCTTTGACCAATTGTGGGAATTTGGAATTATAGGAAATCCCATTCCTGGAGTGGATATTTACCTTCCCATCATTAACATGGGCGATGAGCCTGTAACCATCCCATTTTAATTCATAGATCCAATTGGGATCATTAAATATTGCTTTGCCACTTGTGGCCAGCATAGGTTTTACCGGGTCTTTAAAATTCAGCTCTATAAGCTTCCCGGGTTTGGGTTCCGAATTTTCGCTAAGCTCCTCGGCATCATAATTAAGATCTGTAGAAAATTTATCTTTTTTCTTGATCAGTAACCACTGATTTTTCTGTTCCCCCCTATTCGTTCTTACCAGGGCAAATTCACCTTTTAGCTTTTTTCCTGAAAATATGATCTTAAGATTTCCTGAGTTCAGTTGTTTCAAAAGATCTGTTGCATTAGCCGATTCAAAAACACCTTCATCCCAGATCTTCATCTCCCCGGCTCCATAATTACCTTTGGGAATAGTCCCGTGAAATTCCAGATATCTTATAGGGTGATCTTCGGTGTGAATGGCCAGCCTTTTATCTTTCGGATTCATCGATGGGCCCTTGGGAACCGCCCAGCTTTTTAAAACTCCATCTATTTCCAGTCGCAAATCATAATGTAACCTGCTGGCCTGGTGCCGCTGAATCACAAAACGATGCTTGTTTTCTTTGGAAATTTCAGCCTCTGGCTCGGGAGTATTTTTAAAATCCCTTTTCCTGATGTAATCCTCGAGGCTCATCTATCAGGATGCTTTACCTTTTTTCTTTTTATCGAGACTCGCTTTTAACTGAGCCATAAGATCTTTAGCCGGAGTCGGTTTACTATCAAAATCCTCGATCTTGGCAGTTTTTCCGGTAGCTTTAGAATTGATGATCTTCATCAACTGATCATTATAAACATCCTTATATTTTTTGAAATCGAAATCTGTAGTATACTGCTCGATCAAAGAAACAGCCATATCTACTTCCTTTTTCTTTATAGTGGCTTTAGACATTTTTAATTCTTTGGGATCCCGTATTTCATCGACAAAGCGAATCACGTGCAAGACCAGGACTTTTTTATATACTCCAATAAGGCTAAGATGTTCTTTCTGGCGCATTACAAAAGTGGCTACTCCAAGTTTTCCCGTCTCCTGCAGGGCGCCTCTAAGTAAATTATAAGATTTCCCCCCTTCTTTTTGGGGCTCCAGAAAATAGGGCTTTTTGAAAAGCACATCTGCAACCTCGCTTTCATCAATAAATTCTTCAATATCGATGGTTTTGCTTTTCTTCATATTGGCCTTTTCGAAATCTTCTTTTTCCAAAACTACATAAGCATCATCTTTTTTGAAACCTTTTACGATATCCTTCCACTCCACCTCCTTACCAGTGTCTTCATTTACTCTTTTATACCTGATCCTGCCATGATCATTCCTGTCCAGCATATCGAGATCGAGTTTCCGGTCTTCAGAACCCGAATAAAGTTTTACCGGTATAGAAACCAGTCCAAAACTTATAGAACCATTCCAGATAGATCTCATTTAGTGGTTTCTTAAAGCTTTGATCAATTCATCTTTGGTCATTTCACTTCTGCCTTCAATTCCCACTTCTTTGGCTTTCTGGTATAATTCGTCTTTGGTACGTTCCTCATATTTATCAGCTTTGCCTCCTTTTTTTCCGGAATCAGGATCATTAGCAATGCGAGCAGCTTTTTCCTTGCTCATGCCTTTATCCCGTAATTCTTCGTACTGTTCATCATTCTTGATATGTGGTCCATGATCTTTAGCCATAATTTTATTTTTTCTATTCTAAAGCTACGATTTCATCTTATAAAATTGAACAATGTGGAAGTGATTAACCTGAGTTTAACGACAAATTTTAACAACATTAAACATTTATTAAGAAAATGTTAATAATCCCTAATTTATTGATTTCCCTAAATCACTGGGAGTCCTCAAAAACTTTACCCGCTGAGAATTTGAAATTATGATAAGAGAGCGTTAATTAGGTTAAAAACCTCGAAATAATTGTATTGGAATTTTAATTTTAATAGACAAGATTTAGAAAATATATTCACATTAGATTAATTCCAGGGAGGATGAGTTATGCATTTAGGGGAAAAGAAAAAAACAATTGAATTATTAGAGAAACTGCGAATATTGAATTATAAAAGTGCCTATATCTACAGGATAGTTCTGGGCAAGGAGAAGCGTTTGATGTTGAAAAATTTTTATCATCAGTTGTACCAGCAAAAAATTGAATTCTTGAAAGATATTGAAGAAAAAATTGAGCAGTTAAAGAAAGAAATTTCGCCTATCCAGGATCCTAAGTTACTCTCTTTCTATAAAAAGAAGAAATGTGAATTATCACAGTATTATTTAAAATATAAATTAACCCATAAGTATGCTGATATTCATAAAAGGGAATGGAAAGGCTATAAAAAATATAATAAATATATTTCTAAAATAAATCATGCTTGTGTTCGAGAAATATTATTAGCTCACAGACATAAGATTAAAAACAACCTAACTAATATGAACAATACAGGAGTAATGAAATATCCTGTAGCATAAAAAAACCTCCGCTGTACGGCGGAGGTTTTATTTATTATAGTAGGAAACTTAATTGATAGCATCTACCTTTTCTCTTACTTCGTCTTCTGTCCCTTCAAATTCAAAAGTTTCTGTAACCTCTTCTTCATTTAAACTTTTAGTCACTACAACATACGCGGTGACAAAATCATCTTCAGTATTTTTTTCCATTTTAACTTCCTTTGAAATGATCTTCTCATCATTTTCAGCAGAATAAATGGCAGCGGTCTCCTCCTGATTTGGAATATCACCTTCAGTATGACCACCTAAGATTGGAGCGATCACAAGTCCGATCAAACAGGTTAGCTTAATCAGAATATTCATCGAAGGCCCTGAGGTATCTTTAAATGGATCTCCCACGGTGTCACCGGTTACAGCAGCTTTATGAGCATCAGATCCTTTATAGGTCATTTCACCGTTGATCATCACCCCGGCTTCAAACGATTTCTTGGCATTATCCCAGGCTCCCCCGGCATTATTCTGAAAAATAGCCCACAATACACCACTAACCGTTACCCCGGCCATATAGCCTCCAAGCATTTCTGCAATAAGCACATTTTCATAACCGAATAACATAGGCAGGAAAGCGATCAAAATTGGAAATCCAATAGTAATTACTCCAGGCAATAACATTTCTTTTAGTGCAGCTTCCGTAGAAATTGCTACACATTTATCATATTCAGGTTTTCCGGTACCCTCCATGATCCCGGGAATCTCCTTAAATTGTCTTCTAACTTCTCTTACCATTTGCATAGCCGCTTTTCCAACCGAACTCATCGCCAGGGCAGAAAAAACTACGGGTACCATTCCTCCTACGAAAAGCATTGCTAACACAGGAGCCTTAAAAATATTAATTCCGTCGATCCCGGTAAAGGTTACATAAGCCGCAAATAATGCTAAGGAAGTAAGCGCTGCTGAAGCGATCGCAAATCCTTTTCCGGTTGCCGCGGTGGTATTCCCTACCGAATCTAAAATGTCAGTACGTTCTCTAACAACTGGTTCTTGTTCACTCATTTCAGCAATCCCTCCAGCATTATCGGCAATAGGTCCGAAAGCATCAATCGCTAACTGCATTGCTGTAGTTGCCATCATTGCTGAAGCTGCTAAAGCCACTCCATAGAAACCTGCAAAAGCATAAGACGCCCAGATCGCTGTGGCAAATAATAGAATGGAATAGAAAGTAGAGATCATTCCGGTTGAAAGTCCTGCGATTATATTAGTTGCAGCACCAGTACTTGAATTTTGTACGATACTCATAACCGGCTTTTTCCCTAAACCTGTATAATATTCGGTCACGGCAGAGATCACGCCACCTACAATGATACCTACAAGAGATGCATAGAATACATTTAGAGAACTTATAGTTTTCATTTCAAATCCTTCCTGACCTCCCACGAAGAATCCCATGGTCATAGAATTTGCAGGTAGCATCCAGGTTACCAGGAAATAACTTGCTATAGCAACCAGGATAATAGATACCCAGTTACCTATATTCAGAGCTTTCTGAACTTCAGATTCCTTGGCATCGTTAGATTTAATTCTTACCAGTAGCGTACCAATAATCGAAATGATGATTCCGGCACCGGCAATAGCCATTGGTAAAAGAATTGGACCAATTCCTCCAAAACCTTCAGAGGTGATATCACCTCCCATATCTTCAATAATATAATTTCCTAGAACCATGGCTGCCAAAACCGTGGCAACATAACTACCAAAAAGATCGGCTCCCATCCCGGCAACATCTCCAACATTATCTCCTACGTTATCGGCAATTGTTGCGGGGTTACGAGGATCATCTTCAGGAATTCCGGCTTCCACCTTTCCAACCAGGTCGGCTCCAACATCTGCCGCCTTGGTATAGATTCCTCCACCCACACGAGCGAAAAGTGCAATAGATTCAGCACCCAGAGAAAAACCTGCAAGAGTCTCCAGCACAATGGTCATTTGCTGGGTATTGGTCCATTCTCCTCCCATAAAATAATGAAAGAAAAAGATAAAAAATCCTGTAAGTCCTAAGACAGCAAGACCGGCAACGCCTAATCCCATAACGGTTCCTCCTCCAAAAGAAACATTTAATGCTTTGGGAAGACTGGTTTTTGCAGCCTGGGTTGTTCTTACGTTTGTTTGAGTGGCGATCTTCATTCCCATATTTCCTGCCAATGCAGAAAAGAAGGCTCCAAAGATAAATGCAACTATTATTAAGTAATGCGTAGTTGGAACAAAATAAGCGATCGCGGCCAATGCAATACTGGCACCAATCACAAAAAGAGTCAATAATTTATATTCTGCTTTAAGGAAGGCTAGTGCGCCTTCATAGATATGAGCTGAAATTTCTTTCATCTTTCCGTCTCCGGAATCCTGTTTCATTACCCAGGATCTTTTGACCCACATATAAATGAGTCCGATTATTGCCAGTACTGCAGGCATATAAATCATTATTGCTTCCATAAATTAGCTAGGTTAATTTGTTAATTATTTATTAATGCCCGCTAATGTAGTAAATTCAGCAATAATTAAAAAAGCAATAACTTTTTAAGGTTATTGCTTTTAATATCTCAATAGAAATGGAAATTATTTAGGATTATATACCGAAGCGTGATTTATCCCCTTCATAATTCTCAAATCGCTCTACACATTGTCTTATAATTTCGCGTGCTTCTGCAGCATCTCCAAAATCACCAGTATCAACCTTTTTCTTTTCTAGATCTTTATATACTTTAAAGAAGTGTTCGATCTCTTTGATCATGTGACCATTCAACTCTTTAAGGTCGTTTAACCTGTTCCAGATAGGATCTGAAACCGGCACACAAATAATCTTTTCATCAGGTCCTTTTTCATCGGCCATATGGAAAACTCCAATTGGTTTTACCTCCATAACAATCCCAGGGAAGGTAGGCTCAGACACCAATACCAGCACATCCAGGGGATCTTCATCCAGTGCCAAAGTATTAGGGATAAAACCATAATCTGCAGGATACATCATCGAAGAGAAGATCATCCTGTCGTAACGAACTTTTTTCAGTTCAAAATCATATTCGTATTTGTTTCTACTCCCTTTTGGGATCTCGATCAATACATCAAAAGTATCAGACATTTTTCTTTGTTTTCTTCATTAAAATTAAGGGCTGCAAATATAGTTAATTCTGATCTTTAAATCCTTAACTAAAAGTGAAATCCGAAGTCAATTGTAAAAGCCAAAGATCGGGCATCAGGATTATCGAAATAATTTCCTCTGAAATGCACGTCAAATCGCATCACTTTGAAGATATTTCCAATCCCAACACTATATTCATAGAAAGGATCAGAATCTGGAGCTATAAGAGGAAGGCCGGAAGCATCGATATTTTTACTCTCTTCAGAAATATCACCATACACAGCTCTGAATCCCACTAATTCTCTAAGATTCAATTCCCTTAAAAGTGGAATTCTCGAAAATAATCTTCCGTTGAAATTATGATCTATATGAATCGCTGAATAGCTATCGGTCACAAATTCGTAAAAGTCCAGCGTGGGAAAGGTATTATATAAAGCAAAATAGGTCTGATTCCCGGGCACCACACTTAGAAGTCCCAGCGGAACTGCTCCAAAAGTCTTCCCTGCCTCCACACTAATATTGGAGCGACCCAGCCCACCCACTAAAAGTGGCTGATTATAAAAGAATTGCAGTTTTTTATAATTAAAATCACTATTAAAAACATCTTTCACACCAAGACTGTAGTTTAAGAAAAGGGTTGGAAAGTCCTCTTCGTTCACCACATTTCTTTCTACACCATAACCGGAAGTCTTCCTTCCCGGGGTCCATGTTAAAATGGTGGATAATTCAGTTTGATTAATTTCAGAGTCTACGATGCTGCGATCTTTATCTACGTAATAATCCAGACTGAATTCCGGAGAAGCAGGTTTTAACTCCCGATAATTTGCTCCAACTCTTACCGTAAAATTTTTGAAAGGTTCTAATTGTACGGAAAACACACTAAGATTTATAGAACTTAGTTTATCATTATCGCCCACATTCAGCAAGGATGAGGACGCTAAACTACGCCCCAATACATCGGTAGAATTGGTAAGGCTGGTTCCCAGCTGTTCTACATCTCTCCTATTACCCCCACTTAATATCAATCTTGATTTTGGATCCAGCAGAACTTTTCCTGAAACCCCGTACTTGAATTTATTATCCTTAAATCCGTAAGCTCCATAAGCTTCAATTCGCCATGGATCATTTTGGCCAAAATAAGTTCTACCTCCAAATCTGGTACGTACACCTTCCACATCATTAAAGCCTAAGGTTGAGTAGACAGGCCCATAATCCCATCCGTCGAACTCTACATATCCAGATTGGGCAATCGTAGCTATGTCATAAAGCCTGTTGAATGCTTTGGTCTTGGTAAGACTATCCAACATTATATAGATCCCTTCTTCATCTTCGTTGAGCTTTTCCATCCGGTTTTCAGTCCAGAATTCTTCACTTCTATTATAAGCTACAGACTGAGGGTCATAAACGGGTTGCTGGTAAAAGGAAGCTGGCCTTTCATTGTTGAATTTATATTCGTCATACAAAAGGGTTCGTTTAGCATACACACCTCGAGAGGTTTTCTTTTTATTCAAACCGAAATCGGCCATAAAGAAATCTCTGGTGATCAGGAAAACTGAATCATTAAGAACCTCAAAATCCTGTTCAATATACACCTGCTTGATCCAGTTGATATTTACATCTTTAGTGGTTTCAAGATTGATATTCTTGACCGCCCAGGTAGTATCATTCACCCAAAAGTCTCCTTTAAAGGTAAGTTCGTTTTCACGGCGTGGATAATAGACAATATTGTAACACCACTTATTATCTATATACGCACTATCTGATAATACATAATTATAGGTATCTATTCCGGTTGTTGAAATTGGGCTCACAAAACTCTTATCAAAGAATTTGATATAGTTTTTGTAAATATCATAATCGTCGTAGATATCTTTTACGTAATCGATCAGGTTTCTGTTCTGACTGAAGCCAGAATTTTTATTCCCTATTAATACCTCTTTCTCTTCTTTCAGCTGGTTATCTCCATATACATTGGTCACCGACTCATTGATAAACATTGGTAAATAGGTTTTCCCGGTTACCCGGTTAGTATCGGCATAATCAAAAATGAATTCCATACCGTTGAAAATCCTGCTTTCAATCAGGGTACTATCTATGGTATTAATATCGAATTCTAGTTTTTCATATTCTTTATAGGAATACTGCTCAAATGCTCTCATGCCATTCTTTCTTCGGTTCTCCCATACCTTTTTCAGAATATCTATGGCCGGATTATTCTTTTTTGAAGTCTTTCCTCGATAGATTACCACCTCGTCCAGACTCGCTGCTTCTTCTTCCAGGGTAATCTCCATATTTAAATTTACGGAAGCCTGCAAAGGAACTTTTAAGGTTTTATAACCAATAAAGGAAATTACGATAGTATCGAAGCTTCCCTCGTCCTGCAGGTAAAATTCCCCATCCTCGTTGGTGGTAGTTCCACTGGAAGAATTGGCAAAAACAACATTTGCAAAGGGCACAGTCTTTCCCGAATTATCATTCACCACTCCACCAACCTTGGTTTGAGCTTGAATTAGGTTTAGACTGAAAAAAAATATGAAAAGTAAATAGGCTTTTTTGCTCATTATAGGATAAAAAAAAACTTCATCAAAAAGATGAAGTTTCAAAGATAAGTTGATTAAGGTTACTTATACATTACCTTTTTCACAGCTTTAACAACATCATCGCTATTTGGCAGCCATTCTTTCAATAGGCCAGGTGAATAAGGCGCCGGAGTATCGGCAGTATTAAGTTTAATAATTGGTGCATCCAGGTAATCGAATGCCTTAGATTGTACTTGATAAGTGATCTCTGTAGCCACATTTCCAAAAGGCCATGCTTCTTCCAGGATTACCAATCTATTTGTCTTTTTAACAGATTCCAGAATTGCATCATGATCCATAGGACGTACTGTTCTAAGATCAATGATCTCGCAGGAGATATCTTCTTCAGCTAATTGCTCAGCAGCCTTATATGCCTCTTTGATGATCTTACCAAAAGAAACGATAGTTACATCAGTACCTTCTCTTTTAATATCTGCTTTCCCAATTTCGATAAGATATTCTTCTTCAGGCACCTCTCCCTTATCACCATACATCTGCTCACTCTCCATAAATATCACAGGATCATTATCGCGAATAGCTGATTTTAAAAGCCCTTTTGCATCGTAAGGATTAGAAGGAACGATCACTTTAAGACCTGGAGTATTTGCAAACCAGCTTTCAAAAGCCTGGGAATGCGTGGCTCCTAACTGACCTGCAGATCCTGTTGGTCCACGAAATACAATTGGAATATTGAACTGCCCACCGCTCATTTGTCTCATTTTCGCGGCGTTATTAATGATCTGGTCAATTCCAACCAGAGAAAAGTTAAAGGTCATAAATTCAATGATTGGCCTGTTGCCATTCATTGCAGATCCAACACCTATCCCGGAAAACCCAAGTTCTGCAATAGGAGTATCGATCACTCTCTCAGGACCAAATTCATCCAACATTCCTTTAGAAGCTTTATATGCTCCATTATATTCGGCAACTTCCTCTCCCATTAAATAGATGCTGTCATCAAGACGCATTTCCTCGCTCATCGCTTCTTGAACGGCTTCCCTAAATTGAATTGTCCTCATTATATAAAATCTTATTTTTTATTCCTGCACAGCAAAAATAGTAATTCATTAAAGTATATACCATATTTGCCGATTAAAATTTTTGATACAACTTCAATATTGATTATATAAAAAATGAATACCAGGGAATCTCAATATTTTAGACTTTATTATGAATTATTCCCATCTCACAGGACTAAAAACTAATTATCCCTTAAAATAGGCGCATTATTTTATACTAATTTTATTATGCGTGCATAGCTTTTTTTGATTAAAAATACTTACCTTCGTCAACGCAAACGTTTTATTAAACAAAGAACCTTATATATGAAAATCTTAGTATGTATTAGTCACGTGCCTGACACTACATCGAAAATCAATTTCACTGAAGGAGACACTAAATTTGACACTAATGGTGTTCAATTTGTAATCAACCCTAATGATGAATTTGGTCTTACCAGAGCGATGTGGTTTAAAGAAAAACAAGGCGCGAGCGTAGATGTTGTAAATGTTGGTGGTGCTGAAACTGAACCTACTCTTAGAAAAGCTCTTGCGATTGGCGCTGACAGTGCCATTAGAGTGAATACTCCCGCAACGGACGGATATCAGGTTGCTAAAGAACTTGCGAAAGTTGTTGAGGACGGGGGATATGATCTTGTGATCGCAGGTAGAGAATCTATTGATTATAATGGAGGAATGGTTCCCGGAATGTTAGCCCAGTTACTAAAAGCCAATTTTATAAATAACTGTATAAGCCTTGAAGTTGACGGGGAAAACGCGAAAGCAATCCGTGAGATCGATGGCGGTAAAGAAACCCTAACTGCTTCCCTTCCATTGGTAATTGGTGGTCAAAAAGGTCTGGTTGAAGAAAGTGATCTTCGTATTCCTAATATGAGAGGAATCATGCAAGCACGTAAGAAACCGCTAAATGTGGTGGAAGCTGCAGATACTTCTGTAAAAACAGAAGCTGTAAAATTTGAAAAACCAGCACCTAAGGGTGATGTAAAACTGGTTGATCCTGATAATCTTGATGAATTAATTGATCTTCTTCACAACGAAGCAAAGGCGATCTAATTTGGGTCAGTAAGGATCAAAATGAATTTCAAAATTTAAAATCAGAAGAAAATGTCAGTTTTAGTATATATAGAATCAGAAGAAGGAAAATTCAAAAAAGCTTCCTATGAAGTTGCGTCTTACGCAAAAGGAGTGGCCGACAAAATGGGAACTTCCGTTACGGCCATTGCTTTTAATGCAGGAGATGTTTCTGAATTAGGAAAGTATGGAGTGGATAAAGTCCTTAATGTAACTAACGATAAATTGAAGAATTTCAACGCTGAAGCCTATTCAGATGCGGTTAAACAGGCAGCTGAAAAAGAAGGAAGCAAGGTTGTAGTTCTAAGTCAGAGTGCAAATAGTAAATATCTTGCACCTTTATTAGCAGTTCAGCTTGAAGCGGGTTATGCTTCAAATGTGGTTGGCCTGCCAGAAAGTACAGATCCTTTTACCGTAAAGAGAACAGCTTTTACAAATAAAGCATTCAATTTTACCAAGATCACTACAGATGTAAAGGTGATTGGACTATCCAAAAATGCTTACGGACTTAAAGAAGCTCAGGCAGATGCAGCTTCAGAAGATTTCAGTCCAAATCTTTCGGAAGAAGATTTTTCAGTAAATGTAGAATCGGTTGATAAAGCTACCAACAAGGTAACTATTGCAGATGCTGAAGTTGTTGTTTCTGGAGGACGTGGTCTTAAAGGACCAGAAAACTGGGGCATGGTAGAAGAGATGGCAGATATTCTTGGAGCGGCTACAGCATGTTCCAAGCCGGTTAGTGATATGGGATGGAGACCTCACAGTGAACACGTGGGGCAAACAGGAAAACCTGTCGCTTCCAACCTGTATATTGCTATTGGTATTTCTGGAGCTATACAGCACCTTGCGGGGATTAACGCTGCTAAAACCAAGGTTGTAATTAATAACGACCCTGAAGCTCCTTTCTTTAAAGCTGCAGACTACGGAATTGTAGGCGATGCCTTTGAAGTAGTACCTAGGCTAAATGAAAAATTGAAGGAATTTAAAGAGAAAAACGCATAATTTTTATAAATTGCGAGCCATAAAGGGGCTGTCTAAATATGGTAAATCTCCTTATTTTAGACAGCCTTTTTAATTTTACTGAAGTATGAGTTTAGTGCGCCTGAACATTAAGGGAATATCTTATAGTCAAACACAAAACGGAGCTTACGCATTGATTCTCAATGAAGTTGGGGGTGATCGCAAGTTGCCTATTGTGATCGGAGCATTTGAAGCACAATCAATTGCCATCGCTCTGGAAAAGGAAATAAAACCTCCCCGACCTCTTACCCACGATCTTTTCAAGAATTTTTCAGATAGATTTGAAATTGTGGTCAAACAGGTGATTATCCATAAACTGGTGGATGGCGTTTTTTATTCCAGCCTTATCTGTGAAAGAGACGGGATTGAAGAAATCATTGATGCAAGAACCAGCGATGCTATTGCTCTGGCTCTTAGATTTGATGCACCTATATTCACCTATAAAAATATTCTTGATAAAGCCGGTATTTACTTAAAAGCCGACGAAAAACAGCGTGAAAAAGAAGAAAAAGAAGAGGAAATTATTGAGGAAGAACTTCTAAAAGAAGAAATTGAAATGAAATCTGAAGATACTTCAGATTACAAAAAAATGTCTCTGGAAGAACTAAAAGAACTTCTATCCCAAGCTGTTAATCACGAAGACTACGAAAAAGCGGCCCGCATCAGGGACGAAATTTCCAAAAGAAAATAACCCGAAATGAACAAAATCTGGTGTTGCCTACTCCTGATCGTATTTGCTATTACATCAGCTTCCTCACAAACAATTTCAAAAAACTGGCAACTCGAAACTACGGCAGATAGCCTTAGCCAACAGCCAGTATTTGGTGAAGCGACAGAAATCAACTTCAAAGAGGGCAGATTTAGTTTTCTAAAGGAGAAGGATGGCGACACTCTGGCTTCTGGTGATTATTTATATCAAAATAAACTCCTGGTATTATTTTATAATACCCCTAAAGATACTATTCAGAATCTTCGCGTTTCTGCGCTTACAGATTCCAGTATGGTCATTTCCTCTAGTGGAAAAAATTATGACCTCAAAATTCAAAATCAGGAGACTTCAGAAATAATTCCGGTGAAAACCGCCAAAAAAATGATCCCAAGTGCCGGAATTAGCGCTTCAAGCTTAACCCGTGGTATTATAGGGATGATTTCTTTAATATTGATTGCTTTTCTTTTTAGCAGTAACCGAAGGGCTGTTAACTGGAAAACTGTAGGGATTGGTATTGCTGCACAATTATTACTGGCTATTGGTGTTTTAAAGATCACCGTTGTGCAAAAGGTATTTGAATTTGTAGGAAATATATTCGTACTCATCCTTGATTTTACTTCTGCCGGAAGTGAATTCCTGCTTGGCGGGATGATGGATGTGGATAGTTTCGGATTTATTTTCCTGTTTCAGGTTTTACCTACTATCATCTTCTTTTCAGCATTGACCTCTGTTCTTTTCTATCTGGGAGTGATCCAGATCGTGGTAAAAGGAATGGCCTGGGTATTAACAAAATTACTAGGGATTTCAGGTCCCGAAAGCCTAAGCGTGGCGGGAAATATTTTCCTTGGACAAACCGAAGCCCCCTTAATGATCAAAGCTTACCTGGAAAGAATGACCAGATCTGAGATCCTTCTCGTAATGGTTGGAGGGATGGCTACCGTTGCCGGTGGCGTTCTTGCCGCCTATATAGGGTTTCTTGGTGGTGATGATCCTGAACTCAGGCTACAATTTGCGAAACATCTCCTCGCCGCTTCGGTTATGGCTGCGCCGGGTGCGATCGTGATCTCAAAAATATTATATCCGCAGCAGGAACCTGTAGATACCGATGTAGAAGTTTCCTCTGAAAAAATAGGTTCTAATATCCTTGATGCCATTGCAAATGGTACTACTGAAGGGCTAAAACTTGCCGCAAATGTTGCTGCGATGTTGCTTGTTTTTATCGCCTTTATCGCTATGATAAATTATATCCTGGGCTATATTGGCGGGCTAACCACTTTAAATAGCCTAATGGCAGAATATACGCCATATTCTAAATTTTCTCTTGAATCTATTCTGGGGATCATTTTCGCCCCTTTAATGTGGTTAATTGGCGTTGCCAAGGAAGACATGATGCTAATGGGACAACTACTGGGAATCAAACTGGCCGCAAGTGAATTTGTAGGATATGTGCAGTTAGCAGATCTTAAAAATCCTGCCAATGCCTTAAGTCTGAATTATGAAAAGTCTGTAATTATGGCTACTTACATGCTTTGTGGCTTTGCAAACTTTGCTTCTATTGGTATTCAAATTGGAGGAATTGGCTCCCTGGCCCCGGGACAGCGAAGAACATTATCTGAATTCGGAATGAAAGCCTTGATTGGTGGTACTATAGCTTCATTGCTTTCAGCAACGATTGCCGGGATGATTATTGGTTAAACTCCTCTCAGTCTAAGTTTTTAGAAAACTTTCTAATTTGATTTTCTCTTAGGTAGTAGATAAATTCTAAATTGCCTTCCGGCATTTTTATACTGAACAGTTTAAAAATTAGTATTTATCTCCTAAAAAATGAGTGAAAATAAAAAAAAATCATTGTATCGCGGTGAAGAAGCTCAGTGGCCTCATAATATTCCATTTAGAGGATGGGTAGATATTGGCAAACGTGTTTGGCACGAGATGCAAGTGGATCATGTACAAATCGTTTCTGCCGGAGTTGCTTTTTATTTCTTTTTATCAATTTTTCCAACCATTGTAGCCTCGATATCTATTTATAGTCTTGTTTTGGAGCCTTCCCAGATCGAAGCCCAGATATCCAGATTAAATCTCATTTTACCTGAAAAAGCTTTCGGGATGATCACCGACATTTTAGAACCCGTAATTCAACAAAACAGAAAAGAATTAGGCTGGGGAGTTTTTTTTAGTATTCTGGTAAGTATCTGGAGTGCAAATAAGGGGACAAACGCTTTATTCCAGGGAGTCAATATTGCCTATGATGAATTGGAAAGCAGGAATATTTTCAAAAAAAACCTCATCACGCTTCTTTTCACCCTATGCGGTCTTGTACTTGGTCTAATAAGTTTATTGATCGTCATCTTCTTCCCCTTACTAATAGACAAACTTGGTTTAAGTAAGGAAATTGAAAACGTCCTTACCTGGTTTCGGTGGGTAATTCTTGGGATCATCCTCATTTCCACGCTTAGTATGGTTTACAGAATTGCACCTAACCGCAGAAGTCCCCGATTTAGATGGGTAAGCTGGGGAGCTATCCTGGGAACAGTATTATGGCTCGCAGGCTCCATGTTATTTTCATGGTACGTGAGTAATTTTGGAAGTTATGATGATCTCTACGGAAGTTTTGCTGCGGTTGCCATATTGATGTTATGGCTGTTTCTTACCGCTTTTATTGTTTTAATGGGAGCTGAAATTAATTCGGAAATGGAACACCAAACCAGATATGATACCACTATTGGTCTTGAAAAACCAATGGGAGAACGCAATGCTTACCATGCGGACCGGTGTGCCGTAGACGAATGTGACGATTAGTTGACACACAGTTAATAACTCTTTTCTATTCAGAACAAATTCAGGCTTCGCTTTTTACTTGTTTTATTATTTTTATTGGAATTAAACCTGAAGTATTTCCGATAAATATATCTATCAATGAAACAGTATCATGATCTCCTTAAACATGTATTAGAGCACGGCGCACAGAAAGGAGACCGCACCGGCACAGGAACAAAAAGTGTATTTGGCTACCAGATGAGATTTGACCTTAGCGAAGGTTTCCCCATGGTTACAACTAAAAAACTACACCTAAAATCTATTATTCATGAATTATTGTGGTTCCTGAAAGGTGATACTAATATTGAATACCTGAAAGAAAACGGTGTTCGTATCTGGAATGAGTGGGCAGATGAGAATGGAGATCTGGGGCCGGTCTATGGCCACCAGTGGAGAAACTGGAATGGTGAAGAAATAGACCAGATAAAAGAGATAGTTGAAACCCTAAAGACCAATCCTAATAGTCGAAGAATGCTGGTTTCAGCCTGGAATCCTTCTGTTTTGCCAGATACTTCGGTTTCATTTTCTGAAAATGTGGCCAACAGGAAGGCCGCTCTTCCACCCTGCCATGCATTTTTTCAATTTTATGTAGCCGACGGAAAATTATCCTGTCAACTTTATCAAAGAAGTGCAGATATATTTTTAGGAGTGCCATTCAATATTGCTTCCTATGCCTTGCTTACTATGATGATGGCCCAGGTTTGCGGATACGAGCCGGGAGATTTTATACATACTTTTGGAGATGCACATATTTATAGTAACCACATGGAGCAGGTTGAACTTCAGCTTAGCCGGGACCCAAGACCACTCCCAAACATGAAAATCAACCCAGAGGTTAAAGATATTTTTGGATTTAAGTTTGAAGATTTTATATTAGATAATTATGATCCGTACCCAGGCATAAAAGCAAAGGTTGCGGTATAAGTTTAATTATATAAAATTTTTAAATTCTTATGAAGAAGTTAGTATTTATTGCATGTTTTTTAATTGGAGGCGTAACATTCTCAAATGCTCAGCAAACCTCTCCGGTATGGCCTGGCTGTGAGAATAGCGAAGATATTAAGGAATGTTTTAATCAGAAACTTTCGCAACATGTAAGGGAGAATTATGAATATCCTCAAAATGATGCTGGAGAATACGTTCGTGGAAAAGTTACCATTTCTTTCGCTATCGACGAAAATGGCGAGGTTGTTGTAAATTCTATTGAGGGAGAGGAACCACAGGTTAAAAAAGCAGCTAAAGAAATGATCATGAAGATTCCTGATATGGAACCTGGAACCCTTAATGGGGAAGCTGATTCCAGAAACTTTACCGTTCCTTTCAATTTCTAAATGAATTCTAAACAACAAAATTACTATGAAAAAATTATTGTTTATCGCGATCATGCTTACGGGCTTTATGTCTTTTGCCCAGAATGATGTGGAGGTAAAAGGAAACAAAGTTTCCATGAAAGAAACAGCTCCCGTATGGCCGGGCTGTGAGGATAATGCCGATAAAAAAGCTTGTTTCAACAAAATGCTGATGCAACATATTCGCGAAAACATTAAATATTCAAAAAATGATAAAGGTGAATATATAAGAGGTAAAGCCACTGTTTCAATGAAAGTAAATGAAGAAGGCAAGGTAGTGGTAAAGTCTGTTGAAAGTAAATACCCGGAATTAAAGAAGGAAGCCAAAAGATTAATGGAGGCTATACCTACGATGACCCCTGGAAAACTGGCAGGAAAGCCGAAGACGATTAGCTATACTATTCCTCTGAACTTTTAGTCAAAAGATTTTTAACTCCACCTTAACGACTGATTAGCAATCTCGTTTTTAAAAAATTGTAAATTTGAGTGATACCTAAACGTATCACTCTTTTTTTATGCTTTCACAAAAGGAAATTATTCAACTTTTTAAAGATACAAGGGAAGATTCAGAAAAGATATGTTCTTTTCTGGAAACGGAAGATTATGTAGTTCAGCCCATTGAGAATGTTTCTCCACCTAAGTGGCACCTTGGCCATACCACCTGGTTCTTTGAGGAGTTTGTACTAAAAAAATATGCTGGATCCCATGAATTATTTGATGAGCATACGGCTTATGTTTTCAATAGTTATTATGAGAGTGTAGGTGAAAAAGTGATAAGAACCAATAGAGGTAATTTATCCCGCCCCACGGTTGCATGGATCTATAAATTCAGAAAGTATGTCACCGAAGAGATGATGAAACTCCTGGAAAACAATAAACTTAGTAAAGAAGCCCTGGGAGTTATTGAGATTGGGTGCCATCACGAGAAACAACATCAGGAACTTCTTTATACCGATATTAAATATATCCTGGGGAACAATCCTCTGCTTCCAAAATACAACGATGAATTTAAGGAAAATATCATCCAGGATTTTGAACAGGAATGGATAGATATTTCGGAAGGAATTTATGAAATTGGTCATAAATCTGAGGATTTCTGTTATGATAACGAGAAAGGAGTCCATAAAAAATACCTCTGTGATTTTAGTATTTCCAACAAACTTGTTACAAATGCCGAGTTTATAGAATTTATAGAAGCCGGCGGATATAAAGATGTTCTCCTATGGCATGCTGAAGCCTGGGACTGGATCAACGAGCATAAGATATCTTCACCCTCTTACTGGCATAAAATTGATAATGATTGGCATCAATATACCCTGAACGGACTTATTAAATTAGATCTGCAGGCGCCCGTCACTCATATTTCCTATTTTGAAGCTTTTGCTTTTGCCCAATGGAAAGGAATGCGACTCCCTAATGAAGAAGAATGGGAAACAGCCCAGGAAAAATTCGCTTGGGGAAGCAGATGGGAATGGACAGAAAGTGCTTACTCTCCTTATCCTAATTATGAAAAACCTGAAGGCGCTCTTGGTGAATACAATGGCAAATTCATGGTCAACCAAAAGGTATTAAGAGGCGGCTCGGTTGCTACTTCTAAAAATCATACTCGACACACCTATAGAAATTTTTTTCATCCACAGCTCAGATGGCAGTTTACAGGCTTCAGACTGGTAAAATAATTACAGATTTAAATGAAAAATCCACCGGAAACTATGTTTGAAACAGCCTTCGCTGAGGATACCTATAAGGGATTAACAAACTATCCAAAATACCTGTTATCCAAGTATATCTATGACAAAAAAGGAGATAAACTCTTTCAGCAGATCATGGATATGCCGGAATATTATTTAACCTCCTGTGAACTTGATATCCTGAAAATCAATTCTGAAGCCATTGCAAAATCTTTCAGTAGCGATTCAGGATTTGATCTTATTGAACTTGGAGCCGGAGACGGAAAAAAGACCAAGATCATTCTTAAGGAATTAGTAGATAAGAATTTCCAATTCGACTATTTACCAGTTGATATTAGCCAGAATGTACTGGAAGAACTTGAAAGTTCTTTGCAGAAAGAAATTCCAGAAGTAAACGTAAAAATTCAACAGGGAACTTATTTTAAAACCCTGGAAAAACTTTCAGAATATAACACCCGAAAAAAGGTAATCTTGGTTCTGGGGAGCAATATTGGCAACCTTTCCCATAAAGAAGCGGTGGAGTTTTTAGCAAATATTGCCCAGGCAATGAGTGAGGATGACATGCTTTTTATGGGCTTCGATCAAAAGAAGAATCCTCAAACAATTCTTGATGCTTACAATGATCCCTCCGGTATTACCGAAGAATTCAACAAAAATTTACTAGTAAGGATCAATAGTGAATTAGACGGGGAATTTGACACCAATAGTTTCTTTCACTGGGAAACCTATGACCCTGAGACCGGAACTGCAAAAAGTTTCCTGGTTAGTAAGAAACCCCAGAAAGTAGTTATCAAAAGGCTTGGACTAGAGATCAATTTTGAAGCCTGGGAAAGTATAAATACCGAGATCTCACAGAAATACGACGACTCTATCGTAAACTGGCTGGCAGATGAAGCCGGTCTACATGTGGAGAAATACTTTGGTGACAAGGAAAATTGCTACAAAAACTATATCTTTAGAAGAAAGTAACTTCTAAATTATATAATAAGATGAAAGCTATATGGAATGACACAGTAATTGCTGAAAGTTCCAACACCAAGATCGTGGAGAATAATCATTATTTCCCACGGGAAGACGTTAAAGAAGAATATTTTAGATCCAGTGACTCCCACACCCGCTGTCCCTGGAAAGGAAAAGCATCCTATTTTCATATAGAGGTTGATGGAAATTTAAATAAAGATGCTGCCTGGTATTATCCGGAAGCAAGCCATGCTGCAAAACCTATAGAAAATCATATTGCCTTCTGGAATGGCGTAAAAGTCACTGAATAAAAAATTCAGACTACCACTACGCTGTTTTCTGAAGCTGCAAACTCATTCCATTTATAAGCATCAGCTTCGGCGTCGTTGGTCCATTTACCATCTACGATATATTTGAACTGATATTCTTTATTTACAGGAAGATTAAACTGTCCTTTAAAATTGCCATTTTTGAACTTTTTCAGTTCTGTTAGATTCCAGGCATTAAAGTCTCCGGCTATTTCTACTTTTTCAGCCTCTTTAGCAGGTACACAAAAGGTGATCTTACATTCAGGCTTCGATTTAAGATATTGTTTTGTTATAGACATGATATATTTTTTTTCATAATTAATGTCCAAATTAAAATAATATCATCTTATAAAACAATAAAAATCAGCAGGTTATATTCATTTTTTCGAAATTTGAAATTAATCCTGACATTCTCTATCAAGTCGAAAATACGCAAACGATATAATCAATTATTTCATTAAAATTTTAAGAAGGAAGTATGGTTAAGAAATTCATTTTAGATCTTTAAAATTCTGAAAAGATGGTTCAGATCTTTTTCAGAATTGAAATAATGCATACTCACTCTAATTCCATCCCCTCGTTGTGAGGTAATTATACCTTCACTTCGCAGCTGATTAAATAAGTTTTCATCTCCTTTTATATTGAAAAGAGGGGAGAAATCGTCACGTCCTAAAGTCCAATCTTCCAGGAGGCCTGCTTCGGCAAATCTATCGCGGGCTATTTTCTTTAAAACTTCAATTTTATCCTGGATAGTTCTCATCCCTATCTTATTGATCAACTCTATGGCTACTTTCAAACTTCCGAAATTGAGGGTATCATAATGTCCCGGTTCGAACTTGCCTATAAAATTTCCTTCATGAGCTTTATATTTTCCCTGAAGTGATCCAAATCCAAGATGTTTAGGAGATAACTTTCCCTGGACACTTTCATTGAAAAGCATGAATCCGTTGCCGTAGCCGGCATTCATCCATTTATAACAGCTACTTATTGCAATATCTATCCCCGACTCATCAAAATTGAATTCCTCTGTTCCAAAATACTGGGTTCCATCAGCGATAAGGATTAAATCTGGAAACTGTTCTTTTAATTTCTTAAGAAAATCAACACTTAGCTTGACGCCATTGATATATTGTACGATACTAAAAGCAAAAAAATAAGGTTTTTCCTTTTCGATCTCTTCAATAATATTGGTTTCAAAAGTCTCATCCATTTCAGCATAAACCACTTCAAAATCTCGTGATTCTACCGGCCAGTTAATAGACGGATAATCGTTCTTTATCAAAAGCGCTTTAGTTGGTTTATCCAGGCTTTCCAGTACACTATTAAAACCATAAGAGAAATTAGGAATCAATGCGACTCTATTGGGAGCACAATGAAAAAAATCACCGACACTTTCTCTTACCCCGGTAAGTACCTCCCCCATCTTTTCTTTAAGAAGACTGGCTTCAATTAGAAAATCCATATCATGATCCTGACGGAATTCCCAGACTTTTTCAGGCAGAAGCCCCGAAGCTGCCGTATTTAAATAAGTGTATTGTTCCAGTACAGGAAAGCCTTTTCTTAAATTATCCATAAGCCTTGGGAAGTTCTTTTTATAAAAATGTAAATTTGATACTACACTAATGTAAGAGTTATTATGTTTTCTAAAAAGAAAAATACTTCCGAAGTAGATTACGAACAGCGCGAACTTTATGAAAATGCCCGTAAAAGAGCCAGGCAAAAAAAGAGGCTTTTTCAACATTTTGTAGTATTCCTAATCGGGGCCGTGTTTCTAATTGTCCTGAATGTGGTGATAGGTTATCAAGAGAATTTCAAACCTCTTGGATATAACTGGTTTGTATGGGCAGTACTGCTTTGGACATTGCTATTTCTAATCCATTTTTTCAATGTTTTTATAGTAAACAGTTTTATGGGGAAAGAATGGGAAGCAAAACAGGTAGATAAACTGGTTAAGAAGCAGCGGGAAAAAATAGCGAAACTACAGGAAAAAGTAGAAAGGGATCATCCTACTCCACCTTCCAGAAATACCACCGACACTACACCTCCTCCAAAAAGAATAAGTCCGGAAGATCCAGATAGACCAATAAACTCTTAAGAATAGATGCTTACAATGATCGCTGCTGCGGCAGAAAATAATGCTTTAGGAAAAGATAATGACCTGGTTTGGCATTTACCAGACGATTTTAAAAGATTTAAAAGGCTCACTTCCGGTCACCATATTATTATGGGGAGAAAGACCTTTGAATCCTTCCCCAAACTATTACCAGAGCGTACTCATGTTATAATTACCCGGCAAAAGGATTATAATCCTGAAGGAACCGTTGTCGTAAATTCTATGGAAGAAGCTATTCGAGTCTCGAAACTGGATGAACAGGCATTTATAATTGGCGGGGGAGAAATTTACAAAATGGGAATGGAACATGCCGAAAAGATAGAGCTCACCCGGGTACATGGAAAGTTTGATGCAGATACTTATTTTCCTGAAATCAACGAAGAGGAATGGGAGCTTGTAAAGGAGCAATTTCATGAGAAAGATGGAAAGCATGATCATTCTTTCACCTATCTAACCTATGAGCGAAAGTAATTCTGAAGATATTCTAAATAGGATCGCGCAGGATTTCGGAAAAGAACTCACCGGCTTTTCCAGGCTCACCGGCGGGGATATTAATGATGTTTTCCTACTGAATTGTGCTGCTGAAAAATTCGTAGTTAAGATCAATAATAATAAACGCTTTCCCGGAATGTTCGAAGCTGAAGAGGCAGGTTTAAAAGAACTCGCCGCTTCTGGAGTAATTGATGTTCCAGAAGCTCTAAAAACTGGCCACGCAGGTTCACAATCTTATCTAATTCTGGAATATAAAGAGCCCGCACTAAAAGCTTCAAATTTCTGGGAAGTTTTTGGAGAACACCTGGCAGCTTTACATCAGCAAACCTCTGATTCTTTCGGTTTCAAAAATGATAATTATATAGGCAGTCTTCCGCAGTATAATGATCGTAAAAAATCTTCCGCAGAATTTTATATAGAAATGCGAATCAAACCTCAGATAAAAATGGCTGAAGAAAAAGGTTTTCAGCTAAATGTATCGGAGAATTTCTATAAGAATTGCGAAAATATGATCCCATCGGAACCACCTGCCCTTATTCACGGAGACCTTTGGAATGGTAATTACTTGGTAAACTCAGCCGGGATGCCTTGCTTAATAGACCCCGCTGTAGCCTATGCACCTCGCGAAATGGACCTGGGAATGATGAAACTCTTTGGGGGTTTTGACGAAATTATGTTCCAAACTTATAATGAAATCTACCCCCTTCAGGGAAACTGGCAGGAAAGGACCCCTTTATGGCAATTATATTATTTACTGGTACACCTAAATATTTTCGGGGCAGGGTATAGATCACAAGTCTCTTCAATAATTGGAAAATTCAGCTGATTTTACAATTCTTAACAACAGTACTCCTTTTTTTAATACTTCATTAGCGCATAAGCCACCCTATCTAAAGTATCTTCATACCAAACAAAAAATTGATTATGAGTACTAAAAATTTATACGACGATAAGGCAAGAGAAAAGATCAAAGAACTGGCAGAAGATGTAGATTTTTGCATGTTAGTGACCAATATGGACCAAAAACCATTGAGTGCTGTTCCAATGTCTACTAAACAGGTGGATGACCACGGTGCAGTTTGGTTCTTAAGTAGAAGCGATAGCGATCATAATAAAGATATCAAGAAAGATAAGGACGTTCAACTATTATATAGCGGGACTTCAGATATGGAATTTTTGAGTATCTATGGTGAGGCTTTTATTGAAACCAATCGCGACGTTATTAAGGAATTATATTCTAAAACTGATAATGCCTGGTTTGACGGCGAAGATGATCCGAATATTACCGCTATAAAAGTGAACCCAAAAGAGGCTTACTATTGGGATAATGACGAGAGTAAAGTTACTACCTTGTTTAAATTAGGTATGGCAGCTGCCACCGGAAATAAACAGGATATTGGAGAAAAAGGAAAATTAGAGTTATAAAGACTGTATTTGTCGGAAGAGACCTCATAACGAAGCTTTGTTATGAGGTCTTTTTATTTATACCTATTTTTGTTCCTCTAAACCAACATTTATGAAAGCATATATTTTTCCCGGCCAGGGAGCCCAGTTTTCGGGAATGGGATTGGATCTTTATGAAAAGTCACCCGAAGCTCAGAAACTGTTCAATCAGGCTAATGATATTTTAGGATTTTCCATTACAGATATAATGTTTGAAGGTTCTGCAGAAGACCTTAAAGAAACAAAGGTGACCCAACCTGCTGTTTTTCTACATTCGGTAATATTGAGTAAAGTGCTGGGGAACAATTTTAAACCAGATATGGTGGCAGGTCATTCCCTGGGTGAATTTTCAGCCCTGGTTGCCAATGGCGTACTGAGCTTTGAAGATGGATTGAAACTTGTTTCACAACGAGCGCAGGCCATGCAAAAAGCCTGTGAATTAGAACCCTCTACCATGGCTGCAGTTCTTGGTCTGGAAGATGAATTGGTGGAATCTGTTTGTTCTGAAACTGAAGGAATCGTGGTAGCAGCCAATTATAACTGCCCGGGACAATTGGTAATTTCAGGAGCTTATGATGCGGTGGAAAGAGCTTGCGAGAATTTGAAGGAAAGAGGAGCGAGAAGAGCCATGATATTACCCGTAGGAGGAGCATTTCATTCACCTCTAATGGAACCGGCTAGAAAAGACCTGGCGGCGGCAATTGAAAATTCAACATTTAATAAGCCTATCTGCCCGGTGTATCAAAATGTTAGCACTTTTGCCGTAAACGATGCTGAGGAGATCAAGAAGAATCTCGTATTTCAATTAACTGCCCCTGTAAAATGGACCCAATCTGTTCAAAATATGATAAAAGATGGTGCTTCAGAATTTATAGAAGTTGGACCTGGAAAAGTTCTGCAAGGATTGGTTAAGAAAATTGATCGAGGCATGGAGACTTCCTCTGCGGAAATATAAAAATCGCTGCTACCGTGAATTTCAATAAAACAAATTTTTTCAATCAGGAGATTTTACTATTTTGTAAGAAATTTCAACTTTCTCTCCCTACAAGAAGGTATTTTATTAATATTTTCCTTACTTAAATTTATACTATTGAATTCACAAAAAATTTTCACAGGGCTTTTATTAGCCCTGTTTTGCTTAAAATGCTTAGCTCAAAATAAACCGGAAACCATTCAGGAATTAGAAACTGAATATGACCAACACTTTCAGAATTCCAGGGAATCTGTTTTTATACATCTCAACAAAAACAAATTTTTTGAGAATGAAAATCTCTGGTTTGCCTCTTATATCTATGACCTTAAGAAAAATATTCCAGGTTTCAATTCTACAAATCTGAATGTTCAGGTATTTGATAATACTGGAAAACAGATCACATCTAAAACATATTATATTTTCCAGGGAAAATCTACAGGCAGCATAGACCTTAGTAGTCTTCAACTTTCTCCAGGATTATATTTCTTAAAGGCGTCGACTTCTTATATAAGACAGGTGGACGATAGCCTTTCTGGTATACAGGCTTTTCAAGTTCTTGGGGAAACGGCAGAAGTTTCTACTAACACACAAATGCAGGAGTATGACTTGCAATTATTACCGGAAGGTGGTCATATAGTCACAGGTATAAACAATACGATTGGTGTTAAATTAAGTAGCTCTTTTGAAGAATCATACAACGAGCTACCGGGATTTGTTCTTAGAAATAATGACACTATCAGTCGGTTTAAAACAAATAGGTTTGGAATGGCCAGTTTTACACTTAAACCTAATTTGACAGATGATTTTGAAGTGATTCTAATTCTGGAAGATGGGGAGAAAATAAACCAAAAACTATCAGGTTTTGAATCCCGGGGTATTTCCATGACGGTTAAAGATTTCAACGAAGATATACTCATTTCATTAAAAACAAATTCCGAAACCAGGAAACAGCTTGAAGAGAAAAAATTTTTCGCAGCGATACACAGAGAAGGAAAAATTAAAGATTTTTCATTCTATTTTCCGGAAAATCAATCTGAAGCCAATATCACTTTTCCAAAAGATTCTCTTTTCCAGGGTGTAAATGTGATTAGTATTTTTAATGAATCTTTTGAACCATTATTAGAGAGACTGGTTTTTAATCAACCGGAAAAAAACATAGAATTTAAAATTTCAGGAACCAAAAAAACTGGAGATTCAATTAAACTGAGGTTATCTCAAAAAAGAAAAGAAGATCAAGTAGCTTCTCTGAGTATTTCCATACTTCCTGTAGAAACCAAAGCTTATGATAAAAACTCAAGTATTATCTCCTCATTTTTACTTGAACCATACCTAAGAGGAAACATACAACATCCTGCATACTATTTTTCGGAAGACTTTTCAGAAAGAAGGAGAATGTATGATCTGGACCTTTTACTTCTTACGCAGGGATGGAGCAAATATGAATGGAACGATATTTTTAAAAGCGAATCAAAGGAAATATTGGAGAGAAAGCAGGGCTTTAGCATTAAGGGTACTATTTTTAAAAGAAATACTAAAAAAGAAAACGAACTATTCTTAAGAAACGAAGCTTCAGGGGAGTTTGGTATTATTAATATTCAACCTAATAATACCTTCGAGATCGAAAATTTATTTATTGAGGATAGCACCCAATTTTCAATAGGGTTATTAAACGATAGGAATAGCAAGTTATCCAAGCCATCAGTGAGATTTCAAGTTTACCCCGAGGTTTTGAATTCCAGTCTTAATATGGACCAGTTAGATAAGGTGCTCAGTGTACCAACGGAAAGAGTTCTTTCGAATATTCCAGAAAACTTTGTTAGTTCTTCTCAAATGCTGGACACAGTTGTGATAAATGGTAGAAAGAAAAAAGATGATAAAGATTCTAAAACAGGAAATAGATTAAGCGCACTTGCTGATGAGTTTATTATAGATGAAAAAGATGAAATGTCTTATTATTACATTACAGATCTTATTGCCCAAAACGGATTTGTGGTACGAAGAACACCAGCATCTGTAGAAATACGATCCAGAGTTCCTTTTAGTCTTAGTGGACAGCCTCCACGTCCAATTATTTATCTTAACGGCGCGAGATTAATTGGTGATCTGGGAATATTATATAATATAACTACCAGCCAGGTTGAATCAGTTTACATTAATAAATCCGCATCTGCCGGTCGCGGATTAAATGAAGGCGGTGGTGTAATTGAAATAAATCTAAAGAAAGGTTCCAGCAATAGTGGTAACCGTAATACACTCAATTCTATAATCGCGAATAATGGATATGAGACACAAAAAAGATACTATAATCCAAAATACAATTCGTATAGCTCCAAATTATTTGAAGACTATGGTAGTATAGATTGGAAGTCAGAAATTTTTATGGATTCCGCATTTATAGATTTTAAGATACTGAATACCCTTCAAAAAAACATTAAGCTTTATATGGAAGGCTTTACAGGGAATGGTGAATTGATTTCAGAAATAATCGAAATAGATATCAATTAAGCTTATAACTTCAGAAGTTATATAAAAGCTAAATACTTATAAAAATAAAGCCTGATCAGTCGATCAGGCTTTATTTTTATAATCAAATTTCGTAAATCTGAACTTGTTTAGGCTCTTCCTTAAGCTTTTATAAAGCTCAGGATTGGATCGCTACTTATTTTTGTAAACTTTCCCTTCTTTCATTACGAAAGTTACATTCTCCATCGTTTTGATATTTTTGGTTGGATCTTCATCAACCGCAATGATATCGGCGTAAAAACCCGGAGCGATTTGTCCGGACTCTTTTTCCATTTTTAGAATTTTAGCCGGCACTATAGTCGCCACCTGAAGTGCTTCCATTTCAGGCATTCCTGCTTCCACCATAAACCCGAATTCTTTTGCATTATCGCCATGCTTAAACACTCCTGCATCAGTTCCAAAAGCAATTGATACTCCCCTTTTATACGCTTTCGCAAATGTATTCTGAATTTTAGGCCCTATTTCCTTTGCTTTTGGCACTACCAGCTCCGGATAATAATTTTCGATCTCGGCTTTTTCTGTCACCTCTTTTCCTGCCGTTATGGTCGGTACCAGGTAGGCATCATATTCCTTCATTAGATCCATAGTTTCTTCACTCATTAAAGTTCCATGTTCTATGGTCTTAACCCCTGCTTTTACCGCACGTTGCATCCCTTCATCACCGTGGGCATGTGCAGCCACATGAAAACCATAATCTTTTGCAGTTTTCACGATCTCTTCAATTTCTTCATTAAAAAACTGAGGATTAGAACTGCTTTTAGCCACGCTTAACACGCCACCGGTAGCAGTGATCTTTATAAGATCGGCGCCATTCTTATAACGCTGTCTTACCGCTTTCCTGGCATCTTCCACACTATTTACCACTCCGTCTTTGGGTCCCGGATCTCCGATCATGGCATTATTCATTCCGTTAGTAGGATCTGCATGCCCTCCTGTGGTAGCTAAAGATTTTCCCGAAGTAAAGATTCTGGGCCCCTTAACCTTTCCTTTATTGATCGCATCACGTAGGGCAATATTAACTCCGGAACCTCCAAGATCCCTTACCGTAGTAAATCCTGCCATTAGGGTTTTTTCAGCAAAACCTATGGAACTAAAGGCATCATCTGCCGGATTATTCGTAAATCTTTGAAGATATTTACTGGGATTGGTTTCACTTTCCAAATGCACATGCATATCGGTAAGGCCCGGTAATACTGTCTTATTTTTCAAATCTATTAAACTGTCTTCAGCAGCAGGTTCTAAAAAGCCTTTCTCAACACTTTTAATCTTATTACCAGAAATAATAATGGTTTGATCGTTAAGCATCTTCCCATTTTTAGTATCCACTAATTTTCCCGCATGGATATAAATATCCTGGGCCATTAGTTGTGTGGAAACAAAAATGGCCAAAATTACTGTAAGCAGTTTTTTCATAATTTATTTATTAAGGAAATCGATAATTGTTTCTGAAATATACTGAATTTGATCCTCTTCCAGTTCAGTATGCATTGGTAAAGAGATCACCTCCTTGACCAATTGATTGGTCACGCCAAAATCATTTTCATTATACCTCTCATCCAGGTAAGCTTTTTGACGGTGCAAAGGGATTGGATAATAGATACCAAATGGAATTCCTTTTTCCTGAAGATGTTTCGCTAAAGCATCTCTTTTTCCATTTTTGATCTTCAATGTATACTGGTGGTAGACGTGGGTATCACAATCACCTGTTCTAACGGGGGTTTCAATATCTTCATTCCCACGGAATGCATCGGTATATTTTAAAGCAGCTTCTTTCCTTGCTTCATTGTAGATATCGAGATTTTTAAGCTTAGCTCTTAACACAGCAGCCTGGAAACTATCCAGTCTTGAATTTACCCCAACCACATCATGATGATAACGCTCGTACATTCCATGATTCACGATCCCTCTAATAGTATGGGCAAGCTCATCATTGTTAGTAAAGATCGCACCGCCGTCACCATAACAACCCAGGTTTTTAGATGGAAAAAAGGATGTTGCCGCAACATCTCCTATGGTTCCTGCCTTGCTCGTTTTCCCTTCTTTCGTATGGAAATCTGCACCAATGGCCTGGGCATTATCTTCTATAACATATAAATTATGCTCTTTTGCTATCTCCATGATCGCATCCATGTCTGCCGTCTGTCCAAACAAATGCACAGGTACGATTGCTTTAGTATTGGGAGTGATCGCTTTTTTGATCTCTTCAGGATCTATATTGAAAGTTTTTGGGTCTACATCTACCAGCACAGGGGTCAATTGAAGTAAAGCGATCACCTCAACGGTGGCCGCAAAGGTAAAATCGGCAGTGATCACTTCATCACCCGGCTTTAAACCAAGACCCATCATCGCTATTTGCAATGCATCTGTCCCATTGGCACATGGAATCACATGTTTTACTCCCAGATACTCTTCTAATTCTTTTTGAAACGCATGAACATGAGGGCCGTTTATAAAGGAAGTATCTTCCAGTATTTCCTGCATTCCCTTATTTACTTCATTTTTTATACCTTCATATTGACCTTTAAGGTCAACCATTTGAATCTTTCTCATCTACAATATTTTTCAGGTCTACGAAAATACGAAATATAGGCCCTTCTGACAATCCATTTATTGGGAAAGGCCTATTTTAGCAACCTTAAGATTTTAGTGTGCATAGAATTTACAACGTATTGGTGAAACTAAGCGGAGTCGTTCTTAAATCGGCCGGGATTTTTAGTCCTAAACTGAAAGAATTCACCGAAGGCAGGAAAGATCTTTTTTCTAAACTGGAAGGTACTATAGACCCCTCAAAAGAGCATCTTTGGATACATGCCGCCTCCCTGGGAGAATTTGAAATGGCTGTTCCCATTCTAAAAATGCTGAAAGAGAAGTACCCGGAAACTAAAACCGTGATTAGTTTTTTTTCAGCTTCAGGTTATAAGAATAAGAAAGAACATCCCCTGGTAGATCATTTCACCTATTTACCCCTGGACACCCCTAAAAATGCTGAAAAGTTCTTAGAAATTATTCAGCCGAAAATGGCATTTTTCATAAAATATGATTTCTGGCCTAACTTCCTGAATGAATTGAAAAAGAAAGAGATCAGAACATTTTTAATTTCCGGTGTATTTAGAAAAGACCAGGCCTTTTTTAAAGCGTATGGCAAATGGTTGAAAGAATCTTTAAAGGCATTTGAACACTTCTTTGTTCAGAATAAAGAATCGGAAGACTTATTAAATTCAGCCGGATTTAAGAATGTAACTGTAAGTGGTGATACGAGATTTGATCGGGTGGCCGCACAGATAGAAGCAGATAACCGGATTGATTTTATTGAAGAATTTAAGCAGGATCATTTACTTGTGGTTTGCGGCAGTACCTGGCCGGAAGATGAAAACCTACTACTGGATTTTATTAACAGCTCCAGTAATATTAAATTCATCATTGCTCCTCATGAGATCAAACCGGAAAAAATCCAGAAACTGGAAGCAGGCTTACAAATTCCCACGGTGAAATATTCTGATAAAGATGGAAAACAACTGAAAGATTATTCGGTCTTAATTCTTGATACCATAGGATTACTGGGCAGAGCCTATAGCTACGCAAACATCGCCTATGTTGGAGGCGCTGCCGGAACCAGCGGACTTCATAATATCCTGGAACCCGCTACTTTTGGGGTGCCTATAATAATAGGAGAGAATTTCAGCAAATTCCCTGAAGCAGAGCGCCTAAGACAATTGGCAGGGTTATTCTCTGTTAAAAATTCAGCGGAATTTTCAGCAATTATGAATAAGCTTTATACCAATTCAGAATTCAGAAAAAAGACGGGAATGATCGCCGGGCACTTCATTAACAGTAATACCGGGGCTACACGCATTCTTGAAAATTACTTATAAATTAGGCTTTTAAAATGTTAACATAGATTGCTAAAAAAAAGTAAAATATCATTCTGCATTAAGTATTAGTTGTAATTTCGATCTAAATAACCAAATTATTGAACCATGAAACGTTTATCAATTTTAGCCGGTGGGCTGCTAATGTTTTCTACGATACTTACTTCATGTAGAGATACCGCTGAAAAAGAAACAGTGATTAGGGAAGTTGAAGTGGAGAAAAAAGTAGAAACTCCGGAAGAAGTGGAAGAGAAAGAAGGAATTCTTGAGAGAACTGCGAAAGAAGTAGATAAAGAAGTAAACAAGGAAATTGACGAAGAAATAGAAAAAATAGGGGACGATAACTAGTTCGCCACCTTTAAATTTCACACATTAAATTACTAACTACAAAAACTTAGAAACAATGAAAAAACCAATAGTAATGCTGGCCCTAATGCTCTCAATGGGAGTATTCTTTACTTCATGTAGAGATACAGCAAAAGAAAATGAGACCGAAGACGTAGAAATGTCTGACGATATGGATGACATGAACGATGATAACAACAGCGTTGGAAGCGATATTGAGCAAGCTGCCGATGATGCAGGAGATGCCGTTGAAAATGCTGCTAACGAAACTGGTGATGCCGTTGAAAATGCCGCCAACGAAGTTGAAGACGAAGTAGAAAATAACGACGATTATTAATCGCTGATATTTTAATTAAAAGAAGCTCTTTCGAAAGAAAGGGCTTCTTTTTATTGTTTGAATGATTTTAGTTCTCTTTTAAGTTCATTCATAGATTGCTGTAATTCCTGAAACAGTCCATTATTAGTAGGATTGTCTAAATTAAAAGTAAGCTTGGAATTTACCTGCCATATTTCCTGGATATCGTGAACATTGATCTCTAATGGCAAATACTCTTCGTTTAAGGAAATTAGAAGAACCCTGGAAGGATCTGGCATTTTCTGAAGTTTCTTAACCAGCACAGAGTCATACATTACAATCACATAAACCTTGTTATTACTAGCCTCTTCTATACTGGAAACAGCTTTTCCCATTACCCATTCGCCGGGTCTGTAATCTGGCAACATACTGTCTCCTTCTATTTGAAAGCCTCTATAAGTAGCATTTCGAAACTCAGGTAAAGGAATATCAAATGCCGGCAATTGGTTATACCACTCCACATCCTGGACATTATGGGGATAACCCGCGGCAGCTTTTTGATTTACCAGAATAATATTCTCGTTATCGGCATTATCTACTGTAATTACCTTGGGACTAACATCTCCTTTGGAGATTGTAAGGTATTTTTGTCCACTTTCTCCAAACAACCACAAGGGGTTTATAGCAAACTGTCGCAGTAATTCCGCGACAACTTTCCCAGAAAGTTTAGTTCTACCTCTCTCTATATCTGCCGTAGAGTTTTTAATCCCCAATAGGCTGGCAAATTCAGACTGGGTAAAATTATTCTCTTCACGAATTTCTTTAAAGTGCTTAATTTCAATAGATCCAGGTGTGCCCATAATTAAATATATTAGGAATAATTCCAAAATTTACTCAAAAATATTGGATTTAATCCTATTTAACTAAAAAAGCTGAAGATTTTTTAAATATTGCTGTATTTATCTTTAAAGGCCAGTAAACGCAAAGCATTAAGAACTACGACGATCGTTGATCCTTCGTGGAATACAACCGCAATCCCAATATTTGCCCAGCCAAAGATGGTTGCAGGCAGAAGTAAAGCCACCACACCAAGACTAATCCAGAGATTTTGTTTTACAATTTGATGTGCTTTTCTACTTAAGGCTATTGCGAAGGGTAGAATTTCAAGTTTATCTGCCATTAACGCAATATCGGCAGTTTCCAGAGCCACATCACTGCCAGCTGCCCCCATCGCGATGCCCACGGTGGAATTGGCCATTGCCGGTGCGTCATTTACCCCGTCTCCGATCATGGCAATTTTTGATTCTTCTTTTTCAAGCTGTTTAATTCGGTCTACTTTTTCTTCGGGTAATAAACCTCCGTAGGCCTGGGTCAATCCAATTTCCGAAGCAACTGCGTTGGCTACCTCCTGGTTGTCCCCGGTTAGCATGATCATTTTTCTAATTCCTATTTTTTTAAGTTTTGCCAGGGTGGGTTTGGCCGATTTTCTAGGTGTGTCCATTAAGGCTATAATTCCACTGAATTTTTTGTTATTCTGAACAAGCATCACTGTTTTTCCTTCCTTTTCAAGATCTTTCACCTTTTTCTCTACAGAAATTGGGATCTCTGAAATCTCTTCATAAAGTTCTAAATTTCCAATTTTTATCTCTTCCCCGTTTATGTTTCCCCGAATTCCTTTTCCCTGAACAGCTTCTGATTTTTCAACTTTTAATAATCCGTTTTGTTTGGACAGTTTAGCATTGCCATCGCGAACAACAGCCTTCGCCAACGGATGATTACTTGAACTTTCAAGAGCAATGACTTTCTGCAAAAATTCATCTTTAGGCATACCATTTAAAAGGACAACATCGGTCATTTTGGGTTTACCTTCCGTAAGCGTTCCCGTCTTATCAAAAGCAAGCGCTCTTAAGGTTCCAAGATCTTCCAGGGGTTTACCTCCCTTTATAAGCACCCCGCCTTTTGCTGCGCGGGCAATTCCGCTCAGTACTGCAGAAGGGGTGGATATTGCAAGCGCACATGGACTCGCGGCTACTAAGGCTGCCATAGAACGGTAAAAACTATCCTGCCAGGATTCATCAATTATAAGAAAAGCAAAATTTAGAAGGATGATCAAAATAAGAACTGCTGGCACATAAAATTTCTCAAACTTATCGGTTAAAAGCTGGGTTGGGGATTTCTTTTCCTGGGCTTCCTGAACCATATTGATAAGTCGGTTCAAAGTTGAATCCTGAGATTCTTTAATCACTTTAATTTCTATAGTGCTGTCCCCGTTGATCGTTCCTGCGAAAACCCTGCTCTTTTCGGGTATTTCTGTCTCAGAACTAAATTCCTTTTCTGGATCTTTTAATGGTTCTTTATCTACCGGAATACTTTCACCTGTGATTGGAGCCTGATTGATACTGGTCTCTCCATTAATAAGAAACCCATCAGCACTTACGGTTGAATTAGGTTTGATCCTGATAATGTCTCCAATCTTAAGTTCAGCAATATTAACTTCTACAAATTCGTCTCCCTTTTTTCTTAAGGCTACTTTCGGGGATAATTTGGTGAGGGATTCTATAGATTTTCTTGCTTTAGCCATGGCCATATGTTCCAGGGCATGCCCCAGACTAAATAAGAATAACAATAAGGCTCCTTCAGCCCATTTATCTAAAAGTGCTGCTCCAACCGCGGCCACCAGCATTAAAAAGTCTATTTGGAATTTACCTTTGGAGATTTCCTGAATAGCTTCCTTCAAAGTATAATAACCTCCAAAACCATAGGAAAAGAGGTAAGGAATAAGAATATATACAAAGTCAAGTTCAGTAAAGTTATTCAGCAGAAAGCCTAGCAATAAAAATATCCCACTGCTTACAGCAAGAATGAGTTCAGTTTTATCACCAAATATTCCATCATTATGAGGCTCGCAGCAGCCATGATTATGTCCCGACATTCAGATTAAATTTTATCAATAATAATATTCAGTCTTATTTGAATTGGGGCTAAGTTAAGCTGAAATTTATGCAACTTAAGTGCATTAACTTTCATTGCATTTATCACAGATCCCTTTTAAAACAAGATTCATATCCTGGGTAACAAATCCCTTTGGCAGACTAATATGAGGGATTTTATGATCGGTAAGGCAAATCGTTTCATTACAATTAGTGCAGTGGAAATGAAGGTGAAGGTCCTGGGAATTACCAATCCCTACTTCGGGCTCATCAAGCGCATATTTTGCCACCCCCGTTCCATCATCGATCTGATGTACTAGCCCGTTCTTTTCAAAAGTTTTGATCGTGCGATATAGTGTAGTACGTTCAGACTTATCAAACCCCGATTCTATGTCATTCAGGGTAACGGCCGAGTTACGCTCTTTAAGGAACTTATACATAAGAAGCCTGATGGCCGTAGGGCGAACCTCGTGAGTCTTTAAAACTTTTTCGATCTCATCCATAGTAGAAGGAAATAAGCAAAGTTAAAGGGTATTATGTAAAAAAATAAAACCGCTACTCATAAAGTAACGGTTTTAAGACAAGTTCTAACAATAATGTTTTAAATATTATACGCAGCATTTACAGATTTTCACTTTTGAAAGCTGTAATTTTTGTTTTGCATTCTCAATTGCCAGAATAGAATTAGGGAATATACCTATGTAAACCCTTTCCAGTACATCTGGAAGACTTCTACAATTATCAGCATAAACCATAATATCACCCCAGGCATCAGGTACTTTTCCAGAATAGTAAAATTTCATGCAGCAATTTATAGTATTACTGAAATCATAAGTACCTTAATTCAATAAAATTTTAATCTAATTAATATTCCGCTTTTAAAAAAAATGGATTTTAAATACTAAGCTTTACTGAAATTAGATTTTATAAGGTCTTAAGTTCGATCACCCAGAAACCAATGATAAGCAAAAGAGAAATAAACATTCCTCCAAAGATCATTAACAATCCCCTGTTCTCTACTTTCATATTATATATTTCCTCATTAAAAAATTCCTTTTCAATTTTCTCCATCTTTAGATAATTATCTACTCCCAGTTTTGAGGCAATTTTTCCTTTAGGAGTCAGACGAATTTTACCGGTTCTGGCAATTTCGATAAGTTCATTTTCGCGTAGGGTATTGATAAATCCTATGGACGTCATTTCTCTAAGATCAGACACCATCATCCCCTCTTTAAACCCAGCTTGTTTTCTCACTACTGTTTCCATATTAACGTCTTTTTAACTTTTATCTAACACTAATTAACGAAAAATTATATTGGAAAAAAGTTAAAAATTGAAGCTATTCTTAGAAATATAACCTCTTTCAAGATTAGAAATATTTTTTAAATGTAAAATTTACGCGAAACCGTTAATACAAGTAATTGATTCTATGATTCATAGGCTTTTTAAATTGATATGAACTCTAAAAAATTGCGCTCTTAAAATAACTGGATTAATGCTAAAATTTAACATTCAGGAAGCTTTTTTCGATGATTTACTCTTAAGAAATAGCCGCTAATACTAACTATTCCTCTAAAAGTAATTTTAATACTAATCCTATTTGGGTTAAGAAAATTATTGGTGCTAACATGACAGACATCATTTTTTAAATACTCCTTCTCCCCTAAATTTACTTCTATATAAGAGATGGATTTAAATCCAAATTTTGAAATATGTTATCATGAAAAATATTCTAATTGCAACCGACTTTTCTAAAGAGGCGTATTGTGCTCTACATTACGTCACCCAACTCTTCACTAAGGCTGACACCAAATTCTTTATAGCCAATTTCTACGGAGAAAAAATCAATGCTTCTATCTATCATCTCCTAAACGAAGAAGAATTTAGCAAAATGCCTAAACTAAAACAGGAATCTCAACTGGCCTGCCAGGAAACTCTTCATCAAATAATAAGGGATTCAGGTTTGGCCAGTGATAGGTTTGAGGTAATTAGTTCTGAACAAAAACTTTCAAATGGAATAAAAGATCTTATTCAATCTCACAACCTCGATCTTGTGGTCATGGGCACCAAAAAACATACGGGCAGCCTGGCCGGTTTTATGGGTACAAATACTACCAGGATCATTGAGAAAACTTTAGCTGCACCACTATTAATCATTCCCCGTGAACTGGATTTCACGCCTCCAGCAAATATTGCCTTTGCCAGTGAACTTATTTTCGATTTTAATTTTGAGGCCATGGCAATTCTTAAGGAGATCGCGACAGAATTTAAATCTACGATCACCGTAATTCACTACGGTGAAGAGACCGAGATGTCACAGCGCCAATGGAAAAATTATAATGCATTTAAAAAATTCTTTGAAGGCATTAACATCAACCTTGAATTCTCTTCTACCCATGTGGATTTATCCAGAAATATCGCCGATTTTGTCAAAAACAACCATATAGATATGCTAAGTATGGGGTACTACAAACATTCTGCGACTGGAAAATTCTTTCGGGAACCGATAGTAGAGAAAATTGACCGGCATTTATCTTTTCCGTTTCTTATCCTGCCGGAAAAAAAGTAAAATAAAAAAAGCGGTCGTTTATAATTGATATAAACGACCGCTTAGATATTTACTGAAAATTTATTATGCCTCTGCTAATATGGCTTTGTCTATTCGGGCTACAAGGTCTTCCCAATGGTATTTGGTAAGCTCATGATCTCCCCTGTTCTTTCTTCTGTTTATATCATTTTTCAAACGATTCAATTCCCCTCGCATTAAAGCCATGATATCAGATTTAAGCACCTCATCATTTTCACGGGTTTCCAGCTCTTTTACATAAGATGCCGCCACATCTACAAAAGATCTTTGTAAATTTCTTCTGTAAGCATCGCTTTTTTCTGAAGTATAGAGTTCGCTGAAAATGCCTTTTCTTAGATCGGTCATCATTTCCACCACTGTGTAGGCCTGTTTCGCATTGACTTCCTGATTGGCGATCATTCTTTTCAAACGATCTTTCTCCAGCAGATTTTCCAATGCCCTGGTTTGTAAGGACTGAATTCTATTTATAGCTTCTGAAGATTCTATCCTGCTTAACAGGTCCTGATCCAACATCCAGTTTGGAGTGCTAAAAGCCTCTTTATTCAAAAATTCTACGGCATTTTCCTGAATTTCTGAAGGAACGGGCTCATAGATGGCGCCTGATTGATCTGAAGTTTTACGGGTTTCATAGACACCCCCCACATTCGTGATCACGTGGGAAAGATAACCGCGCCACATATAATTTAGTTCTCTGTAAACCTCATCCAGGTCATCATAAGCATACCCATCTTTGGAGGTCCATTCCACCAGATTTGGAACTACTTTCTTCAAATTTGATACGCCATATTCACTCGCTTTTATTTGATCTTTACCTAAACTTTCTCTTTGAGACTGAGGATCTGCTCCAGAATAACCATTCCCAAATTCATATACCGGATCTCCCGCTTTTTCCAAGATCCATTTATCCAGGGTATCTTTTTCTTCCTGGGCTGAATCTGCCTCCGGAAGATATCTATAACCCCAGTTAATAGCATAAAGATCATAAGGTCCCATCATCCTGATATATCTTACATCTTCATCTCCAGGTTGTGCCACATAGTTAACCCGGGCATAATCCATAATAGAAGGAGTTAACCCATATTTCTGGGTAAATTCAGCCGACCTCAACGAATCTGTGGGATAGGCAGAACTGGCCTTCATATTATGCGGAAGTCCCAAAGCATGTCCAACCTCATGGGCAATTACCATACGCATCATCTCTCCTATTTCTGCTTCAGGAGTATTCAAGGTTCTGGCATCTGGGTTTTGTGCTCCAGCCTCGATCATAAATCGGTTTCGGTAAGAGCGTAAATGATTATGGTACCAGATAATATCACTTTCTATGATTTCGCCGGTACGCGGGTCGGTCACAGAAGGTCCCACCGCATTTCTCGTGGTGCTGGCTACATAACGAACTACAGAATATCTTACATCTTCCGGACTAAACTCAGGGTCTTCTTCCTTGCTCGGAGGATCTTTGGCGATAATGGCATTTTTGAAGCCTGCCTTTTCAAAAGCAACATTCCAGTCTTCAATTCCCTGCTTAAAATAAGGCCTCCATTTTTCAGGAGTAGCAGGATCCAGATAATATACAATAGGATCTACCGGCTCTACGAGCTCACCTCTTTTATAAGCCTCCATATCTTTCGGGATCAGTTTCCAGCGGCGAATGATCTCATAATCATCTGCCTTTAATTCTTCTGAATTATAATCATACTTGTCTATGGTAAACCAGCCCACACGGTAATCTGCCAGCCTGGGCTGCATTTTATTTTCGGGTAAAAGGATCATAGATTGGTTCAAAAGCATAGAAATGGTCCCGGCCTGGTCCCTTTCCGGAGGCGTTTCAGCTTCATAGGTCATCACATGCTTCACTTCAATATTCTGCGGATATGAACTGGCAGATTCTATATAAGACCTGCTCTTATCCAGCTTCTTTACTTTATATTCTTTACGCAGCCGCGAAGAGATCCCGTTTATGGCCTCCACTTCATTTTCAAACAATCCGCCGGCTTCAATTACCACACTGGTAGAATCGGCATTCCAGGCTTCTATTTTTGAACTGAAAAGTATCGGAAAGAAATTATTGGCCTGTACAGATTTATAGATTGGTGATTCTTCGTCGCTTTGATTTTCAAAACTTATCACCTTCATATCCACATTCCCATTACGCTTTACCCATCTCACTACCTGCTCATTAACCTTTGAACCGGCATTTACATAGCCACCGCCAAAACCTGAAGGCACTCCGGCGATCCTGCTTACCAGTAGCATATCCTTTTCAAAAAGAGCTACCGGGATTTCAAAATAAAGCTTATCATCTACGAAATGGGTGGTAAAAAGGCCTTCATCGCTTTTTGCTTCTGCAGTAATGACCTTGGAATATTCTTTTAGATCTGATTTCTTTTTATCGGCTTTAGGCGCCTCCTGGGTGATTGATTGGGGAGTCTTGCAGCCGACGCTAAAAACGGCAAGTGTACCCAGTAATACTATTTTTCTGATCATGGAAATAATTTTGCTTCCGAAGATAAGCAAAGCCAGAGAATAGTAAAAATAAAGAACTCATCCCAGCCTTTGCTTTATTGAATTCTGCCAACTTTAAGTTCCCAACCAGAAACAAAAAAACCTGCCAGGATCGGCAGGTTTTTTCTATTCAGTATAAAAAAGGGAGTTTACTTTACATCTTCCATTTTAATTTCTTCCCCTTCTTTATTTAGAAGTTTTACTTCGTCAAAGCCCATATCTTTAAATTGCTCGAACTGAGTCTTGGCATCTCCAACAACCAGGTAGGCCATTTTAGATTCATCCAGATACTCATTCGCCAATTCCTGGTGCTGCTCCAGAGTCATATTATTTACAATATTTTCCTCTTTCTCGATATAATCTGAATCAAGATCGTAGGCACTCATTTCCTGTAACATACCTAAAAGCGATCCCTGAGTTTCAAAACGACGAGCGTTCGACTTGATCAGGGCATTTTTAGTGAATTGCAGATCCTCTTTAGAAATTCCATCCTTATACTTGGAAATTTCATCTCTGAAGATCTGTACCGATTCTCCCGTGGTATTGGTTCTTACGGAAGATGAGGCCGTAAAAGTTCCGGGGATCTTAGAACCGCTAAATCCTGAACGCGCTCCATAAGTATAGCCTTTTTCTTCTCTCAATATCAGGTTTACATTCCCGGAAAAAGATCCTCCTAATTTGTAATTCATTACCTCTAAAGGATAGTAATCTTCATTAGTTCTAGGAATCGCGATGTATCCAATATTAATGATAGATTGCTTTGCATCGGGAACATCTACAAAATAAAGAGATGCCTTTTCACGATCGTTCTGGATCTGAAAGTCTGGAATGCTCACTTCTTTCGCTTCCCAGTTATTCTTAAGACCTTCGGCTGCTGCCAGAGCTTCCGCTTTGGTTACCGCACCCACTACATGCAATCTTGTAACAGTTGGCGAGAAATTTTCAGTATAGAATTGTTTAAGGTCTTCCATGCTCACCGCTTTCACGTCTTCTTTAGTTCCTGAAGTGGTATAAGCAAACGGGTGATCTTCACCGTAAAGGATCTTATTGTAAACCCTGTTCGCAATCGCATTAGGATTTGCCTCGTTTCTCTCTATACCATTGATAGTACTGGTTTTTATTCTGGCTAATTCTTCTTCGTCCCATCTTGGTTCCAACAGAATTTCTTCCACAAGATCCATGGTTTTTGCAAAATTTCGTTTAAGAGTATTTCCTCGAATCACGATAGATTCATTGCTGGTATACATATAAATATTCGCTCCCAGCAGGGCAATTGCATCCTCAAGTTCCTGCGGAGTCTTATTCGCAGTCCCTTCCATCATGATATCGCTCATTAAATTAGCAACACCATTATTTTCAAGATCATCCAGTAAATGTCCGCCTTCTATTACCAGACTAAAAGTTACCAGGGGTAATTCATTTTGTTCAATTCCGTAAACCTCTAAACCGTTTGCCAGTTCAGTATTCCAGGATTCAGGTACATTTAGACTGGGCGATTCGCCCATTTCAGGTTGCACAGATCTGTCAAAATTAGAAGGAGTCTTTTTGACTTCTTCAGGTGCAGTTTCTGCTACTTCCGTATCTTTATTTTCTGTAATTTCCTCTTCTACAACTTCTGCTTTTTCAGAATTCTCAGTAATCAATTCCGTCTTACCCTTAGGCACAAAACTGGTCATCACATAAGGCTTGCCCTTGATATATTCATTATAGACGCGCATCACGTCCTCCTTGGTCACACTTTTAATGTTTTCCAGGTCTTCCTTATAAAAGTTCGGATCTCCCGCAAGAACATCATAACGAGCTAACTGGAATGACTTCCCGAGAACACTGCTAATTCCATTATAGAAATCGGTTTCCAGTCCTGCTTTTATCTTCTCGATATCAAGATCTGAAACTCCTTCTTTTTCAAAAAGTCTGAAAGCCTCTTCAATTCCCATTTCAATACTATCAAGATCTACTCCTGAATTTGCCGTAACATTAATGGTAAACTGCCCAGCCAACTGGCTCGGACTATTATAAGCATTGGCGCGAGAAGTAAGTTCTTTTTCCTTTACCAGGACTTCGTATAAGGGCGCATCTTTACCCCTGGACAGAATCTCGCCAAGGTAATTTAGCGCGTAAGAATCTTCACTATACTGCTCTACCACAGGCCAAACCATATTTAATTGTGGTGCCGTGGCAAAATTGTCCTCGTGATACAAACGTTTGGTTTCATCTAAAGTAACCAGTTGTGTTTCTAAAGGCTCTACTTCCTGGCCTTTCTTGATCTCACCAAAATATTTTTCAATAAGCTCTCTGGCCTCATCTTCCTGAAAATCTCCAGCCAGTACCAGTGTGGCATTATTAGGACCATAAAACTTATCATAGAATTCCTTTACATCTTCTACGGTGGCATTTTGAAGATCTTCAAGTTCTCCAATTACCTGCCAGCTGTAAGGGTGACCATCAGGGTACATATTCTTGTCTATTACCCAACCGGTATGCCCGTAAGGATTATTATCTACACGCTGTCTTTTTTCATTCTGAACCACTTCCTGCTGATTAGCAAAAGCAGCTTCTGTCACGGTGTTGATCAAAAAACCCATTCTATCAGATTCTAACCAAAGCACCGTTTCCAGGGCATTATTAGGAACCACTTCATAATAAATGGTTCCATCCTGCCAGGTTCCCCCGTTTAAAGTTCCACCGGCATCCTGAATCGTTTTAAAGAACTGATCTTGCGGAACATTTTCAGATTCCTGGAACAACATATGCTCAAATAAATGCGCAAATCCTGTTCTACCTTTCTTCTCACGGTTAGAGCCAACTCCGTATTGGATCGCTACGGAAACAATAGGATCTGACTTGTCTTCGTGCAGGATAACATTCAAGCCGTTTTCCAGTTCGTACTTTTTGAAATCAAGGCTTAGGTCTGCACTTTCCTGGGCTTTCACCGTATCTTTTTCCATCATGGCCTGATCTGGACCTGTGGAAGTATTTTGCGGAGTATCCTTAACCTTACAGGATACTGCCGCCAAAAACGTAAATGAAAGCGCTAAAGCTTTCATATTAAATCTGACGTTTGTCATATAATTAATGATTTTTATTAAGATTTCCGAATTTAATAAAAACTAAGTGTGTTCGCCGGTATTATTTTTAAAATTTGCTTTAAATCGGAGGAATAAATGAAATATGGAGGGATTTTTTAGACTAAGTTCTTTGTGAAAAGGAAAAAAAGAATAACCCGGAAATGCATACTTTGTTACTTGCGACATATTTTGTCGCTTACTCTTTCTTTATTTGTATTGAACTTCTAAATTCACCGGATGAATATTTTATATACACGGACTCAAAAGTAAACTTAGGACCGAAAAAAGAAAAGTATTAGAAGAATACGGCAATGTCTTCGCTCCAGATATCAATTATGAAGAGCAGTATATACAACCTATTCACATTTTGAAAAATTATTCCGATACCGAATTCAATATTATCATTGTAAGCAGTATGGACGCCTTAAACGCATATATCATTTCTGAAAATACCGGCAGGCCTGCCCTGCTCTTCAATCCTCCATTGGTGAAATATAAACCTATTGAATTTGAGAGGAGATATATACAAGGTTTAGTCAGTAAGCAGATCCTTTTAGGAGGAAGTGACGATGTGGTAGATCCTTCAGAAACCATGGCTTTTTTGAGCAGAAATTTAAAAAGTTCTGAATTGGATATAAAAATCGATCCCCGTTTGGGACACCGGATACCGCTTTCTGTTTTTGAAGAACAGGTAGAACTTTCGTATAAAGCTTTGCCTTCAGTTTTTGATGGCTGGGACAATGAAAAGCTGGAGAAAGTTTCTGAAAGCCTTACCGAAATTAAAGATGGTGGTGCAGCCTTATTCGCTTATCAGAAATTACAATTTGAGGACATGCCGGCTTTAGAGCACAAAGCTAGCCGGGAAGGACTGTTACGCTATTGCGAACTCGACACCTTGGCCATGGTCATGATATATGAATATTTTAGAGAAGTGAGTGAACTTTAAGCACTAAATTCCCATATTAATGAACCTTATAGAGGCTAGTTATTAAAATTCCTTTAAAACCAGGAGATTGAACAGACAATAATTGTATTTCTTCCCTGGCCTTAAAGTTAAAGGGTGCTGCGGAAAGCTTTACGCCACTTTTCTTTTTCAGTCTGATTCCCTGTCCTGAGATAATATTCTTATTGGGTTCAAAATCTTCTTCCGGTAGGTGCTCGGTGAGAATTACATATTGATAATTGGATAATTTTTTAACCACACTTGTTATTTCCGCATTAGATAGATGTTGCAAAACCTGTCGTAGAATCGCACAATCTCCGGAAGGCAGCTCATCCTCCGCTATGTCCAGGGCCCGGAATTCTAAATTATCTGCTTTGAAAGTTTCCTTGTTATACGCTATAAGATCCGGCACTATGTCTATGGCGATATATTTTTTGGAGTACTTCACCAGTTCTTTCCCAATATTAAAATCGCCGCAACCCAGGTCACAAACAACCGGGGGAGTTTCAAAATCCTTTAAGAAAGCAGATACCGTGGCTATATATGGATTTACTACTTCAGGATGATGTGAACCCAACCCGGAATAATATTCAGATTCCTCGACGCCCCACAGCTTGTTTTCATAGATCTGCGCCATGGCGGCTTTCGTTGGCCAGGGTTTCTTTATTTTTTTGTTTTTTATCATTAAAAAGATCAATACCGGATCATCATTCAAAAGTAATGGATTAAAATAATATTCGATAAGATCCTGATTCCGCTTTTTTCATAAGCTCTCTGGCATTATAGTCAAAGCAAATATCCGGATGAAGTTTTTATCCTAAATTTGGCCCTACTAAATACGGTATGAAAAGAACTTTAGTAAGATATAGAAATACTGCTTTTGGAAGGTTTGTTTTTCGCAATCAAAAGTACGCTCCCATTCTTTTTTTTATGGGTGGTTTTATTTTTGATACCCTGACCTTAGGGCGAATAGATCGTGTTTATGATACGGTGGTACTTTGCTCGCATATGACCTTATTGTCCATAACGCTTTATTTGTATAATACAGTGGATGATGACAAGTGGGAAGGTACTTTTATCGAACGTTATTCCGAATATTTTCCGCTAGCCATACAGTTCTTCTTTGGCTCACTTTCAAGTGCTTTTGTCATCTATTTTTTCAGAAGTGTTTCCATGTCAAAAACTATGTTTTTTTTCATACTGCTGGTGCTGCTCTTATTTGCAAACGAGTTTCTTAAGAAGAAGATCTCCAACAAATACCTTCAGTTCAGTGTTTATTTTTTTATCAGTTTTACTTTTTTCGCCTTTATTATTCCCACGCTGATCAAGGAAATGAATACCTTCATTTTCATCATTTCGGGGCTTATAAGTTTGGGGTGCACGCTAGCACTCATCACTTTTATTTACAGTTCAAGCCCAGGCACAAGAGCTGAGATAAGTCTAAAAAAACTGATCGGCCTTATCCTTTCTATCTATATAACGATTAATGTTTTTTACTATTTCAACCTTATTCCACCAGTGCCGCTAGCTATGGATACCGGGTTGGTGGCTCATGATGTACGAAATATAAATAACGAATACATTGTTACTTACGAGAAGAATCCATGGTATATATTCTGGCGTAAACATGACACCAATTTTCATCACCAGGCAGGGGAAAGAGTTTATGTGTTCACTTCTGTTTTTGCGCCTACAGATTTAAAAAAGGCCATTTTTCACAGGTGGAAATGGTACAATCCTGAAACCAGGAAATGGGAAATTACTGATGATATTGATTTTGAAGTTGCCGGTGGGCGTGATCGTGGTTTCCGTGGATATACCTATAAAAATAACCTTAAGAAAGGCCAATGGAAAGTTGAAGTAATTACAGAAGAGGAACTAATACTTGGGATTGTAGATTTTGAGATTAAAAACACTGCTGAACCTAATAAAGAAGGTATGGCAAAGAAATCATTTTAACAACTGTCACCTCAATACTATTTTTTATTACCCATCGTAAGTACCGGAATTATATTTACAGCGGTACACTTCCCGATGCACTCCGCCAGTTCTTTGCCAATATTAAAATCTTCCAACCCAGATCGCAGACCCCCATCTTCCCGGCCGATTCCCCCCGGCACCAACAATGAATGCCTGTCCATACTTAAAGTTAAGTAATTTTCGGGCTGGTTAGAGCTTTCTAAGTAATAATAACCGGTAGAAAAGTTATCCTGTAAATGAAGTTATTAATAAACAAAAAAGCCCCTGCGATTGCAGAGGCTTCAAGTACTCGGGACGGGACTTGAATACCTCTATTTTTAACATTTACGCACCTCAACAAAAATAGATAAAAAGGCTTATAAATTCTATTATTACAAGTATAATAACACTTTAACGAAAATAGAATAAAATAGAAACAAATTGAACTAATAAGAATTACTGCGTACAAATGAGCGTACAATTTTATATATTTACATTGTTCAAATGTATTTATTATGGCAACCATTTATTTTTTATACCGATCTACGCGAAAAACAGCACCTTTAACCGTTCGGCTTCAAGACCACGACCAAAAAGGCAAAAAATTCCAATTTCAGGCAAAAACGCAATTTGATGTTTCAAAAGTTTACTGGGAACAAACCCGGCATAAAAAAAGAAATGTAAGTGCAACCGATAAAAAAGAAATTTCCGAAGTCAATAAGGAACTATCTAAAATTGAAAACTACCTAATTGGTAAATTCAAAGAAGAAAAGCCAGAACCTACACAAAAAGACTGGCTAAAAGAAACAATTTACACTTTTTACAACCCTCAAAAAGACGAACAAAAGAGCGATCTTATAATAGATTGTATTCAGCATGTTATAGATACGGCAGGAACACGCGAAAATTCCAGAGGTGGTTTAGGCTTATCAAAGAGCCGGGAAAAATCATATAATAACCTTTTGAACGTGTTTAAAAAATTTCAGGGTAATAAGAAATATAAAGTTAAAGATGTAGATATAAACTTTGGAAAAAGGTTTTTAAACTGGCTATTAAACGAACAGAAATATTCAGAAGGTTATGCACGAAAAAAGATTGACGACCTTAAATCTGTTTGTGCAGATGCTGAGGTAAACGGCATAGAAACCAGCCCACAATTAAAAAAGGTTAAAGGCGGAAAAACAACAAATGATTATATAATCTATTTAAGCCCCTCAGAACTTAAAAAGATAGAAAAGACTAAGTTAGTTAGCGAAGCACTACAAAACGTCCGTAAATGGCTTTTATTAGGCTGTAACATAGGGCAAAGAGGTGGCGACCTTTTAAATATTACACAGGAAAATTTCATTGTTAGAAATGGTTTAGAGTTGATCGAACTAAAGCAACAAAAAACTGGAAAAAATGTCACTATTCCAGTTCTATCCAAAACCAAAGAAATTTTAAAAGAAGGATTACCCTATAAAATTGCAATTCAAAACTTTAATAATGGTTTAAAGGAATTGTGCAAGATTGCCGAAATAGACGAATACATACCAGGAGCAAAAATTGCTATGGTAAATGAGAAAGGGAAAGAATTACCTAAAGACGAAAACGGTAAATATATTGGCAAAGGAAAAAAGAGAAAAATTACAGGAGAATTTCCAAAACACGAATTAATTACTTCACACGTTTGCAGGCGATCATTTGCAACCAATCAATATGGTAATTTACCCACTCCCCTAATTATGCAAGTCACGATGCACGCCACAGAAAAACAATTCTACGGCTATATTGGTAAATCTTCAATGGACTACGCCCAACAAATAGCGGACTTCTACGAAAAACAGAACGCCAAAGAGAAAAAAGAACCTCAACTAAATATTGTCAAAAATGCTTCAAATCAATAATTAAACTTCATTCTAAAATATTTCTTTAGTTTAGTAACGGCAACGTATATCAAAATATTCAAATGAGTGAAAACTGGCTTAAAGATAAAACCCGCATTATCGATGTAAAAGAAATACTAGAAAATGATAGAGAAAGTATTAAATTCCTAGATAAGGTTTACCAACATCAATTATTTTTTTTCATTGCAGTTTCTCTTGAATTACCAATATGTTATCGTTCTTTACCTCCTGCGAATTTTAAACATATTAAATTAGTACCAAATGAAGAATTAAATAATTCTGAAGAAATTCGTTTGGTAGGTAGAGAATTAAACCTTTTTCTTATTACTTACTTAAACCCTGAAAAAGTAGATTATCCCAGAGCAAATGATTTAGAAAAAAGTACAGAATACTTCCTTAAAAGAATTGATAATCTACACTTGAAAATTAACATACTAAAAGGGATCATTAACTATATTGAGTATTCGAATAGAGATAGAAAGATGAAGTTTAATGTTAATGAAAAATATAATTTTAAAATTAAAATAGAACAGTATAAACAACTAATCGAGGTAAAAGAAAAACATAAGTTAGAAGAAAATTCTAAAAATAATTCTGAAAGAAATCTACCTTATAAAATAGCACTGCTAAATGAAATTGGATTTTTCGAATTAGACTTGATCAAAAATTTAACTAGCAAACAAAAACGCGAAATTGTTCAAATCTTAATTGGAGGCAGTGATAGACAAATTAAAGGTAATATAAATGTATTAAATCCAGGAAGTAAAGAAGATCCTTTAAGATACACTTCAACTAGTTATAAGGAAGAAGTCAAAAAATACATTTCAAGGTTATTCGATTAAAGGGGAGTAATAAAAGGCGTACGCCCCACCTCAAACCGCATTGATATTTGTTGAAACTTAAAAATTTTAGCAATGAACAATGTAACTCAACTTCACAACACGACCCCGGAAAAACTCCAGGAATCAATTTTAAAGGGCATACAAGCCCAAATTAACGACTTAAAGAAGTCTTACCAACCCAAAGAGCCAGAAGAATTTTTGACCCGTGCTGAGGTCGCAAAAATGCTTAAGGTGGATATTTCTAGTGTTCACAACTGGACTAAAGCCGGTAAATTGCAAAAGCACGGACTCGGAAAAAGAGTATATTATAAAAGATCTGAAATAGAGAAAGCAATTATTCAACTTTAAAAATTTCAGATATGGCAACGCAATACATTCCTACTCCAGTAATTCACACTTACAAAGAAATAAACGCGGGAAAATACGCAAGTGTAAAGCATTATGAACTTGATGAGGTTTTTAATGGCAAATCTTTACTATCTGAAAAAATAAATATTCAGAAAGACCGCAAATATGCTCGATCTATGCCAGACTACTGGTTAAAGATTAGGAACGGCAATAAGTGGAGTAAACCCCTAACTGGTTTCTTTCCTACCGACTATGAAGGTATTTATTTTGGTGACGTATATTATAAAAAACACCTTGTATTAGCCGAGTTTTTAAGCAACGGCAAAGAGGTTAAAATTTACTACTACCAAAATTATTACACTCGACAATTCCAAAATTTAGCACCTGTAACAGTTATTTAGTATTTAGCAATAAAAAAGAGGGGTGCATAACCCCTCTAATATTGTTTAAATGCTGAGTATACTGGCAACGCATACCCCCTTCACAAATATAATAAATTCCTTTGATTGATTTTATTAAATATGAACTTTTCGGAGTTGACCCAAAGCACCTGGAGTCAAACAATAAACTCATATTTCATAACAAAGTAGATATTCAAACGGGTGAATTAGGTAGTTACATAAATGCTACTTACAAAGGTTTAGAATTCAAAATTTATGAAGTAACCGAAAAGACAATTTATCGTCGAATAACCGTCGAAGGCAGTTTGCATAAATACTGGAATAGTGGCGCGCATAATTTCAACAATTTTGGTATTAACGAAATTAGAGAGGTCTTAAAAGAACTGAAATATAACTTTAATATTCTTCCAGAAAATTGCGTTTTAAGACAGTTAGAAATAGGAGTTAACATATGCCCGCCTATAAACACTAAAAGTCTTTTAAATTGCTGTTTGTTGCATAAGACAGACAAATTAAAATGGATCTTCACTAAAGACGAGGGTAATTATATTCAGGCAGAACATCAAAGGCATATATTTAAATTATACGATAAAAAAACGCATTATTTAAATAGAGGTTTTCCAATTACAGAAAATAACATAATGCGAATTGAAATGAAGTATATGAAACTGCACGAATTAAAGAGCAAAGGCATTTATACTTTAGCCGACCTTTTGACCTATGGTTTAAATAATTTCACTCCAGACCTATTAAGACATTGGAATAGTATTTTATTCTTTGATAAGAGTACTTTTAAGGGGACTAAAGAGGAAAACTTATACAACAATCCTAACTACTGGGAAAACCTCTTAAATAACGATTATGAACAGTTTAAATATCAAAGATTAAAACTTAACAAGGCAATATCCAGAAACCCGAAAAACTTGAAAACACAAATTGCCAAATTGATTGAGGAAAAATGCAATGCCTTAAATATTGAAATTCCCGAAATTAACCCTTTACATATACGGTTAAAAACGGGAAAAAGCACCTCAGCAGATAACGATCAAAGCAGACAATTTTGCGAGGTTACAGGCTTAAATATATCAATGCAAAAAGAAAGCATTTTATTAAGTCACACCGGCATAAAATATTACTATAAAACAGACCGGAAAATATTTGAAGAGGTCAAAAGAAAGTACCTTTCCGATCTTTGGAAGGATTCAGATCATAAAATCCAAATAAGAGAAATTGCACATAATATTCGAAACAAACATCACAACCTAAAAACCCAACAAGACAGGATATACAAAACCTGGCAACCTACCTTGTTTAATTTTAAAATGACCCTCCATCAGTAAAAGAATACTAATTCTTTTTTTTGGTAAATTTTACTGACATCCATCCTACTTCCTTAGTATTCTGCGGATCTGAAATTAATTTGTTTTCTCTTATAGATTGATACATTCCTTCCTCTTTGACCGGGTAATAAACTTTCAATTCTTCCTTATCAAAATCTGACTGTAAAAATTCCATCAAATCTCTCGGAGAAATACTATGAGGCTCACAAGGTTTAGGTGGATGGTTAACTTCTACAAGAAGAAGGAAAATCCCTCCAGGACGGAGTACGCGAGTAACTTCTTTCAATGTTTTTTCTACATTTATAACGTGGTCTAAAGAATTGAAAGAAAATACCGCATCAAATGTATTGTTCTTGAATGGCATTCTTTCGGAATTAGAATTGACATACTGCATTTTATGCTGGTCTGCCCCTAATTTAAGATATTCATTGGCTAGTGGATCTAAACCTACTCTTTTAGAAGCCATATGTGCCCATTCCAAACTTCCTCTTGGTCCGCATCCAACATCTAACAAGTTTTTTTCCGAATAAAAACTCTCTGAAATTTTAAAATGATCGGTATAGAATAATTTATAATGATCATTTGTAAGCAAAACTTCTTCCTCCTTTCGTACTTTCCAATAATGTAACTCATGTTGCTCTTTTTCCTTTACAGGATTTTTAGCAAGTGAAATCATTTTTTCCTTATATCTTTTGAGAAAAGATCTAATTTTTACAGGTAATATCATATTAAAAATTTAGATTAAAGCAACATAGTAATTTGAAATATTCTTTTTAAACGTCGTGATCAATAATTGCCTATAAATATAATCCTAAGTAAGGCTAAGGATGGTAATCCAAATTCAAATATAGCAAAACATTGATATACAAGCCTATTCAGTAAATCGAACCAGTACGTACGCGCGCGGGAAATTACATCTGATTAATATCTATTCGAGCAAACAAAGGTTTTTCCGAAGTTATAACGCATACACCTAAAATCCTTAATGATACTTTTAATTAATTAAATTTTATTAATTCTTACCTATGAGTTTTCTTACATAGTAAAAGAGAGTTTTCGGAAACCATAAAAAAGTAAATTATCAAACCTAAAATCAATTGTTGAAATTTTGATTAATCAAACGTTTTCAAAATATCTCCCTATCTGTTCGCGCGTAAAGATTTATAAATTCTAGAAACCTAACCAATCTAACTACTTAAAAAAGCATTATTATTTAACCTGTATGTAAAGAACCTGACAAAAACTAACTTTAAATCTAGACAATTTAGACAGTATAAAAGGATTTTCCGACCATTACGCGCGCGTATATGATTAGAACTATTTAGAGTTAATTAAGACAAAGTAAGGTTTTATGGAGGTCACTACGCGCACACGAAAATGCTAACAAATGCTAACTTTTAAAAACTTCTGTATTATCTGTTCGCGCGTTATAATAACATAATCTAACATTGTTACTCGAACGAAAAAATGAATAAATCGAAACAATACGCGCGCGAGGTTTTATCGAACTCAAAATGTATTGTTATTCCAACGCATAAAAACAGAATTAAATTTACAGGATTTACAGCACTAAAAAGGCTTAAAATATATGTTGCGTACAAATAAGCGTACAAATAGAAGTACCTAAAAACATAAAACCCTCAATAACAGTTAGTTAAAGAGGGTTCTAGTACTCGGGACGGGACTTGAACCCGTACGGCCATAATGGCCATTGGATTTTAAGTCCAACGTGTCTACCAATTCCACCACCCGAGCGTGGTGCTATAAACTGAGCGAAAAACGGGATTCGAACCCGCGACCTCCACCTTGGCAAGGTGGCGCTCTACCAACTGAGCTATTTTCGCGATTTTTAAGAACATGACCATGTTGCCATAGCCTTTAATGCGGAGGCAAATTTAAGACAAATCTAATAATAGCAAAGGATTTTTTAGGAAAAAATAAGCTTTAGGCTATAAGCGCTAAGGCTTAAGCTTTTATAAGCAAATGAAAGGAATCAACTACAAAGAGATTCTTCGCTTTGCTCTGAATGACATAGATCAAGAAAGATCCTTAACCTACTACGAATTACGAACTGAGAAGAGATTTCTCAGTCGCTACACTCCTTCGAAATGACAAACCGAAACGAACAGTGCTCGAACTATAAACCACAAACCCCGAAATAACAATACAGATTGAACGAACCTGAAGTATGTTGATTTCATCTAAGCTAGCGTCTACAGACTACAGACTTGTATAAGATTTTTCCCGGAGTCTGCACTGAGCGAAAGTGAGCTGGTCGAAATGATAAACCAAATATCTAAAGATTAAAAACTAGCTACTAACAAGAGATTCCTTCGCGGCGCTCGGAATGACTTTTCGACAAGAAATCCTGAATCAAGTTCAGGATGACGGTGATGCAAAAAGTGTTTATTGTAATTGGTAAGGCTAGAGATTTCTCAGTCGCTACACTCCTTCGAAATGACTTGCTAATTGTTTACTGGTAATTGATCATCGTTTACTGCTTCCCCAGCATTCTTTTGATCTCATTAAGCTTCATTAAAGCTTCTACGGGAGTTAAGGTGTCTATATCTATACCCAGCAGCTCCTGCTTAAGATCTTCGAGTAAGGGATCGTCAAGGTTAAAGAAACTCAACTGCATTTCGTCCTGGGCATACTTCTTAAGTATTTCCCCGGAATCTTCCATAGAATGTGAAGCCTCCAGTTTAGCAAGGATCTTATTAGCCCGGTGTAACACCATTTGTGGCATTCCGGCCATTTTAGCAACGTGAATTCCGAAACTATGCTCGCTACCTCCAGGCACAAGTTTCCGAAGAAATAACACATTATCTTTCAGCTCTTTTACCGAAACATTAAAATTTTTGATCCTGTCAAAAGTTTCACACATCTCATTGAGTTCGTGATAATGTGTGGCAAACAATGTCTTGGGTTTAGAAGGGTGTTCATGCAGGTATTCACTGATCGCCCACGCGATGGAAATTCCATCATAAGTACTGGTTCCACGACCAATCTCATCCAATAACACCAGGCTACGGTCTGAGATATTATTTAGAATACTGGCCGTCTCATTCATTTCTACCATGAAGGTAGACTCGCCCATAGAAATATTATCACTAGCTCCTACCCTGGTAAATATCTTATCTACCAGCCCTATTTCGGCAGCTCTTGCCGGGACAAAACTTCCCATTTGGGCCATTAGAACGATTAAAGCCGTTTGTCTTAAGATCGCCGACTTACCACTCATGTTAGGTCCCGTGATCATGATGATCTGTTGTTCCTCCCTGGCCAGGTGCAGATTATTGGTCACATATACTTCTCCCGGAGGTAATTGTTTTTCGATCACCGGGTGCCGGCCTTCTTCAATATCCAGTCCGTAAGTATCTATGATCTCTGGCCTGGAATAATTTTCAGCCTGCGCCTGTTGGGCAAAGGAGCATAAACAATCGAGTCTGGCGACCAATCTCGCGTTCTGCTGAACAGGGTCTATATATTCTGCCATCCAGGTAATAAGCTTTCCAAAGATCTCCTGTTCTAATTGCTGGATCTTCTCTTCGGCTCCCAGAATCTTGGATTCATATTCCTTCAGCTCCTCGGTGATATATCTTTCAGCATTTACAAGCGTCTGCTTACGCGTCCACTCTGTGGGAACTTTATCTTTATGGGTATTACGGACTTCTATATAATAACCGTAAACATTGTTGCTTCCTATCTTAAGGGAAGAGATCCCGGTGGCTTCGGTTTCTCTTTTGATCATATTATCCAGGTAATCCTTCCCCGAAAATGCAATATCCCTAAGCTCATCCAGTTCTTTAGAAAATCCCCTCGCGATCACATTGCCTTTCTGAATATTTACCGGAGCCTCTTCGCTGATACTTTCGGTGATCTTTTCACGAAGCAGGTCACAGGAATGCAGGTTATCCCCAATGATCCTGAGCGCCTCGTTGTCACATTTCGCCGCCAGTTCTTTCACCGGAATAATAGCATTCAGTGAATTCTTTAACTGGTTCACTTCCCGCGGACTTATCCTCTGAGTTGCTACTTTCGAGATCAGCCTTTCAAGGTCACTAATTTCCCGTATCTGATCCTGTATATCTCCAAGAGTTTCGGGATTCCTGATCAAAAAATCTACTACCTCGAGTCGCTTATTGATCATTTCAGCATCCTTAAGAGGCAAGGCTAGCCAGCGCTTTAATAGTCGGCCGCCCATGGGAGAGATCGTTTTATCAATCACATCTAAAAGGGTAACCGCATTCGCCGCGGTAGAATGATAAAGTTCAAGATTTCGAATGGTAAACCTGTCCATCCATACATATTGTTCTTCCGCGATCCTGCTAATGGAGTTAATATGCTGAAGCCGGTGATGCCTGGTTTCGGCCAGGTAATAAAGCACTGCTCCGGAGGCGATGATGCCTTCTTCCAGGTGATCTACTCCAAATCCTTTTAAGGACTTTGTTTGAAAATGTCCGTTCAGGGTTTCTTCACCATAATCTGTTTTAAAGATCCAGTCGTCCAGGTAAAAACAATGCATGTCTTTACCGAAACTTTCATTGAATTCCTTTTTATATTTTTTCTGAACCAGGATCTCACTCGGCCCGAAATTCTGCAGTAGCTTATCTATATATTCCCGGTTTCCCTGGGCGCAAAGAAATTCCCCGGTAGAAACATCAAGAAAGGAAACTCCCAGGTTCTTTTTTCCGAAGTGAACCGCGCAAAGAAAGTTATTGGATTTGCTGCTAAGAATATCATCGTTCATCGCCACTCCCGGCGTCACCAACTCGGTCACCCCACGCTTTACGATGGTCTTGGTCATTTTAGGATCTTCCAGCTGATCACAGATCGCCACCCGCTGACCCGCTTTTACCAGTTTGGGTAAATAGGTATTTAAAGAATGATGCGGAAATCCCGCAAGTTCCGTTCGTTCACCGCCATTATTACGATTGGTAAGTACAATATTCAAAATCCTGGCAGCTTTTACCGCGTCTTCTCCAAAGGTTTCATAGAAATCCCCGACCCTGAATAATAGCATAGCATCAGGATATTTAAGCTTGATGCTGTTGTACTGCTGCATTAACGGAGTTACTTTCTGAGATTTCTTTGCTGCCAATTTCCAGGAATTTTATTGCTCGCTAAAGTAAGTAATCTATTGCTTTCTTCTGAAATGCTGAAATTGCAATTTCCCACAAGTTATAAAGAACTAAAGAAGAATTTTACTGATATCCCGCCGCCTGAAGATTAAAAAGTTCAGCGTAGAGTTTATCGTTTTGCATAAGTTCTCTGTGGGTTCCAATTTCCAGTACAGCCCCGTCTTTTAAAACCATGATCCTGTCGGCGATCCTTACCGTACTGAACCTATGCGAAATGATCACCGCGGTTTTTCCTTCCGTTAGCTGAATGAATCTTTGAAATGCTTCTGTTTCGGCACGGGCATCTAAAGCAGAAGTTGGCTCATCAAGAATAAGCACTTCCGCGTCTTTCATATACGCCCTGGCAATGGCGATCTTTTGCCACTGGCCACCGGAAAGGTCTTTACCATGTTTAAAGCGTTTCCCTAACGGCTGACTATATCCTAAAGGGAGATCTCCCACCACTTCACGGGCAAGGCTTTTTTCTGCCGCGCTGTCTATACGCTCCTGATTTCCTATTTCCCCGATCTCGCCCATGGCGATATTTTCCCGCAAGGTGAGTTCAAATTTTACAAAATCCTGAAATATCACCCCGAAATATTGCCGGTAGGCTGCCTGATCATACTTTTTTATTGGAATACCGTCCAGTAAGATCTCCCCTTCGGTTGGCTCATAGAACTGTAGTAATAATTTGATAAGCGTAGTTTTCCCGGCGCCGTTCTCGCCTACAAAAGCCAGCTTTTCTCCAGCTCTTAATTCAAAATTGATATGGCGAACTACCCATTTTTCAGATTTTGGATATTTAAAACCTACATTCTTAAATTCAAATCCTGACTCGATCTTTTCCGGCAAATCAAGTTTTCCATCCGGGGAACTTTCCGCAGAAGTAAGATCCAGGAATTCGAAGTAATCCTGAAGATACAGCGCACTTTCGGTAATTGCCGTAAAACGGGTAAAGAATCCCTGCAGTTTAGACCTTAATCTATTAAAAGATCCGGACAGGAAAGTGAGATCACCCAGGCTGAAAATTCCCGCAACGGTGCGGAAAATTATAAAGATATAGGCTCCATAATAGGCCGCTGTTCCAATCACATTGAAAAATGAACCCCAGCCAGCACGTTGTTTCGCCAGTCTCTTGCTTTGTAAATAATATTTATCTGAAAGGCCTTTAAACCGATCTGCCAGGTAATTCGATAATCCGAATAATTTCACCTCCTTGGCCGTAACATCACTAGCCCCGGCATATCTTAAATAATCAAGTTCACGGCGCTCCTGGGTCCAGCTTCTAGCCAGGGAATAACTGGTACCACTAAATTTAATTTCGTTAATAATGGTGGGAATAATGGAAACCACCAGCAATATAATAAGCCAGGGCTCGAAAGCCACCACACCGGCAAGCAGGGAAATGATCACGATCACGTCCTCGCCCTGGGTAAGAATATTAGACATAAGTCCAACCCTTCCCGTGGTTTGCTGTCTTGCTCTTTCAAGTTTATCATAAAATTCAGAATCTTCCAGCTGATCCAGATTCAGCTCCGAGGTTTTCTTAATGATCTTTACCGAAGTATCTATGGAATATTGATCCCCTAACAGCGCATCACTAAGACTGATCCCCCTGCTAAGCAAGTCTGAGAGAATCGCCAGGCCAAATTCTGCAGCTACCAGCATCCACAACCTTTCCAGATCTTTTATATCTGCCGCGATCTGGAGCACCACCTCATCGATAATCAATTTACCCAGCCAGAGCATGACCACGGGAAGTATTGCATTCAAGGTTCGTCCCAACACATTGGAATAGAATAATAGCGGATTTACTTTTCGTATTTCCTTAAAGAATCTGGGAACAAATTTTAGAGACGCAAAGCTTTCTCTAAAATTGATATTATTGGTTTCAAAAGATTTTTTGGGTCTGGGCAAATTTTAAATATTTTGTGTGGTGCAATTTAAGGGATATCTTAAAACTGACTTTCTTATGTCGGGAATTAAGGCCGAACATTTCAAAATAAGAATTGAAGTAGCTAAAAAAATCCCGATAATTATCGGGACTAGTGGTCGAAAACAGGTGTAATGGAATATTTTCAGCTTTTCCGCTACTTGATTTTGAAAGAAATTTTAGATGGTTTTCTAAACTATTAATATCTAAAGAAAGGTTGCGATCACATAATAGATCACGATGATCAAAAGAATTATAAACTGAATTGCTAAAAACTTAAGCGCCTTCTGTACATTACTGAACTTGAGATGGGCAATTTTCGCGTTGATGAATATTTGTTGTCCCAGCTGATCAAATAACTGATCTTCATCCATACTAATCGAGAAAAAGGTTCGTGAGAATTCTTTAATATCTCCAAATTTGCTGATCACATCTCCAAAAAAGAAAATATTCCTATCGTATTTAGACTCTATCCTGGGCATAAAGCACCTAATACCGAAATAAATTGAAATCACTACACATGCAAACCAGGCAGTAAGCAGAATATAGATGATGGTATTATCCTCAAAATGGGCCAGCACCAAGTCTATATTCTGGTAAACAAAATTCAACAGAATCCCGTAAAAAGAAAGAATAAGACCAGCCTTGATCTCGGAAGCTTTAATCAGGCTGGAAACGTAACTTATACTTCCCCAGTAATGATCTATAAGATCGTCTGTGTGTTTATTCTTTAAATGGACGGAGGCTTTATTTTCAGGTTTTTCCATACGTGCATGCTAACTACCTATTTATTTTGATAAGATTTTCTTATCCAGATTCAATACAGAATATTATTCAGGATCTTGTCCAGGGTATTTTCCATTTGGTTGAATTTTTTATCAGAAAAGAAAACCTCGAACATTTCTTTTCTTAAAGCCATAAGTTCTTTGTGAGAATACTCATGTAAAACGAGATTATCCTGAATCTTTTCTAAACTCTCTTCCTCGGTATCCTCTGAAAACTCCTGGGATATCTTATTAAAAGTATTTTTATCTGTCTTTGATTTTATGAGTTCCAATTCTTCCTGGGTCACATTTGAGTCGGCGTTGGCACAGAGCATTAGAATATAGACCTGAAGCTCAGCTTTGGTCCAGTGTTTTTGTTCGCTTTTCATATTTTCTTTTTTGGCTGGTTAATAATACAGGGAAAAGGGATTGACTATCGCTTGTCCCAAATAGAAAATCTGGTTGTTCAATTAATTCATAATTTAATTTACCTGAAATGTTTCCAAGAGATCCGATCAGAATTCTAATCTAATAAAATATTGTCTAACAACACTTTACAGTTTGTTCAAATTTTTAAAATTTCTGTAAAATAATATTGACCTAAGTATGGAATTAACTTAAAGAGTATCTGAATTAAACCATTTGGCATTTATGCAGACAGCTTATTTAATAAACGGAAATAGTAAGCGTAAGAATTAAGATCACAGCAAAGATTACTAGAAGAGGCCAGATGAATTTTAACCAGCGATCATATCCTATTTTCACAATTCCCAGAGAAGCAAGTACCAGGCCTGTGGGGTTGATTATACTGAATAAGCCATGACCATATAAATATGTATTCACAATGATCTCACGGCCAATATTCACTGTATCTGCTAATGGCGACATGATGGGCATGGTTAGTACTGCCATTCCTGAGGTTGAAGGAATAAAAAAGGTTAATCCGTTATAAATAACAAAAAGACTATTCACAAATACCCCTTTTTGCATACCCGTAGTTATGGTACTGGCATGATATAGTAATGTATCACTAATAAGGCCATCTGCCATAAGGATCGAGATTCCGCGAGCTATACCAATAATAAATGCAACTCCCAACAATTCCCCTGCACCTCTGGAAAAAGCATTGACAAATTTAAGTTCGTTCATTTTAGATAGCAGACCAATTATAAGGGCGGCACACAGGAAAACCGAAGACATTTCTATGAACCACCAATCAAGTTGTGATACTCCATAGATCATTACAATAAAGCTTAAGGTAAAGACGAAAAGAATTAGGCGCAGATTTAAATTCAACCTGGGAATAGATCCTACAGCAGCAGTTCCAAATAGGTTCTCCATTTTATGCCTTTGATCATAGATCAGTGAATTTTTGGGAGATTTTTTCAATTTTCCGGCATAGTATAGAATAAATGAAATTGTGGTTATTACGCAAATTAGAAAAACCAGCATTCTCAACATTAGTCCATTGGTCCAGTTCACGCCGGCTGCATCTGAAGCTATGATCACAGCAAAGGGGTTGGTGGTAGAACACATAACTCCCACCTGAGCCCCTAGAAATATGCAGGCCACCCCCACCAGGGCATCATATTTGGCCGCAATGAAAACCGGAATAAGAATAGGAAAAAATGCGAGCGTTTCTTCTCCAAGTCCGAAAGTGGTGCCACCCAGGGCCATTATAAAAGTCGTGAATATTATAAGTAAGTATTCTTTTCCTTTCAATACGCGGGTTAACCATAAAATCCCTGATTCAAAGGCACCTGTGATATTGATTACACCTATAAGGCCCCCGATGATAAGGACCAGGAAAATAATATCTGCAGCCTCTATAATTCCCTTTACCGGCGCCTGAATAAACTCAAAAAAGCCCTGTGGATCTGATTCTACATAACTAAAAGTTCCCGGAATACTAATGGGTTTATATATGGCCCCGCTCAAAAAATTATCAAGAGGTAATTTAATATTCAGGTTATCTAATGTTTCCTGGGTTGGGGGCAGAATAGACAAATTTCCTTTACTATTCCTTACGAAAGAATTCTCTGCTTCATTAAAATAAAGAGTATTATAATTACCGGCAGGAATAAACCAGGTACTAATAGCCACAACCGCCGCGATGATCATCAAAAGTGTTTGCGCAGAGGGAAATTTGATGCTTTTAATCATAATTACTTTATTTCATTATTATCTTCTAATTCCTTTCCCGGTATACATTTATAAAATAGTGCGTGCTGTAAAGGCTAAACCACTTTGAAATAAGCTTCTGCAATTAGGTTCATTTATAATTTAATCATAATTCCGGCAATCATTCCCTGTACTTTTCAAACCAGGCCAGAATAGCTGCTATTTTCGCAATCAGGTTACTTGGCTTGTTGGCGATTCCATGAGAGGCTCCCGGGATTCTTACCATCGCAGATTCAACTCCTTCCAGTTTTAAAGCGGTATAGAACTGTTCAGATTCGGCAATGGGAGTTCTATAATCTTCTTCTCCTGTTAAAAGCATCGTAGGCGTAGTAACATTCCCCACATAAGTTAGAGGAGACCTTTTCAAATAAGGCTCCGGATCTTCCCAGGGTTTGTTTTCGAACCAGTATTTACTGAAAAATGCAGGATTATCTGCATACAATACAAAACTAGTCCAGTTTATCACAGGCTTAGCTACTACAGCCGCCTTAAACCGGTCTGTTTTTCCCACGATCCAGGCGGTAAGTACTCCACCACCGCTACCGCCAGTGACAAACAAATTTTCTTCGTCTATAAATCCTTTGGCTATAGCAGCATCCACCCCAGACATAAGGTCTTCATAATCGTGATTGGGATAGTCGTGGTGAATCAGATTTCCGAATTCTTTACCATACCCGCTGCTGCCCCTTGGATTGGAATATAACACTACATAACCAGCGGCTGCAAAAGCCTGAATTTCCGCAGAAAAAACGCTTCCATAACTAGCAAAAGGCCCTCCATGGATCTCGAGAATAAACGGATACTTTTTATTCGGGTCAAAATTGGGTGGGGTAACCAGCCAACCCTGCATCTCACGATCATCAAAAGACGATTTCCAGGTAATCTCCTCTACCTTCCCAAGATTCCGGTAGGAGAAAAGATCCTTATTAAGATTGGTAATGCGAATGGATCTTTTACCATTCTGTACCGCCAGGTCTGCCGGGTGCTCAGCCGTACCAAGAGTATAAGCAAGGTCGCCGTTTTTTGAAACCGAAAAAGAGGCGGCATTATAAGGTCTTCCCAGTGATAATCCTCCAAGGTCATTTGTCAGCACCTTAGTATTACCCTTAAGATCCATATACCCTATCCTGGTTTTACCATGATCGTCATATTGAAAATAAAGGCCTTTAGCCCTGGCATCCCATTGAATATTCTGAATACTCCTGTCAAAATCTCCGGAAATCAATTCAGGACCAGATCCATCAGGTGCCAATACGTAAAGTTTATTGATATTATATCCCAGATATTCATCATCAAATCCAAGATAAGCGATGGTATTATCATTTGGAGAAACTACCGGGTCTGAATCGGGACCATTTCTGTTTGTCAGGGGATTTACTTCCAGATCCTCCAGGTCCAGTTCATAAATTTCCGAATTAAGCGGCTCCAGATCTGCATTATCATGAAGGTTTGCAGAGAAAAATATTTTCTTATCATCTGCAGACCATACCGGGCTATTATGATCGTGATCTGAAAAAGTTAGCTGGCGAGGAGATCCACCATCTGTAGACAACATAAAGATCTGCTTGTTGCCCTCCTTTAAATATCCCTGACCGTCACCCCTGTAATTAAGTTCATCGATAAATTTGGGAGCATCATTCCATTTCGCTCCTTCTGGTTTTGCGGGTAATTTTATAAAGGATTCAGATTTTTTAGGAACAAACATGGTAAAAACAAGATTTTCACCATTATTAGACCAGCTTATATTACCAGGTGTATTCTTAGTATTTGTAAGAGGAAATGTGTCGCGGGAATCTAACCACATTAAATAAAGCTTCATTTTATCATCCTGCTTATTGGAGAGAAAGATGATCTTTTTTCCATCTTTAGACCAGCGAGGATTCATATCGTTCTGGTTGCCAGAGGTAAGAGGTCGGTTTTGTGATCCATCAGCATTCACTATCCAAAGATTAGACAGGTTCTGGTCTGTCATGATATCCTTAAAATTACGCACATAAATAACTTTAGACCCATCTGGTGAGATCTGCGGATCGGACACATATTCATAATCAAATATATCGAGGAGCTGTAATTCAGATTTCTCCTGGCTAAGAACTGAAGTGGATAAGAAAACTAAAAAGGCAAATAAGTAAAGGTTTTTCATAAAATAGATTTAAAAAAAAGATGGGATTTAAATATCCCATCTAATATAATTTTTTTGGATTAAACTTTTTACTCTTTCCGGGCAATACTATTATCCCATGTTTCTACATAGGTCATAAATTCATCTAATTTCGCCATGGCTTTATCCTGCCCTCCCGCGATCTTAGCCATAGAACTCATCCATTTAACATCTTCCGGAGTCATTTTATAATTTAAAGTTTCTATTCCTTCCGGCATTTCCCAAATAACAAGCATATCATACTTGCCGGTTACAAAATGAAAAGCAGTGGGCGGCTTAATCCCGGCATCCTCATCTGCTTTAGCAAAATAATTATGAATAATTTCCATGGCAGCATCCTTCTTCATAGGTTTAAATTTTATAGAAGCCATGGAAACCCATTGCGGGTTCTCATATTTTTCAGCTTTCATTTCCTGACCGAAACTAAGATTACCGGCAATTAAAAAAACTAAGAGCGCTAGTGTTGTTTTAAACGTTTTCATAATGAATAGTTTTAGTTAGTTATAAAACCATAACAAATACAAGTCGAAAAGTATAATTAGGGTAAATAGGAATTCTAATTTAGTGAAAAAATTATAAAGTTTTGCATTTCAATCAATTAGATAAATTCAGATAATTTTTCAAATTTCTATTTTTGCGATATGGAAAAGAGAAAACTTCGCAACAGCGAACTGGATAGAAAAAGTGTAGATCAATTTAAAGAAGCTGAAAAAACTCCAATAATTGTAATTCTGGATAATGTAAGAAGCCTGAATAATATTGGTTCTGTTTTTCGCACTGCCGATGCTTTTCTTATTCAGAAAATATACCTCTGCGGAATCACCGCCAAACCACCACATAAAGACATCCAAAAGACTGCTTTAGGCGCTACCGAAACCGTTTCCTGGGAATATGTGGAAGATAGCCTGGAATTGGTTAAAAAATTAAAATCTGAAGGCGTAAAAGTCTATTCCATAGAACAGGCGGAAGGAGCGATCATGTTAAATGATTTTCAACCTGAAAATAATAAAACCTGCGCCTTGGTTTTTGGGAATGAAGTTAAAGGGGTTCAGCAAAAAGTGGTTTCTGCCAGTGATGCGGTAATTGAAATCCCTCAGCTGGGAAGTAAGCATTCCCTGAATATTTCGGTAAGTACAGGAGTGGTGCTTTGGGACCTGTTTTCCAAGATGAAACTTTCGAAATCTTAATGCACTGCCTTATCAATTTCAGACAGCAGCCACAGATAGTCTTTTCTGTTTGATACAAAATCCAGTCCGGAAATATCTATTATCTGCACTTTCATATTGCTTTGAGATTTGATGAAATTGAGATAGCTTTTGTTGATGTTTACCAGGTATTCCGGTTGAATATTCTGCTCATAATCCCGGCCTCGCTTTTTGATATTTTCGAGTAATCTATCCGTATTTTGATATAAATAAATATAAAGTTCCGGCTTTACCAGTTCCTTATACATCAAATGAAAAAGCTTGTGGTATAAGGAGTATTCATCCTCATGCAGGGTGATCTTTGCAAAGATGAGCGATTTAAAAACATCATAATCTGAGATCACAAAGTCCTTAAAAAGATCATATTGCGCCAGATCATCTGAAAGCTGCTGATAGCGGTCTGCCAGGAAAGACATCTCTAAAGAAAATGCATAACGCTCCTTATTCTCATAGAATTTTGGCAGAAACGGATTGTCCTTAAAACGTTCCAGAATTAATTTAGCATTAAAATCTTCAGAGATCATGGTAGAAAAACTGGTCTTTCCTGCCCCGATATTCCCTTCTACCGCGATATAATTACAAACAGGAAAATTATAATGGAGTTCCGGTTTTTTGATTTCTTCTGAAGAAATCGAGATCTCAGAAGTATCAGTAGTTTCTTTCAATAACTGATTTATCTTTTTTCCAGAAACCGGATGCTTCTCAGATCCTGCAATATCATTCAGCGGTCTTAAAACAAAGCTTCGATTGGGAATTCCGGGGTGCGGAATTTTCAGGTTTTCTGTCTCTATGATCTCCTCATCAAAAAGCAGTATATCGAGATCTATGGTTCTGTTCTGATAATTTTCAGCATTAGATCGCTCTCTTCCTAATTCCGCTTCAATATTTAAAAGTTCAGAAAGTACTTCCTGTGCTTCCAGTCTTGTAGAAACAGAGATACATGCGTTCAAAAAGGAATTTCCTTCAAAACCCCAGGCCGGGGTCTCATATATTTTTGATACCTCCAAGATCCATCCAATATTTTCATGGATCTTTTGAATGGCATTTTGCATATAACCAGAACGGTCACCCAGGTTACTTCCCAGTGCTAATATTACTGTTTTAGGGGATTTCAAAGCGAATTAAGAAAATTTTAATAGGTAGCGCCAAATAATTTCACAGCAAATTAAGCAAAACAAAAGCACATAGTCTTAGTTTTGTGAGAAGACTTAATAAAAAAATTTGGCTACACTCTCCGTGAAAGATAAGCTCAAGGCTCAGCAAATTTATATGATCCTTAGTGCTTTATTTATTGCTTCCCTGGTGGTATCTAACCTCATCTTTCAAAAGTTTTTCTACTGGGATTTTTTCGGGTTATATACTTTTGAAATTTCCGTGGGAATATTGCCCTATCCTGTGACCTTTTTAATTACCGATATCATTAGCGAGGTCTACGGTAAAAAGAAAGCCAATCTGGTGGTTACCACAGGCATCTTTGCTTCGTTCTTTTCTTTATTGATCGTCTATGCCGCAGATGCAGTTCCGGCCACAGCCTGGTCTCCTATAGGAAATTCGCTATTTGAGAAAGTATTTGGAGCAACGGCAATCGCAGTTTTTGCCTCTATGGTCGCTTATTTACTGGCACAATATATAGATATACAGTTATTCCATTTCTGGAAAAGACTCACTAAGGGGAAACACTTATGGATACGAAACAACTTTTCCACCTTTCTTTCTCAGTTTGTAGATACCTTTTCGGTCTTATTTTTGCTTTGTAGCTTTGGAAAGATAGACTGGGAATTATTTAGCGGACTGTTACTTAGCGGATTTTTATTCAAAGTATTAATAGCAGCTTTGGATACTCCTTTTTTATACCTTGCAGTTTACCAATTGAGAAAACTCTTTAATTTAAAACCTGCTGAAGAACTCAAATTTGAGGCAGTTTAAATAACATCATAATGAAAAAGGCATTAAAAATAGTAGGATTTATTATACTCACCATCATTATTTTATTGATCGTGGCGCCCTTTGTTTTTGAATCACAGTTGAAAGACCTGGTAAAGAAAACAATGAACGATAATTTAAACGCCCAGGTTGATTTTGAAGATATCGATCTTAGCATGTTTAGAAGTTTTCCGCAGGCAACCCTGGTGATCGAAAACCTAAGTATCATTAATAATGCACCTTTTGAAGGAGACACTTTAGCCCTGGGAGAAGAAGTGACCCTGGAAATGTCGGTCAAAGAACTTTTTAAAAGTAGTGACGAACCCAAAAAGATCGATCAGTTAAAACTTAATAATGCTTACGTAAACATAAAGGTGGATTCACTGGGCAATGCCAATTACGATATTGCCATAGAAGATACTACCACTTCAACTGGTGAAAGCAAGCCTTTTAGCCTGGATCTAAAACACTATGAAATAAATAATTCCAGGGTAAAATATGAGGATAAAACTTCAAAAGTATCGCTGGATGTAGAAAACCTGAATCATGAAGGAACCGGAGATTTCTCTTTGGATCAGTCTGAACTGGACACCTATTCTGAAGCTTTGGTTTCGCTGGATTATGACGGAGTGAATTATTTGAATCAAAATTCTGTGATCCTGGATGCCGTTTTTCAAATGGACCTGGAAAACATGAAATATACGTTCCTGGAAAATGAGGCTAAAATAAATCAGCTTCCCCTCACCTTTGATGGCTATGTGCAGGTAAATGACTATAATACTGAAATGGACCTAAGTTTTAAAACTCCATCTTCAGATTTCAAAAATTTCCTGGCGGTAATTCCTGAAATCTATGCAAAGAATATTGAAAATGTAGATACCAACGGGGATTTTGTGGTGAACGGAAGAATATTTGGAAAAGCTGATGACATTTATATTCCTAAAATGGATATTAAGATCACTTCAGAAAATGCATCCTTTAAATATCCAGAGCTTCCTAAAAGTGTGCAGGATATAAACCTGGATATGGAAGTTTTAAATGATACCGGAATTGCTGAAGAAACTTATATCAATATTAACAATGCCACCTTCAGGATAGATGAAGACAGGTTTACAGCCAATGGAAATATCAGCAATATTACCGAAAATATGCTGATAGACCTTGCCTTAAAAGGAACGGTGAATCTGGCCAATATCAGCCAGGCATATCCATTAGAAATGGAACAGAACCTTAACGGAATTCTTACTGCCGATGTAAAGACCAGTTTTGATATGAATTCTATTGAAAAAGAACAATATCAAAATGTAAAAAGCAGCGGTACGGCTTCCATCAAAAATTTTAAATATTCCTCTCCTGAAATCCCTAACGAAGTAAAAATATCCAATGCCGATATGAGCTTTAACCAGGGAAATGTGAGTGTTCCCAACTTAAAAATGACCACGGGCAAGACCGATCTTACCGCTTCCGGATCGCTTCAGAACCTAATAGGTTTCCTGTTTACAGACCAGCTTTTAAAGGGAAAATTTAATGTACAGTCCGATACTTTTTCAGTGAACGATTTTATGGTGGCTGAAACCGAAGAGATCACTACCACGGGCGAAGATGGTAAAGAAAAGACCGTTGCAAAAACCACCGGGAAAGAGGCCGTAAAGGTTCCTTCTTTCCTGGATATGGAATTAAGCTTTAATGCCAATACCGTTCTATACGATAATCTTGAGCTGAAAAATGCAAAAGGAGTTCTTATTATCAGAGATGAAACAGCCAGGCTGCAGGATATTTCCACCAACATCTTTAACGGAAGTATTGGCCTGAACGGATTGGTTTCTACAAAGAATCCAACCCCGGTCTTTGAGATGGACCTCAACCTGAATTCCCTGGATATTTCTTCCTCTTTCAACGGACTGGAATTGATGCAAAACCTGGCTCCACTGGCAAGGGCGGTTGAGGGAAAACTTCAGTCTACCATCAACTTAAAAGGTAATTTGAATGAAGATCTAACCCCACAATTGTCTAGTCTTGTAGGGAACGCACTGGCAGAATTATTAACTGCAGAGATCAATCCCGAGAAAGCGGCTTTATTATCACAACTTGACAGCCAGCTTAATTTTATCAATTTCGAAGATATAGATCTGAGTAAATTAAAAACGAAGTTGACCTTTAATGATGGGATGGTACAGATCGCCCCCATGAATTTCAATATCAAAGGAATAGATTTTCAGGTTTCTGGTAGCCATGGTTTTGATATGAATATGAACTATAACTTGAAACTGGACGTTCCAGCAAAATACCTCGGTTCCCAGGTTAGTAGTACTTTAGGTAAACTGAGTGGAGAAAGTATTGAAAATACAACGGTAGAGCTTCCCATTGGGATTACAGGTACTTTCCAGAGTCCGCAGATAAAATTAGACATGCAGCAGGCGGTTAATAATCTCACTCAAAAAGTGGTGGCGCAGCAAAAGAAGAATCTTGAAAACAAGGCGGTAGATGCGATCAATGACATTTTGCAGGGTAAAAGAGATCCTAATAAACCATTCAATAAGAATGATTCTACATCGGTAAAAACAGATTCAACTACGGCGAAAGCTCCTGTCACCAAAAGAGATTCAATAAATCAGTCTCAACAAAAACAGGTTCAGGACGCGGCCAAGAATATTCTTGGGGGTATTTTAAAAAACACGAAGAAGAAAACTGATACTACGAAGCAAAATTAAAGCTACGATTAGTTAGTCACTGCGCACTTCGACAGGCTCAGTGCCCACCCGGATTAGTTTCAGAGTTTTAAATTTTATGTCATCTAAACCAACGGGAGAGATCTCTTTGGAGTTTCATTAATCTAAAAGATTTCTCCTTCGCTATGCTTCGTCGAAATGACGCCAATGCACTTCGAAAGGCTCAGAGCGTCACTTCTTTCAAAGTGAGATTACACCAGGACTTTCAATTCCACAACTAATCCTTCATTTCCTCTCACGTTAAAAACAGTCCCGTCTTCAAAGATCAAATACTGACCTTTGATCCCTTTTAAAACCCCTTCATAAAAAGGATTCTTTACCAGGTTCAGGGATTTCACTTTTTCAGGAAATTGTTTTACCGGAAATTTAATTTCAGTTTCCTTATTATTTTCGATATAATATTCTTTCGCTTCATCAGGAATAAACTCTTTCAGCTTTTCCCTTACTTCTTCCAGATTAAGATCGAGAATATCATTGGTAAGCATTTTTCTCCAATTGGTCTTATCTGAAACATGGGTTTTCAGGGCAACTTCAGTAATCCCGGCCAGGTACCGATTAGGAACTTCTACAATTTCTATGGCTTCATGCGCTCCCTGATCTATCCACCGCGTTGGAATCTGGTTTCTTCTGGTCACTCCAACTTTAACATCACTGGAATTGGCCAGATAAACTACATGCGGTTGTAACTGCACCCTTTTTTCAAACTCGAGATCACGATCTTCTTCTCCTAAATGCGCTTTACTAAGTTCAGGATTTATCACCCAGTCCCCGGCTTGCGGAATTGAACTAAAACAGTCGTAACAATACCCCTGTCTATATATCTTCTTTTCCAATCCACAACTAAGACACTGATACCTGAGAAAATTGAGGCTTATCTTTTTATCTATCAACTGGTTGAAATTAATAAAATCATTTTCCCAAAGCAGGTAATACTGAACTACATCAGTAATTTCCGTTCTCATTTTAGTTAGAACTCCTTCGTATCTCATCTAAATTTTTATTTTAAGACTGAATGAATTTTTTGCAGGCTTCAAAGTTTCGTTTATTTTTAACCAAATAACCGAACGCCCTTTAAATATAAGCGTTAAAGATAAGAAGAATAATGCCAATTCCATTAGTCAACTCCATAGCTTCCTGGTTTCTAAAAAAGAGAATCCACCAGATGGAATTGTTCATTAAATATCCTCATGAAGTTCAAAACGAACTACTTAAAGACCTTCTTTCCAAAGCCAGAAATACTGAATTTGGCAAACGTTATTATTTTAATGAGATTGATTCTTATGAAAAATTCAGGCAGCGTGTGCCTATCCAAAATTATGAAAATTACCAGTCGGTCATAGAACGTAGCCGAAAAGGAGAAACGAATATTTTCTGGCCCACCCCAATTCGATGGTTCGCAAAATCCAGCGGAACTACCAGTGCAAAGAGCAAGTTCATACCGGTAAGCCAGGATTCTTTAGAGGACTGTCACTATGCTGCGGGAAAAGACCTTTTATGCATTTATCTGAATAATAACCCCCAATCACAATTCTTTACGGGGAAGAGTTTAAGGCTTGGTGGCAGCAAGGAACTTTACCGCGAAAATGGAACTTCTTATGGTGACCTTTCAGCAATTTTAATTGATAATATGCCATTCTGGGCTGAATTCAGTAGCACACCCAGCAATGAGGTTTCTTTGATGCACGATTGGGAATACAAGATGCAGGCGATCGTTAATGAAACTATTAAAGAAAATGTTACCAGTCTGGCCGGTGTTCCCAGCTGGATGTTGGTGCTATTGAATAATGTTTTAGAAACAACCAGAAATGAAAGTCTTTTTGAAGTCTGGCCAAACCTGGAAGTTTATTTTCATGGGGGAGTAAGTTTTGAGCCCTATGCTTCCCAGTATCAGAAAATATTACCCAAAGAAGATTTTAGGTTCTATGAGATCTATAATGCTTCAGAAGGTTTCTTTGCCTGTCAGGATCAAAATGACACCAAGGACCTGCTTCTAATGCTTGATTATGGTATTTTCTACGAATTTATTCCAATGGATAAATATGGAACCGATGAAGAAATAGCGATTCCCTTAAGTGAAGTTGAAATTGGGAAAAATTACGCGGTTGTGATCACTACCAATGCCGGACTCTGGAGATATAAGATAGGTGACACCGTAAGGTTTACCGAAACAAATCCATATAGAATTAAGGTATCCGGAAGGACAAAGCATCATATCAATGTTTTTGGTGAAGAATTGATCATTGAAAATGCCGAAGCTGCCCTTAAAAAAGTTTCTCTTGTAACCAATTGTGAAATTATAGATTATACTGTCGCCCCTATTTTTATGGAAGGCAAGGAAAAAGGAGCCCACGAATGGATCGTTGAGTTTAAAACACCTCCCCGGGATTTTAATAATTTCACCAAACAACTGGACCTGGCCTTACAGGAAGTAAATAGTGATTATGAAGCCAAGCGTTATAACAATATGACGCTGAACATGCCTAAAATTCACCAGGCCCGGAAAGATCTTTTTTACGACTGGTTAAAGAAAAATAATAAAGTTGGCGGGCAACATAAAGTTCCTCGTCTTTCCAATTCCCGAACTTACCTTGAGGAATTGCTAAAAATGGAATAATCTTAATCGCTATTGATATGGCTTCAGAAAAAGAAAAAATGCTTACTCAAAAGCCATATATCCCGTCTGATGAGGAACTGGCTAATGATCGCCTGTACGCACAATCAAGATGTTTTGAAATAAATTCCATTCCTCCAATAGAGATTAGTAAACGAAATGATCTATACAAAGAACTACTGGGATCTTATGGGAAGAAATTTCTTATTGAAACTCCTTTTCATTGCGATTATGGATACAACATCCACATTGGCGAAAATTTCTATTCTAATTACAACCTGGTAATTCTCGATTGCGCTGAAGTCACTATCGGTGATAATGTAATGATAGCTCCCAACTTGGGAATCTATACTGCCGGACATCCCATAGATGCTGAAAACAGAAACTCGGGTAGGGAATATGCCATTCCGGTTAAGATTGGGAATAATGTCTGGATTGGAGGGCATGTAGTGATCAACCCCGGAATTTCTATTGGAGATAACACGGTAATTGGTTCTGGAAGTATATTGACCAAAGACATTCCTGCCAATGTGATCGCCGCTGGAAATCCCTGTAAAGTGATCAGGGAGATCACCGGGGAAGACAAAAAATATTATTATAAAAAGAGGGAATTATAAAAAGATAAATCCGGAAAACTTTCGCTCTCCGGATTCTTATAATTCATTTTCGATGTGATTAAAATTCCTTAGTCACCTTATCTACAGCCTCAATAGTTTTATCAAGATCTTCATAAGAAAGGGCTTCACTAATAAACCAGGTTTCGTAGGCGCTTGGTGCGATATAAATTCCGTTTTCCAGCATTCCGTGGAAGAATTTATTGAATGTACCAAGATTGGCAGATTTTGCTGCTGAATCAAAATCGGTTACCGGTTCTTTACCAAAATGAACCGAGATCATTGAGCCCACTCTGTTTATAGTAAAATCGATTTTATTTTCATTCAGTACTTTTTGCATTCCTTCATGAAGATATTTGGTCTTTTTCTCCAGGCTTTCAAAAATCTCTCTTTTACTATCCAATTCAGTAAGCATGGCCAGTCCGGCAGCCATGGCGAGTGGATTTCCACTTAAGGTTCCGGCCTGGTAAACCGGTCCAGCAGGTGCAAGGTAATCCATGATCTCATTTCGGGCAGCGAATGCTCCAACAGGCAATCCTCCACCAATCACTTTTCCGAAGCAGACAATATCAGCTTTCACTCCTGCTCTTTCCTGAACTCCTCCGGCAGCAAGCCTGAATCCCGTCATTACCTCATCAAAAACAAGTAAAATTCCGGTCTCATCACAGATCTTTCTCAATCCTTCCAGAAAACCTTTTGCAGGTGGGATACATCCCATATTTCCTGCCACCGGTTCCAGAATGATGCAGGCGATCTCCTCTTTATTGACTTCAACGAGTTCTTTTACATTATCAAGATCATTATACTTAGCAAGCAAGGTATCTTTTGCTGTTCCCTGGGTCACCCCGGGACTGTTTGGTGTTCCAAAAGTAACCGCACCACTCCCGGCCTGGATTAGGAAAGAATCACTATGCCCGTGATAACAACCGGCAAATTTGATGATTTTTTCTTTTCCGGTGAATCCGCGGGCAAGACGAACGGCACTCATACAGGCTTCAGTTCCTGAATTCACCATTCTTATCTTATCGATATTCGGTACCATTTTAACCGCCAGTTCCGCGATCCTGGTTTCGATTTCGGTTGGAGTTCCAAAGGAAGTTCCTTTTTTAGCTTTTTCGATTACCGCATCGATCACGGGTTTATGGGCATGGCCTAAAATTAGCGGACCCCAGGAATTGATATAGTCTATTAATTTATTTCCGTCTTCATCGTATAAATAAGCACCTTCAGCTCTTTCAACAAAAATTGGCTCTCCACCCACTGCTTTAAAAGCTCTGACGGGAGAATTCACTCCACCGGGAATCACCTTTTGTGCATTTGCGAATAACTGACTACTTCTCTTATAAATCATAAAATCTAATCTTCTTATATTCTACAGACCTTGCAGGTTTTAAAAACCTGCAAGGTCTTCTTTATTTAATACTTAAAATCTGCCCAATAGAAATCGTATTTCCATTAAGTCCGTTTATTTTCTTTATTTCTTCGACCGAGGTATTATATTGTTTGGAAAGAGAGTACAAGGTATCTCCTTTTTTAACCACATGAGTTTCTGAACTTTCCTGGGGTTTAACCGTGTAACTGGGCGCAGGTGTTCTCGTAATTTCTGAATCGAACTTATACAGCTCGTAACGTTCAATAAGATCGATCAGTTTATCAGGATATCTTCTATCTGTGGCATAACCTGCCTTTCTCAAACCTTTAGCCCAACCCTTATAGTCATCGGAATCTAATTCAAATAATTCAGCATATCTCCCCCGACCTGAAAGGAATAGTGAATGATCACGGTAGGAATACCTGGCATGTTTGTACTTTCTGAAACATTCCTCGCGCCGGTCATCATCATGATATACTTTTTCTCCATTCCAGTCGTGGCATTTGATCCCAAAATGATTATTAGCGCGACGGGTTAGATCTCCATTTCCCGCACCTGACTCCAGGATTCCCTGAGCCAGGGTAATACTTGCCGGGATCTTATATAATTTCATTTCTTCCTGGGCAAGCTCAGCATAATCCCTGATATAATCTTCAATCCGGTAATGGTAAGAATTACGAGGCATTTCTTCCTTTACATCATCTACAACCTCGGCAGGAGTTTCACGATTCTCTTCGCCTCTATTATCAATTTCAACTTCATTTGTTTTGGTCACCACTTTCTTTTTACTCCCACAGGAGGCAGCAAAAACAATGATCAGCAAAAGAGCTAGCAGGCGTGTGATTTTCATATCAATATCTAATTTGAGGCAGCTTTTTTTTTCTTAAAAACCGGTTCATTCCTTCTATTCCCTGCAAGCCACCGGTATGAATTGCAAGTATTTTAGAATTATCAGGAAAATATCCCTGTTTTACGAGGTCAAAAATACCAAAAACTAACTTTCCTGTATAGACAGGATCCAGAATGATTTGATATTTTTTACTGAAATCGTTCATAAAATTGATCAGTTTCTCATTTACCTTGGCATAACCTCCAAAATGATAGTTTTTGACGATCTCCCAGTTCTCCCTATTCACCAAACCTGAAATTTTATCTTTTAAATGATCAGATTTTAAAGAGGAGAAACCAATAACTTTTTGATCATTTTCTGAAGAATTGATCAATCCAGCCAGGGTTCCACCAGTTCCTACAGAAGAGCAGATAAAGTGGAATTCCTTATCCTTTTCGGAAAGGATTTCTTCGCAACCCCTAATGGCCAGCTCATTGGTACCTCCTTCCGGAACCAGGTAAAAACCTTTGAACCTGTTCTTCAATAATTCAATAAACTCTTCAGAATCTTTTCTTTTATAATCTGCTCTGCTAATAAAATCAAATTTCATTCCGCAGGAGGCTGCATATTTAAGGGTAGAACTCCAGTTCTCTTCAGCTCCAGCCAGCTCATCACCCCTTATAATTCCAATGGTTTCGAAACCTAAGATTTGCCCAGCCGCCGCAGTAGCCGAAATATGATTGGAATGAGCCCCACCAAAAGTGAGAATGGTTTTGTAATCTCCTTTTTCAGCCTGTAGTAAATTATACTTCAGTTTTCGGAATTTATTTCCTGAAACTTCAGGATGAAGCAGATCCTCTCTTTTGATCCAAAGTTGAATACCACCGGGAAATTCGGTGATAAATTCATTTTGAACAGACTCGGAAGTCTCTTTTTCAAAAAAATCCTGCATACCTGCAAAACTAATTGAAGTTCCTCAGAAATTTATAACTAATCAATATAATATATAGGTCAAGCTGAACTTGCTTCAGCTTCTGATAGATCCTGAAACAAATTGAGGATGACAGAGATTAAAATTAAATCAAAGAAATTTCCAGAAAGCCCATAATGGTCGGTTCTTTAAATAATCCAGATCATTCTCCCTGCGATAAGCTTCGCGTTCAAAACTAATATTTCGATAAGCCAGCATTCCGTTTCGGCAAGCTAAATAGCGAACAAAGAATTCTATCGCGTACCAGACATAAAAGAAAAGAACCAGAAGTTCCAGTTGCTGCCTGAGGTGAATCTTTTCATGATTCAGAAAGAAATCATCATTCGTTAACTGCTTATTTTGCAGTATAACGAAAGGCCACAAACTTATACCTTTAAACCTGCCGGAAAGCAGCCTTTTGCTGACGATCAAAATCATGCATTCAAGATAAGAAATTGTATTTTAGCCTTATGAATTTTCAGAAAAAAAGAATCCCGTTAGAGGATGGAGACTATTACCTGACTCCTGAAGGCTACCGCTGTTTTACTGAACAATATCATCTAAAAAGAGGTTATTGCTGTGAAAGCGGCTGCAGGCATTGCCCATACGGATATAATAAGAAAACGAACTCACAAGAATAATATAGAATGAACTTTAAGGACCAGATACTTGAAGGTATACCCAACGAATTACCGCCAGCAAAGGCATATGACGAATCTTTAAATCATGCTCCAAAACGCAAGGACATTTTAGATGCCGATGAAAAGAAACTCGCTTTAGAGAATGCTTTAAGGTATTTTGATAAAAAACATCATGAGACTTTACTTCCTGAATTCAGGGAAGAACTGGAAAATTATGGCAGAATCTATATGTACCGTTTTAAACCTGATTATGATTTTTATGCACGACCAATAGATGAATACCCCGGAAAATGTGTGCAGGCGAAAGCCATCATGCTCATGATACAGAACAACCTGGATCCTGAAGTTGCCCAACATCCTGAAGAATTGATCACTTACGGAGGTAACGGAGCTGTTTTTCAGAACTGGGCTCAGTACAGGCTAACGATGAAATATCTAGCTGAAATGAACGATACCCAGACGCTGGCCATGTACTCCGGGCATCCAATGGGATTATTCCCTTCACACGAAAATGCGCCACGAGTTGTGGTGACCAATGGAATGATGATCCCTAATTATTCAAAGCCAGATGACTGGGAGAAATTCAATGCCCTTGGAGTAACCCAATACGGCCAGATGACTGCCGGAAGCTATATGTATATTGGTCCGCAGGGAATCGTGCACGGAACCACCATTACCGTTCTTAATGCGGGTAGAAAGATCTCCAAAGATGGCGAAGGTCTAGCTGGAAAGTTATTTGTAACCTCTGGTCTGGGAGGAATGAGCGGTGCTCAGCCAAAAGCCGGGAATATTGCAGGCTGTATTACTATTTGCGCGGAAGTGAATCCAAAGGCTACTCAAACCAGACATACTCAGGGCTGGGTAGATGAAGTGATAGATAATGTAGAAGAATTAGCCGATAGAGTTAAAAAAGCAAAAGCTGAAAAAGAAGTTGTTTCTATTGCATACCAGGGAAATGTGGTGGAGATCTGGGAATATTTTGCTAAAAAAAACATTTATATAGACCTGGGAAGTGACCAAACCTCCCTGCATAATCCGTGGGCAGGTGGGTATTATCCGGTTGATCTGGATTTTGAAGAAGCCAATAAAATGATGGCCTCTAATCCTGATGAGTTTAAGGAAAAAGTTCAGGAAAGCTTAAGAAGACAGGCAACCGCAATCAATACACATACAGCGAAGGGAACTTATTTCTTTGACTACGGAAATGCCTTTTTACTGGAAGCATCCAGAGCCGGAGCCGATATTATGAGCGAAGACGGAAAAGGATTCAGATATCCTAGTTATGTTCAGGATATCATGGGACCCATGTGCTTTGATTATGGTTTTGGACCATTTAGATGGGTATGTGCTTCCGGCAAAGATGAAGATCTAGAAAAAACTGATAAGATTGCCACTGAAGTACTGAATAAACTAAAAGAGAATTCTCCTGCTGAAATTCAGCAGCAAATGCAGGATAACATTCAATGGATCAAAGGAGCTCAGGAAAATAAACTGGTAGTGGGTTCAAAAGCCAGGATACTTTATGCAGACGCCAAAGGGAGAATTGCGATTGCCAAAGCTTTCAATGATGCGATCTCACTTGGCGAAATAGGCCAGGTTGTACTTGGCCGGGATCATCATGATGTTTCCGGGACTGATTCACCCTACCGTGAAACTTCTAATATTTATGATGGATCTAGCTTTACCGCAGACATGGCAATCCAGAACGTTATAGGAGATAGTTTTCGTGGAGCGACCTGGGTGAGTATACATAATGGCGGTGGAGTTGGCTGGGGAGAGGTGATTAACGGCGGATTCGGCATGATTCTTGAGGGTGATAAAACATCAGAAGAACGTTTGAAATCTATGCTATTCTGGGATGTTAACAATGGCATTGCCCGTAGATCGTGGGCCAGGAATAAAGAAGCAATATTTGCTGCTGAGCGAGCCATGGAAATGAACCCGCAGTTAAAAGTTACGATTCCTAACCTCGTAGATCCAAAACTTCTGGATTAAAATTTATATAAATTTAAAATCTAACCTATGAAATTTTTAAGATTTACTCCAGTTCTCCTGCTATTTGCAGTAGTTCTCTCTTCTTGCAGCAGCGTGAGAGTTGCCTCAGATTACGATCGCGAAGCTAATTTTACTAAATACGGGACTTATGCTTTCTTTAAGCCGGGAATTGATAAGGCTGAAATCTCTGATCTTGATAAGAAAAGGATTTTACGCGCTATTGAAACCGAAATGCAGAAAAAAGGATTTACAAAATCTGAAAATCCAGATCTGCTGGTAAGTATATTCACCAAGACCAATGAAAATATTAATATTTACCAGAACAACTACCCTTTCTGGGGTTATGGTTGGGGATGGAACCCATGGTATTGGGGAAGCGGATTCAATACCGTTAGCAGTACCAGTGAAGGGACTCTATATATAGATCTTATCGATTCAGAAGGCAAAGAACTGGTATGGCAGGGAATGGGAACTGCCGCCCTTGCACGTGAAGTAAATAAAAAACAGGAGCGCATCAATGAGATCGTTGCTAAGATCATGGAGAAATATCCTCCCGGATTGGAAAAATAATTGAAAAATTTAAGCCCCTTTTAAGGGGCTTTTTTATACCCTGCCGTTACTTAATATCTTTCCTATTCTCTGGCAAATTTTGTACTTTTAACGCAAACGTTTTAGTTATATCAAACTATGTTAGATAATATTCAATCCAACGAAATACTGGACAGGTTACCTGCCCATCTTCAGCAATATATTAAGCCGCAGAATTATGAGGATTACAGCCCTATTAATCAGGCAGTATGGCGATATGTGATGAGGAAAAATGTTGACTATCTAAGCAAGGTTGCTCATGATTCTTACCTGGAAGGCCTGAAAAAAACAGGAATTTCAATTGATAGTATTCCCAACATGTATGGAATGAATCGTATTCTGGAAGAAATAGGATGGGCAGCAGTTGCCGTAGACGGATTTATTCCGCCGGCTGCGTTTATGGAGTTTCAGGCATATAATGTGCTTGTGATCGCCAGTGATATAAGACAACTAGAACATATTGAATATACTCCTGCTCCGGATATTATTCATGAAGGGGCGGGCCACGCTCCTATTATCGCCAATCCGGAATACGCAGAATACCTGAGACGTTTTGGGGAGATAGGCTGCAAGGCTATTTCAAGCTCCCATGATTATGAAGTTTATGAGGCTATACGTGAGCTTTCCATATTAAAAGAAGCGGAAGACACTCCCAAAGAAAAGATCGATGCTGTTGAAAAGAGGGTTGACCAACTTCAGAATGCAGATGTAAAGCCTAGTGAAATGGCTCAAATTAGAAATTTACATTGGTGGACTGTTGAATATGGTCTTATCGGAACTCCGGAAGATCCAAAAATATATGGTGCAGGACTTTTATCTTCAATTGGAGAAAGCAAGTCCTGTATGACCGAAGCCGTAAAGAAATTTCCATACACAATCGAAGCGGCGAAAAAAGAGTTTGATATTACCAAGCCGCAACCTCAGCTTTTTGTAACGCCAGATTTTGCTCATTTGAGCCTGGTCCTGGAAGAATTCGCCAATAAAATGGCCTTGAGAAAAGGCGGACTGGAGGGTATTCAGAAATTAATCGACTCCAAAAACCTGGGTACAATTGAATTTAGCACAGGAATTCAGGTTTCCGGTAATTTTTCCAAGGTAATAGAGCATGAAGGCAAACCTGTTTATATTCAGACAAAAGGCCAAACCGCATTGTCTTCCCGAGAAAAAGAACTTGTGGGTCACGGGGTTTCAACACATCCGGAAGGATTTGGCTCTCCCATAGGAAGCCTGAAAGGAATAAACCTGGCCATTGAAGATATGAGTCCTCGAGATCTCAGGGCTTATGCAATATACGAAGGTGAAAATGTTAGCCTTGAATTTGAAGGGGGGGTTAAAGTAGAAGGTGAAATTATTACCGGAACTAGAAATTTACAGGGGAAGATCATCATTATCAGCTTTAAGAATTGCAAGGTTATTTATAACGATGAAGTATTATTTCAACCGGAATGGGGTCGTTATGATATGGCCGTAGGCAAAGAGATCATTTCCGCATTTGCAGGACCGGCAGATAATGAATCTTTTGATTTGATCACCCACACCCCATCCAGCACTACTATTAAAAGCAAAAAAACTCCCGAAAGAGAAGAACTGGAATCTTTGTACGAAGCGGTTAGAAATATAAGGAACGGTGAAAACAGTAAGTTTTCGTTAAATGCAGCTTTTGATCTTGTAAAAAAACACCATCCAAAAGATTGGTTACTCTCGGTAGAGATCTATGAGCTTGCGGTAGAAGATGACCCAAAACTGGCGGAAGAAGTAAAAGCCCGTTTAGAGGAGATCAAAAAACAAAGATCTGAAGTCGCAAATTTAATTGATGATGGGATTGAGATGACAGAAACTAAAATGGTAGCGCCTTAAAGTTTAATATTCTCCAGACTTTCAGAATTAGTAATATCCTGGTTTTCATATTCCAGGGTCCAGCCCATACTACTGGTAAGAATATAGATTTTTTGAAGCTCGCTTACCAGCCTGTTTTTTGCGTTGGTTTTTAAACTGGATTCTTCAATTTTTTCTTTCAATCCTTTTTCAATACGGGATTTTATTTTGTTGTAATCTTCCGCTTCAAATTGATTGAGATAATCCTGGGTTACATCATAATACTTGATATTTGGATTAATACTGATCTCCTCTTTAGGAATACTTTTAATAATAACCCTTTTCGCTTCCTCATCTACTTCTATATCTAATTTGCTTAGATCATAAGCAACGCTTACCTCTGCATTTACTATGATCAACGCTTTTTTACGCGCAGAAAGGACATCAAAATAGAAGCTTTTTGAATTTTTATAGGTGAATACCTGGGAAAAAGTTCCCTCGGTCACAACGAGCTTTCCAACGTTCCTGATCTGTTCCTGAATAAGTGCCGTATTCTCTTCTAAACTTTCCTTTTCATCATTTCGCTGCTCCCAGTACATAAATCCCAAAATAACAACAAAGACCAGGAGAATGGCAATTAGAATATTCTTCATAAAAATTCGTTTAGAAAGGGAAATTAGAAAAAAAGAGAGAAGAGGGAGATTTTTGAAATAGAAAAGAAAGTTAAATTAATCTATATAAAAAACTAAAGGACGGCCCCACCCGTCCTTTAGTATATTCTAAAATCTACCCCAACAAATTTTAGAAAACAAATCTTTTATAATTATCTGATTATTCGAGTTATACAAGAATAATAACTGACGTAAATTATTCCAGATCTGCACTGTAAAAATACAAATAATTTAATATAAAGTATGAATAATATGTTGTTAGAATATTAAAAAATTAACAATCCCAATAACAGCAAGGGCTAAGAAAAGGTTACTTCAGGGTGTTTTTTTTGAATTTCCTCGATTTTTGCTTGTAATTTCGTAAGAAATTTCTTATGAGTAAGAGAGTTTTCTTCTCGAGATCGATGAGAAAGCGCTTTTTGAATTTTATCTATTTCCGTATTTAGTTCCAGAGATTTAGTTGAAATCCAGTTTTCAGAAAATAACTTCCAGATATAATTTACCGCAACGCTATTTGGATGCAGCATATCTTCAGCATAAAATCTATAATCCCTAAGTTCATCCATGAGAATCTCATAAGATGGAAAATAACTACATTGAGTGTTTGAGGTTAAGAACTCATGTACCGCAGCTATCAAATGTGCTTTGCTTCGTTGATTTTCCTGAAATCCATCTCTAAGATGCCGTACCGGTGAAATTGTGTAAATAATATTAGCATTCTTATTCATTTGCAATACAGAATGACTGATCACCTCAAGATCATTAACGATCTCCCGGACAGAAGAAAGTTCCTTCTGAAATTTTTTCTGTGGGATCTTATGACAATTTGCGGCTATTTTCTCGGTTCCTTCATACACATAACCCCACGCAGTTCCAAGGCTGATTATTATGTGGCTTGAATTTTCAATAAATTCCCTGCTCTTTTTTAATGCGTTATTTAAATCTTTAAGACATTCCTCTTCTGTAGCCCGTCGCATATCTGAATGTGCTTCCAGTGATTGCCAGCCAGCATTGAATTCCAAAACGTCTTTGCTCTGATATTCTTCATGATTTGACATTCTTTGAAAAAAACGTCGAATCGGGGAAGGATGAAATATAATGCCGGTAGGATTTTGAAGATTTTTAAATTTGAACCATTCCAGCTTAGCTCCTATATTTTCAACAAAGCAAGAACCTATCAGGAAAACTCCTGAAGCGTGTTCGATCCTTGGTGTACCTTCTTCAATTGGAACTTTAGTTCTGAAATCCATATCCTTAAATTAAAAAATCCCGGTGAATTTCCGGGATTTTAAATGTTATTTTATAAAGCTTTCAGCTTTTTGAAGAGCTTCATTGAGTCCGCCCGGATTTTTACCACCCGCAGTAGCGAAGAATGGCTGGCCACCACCACCTCCCTGGATATATTTACCCAGTTCCCTTACGATTTGCCCGGCGTTCATTTGTTTTTCCTTTACTAGCTCTTTTGAAATATAGCAGGAAAGAAGCGCCTTCCCATTTTGCTCTGTTCCAAAAAGTAAAAAAAGATTATCTATCTCCTCTCCTAACTGAAAAGCAAGATCTTTTATACCCGCAGCATCCAGATCTACTCTTTTAGCAAGAAAGTTAACCCCGTCAACGGCTTTAACTTCCTGTTTAAGCTCCGATTTTAAGTTTTTGGCCTTATCCTTCAAAAGACTTTCCACCTGCCTCTTAAGATTGGTATTTTCCTCCTGGAGATTATTTATAGCTTTTACCGGATCGTTCGCATTCTTTAATCCGCTTTTGATCTCCTCAAGGATATTTGTTTGCTCTTCAAAATATTTCATGGCAGCCTCCCCGGTAATTGCTTCTATCCTTCTAATTCCCGAAGCCACTGCAGATTCCCCGGTGATCTTAAAATACCAGATATCTGATGTATTCTGAACATGGATCCCCCCACAAAGTTCCATAGATTCTCCAAAACGGATCGCTCTAACAGAATCTCCATATTTTTCACCAAATAATGCAATTGCACCCTGGTCTATCGCTTCCTGGTAGGAGATATTTCTTTGTTCCTCTAAACTTATCTGCTCCCGAATTTTAGAATTTACAAATCTTTCTACCTTCTCTAATTCTTCGGAAGTTACCTTACTGAAATGAGAAAAATCAAATCTTAAGTAGCCGCTTTGCACCATAGAACCTTTTTGTTCCACATGAGTTCCCAATATAGTTCTCAGTGCCTGATGCAGTAAATGAGTAGCCGTATGATTAGAAGCGGTATTAGACCTTTCCGTTTTATTTACGATCGCCTTAAATTCTGCCTCAGTATTTTTAGGTAGTTGCTTTGTTAAATGAATGATCTGGTTATTCTCTTTTTTAGTATCTAAAACATCAATCACTTCACCATCTGAAGACATCAGGATACCTTTATCTCCAACCTGGCCACCGCCTTCGGGATAAAAAGGTGTTTTATTCAACACAAGCTGATACATTTCTCCTTTTTTCATGGATTCCACCTTTCGGAATCTGGCGATCTTCACATCTGCTTCAAGTTCATCATAACCTATAAAAGAATTCTCATCTAGCTCATTCAGTTCCACCCAATCACCTGCACTCACAGCAGTTGCTTCGCGCGAACGGTCTTTCTGTTTTTTAAGTTCAGCTTCAAATCCTTTTTCATCCAGCTCATATCCATTCTCTCTCAATATCAAAGCAGTAAGATCTATAGGAAATCCAAAGGTGTCATAAAGCTCAAATGCCTTTTCCCCGGAAATTGTTTTATCCTTAGAGTCCTTCATTAGATTCTCTAATAAAACCAAGCCCTGATCCAAAGTTCTCAGGAAAGATGCCTCTTCTTCGCGTATCACATTTTCCATTAGACCCTTCTGAGATTTTAGCTCGGGGAATGAAATACCCATTTGTTCGCTCAATACCGGCACCAGCTTATAAATAAAAGGCTCTTTTGTGTTCAAAAAGGTAAAACCGTATCTTATAGCTCTTCTTAAAATCCTTCTAATCACATAACCCGCCCCGGAATTGCTCGGCAGCTGACCGTCGGCAATTGAAAATGCCACCGCTCGCACATGATCTGCGATCACTCTCATGGCTATATTATTCTCTTCAGATTTGCCGTATTTAAGACCGGTAATTTTTTCAATTTCGCCAAGCATAGGCGTAAAAACATCGGTGTCGTAGTTGGACTGTTTATTTTGCAGCACCATACAAAGACGTTCAAATCCCATCCCGGTATCTATATGTTTTGCCGGTAATTCCTCAAGGTCTCCGTTGGCTTTGCGATTATACTGCATAAAAACCAGGTTCCAGATCTCTACCACCTGTGGATGATCCATATTTACCAGATCTCTTCCCGGAACCTTTGCTTTTTCTTCTTCGGAACGAATGTCCACATGGATTTCAGAACATGGGCCGCAGGGACCCTGGTCACCCATTTCCCAGAAATTATCTTTTTTATTTCCGTAGATGATCCTTTCTTCAGGAACGATCTTTTTCCAAAGTTCTAAAGCTTCCGTATCTAATCCCAGATCATCCCTATCTTCACTTCCTTCAAAAACAGAAACGTATAAATTTTCAGGATTTATTTTATAAATTTCAGTCAGCAGTTCCCATGCCCAGCTAATCGCCTCTTCTTTGAAGTAATCGCCAAAGCTCCAGTTGCCAAGCATCTCGAACATAGTATGGTGATAGGTATCATGCCCTACTTCTTCCAAGTCATTATGCTTTCCGCTTACCCGAAGACATTTTTGAGTATCGGTCACCCTGTTAGACTTAGGAACAGAATTTCCAAGGAAATATTCCTTGAACTGTACCATCCCGGCATTTGTAAACATTAGGCTTGGGTCATCTTTTAAAACCATAGGGGCAGATGGCACAATACTGTGTGATTTCGATTTAAAAAATTCGAGGAACTGTTTTCGGATATCCTGTGACTTCATTCAGTTATTTTCTTGCAAAATTCATTAAATTATGAAGACGGCAAAACAATTCATATATTTGTTCGTTTACCGTATTAAATAACACGGTATTTGAGCCGTTTCAGGACGCAAAAATAGCATAAATTTAACTCATGTCGAAGGTTAAATATTATTACGATAGCGAGACCCTTTCTTACCAAAAGATCGAGCAAAAAAAAGGCAGGCGGTTAGGTATTGTCCTGCTTAGTATTACCGGTTCCTTTTTGGCTGGTTTTATACTTCTTATTATTTATTTGAATATTCCGCAGATAGAAACTCCCCAGGAAAAAGCGCTCAAGCGCGAACTTCAGAATATGAAACTGCAATATGGCCTTCTTAACAAAAAGATGGACCAGATCCAGGATGTCATGGCCAATATTGAGGACAGGGACAATAATATTTACAGACTTTATTTTGAAGCAAATCCTATTCCCGAGGAACAGAGAAGAGCTGGTTTTGGAGGTATAAACAGATATAAAGACCTGGAAGGTTTTGATAACAGTAAACTTATAAAGGAAACCACCAAGAGAATGGATATTCTCACTAAAAGACTCGTGGTGCAGTCTAAATCTCTGGATGAGGTAGCCAGTTTAGCCAAGGAAAAAGGAGAATTACTGGAAGCCATCCCCGCAATTCAACCTGTAAGTAATGAAGATCTTAGTAGGATCGCTTCAGGTTACGGCTGGAGAACCGACCCCTTCACCAAGGTGAAAAAGTTCCATTATGGGATGGACTTCACAGCACCCAGAGGAACTCCTGTATATGCCACCGGGGACGGTAGAGTAACCAGGGCCGATAGCAGATCTACAGGATATGGAAATCACATTAGAATAGACCACGGATACGGCTACACAAGTCTCTACGGACATTTATATAAATATAATGTTCGTAGGGGACAAAGAGTAAAAAGAGGGGATGTGATTGGATTTGTAGGGAGTACCGGCCGTTCTGAAGCTCCGCATCTGCATTATGAGATCTTCAAGGATAATGACAGAATTAATCCCATAAACTTTTATTACGGAAATCTTTCACCAGAAGAATTTGAAGAAGTACTGGAAAGAGCCCAACGTGAAAATCAATCGCTTGATTAATGCACATAGACCTTCCTGAAAAGCGCTATTACAGCATTGGCGAAGTTGCCGAAGCCTTTAAAGTAAATGCTTCCCTCATTAGATTCTGGGAAAAAGAGTTTGATGTGATCAAACCAAAAAAGAATGCCAAGGGAAATAGAAAATTTACTCCCCAGGATATAAAGAATCTCGAACTAATTTATCATCTGGTAAAAGAAAGAGGTTTTACCCTTGAAGGAGCAAAAACTCATCTAAAAGAAGAAAAACAGAAAACACTTACTAACTTTGAAATCATAAGAAAGCTGGAGAGTGTAAAAGCAGAACTAGTTAACCTCAAAAATCAATTGTAATATGAAAAAGTGGCTAATCCCATTAATAATTATCGTTATCGGTATCGTTGTGATCTGGAGATTTACAGCAGGATTCAACAATAACGCGGTAGCAAAAGAAGAAAATGCCAAACTTGCCTGGTCTAATGTGGAGAGCTCTTACCAGAGAAGAAATGACCTTATAGGTAATCTTGTAAAAACCGTGGAAGGAGCGGCAGATTTTGAAAGAGGGACTTTAACTGAAGTTATAGAAGCGCGCGCTAAAGCCACCTCTGTAAATGTTGATGCAGAAAATTTAAGCGCTGCTCAAATTCAGCAATTTCAACAGGCACAACAAGGAGTGACTTCGGCCCTATCGAGATTACTGGTAACGGTAGAAAGATATCCTGAGTTAAAAGCGAATCAGAACTTTCTTCAATTACAGTCCCAGCTTGAAGGTACCGAGAACAGGATCAATGTAGCCAGGGACCGTTTCAACGAGGCGGTTACAGATTACAATACGTATATAAGGGTCTTCCCAAACAATATGTTCGCAGGGATGTTCGGTTTTGAACGAATGGAACGTTTCCAGGCAGATGCAGGCGCAGAAGATGCACCAGATGTAGAATTCGATTTTTAAGCATATGGGACAGGATGCAGATAAAGGCTTCCTTACAAAAAAGGAAGAAAAAGAGATTGTAGACGCTATTAGAAAATCTGAACAGAAAACTTCCGGCGAAATTCGAGTACATCTTGAAAGAAGCACCGGGGGAACCGATATTTTTGAGCGAGCTATGGAAGTTTTTCACATGCTCAAAATGGACAATACCAAGCAGGATAATGGCGTACTTATCTATGTCGCTGTGGAAGATCGTAATTTTGTGATCTACGGGGACAAGGGTATTAATGATGTAGTAGCAGATGATTTCTGGGAAAGCACCAAAGAACTTATAGTTTCTCATTTTAAAAATGGCCATTTCAAGGATGGCCTGGTAGAGGGAGTTCTCAAGGCGGGGGAACAATTACAAAAACATTTCCCCTGGAATAAAGATGATACTAACGAATTATCAGATCAAATTTCTAAAGCATAAGCTTATCAAACGATTTCTATTTTTATTTATATTTCTCACTGGATTCACTGTTTTTGCACAACGTGATATTCCACCAAAACCTTCTGAACAAACCAGTGTATATGATGAAGCAGATATGCTTTCTTCTGCAGATGAAAGCCGGTTAGAACAGAAACTTGTTAATTATGCTGATACCACCTCTACACAGATAGTTGTGGTGACCATTCAATCGCTCCAGGGTGAATATGAAGGAACTTATGCCGCACACTGGGCCCACGAATGGGGAATTGGCCAGAGCGAAAAAGATAACGGATTACTTATTCTTGTAGCTGAAGACGAACGGAAAATCTGGATTACCACGGGATATGGACTGGAAGCTTATCTTACCGATGCGAAATCTAAAGAGATCATAGAATTGATCATTCTCCCCGAATTTCGAAATGGAGATATCTTCGCAGGCCTTAATAAAGGAACCACCGCAATATTTCAGGTACTTAATGGCACTTTTAAAGGCGCCCCCCAGTCAAACTCAGGAAATGGTGGAGGACTCCCTGTAAGAGCTATTATTTTCTTTATTATTTTCATCGTGATTATTATTTCCATGTTCAACAAAAGAGGTGGCGGAAAAAATGGCGGAAGAGGAACAGGAAGAAGTGTTCTTTGGGATGCTATTATTCTTAGCTCTCTTGGCCGCGGAAGCTTTGGCGGCGGTGGTTTTGGTGGCGGAAGTTCCGGAGGTGGATTCGGTGGTGGCGGAGGCTTTGGAGGAGGCTTCGGCGGCGGCGGCTTCGGCGGTGGTGGTGCTGGTGGTAGCTGGTAAGTTTCATACCTCAAACTATTAATACATACGTCACGATTTAATAGAATTAGAATGAATAGTCAGTTCTTTGAGGACGAACATTTCGAGAAAAAGGATTTTAGTATAGATCAATTTCCGCAAGCAGATTATGAAGCCTGCACCTTCAATAATTGTAATTTTTCAGCAGTAGATCTCGGAGGGTCAAAATTTACCGATTGCGAATTCATAGAATGTGATCTAAGTAATACTAAACTTTCAAAGACAGTAATTCAGGATTGTTCATTTTCTCATTGTAAAATGATAGGACTGCGTTTTGATCTATGTGAAGGCTTTGGATTTTCCATTTCAGCTACTAACTGTGTTTTAAACCATTCCAGCTTTTTTAATGTAAAAACACCGAATACAAATTTCTCAAACACTAAGCTTCAAAATGTAGATTTTACAGAAGCAGTCCTTATCAACTCGAATTTTCATGCCTGCGATTTTTCAGAAGCAATCTTCGAAAATACAAATATTGAAAAAGCAGATTTTCGAGAAGCAATTAACTATTCAATAGATCCCGAAAATAATAAGATTTCTAGAGCCCATTTTTCAATTCCCGAAGTCACGGGATTGCTGGATAAGTATCAGTTGAAAATTGAATGAAATGAGGTGGGGTTTCATAAATAAAAAAAGCTGCCAGGATCTGGCAGCTTTTTTTTAGAAATCAATTTGATTTATTTTTAAGAAACTGCTTTCAGTTTACTCATTGTTGACTTATTAAGCTTATCATCTGCATATTCCCGGGTAACAGTGAAATGATTTTCATCGCTTTCAGGAAGTTCAAACATCGCATCTGTTAAGATAGCCTCACAAAGAGAACGCAATCCACGGGCACCAAGTTTATACTCAACCGCTTTGTTTACTATATAATCTAAAGCATCATCGGTAATATCAAACTCGATATCATCCATTTCAAACAACTTCTTGTACTGTTTGATGATTGCATTCTTAGGTTCCGTCAGAATTGCTCTAAGCGTCTTTCTATCCAAAGGATTCATGAAAGTTAAAGCAGGTAAACGACCAATGATCTCCGGGATCAATCCGAATTCTTTAAGGTCTTTTGGAATGATATACTTTAAAAGATTGGTACGCTCTATAGTATCTTCACTCTTGGAAGCGCTAAAACCAACTGCCTGCATATTCAATCGTTTGCTGATAATTCTTTCAATCCCATCAAAAGCGCCACCGGCAATAAACAGGATATTTTCAGTATTAACTTCAATAAATTTCTGGTCGGGGTGTTTACGACCTCCTTTTGGTGGCACATTAACACTGGTTCCCTCCAGTAACTTTAATAAAGCCTGCTGGACTCCTTCTCCCGAAACATCACGGGTAATGGATGGATTATCGCTTTTTCGTGCTATCTTGTCTATCTCATCAATAAAAACGATTCCACGCTCTGCTTTTTCCGTATTATAATCTGCAGCCTGAAGTAATCGCGTCAGAATGCCTTCCACATCCTCTCCAACGTAACCTGCTTCGGTTAAAACCGTAGCATCCACAATAGCTAAAGGTACATTCAGCATTTTAGCAATGGTTCTGGCCATTAAGGTTTTACCGGTTCCGGTCTCCCCTACCATTACAATATTACTTTTCTGGATCTCTACATCATCGTCGCTTTCGGGCTGTAATAATCTCTTATAGTGATTATATACAGCAACCGACATTACCTTTTTGGTCTCTTCCTGCCCAATAATGTACTCATCCAAAAATGATTTGATCGTTTTTGGCTTGCTTAACATTAGGTCTGAAGAAAGCTCACGAGCCTCTCCCTGCTTGGATTCTTCGACTACAATTCCATGAGCCTGTTCTATACAGCGATCACAAATATGAGCATCTAAACCAGCAATAAGCAGATTTGTCTCGGGCTTTTTTCTACCACAAAAGGAACATTCTAGATCTTCTTTCGCCATCATTTAAATTTTCAGGGTAATTACTTTCAATAAAAGTAAATTACAATTTATCCTTCTCTTTTTAATATTTCATCTATCATACCGTATTCCTTAGCTTTTTCAGCTTTCATCCAGTAATCACGATCACTGTCCTCATGAACTTTCTCGTAAGTTTGTCCTGAATGTTTGGCTATGATTTTATATAATTCTTCTTTTAAAGTAACTATTTCTCTTGCTGTGATCTCAATATCACTTGCCTGCCCCTGAGCTCCGCCCATTGGCTGGTGGATCATCACTCTACAGTGAGGAAGTCCGCTTCGTTTTCCAGCCTCTCCTGCGCATAAAAGAACTGCTCCCATAGAAGCTGCCATTCCCGTACAAATAGTCGCCACATCCGGTTTTATGAACTGCATCGTATCATAAATACCAAGACCCGCATAAACACTACCTCCCGGAGAGTTTATATAGATCTGTATATCTTTAGAAGCATCTGTGCTTTCTAAAAATAATAACTGCGCCTGCACTATGTTAGCTACCTGCTCATTGATCCCGGTTCCCAGGAAAATGATCCTGTCCATCATCAATCTTGAAAAAACATCCATAGCCACGGCATTCATCTGGCGTTCTTCAATAATATTAGGAGTCATGCCCTGTGGCAGCATACTGCTAACAATTTTATCGTAATAATTGCTGTTTATATTATGATCTGAGACAGCATATTTTCGAAATTCCTTTCCGTAGTCCATCAATTCTTTATTGTTTTCTAGTGTAATTAAAATACCGGTAAAAACCAAAAAAAAGGCGTTATCCCGGTTGAGTTAACGCCTTAAAGATAGGTAATATATCGTAAAAAGGCTTACTTATAAATAGCTTTCACAAATTCTTCGTAAGTCAGCTCTTTTTCATCAAATTTCATGTTCTCCTTGTAAAAAGCAAGAAGTTTCTCATTCATTAACTGCTCAGAAAGTCTCTTCACTTCATCCTGATTTGAAAGGATTCTGGCAGCGATATCATCAAGTTCCTTTTGAGAAGGATCATTTTGACCAAATTGCGCCATTTGCTGCTTGATCTTTTCTGAAGCAAAAGCTTTAAGATCATTAAAGTCTACAGTCAGATCATTATCATTCACCACTTTCCCTTCGATCAATTGATAACGAAGTCCTTTTTCGCTCTTTTCATATTCTTCTTTTGCCTCTTCTTCGGTCAATGGTTTTTCTCCAACTGTCTGGATCCATTTCTGAAGAAAGTCTTTTGGCAATTCAAAATCTGTTGTTTCAATAAGGGCTTCAGTAATATCGTTCATTAACTGCTGATCACTTTGCTGCTCAAATTGCTTGGCGGCGTCTTCCTTGATCTTTTCCTTAAGTTCAGTTACAGACTTCACTTTATCTTTTCCGAAAAGTTTGTCAAATAATTCCTGATCAAGATCTGCAAGTTCTCTTTCGTTGATCTCAGATATAGTGAATTCCACCTCAATATCAAGATCGTGAGCCTTGTCATGCTCTATTCCCAGATGATTGATCAAGGCATGATCGTCTTCAAATAAGCTCTTTGTTTTTAAACTAATCGTATCACCAACCTTAGAACCTACGAATTTAGCAAGATTGCGCTTTCCCTTAATGTTCTGAAGTTCTATAGTGGTTTCTTTCTGGATCCCTTCTTCCTCGTTCTTAAAAGTACCGGCAACGGTATCCCCTTCAGCAACCTCTTCTTTGGTCTTAAGCTTCCCGTATTGCTTCTGGATACTTTCAATCTGATCGTTTACCATTTTTTCATCGGCAACGATATTATATTTTGTCACTGGCTTTTTAAGATCCAGATTCACCTCGAATTCAGGAGCAAGTCCTAATTCAAACTCAAAGCTGTAATTATCTTTTTCCCAATCAAAATTCTCCTGTTCTTTAGGCAGGGGATTTCCAAGAACGTCCAGTTTTTCTTCCGTAAGGTATTTATTAAGACTTTCCTGAAGTAATTTATTTACCTCATCTACCAATACAGCCTGACCATATTGCTTCTTAACCATCCCCATAGGCACGTGACCTTTTCTAAAACCGGGAATATTGGCATTCTTACGGTAATCCTTTAAAATCTTATCTACTTTACCGGCATAATCTTCTTTAGCGATATCAACTTTAACTACCGCATTTAATTCATCAATATTCTCTCTGGTAATATTCATTTTGATCTATTATAAAAATTGGAGTGCAAAATTACGTTTTTTCTTAAAGTCTACAAAGTTTCAAAATGTTGAAATTCAGTTAAATCTAATCCTTTTTCAGAATCGAGAAAAGAATAGATTGCACAAGCGAGAGTAACAAACTAAAAATTATGGCAATAAACCAGCCGTCAACATCAAAACCAGACACAAATCCATCGGCCAGAAAAATGATAATCGCATTGATAATAAGCAGAAACAATCCCAGGGTAAGAACGGTAACCGGGAGCGTTAAAAGCACTAATATCGGTTTTACGATAAAGTTTAAAAGAGCCAGCACTACGGCTACAATTATGGCAGTTAAATAACCATCTACACTTACGCCAGGAAGCAATTTGGCAAGTAGCACTACTACGAGGGCCGTTAATAAAAGTCTTAGTATAAAATTCATGATTTTCGTATTGGTTAGTAGTAAAGTTGCAAAAAAAAGACCGGGAAAATCCCGGTCTTTTTAAAATTTATATCAATTTTAATACTACTGTACGTTGTTGTTTATGGTTACTGTTCCATAACTACCAACATCTACTGCCGGAACATCGGCGCTGTACGTAGCATTAATTTCATTTACGATCTCGTTCGCAATTACGGCATAACCTCTTGGAGTTAAATGCACCCCATCCAGAGAAAAAGCACCTCCCGAAACAAAAGTTGCCGAAACCGGTACTCCCTGATAATTCAGACCTCCGTCTGATGCTATTGAACTCAACAGAGCATTAGCATCTACCAAACCTAAAGAATATTCCTGAGCGATTGCAGCAATAGCACCGTTGTACTGTGCAGTAACCTGAGCAACTAAAGCCTGCTCTTCAGCAGTCAATACATGTTGATCACTCAAAGGCACAGATACTCCATTCACTAACATTGGATTATTATTTACAGTAGTTCCTATGAATGATGATGAAGTAAGCGGAATAAGATCTGAAGGCGTAGCCTGTCTAAGCTGCCCCAATAATCCTGCAGTTTGAGGATCCAGATTAAATGGAGCCTGCTGTAAAATACCTGAGATATCAGTAAGATCTTCATCAACCAAAGTCACAAAATTCTGAGCACCTTCGGCAAAAGTGATCTTTCTGCTATTTGCTTCAGCTTCTGTAAGCAAACCTAATTGCACCAAACCAGGTAGAATTTGTGTATTATATGCTCCGAATTGCGCATTAAGTGCACCAGCTGTCGCCGCATCTAATGGGATTGGGTTAACCGGTACTACCTTGAAAAATGGAATATCGGTCACATTAGGAATATTAATCAATACACCTTCAGCTCCCAGACCATCCTGACCGGCGAGTTGACCTACTAATGAATTGTATACAAAAGCAAAAGCATTCGCATCTGTAATATCATTAGGACCATATTGTGTAAAATCTGTAACATTCTCCTGATATACACCTGCTCCACCTGAAGTAGCATAGCTTAACACATCATTATTACCTATCCATAGGGTAAAGAATGTAGGGTTTTGAGCTAATGCATCTGCCAATACCGTAGTATTATCTGAAGAAGCAAATCTTGCAAAATATGGATTTGCGGCACCTGTAGCTACCCCTGCAACATTTCCGTAACCCGGAGCGAGTAAGTGAAATGATTTAGCTCCCGGAACTCCCATATTACTAAAAGACCCGCTAAGCTTAGAAGAAACCTCAGTAGTAGGAGTACCATTATATCTTGCCGGACGAGCAGTAGCAAGAGATTCTCCTCCTAGCACAAATCTTGGCTCAGCAATCTGGTTCCCTCCTAAAAGCAAACCTCCAATATTATCATTCACTAAAGGTTGAGTAAAGTCTACAGTTTCCTGGGTCAATGCAAATTTACTAGCAAGGATATTCGGATAAGAATTTTCCTGACCAGTGATATAAAGAGCTCCATCAGCATAACCAGCTGTTAGAGAATTCCCCAGTGCTACATAGTTAGAAAAATCTGCCTCACCGTTACTATATACTCCACCGTCTTCAATAGGATTTTCCAATTCAGGCTCACAGGATACAATACCTAAGGCCAGAATAGCTATATATTTAAAATAGTTTTTCATCGTCTAATTATATTTTAATAGTTACACCCAGACCTGGCACAAATGCGCTGGATTTATAAGTCCCTTCAAATGGAACATTTTGTCCGTTTTCCTGATAGTAATCATAAGATTCATCGATCTCCTTGAATTTACTGTAAAGGAAAGAAGCATCTATTGCCACGTTGTCGGTTACATTTACAGAAAGACCTCCGGTGAAATTATTTGAATCGTTTCTTGGAGTTTCAGGAGCAAAATATCCTGATTGAACCGGTGATTCGTCAAAGTAATAACCTGCTCTCAAGGTAAACATATCGTTAGCCGTATACTGTAGACCAAATCTATATATAGAAGAATCTTCGTACTCCCTTGGATTAAATGAATCTGGAGTTCCCGGTGCAGCAAAATCTACATCTAATGATTCGTAAACACCCCAGAAAGTTCTGTTATAATCAAAAGCAAATAACCACTTATCATTTAACTGATAAGAAGCACCTATAGTCAATTCCGCAGGAAGCGGTAATTCTGCATCAAAAGTTGTATCGGGAAAAGAAGTTAAAGGAGAATCTGGAGTATTTTCAAAATCTGCATCACCATCTTCAGCTTTTACAATGATCTCTGAACGGTAATTTACTCCAATATTCAAACTATCAATAGGGCTCCACATGGCACCTGCTGACCAACCCCAGGCACTAACACCTGAAGCATCAACGGTTACATTGGCACGATTTCCCTCAAGATCTGAAAGCGTTCTGTTAAGGTTTCTGTTGAAGTTAACTGAACCACTCACGTAGATGGGTCCACCACCTACAGAAAGGTTTTCGGTAATCTTATAAGAACCTAACGCCTGCACATAAATAGCCGACAATGAAATATCGTTTATAAGATGGGAACCAGCCCAATCTTTTTCCCATTCCACTGAACTTCCATAAGGAGTATAAGCCGCTAGACCAACACTAAATTTATCACTCAATTTATAAGAAAAATAAGCATAGAAAGGGGTTCCTACCGGGCTATCGGTTCTGGCCGACTGCCCAAATTCTTCATTTTGCCATACTACATCAGAGAATACAGCACTCACACCAACAGCAGCATTGATCTTATCTTCCAGAAACACCAAACCTGCTGGGTTAAAGAAGGCCAATTCCGCATTGTTCACCACAGCAACTCCAGTGTGTCCCATAGCTAGTCCACGCTGACCTTGTAGACTCACCCTGTAACCCCCGGCGTATGTTGTTGCGCCAGCCAGAATTAACAGGCCGAGTAAAAATAATTTTTTCATAATTAGAGTAGGATTTTATTTAACATATCTTAAAAATCTAAGCCCAAAAATAGCATAAAATAGATATTACGCAACCTTTGAGCTAAATTTATTATGCGTACATAATAAATTTAGAAAGATTTTAAACAAATCTAATTACAGTTTTAAAGAAGTCCTCCATGTTTTCAGCGTGTACCCAATGTCCAGCTTCAGCTATAGTTTCAAATTTTGCTTTTGGGAAATGTTTTTTTATCAATGGCTCTTCTTCTTTCGTAATATAGTTCGAAAGTTCTCCATTAATAAACAGGGCCGGGCCATTAAAAACTGCGTCTTGCGGAAGCGCTCTTCCCACCTGTTCTATATTCGCTTTCAAAGCATCAAGATTCATTCTTAGGGAAAGTTGTTTTTTTGTCTTCCAATAAAGATTCTTGAGAAGAAATAATCTTACCCCGGTTTCAGAAATATAATCTTTCAGAAAATCTTCTGCATCGCCACGAGAAGTTAAACGGGCTTCATCTAACGCAGTAAGACCTTTCAATATCTGCTGATGATGTGGAGCGTAATATTTGGGAGCTATATCTACTACGATCAGCTTTTTTACCAGATCTTCATTTTCACAGGCCATCAACATGGCGGTTTTACCACCCATAGAATGTCCCATCAGGGTAATATCCTGAAGATCATGGTCCCTGCAATATTCCACTACATCACCCGCCATTAATTCATAAGAGAACTCATCACTATGCGGACTTTTTCCATGATTTCTCTGATCTATTAAATGAACCTGGAAGCCTTCTTCAGAAAATTTCTTCCCTAAGGTTTTCCAGTTATCACTCATTCCCAGAAATCCGTGGAGGATTAATAAAGGTTTTCCTTCACCGAGTATTACTGAATGTAACTTCATCTATTTCAATAATTTTAAATATTTCTGAATCGTTTTCTCAAGCCCCATATACAGAGCTTCTGAAATCAAAGCGTGCCCAATGGAAACCTCATCAAGATGCGGAACCTTTTCTTTGAAAAATCTGATGTTTTTAAGAGAGAGATCATGTCCCGCATTTATTCCAAGTCCAAGTTGATTAGCTATTTCAGCGCATTCAGTATACGATTTGGCTGCATTGGTATCACCTTTTTCATAATCTACCGCGAAAGATTCAGTATATAATTCTATTCTATCTGTCCCTGTTTCTGCTGCGCCTTCAATCATTTCTTTTACCGGATCTACAAATATAGAAGTCCTTATCCCATTATTCTTAAATTCAGAGATCACCTCTTTTAAATAGTCTCTGTGCTTAACAGTATCCCAACCCGCATTAGAGGTTATAGCCTCTTCGGCATCAGGAACCAGGGTTACCTGTGCTGGTTTCACCTCCATAACCAGATCTATAAATTGCTGAATTGGCTTCCCTTCAATATTGAATTCTGTCTTAAGCAGAGGTTTTAATTCACGGGCATCGGCATAGCGTATATGCCTTTCATCTGGGCGGGGATGAACGGTAATCCCTTCAGCTCCAAAAGATTCTATGTTCTTTGCAGCTTCCAAAACATTAGGTACATCTCCTCCTCTAGCATTTCTCAGGGTGGCTATCTTGTTAATATTTACGCTTAACTTCGTCATTATTACTTCATTTTATTAACAAAAATACAAAGTGCAGTCTGCTTCAATGAATTTTATTTTGATTAATTTGCATAAAAGGAAAAGATAGAAATGAGATTGAAAGAGTACATATTGAATGATGTGGAGATATTAAGTCTTTCCGAAAAAATTGGTGATCTACAGAAGCTTTTCAATCAATTGACCTACACCCATCTTCCGGTGGCTCAGGATGGCATTTATATAGGATGCATCTCAGAAAACGACGTACGGTGTTTTGAAAATGATAAGACCCTTGATGATTATCGCTATGCTTTAGAAGGATTTTATGTAAAAGAAGGGAATTACTGGCTGGATAGCCTGGAAACTTTCGCACAGAACAATTCCAACATTTTACCCGTTCTGGATGATGATAACACCTATTTAGGATATGTTGAATTAAATGAGATGATCTCTCTTTTTAAGGAAACCCCGTTTTTACATGAACCTGGAAATATCCTTGTGATCGAAAAGGCTTTTAAAGATTATACATTTGGAGAAGTCACCCAGATCGTGGAATCTAATAATGCTCATCTTCTGGGGGCCTTTGTCTCCAAAATGGAAGATGACATGGCAGAGATTACCCTAAAGATCACTCCATCTGGCATGAATGAAATCATACAGGCATTTAGAAGATATGGTTATATTATTATTTCTGAACACCAGGAAGACACATTTAATAAGAATTTGAAGGATCGTTCAAAGTATCTGGACAAATACCTGAACATATAATTTATGAAAATAGGCATTTACGGTCAGTTTTATCACGCCAATGCAGCTCAATATATCGGTCAGCTTCTTGAGTTGTTAGACCAAAAAAATATCGAGGTCTTTATTGAAGAAGATTTTCTCAAGCTTATTCACAGTAATAATAGAATTGAAAAGAATTATAAACATTTTAGCGCTTTTGAAGAACTGGATAATTCTTTTGATTTATTCTTTTGTATTGGTGGCGATGGCACCATATTAAAATCTATTAACTATATCCGAAATCTCAACATTCCTATTGTTGGAATAAACACCGGCAGGTTGGGATTTCTCGCGACCATTCAAAAAGAACAGATTGAAAGTACCCTATTAGAAATACTTGAAAAAGAATTCAGCCTTTCTCCAAGGTCGGTACTTACCATGGAAACTAATCCTAAAAATTACGATCCGGTATTTTCTCATATCGCATTAAATGAAATTGCCGTAAGCAGAAAAAACACCACTTCTATGATCACCGTAGATACCTGGCTGAATGACCAGTATCTCACCTCCTATTGGGCCGATGGATTAATTATCGCCACCCCCACCGGATCTACAGGTTACTCCTTAAGCTGCGGCGGCCCGGTTATCACACCAGACGCCGACTCTCTAGTAATCACTCCAATTGCTCCACATAACTTGAACGCACGGCCACTGGTTATAAAAGATCATACGACTATAAAGTTGAAAGTTTCTGGCCGGGGAGAAGAACATTTGGTATCTATGGACTCCAGGATCGCCACCCTGCAAAACGATACTGAGATCATTATAAAAAAAGCACCCTACACTATAAATTTCGTAGAACTACAGGAAGACAGCTTTCTAAATACTCTAAGAAAAAAACTTCTATGGGGTGAAGACAAGCGCAATTAAGCAATAAAAACTTCCAAAAACTGTTTATACGTATGTACAAATCTGCTCAAATTATTGCAGAGCAAACAGAATTGTTATATTTGCAAACTTTTAAAATCCTATGAGGTACCTAATTGCATTTGTGTTAATGGCTTTTTTATCGATAAGTTCCTTCGCTCAACAAATAGAGATTGGAGCTTTTGCCGGCGGTGCAAATTTTATTGGAGATGTTGGAAAAACCAACTACATCCTACCCAACACCCCGGTGGGAGGCTTGATTGCTAAATGGAACAGGAGCCCCAGACACGCCTTAAGATTAACATTATTATATGCTGAAATTTCAGCCGATGATGAAAAATCTGATGACACAAGGAGACAACAACGTGGTTATTCTTTTGAAAATTCCATTGCAGAAGCATCATTTGGTTTAGAATTTAATTTTTTTGAATTCGATCTTACAAATCCATTACCACAAAGCACCCCCTATTTGTACACAGGCATCACTTATTTTAGGGCCGATCACATGTGGCTTAAAAATGGTAGAGCTGGTAACCTGGTAAATGAAGGCACAAACTGGGAATTTGCGATCCCAATGGTAATGGGCTATAAAGAAGCTGTGACCGAACATATTATTGGTGCTTTTGAAATTGGAGCAAGATATACGCTCACCGATAATTTAGATGGTAGCTGGCCCGAAGAATATCTTGACAGGCGTGAACCATCATTAGAATTTGGAAATCGAAATACCAACGACTGGTATGTTTTTACAGGTATAACATTCACCTTTACATTTGGCCGAAAGCCATGTTATTGCTTTTAAATGATATATAAAGACAATTTAAACCTTGACAAATTACCTCAACACATTGCCATTATTATGGATGGTAATGGCCGCTGGGCTAAACAAAAAGGTTTCCTTAGAGCTTCAGGCCATAAAGAAGGCACTAAAGCCGTAAGGGATGTTGTTGAAGGTTGTGCAGAAATTGGAGTAAAAAATCTTACCCTCTATGCCTTTTCTACGGAAAACTGGAACAGGCCAAAATTGGAGGTAGACACTTTAATGAAATTGCTGGTTTCTTCCCTCAAGAAAGAAATCAAAACTTTAAAGGACAATGATATTAAGCTTAATTGTATTGGAAATATTTCCAGTCTACCTAAAAAAGCCAGACAGGAATTACTGGATGTAATAGAAAAAACATCAGGAAATTCCCGAATGACTTTAACCCTCGCCCTAAGCTATGGAAGCCGTGAAGAAATTACGAATTGCATAAAGCAGATTGCTACGAAGGTTAAAAGTGAAGAATTATCTTTGGATGCTATTGATGAATCAGTTATAAATGAGCATCTTTACACCCGAAATTTACCAGATGTAGATCTTTTGATCCGCACCAGTGGTGAACAACGTATAAGTAACTTCCTGCTATGGCAGATTGCTTATGCCGAATTGTATTTTACGAAAATCTTATGGCCAGATTACCGAAGGGAAGATCTTTTTGAAGCCATATACAACTATCAAAACAGAGAAAGAAGATTTGGAAAAACAAGTGAGCAACTCAGTTAGTGCATTCATGACGAAAAAGATATTTACACTATTTGCATTTTTTTTCATATTCAGTTTAACTGCCCAGGCACAGGACCTACCCCTTGGAGATTCAAAAAAATATACCATTGGAGATATAAAGGTTACCGGTACTACTACGTACAATGAAAAAACTGTCATAGCATATACAGGCCTAAAAGAAGGTGAGGAAATATTTATTCCAGGTGAAAAATTACGTGATGTAATAAATAAACTATGGAAACTGGATCTTTTTAGTGACATCAATTTCTACATCACCAATGTGGAAGGCAATGTTGCCGATCTTGAACTTGAGATCAAAGAAGTCCCTGTACTTAACCAGGTTAAATTCAGCGGGATCAAGAAAAAAAGCGAAAGAGAAGATCTTATAGATGAGAATGACCTTAAGCCTGGAGTTAAAGTAACCGAAAACCTTATCACCACCACTCAGAATTATATTCAGAATAAGTATAAAAAAGAAGGATATTTAAATACACAGGTTGATATTAGAACCTCTGAAGTTGTAGATACTACCAATTCCAACAAAATTAATATGGTGGTAGATATAGACCAGGGAGATCGTGTTAAGATTGCAGATATCGATTTTATAGGAAATGAGAAACTTTCAAATGCGAAGTTAAAACGCAACATGAAGAACACGAAGCAAAAGAATCTTTTCAGGTTCTGGAAGCGTTCTAAGTTTGTAAGATCAGATTATCAGGATGACAAGACTTCAATAATTGATAAATATAAAGAAGAAGGATACAGAGATGCGAGGATCATTTCAGATTCACTCATAAAGGTAGATGAAGATGATGTTGCATTAAAAATTCAATTAGAAGAAGGAAACAGATATTATATTGGAAATATTGACTTTTTAGGAAATGCAGCTTATTCAGATGAGCAGCTTGCCAGGGTTCTAGGACTTGAAAAAGGCGATGTTTATAATGGTGTTTTAATAGATGAGAGAATTCAAGCGAGAGAGCCAAATAAAACTTCGGTTGCCAATATTTATCAAAACAACGGATATCTCTTTTCTAACATAGATCTAGTAGAAACAAACGTTTACAATGACACGATAGATTTTGAAGTAAGAATCGTGGAAGGAAAAGAGGCTTATTTCGATGAAATTAGAGTAACCGGAAACGATAAGACCAAAGATCATGTTATCTACCGTGAACTAAGAACCAAACCAGGTCAAAAGTATAGTCAGGAGGCTGTGGTAGCCACTGTACGTGAACTGGGTGCACTTGGATTCTTTGATGCAGAGCAGTTAAACCCAGAATTTGTAGATCCAGATCCAAGAGAAGGAACTTTAAGCCTGGAATACCAGGTGGTAGAAGCGGGAGCCAGCCAGATAGAACTTCAGGGAGGTTATGGTGGCGGAGGTTTTATTGGAACCTTAGGACTTTCCTTTAATAACTTCTCTATCCAGGGACTTTTTGATAAAGAAGCTTACAAACCAATTCCAATGGGAGATGGGCAAACTTTATCTTTAAGAGCCCAGGCGAGTACGTTTTATCAAACTTACAGCCTGTCTTTCAGAGAGCCGTGGTTAGGTGGTAAAAGGCCAGTGAGTCTTTCTACATCCTTCAGTTACACGAGACAGTTCTTATTTGATTATATAAACAGAGAGGCCGACAAATCCAGAAGTTTTGATATTCTTGGGGTTAGTGTTGGTTTAGCAAAAAGATTAACTGATCCAGATCAATACGTTACCGTATCTAATGTGGTAGGTTTCCAGCGATACAATCTAAATAATTATAATACCGGATTATTTACTTTCGGAAATGGTCATTCTAACAACTTATATTATCAACTGGGGATAACTCGCGACAACACCGCTTTCAATCCAATTTTCCCTACACAAGGTTCTAAGTTTGCTTTTACTGCAAAATTCACTCCTCCTTACTCACTTTGGAATGGGGTTGATTACGGGAACCTTGAAAATTTAGATGAATATCAGTTAAGAGATGACAATGGCAACCTGATAAACGAACAGGGAAACAGGGTAACTGCTGAAAATTCAGTTGCTGATCAGGAAAAAGTTGATCAGAAAAAATATAACTGGCTTGAATTCTATAAAATTAAATTAGACGGAAGCTGGTATGAAACTCTGGCTAGTTTTGGTCCTAGCAGTAATCTTGTTCTTAGAACACATGCTGAATTTGGTGTATTGGGAGCATATAACAATGAAAGAGGAGTTCCTCCATTTGAACGTTTTTACCTTGGTGGGGATGGGTTAGGAGCTTATAGCCTGGATGGTAGAGAAACAATACAGCTTAGAGGGTATCCAAACCAATCTGTAGTACCATTGGATAGACCCGTAGATCAAAGAGATGACGGGGCGGTAATCTATAATAAGTACTCTCTGGAACTACGATTCCCTATTACATTGAAACCTGCTGCTTCCATTTATGCATTATCATTTTTAGAAGCTGGAGCCACTTATGACAATTTTAGAGATTATAATCCGTTTCAATTAAATAGATCTGCCGGTGTTGGTCTAAGAATTTTTATGCCAACTTTCGGGTTATTAGGTATTGACTTTGGATACGGATTTGACGAAATTGTTGGTCAGCCTGGTCCAAATGGATGGGAAACACACTTTATCATAGGCCAACAGTTTTAATTTGGCACGATATTTTCTATATTCGATCTAAATGAAAAAAAGAATATTCTCCATAGTAGCAATCGCGGCCTTGAGCATTTCATCTCTAGCCGCACAAAAAAGTATCAGGCTTGGCTATATAGATATGGAATATATTCTTGAAAATGTTCCCGAATATCAGGAGGCAAGCAGACAGCTTGACAATCGCGTTCAGGAATGGAAAGCTGAAGCTGAAGCACAGATGCAGAAGGTGGAAGATATGAAGACAAGGCTGGATAATGAAAGGGCGCTTCTAACCAAGGAGCTTATCGAGGAACGTGAGGGAGAAATTGCTTTCATTGAACAAAAAGCCCTGGAATACCAACAAAACAGGTTTGGTCCCAATGGCGATTACATGATCCAAAAGAAACAATTGGTAAGGCCAATTCAAGACCAGGTCTTCACCGCAGTTCAACAAATAGCAGAAAACAGAAATTTAGACTTTGTTTTTGATCGTACGGCAGATATTGGAATGATATATGCAGATCAGCAATACGATGTAAGTGAAACGGTTCTTAGAACTATTAAGAGAACCGCAAATCGCGAACAACTTGAAAACAGGGATGAGATCAAAGAATTTGAACAGGAAGAAAACAGAACTGTTGAACAAGATAAAGAAATCACAGAGAGAGAAGAATTAGTTGAGGAGCGTAAATCTGAAAGAGAAGCTTTTATAGAGCAGAAAAAGAAAGAAAGAGATTCGCTTAAGGCAGCCCGACAAAAAGAATTCGAAGAAAGAAGAGCAAAGATCCTGGCAGAAAGAGAAAGAAAAAAAGATTCTATTCTTAAAACAAGAGAAAAAAAGACCGATACGATAAATTAAATTTTTTAAACCTTAATTAAACTTAACGAAGATTACAATGAAACAATTCAGAACACTTTTTATAGCTTTAGCTTTAATAATTGGCGCTACTGCTTTTACAAATGCACAGTCTAAAGTTGCACATATCGCTACTCAGGATCTGGTACAGGCGTTACCTGAATATAAAGGCGCTATGGATCAGCTTCAAAAACTGGAAAAAACTTATGACGCGGAGATAAAAGACATGTTATCTGAAGCGCAAAGTACAATGCAACGTTACGAAGCAGAAGCAAATACAAAGTCTGAAGAAGAGAACCAAAAGAGAGCAACAGAACTGCAAGCTGCACAAAGAAGAATTCAGGAACACAGTGCTAAAGCAAGACAGGATCTTCAGAAGAAAGAAACGGATCTTCTTAGACCAGTTCTTGAAAAAGTACGTACAGCTATTCAAAAAGTAGCCAGAGCTAAAGGATACGATTATGTATTAGACTCTACTACCGGAACCGGAGTACTTCTTGCTGATGGTTATGATCTAATGCCAGACGTAAAAAAAGAATTAGGACTGTAATTTCAGCCTTTTCATAATAAATTTTAAAAAACTGCGTACAGAATTGTACGCAGTTTTTATTTTTACACTAATATGAACGATTCGAGACCTATTGGTATTTTTGATTCAGGTGTTGGCGGTACTTCCATCTGGAGAGAGATTCACCGCCTTTTACCTTTAGAAAAAACCATCTATTTATCTGATAGTAAAAATGCTCCCTACGGAATAAAGACCCAGGAAAAGATCATACAGCTATCCATAAAGAATACTGAAAAGTTGTTGGAAATGGATTGTAAGCTGATCGTGGTGGCCTGTAACACTGCTACCACAAATGCCATTAAGCTTCTACGATCTGCCTATAAAACACCTATTATTGGGATTGAGCCTGCTATTAAACCTGCCGCATTAAAAAGTTCTAATAAAGCTATTGGGATCTTGGCCACCAGGGGAACTCTTACCAGTGAACTTTTCGCTCAAACTTCTGAATTGTATACCAAAGATATTAATGTAATTGAAGTGGAAGGAAATGGTCTTGTTGAACTTATTGAGAGCGGAAAAAAGGATTCTGAACAAACTAAACAATTATTAGAGCAACTATTAGCCCCAATGATTGAGGCTAAAATTGATTATCTGGTCCTGGGGTGCAGTCACTATCCCTATCTTATTCCAATATTAAAAGAGATTCTTCCAGGCGATGTAGAGATCATAGATTCAGGAGAAGCGGTTGCCCGGCAGACCAAATCTATTCTTACAAATAATGAACTTTTAAATACAGTGGAAAATACTAATAATACTCCTGAATTTTACACAAATATAGATCCGCAGGTACTTTCTGATATTCTTGGAGCTGAAGCTAATGGCTATAAAGTAGCCAGGCTTGATTTCTAATTATTAATTGCGGGACATTTACATTGGTAGCGCTCCCTGCTCTTTCCAAAATTATAACCAAGCGTGATCTGGTGAAAACCACTATTGCTTAACACAATAGAATTAAGCTGATAACTGAAGGTATAACCAAATACGAATTTCTTATAATTGAGCCCTACAAAGGGAGTAATGTATCGTAACTCTTGGTTTTCTACCAGCTCCCCATTTTCAGTATATTCAGCGCTTTCAAAACCGTTCCGGTAGGATAAACCTCCCCATAGTCGCCCATTATCCAGTTCATAATAAGCTTTTGCATTTAAATCCAGCGCCATTTCATTTGTAGCTTCCCTGGCCTGAAAAAGTAACGAAGGCTCAAAGCTCCAGGGATCATTCTGATTCAGAGTAAAAACATATCCCGCCGAGAATAAGTACTTTCTCATATTACTTGGTACAGCATCTGAATAAAATAATTCCCTGCTGACCGAAAGTATATTTTTAGCTGCAAAATGAAAATACAGGTTTCTCACATAATAAGAGATCCCGAAATCCATGTTTGCAAAAATATCGGCATCGTTTTCGCCAATTAAAGGATCAAATCTGGTAAAGCCACTGGTATCTAATCGATGCTGGATCACCCCGGCACTAATTCCAAATGATAATTGGTTCAAATCAATGGTGCTTCTGGAAAACATCAGATGATAAGCAAAAGTTGCATAACCACCTACCTTGGAATAATTACCATTTTCATCCCTGAACAGAATTCCTCCAACCCCAATTTTATCATTTACCCGGGAATTATAAGCAAGCGTCTGTAAGTTGGGAGCATCTTCCACGTCGAACCACTGCTGTCTTGCCGTCAATCTTATTTTATCATAATTAGACGCACCCGCCATAGATGGGTGAATAAGGTAAAGATTGTCAGTAAGATAGTCAGAATAAGTAGGAATGATTTCCTGAGCTTTTAATGCCGATGTATTTAAAAACATAATCAACACTAAAAACAAAGAATATCTAAGGACTTCAGGCTGCCTTGAAGTGCAGCCCAATATATAAGTTTTACTCCCCATAAAGGCTGTAAATATATGTATTACGTAGTTTTTCTTTAGTATTTTTGTCAAAAATTTTGAGATGAAAGATTTCAATATCAATATAGTAAGAACCACCACGCCTTCGATTGTGAAATTTGAAGCAGATAAATTTCTCACGCGTCACGAGAATTTTGAATTTAAGAATATTGACGAGGCATCGAGATCGCCTCTTGCCCAGCAATTATTCTACCTTCCTTTTGTTAAAACGGTTTATATCGCACAGAATTTTATCGCGATAGAGAAGTATGATATCGTGGAATGGGAAGATGTGGAGAAAGAAGTAGCAGAGCAAATAAAAACCTATCTAAATAAAGGCGGTGAAGTTGTGAAAGAAGTAAAAGCTTCCACGGGAAAAGTTCCCGTAACGGTTTATGCTGAAAGCACACCGAATCCAGCAGTAATGAAGTTTGTAGCTAATAAAAAACTCGTGCTGCAGGCAGTGGAATTCAAGAATATTGATGACGCGAAAAATGCTCCTCTGGTTCAGAAGCTTTTCCATTTTCCTTTCGTAAAAGAAGTTTTTATTGATGAGAATTATGTTTCTATACAGAAATACGACATGGCGGGGTGGGAAGAGATCACTATGGAACTGCGTGAGTTCATAAGAAATTATATTGAAGAAGGTAACGAAATCCTGAATGCGGAGACAGTTGAAGCCTCAAAAGTATCTGCTGCAAATCAGGAAGATAAGCCTGCTGGTTATGAAAATCTAGATGATACTTCACAGCAGATCGTAGCTATACTTGATGAATACATTAAACCTGCAGTAGCCAGCGATGGCGGGAACATACTTTTTGACAGTTATAATGAAGAAAGTAAAACGGTGAAAGTTATTCTACAGGGTGCCTGTAGTGGCTGCCCCTCCTCGACCATGACCCTCAAAAGTGGAATTGAAACCATGCTTAGAGATATGTTGAGAGATAAAGTAGAATATGTGGAAGCCGTAAACGGATAATTATACTTAACAAAACAAATAAAAAATCCCTCACGTGAGGGATTTTTTTTATTTAGTAATTCGTGCTTCTTGCTTCATTATAAAACTCCTGGAATAACTGAAGCAGGTTCATCGTAGAACCAATAAGATCTTTAGTTTCAAGCAAAATCCCAAAATAAAGCTTGGTGTTTTTTGGGCTGGACTCCGAGGTTCTAATCCTTTCTATTTGTTTTTGAATAAGCTCGCTTACATAATCCATCAATTCCTGCTTTTCATTTAGCAGGTTATTGATATTTCCGAATTCGTGATTATCGAAGGTTTCTGTGATCTCATCAAATAAGATCTGCATTTTGTCATCCACCTTTTTAAGGTCCCGAATTTGATTAAATTTTAGATTCTTATGGTTATTATGCACGTGATTATAACTGTTCCTGGTAATAAACCCTATAGACTGAACCATATCCTGAAGATAATCCAGGGTAAGAATATAAAACTTACTGGCTTCAACAGAATCTTCGTCCATAGACTTGATAAAGTAGAAGATATTATCCTTAAGTTCATCTACTTCAGATTCCAGTTTTTCAATTCTCTTATAATTCTTTTTAAGTTTACTAAGGTCATAATATCCTAATTGATCGACGGTTTTGGTGTACATTTTATTTATTCCGCCTATAACATTAGATATGTTTTCTGAAGTTTCAGAAGTGATCTCATTAATTGTTATAATATCACTTTTCTTAAATTTTTTCCTTGTATTTTCTTCACGGGTTTTTCGGGAATGCAGAATTCCACTTCTAACCACTAGCACTATAGCCAGGATAATTAATACAGATAAAGCTATGGGACCTCCAAAATAAATGATCGCTCCAAAAATAGCTGCTGCCGTAAAAGCAACAATTGCGGTCACAAACCATCCTCCAACTACATTAAGCACACCGGCAACCCTGTACACGGCACTCTCCCGATCCCAGGCCCTGTCTGCCAGCGAAGTACCCATAGCAACCATAAAAGTTACATAAGTAGTAGAGAGTGGAAGTTTCATATTGGTTCCTATAGAGATCAAAACACTTGCTACGACAAGGTTTACAGAAGCTCTAACCATATCAAAAGCCGGCGCATCAATTCTTCTGTTCTTTAGATGAGCAGTAGGCTTATCGAATTTATTATCAATTTTCCTTTTCATACTTGCAGGAAGGATGGTAGACATAGCACTCCCAAAAAGAACTGAATATCTTACGATGCCCCTGGACAACCAATTAGGCTCAAAACGCTCTACCCCATCTCCCTGGCGGGAAAGGTTTATTCCGGTATCTACTACTGAACGGGCTTTGGTTGAAAACCATAAGGTAATAACCATAATAGCACCCGCCGCTATAAGTAAAATTTCAGGGGTAGGAACACTTCCGGAAAGTCCGGTCATGGCAAATTCTGAAGGTAACACCCCGGTAGCAGCATGTGCACTTTGCCATAGTTCAAAAGACTGCCAGGCAGCAATGGGCACTCCAATGAAATTTACGAGGTCATTTCCCGCAAAAGCCAGCGCCAGTGCAAAAGTCCCGATAATAATGATAGTTCTTAGAATATTGACCTTGAGTACACTCATTAGAAACTGAGAGACTGCAGTAAAGATCACAAACCCAATAAGCACAATAGTTAAAGTATGGGTATTTATGTATTCCATGGTTCCATCAGAAATATATGGAACACTTTTAAGCCCTTTAATTACTATGAAATACAATATTGCCGTAAGAGAAAGACCTCCAAAAACAGCCCCTACGTATTTTATCTTCTTTTCAAATTGAAAAGAAAAAACAAGTCTGGAGATATATTGAACAAAAGCTCCTATTAAAAAAGCGATCACTACCGCCATTAATATACCTATGATAATTTCTGTTGCTTTGGCAGTATTAATATACTCTCCCAGTAAAGCCAGATTACCATCACTATTCTTATATATTTTTATCACAGCCATACATACGGCAGCTCCTAATAATTCAAAAACTATGGAAACTGTTGTAGAAGTTGGCAGGCCCAGGGAATTAAAAAAGTCTAAAAGCAAGACATCTGTGATCATGACCGCCATAAAGATGATCATGATTTCTTCAAAGTAAAATTCACCCGGTATAAAAATACCTTTCCTGGCTACTTCCATTAAGCCGCTTGAAAATATTGCTCCTACCGCGACCCCAATACTGGCTACTATCAGGATGGTACGCATGGAAATTGCTTTAGAACCAATAGCCGAATTAAGGAAATTAATGGCATCGTTACTTACACCAACTACTAAATCTGTAATAGCCAGTGCCAAAAGAGCCACTAACATGACCAGGTAAATGTCTTCCATAGATAGATCTATTATCAACCAGCAAAATTGAAAATTTAATTTTAGACCGGCGTGGGCTTTAAAGTTATTAAAAGATTAATAATATGGGACTTATTTAAGCTTCTCTTATATAATTAGTAATTTTAAAAGCTATTTAGAATACTAAACCAATCAGTTTTAGTAGTTATTTTTAAACTCTTCTTCAATTATGAATCATGAACCTGAATTTACTAACAGTCTAATTCATGAAAGCAGTCCTTACTTATTACAACATGCCCATAACCCGGTAGACTGGAATCCCTGGAATGATAAAATTCTTAATAAGGCACAGCAAGAAAACAAATTACTCCTTATAAGTGTTGGTTATTCGGCCTGTCACTGGTGTCATGTAATGGAGCATGAGAGTTTTGAAGATGAAGAAGTTGCAGCAATAATGAACGCTAATTACATAAATATAAAGGTTGATCGGGAAGAGCGCCCAGATGTAGACCAGGTTTATATGAATGCCGTACAGGTGATGACGGGCATGGGCGGGTGGCCGATGAATGTGGTGGCCCTACCGGATGGAAGACCGGTGTGGGGCGGAACTTATTTCCGAAAAGAACAATGGACCCAGGCGCTGACGCAAATTGCCCATTTATATGAATCTCAGCCTGAGAAATTACTGGAATATGCTGAAAAGCTGGAACAGGGCTTAAAACAAATTCAAATTATTGAACCGGTAAATGAGCCCAATAAGTTACAGAAAGACTTCTTTCTTACTATCATCAAAAAGTGGAAAACTACTTTTGACAAAAAGAATGGAGGCTACCAACGTTCTCCAAAATTTATGATGCCCAATAACTACGAGTTTTTAATGAGATATGCTTTTCAAAATTCTGATGAAGAACTGAAAGATCATTGCCTGCATACCTTAGACAGGATCTCCTGGGGCGGGGTCTTTGACCCTATTGAAGGAGGTTTTTCCAGATATTCTGTAGATGAAAAATGGCATGTTCCCCATTTTGAGAAGATGCTATATGATAATGCCCAATTAGTAAGGCTTTATTCGCGGGCTTATAAATTAACCAGGAAAGATTGGTATAAAGAAGTGGTAGAAGAAACTTTAGGATTTATTTCTACTGAAATGACCGATGATTCAGGAGCTTTCTATTCAGCTCTAGACGCCGACAGTGAAAATGAATATAATAAAAAAGAAGAGGGTGCTTATTATGTTTGGAAAAAGGAAGAGCTGAAATCTATACTAGGGGAAGACTTTGAAGTTTTTTCAACTTATTATAATATCAATAATTATGGAAAATGGGAAGCTGATAATTATGTATTAATCAGAACCAAATCCAGAGAAGAAATATCAAATGATCTGAAAATAACCAAACGAGAACTACAGGAGAAAATATCGGTTTGCAACGCTAGATTGCAAAAAGCCAGAAAAGAAAGAAAAAAACCGGGATTAGACGATAAATCCTTGACCTCATGGAATGCTTTGATGATTAGTGGATATACTGAAGCTTATAAAGCTTTCGGCAAAGAAGAATATCTAGAAAAGGCCAGAAAAAATTCAGATTTTATCATTAAGAATCAAATACAAAGCAATGGCAGGTTATTCCATTCTTACAAAAAAGGAAAGAGCAGCATCAATGGATATCTGGAAGATTATGCTTTTACTATAACAGCTTTCCTGGACCTCTATGAATCTACATTTGAGGAAGAATATCTTGAACACACCCGGAATTTAATAAAGATTGTAAAGGAAGATTTTCAGGATCCAGTTTCAGGCCTATACTTTTTCACTTCTAATAAAGACAGAGAACTGGTAACAAAAACTATTGAGATCAGTGACAATGTAATTCCGGCTTCAAATTCAGAAATGACTAAAAACCTATTCAGATTTGGCAAACTAACGGGTGAAAGGGAATTTATCAGTAAAGCGGAAAATATGCTTCAAACGGTTTCAGGAAAGATTCAGGAACATCCCCAATCTTATTCTAACTGGCTGGATCTAATGCTAAATTTTACCCATCCTTTTTATGAAATTGCGATTACCGGAGAAAATTATAAAAACTGGGCGATGAACTTTCAACAGGAATATTTGCCGAATACTGTTTTGGCCGCTACTAATACTACATCAGATATAAATTTGCTAAAGAACCGTTTGAAGAAAGATAAGGACCTAATCTATATTTGTGAAGAAGGTGCCTGTAAACTCCCTATAACTTCTAAAATTGAAGCTCTGGAACTTATTCGCCAAGTTTAACAAAATTTAAACAGGAAATAAAGTCTATTTTTTTACAATTAGAACTTAAATAAAAAATCAACAAAAAATTATGGAAAAGCTGAACAGCTGGGGCGATATCGTCAAAGAGTATGGTGGTAAACTTATAGATTACTTACCCACTCTGGTAGGAGCCATTCTTCTGCTTATTGTAGGACTTTGGGTCATTAAATTAATAATAAAGTATCTCGAGAAGTTATTTGACAAGAAGGATTACGATGAAACCCTCGAAAAATTCACGGTAAACGCCGTTAACTGGGGGCTAAAGATCATTCTTTTTGTATTATTTATTACTCAACTGGGAGTTGAGAGCGCTTCGCTGGTAGCTGCTATTGGTGCTGCCGCTTTAGCCATTGGTCTTGCTTTACAGGGTTCTTTATCCAATTTTGCGGGAGGTGTACTCATTATAATATTAAAACCTTTTAAGGTAGGAGACTGGATAGAAGCTCAGGGAGTTTCAGGTAGTGTCGTAGAACTTTCATTATTCTACACGAAAATCAACACCTTTGGTAACCAACGTGTGGTGATCCCGAATGGACAACTTAGTAATGATAACATTACCAATTACAGTTTCAATAATACCAGAAAAGAGAGTCTTACCTTCGGAATTTCTTATGATGATGACATTAAGAAAGCCAAAGAGGTTCTTACCAATATGGTCATGGAACAGGAAAATGTATTAAAAGATCCTGCACCGCAAATTATCGTGCATTCACTTGGAGACAACTCGGTAAATTTCTCTGTTAGATATTTTGCTGAACTCTCTGTATTCTGGGATCTTCACTGGTATATGATCGAAGAAGGTAAGATAAGACTTGAAGAAGCAGGTATGACAATACCTTACCCACAAAGGGATGTTTACCTATATGATCAAACTAAAATGAAAGGTACTGTTAGAGAGAAAAGATCTGAAAAAGATAATTCCCTTTAACCGGCAATAAAGTCTTTTAAGTAATAAGGCTCGAAATAAGCGACATCTTCGGTGTCGCTTTTTTGATGCTTGAATTCTGCGATCTCGGTCATTTCCTTCGCTGAAGGAAATTCCTGTTTGTGAAAAACTGCATTTTCATGATGGCAGATTTCTTCAAATTTTTCTACCCCATTTCCTATGAAATGAACCTGAGTCTTATCTAAATAAGCTGAAAAAGAATTTTCATCCAGCATCTGGGCCTGGGTCTCTCTTATCTGATTCATTTCAGCATCATAAACTGCGGAATAAACCTCCATCCGCCTGGCATCAAGCATGGAAATAAATGTACCGCTCTTCCCCTTTAATTTATAGGCTAAAAGGTCTAAAGTGGGCACAGAAATTAGTGGGATATCAAGGGAAAAACAAAGGCCTTTTGCCGCAGAAACACCTATTCTAAGTCCTGTATAAGAACCCGGCCCCTTGCTAATGGCAACAGCATCCAGGTCTTCTATCGTGATACCGGCATCTTTGAGTACATCCTGAATGAACAGATGTAGCTTTTCTGCATGAGAATAATTCTTGCTATTATCTTCTTTTAAAGAAAGTAATTTACCATCCCTGGCTATCCCAACAGAACAGTTGGTAGTAGCCGTTTCAAGACATAAAATGATCGCCAAAATTAAAAATTTTTATTCAGTTTCTTCTGTTTCTTCCTCTTCTCCTTCTTTTTTCACTTCAATTTCATCACCTGAATCAAGGCTTTTGGTAACTGTGCTATAAGGTCCTGTAATTACAATATCCCCTTCTTTAAGACCTTTGGTGATCTCAATATGCGAATCATCCTGAATCCCCGTATTTACCACACGAAGTTTAGCTTTACCTCCGTCTTTTACAAATACACATTCAAATTTCTCAGTTCCTTCTTCTATAGATGTGGCCCCAAAAGATTTTTTAGTTGAAGTGGTATCACTTTTTATTACAATGGAGCTGATAGGAATTCCTATTACATTCAATCTCTTATTGGTAATAATATCTACCGTTGCCGTCATTCCAGGCCTAAATGGAGAATAATTTTCAGATTTACCTTCCATTAGATCCTCGTAAGATTCTTTAAGAATTCTAACCTTAACCTTGAAATTTGTAACCTGGTCCGTGGTTAATTCGTTATCGGCAGTATTAGAAATTTCGGTAACGATACCTTTGAATTCTTTACCCAGATAGGCATCCACCTCTACAATGGTTGAATCACCCACAGCTACCTTTACAATATCGTTCTCATTTACATCTACTTCAACTTCCATATTATCCAGATTGGCCACCCGAAGAATTTCAGTTCCTGCCATCTGTTGAGTTCCTACCACTCTTTCCCCTAATTCAGCATCCAGTTTAGAAATGGTACCGCTCATAGGCGCATAGATATTGGTACGGCCAAGATTGTCCTGTGCTTCAGTTACCGTAGCAGCACTACTTTGCATGCTATAATATGAAGATTCCTTATTTGCTTCGGCCATTTCGTAAGTGGAAACAATTCCATCCCACTCCGCCTTAGAGATCACTCCTTTTTCAAAAAGAGTCTTATTTCGGTTATAATCAGCTTCCGCCTGCTTTAGATTGGCCTGGGTTTGAGCATAATTAGCCCGTGAATTCTGATAACTGGCACGTGCCCTCTGTACATTAGACTGGTAAATATCAGGATTCACCCTGACCAGAAGATCGCCTTTTTGAACGGCCTGACCTTCTACTACCGGCAATTCAATAATTTCTCCGGAAACTTCAGAAGAAAGTTTCACCTCAATTTCAGGCTGAATTTTTCCGGTGGCCGAAACAGTTTCGGTAATATCTATAGGCTCAATTTGGGTAATTTCTACCTGCTTAACATTGGCAGATTTACCAAACCAGCCTGCTTTTTTTCCGATTACCAATAGAACGATCAAGGCTACTACAACCCCAAGAATGATGAAAATTTTCTTTTTACTCATTTAATTAAAATTTTAAATCCCCAACTGGAATTCCAAAATACAATTCTACAACCTTTAATTTAAAAATATAGTCATACTTCGCCCTTAAAGCTTCTCTTTGCGTGTTTTCATAACGAATCTTTGACTGACTAAAATCAAAGGCATTGGTAAGACCAACATCATATCGCTCTGTAGCATATTCAAAAGCTTTTTCCTGGGCTTCAGAAGCCACCAGGGCAGCTTCATAGGCTTCAAAAGCTCCTTTAGCATCTGTGTAAGCCTGATATACATTAGCTTCAAGATCAAGTTCAGCCTGCTCCAATTGATATTCGGCACGCTTTACGTTGATCTCATTTCTTTTCACCTGGTTTCTGGTAGCAAAACCGTTTAAAACAGGGACGCTTAATTGAAAACCATAACTAATACCGTCATTTCTGTATAGTTGGTCTATAAATGGTAATGGACTTCCTAAAGTAGGAATTGTATTTGGTGCTACAACGATCTCCTGAGATCCCTGTACGACTCCAATTTGCCTTGTTGGCTCGTTTGGATCTAAAACCGCACCAGTAATTCTTCCCTGCCCGGTTTCCCTGGTATTGTAATTGAAGAATGCGCCCAAAGTAGGAAGATATGCCCCCCTTGCAAGCTCTACATCCTTTTCAGCCAACTCCATATTTGTTTCAGCAATTTTAATTTCTGAACGTTCTTCTTTAGCTCTATCAATTACATCATATACTGTATTTTCCATGATTTCATTTCCAAATACGTTATAATCACGATCTACAATATCAAAATTTTGATAATCCTGGATTCCCAGGATCTGAGCAAGACTAATCAAAGATATCTGAATTTGATTTTCGGCAAGGATCATTCTTTGCTTTTCATCGGCCATGGTCGCTCTGATCTCTAAAAGATCTCCCTGAGGAAGCACTCCGGCTTCTACCAGATCCTGAGTTCTTTGAAGTTGTTCTACTGTCACTTCATTTTGAGCACGAAGCACCTCAAGACTTTGCTTGCTAAATAAAACCTGCAGGTAAGAATCTGCAACGAACAATGCGATATCATCTTTCATTTTATCCAATGCATATTCATTAGACAACCTGGAAATACGCGCTCTTTGAAGTTGTTTGAAATTCCTGAGACCGTCAAAAATAGTAAGTCCTGCAGTTACTCCGGCAGAAAAGTTTCGTACAGTTTGATTTTGTAAAATTCCTGTAGTTACGTTTTGTGTTAAACCGGTATTCCATGAATTTGATGCCTGAGCATTAATACTCGGAATAAAATTTCCCAGTGCATCTAGTTTTTCAATATCTGAAACTTCCAGGTCAAGTTCAGATTGCTTTACCTGAATATTGTTCTCAAGCGCATAATTCACGCACTCTTCTAGAGTCCATTCTTTTTGCTGAGCATTTATTTGGCTACAAAAAAGTAATAGAATGGCTATTAAGCTAAAATTCTTCATAATGGTTATTCTGTAAGATATGTCTGTAAAATGGGTTGGTTGTTACACAAGGAATTATTTTTCTAATTTTGGGCGATGTCTATGGCCGGTTTAATTTGGTTCCAAACCTTGATCTTATCTCCTTTTTTCACTCCTTTAAGCACTTCTACATTAATCCCATCGCTTATGCCAAGCTCTACATCCTGCTTTTTGAATTCCTGATCTCCGGTCATAATTTCCACAAAAGGCTCTTTTGTTTCAGCATCGAACTGTACCACTGCTTCTTTAATGCTTAGTACATTTTCTGAGCGCGCAATAATAATTGAAGCGTTCGCACTAAGACCAGCACGTATAAAAGTGGTATCAGCCTTACTCAAAGTTCCTTTTATTTCGAACTGGATCGCGCCATTTTCTTCCACTCCTTTTGGGGCAATATAATCCAGCACAGCATCAAAAGATTTATTTTCAATAGCACCAACGGTTACTTCTAAAGGAAGATCTTCCTTGATCTTACCAACTTCACTTTCATCTACTTTACCCTCAAAGATCATTTCATTCACGTCTGCAAGAGTTGCGATCGTAGTTCCATCATTAAAATTATTACTTTCAATAACCTGGTTACCCGTTTTTACAGGAACATCCAATACCATCCCGTCTACGGTAGATCTGATCAAAGTATTTGCTGCACTTCCTATCCCGCTAGTGGTCCCGGTGCGCACAATCTCGTAGTTTTGCTGGGCAGATTTATAATTCTGATCGGCTCTTTTATAGGCAACCTCAGCTGCATCAAAGTCATTGGTTGAGATCACGCCTTTATTATATAATTCCTTCTGGCGCTCAAAACTCTTCTTTTCATTATCCAGGTTTATCTTTGCTGTCGCCACTGCATCTTTAGCGCTCTGAAGCGAAGAAACATTAGGAATCACCCTGATCTTGGCAATAAGGTCTCCTGATTTTATCTTGTCTCCGGCCTCAATATATATTTCATCAATAATTCCTGAAATATTAGGCTTGATAAGCACTTCTTCCTTTGGAACTATTTTCCCCGTAGCCACGGTTTTCTTAATGATACTTTGCTCAGTAGGTTCCTGAGTTTCATAAACTACAGGGTCTTCCTGATTTTTTTGATACAGATAGTACAAAGCTCCCACAAAGGTCACCGCGATTAGCACTAAAATTCCGATGGTTACAAATTTTTTCATTTTTTGATTGAATTTCTATTTACTTTTTATTCAGTACGCAAAGCATCCACAGGTTTTACCTTGATGGCATGCTGTGCAGGGATTAGACCGGCGAGTAAACCGGAAATTATTAAAATACTTAAGGCAATTATTACTACGCCGAGGTTCACCGACGGATTCAAAAACATCATTTCTGAAGTATCCATTTGACTCAGCTGAAGATTAACCAGCCAGATCACCCCCGTGGCCAGAATAATTCCAGACATTCCCGAAATGATCGTAAGAAAAATTGATTCCATAAGGATCTGCCCTCGTATAGACCATGGAGTAGCTCCTAAAGCCCGGCGGACTCCAATTTCATTAGTTCGTTCCTTTACCACGATCAACATAATATTACTAATCCCAATAATACCTGAAAGCAATACAAGCACTCCAACAAAATAAGCAACCGCTTTTAGGGCCACAAAGAGTCCGTTTACTTTACTAAATTCCTGGTATAAATCAAAGTTCCCTACCGCTCTGTCATCTTCAGGGTGAATACTATGCCTGCTTTTAATGATCTCAATAATGTCTCCTTTTAGATTGGTAATAGAAGAACCATCCTGGGCGGTGATAGCCATCCAGCCCACTTCATTTCCCCGGTTAAATGCCTGGGAAAAAGTAGTGAATGGCACATAGATTTCTTTCTCTCCTTCTTCAGCATCCCCACCACGACCTTTTTTCTTATAAGTTCCGATAACCATGAAATTCACTCCGTTTATTTTCACATAAGTTCCAAGTGGATCCTCTCCCTGCTCATAGAGGGCAGATTTAACCCCTTCACCTATGATGGCGACTTTTCGCTTATCATTGATATCAGAATAATTTAAAAACCTACCAGAAGTAATATCCATGGTCTCCTGTTTAATAATTTCAGGATAATCCCCATAAACATTGAAAGCACCGGTATTTAAGCCTCGTACCACATTATTTTCACCTCCAAAACCACCCAACTGATTTCTGGGAGAGACAAACCTTAATCCGGGGACCTGCTCTTTTATTGCTGCAACATCATCTATCTCAAAATTGTATTGACGACCTTTGGGCAGACCTTTATAAGGTCTTGAAGCGACCTGGGTCCACATGAACATGGTATTGGTAGCTATTCCACTAAAACCTTGCTTCACTCCATTTTCAAGCCCTTTTCCTGCGGCAAGAAGGATTACAAGTATAAATATCCCCCATAACACTCCAAATGCTGTAAGAATGGTTCTAAACCAATTCGCGGTTAAAGCCTCCAGTATTTCTTCCCAACGATCCCTGCTAAACATATTATTCGTCTCTTAAAGCTGTTATAGGTTTAATTCTCGCTGCTCTCCAGGCAGGAAAAAATCCTGCTAAAGCTCCTGCAATTACAAGAATTAGCACAGTGTTGATAGCTACAGTAAAATTAACTGTAGGATTGTATATATATTGAGTTTCAATTGCCGGACCAATAAATTCAAGTAAGGTAAGACTGAAAATCAGGCCTAAAAACCCCGCAATAGCGGTTACAAAAATCGATTCGTGCAGGATCATGGCTATAATAGATAAAGGTTGTGCCCCCAGTGCTTTTCTAACTCCAATTTCTCTGGTCCTTTCCTTTACAATGATGAGCATAATATTACTTACACCTACAACTCCAGCAATAATGGTACATATTCCCACCCCCCAGAAAAAATATTTGATCATATCCATTAGCGTAAAGAAACGCTTGGCATTTTCCAGGCTGTTATTAATATTAATGGCACGGGTATCATCTGGAGCAATGGTGTGTTGCTCTCTAAGAAATACATCCAGGTCTTTAGAAAAAGCTGTAGAAGCTGCGACAGCATCATCGAAATTTTCTTCTGGTTTAAGAGTTAGATAGAGTCTCCCAATATTATTAGCTCCACCAAAGGCTTTCTGGGCAGAAGTAATTGGTATCACTACCCTGGCTTCTTCTCTTTCTCCACCGGGATCTGTAAAAACACCAACTACCTTAAAATTAATTCCCGATAATTCAACATACTTACCTATAGGATCTTCTTCTTTAAAGATGTCCTTTTCCACCTGATGACCAATAACGATCGTTTTCTCGATATTCTTAACATCATTGTGATTAATGAACCTCCCCGCAGTAAGACTCATATTTTCTAAATACTGATAATCAGGAAAAACACCGTCCATCCTGTAACTCCCCGATTCTTTCCCGTAAGACACCACGTTACTCCAAACCTGGTAAGTAGAAGAAGTCTTATCAAGTTTATCGTCATGTTCCAATAAAATGCGATTATAATCCTCGTTCTTTAATTGAATTCTTCTTCCAGGATTAAGTCCTTTATACTCCTTTGAAGTTACTCCAGGCCACACAAAGATGAGATTTGAAGCGTCCTGCTCAAATTCACGGGCGATTCCGTTCCGCATTCCCTCACCAATTCCCAGCAGGATCACTAAAATGAAAATTCCCGATGCTACTGAAAGACCGGTTAAAAACGTACGTAATTTATTTTTACGTATCGTTTCAAAAATTTCATTCCATCTGTCAATATCAAACATTTTGCATTGCTCTTACCTGTGAAACTACTGTATCTTCAATGATAACCCCGTCTTTTAGATTAACGATTCGTTTGGTCATTTGCGCAATGTCATGCTCGTGGGTCACGACCAGGATGGTTCGCCCATCGTCGTTGATCTCCTGAATAAGGTCCATTACCTCGTAAGAAGTTTTCGTATCCAGCGCCCCTGTAGGTTCATCTGCAAGTAATACTTTTGGATCACTGGCAAGTGCTCTGGCTATAGCTACTCGCTGTTTTTGTCCTCCGGAAAGTTCGTTTGGGTGATGCCCGGCCCAATCTGCCAGACCTACCTTTTCAAGGTAACTGTTAGCCCTATCCATTCTTTCGCCACGGGGCAAACCCTGATAATATAAAGGGAGGGCCACATTGTCTAATGCGGTTTTATAAGATATAAGATTGAATGACTGAAAAATAAATCCTAGAAATTTATTCCGGTATTGCGCGGCTCTCTTTTCATTGAGGTTCTTAATGGGAACGCCGTCAAGAATATATGATCCTTCGTCTGCTTCATCCAGCATACCAAGGATATTAAGGAGAGTGGATTTCCCAGAACCTGAAGAACCCATTATCGATACTAGCTCGCCTTCTTTAATATTCAGATTAATTCCCTTAAGAACATGTAGAGAATTAGCACCCATTTTATAGGATTTGTGAAGATTCGATATTTCGATCATGATTGATGGTTATTAAGCAGGAAATGACTCCCTACTTAATAAGACTACAAAAAAAATAAAATGTTACAATATTATCTTAAAAAAGCACTCCAACTTCAGCAAAGCTAAACTTGAGATTACCCTTCTGAAGAAGTTTTATTCTTATTTTTTCGTGATCTGTATATAAAGTAGCCCACCCCTCCTATTAATAAATAAGGAAAAATCATCAGATAAAGAATACCGTCATTTATCCCCTTGGCAGTACTTTGATCTCCTTCACTTTCCAATACGGCTCGACACATTGAACATTGAGCTTCTGCAAAGTCAGGAACAAAAAGAAGGACCAAAAATATTAAACCGACATATTTTAAATTCTTCATCATCATCATTTTTCAATTATCTGAAACTGCTCAAAATTAATCAATTAGAACCAATATTAATAGTAAGGCATCATAAATAAGAAAACCAATACACCGGTTATGGCAACATATAACCAGATAGGGAAAGTCCAGCGTGCAATTTTTGCATGTTTATCATATTGACCACTCAAACCTCTGTACATGGTAAACAAAACCAGGGGAACAATGATTCCCGATAATACGATATGTGTGACCAAAATAAAGAAGTAAACATATCTTAGAATTCCTTCTCCACCATAAGGAACAGGCTCATTACTTATCTTAGAAAGCACATAACTCAGCAAAAAAATCACGGAAAGTCCAAATGCCGCGACCATGGTATTTCTATGCAAAATATACTTCTCTGATTTCATAAAATAGAAACCGATAATAAGTAAAACAGCCGTGAGAAAATTAAGAATCCCATGGAATAAGGGGAACGTGATGGCATCAGCTCCAAAAATGTTATAGCGCTCAGGCAAGAGCATTAAAACCAGAACGATCACGGGGACCGCTACAGAAAGAGCAATTATTACCGGAACTGCTACTTTATCGGCTTCTTTTATACTTGTCTTCAAAGTAATTTCTTTATATCCTCTATTAAAATATCAATTTGAGGTTCTTCCTCATCCTGCGCTACAGATTTATTTCTTTCTACAGAACCCCTGTAATAGATCACAGGATTCCCAAACTGATCTTTTCTTGACCTTATATAGCCCTGCTGATCTATTAAAGCAAACATTCCCTGATGGGCAAACCCTCCTGCTGCTTCAGCATCTTCACCGGCATATAAACCAAAACCTTTATTTGCCAGTTCATAGATCTTTTCCCTTTCGCCGGTCATTAAATTCCAGTGCGGATGATCTATTCCATAAGTTTCAGCATAATCGGCAAGAACTTCCTGTGTATCATGGGCAGGATCTATTGTGAAAGAAGCGATCCCAAAATCATCTGCATCTTCAAATTCATCCTGGATCTCTACGAGATTTTTATTCATTATAGGACAGATGGTGGGACAAGTGGTAAAGAAAAATTCCACTAAATATACCTTGCCTTTATAATCTTCATTAGAAATGGTATCCCCATCCTGATTGATAAACTCAAAATTAGGAGCCTTCTTCTTCTCTCCATTTATTTCGATATAAGATAAAGCTTCACCTGAATCTTTACTTTTACTTTCTCTTTTCTGGTTTAATCTATTTGAAGAAACCACTTCATCATCATTTATTCTATCGATGATTTTCGGGATAAAAATGATCCCAAAAACAAGTATTACCAGCGAAATTCCTACGTATGAATAATTTTTCATTCTAATTATTTTCAGGATTGTTCTTCTTCAGAGCAAGACGATATTCAGCCAGGATCACTTTCACATCATCATTCATTTTATTATTCAGCTCGGCCACATCCCTGGAGTCATACCCGTAAACCTCACCGTGATCTCTATCATCATCTCTTCCGCGGAGATCTAATTTTTTATCTACTATAAAAACATACGGAGAGTAACTATTACCATCTAATTGATGCGGTGTTTTAAAGCTTTCGAAAACCTCTTCTATCTTTTCAGGTTCAGCATAAGCTATTTTCCATTTAGAAGATTTGGTGATTTTTTTAAAACTTTCAACAAATTCATTGGTTTCCTGTCTGGCTTCCGCTGGCAGAACCAGAACAAATTGAAAATCATCAAAATCGTAATATTTCTCCAGGATCTTTTTATCCAGATTGAAGGTATTACCTTTAATATTTTCAAGATCTGAACCAAAGAAGGCGACCACATTAATATGGTCTTTAAAGCTTATATTTTTATTTGAATTGGTATTGAAACCTGAAACATCTTTAACGTTTTCAGTCAATACGGGGAGCCTGGCAAAGTTGTTCTTTCCGGAAGCAAAAAACAAGTATGCAGTAATAGGAAGGGCAAATAAAATTCCGAGTACCAGAAACTTTTTCATAAGATGAAAATCCAGTTTTACAAAGGAGTACAAAAATAAAAAGACGGTTTCATAAAACCGCCTTTTCAAATGCTTTTAACTTTTGTTAGAAATCCCAGGCCACATGTCCAGACTTATAAACGTCATAGATATAGCCACCTTCCGTAAGAAGAATAAAGATTAAATAACAAACAAGGAATATCCCCGTCCAGACAATAGATCTACGCAATCCTTTAGTTTCGTGTTCAAGGTGCATAAATGCCCACGCGATATAATAAGCTTTGTAAATTGTAAGTATAATGAAGATCCAGTTTAGCAACCTCATTCCTAAAAGATAGGTATCTGTTAAGAATTCTGGCTTAATAATTCCCAGAATAACTTCTACAATAGTTACTACGGAAAGAATTGCAAAAACTATCCAGATCCTTTTGGTTGCCGATTCGTGATGTTGTGTAGTATCGTGAGCCATAATAATTTATTTCTGAATTAAACCAGGTAAAAGAATGTAAATACAAATACCCATACAAGGTCTACAAAGTGCCAGTAAAGTCCAACTTTTTCAACCATTTCATAACTTCCTCTTCTCTCGTAAGTACCAATGATCACGTTAAAGAAGATAATGATGTTAATGATAACTCCAGACAGAACGTGAAAACCGTGAAAACCAGTTATAAAGAAAAAGAAATCTGCAAATAGTGGAGCACCATATTCATTTTGAACAAGATTCGCTCCTTCTACAGTTCCAATTGCATCATGATTAAGCTTCATTAAAGATTCTTCTCTGGAAAGAATTGTTTTCTCTCCATCTTCGGTAAGCATTTGAGTTCTAATAAGCAGGTCTTCATTTTGAATAAATCCTGCCTTCACCTCATCAAGACTATAAGTTGGAAGGTCCTGACCTGCATCAAACCAGATACCGTTGTTACTTTCGTGTTCAACCCTTGTACCAGCAATTGGCACTGCGATCTCAGAAAGCGCAACGCGTTCTCCCTCGCCGTCTATAAACTGAAGTACATTCCCTCCTTTAGTGGTCACGGCTCCATATTCCCCACTAATGAAGTTCTTCCACTCCCAGGCCTGAGAACCTACGAATATAGCACCCCCAATAATAGTAAGGAACATATAAATAGTAACCTTCCCTTTCTTCATATGATGACCTGCATCTACTGCAAGTACCATAGTTACCGAAGAAAAAATAAGGATAAATGTCATCAATGCCACATAGTACATTGGCGCATCTACTCCATGTAAAAACGGAAAGTGATTGAAGACCTCATCTGCGATGGGCCATGAATCGATGAATTTAAATCTTGAAAAACCGTAAGCGGCAAGGAATCCTGAGAATGTTAAAGCATCAGAAAGGATGAAAAACCACATCATCATCTTTCCGTAACTTGATTTTAGTGGTTCATTACCACCACCCCAGGTTTTGCCTTCTGTGCCTGTTCTAACGACAGTCGCCTCCATAGAAGTTGTTTAATGTTAAAGGATGCGCAAAAATACGCAATTTTATTATCTAAAGAAATATAAAAAGAAAATCAGGTAAAGCCACAACAAGTCTACAAAATGCCAGAAGGTTGCACCAAGCTCAAATCCAAGCATTTGTCCTGCATTATAACGTTGTTTAAAATGGTTATAAATTAACACTAAAAGCACTATTATTCCTATGGCCAGGTGGGCAAGATGTGTTAAAACAAGCACATATATAAAAGAAGTTGTGATTGAACTTTCACTTCCTGTAAAATAATACCCAGCCTGAACGATCTCTGAAAAGCTATAAAACTGGAAGACCACAAAAAGTATCGCAAGAATTAATGTCCCAATCAAAAAAGCACTTGCGTTACGCATATTGCCGGTTTTGATCATTTTCTTACTAAGCATCAGAGTAATACTGCTCCCTATAATTACCAGGGTACTCCATAAAAAGGAAATTGGCAATTCAAAATCGGTTAGCCAGTCTGGCCTGTTCTTACTAACCACATAAGCACTGGTAAGCCCCGCAAAGGTCATTACCATACTAATTATACCAAACCAAAGCATCATTTTCTTTGCCCGGCCAAGCTTCTTTTCGTGTGATCCCTGAGTTAAATCCATTGTCTAATAAATTTATCTAATACATATACTATTTGCAAGAGTGTGATATATGAAACACTTGCAAACATTAATTTTTTTGCAGCTTCTGCAGTCTTTTCTTTGAATAATCTTATGGCGTAATAGAGCATTCCAAGCCCTAAAAGAAATATTATAATCCCGGAGACCGGAGTCAACATAAGTTTTCCTGTAACCCCAAAAACCGGGATAAGAGAAACCAGTATTGTCCAGCAGGTATATAGAATTATTTGAATTGCGGTTCCCCGATCACGTTTTCCGGTAGGTAACATAAAGAAACCACCTTTTTTATAATCATCGAACAGCCACCAGCCAATTGCCCAAAAATGTGGGAATTGCCAGAAGAACTGGATCATAAATAAAGTTCCTGGTTCTACACTAAAACTTCCGGAAGCTGCCACCCATCCTAACATGAAAGGTATTGCCCCGGGAAAAGCACCTACAAAAACAGATAGTGGTGTTTTGGTTTTAAGCGGAGTATAAATGCTCACATATAAGAAAATACTTATAGCCCCGAACATAGCAGTCTTAGGATTGATCACGTACAAAACAACCAAACCTAAAACCGTAAACACACTGGCAATGGTAAAGGCAACAGGAACCGACATTCTACCCGCAGGCAACGGCCTGTTCTTAGTACGATCCATCAAAGCATCCAGATTACGCTCTATGATCTGGTTATAAGCGTTTGAAGCACCCACCATTAGATAACCCCCGATTGCCAATAGCGTAACCACCACAAAATCTATATTATCTGCTCCAAGAAAATAGCCCGCAACTGAAGAAAAGACTACACTTATAGCCAATCTCATTTTGGTTATTTCCTTAAAATCTGATAGAATTGAAGCGTTGGGATTATGTACGCGCGTATTGCTCAAAAAAGCTTTTTTTTAACTGGCGCAAAGATACTTCTTAATTAGGTTTTTACAAGGAAGGCAATGTGTTAATTTTCAGCAGTAAAAATCGCTAATAATCAAAGTACCAGTTAAAAATATCAGTTCTTAAGCCAAAATTTATCCAGGTAGTAGAATTTTCGAAATTTGCCGGTGTATTGGCCTGCGGATTAAAATTGCGGTATATGAAGCTGGCAAACAATTTTAAATTTGTGCTTGGGTTTACTATATAAGCAGCTTCCAGTTCAGAATAAAATGAATTGGTAGTATTTCCCTGTCCTATTTCCACTCCGGTATCAAAGGGACGATCTTCTTCATTTCTGTAAATATCCTGACCAAAATAATCCCCTTTTTCTGAAAAATCAAAACCTCGTTTTCCATAGATAAATTTAGCTGAACCCAGCCAGCGATCCTTCTTGTACCTTGCAATCCCTATGATCTCTCTAAAATTAGCTCCCCACAAATGCGCCATCGACTGATTGTTATGGGCATAATTCAGCGTAATTGAATTATGAGAGTAGGTATAAGGCCTCACCTGGTTATATTCAGCCTGTAAATAAAGATTCTCTACGTCAAAGGCGTTAAAATACTTCAGCCCCAACTGAAACCCAAGCTTGTTCTTCCAGCTACCTTCACCTCCAAAAACATCGCTCGAGGAAAATTCATCTATAAGCCATTGCCCATAGGTATACATTTGGTTGGAAATTTTATACTTCCCGGTTAGACCAATAATAGCATTTCCTCCATCAGCACCGGTAGCAAATTCTATGGCACGGTAAAAAATTACCGGATTGAGATAATTAAGATCAAAGCCGCGATCATTATCATTCTCCCACATTACCGATTCAAAAAACCCAAGATTCAGTCTTTTACTAATGTTCAGACTTAGATAATGGTTGGCAATATATTTAGTTCTGAATGATCCGCTATTGGTTACCGCAGGTCTTACATCCCGAAGAGACATCCAGGTATTGGTATATTTAATTTTCCAGAATTTGGTATTGAGTTTCAAATAGGGATACGGAGAAGAATTATCACTCAAAAGTAGTGAGCGGTAACCATCTCCAATAAAGTTATTCCCATGCCCAAACTGAATATTAATGAATTCTGAAGGAGTGAAAGACAGGTAACCCTCAGCCACGGGATAGTCATAACCATCATCCATAAAAGTTTTCGCGATTCCCCTGCCCGGGATAATTGCCGGATCTCCTCCTGCAGGTCTTATAGATTCTGCAAAGTCATTATAATATTGCGCAAATCTTCCCTGGTTCTCATAAATAACCGAATAGAAATTGAACTTTTCACCCAGTCCCCCCTGAATTATAAGTTCTCGGGTATTATTGTAAGTAAAATCATGCTCAGTTTGTTCAAAATCTTTTCCTATCTGAAGATCAAAACCCGGATCTAAAGTAAACCAGTATTTGTCCGTCTGGAATCTTATGAGATGTTCATTCCATAATTTCCTTCCGGCAAGCGTATTTCTATCCTGAAGCATTTCATCACGATTTTCTTTAAAATCGTAATACGGATTTACTTCACTAAACATTAAAGGTTTTGAAGCCGAATGGGTATTAGTTCCTATCTGATTGAACTCCGCATCGAACCTGCTATAGAATTCATGAGATAATGGAATATTTATCTGACTATCATAACGTGGACTTGTAAACTCGTCTGACTTTATTTTTTCATACTCTGAAAGTGCATTGGTTTCAACCTGAGTTACTGCATCAGATTTCTCCTCTTTCCGTAATTCAATTTCATCTTCTGCTTCTACCGGTTGCACTACCACGTTATTCTGAAGCGGAATTCTTAGAGGTATCCTGAATTGCATATGTACAGGACGACCGTTATAAGTCGCAGGTTTTATCTTAGGTAAAGATTCAAAAACACGCCGGGTCTCTTCCTTCAGTTCCTCATAGGCCGCATCAAGGTAAATAAGTTGAAAATCTCCCGATTCATCCACCTCGAAAATAATAGTAAGCTGACCTTTATACGATTCAGCCTGAACAATTTCAGGAATTTCAAAATTTGAAATTATATAATTTATAAGGGTTTGATTAAAACATTGCGCCTGATTGGAATAATCTATTTGCTCGCATTCTTCAAATTCCGGATAAATCTCAGAAGACGTATTTACCTCCTGAGCCTTGAGTTGAAAACTTAAAATAATTAAAGGAAGAAGTAAAATATACTTCATACGACGAAGACCTGTTGTTAATGTTTTACGGGTGTAATATACATTTTTTCCAAAAGGGAATTTGCATAAAATAAAAAATCCCGACGATTGCCGGGATTTTTAAATATATCTCAAAAAATATCTAGTCCTGTACTTTAAAAGCAATTGGAAGAGAGTACATAACCCCAACCGGCTTACCACGCTGCTTACCTGGCTTCATCTTAGGCAAGCTGTTGATCACTCTCGCAGCTTCCTGCTCAAGTCTTGGGTGGGGAGCACGAGCTCTTACCTGACCAATATTTCCTTTTTCATCAATTCTAAACTGAACGATCACACGGTTAATCCCGCTAAGTCCAAGTTCTGCTCCAAGATCTGTATCGAACTCCTTGTTCACATACTTACTGATCTTTTCACTCATACATTTCTTACGCTCATTGTTGTTACTTAAGTTTTCACAACCCGGGAAAATTGGCACATCTTCAATAACCGCAAAAGGAACATCGGCTACTTCCTCCTCTACCGGAGCCTCAACAACTTCTTCCACTTCAACGATCTCATCAAGATTGGTTTCAGTAGATTCAATTTCATCCTCTTCAACATCCTCTTCATCTTCCACTACTTCAATAATTTCCGGTGCCGGTGGTGGTGGAGGAGGTGGTGGAGGTGTATTCTGCATTTCAGTAATTGGCACATCCTCTTCTTCAAGGGCGTCCATATTTACCTGTCCTATATCTATATTGTCAGGGTCATAAGTTTTCCACTCAATCGCCCTCCAGGTTATAAATAGAACTAAAATTAGACCAAGCTGAAGAAACAACGTTCTGTTTCTGTTCAAGTTAGCCTTCGGATTTTTCTTAGGTTCCATAATGCGTTATATTGTTAAGGGTTGCTAAAATAAAGATTTTTTCTAAAAAACTAAATTTATCTGGATAATAAGTCATTAAAACTACGGTAAATTTCTAAACCGGTCGTTATTATTCCTGAACTTTGAACCGAATAGGTATCGTATATGAAACAGAAACGGGCCTACCTCCCTGACGGCCAGGCTCCATTTCAGGCAATTCTCCTATTACTCTTCTGGCTTCTTTTTCAAGTTCCGGATGCGGAGCCCTGGTTTGAATTTGTTCTACCCTGCCGTTCTTATTTACAACAAACATAACAACCACAAGATTCGTACCAGTGAGACCAAGCTCAGCGCCTAATCCTGTATCAAATTCTCTATTTACAAAAGAATTAATTTTTGAGCTCATACACTGCTTGCGCTCCACATTATTCGTCAGGTCTTCACAGCCTGGAAAAATTGGTACATTCTCAATGAAATCATAAGGTACTTCAATATCTTCATCCGGTGCATCCGGCTCCACTATATCAGATGGCTCTGGTATATCCTCAATATCAATATCTGTAGGATTTACAACATCTTCTTTAATATCTGGATCATCCGGCACTTCTTCAATCACATCTGTAATTGTCTTTGGTGGCGGGGGAGGTGTTTTCTCCGGAATCACAGTGACGGGAACTGGTTCTTCCTCAAAATCATCTATACTCACTATCTGATCATCAAGCGATTTTTGATCATAGGTTTTCCACTGGAAAGCCTGGAGGGTTAAAAACAATACTAGAATAAGTCCAATTTGAAGAAAAAGGACCCATCTCCGACGAAGATCTACTTTCGGGTTTTTCTTAGGTTTCATCTGTTTAAGTTTAGTTGTTATTAACTATCAGATGTAATTTGCCATGGGTCATTTCAAGAATCAAGAAATACCATCATGGCTCATTTCATAAAAGTTTAGTTAATAAAGGTTATAATTTAGCTAGGCAACTTTCTGTTTTATCTTTTTCATCTTTGGCGCCAGGATGATAAAGAATAACACAGCCAGTACTACACCAGTAGAATTAGCCAGAACATCCCACCAATCGGGTGTCCTGTAACTGGTTAGGGTTCCCTGCAAAACCTCAATTAACATACCAAATATAAAACAAGCGAAAGCCACCCATAATAAATTAGAGGTATATCTCTTAAAATCAGAAGTTTGAAAAATAAAATATAGCTTCCACAAGAAAGCTAAAAACAAATATGCTCCGGCATGGAGCATTTTGTCTGTAGGATCAAAACCGCCTACACTCACTTTAAAGTCCATTACAATAAGAGAAAAATAAGTAATGGCACTGGTATAAATAAGCGCGGCAAATAAAAATATCTTAGCTACCAACTACTTCCTTATATTCATCTGCAGATAAAAGATCTTCCAGTTCTGAAGTATCTGAAAGTTTAATCTTTATCATCCATCCTTCACCGTAAGGATCTTCGTTTACTTTTTCAGGCTCATCTTCCAGGCTATCATTAAATTCAATGATCTCCCCTGAAAGAGGCATATATAGATCTGAAACAGTCTTTACCGCTTCAACAGTTCCAAAAACCTCTTCTTTTTCAAGAGTTTCATCAAGAGTTTCAACCTCAACGTATACGATATCCCCAAGTTCTCCCTGGGCAAAATCTGTAACTCCAATCGTTGCGGTGTCGCCTTCAATCTTAACCCACTCGTGGTCTTTAGTGTACTTTAATTCTTGTGGAATATTCATAGTTTAGTTTTATAGGATGGCAAAGTTAGTTTTTTAGCCGAAATGTTCAAATAAGGCTTCGTTAATTTCCAAAATTATATATTAGTGTAATCCCAGACCTTATCGTAGTTTGTGGAAATGCCGTAGAAACAGCATATTCCGAGAAGGTATGATCATAATAGAATCTTGCCGTAAGATTTCTGGTAAAGGCATAATCTGCCTTGAAATTAATGGACCAGATATCCTGACCGGAAATAGTTTGTGCATTTGCAAGATCAAGATATCTTACAATAGTTCGGTTCTTTCTATAAGAAACATCTGTCCTGAAATTAAGGTCACTACTAAGAACACGCCTCGTACCTCCAAGGGCGGTAGCGATCTTAAGATCTTTAATTCGGTAACCTAAGCCTAAGGTATATTCATTTCCGCTATACTCGGTTAATAGATTATTATCAAAGCTAAAGGCAAGCGACCTGTCTTTCTCCATCTCTGCCAGGATCTGAATATTGCCTTTGGTTTCAAAATCTACCCGCGCCAGCGGTGTAAACAGTTCGGTTAGGACCAGATTTGAAAAAAGTACAGGATTTTTAAAATCTCCGGCCTGGTTGACTTCCTGCGGATTGGCAGGATTGTAATCAAGATTGGTCTGGAATTGATTCAGCGTATAATCTGCCCGGTATCCATGATTAATAGAAAATCTTCTGAATTTATCTCTAAACCAGTCCAGTCGCATTAAGCCGGTATATTTAACATTCCAGTTGGGCATCGGAAAATCTCTGAATGCCCCTAATTTCACATCTCCTGCGTCCTTCCCTGAATAAGCAGCAATAAAAGCAGGCAATAACACGGCCTGGTTAGTTCTCCCTATCCCGCGAGGAAACCCGTCTTCTCCTACATCATTTGGATCAAGCCCTCTTTGTTCCGCTAATCTCCTGGCGATTTCCAACCTGTTTTCTCTAAAAGTTTCAAAGTTCTGAGAACTGGTTTCAGTGGAATTACTAAAAGAGGTTTTAATAAGCAGGGTTGAAATATTCAAATTCCCATATGTATAAGGCGTAAGAGATTGATATTCCATGGTATTTGGATCTACTTTATAATTTTCAGAATAATTCTCTGAGAAATTCTTTCTTCCTGTAAGCTCTATCGTTAGATCTGGCAGCAAACTTAAGCCGGCCTGATAATCTAATTGTTCATTCTTAAGCGCGGTATATTGCTGGTTGAAATTCTGAAATAAAGTAAGCCACCCTCTTTCCGCGGCGATATGCCGTATATCGTTTTGTAAACCGAAGGTGAAACCTGCTGTGGGCCTGAAAGTCCCCATGAAGCCAATACTTTCAGTATATCCGGGAAGAAAAATACCCCGGGTATTACGATAATTAACCTGGAATGTCTTTATCCCGGTCACAATATTCACAAACGTATTATAGCCCTTATTTCCTTTTGGTTCCGGTTTAGGCGCTTCTTCCTGTTCATCTGCTCCAGGTGGACCTAAAGTAGGTACCCCACGACTTCTCTCCTGAATGCTCTTGGCAGCACTTTCAGCCTTTTTCTCTACCAACCCAATATAATTATAAAGATCCTGCATATTTAAACTCGCATTGATCTGATGGGTATTGGAATTCTGTACGCTATTACCAATATTGGGAATATTTTCCAGTTGCTGATAAATTCTGGATCCACGTTGCCACTGAAAATCGCCAGTATAAGAGTAGGTTGCCTTTATAAAACGCAACACGGGAATCTTTTCAAAAGGCAACTGGTAGTTTACCTGAAGGGTCTGATAATGCAAATTTGGCTCTCCAACGTTGAAGAAATCGTCCCATAAACCAATACTGTCATCGGCAAAGCCTTCCTCGTCTATATAATTCCTTATAATTCTATTGTTACTGGCATTAAAGGAGAAACTTAAAGATCTTGTCAAATTATAATTCACTCCATATTGCCAGTCAAAAAGGTAGTTTCTTTGATACAAGGTAGGAATACGAATATCATCTGCACCCAACTCCAGGGATCTGAATTTTTGCTCGTTATACTGCCGGAAAATATTTGAACTGGCATTGATATTTGAAGGAAGGTAATTAATATTAAAATCCCTGAAAATTGCAAAATAATCACTGCTATCCAGAACGGCAATATTCTTTAAGGGTTCAACTCTTTTTTCCGGAAAATTAAATTCATAAGTCCCCCCTAGTCTTACACTTTTATCAACGCTTTCCTCCACTTCAAAATCACGATGATCCACCTGATTATAGGAAGTTGAAAAAACAAAATTCTCTATATCGTAAGGCATCGGAGTTTTCTCTCCAACTCGCTCTTTACGCAAGCCAATTACATTCACACTTTCCCTTTTGGTATAAGATTGAGACTGCTTTTCAACCCTGTCCCTTTCTTCAGGATCCTGAATATTTGCCAATCTTGTATCCAGCTCCACATCCAAAAACTCCTGATCGTATTTTGGAGTGATTAATTCTTCTCCCCTGCTATAATTTACCGGTACTTTTATCCCCCATTTCTTCGGAAGCAACTGTCCCATATTTACATTCGTAACAAAATCATATTGCTGAAGATCTTCCCGGCTACGTTGATTAGGCCCCTGCTCTATACTTCCAAACCCAATAGTACTCCTTCTTCCCGTGGCTGAAATATTAGCAAAATCTGCCAGGTTACTATCCATACTCACCACCCCGGCCCAGCCTCCTTCATTTTTAAGATCTGAAAGCCTTAATTCGTTAAACCACACTTCCCCGCAAAGATCTGTAACACCGTCTATACTGGTCCCGTTCTTAACCCCCACCATTAATAATCTTACATTCCCAAAACTGGGATTTCCTTTTACCCCCAGTCTTAAGCTACCCATATCATAAGGAGCTTCTGCATCTACAGGTTGCAACTCTTCCGTAAAATAATTCAGTTCAGTAGAATTCAAGGAAGGATCTCCTAATACCGCTGTTTTAATTTGCTGTAAAAGGTCGAGCTCCAGGTTCAATCGGTTTATTTCCGGCCAGATCTCTTCAGGAGTGGTGGCTCCAAAAAGCGTTGGTGAAAGAGGAATTTCAATTTGATAGAAGTTATCGGTAAAATCTGTTCCCATTCTTACAAATGCGACCAATTGTCCATCTTTTAAAGGCTGTTTATTTACAAGTGATTCCGCATGAAGAAACATTTCCAGGTTCTTGTACTGGCGCATATCAATCTGGAAATTCTTATAAACCGCTCTTGCATCCTGAGGTTCAAGATCACAGGTTCTTAACGAAAGTGACTGTTCATTTTGCCTGATATTAGAATTGCTTTGATAGAGTTCTTCCCTTACCACCCCCGGAGGAAGCACATAAGGAATAGGCTGCCTGTTCTCATTCTCTTCAATATTCACGGCATTGACTTCAAACAGCGTATTGGGGTTTTCAATTTGAGCCTGATCTTCGAACAGACTCTGATTATACCTCCTATAATCTCCTCTTACCAGGTCCATAGTTCCAAATCTGAGGATGGTTGGATCCTGAAAATCCGTAAGGAACATTCTTATAAACCTGATAGAACGAAAATCGGCAATTCCACCTATGGCATCTGTGGGTTCAAAGATTGGCACCTTAAATTGAAGCCATCTTACAGGAAGTTCCTGTCCATTTCTTAAAGTGGTGGTTAGCTCCTTAACATCGGTGATGTACTGGTTATTATCAATGTTCATTCCTTGGAAGAAAGGAACTTCATATTCAAAATAACTATTTATGGTATTCATCGTGTTGTCACGATTTATATCCTCGGTGGTGGGCAGGGTAGTATTTCCTCTATTCGTATCGGTAACCTGTGTTGGGGAGTTACCCTGAACCCCGTTGTAATTTCGGTAACGATCGAGAAGACTTCCTTCGGCATTTAGAAAATATTCATAATTATCTGCTGATGGATCTGGCAGACCCGCGAAATCTGGAAATTTAAGAGCTTCTTCAGCATCCAGGATTCCATCGAAACCGGCATCCTGCAAGGTTCTTGCTTCACCTTCAGTATCAAAAGCATACACCAGTGAATTATCTGCCGGCACCGCTCCAAAAGCAGTATTGATTATATTTGCCTCACCTTCCCCTTCTGGAAGACCGTTTTCATACTGTTTTCTACCATCCTTAAGTACATCTTCAGAAATATTACCAAGGTTGAATTTAATAGAACCACTGCTATTCCCAGAATTTTCCGGATAAATATAGGGATCCATTACCCAGAACTGAATATACTCCACATTAGACTGCTCAAAATTGGTGGTATTTACCGCACGCATAATTCCCCCGAAATTGCTGGCAGGATTTGGCAAATTATTAGAGCCCGTAGCAGCCGGATTATAATTATAAGGGCCACGTTCTTCAGGATTATATGCAACATCCATCGTATAAACTACCTGCGGTTGTCCCTGAACCACATCGGTATTAGGGAAAATTTCATTTAGTGATACCCGCCTGGCCGCATAGGTTGAAATGTCTGAATCACTGATCCCGTCCGGTCTACGGTTGCTATAGAAAATAGGATCTATGGTATACCAGGACATTTTAGCCCTTTTATATCCCACTCCAAGATCTCCGTTGGCGAGTTCTCCCCCAAACCCAATGGGTACACTGGAAAGTTCCCAGCTTAGGGGATTATTGATATCTATTGAAGTTTGGGCAGCCTCAAAATCATCTATATAAGTAGTGGCCTTTCCATCAAAATCGTTCGATGCCGGCGATCCTGGAAGCAAATATGCAAACTCCCCACGCACAGATACATTCGATTTTACATCGGTATCTATATTGGGCAGTTTATTTACCATTCTCGTTAAAAAAGGAACTTCGGTACTGTAATTTAAGTTTAAACCCAGAATCGTATTATTAATAGGCTCATAGCTATAATTAGCCTTTTGGGTTAAAGGGCGCTCTTTCAGATTTATAAAAGTACCGCCAATGAGGAAATTCTCATTGAATTGGTGTTCCACATTAATACCCGTGAATCGTTTGGTTTGCTGACCGAAAAGTGCATTATTTTCAGTATTTACCTGAATTGGAATATCCGAAGCTAGTAAAGCTTCATCAAGTATTTGCACCCTTCCCAATTCATAATTTACCACATAATCCACGCCTTCCTGAAGAATTCTTCCTCCTGCGGTAACCGTTACCGATCCCGGCGGCAGGTTAAACCCAATAGGAATACCTTCTACTTCCGCTGATTTATATCTTCCTTTTAATTGAAATTTGTTCTTGTCTGCCTCTTCCTGTTCTGCCTGAGTTTTAGTAGTTCTATACATCGCCCTGAAAACATAACGTTGCTGATTCTCGTTCCAGGTTTCAGGAATGCCATAATCTTCAGTTCCGCTATTAGGTGTATCATCAAGCTTGTCAAATAAATGACTACCGAATGGCTCTACGGTGGTAAAAATTATATTCCCATTTACAGGATCTATGGTAATTTGCGGAACATAATCAAAGAAACCATCTCCCCCGTTAATAGGATCATTATTTGAATTTAACTGGTCCAGTCTAAAGACGCGCAATAAAGGAATTTGCGCGACATCGTCGGGCAAAGTGGTTCCTTCCACCGGTTTTATATAATTAAGCGGCTGCGGATCTGTATAAAGAATATTCATTCTAAAATCCTGTCGCTCCAGTTGATACGCTCCAAGACTATAGATATTTTTCATCATCAAATCCCAGATCGGCTCATTTACATTGGTGATCGTACTTTTCAATAATTTCACCACCAGATTCTGGCTGGCTCTTGGGTTTGTTCCCGTATCTGGCACTTCTCCACCAGTAGTATCGTTGGTAGCGTTCACTCCATCATTCGCGAATTCCCCAACCTGATACACTTCTCCATTGATGGTATACTGAAAAGCAACTCCCAGGACCTCATCATTACTTAATCGCTGATTAAGGGAAATATATCCTAACTGAGTATTTACCGTATATTCAGAAGGTTTTAATTGCCGGGCATTTTCCAGCTTGGCATAATCTGTCCCTTCAGAAACTGTTACCGGCCCAAATCCCTGATCTACCGTGGCGATATCCCGAATAGCCTGAGTCAATACAGACTGCCCGGAACCGGTTATTCCGAAAGGATTGAAATCATTAACAGTATTATCGGGAAATGCCCCTGCTGGCTGATTGAAGAAACCGCCGGGAGGAGTATCTAATCCGATATTTCCGGGAACGTTCGTTTCCCCAAGATCCTGTATGGCTACAATATTACGGGTATCCTGAATGTTCTGAATATTATTGGTTCGGTTGGTTACCCATACCTGAATTCTTTTTATTTGAATATTGGTATTGATAAATGGATAATTCACCAGCGCTTCATCATAAGTATCCCGGAAATAATGTGCCAGGAAGAAGTGCCTGTCCTGATCATAATCCAAAGCGAACTTTTCAAAATCCTCCACCGTGGCTCCCCCTTCTACATTTACAGTTCTTCGCTCCGACTTCTGTTCAGAAAACACACCGGTAATCCTTGTTTTCCCGAACTGCAACTCGGTTTTAAAACCAAAAAGACTTTGTGCTCCCTGGATCAAAGCATTGTTCATGGCCATATTAACGTTACCAACCTCGATCTTTTGAACAATATCATCTTCATTTGGAGTATACTCCAGTTTTAACTGGTTTTGAAAATCGAAAGTAGATTCTGTATCATAATTAGCCGTTACCTGAAGTCTTTCCCCAATTTGCCCAAGCATACTAAGACTGATTCGCTGGTCGAAATCAAAAGAAAGATTTCGTTGATTCCTTGGTGAAAAAGCGGGGTTATCCTGTCTGGTATATAGTAGACCCAGATCCAGTTCTACCGAACCCTGAGGCACGATATTAATTTCAGAACCTCCAAATATGGTTTCAAAGAAATTACTGTTCACATAAAAATCTGGCAACAAATCCTTCTGTATATCTTCTGAACCTGCTTTTCTTCCGGTTAATGCATCATTTTTAAGCTTAAAATAATTACGCATTTCTTCCTGCAATACAAGCTCTTCAAACTCCTGCGGAGTTAAAACCAGCGGAAGCCCAAGATTGATTCTCCCCAGACTTTCTTTGTAGAAATAACGGTTAAGGATAGGGTCATACTCATATTTAGATTCGATACTTTCAGGATCTGGAAGACTTAACTGGCCGAGGACATAGCCGGTTCTAGTGGTATCCTGCGGCGTCTCCTGCGCTACAGCATCCACTGAAAATACCAGTAATATCAGGAAAGTTAGGCGTACCGGTACAGACAATTTCAGGTAATTGTTCCTCAATTTACTTACAGCTTTTTAAGAGCCATTTTTATAATAGATTCTACGGTAGATTCGGGATCTTCTTTAAGTATCTTTTCTACAACTTTGCCTGCCTGGCGTCTGTTATAACCTAAGATCTCTAAAGCAGATAACGCTTCTTCTTTGTTAGTATTGCTTTGAGATACAAAAACTTCGTCATCGCCTAAGACTTTTAGCACCTTATCTTTAAGATCTAAAATTACCCGTTGTGCAGTTTTTGCTCCTATTCCTTTTACGCTTTGAATGGTGGGTACATCCCCGGTAGCTATCGCTTCAGTAACTTCGCCCGGCTGAAGTGATGATAACATCATTCTAGCAGTACTTGTTCCCACCCCTGAAACCGATATTAATAACCTGAATATTTCTCTTTCAGATTTTTCTGCAAAACCATACAAAGTATGCGAGTCTTCCTTTACCTGAAGATGCGTATACAAACTCACTGCTTCAGAATCTGGAATCAATGAAAAAGTATGAAGCGAAATATTTACGAAATATCCAATTCCATTGCATTCAATAACAATATAGGTTGGATTTTTTTCAATTAACTGCCCCTTTAAATGATGAATCATGAAAAAAACTTGTGTTCAATCTCAAATGTAGTAAAATAATTCCTGCCCCCACCCCTCCGAAAGAGGGGAGTTTTATTCAGGCTATAGAACTATTTTTTTGCTCGTTTTTCTTTCTCCTGTGCGTCTACCACGGCAACTGCTGCCATATTTACCATTTCTTCCACACTTGCTCCAAGCTGTAAGATATGTACAGGTTTCTTCATTCCCATCATAATAGGCCCTATGGAATCTACATTATTGAGTTCTTTGATTAGTTTATAAGTGCTGTTTGCAGAGTCCAGATCGGGATAAATAAGCGTATTTACCTTTTTTCCTGCCAGTTTTGAAAATGGAAATTTACTCTGAAGCATTTCGCGATTCAAGGCAAAATCTACCTGAAGCTCTCCATCAACATTTAATTCGGGATGGAATCTATGCAAGTAAGAAACCGCGTCTTTCACTTTTTTGGCTCTTGGATCTTTTGAAGAACCAAAATTCGCGTAAGAGATCATCGCGATCACCGGCTCCATCCCAAATAATTGCACGGTACGTGCGGTCATTTGAGCGATCTTGGCCAGATCTTTTGCCGGCGGATCTATATTTATAGAGGTATCACTAATAAAAATAGGTCCTCTGGAAGTATTCATCACGTTGGTTGCTGCCACCCTGGAAACTCCTTTGGCCATCCCTATAAGCTCCAGCATTGGTTTTACTACTGTTGGATAGGCACGGGAATATCCGGAAAGTAAAGCATCTGCATCACCTTCATTTACCATCATGGCTGCAAAATAATTACGCTCGCGCATCAACTTTTCGGCATCATATTTTGTTACCCCACTGCGGTGTCTTGTTTCCCAGTACTTATAAGCGTAATTTTTTCTATGTTCTTCTTCTTCGTCTGATTTAGGATCTATTATAGAAACATTATCTTCCTCAAAATCAATCTCTGCCATTAACTCTTTAATAACTTCACGTCTACCAAGCAGAATAGGAATTCCAACACCCTCATCTCTAACAATCTGAGCGGCTTTTAAAACATCCAGGTGATCTGCTTCCGCAAAAACAATGCGTTTAGGATTGGTTTTAGCCCGGTTTATGAGTAAACGGGTAATTTTATTTTCATTCCCCATCCGTTCAAGAAGCTCTTCCTCATATTTATCCCAGTCCTGGATACCCTGTCTGGCCACACCACTATCCATCGCTGCTTTGGCCACTGCAGGTGGCACTTTTGCAATTAATCGAGGATCGAATGGTTTTGGAATAATATAGTCAGGTCCAAAATTAAGGCGGGTTTCTCCATAGGCGATATTTACCTGTTCCGGCACGGCTTCCTTGGCAAGTTCAGCTAAAGCTTTTACTGCCGCTTTCTTCATTTCTTCATTGATCTTGGTTGCCCTAACATCTAAGGCTCCACGGAAAATAAAAGGAAACCCAAGCACATTATTCACCTGGTTAGGATGATCGCTTCGGCCGGTAGCCATAATGATATCTTTACGGGTATCCATCGCTAGCTGATAATCTATCTCGGGATTTGGATTTGCCATAGCGAAGACAATAGGTCTTTTAGCCATGCTTTTCAACATTTCCGGGGAAACGATATCGGCAATGGAAAGTCCTACAAAAACATCGGCATTCTTCATTGCCTCATCCAGGGTATCAATTTTTCTGGCAGTAGCAAATTCGGCTTTTTCTTCGGAAAGATTGGGACGGTCTTTTCTAATAACGCCTTTACTGTCTAACATGACAATATTTTCGGCTTTCGCACCAAAGGCTTTGTAAAGCTTGGTACAGGAAACTGCTGCCGCTCCCGCGCCACTGATAACGATCTTTACTTTTTCGATCTTCTTTTTAGCCAGTTCCAGCGCATTCAATAATGCCGCCGCTGAAATAATAGCCGTTCCATGCTGGTCATCGTGCATTACCGGAATATCCAGTTCAGCTTTTAGTCGTCGTTCGATCTCAAAAGCTTCTGGCGCCTTGATATCTTCCAGGTTGATCCCTCCAAAAGTAGGAGCGATATTCTTAACTGTTTCAATGAATTTATCTACATCTTTGGTATCTACTTCAATATCAAAAACATCGATATCGGCAAAAATCTTAAATAAAAGACCTTTTCCCTCCATCACTGGTTTGGAGGCTTCGGGACCAATATCACCCAGTCCCAGGACTGCGGTTCCGTTGGAAATTACCGCGACAAGATTTCCCTTTGTGGTATATTTATATGCGTTCTCTTTATCTTTTTCTATTTCCAGACAGGGCTCTGCAACGCCGGGAGAATATGCCAGAGAAAGATCTCTTTGGGTAGCATATTTTTTGGTAGGTACAACTTCAATTTTCCCCGGCTTCGGTTTTGCGTGGTAAACCAATGCCTCTCTTCTCTTTCTGGAAGTGTTACTCATAATCTATTTTTTTATCGGCTGAGTAACAAAGGTAGTAAGCTTTAGTTTTTTCAGGTATATAAAAACCAAATACTTTTTGATGAATTATAGCCAGAAATGAAGCCTAAATTAATATTTAAGCTAGTTTTTCATTAATTCCTGCATATCTGAAATAATATCTTCCAGCCTTGTCATCAATTTTGCGTAGATAATATGAGTGCTTAATCTATAACTTAATATTCCCATCCCGGAAAGCATCAATGAAACTCCAAGAACAATTACCAATTGCATCATCAAATTTAGACTTGTAAAATCTATCATTAACGGAGTTCCTTCAAAATACATAAGATAAGCCGGAACTATTAATAGTGGAAGACCAATCCCGAGCAATCTGATATAGAATTTCTTTAAGTCCTTTAGTTTAGATCTATACTCCAGCAGATATTCGTATGTATTTGAACTAATCGACAATTGATTTAGTTTTCTAAGATTTCTGCGGTTTAACATAAACAGAGAAAATATTAGTACACCTATATAGATTCCCAGTAAAACTTTTCCAATAAATACGAATATCAGCAAAAGTAAGACCCCTATTGGAATAAGGCTCATATTATCCTTTTTAGAGGCGGATCTCATCTTATCGATGATTAATTTGGATTTTGTTTGATACAGATTGCTGATTACGGGTACTGACAAACTTTCCTGGGCTTTAAAACCTTCTTTCCAAATATTTTCAATAGATCTTTCCATCGAGTAATGTTTTTAGTTTTTTCTTAATTCGGGTAATTTTTACTCCTATATTATTAGGAGATAATCCAATGATTTCTGCAATTTCCTGATAGGATTTCTCTTCCAGATAAAGAAGAATTATTGCTCTATCTGTTTCAGAAAGTTCTTTTATAGCCTGGTAAAGGATTTTTAGTGCTTCGTCGTTAAAAGGATTCACGGTATGCTCATCCTCCACATCGGGTAGTACAATACTGTTCTTATTTACTTTTTTATCTTTTCTAAGTAAAGAGAGCGAAACGTTTAAAGAAATTCGGTATACCCAGGTAGACCATTTAGAATCACCCTTAAAATTATCCCGGCTTTTCCATAACTGAAGACAGACCTCCTGATAGTAATCCTGAAAATCTTCTTCATTATCTGTATATGCCCGGCAAATCTTAATGATAATACCGGCATAAGGTAAAATGAACTGCGTATAGAAATCTTTACTCAAACCTGCTTTTACCTGTTTAGTGATAGAAAGATCAAATTATTACAGTTTCTGAAAAAAAATTCGAAATTAATCTTTTAGAAAGCTGATGTTTCTTTTCAGGCCTTCGAATTTGGTCCTTTTTACAGCAGATTTCCGGAATATCTCATTGAAAGTTTCCCTGGTGATCTCTTCCCAGTCTTTTTTCTCATTTTCCAAAAGATCGGAATGCGGATTAAAAAGTGGTTCGTTATGAGGTTTTGAAAAGCGGTTCCAGGGACACACATCCTGACATACATCACAGCCAAACATCCAGTCATCAAACTGGTTTTTCATAGAATCTGGTAATTCATCTTTCAGTTCTATCGTGAAGTAAGAAATACATTTACTCCCATCTACTTTGTAAGGTTCTACGATCGCATTGGTGGGACATGCATCGATACAGGCTGTGCAACTTCCGCAGTGATCGGTCACCGGGGTGTCGTATTCGAGATCAAGATCTACAATGAGTTCAGCAATAAAATAGAAAGACCCGGTTTGCTTGGAAAGCAAATTGGAGTGTTTTCCAATCCAGCCGAGGCCACTTTTTGCCGCCCAGGCCTTATCCAGCACCGGCGCAGAATCTACAAAAGCACGGCCATGAAAATCGCCAATTTCATCCTGCAGGGTGGAAAGCAACTGCTTCAATTTATCCTTGATCACAAAATGATAATCTCTACCATAAGCATATTTACTGATCTTGTATGAATTCTTATTCTGAAAATCTTGAGGATAATAATTAAGCAGAAGAGAAATAACCGATTTCGATCCTGGAACCAGCCTGGTGGGATCAAGCCGCTTATCGAAATAGTTTTCCATATAACGCATTTCCCCATGCATATTCTGTTTTAGCCAGTTTTCTAAACGGGGTGCTTCTTCTTCAAGAAATTCAGCTTTGGAAATTCCGCAAGACAAAAAGCCGAGGCGTTTAGCTTCGGCTTTAATAAGTTCTGAATATTTACCAGCTGTTGTTTTCAAAATATGGAATTTTGAACAGCTAATTTAAAGATTTAAAACTGGAGATTATTGTAATGCAGGATTAAATGGTGCAAAAACACCTGCTTCATTTTCTAGTCCTACCCATGCATGTAATGTCCATCCTCCAGCGGCACAATTTAAATGCCAGTGATCCTGGTCCCCCAAAAAACCATCAGACGGCGGCGTATAATTTAATTCGGGATCACAACCTTCCACGGGAATTAAATATTCAGCAGCTACAAACTGCATCACACCATTTTCATCCGGATGATATACCAGGATCTCTGGTTTTAAAATTTCAAAGTTCATATCCACATATTCCAGTTTCGCATAATGCACTCCCATCCCGGGAACCAAAGGGCTTACTGGAATGTATCCCTGATCAACGGCAACATTAAAATTGTGAAATCGCCTCATGGCTTTAGTAAGCATTTCCAGCTGGTCATGGACGCTTTCGGCTTTCTCGATCTTAAAATCATAAGTCTCCAAAACCTCTTCTTCTAACTTATCATTACTACAGGATAAGGCTGAAAACATTAAAATAAAAATCAAGGCTGGTTTGATGAATTGTGAAACAGTTTTTTTCATTTTTATATAATTAGATGGTTAATAATTGATTACTTATTTGTTTGAATTTTCATATCATAATTTGGAGCCGTCTTAAGAACCTGTTGGATAATTTCCGGTGAAACCGATTTTTTCATAGCATCAGGCTCATTCTCCGGCACTCCGTACTCTTGGAAAAATTCAGAAAAACCCTTTGGGCTATGAATGTTTACCCATTTACAAATCTTATTACCTGAATTTTTGAAGGTGTGCAAAGTGCCTGGAGGAATATCTACAGTCTCACCCTGACTGATTTTCTTTTGTTCGCCATTGATGATGAAATCCATCTCTCCTTCCATAATATAGAAGGACTCATGGTATTTTTGGTGATGATGTGGTGGTGGGCCGGGAATATCTGGTTGGGATTCGCCAATAGCCATATCATAATTTGCCGATAAATTTTTAGGAGAAATCTTATGGCCTAAAACCCAGATATTCAATTCTTTATTCATCTTATGAGATTTTGGTCTCGTAAATGTAAACCGAAATTTTTAATTCTCAAAGTTTTATAAGATATTTGTCTCATGAAAGGTAAATATTTGGGATCTGGTAGAAGGAATCAAAAGCTAAAAACCAGAGATAAAATTTTGAACAGCACTCAAATTCTACTGGAGAAAAAGAAAGATTTTGCTCTTGAAGATGTTGCTAAACATGCGAAAATTTCACGCGCAACTATTTACAGATATTATTCGAATATTGATATTCTTGCTGCAGAAGCCGTCCTCGATCTAAGCACAAAAAGTTCGGAAGAAATTATTGAGGAAGTAAAAGATCTGGGTTTAAAAGAGGCCATAATGGCTATTCAGGAATACTACAACAATTTAACGATAGATCACGAAGCTGGTTTTAGAAAATATATGAGTGTGGTGCTGAATGCCGATCAAAGTACCAAAATGCGTGGTGCCCGTAGAAAGAAAACATTAGTATTGTTGCTGCAGCAAAGAGCAAAAGAGATACATCCTGATGAAATTGAAAATTTAGCCAATCTGGCAACAGTTTTAATGGGAATAGAACCATTTGTGGTAACTAAAGACGTGTGTCACCTAACTAACCAACAATCAAAGGATGTTCTAAACTGGGGACTTGAGAAAATTTTAGAGAATGTACTCAAATAATTAAATTATCTCTTTTCAAATTTCAGAATTGCATTTTTTGGTTTTAAAGTGATAAGTGGTTTAATATCGATTTCTGATGAAACCGGTAATATTTTATAATCTGAAACCAGCTCTGCAACCGCAATAATCATTTCAAACATTGCGAAATTATTTCCTATGCATTTTCTAGGACCGGCACCGAAAGGAAAATATTGCGAGGAATATTTTCTTCCTTCTTCAGCAAAACGTTCCGGTTTGAATGTGTCTGGATCTTCCCAAAGATCGGGATGACGATGTACTTCATGAAGGGAAAACAGAAGATTAGAACCCGGTTCAAAATGTAGTCCGTTGAACTCGTCTGCTTCCAGGTTGACACGGTCTATAAAGTAAGCCGGTGGGTACATACGCATAGACTCTTCTATGACTTGTTGTGTTTTTTTAGCTTTTGTTACCAAAGTCAATAAATCTTCAGTTTCATTTTTTAAAGCAGTGATTTCTTTATATACAATATCCTGCCATTCATGATTTAAAGCCAATAGCTGTGTAGTGAAAGTGAGGGAATTTGATGTTGTCTCATGTCCGGCGGTAAAAAGGATCAGGATCTCATCGATGAGTTGCTCTTCATCCATAAAATTACCATCATCGTACTTTGCCTCGAGCAACATGTCCAGGAGATCATTATATTTATCTCCGGAAGCCTGTCTCTCATGTACAATTCTCCTTAATATACCTCGGGCCTCCTGGGTTAATTTAACATAGCCATCAATTTTGCCGCTAAGGCTGAACCACCATCCTAAATAAGGCTGTCTAAGTTCTTTTACCAGCATTTGCTGAGTAGCCTCTGTTATATACTGTAAGCGATTTATCTCATTTTGATTTGCAGCACTGCTAAAAAGAGATTTCACTACCGTTTGAAAGGCGAGATCGTTGAAAATTGGAAAGATATCGATCTCTTTATTCGCTCCTATCTTCTCATATTCATCACAAATTGCTTCTTTAATGGAATCCATCAAATTAGCCAGTTGCTTCTTATAAAAAGCCGGCTGTATAAGTTTCCGCTGCTTTTTCCATAATTCCCCTTCTGAGGTCAGCAATCCTTCACCTACATATTTCACCAGGTCTTTCGTCTGGATTTCAGACTTTACATAATTCTTTTGATTTTTTTGAAGTACATATTCTACAAAACCTGCATCCCTGGAAAAGATCACAGATTTATTGAAACCGATATTCAATTTAAAAGTATCTCCTTTTTCTTCAAAATTTTTATGATGAAATGGTAGTGGATTTTTTAAAATATTAGCAGAATGCTTTAAAAACTTTAATAAGGATACTTCGGGTATTTTCTTTGAATCGGCCATGTTGTTATTTATCAAAAAGTCCGCTCTGAGTGCTTCCTTTGATCCTTCCCAGATGCTTATAAGCAGCTTCGGTCACTTCCCTGCCCCGTGGGGTTCTATAAATAAAGCCCTGCTGAATAAGGAATGGTTCATATACTTCTTCAATGGTTTCGGCACTTTCACTTACCGCCGTGGCCAGGGTGGTAATCCCTACGGGACCACCTTTAAATTTGTCAATTATCGTTGCCAGGATCTTATTATCCATTTCGTCCAGACCATGTGCATCTACATTCAGAGCTTTAAGACCGAATCTGGCAATCTCCATATCTATTTTTCCATTGCCCTTTATTTGGGCAAAATCCCTTACTCTTCGTAGCAAAGCATTGGCAATTCTGGGAGTACCCCGACTTCTTCCCGCAATCTCTATCGCGGCATCCGCGGTAATAGGTACTTTTAAGATCTCAGAGCTACGTTCCACGATTCCGGAAAGTAATTCTGTGGTATAATATTGCAGCCTGCTGGAAATACCAAACCTGGCTCTCATGGGTGCTGTTAAAAGTCCTGATCTGGTAGTGGCTCCTATCAGCGTAAACGGATTTAAATTGATCTGAACAGTACGTGCATTTGGCCCGGTCTCAATCATGATGTCAATACGATAATCTTCCATAGCCGAGTATAAGTACTCTTCTACTATAGGGCTTAAGCGATGGATCTCATCTATAAAAAGAATATCCCTTTCCTCAAGATTGGTAAGAAGTCCGGCCAGGTCACCGGGTTTATCCAGCACCGGTCCTGAAGTGATTTTGATCCCCACATTCAACTCGTTGGCAAGAATATGCGCCAAGGTCGTTTTTCCTAAACCGGGAGGACCATGAAACAAGGTATGATCTAATGCCTCTCCCCTTAAATTAGCCGCCTGAACGAATACCTGGAGATTCTCCAGCACTTGCTCCTGCCCGGCAAAGTCGTCAAAACTAAGCGGCCGTAAAGCTCTCTCAATATCAAACTCTTCTGGGGAGAAATTTTCTCCGGAAGCATCAAGGTTCTCGTTTATCATGAAATCTGGTTATCCTGATTAATATAAGAAATATTAGGTCAATCCCCGGCTAGAAATTGAAAATCAAAGATAATTAAAAAAGCCTCTTCCGGTTGGGAAAAGGCTTTTGAAAAATCTTATATGTTATGGTCTTGCTTAATGATTAAGCTCTTCTTCATCTTTTTGTAAAGGAACCGTTTGCGGAACAAAATCCTGACCCTTTATCACATAATTTCCATGCTCATCTTCTTTAGAATAATCATATGCCCAACGATAAACTGAAGGAATTGCTCCAGGCCAGTTTCCGTGGATATGTTCTACCGGAGTAGTCCATTCTAAAGTATTTGCTTTCCATGGATTCTGTACTGCCTTTTTTCCGAAGAAAATAGATCCGAAGAAGTTATAAAGGAATACCAACTGTACAGCTGCTGTAATAATAGCCGCTACAGTGATGATCACATTTACATCTGCATAATCATCAAAATACGGGAAATTGGTATTTGTATAATAACGTCGTGGTAAACCGGCGATCCCAATAAAGTGCATTGGGAAGAAAACTCCATAAGCACCTATTGCCGTTACCCAGAAATGTATATACCCAAGATTCTTGTTCATCATTCTTCCGAACATTTTCGGGAACCAGTGATAAACTCCTGCCAGAAGTCCGTAAAGTGCAGATATTCCCATTACCAGGTGAAAGTGAGCTACCACGAAGTAGGTATCATGCACGTTAATATCTAATGTTGAATCTCCAAGGATAATTCCTGTAAGTCCACCAGTAATAAATGTTGAAACAAAACCAATAGAGAACAGCATCGCAGGGTTCATCTGTAAATTACCCTTCCACAATGTTGTGATCCAGTTAAATGCTTTTACAGCCGAAGGGATCGCGATCAATAGGGTAGTAAAGGTGAAAACTGAACCAAGGAACGGGTTCATACCCGATACGAACATATGGTGACCCCAAACGATCGTTGAAAGAAAAGCAATTGCCAAAATTGAAGCAACCATCGCACGATAACCGAAAATAGGTTTACGGGCATTGGTAGCCATAATTTCAGACACCATACCCATTGCCGGAAGTATTACGATATAAACTTCAGGGTGACCAAGGAACCAGAAAAGATGTTCAAAAAGAACTGGTGAACCTCCCTGGTGCGCAAGCACCTCTCCCTGTATGAAAATATCACTAAGGAAGAATGAAGTACCAAAACTTCTATCCATGATCAATAACAATGCTGCAGAAAGTAATACCGGGAATGAAACCACCCCGATAATTGCAGTTACAAAGAATGCCCAGATAGTCAGCGGTAGTCTGGTCATAGACATTCCCGTTGTTCTAAGGTTGATTACTGTTACAATATAGTTTAGGGAACCCATAAGGGAAGAAGCAATAAAGATTGCCATAGACACTAACCATAATGTCATCCCTGTTCCAGAACCACTAATAGCTTGTGGCAATGCACTTAATGGAGGATAGATAGTCCATCCCGCCATTGCAGGTCCCGATTCTACAAATAATGAACTAAGCATGATCACACTGGAAAGGAAAAACAACCAGTAAGAAACCATGTTCAGGAAACCTGAAGCCATATCCCTTGCACCAATCTGCAACGGAATTAATAAGTTAGAGAATGTACCACTCAAACCTGCCGTAAGTACAAAGAATACCATGATGGTACCATGAATAGTCACCAGGGCAAGATAAATACTCGGCGACATTACTCCATCTGGGGCCCATGTATCGCCTAATAAAGCCTCAAATATCCAGAAAGACTGTTCAGGCCAGGCAAGCTGGATACGGAACAATACCGACATTGCGATACCTATGATTCCCATAAGTAGTCCGGTGATAAGATATTGCTTGGCAATCATCTTATGATCCTGACTAAAAATATACTTTGTTATAAAAGTCTGTTTATGATGATGTCCGTGATCATCGTGGTGATCGTGTGCCGGTGCGTTTGCAATTGCTGACATATCTCTAATTCTTTAGCTTAATTTTGTTCGTTATCTACTCCAGCCACCGCATTGGTCTCCTGTGGCGTTTGCTCTGTATTATCTTCTCCTTCGGCATCCTCTTCACCTTCAGTAGCAGGAGGCTGGTCTCCAGCGGTATCTTCAGGTCTGTCTGCATCTTCACTCTGTTCAGCCATCGTACTTCCAAAAGTAGGCTGCTCTTCAAGCCATTTGTTATAATCTTCTTCAGATTCAACAATGATCTTCATTTGCATATTATAGTGAGCCTGCCCACAGATCTTATTACAAAGAAGGAAATAATCAAATTCATAAGAATCAAGCGTAGGTTCTCCCTGAGCTAAGAGTTCTTTATTTTTTTCATTTCTTTCCTCATTTACGCTCTTTACTTTATCTACCATATATTCACTTTCCCGCATTTCTTCGGAAGTGATGGTTGGTGTAAATCCAAATTGAGTGATCATACCCGGAACAACGTTCATCTGAGCCCTGAAGAATGGGAAGTAAGCCGAGTGCAATACATCCTGAGATCGGAATTTGAATAATACTGGTCTGTTTACTGGTAAGTGTAATTCAGTAACGATCTTATCATCCTGTCCGTAAGAATCAGACTCGTCAACCCCTAACTGATTTACTCCTTCAATAAAACGAACATTCGCTTTTCCTAAAGTATTGTCTTCACCGGAATATCTTGCTCTCCAGTCAAATTGATACGCATAGAGTTCAATCACCAGGGGATCTTCCTCCTCGTTGATATTCATAATATCACTCCAGGTGAATAATCCGTAGATAATTAGACCTGCAAGAACAATTACGGGGATAATGGTCCAGATAAACTCCAGCTTATCATTATCAGCATAAAACAGTGCTCTTTTAGTTTTTTCACCTTTGTATTTATACGCAAAGTAATGAAGAAGTCCCTGTGTGAATACCTGTACCACCATAATAAGGGCGATAGAAACAAACATCAGGGTATCATATTCACCACCATGCTCAGAAGCTGCCTCTGGCAGGTAAAACCTTCCATACTCCCAGAAACAGTAAATACTAATTACATAAAGGAAAATAAGAAAAGCCAGATTAAGGATCCCATGCAATTTGTTATCCTTATCGTTTGCAACCTCAGAAGTATCGGCATCGGGTCTCTTAGATAACTGAAAGATCTTAGAGATCTGCCAACCTGTTACGGCCAGAAGTGCTAGTACTATGATTACTAAAAATACGGTCATTTTATAAGTTCTTCTTTAAACAATCAATCTTAATTAATAATGGTAATGCTTACTCTCCTTTATAAAAGGATTCCCCTTAACCAGTAATGGTGCTTTGGTAAGTGAATTGAACACAATAAATGTGAATAATCCACCAAACAATAGTACTGCACTAATTTCAGGAATTCCAATAAACCATGATTCTCCAACCGTGGCAGGCATCACCATCACATACACGTTCAGGTAGTGACCACACAAGATCACAATTCCAGTCATGATCACAAACCAGTTTACTCTTTTATAATCGCTGTTCATTAATAACAGAACCGGGAAAAGGAAGTTTGTAATAAGCATTCCGAAAAATGGTAGCTGATAATCTTCCATTCGCTGGATAAAGTACACAACCTCTTCCGGAATATTTGAATACCAGATCAGCATGAACTGAGAGAACCATAAATAGGTCCAGAAAATACTGATTCCGAACATGAATTTCGCCAGGTCATGAATATGACTGTCATTTACGAATTCAAGGTAACTTCTTGATTTCAGATAGATGGTTACTATAGCGATAGTAGTAATTGCTGAAACAAATAAACTTGCAAATACAAACCATCCAAATAATGTACTAAACCAGTGTGGATCTAAACTCATGATCCAGTCCCATGACATCATAGATTCAGTCACAATAAAGAATACAAGAAATCCTGCAGCCAGTTTAAAGTTCTTTTTGAAATAAACGTTATCTGTAGCATCATCCATCTTTATAGAATTTTTTCTAAGCAGATGTCTGAATAATACCCACCCTCCAAGATAAATAGCTGCCCTAATCAGGAAAAAAGGAACATTTAAATAAGCTGTTTTAGCCTGAATGATCTCATCATGTGCCACTACTTCCGGATCCATCCAGACAAATAAATGGTTCAAATGAAGTCCTGAAAGCACTAATAATACAAATACAATAATTCCGCCAGGTAGCAGGTAAGCAGTGATAGCTTCCATTACTCTAAAAAGTACGGGAGACCACCCTGCCTGTGCTGCATATTGAATTGCATAAAAAGCAAGTGCTCCCAGAGATATCATAAAGAAAAAGAATGCAGCTACATATATCGCCGCCCAGGGCTTATTTTGTAACTGGTGAAGAATATGCTCATAATGTTCATTATCATGAGATGCTTCTTCGCCATGTCCTGCCTGAGCTCCTGCCTCGGCATGAGTTTCATCGGCATGGGAAGTTTCGCTTTCGTATCCCGAAACATCTTCCATTTCTACATTATCACCTCCCGGTAGTTGTTCAACATTTACTGCGGTAGTACTCTCTTCTGCATGCTCCTCACCATGATGTTCTGAAGCCATCATTTCCTTAACATCCTCTACGGTTTCCGGTGCAGCGATGAATCCATAAATGAGACCTATTGCGCCAACAATCATACAAATGATTGCTGTTAATTTTAATTTACTGGATAGCGTATACATATCGATAGATCTAAATCTTTATTCTTGAATTTCGGTTTGGTTGTTCTCGTTTTCAGGTTCAGAATTTACATCTCCTGCATCCTGATATAGATTTGCATCTGCTCTTGATGGCAGCATGCTTTTCTGAACATCCTCTTCTTTTACAAATTCTCTTTCAGGATTTCCTTCCAACTGGTCTTTAAGACTCATCACGTAGTGATCTATTTGCCAACGTTCCTCAATAGAGGTTTGTGAAGCATAAGATCCCATATTATTAATTCCGTAATACATTACGTGGTAAACACTACCTTCAGTAATCGCACGGCCTACATCATCATAAGATGGAACACCCAGAATTTTTTCTCTTTCAACCAGAATTCCTTTTCCGTCTCCTTTATCCCCATGACATACTGCACAATAAATGGTATAAAGGGCCTTTCCTTCCACCAGGTGATCCTGAGTATAAGGAAGAGGGTTGGTTAAATTAGCCTTGGCATCTGCAAATCCCTGTGGATTATTTTCGTAATCGTAAGGTAACCATCCACGTGGCACAGTACCTTCTACAGGCAATTTAGCTTCCTGACCATTTTCAAAAACATCGTATTCACCGTAAGCTTCGTAACCTACCGGCTCATACATATCTGGCATGTACTGATAGTTTGGATCCTCCTTATCTTGGCAGGAAACAACTGCAAAGCCAAGCAGACAAAATCCTATAGTTTTATGGAACAAACTTCTCATTATCACTATGTATTATTCTATTAATTTAATTTCAGATGCACCCGTTTTATATAAAAAATCTGTCAGGTCATCTATATTGTGATTGGCAGCATCTACCTCCATAAGGAACACATCATCTGTAGTCCTTACATCTGGATTTTCAGCTTTTTTGAAAGGCCATAATCTACTTCTCATATAAAAAGTAATTACCATAAGGTGAGCCGCAAAAAAGACAGTTAGTTCGAACATAATTGGCACAAATGCCGGCATGTTCTGAATAAAACTAAAACTTGGCTTACCTCCAATATCCTGAGGCCAGTCTTCAATCATGATAAAGTTCATCATAGTAACTGCCACTGCAAGTCCAACCAGACCATATAAAAATGAAGTGATGGCAAGTCTTGTAGGAGCAAGACCCATTGCTTTGTCTAGCCCGTGTACCGGAAATGGACAATAGATCTCTCCAATATGATAGCGTGCTTCGCGAATCTGTTTTACGGCTTGTAAAAGCAGATCGTCATCTCTGTAAATAGCGTGTACAACTTTAGATGCCATCCTGATTATTTATTTTTTAGTTTGTTTGCCTGTGCAACCCATCCTTCTCTATTCTTTTCTATAGGGAAATTCTCGATTACTTCATCCAGCAATTCAAAATCCTGTTCTGTTAATTTGCTTACCTGATCAAACAGATAGATACCTACCTGATGGAAATGTTGCTGAAGCAACGGCCCCACATTCTTAAGTTTTGTAAGATCATCTGCATCCTGAGTTTTCGGATCGTAAGTTCCAATTCTTTCAAGCATTTCATCAATACGGTCTTTCATTACTTCAGAAACAACCAGTCCATCAGCATTCACAGTATCCTCATGAGGATGATCTGCTTCTTTTCTCTTAGTATGCTCGGTATCTTCGATCTTATGATGTATACCTTCCTCTTCATTTCGAACAGGATTTCTACCCACTGTTTCCGGATTATAATGAAGTACATCATCTCCATGCTCAGCTCTTAGTTTCTTATACTTTTCTCCGGAAGCCTTCAAAATAGTTTTAACCTCTGCCTGAGCGATCACAGGGAACGAACGTGCATAAAGAAGGAACAATACAAAGAAGAATCCAATGGTACCGATAAAGATCCCTATATCTACAAAAGTTGGAGAGAACATCGTCCATGAAGATGGCAGGTAATCACGGTGAAGCGAGGTCACGATAATTACAAAACGCTCAAACCACATCCCGATGTTTACAACGATAGAGATAAAGAACGAGAACATGATACTTGTACGTAATTTCTTGAACCACATGAACTGTGGCGAGAACACGTTACAGGTCATCATACTCCAGTATGCCCACCAGTAAGGTCCGGTAGCCCTGTTAAGGAATGCATACTGTTCGTACTCCACTCCTGAGTACCACGCGATAACCAACTCGGTAATATAGGCAGTACCTACGATAGAACCCGTAATCATAATTACGATGTTCATGAGTTCGATATGCTGAATAGTTATATAATCTTCAAGATTAGAAACCTTTCTCATGATGATAAGCAGGGTATTTACCATGGCAAATCCAGAGAAGATCGCACCTGCAACGAAGTAAGGAGGGAAAATGGTCGTATGCCATCCCGGTATTACCGAAGTTGCGAAGTCAAAAGATACGATGGTGTGTACAGAAAGTACCAGAGGTGTTGCCAATCCGGCAAGTACTAATGATACTTCTTCAAAACGCTGCCAGTCTTTAGCACGTCCACTCCATCCAAAGGAAAGTATTCCGTAAACTCTTTTTGTAAAAGGGGTAATTGCCCTGTCACGAATCATTGCGAAGTCAGGTAACAATCCAGTCCACCAGAATACCAGTGAAACCGAAAGATATGTAGAGATCGCAAATACATCCCAGAGAAGCGGTGAGTTAAAGTTCACCCAAAGAGATCCGAACTGGTTAGGAATTGGAAGTACCCAATATGCCAACCATGGACGCCCCATGTGAATTAATGGAAAAAGACCCGCCTGCATTACAGAGAAAATCGTCATGGCCTCTGCAGACCTGTTGATCGCCATTCTCCATTTTTGACGGAACAGTAGTAATACCGCAGAAATAAGTGTACCGGCGTGACCAATACCTACCCACCATACAAAGTTGGTAATATCCCAGGCCCAACCTACTGTTTTGTTTAATCCCCAGGTACCTATACCTGTAGAAATCGTGTAAACTATACATCCAACACCCCAAAGAAAGGCAACAAGGGAGATAGCAAAAACTATCCACCAGGTTTTATTAGCCCTTCCTTCAACCGGAGCAGCAACATCAACAGTCACATCGTGATAGCTTTTGTTCCCGGTAACTAGAGGCTTTCGTATAGGTGCTTCGTAATGAGACATATCCTTATCTGATTGATTCTTAGTTATTCGTTATTATTAAGCGTCGGTTGTATTTCTAACTTTTGTCTGGTACATCACGTTTGGTTTTGTACCTACATACTCAAGCAGATGATACATCCTGTCATCATTTTTCTTTTCAAGAACTTTCGAGTCCTTGTTATTTACATCTCCAAAGACCATCGCTCCTTTATCACAGGCAGCAGAACAGGCAGTATGGAATTCACCATCTTCAATAGTTCTACCTTCACGCTTGGCATCCAGGATAGTTTTTTGAGTCTTCTGAATACACATAGAACATTTTTCCATAACCCCTCTGGAACGTACGGTAACATCCGGGTTTAATACCATTCTACCAAGGTCATTGTTCATATGGTAATCAAATTCATCGTTCTGTGCATAGTTGAACCAGTTGAAACGACGAACTTTATAAGGACAGTTGTTTGCACAATATCTTGTACCCACACATCTGTTATAGATCATTTGGTTTTGACCCTGTCTACCATGCGAAGTTGCCGCTACCGGACAAACTGTTTCACAAGGTGCATGGTTACAGTGCTGACACATTACAGGCTGAAATACAACCTGAGGATTATCTGCCGGCTGCTCTAGTTCTCCAAATTCAGAAAGAGAACTTCCAAGGCCTCCAATATTTTCTTTTTTCTCAAGATCGTTTGTAAAGGTATCTTCCGAAGAGAAATAACGGTCAATACGCAACCAGTGCATATCTCTTGATTTTCTCACCTCTTCTCTACCTACTACAGGAACGTTATTCTCAGAGTGACAAGCGATCACACAAGCACCACAACCAGTACAGGCATTTAAGTCTATACTTAAGTTAAAGTGAGGCCCCGTAGACCTGTCAAAACTTTCCCAGATATCAACCTCAGGAGAAGTCACCGGAGTTTCCTGGTGATCTAAAGAAACTTCAGGAACATGGTTCCATACATGCGCATCTTTAGTATTGAATATCTCAAGACTAGTTTCCTTGATAATATCCCCTCTACCCATTAAGGTATTATGAAGCTGAACACATGCAAATTCATGCATTCCCGCAGCCTTTTCGATCTTTACTTTTTGAACAGAACTAAAGTTCTTATACAAAGGATAAGCATTTACCCCTGTTTGCATTTCTTCCTGAACACCTGCTTTTCTCCCATAACCAAGCGCAAGACCTACAGATCCTTTAGCCTGACCAGGCATGATATATACTGGTACATTCTGAACTACAGTATCACCAACACTTAGGTTTAAATAACTTCCGTTAAGCCCTCCATTAGCAACATTTTCATTTTCCAATCCAAGTTCTTCAGCATCAGCTTTAGAAACTGTCACATAGTTATCCCAACTCGCTCGGGAAAGAGGATCTGGCATCTCCTGCAACCATGGGTTATTAGCCTGCTGACCATCTCCAATCGCAGTACTGGTGTAAAGAGTCAATTCGTAGCCATCACCTTCCATTTCATCCATATTGAATGAAACTGAAGAAGAACCAGCATTAGTTGAAGCCGGCTGCGTAACGGGAGAAGTCGCCTCAAATACTCCATCATGAAGTACTTCGCTCCAGTTCCTGTCACCTAATCCACCAGACCAGGTCTCTTTAATATATTCGTAATAAGACAAATTATTATCAGACCATTTCAAAATTGTATCCTGAAATTGTCTTGTATCAAATAAAGGTCTTATTGTTGGCTGCATTAAGCTGAAAGATTTTTCAGAAAACTGAATATCTCCCCAGCTCTCCAGGTAATGCGGAGTAGCAGCAACGTATTTACTTAATTTTGAAGTCTCATCGGTTCTGGTAGTAAAATCAACCACAGTTTCAACCTGCTTAAGACCTTCAGCGAAATCTTTTCCGTTTGGAAGTGTATGAACTGGGTTAAGCCCGGCGATCAAAAGAGCACCAACACTACCGTTATTCATATCTTCCACCAACTGAGCAACTTCACTTGCATTACCCTGACGGATCACTCTCGCATTTGAAGTATCCATAACCTGGCTACCAAGAGACTCATTGATCTCTAAAGCCCAGTTTTGAGCTTCCTCATCTGGAATACCACAAACCACAACAGCACCACTACCGGCCTGTCTAAGTTGTCTGGCAGCTTTCACAACCGCATCGTCAATATTTGCAGGCAGATCACTTGTAGAAGAACCACCAGCTACATAACCTCTCAAAGCAGACATCACAGCTTTTTGCTGAGATGGCTTTAACGAAACACGCTTATCTGCATTCGCCCCGGTAAGAGACATATTAGATTCAAACTGAATATGACGAGACATCTCGCCATTTTCAGGAATTCTAGTTTTTGCATAGGCAGCATCATATCCACCACCCTGCCAGTCTGCAAGGAAATCTGCACCTACACCAACTACGGTCTTAACTTTCGAAAAGTCGTAATTTGGCAAGGCACGTCTTCCATATTTAGACTGGAAGGCATTTAGAGCAGCATCTTCAGAGACTGTATCGTAAACAATGTGACGAACATTCCCGTATTTAGAAGAAAACTCCTGAATAAGTTTTGATGTTGAAGGACTGGCAAAGGTCTGCGTAAGAAGAACGATGTCTCCACTTGCATTATCAAGGGCAGATCCCACCTCACGGTCAAACTCTTCCCAAGAAACATTTCTCCCCTCAATCATTGGGCGTTTCACCCTTTTTGTATCATACAATGAAAGTACCGAAGCATGAACACGAGCATTCGCCCCTGCCTTGAATTTCGACAGATCATTATTTTCAATCTTGATTGGTCTACCTTCTCGAGTTTTAACCAACACACTTGCAAAGTCGAAACCATCAGCAATTGTAGAGGCATAAAAATTCGCGATTCCCGGTACAATCCTTTCAGGCTGCACCACATACGGAATAGATTTTACCACGGGGCCCTCGCAGGCAGCCAGTGATGCCGCTGCTGTACTGAATCCAACATACTTAAGGAAATCCCTTCTTGAAGTTTTAGAATCTTCAAGATTTTCCTTATCCCCAAGGAAATCCTCAACCGGGATCTCCTCAGCGAATTCCTTTTGTTGGAGCGTCTCAACAACAGAGCTGTTTTCATTTAGCTCTTCAACACTTTTCCAGTATTTCTTGTTTGATGACATATTATATCTAGATATTAGCTTCTTAAATTATACCTGAATTCCAGGATTTTAATAGTGACACTTACCACATTCCAATCCGCCCATTTGAGCAGCAGTAAGTTCTTCCACACCATATTTTTTAGATAACTCCTCGTGGATCTTTTCGTAATATTCATTACCCTCGACCCTGATATTAGTTTCACGGTGACAGTTAATACACCATCCCATGGTTAAAGGAGCATTTTGATATACTATCTCCATCTCCTCAATAGGCCCGTGACATTTCTGACATTCGATCCCGGCAACACTTACGTGTTGAGAGTGATTGAAGTATGCAAAATCTGGAAGGTTATGTATACGCACCCATTTCACAGGTTTCTCCTCACCAGAATATGTTCTGGAAGCAGGATCCCATCCGGCAGCATCATATAACTTCGCTATTTCTTTATCGTAAAATTCTTTTGAATATTCTTCGGTCGCAGTTTCAGGAGCCACCTCTGCAATAGATTTATGACAGTTCATACAAACATTAAGAGAAGGTATCCCTGAATGTTTAGATGTTCTGGCAGAAGAGTGACAATACTTACACTCTATCTCATTATCACCAGCATGTATTCTGTGAGAGTAATGTATTGGCTGAATTGGCTGATAACCCTGATCTATACCTACCTGCATAAAAAATCCGTAGGCAAAATAACCAACTGCCAAAAGAACAAATATCGCACTCACCAATACCAGGAACTGGTTCTCAACAAATGACTTATAGATAGGTTTTCTTTTCGGCTTCTCAGGAATAACGATCCCAGAAGCATCGGCAAAATTCCTAAGTGTTTTATTAACCAGAAACAGAACTAAAAGAAGAAGAGCCAGTACAAATACCAGGATCCCAAGTATTACATCTGTAGAAACTCCACCAGAACCTCCAGATGCACCTGCTTCACCTCCCGCACCTGCAGTTGCTGCCTGAGGCTCAGGTTTAGGCTGCTCAACATAAGCCAGAATATTATTAATATCGGCATCAGACAACTGAGGAAAAGCTGGCATAGCAGTTTGCCCCCACTCATTATAAATTTCATTAGCCTGCGAATCACCGCTAGCGATTAAAGCAGCAGAGTTTTTAATCCACTCATGGATCCATTCCATGTCACGCCTATCTGTCACACCATTTAAAGCCGGCCCAATAGAATTGGAATAGGGCTTATGACATGCCGCACATAGGGAATTAAACAATTCCTTTCCTGCAGCTGCATCACCTAAACTTGAAGCCGCAGCATCTGCAGCAGCCTCTTCCTGACCTGTTTCAGCCTGGGCAGTGGTATCTTGTGCCGCCTGAGCCTGCGAAAACCCGGATAGGGTGAATGTAAATAAAAATGCTACGCTTAATAGTAGTTGTCGCGGAGTTGAATGGCGGAAAATCACCTTTTTCATATTATAAGTTCGATTAACGTCTAAACTTTGGTACGGTTTTTACACTCAGTATTTTAGGGCTAAAAACCTAAAAAGGTACCTTTAAATTCGTGCACAAAAGTAATACTTATAGACGATTTTAGGAATGTTACATAAGTGTTAATGGTTAATTTATATTAGTTCTAAATAATAAATTACAAGCTGTTTAAGTTATTTAATTTTACATTTGTCAAAAAGCCAAAATACCATGAGAAAATTACAATCCCACTTTCTTTTTATTTTCGCGGCCTTTCTATTCTTTTCAACTCAGAAAATAAAGGCTCAGGAAGGGAATGTTAGCATTCAACAAAATCAGAAGATAGAAAAGTTGATGGAGGTCAAGAAAGAACTGAATGAAAACAACAAAATTGGCGACCGCTTTGTTATTCAATTATTCTATGGTGATAACGGAGAGGCTAACGAGGTAATTCAGAAATACAGAAATGTCTACACCTACCCTTCTCAAATTACTTATGAAGCGCCAAATTATAAAGTTTGGATAGGAAATTTTAGGAGCAGGCTTGAAGCTGACAGAGCTCTTCTTAAAATAAAAGAAACTTTCCCTTCTGCTTTTATTCCTAAACCACAGAGAAAATAATACTATTTAGAAGATCGAAATTTCACAGGTAATTAAATACCTGCGCGGTTTAAAACTAAAAAAGCGACTCAAAAATGAGTCGCTTTTTTTATTCAATCAGTTTTCTGATTATTTTGATTTAAGAGTTTTCTTAACCTCCACCTCTCTAAAGGCTTCGATCACATCTCCCTCTCTAATATCATTGTAGTTCTTAACCTGCATACCACAGTCATAACCCTTAGCTACTTCTTTCACATCGTCTTTAAACCTCTTAAGAGATGAAAGCTCGCCGGTATAAACAACCACTCCCTCACGGATCAATCTCACTCCGGCACTTCTATAGATCTTACCAGAAGTCACCATACAACCGGCAATTGTACCGATCTTAGATATCTTGAATGTCTCCCTGATCTCTGCCGTACCAGTAATCTCTTCCTTCAATTCAGGAGAAAGCATACCCTCCATCGCATCTTTGATGTCGTTGATGGCATCATAGATAATAGAGTACATTCTGATATCGATCTCTTCCTTATCGGCTACCTGTCTTGCATTTCCGGCAGGACGAACGTTAAATCCGATAATTACCGCATCAGATGCCGAAGCAAGCAACACATCACTTTCTGTGATCGCACCCACTCCTTTATGTATGATATTCACCTGGATCTCTTCCGTAGAAAGTTTCTGGAAACTATCTGTAAGTGCTTCTACAGAACCATCCACATCTCCTTTCAGAATAATATTAAGCTCTTTAAAGTCTCCAAGAGCGATACGTCTTCCAATTTCATCCAGTGTAATATGACGCTGAGTTCTCACATTCTGTTCACGTTGCAACTGAGTACGTCTTGCAGCAATATCTTTAGCTTCACGCTCATCTTCCATCACCTTAAAGGTATCACCTGCCTGAGGTGCACCATCAAGACCAAGTATGGATACCGGTGTAGAAGGACCTGCCTCTTTCACCTCATGACCACGTTCATCGTGCATAGCTTTTACCTTACCACTATGTCTTCCAGCAAGAACATAATCCCCAACTCTAAGCGTACCCGACTGTACAAGGATAGTTGCTATATAACCACGACCTTTATCAAGGAAGGCTTCTACTACTGTACCCTTAGCTAGTTTCTTAGGATTCGCCTGCAGCTCCAGGATCTCTGCTTCAAGAAGCACTTTTTCAAGTAATTCTTTTACACCTGCTCCTGTTTTTGCAGAAATATCGTGTGACTGGATCTTACCACCCCAATCTTCAACCAGAAGATCCATGGCGGCAAGTTTTTCTTTAATTTTTTCAGGATTCGCCGTTGGTAAATCAGATTTATTGATCGCGAATATAATTGGAACCCCGGCAGCCTGTGCGTGTGAGATCGCCTCTTTTGTTTGAGGCATCACATCATCATCTGCAGCAATTACAATAATTGCGATATCTGTTACCTGTGCACCACGAGCACGCATTGCCGTAAAGGCTTCGTGACCCGGAGTATCCAGGAAGGCAATTTTTTGTCCGCCTTCAAGTTTTACACCATAGGCACCAATATGCTGGGTAATCCCTCCGCTTTCTCCGGCAATTACATTTTCCTTACGAACATAATCCAGTAATGAGGTTTTACCGTGATCTACGTGACCCATTACTGTTACAATTGGAGCTCTGGTAACTAGATCTTCAGGATTCTCTTCTACTTCTTCAACAGTTTCTTCAACATCGGCGGTTGTAAATTCAACCTCATAGCCAAATTCTTCTGCAACAATGCTTAACGTTTCAGCATCCAGACGTTGATTCATGGTTACCATCATTCCTAGAGACATACATGCTGAGATCACCTGAGTTACAGATACATCCATCATGGTTGCCACCTCACTTACGGTAACAAACTCGGTTACCTTTAAGATCTTTTCATCAGATTCCTGCTGTGCAAGATCCTGTTCAGATCTTTGACGGTGTTGATCTCTTTTCTCTCTTCTATATTTCGCGCCCTTACCTTTAGAAGATTTCCCCTGAAGTTTTTCAAGTGTTTCACGCACCTGCTTTTGTACTTCTTCTTCAGTAGGTTCCTCCTTGGTAATAGGTTTACTTCTGGTTCTTCCGCCTTTCTTAGCTCCACCACGCGGAGCATTTCCGCCTCCACCTTTTACATCTTTACTGATGCGACGGCGACGTTTCTTGCGCTTATCTTTATCATCCTTCTTGTCGTCTTTCTTCTCCTCTTTCTTCTTAACAGGTTTCTTGAATTGAGAAAGATCGATCTTTTTACCCGTGAAGTTAGGACCACTAAGTTTAGTATACTTAGTTTCTATAGTACCAGATTCTTCTTTAGATTCCTCAGCTTTTTCTTCTGCTTTAGGCTCTTCGGTTTTGGCTTCCTGAGGCTTGGCTTCTTCTTTCTTAGGTTCCGCTTTTTCCTCTTTAGGCTTTTCTTCTTTTTTCTCTTCTGCTTTCGCAGCAGGTTTTTCAGGCTCTTTGGTCTCTTCAGCTTTTTTGACAGGTTCTTCAGCTGGAGTTTCCTTTACTTCCTCTTTGGAGGCTTCGGCTTCTTTTTCCTTGGGTTTCTCGCCTGGCTTTTTATCCAGATCTATTTTCCCGACAGTCTTTGGACCTTCAAGCTTGGCTCTCGTAGAAACGGCTTCTTCTTCCTTTTCCTTCTTCACCTCTTCTGCCTTACGCTTTTCTTCGATCTCCTTACGCAGCTCTTCCTTTTCTTTCTTTCTTTCCTCTCCAACTTCTTTAGAAGCAACTTTTTTACTCTTGTCGGTTTGGAATTCATCAGAAAGCACCTCGTAGATTTCTCCCGAGATCTTGGTCGTTGGACGTGCATCTATCTCGTAGCCCTTGGAAGTAAGATATTCCACAGCCCTGTCTAACGAGATATTGAACTCACGTAGAACTTTATTTAATCGCGTTGTTTTCGCTTCTGCCATAAATTGCCCTCTAAATTAACCTCTTTTAATGTAAGCTTTATTAAAAAAATATTATTCTTCAAATTCTGAACGAAGTACGGCCATTACATTCTTAATGGTTTCCTCCTCAAGGTCTGTACGACGAACAAGATCATTAACATCCTGTTCCAATACAGCCTTTGCAGTATCCAGACCAATTTTAGAAAACTCGGCGATCACCCAGTCTTCAATTTCATCTGTAAACTCTTTTAATTCAACATCTTCCTCTACACCTTCACGATACACATCAATTTCATAACCCGTCAACTGACCAGCTAATCTAATATTGTGCCCACCACGACCAATTGCCTTGGAAACTTCTTCCGGCTTAAGCATTACCTCAGCCGTTTTAGCTTCTTCGTTCATCTTAATGGAAGTTATTTTCGCCGGGCTCAATGCTCTGGTGATGAATAACTGCTCATTATTGGTGAAATTGATCACATCTATGTTCTCATTTCCTAATTCACGTACAATACTGTGAATCCTGGAACCTTTCATACCTACACAAGCTCCAACAGGATCGATCCTATCATCGTAAGAATCTACGGCCACCTTCGCTTTCTCGCCAGGAACACGAACTACTTTTTTGATAGTGATCAAACCATCAAATACTTCCGGGATTTCCTGTTCGAATAATTTCTCAAGGAAACCGGGAGCGGTTCTGGACATAATGATCGTAGGCTTGTTACCTTTTAATTCCACACTTTCAATGATCCCCCTTACATTTTCTCCTTTACGGAAGAAATCTGAAGGAATCTGGCGGTCTTTTGGAAGCACAATCTCATTCCCTTCATCATCAAGAAGAATGATTGCTCTGTGCCTTATATGATGAACTTCTGCAGTATAAATCTCTCCTTCAAGATCTTTAAACTGCTTGTAAATATTTGTATTATCATGCTCATGGATCTTTGAGATCAAATTTTGACGCAAGGCCAAAATCGCTCTTCTACCAAGATCTACAAGCTTCACTTCTTCTGAAACATCTTCCCCAACTTCAAAATCAGGCTCGATCTTTCTTGCCTGAGTTAGAGAAATTTCCCTGTTAGAATCTTCTACTTCACCATCTGCTACCACGATTCGGTTTCTCCAAATCTCAAGATCTCCTTTATCAGGGTTTACAATAATATCAAAATTATCGTCTTCTCCATACTTTTTCTTTAAAGCATTTCTAAAAACATCCTCTAAGATCGCCATCAGCGTAACACGATCTATAAGTTTATCGTCTTTAAACTCTGAGAATGACTCAATCAACGCGATATTTTCCATATCAATTTGTGATTAAAATGTTATTTTAACTTTTGCTTCCACAATATCAGCATAAGGCACGGTCGCCTCTTTCTGAACTGTAATTTTCCCCTTGCCCACAGGCTTAGGCTCTCTTGCTTTCCATGAAAGCTTTATTTCACTATCATCTGCAGAAACCAGATCAGCTTCGAATTTTTCATTCTCCGTTTTCACTTTCAACCTGCGTCCAATATTCTTTTGGTATTGTCTCGGCATTGAAAGAGGCTCAGAGACTCCTGCCGAAGTAACTTCCAGAGAAAAATCTTCCTCCTCCCTGTCCAGGTTATGCTCAATAGCACGGCTCACCATGATACAGTCGTTTACCGAAACGCCCTGATCCCCGTCCAATACTATCTTAATGTGATTGGCGGAGTTTACTTCAAGGCTTATTAAAAATAAGGAATTATTTTCTTCGAATACCTTCTCTGCTAACTTTTCTACCTTCTCCTTCAGCATGTTTATAAAAAGAGGGGACTTCTGTCCCCTCGCTGTACTTTTTTAGTTTCAACGCTGCAAATATAGCAATATTTTCCAAGTATAAAAACGTGAAAATAAATCAATTATTCTTTGTAATTTTAATAGAGCTTTAATTAGGAAGCCTATAACTTCAATCATGAGAAATATACTTGTTCCCACAGACTTTAGCCCTCAGGCAGAGATGGCTCTTAAAGTAGCCGCACAATTAGCCCGGAAATTTGACGGCGAGATATTTTTACTCCATATGCTGGAACTTCCCCTTCAGCTAATAGATCCTGTTGGCGGGAGCAGCCAAAATATTCCTGAAGCCATTTTTTTTATGAAACTTGCCCATCAGCGATTTTCGAAAATTATGCGAGAACCTTACCTGGAAGGAATTAAAGTTCACGAAACAGTTGAATTCCACCGTGCTTTTGACGGAATTATGGAAATTAGCAAAGAAAAAAAATGTGACCTTATCGTTATGGGCTCACATGGCGCAAGCGGATTTCAGGAAATGTTTATAGGCTCAAATACTGAAAAAGTGGTTCGCCATTCTGAAATCCCCGTGTTGGTGATTAAAAATGAGATACAGGAATTTGAAATTCAAAATTTTGTATTCGCAACAGATGCAAACAATGATCATAAACACGTGCTGGGAAAAGCTATAAAATTCGCAAATACCATTAATGCAAACCTTCATCTTCTTTTTGTGAATACGCCAAATGATTTTATGACCAGTGCAGAGGCGACTAGAAGAATTGAAGAATTCGCGGGGGATTCAAATTCCAAAAATTATAAAATTCACATTTATAATGACGTGAGTGTGGAAAAAGGCATACTTAATTTCGCCAAAAAAATAAACGCCGGACTCCTGGGAATTGGCACTCACGGCAGAAAAGGGATCGCCCACTTTTTTAATGGCAGCATTAGCGAAGACCTGGTAAATCATGCTACCCGTCCCGTCGTTACCTTTAAGATCTAGAGAAAGGATTTAAGCGCTCCGTTCTTAAGGAGGTTCCATAAATAATTCCAGAAAGATTTTGTTCTATCCCTGGTAAAACTGATCTCTTTATAATTTGCCTTTTTATTAAGGGTATTATTCTTCACAATTAGATTTGCCAAAGCAGATATGACCTTGTTCTTTCTTGTTCCATCCTTTCTAAGCACCTCAACTTTAAAATTATTATACTCCAATTTCATGTCTCCGCTTGCTTTAATATCATTCCCGTAGAAATTAAAATACATATCCAGGATCTCACCTTCTGCCTGTAAATTCATAGCAGGCTTCATGAATTTATTCATCTGTTCTGCAGCAATTCTACCCATATTCCCGGTGATATGAAATCTATCATTTACATTACTAATATCAAATTCAAGCCTTACTTTTATAGGAGCCTTTTTCATAAAATTTGCTGTGGCGGTAAGAACGGTTTTCGGAAAGTCTTTTCTATCTAAACCAATATTGGTGATATTTTTAATTTGGGCATTCAAATTAGAGAAATCAACTACGCCACTTTCCCTGTCCGCATGAATATTTTCTTCATACCTTATATAGGAACGATTTACATTTATACTATCTAACTGAAGCAGGATAGGCATCTTTCTTATCATCTCACTATACAAAGGCTTAATACTGGTATCATCTGGCTGAAGTTTATCCCGGTAAATATCAAAATAAGCTCCGTAAATTTCGGTAAGTGAATTTTGGATTTTCAAGGTATCATTCTGCATAGACCAGTTAAAACTATCCATAGACAGGGAATCAATTTTTAGATTATACCTGTCCTTTTCTACATTAATAGTTTCTTGATGCCCGGTTTTTGAAAACTTCGGAATAATTTGAAGTTTCTGAATAAGAACTTTATTATTATCTATTACAAAATTACCCGCAGCTAATTTATGCTGCTCATTGAGGTCATAGAAAATACTATCAGCATTTAAAAGAATAAGATCGTAATTAAAGGGAACAGTTTCTTTAAGGGTTTCGGAATTGATCCTTACCTGTTGCAGTTTAACATCCCTAATTTTCGTAAACAACCTGTGTTCTGAACTATCTTTTTCGAATATCTGAAAACTCCCTCCATTGATATTCACGTTTTTAATGAGGACCTTATTTTCAAATTTTGGGCTCTTACTTTTTTCAGAAGAAGAATCTTTTTCTTTATTCTTAAAGTTATAAACCTTAATTACCGGGTTGGAAATTTTAAGTTCTCCAATTATTATATCCTTTTTTGAAATATAGTCCCATAAATGAATATCATCCAGCAGAATAGCATCAACTTTTAAGGTCTTTCCATCAATACGAAATGAAGGATTAACAACTTCTGCCCTGCGATCCAGCAATTTCACATCCACCTTCTCAAAGCTCCCGCTGGCTTTCTTAAGATTATCTTCTATACTTTGCCTTATTTTATTTTCCAGATGATTATTTAAAAATAATAATCCTAAAGCCAGAACTCCGATCATTATGAGAGCACTAACGGCAAATTTTGTAGTTCTTTTCAAATTATGATTTCTATTTGTGAACCAATTTACAATTCAGAGTCTTTCAAAAGACCTGTTTAAGATTTTTTAACTTAAAAGATTGTAATACAGAAGTTACCAAAGTTAAATTTTCGTCAAACTTGATCTTTTACTTCTACGGTATGATAATTGGATAGTATATTTGAACAAATCAAAAAGAAAAAATGTTTTTAAAAGTCGGCGTAAAAGTTTTATTTGTAGTCATGGAGGTTTTCCTTGGCTTCTATAGTTTGGTAATCTCTGAGAGTTTGCTGATCAAATTTTTATTTTTTGCCGTAACTGCAGCAATAATAGCTTTTGCCATGCTGAAAACCATAAATAAGATCCTACCTACAGATAAAGCATTAATGGAAGTCCAGGCAGACGATAGAGAATAAAAAATATAATATTAGATCATAGAGAAAATCCGTTGTTTACTTCAACGGATTTTTTTATTTAATTTGCCCTTCATTTTAAAAAGATCATATGAGGCTGGTTTGCCTTTCAGACACTCACAATTTTCACCACGATATCTCAATTCCTGAAGGAGATATTCTAATTCATGCGGGTGATTGTACAGACGGGGGTACCCGAAATGAAACCGAGAATTTTTTAAACTGGTTATCCAATCTACCTCATAAACATAAAATCCTGGTGCCCGGAAATCACGATTTCTATTTCGAAAAACCAGAACAGCGCAAAAATGTTCCTGCCAACATCAATTTACTTATAGACAGTGGCCTTAAAATAGAGGGATTTCAGTTTTGGGGTTCCCCGGTTACTCCGGGAATAGAAAACTGGGCTTTTAATCGCGAAAGAGGAATACAAATTAAAAGTCACTGGAACTTAATTCCGGAAAATACTGACGTTTTAATTACCCATACACCTCCTTATGGAATTCTGGATGAAATTAGTAGTGGAATAAAACTGGGATGTGAAGAATTACCTCAAATTTTAAAAATTGTTCAACCAAAGTATCATTTCTTTGGACATATTCATCATGCCGCGGGTTCTATGAAGAAGTCATCAACACAGTTTTTCAATCTCTCTATCCTCGATGAACGCCAACGTATCATGCACTCACCACTAGTACTTGATCTGTAAAACAAAAATTAATCTTAAGAATCTCCCGTACAAGTTAAAAATTTATTAACAGGGCAAGTATTACATTTTTTTTAACAGCTTTTAGCCTGTCTAGTAGTAATTTAGCCCAAGATGAAAATGTCGAAAACAGTTTAACCATGAATAGATTTACTACCCCGGAGATTCTTGATGAAGTCAAAAATCTTATTTCTTATAGCATTATTAACAAGGCCGAGGAAAATTCAAATTTCCAGACCATGCATCGCGCTATTGTAAAAAAGTATTTTGATGCCAAGCATGTAAATATTAATTACCAGGATGAGACAATAGATTTACAACTGCCTGTAGGACAAAAAAAATACACCAATATTACTTTTGAATGCCAGGATTTAGAAAGATTTTTAAGATCATGTCTTAAGAAAGATGAAAAGAGCCTGTTCTTTTACCAGAATATACTTAACCACTATAATATTACCACAGCAGCTTAAACTAATACCCCAATACTATATTCAGTATAAGTTCCGGTCCCTACACCGGGATTTTTTATTTTATATACTCCCCTATCTCCCTTAATTTCTCCACACTTAAAGGTTTAGACAGAAAACCGGAAAGCATGGGAAACTCATTTATCTTTTCTTTATCAGAATACGCGATAGAAGAGCTTACAATAAAAATTTTCGTTTGTGTATATAAATTAGGAAATGATTTTTCCAACTCCTTTAAAAACTGCCAGCCATCCATTACCGGCATATTAATATCTAATAATATAACTGAGGGCATTTCTGAATTGGTAAAATTTAGATCATGCAGAGCCTTCCTGGCATTCATATAAAATGATGCTTGCTGGAAAACATCTGCCCGGGCAACTAGTTTTTTGATGATCCTTTGGTAGATCTCATCATCGTCTATCACATAAATGCTTTTCTTCATTTAAACCTTACTTTGAAGCTGGTACCGACTTCCGGCTTACTTTCTATTTTAACCGTTCCGCCCATGGCATTTATCTGGTTCTTGGTGATAAACAAGCCCACACCCCTGGCGTCCTTTCTTTCAGAAAAAGTTTTATAAAGTCCGAAGACCTTTTCACCATGTTTATCCAGATCAATCCCGATCCCGTTATCTCTTATTTCCAGTATCCAGTTATCCTCCTCTTTATAACCTCTTAATTCAATCACCGGAGTTCGCTGGGGGTGTGAATAACGCAAAGCATTAGTAAGAAAATTGAGCAATACACTTTCCATGTAGGCAGCGTTAAAATTTACCTGCATATCGACAGGCAAATCTTTAATAATTTTGGCGTCCTTGGTTTTAATCTGTAAACTCAAAACATCCAGAGCCTGATCAACAAATTCAGCAACATTAATCACCTCCGCTTTTATATCAAGATTGGTATTGATGGAAACCACTTCATTCAGGTCATGTAAAGATTGATCCAGATTCCTGGACACTTTATTCAGTAGCTTAACATAGGAATCCTTCTCTTCCTGAGACTCTTCAGTATCATATAATTCCAGGATTGAAGACATATTGCTTGAATGCGATCTTAGGTTATGAGAAACAATATAGGCGAAATTCAGTAATCTCTTGTTCTGCTCCATGACGAGTTCGTAAGATTTTACCAAATTCATTTCAGCTTCTTTTTTACCGGTAATATCTCTCAGATTCACCACAAAACCATTCACATTATCCACTTTCAGCATATTGGTTAAGGTAGCATTTACCCAGAACCAGTTATTTTCAGCATTTTTAACTCTTAGGATAATATCGGTAATTGGAGTGCCGGGATTCTGATATGCTTTTTCAACCTTCAATCGTAATAAATCATGATCATCAGGATGTGTGTAATATAGGACTCCGTTTGCAGCAAAATCTATTTCTTCATATTTCGAGATCTTGGCCAGCGAAGGAGAATAATATTTAACATTATTAAGATCATCTACAATAAGGATAATCTCATTTGAATTTTCAACCAGGGACCTGAAACGGTTCTCATTATCAATCAATTTCTGTTTAACCAGTATCCGTGCTGAAATATCTTCTACCAGAGCTATATGAGAACTTACTTCCTCCCCCACTTCCCATAATGGCGAAACATTAATTCTTACCCAAATAAGCCTGCCATCGCTTCTTTGCAGTCGCTTTTCCAGACTGTATTCCCTAATCTCATCCCGACTCAACTTCTGCATTAATTGGGTGTTTTCAGAAAGATCATCGGGATGCGAAATGACCTTATAATCCTTTTGTTTGAGCTCTTCTTCTGAATACCCCAGAAGATCCTGAAATTTCTTGTTCGCTTCCAGGATCATCCCCGATTTAGAATCAACCCTAGCCATACCTATCGCCGCCTGATTGAATATGGTTCGAAAATGCAGTTCGCTTTTAGCCAGTTCCCCCGCCTGCTCCTTCACTAGTTGCTGCAATTTTGCCGGTTGTTTTAAAGTATTATATATGATCCAGCCTATAGCTCCTGAAATAACCAGGATCATAATGGCTACAGGAATAAGGGTGTAAAAAGCTTTTTGAGGATCTACCGGAATTATATATATCTTCCAGCCGCCATCTGGTAAAACCAGTTCTTCTGAATAGGATTTATCCAGCTTATGATCTTTTTTTAGAAAGAACTCTTCTTTTTTTGTGAGCGGATTTATCTTGGAAAACTGAAAATGATATTGGTCACCTGCCAGCTCTTCAAGTCCTGATTGATCTATTAGATTGTCAAATTCAATTAGCACCGCTACAAACCCCCAGAATTCATTCTTTTTAAAAACTGGAAGTCTACCTACAATGGCTAATCCACCCTGTTTCAATTCTAAAGGACCGGCAAAGAACATCTGCTTTCTCTCGATTGCTTTAAAAGCTTCTCCATTTCTGGTACTATCCTTTAGAATATTATAATTAAGAGCATCTTTATTCTCTTCCAGGGGATATACTTTGGTAATTACACCCCCGGGAACAATTTGAATAGCATCTATATTGGGATTATTATCTACTAACTGCGGGGCTACCTCATCAAAATTTTCAATATCACCATCTTCATCTATTTGCAAAGCCAGGGAAAGAGCCGCGGAGTAACTATACTTTAAGGACTGATCTATATTTTGTTCGGCAACATCTATAATGGCCGACATTTCACTCTGACGATCATCCAGTAAGATCTGATACCGCTGCCATAGCATGAAGAAGCCAGCCAGAAGAAGTAATAAGAAAGCAAGGAAACCTATAAGTAATGGTCTTCTCTTAGCATTTGAGCTGGTAGGGTTTTCTATTGTATGAGCCATTCAACTAGAATTAGGGGACTAGTAATGAGGTAAGATTTAGAAATTAAGGAAACCAAATATACCTAAATAACTGTAAAATAGGTCTAATTGCTGATATTTTGAGAAAGCTGGAATTTTAAGTTGATTATTGGTAAGAGTAGATATTCAAGAACTTCATAACAATAGAAAATCATTCCTTTTTTAAATATAATCATTTGAAGAGCTTAGAAATATGAATATATCCTCTTTAAAAGAATTACTTTAATGAACATTTATAATAAGACTTATACCATTCTAAATATTTACTGACGCCTTCTTCAATTTCAATAGAAGTTTTATAATTGAAATCTTTCATTAAAGGTTCTGAATCTGCCCAGGTCCTTTCTACATCTCCCGCCTGCATGGGCATAAATTCTTTTTTAGCTTTTATTCCCAGCTGCGTTTCAATCTCTTCAATAAAACTCAAAAGCTTTACCGGCTTGCTATTTCCAATATTATAGAGACGATATGCAGAGGTTTTTTCTGTGGAGACTTTTTTTACTACCGCTATTATTCCATTAACGATATCATCTATAAAAGTAAAATCCCGCTCCAGCTTGCCGGCATTAAAGACTTTTAGTGTTTCTCCCTTTAGAATGGCATCTGTAAACAGGAACATGGCCATATCTGGGCGACCCCAGGGGCCGTAAACCGTAAAGAACCTTAGCCCGGTAGTAGGTATATTATATAAATGACTATAGGTATAAGCCATAAGCTCGTTACTTCTTTTGGTGGCAGCATACAGACTGATTGGTTCATCTACCCTGTCTTCCGCGGAAAACGGGATCTTTTTATTTTGTCCATATACGCTGGAACTACTCGCATAGATCAAATGTTTTATAGGATGATTACGACAGCATTCCAGGATGTTAGCAAAACCAACGAGGTTACTATCTATATAGGCCTCCGGATTTTCCAGGCTATATCTAACCCCTGCCTGGGCGGCAAGATTGCAGACGATATCAAAATTTTCTTTTCTGAATAACTCCGGGAGTTTATCCCGATCTTCCAGGTTCATCCTGAAAAAACATAAGTTCTGGAGTTTGGAACTTTCACATTTTTGATTGAATTTATCTGCATCCTCTCTATCTATTCCTAATTCCTTTAATCTGGCAAATTTTAAATCCTGACTATAATAATCGTTGATATTATCTAGTCCTACTATCTCATGCCCCTCTTTCACTAACTTTTCACATAAATGAAAACCGATAAAACCTGCAGCTCCCGTAACGAGTATTTTCATAAAATATTAGTATCTTCAATAGAAATCTTCTTCTATAATTCGAAGAAAGCCCCGATTATCCGTCAAAAATAAGGGATTTATTCTTCCTACTTTAAGAATTATTTCCTTAATCCCAGTTCTTTTTATATTATCTCAGCCTTGCTTCAAGGCCTCTTTAATGGAATTGGAACTCTGTTTCAACCGGAACACACAACTGATAACTTCTTAAATAAAAAATACGAATTCGGGATGCAATCTGGATTGCGATCTACGAACTATAAACTAAAAAAGCCTGAACTTTCGTTCAGGCTTTTGCACTTTTGTTGGCCTACTAGGGCTCGAACCTAGACTCTTCTGGACCAAAACCAGACGTGTTGCCAGTTACACCATAGGCCAATGCTTAAATGCGGATGCAAATTTAAGACAAAGTTTATTTTACACAAACTTTTTATTGAAATTTTCCTGAAAAATTACAGTTACCTACTTTTAGGCTTCATTCTCAGCATTTTCCAAAATAAATGCTTTTATCTTCCGTTTGTAAAGCATTCAGCAATTTATTATTAAATTCGCCACTTTAGTACAACTACACGAGTATTTTATGACTGACTTTAACTTTGGTAAGTGGAACAAGATCCTAGGCTGGCTGGTTTTCTTGATCGCTTTGACCACATATTCCCTTACTTTGGAACCTACGGCAAGCTTTTGGGATGCCGGTGAATATATCGCAACATCTGCCAATCTGGAAGTAGGACACCCCCCCGGGGCTCCATTCTATCAAATGATGGGCGCCTTCTTTTCTACTTTTGCCGCTGATAATACCCAGGTTGCTCTAATGGTTAACTTCATGTCTGGATTTTCCAGCGCCGTTGCCATTATGTTCATGTTCTGGTCTATTAGTCTTTTGGTGCTAAAAATAGCCGGGCCGGTCACTAAATTAACCAGCTCAAAAAAAATAGCGGTCCTGGGAAGTGCTCTCGTGGGCTCCCTGGCGCTTACTTTTACTGATAGTTTCTGGTTTAATGCTGTGGAAGCTGAAGTTTATGCCATGGCCGCCTGCTTTATGTCGGTCATGTTCTATCTCGGTCTTTTATGGGAAAGAGATATGTTCACCCCGCGCGGAAATCGCTGGATCATATTGATTTCTTTAGTGATAGGACTTTCTTTTGGAGTTCACTTTATGGGACTGCTCACCTTACCCGCCATAGGATTCCTTTATTTCTTTAAAAACTATAAAAAAGTAACGGTTAAAAATTTCATCATTGCCAACATCGTAGTGGTGGCGGTTCTAATGTTTATTTTCAAACTTCTTTTACCTTATACCCTTACCTTCTTTTCTGCTTCTGAACTGTTCTTTACCAACAGTCTGGGAATGCCGTTTAACACCGGTACTATAGTCGCTTTTCTGGTAATTGTCGCTGCTTTTTACTTCGGAATAAATTATACCCGAAAGAAAAATCTTTATAAATACAATACTCTGCTACTATGCATTCTCTTTGTACTGGTAGGCTTTTCGAGCTGGGTAATGCTTCCTATAAGAAGTAATGCCCCCACGGTGATCAATGAGAACAGCCCCGATAATGCCAGGGAACTACTGGCTTATTATAACCGGGAACAGTACGGGGAAACCCATCTTTTTTACGGCCCTCAATGGTCTGAAATGTACTCAGGATTAGATGCTGATAATCCCTATGAAGATGCTAAACCTAAGTATGAGAAAGATGAAGAAGTGGGCAAATACATTATTGTAAATGATTACAAAAATGCCAAACAGAATCTGGATGACGATCACAAAGCTATTCTCCCACGAATGTGGAGTACAGAGCATGCCGTTAATTATATGGAATTCACCGGACCCCTGGATTTTAAGATCAAATCTGAATACCAAGGCGAAGAAAGATTACTTCAGGCTGTAAACGATTTTAAGAATCAGTTTTCCCGGGGAGAAAGGGATATGGAAGACTATCATAATTTCCTGACACAAATGAGTGATTACCTGGATGTCCAGAAGCCCACTTTTGCCGAAAACATTGGCTATTTACTGGAATATCAGGTAGGATATATGTATTGGCGTTATTTTATGTGGAATTTCACGGGTCGCCAGGATGACATCCAGGGTAAATACAATGACCTGCACGGGAACTGGCTTAGCGGAATAGACTTTATAGACGAAATGCATATTGGCACTCAGGATGAGCTGCCTTCAGACATGAAAAATAACAAGGCCAGGAACACCTATTTCTTCCTGCCCCTACTACTAGGATTAATAGGCCTCGTTTTTCAATTGAAAAGAGATAAAAAGACTTTCTGGGTATTAATGGTATTCTTCCTGTTTACGGGAATTGCCCTGAAAATATACCTGAACGAACGTCCTTTTGAGCCACGCGAAAGAGATTATGCCCTGGTAGGTTCTTTCTATGTTTTTGCGATCTGGATAGGCTTCGGGGTCTATGCGATCTTTGATAAACTTCGAAGTTCCATTAGTCCGAAAATCCTTGCTCCGGCAGTGGTGGTGCTAAGTTTATCATGTGTTCCTACCTTACTGGCTTCAGAAAACTGGGACGATCATGACAGGTCTGGTCGGGATACTGCTTTAACCATGGCCCGGATGTACCTTGACTCGGTAGATGAAAATGGTATTTTATTCACCATTGGTGATAACGATACTTTTGCCCTGTGGTATGTTCAGCAGGTGGAAAAATACAGGACCGATGTTAGAATCATAAATACAAGTCTTCTGGCTACCGACTGGTATATAGACCAGATGAAACGGGCCGCTTTTGAAAGTGATCCGGTGCCATCCCAGCTTCAGAATGAATTCTATAATGGTAAGAACGATGCCATTTTCCTTAGAGAAGTTACCCAGGATACTATTCCTATAAAAACCTGGATGAATTATATTGAAAATGACGATCCCCGTACCCAGGCAGAATTGCAAAGCGGGACTTTTATAAACACTTTCCCTTCAAGATATGTTAGGATTCCGGTAGATAAACAAACTGTTCTGGAAAATAATATCGTCGCCGATTCGGCAGCTGATAAAATAGTTGACCATATAGACATCACGATAGATGATCAGATCCTTTACAAGAACCGACTCCTGATGCTGGACATTCTCGCTAACAATAACTGGAAAAGACCTATATACTTTACCGGCGGTAGTTTTGGCGATGAAGATTATTTATGGATGAAAGACTATCTGCAGTTAGAAGGAGTAACTTATAAACTGGTTCCCATACGCACGCCTGTAGATCCACGTAATCCATTTGACATGGGACGGGTGAATACAGAGAAAATGTACAATATTGTTAAGAATTGGGACTGGGGTAATATGGGCTCTGGCGACATCTATCATGATCCTGAAACCCGTAAGAATTCCATTACCTACAGGAGCAATCTGGCCCGACTTACCGAAAATCTTCTGAATGAAGGAGACACTATTCATGCGGAAGAGATCCTTGATCTTGGTATGGAGCATATGCCCGTAGAGTATTATGAGTATTACACTTTACTGGAACCATTTATCACTGGTTACTATGAAGTGAATAAGCCCCAAAAAGCTCGTGAAATATGGGAAAAGGTCACTAAAAAATATCAGGAAAATCTAAACTTTTATAGCACCTGGGATGTAGACAGGCAGTATAGGTATGCTGATGAGATCATTACCGATATGGAGCGATACCGCGGACTTGTAGACATCATGATGGTTTATGAAGACCGGGAAACTGCCCAGAAAAAAGCGGAAGAGTTCAATAATTACCTGAGATTATTCCGACATTTCTACAGAGAAGATGAAGAAATAGACGCCGAGGTTAAATCGCCACAGGAAGAAATAATGGAAGCACTGGATGGCGCCGTGCCGGTTGAAACAAGTATAGATTCTGCGGCTTTGGATTCTGTGGAACAATAATAGGAAGTTAGGGTAGCTGTCATTTCGACGGAGCGTAGCGGAGGAAAAATCTCAAGTGTTAAATAAACACAGATGAGATCTCTCCCTATGGTCGAGATGACATATTCAATAGAGCTATCAAAGTTGAGATCGCTTCGTTGCTCTCGCTATGACTCTCCACAATACAGAAAACCCACAACCGAGAACATTAGTAATGAAACTCTTCCGTCCAAAATATCCTTCGCTTTTAAAAGCTTTGTATCCGGGAAGGATTTCCAGGGTCGATACTGCTAAAGCCATCTATCTTACTTTTGATGATGGCCCTATTCCAGAAGTTACTCCCTGGGTTTTAGACCTGCTGGCAAAATATAACGCAAAAGCTACCTTCTTCTGTATTGGTGATAATGTGCAAAAACACCCGGATATTTTTCAACAGATCCAGGCTGAAGGGCATTGTATAGGAAATCATACCTATAACCATCTTAACGGCTGGGAAACTCCAACTTCAGAATATATTGAGAATGTCTATCTTGCCGAAAGTGCTCTAAAGAATAAAGGCAAAGAAGAAACTTCAAACCACGAGCTACGAAATACCAAATTTAAACCCCCATCCCCCCACTACAAACTCTTTCGACCACCCTATGGAAAAATCAAAAACGCTCAGGCAAAAAGATTAAAGAGTCAAGGTTTTAAGATCGTGGTGTGGGATGTGATAAGCGGTGACTACAACGGGAAATTTTCAGCTCAGGATTGTCTTAATAATGTAACAAAGAATGCGACGGCCGGAAGTACTATCGTATTCCACGACAGCAAGAAGGCCTTTAAAAATCTTAAGGTCATTCTTCCCCAGATACTGGATTTTTATAAAGAAAAAGGATTGGAATTCAGAAGTCTTAAAGATGTTCTTTAAGCAATGCTATAAGGGTATTAGCATCCTGTTCCCCGCTATGCCGCCACTTCATTTCTCCAGATTTATAGATCATTAAAGTGGGAAGGCCTTTTACGCGAAGCGCCTCCGCCAACTGGGAATTCTTATCCACATCAATTTTAATAACTTTCGCCTTGTCTCCCAGCGCGGCCGCGACATCTCTTAGAACAGGATGCATCGCTACAGAAGCGTCATTCCATTCCGTATAGAAATCTAAAAGCACAGGAATGTTTAAGTCTACTAATTCACCAAATTTTGACATAATCCAGGATTTATTTTTAGCGCATGGTAATTACCACGTATGCCCGCTATAATCAAATATAGGAAATTCTTCTAATTATGCAGGTTTCGAACCTTTTTTCAGTTCTATGACACTAATTTCCGGCCAGATGCCCACGCGCCCGGGATAAGCCAGAAAGCCAAAGCCACGATTTACGTTGATATATCTTCCCGCTTCTTCATAAATACCGGCCCAATGTTTATACCTGTATTGAACAGGACTCCATTTGAACCAACCGGGAATTTCTATCCCGAACTGCATGCCGTGAGTATGTCCACTCATGGTTAAATGATACTTTTTAGGATGCGATTTTACCTGCTGTTCCCAGTGTGAAGGGTCATGACTCAGCAGGATCTTAAAATCATTCTCTTCTACTCCTGCTCCGGCCTTTTCCAGGTCACCTGCTTTTTTGAATCCACCTATACCCCAGTTCTCAACTCCAACCAAAGCAATTCGCTGCCCATTTTTCTCAATAAAACGATTTTCATTAAGCATAAGATCCCAGCCCATTTCCGCATGGGTTTGCTTCAGCCGGTCTAGATTCTCTTCTTTAGCCGTAGCACTTTCCCAGTTATGATAATCACCATAATCATGGTTTCCTAAAATTGAATAAACCCCGTCTGGCGCTTTTATTTCCGAAAAAAGGCCTTTCCAGTCCTTCATTTCTGAAGCCATATTATTTACCAGATCCCCGGTAAAGACCACCATATCTGACTTCTGCTCCTTTAGAAGATCTACTCCGTACTGTATCTTATTCTTATTGTCAAAGCTACCGCTGTGAACATCACTTATCTGACTAATGGTATATCCATCGAACGCCTCGGGAAGATCTTCAAAATATAGGGTATATCTCAATACCCTGAAATTATACTTTCCTTTATACATTCCGTAGAGCAAACCGGCAAAGGGAATCGCTGCCAGGCCTATCGCTATGGTACTAATGAATTTCCTTCGGGAAGGCATATCAAAACTTTCCGCAGAACCGAATAGCTTTTGAATACCCGCCATGGGAATACGAACTACATCTTCACCCAACATCACCAGAGAAAGAATGATCTTTCCGACGAAAAATGCCAGAAAGATGCCTATTGCATAACCCCGTCCACCACCAAAACTTCCATTTGGTGAAGCTTGATTGAATTGATAGAATAAATTTCCAATAACTACGGCAGAGATTATAAAATAGATCACGGCCACCCAGATATTTTTAGAGAAGACTCTTAAAGCCTGGTAAGCATAAAGATCTACGATCAAATAGATTACCGCGAGAATAAACCAACGCATTAAAACAATTTTTTTGCGAAGATAGGTCTTATAAGATCTATGGATATTCTATTTACGATAATTTAATTTGATGGTTTCCAAATGAATATCAATAACAACTTACCAATTGGTTTGACCCATTCAAAATCCTATATTTATACGGTTATTTATAAAAGATGAAACGCAGAAATTTTATTAAGAATACTGCCCTGACAGGTGTTGGAATAAGTTCAACCTCTGTATTCTCAAAATCTATATTAAACGAATTGAATATGACCCAAAAATATCCGGTAGCGGTGGCAACATGGAATTTTCAGAATGCCACAAAAATGGCCGGCACCATGTTAGAAAAAGGTAATTCTGCCCTGGATGCGGTGGAAAAAGGAGTGATGGTTGAAGAATCAAATTTAAAAAATACTACCGTTGGTGATGGTGGCGCACCAGACCGGGATGGTAATGTAACCCTGGATGCATGTATTATGTCGCCAGATGGCAATGCAGGCTCTGTGGTCTATTTAAAAGAAATTGAGCATCCGATTTCTGTAGCCAGGAAAGTAATGGAGGAAACCCCGCATGTGATGCTGGCGGGAGAGGGAGCTCTACAGTTTGCTATTCAACAGGGGTTCAAAAAGAAGAACCTGCTTACCGAAGAATATGAAAAAGCCTGGAAAGAATGGCTGGAACATAAGGAATATAAACCCATCATCAATATCGAAAATCACGATACGATCGGAATGCTTTGCCTGGACGAAAAGGGAGATATCGCCGGAGCCTGCACCACCTCCGGACTTTCTTATAAAATAAATGGCCGGGTTGGGGACTCCCCTATTATTGGAGCGGGCTTGTTTTTAGACAATGAAATTGGAGGTGCGGTTGGAACCGGAATGGGCGAAGCCATTATGAAAAGTGTGGGTAGCTTTTTGATCGTGGAATTGATGCGACAAGGAAAGTCGCCCCAGGAAGCCTGTGAAGAAGCGGTAATGAGAACTATAAAAAAGGCTCCTAATTATAAAGATTTTCAGGTGGCTTATGTTGCACTGAATAAAAAGGGCGAAATCGGTTCTTATTGTATTCATAAAGGATTCAGTTATGCCAAATTTTATAAAGGAGAAAGCACAGATAATCTGAGTGATTCTTATTTGGATGAATAATTATCTATATATCCATAAAAATCTGAAATTCATAAAAAACGTCATTCTGAACTTGTTTTAGAATCTCATAAGACTAGTAATCCATAATTAACCTGAGACCCTGAAATAAATTCAGGATGACGACAAAATTTTTATTTTTCTGAAAAGAATGCTTTAATGCTTATTGTTTATTGTTTCCAAGGAAGACTGATTTTATCTTTGTAGTTTTGAAATATTCTCAATTTTATATCTAAACATTACCCATGGCCGATCAAAAACGCCTTTTTTTACTCGACGCATACGCATTAATTTTCCGTGGATATTATGCTTTTATAAAAAATCCCCGGATCAACTCCAAAGGTTTTAATACTTCCGCGATCATGGGTTTCACCAATTCTCTTTTTGATGTGATAAGAAGAGAAAAACCAGATCATCTTGCGGTATGTTTCGATAAAGACGGAAGTAAAGAGAGAACTGAAATGTTTTCAGATTATAAAGCCAACAGGGATGAAACTCCGGAGCCCATTCGTGAAGCGATCCCAATTATTCAGGATATTCTAAAGGCGATGCATATTCCAGTGGTGGAATGCGCCGGGATGGAAGCCGATGATATTATTGGAACCCTGGCCAAGCAAGCTGAAAAGGAGAACTATAAAGTATATATGGTAACTCCAGATAAGGATTTTGCACAGCTGGTTTCTGAAAATATTTTTATGTACCGCCCCGCCAGAATGGGGAACGGGATTGAAATTTGGGGAATTCCGGAAGTTCAGAAAAAATTCGAAGTGGAAAGACCGGAGCAGGTGATCGACTTCCTCGGTATGATGGGAGATTCTGTAGATAATATTCCTGGATTACCTGGTGTGGGCGAAAAGACGGCCAAGAAATTTCTGAAGAAATATGGCAGTATGGAAGCGCTTCTTGAGAATACCGATGATCTCAAGGGCAAGATGAAAGAAAAAGTCATTGAAAACGCCGAGTTAGGAAGACTTTCGAAAAAACTGGCGACCATATTTACCGATTGTGATGTTAAATTCCATGCGGAAGATTATGAGCTTTCCCAGCCCGATGGCGGAAAAGTTCAGGAGATCTTTGAGGAACTTGAATTTAGAAGATTAAAAGATCAGTTTATAAAATTATTCAGCGGGGAAGATGATACCCCTCAAACCCAGGTTTCCAACTCACCCTCAGCAAAGCAGAATGCACAGGCTACTGCCGGGGCAGGACAATTTTCATTATTTGGCGGAGATGGGGAAGAAATTGAAAGAACTTCGTCAAGGACTAATCTATCAGACACTCCACATTTTTATCAGGCTATAACTACCGGAATGGCCCGGCAGATCTTTATTGAAAAACTTCTGAAACAAAAAAGCGTTTGTTTTGATACCGAAACGACCAGCCTTAATACCCTGGAAGCAGAACTTGTAGGAATCGCTTTTTCCTGGGAAGCCGGAAAAGGATTTTATCTACCGGTTCCTGAAGACAGGGAAGAAGCCCAAAAACTTATCGAAGAACTCAGAGCTTTCTTTGAAAACGATAAAATTGAGAAGATAGGTCAGAACCTTAAATATGATATCGAGGTTTTAGATAAATATAATATTAAGGTAGAAGGACCCTTATTCGATACCATGATCGCGCATTATTTGATCAATCCCGATATGCGCCATAATATGGATGTGCTGGCTGAAACTTATCTTAATTATACCCCGCAGCCAATTTCAGAATTGATCGGAAAAAAAGGCAAAAATCAGGGTAATATGAGGGATGTTGATCTAAAAAAGCAAACAGAATATGCTTCAGAAGATGCCGATATCACCTTTCAGCTGAAGAATTTATTCGAGAAAGAACTGGATGATGCCGAAACCAGAAAACTTTTTAATGAGATCGAAATTCCACTGGTAAAAGTGCTTGCCGATATGGAACTGGAAGGGATCAAACTGGACGAGAAATATCTAAAATCTTTATCAGAGGCTCTGGCTTCAGACATTAAAGATCTGGAAACAAAAATATATGCGGCGGCAGGAGAAGAATTTCTTATAAGCTCACCAAAACAATTAGGAATTATTCTGTTCGAAAAAATGGAAATTTCCAAAAAACCCAAGAAAACCAAGACCGGTCAATATTCCACCAGCGAAGATGTACTTTCTGTTTTGGCCGATGAACATGCTATTGTTCGCCATGTACTGGATTACCGTGGACTGGTAAAACTTCAGAATACTTATGTAGATGCGCTGCCTAACCAGGTGGAGAAAACCACGGGAAGAGTGCATACAGATTATGTGCAAACTACTGCTGCAACTGGAAGATTAAGTTCCAACAACCCAAACCTTCAGAATATTCCTATTAGAACGGAAAGAGGAAGGCAGGTTAGAAAAGCTTTTGTACCCAGAGATGAGAATTATGTGTTGCTCGCTGCCGATTATTCCCAGATAGAACTCCGTATCATTGCTGCGTTGAGTAAAGAGGAGAATATGATCAAGGCCTTTCAGGATGGGGAAGATATTCACGCTTCTACTGCCGCAAAAGTATTTAATGTTCCTTTAGAAGAAGTGACCCGTGAGCAAAGAAGCAATGCGAAAACGGTAAATTTCGGGATTATTTATGGAGTTTCCGCCTTCGGATTAAGCAATCAGACTTCCCTCTCCAGAAGTGAATCTAAAGAACTCATTGATACGTACTATAAAACTTATCCAAAACTGAGTAATTTCATTGCAGACCAGGTAGAATTTGCCCGGGAGCATGGCTATGTATCTACAGTTTTAGGCCGAAGACGATATCTTAAAGACATCAATTCCCGAAATCAGGTAGTTCGTGGCGCGGCTGAAAGGAACGCCGTAAATGCACCTATCCAGGGGAGTGCGGCGGATATTATTAAGATCGCCATGATCAATATTCACAGGAAATTGAAGGAAGGGAATTATAAGACCAAAATGCTACTTCAGGTACATGATGAATTGGTTTTTGACGCACATAGGGATGAACTTGATAAGGTACAGCAGATGATCAAATCTGAAATGGAGAATGCTTATAAACTGGAAGTTCCTTTAGATGTGGATCTGGGAATAGGAGAAAACTGGCTGGAAGCTCATTAATAACTGAAATCTGAAAAAGGATATTTTAATGATATTCCATTTTAAGTTTTCTCTACTGATAAAGCTTAATAGACAATTAGCTCATATTCAAATTAGGATCTTAGAAAAGGCGGGACAAAATTTAATTCAGAAAAAAACCTCACAGACTGATATCTGTGAGGTTTTTCCCAACTAACACTAAAACTACAATTAGAATAGGGATACTAAGCTTTAGTATACTCTACTTCTAAAATTCTTATTGCTGAAGCCTGCGTATTTCCAGGATCATTTACATATTGATTTGATTCAATTTTTGTTACATCGAGTGAAAACTTATTAGTTTCCAGGTTTATCAGCTTCTTATGAGTAAAAGTTGAATTATTAATTTCTACCGAAAGAATCAAGCTATCATTTCTCACCTGCCACTCCCCCGAGTCCATTCTATCTGTCAAACAGGAAAACTGGTTATTAGAAGTTCCTGACTCAAAAGTCATCTGTGCGTTATTAGATATAAACGTACCATTTTCATCAAATGTTATACTCATTGTGTTAAAACAATTGGTTTCATCCAGAAGATTTTTACTGGAAAAGGCATCATCATTTAAATTAACCGCGGTATCAGCCATCATTCCTGAAAGTTCCCAGTATCCAATCATATCGTTTGTAGTTACTGCGGTCGCATTGCTCACTTTTAATTGAGAGTCCATCGCCATTTCCTCTTTACTGCAGCTAGCCATCATAAGGATAAGCAAACCAAAACTCGCTAGAGTCTTTACTTTTAATAGGTTATTCATTTTCATAGGGCATTTAGATTCGGGTGCAAACATAAATAATAAAGTAAGTATTTTATGACTTTATTAACATTAATATTGACATTAATCGTCTTTTAATGCTTTTCAACGATTTACATAACGATGAATGAATTATAATATTACCCAACCAGCCTCTTCATAATATTATTGATATGATATTTGATATAAAATATATTAACACTTAGATAAGCCTGAAAATCAAGTTCTTCAAAGCAATTAAAATAATCTTTTCGCTATTTGCTATTAGAATTTATAATTGTACATTTGCACCCCTGTTTTCCCGATTGAGATTCGGGTAAATGGGATTGGAATGTTTAATAATTAGTAAAATCAATTGGTGTGGACACATTAAGTTACAAAACAGTATCGGCTAACAAAGCCACCAGAACCAAAGAATGGGTTGTGGTAGATGCTGAAGGACAAAATTTAGGTCGTCTTGCTTCTAGAGTAGCATACCTGCTTAGAGGAAAGCACAAGCCTAACTTCACCCCACATGTTGATTGCGGAGACAATGTTATTGTATTGAATGCGCAGGGAATCAACTTAACAGGAAAGAAATGGGACGCGAAAGAATACATCCGTCACACAGGCTTCCCGGGTGGACAAAAAAGTCTAACAGCTGCCGAATTATTCGAAAAAGGTCCGGAGAGACTTGTCGAAAAGGCAATTAAAGGAATGCTTCCTAAGAACAAACTTGGAGCAGACCTATTCAGAAATTTAAAGGTTTATGTAGGATCTGAACATGATCACGAAGCTCAAAAACCTAAAACTATTAACTTAAACGACGTTAAGTAATGGAGGTAATTCACAAAATTGGCCGTAGAAAAACAGCTGTGGCCCGTGTATATGTTTCAGAAGGAAAAGGAAACATTACCGTAAACAAGAAAGACCTTAAAGATTACTTCACAACTGGTACACTTTTATACAAAGTAAACCAGCCAATGATGCTTACCGAGAACGAAGGAAACTTCGACGTTAAAATTAACGTATACGGTGGTGGTATCACTGGACAGGCTGAAGCGATCCGTCTGGCACTTTCCAGAGCTATGGTAGCGCTAGACCAGGAAAACCATGGCGCTCTTAAGCCAGAAGGTCTTCTTACTAGAGATCCACGTATGGTAGAACGTAAGAAATACGGTCAGAAGAAAGCCCGTAAGAAATTCCAGTTCTCTAAACGTTAATATTATTACCGGAATATTTTCCGGAGAGTTCATAAAAAAATTAATTTTTTGTTGTTATTCTGTTCATGCCGGGCAGAAGTTAGTTTAGCATCTAAACACTCAGGGCCGTACTTAAAAGTAGCCACCTGAATGTTGCTATCTCAACAGAACGTAAACTATTACAAAAATGGCAAACAAAGTAGAAGTAAAAGAATTACTTGATGCTGGTGTTCATTTTGGACACTTAACCAGACGTTGGAACCCAAATATGGCCCCATATATCTATATGGAGCGTAACGGAATCCACATCATCAACTTATACAAGAGTGCTGCTAAAATGCAGGAGGCAGGTGATGCCCTTGCAAAGATCGCCGCAAGCGGAAGAAAGATCCTTTTCGTAGCTACGAAGAAACAAGCGAAAGAGATCGTTGCTGAACAAGCTGAAAAGGCAAATATGCCTTATATCACTGAGCGTTGGCCTGGTGGTATGCTTACAAACTTCGTTACTATTCGTAAAGCTGTTAAGAAAATGGCTTCTATCGATAGAATGAAGAAAGACGGAACTTTTAACTCTCTTTCTAAAAAAGAGCGTCTTCAGGTAGATCGTCTTAGAGCTAAGCTAGAAAAGAACTTAGGTTCTATCTCAGACATGTCAAGACTTCCAGCTGCGCTTTTCGTTGTAGATACTACACGTGAGCACATCGCGATCAAAGAAGCACACAAACTAAACATTCCAATTTTTGCGATGGTAGATACCAACTCCGATCCACGTGAGGTTGATTATCTAATTCCATCTAACGACGATGCTTCTAAATCTATTAGCAAAGTTGTTTCTTATGTTGCAGATTCTATCGTAGAAGGTCTTTCTGAAAGAAAGTCTGAAAAGACTACCAAGAAGAAGGACGAAAAAGCTTCAAAAGAAGAGAAGTCAGACAAAGCTCCAAAAGAGAAAAAGGAGAAAAAAGCTGAAGTACCTTCTAAAGATGCCGAAGACAAAAAGGCAATGAAAGAAGCTAAGAAAGATGTAAAGCTTGAATCTAAAAGTGAAACTTTAGATAAAGCAAAAGCATCTAACGAAGAAGAATAAAAATAACGTTTTCATAAAATCTAAAAGTCGTTTAGTTTCTTCCTTTACAGTAAGTTTCTAAACGACTTTTTTTAAATAAAAGACAATATTATGGCTAAGATAACCGCCGCTGAAGTAAATAAATTAAGAAAAGCTACTGGTGCAGGAATGATGGACTGCAAGAAAGCATTAGTTGAAGCTGATGGTGATTTTGACGCTGCAATTGAATTGCTTCGTAAAAAAGGTCAGAAAGTTGCTGCCAAGAGAGCCGACAGAGATTCTTCTGAAGGAGCTGCTATTGCCCAGGTTAATGGAGACAACACTAAAGGTGTGATAATCTCTTTAAACTGTGAGACAGACTTCGTAGCAAAGAATGATGACTTCATCAAAATGGCGAACGATTTTGCTGAAATGGCTCTTAACTATTCTACCAAAGAAGAATTTTTAAAAGCAGATTACAAAGGGATTTCTGTTGAAGATAAGCTTACTGAGCAAACAGGTGTTATTGGAGAAAAGATCGAGATCGGTGCATTCAGAACTTTGGAAGCTCCTTTCGTAGGTTCTTATATCCACGCTGGTAACAAAATTGCTGTTCTTACAGGTCTTTCTAAGAACGTAGACGGAGCTGAAGAAGCTGCGAAAAACGTTTCTATGCAGGCTGCGGCAATGAACCCGGTTGCACTTAATGAAGAAGGTGTTGATCAGGCGACTATAGATAAGGAGATCGAGATCGCTAAAGACACTTTGAGAGAAGAAGGAAAGCCAGAAAATATGCTGGACAAGATCGCTCAGGGTAAACTTCAGCGTTTCTTCAAAGACAACACTTTGGTACACCAGGCGTATATCAAAGACAACAAACAAAGCATTGCTGAGTACGTTAAGTCTGTAGACAGCGATCTTGAAGTTGTAGCTTTTGAAAGAGTAGCTTTAGGATAAGCTCATTTTATATAATTTCAATTAAGAGGTTTTATTCATTTAAAACCTCTTTTTTTATACTCGTACTTTTATATAGTCAAGCTGAACTTGTTTCAGCTTCTCAAGAGATCCTGAATCAAGTTCAGGATGACGAGTCATGTCATTTCGAAGAGGCGGAGCGACTGAGAAATCTATAAGAAGTAAGATTCCAACTCCAAAGAGATCTCTCCTTTCAGTCGAGATGACAGATCAATAATTTTTATATTTACAACATGTCCCAAGAACCTTTCAAATTCAAACAATTTAGTATAGACCAGGATCGTTGCGCCATGAAAATTGGTACAGACGGAGTCCTTTTGGGAGCATGGTCTTCACTTGATCATAATCCCGCTAGCATCCTTGATATTGGAACCGGAACTGGCTTGATCGCACTAATGCTGGCACAAAGATCTGAAGCTGAACTTATCGATGCCCTGGAAATTGAAAATAACGCCTATGAACAGGCCGTTGAGAATTTTGAAAAAAGCGACTGGGGAGATCGGCTATTCTGCTACCACGCTGGCTTTGATGAATTCGTTGAAGAGATGCGGGATGAAGAGAAATATGATCTTATTATTTCCAACCCACCTTTCTTTTCTGAAGACTATAAAAGCGGAAACGATAACCGGGACCAGGCTCGTTTTGCAGATGCCTTACCACTTGAGGAATTGATCGAAGGTTCATCCCTCCTGCTTTCCAAAGAAGGACATTTGGATCTTATAATTCCCTTTTCAGAAGAAAGCAATGCCCTGAATAATGCAAAAAAACATGGTTTATTTCCGAATAGGATAACCAGAGTAAAAGGAACTGAATCTGCTCCTATCAAAAGAAGCTTAATCAGATTTGGTTTCAGAGAAACTGAACTTGAAATAGAAGAATTAATTTTAGAGATCTCAAGACATAATTATACTGAGGAATTCAAGAAACTGGTTAAAGATTTCTACTTAAAATTATAGTTCTTTTTACCAATTTACGTCATGCTGTACTTGATTCCGCATCTCGCATATATCAATATATCTTGAAGCCCTGAAACTCCCGACGCATCGGAACAGGCTGACGTATTTCTTTAAATTTTCAATTTCTAAACCACATCAGGTTTAAAATTCAGCCTTTTAAAGCCTCCATAAAAAAGATTGCTTCTCATAAAAGACTTGGTTACATTTGTTGGAAACACTACACAAAATGAAACCAGATCAATTTCAGGCTCCTGATTATTACAATATTGATGAGCTTTTAACCGATGAACATAAAATGGTTCGTGACGCAACTCGCGAATTCGTTAAGCGGGAAGTTTCACCAATCATAGAGGAAGCGGCTCAAAAAGCTGAATTTCCAAAACAACTTATCAACGGCCTTGCCGAAATTGGTGCTTTTGGCCCCTATATTCCGGAAGAATACGGAGGCGCCGGCTTAGACCAGATCTCATACGGTTTGATCATGCAGGAAATAGAACGTGGGGACAGTGGAATTCGTTCTACAGCTTCAGTTCAGTCTTCCCTGGTAATGTATCCTATTTTTAAATATGGAACTGAAGAGCAAAAGAAAAAGTTCCTTCCCAAACTGGCTTCCGGAGAAATGATTGGATGTTTCGGACTGACCGAACCAGATTATGGATCTAATCCCGGGGGAATGACCACTAACTTTAAAGACAAGGGAGATCATTACCTTTTAAATGGTGCTAAAATGTGGATCTCTAATTCACCTTTTGCAGATATCGCAATCGTTTGGGCTAAAAATGAAGAAGGACGAATTCATGGTTTGATCGTTGAGCGCGGGATGGAAGGGTTTACAACTCCTGAAACTCACAATAAATGGTCTCTACGAGCCAGTGCCACCGGAGAATTGATATTTGACAATGTAAAGGTGCCGAAAGAAAACCTGATGCCAAATAAATCCGGTTTAGGAGCACCTCTTGGATGCCTGGACTCAGCGCGCTATGGTATCGCCTGGGGAGCTATAGGAGCTGCTATGGATTGTTACGATACCGCCTTGAGATATGCCAAAGAAAGAGAGCAATTCGGTGTGCCGATAGCTTCGAAACAACTTCAGCAAAAGAAACTGGCCGAAATGATCACAGAAATCACTAAAGCTCAGTTGATGGCGTGGAGGCTTGGAACCCTGAGAAATGAAGGCAAGGCAACTTCAGCACAAATATCAATGGCCAAAAGAAACAATGTTGAAATGGCTATAAAAATTGCGAGAGAAGCAAGACAGGTCCTGGGTGGAATGGGAATAAGCGGAGAATACAGCATTATGAGACATATGATGAACCTGGAAAGTGTGATCACTTATGAGGGAACACACGATATTCATCTATTGATCACTGGTATGGATATTACCGGCCATGCTGCTTTTTAAAATTTAAAGTTTTTAATAAGTCATTTCGATACGTAGCATAGCGGTGTGAGAAATCTCCCTGCTTTTATTGCATAAATTAGAGATCTCTCCCGTTTCTCGAGAGGACATTCAGGAAAATTATAAAAGATCAAAACATGGGCAACGCTTACATCGCTTGCCCTTTTTATATTTTTCACAGCATTCTTTCTTTAATGGCTTCGGTTTTTTAGCAGAAACACCATCTACCCTCAAATAATCTTTAGATTTATTTGAGTAGAACACGATCACATTTATGTTATTGATAATTTCAACGGCCATATTTTTAATTTAACTCAAAAGGCTGATTTTCTGAGTTAAACAAGCCATAAAAAGCCTTTAAGATTTTCTAAATAGTACTTCAGATTTTACCTTTGCAGAAAATTGAAAGAGATTATGATTAAAGAGATAAACGCAAGTTTAGAGCCTCTAACCAACCAGTTAATAAATCATCCCTTATATAAAAAGATCAATACCCCCGAACAGCTTCAGATTTTTATGGAGCATCATGTTTTTGCCGTTTGGGATTTTATGTCCCTGCTCACTTCCCTGCAGGAAATTCTTACAAAAACTACGAATCCTTGGTTGCCAGTTGGAGATCCTGAAATCCGATACCTGATCAATGAGATCGTCCTTGCCGAAGAAACCGATATCAACATCTATGGCAAAAGACAAAGCCATTTTGAAATGTACCTGGATGCAATGTCTGCCGCCGGGGCAAGCAGAGATAAAGTGGAGGATTTTCTAATGCAGGTGACGCATGGCACCGATATTTTCCTGATTATCGCTACCAGCAAACTTCCCGTTAGTATCAAGCAATTCCTGAAACATACTTTTGAAGTGGTTTATAGCAGAGAACCTCATAAAATTGCATCTGCCTTTACCTTTGGTCGCGAGGGACTAATTCCGGATATGTTTTCAGCTATTATTGAAAAAGTTCAGAAAAACTTTCCTAAAGACGATCTTAGCCTGTTCAAATACTATTTTGATCGCCATATAGAACTGGATGCTGATGAACATGGCCCTATGGCTTTTAAAATGGTCGCAGACCTATGCGGAAATGACGAAAGAAAATGGGACGAAATAAAACTCACAGCTGAAAAATCTTTACAAAGCCGACTCGAACTTTGGAACGGAATTGAAAAAGAAATTGAAGCAAAAACAAAGATTGAATTCGCTTAGGATAGATTGCTTTGCTTACGCACGCAGTTACTTTCGGTTAATTAATAAAATCTGATGGAAAATAAGAAAACCTGAACTCGCGTCCAGATTTTTTTATGTTATTGAGTTATTGATGTAATTGCCATTTCGACCATAGGGAGAGATCTCAACCAGATTTTCCAATATAAAGAGATTTCTCAGTCGCTACGCTTCTTCGAAATGACAATAGCAACAAATCTTTCACAAAAATCTTGAATTCTGAATCTGGAATCTGCAAAAGAATTTATTCCGAAGCAGGAGCGATCCTGACTTCCAATCCATCCAAACCTTCTGTTATGGGAATCTGACAGCTGAGACGGCTATTATCTTCCACAAAGAATGCCTGATCCAGCATATCCTCTTCTTCAATACCTTTTTCGGGAAGCATATGTTCAAAATTCAATATATAACACTGGCAGGAGGCACACATCGCCATTCCACCACAAATTCCAATAGTTCCTTCAGCTGCGAGTTCATAAGAACGAATCACCTCCATAAGGTTCATATTCATATCTGTGGGAGCATCTACCCTGTGAGCCTCCCCTTCTCTGTCAATAATTGTGATCTTAACGTCAGACATTTTATATAATATATCTCAAATATCGTCATTCTGAACTTGTTTCAGAAGCTGAAAAAAAAAAGTTCAGCTTGACGATGGTATCTAATTTATACTTTTAACTACTTCTCGTTTTGCTTCTTTTCTACTACCATCAAATCCGCTTACACCACTCACCGTGGTATATTTCATTACGTATTTCTTATCAGGATTTATGCGCTGGTACGCACTCTGGCACATGATCGCTGCTTCATGGAATCCGCAAAGAATTAGCTTCAATTTTCCTTTATAGGTATTTACATCTCCAATGGCATAAATACCGGGGATATTGGTTTGATAATCATAAGCATTATCAACCTTAATAGCATTCTTTTCAATTTCCAGCCCCCAGTTTCCAATAGGTCCAAGTTTAGGTGAGAGCCCGAATAGCGGAATAAAATGATCGGTTTCTTTTAGTTCCTCACCTCTGGCTTCATCTTTATGACGAATCAATACAGCTTCAAGTTCATCTTTTCCCTTAAGATCCACCACTTCTGCATCTGTAATAAGATTGATCTTTCCAATTTTCGAAAGTTCTTCCACTTTCTCAACGGAATCCAGTGCTCCGCGGAAATCTTTTCTCCTGTGAACCAGGGAAACTTCTGAAGCTACCTCTGCAAGAAAGATACTCCAGTCTAAAGCTGAATCACCACCACCGGCGATCACTACTTTTTTATCTCTGTATACTTCAGGATCCCGAATAATGTAAGCTACCCCTTTATCTTCATACTCTTTTATAGAGGGAATAGGTGGTTTTCTTGGCTCAAAACTACCAAGTCCTCCGGCAATAACAACTACAGGAGCATGATGTTTTGTTCCCTTACTTGTAGTCACAATAAAACTACCATCTTCCTGCTTATCTATGGTTTCAGCTCTTTCTCCCAGAGTAAATCCGGGCTCGAAAGGTTTTATCTGTTCCATGAGATTATCTACAAGATCACCCGCCAATACCTCCGGGAAACCGGGAATATCGTAAATAGGTTTCTTGGGATAAATTTCAGAACACTGACCTCCGGGTTGAGGAAGCGCATCGATAAGATGACATTTCAGTTTTAATAATCCTGCTTCAAAAACGGCAAAAAGACCAGTTGGCCCAGCGCCAATAATGAGTATATCGGTTTTAATCATTTTTCAATTCAATTAAAAGGCTGGTAAATCTATCTTTCAATATTCACCACCTTTTCAATTTGGGGCACATATTTTTTTATAGTCATTTCCACTCCACTCTTCAGAGTCATTTGATTCACTGTACAGCCAACGCATGCACCTTCCAACTGAACCTTTACCAAACGATCATCTTCAATGGAAACCAGAGAGATATTCCCTCCATCGCTTTCTAGAAATGGACGGATCTCGGCTAATGCCTTCTCAACATTAATTTTAACTTCTTCGCTTGTCATTTATTTCTTATTAACAGCACTGCATCCCGCCATTGTAGTGATCTTAATGGCTTCTGTTGGAGGCAAATCTTTGTTTCGGTTTACGGTTTCCTGCACCATTTGTCTGGTAATATCTTCAAAAGCAGCTTCCAGTGGAGTCGCGGTTTGAAGCGCTGCAGGTCTACCAATATCTCCTGATTCTCTCAGGCTTTGAACTAAAGGAATTTCTCCAAGAAAAGGCACTTTTAAGTCTTTCGCAAGATTCTTAGCTCCTTCCTGTCCGAAAATATAATATTTATTATCTGGTAATTCCTCTGGTGTAAAATAGGCCATATTTTCGATGATACCTAATACCGGAACGTTGATACTTTCCTGCTGGAACATCGCCACTCCTTTCTTAGCATCAGCCAGAGCAACATTTTGAGGTGTACTTACGATCACAGAACCTGTAATTGGAAGCGACTGCATAATAGAAAGATGAATATCTCCAGTTCCCGGCGGAAGGTCTACCAGCATAAAATCCAGCTCACCCCAATCAGCATCAAAGATCATTTGATTCAATGCTTTTGCGGCCATAGGACCTCTCCAAACCACTGCCTGATTTGGTTTTGTAAAGAACCCAATAGAAAGAATTTTAACTCCGTAGTTTTCAACCGGCTTCATTTTAGACTTTCCGTTAACCTTAACTGAAAGAGGTCTTTCAGCTTCTACGTCAAACATCATTGGCGTGGAAGGACCATAAATGTCGGCATCAAGAATACCAACTTTAAAGCCCATTTTAGCTAGAGTCACCGCAAGATTCGAGGTTACCGTAGATTTCCCCACTCCTCCTTTTCCTGAGGCTACCGCAATAATATTCTTAATTCCGGGAATAGCTTTTCCTTTGATCTCGGGCTGTTTTTTTTCAGGAGCCTGAACTTTAATATTTACTTTGATTTTGGCCTTTTCGTAAACCTTCTCATGGATAGCTTTCATTACATCCACTTCGGCTCTTTTTTTAATATGGAGGGCGGGAGTGCTAAGCACCAGATCCACTACCACTTCATCGCCAAAAGTCATTACGTTTTGAACTGCACCACTTTCTACCATATTGCTTCCTTCACCTGCTACAGATATGGTTTCCAGGGCTTTTAAAATCTCTTTTCTGTCTAATTTCATATATGAATTTTAATCAGATTCTTTAGCTTATATAGACTGATTCTAAATGCAAATATAGTTGGAAAAGCTAAGAATACGAAGAATTTAGCAATATTAGATTTATAAGGGAATAGTTGGAAATTATAAGGAAAAACTAAAATATCTTATTCAGAAAGTTCTTTCATGGGATCCCAGAAATACTTTTCAAAATCCACGATCTGAAGATCTTTAACTTTCACTCCTTCTTCTTCAAGTAACTGCTGCATGGCATTGCTCCCTCCAAAGTGACTTTTACCGGTAAGAATTCCATTTCGATTCACAACCCTATGTGCAGGGACATCCATATTCTTAGAAGAGTTCATAGCCCAACCCACCATTCGGGCACTTTTCGCAGCTCCTAAATATTTTGCTATAGCTCCGTAAGAAGTGACCCTGCCTTCAGGAATTTGCTGACAGACTTTGTAAACCCTTTCAAAAAATCCGGAATTATCGCTCAATTCTTAGGTGTTAAATATTCTTATAAGCGCAACTAAAATGAGGACCAACATCAAAACAGCCATGAAATAATTGGAATATTTGGCAAAAGATTCTGCCTTCTTTTCAATTTTATCGAATAGCACTACATATAAATATAAGGCTGTAAAACTTCCCGCACAGGCTGCCGTAGCAAATGGAATAATCACAAACCAGTCATACTCTACCCCACCGCTTAAATCCATAGCGCCTGCTATAGCGACAAAATAGGGAATTGGAAAAACATTTAGCGCTGCTATGAGCATTCCTTTTAGAACACTGTTAGCATTGGCTTTTTGACGATTTTGGCTGACCCCCTTTTTATGCCTCGCCTGAATGAAGAAATAAACGGCAAGGATACAAAAAACCACGAGTCCGCCTCTTAAGAGCATTCTTCTTACAAAAGGATGATCAAAAATATATTTAGCCAGTAATACCGCAATAAAGGCCTGGATTAGAATGACTATCCCCGCTCCTATTGCTACAAAAAATCCATTTTTTTTACCTTTCTCCACGCAGGTTTTAGCAACAGTCATATTCACTAAACCGGGTGGGACCACTCCTATAAAAGCAGCCAGATAAGTAATTAGAAAAATTTTTGTTTCTTCCAATACTTCTTATTTAATCTTGAATCGAATATACGTAATTGGTTTTCCTTTTTCAAGGTACTGTTTTTCATAGAAAGTCTGTATCCCCGTTACCTCCTTTGGAGAATATTCATTTTTATAAATATCGTGGTGAGCATATAATATTTCATGTCCTTCTCCGTGTAGCAGACCAAGCGTATAACCATGCATAAATTCTGAATCTGTTTTAAGGTGCATAATTCCCTCCTCCTTCAGAATATTTTTGTAGCGCTGCAGGAATTCCGCATTCGTTAATCTGTGCTTGGTTCGTTTATATTTGATCTGAGGATCGGGAAAAGTGATCCAGATCTCACTAACTTCTGCAGTTGCAAAAACATATTCTATAAGCTCTATTTGAGTTCTAACAAAAGCCACATTAGTCAAATTTTCTTCAACAGCAGTTTTTGCTCCCCGCCAGAATCTTGCACCTTTAATGTCTATGCCTATAAAATTCTTGTCTGGGTTTTGACGAGCCAGTTCTACGGTATATTCTCCTTTACCGCAACCAAGTTCAAGAACGACAGGATTATCATTTTTGAAGAAATTTTCGCTCCATTTTCCTTTTAATTCAAATAAATTATCTGTAAGCTCTTCCCTGGAAGGCTGGATAACATTTTCAAATTTTTCGTTTTCCTTAAAGCGTCTGAGTTTATTCTTACTTCCCACTAAAAATTAATATTTTGGTAAAATTAAATAAAATCGCCCACCTGTCTATAAGAATACATTTGTAATATGCGAAAGAAGAGAATATTGGTGGCCGCACTCAATTGGGGATTAGGGCATGCCACCCGTTGTATTCCCATTATAAAAGAGCTACAGTTAAATGATTTTGAACCCCTTATAGCTTCAGATGGCTCTGCTCTTGAACTTCTGAAAAAAGAATTTCCTCATTTAGATCATATTGAACTTCCTTCCTATAATATTCAGTACACCAAAAAGGGAAGTCATCTTAAATGGAAAATGATCATGGACAGCCCCAGGATCCTCAAGGCAATTCAGGAAGAAAAGATGATCACCAGAAAAATTGTTGAAAATTATAATATCCAGGGAATCATTTCAGATAATCGCTTCGGGGTAAGATCTAAAAGATTGAAAACAAATGTTTTTATCACGCACCAGCTGAATGTTCTAAGCGGAAACACTTCCTTTTTAAGTAGTTATCTACATCAGCAATATATCAGTAAATTCGATCAATGCTGGGTTCCCGATGTTGCAGGAGAAAATAACCTCAGTGGCATCCTGGGACATCTTAAAAAGAAACCCGAAAATGTAAAATATATAGGTCCGCTAAGCAGATTGGAAAAAAGCAATACGCCTGAATTCTATGATTTCCTGGTATTACTCAGCGGACCTGAACCTCAGCGAAGTATTCTGGAATCTATTCTGCTTAAAGAATTCAAAACATCTGAAGCGAGGGTCTTATTTATACGGGGTGTAATTTCTGAAGAGAAATTAAATTTCGAAAACCCGAATATCAATATTAAGAATTACCTGTATGGGAAAGCGCTTCAGGTAGCAATAAATAGTAGTAAATACATTGTTTCAAGATCTGGCTACACCACTCTGATGGATCTTGCCAAACTGGAGAAAAAAGCCTTTTTTATCCCCACACCGGGGCAGGAAGAACAGGAGTACCTTGCTAAAAGACTGCAGGAATTGGGAATTGCACCCTATAGCAAACAGGATGAATTTAACCTGGGCCAATTAAGAAGAATTGAAGATTATGATGGCTTACGTGATTTCGGGGATCACGTTATCTTCCGGGATCTTTTTTCTTTTTTCGAGCGTGAATGAAAATTCACTTCCCACTCCAAAAACACTTTCTACATAGATCTTTTCGCCATGGGCTTCGAGTATATGTTTTACAATAGACAATCCCAGTCCAGAACCACCTTCTTTTCTCGACCCACTCTTATCCACACGATAAAAACGTTCAAATAATCTCGGAATATTCTCTTTTTCAATTCCTTCCCCATTATCGGTCACCCGCACGATGACTTTATTTTTAATGAGGTTTTCAATACTAATTTCGGTAGTACCACCCTTCTTCCCATATTTAATGGAATTCACGATAAGATTGGTAAGCACCTGCTGAATTCTTTCTCTATCTGCCCTGACGTATATTGGCTCTTCGTAATCAAAGTCAAAGGTGAGGGTAATATTTTTCTTAGCAGCTTTCATTTCAAGAAGATCAAATGAAGCCTGAATTAATTCAACAATATCAAATGTTTCATATCGCAAGTGAAGATCACCGGTTTCCAGCTTGGTGATCATATCCAGGTCCTTTACAATATAAATGAGTCTTTCTACTCCTTTATTAGCACGGGCCAGGTATTTTTTTCTTATTGCCTTATCCTTATGAGCCCCGTCCAATAATGTGAGAATATACCCCTGCACAGTAAATAATGGGGTTTTTAATTCATGCGAGACATTGCCCATAAATTCCTTACGATAAGCCTCCCTCACCTTTAAAGTTTCAATCTCCAGTTTCTTGTCTTCAGCAAATTTCTTTACCTCACGGGTAAGACTGGACATATCTGTAGTGATCTGGTTGGGACTTAATGTTTTTGAATCCAGTAAAGAAACATTATCATATACCTTTTTAATTCTTCGGTATATAAAACGCTCCACACGATACTGAATAATTAAAAATGAAAAGAAGTAACAGAAAATTGCAAAAACCAGCAATGAGATCCAAAGTGACTGAATCTCAAAAAAAGCAAAAACACTCATAATCGCCGTGAGGAATACGCTTATATAAAGAGCAGTCCTAAGTGCAAAACGATATGAACGTTTAAATTTTTGTGACATTAAACTACAAACTTATAGCCAACTCCTTTTATGGTCTTAATCTTATCATCGCCAATCTTCTCACGCAGCTTTCTAATATGCACATCTATAGTTCTTCCGCCAACCACAATATCGTTACCCCAAACATTGTCCAGAATATCTTCTCTTTTAAATACCTTTCCTGGTTTAGATGCTAGTAAAGAGAGTAACTCAAATTCTTTACGGGGAAGCGCCATTTCCTCTCCGTTCTGAACGATCTTATATTCTTCGCGATTAATTGTTATATCCCCCAGTTTCACAATATTTGAAGAAATATCTTCCTCGCGATATCTTCTCAATAAAGCCTTCACTTTACTAAGTAAGACTTTTGGTTTGATTGGTTTGGTAATATAGTCATCGGCACCCGCATCAAAACCTGCCATTTGAGAATAGTCTTCTCCGCGAGCGGTAAGAAAGGTGATTATGGTTCCTTCCATATCGGGCATTTTTCTAATCTGCTCACAGGCTTCGATCCCATCCATCTCTGGCATCATTACATCTAAAATAATAAGGTGAGGCTTCTTTTTCTTAGCAATCTTTACCGCATCTGCACCATTATCTGCAGTGATAACATTATAACCTTCAGAAGAAAGATTATACCCAACTATTTCTAAGATATCCGGTTCATCATCAACTAATAAAATCTGAATGTCTTTTTTCTTCATAACGAATTATAATGTGGTTAAGAGACCGTAAAATTAACCAATAATTTGAACTATAGGGGGCTTAACCTATTAGTAACATTTAACTAACCCTTTAATGACAAAGGATTAATTCTTAGGTAACACCGGCCTCATGTCTTCAGCGTTAATTTGCAGCGAGATTTTATAGCAAAACAAAAATGAAAAAATTTTTATTACTATCATTCCTATTAATTACGGGTATAATGCAGGCTCAGGAAACTACCGGTTCTATTGCCGGAAAACTTTCTGACCGTGAAATGAGCGGTGAGCCACTCCCATTTGCCAATGTATTAATAAAAGGATCTACTAAAGGTATAACATCAGATTATGACGGACTTTATATACTTGACAAATTACAACCGGGCACCTATACCCTGGTTTTTAGTTTTGTGGGATATGAAACATTAGAAGTACCCAATGTAGTAGTTGAAGCCGGAAAAGTTACCGAAGTAAATACAGATCTTGGTTCCAGTGCGGCTGCTCTGGATGAAGTAGTGATCACTACAGTTTCCAGAAGGGATTCACAGGTAGCCCTTCTTATAGAACAGAAGAATTCAGTAAATATTAAAGAAAGCATCGGAGCTCAGGAATTAGCCAAATTAGGAGTTTCCGATGCTGCGACAGCAACGACCAAAATTTCTGGTGTTACCAGCAGTGAAGCTTCTGGAGATATTTTCGTAAGAGGCCTTGGAGATCGTTACCTGTATACCACAATGAACGGCCTTCCTATCCCTTCAGATGACGTGGAGCGAAAGAACATTGACCTGGGGCTATTCCCAACCCGGGTTATTCAGAACATTTCCATAAGTAAAAATTATTCCGCAGAGAATTCTGCCGATCAGGCTTCAGGAAGTATTGACATAACTTCCAGGGAACTTAAAGGTAATAGCGAACTGGATCTTGGGGTAAGATTTGGCGCAAACACGAATGCCGTTGGAGAATTCAGCAATTTTAAGGTTTCGCCAAACCAGGAAGATGTTTATTTCGGGTTTTACGATCAGGCGATTCCAACACGGTTTTCACTAAATAACCAGGGATGGGATCCGGGAACTGCAGTATTTCCAGTAAACCGAAGATATGCCCTTACCGCAGGAAAAGAGTTTGGGGATCTTAGAGTGTTGCTAACGGCTACCAATTCTGTAGATTTTGAATATAATACCGGAACCTTCGCCAACTATCGTAACAATGATTTTGAAGATGGTTTTACAGATGCTACTAATTATAAAAAGACTGATAACAATACCGCTCTTTTAGATCTGGGTTACCAGATAAACGATAATAACAGGATCAAAGCTACCAGTTTATTTATCAATAAAGTTACCGATGAAGTTTTTGAAGGAGGTAGAAATGGAGAAGGAATAGTTTTCGAAGAAAGTGATCGCGGCGACGGTTTTAATCAGTTTGTTCGTGATCAAAATACGAAGCAAACAAGACTTTGGGTGAACCAGTTACACGGTTTCCATGATATGTGGAAAGGCAAAAATGAGATAGAATGGGCTGCAGGTTATAATATGGTAGATGCAGATGAGCCAAACCGAATTAGAAATGAAGTAAATATTCATCCAACAGAACCAATTCTACTAGGTGAAACCAATGCCTATCAGCAAAGAAAATCTGTACAACAGATTGATGATATTGAATTCAACGCTTTTTTCCAGGACCAGTACAATTTTATTGAAGAGGACGAAACTCAGAAGAAGGTATTTGTAAAGTTTGGAGGAAATTACAGAAATAAACAAAGAGACTTTTTCTCTAGATTTTTTGGAACTGAAGAAAGAGACTTTAATACTGTCAACCCTTCATCTATAGATAATTTTGACGGGATATTTACTACAGATAATTTTAACAACAGATCCCTGGTATTTAATACTCTTAATCCAGATATCTACGAAGCAAGTTTAGAGTCTGCGGCAGGTTTCGCTTCTTTTAATTATGGAAATGCCAAATGGAATTTAAACCTCGGAGCACGTTTTCAAAAGGATGAAATAGATGTGATTTTTGATGTAAATAACTACCCCCAAAATCTGCCTAATTTCGTTTATAAATCTTATGATAATATCTACCCGAGTATCAATTTCAGGTTTTCTCCAAATGAAGATTCCAACATAAGACTTGCGGCAAGCAGAACCATAACACTTCCAGAATTTAAGGAAATCGCCCCTTTCGAATATGTTTCTCAAACTGGTTTAGTCACCAGGGGAAATCCAGATCTGGAAGCCTCTACAAATACCAATCTGGACTTGAAATATGAAATTTTCCCAAGTTCCGGAGAGTTGATCTCCCTTACTGGATTCTATAAAAGAATCACCGATCCTATTAACAAAGCAAGAGAGAGAGGTTCTGCACCTGTATTCTCTTATTTCAATGCAGGGGAAGAAGCCAATATTTACGGATTGGAACTGGAGGCCAGAATGGATGTGATCGAAAACGAAAATGAAGCAGGTCTGGACTTGGCAGTTTCTGGAAATATTACCAGAATGTGGCATTCTCAGGATTTAAAAGATGTCTACGACCAGGAGGGACGGTTCATTAGAACTTTCAGATATAATGGCAAAGATGAAATAGGTCTTCAGGGAGCTTCAGACTGGATCTTTAATGCTTCTTTAAATGTTTCTACAGAAACCGAAAATCCATTTACAGCGACTCTTGTGGGAGCTTATGCTTCAGATAAAATTTTCGCCCTGGGTAATCCTGAGAGTCAGAGATTGGATCAGATTGACATACAATATAATGACGAGATCATAGAAAAAGGCTTTGTGACTCTGGATCTAATTATGACTAAAGAACTGAATGAGCATTGGGAATTTCAGTTTAGAGGACAAAATTTACTTAATCCTGAGATCGAAAGATTCCAGGCGATCAGACCCATTTCAGGTAATGTAGATGAATCGAACCAAACTGTAAGATCCTACGATCGCGGAGCCGTATTAAGCTTGGGAGTAAACTATAGTTTTTAACCACATTTTTATTAAACCATAAACCTTTATTAAACCTAGACTTAAAATTAGAATTATGAAAAATCTAAAAAAAATCATGCTATCTACTGCAGTTGCAATGGGAATTTTAGCCACCTCTTGCAGTAGCGACAATAACATTGAGCCTATAGATCCAACCGATAATGGCGGTTCTATACCTTCAGATGATGTAGAGCTTAACGGATCATTAGAAGAAAACAGAACCCTGGATGCTACTAAAACCTATAGCTTAACAGGAATACTATCTGTTGAATCTGGGGTTACTTTAACTATTCCCGCTGGAACTGAAATTATTGCAGATACTGATACAGACCAGAGTGACGCCACAAACGTTTACATCGTAGTTCAAAAAGGAGCACAAATAGAAATCCAGGGAACTTCTTCGGCTCCCGTGGTTATGCGTTCTGCAAATGGCGAAGCTGGAACCTGGGGTGGATTGATCATCGCCGGGAATGCTCCAACGGCTGCCGGTACAGATGCCACTGCTGAAGTAGGAGGAATCGTTTACGGAGGTGAAGACGCTTCAGATGATTCAGGGTCTATAAACTACCTTGTACTGTCTGATGCTGGAGCTTCTATTAACTCTGAGTCCCAGTTCAACGGACTTTCCCTGTACGCTGTGGGATCTGAAACTTCCATCCAGAATATAGCCCTGATTAATGGAGCTGATGACGGAGTAGAATTTTTTGGAGGAACGGTTTCTGCATCAAATCTTTATCTTGAAAACAATGAGGATGATGCTGTAGACTGGACTGAAAGATGGAACGGATCTTTAGATAACGTATACGTTCTTCATACCATTGAGAACTTTTCAACTGCAATTGAAGCTGATAAGGAGAATGGAAACCCAATGATCACTAATTTCACTGCGATTTCTACAACTGGTGGGACTGCGTTGCAATTCAAATCTGTATCTGGAGCAACTATCACTGGTCTTTCACTTTCAGGTTATGATACTGCCGTAGATATTACAGATGATTCAAGAACAGATCTTTCCGGAATTATACTTAACGGAGCACCTGCCGATCTTTCTTTAGATTATTCGGGCAATCCAACTGTAGATGTCTCCATATTCGACTGGATCTCCAACAGAGGACAGGTCTCTGTATTGCCTTCTAGCATTGATGGAGATTTAAGTCTTAATTCCAGTAATCAATATGTAATAAGTAATACCGTTTCAGTAGAAGAAGGAGCTACACTTACAATTCCTGCTGGCACACAAATTACTGCAAGAAGTGATAGTGAGACTGCTGCTACCAGTATATATATAGTTGTACAAAGAGGTGGGATGATAGATATCCAGGGAACAGAAAGCAATCCTGTGGTAATGTCTTCAACATCTGGCGTGGCCGGAAGCTGGGGAGGTCTTGTTATTGCTGGTAAAGCCTCAACAGACGCTGGAACCGACGCTACTGCTGAAGTGGGTGGAATCCTTTACGGAGGTACGATAGACGATGATAACTCGGGATCTATTAGTTACCTGGTCTTAAAAGATGCCGGAGCTTCTATTAATTCCGAATCTCAATACAATGGTCTTTCCCTTTATGCGGTTGGATCTGGAACTACGATTGAGAACATCGCTATTTTAAACGGTGCTGATGATGGTGTAGAATTTTTTGGAGGTACTGTTTCAGTAATGAATATCTACCTTGAAAATAACGAAGATGATGCGGTAGACTGGACCGAGGGATGGAATGGTACTATTGAGAACACTTATGTGTCTCATACTATTGAAAACTTCTCCACAGCCATTGAAGCAGATAAGAGAAATGCCATGCCTAAAATTATCAACTTTACAGCAGTTTCTACCACTGGCGGAACCGCCTTACAATTTAAAGCGACTTCGGGAGCTCAAATAGAAGGTTTATCACTAAGCGGATATGAGACCATCATCGATATTACAGATGATAACAGAACAGATCTTACTGGTATAACCATAGACGGAGTTATAGTGAATGAATCAGCTGCATATGATGCTGAAGCCACAGTAGATATTGCAATGTTCGACTGGGCAAACTAAAAAAATATTCTATTCTAATAATTTGAATATCAGTAATTAGCCAAATTTAAAGGGGTTGTAACGTACAACCCCTTTTTTTATTTTAGCTTTTTTCATTTAGTTATTTTTAATGGCAGGGTTTTTGAAATTTTATTTGTAAGTTTGTCTAAATCCAGATCACAGAGAATGAAGCAAAAGTACCTTTTTATCTTTTTTCTTGTTTGTTTCCTGATAGTTGCCGCACCGGCAAATGCTCAGGAATCTGATCGTGTTCCACAGCGAACAGAAATTCCTATTGATGGATTGTCTATTTATCCTAACCCCGTTACTGGAGGTAAAGTTTATATTTCCTCTACCAGGAATCAGGAGAAAATCATAGAGATCTATAATGTTTTAGGTAAGCCCGTTCAAAAAACCCGTTTAAGAGGTCGTGAAATGGACGTTTCATCACTTACTCCCGGTATTTATATTTTAAAGATACAGGAAGGGAAAGCAAAAGCTACCAGAAAACTTGTAGTAAAATAAATCACTATCTCTTTACTTTTTAAACGGCTTCTGTTTCAGAGGCTTTTTTTATTCCTTAATTTTGAGGAAAATTCCACTATTTTCTATGCTCGAAAAAAGAATCTTTGAGATCTCAGATGAAGATGAGTTTGAGGCTCTGGCATTGGAGGTTTTTGAGCATCAATTCAGCAACAATAAGGTCTACCAGAAATTTTGTGAACTTTTAAATAGAAAGCCTGGCGATGTGACCACTCTTAAGAACATCCCTTTTCTACCCATTGAGTTTTTTAAAACTAAAAAGGTCATTAGTGATGATCGAATTCCGCAAATTACTTTCACCAGTAGCGGAACCACCGGCTCTGTTACCAGCAAACATCATGTAACCGATCTTCGGCTTTATGAAGAAAGTTTCCTAAAGACATTTAATAGATTCTATGGAAAGCCTTCAGATTATACTTTTCTTGCGCTACTCCCCTCTTACCTGGAACGAAAAGGCTCCTCCCTGATCTATATGGCAGATCACTTAATTAAAAGTTCAGGAAATAAGGATAGTGGTTTTTACCTGGATGATCTGGATTCTCTTTCTGAAAAACTGAATAAACTTGATGCAGGAGGAAAAAAAGTATTTTTAATAGGAGTTTCTTTTGCCCTTTTAGACCTGATCGAGAAAAGACAGTTCCATTTGGAAAATACCGTGATCATGGAAACCGGCGGAATGAAAGGAAGGCGCAAGGAAATGATACGGCAGGAGTTGCATCATCATCTAAAAAATGGCTTTGGAGTTGAAAAAATTCATAGTGAATATGGTATGACCGAATTGCTTTCTCAGGCTTACTCGAAAGGAGATGGAGTTTTTGATTGTCCGCCATGGATGCATATGCTCATTCGCGATCCGGAAGATGCCTTATCTCTTTTGCCCGATGGAAAAACCGGCGGAATTAATGTTATAGATCTTGCCAACCTCAATTCATGTTCATTTATTGCCACTCAGGACCTTGGAAGAATAAATAATCAAGAAATTGAAATTCTGGGAAGGTTTGATAATAGCGACGTTAGGGGCTGTAACTTGCTTTTATTATAATTTTTTTCGCTATCTCTGTAAAGTTTCAGAAAGTTTTACGACACAACTAGTGCAGAATTATAATGACACTAAATCATTGATATTCTGCAGGCTAAGTGAAATTTTTCATATTAGATTGGTTAGTTAGTTGCGAAGCCTTCAGATACTCTCTGAAGGCTTTCGTTTTTCAACTATATCTTATTATTCCAAGAAATTCACAGGTCTCTTAAGACGTGTGAAAGAAAGTAAGATACAGGATCATCGCCATGGAAATAACAAATATGATCCCACTAATAATATTTTCGGTTCTTGGATTGTCCACATCACTGTATATAGATATTTACGTAAAAAACCGAGATACAGTTTGTAACCGATAAAAACTAAAACGAAATTTCTATTTCGCGTGAATGATATAGGTGTTTTTTTTCCCTTTATTAAGGATCACATATTTATTATTGATAAGATCTGAAGTAGTGATCATATAATCCTCTTTAACCTTCTGCTTATTTACCGAAACTGAATTTTCCTTCAACGCTCTCCTTGCTTCTCCATTGGAATTAAGAAAATTCGTTTTTGCTGAAAGTGCCGCGATCATATCAAGCCCCGCTTCAATATCATTGAGAGCCACCTCAGCCTGAGGTACACCTTCAAAAATATCCAGGAATGTCGCTTCATCAAGTTTTCTAAAATCATCGGCAGTACTTTTACCAAATAAAACTTCAGAAGCCGCCAGAGCATTCTCGAAATCAGCTTCAGAATGAACCATTGTAGTCACTTCTTTTCCCAGTACCTTTTGTAATTCTCTCTGGTGTGGGGCTTCCCGATGCTTTTCTATTAATGTTTCTATTTCCTCTTTGCTTAAAAAAGTAAAGATCTTGATATATTTTTCAGCATCCTCATCGCTGGTATTTAACCAATATTGGTAAAATTTATAAGGAGAGGTCCTGTTGGCATCAAGCCAAATATTTCCTCCTTCGGTTTTCCCGAATTTTGTCCCGTCAGCCTTTGTTATAAGAGGACAGGTTAAAGCATAACCTTTTCCATTTCCAATTCTTCTAATTAACTCTGTACCGGTAGTAATATTTCCCCACTGGTCGCTCCCTCCCATTTGCAGTGTACAATCATGCTCTCTGAAAAGATGCAGGAAATCATACCCCTGTACTAACTGATAAGTGAATTCTGTAAATGACATTCCTTCGGAAGAATCTGAAGAAAGCCTTTTTTTCACAGAATCCTTCGACATCATATAATTAACTGTAATGTGTTTTCCAACATCCCGAATGAATCCCAGGAAAGAAAAATCTTTCATCCAGTCATAATTATTAACAAGCAGGGCAGCATTCTCATTGCTAGAACTGAAATCAAGAAATCTGGAAAGTTGTTCTTTTATCGCATTCTGATTATGCCTTAAGGTCTTTTCATCCAAAAGATTTCTTTCGGCCGACTTTCCCGATGGATCACCGATCATTCCTGTGGCCCCACCAACCAATGCATAAGGTTTGTGACCGCAAAGCTGAAAATGGCGCAGCATCATTACACCCACAAGATGGCCTATATGTAGAGAATCTGCCGTTGGATCTATCCCGACATAAGCAGATCGCATTTCTTCCATTAGATGTTCTTCGGTCCCCGGCATGGTATCGTGTAACATCCCGCGCCAGGTGATTTCCTCAACAAAATTCTTATCCATAATATTTTAATATTTCAGTAAAAACAGGCGTAAAGATACCATAAAGCTTTATTTTTCCTAAGTGCTTTGGTTATATTTACCACATGATTCTGGTAACCGGAGGAACAGGTTTAGTTGGCTCCCATCTTTTATATGAGCTGGCGGGTAAAAATGAAAAGCTTAGGGCTATTATGCGGTCCTCAAGCGATATTGGTAAGGTAAGAAAGGTTTTCGGCTATTATTCTGATAAAGCTGAAGCTGACATGCTATTTAATAGGATCGAGTGGGTCACAGCCGACATCAATGATATTCCTTCATTAGATTTAGCTTTTAAAGATATTACACAAGTATATCACTCTGCAGCACTTGTCTCATTTGATCCTTCCGACGAAAAAAAATTAAGAAAGATCAATATTGAAGGCACCGCCAATATTGTAAATCTTTGTATCGAAAATAAAATAAAAAAACTCTGCTATGTAAGTAGTGTAGCTGCAATTGGATCTGCCCTGAATAATTCAAAACCTGACGAAAATTCGAAATGGAACCCTGAAGAAAATCATAATGATTATGCTATTTCTAAATACGGGGCTGAAATTGAAGTTTGGAGAAGTACCCAGGAAGGTGTTGATGCTGTAATTGTAAACCCGGGAGTGATCATAGGTCCTGGCTTCTGGAATTCAGTAAGTGGAAAAATTTTCAGCAAAATAGACAAAGGCCTTAATTATCATTTTCCAAAAGTCACTGGATTTGTTGGAGTCAAGGATGTTGTAAAAAGCATGATTGCTCTAATGAATTCTTCCATAAAGAATGAACAGTTCATTATAGTTTCTGAAAACTTGAGTTTTGAAACAGTTTTAAAAGAATCTGCGAGAAATATGGGCAAACCGGAACCTGATAAAAAACTGCAGAAATGGATGATCGCTTTAGGCTGGATATTTCAAAAAATCGGGAGCTGGTTCGGAAGAAATAGACAGATTACCAGAGATGCTATAAATGGTCTTTACGAACAAACATATTTTGACAATTCCAAGGTAAAGGAAAAGCTAAATTTCGATTTTACTCCTATGAGCGAAGTTTTAAAAGAAACAGCTAAATTCTATAAAATCGACAAAAATTCTTAATTCACTTCTTCTCTGGTTGAGACCGGGGGCTCGATCAAACTATCTATTCTCTTTCTTTTCAAATCCTCAAAGTCTCTTCTTTTGTTTGAATCGTTCTTTAAAGAATCTCTAAATTTCGGATTAACTTTCAAAGAATCTAAGGCTTCTATCGAATCTTTTTTCAACTGTTTGATGCTATCTTCAATTTTCACTTCAATCTCTCTAAGGGAATCCAGCTTATTTTTCATAAACTGAACCCTGTTTTTCACACTATCATAAATACCCTCATATTCATCATAATGCTCTGAATACCAATCACTACTTCGCTCAAACTGAAGACTGTCTATATCGAACTTCTCATAGATATAAGTATCAGGGTTAATCCCCGTTGCTTCCAGCTTTTGTTTATTATAGTTCCTCGCAGCGTGAAGCAGTGAAATTTCCGTAAGTACATCAATCATCTTATCCTTAGGAATAAGGTCTTTAGGCTTTTCCGATCTTTTCAGATCCTGGCAGGAAACTGAAACTATCAAAAGCAGCAATAGAAGAGTATTTCTATGATTAACGATCAAAACTTAATCTTTCAGCATTTTTAGCAAACGGGGTATGTTTAAAATTCTTATAAACCAGCTTCCCATTTACAAAGGTATGAGTCACCCTTGATTTAAAGGTTGTTCCTTCAAAAGGAGACCATTCACATTTAGAGAAAATATTATCTGGCTGTACTGCCCATGGAGAATTAAGATCTACCAGCACAAGATCTGCTTTATAACCTTCTCTTATAAAACCTCTTTTTTCCACTTGGAATAAAATTGCAGGATTATGGCAGGCCTTTTCAACTATTTTTTCCAGAGATATTTTTCCCTGATGATGCATTTGTAATAATGCCGGTAAGGCATGTTGCACTAACGGGCCGCCACTTGGAGCCTTGGTATATACATTTTTCTTTTCCTGCTTGGTATGCGGAGCATGGTCGGTCGCAAGAACATCCAGATGATTATCCAATAAGCCAGCTAATAATGCTTCCTGGTCTTTTTTAGTTTTAACCGCCGGATTCCATTTTATGAGCGTCCCTTTTTTTGCATAATCTGAATCATTGAACCATAAGTGATGTATACAAACTTCAGCAGTGATCTTTTTATCTTTTAAATCCTTCTTATTATTGAAAAGACTTAATTCCTTAGCGGTTGAAACATGGAAAACATGTAATCTTGCTCCTGTTTTCTTAGCTAGTGCCACAGCTCTGGAAGAAGATTTATAACAGGCTTCTTCGCTTCTTATCTTTGGATGCAGCTCAATAGGAATATCTTCCCCATATCTTTTAATGCAATCTTCTAAATTCTTTTTTATGGTCTCTTCATCTTCACAGTGCACCGCAATTAATACCGGAGACTTTTTAAAGATCTGTTCCAGCACTTTCTCATCATCTACCAGCATGTTTCCGGTAGAAGAACCAAGAAATAGTTTTAAGGCAGCAACTTTCTTAGGATCTATCTTTTCAATCTCGCTAAGATTATCGTTGGTACCTCCAAACATAAAAGAATAATTAGCATACGAAGTTTCTTCAGCTATCTTAAACTTTTCTTCCAACATTTCCATATTGGTTGTTTGAGGCAAAGTGTTAGGCATTTCTATAAAGGAAGTGATCCCTCCTGCAACTGCAGCTCTTGAACCTGTTTCAATAGATTCTTTATGAGTAAGCCCCGGCTCCCTGAAATGCACCTGATCATCTATAAGACCCGGCAAGAGATAGGTCCCTTCCGCATCAAAAATATTTACATCGGGAGATTTGGCACTAATACTTTCAGAAATTTCTGATATGATTCCGTCTTCGATAAAAACATCACCATCAGTAATTTTTCCTTCGTTTACAATCTTTGCATTCTTGATTAAAACCTTCTTCATTAGACTTTTTTCCTGTTAAACAGACTTTTAAGCTTCATTTTAATTACCCCAAAAACGGCTTCAGAAATTATGGAGCCGCTCATTTTAGAAGTCCCTCGGGTTCTATCGGTAAATATTACCGGAACTTCTATAATTTTAAAATTATAAAGATGAGCTTTAAATTTCATCTCTATCTGGAAAGCATAACCTACAAACTGTATTTTGTTGAGATCTATTGCTTCCAGCACACTTCTTTTATAACAAACAAATCCTGCAGTAGTATCCTGAATATCCATTCCGGTCACAAACCTCACATATCTGGAAGCGAGCCAGGACATTAAAACCCTGCTCATGGGCCAGTTAATTACGTTTACTCCCGTAATATAACGTGAGCCAATTGCCACATCTGCGCCGTCCCTTTTGCAGGTATTGTATAATCTTACAAGGTCATTGGGATTATGAGAAAAATCGGCATCCATTTCAAAGATATATTCATAATCTCTTTTCAAGGCCCATTTAAAACCGTGTATATAGGCGGTACCGAGACCCTGTTTTCCAACTCTCTCTTCAATGAACAACCTCTCGGGAAATTCAGCTTGTAAGGTTCTTACCCTGGTAGCAGTACCATCAGGAGAATTATCATCCACTACCAGAATATGAAATTTCCGTCTTTGAGAGAATACATTCCTAATAATGCGTTCTATATTCTCAATTTCATTAAAGGTGGGTATAATAATTATCCCATTTACCATTCCCAAATATTTTGCACAAATGTATGGAAATTAAAATTTCAAAACTTTACGATTGGCCACAGGAATAATGGTCAAAATTTTACATTTGTAAAAATTTATTTCATGCAGGCGACAGAAAGATTTTATGAATACCAGGATTGGATTACTATCATATTCCTGGCATGCTTTACTCTTCTCGTTCTTGCAAAATTACTATTTCCCCAGCGCTTCGAGGAATTTATATCCTTACTAAACTCGAGCAAATTTATAGCCTTTAAGGGAAAAGAGAATAAAGCTTTTCATGCTTTTAACATATTATTATTGTTAACCCAGGCTTTAGCTATATCTGTATTTCTTTATATCGCCTATACTTATTTTTTTGAAACTTCAAGCCCGGCAATAATAGTATTCATAAGGATACTTACCGCATACATTTCGCTGATCCTTATCAAAGCGGGAATTGAAAAAATTATAGGAAATATTTTTGAACTCGATGAGAAGATCGATTATTATTTATTTCAAAAATTGAGTTACAGGAATTTCATCTCTCTTTTTATACTGGTTGCAGCATTATTTTTGGTTTACACGATAAATCCTACTGGCTTAATCATAGGCACGATAGGGGGATTAGCGATTATAGCAAATGCTATAGGCCTGATTATCATCTATAGAAGAAATCAAAGTGTGCTTAGCGCTAATTGGTTCTATTTTATTTTGTACCTTTGCGCACTTGAAATCGCCCCTTATATTATTTTGTACAAGCTAATTACAATATAAAAAGGATCTAATAAATTTTTATTTATGAAAGTGAAAACAATTTTGGTTTCTCAACCCGAACCTAAGGTAGAAAATTCACCTTATTTCGAGCTGGAGGAAAAGCAAAGAGTTAAAATTGATTTCATTCCCTTTATACATGTTGAAGGCGTACCTTCTAAAGAAGTTAGACAACAAAAAATTGATCTTACAAACTATTCGGCTATCATTCTTACCAGTCGTAATGCGGTAGATCATTTCTTTAGAATTGCTGAAGAGATGAGATACAAAGTGCCAGATACTTTAAAGTATTTCTGCCTGAGTGAAGCGGTAGCTTATTATTTACAGAAGTACGTAGTTTACCGTAAACGTAAGATTTATGTGGGGAAGAGAACATTTGCTGAATTAGCACCACTAATAAAGAAGTACAAGAATGAGAAGTTTCTTTTACCTTCTTCAGACATGCTAAAACCAGATGTTCCAAAAACATTGAATAAATTAGGGGTAGAATGGAAAAAAGCCGTTTTTTACAGGACGGTAGTTAGTGACCTTTCTCACCTGAAAGATGTTACTTATGACATCCTGGTATTTTTCAGTCCTAGCGGAATAAAATCTCTATTCGAGAATTTTCCTGACTTTAAACAAAATGACACTAGAATTGCTGTTTTTGGAAATACAACCATCAAGGCTGCTAAAGAACATGGCCTGGTGTGTAATATTAAAGCTCCCACTCCGGAGACTCCAAGTATGACTATGGCAATTAATAAATATATAAGTGAAGTAAATAAGAAGTAACACTTCTTTCATTTGCTTTTAAAACATAAAAAATCCGGTCTTTAGACCGGATTTTTTGTTTCAACATCTAACAAATTAACACTACTTTACCGGAGCGCCATTCATGATCTCTTCATTAGCATTCTCTTCAAACTTACTGAAGTTCTTTCTAAAGAAATTTGAAAGCTCTTTTGCTTTCATATCATAAGCATTCCGGTCTTTCCAGGTATTCTTGGGATTTAATATTTCTGAAGGTACATTTTCACAAGTCTTCGGCATCTGTAGACCAAATATTTCGTGTTTTTCATATTCTACATTGTCCAGTTTTCCTTCTAATGCAGAACTTATCATTTCCCGGGTATATTTCAGCTTCATTCTGTTCCCCACACCATAAGGTCCACCTGTCCAACCGGTATTTACCAGCCAAACATTTACCTCTGCCGCTTTCATTTTTTCGCTTAACATTTCAGCATATTCCGTTGGATGAAGCGGCATAAATGGCGCTCCAAAACATGCGGAAAAACTTGGTACGGGCTCATCTACCCCGGCTTCAGTTCCTGCTACCTTTGCCGTATAACCACTTATAAAATGATACGCAGCCTGTCCTGGCGTGAGTTTACTTATAGGAGGCAAAACACCAAAAGCATCTGCTGTAAGAAAGAATATATTTTTAGGATTTTTTCCCGTTGAAGGTTCCTGAATATTCTGAATATGATGAATGGGATAACTTACTCTTGTATTCTGGGTGATCGTTGTATTTTCAAAATCTACATCTCCATTCGTATCAAGAACCACATTTTCAAGAATAGCCCCTGGTTTGATCGCCCGGTAAATATCAGGTTCATTCTCTTCAGATAAATTGATCACTTTAGCATAACAACCTCCTTCAAAATTGAAGATTGTATTTTCTTCAGTCCATCCATGTTCATCATCACCGATCAATTTTCTTTCTGGATCTGCGGAAAGAGTTGTTTTCCCTGTACCCGATAATCCGAAGAATATAGCGGTATCTCCATCTTCTCCAACATTCGCAGAACAATGCATAGGTAAAGTGTTCTTGTATACGGGAAGAATAAAGTTTAATGCAGAAAAAATTCCTTTTTTGATCTCCCCGGTATATCCGGTTCCTCCAATTAAAGCGATCTTTTTACTGAAGTTAAGAATTGCAAAATTTTCCTGTCTTGTCCCGTCTGTTTCGGGATCGGCTTTGAAACCTGGAGCATTTACAATTAGCCAGTCTTCCTTGAAATTATCCAGTTCATCATCACCAGCTCGCAAGAACATATTGAAAGCAAAAAGGTTTGACCATGGATATTCATTTACAACCCGAATGTTTAAACGATATTTATCATCTGAACAAGCGTAGGCATCTCTAGCATACACCTCTTTACCTTCCAGGTAAGCTGTTACTTTTTTATAAAGCTTATCAAACTTTTCCGGATCAAAGGGAATATTGATATCTCCCCACCACACCTTATCTTTTGTTACCTCATCTTTTACAATGAATCTGTCCTTTGGTGATCTACCAGTAAACTGACCGGTGTTGACAGCCAAAGCTCCAAATGAGCTTTCAACTCCCTGCCCGAGCCTTAAAGTTTCCTGATGTAATTCCTGCGGAGATAGCTGATAATGTACTGTGGCGTTTTTGATCCCGTAATCCTCTAACGAAATCGTTTTCGTAATTTGGGTGTTATCGACCATAAAAAAATCAATTCTGTTGTTTGTTTAGGCGTACAAAAGTAAAAATCTTAAGTAGATAAAACGCTAAACAAAATTAATTTATTTCTTTTTTAACTTTATGAATTTCAGGAGTAAAATGATCCAGGCTATTATTAAAAGGCTTCCTCCCAGGGGAGTCAGCAGGGCAAAAGGCGTAAAATCTATTCCCGATATACTTCCCGTGGTAAGCAGATAAATAGAACCTGAGAACAGAACAGTTCCTCCACAAACAAGATAAAAAATACTCTTTGAAGCTTTTTCTGAAAAGGATCCCAAACCTCCAAGTATTAAGAGTAAAAAAGCATGATACATTTGAAACCTCACTCCCGTCTCAAAGGAGTTTAATGACTCGCTGGAAATTGCCTCTTTTAAACCGTGAGCAGCGAATGCTCCAAGAATTACTGCTAACAATCCAAAAATGGCTCCAGCAATTAAAAATTTCCTGTTCATACTTTCAATTTTATTTGATTCAAAGTTTTAATACATTCGTCCAACTACACAAAACTAACTTAATTTATGCGAGAAATTTTAATTGTAGGAGCAGGAAAATCTACCTCTGTTCTTATTAATTACCTGTTACAACAGGCCGACAAAGAAGATCTCTTTCTAAGAATTGGAGATATTGATATTGAAAACGCTAAAAAAGCCTGCAATGACCACCCCAAGTGTGAAGCTTTTGAACTGGATGTCTTTAAAGCTGAAAGCAGAGAGCCGGCAATTGAAAGAGCCGATATTGTTATTTCCATGCTTCCGGCCAGATTTCATATAGAGGTCGCCAAAGACTGCCTTAAATTCAGTAAAAATATGGTGACTGCTTCCTATATAAGCGACCAGATGAAAGAGCTTGATGAACAGGTAAAAGCTAAAGGCCTTGTTTTTATGAACGAAATTGGTGTAGACCCCGGCATAGACCACATGAGTGCGATGCAGGTGATAGACAGAATTCGTGATAAAGGCGGCAAGATCCTGTTATTTGAATCTTTTACGGGGGGACTTGTTGCTCCTGAAAGTGATAATAACCTCTGGAATTACAAGTTTACCTGGAATCCTAGAAATGTCGTGGTTGCAGGACAGGGTGGTGTTGCAGAATTCATCCAGGAAGGCAAATACAAATACATCCCGTACCATAGATTATTCAGAAGAACCGAGTTTCTTCAAATAGAAGGCCACGGAAAATTTGAAGGTTATGCCAACAGAAATTCCCTGAAATATCAAAGTATCTACGGACTTGAAAATGCACTGACCCTATATAGAGGAACCATTAGGAAGGTTGGATTTAGCCGGGCCTGGAATATGTTTATTCAATTAGGAATGACAGATGACAGCTTTGAAATGAAAGATTCTGAAGAAATGAGTTACCGGGATTTTATAAATTCATTCCTCCCATATTCTCCGAGTGATTCGGTTGAGCTGAAAGTTCGACATAATCTAAAAATAGATCAGGATGATATTATGTGGGAAAAACTCATCGAATTAGACCTTTTCAATCCAAATAAAAAGATAGGAATCAAAAATGCCACTCCTGCCCAGGCGCTCCAAAAGATATTAATGGATAAATGGTCATTATCGCAGGATGATAAAGATATGATTGTGATGTATCACAAGTTTGGATACGAATTGGATGGCGAGAAAAAACAAATAGACTCCACTATGGTCCATATTGGGGAAGATCAGTCAAAAACGGCGATGGCCAAAACTGTAGGATTGCCTGTGGCGATGGCTACTATTATGATCCTGAATGGAGAAATTAAAACTCCGGGAGTTCAACTTCCTATTAGAAAAGAAGTTTATGAACCATTATTAAGCAAACTCGAAGATCATAATATCAAATTTAAAGAAAAAGAAACAGAATACCTGGGATATAATCCATTTGGAGAGGTAGGCAATTAGAAATGGAAAGCATTTTTTGTATTTTAGCTTAACAACCAAAAAAATTATCTATGAAGATAGTTAACGATAATGTTAAGCTTGATGGAATTGATAAAACCATTCTCAATTTCCTGATGAAAGATGCAAAAAAACCGATCTTAGAGATCGCCAAGAATATTGGGATCACCGGAGCCGCGGTACACCAGCGTTTACGAAAACTGGAAAAATCAGGATTAATTAAAGGTTCTAAAATGATGTTGGATGCCCGGCTTTTAGGGTATAAGACCATGGCCTTTGTCGGTGTATATCTTGACAAAGCAGTGAGTAACCCTCAGGCAGTAAAACAGCTGAGTGAAATTCCTGAAGTTATAGAGTGTCATTACACCACCGGAAACTGGTCTATATTTTTAAAGATCCTCTGTACCGATAATGAGCATTTAATGCATGTTCTTAATAAAAATATTCAGGCGATAGAAGGCGTTTCCAGAACAGAAACTTTTATCTCTCTAAATCAACAGATAAACAGGCAGATTAAAATATAAGAAATAAAAAAGGCTGCTTAAATCAAGCAGCCTTTTTTATTTATAATTCAATTTTTTCTAATTAATCTCTTCCCATAAATATACTCAGGAAGTATAATAAAGTAGCTAAAGAACCAATCGCAGCTACCACGTAAGTTCGGGCGGCCCATTTCAAGGAGTCTTCAGCTGCATCATGTTCAGCAGCAGTCAGCATATTTTCAGTTTCCAGCCATGCCAGAGCTCGGTTACTGGCATCATATTCTACCGGCAATGTAATAAAGCTGAAAAGAGTTCCCATTCCGTACATTATTATACCGATAAGAAGCACCGTTTGACCCACTCCTACTCCAACCATGGTCATAAGAATAAGACCTCCAAAAATAGCCCATTGGGATAGTTTTGAAGCAACGCTTACCACCGGCACCAGTTTACTTCTCATCTGCAACCAGCTATAGGCTTTGGCATGCTGTACAGCGTGACCACATTCGTGGGCAGCAACAGCAGCAGCAGCGGCATTTCTTTGTGAATAAACACCCTCACTAAGATTTACAGTTTTCTTTGAAGGGTTGTAGTGATCTGAAAGCATTCCCGGCGTAGAGGTTACTTTTACATCGGTAATTCCATTATCCCGTAGCATTTTTTCCGCGATCTCTTTTCCGCTCATCCCATTCTGAAGATGAACCTTGGAATACTTTTTAAATTTACTTTTGAGCTTATTGCTCACAAACATACTTACCAAAAAAATAAGTCCTGCAATTATATAATATCCTAACATTTGATTTTAAGTTTTGTCGGTTTATTCTAGGCTCTAAAGATATCAAAAATCCGGCCATTACAATTTAATGACAAGCTTGAAAAATGGTAGTTCACGTTAATAAATACTAAAAGTCTCTGAATGATTTTCAAAATAGTCGCTTTATATTTCACAAATTCAGATATTAGCTATATTTGCAACGATTATTAAAAAGCAGCTATGCAATACGGAAGAATACTTTTAAAACTATCAGGAGAAGCTTTAATGGGAAACCGCCAATATGGCATTGATCCCGAGCGATTGGCAGAATATGCTGCCGAAATCAAATCGGTAGTGGATAAAGGTGTTGAATTAGCGATCGTAATTGGAGGAGGAAATATTTTTAGAGGAGTTGCAGGCGCCAGTCGAGGAATGGATCGTGTACAGGGTGATCACATGGGAATGCTGGCTACCGTGATAAACGGACTCGCATTGCAAAGTGCCCTTGAAGATGCTGACATCCAAACCAGACTACAATCGGCTATCAAAATTAATGAAGTAGCTGAACCTTTTATACGCCGTAAGGCTATCCGCCATCTGGAAAAAGGAAGAGTGGTCATCTTTGGTGGTGGAACGGGTAATCCCTATTTCACTACAGATTCAGCAGCCGTGCTTAGGGCTATTGAAATTAAAGCCGATGTTATCCTCAAAGGAACACGTGTAGATGGGATCTATACTTCAGACCCTGAAAAGAATAAAGAAGCAACCAAATTCGATTTTATTACATTTGAAGATGTAATTAAAAAAGGCCTGAAGGTTATGGACACAACCGCCTTCACCTTGAGTCAGGAAAACGAATTACCAATAATAGTATTTGACATGAACAAACCGGGCAACCTTTTGAAGGTCGCTACCGGAGAACGTGTTGGAACCAAAGTGAACTTATAAACATCAAATAGTAAATCATATTAAAAATGGATGAAGTTGAATTTATTTTAGAAGAAGCAAAAGAAGGAATGGAAAATGCCATTTCGCATCTTAAAAAACAACTTTCAAATATACGTGCAGGAAAAGCAAGCCCAAGTATGTTGGGTAGTGTGATGGTTGAGTATTATGGATCCCAAACACCGCTGCAGCAGGTAGCCAATGTAAACACTCCTGACGCCAGAACCCTTTCAATTCAGCCTTTTGAAAAAAGTTTAATTCAGGAGATAGAAAGAGGAATCATGCTGGCCAATCTTGGCTTCAACCCTATGAATAATGGGGAAAGTGTTATCATAAATGTTCCACCACTTACTGAAGAAAGAAGAAAGCAACTTTCAAAACAGGCGAAAGCTGAAGCTGAAGATGCTAAAGTAGGGGTTAGAAACGACAGAAAACAGGCAAACCAGGAACTAAAAAAACTGGATATTTCTGAAGATCTTTTAAAAACTTCTGAAGATGATGTTCAGGAATTAACCAATACATATATTGAAAGGATTGATAAGATCCTTGCGGTAAAAGAAACAGAGATCATGACCGTATAATGTTCTCCAAACCACATAAGTTGCCGGTTTAGATCTGAAAACTTCAGATTTGATCCGGCATTTTCTATTTTAAGTCATAAGCAACCCCAATGCGCTACTCTTTTTTTTTAGTCTTCTTTTTTTGTGGTTTCTGCCTCTTTGGCCAAAAAGTTATTCCCGGAAGAGTAATAAATAAGGAGACCCGGGAACCTCTGGCTTACGCAAAGATTCAAATAGAGGAAGGCTCCCAAATTCTTACAAATATCGATGGTAGTTTCGAGATAAATTTATCACAGAAATCTGAAAATATCTCCATCTCCTATGTGGGTTTTGAAACTATAAATATTGAAATATCCACAGCCACCCAATATTTGCAGGTGGGAATGACTCCAAAATATGAGCAGCTTGAAACCGTAATGATTTCAGACGGGCCTAATCCTGCCGAAGCCTTAATTAAAAAAGCCATTGCCAGACGTGATGCCAATGATCCCGAAAAATTACTGGAAGGCTATAAATACACGTCTTATACAAAATTTATAATCGATAATGAATTCAATGGAATTTCTTTGCAGGCTGATTCTACCTCTGCTGCAATGCAAACAATCATCAACGAGGGGCGGGCATATCTTTCAGAAAAAGTTTCAGAACATTCGTTCTCTTCTAATAATGGACATCGGGAAGATGTAATCGGGATTAAAACCGCTGGTTTTGAAAAACCTGTTTACAATGTTTTGGCCATGGAAGTAAATCCTTTATCACTTTATAAAAAGGATTACGAATTATATAAAACCAAATATGCCGGCCCTTTGGCCAATAATGCACTCCAGAATTATGATTATAAGATTCTGGATACTATTGCTTCAGAAAGACCCTCTTACATGGTTTATTTCAAACCTAAGCGTGAAAGGATTGTCGCCGGTCTTGAAGGAATACTCTATCTGGACACAGAAAGTCTCGCCATTCAGCAAGCAAAAGCACAACTTCTAGGTGCTATCAAACTTGAAGTAACACACATCTATCAATACTACCCGGAAAAAGACCTCTGGTTTCCTTTAGAACAAATTACCAGAATCAGGCCCGGCTCCGGGGGAAAGGAAATTTCGGTTTTTGGAGGTACCATTTCAGTTGGTTCTGTTCAAAAAGGAAAAGGATTGCTTAATACGATTTTTGGATCTAAAAAAACCGGTAACGATGTTTATCTTAACTCCACTTCCAAAAATTATAATGTAGATCTTGATTTTAATCCCGAGGTAAAAAAATCTGATGCAGATATTAATGTGGTTAGCACGGCATCCTATAGAGACAGTGTTTTTTGGAAACAAAACAGGAAAATAGACTTTTCAGCACGTGATGAGGGTACTAAGCAAAAGGTAGATAGCCTAATAAAAATGGGAGGGGTAGAGAGAAAGATCGAAGTAAAGAAAGCTATGGCTTCTGGCTCCTACCCTCTAGGTTTCTGGGATCTGGACCTGAGCAAGATCTTTAAATTCAATAATTATGAAGGAATACGTCTGGGCTTTGGAGGTAGAACCAACGATAGAGTTTCAGATAAATTCAACATTAATGGCTACACCACTTATGGCTTCAAAGATGAGGTTTTTAAATATGGAATTGGCACTCAGCTCTATCTGAATAAAAAAAATGGAACAAAGCTTAATTTCAATTTCTCCAGGGACATCCGGGAAGTCGCCTCTTTTGATTATCTAAAGGGCCAGAACACCTTCTCTATCCTGGAACCAAGATTTGTGAACATCAATTTTTTCTATAATTACCGCCGATATTCTGCCGGATTAGAACATAGGATCACTCCTAAATTTGATACCCAATTAAGAATCTCCAGAGAAGATATCTGGCAAATCAGGGATTATACCTACCTGGAAAATTCAGAGGAATTCCGGGATTACGATCTTACCACGGCGAGTTTTTCCTTTTTATGGAGGCCATTTTCAAGATTTTTGAATACCCCTGACGGAAATATTATTCTGGAAAAAGACTTCCCCCAGTTCACCGGCCAGTTAGAACAATCTTTTTCGGCATTTGGAGGAGATTTCAATTTTACCAGACTGGGATTAAAGGCCGAACACGAAATAAGACGACTGGATAAGTCCAGAACTGAATTTATCCTGGAAGGAAATTACGCTTTTGGTGATCTGCCTCTCACCCATGTTTTTCACGCTAACCCTAATAATCCTAACAGGGAGAGTATTTTCAGAAGATTTTCGGTGGCAGGAAGAAACAGTTTTGAAACCATGTATTTTAATGAATTCTACAGTACCAGCCAGGCCATGCTACATGTTAGGCACCAGTTAAGACCGCTGCTTATTTCAAAGAATTTTCAGCCGGAATTAGTTTTTATATCGAGGTATGCTATTGGCGATTTTGAGGATCCTGAAAAACATCAGAATGTTTCATTTAATACCCTGGAGCATGGATATTCTGAAGCAGGTTTAGAATTGAACAAGATTTTCGCCGGCTTCGGACTTAGCGCCGCTTATAGATACGGGGCTTATCATCTATCTAGCTTCAAAGAGAATTTTTCTTTCAAGTTCACTCTGCTGCTGCAACTTTAATTTTTGGAAGATTAATCCTTTAACAACAAACTAATTAAGGATGCTTTTTTTACCTTTGCGCCGCTAAATTGGAGCTATGCAGAAGATCTTTAGCTTTGGATTCTGGAATTCCATCGCCGGTATTATTTTAAGAAACAGGATCGTAATAATTATTCTTATTGCGATCGCTACTTTCCTGCTTTCTACCCAATGGAAAAATATGCGTTTTTCCTATACTGAAGCAAACCTGATGCCCGATGATCATGAGGTCAATATCAGTTATAATGATTTTCTGAATAAATTCGGTGAAGAAGGGAACCTGATTTTACTGGGTGTTCAGGATTCTGCCCTGTTTACTCCTGAAAAATTTAAGGCCTGGAATGAGCTTACTTCAAAACTGAAATCTTACCCTGAAGTTGATCAAATAATTTCCCCGGCAAGCCTTCAGGAACTTAAAAAATTTGAAGATCCTAAAAGGTTCGAAATGGTGCCGGTCTTAAAGGATAATAACCCGGACAGTCTTGAACTAAAAAAGTTTGAAAATAAGCTATTTACAGAATTGCCATTTTACGAAAATCTGGTCTATAGCTCCCATTCCAATACCATACAGTCGGCACTATATTTAAACAAAGAACTGGTGAATACCAAAGCCAGGAAAATTTTTGTGCTGGAAGAGCTGGAACCTCTTATTGAAGAATTTGAAAGTAAATATGAAATTGATGTCCGCGTTTCGGGAATGCCCTACATACGTACGCTCAATGCTCAAAATATCGTGGATGAAATTGGGCTTTTTATCCTGGCCGCTTTAATTGTAACCTCTCTGATCTTCTTTTTCTTTTTTAGATCTATCAGAGCCACGATAATTTCTATGTTTACGGTATGTATTGGAGTCATGTGGGCCTTTGGGATCATTGGCCTTTTACATTACGAGATCACCATTCTTACCGCTCTTATTCCGCCGCTTATTATTGTAATTGGGATCCCCAACTGTATTTTTCTGATCAATAAATATCAGCAGGAAATAAAAAAACACGGGAATCAGGCAAAATCATTACAACGCGTGATCACCAAGGTGGGAAATGCCACCTTAATGACGAATGTGACCACCGCTTCAGGATTTGCGACCTTTATTTTAACCGACAGTAGACTATTACGAGAATTTGGTGTGGTGGCTTCTATCAATATTCTGGCAATCTTTATTCTGAGTTTATTGATAATTCCGGTTATCTACAGTTATTTAAGACCTCCCAAAGACAGGCACTTAAAGCACTTAACCAAAAGATGGATAGGTGGCTTTGTAAACTGGATGGAAAATATGGTGCGGCACCACAGGATCGCTATCTATATTTCTTCAGTTTCCTTACTTGTTTTAAGTATTATAGGTATTTATACCATCAAGGTTTCCGGAAGTATTCTGGAAGATATGCCCCAGGACACACAATTCTTTAAAGATGTAAAATTCTTTGAAAGAGAGTTTGACGGAGTAATGCCTTTGGAAATACTTATAGATACCAAACGTCCAAAGGGAGTTCTAAAGCTATCCAATTTAAAACGAATGGAAGAACTGGAAAATTTCATTCAGGAAATCCCAGAACTTTCCAAACCGCTTTCTATCAATAGGCTGGTGAAATATTCCAAACAGGCTTATTATAACGGGAATCCAAAATACTATCAGTTACCAAGCTCGCAAGAAAGAAATTTCATTATGCCGTATGCCAAGAGCCTTTCTTCCAATGAAGGGATCATGCAGTCATACGTAGATTCCACAGGACAATATGCGCGGATCACCACTTTTATGAAAGATGTGGGAACTGAGAAAATGGAAGAGATCGAGAATGATCTTCTACCACAGATCAAAAAAATATTTCCTGAAGAAAGGTATAATGTTTCTATTACCGGTAAAGCCTTGTTATTTCAGAAAGGAACCAATTATCTCGTAAGGAATCTTATTATTTCACTTGGTTTAGCGATATTACTGATCGCAGGATTAATGGCCTGGATGTTCAGAAGTTTTAGAATGATCATTATTTCCCTGGTGCCTAACCTGCTGCCATTATTGGTAACAGCGGGATTAATGGGCTTTCTGGGAGTTCCCATCAAACCCTCCACGATCCTGGTATTTAGCATCGCCTTTGGGATCTCGGTAGATGATACGATTCATTTCCTTGCCAAATACAGGCAGGAGCTCAAAGCCAATAACTGGAAAATAAAACGATCTGTATATGCAGCTCTAAAAGAAACAGGGGTTAGTATGTTCTATACTTCTATAGTTCTGTTCTTTGGATTCTCCGTATTTATGATCAGTAGTTTTGGCGGAACTGTGGCCCTGGGAGGATTGGTTTCAGCCACCTTGTTATTTGCTATGCTTGCCAATTTGCTGCTTTTGCCTTCCTTACTACTTTCCCTGGAAAGAAGTATTGCCAATAAAGAGGTTTTAAAAGAACCGGCCATGAAGATCATCGAAACCGAAGAGGACGAAAAAAATTATAAATCTGAAGAACAAAAGAATTAAAATTGTTTAATAAACGGCCTGCTTGCGAAGCTTCAGGCGAAAAACTATCTTTGTTTTTTTAAAAATTTCAACTAAATGATACAAGCAAAAATCGCTGAAATACTGGAAAGCGATCAGTTTTTACAGGAACACCATGTTCAAGGTTGGGTGCGCTCTTTCCGGAGCAATAGATTTATTGCACTTAATGATGGTTCAACCCTAAAAAACCTTCAGTGTGTTATCGATTTTGAAAATACCGATGAGGACCTTATAAAAAGGATCAATGTTGGCGCAGCGATTTCTGTAAAAGGTACTTTAAAAGAAAGTCAGGGAAGTCAGCAACGCGTGGAAATTGAAGTGACCGAACTTAAAATTCTGGGAGATGCAAATCCTGAAGAAGTAAAGCTTACTATTCTTTCTCCCAAGAAACATAGTATGGAAAAACTTCGTGAGCAGGCGCATCTAAGAGTTCGTACCAATACTTTTGGTGCGGTTATGAGAGTTAGGAGTAAACTGTCTTTTGCCGTTCACCAGTATTTCCAGGAGAAGAATTTCTTTTATGTAAATACGCCAATCATTACAGGAAGTGATGCCGAAGGTGCTGGAGAAATGTTCCGTGTCTCTGCTTTGGATATGAAGAATCCTCCAAAGAATGAAGACGGAAGTATCAATTATAAGGAAGATTTCTTCGGAAAAGAAACCAATCTTACAGTTTCAGGTCAGTTAGAAGCTGAAACTTTTGCATTGGGACTGGGCCAGGTTTATACTTTCGGACCTACCTTCAGGGCTGAGAATTCAAACACATCCCGTCATCTTGCCGAGTTCTGGATGATAGAACCTGAGGTTGCATTCTGTGATCTTGATCAGAATATGGATCTTGCGGAAGACTTCATTAAATACGTTCTTAGATATATTATCGAGCACTGTAAAGAAGACCTGGAGTTCCTTGCGGAAAGACAAGAAAATGAGGATAAACTGAAGCCGCAAGCTGAACGCAGCGATATGAATCTTCTTGAGAAGCTGAATTTTGTTTTAGATAATAATTTTAAAAGGGTTAGCTATACTGAAGCTATTGAGATCCTAAAAAATTCTAAGCCGAACAAAAAGAAGAAATTCAATTATATTATTGAAGAATGGGGAGCCGATCTTCAAAGTGAACATGAACGATTTCTTGTAGAAAAGCATTTTAAGTCACCGGTGATACTTTTTGATTATCCGGCAAAGATCAAAGCTTTTTACATGAGGCTGAACGAGGACGGAAAAACAGTTAGAGCTATGGATATTCTATTCCCTGGAATTGGGGAGATCGTTGGAGGAAGCCAGAGAGAAGAACGTTTAGATGTTCTGAAAGAGAAAATGGCCGAACTGGATATTCCTGAAGAAGAACTTTGGTGGTATCTGGACACCCGTAAATTTGGTACTTGTGTGCATAGTGGTTTCGGATTAGGTTTTGAAAGACTTGTTCAATTCACCACCGGAATGGGCAACATCAGAGATGTTATCCCTTTCCCACGTACTCCTCAGAACGCAGAATTTTAATCATTTGAAAATATTAGAATCGCATATAGTTCCTGCAATCTCTGAAGAAATTAGATTGCAGGAATATGCGGTCTCTATCTTCTCTTCCATCCAAACCCGAAGTGGAATTAAAAAAGCCATTAAAAAAGGGATGATCCTGCTTAATGGCGAAAAAGCAACTACTTCCGCCTGGATAAAAGAAGGTCAGAGAATTGATCTTTTACAGCCAGAACAATCAGATAAAAAGATCTTTAAATTAGATTTTGAAGTTTTATTTCAGGACGAGCATATAGCCGTTATCCATAAACCTCCCGGGTATCCCACCAGCGGAAATTATTTTAAAACTATCGAAAATGCCTTACCGCATAATCTAAGGGCTTCCGGTGAGCTGGATGCACTTCCCTATCCACTACCCGCTCACAGATTAGACAATCCAACTTCTGGTATTTTGCTTTGTGCAAAAACTCGAAACTCCCTTATTAAGCTTCAGGAAGATTTTGCTCAAAAGAATATTCAGAAAACCTACTACGCCATTGTTCACGGAAAAGTAGACAAGCAAGTAGAAATAAGTTCCCTTATCGATGAAAAATCTTCAGAAACAAAGGTGAATCCTTTAGAATATTACCAAATACATGAGGAGATATATACGCTGGCAGAGTTAAAACCGTTAACTGGAAGAACCCATCAATTAAGGATTCATTTGAGCGAAAACAACAACCCTATAATTGGTGACAGCATTTACGGAAAAGGAGAAAATATTTTTTTTAAAGGAAAAAGTCTGTACCTGTTTGCCGGTAAAATAATATTTGAACACCCGGTTTTAAAAGAACAACTGATCTTTGAACTTCCACTCCCAAAAAAATTCAGAAACCTAGACTATTACAGGGCGCATTAACAAAAATTTACCACAAACATAAGGCATGCCAAAGTTGAGTTGGCTCGTATTTTCCTTATTTTTGTTTAAGAAGCACCATTTTATGCTAAAGCAACAATTAAATTTTAAATTATCACAGAAGCTATCGCCCCAGCAGATACAGTTGATGAAACTCATCCAATTGCCTACGCAGGCATTTGAACAGAGAATCAAGGAAGAACTGGAAGAAAATCCTGCATTAGAAGATGGTAAAGAGGAAAAGGTGGATGAATATGACGATCTGGGAAATGAAAATTCAGAAGACGATTACGATAATGAAACTATAGAGACTGAAATCGACGTTGACGAATATCTTAGTGACGATGAAATTCCAAATTACAGGCTTCAGGCTAATAATTATAGTCCAGATGATGATGACAAGCAGGTGCCATATGCAGCCGGGACTTCTTTCACCCAACATTTAAAAACACAGTTAAGCACTTTCAGATTTGGAGATACTGAACAGGAGATCGCAGAATTTCTTGTAGGTAGCGTAGACGAAAGTGGTTATATAAGAAGAACTGTTCAGGATATTGTAGATGATCTCGCCTTTACTCAAAATATCTATACTGATGAGGAAACGGTAGAAAAGGTTCTTAATAAAGTACAGAAGCTCGATCCGGCAGGGGTTGCGGCAAGAAATTTGGAAGAATGTCTTCTCATCCAATTAAGACGAAAAGAACCCACCAAACAGGTAGACCTCGCCATTGATATTATGGAGCGGTCTTTTGACCACTTTAGCAAGAAACATTATACCAAGCTGCTCACCCGTCATGATATCTCTGAAGATGAGCTTCGGGATGCCATTGAGGTTATTGAACACCTTAACCCAAAACCAGGCGGAGCCTATTCTGGCAACACCCGAATGGTGGAACATGTAATTCCTGATTTTACCATCAAGATTGAAGATGGAGAATTACAATTAACCCTCAATGGCCGAAATGCTCCGGAAATGCATATATCCAGGGATTACAACAATATGCTTAAAGGCTATAAGGAGTCAAAAGAAAAGACCAAAGCTCAGAAAGATGCGGTGATGTTCATCAAACAAAAACTTGATGCGGCTAAGTGGTTTATTGAGGCTATTAAGCAACGGCAGCAGACCCTTATGGTCACAATGAGCTCTATTATGAACTATCAAAAGGAATACTTTTTAAGCGGAGATGAGCGTAATCTACGCCCTATGATCTTAAAAGATATTGCCGATGAGATAGAAATGGATGTTTCCACTGTTTCCAGGGTAGCAAACTCTAAGTATGTGGACACCCCCTACGGAACAAAACTGATAAAAGAGTTCTTTTCTGAATCTATGACTAATGACCAGGGCGAGGAAGTATCCACCAGGGAGATCAAAAAGATCCTGGAAATGTCTATTGAGGAGGAAAACAAGCGTAAACCACTTACGGATGAGAAACTTGCCAAGGTCTTAAAAGATAAAGGTTATCCTATCGCCAGAAGAACTGTTGCTAAATACAGAGAACAGTTAGATATTCCCGTGGCAAGGTTACGTAAAGAAATTTAATGAAATTAGTACTTAAGCTTGCCTCATACTTATTTCATCCTCTCTGGATGCCATTTTTGGGAAGTTTATTCTACTTTCTTCTTATTCCACGATATTTTCCGGTAGAGATTGTGAAAGCCAAGCTAATGGCTATTGCAATAATTACTATTTTCATCCCTATCGTTTTTTATTTCCTTCTGAAGAATCTTGGAAAAGTCACTAATATTTTTCTGGATAGGGTAAATGAACGGAGGTGGCCTTTATTCTTTTTTATCCTGTTAAGTTTTATGGTGCTTAACCAAATACTTAATATTTATAACTATCCGGGACTTTATTTCTATTTCATAGGAATCCTTATCTCCACTGTGCTCAGTTATTTACTAACCTGGCTCAACTTAAAAGCAAGTCTTCATATGGTTGGAATGTCGGGTTTATTGATGTTTGTAGTGGGGTTTTGTATTTATTTTCACCTTTATTTCATTTATACGATAAGCTTTCTAATCATAGCCACTGGACTAACAGCTTCTTCCAGGCTTTACCATAAAGCGCATACCCCGGGTGAACTTATACTTGGGTTTATTATTGGAGTAATCCCTCAGCTAATAGCCTTCAACCTATGGTTTAGAGAATATAGAATGTCAGACCTATTTTCAGGGTAGAAAGATCTATTTTTTCACCATCCACGCTGGCGTCCTTGAAGAAAGGATTTAAGGCATAATAGAACTGAAAGTTAAAAGTATTATATCCAAAGGTAAAAGTAGCTCCAAGCCTGAATCTATTCAATTCTGAAAGTTCATTTACTATGATCTCTCCATCAGAATCTACATACCTGCTTCTAAAATTATACATGTATCCCAATCTCACACCGGAATAGATTCTCCAGAATTTATAGCTTTCAGGAGTTGAAGTTCTCCACCTGAATTCTATGGGTGCTTCTATTAACTGTGTGGTAAATCTATTTCTGGAATACTCATCGTCATCACTTAAACTTTGAAAATTAGTTGACCCATCTTCATTTTTACCTATAAATAGATTCTGTCCATACGTATTTATAGACCATCCTAGACCCGCTCCAAGAGCGATATTTCGTCTTTCATTCAATGGAAAATCACGAATAAACCCGAGGTTAATTCCCCCAGAAAAACTTTCCTGTGATATATTGGATGGCCTGTTAGTTACCAGGTTAAAGTGAAATCCGGCGTAAAACTGATCCTCTCTGTATAGACTATCTATAGAAAAAGGAACCGTATCTGGTATCTTATACTGCTCTTCCTCTTGTGAATTGCCCAGAAAAGGAAAAACAAGAACAATGAGTAGAAATTTATTTTTTAAGCCCATCGATATTTTGAATCTAAAGTTTAAATATAAAAAAACATCCTGTCTGGTTTACCCAAACAGGATGCTTTATATAATTAAATCGAAAAGATTAATCTACATTTTGCTGAGCATCACCAACTACTGTTGTATAGTTGATTTTTAATGCTTCGGCTTTTCTCAATTCCTGTTTAATATCAGAAACAAGACCCATGTTGGTCTCTTCATCCACTTTTAATGCTGTGGTTAAGTAAGGAATTAATTCCTCTCTTTTAGATTCTCTTTCAGCATAGATAAATTTCTGTACTTCTTCAACACTAGCAAATTTATCATTTAACTGAATACGGGCTTCTGTTCCATATTTAGCCTGGTATCTCTGACTTGGTTTCCCTGCATAGATATACATGATCAAATCTTTCTTATCAAGCTTTTCAACCTGATCTGCAAACGGTAATTTATTTTGAACCATCAAAGTATTTTGACGCATTACAGTTGCAACCATAAAGAAAAATAAGAGCATGAAAACGATATCAGGCAAAGATGCCGTGTTTACAGCAGGCAAATCTCCAGACTTTTTCTTTTTAAATTTAGACATAATTAAAGTCGTTTTCGGTTATTAAAAGCTCTAGCTTTTTGGTTCTGCTTCAGATAATTTCTGTGGAATCATATTCTGAATCACATCGATCTTTTCTTTAAGGGCATCTTTATCCCCATTAAAACCAGCATCGTTATAATTCTTCTCCATCTGTTTGAACGTTGTACCATACATTCTCTGAGCTTCACGATCTCTCAACTGATTATAAGCAGCCACTAGTTCGTTCTGAACAGCAATATACGTACCGTATTCCGTTCCCCTGTTATTCATCAAGGATATAATAGCCTTCTGAGGATTCACAGATGAGGCAGGATCTTTAGCACCCTGGCAAAAGCTACAGGCTTCATCTCCTGTACCTGCTCCATTATCCAAGAATTTAACAGCCGCTTCCCGAAGTTCAGAAAGTTCCATCTCCTCTTCTTCTACAAGTAATTGGTTATTACTATTAACCTCTACCGTGAAGATGTTACGTTGTTTAATAATCGGAGGCTCAACATCTTCTGGTTGCCATTGAGGCAGCTTCCTGCTTATTCCGCTATCAGTTTCGATGGTAGTAGTTACCAGGAAAAAGATGAGAAGTAAGAAGGCGATATCTGCCATAGACCCCGCGTTGACTTCCGGTGCTGATCTCTTTGCCATATTATTTAGCTAATTTTTTGATTCCAGAGAATACCATAGCAGCGACAGCAATTCCAGCCAGGATGTAGAAGGTAATTAAACCTGCTCCTACCCAATGATCACCAGATGCTGAAAGCATGGTACCGTCCTTAAGTTCCGTTGCTGTACCATCACTTAATACATAAGCGATGACTACGATCAATAAAAATGATCCTATAGCAATAATCGTGTTCTTAATATTTCCTCTGAATAAACCTACGATCACAAATATTCCGACTAGCACAATAATTGTTGCTAGAACCAAATAAGCAATCCACATATAAGGGTCTAAATGACTCCCCTGAAGGTCTGCCGAGGCTTTAATGGCATCGTCACCGGTAGCGATAATCCTTCCAAGAAAGATCATCCCTATCACACCAATAACCAGTGCCAGATATTTTAATATTTTATGTAAGGTCATAATTTACTTTGTCTTAGATTCTTTTTTTATTCTTGTAAGCTACCAACATATCGATAAGAAGGATAGATGCATCTTCCATATCGTTTACAATGCTATCAATCTTAGCAATGATATAGTTGTAGAAAATCTGAAGAATAATCGCAACGATCAAACCAAATACTGTAGTAAGAAGTGCTACTTTAATACCACCTGCTACAAGTGAAGGCTGCATATCTCCTGCTGCTTCAATACGGTCAAAAGCCTGAATCATCCCGATTACAGTACCCATGAAACCAAGCATAGGAGCTAGTGCGATAAATAAAGAAACCCAGGAAACGTTCTTCTCAAGTTGTCCCATTTGTACACCTCCGTAAGCCACAACTGCTTTCTCAGCAGCTTCGATACTTTCGTCAGCTCTATCCAGACCTTGATAGTAGATAGAAGCAACAGGTCCTTTTGTATTTCTACAAACTTCCTTAGCTGCCTCGATACCACCACTATTAAGTGCATCCTCAACATTCTGAGCAAGCTTTCTGGTGTTAGTTGTTGAAAGGTTTAAAAAGATAATTCTCTCAATGGCAATTGCCAAACCAAGAATTAAACACAATAGCACAATACCCATAAAGGCAGGACCACCTTCGATGAAACGTTTTTTAAGTTCCTGGTGAAAACCAAGTTCTTCTTCTTCCAATTCATCACCGGCTGCTGCTTCCTCGTCTTGTACAAAGGTCACAATCGTTCCTGGCAAAGTATTCGCGCTGTTAGCCGCCTGTAGATTGTAGGCCCCAAGAACCGTAATCGCGGCGATTACCAAAATAGAAAATAATCTTTTCATTACTGTTTGTCTTAATTTAATTAGTTAAAGGGTTAAAGATATAAATTATTTTTAATAAAAACACTTAGCAGAGAGGAAGGGATTCGAACCCTCGATACGCTTGTGACGTATACACACTTTCCAGGCGTGCGCCTTCGACCACTCGGCCACCTCTCTGTTTTGTTTCGGGTCGGCAAATAACAAAAAAAAAACCTTCCCGTCAAGTAACATAGCGTTAATTTTAAGACATTTCGCCTCTTAACGATGTTTCGTAGATTGTCTTGAACACTTTAGGGGACAAATCTTTCCCTAATAAATACATCAATTTTGAAACCGCAGCCTCCGTGGTAATGTCCTTTCCTGAGACCACACCTATCTTCTTGAGCCCCACACTGGTCTCATATTGCCCCATGTTAACACTACCTCCAATACACTGAGTTACATTCACTACACTTAAGCCATTTTTAATTTTTTCCTTCAAAATATCAAGAAACCAGGGAGCATTTGGAGCATTCCCGCTACCATAGGTTTCCAGTACCACACCTTTTAAATTTGGCTTGGACAAAATGTAGTCTACCGTACTTTCACTTATACCAGGAAACATTTTCAATATCAGCACTTCATTATCAAATCCAGTATGCAATTTTGTTTTTTGCTTTCTATTAGGCTTCCATAAAGCTTTATAATTAACAGAAAGATAAACTCCAGATTCTGCAAGAGCAGGATGATTCATGGATGAAAATGCCTGAAAATGTTCTGCATTCACTTTGGTAGTCCTGTTAGCTCGATATAGTTTGTATTCAAAATAAAGCCCCACTTCTGAAATGACCTGCTTCCCGTTTTTTCTAAGTCCCGCAATCTGAATACTGGTAATCAAATTTTCTTTTGCGTCTGTTCTTAGATCTCCAATAGGTAATTGAGACCCGGTAAATATGATTGGCTTGGTAAGATTCTCGAACATGAAACTCAAGGCAGAAGCAGTATAGGACATGGTATCACTACCATGTAAAACTACGAATCCGTCATATTGATCATAATGATCATCGATGGTTTTGGCTATGATCTCCCAGAATGCAGGATTCATATTAGATGAATCAATAGGATTCTCAAAACTTAAGGTTTCAATATCGTGCTCAAGAATTTTTAACTCAGGGATATTTTGCAAAAGTTCATCAAAATTGAAAGCTTTTAGAGCACCTGAATCATAATCTTTGATCATACCGATGGTTCCACCGGTATATATGAGCAAAATTCTTGATTTATTCCTCATTTGCAGACATTTTATTGATCACAGGATTAGCGTACATCAATAAATAGCTATTTAGGGCCAGTGGATTTTTTACATCTACCCTTCGGCTAATACGTCTATCAAATTGTCTTTTTTCCTTTTCGGTATACTCATCTGCAAATCGCTCTTCATTTTTCAGAAGATCGTACGCTATATAATTGGAAGGCCATAATTTATAGTTACGATAGATTGCACGATCTATCAGAGTAGCTACTTCTTTTAACTGGTCATTTATGGAAAGTTCTTTCTTTCTGATCTCTGCAAAGTCCTCTTCGGTTAACACCTGCCCGGCATTGATCTGAATTCTACCTTTCTGACCCATCGCTCCCTGCATGATACTATTAAAATCTTCGTTCGCAGATTTCTTATAATCTTCTTTCATGCGTTTTGCCAGCACTTCTGGCATCTTCAGCATATCTGTGGGATCAAATTCATAAGACATCGCCACGGGCACTATTTTGAGCTTTACAAAATAATCCAGAATATCCATATCTCCTTTGCCCATTCCCACCATTTTGAGAACTCCCTGCTGCGTAAAATCATTCCCATCTTTGGTTCTACCCTCTCGCTGGGCCATCCAAACTGAACGTTGATCTTCAAAAAGCAGTTTCCGAATATATTCTGAAAGTTTAATTGAACTTTTCAGCATTACCCGGGGACTCTGATTACGCAAGACCAGGAAATTACGATTCAGCTTTGATAATGCCATTAAGAAAGGCTTCTGAACAAGGTTATCACCAATAGCTGAAGCTGTCATTATTAAATCGTGATCGTGTAAGGTGTAATTAATAAGGCAGGTATCCAGAATAATATCCCTGTGGTTGGACACATAAAAATATGATTCCGAAGAGTCCAACTCATTGAAACCGCCATCAGTCAAACCTTCACTGGTTTTCTCCAGTACCTTCTCAACGCTACGGTAAATCACCTTGCTTTGAAAATCTGCAATCGAATGACATTCCTTTAAAATAGCCTGAATATCTGCAGATCTAAGATCTGGAAATGTAAACTGAAGCAATGCTTTTACCATAGGATGCTTCATAAATTCCTGCAAGGCAGGATTCACTTCTTCATCCTTATAAAATCTTATATCGTCAAAATTCTGCACCTTTTTCTATTATTAATTCGACAAATGAACAAAATTTCTATTTAACAGCTTTAAATTCCAAAAACTTCCTTTGAGTTTTTTGTGGTCATTTCAGCAATTTTCTCAACGGGCAAGTCATAAAGTTCAGCTAACTTTTCAACCACTTTTAATATATATACGGGTTCATTCCGTTTTCCACGGAAAGGAGTTGGGGAAAGATAAGGCGAATCAGTTTCAATTACGATTTCCTCGAGGGGAATCTGGTTTAGAAATTTATCTATTCCGCCATTTTTGAAAGTAACCACTCCTCCTATACCAAGTTTCATATTATAAGAAAGCGCTTTTAAGGCCTGCTCATGTGTCCCCGTGAAACAATGAAATATACCAAAAAGCTGATCATCCTTCTCAGATTCCAGCACTTCAAAGATCTCATCAAACGCCTCTCTGCAATGGATCACGATTGGCAGAGCTTTTTCCTTCGCCATTTGTATCTGCCTCTTAAAAGCATCTTTCTGAATATCCAGTGTGGATTTGTCCCAATAAAGATCGATCCCAATTTCACCCACCGCATAAAACTTGCGTTTATGCAACTCTTCTTCAACGTGCTTTAATTCATCTTTGTAATTTTCTCTTGCATGGGTGGGATGAAGACCCATCATTAAAAAAACATTTTCAGGAAATGCCTTTTCAAGATCGTACATACTCTGAGTTGTTTCAGAATCTATAGCGGGAATAAAAAATCTCTTGATATTGTTATCTATCGCCTCCTGAATCTTTTCCTTTCGATCTTCATCAAAAGAATCACTGTATAAATGAGTGTGGGTATCTGTAATTATCATTGCTGATCTTTATTTTTTATATAATCTGATAAATATTTCGCATCCTTTTTTATGCCTCCCAGAGTAGCTGAACCTCTGGTGTGCAACCAGGGAAGTCCTATAAAATAAAGTCCTTCAACATTACTTACTCCTCTGTAATGTTCGGGATATCCATTTTTCGCTAGCTCGAGGCCTTCGATCCAGCTGAAATTTGGACGATATCCAGTTGCCCAGATAATATTTTTAATATCAGAAATTTTTTTGTGTTCAGTAATAACAAGCTTTCCTTCAGCGTTCTTTGTTTTACCAACAGCTTTTACATTCTCTCTTTCTAAAATTGCCTTTACATCTGTTCCAATAACAGGTTGCCTGGATTTTGAAATCTTTTTTCCAAGCCAGGTATCCCGACTGAAACTAAGGAAGCCCGATTTAGTGAACCACCACCATAGAGTTTTTCCTAATATTTCCTGCGGAAGCACTTTTACATCGGTAGTTCCTGAAAAATAAACGCCACGCTTATCCTGAGAAACTTCATCCAGTATCTGGAATCCGCTATCTCCTGCTCCTACTACCATCGCTTTTCCTTCCTGAAGTTGCTGCGGATTTTTATAATAATTACTATGGATCTGAAAAATATCCTCATCTATTTTTTTTGAAAATGTAGGGGTATATGGAATATGGAAAGGCCCCGTAGCAACAACTACATTTTTTGCAGCCATTTCACCTTGAGTAGTTTTGACTACGAAATGATCATGTTGATGTGAAATATTTTCCACCAGCGTATTCAACTGAACAGGGAAATTAAAGTGTGCGGCATACTCTTTAAAATACGAAGCGACTTCAGTCTTTGAGGGATAATATCCTTTCTCTGCCGGAAAATCCATTCCCGGCATATTATTAAATTCAGAAGGAGTAAATAATGTTAGAGAATCCCAGCGGTTTAGCCATGACGCACCAATTTCAGACTCCTTATCCACGATCAGGAAATCCCTTCCCTGCTCTTTGAGATAATAAGCCATCGCCAGCCCTGCCTGTGCAGCTCCAACTACTATAAAATCCAACATTAATTTGATATTTTCCGCAAAAGTAAGGCTAATTAAAGGTTTCTGAAAATAGATATGATCTAGAAGATCAGTTCCTTATAATTCCAGAATTGATACAGAAACAAGATTAGAAAAGCGAAGGATACTATAAATTCCATAAAACTGGAAGCTAAAAGTCCGATGAATGAACCAAAAGCCGCACGTCCTGCAGTTCTGGAATCACTCTTGTTTATTATTTCACCAATAAAAGCGCCAATAAACGGACAAAATAAAATGGCAAAAGGGATAGGTGCAAAAATACCTATGACCAATCCTATGGTTGCACCGATCATTCCCTTTCGGCTACCGCCGAATTTTTTGGTTCCCATGGCCGGGATCACAAGATTTAGGATGTAAAATATAACCGCTACGGCTAGAGTTATTGCAAGGAACCAATAGTTCATTTCGATACCTGGAATAAGGTAAAATATCAACAAGCCTATCCAACTTAAAGGTACTCCCGGTAGTACAGGAAGGAAACTCCCCAGTATTCCCAGGATCATGAATAAACCTGCCACTACTAATAATATTATTTCCATTCTCGCTATTTATTGAACGAAGATAATCAACTTAGTTTTCATTTTATAAGTTCTCCATAATCACGCCTAAAACCTTTTTAATAAAGCTTCTATTCCACCCCTTGGGGAGGTCAGAAATGTTTTTTGCAATTCTGGGTGGGGAGAATAAAAATTCTCTCTCAAACCAATTGTTTTAAAATGAAAAACGTCAAAATTACTACAGATTAACTATAAAAAAATATAAATTTTTATTTTTTAACTAAAATATTAGTTTAAACTAAGAAGTTAGTTTATATTAGCAGAAACAAATTCATCATAATGAAACAACTAACGAAAGCCGAGGAAGAGATTATGCAAATTCTTTGGGATTTAAAAGAAGGCAATGTTGCCAGCATTATTAAACAAATGCAGGAACCAAAACCGGCTTATAATACTGTTTCTACCATTGTAAGAATTCTTGAAAACAAGGATTTTGTAGATCATCGCCAGGAAGGCAAGGGATATATATATTTCCCGGTTGTGGAAAAAGAGACCTACAGCAACCAGAGTATGAATCAGTTGATGAACAATTATTTTAACGGCTCCTTCAAAAGCATGGTTTCATTTTTTATGAAGAAGAATGACCTCAGCACCCGGGAACTGGAAACTATTTTAAAGGAAATTGATAAAGACGAGAAATGATGATGACCTATATACTACAGGTGCTATTATTTCAGCTGGCTTTTTTGCTGGTTTACGAAATATGGCTAAAAAAAGAGACTTTTTTTAATTATAACCGTTGGTACTTGATCCTCGCACCTAGCCTGGCATTTTTACTGCCTTTACTAAAGTTGGATTTTTTAAGTGACGCCCTGCCTGCGGAAAACCTGAAAAATCTGGGAAATATCAATGTATGGCTTCCCGAGGTAATGATTGGAAGTGGAAATACATCAATTTCTGAAAATGCAACTACAATCGCAGAAACCTCTGGTTCGGTGAATTCGTGGCTCATCCTTTATGCAAGCGGTGTATTGCTAAGTTTGATACTGCTGATCATTAAATTCAGAAAGCTCCAACAACTTTCAGCAAAATCTAAAATAAAATTAGAACATGGATTAAGAATTCATAGTATCCCGAATTCTGATATCGCCTGCACGTTTTTCAATAAGATCTTTATTGGAGACCAAATTTCTGCCAAAGAGAAACAACAGATCATGGCACATGAGCTGGTACATATTCATGAAAATCATAGTCTGGATCTTTTGTTCTTTGAAATACTAAAAATAATATTCTGGTTCAATCCGCTGGTTTATATATTTCAGAACCAACTTGCAACCGTGCACGAATACATTGCCGATCAAACTGCGGTAAAGATTTCAGGGAAAAAAGAATATTATCATCAATTGCTGAATACCGCTTTCAGTACCCAAAATATTTCATTTATCAATCAATTTTTTAATCATTCATTAATCAAAAAACGAATACTTATGTTACAGAAAAACAACTCATCAAAATTGTCAAAATTCAAATTTTTACTGGTGATTCCATTAATGTTGGCTATGCTAACTTATGTGTCATGTTCAGACGTTGAAACAAAAGAAGATACAGATTCTTCACTATCTCAGTATAATTACAGTTTACAAAAGGGCGAAGATTTGGAAAGTGATCCTGAAAAAAATAGAATTCATAAGGATTTTGAAGATTTCCTAATCAATAATCCAGATTATGTAAGTTGGGCGACTATTGATTATGAATCAGACATGGTATCTTATTCAGTTCATAAATCATCGGAAAAAGTTCCTGAATCATATAATAAAATGATCGTATCTAAGAAAGACGGAACAGAATACACAATGTATATGAATCTTAAAGCAACCGGATCGAACACGACAAGTTCCAATAAGAAATATGACCAGAACAGCCCTAAGAACTGGGATAATAAAGCTGCGGTACCTTACGCAGTAATAGAAAAGGTTCCAGCTTTTCCTGAATGTGACCAATGGGTTGACGATGCAAGAAAAAATTGCACCAGTAGTGAAATTTCTAAGTTCGTAAATGAGAATTTCGACACCTCATTGGGTAAACAATTGGGCTTAACCGGAGTAAACCGGGTGATTGTTCAGTTTAGAATTGATGAGACGGGAAGTATTGTAGATATAAAAGCAAGAGCCCCTCATCCAGAACTGGAAGAAGAAGCAAAACGCGTAGTAGGCAGTATGCCAGATATGATTCCTGGAGAACAGAATGGCAGACCTGTTAGCGTGATGTATTCTTTACCTATCGCCTTTCAAGTATCAGAATAATTTAAAACTATTAATTATGAAAACACCTATTAATTACACCTTATCATTATTATTTGCTCTAATTTCCATTGGCGCATTTAGTCAGGACACTACTGAAGTTGAAGCTATCCCTTTTGCCGTGGTAGATCAGGTCCCGGCTTTCGAAGGATGTGAAAATCTTGAAGGAGAGGAAATGAAAAATTGTACAGTCGAAAAGATCACACATCATGTGAATTCTAATTTTGATACATCCTTAGGGAAAAAACTAAATATTCAGGGTCAAACCCGAATAGTGGTTCAGTTTAAAATTGATGAGAACGGAAATATCACCGATGTTCGTTCCCGCTCGTTAGCAGATGAAGCTGAGGTAAGAGAAGTGCTGCAAAACGAAGCGACTCGTGTGGTTAGCAGTCTTCCTCAAATGCAACCCGGGAAGAAAGATGGAAAGAATGTTGCAATTATGTATTCTTTACCAATAGCATTCGCTGTACCCGAAAAGGAAGAGAAGAAAAGTTAAACCTTTAAAGCGTATCAATGCAAATTAGATTAACGCTACTTTTAATATTAAGCTGTTCGCTGTCGCTTTATTCCCAGGAGGAAATAAGGACAGCAGACAGCCTTTCCGCTGTAGGCGAAAAAACCGAAGCCATTGAGCTTTTGGAAACTCTGGAACCAAAAACTGAAAGCATCTATTTAAAATTAGCGAAGATCCAGCAGGCTAATGGTCAGAATGAAGAGGCTCTTCAGAATTACAAAAACGTGCTGGATAAAAATCCTGAAAAAATTCTTACCGCGGTAGATTACGGGGAATTGCTGTTGGAATCCGGGAAACTGGATAAGGCAGATAGTTTATTCAGTATCCTAAGCGAAAAATATCCTGAAAATGCAGGTTTTCTGTATAGGATTGGATTGGCTAAAGAGATGAAAAAGGATAGCAGCGCGATAAAATATTTCTTCAAAACCGTAAGTAAAGATTTTACGCATCAGGGTGGTATTTATAAAATAGCAAAGCATTACCTTAAAAGTGGCAAATCCTATAATGCGATTCATATTTGCAATACAGGATTAGAAGCCAGACCCGATAATGTGTCACTATTATCCATTTTAGGCCAGGCATATTCCAGGTCTTTACAGTTTGAAAAAGCAATTGCTCCCTATGAGAGACTTCTGGAATTAGGAGAAAGTTCAGAATTTATCCTCGAGAAACTTGCCAAAGCCTACCGTGTAACTTCTCAAACCGAAAAAGCTATCGAGACCTATAAGAAAATGCTGGATATTAATGATATGAATTCTGCTGTTCACTCAAATCTTGGTGCGCTCTACCTTAGAACGAATGAGACTGAAAAAGCACAGCAACATTTTACAATGGCTTTATTGATCAAGAAACAACCGGTAGACAGAGAATATTTAAACATAGGTCTGACATTCAAAAGACAGGAAAATTTTAAGGAAGCCTTTGAAAATTTTGAATCTGCCCTGGAAGAAAATCCCGATAATGAACGAGCACTATTAGAACGTGCGATAGCTGCTGATGGCTATTTTGAAGACAAAAAAGCTGTTCTAAAATTATACGAATCTTATCTTAAGAAATTTGGCGAATCTGGCAGAAACGATATGATCTCTGTGGCAAACTATCGTATAAGTGAGCTAAAAAGTGATATCCACCAGGCTAAATAACTTGATTTTACTCGGAAACTACTAATTTGAAAATAGTTAATTCGGAAGTTGAAATATTTTAGTTCCGGCAATATTTCCTAACCTGCTATATTTCACTATTTTTGGAATCCGAAAGCGGATTACCAATGAAAAAAGTTTTACTTTTTGTAGTTACTTTAATACTAACTTCCTGCAATTTTGAGACTAAAAAGATCTCTTCTGAAGAGGTTCTGGAGCAGGAATCCCGTTCTCTCAACTGGAAAGAAGTTGATGAATATCCGGCTTTTGAAAATTGCCAGAATGAAACTGAACTTGCTGCGGCGAAGAATTGTTTTGAACGCACCGTCGCTACTACTATTTATTCCTTTTTGTCAAGTCAGCAGCCTGTAGTTACTGAAAGCATAAACGACACTCTTTATATATACCTGGAGATCACCAAAGAAGGAAAACCACAGATAGATTCTGTAAAAGTAGACACCACAGTTACTAATCAATTACCTGAAATTGAGCAGTGGCTAAGACAAAGTATAGATTCATTGCCAAAAATTTATCCAGCCAGCAAAAGAGGCATTCCTGTTTCCACGGTGTTTAAAATGCCGGTGGTAGTGAAAGCGGAATAAATCGAAGTACGAGTCTAGAAGTATGAAGTTTAATGGAATTCCAATGAGATCTCTCCCGTTGGTCGAGATGACAACCCTGGAAAATTCAAAATTAATCTAATGTTTTGAGACTGCTTCCTTTCACTCGTAGTGACGCACTGAGCTTGTCGAAGTGTATCCTTCCGAGCGAAGCAATCTAATTGTCAATTGTCCATTATCAATTCTCTATTACTTTTTAAACCTTCTCCCCTTCCATTCATAGCCTTTAAAAAAAGAAAGAAACGCTACATACACTGTAAAAAAAGGATATACAATGCTGCTCCATAAATAGTGACGCATTAAACTTTCCCGATTCATAAACTTAGCTGACTTATAAATAAGCACAAAATCTGCATTGAACTTCAGCAGGAAGATCGACATAAGGAATTCATACGGGATCAGTTCTAAAAAAGCCAATCCGGTAAAAATAATTAGTGAAAAATTCATGAGGAATACGATCACTCCGGTAAACTTCGCAAAATTGCTGGAATATGAAGTAGTCTTCGCCGCCCAGCGAATCCGCTGATTGATCAGGCTTTTTACACTTTTTTGATAATTGGTAAAAACGGTAGCCTGTTCAGATTTTATGAAAGAAACCTCAAGTCCTTTTTTTCTTAATTTCTGCAATAAGAAAACATCATCCCCACTGGCGATCTTTTCATCTTTATCAAAACCAGCCTCCCGGAGAAAAGTTTCCTTTTCATAACACATATTCGCAGCATTGCACATAAAAGCTTTTTCTATTCCGAAAGCACCAACAGTGGAAGCCTGCAAACTCATAAAATCCATTTCCTCGAAATTCTGAAAATATGCTTTCCTGTTATCGGTTTGCTGAATAAAACCTACCGGCCCGCCCATCATTCTGGAATTTGAGCTCGAGATACATTTATCAAAAAATTGCAACCATTTATTGGGAACTATACAATCGGCATCTGTGGTCGCGATATAATCAAACCTGGAAACACCAATGGCAGTTTTTATGGCATCCTTTTTCGGGGAATTCGTTTTTCTGATATTCTCGATCAATTGAATATTCAGCTCCTGGAAATCATTCTGAAATGCCTCCGCTATTTGTCTCGAATCATCTTTAGACGCATCATTCACCAGAATAATTTCAAATTTCCTACTCGGGTAATTCAGACTGCTAAGCGATTTGAAAAGGAGGGATAAATTTTCAGATTCATTTCTATATGGAATAATGATTGAAAATGTGTTTTCGGAAGACAGGCCTTCTAATTTGAATTCAGACACTTTATTCCATCCGAAAATAAATGCAAGCACCAGTCCCAGATAAACTGCAGCGATAAATCCAAAAAAGACCAGCAAAAGCATAACCGATAAGTTTGATGCTGCCAAGGCAGAATTGTTTAGCTTTGTGAAAGTCCCAAATTAGGTAATTTTTGTGAGCAAATCTTCTGAAAAATCCGTTTTGAAAGGCGAAAGGATCATTCTGGGTATTGACCCGGGAACTACTATTATGGGTTTCGGACTCATTAAAGTGGAGAACAAAAAGATGAGTTTTATTCAGATGAATGAACTTCAGCTGAATAAATACAAAGATCATTATGTCAAGCTGAAACTGATCTTTGAACGTACGATTGAATTGATCGATAATTATCATCCGGATGAGATCGCTATTGAAGCTCCATTCTTCGGAAAGAACGTACAGTCCATGCTCAAACTGGGACGTGCGCAAGGTGTGGCCATGGCCGCCGGACTTTCTAGAGAGGTTCCGATCACGGAATATTTACCAAAAAAGATCAAAATGGCCATTACCGGAAACGGAAACGCCAGCAAGGAACAGGTCGCAAAAATGTTACAGAGTCAGTTGAGCATCGGGAAACTTCCTAAAAACCTGGATGCCACTGACGGACTTGCAGCTGCGGTTTGCCATTTCTACAATTCAGGTAAAACTGAAGTAGGAAAAAGCTACACCGGCTGGGATGCGTTTGTCAAACAAAACCCGAATAAGGTCAAATAGCCCCCAACCCCCGAAGGGGGCTTAATAAATAACATGCTTTGAATTCTCCAATTTCAAATAAATCAGGTAACGAATCTAACTCCTCCTCGTTGGGGAGGCCGGGAGGGGCAATTTATATCCATATCCCCTTTTGCAAACAGGCCTGTCATTATTGTGATTTTCATTTTTCAACTTCCACCAAAAAGAAATCTCAATTAGTAGATATGCTCTGCAAAGAGCTGGAATTGAGAAAGGATGAAATAGGACAAAATATTCAAACCATTTATTTTGGAGGAGGAACTCCCTCACTGCTGAATTCAGAAGAATTAAACCTCATCTTTAAAACAATCTTTACCAATTTCCAGGTTGCAGAAAATGCGGAGATTACTCTCGAGGCAAATCCCGATGACCTTTCAGAGGAAGTGATCAAAATGCTGGATGCTTCACCGGTGAACCGTTTGAGTATTGGAGTGCAGTCATTTTTTGAAAAGGATCTGAAATTGATGAACCGGGCGCATAATTCTGAAGAAGCTTTGCAATCCCTGCAATTGGCAAAACAATATTTCGACAATATCAGTATCGACTTGATCTACGGAATCCCGGGACAGTCGAATGAACAGTGGATTGAAAATCTGGAAACCGCGCTTAAACTGGATATTCCACATATTTCCAGTTATGCACTCACCGTGGAACCAAAAACAGCTCTGGAAAAATTCATCGAAAAAGGAAAAGTAAAACCTGTTGAAGATGAACAATACCGGGAGCAATTCGACATTCTTGTAAACACACTAACCTCCAAGGGTTTTGAGCATTACGAATTTTCCAATTATGGTAAGCCGGGTTATCACTCTCAAAACAATATGGCTTACTGGTTGGGCAAGCCTTATTTAGGTATAGGCCCTTCGGCACATTCTTATGATGGTACTTTCAGAAAGTGGAATATCAGTAATAACAGTCTTTATATTAATTCCATTGGGGCGGGAAAACTACCTCAGCAAACCGAAGAACTGTCTAAAACCGACTCTTATAATGAATTTGTCATGACCAGACTCCGGACAAAATTTGGAGTTTCCACGGAAGATATTCAGGAGAAATTTGGAGAAAAATACAAGGTTCATTTTTTAAAAGAATCAGAAAAATTCCTGGAAGACGGATTGATGGAAAGAACTAAAAATATCTTTCATATTACTTCAAAAGGGAAATTCCTTAGCGATGGTATCGCTGCAGATCTGTTTTTTATCGACTGATTTTTTGATCATTTCGAAGGAGTTGGCGACTGAGAAATCTTATTTTTATGAGCTATTGTAAATTATCAACTAACAATATTACATTTGTTAGTACCAATCAAACAACATGTTAGCGAGCATCAGCCATAACGGCAATTCTTATAATATAGATTTTTCCAAACCCCTGGATATTTCCATCAGTCTTCGCGGGGATAATAAGAATCCTATGGCCTGGTATTTAAAACATCCGGAGATAGAGCCGGTGATTGACGGGGACTTTATTGGAAAAGTAAGCAAAGGTTCTTCCGTAAATTTCAATAATATCTGGTTTAATCCGCATGCTCATGCTACGCATACCGAATGTGTAGGACATATTAGTTCTGAGTTACATACGATTCAGCAACATTTAAAAACATTCTTTTTTAAAGCCAGGCTTATTTCTGTCGAACCTCAGAAAAAAGGGAATGACCTCGTTTTTACTAAAGCTCAGATCGCTGAAAAAATAAAAAATATCGATTCCGAAGCACTAGTGCTGAGAACCCTCCCAAATTATATCGGCAAGATCTCCAAGAATCATTCTCATACCAACTGGCCATTTATTGAAGAAGACGCTATGATCCTGATTCGGGAAGCGGGAATCAAGCATTTCCTGACCGATCAGCCTTCCGTAGATAAAGAAAAGGATGAGGGAAAATTACTGGCACACAAGGCTTTCTGGGATTACCCCAAGAATACACGTTTTGATGCGACGATCACTGAGTTGATCTATGTTCCGAATAAAATAGAAGACGGCGAATATTTTTTAAACCTTCAGCCGGCATCCTTCGAAAACGACGCTGCTCCCTGTAAACCGGTTTTGTACAAAATACTTGAATCATGAACTTCACTCTAAAAATAGAAGAACTGGCAATGATGTTAATGGGTATTGGGGCCTTCAGTTTGCAGGAATTAAGTTGGTGGTGGTTTATCGGGTTATTCTTCGTCCCTGATATTGGAATGCTCGGCTATATTTTGAATAACAAATGGGGTGCTTTTTTCTATAATATTTTTCATCATAAAGGTCTTGCCATTGGCATTGGCTTGCTTGGATATTATCTTAAATTGCCGGATCTGGAAATTGCCGGGATCATTCTGTTCGCACACTCCAGTTTTGACCGCTTTCTTGGATACGGACTGAAATATAAAAAAGGCTTTAAATTTACGCACCTGGAAGAAATAGGAAAATAATATGGAATTACTGTTTATAGGTTTGGCTGTAGGTGCCGTTATTGCTTACTTCATTTTTGCAGCCTTTAATAAAGAACGCTCAAAGTCAAAAACGAATGAGCAGTCTGTGGTATTAATGGATAAGATCAAAAGCGTTTGTAAGTTTATTAGTATCGAAGGTGATTTTTCTGAGATCTACCATTATGAAAATCTGAAAGAAAAATACCTGAGTCTCATCCTCGGAAAGAAAAAAGCCATCGTCCTGGTGAATGCAAAAGCACACATTGGTTTTGACCTCAGCAAGATCCAGATGCAGAGTGATAATGAACATAAAAAGATCATCCTTACTAATTTTCCGCAGCCAGAATTGTTGACTATAGAAACAGATTTTAAATATTACGACAAACGTGAAGGATGGGCGAATCCTTTTACCACCTCAGATCTTACCGATATTAACCGGGATGCGAAAAAAGCCATCGTAGATAAGATCCCCCAAAGCGGACTTATGGATCAGGCGAAAAAGGAAGCTCTGGATACTATTGTTCTTATGGAAAAGATCGTGGAAACTATTGGCTGGAAACTGGATTATACGGCTTTGACCATAGAAAACCAGGACAATAAAAAGATTGAAAATCAATAAGAAAAAGATTCCTCTCCCGATTTCATCGGAATCGGAATGACATCAAATTTTCATGTCATTTCGAACGCAGTGAGAAATCTTTTTTAATTAAAGGGCTCATGAACATCGACACTTTCAGAGATTATTGCCTAAAGAAAAAAGACGTTACCGAGGGCCTTCCCTTTGGTCCGGATAACCTGGTCTTAAAGGTGATGGGTAAGATGTTTTCCATCGTTTCTCTGGACGAGGTGCCGTTAAGGGCTAATCTAAAATGCGATCCTGAAAGAGCGATAGAACTTCGTGAAGAATATGAAGAAAATATTCTGCCGGGATATCATATGAATAAACAACATTGGAATACCCTTATTTTGGACGGTCGACTGGATCCAAAACTGGTTTTTGAATTGATCGACCATTCTTACGAACTTGTAGTGAACGGGCTCACCGTAAAACTAAAAAAGGAACTTGAAGATTTATAATGAAAGAAGCTGAAGAATTTTACACCTCGCGAAAGGCGAAATATTCCGAATTAAAAAATAAGATCTCCAAAAAGTTAATTTTCTCAAGCACTTTGAGACTCATTGTCTTTCTTTCCATTTGTGCTAGCGTATATTTTTTCTTCGGAAATATCAATATCATTCTGCCGGTTGCCGCGGTTTTGATCGCTGTTTTCTTATTTCTTATTTCCAGGCACAGTGATCTAAAAAAAGAAAAGGATAAGTTATTAGCATTGATCAGCATAAATGAACAGGAATTAAAGATCCTTAAAACAAGAGATTTCTCAGACCTGCCAGACGGAAAGAAATTTGATCCTGAAGACCATGAATATTCCAGGGATATTGACCTTTTCGGAAAAAAATCCTTTTTTCAGTTTCTGAACAGGACTGCTTTAAAAGAAGGAAAAGCCAGACTTGCTAAAATTCTTTTAGCCAATAAGATTGTAGATATTGAAAAGAAACAGGAAGCAATAAAAGAACTGGCTTCAAAAGCCGACTGGCGACAGAATTATTCTGCCACCGCTACTCTGGTAAAAACCGAGACCGACTCGAAAGTCATTTTGAATTGGATAAGAAATTACAAAAGTTTTGTCCCCAAATACATGAGGTGGTTTCCAGCCGTATTTTCTATTCTTTCGCTGGCGGTACTTACGATCTTCTATTTCGGGATCATCGGTTTTTTCCAGGTTCTTTTGTGGTTCATCATTGGCTTGCTTATCACCGGTAGATTTCTGAAAAAGATCAATGAACTATCGGGAACAGTAAGCAGGGTGCAGGATACATTTCAGCAATATCACCAGTTACTGGCATTTCTGGAGACCGAAGAATTCGAATCTGAATTAATGAAAGAAGTGAAAAATTCTATCACTTCAGAATCTAAAAAAGCTTCGGTCATTCTTCAGCAATTTTCAAAAGCCATCGATGCCCTGGATCAACGCAATAACCTGATTTTTGGAATCTTTGGTAATGGATTTTTGCTTTGGGATCTAAGACAGTCCTACCGCCTGGAAAAATGGATCGAGCATCATCATTCGGCGGTGGAACATTGGTTTGAAGCCGTTGAAAGAACCGATGCCTACAACAGCCTGGGAAATTTCACGTTTAACCATGCGCATTATCATTTTCCTGAAATTATGGAAAAAGGAGCAGGGATTTCTGCTAAAAATTTAGGTCATCCCCTGCTGGATACTCACAAGCGTGTGAATAACGATTTCATTATAAGAGGCGATCAATTTTTTATTATTACCGGTGCAAATATGGCCGGAAAAAGTACTTTTTTACGTACCGTTGCCCTGCAGATCCTCATGTCTAATATTGGTCTTCCGGTGTGTGCAGAAAGCTGCAGGTATTCTCCTATTAAACTCATCACCAGCATGCGTACCAGTGATTCGTTGGGTGATGACGAATCCTATTTCTTTTCAGAATTAAAGAGGTTGAAATTTATCGTTGATAATATTCAGACGGAGAATTACTTTATTATTCTTGATGAGATCCTGAAAGGAACCAATAGCACAGATAAAGCGATAGGTTCCCGAAAATTTGTGCAACGACTTGTCGGGACGAATTCTACCGGGATTATTGCCACGCACGATTTGAGTCTATGCGAGATAAGTCAGGAATTAGAGCAGGTTAAGAATTTCTATTTTGATGCAGAAATAGTGAATGATGAACTTCACTTTGACTATCATTTGAAAACTGGTATTTGCCAGAATATGAATGCTTCTTTTCTGCTTAGGAAGATGAAGATTGTGGAAGAATAATGAGATGCTGAATCAAGTTCAGAATAACGTGGTTTTATTCATTGCCTTTTTTAAACCTGAATTTAGTTCAGCATGAAGAATTACCGTATAGACTAACCGTCACCCTGAATTTATTTCAGGGTCTCCAGTAAAGTAAGCTATATTTGCCAAATATGGATTCATTAACCCAGATCGTATTAGGAGCCGCCGTTGGGGAAGCCGTGCTCGGTAAAAAAGTAGGAAATAAGGCCATGCTTTATGGAGCTATCGCCGGAACCATTCCTGATCTGGATACTTTTGTAGGCAACTTTTTCGATACGATCACGGCGATTGAAATTCATCGTGGTTTTTCCCACTCCATAGTTTTCTCTATAGTTTTTGCTCCTGTTTTTGGCTGGCTTATTTCCAAAATTGAATCGAAGTCAGAAGCTACCTGGAAGAACTGGTCCTGGTTAATGTTCTGGGGGCTGTTCACGCATCCCTTATTAGATGCGCATACCACCTGGGGCACCCAGTTGTTCTGGCCGTTCGATCTTCGGCTCGCTTATAAGAATATCTTTGTGATAGATCCGCTTTACACGCTTCCGTTTTTAATTTTTTTAATTCTGGCGATGCGTCTTAAAAGAACAGATCCTAAACGGAAAAAATATAATCGCCTGGGCCTTATAATCAGCAGTATTTATTTACTTCTCATAACTCCGGCATTAAAATTTTATACGTTTCAGAAATTTGAGAATGCGCTCGAAAGTCAAAATATTCAGTATGAAAGGATGGATACCAGGCCAACTCCTTTGAATTCTATTTTATGGACGGCGAATATTGAGACTGAAGACGCTTTTTTAATTGGCAATTATTCCATCTTCGATTCGCAGCCTGTCAATTTTTACAGTGTTCCTAAGAATTATGATTTGGCCGGTGATCTGGCAGATAATCCAAACCTCCATCGGCTTATTCAGATAAGCGAGGGCTGGTATACTTTTTCCAAAGATAATGGCAATTTGTATTTCAACGATCTCAGGTTTGGAAATATGGATATCGAAGATCCGGATTCTGAATTCATCTTCAGCTATAAATTATCGGAAGAACACGGGGAGCTAACTGCGAAAGAAAGAGAAAAGGAAATGACCGATGCCCAAAAGCTTCTTCCCAGACTTTGGGCCCGCATTCTCGGCAATTAATTATATTTCTATATCCCTCAAAGCCGTCATTCTGAACTCGTTTCAGAATCTTAAAATGAGACCCTGAAACAAGTTCAGGATGACGAATATTCAATTTTCCTAAACCAAGGTATTTACATTTCTTATATTTAGAAAAAATTCTATTTATGCGATTCTTTCCGGCCCTTCTGGCCTTCTTTATACTTATTTCGGGCGGCATCCATGCTCAAAAAGATTCTATTAGGCTAGAGAAGATCATTAAGAAATTTCAGGATCATAAACCTTATGAACGTTCAGATTATCCTTTAGGACTTTACACCAAAGAGCATTATAAAAAAGAAGCTGATTTTGCTGAAAATTTACTTCAGAACCTCAAAGATCTTGAATATACTGGACTTTCTGAATCTCAACAGATCTCTGCCGAGCTCCTTAAATATGACCTAAGGAATACGCTTAAAACTTTTGAATATAAAGCTTACTTGAATCCGCTTCTTTCTGATGCCGGTTTTCATTTAAGTTTGAATTATCAAATTCGTGACCTCAACAATTATGATCAGGTAAAGGCTTATTTGAATAAACTGAATGCCATTCCAAATTATGTAGATCAGCATTTCGTTTTGCTTCGCGAAGGTCTGAAGAAAGGGATCACTCAGCCCCTGGTGATTTTTAAAGGTTACGAAAACACCTATGACAGCCAGATCGTAGAAAATTACAGGGACAGTTATTTCTATAAACCTTTTAAGGATCTTCCTTCAACACTTTCTGAAAAACAAAAAGATTCCGTTCTAAATGCTGCGGAAATGGCCATTACCAAGAATGTGATCCCGGAATTCAAACGTATCAAAAAATTCTTTGAAACAGAATATTTTCCAAAAACCAGAACCGCTTTAGGGGTTTCTGAAACTCCAAAAGGCCGGGAATACTACGATTATATCCTGGAGTATTATACTACTCTCGATCTAAGTGCAGAGGAAGTTCATAATATTGGTCTTGCCGAAGTAGAAAGGATCAATACCGAAATGAAAAAGGTAATGGTCGAAACTGACTTTGAAGGTACTTTCTCAGAATTCTTTGATTTTCTAAGGACTGATGAACAATTTTATGCGGAAACACCTGAGGAGTTGCTAATGTTCGCAAGGGATATTTCTAAAAGGATTGATGCCAAGTTGCCGGCCTATTTTACTAAACTTCCGCGAAAACCTTACGGAGTAGCCGAAGTTCCTGCAGCGATTGCTCCAAAGTATACAACCGGAAGATATATTGGCGCTTCCAATGAAACCCAGCCGGGATATTACTGGGTAAATACTTACGATCTTCCCAGCAGACCAAAATACGTTTTACCGTCACTTACCGCGCACGAAGCGGTCCCCGGACATCATTTGCAGATCTCCTTAAACAATGAACTGGGCGATGAAATCCCTAAATTCAGAAGAAACTTTTATATCTCGGCTTTCGGGGAAGGCTGGGGATTATATTCAGAATTTCTGGCAGAAGAAATGGGCATTTATCGCAATCCTTACGAGATCTTCGGAAAACTAACTTATGAACAATGGCGCGCCTGCCGACTAGTTGTTGATACCGGCATACATGCAAAAGGCTGGACCAGGGAACAGGCAGTCAATTTTATGAAAAATAACACAGCGCTTTCCATTCACGAGATCAACACCGAAGTAGACCGTTATATCTCGTGGCCGGGACAGGCTGTTTCTTATAAGATCGGCGAATTAAAGATCAGAGAATTAAGAAAAAAAGCCGAGAAAGCTTTGGGACCTGATTTTGACATCAGAAAATTTCATGAGGTGATACTGGAAAAAGGCGTGGTTACTTTGCCGATTCTTGAGGAAAGGGTGATGAATTTTATAAAGTCTAATTCTTAAATCTGTAAAGTATTTCCCTAAGGCTTAGTTTAAACTATCTTTGCAGCCAAATTCGGTACCATGACCATAGAAGAAAGCTTAAGAGAACGCAGTGATTCCACTTGTGAATTATGTGCGAATAAAGACAACCTGAGTGTTTATGAAATTCCCGATTCCCCGGAAAACGGACTTGAAAGCAGCATTCTAATATGCAACACTTGTAAAGAGCAGATTGAAGATGCTGAAAAAGTAGAACCAAATCACTGGCGTTGTTTAAATGATAGCATGTGGAGCACAATCCCGGCAGTACAGGTGATGGCCTGGAGAATGCTTAACAGGTTAAAAGCTGAAGGCTGGCCACAGGATCTGCTGGATATGATGTATATGGAAGATGATGTGAAAGCATGGGCGAAAGCCGGTGTCCAGGAAGAAAAAGGTGAAAACTCTATTGCGCATAAAGACAGTAACGGGGCCATCATAGAAGCAGGAGATACGGTGGTTTTAACTAAAGATCTTAATGTGAAAGGCTCCAGCCTTACAGCAAAAAGAGGAACGGCAGTTAGAAGAGTTTCCCTGGTTCATGATAACGCGGAACAGATTGAAGGAAAAGTTGAAGGACAGCAGATTGTGATACTTACTAAGTTTGTAAAGAAAATATAAGTTTCAGTTTGACGTCACCCTGAATTGATTTCAGGGTCTAAAAATGAGAAGCTAAAACAAGTTCAGCTTGACATTAAGAATTTTAAGGTCATTTCGAAGAAGCAGAGCGACTGAGAAATCTAATTCAAAACAGAATACTCTCTTTGAACTGAATGACAGAAAAGAAATAAATATGGAATCACAACCAAACAATCCCTTACACGGGGTAAAACTCGCGACCATTATGGAAAAGTTACATGCTCATTACGGTTGGGACGGGCTTGCTGACAGGATCGGTATCAATTGTTTTAAAAGCAATCCTACCATTAAATCCAGTCTTAAATTCTTAAGAAGAACTCCATGGGCCAGGGAAAAGGTGGAACGACTTTATTTAAAGACGAAGTTTGAATAAACTTTTTAGTCATTTCGAGGAAGCGAAACGACTGAGAAATCCCCTTTGAACAGATTTCTCCCTTTGGTCGAAATGACATCCAACAATTACCTTAAGTTTAGAACATAAAAAAAGCCCGGCAAATACCGGGCTTTATATTTTTCAGAAGAATGAAATATTACATTTCTTCAGCTTCAACAGCCTCTTCTTTTTTCGCTTCTTTCTTTTCAGTGAGAAAGCTGAAATTTTCAGAATAATCCATCATCTGCTTTTCAAAAGATTCTGGCTGAGTCACCTTAATCGCAGTGATCTCCCCGTTCTCATCCATTTCAGGAACCAAAACAGGATTAATGAATCCGCTATATGGAGCCGATTTGAACTGAGCGTTTCTCTCCAATACTTCTTTATGCATCTTCTGGTCTACTTTTACTCCGTAGTTTTCCACAAGATCTTTCACAGCTTCGTAATCACCTTCAGACTTGATTCTCTGCGTCTCTCTTAAAAGCTCTCCGAAAAGCTCTCTTAGCTTCTGGTAATCTTTAATATCGTAATAGGTCTTTCCGTCTTTTTCAACTTTTTCGATCACTCCATCTTCCTTTCCTTTTTCATAAACCCAGGCACTTACCCACTGGCGGTTTCTCATATGAGCTTCTTCAACATCATCTCCTAGCTCCAATCTCACCAATTGTGTAACCAGACCATTCCTGATATAATCGTTGTAAGCAGCTTTTCCAAGCTCTTCAGCGTTATCTGTAAGTCCTAGCTCCTCGAGTTTTGGATCCATTAAATAATAAAGACCTACAAGATCGGCACGACCTTCTTCCAAAGTAGAAGCATAGCTCTTCAATGTTTCTTTGGTAGTTCCTACACCCTGGTTCAACTGACCTGAGGCGTGACCTACTACTTCATGAAGTGCGGTATGTAATTTATCGGCTTGCTTACCGTATTTTTCAGAAAGTGCGATTTCCTCTTCGTCATGAGCAAACTCTTTCAACCTGTCTGAACCACCAGCATTTTCGTAAGCATTGATGATATTCCCCAGGGAAACAGATTTACTTCCGTGTACTTTTCTTATCCAGCTTGAATTTGGAAGGTTCACGCCGATGGGAGTACTTGGAGAAGCATCTCCAGATTCTCCGGCAACGATCACTGTTTTATAAGTAACGCCAACTACAGAGTCTTTTTTATGCTCATCCATGATAGGAGAATTATCCTCGAACCACTGCACGTTCTCTTCTACCTTGCTCATCTTTTCAGACATGTCAAAATCCTTGATCTGCACGATGCTTTCGTAAGATCCGGTATAGCCTTTAGGATCGTTATAAACTTCTATAAAAGAGTTGATATAATCGATGTTTCCTTCTGTAGCTTCTACCCAGGCAACATTGTATTCATCCCAGGTTTGAAGATCTCCGGTGTTATAATAATCGATCAACAGGCCTAAAGCATTCGCCTGCTTTTTATTTTCGGCAACGGCTTTGGCTTTCTCCAGCCACTTTACGATCTCATCAATCGCTTCTCCGTAAAGTCCGCCACTTTTATAAACTTTTTCAACCAGTTTTCCATTTTCCTTTACCAGTTTAGTGTTAATCCCGTAAGCAAGAGGTCTTTCAGGATTTGGAGATTTTTTGTTGGCATAAAATGCATCAACTTCCGCAGCCGTGATTCCTTCACCGTACATGTTCACCGCTGAACCTTCGATCAACCCATCGGCTTCGTTCAGGTTTACTTTTTTAGCATCTTTATCATTAAAGATCACTTCGTAAGCTTCCCCGGTAAGATCTGTATTGGTTTCCTTTAGTAAAGTGTCGAAATATTCTTTGCTGAATTCAGGCTTCAACTTAGAATTAGAATAGTGGTGATGAATTCCGTTAGAGAACCAAACTCTTTTTAAATAAGTTTCAAAAGCAGTCCATTCTTCAGAAGACTTATCCCCATTGTAATTCGCATAGATATTCTCCAGAGCCTCGCGAATTTTGAGGTTATGACGATAATTCTGGTCCCAGATTATATCACGACCCGCAAGTCCCGCCTGAGTTAGGTAATAAACCAGTTTTTGCTCTTTTAAGCTAAGGTTTTCCCATCCCGGGATCTGATAACGCAGGATCTTAAGATCTGCAAATTCATCAGCTTTAAAATTGAAATCTTCCTGTGAAGTTTCTGCCTGAGCCGTTTCCGGATCTTTCTTATCCTCGTTACAGGACACGAAAGTTAGCGCGGTAGCTAACAGACAAGTACTTAATATTTTGTTCATGTTGTTAAATAATTTTGAGGCTCAAAGATATAAAAACAGGGAATCAATTTTAAATAAAACTGATTCCCTGCTAATTATGAAATTTGGCAAATTTTTTAAAGAGATTTATCCCGTTGGTCGAAATGACACCGAAACAAATTCAGGGTAACTTCTATTTTGATTTCTACGTCATGCTGAACTTGTTTAACTACGTTGAATCTTCGATTTCAGCTTCTCTTTAGATCCTGAATCAAGTTCAGGATGACTCTATAAGAAAATCTACTTTTTACTCATTTCGGTAAAATGCTTATAGAACCACGGAATGGTTTCGATCCCTTTCAGGTAATTCCAAACTCCAAAATGTTCATTTGGAGAATGTATCGCATCGGTATCTAAACCAAAGCCCATCAAAATGATCTTACTGTCCAGTTCTTTTTCAAATAGGGAAACGATCGGGATACTTCCGCCGCTTCGTTGCGGAATTGGTGTTTTTCCAAAGGTTTCTTCGTAGGCTGCACTTGCAGCCTGGTAACCAATAGTATCTATAGGGGTAACATAGGGATATCCACCATGATGTGGTTTCACCTCTACTTTTACTGAATCTGGCGCCAGACTCTCAAAATGCTTTTTGAAAAGTTCAGTGATCTCTTTCCAATCCTGGTTTGGCACCAGACGCATGGAAATTTTTGCATAAGCTTTTGAAGGCAAAACGGTCTTGGCACCTTCGCCAATATAACCTCCCCACATTCCGTTCACATCTAAGGTAGGTCTAATTGAACCTCTTTCTAACGTAGAATATCCTTTTTCACCGTGAACATCTCTAATGTCCAGTTTCTCTTTATATTCCTCTAAACTGAAAGGAGCTTCCGCCATTTTAGCTCTTTCTTCATCGCTTAGATTTTCTACATTATCATAAAATCCCGGAATGGTAATATGGTTATTTTCGTCAGTCAACTGCGATATCATCTGGCTAAGAATATTCAACGGATTTGCGACCGCTCCTCCATAGAGGCCTGAATGCAGATCGCGGTTTGCTCCGGTTACCTCAACTTCCACATAAGAGAGTCCGCGAAGACCGGTAGTAATTGAAGGAGTATCTTTAGAGATCATTCCGGTATCAGAAATAAGGATCACATCATTCTGAAGTTTTTCCTTATTCTCCTTGATCCACCAGTCTAAATGCTCGCTACCTACTTCTTCTTCACCTTCGATCATGAACTTCACATTACAGGGAAGCTCATCATTTTTGGTCATGTATTCCATGGCTTTCACATGCATATACATCTGTCCCTTATCATCACAGGAACCTCTGGCGAAAATTGCTCCTTCGGGATGGATCTTAGTTTCCTTGATCACCGGTTCAAATGGTGGTGAATCCCAAAGATCCAGGGGATCTGGCGGCTGAACGTCATAATGCCCATAAACCAGCACCGTTGGTAGATTCTTATCGATTATTTTTTCAGCGTATACCACAGGGTGACCAGGCGTAGGAGAAACTTCTGCCCTATCACAGCCTGCTTCAAGAAGCCTGGCTTTTAAGGCATCTGCCGCTTTTAGCATATCACCTTTATACGCAGGATCGGCTGAAATTGAAGGAATCTTTAATAAATCTAAAAGTTCCTCCAGAAATCTGTCCTTATTTTTATCTAAGTATTCTTTTATTGAATCCATGAATTAATTTTCAAGTTTGCGTAAAGTTACTAAGTTCTCTTTGGAAAACTATAATGCTTTCCCCTACTCTTTTCATAAGCTAAACCTAAACTTTTTCAGTTTTTCTAAAAAATTTTATGATCTGGCTGAAGGCTGTAAATCAACATCTTAAAAAGACCAGTTTTAGCAGTCTTATTTATTCAGAAAAAAATTTCAATATTTTCATCTTTCATTATTTGATTTTTAAAAACTATAATTATATTTGCACCCGCTTAAGTAATTAAGCAGGGAATCACAACGAGTCCTAAGTGTTGTGAAACTTTAAATGCGGGCGTGGTGGAATTGGTAGACACGCTAGACTTAGGATCTAGTGCCGCAAGGTGTGGAGGTTCGAGTCCTCTCGCCCGCACCAAATGAAAAGCCGACTTTAACGAGTCGGCTTTTTTTATGATATTAAATTATTAACTTGAAATTTATATCTTCCTAATCCTGCTGTATAAATGAATATTACTATTGAGAATATTTTATTAATAGGTTCACTGCTCTTATTCATTAGTATTCTGGCTGGAAAAACCTCCTATAGATTTGGTGTACCTACTTTAATTTTATTTCTCCTGGTCGGAATGCTGGCAGGGTCTGAAGGCATTGGAGGAATCTATTTTGACGAACCTAAAATCGCCCAGTTCATTGGGATTGTAGCCCTTAATTTCATCCTGTTTTCCGGAGGCTTGGATACGCGCTGGAAAAGTATTAAACCTATCTTATGGCAGGGGATTTCTCTTTCTACATTAGGGGTGCTTATTACGGCTGTTTCTATTGGTATTTTTGCCTGGCTAATTACCAATTTCAGTCTTATGGAAGCTTTATTACTGGGGGCTATTATTTCATCAACAGATGCCGCCGCTGTATTTTCCATCTTAAGATCTAAAAACCTGGCATTACGTTCTAATTTGAGACCTACTCTGGAATTGGAAAGTGGTAGTAACGATCCTATGGCCTATTTTCTTACTATCGCATTCTTAAGTCTGGTCATGAATCCTGAAGATACTGTATGGAGTATAGTTCCCATGTTTTTTCTTCAGATAACAATTGGAGCCATCGCAGGATTCGCTTTTGGGCAATTAAGCAAAATCATAATTAATAAAATTAGATTAGGTTTTGAAGGCCTCTATCCGGTGCTGGTAATTTCGCTTATGTTTATCACTTTTTCTGCTACAGATGCGATAGGAGGAAATGGGTTTTTAGCCGTTTATTTATGTGGGGTTTATCTTGGAAATCAAAACCTTATTCATAAAAATACCATAATTAAAATGTTCGACGGGCTAGCCTGGCTAATGCAAATAGTATTATTCCTTACCTTAGGTCTTCTTGTGTTTCCTTCTCAGGTAATCCCGGTGGTAGGTATTGGATTAGCCATAGCTGCAGTACTCATTTTTGTGGCCAGGCCCATTGCTGTTTTTCTCAGTTTAAGCTTCTTTAAAATGAAATTTAAACGAAGGCTTTATATTTCTTGGGTAGGTCTAAGAGGTGCTGTTCCTATTGTTTTTGCAACCTATCCACTTATAGCGGGAATTGAAAAAGCAAATTTGATTTTTAATATCGTTTTCTTTGTTTCCCTTACTTCAGTCGTAATTCAGGGAACCAGCCTTTCGGCCGTTGCACATTGGTTTGGGGTTGCTCTGCCTAGTTCTGAAAAAAAATTATCTCCTGTAGATAAAATACTTATGGATGAAAGTAAATCTCATTTACAGGAGATTGAGATTCCTGAAGGCAGTATAGCCATAGGAAAAATGATTGTAGATCTTAAACTCCCAACTGGTGCAATTATAGCGATGATCACTCGAAATAATAACTTTATCACTCCTAAAGGAGATACCATATTAAAGGAAAACGATATCCTTTTAGTTCTTACTGAGGACAGGTCTAATTTTTTACTTGTCAAGAATCAGCTGGGATAATTTGAAAAGAAAAGATTATTTAAAAATTTTCATATTCCTAAATTTCCAGTTTCAAAACTCGCTTATTATTACAATTGTAAAAGTGCATTAGTTAGAAATAACCGAGTTTTTGGATAATTTTTACAGATATATTCCAGCTTTTTTGAACATCACAATTTAAGGAATTTTAAATGCAAATAATTTTTATGAAAGTCCTGGAATATCTTCCATTTTTCCATTTTTAGATCTCCCCAAAATTATCACATCCTTAATATCTTTATATTCTTCAATAGCAAGCAATAGCTGTTCTTTAGTATCTCTTCTAATTTTGACACCAGAACTCTTATTTTTATTCCTGACTTCTATATAATATCCGTCTCTTAGATCCTTTGGTTTGGTAGAAGGTCGTCCCATTTTCTATAATAAATTTTTCAATAATACGTGAATATATTCATTAGGCGAACCTGATGATTCATTTTAAAATTTAAATGTATGTAATTAAAAAAACAAATTTGTCTAAGAATAATCATACTTATCTTATTCTATATAGAATTTTTCAATACCAAATCTATTATTTAAATATAGAAATGATTTTAATAAGTAGCCATACAACTTAAATCAAATAGAAATATACACTTACTCGATCAAAAAACGCACCATAAATAGATAAAAATTAATTCTAAGTCACGATCCTTTATTTTTTTCCTTAAAATTTCAAATTACAAATTCATTATTAAATATAAAAACCTTATTTACAGGTGATTAAAATATTTCACTATCTTAGTGAGCCCTTTATCTCTTATATTAGATGCAGTGCTCCCCCACTTCCATTTCAAAATTGAAAATCAGCTTTACTTCACCTACTTAGAAAACAACCAAAATAATAGTTATGAAATCAAAAGCTACAATTTTACTTTGCATTATTAGCGTATTACTTTTTAATGTGAACCTTCTTGCTCAAGGCAATCCAATCATTAACCTGGAAGTGGACACGGAAAATATTGACGAAAACAATATTGATGAGACCGCTACATTCGGACAGGCTTCTGAAATTAAAAACAAAGATTTTACCCTGGATGTAAAAATAGGAGATGTGATCATCTGGAAGGGGAGCGCTACTCCAGACAGTGGTGGCCTGGTAAGAATAAAATTATTTAAGCATGATGAGGGTGTTAAATTACTTGGAGCTGGAAGGATTTCTGAACAAAACGGAACAGGGGTGGTGGTAGGAAAAGTACAGGAAGGAACACCGGGCGATATAGAAAAATACTCCATTAAATTCGAGGTAAGAAAAAGAGGCTCTCAAACCTGGACAGAATATACGATTGATCCAAAACTGAAATTAATTCCGCAAGATTAATAATTTTATATGCAGATATCCTGGATGCATATATGCTTATTGAAGTACAGGAAATCTCTGTTCCTGGTATTTTCTATTATTTTTCTATCTGGTAATACTATTGCCCAGGATCAGGCAATTGCCGATAGTCTCGAAAAAATTTATAGCTCCAATTACAAGTTGCAGAACAACCTGAAACTTTTGAAAGAACTTTCAGAAAATTCTATAGCTCCCTATAAAAAATTAAAGTTCTCCAATGAACTTTTAAAAGCTGCAAAAGAAAAAGATTCTTCTACTTACATCTATTCAGGATATCTTCAGAAAGGAAATGCACTGGCTTCAAGAGGTGATTTTAGCGAGGCTCTGGAAAGTTACTTTAAGGCAGGTTCGGTTGCCAGGAACGAAAAGGAACTGGGATTAATAAAAGTCACGCTAGGTGATGTTTACTCCCTAACCAGGAATCATGACAGGTCTATTAAATACTACAACGAAGCTATAGCGATTTTTCGAGGAACAAACGATTCTCTTACTTTGGGATCTGTCATATTTAATGCCGGGGACGGATATCTTAAAAATAATCAGATTGATAAGGCCATCTTATATTTAAATGAATCTGAACAAATTTTTAAAAATATCAATTTTGACCTTGGACTTGCTTATTGTGCTGGCACATTGGGACTTGCTTATGCCAAAATGGGTAGAAATAAAGAGGCCGAAATAAATATAGGTCAGGCAATTCAAACTCTTGAACGCGAGGGAGATTATTCTCCCATCTGTGAATTTCTAAATGGAATGTCTGATATTTATACTGAAAAAAATGAAGATTCTACAGCAATAGAATTTGCAAGTCTCAGCCGGGATCTGGCAAAAACTTACGGATTCAAAAATGAAATAAGGGAAGCGAATTTAAGGTTATCCCAGATTTATGAAAAAACAGGAAATACCCCTGAAGCCTATAAATTCTACAAAGAGTATATTACCTATAAAGACAGTGTGCTGAATGTTTCTACTGCCCAGAATATCGCGGGATTACGTGCAGATTATGAAGTTGCTCAAAAACAGGCAGAAGTAGACCTGCTTAGTGAGCAAAGAAAAAATCAGCAACTCGTGGTTATTTCTATTGGCGTTGCTTCATTTTTGATATGTTTGCTGGCTTTCGGACTTTATCGCAGAAACAGGTTTATTAAAAGAACCAGCGCTATCATTGAAAAAGAGAAAAACCGGTCTGAGCTATTATTGCTCAATATTCTTCCGGAAGAAACCGCCCGGGAACTCAAAAAGAATGGTAAGGTTCGCGCTAAGAAGTTTGAATCGGTCACCGTATTATTTGCCGATTTCAAGAGATTTACACTCATAGCTGAGAAACTTCCTCCGGAAAGGCTTATAAAAACAATCGATTATTATTTCTCGCAATTTGATAAGATCATGGAGAAGTATGATATAGAAAAGATAAAGACGATTGGAGATAGCTATATGGCCGCAAGCGGACTCCCATTTCCCACTCAGGATCATGCATACCGAATTTTAATGGCCGCCTTCGAAATGACTCAATTTGTTAAAGAAACAAAGGAAAATTCACTTTATGATGATGCTAATTTTGACGTTAGGATCGGTCTAAATTCAGGTCCCGTGGTAGCAGGAGTTGTAGGTACAAAAAAATTCGCTTACGATATTTGGGGCGATACCGTTAATATTGCTGCTCGTATGGAATCCCATTCTGATATAGGTAGAATAAATATCTCTGAAAATACTTATGAACTCGTTAAAGATAAATTTGAGTGTGAATATCGCGGAGAAGTAGAGGTGAAAAATGGCAGAATCCTCAAGATGTATTATGCAAATATTGCTAAGGAAAACGAAGAAAAAATAGCTGGATAATTGATTATTGTAAATAATGAACAACTACCCTTAAATTTCTAGTACTTCAGATATTGAACTATCTAATCTGCTCTTACTCGAGATTTCTGTTTTTTCCCATGAGAGAGGAATCTTCCTGTTATAACCCAGCCTACACCCACTCCTATAAGCATTCCTGAGAGTAAATGTACATCTGTTCTTGTAAAAAAATAACCGATAAGAATTCCGCTTATAATAGCCCCGATTCCTAAGATCCGTACTTTATTCATTATATCGCATTTATAGGTCTTGCGATCTAAATGCGGAGTAGGGGCGGCATTCGTGTAGGTTAAGACCTGATTTCTTTTGCAAACATAAACATTTTTTTAAAAAATATGTAGTGGTTCTTTCTAAAGATGTGGTACTTACAGAAAATTTAGCTGTGCAAAAATTATCATTTTTCTAAAAGCTGATTGTTATCCTAAAATAACTGCCAAATTTCCTATTTACGGGTCTAAAAACAATCGGACTCAGAGTTCCAACTCAAAAAAAACAGAGATAATTTTACTCTCAGTAATTAAGCATTTTCACAAACTTCTTTCAGTTTTTGAAGCGCCTTTGGCCATGTTTCTTTAAAGTAATTTTCCCAGTTCTCATCGGTATCCATTTCTACTTCCACACGGGTTGCTCCATTTTCATCTATAAACCGGTAATTTTCAAGAGCACCCGCAAATTCTTTTACCTTCTCCCCTTCGGTTATTTCCTTTTCATCTTCAATAATCCCAAGGTGTTCTATACTTATAAATTCATAGGGAATATTTTCTTTGATCCTGCTTACCATTCCGCCGGTATTTCCTTCCTTATCCTCTCCTACAAATATAATTTTAGAACCTTTATCCCAGGAACCTTCATATCGTGAAGCAGGGTTGAACACAGAAGTCCAATCGTTATAATGGTCTTTATCAATCATAGTTTTATAAGTCTTTTTTACCGAACAATTGATAGTTGTAGAATAACTTATTTTTTTCATAATTATTGATTTTTAGCTAAGCTTCTAATTTACATAATTAACTATATTACAATAATTTAAAATTGTACTAAGCCTTTAATTACAGATTATCCAGTAATAGGATATTATTTTTTGGAAACCTGGTTTTGAGAAAGTCTATACATCAAAACAGCGGCTCTTTTGGCCTGGCGAGAAACCATATTCAGATTCCCCGTCTCATTCACTGTATGATCATCGGCACCACTTAAGCCAAGCCCGTCTGCTGCCATTTCCACATGACCGGCAGTAAATGAAATATCAGCCGCACCTGCATTTCTGGGATTTACCGCCGAAACGCTCCCGAATCCAAGATCCTGACTTATCTCATTGTAAAATTCCAGCAATTTTGAATTTCCTTCGGCAGGATCCAGAGGAGGATAACCGCCATCATCGAAACTTAGTTTTGTCTGAGTCTGCGGATAATTATCTGAAACTATTTTAGCCATAGTAGCTTTGGCACTCTCCAGCTGTTCTTGCGAGACCGCCCTGATATCACCACGAATTAATGCTTTTTGAGCGACCACGTTCGTTTTACCAGAAGCTGAACCTCCCATATTGTCTTCTTCCGCATCTACTGAAGTTCCCCCAAGAATAAATCCCGGATTAAAAGTGAGGTTTTCTTCGGTTGAAAGTTGAGAATAGAATTCATTCAATATTCTTGAAGCCTCATAAATAGCTCCCACCCCTACTTTATAGGTAAAAACCTGTGAAGAATGAGCGGCATTTCCATTTACTTCAAGTTTCCAGCTGGATGAACCCCTTCTTGAAGTGACGATGGTCCCGGGGTTCCCATCACCATTTTCAAAACCCAGGGCGACATCAGCCCATTTAGCTCCATCTACGAGATCCTTTTTTGAAAGTTCTATAGGATCTCCGCTTTTTTCCTCGTCTCCGGTCATTACTATTTTTACTGACATCTCATCAAGAATACCTGCTTCCTTTAAAGCCCGCATAGCCAGGATAATCACCACATCGCCTCCTTTCATATCGGCAACTCCCGGCGCTTTCATGATAGAATCATTCTCCATACTTGAATTTTGAAAAGGGCTGTCCAGTTCAAAGACCGTATCCAGGTGACCAATAAGCAATAACTTAAGTCCCGGTTTACCTTCATGAGTAGCGATAAGATGTCCAGCGCGACCATACGCCTCTCCGGAAGTAAGCTGTGTTTCAAAACCCAGCTTATCGAGTTCAGCCTTAAAAAGCTCACCAACTTCACGAACTCCCTTAAAATTCATAGTTCCACTATTGATATTGACTGCTTTCTCCAGCAATTTCAGAGATTCATCGGTATGCATATCTACCGCTTTTATTATCTTCTTCTCAGTTTTATTAAGCTGACTGAAACCACTAATTGAAAAAGAGAAAATAAATAGAAAAATAAAGGTTCTTAGTATTAATTTCATTAGAATATCACATTGAAAGAGGCTTCACCCCCGGTTGATTAATTTTGGACTCTATCCTGAAAAGCTCAGGCCTGTATTTCGATAAAAATACAAAAAAGAAGCAGGTTCTCTTAAAGGAATACTTGGGTCTACCACAAGCATGCTTTGCATAATATGAAAATATTTGCTCTCTTATTTATACCGCAGAAGCTATGAGTATGACATTTATTGCTTTGTTCTGTAATTATTATAATTTCAACGAAGCTCTAAAACCGCGTGCCGCATAGTAAGATTCTGCTCCATTGTGATAAATAAAAACCTGGTTATAGCGAAAATCTCCAAAGATGGCTCCGCCCAGTTTCCTTATATCAGATGGAGTTTTCAACCAGCTGGAAGTTTTGGTGTCAAAATTTCCCAGTTTCTGAAATTCCAGATATTGTTGTTCTGTTAAGATTTCAATACCCATTGATGCTGCCGTCTTCACCGCACTATTCTTAGGTTTATTTTGCTTCCTTGATTCAAGTGCATCCTGGTCATAACAAAGACTTCTTCGACCAGTGGGACTTTCTATAGAACAGTCATAAAAAAGATATTCATCGGTATCTTTTTTTTGATCAACCACATCAGGCTGCCCACCGGTTCTTTCCATTTCATAAATAGACCAGATTTTTCCTGGATTCGCTTCAAGTTTATCCCGGATTTTCGTCCAATCCAGACCTTTATGACGATTCATATTTTCCTCGAAACGGGTCTTTAAAACGTTTATCAATTCTTCCTTTTGTTGAAATGACGGATCTTTGTGTTTTGCCATATGTGTGATATTAGATTAATTAGGAAGTTAATTATTTTCTTTAACCTGCTTCACTGTGTAAGGTGAAGAAAATTGCGTTTCTCATTAATAGATTCATCGGAATATATTATTCTAATGGAGGTAGCCTGAATTATAGAATTTCAAACCTTCATATTTCTCACTTCTCCTACGTACAGGTAAACTAGCTGTGAGCAGCCTTAAAAATTACAGCTAAAAATTGTGAATATTTCTTTTCCTGTAGAATATTTCCGATTCTTATTAAATCTATATTTGCCGGCTGAAAATAAATTCGCCAGTGATAGTATGCTGAGGAGGTAACTTTGATTATTGAAACGCGGCTCATTGATTCGGTCAAAAACTTTCAATTACAAAAATTGTGTACTCACATGTGTATAAAATATAGAATTTCTACACAGTTATAGTATGAAAAACGCTCCACAGCACGGCAAATATGCAATGGCACGGGAGTTGCTAATGGATTTCAACATTCTTTAATAGAATAAAAATTATGAATTCAAAAAATATGAATTTTGCAAATAACAAGACTGCAATAAACCCTTCTAATACTTCAGATACATCTTCTAATACTAAAAATCCCAAGAATATTTGGGGAATCGTAGTACTTGCGAGTACTTTTATTTTAATGATCGTAGCTGCATTCCTGGTATATTATTTACAGAATGATTTTTCAGAATATAATACTGAGAGAATCAATTCTAGCTGGGGATTTGTATTCTTTATAATTGCCAGTGCCTTATTTTTATATAGAGCTGGATTTTTCGTGTATAATCTATACTTGTATTTTAGATATAAACCAATTAAATCTGTCTCTAACGATAAACTACCCACAACCACGGTGATCGTGCCAGCCTACAATGAAGGTAAACAGGTTTATGCTACCTTATTAAGCCTTGCTAAAAGTGACTTTCCGGAAGAGAAATTACAACTACTGGCTATAGACGATGGTAGTAAGGATGATACCTGGTACTGGATGCAGGAGGCTAAAAATTTACTTGGTGATCGCCTGTCAATTTACCAGCAACCAAAAAATAAAGGAAAGCGACACGCTTTATATCGTGGATTTAACCTGGGGACAGGGGAGGTTTTTGTAACGGTAGATAGTGACTCTGTAGTAAATCCAGACACCTTAAGAAATCTGGTAAGCCCGTTTGTTTTGAATGAAAAATGTGGTGCCGTTGCCGGTAACATAAGAGTTCTAAATAATGAGAAGGCTCTGCTCCCTAAAATGCTTAATGTAAGTTTTGTACTTAGTTTTGAATTTGTTCGTTCCGCTGAAAGTTCTCTGGAATCGGTACTATGTACTCCCGGTGCACTAGCCGCTTATCGCAGAACAGCTGTTTTTGAATGTCTGCCGCAATGGATCAATCAGACGTTTATGGGAAAACCTTCTGATATTGGTGAAGATAGGGCAATGACCAACATGATCCTGAAACAGGGAAAACATGTATTATTCCAACGTAATGCCTACGCCTATACCAATGTTCCTGAAAAATATAAAGGTTTATATAAGATGTTCATTAGATGGGGAAGAAGTAATGTTCGTGAGAACATTGCCATGTCTAAGTATGTTTTTACAAATTTTAGAGAAGGATCTAAACTTGGTTCGCGACTACTTTTTATAAACCAGTTTTTAAAGATTATTATGAGTTATCCACTTATTTTAGTGATGCTATTTTTTGTGATCTCTCATCCAGTACTCTTTATAAGCTCCACCTTATTAAGTATCCTTATTTTTTCAAGTTTTCCAGTATTCTTTTATGCTAAGAAATACAATACTTCTGAATCTTTCTGGGCATATTCTTATAGTATCTTATACACATTCGGTTTATTCTGGATCACTCCCTATGCCATTGCGACTGCGAGCAAAAGTGGGTGGCTTACCCGCGAAATAAGTCAGAAGAAATAAAACCTTATTGATCTTCCGGCATTGTTAATATTTAATAAATGCCGGAAAATTATTTTTTATGGTAAGGTTCAATGAAATTTTTGAGAAATTCAGCAGAGATCTCTGGATTCGCACCTTCCTTTGCGGCTACTAAAGCACCCACAGCGCAAGCTTTATCTAAAGCCTGTTGTGGTTCATCTCCCTGTAAAAGTTTAGCCAGCAAGGTTCCCAGAAAGGAATCCCCTGCCCCAACCGTATCTTTCACATTGATTTTATACCCTGAATTATAATAGAGTTTTTTATCGTGCATTAATAACGCACCATGCCTGCCCTTGGTAACACAAATTTGTTTTGCTTTTGATTTTACAGCGATAAAAAGCAGATTCTGTTCCAGGGAATTATATTGTGACCCCATCATTCTCGCAATCTCGAAAAGCTCATCATCATTGAATTTGAGAAATTCTGCATGGTGCATCAGTTCAAGTAAAAGTTCTTCCGTATAATGCGGCGGCCGTAAGTTAAAATCCAGTACACGGTATTTCGCCTTCGGAATAAGTTCAAACAAAGTATTCCTGCTTACCTCATCACGGCAAACAAGGCTTCCGAAGATAAAAGCATCTGAATTCTTTACTGAAGTTATCATCGTATCTGTAAGTTCAATTTTATCCCAGGCTGAAGGATAATTGATATCATAGGTAGCAGAACCCGCTGCTGAAAGCGTCACATTTACCATTCCCGTGGGATTTTCTTCATCTTTTAGAATATTCCCGGTTTCAATATTTGCAGTGCTGAGATACTTAAGCAATTTCTCCCCTTTTTCATCAACTCCTACCCGGCTTATCATTTCTGTTTCAATACCCATACTGCTTAATCTGCTGGCCACATTCAGGGGTGCACCACCAATTCTTTCCCTATCAGGAAATACGTCAAAGAGGATCTCTCCAAAACAAACAGCTTTTATTTTTTTACTCATGTGGTGAAATTAGGTTTTTTTGGACTACATGTCCTGGTTTTCGGTTTTCTTTTCGGTCTTTTCTACCTCATTAAATTCCAGTTCATAAGCTTCCAGATTACTTACCGTAAAATCTTCCAGGCTGGCAAAGCTGAATTCATCCCAGGGCTGATTCGGAAAGAAGATCTCGGTAATAACGGTTTTCCCGTCATCAAAGAACATTTCTATTGAAGTTTTATCCAAGAGGATGATCGCACTTAGACTATCTGAATCTGAAATTCGTGGAGCCGTAGCTATTTCTGAAGCGAACTTATCTGAAAAATCAGTCTGTCCCGCATGTGACCGGTTCATACTGAATTGCCTTTTAGCATGATCATAAGAAACGATAAACTCTTCTCCCACCGCATTAGCAAGCCTGAAATTATATGTTGTTTCCTTAAGATCATTAATTTTGAACCTTATCTCTGCTCTTGCCAGGTCAATATCTTCCTTGTCCAGTGCTACAGAATTTCCACTGATATTAAACTTTTCGATAAGATAATCTACAGTTCGATATTTTTTTAATTCTTCTACCGGTGCTGAAGTTACCAGGTATTGATCTTTATCTTTTATTAACTTCAATTCTCTGGCCACGGTCATGGCACTCCTCCAGGTTTCAGTAGGAACTTCCTGCGCATACAGCCAGTTAGACATCCAGCCTATGAACAGTTTCCTGCCGTCATCTTCTGGAATATTCGCCCAGGTAACTCCCGCATAATTGTCTCTTCCGAAGTCTATCCAGAAATTATGCTTTTCTTCCAGAGCCTTCATATTCTCTTCGGGTGTAAATGTTTTTCCATCAAAATCTCCCACGAAATACTGGGTTCCAGAACCGCCATTGTATCCGCCTGGATTCAAACTTTGGATCAAAACCCATTTTGTTTCATTTGTACCTTCAACTTTCATAGGAAAAAAATCGGGACATTCCCAAACTCCGTCATGTGCTCCGGTATTTTCTCCAAACTCTGAAATTTTTGTCCATTCCTTCAAATTCTGTGAAGAATAAAAAATCGTCTTTTCCGTGGTAGCCAATACCATTAGCCACTGTTTATGAATATCGTCCCAGGTGACCTTTGGATCCCTGAAATCTTTTATTCCCGGATTAGGCAAAACGGGGTTACCTTCATATTTGGTCCAGGTAATTCCCTCATCCAGACTATAAGCAATTGCCTGTGACTGGTAATCTATCTCTTCATTCTTTTCTCCTTCCGGATCATGATAAGTGAAAATCGCCACTACCGGAGTTTTGCCATCTTTCCCAAAACCGGAAGTATTGTTTTTATCAACCACTGCACTTCCGGAAAAAATATAGCCTTTTTCATCTGGATATAGTGCGATTTCCTGTTCCTCCCAGGTGATCATATCCTTACTGGTCGCATGTCCCCAATGCATAGGTCCCCAGACATTTTTATCTGGATAATACTGAAAATACAAATGATAGGTTCCATTAAGATAGAACATCCCATTAGGATCGTTCATCCAGTTCTTTTCAGGGGTAAAATGAAAATTTGGTCTGAAGTCTTCATCGGTCTGCACTTTTACCTCAGCTACTTCTTCCGCCTTTTTATCACTTTTACAAGAAGCCAGGCCTAACAACAGCACACCCAGACAGATAATTGATTTTAATTTTTTCATAGTGGTCATATTTTCAAACTACTTTTCTATAGATAATTCAGCACTTAACTCTTCCAGTGATTTTCCTTTCGTTTCCGGCATCATAAAAATTACAAATAGCAGCTGTAAAACCATCATAAAAGCAAAGAAAGCAAACACATAACCCGGACCTATATTTGTAAAAAGATAAGGAATGGTAGAGGGAATAATTGCCGCCAGTACCCAATGGGTGGATGAACCAAAAGCCTGTCCCGAAGCACGTAAACGATTAGGGAATATTTCTGAAATAAATACCCAGATCACTGCTCCCTGCCCTATGGCATGAGATGCGATAAAAAGGAAAAGGAAGATAGGCACCCATAATCCACCCCAATTTAAAAAGAAGGCGGCGGCTACTAATGAAAGTGAAATTATATAACCGATAGATCCATAAAGCATGAGTTGCTTCCTGCCTAGTTTATCAATAAGAAAAACGCCCAGCAAAGTGAACAAGAGGTTCACCACTCCAATCCCTATACTACTTAACAGCGCCGTACTCTCACCCAAACCTGCGGATTCAAAGATACGGGGAGCATAATAAAGAAAGGCGTTAATCCCGGAAAGCTGGTTAAAAAAAGCGATCAAGAATGCCAGCATGAGCGGAAACCTATATTTCTTCATAAAGATATTTTCCCCGGTAAGTTCTTTGTCATTCAGATTTTTTATCTCCTGAACTTTACTTTTTACATCAATTCCAGGGTTTATAATGGCCAGCACCTTTTCAGCTTCAGAAAACCTTCCTTTAGAAACAAGCCACCTGGGGCTTCTGGGTATAAAGAATACGAATATAAGATAGATAAATGCCGGTAAAGCTTCAATACCAACCATCCAGCGCCAAGGCTCTGCCCCGGTATTTCTAAGCAGATAATTGGAAAGAAAAGCAATAAGAATTCCTAATACAATATTGAATTGATAAAGGGAAACCAGCTTTCCCCTTTGATTGGCAGGAGCGATCTCTGAAACAAATGCCGGGGCAGCAATAGTTGAGGCTCCCACACCCAGTCCACCCAGAAACCTGAAAACTGCGAAGGTAATCGGATCGTTTGCGAAGGCAGATCCTAAAGCTGATATGAAATAAAGAACCCCAATGATCATTAGGGTATTCTTTCTTCCGATCTTATTAGTGGGAATACCTCCAAAAATAGCACCTACCACTGTACCCCAAAGTGCCATCGCCATCACTACCGAACCGTGAAAAGCATCTGAAGTATTCCATAAAGCCTGAAGTTGCTTATCTGCTCCCGAAATAACCACGGTATCAAAACCAAAAAGAAAACCGGCAAGTGCCGCGCTTATAGACCAGGTAAGTATTTTATTCATATCTAGATTATTATAAGGAGTTGGGCTGGATTGTCAAATATTGATAAAATCATTGTTTAATATTTAGATAGCCAAATTAGTTAGCCGTAGAATTTATACATTTTCTGAATAATAAAGCTTTCCAAAGCATAAGAATTAAGAAATTTTCCTGCGGAAGGATCGAAAAATTTATTGATAAGTATATTAATTCCAGACAATTAGGCCTCCTAGTATAATAAATCTGTAACAGAGTACTTTCCAGATCGTTGTTTTAGTATAATTCATAATTAAAACCATCAATATGTTTAAAAGAGTCTGTATTCTAAGTATTTTATTATTCTCCATAAACTCCATGCTTGCTCAATCCAGTACTTCAGACACGATAGAAACTACTTTAAATTCGATTTGGAAGAGTGACCAGGAGATTCGTTTTGAACTTATCAAGCTTCAACAAGAAGGAAAGATGAAATCTGACGAATTCCAGCTTTTAGTTGAAAAAATGAAAAAACAGGATTCTTTAAATTTAATTCAGGTAAAGTCTATTCTGGATAATGGCTGGCCAGATAATTTAAATATGCAGGCAAATCAAACCATATTTTTAGTGATCCAACATGCCGATCTACAAACCCAAAAACAGTATTTGCCAATTATAAAAAATGCTGTAGAAGAAAATAAAACTTTGCCCAGCAACTTAGCATTATTAAAGGATCGTATTAATTTACGTGAAGGAAAAGAGCAAATTTATGGCAGTCAGGTTTTTATAGATTCCCAGTCTGGAAAAAAATATGTTCAGCCTCTTCAAAATCCTGAAAAAATTGACAGTCTAAGGGCTGAAGTGGGTTTACCTCCCATGCAGGTCTACCTAAAGCAATCCTTTCAAATGGACTGGAGTTTAGAAACTTATTACCACGATCTACCGGAAATTAAAAAATTGATAGAAGAGAAATCTAAATAGTTTTAATTCAGCAAGCACTATTCTAAAGGCCAGAATACAGGTACAAGTACAAGGATAATTGCGAGCAGAATGATGGTTAAAGGAACACCTGCCTTAATAAAATCCATAAACTTATATTTTCCGGGACCATAGACGAGAATACATGAAGGTTCAAAAGGGGTAATAAGTGAAACAGAAGCTCCCAGCATGATGGCTATGGCAAAAGTACGCGGATCTGCCTGAAGTATTTCTGCAGCATCCATGGCTACAGGGAGGATTACCAGTGCAGCAGCGGCATTAGACATGGGCTGGGTAAGTAGGATCACCAGGATCACAAAGCCGGCAAGTACCCAGATAGTACCCAGCCCGCCCAGCAGCCCGATGATACTGTTCGCCAGAAATTCTGAAGCACCGGAATTATGCATGGCCGTTCCAAAGGCGCTCATCCCACCAATTAAGATAAGGAGTTTCCAGTTCATGATCTCATAGGCACGCTCTACGTGCAGCGCTCCACTCACTACCGTTGCCAGTGCGGCGGTGAGAAATGCTATGGAAAGCGGAACCAGTTCTAGCGAACCGGCAATTATTGCTAGCAGGAAAATAAGGGCAGAAAAGATCCCTTTTCGTTCCTTGAACATATTTACCCTGAAATCTTCCAGCACCGAAAATTCGGTGGAGTTTCTAATAGAATTTAAAGTTTCCTCAGTTCCCTGTACCAGCAGTACATCTCCTATTTTCAGTTTAAGACTTCCTATTTTCTGCGATACCATTCCGTCAAATCGATGGATGGCAAGAACCACCAGGTCATAATTTTGCCTGAACCGGGTTTCTTTAAGACTATGATCCAAAAGCCTGGAACCGGGGGTGATCAAAACTTCCATAAGACGTATTTTATCACTCTGTATATCTTTGGTTCCTATGGTATCTGCACGAACATTCAAGCCTGTATGCTCCTTTACTTTAATAAGATCTTCCATTTTGCATTCTACCAGCAGTATATCCTCCGGCTTCAGAATGGTGGAAGAATTCGGGATAATTTCTTCCTTTCCCCTTATGATCTTGATAATTTTCACCTCCCATTTAGACAGATCAGATAAAAATGCCTGCTGCCCAATAAGGGAAGATCCCTGTGGAATTACTATCTCAGACAGGTATTGTTTTATTTTATATTCTTCAGTAAAACTGCCTTCCTGCCGATCTGGAAGAATCTTTTTCCAGAAAATAAGCATAAAACCTATTCCTACCACAGAGAGGATAAGACCTATCCAGATAATTTCAAAAAAATGCAGGGGTTCCAGGCCTACCGACGCAATATATCCACTCACAGCGACATTGGTAGAAGTACCAATAAGAGTACAGGTGCCTCCCAGAATAGAGGAATAAGCCACAGGTATAAGCACCTTTGAGGGACTTATTTTCAACTTTCGGCACATTCCCACCACCGGGCCGGTGACCAATGCAGTAACCGTGGTATTATTCATAAAGGCTGAAAATGAGCCGGTAATAAGCATGGTATAAGCTATAAATAAGGACCTGCTTTTTATGCCTTTTATCAATTTCGAACCCAGTTTATCCAGTAAGCCGGTTTCAGATAAAGCTCCGGATATAACAAAAATCGAAGCCAGAATGATCATAAAATCACTGCTGAATCCCGCAAAAGCTTCTGAGGGGGAAAGAATCCCGGTTAGACTTAAGATTACCAGCAAACCTATCGTTACAACATCTACAGAAAAAGCTTCCGTCGCGAAAAGAATTATGGCTACAACGAGCAAACCTATAACAATCGCTATTTCCATAATTACGTAATTAGAAGGGAATTAAATATAATTAAAATAGAATAACACCTGAGATTTAAAAGATTTATATTTCAATTCAAACCATGATCTCCATTAAATTATATCTAAAGTATAGAAAAGCTCAACCTATTCTCACTATCTTCATATCCCACCAGTAATCAAAACTTTATAAGTGTAAATTAAGAACGAGTTCTCCTTACTGTTTAGAATACTATGAATGAAAAAGATGTTCTTTTTGGTGCTTATGTGCGTCCCCTTACATGCCTTTTCACAATCCTGGCTTACTAAAGAAGAAGATTATTTTTTTGTTAGTACCGGTGTGGATATTAGGAATGCCATTTTTGGCGGTACCGTGAATGATGCTGCTTTTGATGGCACTTATAGTATTGGATACCGAAATGCTGGATTTAGTATCCTGGCGTATTATGAGAATTTCTCGGCGATTCGTTATGAATCTGCCGGCTTGAATCCGGGTTATGTTTTCCGGCCTGGTAAAATACTGGTCCCTGTTGCCGATATCTCGCTTTCATTTATTAGAAGACCCTGGAAAGTCTTTCCCTCACTTGCACTTAACACCAGAATAGAATTTCACTTTTCAAAATTCTTTATTTATTTGCGCGGAGAATCCCGCTGGCGAACAGACTATGATTTTTTTCAGGTTTCGGTTTATGGAGGCATTAGTTATAAATTCGGTTTTCCTGATTAAAATGAGTTTTCTCCTCCTGGCTTTGTCAAAAATTTAACTTGAGCTAATCAATTTTTGTATAATTTTGGGGCTTTGCCAACTAGCTAATTATGGAAATATTCTTACAACCCGATACCTGGGTAGCCTTATTAACATTAACTTTTTTAGAGATCGTACTGGGGATAGATAACATCATTTTTATTTCTCTGGTAGCCGGAAAGGTTCCGGCAGAAAATCAGAAAAAAGCCAGATTAGGTGGTTTAACCATAGCCCTGGTAATGAGAATTCTTCTACTACTTAGTATTACCTGGATTATTGGACTGACCGAACCGGTAATAACGATAGCAGATTTTGAATTGAGCTGGCGAGATATTATCTTGGTTGCAGGGGGAATATTTCTATTGGTAAAAAGTACCCTGGAGATCCATCATAAAGTAGAGGGTCAACAAGCTACTGCAGAAAATGGTGGAAAACCTACTAGCACTATGTCTTTTAGTTCTGCCATAATCCAGATCGTGCTCCTGGATCTTGTATTTTCTTTTGACTCTATCTTAACTGCCGTGGGACTTACAGACCAGGTAATTCTAATGGTCATCGCTGTTATAGTAGCCATCATTGTGATGATGATATTTGCAAAACCCGTAGGTGAATTCGTAAATGAGCATCCTACCATACAAATACTTGCGCTGTCATTTTTAATACTAATTGGGGTAATGCTTATCGTAGAAGGTGCACATTATCACGTGCCAAAAGGATATATCTATTTTGCGGTATTTTTCTCATTAGCTATAGAAATGCTGAATATGAGATATCGAAAAAAGAATTGATCAGTTCAGGATCTCATAATGTATCGGCTTAAAACTACCTCCATTGCTGTCTTCAGCAGAGCACGCAGTGAGTCCAACAATTAGATCCATTTTTGCTTCCATAAGCACATAGTCTCCGGCTTTGCTTAACGGGGGATCCACGCTTATTTTTCCGTTCAGATCAAACTGAACATTCATGAAAATATTGAAGGCTGTGGGAATATCATCCGGCTCAATATCGAATTTTGCCAGGTTGGTGTAAAGGTTTTCAAAACAGCTTGGATGGTATTTATCATTCTTATACATGATCTTGAAAGTTTCAGGACTACAGGGAGCCAAAAGAAAATCATTTCTCCCGTTGGTATCTTCCAGGATCTCCATCATCTTATTGCTGCGGTTGCTCCAGAGAAAGTCCCCTTTGGTGATCAAAATATTTTCTTCAAAATCCAGGGTTTTTCCGCTGGAAATCTTTTCCCGTTTGTCGCCGGCATTAAACAGCACCATATCGCTTACCTGCTCGCCTTGCGGATCTATTACCTTAAGCAACTGACCTTTTTTAATTGTAAAAGCAGCTCCGCTTTGCTTCTTGATTATTTCCATATTTTGAATTTTGACCTAATCGATCCTGTTCTCTTTTTTTATTGCTTCTGAAACTTCCTTATCATTGGTGTTTTCAGAATTTTTTAGCTTGTTTACCGTACGTTCTATATCTTCCTTGCCATAGCCCTGATGTAATTTTGCGATACCTTCTACTTTAAATGGCTCCAACCAGAACCCAGTTATTAAGGGGATATGTTCTTCTAACATTTTATCGGGCAGATCTTTATAATAAAGTGGATTTTCCTGATCTCTTTCAAAACGACTTACCAGTTTTTGCAATGAATTTTCCAGCTCTTCCCTCGATTGTAGTCTTATCCTGGCATTTACATGAACGGCAGAATAATCCCAGGTACTTATATCTTTTTCTTTATACCATGAAGAAGAAACATAGGCATTTGCTCCATGAAAGATCACCAGCGCTTCGGCTCCATCTTTTAGATATTGCAGTTGCTCATTGTGCCTGGCAATATGAGCATACAATTGCCAGTTATTTGGATCTCCTTCTATAAGAACGGGAATATGAGTTCCCAGAAGGTTTTCACCTTTCAGAATAAAAGTCGCAAAAGGATGATTTTGGATAAATGAAAAAATAAATTCCTTGTTATCTTTCCGGTACTTCGAGGGTCTGTACATTTAATTAGTTATTGTTGTGAAAAGGACATTTCCATTCCTTTCCTACATTTCTGCCACTATATTGTTTTGCTTCACTGGATTTTCCGAAATCCTCCAGCATAGGGTTTATATTTCCCTGAAGATTAGTATCTCTTTCACGAATTCTGTCTCTAACCGTTTCATAACTTCCCATTTCCCTTAGTTTTTCAAATTGCAAGTGCAAATTAAAAGTGAGGGTGACGTATGGACTTTGTCTGGCAAGCCGGGAAGAGTTAGGATGTAAACCCACTATATAAAAGGCTTTTCCTCCAAGGCTAAAACTGAAGTTCTTATCTTCAGGATTCTCACTAACCTCAGGATCCCATTTCTTATTATCAAGTTGATGCAAATTATTTAATTGCTTCCATAGCAATTTTTCAAAAGCAATTTCGGAATATTTGGGAGAATCAGGAAATACAGCCATAAATGTTTTAAAATCATTCGATTCAAAATCATAATCGGCAATATAATTTTCAAGGTCTTTTATTAATCTTTTTGAAGATTCTAAAGACCCAAACTCCTTATACGTTTTCAGTTCCACTTTATCCATGCTAAAAACTGTTTTCGCCATTAAGCACGGATGGTCATTTTCAAGTATAAAATTCTCAAAATCCATTTTGATCTTTGCATGATCTGCATTGAAAATGCGTCTTTTCTTTGTATCTGTTATTTGCATTTTATATTCTTTTATCTTTCTACATCTTTCATTAACCAATCTTCAAGTTCTTCATTCGCGTCTTCTGTATGCATAACAGAAATGTCTCCCGTGGCTTCAAAGATCACTGCCCGCACTTCCTTCAATCTAATTACATTGGCTTCCCGTAATTTAGATCTAAGATCCCCTTCACTTACCCGGGCTTTCCTGAGATTTTCATGTAAAATATTGGTCCCATCCATTAGAAGCAATGGTGTATTATCTACCACCTTTTGCACCGGCTTAAAGCGTCTAAGCAGTGCCACTCCTATTTGTAAAATATAAACAGCCCCAAGACCAATGATGCCATCCCAAAGGCTAACACTTTTTGAAAGCACAGTCGTAGCAATCATAGAACCAACAGCTACAGTCATAGCAAAGTCAAAACTGGACATTTTAGAAAAGCTTCTTTTCCCTGCCAGCCTGGTAAAAATGATGACCGCCAGATATATACCACATGCAGTGAGTACTATTGCCAAAAGATCTATTTCTTTAAATACAAACCATTTTTCCATATTCAATTTATTTAGCCGCCTATTATTTCTCCTCCATTAATATGTATAACCTGCCCTGTAATATAGCTACTGTCCCTACTGGCCAGAAACACATAAGCCGGCCCTACTTCACTGGGCTGTCCTGCTCTTTCCATGGGCACATCTTTGCCGAAGTCTGAAATATCATCAAAAGTTGAAGGGATTAGCGGGGTCCAGATAGGTCCCGGCGCAATGGCATTAACACGTATCCCTCTTTTCACAAGCATTTTTGAAAGAGAACGGGTAAAGCTCACTATAGCCCCCTTGGTACTGGAATAGTCCAGTAGATGTTCGCTCCCCCGGTAAGCTGTAACCGAAGTGGTATTAATAATTACAGAAGATTCTTTTAAATGCTCAAGAGCAGCCTTAACAATATAGAAATAAGGATAGATGTTAGTTTTAAATGTTTCCCGGAATTGTTCTGAAGTAATCTCTTCCACTTTTCCCTTTGGAAATTGCATCGCAGCATTGTTCACCAAGATGTCCAGACTTCCTAATTCTTCAATTAGCTTTTGTATAGATGATTTACAAAAATCTTCTTCTTTAAGATCGCCTTCGATTACAAGGCATTTTTGACCTTCAGCTTCCACCAGTTTCTTTGTTTCCAGTGCATCTTCTTCCTCTTCCAGGTAAACGATGGCGACATTTGCACCTTCCCGGGCAAAATGTACAGCCACACTTCGACCTATTCCGCTATCGCCGCCAGTGATAAGGGCATTCCTACCTTTTAACTTATCACTTCCTTTATAGCCATCCCGAATAATCTCCGGTGCCGGGAACATCTTAAATTCATCTCCGGGTTGACGCTGTTCCTGCTCAGGAAATTTTTCAGGCTTGCTCATACGTATAATTTTAAATAAAATATCTAATGACTACTCGACTATAATTTCCAGATTGCATCTTTTCAGATGGAATATCTCCCTGTGATTTTTTTGAATAATCGGTAAATTACAAAGCTTTTGCGCAAAATAAATGTTAAGCAGTCTTAAGCCTTTGCAAATCTTCTTGTTTTTAAGTGCTCGAGTTAAAAAATAGGTCGAATGAATTATTTGAATAAATTTGAATATGAACGATTTTCTAAAAATAGGCCACCGGGGCGCGAAAGGTCACATTGCTGAAAACACCCTGGAAAGTATTCAGAAAGCATTAGATATTGGGATTGATGCCATTGAAATTGATGTTCACAAATGTGCCAGTGGGGAGCTGTGGGTCATTCATGATTTTACTTTGGACCGCACCACCGATGGCAGCGGGGAGATCGCCAAAAAATCTGCAGATGTAATACGGAAATTGAAAGTTGAAGGTCATTATAAAATTCCTTTGCTTACCGAGGTATTAGACTTTATTGAAGGTAAATGTGACATCAACATTGAACTAAAAGGTCTTGACACCGCTGAACCCGTTTGTAAACTCATAAAAGAAAAAGTTGCTTCCGGAAACTGGAAATATTCAGATTTTATTATTTCGAGTTTTCAGAAAAATGAACTCTTCAAGGTTCGCGATAATGATGATCACCTGCCTATTGCCGTACTAAGCAAAGCAAGTGTCCCTGAAGCGATTGAATTAGGCAAACGCCTTAATGCCTGGGCTATTCATCCGTCACTGGGGATAATCACTCGGGACAACACTAAACTCAGTCAGGATGCTGGTTTTAAGGTGAATGTCTGGACCGTTAACGAGCGGGAAGATATTCAGCGAATGATAGATTTTGGTGTGGATGGGATAATTTCAGATTATCCTAACCGCCTGCATAATCCTGTTCTGAACCTCAAAGCCTAAACAAATTTTCTCACTTCCTTATTATCTGCCTATTTTTGCCATTCTATAAATAAGCAAAGGTTGGATACATTCGATATTATAATTGTTGGCGGTGGCGCAGCGGGATTTTTTACGGCTATAAATGCTGCGGAAAATAATCCCGGCCTGAAAATCCTTATTCTAGAACGCGGAAAAGAGGTGCTAACCAAGGTTAGGGTTTCCGGGGGTGGTAGATGCAATGTAACTCATGCCGAATTTATTCCTGCTGAACTGATAAAACGCTATCCTCGCGGAGAAAAAGAACTCCGTGGTCCTTTTCATAAATTTATGACCGGCGACACCATTGCCTGGTTCGAAGATCGCGGAATTGAATTAAAAACCGAGGAAGATGGTCGAATGTTTCCGTTGACCGACAGCTCACAAACTATTATAGACTGCTTTATAAAAGAATGCAAAAGACTGAATATTGAGATTCAAAAGGGACATAGCCTTAAAAATTTTAATAAAGTAAATGATTACTGGGAAATAGAAACAAATTCGGGAAGTTTCAAATCAAAACAGCTTATGCTAGCCACCGGCAGCAATTCCAAAGTATGGAACTTACTGAAAAATATGGGGCATAGCATTGTTCCAGCGGTACCTTCCCTATTTACATTTAATATTGAGGATAAGAGAATTAAAGGGCTTGCGGGAATTGCTTTAGATTCCGAAGTAAAAATTCCTCATGAAAACCTGGAAAGTTCCGGTCCGCTTTTAATTACCCACTGGGGAATGAGTGGCCCCGGAATTTTAAAATTATCGGCCTGGGGAGCGAGACAACTCAATGATTTAAATTATAATTTTAATATTCAGGTGAACTGGATTCCGGGAAAGACTTCAGCAGAAATTTTAGAAGAGCTTAAAGAATTGAAATTTTCACTTTCAAAACAGCAGGTTTCCACCAGACCTCAGTTTGAACTTCCAAAACGGCTCTGGCAAAGTATGGTAGAAACTTCAAAGATCAAGGGTGATGCGAAATGGGCAGATTTGAATAAAGATGAGCTTAAGAAGCTGTCTGAAGAACTTACTTCCGCAGAATTTAAAGTTACCGGGAAAAGCACTTTTAAAGAGGAATTTGTCACTGCCGGCGGAATAGATCTTAAGGAAGTGGATTTTAAAAGCTTTGAAAGCAAGTTTCATCCCGGCCTCTATTTTGCCGGGGAAATTTTAAATATCGACGCTATTACGGGAGGTTTTAATTTTCAGAATGCATGGACCGGGGGATTTTTAGCAGCAAAAGCTATGAGTTCAAACGCCAGATCTCAAAATTAAAAGCGATCGCAAAAAGCACCCATACAGCATAAGGAACTAAAAGATACGCGGCAGGAACACTTACAATTTTAAACCAGCGTATTGTAAAAAGAATCACGATAAAAAGAATGATTATATCTATTAAGGCGATCAAAGGTTTTTGAAGAGCGAAAAAAAGAAGAAACCAGAATCCGTTCAGGAAAAGTTGAAATCCGAAATGATATAAGCCTGTTTTTACCCATTTGTGGTAAAAACCTTTGCTCCATACTATTCCTGCAGCAATTCCCATTAAAACATACATAAGGATCCAGATAGAACTGAAAAGATCTTCTTCTATATGGAACCAGGGTTTTTCAAGACCCGGATACCAACTAGCAATACCGGTTTGTGTGGCCACAGCTCCCATAAAACCGAAGATGAGACATACAAACACCGCTAAAGAACTTCTTATGAACAGTTTTTTAGTCATTATTGGCCGGTTTGATTCACTAAAGTAGCAATTTATTTGAATTGTTTAGGCAAGAATACAGCACATAAAAGTTTAACTTTGGCAAAAATTTTTGAGGATGACCCAACAGGATTTTATTCCCTTTCAGGAAGAAAAAAAAGCTACATCGGGTGAGGTTACCTGGCAATCTCCCAGTAATATTGCCTTAGTGAAATATTGGGGGAAACTGGAAAACCAGATCCCAGCCAATCCATCTATCAGTTTTACTTTAGATCATTGTCGCAGTACCACTACCTTGAAATTCTCACCCAAAAAAGAGATTTCAACTAAAGACAGTTTCGACTTTAAATTCTTTTTTGAAGGAAAAGAAAAAGAAGATTTCAAACCAAAGATCCTTAAGTTTTTTGAGCGAATAGAAACTTACTGCCCGTATTTAAAAGAATACCAGTTTGAGATCTATAGTGAAAATTCATTTCCACACAGCAGCGGTATAGCTTCATCTGCAAGCGGAATGAGCGCTCTTGCACTTTGCGTTATGAGTCTGGAAAGAGAAATATTTCCGGATATCGAAGAAGCATATTTTAATAAAAAAGCTTCTTTTCTGGCCAGACTTGGTTCGGGAAGTGCCAGCCGAAGTATTGAAGGACCTTTAGTTGTTTGGGGAGAACATGAAAATATTAAAAATTCGACTGATCTATACGGAGAAAAATTCCCTTATCAGGTGCACGAGATTTTCAAAAATTATCAGGATAGCATCCTCCTGGTAGATAAAGGGGAAAAACAGGTAAGTAGCACGGTGGGTCATGATTTGATGCACGGGCATCCCTTTGCAGAAGTACGTTTTAAACAGGCTGAAGATAATTTGAGTAAATTGATCCCGGTATTAGAATCTGGGGATCTTTCAGAATTCATTAAAATTGTGGAAAGTGAAGCGCTAAGCCTTCACGCCATGATGATGAGCAGCCAGCCGTATTTTATTTTGATGAAACCAAATACACTGGAGATCATCAACAAAATATGGTCTTATAGAGAAAAGACCGGAATACCGGTTTGTTTCACCCTGGACGCAGGCGCAAACGTGCATGTTCTATACCCTGATAATCACAGGACTGAAATTTTAGAATTCATTAAGAATGAGTTAGTTGTATATTGTCAAAACGGACACTATATTTGCGACCAGGTTGGTGATGGCGCAAAAAAATTGTAAATTTATTTAGTTTTCAGCCCTTTATTACCTGAAAGAATCTAAGAAGCTTATGAAAGGACCTCTATTTTACTCGAAAATCCTTCTCTTTGGAGAGTATGGGATCATTAAAGATTCCAAGGGTTTATCCATACCTTATAATTTTTATAATGGTGCACTTAAACTGGACGAAGATCTAGGAGAAGAGGCTAAGAAATCTAATGAGAACCTTCGAAAGTTCACCGCATATCTGGAAGCACTTCAGGAAAACAATCCTGAATTGGTTCAATTTGACCTGGATTCTTTAAGAAACGATATTTCTAACGGAATGTATTTTGACTCAAGTATCCCTCAGGGTTACGGAGTTGGCAGTAGTGGTGCCCTGGTCGCAGCTATTTATGATAAATATGCAAATGATAAGATCACCGTTCTTGAGAATTTAACCCGGGATAAATTATTAAAGCTGAAAAAGATCTTTGGCGAAATGGAATCTTTTTTCCACGGTAAATCTTCAGGTCTGGACCCGCTTAATTCATATTTAAGTATTCCAATTCTTATTAATTCAAAAGAAAATATCGAGCCTGCCGGAATTCCTTCTCAAACTGAAAACGGTACCGGGGCTGTATTTTTACTGGATAGCGGTATCACAGGAGACACTGCGCCCATGGTAAGTATCTTTATGGAAAACATGAAACAGGAACCTTTCAGAAAAATGCTGAAAGATCAGTTCGTAAAACAAACCGATGCCTGTGTAGATGATTTCTTAAAAGGAGATGTGAAATCTTTATTCACTAACGTTAAGAAACTTTCTCATACTGTTCTGGATAATTTCAAACCTATGATTCCGGCTAAATTCCATAAACTCTGGAAAAACGGAATCGAAACTAACGATTATTATTTAAAACTTTGTGGTTCCGGTGGTGGTGGTTATATCCTTGGATTTACCGAAGATATAGACAAAGCCAGAAAAGCATTGAAAGATTATAATTTAGAAGTAGTATACAACTTCTAAAAACTGCTTATGTCTACTGCCAACAAGCGCTTGCTACTGAAGATATTCAGCCTTTTTTCTGTAGTGAGGGGTTATAATATTCTGGTGGTGGTCATAGCTCAGTATCTTACTTCGGCTTTTATCCTTGCCCACGACAAACCCCTAAGAGAAATATTTTTTGACGCTAATCTTTTCTTTTTAATCTTAGCATCTTCAAGTGTTATAGCTTCAGGATACATCATTAATAATTTCTACGACAGCGAGAAAGACCTCATTAACAGGCCTAAAAAAACCATGCTGGATAGAATTGTAAGTCAGCGCACGAAACTTTCGGTATATTTTATTCTAAATTTCGCGGCGATATTTTTCGCTAGTTATGTTTCTTTCCGCGCCGTTGTTTTCTTTTCGATCTACATTTTCGTGATCTGGTTATACTCTCATCGGCTTAAAAGGATTTTATTCCTTGGAAACCTGGTGGCATCGATCCTTACGATCACTCCGTTTTTTATAATATTTGTTTACTATAAAAATTTTGAAACTGTAATTTTCATACACGCTACTTTTCTCTATTTAATGATCGTAATGCGTGAATTGGTAAAGGATCTGGAAAACATGCAGGGAGATCTGGTTCAGAATTATCATACCATTCCACTAGTCTATGGTGAGAAATGGAGCAAATTCTTTCTGGCAGTTTGTACGGTATTGGCCATTTTCCCAATCTATCTTCTGGTCACAAGATTTGAAACAGGCTATATGAATTATTACTTCTACGCATCTTTTTTATTGCTCATCGTTTTTCTTCTGATGCTTTATTTCAGCAAAGCCAAATGGCAATATCTTTTACTTCACAACATCCTTAAACTCATTATTGTTGCAGGTGTTTTTGGAATTCTATTGATAGATTTTGATGAAGTGCTACAACGTGTTTTTTAGGTAAACCGCTCAGTCTAAAACTTTTCTCAAATACTTGGCTTCCTCATTGTGGATAATGTATCTTTGCAAAAAATTAAGCGATGAGTAGGAACGACAGATCTTCAGGCAAGAATAACAGACCATCAGGTAGCAGAGGTGATAGAACTTCAGGTGGAAAGCAAAGCGGAAGACAGGGCGGTGGATCCATGAAAAAATCTCATGCCCGCGGAAATGCACCCATAAAACCTAAAATGGAGAAGAGTCCGTTGTCTAATACTGAAGGAATTCGCCTTAATAAGTACATCGCTAATTCCGGAGTTTGTTCCCGTCGTGATGCCGATATGTATATTTCAGCAGGAAACGTTACTGTAAATGGCAAAACCATCACCGAGATGGGATACCGAGTAAAGCTGGAAGACGATGTGCGCTTTGACGGAAGAAGACTGAATCCGGAAAAACCAGAATACATCTTACTTAATAAACCAGCCGGATTCTTCGTAACCGGTAATCCTGAAAAAGGTGGAAGAACGGTTATGGAACTTATTTCCAGAGCTACCAGTGCAAAAGTTAGTCCTGTTGGAAGATTGGATAACCAGGCCAAAGGCCTTTTGCTTTTTACCAATGATGGTACTTTAGCCAAAAAACTGGCTAAACCTAAAAACGGAATCAGACAAATTTACCAGGTTACTTTAAATAAGAACCTCAGTAAAGAAGATCTGGAGAACATTGCTAAAGGTGTTTATATTGAAGGATCTAAAGTACTTATCACCAGTATTAGCTTTATTGATGATAAACCTCATAATGAAGTAGGTATAGAACTTTACAGTATTAAAGAGCATATTGTAACCCGCATTTTCAAAAGTTTGGGCTACGAAGTGGAAAGTTTAGATCGTGTGGTTTTTGGCGGACTTACCAAGAAAGATCTAGCTCGTGGAAGACACCGTAATCTTACTCAGCAAGAGGTGATTAACCTTGGGATGCATTAATATTTTTTTTAGGATTTTCATCCTGTTTTTTTATACATTTACCATGTCAAAAACCGAAGCTGGAACGTCAGCTTTTTCGATTTTTATGTAATTGAACAGGATTTCTATTTTTAAGGCTGAAGTCATTTCAGCAGTCAATCTTCAAGGATATCATCAACTAAGTAATTTGGTATCTGGATTCCCTGATTTTATTCTTAACATTAATTTACCAGTCGATTCTTTTGACCCTATAAATTATTCTCTAATTTTTAGCCTTAAATAATTTTAAGAAATTGAACACTAAGTACAGCGATCTAATTGACCAAACTTATTACTTCCCGCAGGAAGAATTCACCCTGGAAGGAGCAGAATTAAAATTCCACGATATAGACCTTATGGAATTGGTAAAGAAATATCGGGCTCCTCTAAAGTTTACCTACCTGCCGAAGATATCTCATAATATCAACCGTGCTAAAGGCTGGTTCAACTCAGCCATTAAAAAACATGATTATAAAGGTACCTACAACTATTGTTACTGCACAAAGAGCTCTCATTTTGAACATGTTTTAAATGAAGCATTAAAGAATGATATTCATATTGAAACTTCTTCCGCCTTCGACATCAATATTGTTGAAAAACTGAAAAAAGCGGGTAAAATTTCAGATGACCGCTGGGTGATTTGCAACGGCTTCAAAAGAGATCAATATGTAGATAATATAAGCAGGTTACTTAATGGGGGGCATAAAAACTGTCTTCCGGTTATTGACAATTATGAAGAACTAGAGCTGCTTTCAGAAAAGATCAATGATAAATTCCAGGTGGGGATTCGTATTGCTTCTGAAGAAGAACCAAAATTCGAATTTTATACCTCAAGATTGGGAATAGGCTATAAAAATATCGTTCCGTTTTATAACAAACAAATAAAAGATAACGATCAGGTAGAATTGAAAATGCTTCACTTTTTCATCAATACCGGAATTCGCGATACCGCCTATTACTGGAACGAGTTGAATAAATGTTTAAAGGTATATATAGCTCTTAAAAGAGTCGCACCACATCTGGACAGTCTGAATATCGGCGGTGGATTCCCGATCAAAAACTCCCTGGCCTTTGAATATGATTATGCATATATGGTTGACGAGATCATTAACCAGATCAAGCTTACCTGTGAAGAAGCTGAAGTAGATGTACCAAATATCTTTACCGAATTTGGAAGTTTTACTGTTGGAGAAAGCGGTGGTGCCATTTATGAAGTTTTATACCAGAAACAGCAGAACGATCGTGAAAAATGGAATATGATCAATTCATCTTTTATAACGACCTTGCCAGACACCTGGGCGATCAGCAAGAAATTTGTGATGCTGGCTGTGAATCGCTGGAATGATGAATATGAAAGAGTTCTTTTAGGCGGTTTAACCTGCGATAGTGACGATTACTATAATTCAGAACAACATACAAATGCCATCTATCTCCCTAAATTCAAAAAAGAAAAACCACTTTATATAGGTTTCTTTAATACCGGAGCATATCAGGATACTATTGGTGGGTTTGGCGGATTACAACACTGCTTAATCCCCCAGCCAAAGCATATTCTAATAGACAGGGATGATAATGGTGAAATAACTACCCGCTTGTTCAGTGAGCAGCAAAATTCTGAAGATATGCTGAGCATTTTGGGTTATGACAGAAACAATTAATTTTTATAACTTTAAAAATCAACTAACTAATCAATTTAATAAGCCATGAGCAAAAAGAATTATGCCGGGATACCCGATAAATACGCTCGTATAGACGAAGCAAAGGTGGTATTGATTCCTGTTCCCTATGATGGGACCAGTACCTGGCAAAAAGGTGCCGATAGAGGCCCTGATGCATTTTTGAATGCCTCCGAAAATATGGAGCTGTTCGATATTGAGACCCGAAGCGAGGTGTATAGACAAGGTATTTACCTGGCACCTCCTGTTACCGAAGATTCTTCTCCGGAAAAAATGGTGGAAGCAGTTTATAAAACTACCAAGAACTACATTAAACAGGACAAGTTCGTCACTTTATTTGGGGGCGAACATTCGATCTCTATTGGTAGCATCAAAGCCTTTAACGAGTCTTTTGAAGATCTTACTGTTGTACAATTAGATGCCCATGCCGATCTTAGACCGGAATATGAAGGCTCTAGTTGTAATCATGCATGTGCTTTACATGAAGCCAGTAAAACTACCAACCTGATACAGATAGGAATTCGTTCTATGGATGTTTCAGAAAACGATCATATGGACGAAAATCAGGTATATTTTGCTCATGACCTATACGAAGACTGGCAGGATGATGCTATTGGACAAATGACGCCCAACGTATTTATTACGATAGATCTTGATGCTTTTGATCCAAGCATTATGCCTTCTACAGGAACTCCGGAACCGGGAGGATTGTTCTGGTATGAGACCCTGGAATTCCTGAAAATGATGTTCAAGAAGAAAAATGTAGTAGGATTTGACATTGTAGAACTTTGCCCGGATAAAAATGAGAAATCATCAGATTTCCTGGCGGCAAAACTTTATTACAAAATGTTGAGCTACAAATTCAAATACCAAAATTTCAACGAAGAAGACGAAGATGAGTAAAGGACAGATATCACAATTTATTGAAAAGTATTATTTACATTTTAATGCAGCTGCACTTGTTGATGCTGCAAAAGATTATGAAAAACAATTAGAGAACGGATCTAAAATGCTGGTCTCCCTCGCCGGTGCGATGAGTACTGCAGAGATCGGGAAGATATTTGCTGAAATGATCCGTCAGGATAAAGTCCATATCATCTCCTGTACCGGGGCAAACCTGGAAGAAGATGTGATGAACCTCGTAGCACACTCACATTATAAAAGAGTTCCTAATTACCGCGATCTTACTCCGCAGGATGAATGGGACCTATTGGAAAAAGGACTGAACCGGGTAACCGATACCTGTATTCCCGAAGAAGAAGCTTTTAGAAGAATTCAGGAGCATATTTTCAAGATCTGGAAAGATGCTGAAGACAAAGGAGAACGTTATTTCCCGCATGAATTCCTGCATAAGCTTTTATTAAGCGGAGTGATGGAAGAGCATTACGAGATAGACCTAAAGGATTCATGGATGTATGCGGCAGCCGAAAAGAACCTACCCATGGTGGTTCCTGGATGGGAAGATTCTACACTTGGAAATATTTTCGCCTCTTATGTAATGAAAGGTGAATTGAAAGCCAGTACGATGAAGTCTGGAATTGAATACATGACGTTCCTTGCCGACTGGTATACTGAAAATTCTAAGGATGGAATTGGATTCTTCCAGATTGGTGGAGGTATTGCCGGTGATTTCCCAATTTGCGTGGTACCAATGTTGTATCAGGACATGGAAAGAACAGACACTCCTTTCTGGAGTTACTTCTGCCAGATTTCAGATTCAACTACCAGTTATGGCTCATATTCGGGAGCAGTTCCTAACGAAAAGATCACCTGGGGTAAATTAGATATTAATACTCCCAAGCATATTATTGAAAGTGACGCAACCATAGTTGCCCCCCTTGTTTTTGCATATCTGCTGGATATGTAATTAACAAATAATTACCTTAAGTTAAAGCTGTTCAGTATTTTCAAATGATTAATATTGAACAGCTTTTTTTATTACCCCCTTTATGAAAAGATTACTACTGCTATCTATTGTAATTTTGCTTTCTCTCAGCTCCTGCCATACTCCGAGTTATACATTTTCAGGAAATTCATCTAATAATTTTAATGCTATAGAAGGAGAATATTTAGTGAATTATATAAATGCTCCAGAAGCGGTGAGAATAGAATTTCAGGATATGCTGCTTGATAAATTGCCTACCAATACCGTCCTGGCAGAAAATGCTCCTATTTCAATATTCCCCACGAAAATTCCAGAAAACCCTGATACCGAATTGATAGGTCAGATTGCTAAGTCTACCGGCGAATTTGATTACCTTATCAATGTGAATGCAAATGTGAAAAATGATAATATCGGGTCCATGCAAATTGGAAATCTTGATCCTTCAGCGAAAAATGAAACCTTCGTAGCATTAGAAATTTTCGATCTTAATAATCCGGGAACCATTTTCTATACAAACGTAAGAGCTTTTTTAAATGACCGGGATGATTCCATGGATTTTTCATTTGCGGTAGATGCCAATACCATGCTTAAAAAAAGTTTGAAAAAAATTTTAAAACGAATCGATAACATCAACTAATGGAGAACTGGCCAATTTTTGCTATTGGATTTTTAGCTCAATTATTATTTTCGGCCAGGCTCATCTCGCAATGGTTCCTTTCTGAAAAATCTAAAAAAGTTGAAACACCGGTACTTTTCTGGAAACTCAGTTTGCTCGCTTCCATCCTGCTTTTTACCTATGGATATCTGCGTGAAGACCTGGCAATTATGCTCGGACAGTTTTTGATCTATGGTATTTACTGGCGTAACCTCAGCCTAATGGATGAGTGGCACAAAAGAAATCTCCTTTTTAAAATTTTGATCATTGCTTTCCCCATTGGAATAACCGCGTATATCATCTTCTTCGGAACCTTAAAATGGTCTGATCTATTTACTTCTGAAAACATCTCAGGATGGCTGATTGCTTTGGGAATTTTAGCCCAGATAATTTATACCTCAAGATTTTTCTATCAATGGTATCATTCTGAACAGACTCAGGAATCCTCGCTACCTATGGGGTTCTGGATTTTGAGTCTTATAGGTTCTTCCCTGCTCTTCACCTACGGAATATTCAGGCAGGACCCTGTTCTAATCGCAGCGCATTTCTTTGGCGCAATTATTTATATGAGGGATATGTATCTTTTAAAAAATTCAGATGCTCAGGTAGGTGAAAAAATAAAATCTTAGGAAGTAATTTGAGCTTCATTTCTGGTTTTCAATTCAACTATCATAAAGCTGAGGACCGCAATATATTCCAATGCCACCAGCCACAAACTCTCCTGGTACTCAGGATTGGAATAAGCGTAATAAGTGAGCATAACCAGAACGCTCCACACAATTACATACTTCAACTCTGTAAACACGCTTAAAAATAACGGAATTGCCAGATACCATGGATGAACCGTCGTGGAAAGCAGCAAATATGCTGTGATCGCAAAAAGCATATTGATTAATAGCTGTTTTGTATTTTGATATTTCCTAAAGAAGCTTAATCCCAGAATAATTAAAACTGTAATAACTGGAAGAACCTTACCTACGGTTTCAATGATATTATATCCCTTTACCTGAAATCCTACCCACCTTATGATATAATAAATACTGGCATTGAATTCAAATTTCCCGAACCATAAACCTACACTACTAAAGAAATTCGAAACCACTTCCGCAGAATGAAATGGAAGAAATGACACCAGTACCGTAGAAATACACAGAAAGTAATAAAACAAGAGTTTCCAGAAGTTCAATTTCTCTTTGGCGCCATTGAAATACCTGAATAGCAAGGGTAGAAAAATCAGTGGTAATAGTTTTATAGAAACAGATAATCCAAGCAAAACCGAACTCCAAAACCACTTCCCTTTATGTAATAAATAAATAGAAAGAACTAGAAAGAATACCATCACCGATTCAAAATGGAGATTTCCGGTCATTTCTATGATCACAAAAGGATTAAGGATATACCAGAATATCTGGTACTCAGGTAAGTCCATCGACTTGAGTAACTTTCTACCAAAAATCAGTGTCCCGATATCGGCCAGAATTATTACTAATCTCAAAATAACCACCGATCCTAAAATACTCGAAGAAGAAATCCAGCCGGAAATGGCAAATATCAACTGGTTCAATGGAGGATAATTTGAATAGTGTCTCGCACTTAACCTTCCCATTCCCGCAATCAATTCTCTAGACTGAGAAATACTGAAATTTTGAATTTCAATAAGCTCATTTGGAATATACTGATAGGGATTCCAGCCCTCGGCTATTAAGCGTCCATCCCAGATAAACCTGAAGTAATCCTGGGAAAGATTAGGCAAGGCTAATAAAAAGATCATCCGAAATATTATAGCCAGGGCAATAAGAAAGCGCAGATCTGTTTTAAGCAGCTGGATCAGTTTAAAACTCAGAAAGCAAACAGCTCCATATAAAGTGATGAGTCTAAAAAAGTCTGTGCGTTCCAATCCATATCCAAAAGAGAAATAAAAAAGGGCACATGAAAGTGCCAGCAAAATTGGAATCTTATAAAGTTTAAACAGTTTTATATCCATTTAAGAGCAATAGGCTTTCCGCTAAAGTAAAAAAATTTATGCTCTCAGACTTTTAAAGAAAACAAAGCCGAATCCCGTGAACAGCATTAAATGAAAGATTAACAGACCGAAATCATTTAGTTGGAAAGCACTCCAGATGGCAAAACCAAAATAAAGGAACAAAAGCCCTTCAATGATCACATTTTTTGAAAAACGATTGGTCAAGTAACTATTCCCTTTCCAGGAATCCTTGATCGAACTAATATTAAATTTTGGCGTCCTGATAAATTCAGATTTCTTTCCAAAATGACCTTCTAATACGGCGAGAGTATTATGAACTGAAAAACCCATCGCAATAGAAAAGAAAGTGATGAACATTCCTACAAATTTGAAAAAGCTTTTAATTCCTTTCCCGTGGATCTTCGCATAAGCCACATAATAACAGGCAAAGAAGATCAAGGTACTTATTGCAAAACCAGCAAGCACATTAAAATACCATGAAAATGCCGGATTATTATTTTTAATATATAAAACAGGAACACTTAGCACTGCCAGTAAGAGTACGATCAAAAACATACTGGAATTCAACAAATGAAAAAAACCATGGAATTTTGTACTAAATGAAACTGACCTGTCTCTAAATAGTTTTCCGTAATTCTTTCTGAAATTCTCCGCCGCTCCCTTATTCCATCGAAACTGCTGACTCCTTGCAGCGCTTATTACAACTGGTAGTTCAGCGGGAGTTTCCACATTCTCCAGATATTTGAATTCCCAGTTTTTCATCTGGGCCCGATAACTAAGGTCAAGATCTTCAGTTAACGTATCTCCACTCCAGTTCCCGGCATCGAGGATACATTCTTTTCGCCAGATCCCTGCTGTCCCATTGAAATTGATAAAATTCCGACCGAAATTCCTTCCGGTCTGTTCCAGGATAAAATGAAAATCAAGTGCAAATGCCTGAATTTTGGTAAGTAGTGAATAGTTACGGTTAAGATGACCCCAGCGGGTTTGTACCACTCCTATTTTCGGATTCTTGAAATAAGGCAGCGTTTGCATTAACCAGTTCTTCCCGGGAACAAAATCTGAATCGAAAACAGCTACAAATTCACCTTTGGCTATTTTCAAACCTTCTTTTAAAGCTCCGGCTTTAAACCCGGTTCTATTTTCTCTTCTTATATGCTGGATATCAAGTCCCGAGTTTTGAAGCTCCCTGATAATCTCTGACGTTTTTTCAACTGAATGATCTGTAGAATCATCCAGCACCTGTATTTCCAGTTTGTCTTTTGGATAGTTGATCTTTCCTATATTTTTCAGGAGTCTTTCCACCACGTAATATTCATTGTAAAGTGGAAGCTGAATAGTAACAAAGGGCAACTGATGAATCGAAAAATCAAATTTTTCCGCATCGTCAGTATTTTTGGTCGCCCTTAAATAATTGATCAGTAAATGTAGCTGGGAAAGGCTGTAAATGAATATAACGAGTAAGGCTAGAGTATAAAGTATGATTACCGCTAAATCTATCATTTAAAACTATATTTAAAAATCCAACCAAGAATCTTCACGCCTGCAAAGATAGCACCTTTGATTGTTCCTGAAACTTTTGACACGCCAATCCTGTTTTTGTAATGTACCGGCACCTCAGCATAACTTAAGTTTTGTCGTAAAGCCTTTAACTGCATTTCAACCGTCCAGCCATAAGTTTTGTCCTGCATTTCCAGCTGTAGTAATTTTTCATACTTAATAGCTCTAAAAGGACCCAGATCTGTATACCTGGAATTGAAGAGTAATTTCATCAATGTAGTGGCCAGTTTGTTTCCGAATCTCTGCGGAAAGGTCATGGAACCTTTTTCTCTCCACTTACTAACTCTTGCTCCAACTACAAAATCTTTATTTTCTTTTATAATTGGATCCAGGATCTTAGGCATCTCTTCAGGATAATCTGAATAATCTCCATCAAGAAATACAATAATATCAGGTTTTTGATCCTGTTTAGCGATATAGTCCATGCCCTTTAAGCAGGCATAACCATATCCTTTTTGGGTTTCAGAAAGCACCGTAGCACCGGCATTTTTGGCATTTTGCTCCGTATCATCGGTTGAATTATTGCTTACCACGATCACCTCACCCACAAAATCTGGAATATCACCGATCACATGAGAAATCGAATCGGCTTCATTAAATGCAGGAATAATTACCTTGATCACAGGTGGCACTGGGGTATGCAAAATTCAGAATTTAAATAGGAAGTGCGAAAATAAGCTATTTCCTTACAATTTATTTGCTCTTTTGGTTGATCAGGTCCAGAAGATCTACATTATCGCCCAGAATAGCATCTTCAGAATCTATCCTGTTCTTTTGCGATCCATTTTCGAGTTTTAAAACTCCTCTTGGGCAAACTGCTGAACAAATTCCGCAGCCCACACAACTTGATCTAACGATGTTCTGACCTTTCTGAGCATAGGCTCTTACATCGATTCCCATTTCACAATAGGTAGAACAATTTCCGCAGGAAATACATTGTCCGCCATTAGTGGTAATTCTGAATTTAGAGAACAATCTTTGCTGCATTCCAAGAATGGCCGCCATTGGGCAGCCAAATCTACACCAAACTCTATTTCCGAAAATGGGATAAAAACCAGTTCCTATTACTCCACTAAATATAGCTCCGATCAAAAATCCATATGAAGCACGCAAAGTTTCAGCATTAAAAAGGAAAAGATTACTACCACTCATATAATGAAACCCGATCAAAGACAGGGTAATCACCAAATAACCAATGGCGCCATACCTGGCATCTTTTTCAAGCTCTTCTCTTTTAAAATACCAGATCCCGGCAAAAAGTAAGCTTAGAAACACCCCAACTCCAATAAGAAAAACATCCCTGGTCAACCAGTATTTGGAAGCATCTTCACCTAAATAAGAATAGATCACCGCGGTGGTCATCAAGACTACGAAAACCAATACGCTATGCACCACCCATCTTTCCACTTTCCAGGCAAACTGACTCTTGTCAGATAAATGCCGGTAAGGATCTCCGGCAGTTTCTGCCAATCCGCCACAACCACAAACCCAGCTGCAATACCAGCGTTTACCATATTTATAAGTTAAAATAGGGGTAATTATAAAAATTGAAGCAATACCGAAGAGCAATAACGCAATCCCAATTGTGCCGGAAGAAATAAAATCATCGACACGATATTGTTCAAAATTGTAATAATTAAGTGGCCATATATTTTTCAGATCATAATATGGAAGTGAAAAGCCTTTCCCATTTAAACGAGCCATAAATTCAGGAATAAGGAAAGCAAAAGCGGTTTGAAAGAACATCACCGAAAATGTCCTGATCTTCTCATAGCGATTATGGCGATATTTCCAGAGGAACTTTACTCCAAAGGCCAGGATCGCAATGGTATAAAGGGTGCCATACACGAACCATTGACTGGCGGGATTTCCACTTAACAACTTACTCAAGGGATCAAAGAGGGCAATTAAACCTGTGTTGGCACCTTCAGCCCTTAAACCTATATATTCCGGATAGAAATAAAGTATAACATAGAATCCAGTAAGCGCAATACCAGCGAGCCAGGCTAGATAACCTCTGCTGGTCATGGATTTGAACCAAACCCCGTCATTTTTAATTCCGGGATGTTTATCTGAGTAAGAAGCCCTGGCAAACCAAACGATTCCTGCGAAAATGGAGATGAGTGATATACTTAACCAAAGGCTTTTGTTTGGAAAATTAATATTAAAAGAAGCCAGCAGTAAAATAAAAAGTCCGGAAATTCCTAAAAAGGTCGCGATCTTTTGTTGTGCATTGATCGCTTTTGGAGCGTCTCCGGTTAGCGACATATTATGTTCAATTCTGCTCATTTTTATGCTTCCTGTAGGTTATTTTTAAAACTTTTAAAGATCTCTTTTTCGTGACGATCATAAAATTCCGGATCGAAATTCGCCAATTTCAGGTTGGCAAGAACATGATCTATTTTACGATTTTCATTTAGCCAAAGGTCAAATATTTCCTGTCTCATTCTTATCCCGAAAGTATTGATCCCTAAAAACTCTCTGCTTTCAGAGTTATAGGAAATAGTTATAGCTTTTAATCCGGACTCATGTTGCCAGTGAAAATGCTGCTCTTTAGCTTTTGGTACTGGCCACACCCAGCCATAAGTTTGATATTCTATATCAAAGAATTTTGCGGAGTTAAACCAGTTTCCGGGTTGATAGGCCGTTCGAGTTCCGGTAAGTGTTTGAGCCAGTGTTTCCCCCATGATCCTGCCGGTATACCACACGGCTTCCACAGGATTTCTTAAACCAACGGCTGTTCTTTGCTGGGCGCAATCTCCAATGGAATAAACATCAGGGATATTGGTTTCCAGATATTCGTTCACTAAAATTCCCCGATCAGTCTCAAGGTTTGAATCTTTAAGGAAATCTATATTCGGTTTTACCCCGGCGCAGAGGCCTACTAATTGACATTCTATCTCTTCTCCATCTTTTGTGGTTACTGCTTTAACTCTTCCATTTTCGTCTGAAAGAATCTTATCCGGCTCCACATTATGCCTCAGGTCTACTCCGTGAGATCGAATATGTTTAGAGATCATTTTAGCTTCCGGCAGCGGCAGAATATTATTCCAAAACGCTTGCTCCCTTACCAGGAAGGTGACTTCTATTTTTCGTGTTCTGAGCATTTCTGCCATCTCAACGCCAATAAGTCCACCACCCACAATGACCGCTTTTTTAGTATGTGCGGTATTTTCTTCAAGTTCAATAAGGTCCTGTTTTGTAACTAAGCCCTGGACTCCTTTCAGATCCTGCCCTTCCCATCCAAATTTGTTATAAACAGAGCCAGTTGCGATCACCAGCTTATCGTATTTCAAGGGCTCACCCAAAGAAAATATCAATTCCTTTTTCTCGAAATTGATCTTTTCTACCCAGGCTTTCTTCAGCTCAATTCTATTCTTCTCCCAGAACCAGTCTTCATATGGTTTTAAATGATCCCACTTCATATGACCCATATAAACATACATCAAGGCTGTACGGGAAAAAAAGTAATCTGATTCCCCTGAAATTACGGTGATCCTGTGATCGGAACATTTCCGAATATGCCTTGCCGCAGTGATCCCAGAAATTCCGTTTCCAATAATTACAATATGCTCCATTAATTTTCAATAACCCGGCAGAAGTCCAGATAGTGGTTCAGTAAATTAAGCAGAAAAAATAAGGAATAGCAAGATAAGCCCGGATTAAATTGGTTTCTCAAAATTTCCGGGGAAATAACCAAAGAATGATTCGATCAGTCCTTAAATTTAACTTATTTTATATCCCTTGTGATCCGAAATTTTACTTTTCAATAATTGTAAAATAAGAATATTTCAATAGTCAGAATAGAATTTAAAAAAATCAATAATTATATGGATTTTGCAGATCCCCTGGTTTATGGAGTTCCTTGCTTTATAGCATTAATATTACTGGAGTTTTCTTATAGCCAACATAACAAACATAATGATTTATATGCCTGGAAAGATTTCATGGCCAGCGGATCTATGGGAATAGCTACGGCAATTTTATCCCCTTTGCTTAAGGTGGTTTTCATGATATTATTATTTGAGGGGGTTTATTCCATCTTCAACCCGGTTATTAATGGAGAACATATTAATATTTTAGGGTATAAATCTTTTGGATATGAATGGTATGCCTGGGCTTTATGCATGCTGGGAGACGATTTTGCTTACTACTGGTACCATAGAGCCAACCATGAAATAAGGCTTTTTTGGGCAGCCTATATTGTGCATCACTCTTCAGATAACTTTAATTTAGGAACGGGTATCAGAAACGGATTGTTCACCCATTTCTACAAACCCTTTTTTTACATCTGGTTACCGGCAGTAGGTTTTCCGGTTGAAATGATCCTGGTTTGCCTGGCTATAGAATCCCTATGGCAATTCCAGCTGCATTCTCAGTATATTCCTAAACTTGGTTTTCTGGAGAAATTTCTGAATACACATACGATGCACCAGGTTCATCATTCCCGGAACGTGGAATATCTGGATAAAAACCATGGAGGTTTTCTTAATATTTTCGATAGATTATTTGGCACCTGGAAAGAGCTCGATACTAAGATCGAAACTAAGTATGGCGTTACTCATTCTCCCAATTCCTATAACCCGGTGATCATTCTTACCCATGAATTTAAAGATATCTGGAGGGATGTAAAGAATGCCAAGGGTTTCAAAGAGAAGTTCATGTATGTATTCGGACCCCCTGGCTGGAGTCCAGATGGCAGTACATTAACGGTGAAGCAGCAGCAACGTCGCCTTTTGAAAAATCAGAAATCAAAGTAGGCTTCATTTTTTCCTAGACATTTCTGAACTAAAACCTATCTTCAATATTTTATAATCGGTAGGCCCGGTAAACTGTTTCAACCTGATAATTTCGGAAAAAAGTATGACGCTTATTCAAATTTATAAGGGATGCTTAATAATGTTCAGCTTCTTCCTGCTGAATTCCTGTGCCGCAAACTCTGAAAATTTTAAATTAAATGGAATCAGCCTTGTGGCCTCACGCGATAGCATTACTGAAGATCAGGTTAGCAAGATTGTAGAAGTAAATGCCAATTCCGTTGCCCTTATGCCGTATGCTTTTATGCGAGAAAAATCAGATCCAGAACTTATCTATAATATCGAAAGGCAATGGTTTGGAGAAAGGCTTGAAGGGATTGAGCATACGATCATGCACTTAAAAAGTCAGAATTTAAGAATTATGATGAAGCCCCATATTTGGCTGAGAAACGGGGATTTTACCGGCGACCTTAAATTTTCTTCTGAAGCTGAATGGGAAAAATTTGAGACTTCTTATAGAAAGTATTTGATGTTATATGCGGAGTTATCAGAGAAACATCATTTGGAGATCTTATGTATTGGTACCGAACTCTACAATTTTGTTAAAGAGAGACCGGAATTCTGGAATTTATTGATCAGCGATATTAGAAAAATTTACAAAGGGAAACTTGTGTATGCTGAAAACTGGGATAAAGTTGATCAGGTAGATATTTGGGATAAAATCGATTTTATTGGTGTTGATGCCTATTTCCCATTAAGTGATCAAGTATCTCCTTCGGAAGACGAGATTGTTGAAGGTTGGCAAAAACATAAATCAATGCTGGAAGACCTATCTTCAGAATATGACAAACCTATACTTTTTACTGAATATGGGTATAGAAGCATGGATCACGCATTAAAAGAACCCTGGAATTCAAATAGAGATATTTCAGAACCAAACCATAATCTACAAGCCAGAGCGCTTAAAATTTTATATGAAGAATTCTGGACGAATAACTGGTTTGCCGGTGGATATCTTTGGAAATGGGATCAACACGAAGGATCAGGTGGATTGGAAAATGATCGTTTCACCCCGCAGAATAAACCTGCAGAGAATATGATAAAGGAATATTACCGAAAATTCAGGAACTGATCCTCTTGTAGTAGTGGTTGTAGAGTTCATCGGCAGAAGCTCCAAGCCTGCGCTTCCAGTAAATTTCAGCAAAAAGCAATTGTGTATTCCAGATTCCCATTTTCTCGTAGAGTCGCGCTGAAGTTGTGATCCAGCTTTTTATCACCGTGAAATTCCCACTTTCATAAATTCTTTTTATAAACTCGTTGTCTTCATAAACCTGATAAGATTCATCAAAGCCGCCAAGTTCATTAAAAAGTTCTTTGGTTACAAATAAAGACTGGTCTCCACCACGACAGGAAATATGGTTGATCTTTGTAAAAAACCCCATTAGATTGAGCCACCAGTGATCTTTATCAAATTTCATTTGAAAACATCCGGCTTTATCACCATTGTTGACTTTGTCAATAATAAGAGCATCAAAGTTTTTGGGAGGAAAACTATCGGCATGTAAAAAATAGAGAATCTCTGTTTTAGCTAATCTGGCGCCAGTATTCATCTGAACAGCACGTCCTTTTTCAGAAGGTACATAAAATACTTTGGGATGATCTTTAGCAATTTTTGATGTATTATCCGTGCTTCCACCATCTACTATTATTATTTCGGAAATATCGCCGGAAGAAGATACTTCCAGATGCTTTAAAAGCACCGGAAGCTGTTTCTCCTCATTATATGCCGGAATAATAATGCTAATCATAAAAGATTACTTGCTCTCATTTAAATTCCAATCGTAATCCTTATAGGAGATCGAAGCTCCGGAATTTATCTTTGTACTAGAATACTGATTTATATAATCTATAACCGTCCCATTTTCCTTGAAATCTTTCTTATACCAGTCGAATATCGAAGAAAGTTTCGCAGAATTTGCAGATATCTCGTTCTTATCTGAATTGACGAATTCTTTGGTTACCCTTTCTAATTGTTCTTCAATTATACCGGAGGTATATGCTTCATTCAAGAGTTTAGGGCAGGATATTGACGCACAATTAATCGCAAAATGAATTCTTGGTTCGTTCATTTTTCTGAGGATGCTGTTCTCAATTCCTCCTAGAGAAATTTCAGTATCTCCAACTTTTACAAATTCAGTGGTCCAGGGACCATCAATATCTTTGATACTTTTTACCGGGTAATTTCTTAAAATAAGATCTACCGTATAGGCATTATAAAGATTGATATAATAAGCAAGGAGTTCGTTAGTTCCCCAATCCTCTGTAGGTTCCTGTGAAGACAACATTTTTAAATATTTGTCCAGCTCTGTGCGATCACTTTTGAACCCTTTATAATCTACCATCCCACTTTCACTCACATGCTTTTTTAGCAAGGAATTCCAGATACTGTGATCTAGCATTTGATCTGAGTCTGACGAAGTTTCTGCAGAAGCATCAGGAGTTGGTAATCCTTTACTATTAAGACCAGCACTGGAAATTAGATTACAGGAAGCAAACATACAGGCTCCTGAAAATATTATTGCAAAACTTAAAATGAACTTTTTCATAGTTTGGATTTTTTAAACTTTAGCAGCAGCCTCCACCATCATAATGGAAGGTAGACTCGCTAATAAATATATCATCTCTACCTAAAGAAGCCAGAGCATTCGCTGTTTTATCACAGATCGCCAGAGGCTGGTTTTTCATTAAAACGTGACCTTTCTTATCATCAAAATGATCGCCATCGCCATAATATATGGCTGCTTTTCCTGTAAAAACACATGGACCATCTTCCGGCATAGGATCTTTAATGGCCGCAACTTCAATAGATTCTATATATACGAGTTCTTCGGTAGGATAGTTTTTTGGATCCAGGATTCTGTAAGGTTTTCTGGCTCTTATTTCTATGGTTCCAAAGCCTGCGTCAGTTAATGCTTTTACATAATCTTTAATAGAAAGACTTCCGCTAAGACAAAGTGCACGCAACCTTTCATCATTTCTCAATTCATCATTCATTTCCTGCTCACAGGTAGGATCACTCATTACAAGTTTTCCATGAGGTTTTAAAACCCTGTACATTTCCCTTAGAGCTTTAGTTAATTCCTCTGTTTTGAAAATATTGAAAAGACAGTTTTGTGCAGCAACATCAATAGAATTGTCTTCCACAGGAAGATCTGTAGCATCTCCATTTTTAAGATCAACAAATTCAGATTTAAACCATGGATTCATTTCTTCCGCAACTTTGAAATTTTTCCTCGATGCTTCCAGCATTTCGTCCACTACATCTATCCCTACCACACCAGATTTTTGTCTTGAGAAATAGGCGAATTGAAGTAATTCCATTCCTCCTCCTACACCTACATAAAGAATTCTGGGATCGTTCGTAAGATCTCTTGCATGAACAGTTGTTCCACAACCATAGTTCATTTCCTGCATGATCTTTGGAATTTTCAAACCTGGTAATTCCCAAATAGGATTGGTGGTACAACAAAGTCCCACATCTGGAGTCAATGCCGCGTCTCTATATACATCTTTAGTAGTTTCTAAATAACTCATATTATATCTTCTGAAGTAATTCTTTAAATAATTTCACCATGTCGGGTTCGGCTTTTGCCGCATTGGCAAGAATATTCTCAATACTCACCTTTTCAAGATTGTCCGGATCACCCTGATCTGTGATCACTGAAATTGCTGACACCGGAATTTCCAAATGATTAGCAACAATCACTTCGGGAACTGTGCTCATTCCCACGGCATCTGCACCGATAAGTTTTAAATATCTGTATTCAGCCCTGGTTTCCAGTTGCGGACCGAGTACTGAGGCATATACACCTTTATGAAGAGTAATATTATTCGTCCTTGCGGCCTCTTCAAATATTTTATTCATTCCAGAATCATAAGGTTCGCTCATATCTACAAAGCGTTCTCCTAATTTTTCTACTCCGTGAAAAGCCAAAGGTGAGCCGCCTTGCAAATTAATATGGTCATCGATCAACATCAATTCTCCTTCTTTGAAATCAAGATTTACAGCACCAGAGGCATTAGAAACTAACAGGCGTTTCATCCCAAGTCGTTTCATCACCCTTACTGGAAAAGTAATGTCAAATAGGCTATAGCCTTCATAAAGGTGAAACCTGCCCTGCATGATCATTACTTTTTTTCCTTCGAGGGTTCCGAAGATCAATTTCCCTTTATGGAATTCTACTGTCGCAGTGGGGAAATTAGGAATATGATTATAGCTGGCTTCAATTTCTATCTCCACCTCATCAATCAGTTTTCCTAAACCGGTGCCCAGAATAATTCCTACTTCCGGTGCTCCAAAGCCTTTAGATTTAAGATAGGCTACAGCTTCACTAACTTTATCTGTCATATATTAATAAATTTTTGAAATGCAGGATGATCTTTTATATCCTCCAGCAAATCTACATCGTTCCGGGTTTCCAGAAGTTTAACGTCTTCTTTTTTAAGATCTTTCAACGTATCTTTCAAAACACTGGAAGTTCCCCATTCTTTATTTTTAAATACGTCCGAATTTAAGGCTTTCATTCCGAATAGATAATATCCTCCATCTTCAGCAGGTCCAACAACAACTTCATGATTTTCTAATTCGCTAAAAGCCTTCTCAATATCCTGAGAATCGATATCAAACATATCGCTACCTATGATGATGACCTTCTCGAAACCTTCGTCAAACCCGTTTTCAAAAGCATTGTGCATTCGTTCACCAAGATCGGCACCAAACTGCTTTCTTTTATCATACACCTGATTATCCCAAATATCCTCCTTATTAATGAAATCTGAATAATAAACCTGCTTTGTAGCATTTACGGAAGAAGTAAATTTTGCAGTATGATCTAATAAAAACTTGTAGATCTCCAAGGCCTTCTCATTTCCCAGGTCTTTGGCCAACCTGGTCTTTACTTTTCCGGCAACCGGATTTTTCGTAAATATGAGAAGTAAATTTTCTTTATTTTTTTCAGTCACTTAATATATTTTTTCGCCTTTATTAAGATACTTCGCCCAGTGTTTTGAGAAAACATGAACTTTTTCGGTCTCTATTCCTTTTAAATCTACCACAGGAAAACCTTCATTTTTCCATTTGAAAATACCCCCATAAAGATTCTGAACATTAGTAAATCCAGCAGTAATGATTTTATCTGCAATATTTTCAGACCGAATTCCAACGGAACAGTAAACCACTATTTTCTGATCTTTTCGTATAGATTTTAAACTGGAAATATCAAAATTATCATAGCCTACAAAAACCGAGTTTTTAAGGTGGCTTACCTGAAACTCCTCACTATTACGGGAATCAAGAATAACTACTTCCTCATCTAACTGGTGCATTCTCAATTCCTGAACTGATATATAAGGAACATCGCCCGAATTATATTTATTAAGAAGAGAATTCATTGATTCCTGCGCATTTAAATACCCGCAAAAGATCAATAATATAAGAAAGTGCTTTTTCAAAAATATAGTAATTATGTGACCGTTCCCTGGCAACTGCTCCCGGCACCGGCGGTACAGCCATAGCAATGCTGGGAAATTATAATATTTCTATCGTTTAGCAGATCTTCGTTATACTCACTAATATGTTGCACTTTACTGTCTACTTTCAGTTCAAGCATTTGATTGAAATCGCAATCATATAACCAGCCGTCCCAGCTAATCGAAATAGTATTGGTACACATTACGTTATCTAAAGCAGCTGGATTGTATGCTTCAACTAAAGCGTACATATAATCCTCGTAGTTTTCTGAGGCTATTAAATATTCCAGAAAACGGCTTATAGGTAAATTGGTAATAGCGAAAAGATTATTAAAATCTATATCGAAATCCTCTTTCAAAGCAACTTTAAAATCATGTTCCATAGCTGCCTGATCTGTTGGAAGAAAAGCACCTGAAGGATTATAAACTAAATCTAACTTGAGACCTGTTCCTTCCTGGGCATAACCAACTGCATTCAGCATCTGTAAAGCTTTGATAGATTTATCAAAAACTCCGCTTCCACGCTGTTTATCTGTTTTTTCTCTTTTATAAAATGGAAGAGAAGAAGCTATATGAACATTATGCTTTTTGAAAAATTCCGGAAGGTCGTGATACTTTTTATTCGCAAGAATAATGGTCAGGTTCGATCTTACAATAAAATCTTTAATACCCGCTTTTGAAGCTTCTTCTACGAACCACCTGAAATTAGGATTCATCTCCGGTGCTCCACCGGTAAGGTCTAACGTATGTGCCCCTGTAGTTTTAATAACCTCGAGACATTGTTGCATGGTCTCTTTAGTCATGATCTCTTTTCTATCTGGGCCTGCATCTACATGACAGTGGGAGCAAACCTGGTTACACATATAACCAAGGTTTAACTGGAGAATTTCTAATTTATTGGGCTTAAGGGGAAATTTTCCCGTTTCAGCAATTTTATCTTTAAAGCGAGGAAGTTCACCTTCTTTAAAGATTCCGTTACTTAAAAATTTTAATTGATTTGCAGGGCTTGAAAGGTCATCCTTTCTTGCTTTTAGGGACTTAGTTAACATAAAGAGTATTTCTTGCTTATTAAGTTTAGTTCAGATTATCTGACATTACTTACATGCTAAGCTTTTTGTATTTATTCATCATTTGAACGCCGTGAACTAAAGTAGCTCCACTTTCTATGGCGGCTCCGGCATGAACAGCTTCCATCATCTCCTCTTTAGTTATTCCTCTTTGCAAACCATCTTTAGTATAAGCATCTATGCAATACGGACATTTAACCACATGAGCAACAGCAAGGGCAATAAGAGATTTCTCCCTGGCAGAAAGCGCACCTTCTTCAAAGACCTTTCCGTAATAATCAAAGAATTTGTTTCCTAGATCTTCACTCCATTCTGTTATTTCGCCAAATTTTCTTAAGTCGGCCGGATCATAATAATTTTTTGACATTCTGAATAATTTAAATGCTGGTTTATACTATTTACGAAATTTTCCGGCCTGTAGTTTTTAAAGATCTACTACACCGGTAACGGCGAGAATAATAAGCAAAAAAACGATAGCAAGTAGTATAACAACCCATAATTTCGAACTCGAGTTTTTAGTTCTTGTCTCTGTGGACTGATTTACGCCTTGTTCAGATTTTTTATGGTCAGTAGGAACCGGCGATGATCTATCTTTATCTGCACTCATAATATTGTTTTTACTGAAATTACAGCCATAAATTTTGCTATAAAAAGTTTTAACAAATATTTTGAACACCGCAAAAAACTTCAAATCTCTTTGAAAGAGGAAATTCTGAGCCTCTGCCTAACGTTTTTCCCACTAGAATTACCTTAAAGAATGATAAGTTCAAAAAAGATCCTTAAATTTTTCATACAAATGCTAATTTTGCGTGCCAATTATTTTAAAAATATTTGTTAAAAATCACTTAACTTTAAGCGATTTTTAATTGTTCAAAATTCACAAATGAGAATTGATGTAAAAACATTACCGGTTAATGAAATCTTAGGTGACATTTCCAATTCCTTAAATACTGAGCTGAAAAATAATAGTGGTGAACTTACTGTAGAGATCCCGGCAGAAATTGGAGAAGGTTATATAAGAGGGATTAGTTTTGATTCCGGCATGGGATATGTCAGTTATAATTGTAAATTCTTTCAGGATGTAGAGATACATTTTTCACTTAATACTGTGCATCCACTTAAATTTATTTTTTGTTCGGAAGGGAGCGTAGGCCATTGTTTTCAAAATAAAGAGAAGATCCATAATATTGACACCTACCAGAATATAGTAGTAAGCAGCAATGGATATGACGGGCATATTCTACATTTCAAAGAAGATGTCCCCACCCACGTTTCCAGCCTGGAGATAATCAGATCAAATTTTGCACATAGATCTAACTATGATTTTAAAGATCTTGATCCAACTTTAAAGGAACTCTTTAAAGATGCCGTCTCGAAAAAGCAATTCTTCTATCAGGGGAATTACAGTATAAAGGCTGCAGATCTTATGGAAGACATTAATACAAAAGATTACACCGGTTTTCTTCGTAATCTTTTCCTCGAAGGTAAAGCATTTGAAATGCTGGTGATCCAGATCGCACAGTATGAGGATGATGAAAATGGGGAAAATCTACCGCAGATCTTAAGAAAGTCTGATATTGAAAAGGTAGATTATGTAGCCAAAAGAATTCAGGGAGATCTTAGTACTAACCTTACCGTAGAAACACTGGCCAAAGAGGCGGGAACCAATGTTAATAAGCTTCAGGAAGGTTTCAAATATGTTTATAATCTTACTGTAAATAAATATATGCAGCATGTTAAGCTGGAAGCTGCAAAAGATATGCTCAAACTTTCGGAAAAGAATATTTCAGAAATTGTAACTTCTATCGGTCTTAATAATAGAAGTTATTTCTCGAAGATCTTTAAGGAGAAATACGGTGTAAGCCCCAAATACTTTCTTAAGTCCAAAAAAAGCTTACAAAACGAGGAAGTAGAAGAAGAGCAGGATTAAGCGTCAAATTTTCTTCAGAAAATCCATAATTTCGAAACTCATTAAAATTTCCGATATTTAAAATACAAGATCGGAATAAGAAATTATGCAAGAATTAGAAATAACCACTTCTCTACAGATCTCTAAACCTATAACAGAGGTTTATGAAGCCATAGTAGATCCTGCTAAAATGTCTAAATATTTCATCGCTCAGGGAAGTGAGAGAATGCAGGAAGGAAAGTCTGTGGAATGGACTTTTCCCGAATTTCCAGATATGATAATTAAGGTAAAGATTATCAGGCTAAAATCTCCAGAATTAATCATTTTTGAATGGGAAGGCAGTAAAGGAATATCACTGGAAGTAAATATAAGGCTGGAAGGGAGACCAGAAAACACAACGTTAGTTAGAGTTTCAGAAGGAAAAATGAAGGACAGTGAGGAGGGCATCATCTGGTTAAAGAGAAACACCGAGGGCTGGGCAAATTTCCTGGCTTGCTTAAAAGCTTATCTTGAATATGATATTAATCTCCGAAAAGGCGCTTTTGATTTTATGAGAAATAACTGATCTTCAAAAAAAAAAATTAGAAATAGAAAACCCGCTTCAATTAACTGAAGCGGGTTTCTTATTAAAAGGTCTGACGACTAAAATTCAACGTCTAACTTCTATATTACATCATTCCAGGCATACCTCCGCCCATTCCTTGTGGCATTCCACCTCCACCAGAATTATCTTCTGGCAGGTCGATTAATGCACACTCGGTAGTTAGGATCATCCCGGCAACAGATGCAGCATTTTCAAGTGCTACTCTGGTTACTTTCTTAGGATCTATAATCCCTGCTTTCATCATATCTACGTAAGTATCTGTCTTCGCATCATAACCAAAGTCTTTCTTACCTTCAAGAACTTTGTTGATCACTACAGATCCTTCACCACCTGCATTCTCTACAATTGTTCTTAATGGAGATTCGATAGCTCTTGAAACGATCTGAACTCCTGTAGCTTCATCAGCATTTTCAGTTTTAATCTTGCTTAGAACAGCCTGGGCTCTTACTAAAGCAACACCACCACCGGCAACGATTCCTTCTTCTACAGCCGCTCTGGTTGCATGAAGTGCATCATCAACACGATCTTTCTTTTCTTTCATTTCAACTTCTGAAGCTGCACCTACGTAAAGTACGGCAACACCCCCTGCTAGTTTAGCAAGACGCTCCTGAAGCTTCTCTCTATCGTAATCTGAAGTAGTAGACTCAACCTGAGCTTTTATCTGGTTCACACGTTCTTTGATCGCTTTATCATCTCCTGCACCATTCACAATCGTAGTATTATCCTTATCGATTGCTACTTTCTCAGCAGTACCTAACATATCTATAGTCGCGTTCTCAAGAGAGAATCCTCTTTCTTCAGAAATAACCGTACCTCCGGTAAGAATTGCGATATCTTCTAACATTGCTTTTCTACGGTCACCAAAACCTGGAGCTTTTACAGCTGCGATCTTAAGTGATCCACGAAGTTTGTTTACTACCAAAGTAGCAAGCGCTTCCCCGTCAACATCTTCTGCAATGATCAATAATGGTTTTCCAGACTGAGCAACTGGCTCAAGTACCGGAAGCAGATCTTTCATTGAAGAGATCTTCTTATCAAAAAGAAGGATATAAGGATCTTCAAGATCGGCAGTCATTTTCTCTGAATTCGTTACGAAGTAAGGAGAAAGAAAACCTCTGTCAAACTGCATACCTTCAACCACGTCTACGTGAGTTTCAGTACCTTTAGCTTCTTCAACAGTGATCACACCTTCTTTACCAACTTTTCCGAATGCCTGGGCGATTAGATCACCAATCATATCATCGTTATTGGCAGAAATAGCTGCAACCTGCTTTATTTTTTCTGAAGAGTCTCCAACTTCTTTAGTTTGCTTAGCAAGGTCTTTCGTTAGAGCTTCTACAGCTTTGTCGATTCCTCTTTTAAGGTCCATTGGGTTAGCACCTGCAGCAACGTTCTTTAGACCTTCTTTTACGATTGCCTGGGCAAGAACAGTAGCAGTGGTTGTACCATCTCCTGCAAGATCATTGGTTTTAGAAGCAACTTCTTTAACCATCTGAGCTCCCATATTTTCTAGAGGATCCTCAAGTTCGATCTCTTTTGCTACAGTAACACCATCTTTAGTTACCGTTGGGGCACCAAATGATTTGCTTATGATCACGTTACGACCTTTAGGTCCTAAAGTTACCTTTACAGCATTGGCCAATGCATCTACTCCACGTTTAATCCCGTTACGGGCCTGGATGTCAAATTTTATATCTTTTGCCATTTTTATAAATTTTAATTTTCAGAATATTCGAATTCTGAAAAATATGGTTAATTAATTTTTTAGTGAATTGATACCTTACAGACGCAAGGCAAGTCTATTGAAGTGAAACTTATACTATTGCAAGTATATCATCTTCCCGCATAATCAGGTAATCTGTACCTTCAAGCTTAAGCTCTGTTCCGGCATATTTACCATAAAGCACCATATCACCTTCTTTAACGGTCATTTCGTGATCTTTGGTTCCCTTTCCAACAGCTACTACTTTCCCTTTTTGAGGTTTTTCTTTAGCAGTCTCAGGAATGATAATACCAGATGCAGTTTTATTTTCTGCAGCTACAGGTTCAATAACAACCCTATCTGAAAGCGGTTTAACGTTTAGTCCCATTTTTTTCGAAATTTTATTATAGGTTAATTAATTTTTCAAAGTTGCAAGGGATATTTCTAAAATTATGCCAGTAGTTTATTTCTGCCAATACCCCATAAAAAATGCCAGCTTGTCATAAGCTGGCATTTTTAAAATATAATATTTTGTGAATTTTACTGCGCGCTGTCAGTTTCCTCTGTTTGCTGCATTGGAGTTTGAGTAGCAGGAGTACTTATTGGCTCATCACTTTCAAAAACCCTGGTTCCAGCATCTGCCGGAGCATCCATAATAGTTACGTTAGAAAGCAGAATTAGCACCAATAATAAGGTTGCCAAGGTCCATGTACTTTTATCCAGAAAATCTGTAGTTTTCTTTACTCCTCCCATTTGCTGACCTCCGCCACCAAAAGATGAAGAAAGCCCTCCTCCTTTAGGATTCTGTACCATTATCACAACTACCAGCAAAAATGCCACGATAATTATTAAAGCTAAAAAAATAGTGAATGTGCTCATTCTTATTCGTTATTAATATCTTGTAATTTCTCTATTGCCCGAATTTGGTCTGCAAAGAAACCACTTTTTTCGGGATTTTTCAAAATTAATATTTTATATGCCTGAGTGGCTTTTTTATAGTTTTTCTGTTCTAAATAAACCTTGGCTAAAGTCTCTGTCATCAAGGATTCTGGCGCGGTCAAGCTATCTTCGGCAAGGTTGGCCTTATTGGCAATTTTCCCGGGTTTAATTTTAGGATTTTTAGAAATGAACTCTTCAATAAGTTCGAATTTTCTTAAACGACCTTCATCTGTTTCCGGTGCTGCTTTTTCCTCTTCTCTCTCTATCGGTTGTGCTTTGGTAAGTTTTAACCATTCTGAAAAAGAATGTGACTCTTTACCGTCAAATTCAAGAGGCTTTCCAATTCCCAGTTTTTCTTCAGAGGATTCCTGTTTTTCTGCAGGCTTTTCTTTAATTATTTCTGAAGCTAATGGTCTTTCGAATAAGGCAGGATCCATTACTCTCTCAGACTCAGATTGCTTCATCTTTATCGCCTCGTTAATATCAAGGCTCCTTTTACCATGCACTTCTTCCGCTTCATAAACGGTGATCTGTTTCAGTCTTTCCTCCTGCTCACGAATTTGTTTCGCGATCTGATTTTGATTGAATTCCGGTGAAGTAATAAAATCAAAAAGAATACTTCTATCTGTAGTATAAGCAGCAGTTTTCTTGAGTGCAGAATTATAACTGAACTCCTGATGCTCCTTTAAACCTTTTAATCTTATAGCCCTGGCCGCCTGAAAATATGGAGCTTTTCCAAGTATCCTTTCTATTTCACGCGTTTGTTCCGAAGTGATCTCCCCAGGGTTCTCTAAAAGATATGTGAGTTCTTTTACCTCCATTACCAATCTGTCAATGCTGCATTAAAAATATCCTGAGTTAATCTGGTATAAATTTCATCCAGGGCAGTTTCCAAGGCTGCTCCCACAAGTTGAGTCTCGGCTGGATAATCGTAGTAAAAGGAGAATCTATTCTCAAAATCCTTTTCTGGTTCCAACGTATTATAATACCTAACATTCACCGTAATTGTCAATCTATTCTGCGCAGCGGTATTTTCTGCGGTTGCAGACATAGGCGAAATATAATACTGGGTGATCTCCCCTTCAAAAATCAAATCTCCGTTATTATTAGTAAGACTAAGACTGGTTTGATTTTGAATGAGATCCTGTAAAGAAATCGTAAAAGCTCTGTCTATTCCCGGTTCCACAAGATCGGCATTATTCTGAAAAAAGTTTACCTGAAAAGTCTCAGCATCACCGGTGTCTGCACCTGTAAAGGAATAGATCCCGCAAGATTGTAGCGTTAATAGTAAGATTGAGCAAAATATTAAAATAAGTTTTTTCATATGTTTTAGCTGTAAGCCTTAAGCTCTAAGCCCTAAGCTATTTGAGAACCAAAATACTAAATTTCGGAGCAAACGCTTATAGCATAAAGCCGATAGCTTATATCTACAAATTATATTGTTTGATCTTTCGGTAAAGGGTTCTTTCGCTAATTCCCAATTCTTCAGCAGCCGCTTTTCTTTTCCCACTATGCCTTTCCAAAGATTTTTTAATAAGCTCCAGTTCCTTGTCCTGCAAAGAAAGGGTTTCTTCCTCTTCAATCTCTTCAGCAAAATAATACTTATCTTTTTCTTCCTGTCGTGCTGTATCTGAATTTTTCTGCGGAATCTGAAGTACATTCAATTCATCTTCATCAATATCGGCTTCGTCAATATCGTCTCCGCTATTTCCATAAATTTTCTGAATAAGACCTTCATTTTCATCCTGTACCTGCTTGCTGTCACCTTCCTGCATTAATTTCAGGGTAAGCTTTTTAAGATCGTTCAGGTCATTTTTCATATCGAAAAGAACTTTATAAAGTATCTCTCTTTCATTGCTAAAATCGCCCTCCTTTTTCTTATCTGAAATTATTGCGGGAAGATTACTCCCTACATCCGGAAGATAATGCCTTAGATTTTCAACAGAAATAATTCTGGTTTGCTCCAATACCGAGATCTGTTCAGCAATATTTCTAAGCTGACGAATATTTCCTCCCCAACGGTATTTTTGAAGTAAAGCCACCGCATCGTCTTCAAGTTTGATGGTGGGCATTTTATACTTCAGCCCAAAATCTGACGCAAATTTCCTGAATAACAAATGAATATCATCTTTCCTTTCTCTAAGTGGAGGCAGATTGATCTCTACCGTACTTAGACGATAATAAAGATCTTCACGAAATTTTTCCTTTTGGATCGATTCGAACATGTTGATATTCGTAGCCGCAACTATACGTACATTCGTCTTTTGAACTTTGGAAGAACCCACTTTTATAAACTCTCCATTTTCAAGAACACGAAGCAATCTTACCTGAGTTGGCAATGGTAATTCTCCTACTTCATCTAAAAAGATTGTTCCACCATCAGCCACTTCAAAATAACCATTCCTGGTCTGGGTAGCTCCGGTAAAAGCGCCTTTCTCATGACCAAAAAGCTCGCTATCTATGGTTCCTTCAGGGATGGCCCCACAGTTAACCGCTATATATTTTCCATGTTTTCTATGGGATAATGCGTGGATAATCTTGGGGATACTTTCTTTCCCCACACCGCTTTCACCCGTGACCAACACAGAGATATCTGTTGGAGCCACCTGTATCGCCTTTTCAACTGCGCGATTAAGTTTTGGGTCATCACCTATTATCCCGAAACGTTGCTTAATTGCCTGAACTGATTCCATATATATTCTAGATCCTGAAATTCAGGAATTATTTAATTATTATCACTTAATCCTATGGGCTCACCTATTAAGGTTGCACTGGTACAATCGTAAATTTTCACATTCACAAAATCACCAATTTTATAGTTTTCTTTTGGAAAAACGGTGACCGTATTGCGTTCATTCCGGCCGCTCCAATGTGTATCAGATTTTTTTGACTCTTTCTCGATCAATACCTCCACCACAGTTCCAATCGCCTGTTTGGTATTTCTCCTGCTATGTTTTTGCTGAAGATCTACAATCTCCTGAAGTCTCCTTTTCTTAACTTCTTCCGGAACATCATCTTCCAACTTACGCTCTGCGGTAGTCCCGGGTCTTTCTGAATAGGTGAACATATACCCAAAATCATATTTTACATAGTCCATTAAAGAAAGGGTATCCTGATGATCTTCTTCAGTTTCGGTAGGGAAACCGGCAATAAGATCATGTGAAATTCCGCAATTTGGGATCATCTCCTTGATATTATCAATCAGCCTGAAATATTCCTCTCTGGTGTGCAGACGATTCATCTTTTTCAGAATACGATCACTTCCACTTTGCACTGGCAGATGTATATAATTACAAATATTTCTATAGTGCGCCATTGCTTCAATTACGTCCATGGTCATATCCTGCGGATTGGAGGTAGAAAACCGAATTCTCATCTTTGGCTGGGCTTCCGCAACCAGTCTCAAAAGTCCGGCAAAATTAGTAGCCGTTGCTTTTTGAATTTCAGTAGCATTCTTAAAGTCTTTTTTGAGCCCACCACCATACCATAAATAAGAGTCAACATTCTGTCCTAAAAGGGTAATTTCCTTATATCCTTTAGCTGCAAGGTCGTTTACCTCCTCCACAATACTTTGGGGATCCCGGCTTCTTTCACGTCCGCGGGTAAAAGGTACCACACAAAAAGTACACATATTATCGCAACCACGGGTAATAGAAACAAAGGCGGAAACTCCATTGGTCTGTAATCTCACGGGTGAGATATCCCCATAGGTTTCTTCTTTACTTAAAATGACATTTATTGCGTCACGCCCCTCTTCAACTTCATTTATCAAATTGGGGAGATCTTTATAAGCATCTGGCCCCACCACAAGATCAACGATCTTTTCTTCTTCCAGGAATTTGTTCTTTAGCCGCTCAGCCATGCATCCAAGTACGCCCACTTTCATCTTAGGATTTATCCTTTTTACGGCATTATATTTCTCCAAACGTTTACGCACTGTTTGTTCTGCCTTCTCTCTTATAGAACAGGTATTTACCAAAACAAGATCTGCTTCTTCCAGATTTTGAGTGGTATTAAAACCTTCTTTGGAGAGAATGGAGGCTACAATTTCGCTATCGCTAAAATTCATTGCACAGCCGTAACTTTCTATAAACAATTTACGCCCATTCTCAGCCTTAGGCTCGATTACCAATGAGTTTCCCTGCTTTTTCTCGTCTATTACCTTCTCCATAATTCTTAAGTAACCTGTCGGTTTTTAGATTGGCAAAGATATGTTTTTCGATAAGCCGTGACAAATTGACAGAGTAAAAAATATATCTTTTTTCTCAGAGATGCACTTTTCTAAAAAATCGTATGTTTGAAATTCAAATTAATCTAATGGATAGAGTAATAGATATAGAAAATGAAAGACATGAACTCAATGAATGGGTTTTAAAGAGTATTGAATTATTCGAAAACACTCCTTATTTAGATAATTTATTAGAAGTATATCCATTAGAATCGGCCATTCCTGTTCATCTTGAGCCCAGATTAAAAAGAAGAATTATTTCTGCTCACCAAGGTAGAAGAACTACTGAATTAATCGAAATTCTCCAAGGTGAGGTTAAGTTTCCGTACGACGAGCCTTTAGCTTTTATGATAAAACAAGTCCTTTATTGTCTTGAAAAAAATCCTAAACAAATCCAACGAATAGCCAATACATTATATGCTATGGAGGCAGAGGAATTAATTATTCATTTAGAGTCTGCTCCAAAATTAAACACCCAAATGGGACCTATGTTCACTACATGGCTCCGAAAAAACTTTAACCTTTTGAATTCCAAAGATTTCGAAGAATCATCAGCTGGCATATTTATACTCAGTTCCTCAGAAACGGAAGGCAAGGATTTCGTAAATAATAAACTATCCCAAAATTTGAGGAAACGACCAGATTTAGTTGCCAAAGTTAATAACACATATATTATTGGTGAAGCAAAATGGATAGGCAGATCTGGCGGGAATCAAAATCATCAAGTTAGAGATGTTTTAGATTTTTGCAAGGAACAAAGAGGCGCAGTTATTCGTATAGGAATTATTGATGGATTCCCTTGGGCTATAAGAAAACTAAATAACTCAATAATAAATGATAAAGCAAATGTACTAGTTCAAGAGTCTCCTTACGATATTGTTAGCTCACTACTGCTGAATGATTATTTAAAATCCTTTCTTTAGTCCCTAGATATATATTCCAAAAAATTACACTTAATACTTTCCTTTTCAAAATTTTTCTTAATCACATTATAAGAATGTGTAGAATTATCAATACCTATCCATCTTCTATTTAATTCATTTGCTGCTTTAAGGGTACTGCCCGATCCTGCAAAACAATCCAATACAATAGAATTAGTATAAGATGAATTAGTTATTATCCGTTTAAGTAATTGTTCATTTTTCTGAGTTGGATAAGACGCAAAAGAGAGTCCTTTATCTTTATATTCCCATACATCTTGTATTTTAAATCCCTTGTGATTTTTGGCTAATACGATCTTTCTTGGATTACCAGTATTCGACCATTCTATCAAACCTTTATTGTCAAGCTCCGTAAGCACCTTTCGTGAATACCTCCAATGCCTTCCTTTAGGAGGATAGAGTCCGTTCCATTCTAAGCCAGTATCTCCATCTTTTGTTTCTCCAGGTGCATGGATTGGATTTGTAGTGTAAAAACCGAGTTGTGGATGGTTTTTCGGAAACAACTCTTTCCTCTTTTCAATTGACATAGTTTCTCTAATGTCATTCCAAATCTGTTTATCTCTATTTTTTACATAATACAAAACCATATCGGAGTAGTTACCATAAGCACTTCTTGAAAAATTCTTTGGATTACATTTAATTCTAGTTATATCATTAATGAAATTATTAAACCCAAAAACTTCATCCATTATTATTTTAACATAATGACCAATTTTCTTATCTATATGCAGATAAATACTACCTTCATCTGAAAGTAACTCTCTTAAAATAAAAAGTCTTTTTCTAATAAATTCTAAAAATTCACTATTTATAAGTTTATCAGAATATGCAGCTTGGTTATCTAGCGAATTAAAATCTTGACCCGTCCCGAACGGTGGGTCTATATAAATCAAATCAATTTTTCCGGTATAATCTTCTAATAATTTTTTTAAAACGAAATAATTATCTCCAAATAAAAATACATTTTCTTTATCTCCATGGTTTTGTTCAATAACTTGAAAATCGCCTTTAGGATATGTATTTAAAATTTCAAATTCATCTATTTTATCCTCATATGACAACAAACAATTTCTAGTCTTTCGTAAGTATTTAATTTGAGGTTCAGATGCGGTAGAGTTTTCCGAAATGAAACTTTTAAAATCATCAACAGTGATTCTATAACTTTTATTTATTTTGATAGCATTTAGATCGCTATTTTGAATATATTTTGACACCGTTTGTCTAGTAACCTTAAGATTTTCAGCTACTTCTTCTAAAGTTAAAAAATCAGTATTTCTCATAATCCTTTTTACGCAAATTAACGAATAATAACATAAAAATAGCAGTGACTTAATTTATTTATTAACATCTTGTTTGATAATTACAAAAATTTATAAATATCTACGCAACCTTTTCTTTTTAACTGCATCTATAGGATACTAACTGGTTTAAAAATGAAAAGGCTACTACTTTTCCCTTTCTTATTTATTTTCTTAGGTTTCATTAGCTGTGAAGAAGATCAGGACCCCAATCTTACCAATGTGGCCGTTCCGGTAACACAGTCTATTGCAGATTTCAGAGCTTCTGTAAAGGTTCAGGAACCCAGGACAATAAAGGAATCAGGGAAAATATATGCCTGGAAAGATTATATATTCATCAATGATAAAAACGAAGGTGTTCATATTATAGACAACACCGATCCTTTCAATCCACAAAACATCAAATTCCTTAAGATCCCGAGAAATATGGACATCGCCATAAAGGACGAAAAGCTTTATGCTGATAATGGAATGGACCTGGTAGTCTTTGATATTAGTAATATCAATAAGATATCGGAAATTGGAAGGGTTCAGGATGTTTTTCCAAATTATTATGCTACCGCTCCTCAGGGAGTTGGTTACGTAGATCTTGAGAACTTTGATCCATCAGAAGAAGTTATTATAGGCTATTTGATCGAGACCAGAAAGATTGAATATGCAAGGGACGATGTGGGAATGCCTGAATTTTCAAATGCTGATAGTGGCGGTGGTAACACAGGCACAGGCGGCAGCATGGCCAGATTTAGCCTTAACGGTGATTATTTATATGTAGCCGATGAATCTTCACTTTCAGCTTTTGACATATCAGTTCCTGCATCACCTAAAAGATTAAGCAATGAATATGTAGGCTGGCAGGTAGAAACCATTTTCAACTATGAAGATCATCTATACCTGGGAAGCAGTACCGGAATGTATATTTATAATATTGAAAATCCTGCTAATCCAAAGAAGCTCTCTTTTTTACAACATGTTCGCGGGTGTGACCCGGTGGTAGTAAAAGATAATTATGCATATGTAACTATTCGTGGCGGTAATGCGTGTGGTCAGGATTTGAATCAGTTAGAAATTGTAGATATTACAGATAAAGCAAATCCCGAGTTGGTAAATTCTTACGGAATGGTAAATCCCTACGGCCTGGGAATTAAAGACAACTGGCTATTTGTGTGCGATGGCACTGCCGGTTTAAAAATATTTGGAATAGAAGACACCCCTAACCTTGAGTATATCGATCAATTCAGTAACATTAACACCTATGATGTCATCCCCCTTGAGGAGAGATTGCTTATGGTTGGGGACAATACACTTTATCAGTATTCTTATAAGGGTGACGAGATTAATTTAATAAGTACTTTCACTTTAAATTAATTCCCTTTTTTGTTTGGTTTTTTGAGAATCCCTGCCTAATCGCAGGGATTTTTTTTATTTAATATTTCTTTTTTGAAATTCTATTTCCCGTAATAAGTCTTTGAGAATTGCTTTTGAATCTATCTACAGAATTACTTCTTAATTTTTCATGTTTTGTTTTTCTTCCCTGTACCCGGGCTCTCCATTTTCTCCAGTTACGTGGATGCATCTGTTCTTTCATCAATTTGATAACCTGTTTTTCAGTTAACCCAAATTGATATTCTATAGCTTCGAAGGTAGTTCTATCTTCCCAGGCCATTGAAATAATTCGGTCTACCTGCCTTTCATTAAAATCAAATTCTTTGCTAATGTTCATTTTGTTTAATTTTTTATTTTTAAAGTTAAACAATTTTCGTTTACTGACATAAAAAAACCCTCTCATTAGAAAGGGTTCTTTTATAAAATATGTGTTTTTAATTAAGCTTCGAAAGGCTCAATAGAAACATAAGATTTATCATCTTTCTTTTTTGTAAACTTTACAAGGCCATCTACTTTAGCGTGTAAAGTATGATCTTTTCCTGCATACACATTGTCACCTGGACGATGCGCAGTACCTCTTTGTCTTACGATAATATTTCCAGCGATAGCAGCTTGACCACCAAATATCTTCACACCTAAGCGTTTCGATTCTGACTCTCTACCGTTCTTGGAACTACCAACTCCTTTTTTATGTGCCATTTTATTTCGTTTTTAGTAGTTTAAATTTAGCTTAATGCAGCAATTAATTCTGCTTTCTTCATAGAAGAGTAACCTTCAACACCTTTTTCTTTAGCCATTTCTCTCAGCTCTACCACTGTATTTTGACTAAGGTCTTCTGATTTATTATCAGTTTTGGTTTCCTGCTTCTTAGTTTCCTTTTTTGCTTCTTCTTTCTTAGGCTCAGCCTTTTTAGTTGAAGTAGCTTTTTTACCACCTTTAAGGTCTATTCCTTCAATAAGAATCTCTGTTAGAGCCTGACGGTGACCATTTTTAACACGGTAACCTTTACGTCTTTTCTTCTTGAATACAATAACTTTATCACCTTTTAAGTGACGGTTGATTTTAGCTCCAACAAGAGCTCCATCTATAGCCGGGGCGCCAACGGTTACATCATCACCATCTGCAGTAAGTAATACCTTATCGAAAGAAACACTGTCTCCTTCTTCACCTGCTAAACGATTTACGTAAACCTTCTGGTCTTTTGCAACTTTAAATTGCTGCCCTGCTATCTCTACAATTGCGTACATAGCGTATAATTAATTATTTAAATACTTAAAAATTAGAACTCACGTTTTCACGCAAGCGGGTGCAAATATAATCCTAATTAATTAATTGACAAAGGTTTTTTATCTTTTCAAGATCCGTCTACAGAGTATGCTTTTTAGCCTCTTTGGTATTCCAGGAATCTTTAAATAACTGCATATAAGCGAGAGTAAGCACTAAACTAGTTGCAAACCCCATAATTGCAACTACAAAGAGTACAATCCCAATATTCGTATTATAATCTGTAATCCATACGGTAATGAGGTCATCCAGGAACCCAGGGTTGAATTCTGTTGCGTATAAGCCAAAGAAGATCGTAAATATGATGGTGGCATTAAAGCCTGTTAGGAGGCTAGCCATAAATCCTTTTTGATATTTGAACTTGTTTCCTTTATGCAGCCTATAATGCTTAAGCGCCTCAAACATTCCGTAAGCCATGATCACCCCGTTGAATAAACTATATATAGGATTAACATGAGCCCCAAAAAGTGAAAGTATTAAAAAATAAGCAATAAGACCGGCAGCGATTGCCACTCCATATTTAATTGGAATACTGAATTTACCCATAGCATCTTTTAATTTCATAGTAAATTTCTAAAAAATGTACCGGTTTTTACCTTAACAGCATGTTAATTTTAACACATCTCGCACAGAAGTGATATTTAGCACAAAATATTGTAACTTTTTAGCCCTAATAGTTACTAATTTGTACAATTGAAAAAAACCTATTTTAAAATGATTAACAAACTAAAACTTGTTGCCTGCTTTTTCCTTATAGGAATAGTAGGTTTCGCTCAGGAAGTAGAATTCACTGAGTATGATTTAGACAACGGGTTGCACGTTATCTTACATCAGGATAATTCTGCACCGGTAGTCACCACCTCGGTAATGTATCATGTCGGAGGGAAGGATCGTGAAGATGGCAGAACAGGAATGGCTCACTTCTTTGAGCATCTTCTTTTTGAAGGAACTGAAAATATCCCTAACGGTAAATGGTTCGAGATCGTAAGTTCTCATGGTGGAAGCAACAATGCCAATACAAGTCAGGACAGAACCTATTATTATGAAGTATTCCCATCAAACAACCTTGAACTGGGACTATGGATGGAGTCTGAAAGAATGATGCATCCTATTATTGGTCAAAAAGGTGTTGATACACAAAATGAAGTAGTGAAAGAAGAAAGAAGACTTCGTTATGATAATTCACCTTACGGGAATCTTCTGCAGTCTATGCAGGAGAATATGTTTGAAAAACATCCGTATAAAGATCCTAACGTTGGCTATATGGAAGATCTTGATGCTGCCACCCTGGATGAGTTCAAGGCTTATTTCGAAAAATACTATGTGCCTAACAATGCCGTATTGGTAGTTGCAGGAGATATTGAAATAGACAAAACAAAAAAAATGATCAAGGATTATTTTGGACCCATCGAAAGAGGTGAAGAGATAACCAGAGATTATCCTAAGGAAGATCCTATTACAGAACAGATCAATGCAAAAGCATATGATTCTAACATTCAGATCCCTGCTTCAGTAATTGGGTACAGGACTCCTGCTTTCACTAAAAAAGATTCGTATGTATTAAATATGATCTCAGATTACCTAAGTGACGGGAACAGTTCTAAACTTTATAAAAAACTTGTAGACGAGCAAAAACAAGCTCTACAGGTAGGTGCTTTTAACCTGGAACAGGAAGATTATGGAATGTATCTTATTTTCAGTATTCCTCTAGGAGAAACTTCACTGGAGACTCTTAATACTGAAATTGAAGAAGAGATCGCCAAACTGAGAAATGAGATGATTTCTGAAAAAGACTTTCAAAAACTTCAAAACAAAGCTGAAAACAGTTTCGTAAATTCAAATTCCAGTGTTGCGGGGATCGCAAACTCCTTAGCAAGCAACTACCTGCTTTACGGAAATACAGATCTTATTAATGATGAGATCGAGATCTATCGCGACATTACTCGTGAAGATATTCAGAGAGTTGCGAAAGAATACCTGAAACCAAGCCAGAGAGTAGTATTAGAATACTTACCTGCTAGCGAACAGGCAGAATAATAAATAAAAAATTGAATAAAATGAGAAACAATATATTAACTCTCGCAGCTTTTCTTTTAATGTCTGCCGGAGTTTCAGCTCAAATAGACCGAAGCACGATGCCCGAACCGGGACCTGCTCCAAAAGTAAACGTTGAAGAACCTGAAACTTTTGATCTAGACAATGGGTTACAGGTAATGATCGTTGAAAATCATAAATTACCCAGAGTGGCCATGTCTTTAAGATTTGACAATCCGCCACATACCGAAGGCGCCAAAGCAGGTGTTTCAGGACTTACCGGGGATCTTTTAGGAACCGGAACCAAGAATATGTCTAAAGATGAATTCAACGAAAAAGTTGATTTTCTTGGTGCAAGACTGAATTTCTATGCTGGTGGAGCAAATGCCAACACCTTATCAAAATACTTTCCGGAAGTCTTACAACTTATGGCAGACGGAATTGTAAATGCACAGTTCACTCAGGAAGAATTCGATAAATCTAAGGCAAGAACGATTGATGGATTGAAAAGCAGTGAGAAGGACGTTTCCTATAACGCAAGAAGAGTACGCTCTGCACTTGCATACGGAAAAGATCACCCTTACGGCGAATTCTCTACCGAAGAAACTGTAAATGCCCTTAAACTTTCTGATGTTCAATCATACTACAATACTTGGTTTTCTCCTAAGAGCGCTTATTTGGTGATCGTTGGAGATGTAGATGAAGATGAAGTAAAAGATCTTGTAAAAAAGAACTTTGCTAACTGGAAAGGAAACGATATCCCTAAGGCAAATGTGCCTGCGGTTTCAAACGTAGAAAAAACTGAGATCGATTTCGTGAATATGCCTAACGCTGTTCAAAGTGAGATTGCTTTAGTTAATACCATAGATCTTAAGAAAAAAGATGATGACTACTTCCCGGTACTAATCGCCAATAAAATCCTTGGTGGAGGTGGTGAAGCTAGATTGTTCCTTAACCTACGTGAAGATAAAGGTTATACTTACGGAGCATATTCCAGTGCTGGAAATGATAAATATGCATCTACTTTTGTAGCTAGTGCAAGTGTTAGAAACGAAGTTACAGATAGCTCTGTAGTTGCATTTCTTGACGAGATATACAAAATTAGAAATGAGAAGGTAACAGATAGCGAACTTGCAAATGCCAAAGCTAAGATCACCGGAGATTTTGTACTTTCTTTAGAGCAGCCGTCTACCATCGCTAATTTCGCCATGGAGATAGAAACTGAAGATCTTGATGATAACTTCTATGAAGAATATCTTGAAAAGATAGACGAGGTAACTAAAGAGGACGTACAAAGAGTAGCCAAGAAATATTTTCTTGCAGATAACTCAAGAATTGTAATTGCAGGTAAAGGTTCAGATGTCTTAGAGAATCTTGAAAAAATGACCTACAATGGCAAGACCTTTCCTATTAATTATTATAACAGGTTTGGTGGAAAAACTGAAAAGCCGGAAGCTAAAAAAGTAGACCCTTCTGTAACTGCTGAAAAAGTTTTTTCTAAATATATTGAAGCTATTGGTGGTAAAGATGCTGTAGAAAAAGTAGAAAGTGTTGTAATGAAAGCTGATGCTGAAATCCAGGGAATGACTTTAAATCTGGAAGCTAAGCAAACTGCTGAAGGTAAATCTTCCCAGGCAATCTCTATGAATGGAAACGTGATGAACAAGAACGTTTTTGATGGAGAATCTGGATTTGTAATGGCTCAGGGACAAAAGATGCCTTATAATGAAGAACAGATTGAAGCTGCGAAAGCTGATGCCACTCCGTTTCCAGAATTGACTGTTGGTGACGCCAAAGTTAATGGAATTGAACAGGTAGACGGTAAAGACGCCTATGTGGTTATGATGGATGAAAACAATAAAAATTTCTATTCCGTTGAAAGCGGATTGAAAATTAAATCTGTGAAAACGGTAAATCAGGGAGGACAGTCCATGACTATCCCAACCATGTTCAGTGATTATAAAGAAGTAGAAGGAGTTAAGTTTCCATTTATGATCGCCCAAAGTATGGGACCTCAATCTTTTGAATTTAAGGTTTCAGAAATACTTGTAAATGAAGGAGTATCTGAAGAAGATTTCGCTACAGAATAATCCTTAATAAACATAAGAATTATAAAGCCCCAGAAATGGGGCTTTTTTTATATAGCTTGTTTTCTGAATTTTGAAATAATATCTTTTGAGCGATTCACAATAAACACTCCCAGTAAAATCACAAAAGAAGAAATAAGCTGCCAGAAACTAAAAACCTCACCATCAAGAATCCCCCAACCTAAAGCAACAACGGGAATAGTATAGGTGACCGAAGTGGTAAATACAGGATCTGTAATTTGAACAAGCTTATTAAAAATGATCATCGCAACCCCGGTTCCCACGATGCCTAAAATCCCCACATAAACGAGGGAAGCCTGCATATCATTAGTCACTTCAGATAAATTAAATTCTGAAAAGTATAATATTAGCAGCGCCGGAATAAGCAGCACTGAAAAATTGCCGGCGGTTATTCCTAAAGGCGTAATATCACTCATCCTGGTTTTAAGAATATTCACGTTCATTGCATAACAAGCTGCTGCAATCACTACAAGAAGAGAATAAAGATAATTCTGATCTGGATTAATACTTGCCCCACTAAAAATTAGGCCAGCAGTTCCCAATAAACCTACTATAACACCTAAAACTTTATTCTGGGTAAATACTGCCCTAAAGAATAAGACTCCAAAGACAAGCGTTAATAAAGGAGTTGTTGCATTCAGTATAGATGCAATAGCGCTATCAATTTCGGTCTCTGCATATGCAAACAAATAGACCGGAAAAAAAGATCCCAGAAAACCTGAAATCACGATCCACTTCCACTGTTGTTTTGTAAGCCTGCGAATGCTTTTAAAACCTACTAAAATGAGAAATAAAGCCGCAAAAATAATTCGGAAAGAACCAACCTGTAAAGCACTTAATCCTATCAGAGCTTTTTTGATCAGAATAAAAGAACTTCCCCAAACAATAGAAAGAATAATTAAATAGATCCACTTAAGGTTTTTCACGGTCTGAAATTTTTAATTGAGACTGCGAAGATAGATTTTCGAAATGGTTTCCACTTCGTTCTAGTTTCAGATTTGAAGGATATTAAAAAGCCCCGACAGATGCCAGGGCTTTAAAAATCATATTGATAATAATTAATTCAATTGCTCTGTAAATGGTGTTGGAAACGCATCTATGATATTATCCCCGGTTCGATCTAAAGGTATATTTGCTTCATTAAGCATATCTAACCTTCTCAGATCGATCCAGCGATGGCCTTCAGCCATTAAGGAATATCTCCTCTGTCTTAATACTTCTTGAAGTAAACTATTATCGTCAGTTGGTCCGGAATAATCTGACAGCCCGGCTTCATTCCTAACTCTATTTATTGCTTTAATTGTTTCAGAATTATCTATACCTATATTAGCTTCAGCATAGATCAGAATCAACTCTTCGTTTCTAATTAAATAAACAGGGTCTACATTACTTTCATACACTGTGATCTGGTGAATCGCCCTCAGCCCGTCTGTTTGAACTGTATCCTGCAACTTTATCGACTTTTCTTCCACTCTTAAATCACCCGAAGCAGCATCATTAATCCAGGAAGGATGAACCATAAACTCCTGGCCAGACTGTAAGGGCACATGATATTGAGCGTTAAGTATATCGTTACCGGTTAAGCCAAAAACATGAGCTGGACCCTCATAAAGGTCTCCATCCAGATCAAAGAAAGATTCTTCCAGCAAATTAAGGACTAACTGATCATTGCCCTGGTACAGTGCTACTCTTGCGGCAATAGCCCTGTTAAATTCGCTAAAAGTAGAAGCGGTGTCAAACCCATCAAAGCCAGAGCTTAAGCTAACAAAATCTGATGTACCGTTAGAAAGGTCTGAATTTGCTTCATCAAGCAGACTCATAATTGCAGTAAGTGCTTCTGAGTAACCCACATTAGGACCCAGGTTATCAGGGTCGGCCACGTCTATTCTAATTCCATTTTCATACTGCCTGTTAGCCACCATTAATAATGCATATGCTTTTAAAGTTTTAGCATAACCATAATAATCATTCTTTTGCTCATCGCTCAATCCGGCTACAGAATTCTCTACGGCTTCAATAAGAATATTTGCCGATTTTACGATTTTATACCAGGCAGCATAAGCTCGTGTGGTTAAAAATCCATTATTATCCAGAGGTCCCTTCAAAAGTTCACCGGTAAAACGAGGGTCTACACTTGTTAGGTCGTAATACTCCCTTCCTAAAATACTAACCGTGTCGTAATGAAACTCCAAATCACTCCTCATAATGGCCTCCAGACCAGTAGCCAGTAACATAATATCACCAGCACTTGCCCCTTCAGCAAAACTACTTACTGTAGGTGCATTTGGATTTTCTATATCTTCTAATTCGCAACCCGGGAAGAGTATTAACGCAAACATGAAGATGAATGTAATTGATAATTTTTTCATGATTGTTCTTTCTTTTAGAAGTTAACGTTTAAATGAAAATTCACGAACCTTGACATTGGATAAGGTGTAACCTCAACGTTGTTAGCCAGTACGTTATTACCGAAATTCGATACTTCAGGATCATAACTGTTATAGTCAAATATGTTGATAAGGTTTCTTCCTGAAACACCAACCTTAACATTTGAAGCATATTTGATGAAATTATCTGGTAAAGTATAGAACAACCCGATCTCTCTCAGTTTTAAATATCCGGCATCTTCAATAAAAGGGCCCGGATTCACAAAAGCCTGACTTGCTCTATAAGCTCCATTACTAAGCTGACCACTTGGATCTAAATCTGTATCATTATAATCCCATGTAGTACCTGCCAGATCATACAATAAGGTGGTGAGATTTATATTATCTCCCCCTTTCTTCCAATGCCACAGAAAGGTAAAATCAAAGTTTTTATACTTAATTTCGTTATACCAGGACATTTGAAAATCTGGTTCTGCATTTCCATAAACAAAGAATCCATCTCCTTCAGGATCCCTGGCTTCGATCTCTTCTGCTGTAAAAGCAGTAGGATCATAAGTACCTACGATTTGAGTAGCACTTTTTCCTTCCTGAATAAGGAACGTCCCCAAGCCAGCTGCGAAACCACCATTGGTGAAAGCCGGAACATCCAGGCTGGTCACTTCAGATTTATTCTTCCACCACTTTAGACTGGCATTCCAGGAAAATTCATCTTTCAGCATCACAATGGCATTTAATCCTAATTCAATCCCTTTATTCTGAAGCTCTCCTCCATTTACTACCTCTGTGGTAAAACCAGAAGACGTAGGGAATTGTGATTGAATCAGTAAATCTTCAATTGTTTTATCATAAAATGAAACTGAGAAATCGAGTCTGTTATCAAATAACGTGAAGTCCAAACCATATTCTAATTCTTTTTGTCGTTCCGGGCCAATATTTGAATTTCCTCTCAAATTCGCCGGGCTTAAGCCTGAAGATCCATCGATAAACTGAGCATTCATCAAAGAGAATCGATCATTAAAATTGGGAAAACGACCTGCTTCCCCATAGGCGATCCTTGGCTTAAAAACACTAAGTGCATCTATAGACCAAAAATCAAACTTATGTAAATTAACTGCCAAGTTCGCCTTGGGATAATAGTACATCTCATTAGCATCTCCGTTATTAGTTGATTTATCCCCTCTCACACCAACAGTTCCAATAATCTGATCCTTAAAATTGATCTCTTCCTGAACAAAGAATCCTTTATCCCTTTGAGGCCTTATAACCTGATTAGTCGAGACATTAGTAGATTGCCCCAAATTAGTTTGGGAACCGTTTAAACCAGTGGCAATTGTAATTACAGTATTCCGGTTAAAATCCTGAAGGAAACTTCCGGCCTGGGTTGTAAATGCCAGACCATTTTCCAGATCAAGGTTATGTACCAGGAAGGCAGATAAGTTATAGTTTGTATTTACGGTACTACCAGAGATGGATACACCACCCAAGGATGTTGGATCCCTAAAGTAAGTAAGTCCACTCGGGAATATACTCGTAGTTCTTAAGGTGTATTGATCGAATCCACCTTCCAGTACCAATTTTAGCCTTTGAATATCTGTAGTTAAAAGCTTCACGTTAGTTTTTGCACTTCCTATAAAACGGTTAACTTCCTCCCTGTTCGTGGTTAAAGCTACTGTTTCAAGAACGTTAGAACCAGCACCTCCCGGAGGATATATCCCATCTACAGGATAAAGGTCTTCCCAGGGATAGGTGAAAGCCAAAGCATAGCCAACGGTTCTATTTGCGTTACCATTATTAAAAAATCCCCTGTCTGATTGAGAATTAATATAATTACTGGTAATATAAAGATCCAGCCAATCATTAAATCTCTGGCCAATATTCAATCTTATTGAACTTTTCTTATATCCTGTGTTATCTACCAATCCGGGCTCATTTCTATGAGTTGCTCCAAAGAAATAGTCTGTTTTTTGATTTGCTCCGGAAGTTGAAAAACGAGTGGTAGACGATACAACCGTATTATCAAAAAGCTCAGCTTCGTAATCATTTAAGGTTGGATTGTTAGGTCCTCCCAATGCCGTTATCTGTTCCTGAGTATAATCTCTTAAGCCTAGCAGCTGCGTAGGACTTCTTAATCCAACAACCTGAGAAAATGAAATTTTTGGCAATCCTAATTTTCCTCTTTTTGTAGTAATAAGCACCACACCACCGGCAGCACGAGATCCATAAATAGCAGCAGCCGAAGCTCCTTTAAGTATTTCTACAGATTCGATATCCTGTGGGTCTATATCTGCGATACGGTTAGAAGCATCATCCTGATTGGTTGAAGGATTTCCACCTCCGGCAGCCTCGCTCACAATATTATTCCCAAGGCCTATTGAAGAGTTATCCACGTATACACCATCCACTATAAAAAGCGGTTGTTGATCGCCAAAAATAGAGGTAACACCTCTCAAACGCATGGAAATACCACCTCCGGGAGCACCCGAGTTAGCTTTAATCTCTGCCCCGTTAAATTTTCCCGAAAGTGCTCCATCTAATCCAGATTGAACAGTAACTCCCGTTAATTCTTCTGCTGAAACCGAAGCAACAGCATTGGCAGTATTGGAACGTTTGGTAGAAGACGCCAAACCCGTTACAACTACTTCGTCTAAAGCCGCAGCAGACTCACTTAATCTAATCGTGGATGGTGAATCATCTGTGAACCTTATCTCCTGAGTTTCAAATCCTAAATATGAGAAAACCAAGGTCGTGGGGAGTGACTCTACCGTGAGACTAAAATTACCTTCAAAATCACTAGTAGTTCCATTACTTGTTCCTTTCTCGATCACATTCACGAAAGGTACTACCTCACCGGTAGCTTCGTTGATCGTTCTACCCTCAAGCACTTCCTGTGAAAAAAGCAAGGAAGGGCAGATCAGAAAGAGAATCACTTTGAAATAACTCAAAGAAAACTGCCTCATAATTGTTAATTTTATAGTTATATTAACAATATTAAGCATTTTTCTTAATAGAATAACAATAAATTAAGAATTGTTTTACGAACCCCTTATTCCTCCCAGCGTAAAGTTTCCATCATATGCCTCACATCTTTCTTAAGATATTCAGCGGCTGGAACAATGGAATCAAAATTTGGAAGACTGTTAAAATAAACCGACCCAGTAAGAAAATGATCTGTACTATCTGTAAGATAAAATTGGGCCTGGGAAGCGGCATCGCCGTCTACTTCATAAAATATTCCGTAGGTTTCATTAAACTCATTGGTATAAACATCACCTTCTATCACATCTGCTTTTATTGTATGCTGAAGCGGTAATTTCTGCGCATCCATCAAAAGCGAGTCAAGATTGTTCTTTACAGGCTGATAAGTAATAAAAACAACTCCATTCATAGATCTATAATTAAGATCAATCCAGCAGGGAATACGGTTTCGGGAAGGAGAAACTTCAGCAAGGCTATTAATTTCGAAAGAATAAGGACAACCAAAATCAATTCTTTTGTATTGCGCAGAGGGATATTCCAGGGAGAGAAAAGCTTTTGGCTTTGGCTGCGGATCATTCTTACATGAAATACATACCGAAAGAATCCCAATAATAGCCAAAATCAATTTTTTCATACCGGTGCAATACTAAATTTTATTTGTTTGATACGTTTATCGTCTATAACCTCAATAATAAAGGAGTAATTTAAAAACTGGATCTCATCGTTCTTCTTAGGAAAACCTCCTGAAATTTCCAATAAGAATCCTGCAAGTGTATCGGCTTCCCCTTTTTGGTCTTCAAAAACCGTGGAATCTTCAATCTTAGCAATCTTATAAAAATCTTTCAGAGGTGTTTTACCTTCAAAAACAAAGTTATTTTCATCAAGTTTGGAGTAAATAAGATCTTCATCATCAAATTCATCACTAATATCCCCTACAATTTCCTCAATGATATCTTCCAGAGAAATAAGACCACTGGTGCCTCCATACTCATCCACAACGATGGCAAGGTGATTTTTCTTATTCTGGAAATCATTTAAAAGATCATCAAGTTTCTTATTTTCGGGTACGAAATAAGGCTCTCTTACCAGGCTGGTCCAGTCAAAATTTTTATTATTAAGGTAAGGTAGCAGGTCTTTTATATATAATATCCCAATTACGTTATCTACATTATCCCTGTACACAGGAATTCTGGAATATCCATTTTCAATAATCTCAGGGATAATATCAGAGTAGGAACTTTCTTCATTCAGGGCGAAAATATCCATTCGTGGCCGCATCACCTGCTTGGTGTCTGTATTCCCAAAACTCACAATTCCCTGTAATATCTTCTGCTCTTCGCGGGTGGTGTCTTCCTCACTGGTTAACTCTAAAGCCTGTGAAAGATGATCTATACTTATAAAAGATCTCTGTTTGCCGAATTTCTCATGAAAATATAGAGTTACGGCTCGCATGGGAGTGCTTAAAGGTGTAAAAAAACTATCCAAAAAGTTTATAGGGTAAGCCATAAAATTGGAAAACTGAACTTTATTTCTGCTTGCATAAACTTTGGGCAGGATTTCTCCAAAAAGAAGAATAAGAAAAGTTACCAAACCAACTTCAAAGAAAAAGCGCAGATCTATTCCGTAGAATTCGGTGTTTATTCCTGCGAAGAGATCATCGGCCAGACTATCAAACAGAAGTACTATGGCAATATTTATAAAATTATTAGCTACAAGGATAGTAGCCAGAAGCTTTTTAGGCTTTTCCAGGAGATTTATTACGATATTTTGGGTTTTGGACCTTTTCCCGTCTTCAGTAATAAAGTTAGCCGGGGTTAAGGAAAAGAATGCTACTTCTGCTCCCGAAATAAGGGCAGAACATAATAATAGCACAAATAAAAATATCAAGCTGAAAAGATGGGTAATTCCCATGGTGATCCACAACAAAAGCAAACTGGGAGGTTCCGAATCCAAAGGCAAAAATTTTAGTTAAACTTAGAATGGTAAATCATCTTCCTCTTCTTCCTGAGAGTAAGATTCATTCTTATTGGCAAAGTTATCACTTTTAGGCTTAGCAGCTACATTTCCAGAAGTTTGAGAATTTCCTGAAGGTTCTGCTCCCGACTCATTTTTAGGAGTTAAGAAGGTAAATTCAGTACAATGAATTTCTGTAGAATACTTCTCATTCCCGGTATCATCCTGCCATTTACGAGTTTTAATACGCCCTTCAATATATACCTTATCTCCTTTTTTTAAGTATTTCTCACAAACCTCGGCAGCTTTATTTCGAACCACCACATTATGCCATTCAGTATTGGTTACACGTTCACCGGTTGTACGGTTAGTATAACTTTCATTAGTGGCCAGCGGAAATCTACCTATGGAGCCTCCACCTTCAAAATAATGCATTTTAACGTCATCTCCGGTATGTCCAATCAGCATTACTTTGTTCAATGTACCTGTCATTACTTAACTATTTAGAGACCGATAATCGGTTATTTGAAATAAATTTATTCTAAAATACTAAAAATTTCTGCCTGAAAATGCAAAAACATCCAAAGATATAAACAAGGATCTATTTATAAGCATCCGGAAGGTATTCATTCAGAAAATTTTCGATCAGTACCGGAACGGGATAATCCAGAATCTTCTCCAGGCTTACCGAATTTTCCTGCAAATCCTTAGAATTCACCAACCAGAACCTGGTAAATAAATGCTGATGGGAAAGTTTATGCACTACGGGGACTTCATTAAAAAGCTCAAGTTCAATGTTAGCATTCGAAACTGATTCTATAAAATCATCCAGAACCACTAATTCTTCTTCCTGAACCAGTTTTTCGGTTTCAACTAAAGGAAATTGGTATAAACCATTCCATATCCCCTTACCAGTACGCTGCTCCAGGATCGTTTTATCATCATCCAGGTTAAATACGAGGTAGTTGAAATATCTTTTTTTAATCTTTGTCTTTTTAAGCTTTACAGGAAGTTCCTTAATTCTGTTATTTTTCAGTGCCAGACATTTATCATTAAAAGGACAACTGTCACATTTCGGATTCTGAGGTTTGCAATGTAAAGCTCCAAATTCCATGATCGCCTGGTTGAAAGTTGACGGATCCTTCTTATCTAATAATTCCTGGGCAAGTTTTTTAAATTCTTTGATCCCAGCAGTACTATTTATAGGAGTGTCTATTCCAAAAATCCTTGACAATACTCTATACACATTTCCATCAACCACGGCCACAGGTTCATTATAACAAATAGAAGCAATAGCACTTGCGGTATAATCTCCAACTCCTTTTAACTTTAAAAGGCCTTTATAAGAATCAGGAAACTTTCCGTTTAGTTCAGAAGCGACGTATTTCGCAGTTTCATGAAGATTTCTAGCCCGGGAATAATAGCCTAATCCCTGCCAGAGTTTTAGCACCTCATCTGCAGGGGCATTTGCTAGATCAAAAACACTAGGATAGGCTTCAATAAATTTGTAATAGTAGGGCAAACCCTGCTCTATTCGCGTTTGTTGAAGCATAATTTCACTAAGCCAAATCTGGTACGGTTCGTGAGTCTTTCTCCATGGCAGGTCACGTTTGTTTTGCAAGTACCAATGGGTCAGTCTATTGGATAACACCATAATTAATAAGGAATCTCCGCAATAATAGGAGTTTATTCCGTTATTATTAGTGAATTAGGTTTGAAATATTGCAGATTTAATTCTTATATTTGCCCCCTTGAAAAATTGAAACCCCAATTTATAAATTTAAATAGCACGAAAATGACGAAAGCAGATATCGTAGCAAACATTTCAGAAAAGTTAGGAATGGAAAAAGGAGACGTTCAAGCTACTATTGAATCTTTTATGGATGAAGTAAAAACTTCTCTTGAAAGTGGAGATAATGTTTACCTTCGTGGCTTTGGAAGCTTTGTTGTAAAAACAAGAGCTGAAAAAACCGGGAGAAACATCTCTAAGAACACAACAATCAAAATCCCAGCACACAATATTCCGGCTTTCAAGCCTGCTAAGATTTTTGTAGAAGGAGTAAAATCTAATGTTGAGGTAAAATAATTGATCGCTTCTGCTTTTGCAGGAGGCTCAAAGGAAATAATTACTAATTTAAATGATATTGCACTATGCCTAGTGGTAAAAAAAGAAAAAGACATAAGGTGGCTACGCACAAGCGTAAGAAAAGAAGAAGAGCTAATCGCCACAAGAAAAAGTAGTTTTCAACTACTTTTTTTATTTAATCGTTCTTTGAAATCGAAACCCCCGACAAAATATTAATGTCGAGAAGGTTTCTTCAGGATTCAAAACCTGTGAAAAAATAATGTTTAATCCATCTATGTTTGTTTTATGACAGATATGGATAAAAAATCTGGAAGTGTGGACAAAGAATTAATTATCCGGTCCGAACCTTCTGCTGTAGATTTTGCCTTATTAAAAGATGGAAAACTTGTTGAACTCAACAAGGAAGAAGACAGCAACAAATTTAATGTTGGTGATATTTATATCGCGAAAATTAGAAAAGCTGTTCCCGGGCTAAATGCCGCATTTGTAAATGTTGGCTATGAGAAAGATGGTTTTTTACACTATCATGATCTGGGACCCCAGGTATCTTCTTTATTGAAGTTCATAAAACGTGTAAGCACAGGTAAACTAAAAGATTATTCTTTAAAGAATTTTTCTTTTGAAAAGGATATAGACAAAAACGGCTCTATTGCCGATGTCTTAAAATCCAATCAGTCGTTACTGGTTCAAATAGTAAAAGAACCTATCTCTACAAAAGGCCCAAGAATTAGCTCAGAGCTATCCTTACCCGGCCGTTATATTGTATTAGTTCCTTTTTCAAATCGAATTTCAGTTTCTCAGAAAATTGAAAGTAAAGACGAAAAGGAACGCCTCAAGAGATTGGTAAAAAGCATTAAACCCAAAGGTTTTGGGGTTATTGTAAGAACCGTAGCCGAAGGCAAAAAAGTAGCAGAACTGGACAGAGATCTTCAAAATTTAGTAGGTCGCTGGACAGCCATGTGTAAAAAATTGTATAAACCGCATCATCCCTCTAAGGTACTGGGAGAATTGAACAGGGCTTCTTCCCTGTTAAGAGACATTTTTAATGACTCCTTTACTTCTATTTGCGTAGATGATGAAACGCTTTATACTCAAATTAAAGATTATGTGAGCGAAATTGCTCCAGAAAAAGAATCAATCGTAAAATTGCATCAATCCAATCAACCTATTTTCGAGAAGAATGGTATCGAAAGACAAATTAAAACTTCCTTTGGGCGCACCGTTTCTATGAGTAAAGGCGCCTACCTGGTAATAGAACACACCGAAGCCATGCACGTCATCGACGTGAATAGTGGAAACCGTTCCAACAAATCCAAGAACCAGGAAGATACCGCTCTGGAGGTGAATATGATTAGTGCTACCGAAATTGCCCGCCAATTACGACTTCGTGATATGGGAGGAATTATCGTGGTAGACTTCATAGACATGAATAAAGCTGAAAACAGAAAAACGCTTTATGATCACCTTCGAAATGAAATGAGTGACGACAGGGCAAAACATAAAATTTTGCCGCCGAGTAAGTTTGGATTAATTCAAATTACGAGACAGCGCGTAAGGCCAGAAATGAACATCAAAACCCGGGAGGAAAATCCAAACGGTGATGGTGAAGTTGAAGCACCAATAAGTTTGGTGAACAAAATAAAAGTGGACCTTGAAAAACTGATCAAAAAAGAACATAAAAAGATCACGCTTAGCGCACATCCATTTATTGCCGCCTTTTTAACTAAAGGCTTTCCATCTCCCCGATCTAAGTGGTTTGTAGACCACAAACGTTGGGTGAAAATTTTACCTCGCGATGCTTACACGTATTTAGAGTACCACTTTCACGATAAAGACGGGAAAGTGATCAAATAAAAGAAAACGCCTTTCAAGCAATTGGAAGGCGTTTTTTTATTTCTAAATCTCAACAAAAAGCTGCTTAATTAACTCGATTCACATATTATTTAATTCAAATGAATCCTCTTATTTGAATTTAATAAATAAGCAACAAAGCTTTAGTACTGCTTTAACTTGATAGAATCTATTTCAGGATTAGATTTATACTTATTAACCAATAAATATAAAATCATGAAGGATTTAAAGGAATTATTTGAACATCAGCTAAAAGATCTTTACAGTGCCGAAAGCCAGTTAATTAAAGCATTACCAAAAATGGTGAAAAATGCCCACGATAAGAAACTGAAAGAAGCATTTGAGGGTCACCTTGAAGAGACCAAAGAACATAAAGAACGTCTGGCAGAGATCTGTAAAGAACTTGGGATCAAACCAACCGGGGAAACCTGCAAGGCGATGAAAGGTCTTATTGAAGAGGCTGAAGACTTTTTAAAAGAAGATGCCAGTGAAGAAGTAAGGGATGCAGGTCTTATCGCAGATGCCCAAAGAGTAGAGCACTATGAAATTTCTGGTTACGGAACCGTGGTGAGATATGCCAAGGAATTGGGTCATAAGGATATCGCTAAAAAACTACAGAAAACGCTTGATGAAGAATATAATGCAGACAATAAACTTGACAAATTAGCGGAGAGTAGATTAAATAAGAAAGCGAAATAACAGCCCTTTTAGTAGAAAACTAACTATCAAAGCCTTCCTAATCGGGAGGCTTTTTTTCCAATATCGAAATTGGCGATGCTAACCTCAACGTAAATGATCTTCAAAATTCTATCTTTGGAACATGAAAAAATATTCTACGTTGATAAGTATTATCACACTTATCTTCGGGTTTACCTTTTACGGAGAACATATTACAATTAATGTCTTTGACACCCAGTATGTCATCGCTGCAGAAGTCATATTTTTCGGCATCTGGTTAATCTGTATGCTGATTTTTCAACTTATTAATCTGAAAAAATTCCTGTCCAAGAATGAAGCATGATCAAAAATCTTATACGGTTGATGAAGCGCTTCAAAAACTGATGCATTATTGCGCCTATCGTGACAGGTCTCAGAAAGAAGTTGAAAACAAGCTTGATGAGATGAGAATGATCCCGGAAGCAAAAGAGAAGATCATTATTTCGCTTATGCAGGAAAATTTTCTAAATGAAGAGCGATTTGCCAGAAGTTTTGTTCGGGGGAAATTCAGAATTAAAAAATGGGGACGCGTAAAGATCACTCAGGAACTTAAAAAGAAAGAAATATCATCGCCCATTATAAAACTGGGGCTTTCAGAAATAAAGGAGTCAGATTATATAAAAACGCTGTATGAGCTGGCAGAAAAAAAAGAAGAAAAAACAACCGAACCCAATTCCTTTAAAAAGAAAAAAAAACTGGCAGATCATTTATTACGTAAAGGCTATGAAAGTTCGCTGGTTTTTGACTGCGTGAATGAGATCATAGAATAATATCATTCTTTTTATGAGTACGTTTTACGGCCTGCTCATTTTTATAGTCTATCCATTTTTGCCCTCTCAGTTTACGCATATAATTATCAAAATGTCTCATAAAAATGAGATTATAGACGGCCTTTGAAAAGTTGGTCAAGGTACGTGGAGTTGCCCTTAAACTCATGGAAAAACCTGCCGTAAGATAAGTCATGTGATGCCAGTATCCTTCAGGCATATATAGGGTTTCACCATGATTTAATTCTGTAATAAAACCTTTTGCTTTCTTCAATACAGGGAATTTATCAAAGTCGGGGTTATTAAAATTGATATCTTCTCTTGCTATTAAAGCATGCGGCACCTTATAAAGATGCTTGCTTTCTGATGGTGGAAATAAAATACATTGCTTTTTTCCGTGGAAATGAAAATGGAGAATATTTGCGTAATCTATATCATAATGCATAAATACCTTCGAATTTTCACCTCCGAAAAATAGCATGGGCAGTTGCTTCAGAAACCTAAGACCTACGTCGGGAAATTTGAAGTCTTTCTGAAGACTGGGAACCTCCTTCATCAAATGATAGAGAAAAATGCGATAATTTGTTGGTCTGGTCTTTAAAAGATCAATGTATTCGCTCATTTTCATCTTTGCATGAGCTTCGTTGAATTTATATTCAGAAGAAATTGGGCGATCGTCATACAACGGAACCTCCTTTTCTCCAGCTACTTCATTGATATAGTCCAGATCCCATTTTTTATATGCCGGCCAGTCCTCAATTAGTTTCTCAATAACCACCGGTTTTTGGGGCTGTACATATTCCCTAAGAAAATCTGCTTTAGAAATTCTTTTTACCCTGGGTATTTGCTCAAGATCCATTTTTCCTTGCTCCATTATTCTATTCCGGCATTTCTATTAGTTCTTTTTACAGCTAAACGATTCTTATAATCGATCCACTTTTGTCCTCGTAACTTTCGCATCAAATTATCATAATTCCGGACAAATAATAGATTATTAAGCACTTCTGCGATCTTTTTGGGTGATTTTGGCAGTGATCTTAAAGTTAAGGATAAACTTGGAGATTCATATTTTATAAAATGCCACCAGTGGCTGGGAATATATAAAGTATCGCCATGTTGCAAAGTGGCTTCAAAACCTTTGGCCTTCGCCAGGGCTGGATATTTATCAAAATCGGGATCATCCATATCAATAATCTCCATACTAACTATAGAATAAGGAACTTTATAAAGCAAACCCGTTTGATCGGGAGGATAAAGAATCACTTTCTTTTTACCCACAAAATTAAAGTGGAAATTGTTAGCTAGGTCCATGTCATAATGCATCACCACTTTTGAACCTTCACCCCCGACAAAAAGTACCGGAAGCTTCTTAAAGAACTTAACTCCCAGATCGGGATATTGAAAATCATTAATTAATTCTGGACAATTCTGAAGCAGATTAAAAAAGAACATTCTAAGATCTGTGGGACCTTTTTTAAGAATATCAATGTACTCTTTAAAGGGAACCTTCATGGCAATTCCATGAGAATTCTGCCTTCCCTTTGCCGGTTTTCCATCATATAAGGGCACCACAACTTCGCCCGCCTTTTCCCGGAAATAATCAAAATTCCATTTATGATAAGCAGGCCAATTTGCGGTTAGATCTTCAATGATGACCGGCTTATTCGGTTTAAAATACTCCCTGAGAAAATCTTCTTTAGAAAGATTCTTTCTCCTGGGAATATTTTGAAGATCTAATTGCAATATTGTTTGTTTAGGAGCTACGCCTTGGTTTTAGCCTTTTGTTGTGCCTCAAGATTCCTGTCGATCTTATGAGCTGGTCGGGACCATTTAGGTTTTTCTCCCTGACTCTGGAATTGTGAATTTTCAGCAGCTACACTTTCCGGCTGGGATTTTTTCTCAAATGCCTTCTGAGGATTTAATCCGAGCATTTTGAACATTTCCATATCCTCACTTACATCAGGATTTGGGGTGGTTAAAAGTTTATCTCCCGCAAAAATAGAATTCGCACCCGCAAAGAAACACATTGCCTGTCCTTCCCTGCTCATTTGCGTTCTTCCTGCTGAAAGTCTCACCTGAGTTTCAGGCATTACTATTCTGGTAGTTGCCACCATTTTTATCATGTCCCAGATAGGCACCTGCTGCTGCTCTGCTAGTGGAGTTCCCTCTACCGGCACCAAAGCATTTATAGGCACAGATTCCGGCTGCGGATTTAAGGTAGAAAGGGCCACCAGCATCCCGGCACGGTCTGCTTCGCTTTCTCCCATTCCTATAATTCCACCGCTGCAAACGGTAACATTTGTTTTTCTAACATTGCCAATAGTGTCCAGTCTATCCTGGTAACCACGGGTAGAAATTACTTCTTTGTAATATTCTTCGGATGAATCCAGGTTGTGATTGTAAGCATAAAGGCCTGCTTCCGCCAGACGCTCTGCCTGGTTTTCGGTAAGCATTCCCAAAGTACAGCAAACTTCCATATCCAGTTTATTGATAGTTCTCACCATCTCCAGAACATTGTCAAATTCCTCACCATCTTTCACATTTCTCCAGGCCGCACCCATACAAACACGTGAGCTTCCTGAAGCCTTAGCTCTTAATGCCTGGGCTTTTACCTGATTTACGCTCATAAGGTCATTCCCCTCAAGATCGGTATGGTACCGAGCTGCCTGAGGGCAGTAGCCACAATCTTCTGGGCAACCACCTGTTTTTATGGAAAGCAGGGTAGAAACCTGTACGGTATTAGGGTCGTGATGTTCGCGGTGAATAGTTGCTGCTTCATAAAGCAACTCCATAAAAGGCTTATTATATATCTCTAGGATTTCTTCTTTAGTCCAGTCGTGTTTAAGTGCCATGTAAATTGATTTGTATTCAAAAATAACGAAAACTCAGGTTTATTCGGGAAAGCTAGTTCAAGATTTATAAACGGGATAACTAACAATTGTTATTTTTTTCCGATAAGGATAGAAACTGCATTTCCACCAAAGCCTACAGAGTTCACTAATATGTTTTCCAGTTTATCTGGTTGTTGTTTAAATTCTGAAAATGGAACCGGTAAAAATTGCTGATGCTGAAGCATCAAAACTGCCATTTGCAGGCTCAATATTCCCGAAGCTGCAAAGCTATGCCCTGTTTTCCATTTATTACTTGTAATTGCCGGTAATTTATCCTGAAATACAGATCTCACCGCATTTACTTCCGCCAGATCACCTCCAATGGTGCCCGGGGCATGCATTACTACCGCATCTATATCCTTTTCAGCCATATGGCCCATGGCCATTTTCATTGATTTCTGAAGACATTTTCCATTCTTACTCAAGGAAGCACCGTGTTTCAATTTTTCATTTGCGTAACCAATTCCTTTTATAACTCCCAAAGAGTTCTCTTCCTTTACTGAAGTTAAAGAGACAATGCCCGCCCCTTCACTTAAGATCATTGAATTCTGTAATTTTTGCATATCCAGGGCGCGACATGGATAAGCAATATTTTCTGTAGCATAGATCTTCATTGCCTTCATCTGGGCCAGCGTAAAACCGGTAAGCGGTGCTTCACTTCCTCCAGCCAGAAAGCTTTTTGCCATTCCGCTTTGTATCCAGGCGATCGCATTTAAAATGGAATGCATCCCTGTGGAGCAGGTTACAGAATGTGAAAATTCAGGACCATTCAATTGAAGATCCTGGGCTACCCAGGAAGAAATATTTCCCAGGGTGGTTGAGGGCGAACTGTAGGTGGATGATCTTCCGGTTTGGAGATATTCAGCGTGATATTTTTCAAAAAGACCAGTAGCACCGCGGCTGCTTCCTATATTGATACCGGTAGCCTTATCTGAGATATTTAAGTTTTTAAAAGCAGATCTTGCCGCCAGAATAGCGTAAAGTACAGAATTATCGAGATAGCGATATTTTGAATTTTCGCCTCTTAATTCTTCTACCTCTTTTTGAAGTTCTTCCGATAGATCTCCTACCCAGGAGGCCTCATCACCCACTTCTTTTAGATGAAAAAAATGATCATTAGAAATATAGTTTTCCCAGACCTCTTCAGATGTTTTTCCCAGTGGAGAAATGCTGCCGATAGAAGTTATTGAAACCGGATTTTTCAAAAGCTAAATTTTTGGGTAAAAATAAGGCTGAAATACCGATTAGCTAAATTTCAGAACCTAAATTCTACTTTTTTCAGGTTCAAAATAAAGGTTTTTAGTAGAAAGCATTTTCTTCTCCCCGACAGCTACTTTATCGATCTCTGTTTTGATCTTTTCAGGAAGCAGCTCAAATAACGGCTGATCCAAATTTTGGATCAATGGGAACAATGGTTCCAGAGTTTTATCCCATTCTATATAGAGATCCAGAGTATCATCAGGCTTCACCGTTTTACGCTCCACGCCTTCATCTTCCGGAACAAATGATTCTGATAAATTCAAATATCCATAATCGTCTGTAAGTTCTTCATCTACCAAAATATCCCTGATAGCAACTTCAAAATTATATCCGGTAGAAAGACAATTAGACTTAAAGCTATGATTAACATATTTAGCCAAATCCCAGCACAGAATATGTTCTCCCTTACTATTTCGGAAACTGTATTTCTCAAGAAGCTCTTTGGCTAGCGGTTTAAAATTGTCCGGTTCATCGGGCTGAAAAACTGCATCAAGTTCATCCTGAACCCAGGTTATGGTTCCTTTTCGTATAACTTTAGTTGCCACTACGCCAAAGCCTTTTTCGTCACTAATCCATTTCAATTTCGTATCAGGATGCATCATAATTTTAAGATTTATCTATCTAAATTAGATAAAAATCACATCCAAAATTTAAAATTTTTAACTGATTAGAAATTTTTTAGAACTCTCTAAGTAAGTCTTCTATAACCGAATAAAGCTTTTGAAGTTCCTTTTCTGAAATTACATAAGGTGGAACTATATAAATGGTATTTCCCAGCGGACGAAGAAATACGCCCCTATCCATACAGAATTTGAAGAGTTGGTTACGCAACCCGCCATAACGGTCGGTTTTTACATCCAGTTCAAACGCAAAGATCACCCCCTTACTTCTTACATTCTTAAGCTTTGGATGATCTTTTAATTTGTCTACAAATTCAAGATTAGCCTTAGTAATATTTTGAATATTTACCTGCATTTCTTCGGAAACCAGGAGCTCCACAGCAGCCAGTGCCGCGGTACAGGCCAAAGGATTCGCCGTATACGTATGACCATGGAATAAACCTTTGGCCAGATCATCAGAATAAAAAGCCTCATATATTTTCTGGGAACAGGAAGTGAGACCCATGGGCAGAAGACCCGCAGTAAGGGCTTTGGACATACAAACCACATCGGGTTTCTCTTCCATATAATCTGAAGCGAAATACTTCCCGGTTTTGCCAAATCCCGTCATTACTTCATCTGCCACCAAAACAATTTCATTCTCTCTACAGATTTTCAGAATTTCATTTAGTCCATCGGCATCATGAAATTTCATGGCGGCCGCACCCTGGATTAGGGGTTCGTAAATAAACCCGGCTAAGTTATGTTCTGAAATGATCTTTTTTAAAGCCTTTATGACTTCCTGATTATTATCACCAGATGGTACGGGAATTCGTTTAACCTTTATAAAATGATCTTCAAAAGCACCATTATAAACCGATAAGCCGGAAACCGACATGGCCCCGAAAGTGTCTCCATGGAAACCTTCCTCAAAAGCCAGCATTACCTTACGATCATTCCCGAGATTATGATGGTATTGTAAAGCCATTTTAATACCGATCTCCGTAGCAGTAGAACCATTATCATTAAAGAATAATTTCTGCTGACCCTCTGGGAGGATTTCAATAAGCGCTTCAGAAAGTTTTATTGCCGGTTCATGGGTGAAACCACTAAAGACCACCTGATCCAGATTTTGCATCTGCTCAGCGACCTTACTGGTAATATATTGGTTGCAATGACCATAAACCGCAGTGTACCAGGAAGAAATTCCGTCGATATATTCTTTCCCATTATCATCGGTTAGAATACAACCTTTTGCTTTTTTGATGGGCAACATCTCCGGACTCGTTTTGTGCTGCGTTAATGGATGCCATAAATGTTTTTTATCTCTATCGGCTAAACTTTCAGTCTTCACTTCTACATTTCGCATAATCTCTCTCTAAACTTTTCAGCATATTCTTTTATCACCATTTCATCAAAATAGGGTTCTTCTTCAATTCGGCCAATCACCTGTACTTTTCCTATTTTTTTGATTGCATCTTCGGTAGTTGGATGCTCTTCTCCACTAAAAATGATCCCAATATTCTTGATTCCGCGACTTTTTAATGCTTCAATACTCAATAAGGTATGATTAATACTCCCCAGATAATGCCTGGAAACAAGAATCACGAAGTCTTCTTTTGAAATAAGATCGGCAATGATTTCCTTATTATTTAGCGGAACCATTAATCCGCCGGCACCTTCAACAACCAGATCTTTTTCAGTTTCTGGTCTTTTTATTTTTTTTATATCGATTTTAATTCCGTCAATTTCTGCTGCAGCATGAGGGCTCATGGGTGTCTTCAAAGCGTATGCATTTTGGAAAAACACGGTGTTTTTATTTCTCACCAGTTTCTGCACTTTATGAGCATCAGAATTTTCAAGATCTCCAGCCTGTATAGGCTTCCAGTAATCGGCTTCCATAGCTTCCGTAATAATTGCAGAAACGATGGTCTTCCCAACTTCAGTTCCAATTCCCGTTATAAAAAATGTCTTCGGCATTATTTATTATTTGCCACAAAATTACCCAAGACTTTTAAGACCTGCGAGATTTCTTCGGAAGAATTATAAGAATGTATACAAAATCTCAATCGCTCACTGCCCACGGGAACAGTGGAAGAAAGTATGGGCTTCACATTAAAGCCTTTATTCTGAAGTTCTAAAGCTGCTGATTTCACTTTTGTATTTCCTGAAATAAGGCATGCCTGAATTGCAGAATCACTTTCAATAAAAATATCCTGAAGTTCATTTTTAATTACTTCAGATCTAAAATGCTGAATATTCTTCTCTAAGTCTTTTAAAGGCTTCTGCTCGTTTTCCAAATAGCGGTAAGCAGCGCTTATTGTAGCAATCGTATGTGGTGATAAAGCCGTAGTATATATAAGGCTACGGGAAAAATTCACCAGGTAGTCCTTTAAACTACTGTTTCCAAGAATTACAGCTCCGTGACAACCAATAGCCTTTCCAAAAGTGTGGATGCGTGCAAAAATCCTGTTTTCAGTCTTTAGATGTTGCGCGAGTCCCTGTCCTTTTTCACCAATTACGCCTGTCGCATGAGCTTCATCCACGATCAAATATGCATGGTACTTTTCGCTGAGTTCCAACAATGCCTCCAGATGGGGAGAATCACCGTCCATGGAAAAAACAGATTCGGTCACAATGTAAATTTCAGAATCTTCACTATTTCTACTCAAACGCTCCAACTTACGCTTAAGATCTTCAAGGTCATTATGCTGAAATTTGTAATTTCTGGCCAGGCTCATTTTTAATCCATCACGTATGGAGGCGTGAGAATATTCATCGTAAAAGATGATATCACTCTTTTGAGGAACGGCCGAAAAGAAACCAATATTGGCATCATAGCCGGAATTGAAAATTAATGCCGCCTGAGAATTATGAAAACTTGCCAGCTGATTTTCCACTTTTTTGAAAAGAGGATGATTTCCAGATAAGAGCCTGGAACCCGTAGAGCCGTTTAGAACTCCATATTCCCGCATTATTTTCCCTGTGTTTTCTGCAATAGTTTCAGAATTCGAAAAACCCAGATAATCATTAGAAAAAAAATCTATCCCAGTAGAAAATGGCAATAAACTTCTAAATGAATTTTCTTCCTTCCTATTTTGAAGTCTTTTCTCTAATTTTAAGGGAAGCTTTTTCATGTGCACAAAAGTAAACATTCAAAGTGTAAAATATGGATTGGACATTATTTGCCATACGAGTTAGCCTGGCTACTATTGCTGGACTTATTATAGGCCTGGAAAGAGAAATTCAAGGAAAAGAAGCTGGACTAAAAACAAATGCGCTGGTATCACTGGGTTCGGCAATATTTATATTAATGTCAGTTGAATTTCAAGGCGAAAAATATGTTGATATTACGCGTGTGCTGGGGCAAATTGTTGTTGGAATAGGTTTTATAGGCGCGGGAACAATTCTTGAAAGGAAAAATAAGGTTAAAGGCTTAACTACTGCAGCTACAGTTTGGTGTAGTGCCGCCGTGGGATGCTTAGCAGGTTTCGGAATGTATACGGAACTGGGAATAGTTAGTGGGATCATCCTCATTATAAACATGGTATTCGGTTATATTGAGCATAAAATGATCAAGAAAAAGAAAAAAGAAAGCTAAAGTCGGAATTCGAAATTATTATTTATCATTCATTTTCGTATGATCTACGTTGTCTTCAGGTGTATCATCCACCATACTTTTTAAAATATGGGTGTTTTTTTGATATTTTCCTCTTAATTCATCCATTACAGATTTATCCCAAAGTTTTACTCCAATAAAATAGGAAGCCCGGCCAATAAGATGTGCACTCACCGGAGCGGTTAAGAATAAAAACAGAATGATCACAAAAGCCTGGGAGGTAACATCGGCACTACTAAAATAAACGGTAGTAGACATTAAAACCAATCCCACTCCAAGCGTAGCCGCTTTGGTGGTCACCGAAATCCTCAAATAAGTATCTGGCATTCTAACGATCCCAATCGCCGCTAAAAGCACGAATAGAGCTCCAAATGTTGCTATGACTCCTACTATTATTTCAATCATTTTCTTTTTCTTTTTTCCAGATAATAAGACAGAGCTACCGTACTTAAAAAGGCAATAAGAGCGAGAATAAGAGCAGTATCCATTAAAGTAGACTGATTGTATATGACACTGTAAACGGCTATAACTCCAATTCCAGTGGTGATCAAAAGATCCAATGCTACTATTTTATCGGCAATACTTGGTCCTTTGATAAATCTCCAAAGAATAAGCACGGCTGAAACAACCAGGACTGGTAAAATTATAAAATGTAAATATTCAAATAACGTCATGACAGTACCTCCAATATTCTGCGTTCAAAACCATCTTTTATCCCCCTAATGAACTTTTCTCTATCTTTTACATACATCGCATGCACAAAAAGCACTTTTTTATCATTTGAGACATCCAGACTCAAGGTGCCGGGTGTAAGCGAGATCATATTCGCCAGCATGGTGATCCCAATATCAGATTTTATATCAAGGGGCACCATGATAATCCCCGGGGTCATATTAAGCTTTGGGGTAATCACTTCATAAGCAACTTCAATATTCGCCTTGATAAGTTCATAAAGAAAGAATACCAATAAGATAATGATCTTAGGGACAATAAGAAAATACCTGCTTCTCTTACGTCCTACGGTAATCAACCAAAGGATATGAAAATTCAGGAAGAATCCAAAAAGATAATTCTCGAATGAAAAATCTCCTGTCAGGGCAACCCAGACAAAGGTCAATAATATGTTCGAGAGAAATTTATTCTTCATTATTCCTTAATTCTTCGATTTTAAAACTGCATCTACGTAGCCCTGACTATTTACAAGTTCGTCGGCAATTCTTGCTGAAAGTTCCTGAATATGTTCAGCTCCAAAACCTATATACAAAGATACAATACTCAACAGAGCTACGGGAACTATAAACTGAAGCCTTTTAGCATTGGTCATATTTGAAAAATATCCAAAATTACTTCTTAGTGGAAGTTCCTTATCTTCTTTCCAGAACACTTCAGACCATAATTTGGCAATAATCACCAGGGTTATAAAACTGGCAAAAATGATCGCTCCCACCGTAATATAGGATCCATTTGTAAAACCTGCTTTAATAAGATTGATCTTAGGCCAGAATCCGGAAAGTGGTGGTATCCCCACCAGAGAAAACAACGGGATAAATAACAGTAAACTTATTTTAGGCCATTTTGCATAGATCCCTCCAAGGTCCCGCATCGAGTTTGTCCCTTTAATCCTATAGACCACGCCGCTGAGCATGAAGAGATTTGTCTTAACAATAATATCATGAATAAGATAGAAAATAGCTCCGGCTATAGCGACTTCTGTAAACATTCCTAAACCGGCGATCATATAACCAATATGGCAAATAATAAGATAAGAGAAAACCTTCCTCATATTATTCTGAACCAGTGCGCCAATCCCTCCACTTACGAGGGTTAAAATGGCAATAATCATAATAATATTATTCAGAAATGGATCATCTACGAAAATGAGCGTGAAAACCCTAATTAAAGCATAGACTCCCACCTTGGTTAACAAGCCCCCGAAAATGGCAGAAACTGCAAAAGGCGGAGTATGATAGGATGCCGGTAACCAAAAATACAAAGGGAATACTCCTGCTTTTATTCCAAATCCTATAAGAAAAAGCAGGGCTGTTATCTGAACCAATCCACGGTTCTCTACCAATGCGATCTGGCCGGCAAGATCTGCCATATTAAGGCTACCCGTAATTCCGTATAAAACCGCGATAGCGGTCAAAAAGATCATGGATGCAAGTATATTTAGCGTGAAATATTTCACGGCACCTTCCAGCTGCGCTTTTTCCCCACCAATAGTGATCAAAACGAATGAGCTGATGATAATAATTTCGAACCAGACATATAAGTTAAAAATATCCCCGGTTAAGAAAGCCCCATTTAAACCGAGTAGTAAGAAGTGAAATATTGGGAAATAACCAAACCTCAACCGATCTTTTAACACCGAAGCCCCTGAAAATATGGACACAGCAAGACCAGAAATTGCAGTTAGCAAGACCAGGGTAGAAGACAACATATCTGCCACGAAGGTGATCCCAAAGGGCGCTTCCCAGTTTCCGGCCTGTATGGTTTGTGTCCCGTTCTCCCAGATATAAATAAATAACCATATAGAAAGCCCTAAACTGATGACACTTCCAAAAACACTAAATATTTTCTGGAATTTTATTCTGGACCAGCCAAACATCAGAATGATACTGATGGCCATCTGTAGAAAAAGGGGATATAAAATTAGCTGTTCATTCATGAATCTTCGTCGGTTGCGTTCATTTCATCCAGATCATCAGTCCTAACCACGGTATGAGCTCTTTTCACAAGTACAATTGCGAAAGACTGAAGTCCAAAACTTATAACGATTGCTGTAAGTATCAATGCCTGCGGAACAGGATCTGCATAAGCTTCTGCAAAAACTTTGGCGTCGCCTGAAATAATTGGAGGGGCTCCTTTAGTAATTCTTCCCAATAGAAAGATGAGAAGATTCGCTCCATTTCCCAAAAGAATAATACCAATGATGAGTTTAACCATACTTCTGCGAAGCATCATATAAATGCCCGATCCATATAAAATTCCAACCATTAATGCTAAAAGGATCTCCATATTAGGCCGATTCTGAAATTGTAAAAATTATGGTTAAGGTTACTCCGTTCACTACCAGGTATACGCCTATATCAAAAAATAAAGCTGAGCCTACACTACCCAGAATTGCAATTGGGTCATGTGACCATAAACCTGTCATAAATGGAAGGTCGTACAATACTACCGGGGCAAGTCCGCTTAAAAATGCAATAGCCAGGCCTACCGGAAGTAGAAAACCAGGATGTAGAATTAGAAGTTCTTTCGTTTTGTCAAGTCCGTTTGCGAATGAATGCAGGATAAAGGCAATTGAAGCGATCAATCCGCCCACAAAACCACCGCCTGGCAAATAATGGCCGCGAAGCAGAATAAAAATAGAAAACACCAACAATACCGGTAAAAGGTAATTTGAAGCTGTCTTTAAAATTATAGTTGTACGCATGCTTTACTGTTTCTTATTCTCGTTCTCTTCACTCAACCTTGTATCGGCATATCTTCTTCTATCCTTCATTTTAAGCCTCAACTTCATCAAACCGAATACTCCCACCGCGGCAATAGACAGCACTGAAATCTCTATAAGCGTATCAGCACCTCTAAAATCTACCAGAATTACATTTACCACGTTCTTTCCATGAGCTTCAATATAAGAGTTTGCAGCATAAAAATCTCCAACTTCTTTACTTACCGGTTCTGAAAGTACTTCCAGCGCAAGGGTGGTAATAATCAATCCAAAGATTGTTGATAAAATTCCATCTCTAAGCCTGGTCTTATAATCTGATAATTTTAGATACTTCGGTAGTTTATATAACACAAGCACAAAAAGTATCACCGTAAGCGTGTCTATTGAAAATTGTGTCATTGCGAGATCCGGAGCACTGTAAAATACGAATATCAAACATATAGAGAGCCCTACAACCCCCATGGCTGCCACAGCTGCAAGCCTGGATTGTGTAAAGACCGTATAGAAAATCCCGGCTATTAAAATTAGGGTGGTGGTTATTTCGTAAACTGTAATTTTTGAAAGAGAATTATAGTCTATGGCAAAACGTGTGTTCCCTACCATGATATATCCTACCAGCACCACAAGAAATAGAATGATGATCGAAATATAATTTCTTAGGTATCCATTCTGAAAGAAGTTGGTCCAAAAATTCGAAATCATTATAAAAAGCTTATTGAACTTTTCCAGAATATTTTCCGGAGCAATAAAGTCGAATTTCGCAATTCCTTCCTCTAGTTTTTTAGATGGTTTTATAATAAAGTACAGGGCAGTTCCTACTCCTATGGTTATTAAACTAAGAATAAATACAAGATTGAAGCCATGCCATAGTGCTAAATGGATTTCAGAAGCATCACCCCCCATAGACGTTACAACCGGCTTGATCAAAGCGGATTCTATTATGAACGGGGCAACGCCAAAAATAACGCCAAGTATTGCCAGTAAAAGTGGGGGTGCCCACATGATAAAACCGGGCATTTTCACATTTGAATGTTCTTCAGGAAGTTTTCCTGTAAAAGGTTTTATTCCCGCCACGAAGCCCGCATACAAAAGCAAAATCTTTGTAAGCACAATGGCGATCATAAGAAATATCACCAGGCTTTCAGAATGATAAGATGCTTCATAAGTCAATTCCTTTCCAACAAAACCAAGGGTTGGCGGAATCCCTGCACTGGAGATCGCGGCTAAAATCCCGGCAATCCCAACAGGTAACATAATTTTATTTAGTCCGGAAAGTCTTGTGATATCCCGGGTATGTGTTTGATGATCTATAATTCCTGTAACCAGGAACAAAGTTGCTTTATAAAGGGCGTGTACTATAATAAATACTGCTGCAGCAAGAAAAGCCTCCTGAGTACCAAGTCCCGTTAGAAATACCAATATCCCTAATGCTGAAATTGTTGAATACGCAAGAACTCCTTTAAGGTCTGTTCTAAAAATGGTATGAAAGGCGGAATAAAGCATGGTAAATCCACCTACAATTATCAAAGTTGTATTCCATATCTGTTCTCCCCCAAGCACCGGTGTAAAACGCATCAGCAGATAAATTCCTGCTTTTACCATCGTTGCTGAATGCAGATAGGTAGAAACCGGTGTTGGAGCCTTCATAGCTCCCGGTAACCAGAAATGAAAAGGAAATTGTGCTGACTTGGTAAAGGCAGCACCAAAAATTAGTAATACTGCTAAAAAGTAAAATTCATTTCCGCGAATAGCTTCACTCATCGTAAGCATTTCAGAAATGCTGTAAGTACCCGCAATATTGTTTAAAAGTAATGCGCCTGCTAATAAGAATAAACCACCAATACCTGTTATTCCCAGAGCTGTCAAAGCCGATTTCCTTGAAGCGGGATTCGTATTATTAAAGCCGATCAAAAAGAAAGAACTAATACTGGTCAATTCCCAGAACACGAATAAAGTGATCATGTTATCGGAGAGCACTAAACCTAGCATAGCACCCATAAAGGAACCTAAGTAGCCATAGAATCTATCCAGATATTCATGCCCTTTCAGATAAGACGAAGTATAAGCAAAGACCAGAAAACCAATTCCGGTGATCATCAATGAAAATAGCAGGGAAAGACCGTCCAGTTTAAATCCCAGGTCTACCCCGAAAGACGGGATCCACTCATAAGATCTCATAATTATTTCTCCGTTCGATATTGAAGAAATAAACTGAGTGAAATAAACAAAGAGTCCTAATGGAACCAGAGATGCAAGTATAGAGAGCTTACCTTTTATAAATCTTCCCGCGAAAATGAGAAGAATAGAGAATAAAAAACCTGTAAGAATTGCGGTAAGCATACTTAGTAAAATCTGTTCTCGGCAAATATAATAGTATTTATTGAAGAAATACTTCTAAGCAATCAGTTAATACCCAATGTTTACTGCCATTTAAAGTTTCTTAAATTTTACTTTAAAGATCAGGTATATTGTTGATGAAATTCTTAATTCAGTATAAAAAACATAAATAATATGCTCTAATAAATCATAATTTAAATAATTAAATTATTGTTATTCGATAATTTAATTATATTTGTTATCGATAAACAATAATTATGACAACTTCATTTAAACTACTCAAAGCTATTCTCAGCATTGCCTTATTTTTCTCAACAGTTTTATGGCTGATATTTCTTATAATTTTAGCGGGTATTTTATTAGGAATCGATGGAAACTTTGGACTGGAAAGAGTAGCCGAAGATCTGGATCTCACCTCTAAAACTGCGAAATTAGCTCTAGTGACTTACGTTTTAGGAGCATATGCCGCTATCATATATATTATAAATACGCTTAGAAGACTTGTTAAAAGTTTAGATTCGGGAAGTCTTTTTACCAAATTTCAATGTGCTGGCTTTAATCTGGTGGGTCAATTAATTATCTGGCTGGTCATTTTAAGTGCTGTTGCAGAATTTATTATGAAGTTAATTTTCGCCTCCAGGCTGAAAGTGGAAACCAGTTTTCCCGATTTCTGGCTTTTTCTCGCCTTAGGCGCTTTCTTTATCGTACTGGGACAGGTTTTTGAGAAAGCACGATTAATGAGGGAAGAAAATGAATTAACCGTTTAACATAAAGCTCTATGAATAAAAATAGTCTACTAAATATTGCAACTTTCCTCTGTAAATTTATTAATGCTTGTCTCATTATCGTTTTATTAATTTTAACTGTCGTATTTATCCACTTTCAGGTTGATCGAAATTTCTACAAGGGTTGGCATACAGAAAAACCAATTAAAGGTAACTCAATCCAATTCCAAAAGACCTATGGGGATGAGGTTATAGATCCTGACAAAATTTATATAACAGATTGGAATACTGGATCGCTCTATTTCAATTACTTCAAGTATGTGGGGATCATTTTTCTCTTATATCTTACGATCTATCAATTTCAAAAAGTTTTGAAGTCAGTTAAAAATTTCGAGACTTTCAAAACTACGAATGTACAAGCGTTTAGAAGGATAGGAGTTTATTGTTTAATTATTTCCAGCATATCATGGATCACAGATTGGGATTTTAATAACTATCATGTTAGTGGATTTCATATAGATTTTGACTTCCTGATCATTTCTCTTTTAGCATTTATTTTTGCTGAAATTTTTAAAGAAGGAAATCAATTGATGGAAGAAAACAAATTAACTGTTTAGTATGGCTATCTTAATAAATCTAGATAGAATTCTCGACGAAAGGGGTATGAAAAGCAACGAACTGGCTGATATTGTTGGTATCACCACCGCAAACCTTTCTATTCTGAAGACGGGAAAGGCGAAAGCCGTTCGATTTTCCACTCTGGAAGCTATTTGCAAAGCCCTGGACTGCCAGCCGGGAGATATCCTGGAATATAAAGCTTCATAAAATCTTCACTGCCACACTCACATAAAATTTTTACTTTAGAGCAAAATCATAAATCAACTATGCGTACTATTCTTTTAGCTTTCCTTTTCCTGAGTTTTATTGGAAATGCTCAAACCAATACTTATAACATTTCCTTTGAAAATGCCGTTCATCACGAAGCCAAGGTGAAGATCAGTTTTCCGGAAGTGAAGACAAATACTTTAAACATCAGAATGAGTCGAACTTCTCCCGGGCGCTATGCTTTACATGAATTTGTAAAAAATGTTTACGATTTTAAGGCTACCAATAGCAAGGGTGAAGAACTTAGGGTTGAAAGAAAAGATCCTTATTCCTGGCAGGTAAGCGATCATGACGGGACGGTGAATATAGCATATACCCTTTTTGCCAATCGCGGGGACGGAACCTATTCTCAAATTGATGAAACTCATGCGCATTTAAATATCCCGGCTACTTTTATGTATGCGGAAGAATTTCAACACCGGCCGATAAGGGTCAATTTTGAGGTTAGAGAAGACCTGAACTGGAAAGTAGCCACCCAGTTAAAACAGGAATCCGGAACTACTTATTCTGCTCCAGATTTGTATTATTTTATGGACAGTCCTACAGAAATTAGTGATTTTCAGATGAAATCTTTTGAGCTTGATGGACAGGAAATACAGTTTGCCCTTCATCATAAAGGAACTGCAGAAGAATTTGCGGAATATTTCGACCAGGTCGAAAGGATCGTAAAGCAGGAAGAAGCGGTTTACGGAGAACTCCCCGAATTCGACTATGGAAAATATACTTTTCTTGCCTGTTATATGCCCAATGTTTACGGCGACGGAATGGAACACCGAAACAGCACTATTTTAACCGATAAAGAAAGTCTTTCGGATGGCGGTATGAAAGGTAATATTGGAACTGTAGCCCATGAATTTTTCCATGCCTGGAACGTGGAGAGAATCAGACCGGCAGAGTTAGAGCCTTTTGACTTTTCAGAAGCTAATATGACCGGTTCTCTTTGGTTTGCTGAGGGATTTACGAGTTATTATACGGGTTTGATGCTTTGCCGCGCCCAGGTCAACACGCCTAAAGAGTATATAGAAGGTCTTACCGGCACTTTTAATTACGTTTGGAACTCTCCTGCTTTGCAACATTTTAATCCCATCGAGATGAGCTACCAGGCTCCGTTTGTAGATGCCGCTACCTCAGTTGACCCTACCAACCGTGAAAATACTTTTGTTTCCTATTATTCTTACGGAAGCGTTTTAGGCCTTGCCCTGGATCTTTCCTTAAGACAACAAGATCTGAATCTAGACGATTTTATGAAGTTGATGTGGGAGAAATATGGTAAAACTGAAGTGGCCTATAAAATTGCAGATATTGAATCTACATTAAAAGAGTATGCTGGAGATGAATTCGCTTCAGAATTCTTCAAAAAACATATCTATAATAGTGAAATGCCCGATTATAAAAATTTATTCCGTAGTGTGGGCATCAAATTGGAAAGAAAAGGAAGTAATTATTTTGGAGCATCGGTTAAAGAAACTGAGAACGGGCTGGTAATCTCCAATAACACATTCAAAGGAAGCCCGGCGTATAAAGCTGGATTAGCTTCAGGAGACATTATTATCAGTATTGATGAAAAACAAATTCAGACAAAAGAAGAGTTTGAAAGTACTATTGAAAACTCAAATTCCAATTCAGTTAAAATAAACTTTGAGAGATTTGGTGAAAAGAAGATCACAGAAGTGAAATTAGGTAAAAACCCGGCTTATACCATAAGTCTCGATGAAGATGCTTCAAAAGAAGCATTAAAAAACAGGGAGAGCTGGCTTGAAGCTAAATAGTTGAATAAAAAAACCTTCCGAATTCTTTAAAACCTGGGAGGTTAAATAGAAAAAGGCCTTTCAAATGAAAGGCCTTTTTTAATATTATATGTTCGGAAAGTTAATCTGCTAAAACGATAGCTTTATTATCTTTCATTTCAAGAACTCCTCCTTTAATCGTGTAATAAAGAACATTCGGCTCTGAAGTTTCAGTTCTGAATCCTGACTGATCCTTTCTTTTCACTTCATTTTTACTTCCGGAAGTAAGATTGATCTTAACCTCACCTTCAGACAAAGTAGAAACAATAGGAGCGTGATTATTCAACATCTGAAATTCACCATCGTGTCCCGGTAATTTTACCGCATCCACTTCTGCTCTAAATACTACGGCTTCTGGAGTTACTATCTCTAAATACATCTAACTTATTTTAGTTTTCTGCAAGCATTTTCTCTCCGGCCTCGATCGCTTCTTCAATAGTTCCCTTAAGGTTGAAGGCCGCTTCAGGATACTTATCAAGTTCTCCGTCCATGATCATATTAAAACCTTTGATAGTATCCTTGATATCTACCAATGTTCCTTTTAGACCCGTAAACTGCTCGGCAACGTGGAAAGGTTGAGAAAGGAAACGCTGAACACGTCTTGCACGTGAAACCGCAAGTTTGTCTTCTTCAGAAAGCTCTTCCATACCTAGAATAGCGATTATATCCTGAAGTTCTTTATATCTCTGTAATAACTCTTTTACTCTTTGTGCACAATCATAATGCTCATCCCCCAGGATGTCTGCAGTAAGAATCCTTGAAGTAGAATCCAAAGGATCTACCGCTGGATAAATACCAAGCTCAGCAATTTTACGTGAAAGTACCGTTGTTGCATCCAGGTGGGCAAAGGTTGTCGCCGGCGCCGGATCGGTAAGGTCATCTGCAGGTACGTAAACCGCCTGTACAGATGTAATAGAACCATTTTTAGTAGAAGTAATACGCTCCTGCATCGCACCCATCTCGGTTGCTAGCGTTGGCTGGTATCCTACCGCTGAAGGCATACGACCAAGAAGTGCGGACACCTCTGAACCTGCCTGTGTAAAACGGAAAATATTATCTACGAAGAAAAGAACGTCTTTACCCTGACCTTCTCCAGCTCCATCACGGAAATATTCCGCAATTGTAAGACCAGAAAGCGCCACACGAGCACGTGCTCCAGGTGGTTCGTTCATTTGTCCGAATACGAAGGTAGCTTTAGACTCCTTCATTATTTCTTTATCTACTTTTTGAAGATCCCATCCGCCTTCTTCCATAGAATGCATGAAATCATCACCGTATTTTATAATTCCAGATTCCAACATCTCTCTAAGAAGGTCATTTCCTTCACGAGTACGCTCACCAACTCCTGCGAATACAGAAAGCCCACCGTGACCTTTGGCGATGTTGTTAATCAATTCCTGAATAAGTACTGTTTTACCAACTCCCGCACCTCCAAAAAGTCCAATCTTTCCTCCTTTTGAATAAGGCTCAATAAGATCGATCACTTTAATTCCAGTAAACAGAACTTCAGTAGACACAGATAAATCCTCAAATTTAGGAGCCTGACGGTGAATTGGAAGACCATCTTTACCTGATTTTGGTAAATTCCCCAGTCCGTCAATAGCATCACCAATTACGTTAAAAAGACGCCCGTAAACATCTTTACCAACTGGCATTTGAATAGGGTTTCCGGTGGCAAGTACTTCAACACCACGGCTAAGACCGTCGGTTGAATCCATCGAAACAGTTCTTACAGTTTGCTCACCAATATGCGATTGCACCTCAAGAACTAAAATAGAACCATCTTTTCTGGTAATTTCCAAAGAATCGTAGATCTTTGGTAGTTCAGCGTTTTCTGAGTCGAATACTACATCAACTACAGGACCAATAATCTGGGCAACTTTACCTGTGACTTTAGACATTTATCTAATTCTTTAATTTTTAATAGTAAAATTCAAAAACCTATTTCGTTAATTTAAAAAACCATAAAAAAGAAACAGGTCATTTTCAGGCTGCAAAGATAAATTTTTCTGGCAAAAAACATATTGAAAAATTGAGAAGTTTTCAATGTTTAGCAAAACAGCTAAAAACCTGATTTAAAAGACACAGTTAATCTCAAGTTTACAAAAATTGAAAATAAAAAAAGCCCAGTGAATAATCAGTGGGCTTCTTATAATCTTTCTATTAAAATATTTTATTCTTATTCTACCGTTACTGATTTAGCAAGGTTCCTTGGCTGATCTACATTCTTACCAAGCATCACTGCAATGTGATAAGAAAGTAATTGTAACGGAATCGTCGTTAATAATGGCGTAAGTGATTCCATAGTTTCCGGAACTTCGATCACATAATCTGCAAGGTCTCTAACCTCTTCATCTCCTTTAGTTACAATACCAATAATCTTACCCTTTCTGGATTTGATCTCCTGGATATTACTAACCACTTTTTCATAATGCCCTTTTTTGGTAGCAATTACCACTACAGGCATTTGTTCATCGATAAGTGCAATAGGACCGTGCTTCATTTCTGCAGCAGGATAGCCTTCTGCATGAATATAAGAGATTTCTTTAAGTTTCAAGGCTCCTTCCAGGGCTACAGGGAAATTGTAACCACGCCCTAAATACAAACAATTAGGTGCATCCTTATATTTATTTGCTATTTCCTGAATAAGCTCATCAGATTTCAGAGCCTCTTTTACTTTCTCCGGAATTCTTTCCAGTTCCTGAAGGTGGAATTGGAAATCGCTATGAGAAATGGTTCCTTTAAACTTACCTAATTTTAAAGCCATTAGGGTAAGTACAGTAATTTGAGTAGTAAAAGCCTTTGTAGAGGCAACACCAATCTCCGGCCCAGCATGGGTATAAGCTCCAGCATGAGTTTCTCTTGAAATTGAAGAACCTACCACATTACATACTCCAAAAGTAAAAGCTCCTTTTTCTTTTGCAAGCTTAATAGCCGCCATGGTATCTGCTGTCTCTCCACTTTGAGAAATAGCGATCACTACATCATTTTCAGAGATTACAGGATTTCTATATCTGAATTCTGAAGCATATTCAACTTCTACAGGAATTCTGGCAATATCTTCAAAGATATATTCAGCTACAAGTCCAGCATGCCATGAAGTACCACAGGCTACAATAATAATACGTTTAGCGTTTGAGATTCGCTCCATATTATCATCTACCCCGGCCATTCTTATTAAGCCCTGGTCTACCAACATTCTACCACGGTAGGTATCAGTAATTGCACTTGGCTGTTCATGGATCTCTTTCAGCATAAAATGCTCATATCCACCTTTCTCTATCTGCTCCAGGTTTAATTGAAGTTCCTGAATATAAGGATCTACCAAAGAATCATCTTTGATCTTTCTTATCTTAACTTCTTTATGTCTTCTAATAACCGCCATCTCACCATCTTCAAGGTAGATCGCGTTATTTGTAAATTCAATAAAAGGAGATGCATCTGAGGCAACAAAGAATTCATCATCCCCAACCCCGATAGCCAATGGACTACCAAGTCTTGCCACAACTATCTCGTCGGGTTTAGTTTTGTTGAAAACAGCAATTGCATAAGCTCCAACAGTTTGGTTAAGGGCAATCTGAACTGCTTTCCCAAGCTTTACATCCTCCTTAAGGATAACATCTTCAATAAGGTTTACCAATACTTCTGTATCTGTATCACTCTTGAAAGTATAACCTCTTTTCTTTAATTCCTTTTTAAGGGCATCATAGTTCTCGATAATTCCATTATGAATAATAACAAGATCCCCAGAATTGGAATAATGCGGATGAGAATTCACATCATTAGGCTCTCCATGGGTTGCCCATCTGGTATGACCAATTCCAACCGTTCCATTTGTAGAAATTTCACTTTCCAAACGGGTTTTCAAATCAGCGACCTTTCCTTTGGTCTTGCTCATTTTTAATTCGTTCCCGTCATAAAGTGCAATCCCTGCACTATCATAACCTCTATATTCCAGTCTTTGTAAGCCTTTTAAAACAATAGGATAAGCTTCTCTATGTCCTATATATCCAACAATTCCACACATCTTTTCTACTAATTAAAGTTGGTATAATAAATTTTTAATTTCAATCTTTTTTCATCATCTGCAGAGAGGTTACCATGCAAGACGGTTCCGTAAGGAGACAATAAAGTCCCTGATGGCACCTGCTCTATGACAGGAGATGATTCTCTGGTCGATGACATTATCGCGCCTGCAATAGCACCTTGCTGATTTCTCACCACAAGAGAATTTATATTTGCAACCACAACCAGTCCTAATCTAACATTCTCAGCATCTTCATTAATTATATTGCTAACGTGATTGGTGATTCTCAATTTATAAAAAGATCCACTTTCATCTTCCGCTACTTTCAAAGGTTGGGAGAAATTAGATAGGGATACTTCAGGAAAAGAAGGACTGTAAGTACCATCCAGCGCATAATCTGCAATAATGGTATTATTTTTCAGATCATATAGATACAAGCGTCTGGGCTGTAATTCATCAGCAGCCAGATCTTCGTTTATATAAAAAGTAAGATCGGCTTCATTTACCAACAAATCTTCTTCTTTCAAATTTTCCAGCACTTCCGGATCTGGAAATAACTCTATTACGGCCATACTTCCTTCCTGGGCTTTTAAATAAAGATTTTCAGCACCGGTTTCCGTGGACTGACTTTCGATATTTTGAAGAATATCTGCAGGAAACTCTCCCGTGTAAGTATTGAAACGATTATTTCCGAAAATATTCAAGGCATAGGAGCCTCTCACTCTTTCGATCTCTCCATCATTTCCCTCTACTTCAGAAGTATAATACAGGCTGATTTTCGCGTCCTGACTTGAAAGATTCAATAAAACCTGACGATTGCCGGTGCCATTAGGTTCAGCCTTAAATAATAGACTTCTAAAATAATTTTTAAAACTATTATTATCCCTCAGATCATCAGAACCTATTTTATTAATAAATTTTTCTTCAAAGAAATCGACAGGGAGTTGTACCCTGAGTGCCGGCGCATTGGTAATCGTATCATTATCACCAACATTATTCAATTCATATGAAAAATAGGCTTCATTAGATGGTTCAAAATTATTTTCAGTGTATAAAGGTGCTCCAAGGATATTTTGCTCCACAAGGTCCTGCTGGTCTGAATAATATTTTTGACTTTGCTCAAAATTAGCATCTGGATCTAGATCACTCAGAAAAAATCCTGTTTCGTAAATTTTCAGATTTAACGATCCATCTCCGTAAACTGAATCCAATTTATATTCAATTTCAGATTCATTATTTGAGGACTGCACTTCTGTTGAATAATATGGAATGGTCATCACCACACTGTCCAGTTGAACATTCTCCCCAAAGTCTGGATCTGGAGCCGACAAACCTACCTGGGTTACAATACTCGCAGTGCTTTCTCCATAGACCGGATGGTTAACAGAACCAAGAAAATAGTTATCCAAATTATTGGTTTGTAAAGAATTTAATTTTTGAGAATAGGCATTCACTTCCACTTCTCTTAACTCAACATTTGAAGGATTATTAATAATTTCTCCTCCAATTTCTGTAAAATCTTCATCACAGGCTACAAAAGCGAAAACAACAGCCGCGACAGCTGTCATTTTAAATAATTTATTTAATCTCATTTAATACTTTTCTTACTTTTCAGACAATACTTTAGTGTCGTAAAATTCCTGATAGGCGTGAGAGAAATTCTCTTTTTCAGTAAATGGAAGTACCGGTTTATTAAGTTTATCAACGTATGTCTTCAATTCTTCCGGCACATTGTCTCCACCCATAACCACAGCATCAGAATTATCAACCGCAGTTTTAATGAGGTTTACAAAATTAGGAGTTTTTAAATGTTTTACGTTTGCATTCTCAAAGCCATCAAACAAAATTTTCTCTCTCAACTCTTCATCTAACGTTCCATCAAAACTTTGATTGTAAACAGAGGTTACAATTTTTGAATCTTTGAACAAAGGTTCATTACCATAATAATTCCTTAGATACAATGGAAGTAAAGACGATAACCAGCCATGTACATGAATGATATCCGGTGACCAGTTTAATTTTTTAACTGTTTCTATAACTCCTTTTGCAAAAAATATAGCTCTTTCGTCATTATCAGAAAAGAGATTTCCGTCCTCGTCAGTTAAAGTTGCCTTCCTTTTAAAATAATCTTCATTATCTATGAAGTAGACCTGCATTCTTTCTTTTGGAATAGAGGCTACTTTTATAATAAGCGGCATATCCAGGTCATTGATCACAAGATTCATTCCCGACAGACGAATTACTTCATGTAATTGATGTCTGCGTTCATTGATATTCCCGAACCTTGGCATAAAAATCCTGATTTGCCCTCCCAGGTTATTCACCATTTTCGCAGCTTCAAAAGAGGTTGAGGAGATATCGGTTTCAGGTAAGTAGGGTATAACTTCAGATGAGACGTATAACACTCTCTTATCTTTCATAAATTCTTTACTTTAGTTACGTTTCCGAATAAAAAACACGCAAAATTACAAAAATTTATGCAGATTGCCAGAGATATATTAAGTTTGCACGCTGTTAATTTTATAATAAAATGCAGGTTTTTAGGGAGAAACAACCACTTATACAGGCTATTCAGAAGATAAAATCTGCTGGGAAAAGCGTTGGATTAGTTCCAACAATGGGAGCACTTCATGACGGACACCTTTCTCTGGTGAAAAATGCTTTAAGAAGATCGGACCAGGTCATCGTAAGTATTTTCGTGAATCCAACCCAATTTGACAATCCAAAAGATCTGGAAAAGTATCCGCGGAATTTAGAAAGAGACCTGGAACTTTTAAAGGCCGAGACTCCAGATATATGGGTATTTTCACCAAACGCGAATGAGTTATATGGAGAACATATTTCATCTGAAAAATTTGATTTTGAAGGATTAGAATCGGTAATGGAAGGTGAATTTAGACACGGCCATTTTGACGGGGTAGGTACCGTGGTGAAACATCTTTTCGAAACAATCACTCCAGAAAAAGCCTTTTTTGGGGAAAAGGATTATCAGCAACTGCAGATCATCAGAAAATTAACTGATAAAACCGGTTTACCCGTGGAAATTATAGGCTGTCCAATTCTAAGAGAAGAATCGGGACTTGCAAGGTCATCCAGAAATGAACGTCTAAGTAGCCAAAATCGAATAGAAGCCGCCTTTATTTACGAAACCTTAACGGGTGCCAGCCAACTATTTGGCACAGAAAGTGCAAGTTATATCACCAATTGGGTGGAAAATAGATTTAAAGATAATCAGCATCTCAAACTGGAGTATTTTCAAATTGCAGATGTAGAGACTTTGAAAAAAATAAATATAAAAGAAAAAGGAAAACAATACAGAGCTTTTATTGCGGCCTATGCCGATGATATTAGATTGATTGATAATATTGCTCTGGACAACTAATTTAGAAATGCAAATTCACGTAGTAAAATCAAAAATTCACAGGGTAAAAGTAACCGGAGCCGATCTTAACTATATAGGCAGTGTGACCATAGATGAGGATCTTATGGAAGCTGCTAATATTATTGAAGGTGAAAAAGTACAGATTGTAAATAACAACAATGGAGAACGCCTGGAAACTTATGTAATTCCTGGCCCAAGAAATACCGGGGAAATTACTTTAAACGGTGCAGCCGCTCGTAAAGTTGCTAAAGGCGATATTCTTATTATTATAGCCTATGGAATTATAGAACTGGAAGAAGCGAGGAATTTTAAACCGGCTCTCGTATTTCCAGACGAAGAAACTAATTTACTGAAGTAAGTATTTTTGAAAAAAAAATTCATCAGAATATTAAAGATCAGTATCCCCTTGTTTCTGGGGATTTTTTTGATCTGGTATTCTTTAAAAAGTTCTACAGCACAGGAACGGGAAAATCTCTGGCAGAGTATTATAGACGCCAATAAGTTCTGGATCTTTGTATCGTTTATCCTTGGAACAGTCTCCCATTTTTCACGGGCATATCGCTGGAAGTTTATGCTGGAACCAATGGGTTATAAGTCTTCTCAGGCAAATAGATTTATGGCCGTGATGGTAGCTTATCTGGCAAATTTTGGAATTCCTCGTTCAGGAGAAGTTCTAAGAGCGGTCACCCTTTCTACCTACGAGAATGTGCCTTTTGAAAAGGGTTTTGGAACAATTATATCCGAAAGAGTGGCAGATCTTTTAATTCTGATGCTTATTATTGGAGTGGCTTTAATTTTGCAAACCGATGATCTCCTGGCCTACCTCAGCGATCAAAACATCAAACCTTTAAACACATTCCTTATTTTTCTTGGGCTGGTTGTATTTATAATTATTGGTCTTAACATAATACGCCGGTCAAGTTGGCTACCCTTTAAAAAAATAAAGAAGCTAGCCAAAGGCCTCCTGGAAGGCATGAGAAGCATTCTGAAAATGGAACAAAAATGGGCTTTTATCTTCCATACTATTTTCATCTGGACCATGTACCTTATCATGTTCTTCGTTATCAAATTAAGCATTCCGGAAACAGCGAATACGCCGATAGGAATTATTATGGCCGCATTCGTAGTTGGATCTTTTGCCGTCTCTGCAACTAACGGGGGGATAGGTGTTTATCCACTTGCTGTAGGTGGTGTTCTGATCTTTTTTGGAATTCAGAATCATGCAGCTGAAGCCTTCGGATGGATTTCCTGGGCAACGCAAACCTTTGTAGTACTGCTGTTTGGAGGCTTATCCTTTATTTTACTTCCGTTTTTAAACAATAGGAAATAATAGTTATATTGTAGGCCCGAATCAATACTACACCTATGAAACGATTATTACTTTTGCTATTGGCAATTTCATTGCCAATAGTGAGCAATTCACAGATCAAATACGAAAGTATTTCCTCTCAAAAACTTGGTGAAACCAGGCAGATAAAAGTCCAGTTACCAAGGAATTACGAAGAAAATTCTGAAAAACGCTATCCCGTGGTAGTGGTTCTCGATGGAGATTATTTATTCGAGCCCGTAGCGGGAATGGTTGACTATTATTCTTACTGGGAAGACATCCCGGAAATGATCGTAGTGGGAATCAATCAGGATGGGATTCGTATGGATGACACCTATTATTCCGACAAAAATTTCTTACCGGAAGGCAAAGGAGCTAAATTCTTCGAATTTATTGGAATGGACCTTTTGGCTCAATTAGATCAAAAATACAGGACTGCAAATTTTAGGATTATCGTAGGTCATGATTTTACCTCTAATTTCATTAATTATTACCTGCTAAAACAGGCGCCAATATTCCAGGGATACATCAATCTTAGCCCCGATCTTGCGCCCGAAATGGCGAATAGAGTTACAAACGCCCTGCAAACAGCTCAATCAAAAAAATGGTTCTATTTGGCCACCAGCAGTGAGGATATTCCAAAACTCAAGAATGATATTTTAAGTTTCGATAATCAGTTGAAAAATATTGACAATGAAATGGTTTCCTATAAATTCCAGAATTTTGAAGATGAAACTCATTACTCGCTGGTAGGAAAAGCAATTCCCTCGGCAATATCCAGCATGTTTGAGATCTACAGGCCTATTTCAACGAAGGATTATAACGAAATACTTCTTCAAACTTCAGTTTCTCCCTCCCAGTATTTAGCTGATAAATATAATTCCATCAAAGAATTATATGGTCTGGAAAGAAAAATTAGCGTGAACGACTTTATGGCTGTCTATAAAGCTATAGAAAAGACAAGAAACTGGGAAGATTATAAAATATTATATAAAATGGCTTTTGATCACTACCCCGGGACCATGCTGGGTACTTTCTTTGAAGCCCGCTATGAAGAAGAAACCGGAAATCCCAAGAAAGCAATGAGAATATATCAGAATGCTTACGGTCAGGAAAAAATAGCATTTTTAGACACAGATTTTATGCTTGAAAAAGCCGAGGCGATTAAAAAAGATTTCGGTTATTAGCATAAAATAGATCTATTAAATGGCCAAGGTCAAGACTACCTATTATTGTCAGAAATGTGGTGCGCAGTATTCTAAATGGCAGGGAAAATGCAATTCCTGTGGAGACTGGAATACCATAGTTGAAGAATTGGTGCAAAAACCAGATCCTAAGGATTGGAAAACTTCAGCTAAAAAAGAAGCAAAAAAAGCTTCAAAACCATTACTGATAACCGATATTGAAAATACCCCTCAAAACCGGATGAACACCGGTAATAATGAATTAGACCGGGTTCTTGGCGGTGGACTTGTACCCGGATCCCTAACCCTTCTTGGTGGTGAACCGGGAATAGGAAAAAGTACACTTTTATTACAAATATCCTTAGGGCTTAAGTATAAGGTTCTGTATGTTTCGGGAGAGGAAAGCCAGCAGCAGATTAAAATGAGAGCTGAACGTATAAACCCTAATCCTGCTAATTGCTTTATTTTAACTGAAACCAAAACCCAGAGCATCTTCCGGCAGGTAGAAGAAGTAGAACCGGAAGTGGTCATTATAGACTCCATTCAAACACTTCACAGCGATTATATCGAAAGCTCGCCTGGCAGCATCTCTCAAATCAGGGAATGTACGGCAGAACTTATAAAATTTGCTAAAGAAAGCAATACCCCGGTGATCCTGATTGGCCACATCACTAAAGAAGGTAGTATTGCCGGGCCCAAAGTCCTTGAACATATGGTAGACACGGTTCTCCAGTTTGAAGGGGATAGAAACCATGTTTATAGAATATTAAGAGCGCATAAGAACAGATTTGGCTCTACCCATGAGCTAGGAATCTATGAAATGCAGGGCAGCGGATTAAGAGAAGTGATCAATCCTTCTGAAATTCTCATTTCCAAAAATGACGAAGACCTTAGCGGAACTGCCATTGCTTCCACTCTGGAAGGAATGCGACCTCTCATGATAGAGATCCAGGCTTTGGTTAGTACTGCTGTTTATGGCACCCCTCAGCGTAGTACTACAGGTTATAATGCTAAAAGACTGAATATGCTTTTGGCCGTGCTAGAGAAAAGAGCAGGTTTCCGGCTGGGAGCAAAAGATGTTTTTTTAAATGTAACCGGCGGAATTAGCGTTGATGACCCCGCCATAGATCTTGCCGTGATTGCCGCCATACTTTCTTCTAACGAGGATGTATCTCTGGAAAAAGACACCTGTTTTGCAGCAGAAGTAGGCCTTGCCGGTGAAATTAGACCCGTAACCCGAATTGAGCAACGCATTATTGAAGCAGAAAAATTAGGTTTCGCTTCTATTATGGTATCTAAGCAAAGTAAAATTCCGAAGGGCGATTTTAATATAAGGATCATTAAAGTGGCTAAAATAGAAGATGTGGTGAGTCATCTTTTTGGCTAAAATTGGCATAATTACTGCGTATATTTGGGTCAATCTGAATGATGTATGCGGTCAATAAAAATTTTCTCTTTCTTTATCTGCCTTTTGTTTTTTTCCTGCTCTCAGCTGGAAAAAGCTGAAGAACTTATTACCGGACTTTCTGAAAAGGAGCAGTATAAAAAAGACAGAGAAATTTCAGATGAAATATTTGAGATCTGGCAAAGTAGAATTCCGCAAGCACTGGATGATAGTCTGGAAATTGAACTTCCATATCTTGAAACCGGGCAATTAAAGCCGAGAAATTTTGCGATCTATTCTTACGAGACTTACCTCATGCCCGGTGAGGTTATTGAAGCTGAAACAACTACAGATAGTTCTTCTACCCTTGTATTTTCTGAACTCTATAAAAAAACGGATTCCGAAAGTAAAGATTTTCAGAAGATCAAATCTGGTGAACCTCAAACCAGAAATTTAAAATTTGAGATCCAGGAAAAAGGGCTTTATAAGATCCTTATTCAGCCAGAAATCGAAGCAAATACTCCATTCCAAATTAGCATTAAAAAATCTCCGACCTACCTTTTTCCTGTACTAAACGGACAAAATGCGGATATTGGAAGTTACTGGGGGGATATTCGGGACGGTGGAAAAAGGAATCATAAAGGAATTGATATTTTCGCTAAAAAAGGTACGCCGGTGATAGCTCCAACTCAAGGCAGAGTCGGCTTTACAGGTGAAAAAGGCCTGGGTGGCAAGCAGGTCTGGTTACGGGATTCTAAACGTAAACAATCTTTATATTATGCGCATCTAGACAGTATTGTTCCTGGTCTACGCCGGGTAAATGCCGGAGATACGCTTGGATTTGTAGGAAATACCGGAAATGCGAGAACCACCCCGCCGCATTTACATTTTGGTATTTACAGAAGGAATGAAGGCGCTATAGATCCGCTAGGCTTTGTTTATTTGACCGAAGAACCCGAAAATAAAGAATCCATAGAAGAGCAAATATCTTCCAGGATTAAGGTGAATTCTCCAACCGCAAATTTCAGGAATAAACCTGCCTCCAATAATTCTTCTATCATCAAAAAAGGGAAATTCGGCGAGACTTTAATGGTCCAGGGAAAAACAGAGGATTGGTTCCACGTTCGTGATAGCCTGGACCGTTCCATGTTTATTCATGAAAGTCTGGTAAGATCTGTCAATTAAGGTGCGGGATTGGGGATAGAATTATGAATCTCGTTTATTTCATCCAATAACTCTTCCGAAAGAACCACATCAATACTTTCAATATTCTCCTTTAACTGATCCATATTGGTGGCTCCAATAATATTACTGGTCACAAAAGGCTGCTGATTCACAAAAGCCAGGGATAAATGGGTAAGGCTCAAATTATGCTTATCGGCCAGTTCTTTATATTTTTTTGTTGCCTTTACGGCCTCCTGATTTGAATACCGCTTATATTGAGGAAAAAGACTCAACCTGGTGTTTTCCTGGATTCCATTGAGATGTTTTCCACTTAAAGTTCCCATTCCCAAGGGTGAATAAGGAAAGAGGCCTACATTTTCACGATGATAGATCTCCGTTAGCCCAATTTCATCCTTTCGGTTCAATAGATTATAGGGGTTTTGAACGGTGACCACCCTGGGAAGATCATTCTTACTTTCTTCAAGAAAGCGCATCAACCCAAAAGGAGTTTCATTAGACAAACCAATATGCCTTATTTTACCTTTGTCTATAAAGTACTTTAAATTCTCCAGGATCTCTTTGAAATTATCTTCCCATGGTTCATCCTTATCATTCTCGTACCCCCTTTTTCCGAAGAAATTAGTATTTCGTTCAGGCCAGTGTAATTGATAAAGATCTATATGATCTGTTTGCAGTCTTTTTAAGCTTTTATCAATCGCATCCTCTATTGCCGATTTATGAAAACCAAGATCCTTTCGAATATGAGAAACCATTTCAGCCGGTCCGGCTACCTTTGAAGCGATCACCACATCATCACGCCTACCGGTCTTCTTAAGCCAGCTCCCGATCACTTTTTCTGTGCTACCCTGAGTTTCAGGACGGGCAGGAATAGAATACATCTCGGCAGTATCAATAAAATTCACACCCCTATCCAGCGCGTAATCTATTTGTTCATGACCTTCAGCTTCGGTATTCTGCTGACCCCAGGTCATGGAGCCAAGACAAATTTTACTAACTTTTATATCGGTATTAGGAAGATGTGTATATTTCATTTTCAATTATGCATTTGAGCCGCAATTTATGATAATTAAATAAAGCATAAAACCGGGCATGATTAATATTAAATTAATCAAGTGATGGTTAGAAGTAGAAAATAAAACTCTCTTTTTTGATATATTTGAGATTACCTACCTTTATGTTTCTCTGGTGTTTATTAAGAATTTCTAAACATGAAACAATATTTAGAAGATGAAGAAAATAGCGATTTTAGGCCCCATACCAAGGGATACTATCTTAACTCATAAAAATGAAAAGATACAGAAATACGGTTGTGCCACCCATCCCGCAATTGCCCTGGCTAAACTATTAGAAGACAAAGGGGAGGTAATAATCATTTCTCACGTTCACAAAAAAGATCATGCTGAAATACAGAAACTATTGTCTCCGTATAAAAATATAGATCTACGTGGATTAGATTGTACTAAAGATAGGGGAACAGTTATTGAGCTAAAATTTCTGGATCAGAATAACCGGCTTGAAAAGCAAACGGCTTTTATGAACCCCATTTTACCTGAAGATGTGCAGCCATTTCTGGATGCCCATGCATTTGTATTTGTACCTATAACCGATTTTGAAATTTCCCTTAGCACCTTAAAATATATTAAAGAAAATAGTGCTGGCTTAATAATTTTCGATGCGCATGGCCCTACTACCGCTATGAATATAAATGGTAGCAGGGAAAGAAAATTCTGGATAGACCGGGATGAATGGTTCCCTTATATTGACATTCTAAAAATGAATCTAGAAGAATCTTATTGCTGCTGGTTCAAAAACGAGTACAATATTGAAGAAATGGGGCATTACGATGAAGAAAATATCGACCACCTGGATGAATTCGCAGAATATGTGCTCGAAAAAGGGGTGAAGATCCTTTACATAACTTTAGATTCCCGGGGCTGTGTTGCCTATTCAAAAAAGAACGGAAAGATTTTAAAAGACTGGATAGAATCTGTCCCCGTAGATGAAGTCATAGATACCACCGGCTGTGGTGATTCTTTTGCCGGTGGCCTGGCCTATGGCTTAACCTATTATAATGATACGGTGACGGCGGCCCGTTATGCTAATACATTAGGCGCCTTAAGAACCCAGGGGAAGACTTATGATGTCTTTAAAAACCTGGAAGAAACCGAAGCTATCATCCGGAAAAATTATTCCTGAATCCTTTGCTTTTTTAATTAGCTTCATTTAACAATCTGGTGATCTCATCAAGTTTTGGCGTAAGTATGACTTCTATCCGTCTGTTTTTCGCTTTTCCAGCTTCTGAATCATTCGACGCTACCGGCGCATATTCTCCCCTGCCTGCTGCTGTAAGACTTTGAGGATCTATTTTTGAATTTTCGCGTAATATCTGAACAATTGAAGTTGCTCTTTTTGTAGAAAGGTCCCAGTTATCCTTCAATTGACCGCTTCCTCCATAAGGAACATTATCGGTATGACCTTCAATTAAAACCGCGATATCGGGATTCTGAGCCAAAACTGTTCCCAGTTGCTGCACCGCCTTTCGACCTTCAGAATTTACCGCCCAGCTCCCGGAGTCAAATAACAATTTGTTTTCCATAGACACGTAGACTTTCCCATCTCGTTGCTCCACGCTCAGGCCTTTGCCTTCAAAATTTGTAAGTGCATTCGAGACCGCATTCTTAAGCGCATTCATCTTCGCATCTTTTGCTGCGATCACACTTTCCAGCTCATCAATTCGTTGAGAACGTATAGCAAGGTCTTTTTCCAGTTTTTCCAACCTGTTCTTTTCCTGGATCAGGGCTGCTTCCTTCTCATCCAGCTGTGCCAGTAATTCCCTGTTCTGTCTGGAATTTTCTGCAATTGCTGCGGAACTATTTTGCTCTAGAGCATCGTAAGATTTTTCCAGACTTTCATAATTCTTCTGCAGAGCAGTAAGCTTATCCATTAGCTGATTCCGTTCTGTGGTCACCGTTTCAAAATCAGTTTTGAGGCCTGCCAGTTCCTTTTCCATTTTCTGATTAGAACCTCTAAAAGTTTCCAATTCATCGTTTATGGATCGGTTCTTTCTTTGCAGATCAGCATTTTTACTTTCCAATTCTCCATATTTCTTAGAAGAAACACAGGAGCTCATTAATACCAGTATAGCTAAAACAGCCGTAAGTCTAATTTTCATAATATGTTTATTCAATTTCTACTAGAACGGGACAATGGTCACTATGGTATGCTTCAGGCAAAATGACCGCCCTTTTTAAGCGATTTTTAAGAGGTTCTGACACCAAATTATAATCAATACGCCATCCTTTATTATTATTCCTGGCATTGGCTCTGTAGCTCCACCACGAATAATTATCGGGTTCTTCATTAAAATGACGAAAAGAATCTATAAATCCATTTTTCATAAAACCATCTATCCATCTTCTTTCTTCCGGAAGAAATCCTGAAACATTCTTAAGCCGCACAGGATCGTGAATATCTATGGCTTCATGACAGATGTTATAATCTCCGGAAATTATTAGATTAGGAATTTCCAGTTTCAGCTGATCAATATATCGCTGAAAGTCATCCATAAATTTGAACTTAAGTTCTAACCTGTTAATATTTGTTCCTGAAGGCAGATATAGGCTCATTACTGAAAAATCTTCAAAATCTGCACGAATACTTCGCCCTTCAAAATCCATATATTCAATTCCGGTACCGTAAGTAACATTCTTAGGTTCGGTCTTACTGAGGATCGCTACTCCGCTATATCCTTTTTTAGTAGCCGGATACCAGTAATGATAGGGATATCCAGCTTTTTCAAATTCTGAAAGATCTAATTGTTCAGGATGCGCTTTGATCTCCTGTATACAAACCACATCGGGATTTGATTGCTGAAGCCAGTCTAATAAACCTTTACGTATTGCGGCACGAATCCCGTTTACGTTATAGGAAATAATGGTCATATATTGAATTTTCCCCAAAAATAAGGCTATCTGAACTAAATGCAAGTACAGATAGATTTTAGGCTCTTTAATAAAATTATTTAACTATAAAACGGGTGACTTTACCCACTTTTCTAGTTCCCACCCTAACGAGGTATACACCTCTTGCAGCATAAGACATATCCAGTTCATAAACATAGGCATCACCATCATTAAGCACCTGATTTTCGATCAATTTCTGACCAAGAATATTATGCACGGTAATTCTCAGGGGGTCGTCAAAACTTGTTTCCATGATCACACGGTACTGGTCTTCCCTATTTGGGTCTGTGACTACAACGAGCTTAGCTTCATCAAGAATAAAATCTTCAATATCCAGCGTACTATCGGTTATATTCACAGAATAATCATGCGTAGTACCATAAGCCATCACTGAGCAGGGGTCGTTCAGGTCTCCTGAAAAATCGGTATCACCCGCCCGAATTCTAAGCAAGTGCTGTCCCAGATTTGCATTACGGGGAATGCTAAAATCATAAGTAAACGGTTCGTTTGCCTCCGGGATTACTTCAGAAGTAATCAAACGCTCGTCATCTTCAAAAACAGCATTATCGTTAAAATCTATCCACATAGAAAACTTTTCTCTATCTCCTTCAGCAAAACCCGTCTCCACCGTAACACTGTAATCACCCTCAGACCTGTCAAGATCGGTTGCACTGCCGCTAAAGTCAAGATAGCCTATAGTACATGGAATACGTTCATTGAGTATTTCCCCCAGCTCAAAATAGAAAATTCCGTCCCCCTGGGAACAATCTGATCCTTCAGGAATACAGTTTAAATTTGATACAAAAATAGTTTCAGCATCATTCGTAGGATCAAAATCATTCTCCAATCTCGTTCGTGCCTCAATCTTGTATCTTCCGAAGCTGGACAAATCTGCAGTTTGATTAAATGTGAATATTGCATCTTCTCCTACTTCGAGGACCTGATTAAAGGTTTCAATAACAGGTGAATTATTTCCAATTTGATAGGATACTGGAAAATTCTGTTGCTCTTCTCCTCCTAAATTAGATACGGTAACCGTCACTTCTTCAGTACTCGTTAAATTTTCATCGGTAAATGGAGAATCAATAGAAGTAACTCCAACATCATTTGGAGGAAGGTTTTTCACCTCAACTTCTAAAGTATCATTATTAGTATTGGAATCATTTTCGAGATTGGTAGAAATAGTAAGAGTATATATTTCTCCAATTTCAGAAAAATCTCCTGTTTGCTCAAAAGTAAATTCCGCTGAACTTTCTGCCGGAATGGTTTCTTCAAAAATTTCAGTAACTAACGGCCCACCGTTAATTCGATAACTTATTTCAAAATTAGATTGCGCATTGGTTCCATAATTCCTGATTCTTACAGTTATAGTTTCAGAAGAAGTAAGGGTTGCATCCTGAGGACTTAATAAAGCCACCACTCCAATATCGTTTGGTTCATTTGCAGCGATCCTGAAAACAGCCACTTTATTTACTCTTTCCACACCTTCGAAATATTCAGCGTTATGCCAGAAGGTAAGATCGTCTACCGGGTCTATACTTAAATGGGCATAATCACCATATCTCCCTTCAGGTCTGGGCTGGGGACTATTTCCTTCAACAATAGATTCTTCCTGAATGGTCATTAAACCTAACTCATCATTTACAAAACGACCGGTATATCTAATGGATGGAAAAACAGGATTGGCAGGATTATCATTTAAAACCGTATATCCCATTGCAATATTCCCCCTAAGATCTATTCCAATACTTGCACTAAAACGATCGCTGTTATCTGGCGCATAAGTCCCTTCCTGGTAAACACTCCAGGGGCTACCATCAGTTTGCTGTCTTAATTCATACCATCTTATACCCGCATGTTTAGCCGCAGATGGTTCAACATCTACCACAAAATTCATTACAACAGAATTATGGGTGCCAAATCTCCTATACTGGGTCATATACATCATTGCTCCCTGCAAGGCATCTATTTCTGGCGTATCACCGGGTTGAGGAAGGTTTTGAAATCCGCCTCCGTCAAAAGTTGCAGCAAAAGGAGAAACTCCATTGGTGATTTCCTGGCTTTCTGCTATCGTAGACGAGCCCACATTACTCCAGTTTACATTGATTAACCACAACTTTAAATGATCCTGGTTCACACCAGCCCATTCATCGTCCTGCAGATATATAATTGGGGCATTGCCGGGAGGTGGTAGATCACCGCCCATTACACTAAATCCTGCCGGACTGTAAAATCCATTGTTCTGTATGCCGGGAAGGGGAAAACCTAAGATTCTAACATTATCGTCACCCTGTAACATTCGGTCCCGTTCCAGGACATAAACAATTTCTTTTCCCTGAGGTTCCAGGGCATCTTTATTTGTAGTTATATAATAACCGTCATTCCAAAGTGATATCTTGGGGTAATCTGGTAAAGACTCCAGATCAAATCTATAAGTATACCAACCACTATTTACCGGATCTGAACCCTGAGCCACCGCGAACAATAATGCTGGAGGAGAAGTGCTTCCACTTCCTGGCGCCGCACTAAATTGCATAAGGATAAATCTGTCAGCAGCCTCATCATAAAAAACGATGGGGTCTCCATCAGTTTCATTATTAAAAGCTCCACCTATACTTTCCAAAGAAGAAGGAGGGAGCATTTGATTTCCTTCCTTATCCCAAATTGCAAAAGCACTGTTCCATGCATTTACATAATGATTTCTACCAACTGCTCCGGTAGGATCTGTAGGAGTGGATCTGGAAACCGCGCCATCAAAAGAAAATATTGGAGATTTAACTGGGATCTCTCCCATTTTACTTTGCAAAGCCGGGTCTATACCCTTTGGCAATCCTTTGCCCGGAACCACTTTATTAATACCGCGATTTCTAGGGTTATATAATTTAGCTTTCTCGTGAGATTGCTTCAAATCGGCTTTTGATAATGGCCCGGATTTTATAACACTGGCCGAATCTATAAACGCAGGACCTGCTATTTCATTTGTCTGTCCTAAGGCATTTAGATGAAAAATAAAGCAAAGAGAAAATAGAAGAAATAATTTTTTCATCATCAAAAAGATCTTACTTATATAATTGTTTAAAAATAGACATTATCGACTTAATTGAAATAAAAAAGGCAATTAATAAATCAATTGCCTTCTTAAATTCCTATCTAAATGAACTGGATTATTCTGAAAAACCTTTCATCCATGTTTTAAAATCGGTTTCTTGTCTTATCAAAGCATCAAGTTCTTCAATAGCAACTCTTTTTTGTTCCATAGAGTCACGGAATCTTACTGTAACCGAGTTGTCTTCTAAAGAATCGTGATCTACCGTGATACATAATGGCGTTCCGGCTGCATCCTGGCGACGATATCTCCTGCCTATCGCATCTTTTTCGTCATATTGAACATTAAAATCCCATTTAAGCTCATCCACGATCTTCTGAGCTAATTCCGGAAGTCCGTCTTTCTTCACTAATGGAAGTATGGCCGCTTTTGTTGGAGCCAATACTGCAGGAAGTTTCAACACCGTTCGAGTATTTCCATCTCCGAGATCTTCTTCTTTCAAAGAGGAAGAAAGAACAGAAAGGAACATTCGGTCCAGACCTATGGATGTTTCAATCACATAAGGCACATAATTTTCTTTTAATTCCGGATCGTAAAATCTCAATTTTTTTCCTGAATGTTCTTCGTGGGCTTTAAGATCAAAATCTGTTCGGGAATGGATTCCTTCCAGTTCTTTAAAACCGAATGGAAAATTAAATTCTATATCTGAAGCTGCATTAGCATAATGTGCTAATTTTTCGTGATCGTGAAAACGATAGTTCTCTTCACCCAGACCTAGTGATCTGTGCCAGTTTTGGCGAATATCTTTCCATTTTTCATACCATTCCAGTTCTTCTCCCGGACGTACAAAAAATTGCATTTCCATCTGCTCGAATTCTCTCATTCTAAAGATGAATTGTCTCGCTACGATCTCATTTCGGAAAGCTTTTCCTATCTGGGCAATCCCAAAAGGAATCTTCATTCTTCCTGTTTTCTGTACATTCAGAAAATTAACGAAGATTCCCTGAGCCGTTTCCGGTCGCAGATATAGCTGAGTGGCAGTATCGGCAGAGGCCCCAAGTTTAGTTCCAAACATCAGGTTAAATTGTCTCACTTCTGTCCAGTTCTTGGAACCAGTATCTGGATCTGCGATCTCCAGTTCTTCGATCAATGCTTTTACATCTGCAAGATCCTCATTGGTAAGGGAACGGGCCAGACGCTCAAGAATCTCTTTTCTGTCATCAAGATATCTTTTAACTCTGGGATTTGTTTCCCTGTACATTTTCTCATCGAAATCTGCTCCAAAGCGCTTTTTGGCCTTGGTGATCTCCTTTTCAGCTTTCTGAAGAAGTTTTTCAGCATAATCTTCCACCAGTACATCAGCACGATAACGTTTTTTAGAGTCCTTGTTATCTATAAGCGGATCGTTAAAGGCATCTACGTGGCCGGAAGCTTTCCAGGTTGTTGGATGCATCAAAATTGAAGCATCAATCCCAACAATGTTCTGGTTTAGCTGCGTCATGCTTTTCCACCAGTATTCTTTGATGTTGTTCTTTAATTCAACACCATTCTGTCCATAATCATATACAGCACTTAAACCGTCATAGATTTCACTGGAAGGGAAAATATATCCATACTCCTTGGCATGGGATATTACGTTCTTGAAAAGATCTTCTTGTTTTGCCATGACGCAAAAATAAAAAAACCGCCCTGAATAATATCCAGGACGGTCTTTAAATTATAAATTAAGATTATTTCAGACTAAAACTTCCTGTACCAAGAAGCATCGCGTCGTTATAAACATATACTTTGTAATTACCTTCCAGTAATTTATCTTCAGTGGTATTAGAAAGTATACATACATCAAGCTCCTCATTTTCATAGAAAACTTTGGAAGCTGCACTATAGACCATGGTTCCTCCTTCATGTTGAACCACAAGCTCATCACCTACCAGTTCATTTTCAGGATTATAGACCTGTACGTACATGTTTTTTTCACCGGCTTCTGCCAGATCATTAGACGTAATTGAAAAACAGGTTCTAATTTGATCTACTCGACGATTATTATCATTTTCAACCAATTTCCCGCTATTTCTTACGATCACCCCTTCTCCTGAAAGACTGGTAACCTTAAGCCTGGAAGCTTTATCCACCTTAGTAGACAGGCTTTGATTGGTAGTTTTTAAAGAATCAGATAGTTTTGTTCTCTGTTGTAATGCTGCACTGGTACTATCCAGAGAAGTGGAAAGCATTTGGTTTTGTGTACTCAAACTATCCACCACTCGAAAAAGACGATCTTTTTCTGCTTTTAAATTCCCTATTTCTCTTCGAAATCTTGAAATAAGCACAAGGTTAGCTTCATTATCCTTAACTGAATCCAGTAATTTTGAAATTCGATCCCTGGCGTTTACTAGGTCCTGATCCATGATCTCATTTTCCTCAATGGCATCATCGTATTTCACGATAAGTTCATTGAGTTCATCTTCTATCACAGATTTTTCCTTTTGCAGGATCTCTTTATTTTCTTTTTCCTCGTTATAGAATTTTATGGTATAAATGCTAAGCGCAACCAGAGCTACAGCGAGAATACCGGTCAAAATCTTTAAAGCGGTATTGTTCTTTTTTTCTGTCATCATAAGTTTAATTTAGTTTGTAAATTTAGATGTTTAACCAAGTATGGTACAAGCCATTAACAAATGTTTCACGATTTCATTAATCTGCTTTATCCCACAGTATGCCACATTTGTGAAGCTGAATTGCTCAAAAATGAAGAGCTAATCTGTACTTCCTGCCTGCACGATCTACCGGTTACCAGTTATCACCTTGATAACGAGAACCCTGTTAAAAAAGTATTTTATGGCAGGCTAAAGATAGAAAAAGCTACGGCATTATTGCACTTTCGCAAAAAAGCCGGGGTTCAGCATTTAATTCATGACCTCAAATACAGAGGTCACCGTGAGATAGGAACCTATTTGGGCAAATGGCTGGGCACCGAGCTTTCAAACTCAGACTGGAATACTAAAATTGACGTGATAATCCCCGTCCCGCTACATAAGTCGAGATTAAAGGAAAGAGGCTATAATCAGGTGGAAGACTTCGGAAAAGAAATTGCAGCTTCTTTGAATGCAGAATATATTGATGATATTTTATTAAAAATAAGTTCTACACAAACCCAGACTTTAAAAGACAGGTTATCCAGATGGGGAAAGCTGGAAGAAACCTTACAAATTCAAAATTCAGATAAAATAGTCAGAAAACATATACTGTTGGTAGACGACCTGGTCACGACCGGGGCAACCCTGGAAGCCTGTGCACATAAATTATATGAAGTCCCCGATATAAAAATTAGCATCGCCACCATGGCAATTACAGATTGAATCTAGAAGAGAATTTCACGAGTACGAAAGTAATTATCTATTAAATTTAAGAATCCTCTCCCTTCAATTATGTATTCTTGTTCAACATAATATTAAAAAAGTCCAGTCTTTTTTTGACTGGACTTTTATTAGAAACGATTCAATATTCTTAGATCTTTTTTAGTTCTCTCAAATTATTTGCGAATACATATTCTCCAAGTTCCTTCCCCTGTCTTTCCCCAACTTCCACTGCATGCCTAAAGTGATAGCCAATATATATCCTGGAAATAGCAGTTTCATAAGACATTTGCGAAAAGCTTGTTATATGCCGTTCAACTCCTGGTAAATTATACGGGCTGGTAAGATTAAGATTTGTATGATCGCTGTTGAAAAAAGATTTAAAAACAGCTGCCGCAGAACCTCCAGCATAAGCATGGGTTGAGGGAAATTCGGCTGTTGGAGGGGTGAAGAAACTGGAGGTCCATGTAAGATCTCCTTCAGTAGCATCAACACCGTCAAAATCCCCGGCTCTTATAGCTGAAACCGGTCTCCATAATTTAAAATAATCTTTTCCCTCAAAAGATGCTATATAAGCATCAATTATAGCCATTTCCACAAGACCTATTAATCTTGCTGCCTCCCAGCCATCCAATTTTCTATTTTCAATTAAGGCTCTGGCCATTCTGTTCATGGAACTGGCATTACTCTCGATCCAGAAGGCTCCAATTTCAGTTTGCTCCTCAGTTCTTAAAGGGCAGGCATTACAGCCCAGGGCTTTGACCTCATTATAATCTGCCACGTATTCACTGGAATTTAAAGGATAGGGCACCTCATCCCTGAACTGATCTCCAGACTCGATCCCGAAAGGGGCCAACTCGCCCATATTGGGAGCGTAGGCGGCATTCGCTGGCCAGATAGGTGGGTTCGCGGCCAAAAAGGGCATATAATCAACCCGGTATTCTCCAGGCTCGGTTCCTCCGATATATGTTTGAAAAATCAGCGGGAAATCATTTGCTCTTTTTTCAAGTACTGCCGCCGCCGCCTCTTTTCCAATATTAATTCCCCGATCTTTCAGAGCTGAATCCTGTATGCTCGAAAGAACAGAACTCAACCGGGTATCTGCCGCAGCCGTGGATGCAGGAAAAAGCTGAACCATCATATCCCTTGCTGCCTGGGATACCGCAGCATCAGAGATAGCATGGATATTCTTTTTCGAAATATCACTTGCATCTACTTCTGAATTATCCAGTGCATAAGTTTCATATTTTGGAACTACATTGTTCAAAGCATCGTGCATTGCCAAAGTGACCATTGCATAAATCTTAGATTCCGCCGGCAATGGCATTCGGTTGTCTATAGACTCGCTTAATAGTTCGTTCCATTCTAGTACTACTTCATTACTGTACGAATTGAGCATTCCATTATTAAAATTATGAACGCCTTTTGCATCAGCTGAATTCAATAATTGAGAGTCATTTGTTTCAATTGGATCTTTTTCGCAAGATCCCAGACCAATTAAAAATATAAGGCCGCCAAAAAATTTAAATGTCGTTTTCATAATTGAGTTATTAGTTAAACATTAAGAAGAACAATTCATAGATTGCCTATATAAAATTCAACATTCTTAAGCTTTCTTTGGTGGTAAGAAAACGACATTAAAAATTGATAATCAACTGTTTAAACCCAGTGCCCTTTCTAGTGACCGGGATTCCTCTTCAAGAAAATTTCTTGGGGTGGTATGTGCAAATTCTTTATAGTCTTTCACCAGATGCTGATAGTCATGATAGCCACAGTAAAGAGCTACATCTAACCAATCGAGACCATGATCTTGCATGCTCATATAATATGACCGGTTAAATCTGGCAATACGGGTAAAAAATTTGGGGCTAACCCCCAGGTATTCCTGGGATTTTCTTTCAAGCTGGCGAATTGACAAGCATGCTTCCCGCGCAAGCCAATCCAGACTATAATTGGCATTATTTATCACCATTAATTCAAAAATCCTGTCAGGTCGTCTCGCTAGCATTTTAGGGTTTGCGGTTAAGCTTAATAAAAAAGTCTCGATGATCCCGATCATCTGCTCATAATTTTCACAACTACCTAATCTTTCATTGACCTCTCTTGCTTTTTGCGGATAAACAGCCTCTAGATCTATAACTCTATCTATAAGAAGACTAAAGGGGATCCCTGTTAAGCGATGGAGTGCACCCGGCCTGAAGACCACCAGAATGATAAGGAGCTCATTATGAATACTCCAGCGGTCTATACGTTTTGTAAATTGCCCGGCCAGCACAGATCGTGGCCTTATTGTCTTTGAATTTTCTCCGGGAAAATTAGTAACCTCAGCCCCTCTGGGGTAAAATATTATAGACTGCTCAGGATGTGGTGGATATGGTTTAGGAGAAGTTCCTAAGTTCCTCGGAATAATAAAATGACGTATCCTGTACAGGCTAACGTATTCCTGTAAAGCTACACAGGGATAAATACTTTTGAATATCATCCTTAAACCTGAAATTGAACACCAGTATTTTTAAATTTAAAAATAATTAAAAATCGCCTTGTTCGATGGTAGGGCAAACATTGATTTTAAGGCTCGTAGGCCGCATTTGAAAAATTATATTTTAATTTATCCTTATGGAATTATTGGTAGTTCAGAGTATAACTGTGTAGATTAGAATAAAATTTAATATACTAGATTCAACCGTAAAAACTATCTTAAATGAAAGAGCTGCTTTGCTTAAGTCTGCTACCTATGATTAATTATACCAAAACGAATATAAAATCGAAAGGCAGGATAATGGCAATTACAGATTAAGCTTTGCGTTGTAATTCAAAATAATTGTTTCTTTGCTAAAAGATTTTAGTTTTCATCTATATCTATGAAAAAAAGAATACCCGGATTTGTTATAGTTTTGATCTTGCTTTTCACCATGGTACAGTGTGCCAAAAAGGGAATGCCCGAAGGTGGACCTATAGATGAAGAACCGCCAACATTTATTCGGGCCAATCCTGAGAATTACAGCACACAGTTCGATAAAAATGAAATAAGGATCTATTTTGATGAGTACATTAAATTAGACAAACCTCAGCAGCAGATCATCGTTTCCCCGCCTATGGATCCTAAACCCAGCATTATGCCTTTAGGAACTGCCAGAAAGGATATTAAAATAGAGATATTTGACACTCTCGAGGAAAACACCACTTACGCTATCAACTTTGGAAAAAGCATCGTAGACAACAACGAAGCCAACCCTTATAACTATTTCAAATATGTTTTTTCAACGGGAGATTATATAGATTCACTGATGGTTTCGGGTACGGTAAAAGACGCCCGACTCAAAGCTCCCTCTCAACCAATTTCAGTGATGTTATATGAAGTAGATTCTACCTATACAGATTCTATAGTTTATAAAGAGACACCCAGATATGTAACCTATTCGCAAGATAGCACCTTCACTTTTTCCCTGGAGAATTTAAAAGCGGGAACCTATAAAATGGTGGGTATCATGGATAAAAATGACAATTATCTTTACAACCCGAAATCTGAAAAAATTGGGTTTATTGCTGAAAATGTTACAATTCCCACAGATAGTACTTATGAAATTACCGTTTTTAAGGAAGAACTGGATTTCAACCCCAAACGTCCCTCGCATTTAAAAGGAAATCAGATCTTATTTGGATATGAAGGAACACCAGATCTGGATAGTCTTTCAATAAATTTACTTTCTGCCAGGCCGGAAGGTTTTGAATATCGCATTATAAAAGATGCGGAAAAAGACAGCCTTTATTACTGGTACAACATAAAACCCGAACTGGACAGCTTAAGTTTTGAGGTCGTAACACCAAATACCCGCGATACTTTGCTGGCAAGATTAGGAACCCTAGACAGAGATTCTTTAATCGTGAGTACAGAAACCGGCGGAATAAATAAAGATTTCAAATTCAAGGCTAACACTCCAATAGTGGATCACTCAGATGAATTTATAAAGATCATGGACAAGGATTCTACAGAAGTTCCTTTTACCTCTGAATTCTTCCCCATGAAAAATGAAGTGGTTTTGAAATTTGAGAAAATCCCGGAAAATAATTACCAGGTTTCAGCATTCCCGGGAGCTATCACCGATCTTTTTCAGACTACCAATGACACTATTGTTCAGAGTGTTCGCACCAAAGCAGTTTCAGATTACGGAAGGATCATCCTGAATATCCAGAATATCGAATCTTACCCCATCATTGTTCAGCTTACTTCCACAAAGGGAGAGGTGCTGGCAGAACAATATTCAGAAAATTCGGGAAATTTCACCTTCGATTTCCTGAATCCGGGAGATTTTCTAGTCCGGGTTATTTACGATGCCAACGCAAATATGAAATGGGACACGGGTAGCTACCTAAAGAAACGGAAGCCGGAAAGGATACTTTATTATCCAGACACGATTGATGTAAGAAGCAACTGGGATAAAGTGGAAACCTTTAGTTTAAAGTAAACTTATCCCGATCCTGTAAGAATTTCAGTTGAGTCCTCACCTCGTTCAAACTTGCTTTTTCAATACTGAATTCGGCAATAAATTCATCGGTCCGGTCAAGTTCGGTAAGTTCTGCTCCCAGCGGATCATAAGCTGCAGAATGACCGTTGTAAACATAACCATCGCCATCTTCACCAGTTCTATTAAGACCAATACAATAAGCCATATTTTCAATCGCCCTTGCTTTAAGTAAAGCATCCCAGGCGTTTATTCTCTTTTTCGGCCAGTTGGCAACATAGATCAAAAGATCATAATCTACCGTGTTTCTTGCCCATACCGGGAATCTAAGATCGTAGCAAATAAGCGGGCAGATCTTCCAGCCTTTATATTCCACAATTAATCTTTCAGTGCCTCCCGTATAGGTTTCATCTTCTTTTGCCAGGGTAAAGGTGTGTCTTTTATCATAGAGTTTATAAGAGCCGTCGGGGAAAACGAAAAACAAACGGTTGTAATAATTAGCATTTTCAGAAATTATAACACTTCCTGTTATCGCTGCAGATTTTTCCCTGGCTGTTTTTCTCATCCATTCCAGGGTTTCAGCTTCTGTTTCTTCAGCGAGTTCTTCGGCGTTCATACTAAATCCCGTGGTGAACATTTCAGGTAAAATGATCAGCTCCACATCATCTGAGATCTTTTCAATCTCTGCTGAAAATAATTTCCTGTTCGCTTCAGAATCTTCCCATTTAAGATTCGCCTGTATAAATGCGATATTTAATTTTTCACTCATATTCAAAAATATCAATTTTGAGCGAGCAATGCCAAATACATGTTAAATCATTGTGCAAACAAAGTTGATTAAATAGTTTTATTCTGTAAAATTGAAAATGATTATGAGCGTAAGTACATTTCTTCAGAAAGATTCATATATGTCTAATACCAGCCGCAGCCTGCTTGCAGGTTTTGTTGGAGGGCTGGCAGGATCGGCGGTAAAAAGCCTCATTGAACAATTCCTTCCGGTAAGAAAAATAGAACAACGTTCCGCTCAAATAAAGATCGTAGATGATCTTTCAACCAAGATCACGGGCACTCCCGTAAGTACTCAAAATGAGGCTCTAGCCGAGCAACTTGTGAACATTCCTATTGGTGGTTCGCTGGGTGCAGCTTATGGCTATGGTAAGAAAAATAGATTTGGCCTTAGACCAATGGACGGGATTGTATTTGGCGCCACTACCTGGGCCTCTACTCATGAAACTTCTTTACCAATTCTTGGACTTGAACCCAAACCAACAGATATTCCTATTAGAATGCAGATGAATGAGCTTTTTGCTCATGTTGCTTTTGGTGTTACCACAGAGCTGGTAAGACATTATCTGGATAAACAGCTCAGGGAATAGTTATTTTTCCAGTTGCTTCAGCATTCTTTTAATACGATCTTCGAGTTTTTCTGAAGACAATTTCTCCCGTAATCTATCGGTAATAATCGGAAAAGAAAAAGGCGTTGGTTTTTCACATTTTCTCCATACTATATTTTGTTCTTCAATTCGTTCCAGGGAAACTCTCAATCTCCCCTCTTCCAGTTGATGTTCAAAAGTTTCCCTGAATGCCTGCTGATACAATAAATTATCCTCTTCATAATCTCTGAATACGCTGAAGAGCAATTGCGAATTAGACTGAAGATGTTTGCTCTTTACCAATTTATTGGGATAGCCGGTAAAAACGAGACCCGCCACCACCGCAATGTCTCTAAATTTCCGTCTAGCCATTTCGGTTGCATTCAAACTTTTATATAGATCGTCCATTAAATACTCTGCGCTAAAAAGATTATTATCAAGCACCTGTTGCATGTCGATCTCCTGATCTGAAAGCAATTCAAAACCATAATCATTAAAAGCGATGGAAAAGCTTATAGGTGATAAAAGACTAATCCGGTAAGCCAGCAAACTTCCTAAAGCTTCATGTACGAACCTACCCTCAAATGGATAAAACACGGCATGATAGCCCTCCCTGGTCTTAAATGTTTCTATCAGAAACTCATCGCTTTTAGGAATGATAGATTCTCTTTTCTGTCTTTCAAAAATACCTGATAAAGCTTCAAGTTCTTTTGTTGACTTCTGCCCCTCGGTTAATATAGAAGCGGTGAACATTTCTTCTCTGAGCAATTCACTCATTTGTGCGGAGAAGGTCATTCTACCACCCATCCAGCTTGGAACTTTAGAGGTTTTTTTGGAAGATTTTCTTACCAGTACCTGCATATTTTTAATGCGCACCAGCTCCAGATTTCTACCGGCGAAGGTGAATACATCTCCCGGTTTGAGTTTGGAGATGAACCATTCTTCAATAGTTCCAATATAGCCGCCTTTCATATATTTCACACTCAGCATGGCATCGCTAACTATGGTTCCAATTTGAAGTCGGTGACGCATGGCCACTCCACGATTGTTTATTTTAAACTTGCCATCCTCTTCGATCTCAACTTTTTTATATTCGTCGTAAGCCTGTAAACTTTGACTCCCTTTGGTTATAAAATTCAGGATCCAGGTCCACTGTTCATCGGTAATTCCCTGAAAGCAAAAAGTGGAAGCGATCTCGGGATAGATCTCTTTTGGATAAAATCCATTGGAGACAGCAAGTGAATTTAAATACTGTACTAACACATCAAAGCTCATCAAATACGGAATTCTATCTTCCACAGCCTGTTTTTCCACCGCTTTTTGCAGCGCTGAAGCTTCAATAAGCTCAATGGCATGGGTAGGTAAAAAATAGATCACACTCAATTTTCCCGGCTGATGCCCACTTCTACCCGCCCGTTGTAAAAACCGGGCAACACCTTTAGGACCCCCTATTTGAATAATCGTTTCTACGGGTGCAAAATCGACTCCCAGGTCTAGGCTGGAAGTACAAACCACTGCTTTCAGACTTTCATTTCGAATTGCCTGCTCTACCCAGAGCCTGGTTTCTTTATTAATACTACCATGATGCATGGCGACTTCACCGGCAAATTCAGGATACTTATGCATTAATTTCTGAAACCAGAGTTCGCATTGAGACCTGGTATTGGTAAAAAGCAGCGTTGTTCTGGAGTTATTGATAACTGGTACCACCTCATCAATAAGATGTAATCCCAAATGGCCACGCCAGGGAAATTTCTCCATTTTCTCGGGAATGATAGAACGGACTTCTATTTTCTTTTTCAGATTAGCTCTTATCATTACTGAGTTCTCAAAAGCTTCAGATTCGGGACCCAACAGGACTTCCCTCGCCTGATCAAGATTTCCAATAGTTGCAGAAATTCCCCAAATTCGAAGGTCTTTAGATACAGTTTTCAATCTGGATAATGCCAGTTCAACCTGTACACCGCGTTTAGTCCCTAAAAGTTCATGCCACTCATCGATCACTATTGCCTGCAGACCCTTAAAGGTCTTATCGTAGTTCTTTGAGGATAACAGGAGATGCAGGCTTTCCGGGGTGGTGATCAAAAGATCTGGCATCGCTTTTTTCTGGGCCGCGCGTTCCTTCTGGGATGTATCCCCCGTCCTTATTCCAACAGTGAATTGAGTTCCCATCTCTTCAGCAAACCTGGTCGCAGCCTGTTCGATTTCTACCGAAAGTGCTCTTAAAGGTGTTATCCAAATGGCTTTGAGTCCTTTTTTATGCTCGGTCTTATAATTTGGGTTCTTCTTGATATAGTCCAGAACAATAGGAACCCATAATCCATAAGTCTTTCCACTTCCTGTGGGTGCATTTAGTAAGCCATTTTTCTTCTGTAAATAAGCATTCCAGCTATCCTTCTGAAATTTAAATGGCTTCCATCCCTGATTTGAAAACCAGGTTTCTGCCAGCCCAATTAATTCCGCTCTTTTCATATTATGGGATAAGAGCTTTTAGATCTTCCAGCGTATTGGCTTCCTCGATCTTCTTATCGGTTCGCCAGCGAAGTATTCGCGGAAATCTGGTAGCCACACCACTTTTGTGTCGTTTTGATTCGGCGATTCCTTCAAAAGCGATCTCAAATACATGGTGCGGAGTAACGCTTCTTACAGGACCAAATCTTTCCAGCGTATTTTTCTTGATCCAGGCATCCAGACTTCTGAATTCTTTATCGGTAAGTCCGGAATATGCCTTTGCAAAAGTTACCAGTTCTCCTTTTTCCTTATCCCAAAGTCCAAAAGTATAATCGGTAAAAAGGTTGCTCCGTCTACCATGACCACGCATGGCATAGGTAAGAACCGCATCAATAGTAAGCGGATCAACTTTCCACTTCCACCAATCTCCTTTTCTTCTGCCCACGAGATAAGGTGAGTCATACCTTTTAAGCATAAGCCCTTCAGATTTTACTTCCCTGGAATTTTCTCTTTCCACCGCGGCTTCTTCCCAACTATTGAAACTTATAGATTCAGATAAATGCAATGGAAGCTCTTCTGAAGCAACATCACTATATAATTTTTCCAGAATCTTTCTGCGATCTCCAAATGCCGTTTCCCTGATATCCTCTCCTTCCCATTCCAGTATATCATATGCTTTTAAGATAACCGGTGTTTTTTCAAGTAATTTTTTACTGATGTTCTTACGACCAATTCTCGTTTGAAGATCCTTGAAAGTTCCTATGTCTCCTTTCGGAAAAGGTAGTATTTCTCCGTCTATTACCGTCCCATTTGGAATAGCTTCTACAAAAGCTTCAAATTCCGGATATTTATCGGTCACCAGTTCTTCTCCACGACTCCATACAAAAAGTTCATCATTTCTTATAATGACCTGCGAACGTATTCCATCCCATTTATGCTCGGCACTCCACTCTGAAACATCTCCTAATTCCTGCGGCTCTCCTTCTATCGCATAGGCCAGGTAAAACGGATAAGGCTTGGATAAAAAATCTTCTTCATTTTCTTCAAGAATCAGCTTCTTAAAAGTAATTTTCGAAGGCTCCCAATTTCCCATCATTTTATAGGCAAGTATATCTTCGTCTATATCTGTTGCTTTAGAAAGTGCCCGGGTCATTAATTTCTGACTTACTCCAATCCTGAAACTTCCTGTAATAAGTTTGGTGAAAACAAAGCGTTCATAATAGTTAAGATTAAGCCAGTTCTTAAAAAGATATTCTTTCTTTTCCTCCTCGGGTTTGCGTTTTAATTCTATGATCTCCTGCAAGAATTGATTCAGACTTTTTTCGGTAGAATCCTCGGCAGGCGGAATTACGAGGGCTATTGTCTCAGCAAGGTCACCTACGATATGATAAGACTCCTCGAATAACCAAAGTGGAATTTTAGCTAATTCTGAAGCCCATTCCCGCATTAATGTAGTATTCACTGGTCTTGGTGGCCTGCGATGACTCAAAATAGCAATAGTCCAGACTTTATCTTTTGGAGCAGTATTTTTAAAATATTCCGTCAGCGCAGCTACCTTTAAAGTAGTTTTATTGGTACTATCCAGCGTTTTTATAAGATCTGCAAATGCCTTCATTCTGAATCTTTTTCTTTATCATTTTCCAAAGCGCCTGTTTCACTTTCATACTGGGTTTCTTCAGTCCTGGCATCATAGCCCTGTTCTCGTAAGAATTTTGAAAAAATATCAGTATAACCATGAGTACATATCACCTTCTCACATCCCGTTTCTTTAATAGATTGTAGTAATCCCTGCCAGTCACAATGATCACTCAATACAAATCCTTTATCGATTGCCCTCCTTCGCCTTGCCCCTCTAAAAGTCATCCAGCCACTGGCAGAAGCAGTTACATATGGTACCATTTTCCTGATCCAGGTACTGCCATGAGCACTCCCTGGAGCCAGTACAATGTTGCCTTTGATCTCTTCTTTTTTTGTTTCCCTGGTGATCCTGGTAGTTTTTGGAAAATCAATCTGATCTCTTAAAACTTCCGTCATATTTTCTATGGCTCCATGGGTATATATTTTTCCAATGGAAGAATCGAGATGCTTCAGTAAACGCTGGGCTTTTCCAAGGGAATATCCAAATAATACCGACGTCCTGCCGTCATCCTGATTTTGCTGCCACCAGTTATTGATATCTTCAAAGACCTGTTTTTGAGGTGTCCATTTAAAAGCGGGCAATCCAAAAGTACATTCGGTAATAAAAGTGTCGCATTTTACTGGTTCATAAGGTACCGCCACGCCATCATCTTCAGTCTTGTAATCTCCGGTAAAAACCCAAACCTCCCCTTTGTATTCCACCCTTATCTGTGAAGATCCTATAATATGCCCGGCAGGATGCAAAGAAAATTTAACTCCATTGATGCTAAAGGTTTCATTCCATTCTACTCCCGAAACTACAATATCGCCTAGCCGGTGTTTTATGATTGGTACATTACTGTGATGGGTAATATACTTTTTATGGCCCCAGCGGGAATGGTCGGCGTGACCATGCGAGATTATTGCCTTATCCACAGGTTTCCACGGATCCAGATAAACATTTGCCGCCGCACAGTAAATTCCTTTATCATTAAAAGCCAGTAAGGGTGTTTTCATCTTTTCTGTTGAAGAATATTGAATTTAATTAATTGTAATTTTAACCTACAATGATTAAGAAAAGATTAGCGATTGACTAGATTTATTTTAGCGGCGGCATAACACCAAAAACCTACTTGTTTGACTATATTTGTAATATAAAATCCTTACAATAATGTCTTTTTCAGATTTATTCGGCTCGGGAGAGCACCTACGTAATCTTAGTCACTTTGCTTCTATTGTGAATCTTGCCGCAGTTGATGGTGAGATCAATAACGATGAAGAATTACTTCTTAAACGCTTTGCCAGAAAGCTTGATATTAGCCAGGAAGAGTATGACAAGGTTATTGAAAACCCTAAAGCATTTCCATTATCTTCCTACAATAGTATTGAAAGGAGACTGGAACGTCTCCATGATCTTTTTAAAATAATCTTCGCCGATCATATCATTGATGAGGAAGAAACAGAACTGATCAAGAAATACGCTATTGGACTTGGTTTCTCAAGCCAGGCTTCTGAAGGTATTATCAAACGTTCTATCCAGATCTTTAGCGGACAGTTGAATTTTGAAGACTATCGCTACTTGCTTGAAAAGGAAAATTCCTGAGACTGAGGATTTGCCTTAGCATTTGCCATGAATTCCTCCGCTTTTTCCACCATTTTTTTGCTTCCGCAGAAGAAAGGTACACGCTGATGCAATTCTGTAGGATTAATATCCATGATCCTTTGAAATCCATCACTGGCTTTTCCGCCGGCCTGTTCAGTAATAAAAGCAAAAGGATTACACTCATATAGCAATCTTAGTTTCCCTTCACTAGCTTTGGAACTCTTTGGATACATAAAGATCCCGCCTTTGATCATATTTCGATGAATGTCTGAAACCATGGAGCCAATATACCTGGAAGTATAGGGACGATCTCCTTCTTCCTGCTGGCAATATTTGATATAATCTTTTACTCCCTGTGGGAAATGAATATAATTTCCTTCATTTATAGAATAGATCTGTCCTTCTTCGGGAAATTTCATATCAGGATGCGAAAGGTACCAGGATCCTAAAGCCGGATTCAATGTAAAGCCATTCACTCCATGACCGGTGGTATAAACTAACATGGTTGAAGTTCCGTAAATAATATATCCCGCAGCCACCTGCTTATTTCCCGGTTGAAGAAAATCTTCTTTTTGAACCGGTGTTCCCACTGGAGTTACTCTTTGATAAATAGAAAAAATAGTTCCTACAGATACATTTACGTCTATATTGGAACTCCCATCTAAAGGATCCATCAAGACCACATATTTATTCTGATGATCTCCTTTATGACCTTCAATCTGGATAAAATCGTCATTCTCTTCGGAAGCTATCCCGCAAACAATTTCCCTGTTGGTAAGGGTTTGAATAAATTTATTGTTGGCATAAACATCCAGTTTTTGCTGATCTTCTCCCTGAATATTTGTTTCCCCGTAAGCCCCGATAATATCTACAAGTCCGGCTTTATTTACTTCGTGGTTTACAACTTTTGCTGCTAATCTTAAAGAGTTGATCAATCTTGAGAGTTCTCCCGACGAACCCGGAAAATCTGATTGATTTTCAATAATAAATTCTCCCAGGGTTTGATTTGGCTTAGGCATGGATGCTTTTTGTTTTAGGCTGGCTAAATTATTAAATTTTAGTCTTACTACAACGTTTTCGCTCATAAAGTAAATCATTGTTTAGATTTGTGGTAATAATAGAATTAGACATATCATAATATGAACTGGATTTTACTCATTATCGCAGGTTTATTTGAAGTAGCTTTTGCCGCAAGTCTGGGAAAAGCTAAAACTGCTACAGGCAGGGATGCAACTTTCTGGTATCTGAGTTTTTTAATATGCCTGGCGATTAGCATGTTCCTGCTTGTAAAAGTGACCAGAGAATTACCCATTGGGACGGCTTATGCCGTATGGACGGGTATTGGTGCGGTTGGTACGGTGCTCATAGGTATATTCGTATTCAAAGAACCTGCAGGCTTTTGGAGAGTCTTCTTTTTAAGTACGCTAATTGCCTCTATCATTGGATTGAAATTCGCATCTAACTAAGTTAAAATTTAAAGATCTGAAAAATGAATATCATAATTAGAAAAGCTCAAAAAAACGATATGGGTGCCGTACTCGAACTCATTAATGAACTCGCAATATTCGAAAAAGAATCTGATGCGGTAATTATAAATAAAGATGATCTCATTAGAGATGGCTTTGGCGAAAATCCCGCTTTCCACTGTTTCGTTGCTGAAGCTGACGGAAAAATTGAGGGGATGGCCCTGATTTATTTTAGATATTCTACCTGGAAAGGAAAAACCGTTCATTTGGAAGATCTTATCGTTAGGGAAAATTTCCGCGGAAAAGGTCTGGGCTCTGCACTTTATACCGAAGTAATAAGATTTGCCGCGGAGCAAAAGGTAAAACGTACCGAGTGGGTGGTTCTTAACTGGAATAAAGAAGCGGCAGATTTCTATCGCCGAAGCGGTGCCGATGTAATGGAAGACTGGGATACTGTACAAATGGACGAAAGATCAATGCATAAATATCTCGAGAATAAGGGCATCCTTTAAGAGGTCTTTAATAGGCTTATCATTTTCAATGCGTATTTTTGTTAAAAATCTGAATTATGGAATATACTATACGCGAAGCCAGACGGGAAGACATGCACCAGGTGCTGGAACTTATCAAAGAATTAGCAGCACATGAAAATCATCTGGATGATGTGGAAGTAACTATTGAAGACCTTGAGCAGGAAGGTTTTGATAATGGTAATTTTAAATGCTTTGTGGCAGATGTATCAGGAAAGATCGAGGGCATGGCTTTGGTATATTTCAGGTTCTCTACCTGGAAAGGCAGAACCGTACATCTTGAAGACCTAATCGTACGTGAAAGTATGAGAGGTACAGGTCTTGGAGGAGCACTTTACAAGCAGGTGGTAAAATATGGTCATGATCATGGCGTTAAACGTATAGAATGGGTGGTTTCTGAAGGTAACAAGAATGCAATAGAATTCTATGAAAATACCGGAGCCCAGATAAAAGAAAGCTGGAAAACCGTGCATATGGAAGAAGGCGGAATTCAAAAAAATGTAAAAAGGAAGTGATCAAAGTTTTCAAGTTTGGTGGTGCATCTGTGAAAGATGCCGAAGGAGTTAAGAATCTTATCAAAGTGCTGAAGGTAACGGGTAGCGAAAATAAGCTCATCGTGATCTCTGCCATGGGGAAAACTACCAACGCACTGGAAGTTGTGGTTAAAGATTACCTGGAAACCACCAGAATTCCGAACAGCCTGGATGAAGTAAAAAATTATCACCGCAGTATCTTAGAAGGTCTATTCTCTAACAGGGAAGCTTCAGTTTACTTTAAGGTAGAGAGCTTATTTACTGAACTCGAAAATTTTCTTCAGCATAATAAATCTATCCAATACGATTTTGTTTATGACCAGATTGTAAGTTTTGGGGAACTGATTTCCACCTCCATTGTAAGTGAATATCTCAATTCTCAGAATATAAATTCTACCTGGCTTGATGCCAGAAACTTTATTAAGACTGATAGTACTTACAGAGATGCTCAGGTAAACTGGGTGAAGACTCAGGAGCTTATCCAGGAAAATATAGATCCCAAAAAACTGAATATCATTCAGGGTTTTATTGCTTCAGATCCTAATAATTTCACCACAACACTGGGCAGGGAAGGTTCAGATTATACTGCAGCAATCATGGCTTATTGTCTGAATGCTGAAAATGTTACTATCTGGAAAGATGTGCCCGGGGTTCTAAATGCCGATCCGAGATTTTTTGAAAAAGCACAGCTACTGAATAAGATCTCTTACGAAGAAGCTATTGAACTTGCTTTTTACGGAGCGACGGTGATCCACCCAAAAACACTTCAACCATTGCAGCGAAAGGAAATTCCTCTTTTTGTTCGATCTTTTATAAATCCTTCAGAAGAAGGAACGGCGGTAAGCAAAGGCAAATCTATATTTCCGGAAATCCCCTGTTTTATTGTTAAAAAAGACCAGGTTCTTATTTCACTTTCTTCACTGGATTTCTCTTTTATGGTAGAAGAAAATATCTCTGAGATCTTCAGACTTTTTCATCAATATCAGATGAAGGTAGACCTTATTCAGAATTCAGCAATTAGTTTTAGAGTTTGTGTGGATAATAAGTTCAACCAACTGGAAAAACTCATTCAGCATCTTAAGGCAAGGTTCAAGGTAGATTACAAAACAGGTGTTTCGTTATATACTATCAGACACTTTAATGAAGAGGCGATAAACAGCCTGGAAAAAGATAAAAAGGTGCTTTTGAAACAACTTACCCAGAATACTGTACAGCTGGTTGCCGAAAACTAAATTTTGATTTATTACTTTTAAATACAAAATTCCTTGAAACAATGTAAATCTGTGTAACTCATGAATATTTCATAGGTTTCATTTTAGTTTACTGGTAAGGAAATTTTGTATTTTACCTCTACCGGAATTACATAAGAAGTAATTCCGACCTCTCCTCAGGAGAGGTAAAGTGGAGATTTTAGGTAAATTTTTTCAAATTATTTAATTATTCAAACCAATCTCATGGGAATAGTAAGTGCCAAAGAAGTTGCAAATGTCATGAACCTACGCAAGCTCGGATTCCTTGGAACTGGAATAGGCTGGCTGGTTTTAAAGACCACGAAGCTTTCCAGGATCAATAAGGAATATGATAAGAGAAAGGATCTAAAAGGCACTGAATTCATTGATTCGATATTAAATGAATTTGAAATCGATTTTGAAATACCGGAGAAAGATCTGAAGAGAATTCCTAAAGAAGGTCCTTTTATTACTATTTCTAACCATCCTCTCGGTGGGATTGACGGGATGATCCTGATGAAACTGGTTTTGAAAAGCAGACCAGATTATAAAGTGATCGCCAATTTTCTGCTCCATAGATTAGATCCCTTAAAACCTTATATATTACCCGTAAATCCTTTTGAAGATCATAAAGAGGCAAAATCCAGTCTTAGTGGAATGAAAAATGCCATGGCTCATTTAAAAGATGGTCATGCACTGGGAATTTTTCCTGCCGGGGAAGTTTCGACGGACAGGGATAACAGGCATATTGTAGACAAAGCCTGGGAACCTTCAGCCATGAAGCTTATTCAGAAATCTAAAGTTCCGGTAGTTCCCATTTATTTTCATGCTAAGAACAGCCTGTTCTTCTACCGCCTGGCTTCTATGAGCGACGTTCTAAGAACGGCCAAACTACCCAGCGAAATGCTAACGCAAAGGCGCCGTAAAATTAAGGTAAGAATAGGTCATCCTATTTCGGTGGACGATCAAAAAGAACATTCCAATCTTGAGACATACACCGCTTTTTTACGCAGAAAGACCTATATGCTCGCCAATGTTTTTGAAAAAAAGAAGCTGCTTTCCAATCTTCCGAAGACCTTAAAAATTCCACGTTCTCCAAAAAATATCGCTGAAGAAACAAATTCTGAACTCATGAATATTGAAGTTGAGAATTGTAGAAAAATGGATAAACGTCTTCTACAAAGTAAGAATTACGAGGTTTTCCTGGCTAAAAGAGAGGTGATCCCAAATATTCTGAATGAGATTGGCAGACTCCGGGAGATCACTTTCAGAGCTGTAGGAGAAGGGACGAATAACAGTACAGATCTGGACAAGTTCGACGATCATTACCATCATCTTTTTCTTTGGGATAAGGAAGCCGAAAAGATTGCCGGTGCATACAGAATGGGAATGGGAAATGAGATCTTTGCCAATTACGGAATTGACGGATTTTATCTGCAAGACCTTTTCCGGTTTGAGCCCGAATTGTATAAAATGATGAGTCAGTCTATTGAAATGGGACGGGCTTTTATAATTAAAGAATATCAGCTAAAACCAATGCCATTATTCTTACTTTGGAAAGGAATTGTGCATTGTACCTTAAGGTTTCCTGAACATAAATACCTCATTGGTGGGGTAACCATTAGTGACAAATTCAGCAATTTCTCTAAATCGCTGATGATCGAATTCATGAAATCGAATTATTATGATCCTTATGTTGCGCAATATGTTCATCCTAAAAAGGAGTTCAAGGTAAAATTAAAAGATGCCGATAAAGACTTGGTATTTGACGAAAGTGAAGCCGATCTCAACAAATTTGACAGGATCATTGATGAACTGGAACCTGAAAATTTAAGGCTGCCAGTGCTTATCAAGAAATATATCAAGCAGAACGCGAAAGTGGTTGCTTTTAATGTAGATCCGCTTTTCAATGACGCCGTCGACGGACTTATGTATATTAGAATCGCAGATCTTCCTGAAAGCACCGTAAAACCAGTTATGGAAGAATTTCAGAAGGAACTGGAAGAAAGAGCGGCTGCCAATGGTATAAAGTGAGAGATTAGAAGTGACGAACGGATCAACTAAATTGAGAACACATCACCTGTTAAGATACTGTTATTCCCGCTTTCTCGCTGGGCAATCTTTGTATTACTCCTTATCTTGTTAACCTAAAAAAGAAAATAAATTATGGAAAATATACTCATCGCCGGAGCTACCGGACACACAGGAAAAAGGGTTATCGAGATCCTTAATAATTCAGAAAGTTTTAATCCCCTTGCCCTTATTAGAAAGGAAGAACAGAGACAGCAGTTTGAGGATATGGAAGTGGAAGCCGTGATGGGTGATCTTGAAGGAGATGTAAGCCATACCATGAAAGGTATAGATAAAGTTGTTTTTGCTGCCGGTTCTGGAGGAGATACATCAAAAGAAAAAACTATCGCAGTAGATCTTGAAGGCGCCAAGAAATTAATAGACGCTGCTAAAGCAGCTAATGTAAAAAAGTTCGTAATGCTTAGTTCCATGGGAGCTGATGATCCTTCTAAAAATGAAGATCTAAGACATTACCTGGAAGCCAAGAAGGAAGCAGATGAATATTTGATTGAAAGCGGTTTAAACTATACCATAGTACGTCCAGGAGCACTTACCGATGACCTTGGGCTTGCTAAAGTGAAGGTGGCTAAAGGCTCGTTAAACGAAAGAGGAGAAATTTCCAGAGATGATGTTGCTTTTATTCTGGTAATGTCACTGGCAGATCCGTTAGTGAAGAATGTAACTTTTGAAGCTATTGAAGGTGAAGAATCTATTAAATCTGCCTTGATAGAATTGAGCCAGTTAGGATAGATATAATCAATTATAATATTTAAAACCTTGCAGAGCTCTATATCTGCAAGGTTTTTAAATTCTGTTCGCTATCTATTCCTATCGGTTCTGTACTGAGATTTCGGTAAAAAGGGATTTCTCCCGTTGGTCGAAATGACAAGCAATATAATTCGTTAAGGTGAACTGGTTTCAGTTTTCAAACTATATTTTTAGGATTAACCATAGCTCCTGAAATAAATTCAGAATGACGTTTAGCCACTTCAAAAATTCAACTATTTACTCTTTCTCTGGATCAACTTGATCGAGAAAAACCTGATCATTAGGTTCCCAAAGTTCGATCTTATTCCCTTCAGGATCCATGATCCATCCAAATTTTCCATAATCGTAAGTTTCCATTTCTCCCACTACCTCAACGCCTTCTTCTTTTAAGACCTTCAATAATTCTTCAAGATTCTCCACCCTGAAATTCATCATGAATTGTTTTTCCGAAGGTTTGTAATAATCGGTATCCGCGCTCATGGGACTCCATTGAGTGGAGCAGTCGTTACCTTCTTTATCTTTCCACCAGAATGTACATCCATATTGATCTGTATTAAGACCTAAATGCTGATTATACCACTTCTTTACATTATCAGGATCTTTAGACTTGAAAAAAAATCCTCCTAAGCCGGTTACTCTGTTTTTCATATTATACTTTTTCTGTCTTCACTTCTCCAAAAGCTGCGATAATTTTATCTGCGATCACCGTAGCTAGGCCTTCGTGAGATTCCTGGGTCCAGCCTGCAACATGCGGACTTAATAAAGTATGAGGCATAAACATCAATTCTCTCAAGGCTTCCGGAATAGGATCGGCGGCACTTATGGAAACGTTCTTTTTATTTGAGAAAAGACTCTCGAAAGATGCTTTTTCATATTCCAGTACATCCAGCCCGGCGCCCAGGATTTTTTCTTCTTTAAGGGCTTCAACAAGATCTGCGGTGACCACAATTTTTCCCCTGGCGGTATTTATTAACCAGAACGGTTTCTTAAATTTCCCGATGAATTCCTTATTCACCATTTGATGGGTTTCTTTGGTCCAGGGAGTGTGCAAGCTTACCACATCGGCTTTTTCGAAGAATTCTTCGTAACCAACCTGACGGGCATTATCATCCCCTATTCCTTCCTCGATATCGTAGAAAATCACATCCACATCAAAACCTCTTAGTTTTTTAGCAAAGGCTTTTCCCATATTACCATAACCAATGATGCCTACTGTTTTCCCGTCCAGTTCTACTCCGCGATTCTCTTCTCTGTGCCAGAGGCCTTCCCGAACTTCTTTATCTGCTTTATTTAATCGGTTAAAAAGAGATAGCAGCATTCCCAGGGAGTGTTCTCCAACCGCATTTCTATTTCCTTCCGGCGCAGAAAATAGTTTAATTCCTCTTTCCAGGGCATAGTCTACATCTATACTTTCCAATCCTGCACCCACACGTGCGATGAATTTTAGGTTTGGAGCAGCATCAATAAATTCCCGATCAATTTTATAGCGGCTTCTAATTACAATCCCATCATATAAATGCTGATTTTGGAGTGTTTCAGCCCTTGACTGTTCATAGCCTTCAATATTATGGTGCCCTGCTTCTTCAAGTTTTTTCATCAGGGTTGGATGATTTGTATCTGCATGCAGAATAATCATATTCGTTTCTTTTTCAAATTAGTATTAAAATAGCTTATTCCAGTCTCAGCCATATAGCCAAAACGGAACTTACAAATTTAAAGAATGATTCTCAACCACCGAAGAAATACGGTAGGCAATCTAAAATCCGAGAATGGTCTTAGCGAGATAAAAGAAAATAAAGATCCCGAAAATATCGTTACTGGTAGTAATAAAAGGACCTGTTGCTATGGCAGGATCGATCCCCTGTTTATCCAGAATAATTGGCACGAAAGTACCTATTAGCGCGGCTAGAATAATTACAGTGATCAAGGCCAGGGCAATGGTAAAACTTACAATTTGAGGTTGGCCCACAATTAGACCAAATAATATAACCAAAACACCCAGTACTACTCCATTAATAAGAGTTAGACCTATCTCTTTCAGGAGCCGGTTAAAAAGGCTGCCCCGCAGATTATCATTGGCAAGTCCCTGCACGATGATCGCACTGGATTGTACTCCTACATTCCCGGCCATCGCAGCAATTAGCGGTGTAAAAAAGAAAAGCTCTACATAATTGGCCAGCGCTTCTTCAAAACCTTTCATCACATACACGGCTCCAAGACCTCCAAAAAGTCCCAGGATCAACCACGGTAAACGAGCGCGGGTTAATCTCCAGATACTGGCATCAGCCTCTACATCTTCAGAGATACCTGCCGCCATCTGGTAATCTTTTTCGGCCTCTTCCTTTATAAAATCTACAATATCATCAATGGTAATGCGCCCCACCAGCCTGTTCATCTCATCCACCACGGGTATGGCTTCCAGGTCATATTTTTGCATAATACGTGCCACCTCTTCACCTTCGGTATGCACATTTACATAATCCACGCTGGGAATATAGATATCGCTAATATTGTCGTTACTGGAAGCTGTAAGCAGGTCTTTAAGAGAGAGCCTTCCTTTCAGCTTATTTTTATCATCCACTACATAGATAGAATGAACCCGGGTCACATTCTCAGCCTGTTTGCGCATTTCAGCCATACAGCCGGTCACGCTCCAGTTTTCATTTACCTTTACCAGCTCTTTAGCCATCAAACCACCGGCAGAATCTTCATCATAGCGCAAAAGCTCTACAATATCATCTGCATGTTGTTCGTCGCTGATTTCAGAAATTACATCCTGCTGTAATTCCAGGGAAAGTTCAGAGATGATATCTGCCGCATCATCGGTATCCATCTCATTAAGCTCAGAGGCGATCTCCTTGGCAGAAAGGTTCTCCAAGATTCTCTCACGAACTCCTTCTTCCAGCTCCATAAGAGCTTCGGCAGTCTTTTCACTATCAAGAAGTTTTACCAGATACGTAGCTTCTTCCAGATTAAGTTCTGTAAGAATTTCAGCTATATCAGCATGGTGCACTTCTTCCAGGTGCAACAATAATTCCTCATTGTTTTTTTCTTCAATGAGGTACTGTAGCTTATCTATTAATTCATCTGTTACTTGAAACTGCATACGGCTCAATTTTTTGGGTCAGTTCTATAAACTGCTGGAAACCGAGTTGTTCCGGCCGAAGGCCAAAGATAGCATCTTCCCTTAAATTATCGGGAAGATTAAGAGTTTTTAAACTATTCCGAAGCGTCTTTCTACGCTGGTTAAATGAAGTTTTAACTATTCTGAAAAATAATTTTTCATCACAATCCAGGCTAAAATTCTCTTTTCTCCTGAGTCTCAATACGCCACTGTCTACTTTTGGAGGCGGATTAAAAACTGAAGGCGGTACGGTGAAAAGATATTCTGCTTCAAAGAAAGCCTGGGTTAGCACACTAAGAATTCCATAGGTCTTATTTCCTTCTTTTTCACAGATACGTTTCGCAACTTCTTTCTGAAACATTCCTGAAAATTCAGGGATCTGATCCCGCATTTGAAGTACTTTAAATACAATCTGAGTTGAAATATTGTATGGGAAATTACCAATTACGGCAAATTGTTCCTGTTTAAAGATCTCTCCAAGATCATGCTTTAAAAAATCTTTTTCATGAATCCTTCCACTTAAATGCAGGTAATGGCTCTCCAGATATTCAACACTTTCTGTATCTATCTCGATCACATGAACTTCGGAATTCTTTTCCAAAAGATATTTGGTGAGAACTCCCATCCCGGGACCAATTTCCAAAACCTTATCATAACCTTCATAACTTAAGGTATCCGCTATCTTTGCCGCGATATTCTCATCGGTAAGAAAATGCTGCCCCAGATGTTTCTTTGCCCTGACAGACTGATCATCATTATTAGGATGATTTGAAGAGGGTTTGTTGAATGAAGGTCTATATTTTTTCATGATTTGCTATTAAATAAGGGCAAAGAAAATTCTTAAAGTTTGCTTATTCTTCTTGGGAGAATGGATTTCGACAGGCTCAATCTGTCATCATGCTTTATTTTAGAAAATTATTGCTCGGTGATCACTTCCAGTTCAGTTCTAAAGGCTACGAATTTACCTTCAAAAGCTTTCGATTTTGAGCGAAGTTCTTCGGCATCTTCAGCATAATACTTCTCCAGCATCTCTTTACTTTCGGTGGTATATTGCACCGAATAGGTGATCCCGCCCATTTCCTCCTTTACAAGAACTCTAGTCATTAAAGCTTTCGTAAACTTTTTAGTAGCCAGCATATCTGTAATATGCTCTTCCTTCATCCATGCTAACCATTTATCATGAATATCTTCCTGAACGTTTATAGTGACGTTGTATATGATCATTTCTAAAAATTTAAATTTTGGAGTTATTCTAAGGTGTCTCCGCGAAGCAACCGATATTTCTTACGTGCTTCCACAAAATAAATACTGTCGGCAAAGTTAAAGATAATTTGCTCGTAAAGCGACTTCGCCTTCTCGGGATCCTGAAGTTGATTGGCATAGAGTTCTGCCAGCAAATAATGAGCATTATCGGCAAGTATATCATTATTAAATGAGTTAATGATCTCCAGGTAATTTCGTTCTGCTTTTACAAAGTCTTGTTCTTCTTCATAAAGTTTCGCCTGGCTAAGCAAAGCTTCGTCCTCGATCTTCTCACCCTTATGATTAATAAGTATGGAATCTAAAGCCTGTATGGCTTCGGGATTCTTTTTTTGAAACGCCAGCAGATCTGCATGCGCAAATTTCTTCAATGCGGTTTGGGTAGAATCTTCCAGAGAGTTATCGCTAATAAGTAAACTTAGTTCCATCGCATCATTTGCGATTAACTGGGAAGTTGAAGTTTTTAATATGTCCAGCTGTGTTTTCGCCCAGTCAAAATCTCCCTTATAATAACTGGTTTTGGCAACTTTAAACCTGGCATCCTGCGAAATAACATCATTTTTTACCAGGTTTTGTATCTGTGAATAATAGATCAGGGCTTCGTTGAATTTTTCCTGAACCACTAAAATATCTGCCATGGCCATTTTCACCTTGGCAAGGTTAAATTTATCCGGAGTAATTTCTGCAGATCTTTTTAATAAAGTGATCGCTTCCTCCTTTTTATCAAGCTTAAATGCCATAAAATTGGCATAATCTATCTGCACATCCAGAGTTTCCTGATTATACCCAAATTCCTCCAAAAGCAATTTAAAGTCTTCTTCAACTTTAGCATAAGCATCAGCTTTTGCAGTCTCCAACTGAATATTTAAAAGAAAGTGTCTAGCCTGAAGATTAAAAGTTCTCGAGGGAGATACTTCAATAGCATAGGCAATCACTTCCTCGGCAGTTTCATACTCCTCAGCCTCTTTGGCCATCACTGCAAGATTAAGGATTCCCTGTAATGAATTTTCTCCTCTTTTGAAGATCGCCCGCTCCTGGGCAAATGCTTTATCGAAATCTTTTTGCTGAATAAACAGCCAGCTTAGCATTTCATTATAAAGCAATTGGGGATCTTCCTGAAGTCTCTTCAGCAATAATTTTCTGAATATGATATTAGCTTCAGACTGGGGATCTTCAGAAATATAACGGTTGAACTCTCTGTTCGCGATCCCGTAAAATTTCATATCATCTTCAATAAGATCAAGATAATTGCTGAACATTTCTTCGATCTTACCCTGTTCTCCATAAATACGGGCAAGCTGAAGATTATAATTGCGGTCGGTGTCGGTGGCCATAGCTCTTTCATAAGCTTTGGCGGCATATTCCAGCAGGTTATATTGTTCGAAACCACGGGCGATCGAGTAAGCGTAATTTGGTCGTGCTTCTATAGCCTGGAGGGCTTCCTCATAAAAACGGGTTGCTTTTTCCTGGTCTTCCTGCAGTTCATAATTATGTCCCAGTTCTATGAGTATGGAAGGATTGTTTGCCGTACGGTTAAGGCGATCCATCAGCATTTTTTCAGCTTCTTCAAAATTTTCCATTTGCTGATTTGAAGAAACAACTCCATTAAAATAAACGGGATTGGCAGGATTTTGCTCGTATAGTTTTTGGTAAACCTTCAGCGCTTTCTCATATTCACCCTGGTCAAAGAAATTCTTTGCCAGTTGTTCACTTTGAGCATAAAGCCCACAACCGGCTATAAACCATAAAGCTATAAAAATAAAACAGCGCATATGTAAATATAAACATTTGCGCTGTTTTTAAATATGTTAGGATGATTAATCTATCTTATCGAAACCGCAATAAGGTACCAGAACATCAGGTATTTTGATCCCGCCTTCCGTTTGATAGTTCTCAAGGATTCCGGCAAGCACTCTTGGAAGAGCCAGTGCACTTCCGTTAAGAGTATGAGCAAGTTCCTTATTATTCTCTTTATTTTTGAATCTCAGTTTCAACCGGTTTGCCTGGAAATTCTCGAAGTTTGAAACCGAACTGATTTCCAGCCAGCGATCCTGGGCCGTAGAGAAAACTTCAAAATCAAAGGTCAATGCCGCGGTAAAACCAAGATCACCACCACAAAGTCTTAAGATCCTGTAGGGTAATTTAAGTTCTTTAAGCAGCCCTTTAATGTGATCTACCATAGTATCCAGGGCAGCATACGAATTCGCCGGGGTTTCCAGCCTTACGATCTCTACTTTATCAAATTGATGCAAACGGTTCAACCCACGAACGTGAGCTCCGTAAGATCCCGCTTCTCTTCTGAAACATGGGGTATAACCGGTACAAAGAATAGGAAAATCCTTTTCGTTCATTAGGTTATCACGGAACATATTGGTCATGGGCACCTCAGCGGTCGGGATGAGGTAAAGATCATCTTCAGTCACGTGGTACATCTGGCCTTCCTTATCTGGCAACTGACCTGTTCCAAACCCTGAAGCTTCATTCACCATTAAGGGTAATTGAAATTCAGTATATCCGGCTTCGGTAGCTTTATCTAAAAACCAGGTGATAAGAGCGCGTTGAAGTCGTGCTCCTTTTCCTTTATAAACAGGAAAACCGGCACCAGTGATCTTATTTCCCAGTTCAAAATCTATAATATCGTATTTCTTCGCTAGCTCCCAGTGTGGAAGTGAACCTTCAGCAAGTACAGGAATATCTCCTTCTTTAAAGATCTCTTCATTATCATCTTCTGTCATTCCTGCAGGAACTGAATCGTGCGGAATATTCGGGATGGTATAAAGCAAATTCTGAAGATCGGCCACGGTAGACGTAAGTTTTTCTGAAAGTTCTTTAGACTCTTCTTTCAGTTTTCCCGTCTTTTCTTTCAACATATTTGCTTTTTGATGTTCTCCATTCTTGAACATCAATCCAATCTCTTTAGACATTTTATTGGAGTTCGCCAGGGTATCGTCAAGTTTTGCCTGGGTAGATCTTCTGGTTTCATCCAGACTTAAAACCTGTTCAAAGATATCTTCAGCATTAAAGTTCCTTTTTTTAAGAGCTTTAATATATTCTTCTTTATGTTCTGCAATATTTGAAACCTGTAACATGAGGCCGGGTTTTTTTATTTACCGTTTATAATTTTCTAAGCAGCAAATGTAACAAAAGCAGGGAAGATAATTACTCCGAATTTGAGGGAAGAATCCAGTCGTGATGTTTAAAATGCTGCCATTTCTCTGCAGCAAGATCAACCTTGGGATCTATTAGCGGTTTATAAGGTCCGCCATTCACACTTATTTTCCCTTCAGCATAGACTTCAACATCTTTACCTTTTTCAGCATATTCTTCTTCTATACGCTGGGCGAACTGCCAGATCAAATCTGGCTTGGTAGTAATGGCACGCATTTGTTTTCTGGAGAGGTAATCCTTTTTATCAACGAAAACTGTATCTGTAGTTCCTTTTTCCACTACCTTAAAAGTTACCCTTCCGCTTTTTCCCCTCAACATCATTCGCCAGCTTAGGCGGTGTCCTTCTTCAGTCCAGAGTACATCATCTTTAAAGAACCAGTGTCTTAAAGGCAGGCATAGTTGAATAAGAAACCAAACGGCCATTGCCCCAATAAATATCTTATTCCAGGAAGGCACGATGATCTCCCCTTTATCATAATATTTCTTCTTATTCCGAAGAAACCACTTATTGATCTTTTCTGAAGGGAAAAAGAAGATACAGAAGGCCAGGGACATATAGGGAAATATACCAATATGAAAGATGAAACTGTTGAAAAGGTGAAAGAATATTGCGGCTAAAAAGGTAGCCAGCCTGGTCTTTCTCCATAACAAAAAAGGAATGATCAAAAGGTCAAATAACAATCCAAAATAAGCGATGGCGTAGCGTACCCATCCCTGCTGAAGAAATTCTCCTACCAGCCAGTAATCTGCCTTGGATCTCATGAGAAGTGCCGGGAAACTCCCGTCTAACCAGTCCGGATACATTTTTGCTACCGAAGCATAGGTATAGACGATCCAGAGTTGTAGCACGATCACAACCCAAACCCAACGGGGCATTGAAATTCTGCTAATTTCAGGTTTCATCTTTGCGTCCAGTGAAAACCAACGGTTTGCGGGTAAAAAACTCATGATGAAGCAAAGCAACATCAATAAATAATAGTGATTATTATAGGAAGACTTTTGCATTAGATAAACCGCCGCCCACATAATTCCGTAACAGATAATACTTAAGCGATATTTGAATCCCAGCATCACGAAGATTCCAAAGACCCCCATGATCCCATAATACCATAGCATACCGTCACCGGGTAGCGGTTGCAGAAACTCAAAACCTATAAAATTAAAGGTGAAATCGGGTTCTATAAGTGTTCTTCTTATCCAGCCTGTAAAGATTGCTCCAAAAGCTTCTATAGCGATCAATAAACCGAACAACGCCCGGAATACAACGAGAGCAGAATTATCGACTTGCTTAAAAAGCCACCTGTTAAGCATCGTTGTCTTTTAGATACTGTTTTGAGAAGGCCTGGTCCTGTTTCATGGCGATCTGAAGATCGTTTACAGAAGAGAATTTCTTTTCATCCCGAATTCGCACAAGTAGTTCGATTTCCAGTGATTTTCCGTAAAGATCTTTGTCCAGATCAAAAAAGTTAGCTTCAATGGTCTTTTCCTTTCCACCCACAGTGGGGTTGGTACCAATATTCATCATCCCCTGGACGGTCTCTCCATCTATTTTGGTGCGCACCACGTAAACTCCATTCTTGGGAATGAGTTTATAATCTTCAGCTATCTCAAGATTAGCGGTAGGGAAACCAAGATCTTTACCAATCCCACGGCCCTTCACAATAGTTCCGTTAAGGGTAAAAGGATGATTAAGATACATATTGGCTCTTTCCACGCGCCCTTCTATGAGCGCATTCCTTATTTTAGTTGAACTTACCGCAACCTGTTCTACATCCTGCTGCGAGATCTCTTCTACTTCAAAACCAAAATCTTCTCCAAATTGCTTCAGGTCATTGATATCTGCCGTACGATTTCGTCCAAATCTATGATCGTAGCCAATAATGATCTTTTTAGCCTTAAGTTTATTTACTAAGATATCGCGCACAAATTCAATTGCGGTGAGTCTGGAGAACTGATGCGTAAATGGATGCACCACCAAGTGGTCTATCCCGGTTTGTTCCAGTAATCTTTTACGTTCTTCTATAGTATTGATAAGCTGGAGTCCGCTTTCTTTTTGCAGCACCATTCTCGGGTGTGGAAAAAAGGTAAGCACCACCGAATCCAGGTTATTCGCACTGGCAGAATTCACAAGGCGTTCTATGATCTTTCTATGTCCTGCATGCACCCCGTCAAAAGTCCCTATGGTAACCACCGTTTGGCGTTCACTTATGAATGAGTTGGCTCCTTTATGCTCTTTCAAATTCTGCTATTTTCCGTTAAATGTATTCATAGTATTGGAAACTCCCGCGGTTCCGAAAGATTGTATCAATTCTGCCGAAGTTTTTAAACGTTCAGCCATTTCTTTCTTTTCTTCTTCCCCCCATTCACCCAGCACATAATCTATCTGATTTCCTTTTGAGAATTCATCACTTATTCCGAATCTAAAACGGTTATATTTAGTGGTATTCAGTTGTATCTGTATATCCTTTAGACCGTTATGGCCACCATCGCTGCCTTTGGTCTTTAACCTCAGCGTTCCAAAGGGTAGGTTTAGATCATCTGTAACTACGAGAAGATTTTCCAGGGCGATCTTTTCCTTCTGCATCCAGTAATTCACGGCTTTTCCGCTTAGATTCATGTAAGTACTGGGTTTTAGCAGAACGAAAGTTCTTCCTTTAAATTTAAAGCTCGCCACATCACCGAGTTTTTGAGTTTCAAAAGCCACTTCTTTTTCACGAGCAAGCTCATCAAGGATTTTAAATCCTATATTATGCCTGGTATTTTCATATTTAGGGCCAATATTGCCCAGACCAACGATCAAAAATTTCTTCATGGGATCTATGTTCTCCCCGGTCTCTTTCTTATTAAATATCCTTCCGAAGAATGAAAGCATCCAATTTGTGTTTTGGTAAAGATAAAATTAATCAGATACTTTTAATTCAGAAAAAACAAAACCGAAGTTTTTATCCTCAAACGGGAACTACGAAAAAGAGTTCCGACCCTTCCAAGGGAAAGCTTATGAGGAAATGAGATTAAATAAAAAAGCATTCCGAATCGGTTTGAACCGAAAGGAATGCTTTTTAAAACTATTCAAAGAAGCTTATTCTTTATCTTCTCCTTCTTTTACAGCTGCCTGATCATCAACTTCAGTTGCTGGTACTTCGTCTGCTGCTACATCATCTTCGTCTTCATCTTCGTCCTCAAGTTCTACAAGGTTACGAGATGTTCTTACCTGACATATCACAGTGTTATCTGGGTGCTGGATCACAAAATCCTTGCTATCTACTCCAGTTACGTAAAGCTTCTGACCAATTTTAAGTTTAGTCACGTTAGCTACGATATAATCTGGAAGATCTCCAGGCAATCCTCTTACTTTAAGACGACGAAGGTTGTATCTTAATACACCACCGTTCTTAACCCCTCTGGCCACACCTTCAGTGTGAATTGGGATTTCCATAGTAATTGGTTTGTCCTCAAAGATCTGATAGAAATCTACATGAAGGATCGCATCTGTTACAGGATGAAATTGAATATCCTGAAGGATCGCGTCATAAGACTCTCCACTTCCTAATTTGATTTTTACAGTATGTACATCTGGTGTGTACACTAAGTTCTGGAATGATATTTCCTCTGCTGCAAAGTGTAGTGGATCACCTTCTACCCCGTACAATACGCAAGGAACCTGTCCAGCATTACGTAGTGCTTTCGTTGCCTTCTTGCCTACGCTTTCTCTTTTAGATCCGTTGATCGTAATTGATTTCATTTGTTTATTTTAAATTATTATTAGCAAATGTCGTCTGGTCACTTAATGGACTGCCTTCATTTGCGCAAAAATTTCAGGAGGCAAAAGTAAGTCTTTTTATTAATCTATAAAACCCTGTTAGTTAAAAAGTTCTGATAGATGGTAGATCTGAGATATTAGACGATAGAGTTTTGAATATTAAACACTTATAGATTCGATTGGAATATCGATATTTCCCATTACACTTCGACAGGCTCAGTGTGACAATTTAAAACAGCACATCACTTCTAACATCTCAATACTAAATACTCTTTTTCACAAAGCCTTATAATTCTTTCCGGGCAAATTTGGTTAACTTGAAGTTTATGAATTAACCAAGCATCGGAATACATGGAAAATATATCTAATAACTCCACTCCCACCAAACGTATCGCGGCAATAGATCTCGGGACCAATTCCTTCCACGCGGTGCTGGTAGATATTTACCCCGATGGTAGTTTCCGAACTATAGATAAACTGAAGGAAATGGTGATCCTTGCCGAAAAAGGAATGGATAATCACCTTAGTGAAGATGCGATGCAACGTGGACTTGATGCTCTGAAACGCATCAAATTCCTCTGTGATTCCCAGCAGGTGGAAGAGATCATAGCTTTTGCAACTTCAGCAATACGGGAAGCCAGAAACGGCGGGGATTTTATTCAGCGCATGCAAGATGAGGCAGATATAAAGGCAAGAGCCATTCCCGGTAACATGGAGGCAGAACTCATTGGGTATGCCGTTCGGCATAGTATCGCACTGGACGAAGAAATGGTGCTGATGGTAGACATTGGCGGGGGAAGCGTGGAATTTATCATAGGAAACAATGAAAAGTTCCTTTATCATAAAAGCCTGAAACTGGGTGTCGCGAGAATGGCCGCAAAATTTGTAAAAACAGACCCCATTGTAGATGAAGAGATAAAAGCTCTGCGCAAACATTATAAAAAGGAGCTGGGCGAGATAGGTGAGATAATTAAAAAACATAACGTAAAGACCATGATCGGCTCATCAGGAACTATGGAAAACATCGGAGCCATGGTAGCCAGTAGAAATTCTCTTACGGCCAATATGAGTTTGAATGAACTCACTTTTTCAGCTTCAGATTTTAAATCTCTATATAAGGACTTTGTTGAGCTGGACAGAACCGAGCGCAAGAAGATCAGTGAGCTGGATGAAAAGCGGATAGACATCATCAATCCCGGGATGGTGCTGGTAAAATATTTATTGAAAAAGTTCAATATCGAAAATATCAGGATCTCTGAAGCCGCTTTAAGAGATGGAATGATCCTTAATTTTATCAAAAAAGAAAGGCCGAAACTGGATATGGTGGCTAATTTCCCCGATCCGCGTAAGCGTAGCATTTTTGAATTGCTGAGAAAGTGTAACTGGATGGAAGCACATTCTACGCACGTGGCCTCTATCGCACTGCAGCTTTTTGACGAGTTTAAGGCAGAACTGAAACTGGAGGAACAAGACAGGGAATTACTGGAATATGCGAGTCTTCTTCATGATATTGGTTATTATATTTCCTATAGAAAGCATCATAAACATGCGTTGTACCTCATAAGACATTCAGATCTAAGAGGTTTTACCGAAGATGAGATCAACATCATGGCAAATGTCGCCAGATATCACCGAAGAACTCACCCGAAAAAGAGACATTTTCTATATAAAAAGCTTGAAAAACCACTTCGGAAGAAGGTTAAAAATCTTTCCGGATTATTAAGATTAGCCGACGGACTCGATCGCAGCCATTATCAAAATGTTGAAAAACTGGAAATAGATAATGGTACAGAAAAAGTGAATTTGTACCTCACTACCATGGGCGATCCCGAACTCGAGATCTGGGGAGCAGAGCAAAAGTCTAAACTATTCCAAAAAGTGACCGGTAAAAAACTGGAGATCTACGCTGTGAACAAAAATGAACCTGAATGTAGCCAGAATCTTACCGGCAATGAAAATGAGATAAAGTCTGTGTAAGAGTGAAACTGCTTCGTTTCCCTCGAAGTGACAACCCCTTAGACGTCATCCTGAACTTGTTTCAGGATCTCAAGCTAATTATCATTTGGACCGTAGGGAGAATCTCTTCATTATCCTTCTACTAATTGTTTAATAATCACTGTTGAATGTTCCTCACACTTCGACAGGCTCAGTGTGACAAGAATAACTTGACGAGCCTCAGTATGGAAATCCTAGTGGAATAATTACATAATGAACTTAGAACTTATAGACTCATTGTCCTGAACTCGCTTCATCACATCAGCGAAAAGCTCAGCACAGCTTACCACTTTAATTTTTTTGCTTTCCTGTCTCAGCGGAATAGAATCTGTAACGATCAATTCCTGAAGTTTGGATTTTTCGATACGATCGTATGCTTCACCTGAAAGTACAGGATGCGTACAAATAGCACGAACGCTCAATGCACCGCGTTCCATCATAAGGTCTGCAGCTTTGGTAAGCGTTCCGGCAGTATCTACCATATCATCTACCAATACCACGTTCTTTCCGGTCACATCACCAATAAGTTCCATATGCGAGATCACATTGGCCTTGGCTCTTTGTTTGTAACAGATGACCACATCACTTTCCAAAGCTTTGGAATAGGCATAAGCTCTTTTGGAACCACCCATATCCGGTGAAGCAATGGTTAAATTATCAAGTCCAAGTTCTTTGAGGTAAGGAAGAAAAACGGTACTTGCATAGAGATGATCTACCGGCTTTTCAAAGAAACCCTGAATCTGGTCTGCATGCAGGTCCATCGTAATAATTCTTGTAGCCCCGGCAGTTTCCAGGATACTGGCGATCATTTTCGCCGCGATAGGCACACGAGGTTTGTCTTTTCTATCCTGTCTTGCCCATCCAAAATATGGCATTACCGCAGTGATATGCCTGGCCGAAGCTCTTTTTGCAGCGTCCAGCATCAGTAACATTTCCATAAGGTGATCTGCCCCGGGATGGGTGGATCCGATGATAAATACACGGGAACCCCTTACCGATTCTTCAAAAGAAGGCTGAAATTCACCATCACTATACGTAGAGGTGATCACATTTCCCAGTTTTGTACCATAGTAACCGGCGATCTTCTCGGCTAGTTCGCGGCTTTGTGTACAGTTAAAGATCTTTGCTTCTGTTGCAGGCATTTTGTGTTGTTTTTGTTGTGTGTTTGATATCGTTGCATGCAAATTTAAAAATTTATCCTTGTGAAAACAGAATAATAACAACTGCTTAGAAAGAAAGATGTATAAATTAAGGGAAAGTACTTAAAAACATATTTTTAATACACTCAACCGTGTGTTTGATAGGAAAATCTTAGCTTTAGGCGCTCAAAACAATAGCTTCATCCATAATTTGAAAATGAAACTGATGATAAACCTCATACTTTCAGCCCTTTTAAGCCTGTTAAGCTTTAATTCTTCCTATAGCCAGGACAAGGAAAAATATAATGACCTGGTGAATAAAGCCCGGGATTTATATGAAAATGAAGATTATAAGCTTGCTGCTGAAAAATATTCTGAAGCTTTCACAGCCTGGGGAGATAAAGGATATAATACCCACCGGTATTATGCGGCCAGTGCCTGGGCTTTAGCCAAGGAACCGGACTCTGCCTTTGTACAATTGTTCAGGATCGCCGAAAAAGGAAATTACTCCAGTTATGGCCAAATCTCAACAGATCCGGCCCTGGAAGAACTTAACTGCTATGATCGCTGGGCTGAAGTGCTGGCGATGATAAAGAAAAATAAAGAAGCTGCACAGGGAAACCTGGAACCAGAACTAGTGGCAATCTTAGATACGATCTACAGGGACGACCAGGATCTAAGACAAGAAATGAGTGCGGTAGAAGCAGCATATGGAAGAGATTCTGAAGAGATGCAAGCCCACTGGGATAAGATAAATAAATTGGATTCCATCAATGTTCTAAAGGTCCAGAAAATTCTTGATGAACGGGGCTGGCTGGGAGCCGATGTGGTTGGAGACCAGGGAAATTCCACCCTGTTCTTAGTGATACAACACGCCCCGCTGGAGGTTCAGGAAAAATATTTACCCATGTTCAGGGACGCAGTAAAGAAAGGAAATGCCAGCCCAGGGAGCCTGGCCTTGATGGAAGACCGGGTAGCCTTAAGAAATGGTGAAAGACAGATCTACGGAAGCCAGATAGGGCGGGATCCTGAAACGGGAGAATATTATGTATCACCTTTACAAGACCCGGAAAACATAGATCCAAGACGGGCAGAAGTTGGCTTAAAACCACTGGAGGATTATGTTGCTACCTGGGATATAGTATGGAACGCTAAAGAATATAAGGAATGTTTATCTCAGCTGGAAGCAAAGATTGAAGAACGAAAAAAGGAATTTCAAAACTAAAAACTATCCTTTGCCCGGGAATTGAAAGTTTAAAAACAATTTCTAGTGGTAAATGAATTGAGATTAATTTTTTATTATGAGTGAACAATCAAAATATCAGGGATGGTTAAGAATACTATTTATAATTTTCCCATACATTTTTATAGTTGGAGTTTTTCAATTAATTGGTGGAGTTTTAACGGGTTTTTCATATAGCAATATAGAAATTGAGAAAACACCAGCTCAAAGATTGATTATTCAACTCTTTACTTTTTTGGGAACGATATTAATCGTTTGGTTATATTTAAAATATATAGATAGAGAAAAATTTATAGAAATTGGATTAAGATTTAAAAATAATATGAAGAGCTTCTGGACAGGTTTTGCAATTGGAGCTCTCATCATATTGTCAGGATTTGGAATATTACAAATCCTGGGAGAAATAAATATTCAAAATATCAATTTTGACTTTAATCAAATATTAATTTCAATAACCATTTTTGTTCTGGTTTCTCTTACAGAAGAAATACTATATCGAGGCTATGTTTTAAGGAACCTTATGTACTCTTTTAATAAATATATAGCATTGTTTATTTCAGCAGTTCTATTTTCATTAATGCATGGTTTTAATCCTAACATTGATATCATTGGTTCTACAAACATTTTTCTCGCTGGTATCCTACTGGGTATAACTTATATACATACAAAAAACCTATTGTTTCCAATCGCACTGCATTTTAGTTGGAATTTTTTTCAAACAATTTTAGGTTTTAATGTAAGTGGTCAAAATACATATTCTGTTTTAAAGCTTAGTATACCAGAGAAAAATATTTTGAATGGAGGAGCATTTGGTTTTGAAGGTTCTATACTATCTTTAGTTGCCATACTAATTACAATTGCGGCAATTTCAATGCACTATTGGAAAAAAACTAATCACGACAGGCTTCACTGCAAATAACGGGGTAGTTGATTGAAAACAGTTATTTTAGGGATTTATTCTAAAATTACTAAATCCACAAATCTGCGTCCCTTATACCACCAACATACGGTGAGCGGGAACAATAGTTACAATTTGGAAAATGATAATGAAACATATAATGGCAGGTTTAATATTTGGAATATCATTGTCCTTCATATCTTGGATAGTCGGAATGATACTTAACGGTATTCTTATGAAAACTATATATTACAACAAACTATCAAATTTAAATTTTATTAGAAGTATAACTCTGAATAAAATTATTGGACTCTATAACTTTAAGTGGATAGTAAGAAACACTTTTTTCAAATTTTTCAACCAGAAAATAAAGTTTGAAAAGAAAAATACTGATTTGACCGAAATACGAAATGAAATGACTCTTTCTGAAATAAGTCATTTAATCGGATTTATTTTTGTGGCGCTTTTTGCCGTGTACAAAAGTTATAGTACAAGTATGGTACTTGGACTAATAATAATGATCCCTAACATTTTAATGAATTTATATCCCTCGTTATTACAACAGCAAAATAAAAGGCGAATTGACAAAATAATGGCAAGTAATCAAGATAAAAATTCTAATCATTGGAGGCACTAGTAAAATGGGGAAAAGAAGATGTACTGCGAACACGGTGAAAACCTTGATAATTATATTTTCACCAGGATGATCTCCCGTGCAGATGTAGCCCATTTTGTGTTAAAGCAAATTACCCCTAAGTATTTGTATAAAGCTCATACGCATGTAATTCCTTAAATATAAAACCAGGAGAATTTATCGTTTGATTTTATCTGTTATCTTTATTACATAAAAATTAATTAAATTAATAAATAACCAGTTTCAGGTGTCAATTACAGTGTTGCCTTATAGGTTGCATTCCCTACTTCCGCAAACTTATTCCTCTACTGGTATTAAATAAAACAACGGAACATATATGTATGAAATTTTAATGTTTAGCCTATTGATATTAACTGTAATTCTCTGGGTTTGGGCCTTCGTAGATATTTCAAGATCGAGATTTCAGAATAATTCACTAACCTTTATATGGATTGCCATAATTCTATTATTTCCGGTACTGGGATCGATTATTTATTTCCAATTGGGACCAAAACTAAAAAAAGAACCGCGAACATTTCAACCTGAATTCAGTAATAGAACTACATAAACTTTCAGGCTCAAAATCATTATTATCACATAAAGTCTTTAAACTTGAGATTTGAAAAGTAAAACAAATATTTTCCTATTAATAAGTTTCCTGGTGGCCATTATACTTACTGGCTGGCTCAATTATCAAGCAAAAAACAGGATTGGTGATCTAAGCGAAAATAAAGAACAGGATCATGACTTCCAGGTTTGTAATGAAGATAGAATCACCCAGTATTATGGAATGGATACCGATTTTGAAGGAGGCAAAAGAGCGATCAAAAATAAAATATTTCCCGAGCTGGAGGAGCTAAACTACAAGGGATCAGGTTTAATCACCTTCAGATTTATTGTGAATTGTGAAGGGGAAATAGGAAGATTTCGTCATAAGGCTACAGATCTGGATATGGAAGAAATGGCTATAAGTCCCGCCAATATTGAGAAAATAGAAGGAGCTCTACTTAAATTAAAAAACTGGAATCCGGCAAGTAATGACTACAATACCTATGACAGCTACTATGTGCTGAATTTTAAAATTAGAAATGATAAACTGGTAGATATATTTTAGGCTGAATGAAAAAATTATTTAAAATCCTCAAATTGATCTTAGCCACGTTGCTTACAGGCTACTCTATCGTTGTGATCTATATGCTGCTATTTTCCTCACCGGAAAAAAGATATTCTTTCGCCGCGAATATGCAGGGAAGTGAACTTTCCCAGAAAATGTTCGAGATCTTAAAATTTAAGGATCCTGAAAATGACCGGATTTACTTTGAACAATCGGTACCCTTCAATAAAAGAGGTTATTACGAAGAAGGCTTCATGCTTCTTGACAAAGCGGTTACCCTAGACCCAAAAATGCATCTGGGTTATAGAGGATATATGAAGCTTCGATTTTTAAGGAATTTCAAGGGAGCTTTAGCTGATTTTGATCGACTGGACTCCCTTACTCCCGGAGTAATCGATACCCCGTGGGGAGAAGATATCGATTTCTTAAGGGGAGAATCCTATTATGGCCTGGGAGATTACCAGAAAGCCAGTAAACACTTCAAAAAAAGTATCGAAAACCAGGGAGAAGACTGGGCAGATATTCAATCTTTCGTTTACATTGGAATTTGTGAATACGAAATGGGAAACCTGGAAGCGGCTATAAATTATTATAAAAAAGCACTGGAGCAGTCCAAATATTCTGTGGAAGCTCATTTAGGCTTAGCTAAAATATATTCAGAAGACGGCAAAAAAGAGCTTGCTAAATCCCATTTGGAGAAAGCGGAGAAGTATTTTAATTATAAAAGGAATGATCCATATTCTGAATATTTAAATGAGATCTATAAAAGTGACCTGGCACAGGTTAAAACTTTAAATAAGAGCACTTAAAACGTAATATAAAATTTGGGCATAGATCACTGACTCAAAACAGTAGCTAAACATTAAAATAGAGGCCCTCTACTAATTTACCCTCATAATAACCCAGCACATGAAAAAAATCACCTTATTTATTCTATTGATCTCATTTTTCTCCAATGCACAAAATTTATCTATTGAAAATTCAGAAATAACCAATAAAACAGTCGTGCCTGATACTTCAATCGTAGATGTCACGATAAAAAATGGTGTTGAAAACCCGGATCTTCAGACTTTATTCCAATTTGAAAATATCAACCAGACAGAATTTACATTTAAAGGAAATTCCATTACGGGAAAATACTTCGTGATTAAGGTAAAGGAATTTTTAGATGGGGAGTTGATCAATACATCTGTTCTATTTGATGAGCGCGGGAATGATTATTTCAAAATAGATTCCGCACAAAGCTCATTCAAACTACTGAGTAAAATAGGAAAAGAAGATATTAAATTTTGGATCAAGGGTGAAAGATATGGCAGTAAGCAAGCCTATTTCCCGACTACACATGACAATGGCCGTTATGCCGTCAAAGATTTTTTTGGAGCAAAAAAGCTGCTAAAAGAAGATATAAACAGCCCTTTTTATATAATGTCAGTTATTACACCTAACCGTGATCCTGATGGATCAGGTTCTTATTGCAAAGTGGCGCAATCTGAAATTTCTCCGGAAGACTTCGGAAACGAATTCAATATTCCGCATTATTATTTAGTTGAGATTCAGTTCACCAAATGAAGAGTTGTCAATGTTCTTGTGTATTGCTAGTTGCTTGAGCCCTAAGATGGCAAAAAGGTACTGCGTAAAGGAAGTTCTAACGAATTTTCGAGATACTCTTTGAACACTAGCAAAGGAGTTTGCGCGAATTACGCTAACAAGTAAAAGTAGCTGTACCATGCAAAAAAGCTCATTCCAAGTACTAGATGCTTTGAATGAGCTTTTTTGCATATTATGCCTAATTAATACGTTATCGTTCCCTCGCCGCTCATAACAAATGTTCCAGTAGGTCCACCTGGGATATCTTCAATAATTTCTACAGTTTCTATGAATACACCTTTGGCATTTTCAAACCGTCCGGTTCCACCGTCAAAGTTCAATGTTTCTTCAAAAGAAGTAGCCGAAGTAAATAGAATAGTACTATGAGTGCCTCTCAATTCGTCACCATTTGCAGCTATAATCGTGATTGATCTTGTACCAAGGTCAGTTGGTCCATTAGAACACCATTCCTCTAACATCGTACTAAATCCTAGATGTGACATAGTTCCTTCGCCAATAGCATTTAGAACGATAGCTGAGCATGATTCACCATCACCTGGAATGAAGCTATAAGTGCCTTCTACTTTTTTTATTTTGAAGGGACGTTCTGTGCCCGCTTGTAATTTGACCTCTAGATTAATCAAATCAAGATCATCATTGCTTATAGAATCACTGCTGCAAGCAAATAAAATTGCTACTAATACGAATAGAAATACAAATCGATTTCTCATAATTAATTGGTTTAAGTGGTAATTACTGTGTTTGCTTTTAATCTTTGATTTCCTATTTGACATAGAAAATACTATTCCTAAAAAGCTATAGTAACAGATTTACATAAAACAGCAATAAGTTGATAAAAATAGAATGAGGAGAATTTAATGAACTAAAATACGTTTTAAAATACTAATATACAATTAGTTATGAGTATAATGACATTTATATTACAACCATATATATAAGATCACAAACAAGCTTAACACAGACCTTTTCTATTACTTAACAACTATATTAATTGTCTATGGTTAAGACAAGAAGTACAGTTTTTGATTTACAACTTTCCTACGTTCGTTTAGTTATAATGCTTTAAACTCGTATAAAGTGATAGGTGAAAAAATTATTGATAAGATTTTAATTGATGCTAACAACGCAACCTATGAAAAAGCAATAAGTTTTTATACAAAGCTCCGGGAATAACTTATTAAATTCAAGATGTGTTTTCCATGTTACTTTAGCCATATCAAGGATTTTTCAATTTTGATATGAAAATAGTAGTGGTCGTTATCGGGTTATTTGCATCAATTGACTGATTTTAAAAAAAATATATTGAATTGTATATCAGTATTTTATACCTTAACAGGGATAATTATTTTAATATTTTCAATCATGAAAAAATCAGCCATCCTTTTAGCCCTGATACTTTTTGGTATTAGCCTGTCATTTGCACAGAATCAAACTGAAAAGAATATCGAAACTTACTCCCGGGTATGGGATGAGATCCTGAACAACGGGGAGATAGACCAGATCAACAATTCAAGTTTTGATGAAAATGTGGTCATCATAAACAGTCCCGAAAATATTAAAGGCATTGAAAATTTTAAAAATTATTATCAGAATTTCCTGACCGGCTTTTCAGATATAAACTTTGACATCATCAATATTTTTGGGCAGGACGATAATATCGTAAAACACTGGAGATTCAAAGGAACACATTCGGGAGATTTCTTCGGAATCCCGGCCACTGGAAAAAATCTCGACCTCGAAGGGGTGACCCTGGTAAAAATGAAGAATGGTAAAATCCTGGAAGAGCACGATTTTATGGATAATATGGAATTTATGGGGCAGTTAGGGCTGATTTCAGATGCACAAAATATGAAATTAATAGATTCGGTTTATAGTGCTTTTTCATCGGGAAATGTGCCTGGCGTTCTTAGCCAAATGGATCCAGAAATCCAATGGAATGAAGCTGAAGGGAATAAATACGCAGAAGATAATCCATATGTGGGTCCAGACGCTGTTATGAATGGCGTTTTTGGCAGGATCATGACCGAACATGAATATTTTAAATTAAAGGATATTGAGCTACATGAAATGAGCAATAATCAGATTCTGGCCACCCTAAGATATGATGCAAAATGGAAGAACGGTCAGGCTTATGATGCGCAGGCGGCTCATCTATGGACGCTTAAGGATGGAAAAATTGTTGCCTTTCAGCAATATGTGGATACTAAAAAATTAGCTGAATCTGAGAATGATTAATTAAATATTTTCGGTCCAGGTCATGACTTTTATGATATTGCAAGAGTAAGTTTAAAAACTAACCACAGCTCATTAAGCCTCGTTAATTTGATAATAGCACACCCGAAACTTTAATTAAAGTTTCGGGTTTAAAAAAATTCTTAACTTATACGATCCTAGCCGGTTAAGATTGGATGATCTTCATCTGCTGAAGGCTAATTCATAAATAATAAATTAAAGATGTCTAAGAGAGTCGAAATAACCAGTCAGCAAAACCATAACAAATCTCTTTTATATTCTAACAAGCCAAAATTCAAAGAAGATCTTCGGGAAAATATTCATAAAGATGAAATGCCCCTGGATGGGATACTATTTGAGAAAATCCCTGAAAAAAAATTTAACGAGGTCATAGAAAAAATAAGATACAAGGCCAGATTAGAGAATATAAAAGATCTTAAGCTCCTGGTAATATCTATACTTCTTACGCTGTTTATTATCTTTCTTTTTGTGGAGAAAGTGGAAGAAGAGCTTAAAAACAGGCAAAATCAAAGCACGCTAATCTTAGGTCAAAGATAATTTACCATCAGTCGCCGAATGTTATTAGTTTTTCTATTATCCTATGGGATTAATATACTTTTTTTTACCTTCGCTGTCACTAGCCTATTGGGCAAAACTGCATCCCTACTTCCGCAAGTTTTGCGCAGTATAAACTCATATCGTATTGAGAACATTTTTAAATTATAAAGCGGAAATTAAAGAAAGGGAATCCTTAAATCAAGAATTTGAAAATCCTGACAATGAAGAATTCGAGGAGAACGAGATTACTGAAATTCCTCCTCAACTCTATTCCAAACGAGTTATCACCGCCTTTTCGCTAATTTTTTCCACAATTTTTGGTGCAGCGATCTTAATGAGCAATCTCAAAAAGATAGGCGAAAAAAAAGGACGTATACAGGTGCTAATATTTTCCATCCTCTATACGGTCGGTATCATTTTCACAGTAAATTCGGTAAGTACCAGCAAATTTACCATCCCGCTAAATATTCTGGGAGCCGTAATTCTAAATGAATATTTCTGGAATCGATATCTCGGGAAAAATATTGAATTCGAGAAAAAAAGCTGGGTAAAACCGGCTCTTATATCTGTAACAGTTACTATCCCATTTGTTCTAGCACTGCTTTATACCTGAATAGTGATTTAGGAATCTAATTGGTTAGTTGCAATCTCCTATTTTAAAAGTTTTTCTCTAATTTGGAGTTTTACAGTAACTCCCTCAATTAAATTGAAATCATGAAAACAACCTGGTTGAACAAAAATTATAAATGGTTAGTTCCTATAGCTACCATCAGTATTCTTGTGATCTATCTTCTTGCATCTTCGGGATTAGGCAAGGTTTCTACAGATCTTGCCCAGGCTTATGCCGATAAAGATCTTTATCAAATTGCTATTGAAAAAGCAAATAATGATGCACGTGTCCTGGAATCTTTAGGGAAGATTCAGCCTATCGATAAAATGACTATTCTTAATGGAGAAGTTCGATATTCGAATAAAAATAAAAACGTGACTTCCACCATTAAAGTTCAGGGGGATAAGGGAAAAGCTAAATTAGATCTTACCGCATATAAAGAGGGTGATAAATGGAAATACGAGCTATTACATATTAGAATGAGCGATGCTTCTGAAGATATACAGACTATAAAAATTATCAACCCACAAAACTAAAATCATTCATGAGTAAAATCATTTCCCGAAAAAATTATTTCAAAATTTTCCTTATTGCTATCTTCTTAATAATTGCTTATGTCATTATTACTGACTTTGAAAACTTTAAAAATGGTCTTTTAGGCTACTAACGATTTACCAGGAATCAGACATACAGGCTATTTTTTTTGATCGCTCTCCTAAATACAATTATACTACTGATCATCGAGTTGAACTGAATCTGTATCTGCGCCAAGTTTTTCAAGGATGTTACTGATTTCTTCAGTCATTTCCGGTGGTCCGCACACATAAAATCGTTTATTCAGATCTTTGATCTCTTTCTTGAGAAAATCTTCATTTAAATAAGCATTGGTATACTTTGTATCTTTCTGATCTGTGATCACGTGGGTAGTATTATTATTCAGCAGCCGGTCCAGCTCTTCCTTCATAATAATATCCTTATCGGTTTTATTAGAGAAAATGAGATGCATGCCTTTCGCTTTTCCTTTTTTATCCAGATCTCGCAACATAGAAATATAAGGAGTGATGCCTGCTCCACCTGCAATTATATAACCCGGGCCTTTATATTCTATCGCACCCCAGGTATCGCGAACTATAAGCTCATCCCCGACCTTTAATTTCCCCAGCTGCTCGGTGACTCCATCATGGTCTGGATAGATCTTGATGGTGAATTCAAGATCATCATCTTCATTTAAACTCGTAAAGGTAAAAGGTCTTTTCTCCTCTTTCCAATCTTCTTTATTAATTGAAACTTCAGTGGCATGCCCGGGAGTAAATTCATATCCCTGTGGCTTTTCAACTATAAACTGTTTAACATCGTGCGTTACCTGACCAACTGATTTTATCTTTACTATCTTTTCCATGGTTTTTCTTTTTAAGGTAAAGAATTAAAATGGAAAATTAAGTGAGGAGTGCTTTGTCAAGCTGATATTTAACCGTTTTTATAATATTTTAAGGAAGTTTAATAAATGATCATGAATTGATCTCCTTCATAACCTCCGAAAATATCTTATAAGATTTGATCCTGTCTTCCTGATCATAGATATGAGAAGCAACAATTACCTCATCTACCCCCGTTTGCTTCAGAAATTCTTCAGTTTTCTGTTGAATGGTTTTACGATCTCCTACAAAGGCATATTGCAACATTCTCTGCAACGCAGGATTGTCACGCACCTCTTTCAGTTCCGCATTCATTTCAACAGGTTTTTGCAAGTAATCCAGGTTTCCTGTAAGAACGCCTACCATCATTCTAAGGGAGCTGGTAGATAGTTTTTCAGCTTCCTCATTAGTAGCTGCAGCGGTGACATTAATTCCGGCAATACTGTACGGCTCTTCCAGGTATTCTGAAGGCTGAAATTCTCTGTAATAAATTTCCATAGCCTGGAATAACTGGGCAGGTGCAAAATGACTGGCAAAAACATAGGGAAGTCCCTTTTCTGCAGCAACGTGCGCACTATCTGTACTGGATCCCAAAACATACATAGGCACTTTTACCCCTTCAGCCACCGTCGCCCTTACTTTTGTAGAGGTTCTATCATTCTTGAAATATCGCTGAATTTCATCAATTTCATGCGGAAATTTAAAGACCGAATTCATCCGGTCACTCCTAATGGCATGCGCGGTTACCTGATCTGTTCCCGGAGCTCTGCCCAGGCCCATGTCTATCCTTCCCGGGTATAGGGAACCCAAAGTTCCGAATTGTTCAGCAACGATAAGCGGGGAATGGTTTGGTAGCATTATCCCCCCGGAACCAATCCTTATACTTTTGGTTTTGGCCGCGATATGGCTCATAAGAACGGTGGTTGCCGAACTCGCTATACTCACCATATTATGATGTTCTGCCAGCCAGAATCTTTTATAACCTAAACCTTCTGCAGTTCTGGCAAGCTCCACACTATTTTCAAATACTTTTGTATGAGGAATATCCTGACCAACTACGGCAAGTTCGAGAACAGAATATGATATTTTTTTATTTTGCGACATAATCTAAATTTAAAAAGCCGGCATCGCTGCAGGCTTCTCTTTGGTCTTAATTTTATATATTCCTTACGCCGTCAATCCTGCAGACTTAATCTTCTAACAGTTCCTTCACTTTTAAAAGTAAATCATCCACTTCAAAGGGTTTGGATAAAAAATCATTTGCTCCTGCCTTTTTACATTTCTTTACTGCATCATGAAGGGCCGACATCATTAAAATGGGAGTGTTTGCAATTTCTGGATCTTCATTATCCCTTAATCGTTTACAAACGTCGGTACCATTAATTCCCGAAATGAGCATGTCCAGAATTATCAAATCTACCTGGTGGGTCAATATAATATCTTCTGCCTCATCGGGTTTTTCAGAAACAATAATATCATATCCATTGAACTGAAGCACAAGTTGCATCATATCTCCAATCCCCGGGTCATCATCTATAATGAGAATTTTTTGTTCCTGAGCCATATTTTATTCTTTAAAATCTTTGGATACCACATCCAGGCTAAAGGTAAAAACTGAACCTTTATCTTTTTCACTATCTACACTAATTTTACCATTATGACGTCTCATAATTTCATTGGCCAGATAAAGACCTATTCCAAAGCCCGAGTAGGTATCTTCATGTTTAAAATCTATACGATAAAAGCGCTTAAAAATTTTCTTTTGATTCTCTTTATCAATCCCAATTCCTGAATCTATAACGCTTACCGCCACTTTATTTTTTCCCTCTTTCTCAATTTTCACTTCAATATCCTGGTTCTCCGGAGAATATTTTATCGCATTGGTCACCAGGTTGATCAATACCTGGCCGATCCTATCCTTATCGGCATAAATATTACAGTCAAATTCTTCGGTAAGCTTAATATTGTATTGGGTATTGGTATAATTTATGTCCTGAATCGTTTCAGCAATTAATTTATTTAAACTGAAATTTTCCTTTTTAAGGACCAGCTTATTTTTTTCGATTCTGGACAGATCGAGCATTTCTGAGATGAGCCTGGTGAGTCGCACCACTTGCTGATCTATACGCTCTAAGGAAGTTTGAAACGGAATGGCAGTGAGGGGTACTCCTTTTTCACTTTTAAGGAGACTCAGGAGTAACTGCACATATCCCTTTATGGAGGTCACCGGTGTTTTTAACTCATGACTCACCAGTTTAAGAAAATCTTCCTTTCGTTTCTCTTCAGCTTTTATCTTCTGAATTTCAGTAGCCGTGCATATCCAGAGCTGAATATCTCCATTGGCATCTGTGATCGCTTCTGCCCGGTTAAGATGCCACTTATATTTCCCTTTTTTATTGAGATAACGAAGTTCCATTTCAAAATCGTTTCCGGTTTCCAGCGAATAATTCCATGCTTTCTCAAATTCATCTTTTTCAGCAGGAGATATAAAGCTGTTAAGACCCTGCTCTTCAAATTCTTCTTTTGAAAGTCCTGTATAATCCAGCCAGCCCTGATTAAAATAAACGACATTCCCTTGGGGATCTATATTGGAAACTTTTTCCGGCATAAGATCGGCCATTTGCCGGTATCTCTCTTCACTATCTTTTAAAAGCTTTTTAGATTCTACAATTTCTGAAACATCGACGGCCATATTCAAAATTCCATAGATCTCCCCTTTTTCATCACTTAATGCTTTGTAGGTGAAGTTGAAATAACCGGTGTGCAATTTATTGTTGATAACCAGATCTACAGGATCTTCTTTTCCCCAGTAGGTCTTGCCGGTGGTATAAACATTCTGAAGCAGTTCGTGAAAAGGCTGCCCTTCCAGTTCAGGTAGTGCTTCATGCAGTGTTTTTCCAATAACCGAATGATCTTTTCCCCAAAGCTCTATCATGGCATCATTGGCCATTTCAATTTTCATCTCGCGGCCGGTATATAGTGCGGTAGCTACATCTGCCTCTTCAATAATAGACCTTATTCGATGTTGTTTTTCCCGTATAAGCTGCTCTTTAATTTTTTCTTCATTTATATCTATCACGGTACCTATCATCCCTTCATAGGCTCCTTCACTATTATATTTAGGACTTCCGCTATCTAATACCCACCTATAATCCCCTTCGCTGTTGCGCAGCCTGAAACTTGCATGAAAGGGTGATCTCTCATTGTTTGATTTCAGGAACTCTTTTTCTACTCTTTTTCTATCCTCAGGATGTATTACATTCAGCCAGCCAAAATCATGAGCTTCGCTTTGGGTTTGACCCGTAAATTCATACCATTTTTTATTCAAATAGGAATTCTTTCCGCTTTCACTGGTAATCCATATAATGGCAGGTACGGTATCAATTAGATTCCTTAATTCATTTTCACTTTCCTCAAGTTTTCGTATGGCTTTAACTTTCTCGGTAATATCTATGGCGTGAACAAATATGCCGCCCACGGCTCCAGATTCTTCAAATATTGGCTGATAAACAAAATCCAGGAAAGAATTCTTTAACTTCTTTTCTCCATTATCAATCTTCACTGGAATTTCACTACCAGTAAATGCTTTCCCGGTTTTATAGACATTATCTAACATTTCATAAAAACCCTGTCCGTCTAACTCCGGAACTGCCTGCCTAACGGTTTTGCCAATAATATCTCTATTCCCAACAATTTGAAGGTAATTTTCATTTGCCCGGTCAAAAACATGTTCAGGGCCGCGAAGTATACATATCATGGCGGGAGCCTGCGAGAAAATTTCATCAAATTTCTCAAGATTGTCCTTTTGTTCAGTAAATGATACCAGAATTAACTCAGGATCATCAATTTTACTGGCATTAATGAGGAATTTTCTAACGCCCGATTTTGGAAGTACTAAGGAGAATTCTGAATTTTCAATATTCTTATTTACAGCTAACTCCGCTTCAAGATTGGATTTTAGCTGCTTAAAGTGTGGGTTATTTTGTTCCAGTTCTAATTGAAGAGCCTGCTCATTTACAATCTCAAAAGTATTGTAAAAACCAGTATTCGCATTTATAAAATTTAGATCCACATCCAGGATTAACATTGGTTCCTGTACCGTATCTACAATACTACGAGATAAGGATTTTATTGCCGAATCTTTCTTTTTCTTATTTTCTGAGTCTTCAGAAGTATAGCTCATATTCTTTTAATAGCAAAAAATGAAAATGATGAAAATTTCGACAAAAGTAAATCTATTTTACCAAAGATAAATCTTCAACTTTTTAGGTGAAAAAACAGTGGTCAATATAATAAAAATTAGAGTACATAGAAGCTGGCTAATATTTTGAGAGATTTATCTGCGAAAATTTCAGCTTATAAATTTAAACTAATTTCGATCTTCGGGAAATTGAGGAAATTAAAACCTTCTTCACCTGTAGATAGCAAATTGAAATAAATTATTATTGATTTCATTTATTTTTCTTCTGGTCGCTATTCACCATATTATTTACAATAAGGATTAATACCAGACATACGACTCCGAAAAATAAGATAATTCCGGTTCCCAGATTCCAGTTTACAAGCGGGATAGTTAATTGAGATAGCATAATTTATGATTTTGTAATTTGTAAAGGTTGATGACATTCAAATCCTGAAGAGATCTGTTCAATTTGAGGTTTTGGCGATACAAAGGGTATACCAAGTCCCAAGCCCCGGAGAATAAATAAGACCGCAACAATTCCGACAAAAACAGGAATAAGTCTGCGAATATACTTTCTGCTTTTTACAGATATTATATTGCTGATCCAGATTGCACTGGTCATTAGTGGGATCGTACCCATACCAAAAAGAACCATATATAGACTTCCTTCCCAAGCGCTACCCCCGGCAATGGCACCCAGTACAGCCATATAAACCAATCCGCAAGGAAGAAATCCGTTTAGAAATCCTACACTAAAGAATGTATCTGGTCTTTTCTTTTTAAGTTCACGGCCAAGCTGATTCTTTAGTTTGTTGACGAATTTAAAACCGGCATGCTCAGGGTTCCATTTTCCAAGTTTTCGCTTCGGAATAAGAACCAGTAGCAACATTAGAATTCCAATAATTATTGATAACTGCTGCTGCAATCCAAATAAGGACAGACCTTTTCCCACAATACCGAAAGCTAATCCAATCACAGCATAAGAGAAGATCCTGCCAAAGTGATACAGAAAGATCTGCAGTAATTTTTTAGGTTTATTATCTCTTTCCAGTGGTAGTAAAAATGCAATAGGACCACACATCCCAATACAATGGAAACTACCCAGTAAACCGAATATGAGCGCTGAAAGAAGCATTTTAGTATAGAATTTCCTTTTTGAACAGATAATCCTTTCCATTTTCCTGCCAGCTGATCTTAAGGTTCCACCTGCCTTTTACCAACTGGGATACTGGCACTTCAAATTTTTGCTGCTGAATTGTTGAAAAGGGAATACTAAAATCAAGTTTTTTATTTGAAGGCCTGTAAAAAGTAACTGTTCCTTCCAGCTGTTCCAGATTTATAGTCTCCGGGAACTTTATGTACATTTGAGCTCCCTCTCTTTCCAGTTCTATATGTTCATCCAATGCCAGGGCATTCTCTTCCGCATCTATATCCTGCTGGTAGTGCAGTTCTGCCTTGTAATAATCTTCTACTACCAGATCATGGTCATAGTCTGAACTACTTAGCATGGTCACCACGAAATACATGATGAAACCAATGAATAACAGCATTCCTATTACAATTCCGGTTCCCCAATTTAATTTCATAATTTCTTGTTTTTAATTTTGATTCCCTCTGCTTCCTACTAATGCATCAATATCAATAGACCATTCCAACATTTCCATACTTATATCTCACTTCTAATTATAACTTCTCGGACCTAAAAAAGTGGTCCCGGTTGTTTCAATAAGTTTATCACCGTCATATACTTCGATGATAATTTTATCTTTTTCTTTTTCCAGTGCGCCTTGATTTATTTCAATAAATAGGGTTCCTTCAGCCAGTCCATTGGCAGGAATAAGAATAGAATTTCCCTTCACAGTTTCTATACTTCCATCATGGGAAAGCAGCTTAAACCTAACATTTTCATAATCCAGAGAAGTCTTATTGATCAGTTTATAGGTATAGACATTGCTAATGATATTATCGTCCTTGTGCTCGTAAAGCTGACCGGGAAGTCTGAGAATATTTGCTTCTACATCACTTCTTAAAAAGAGCATCCCGGTTAAAACCGAAACCAGGATAAACAATACCGCCGCATAACCTTTGATACGCGGAGTGAACTTAAATTTTTTCTTCTTTTCTATATTTTCCTCACTGGCATATCTTATCAAGCCCTGAGGAAGATCAACCGCATCCATCATATGGTTACAGGCATCGATACAGGCAGTACAGTTCACACATTCCAATTGTGTTCCATTTCTGATATCTATCCCGGTAGGACAAACCTGAACGCATTGAAAACAGTCTATACAATCTCCTTTTCCGCTTGCTTCCCTATCTTCGTTCTTCTTGAATTTAGCCCTTCCTTTTTCCTTCTCTCCTCTTTTATGATCGTAGGCTACAACGATAGATTTGTTATCCAGTAACACACCCTGTAACCGGCCATACGGGCAGGCTATAATGCAAACCTGTTCTCTAAACCAGGCAAAGACAAAATAAAATACTCCGGTAAAAATGAGCAGCGAGATCAAGGTACTCATATGAGCCAGCGGACCTTCCGAAATATATAAGAGCAGCCGGTCACTGCCTATAAGATAGGCCAGGAATACATTGGCAATTAGAAAGGAGATCACAAAAAATATGCTCCATTTTATCCCCTTCTTCCTGATCTTTTCAGCATTCCATTCCTGTTTATCCAGGCGTATTTGTTTACCCCTGTCTCCTTCTATCCAGTACTCAATTCTTCGGAAAACCATTTCCATAAAGATGGTTTGCGGGCAGATCCACCCGCAAAATATCCTTCCAAAGGCTACGGTGAACAATAAAATAAATACTACCCCAATCAACATCATCAGAACAAATAGATAGAAATCCTGTGGCCAGAAAATTTCTCCGAAAATATTGAACCTTCGTTCCAGCACGTTGAACATAAGGAACTGATTCCCGTTGATCTTAATAAAAGGAGCTGTAAAAAGTATAGCTAAAAGAATATAGCTTACCCATTTACGGTATTTATATAACCGCCCTTCAGGTTTTTTAGGATATACCCAGGAACGTTTACCTTCTGAAGTAAGTGTTCCTATACTATCCCTGAATCTTTCGTGCTCGTCCTTATCCAAAATGTTTATCTAATCTTTAATTATATTTTAATTACCTCCCCTTTGGGGAGGTCGGAACTGTTTTTTACAGTTTCGGGTGGGGTCTTTTATTCTTCTGTTTTTTCGTAATCCATTTCTATTTCTACAGAAGCTGAATCTATCATTTCCACCTCAACCTCATCTACTCTTGCATCTGGATCCACCCAAAGTTCTCCCTCGGGTTCCTTGGGATCCAGAGGTGTGGTAGAATGTAAACTCAAAACATAACTGGCCACCTGCGCCATTTCTTCAGGCTTCAAATCTGTTTTCCAGGCCACCATTCCTTTACCGGCACGGCCTCCTTCAGAAATTGTATTGAAAACATTTTTGATACCTCCCCCAAGGATCCAGTAAGAATCAGTTAGGTTAGGACCAATTCCGCCACCACCGTCCATTTTATGACAGGCAGCACAGTTCCCACTGAAGATCGCTTTACCCGCATTTATATCTTCGGTTCCGGTTAGTAATTCCACCGTATTGGCGTCTATTAAACCTTTTGCGTTCTTCTTGTATTCTTCAACCGCCTCTCTGGCTTCGGCGACCTCTGTTATATACTCCTCCTTCTGGGTCGCTCCGTCGAAAATGTGATATCTCGCCATATAGATCCCGGCAAAAATGATACTCGCATAAAATCCGTAAAGCCACCACGGCGGAAGGTTATTATCCAGTTCTTTGATCCCGTCATAATTATGATCCAGGATGATCTCTTCTTCCTTTTCAATAGGTTTTTTATCCAGAAGATTGTTATAGGTTTCTTTGAACCAGGCAAAACGTTTTTGCTTTTTCACCGCCATGGCATTCTCATACCTGGCCCGGGCATCTGGTTTTAAAGACATATATAATGTTCTCTCCAAGGCTGCCACTGATGCTTCTATAGCGATCGCTATGAGAAGGATCACTCCCAGAATAAGCCAAAATATGGGATGAGCTTCAAAAACAGATTGGTCTCCTGTTTCCAAGGTCGTTTCTGCCAAAATGATAGCGAGGGCAATTAGACCTGTGATTCTTAATGCTGAAAATATTCTTTTCATCTGTTTTCTTTTTGATTAAATTCCATGGTATTTTCCTCATCCAGCTCAAGGGGGATATCACTCACCTTTTTGATATAATCTTTTTTGGCAGTGAAAACCCACCAGAAAAGCGCAGTAAAAAAGATGAAAAATATTAAGAGTGAGATGATTGGATAAATTGCTACCCCTTCTATACTTTCCAATGGACCTTTTACAAATTTCAACATGGTCTCAGGTTTTAATTAGTTGATACTTCTTTTAAATCTTCGGCTTTAATGTCTGTGCCCAGTCTTTGCAGGTATGCGATCAAGGCTACGATCTCACGATCCCGCATTTCTGTGAATTCAATGCCATTTTCTTCTGCATACTTTTTATCAGCCTCATAACTGGTTACAAAATCTGGATCTGAATAAAGGTTCTGTTCAATTTGAGCTCCCTGTTTTGTCATCCATTGCTGAGCTCTTCCGATCTCCTCATCTGTATAAGGAACTCCCAGGGTTTGCATGGCCCGCATTTTAGCTTCCGTATCAGATTTGTCCAGCGCGTCCTGAATTAGCCAGGTATAGGAAGGCATTATAGAACCTGAAGAAGTACTTTGCGGATCGTACATATGGTTCAGGTGCCAGTTATCTGAATATTTCTGTCCTATCCTGTGCAGATCGGGACCGGTTCTTTTACTTCCCCATAAGAAAGGGTAATCATATCTATATTCCCCGGCTTTAGAATATTCTCCATAGCGTTCCACTTCACTTCTGAAAGGTCTTATCATTTGTGAGTGACAGGATACACAACCTTCACGAATATATAGATCCCGTCCTTCAAGTTCTAAAGGTGTATAAGGTTTTACACTGGAGATCACCGGCACATAATCATCTACCATTAAGGAAGGGACTATCTGAACAATTCCTCCAATCAGGATGGCGATGGTTGCGAAAATGGTAAGTTTTACCGGTCTTCTTTCCAGCCAGCTGTGATATGCTTCCCCGGCAGTTCTTTTCTTAGTTACGGGTTGTAAAGCGGCAGCTTCAGCAAGTTCATCTTCCACTTCACTACCCTGACGAACGGTTTTTACAATGTTATAAAGCATCACAAAAGCACCTACGATGTATAAACTCCCCCCAATAGCTCTCATCCAGTACATTGGGATGATCTGAGTTACTGTTTCAAGGAAGTTACCGTATGTAAGAGTTCCATCTGGATTGAACTGTTTCCACATTGAAGCCTGTACGAATCCCGCAACATACATCGGCAACGTATAAATGATGATCCCAAGTGTTCCTATCCAGAAGTGTGTATTCGCAAGTTTTAAGGACCATAAATTAGTTTTAAATAATCTCGGCACCAGCCAGTATATCATACCGAAGGTTAAAAATCCGTTCCAGGCCAATGCGCCTACGTGAACATGCGCAATGATCCAGTCACTAAAGTGCGCGATGGCATTTACATTTTTAAGTGATAACATGGGGCCTTCAAATGTTGCCATTCCGTAACCGGTAATCGCCACCACCATGAATTTAAGAACAGGATCTACCCTCACTTTATCCCAGGCTCCACGAAGTGTTAGTAAACCGTTGATCATTCCTCCCCAGGATGGGAATAATAGCATTACAGAAAAGGCAACCCCAAGATTCTGTGCCCAGTCTGGTAAAGAAGTATACAATAAATGGTGAGGTCCTGCCCAGATGTAAATAAAGATCAGAGACCAGAAGTGTATAATAGAAAGTCGATAAGAATATACCGGGCGATTGGCTGCTTTCGGCACAAAATAATACATCAATCCAAGGAATGGGGTAGTAAGGAAAAATGCTACAGCATTATGCCCGTACCACCATTGAACCAGGGCATCCTGAACACCTGAATAGAAAGAATAACTCTTAAAAGCAGAAACAGGTATTTCGATATTATTGAAAATATGAAGTACCGCTACAGTTACAAAAGTGGCCAGATAGAACCAGATAGCCACATACAGGTGACGCTGTCTTCTTTTGATCATGGTCCCAATTAAATTGGCTCCAAAAGCTACCCATATAATAGCGATTGCAATATCAAAAGGCCATTCCAGCTCAGCATATTCTTTGGAGGAAGTATATCCCAGCGGTAAAGTGATCGCCGCTCCAACGATAATAAGCTGCCAGCCCCAGAAATTGATATTACTAAGCGCATCACTCCACATTCTCGCCTTTAATAGACGTTGCGTGGAATAATACACCCCGGCAAAGATCGCATTACCCACAAAGGCAAAGATCACCGCATTGGTATGCAGGGGTCTAAGTCTACCAAAGCTGAGCCAGGAAATACCCTCGGTTACATTAGGAAATATGAACATAAAGGCGAGCAATAAGCCAACGCTCATACCAATAATGCCCCAAAACATGGTGGCAATGATAAATTTCTTTACGATCTTATTATCGTAATAAAACTGCTGTAGTTCCATAATTAATTTGATTTCACTTTATTGACGGGTTGATTTTCTTTAGGATCGGGTTTAACAAGTTCATCATCAAAAAGCATTCGTACTGAGGGCGTGTATACATCGTCATACTGACCTTTCCTGACAGAAATTATAAAGGCGATGAAGAAGATGATGGCTACAACCACACTAATAGCCAGTAACATGTAGATAATGCTCATTTTTTCTTTTAATCTGGGTGTAAAAGTATCCTGAGAGCAGGGTCTAAAAAATGACCATTGTCAGCTTTGAGGGGTTCTTTTATTTTTTTAGATCTTTAGATATGAATTGTGTCATCAGCGTAGTGAATACCACGATGCTAATGGAACTCAAAGGCATCAAAATAGCTGCAACCACCGGCATAAGATTTCCGGATACGGCAAAACCAAGTCCTATGAGATTATAGAAAAGGGATAGTAAAAAACTTAATTTTATAACCTTGATAGCCTTGCCAGAGAGATCAAAAAACTTACCCAGATCTTTAAATCGTTTTGCACCCAGAATTCCATCGCAGGCCGGTGAAAAAACGTTGATATCTTCAGAAATCACTATACCCACGTTACTCTGAGCCAGTGCTCCGGCATCATTCAATCCATCACCCACCATCATCACCTTTCTACCCTTTTGCTGAAGATCTTTAATGAACTGAAGTTTATTTCCCGGTTTCTGATTAAAGAACATTCTGGTTCCTTCCGGCACTATTTCCTGTAGTCTTTCCCGTTCCCCATCATTATCTCCCGAAAGGATGATAAGTTCCCGGTCCTCAGAAAGTCTTCTGAATAATTCAGCAAGTCCATCCCGGTAAGAATTATGAAAACTAAAACAACCTTTGTATTGATCGTTCGCACTTATATAAACTGAAGTTTTTTCAGGTTTTTTCTTATTAGGAACTCCAGAATCAATGGTTTCAGTTTGATTGACGAAAGCCGGCGAACCGATCTTAAGGCGGAGATCTTTGTAAGTGGTTTCCAGTCCCTGCCCGGTATGTTCGGTAAAACTCTCCGGGGTAGAAATATTATGTTTATCCAGAATATTATACAGGGAACGGCTTAAGGGGTGATTTGAAGCCCGCAAACTTCCACTAAGCAATTGCTTTTCCTCGTTGGTGAGCTCTATACCTTCATATTCAATACGGCTCCGGTCATTGGTAGTTATCGTCCCGGTCTTGTCAAAAACCACGGTGTCAATTTCGGCAGTTTGCTCGATGATATTGGCGTCTTTAAGATACAGGTGATTTTTTCCAAATATCCTCAATATATTTCCCAGGGTGAAGGGAGCAGCCAAAGCGATAGCACAGGGACAGGCGATGATAAGTACTGCGGTAAAGACATTCCAGGCTTTTGATGCATCATAAAATATCCAGAAAGCTGAAGATAGTATGGCTATGCTCAATACAGCATAGGTAAAGCGTTTACTAATTTGATTGGTAAGATTCTGGAAAACAGAATTCTTGTCTTTGCTAAAAACCTCATCACTCCATAATTGAGTAAGATAACTTTGCTGCACCTGCTTTAGGGCCTCAAGTTCAATAATACCTCCCTGCTGTCTTCCACCTGCATAGAGTTTATCGCCACTTATCTTTGTAACTGGTTCTGCTTCACCGGTCACAAAACTGTAATCTATTTTCGCCTTTCCTTTAATAAGGATAGCATCCATGGGGATAAGCTCCTCGTTTCTAATAATGATCCTGTCTCCTTTCTCTATCTTATAAACCTGTATCTGTTCTTCCCGGGTTTTTCCTTCTTCAGTAAAGATCCGGGTCACCGCAATAGGGAAATAGGATTTGTAATCTCTTTCGAAGGATAAAAATGAATAGGTTTTCTGCTGAAAGAATTTCCCCAGTAACAGGAAGAAAACGAGTCCGCTGAGGCTGTCAAAGAATCCGGTGCCCAGGTCCAGGGCAATTTCCGCCGTACTCCTTAAAAAAAGTACACTAATTCCCAGGGCTATGGGAACATCTATATTAAGAATCCCAGATCTAAGTCCTTTATAGGCAGATATGAAATAGTCTTTCCCGGAATAAAATACCACCGGCAAAGAAAAACTGAACATTAACCAGCGAAATAAATGTTTGAACTGCTCTAACCAGAATTCATTGATCTCAAAATATTCAGGAAAAGAAAGGAACATGATATTGCCAAAAGCAAAACCCGCCACTCCCAGTTTATAAATTAAACTTCGGTCTATACCGTTCTCCTTTTTTTCAAAATTGTCTAATGAAATATTTGGCTCATAACCAATACGTACAAGTAGTAGCACCAGATTCTTCAGGCTTAGTTCTTCCGAAGAAAAACTTAGCCTGATCGTCTTTTTAGGAAAATCTACCTGTGAACTTTTAATGCCCTTATGAAGCTTATTCAGGTTTTCAAGTATCCAGATACAGGAACTACAATGAATTGAGGGGATGGTAAAAGATACGATCTGGGTATTCCCGTGATCAAATTCAAGTAGTTTATCCAGAATTTCGGTATTCTCCAAATAGTCATACTTACCTTCTTTCAGGTTAGGAGAGATTCCGGGAGATTTTTCCAGATCATAATAATAAGAAAGATCGTTGCTATCAAGGATCTCAAATACAGTTTTACAACCGCTACAACAAAAATATTTTTCCTGAAAGAGCAGTGTCTCACTTCTGCATTCTTCTCCACAATGATAACAATCCACTTTTGAGCCAGTTTAAATCCGGGTCAAAAATTCAATTTTACTTCCGCTTAAAAAATGACTGAAATCATGTTTCCAACGCTTACCTATTAATCTATAAAATGATCTTCGTAAAAATCATCAAAAGTCTTAGTGGTCGTGTACTTCTCTGTCAGGATCCGGTAAACCGTATAAATAAGAAAAAGCTGCCCGGTTACTACCAGAAAGAAAACAATAGGAAAGGAAACGTTGAAATATGAACACGCCGCAACCAACACGAGGATCAGCGATGTAATATACAGCCAGGTGATAGGTTTAATATTCATTTTTATTCTAAATTTAAGAAATTCAGACCTTTAGCTGTCATAAAGGAAAATTAAAAATTCGCAGATTTCAGCAGATATGATCTTCATCATATTTTATAAATCCTAATCCGGTTAATTTTAGGAACTAATTTTATTAGTCTCAAAAAGTTATTTACCTAATACTGAACAGATGCAATCGATAATTAAAAATAGTTTAGACAAATCGATGAGTTACCCCGCTTATAAAAGTATGGTGGAACAACTTATCCTGAAAGATAGTAATACTGGCGAATGGAGTGTGGAAAGAATGAACTTCACCAAATTGAATTTCAGCCGGATGAAAAGAATGGATGCGAAGGTAGAAATTCCTGAAAATACGGCGGAGGTTTTTCAGCAAATAGATCAAAAACAATACTGGATAGTCCTTCTCGAATCCTGGTGCGGGGATGGTGCACAAACAATCCCTGTTTTGAATAAATTAGCGGAGTTAAGTCCGAAAATTGAACTCAGAATTCTGCTCAGGGATGAAAATCCGGAATTTATGGACCTGTTTTTAACCAACGGCAGCCGCTCTATTCCTAAACTGATCCTTACCTATGAAAATTTAAATATTCTTACGACTTGGGGACCACGATCTAAAGCAGCCACCAAAATAATGGAAGACTATAAAAAAGAGCATGGAAGAATAGACGACCAGATAAAAAAAGAAATACAGATCTGGTATAACCGGGATAAAGGACAGGAAATTATTTCTGAAATTTCCAATATGGAAATACAGCTCAACGAGCACCGGTTAAAACCCGCGTCCTAAATGGTCATAGAGAATAATCTTTGTTCCGGTTTATTTCTTTGAAGTCTAAGATCAAAGGCCATGGCTATATTTCTGCAAAAAGCCCGGCCTTTTTCTGTTACCAGTAGCTCGTTATCTTTCCACATAACCAGATCGTCTGCTTCCATTTCATGTAAACCTGAGCGCATCTTTTTATAAGCTTCAGAATTCATTTCGTCCTTAGGCAAACTGGTCTTTAACTGACACATTATATTTAAGATATGTTCGCGAATCTTAAGATCTTCTTCAGTTAAAATATGCCCTTTAAAGATGGGTAAAATATCATTTTTTAGTAGATTCTGATATTCTTCCACACCTTTTACATTCTGTCCAAAACCATACCAGCTATCTCCGATAGCCGATACTCCCAATCCTATCATTACCTGGGTTTTCGAAGAAGTATACCCCATAAAATTCCTGTGAATGCTCTTATTCTCTACAGATTTGGAAAGCGAATCTGAGGGGAGGGCAAAATGATCCATTCCAATTTCAACATAGCCGGCTCTAAGCAGCATTTTTTTACCCGTTTCATATTGTCTCCTCTTTTCAGCAGGACCTGGCAGATCCTCATCTTTAAAACCTCTTTGACCGTTTCCTTTTATCCATGGAACATGCGCATAACTATAAAAAGCTATCCGGTCTGGCATTAGTTCTATTGTTTTAGAGAGCGTTTCCACAATGTGCATTTCCTCCTGAAATGGTAAACCAAATATGATATCGTGCCCCACTGATTCATAACCTAATTCCCGGGCTGAAATAGTAGCATTTTTAACCTGTTCAAAAGACTGAATTCTATGAATTGCCTTTTGCACTTTCTCATTGTAATCCTGTACTCCGTAACTCAATCTCTTAAAACCGAAAGAGGACAGGGTAGCAAGATGTTGCCGGTTAGTATTATTCGGATGACCTTCAAAACTGAATTCAGCATTTTCAGCTTTTACGGCATATCTAAAAATTCCGTTAAGCAGCAATTCCAGGTTTTCAGCAGAAAAAAAAGTAGGTGTCCCTCCTCCCAGATGAAGTTCTTTAATAATTGGCTTTTCGTCCAGAAGATCCAAATATAATTTCCATTCCTTGAGGACAGACTCTATATATGGAATTTCAACCCCGTGATTTTTAGTGATCCTTTTATTACATCCGCAAAAAGTACACAGACTTTCACAAAAAGGCAGATGGATATAAAGACTGATCCCCTGCTCCTGGTTTGACTCTTTAAAACTATAGATCAACGTTTCCTTATACTTCTTTAAAGAAAATTTCTGGTCGTCCCAATAAGGCACTGTGGGATAACTAGTGTATCGAGGCCCCGGGATATTATATTTCTCAATTAATGCTGAATCCATGCTATTATATTTAGGTCAAAAATACCCGGGAGTGCGGAGCCTAAAAATGAGAAATATCAGTTTTCACCTAATTAATAGGGTATAACTTTAATTCTATTAATTAAGAAATCTGTTCCTGCTAAAAAAAATTTCCTGATAAATATTCCAGCTTGAAATAATTCACCGCTCAGCCAATTAAGGCCTAGGGCTGTAGCTAATTTCATAATAAAGGACAAATCTATCCGAAATATGATATTTGTCATATTTTCTCTTCGGCTTCCCACCTACTTTTGAATAGATTATTTAAATATCAACCATTATGAAATATATAATAAAAAGTTTTTGGGCGATGATGCTGGTCGCTCTCGTTAGTTGCGGTAACAGTGAAGAGAAAAAAGAATCAGAAGAAGTTCAACTCGGAAATTATTCTAAGAAAGAAGAGGTCAAAAAGACTGAACCTGTTTCTTCCTCTGTAAATATGAATGATATGAGCAATAAAGGGATCGGACCCGTTAAAAACCTGGAAATACCAGATGAGATCGACCAATCCATGGCAACCAAGGGAAAAGTGATCTTCGATTCTAAATGTCTTGCTTGTCATAAGCCCGACAAAAAATTCATTGGCCCGGCGCCAAAAGGAGTACTTGACAGAAGATCTCCGGAATGGGTGATGAATATGATGCTCAATCCTGAAGAGATGATCCTTAAAGATCCTATCGCGAAGCAATTGTTAATAGAGCATAATGGATCTCCCATGGCAAATCAGAATCTAACCGAAGAAGAAGCCAGACAGATACTGGAGTATTTCAGAACCCTGGAATAAGAATGAAATTGGAATCACCAAAAATCAACCATTATGAAATCCATTTTAAAAATCCTATTTCTGGCAGTACTCATCGCAGGAGTTATATCCTGTCGTACGAACGAAGAAGCGGAACCTGAAAGTACGGAGGAAGTTAGCGAGGAAACCTCCCTGGAAAGACAGGGACAGGCTTTTATTAAAGATGATTTATCCCAGCCTACGGTTCTTGACATTGCTATAGGCTCTGAAGATCATAAGACCCTGGTAGCGGCTGTACAGGCGGCCGAACTGGAAAATGTGCTGGTAAATGCAGGACCCCTGATGGTTTTCGCACCCACTGATGAAGCTTTCGCAGCCTTACCAGATGGGACCGTTGAGGATCTCCTAAAACCAGAAAACAAGGTGAAACTGGCACAAATACTTAAACACCATGTAACCCCCGGAAAATATGATAAGGAATTTCTGAAGAAATTCAAGAAACTTGGCCAGGCAAGTGACCTTAGTATTCCTGTGGAAGTAAAAGGTGAGGATGTTTATGTTGGTGGAGCTAAAATTATTGCCAGCGTCCCTGCCGGGAATGGTATTGTACACGTAGTAGACAAAGTAATAATCCCTGAAACTAAATAAGATCCTAATTAGAACAATCATGAAAAATTCAATTCTTTATATATTCTCGCTGATAATATCAGCCAGTTTCTTTAGCTGTAACAACAGTGAAAATTCAAAAAATGGAGATCGTGGAGCCCTGGCTTCCAGCGCCGCTGAAAAAGTATACGTGGCCCCGGGGGAACATGATGATTTCTACGCCTTTATTTCCGGTGGTTATAGTGGTAACCTTACCGTTTACGGTTTACCGTCTGGCAGAATGTTCAAAGAGATCCCTGTTTTTTCACAATTCCCTACCAGTGGGTACGGATATTCTGAAGAAACAAAGCCCATGTTAAATACATCCCATGGTTTTATTCCCTGGGATGATTCCCACCACCCCGATATTTCCCAAACCGAAGGAAAACTGGATGGACGCTGGATATTTATAAATGGTAACAACACCCCAAGGATCGCTAAAATTGATCTAAAGACGTTTGAAACTACTGAAATTATTGAAGTTCCAAACTCAGCCGGTAACCACAGTTCATCATTTGTAACTGAAAATACCGAGTATGTAGTCGCGGGAACCCGCTTCTCTGTACCTGTACCACAGCAGGATATGCCTATAAACGAGTATAAGGGTAAGTTTAAGGGAACGCTGTCTTTTATTAGTGTTGCGCCAGAAACAGGTCGTATGAATATCAAGTTCCAGTTAATCATGCCTGGCTTCGATTATGACCTCTCTCACCCCGGACGTGGAAAATCTCATGGATGGTTCTTTTTTACTACCTATAATACTGAAGAAGCCAATACGCTTTTAGAAGTAAACGCTTCCCAGAATGATAAAGATTTTATCGCGGCGGTAAACTGGAAAAAAATCGAAGAGTATGTGAACAATGGCGGTGGAAAAATGATGCCGGCAGAATATGCGCATAATGTGTATGATGACCATACCCACACCGCTACTTCTACAATGAAAAAAGAGGTTTTGACGGTAGATCCTACCGAAGTTCCAGGCGCAGTATTTTTACTCCCTACTCCTAAATCACCCCATGGCTGCGATGTAGATCCATCTGGTGAATATATTATTGGGAACGGGAAACTTTCTGCCGATCTAACCATTCACTCCTTCACAAAAATGATCGATGCCATTGAAAACAAACGTTTTGATGGTGATGCTTACGGTATCCCGATCTTAAAATTTGAAGATGTGTTAGCAGGTACTGTAAAACAGGCCGGTTTAGGCCCTCTCCACACCGAGTTTGATGGAAAGGGTAACGCTTATACTACATTCTTTATCTCATCTGAACTGGTAAAATGGAACGTGGAAACCCAGGAGGTAATAGACCGTCAGCCTAATTACTATTCGGTTGGACACGTGATGATCCCTGGTGGGAACTCTGCGCATCCTTTTGGGAAATATGCGGTATCCATGAACAAGATCACAAAAGACCGATACCTGCCCACCGGACCCGAGTTGGAACATTCGGCTCAGCTATTTGATATCTCGGGCGATAAAATGGAACTTCTACTGGATTTCCCAACTCATGGTGAACCGCACTATGCAGCAGGAATCCCAGCCGAAATCATCAAAGAGAATTCTCAGAAGATCTATAAACTGGCAGAGAACAAGCATGAGTATGCTACCATCGCAAACGGAGATGCCAGAGTGGAAAGAGATGGAAACGAAGTCCATGTGTATATGACCATGATTCGTAGCCACTTTACCCCAGATAATATTGAAGGAATTAAAGTAGGCGATAAAGTATACTTCCACATTACTAACCACGAACAGGATTTTGATGTCCCTCACGGTTTTGCCATGATTGGTGCCAATAATGCCGAGTTGCTTATTATGCCGGGACAAACCAAAACCCTTACCTGGGAACCTAAGAAAGTTGGGGTATGGCCATTCTACTGTACAGATTTCTGTTCCGCTTTACACCAGGAAATGCAGGGATATATAAGAGTATCCCCCAAAGATTCCAATATAGACCTAAGCTGGTCTTTAGGTGAAGATTGATGTTTAGTTAGAGGAGGAAATACATGATACAAAGAGCATGTATTTCTACAAAGGCGGGGGTTAATAAGTACTCCCGCCTTTCTAATAAAAAAATATAATGATGAAAAAAGCCGGAATAATAATGATCTTAGGTTCACTACTGCTGCTGGGCCTATTTAAATTCCCACTATGGAATATCATGCTGGGTGCTCCACAATACCCGGATCCTATGGGTATGAACATTTATATCACCGGAATCGAAGGAGTTAATGAATTCGATATTCAGAATATAGACGGGCTTAATCACTACATCGGGATGAAAAAGATCCCAAAACCTGAAGAAATGTGGGAATTTGAAGTATTCCCAATAGTAATAGGCGGTATGGCAGCATTGGGAGTGATCATTGGCATACTTGGATTCTTTGGAAAGCTAAGTTATAAGTGGTTCCTGGGATGGTTAATTTTAACGAGTGTGCTGGGCATACTTGGAATGTATGATTTTAATAACTGGCTTACTGAATATGGAACAGATCTGGATCCAAATGCTATCATGAAAATGACGCATCCTGATGGGACACCAATGACCTATAAACCGCCTTTATTCGGACACCAGAAAATGTTGAATTTCGATGTAGATTCTTGGCCTCATACAGGAGCGTACATGTTATTCGCGGGGATGGCCTTGTCACTAATTGCCTTTTTTATAGGAAAGAAGGAATGGGAAACAAATAATTAGAATTATGGGACGCTTAATATATATACTCTTAATGGCTGTGTTATTCACCTCCTGCGAAGTAGGTCCTGAACCTATACGATATGGCGAGGAAGGATGCCAGTATTGCAAAATGACCATTGTAGATAAGCAGCACGCTTCAGAATTAGTGACCAACAAAGGAAAAGTTTACAAGTTCGATGCGATAGAATGTATGATCAATTATAAAAGTGACAATACAGCTAAAGATTTTGAACTGGTACTGGTAAACGATTATAATAATCCAGGCGAGTTGATAGACGCTACATTCGCAACTTATCTTGTAAGCGAACAGATATCCAGCCCGATGGGCGCCAACTTATCGGCCTTTGGCGTAGACGATTCTGCCAGCCGGATGCAATCTGATTATAGCGGACAGCTTTTTAACTGGCTAGAGATCCAACCTTATATAAGTAAAAATTGAGAACAACAGGATACATATTATTCTTCTTATTCCTTTTTTCCTGGAAAGGATGGAGCAATACTATTGAAGTATGTTCAGGTTGCAACTTTAAGAGCATCAAATCTGCCATTGAAGCAGCTAATCCCGGTGATACCATTTATGTTAAGAAAGGCACCTATAAAGAATATAATATCGGGATCGCAAAACCCCTAACCATTATAGGCGAGGAAAACACGGTGATAGACGGAGAAAACAAAGGGGAGATCATCACCATTCAGGCTAATAATGTTACCATAAATGGTCTCACTATTGTAAATGTGGGAACCAGTTATACTACAGATTATGCGGCCTTGCGGGTGGTGAAAAGTGAAAATTTTCTGCTTCAGAATTTAAAATTACAGCGACTTTTCTTCGGAATATATCTCGAAAAAGCTAAAAATGGCAAGGTCCTGAACAATACTGTAATGGGTGATGCTGTGGAAGAATTCAGCTCCGGAAACGGCATTCAGCTCTGGTACTGCCAGAATGTAGAGGTTAAGGGAAACCGGATAGAAGGAGTTAGAGACGGTATTTATCTGGAGTTTTCAGATGAGATCACGATCAGCGATAATATTAGTTCAGACAACCTTCGCTATGGACTTCATTTTATGTTTTCAAATAATGATATCTACGAGAATAACGTTTTTGAGAACAATGGCGCTGGTGTGGCAGTAATGTTTTCCAAGTTCATTAGCATGAAAGGTAATACTTTCAGAAAAAACTGGGGCACCGCCTCGTTTGGATTGCTGCTGAAGGAAATAAACGATTCTGAAATTATCAATAACAACTTTGTAGAAAATACGGTGGGCATCAATATTGAAGGATCTAACCGAATCAATTATACCAATAATGATTTCAGGAATAATGGCTGGGCTATAAAAGTTAGAGGAGCCTGTTATTCCAATATTTTCAGCAGGAATAATTTCTTCAACAACTCATTCGATATTTCTTATAACAGCAAATTGAATGATAACAGTTTTGACAGAAATTACTGGAGCAGCTACACGGGCTACGACCTCAACAGGAATGGGATTGGAGATGTGCCCTACCGGCCGGTAAAACTGTTCTCCTATATCGTGAACCGAACACCGGAAACTATCATTCTTTTAAGAAGCCTTTTTATTGATATTATTGATTTTTCGGAAAAGGTCTCCCCGGTATTTACGCCAGATAACCTAATGGATAAGAATCCTTTACTTAAACCTGTGTCCCATGATATCTATTGAAAATCTACATAAAAAATTCGGCAAAAATCAAGTTCTGGAAGGCATCGACCTGGAAATAGAACCAGGAGGAATTTTTGCAGTTCTTGGACCTAATGGTTCGGGAAAAACCACTTTGATAAAAAGCATTCTGGGTATGGTCATACCAAATTCCGGAAGCATTAAACTGAATGGAAAATCGGTCAAAAATGACTGGAAATACCGCAATAACATTGATTATCTGCCACAGATCGCTAATTTTCCCGGAAACCTCACCGTTCGCGAACTTATTCGCATGATCAAAGACCTTCGTTCTTATAAAAAGGCGGAAGACGAAAGACTGATAGAGCTTTTCAAACTCGAAGCATTTCTGGATAAGAAACTTAGCAATCTTTCAGGAGGAACCAAACAGAAGGTAAACCTGGTCTTAACCTTCATGTTCGATAGTCCGCTGATCATCCTTGATGAACCTACTACCGGTCTTGATCCTATTTCACATTTAAGATTAAAAGAATTAATAACCCAGGAGAAACAAAAAGGAAAGACCATTCTTATCACTTCTCATATCATGAGTTTTGTAGAAGAAGTAGCAGATGAGATCGTTTTTCTGCTGGAAGGTAAGATCTATTTTAAAGGAGGCATTCCGGCATTAAAAGCCAAAACCGAGCAGCCTGATTTTGAACATGCGATAGCATCAATTTTAACTACTAGTTATGCTTAAGATATTAAAATACAGTTTCTATGACCTTATGCGAAGCCGCTGGAGCTACGTATATTTTCTTTTCTATTTACTGCTGGGGCTCGTACTTCTTTTCCTGAATAATGACCTTTCCAAAGCAGTGATCACCCTTATGAATGTGATCATAATTCTGGTGCCTCTTATCGGGACCATTTTTGGGGTGATGTATTATTATAATTCCAAGGAATTTACAGAACTGCTTCTTGCACAACCGGTGAAACGAAGCTCTATCTTTTTAGGTCAGTACTTTGGTGTGGCTTTATCCCTGGCCATGAGCCTGGTAATTGGATTGGGCTTACCATTTATTTTCTACGGCATCTTTAATAGCAACGCGATAGGCAATTTCGCATTGCTGCTAATAACCGGGGCCTTTCTTACGTTAATCTTCACTGCCCTGGCTTTTGTGATCGCCCTGACCAACGACAACAAAATAAAAGGTTTTGGATATGCCATTTTACTCTGGCTTTTTCTGGCAGTGATCTATGACGGATTGTTCCTGATGTCACTGGTATTTTTCGAAGATTATCCGCTGGATAAATTTTCGCTGGTGGCTACGATGCTTAATCCCATAGACCTTTCGCGGGTATTGATCCTACTAAAAATGGATATTTCAGCCTTGCTGGGTTATACAGGAGCAGTTTTTCAAAAGTTTTTCGGCACCAACCAGGGTATCATTTTATCATCAGTTATGCTCATTCTATGGGTAAGCATACCACTAATTTCAATCAGAAGAATTGCCAATAGTAAAGATTTTTAAAATTGGAGAACCAAAAGTGTGGCTGGCGATTCAAGTATAGTAGAATATACTTATTTAATCCTTTGATAAAAGCTGTCTTCCAAGGATCAGGGCAAGGGCGGTAAAAATAATAATACTGGCCAGGCTGATTAGCAAATGAATAGAAGCCAAAGTCCCTATTCCGGTAAGGCCTGCTAATCCTCTGAAGAATATAAGGAATTCAGTTAAAAAGAAACCAGTAAGGTAAATGTATAATTCTGTTCTTGTTAATTTCAGAAGCTTAAAATTATTGAGGAATGCCAGTAAAAGCACGCTCACAATCCCCAGAAAAACCCAGTGAATGTAACTAATGATCATATCAAGATTGGTGAAAATACTCTCTGCTATTACCGGGAACGAACCTAAAACCTGGGCAATTAGTTTTACGAATAATAAGAAAACAACCAGCCTGATAGAAAAGATAAGCATTGGAGACAGGCTTTTAAAAGCGAAAATAGCTTTAGAATAAATTGCCCTGAAAAGCACTCCAAAAGCGATCAATTGAAATACTCCACCTATCAAGGCTAGAAGATAAAAGGACCAGTGTGGACGCATCCATAATAAAGACAGAAAAAATGTGAGGATCACGCCCGCATTCAGCAAATAATAAAATTTGTCAAAAAGCTTTTGAGGAATTATGAAAGATCTTTTCTCCAGGATATACAGAAAAATTCCGCAAAGAGCGACGATAAACCAACCATTATATTGAAAATGTAAATAAAAATAGATCGCATTACGGTACCAAGTGGAACCACTGCCCGCAGTATTCATAATAACGCCAAGAGCCCAGGGACCGATACTGGAAATGACCATATACCACAGAGAGATTCGTATTAACTTATACGAACCTGTTTTTCTTAAGCTTTTAGGACAGTGTTTAAAAAAGAAATAGACGAACCAGTAAGAGGCGATAAGAAAAAGGCTGGAAAAAATTATTGAAAACAGGGCGTAGCCGGTAAAAGGAAAAGTAAGCAACATCCCTACAATAGTGACCTGGGTAAACCAGAAAATAATACGGTATTTATTTTTAATGGGTTGGGAACGCAAAAAGGAAAAATAAATAACTGTGGTTAGCGCTGTGTACACCCAACCTAAAAGTGCAATATGCGAATGTGTGTGAACAATGTATTTATAGCTCACCGGGATATCGGTTATGGCAAAAAACCTGAGAAGCACTCCTAATATTGCAATGATCATAAAATAGATAAGGGCAATAATAGTATGACGTTTCAACATTCTAACAGGCATAAAAACTCCTATTGATTAATTAAAATTTGTACGAATAAAATAAAAAAAGATAAAGGATAAATTTGTCTTTTTCCTTTACCTTTCCAGAGATTATAAATCTTTCTTGATGTTTTCAAAAGCATGTGAATATGGAATAAGGGCCAGTCTATTTATTGCACGGGGATCTAAAAAAGAACGTCGTACGAGTCTTAAAGAAATTGCCGCGGCCATAAATTCTCCCGAAGCCTTCACGGCCAAGATCCTGCAGAAACTTGTTCAGCAGGATATAATAAATTCTGCAAAAGGACCACAAGGAGGCTTTTTCATTACTCCCGAAAACCAAACACTCGTACTCGCAGATATTGTAAAAGCCATAGACGGTGATGCGATCATGACCGGTTGCGCATTAGGTCTTGAAAAATGTTCTGAAGATCATCCCTGCCCTATACATTTTGATTTTGCCGAAATACGGAACAACCTTAAAAAGATGCTTGAAAAAACGACTATTCTTGAACTTACTTCCCGGCTGGATTCAGGCCTGGGTTTCTTGAAAGTCTAAAATAGAAAGCTGTCTAAAAATGTTGAATTTAAAATTCGAGTTTTGTTTAGACTTTATAGACAGCTACTCTATTAATATTTTAAAAACTTCACGATCTTAGTTTCTTTTCCAGCTTTAAGGCTTTTGGATGTAAAATATTATTTTCCAGATGTATATGCTGGTGTAGATCCTGTTCAAATTCATCAAGCTTATCAAAAAGCGCCCGGTAAGTATTACAGGCATGAGCCGGGGGAGTATAATTATTGGTGATACGCGCAATCTCCTTAAAGATATTACCGGCTTCTTCATGCTCGTCTTCCATCATTTTAATAGGATTTTCCACAGTATTAAAATGAGGAATATTGATAGGAGTTCCTTCTCTTTCTGCTATGAGCATTTTTTTAATAAACGGGAAAAGAATAAGTTCTTCCTTTTTTAGGTGAGAGGCTAATTCGCCAGCCACTTTCTGGAATAATTTGTTCACTTCGATTAATTCGGGGCTATTGGCTCCGTGAACCTTAGCAACTTTAGAAGAGTACTGTATAAGTAGACCAATATTAGCCTCAACATATTTATGATGTTTTTCAACGATATAATCTATTAACTCGTTAATAGGGAGATCATTAAAACTAACTCCTTTTCTTTCAGTAAGATCAAGGTTTTGAAGCTCTTCAAGTAATTGAGAATATTCCACTCCTTTATCTGCGCAGGCTTTTTCTAGACTTATCCCACCTCCACAGCAAAAATCTATTCCGTATTTTTTAAAGATGTGGGAGGCTTTTATGTTTTCAGTAACATAATCGGCGACGGTTCTTTCTGGTGTAAGTTCCATATTAAATAATTTAAATTTTACTAATAGGTGGTGATAAAAACGCTGGAGTCTGAATAAAATATTTTGGATTAGAACAACAGAACTTTATATCAATGAATTACACAAAAATAGGGGACGAATAACTTCTAAAATATGATACTTATCAATGTTCTGAATCTTAGATATAAAATAATAGAGAGTTCAGAAAATCACGGAAATCAAAAATAAATTATACCTGACAAGACTTTCTGAAAAAGCAGATATGGAGTATTCCTGAAGTAGAAATATTTACAAAGGAGTATAATTTCAACATTTGATTTAGGGCTTTTTCAGAGCTCATTGATCTTTAGGACAAATCCTTTTTTATGGAAATTTTCAATCTTTATTCTGGGATCCCGATTCAGATATTTACGTAAATGCGAAATAAAAACATTTAAACTCTTACGGTTAAAATAATCGTTTTTACCCCAGAGAAGGTCTAAGATATCTTTATGACTGCAAAGGTTATTTTTATTTTGAACCAGGTAAAGCAATAATTCACTTTCCCGTGTGGTCAACGAGATGGTTTCATTATCAATTACCAATTCCTGTTTATTGCTATTGAAGTTATACCTCCCGATACTATATAAATATTTTTGTTCAGCAGATTCAGTTGAATGTGGTTGAAGTCGCGATAGTAAAGCTTGAATTCTGGCTACCAATTCTTCTTCATCAATAGGTTTCTTCAAATAATCTACTGCTCCAAGAGAAAAACCTTTTAGAACATCTATTTTTAGCGACCTGGCAGTAAGGAATATAAATGGCAGGTTCGGGTAACTTGCAGTTAGTTTTTTAGCCAGGCTAAATCCATCTATATCTGGCATCATAACATCCAGAATAACCAGATCGAATGCATGTTCTTCCACAAGACTCAAAGCTTTTGTACCTGTTTGGGCCCATTCAACATCGAATTCTTTGATCTTTAAATATTCAGATAATAAATAGCCTAACGAATCATCATCTTCTACCAGTAATATTTTGTTTCTTTTATGCAACATTTACCAGAGGTATAATTAATGTTATTTGTGTGCCTTTGTCTAACTCACTTTCTAATTTAATTTGACCATGGTGTCTTTTTATGACTTCCTGAACATAATTTAATCCCAGGCCATAACCCTTCACGCTGTGCAGGTCTCCTTCAGAAACCCGATAGAATTTCTTGAAAATACGACGTTTTTCTTTTTCTGAAATCCCTTTTCCGTTATCGCAGATTCGAATATATAATTTGTTTTTATCAGTAAATGCATGGAGACTTATCTCGGGGTTTTCAGCATATTTTTTAGCATTATCCAAAAGGTTGTTTATGGCATTTTCAAAATGAGCTAATGCCACCTTAACCTTATAAACCCCTGCTTCCAGTTCAAAATTGAATTTAAAATTTTCTAGCTGGGAAATCAATTTAAAATCTTCACAATATTGCAAAAGTTCTGGCCGTAGATCTGTTTGTTCCAGCCTAATATACTTTTTCCTGTTTTCCAGACTAGCCAGATCCAGAACCTGTTCAATATGTTTGTTTATACGTTGTAGCTGTTTTCTAATTTGTAAAACAATGGGTTTTTTATTCTCATCTAAATCGGTTTCCAGAATTTTAGTTGCTACTCCAATAGAGAAAACCGGAGTTTTAAGCTCGTGGGTAAGGTTATTGATAAAATCGTTGGTTATAGTAATTAGGTTTCTTTGCCAGTAAAACATCCGTAGCATCCAGATAACTACAAAAATGATAATGGCAAGAAAAAAAATGCTGGGCAGAATAAGTCCTTGTAATTGTGAAAGAAAATAGGTGTTAAGATCTATAAATTGTAGCTCCAGGATAAGATTTTTCTGAAGAATTCCCGGAAGGTAACCTTCCAGTTTAATTGGATACCTAATTACAGAATCTGTACTATCGGCCAGCTTTGGAGAAGTAAGATTGATGCTTTTATCTTCAGAATATAAACTATACGAAAAGTCGGTATTGATCTTATTTTTTTCTAATCTGTCTTCCACGAAATCATTTAAAAAATGACGGGAAGCATCCTGCAGACTATCGGCGCTTAACGTGAAGTAATTTCTACCTTCCAGTGATTGCGCTATTAAAAAACTAAGTTGGTTCTCCTGGGAAAGGTCTTTCTTTAAATCATTTCCCGCGCGTTCAATTTTCTGTTCAAATTGAACTTTAGCCAGGTTGAGGCCTATTCTTAAGTACTGGTATTGCACCACGAATAGCCCAATTACCGAAATAATAAAAATGGCGATATAAACTTTTCTCCGTTTCAAATTGGAATCTATATTACTAAAATTTAAGATTATCCAGGCTAATTAATTTTTTATTAATCCTATTAACCTTTCCTTAATCTTTTTGATTTTTCATTACCCCCAACCTGCAATAATAACAACTACTTTGGCTGAAGGAACACTATGAATTATCAATTTTCAGCCTCTATGAAATTAAGATACACTCTTTTCTTCGGAATTTTATCCGTTTTATTTCTTCCACAAATTATGAATGCGCAAGGTTGTGTGGCGATAAGACATTTTTCCTGTAGTATGGGCAATGAACTGGAAAGCAACCTCCTGAGCAAAGGAGATTTTCAGGTGGGGATGAATTACCGGTACTTTAAGTCTTTTCGACATTTTAAGGGCACCGAAGAAGAACCAGATCGTGTTTCTAACAATACCGAAGTAATAAACTACTCCCATTCCTGGGACTTTAGTCTGAACTATGGGCTTACCGATAGATTGTATGCCGGAATTACCATTCCAACAGTGCTTAACGAACGTTCCTCTTTATATGAGCACGGGCGCAACGAACGAAATAAATCTTTTTCACGGGGAATTGCTGATATAAGATTAGGAGCTGGATACTGGATTTTTGATCCGGTTACCCATGCCAATGGAAATTTAGCATTAGGCCTTGGTATAAAACTACCTACCGGAAATTATAACGCTACCGATATTTTTTATAATGTAGGCCCTGAAGGTTCCCCGCAAGTGAGGCCGGTAGACCAGTCGATCCAGCCGGGTGACGGAGGTTTTGGTTTTACAGCCGATTTTCAATTCTATCAAACTATTACTACAAATCTCTTTGTTTACGGAGGTGGATTTTATCTCTTTAACCCCAAAGAAACGAATGGAATTAGAACATTCAGGGAGACCCTGAGTCCAATTCTTGAAAACGAATCTATAATGTCGGTTCCAGATCAGTTCGCTTTGCGCGCCGGTTTAGGTTATGGGATCTCACAAAATTTTTCAACTTCCCTGGGGGCCAGATTTGAAGGTGTTCCTGTAGAAGATGTGCTGGGCGAAAGCGGAGGCTTCAGGAGGCCCGGGAATGTTCTCTCAATAGACCCGGGAATCTCATATATGAAAAATAATTTTTCCATAAACCTGAATGTTCCTGTGGCAATACGAAGAAACCGCCCACAAAGTGTGACCGACCTAGAAACACAAATCGCCACCGGCGAACCCAGAAATGGTGACGCCGCGTTTGCCGATTATCTTATAAATCTTGGAATTTCCTACCGCATCAAAGGTGGAAAATCAATTTCTGAAATGGAACCAAAGTCAAAGTTGCAGTTGGAGTGACTAGAACCTTATGCAGAATACTTAAATTATATTCAAATTAAGGTAATAAAAGCTCTGGAAAACCCAGAGCTTTTTATTTTTCATATTTACCACACTACACCAATTTATAAATTGCTTTAAAATTTACCTATTTCATACTAATTAGCCTTCCTAAAAATTATCTGTTTTAGCTCTCAATATCTTGAGATTATATTATTCAAAAATTGAAATCAGGTTGAACCAGTTTATTCGCTAAAACCAGTTCCCACCTCATTGCGTAAATAATAGTATGAAGTACAATCTTTTTTCCTTTGTTCTATTTCTTTTGATTCCGAGTATTTTATCGGCTCAGAAAATAGATAACCTGGTATCATTCCGGGATATTGCAAGTGATTCTTATTTCAGATTTAATTACGATAATGATTATTTCTCTGGTACCGATGAAAATTATACTCAGGGTTACAGCCTGGAATTGGTTGCTCCCTTTTTAGAAAAGAATCCTGTTAATTATCTTTTCTTAATTCCTGAAAATTCTAAGGTCAAATATGGATTGACTATAGAACATATTGGTTTTACAGCTCCTAATATTGGAAGTCCTGAAATTCAATTTGGAGATCGCCCGTTTGCCGCCGCGATCATGCTAAAAAGTTTCGCCATTACCACAGATACACTTGCCAGGTCCAGATTAACTTCTTCCTTGAATTTGGGGCTTATAGGCCCTGGCGCCTTTGGAAAGGAAATGCAGGTGGGTATTCATGAAATTACGGGAAACACAATACCTCAAGGTTGGAGAAATCAGATAAGGAACGATGTAGTTATAAATTACGAGTTAGCTTATGAAAAGCAGCTATTTAGGGCGGGAGACTATGTATCGCTGCAATCTAATTCTACGGCACGAGTTGGAACCTTATTTACAAATGCATCTATTGGCCTCAATACTAACATCGGACTTATAAATTCAGCATTTTCGGTAAATAATCGCAAAAGTAAATTCCAGCTGTATGGATATTCCCAGGTTTTAGGAAATCTAATTGGTTATGACGCTACGCTACAAGGTGGGGTTTTTAATAAGGATAGTCCGTACACTATTCCTGCTGAAGAAATAACCAGACTTACCGGCCAGTTCAATTATGGTTTTATATTAAAGACCAGAACCTTATATTTTGAATATTCCCGCACGGTACTTACCAGGGAATTTGATGCCGGCTCCCCTACCAAATGGGGAGGAATAAAAATCGGATTTACGTTTTAGTATTTGGATAGAAATATCCGGAAATCCACAATTGCAATATTTATTATTCCTGATCTTTATCGAGGATGTGCTATTTCTGGATATACCTAATTTATAAAAGAAAAAACCCTGAAAATCAAAAGATCATCAGGGTTTGAGTACTCGAGGCGGGAGTGCTTTCAATTTCTCTGAGCCCGTAATTGCAGGACAATTGAAATTGCCTGTTATGGAGTGTCCCCGAATTAGACACCTTTAACATAATCTTGACATTTTAATTATAATTTTAACCATTTGAAACTATCTGAATCTATTTTAACATCAGACGATTCAAAATTTAATCTAACTAGAGCAGTTTTCCTCGGATGAACAATATCCTTTGAATAATGTGTATGAAATACGTAATATAGGTTACCATTCTCTTTTTGAATCAAGTCACCATGTCCGCTACCATTTTTCTGTGTAGTTTTTCTTGAGATAATTGGACTTGACTCTGCCTTCTTCCACGGACCCATGGGTCTTACACTTGTAGCATATCCCACGGCATAATCGGGATTTCTGAAATCATTGGCTGAATAAATCAGGTAATACAGATTATCTTTTTTAATAACTGTAGGACCTTCAGCAACTGGCCATTCTACATTCTGAGTATCTTCCCATCCAGTTTCGGCATTAATACATTCCTTTAAAGTTTCCGGTTTAATCGATTTTAAATCCGGGGTCATTTCTGCTACAAAAATACGGTTACCATCCTGGAGCCTTACGTGATATAAATAAGCTTTTCCGTTGTCAAAAAAAATGAATGGATCAATTTGTCTTACGGGTGCTTTTAATGCTTCTTCATCATTTGTAAATGGTCCTAACGGGCTATCGCTAGTTGCTATAGCAATATTTTCATTAGCCGTGTAGGCCATATAATATTTATTTTCGTGTTTAAAAATTTGTGGCGCCCAGAAACCTTTCGTTCCAAAGGCAGCTCCTTTCTTTAGTGCAAAACCGTCATTAACTCCCGCTGGTCCTTCCCATTTTTTCAGGTCTTTGGAAGTGTAAACCAAAAATCCTTCCCCTTCAATGCGTGGATCACCCTTGGTTCCGTATAAATAATATGTCCCGTTTTCTTCAAATATTGTGGGATCTGCAAGATATATCTGTTCTTTTTGAAGTTCTTGACCAAAAGTTGTTAGCCCAAAGAAGAACAAAATCAAGTTTATTTTTAAAAATTTCATCTTCAATAAGTTTTAATTTTCTTGCTCTGCTATCGAGAATCTATATTCTGATACGGTATTGTATTCATCTCCAGGTTCAAGCATGATAGAAGGAAAATTTTCCTGGTTTGGCGCGTCGGGGAAATGCTGTGTTTCAATGGCGAATGCCGTCCTAAATTTATCTGTAGCTCCCGATTTGAATTCATTTTTTCCTTGCATAAAATTTCCACTGTAAAACTGAATTCCCGGCTCCTCTGTAAAGACGTCCATCTTAATACCTGATTCATCACCTATCACAACAGCGGCATGCATTAAACCATTTGTGGTGTTTTCATCAAGTACAAAATTATGGTCATAACCTTTTCCATATTCCAGTTGAGTGTTTTCAGTATTAATACGTTCTCCTATCTTATGAAATTCAGTAAAATCAAAAGGTGTTTCTTGCACGTTTCTCAATTCCCCTGTGGGTATTAATCCCTTGTCTACAGGCGTGAATTTTTTAGCAAATAACTTAACCTCATGATTTAGAATTGTACCACTACCTTCTCCATTAAGATTAAAAAATGCATGGTTGGTAAGATTAACAGGAGTTTTTTTATCTGTAGTTGCACGGTATTCCATTTTAAGATTTTGATCTTTATCCACAGAATAAGTTACTGTTACTTCAAGATTTCCCGGGAAACCTTCCTCCATATCTTCGGAAAGATACTTCAAAACTAGCGTCTTCTCATCGGGCTGTTCAGCATCCCAAACCACATACTGAAAACCCTTTTTCCCACCATGCAGACTATTCTCACCATTGTTAAGAGGTACGGAATAATTGGTTCCATCAATACTGAATTTGCCTTTTGCTATTCTATTGCCCACTCTACCAATGGTAGCACCAAAGTAAGGTTCAGTAGAATTTATAAAACCTTCAATACTACTCATACCAACCACAACATCAGTCATTTCACCATTTCTATCTGGAACCCAAAGGCCGGCGATTCTACCTCCGTAGTTGGTAAATGCAACCTTAATTGAATCGCTTTCTATCCAATATAGACTCACTTCTTTATTATCTATGATGGTATCAAAGTCTTGCTTTTTTAGAACCGAGTCCTTTTCAAAAGTAATTTTGTCCTTACTGGTGTCTTCATCTTTATTCTCGTTAGACTCATTCTTGCAGGACGCAAAAATCACGACAAACCCAAAGACAATTAAAAAACTAAAATTTGATTTTTTCATTTTATTAGTTCTCAGATTCTACATTTAGTTTTTTAATAAGATTTGCTTCATCTTGTCTGTATGGAGTCCCATCTTTTCTGAAAACATCATGAAACCATTGAACCGGTTCCTCTCCAGATTCTATTGGAGTATTCCAGGCGTAAATAGTATTTGTTTTTCCGTTTACCAATCCCCAGTTGATCGCACCAATATTATTCTCTTTAAGTAGAGGAAGTGTATTGGCAAACGTATTATTCCGGGTACGCGCCATATATTCTGTACAGATCATTGGACGGCCATGAGTCTTCAATAATTCAATAATTCTTGTATGCGCTTCAGGATCATCATAACAATGATAGGTTATAATATCTGAATTCAAAGCTTGAAAAGTGTTCAAATCCTTTAAATTCCATCTCCATAGTCCAGCTGAAAGAGGTTGCGACGGATTGGCTTCTCTGGCCCACTCGAAGACATTTTTCAACAAAGCCATCGATTTATTCCCTTTATCATTGTTGCCTGGCTCATTATAAAGATCCCACAACAAAATACGCTCATCATCACCGAAAGTATTTAAAATATCTTTCACGTATGATTCCAGTTCATTTGAATCGGCCATATCTACAGATTCCGGAAAACCTGGATCCTGCACCCAACCGGAATTGTGTATTCCTGGCTTAGGATCACGTTGCTTTCCTATTTCTGGGTTAGCATCCCAAACATCATCGAAAAACACGAACATGGTTTTAATGTTGTGAGAATCTGCGATTTTGAGATATTCTTCCATACGGTTTTTAAAACCTTCTTTATCGGCTTTGTATGCTAAACTGTGCAGATAAACTCTCATTGTATTGAAACCGATGCTTTCAGCATAACCAAGTTCCCTGTCAATAGTTTCAGGATCAAATCTTTCTTCCTGCCACATTTCCAACTGATTGATGGCTGTACTCGGGATGAAATTGGCACCGCTTAACCAATCATGTTCCTCATACCAGTTTTGTGCTTTTTCTCTGCTCCATCGCTCCTGGGCTAAAGAATTAAAGGTAATCGTAAGAATTAACGCGGTAAAGAATATCTTTTTCATATTGTTTTTATTTATTTTCTGATGGTATTTTTAATACGGTTTCTTCAGAAACAGGTACCCCGAGATTGGGAGTCCCGTCTTCATTCCATTCAATTTTTTGCATACGCGGAGATCTTTTTCCGCCACACCCATCTCCGGGATTCGAATTGGCGTGATAAAGAATCCAGTCTTCTGTTCCATCTGGTGATTTAAAAAAGGAATTATGGCCTGGTGCATACACTGAATTTTCTTCAGATTTCTTGAATATTGGTTCATCATATTTTTTCCAGGCCGAAGGATCCAGAAGATCATCTCCAGTAAACTCCAGAAGTCCTAAAGAATAATAATCTGTCCAGCAACCATTGGCTGAATAAACAATAAAGATTTCACCATCGTGTTCCAGATATTGTGGTCCCTCATTCACGTTTACATGAGGCGGATTAATTTCATCATCAAGGTCTCCTTGTTTTTCCCAGACATAAGTAGGCTCTGAAATTAAAACCCGGTTAGTATTGATGGTCCACGGGTTTTCCATTTTGGCGATATAAATATTCTGCTGGCCATTGGTATCTCCTTCCCAGCCAGACCAGATCATAAATAATTCACCTTCATGTTTAAAAACATTCCCATCAATCGCCCAGCGATCTGGATTTGCGGCAACTTTTCCTTTGAACTCCCAATTTCCCTGGAATGGATCTTCAGATTTGTTTTCCAGCACGTACATACGATGATTATTATTGTCTCCATCATCTGCAGCGAAGTAGACGTACCATTTACCATCAAAGATATGAAACTCCGGAGCCCATATTTCTTTTGAATACATGGTGCCTTCAGGTGGTGTCCAGATCGTTTTGCTTTCCGCATCAGCAATATTTGCAAGGTTTTTTGTTTTCCAAAGCACTAATTTATTCTGAAGTGTGTTGGTATAGTAATAATATCCATTATGATAAGTGCTGAAAGGATCTGCACCCGAAGGCAGCAACGGATTCTGAAATGTTTTAGTTTGAGCCAGTGCTCCTGAACATATCAGAAGAACCAGCATTGTGAAAGTATATATTCCTTTCATTATTTGTTTTGATTTAGTTTATCTAATAAATTTTATTCTATCGTTCTCTCCAATAAACGGAAACTATCAGGTTTTGCCACAATATTTCCATCTTCAAGATTCATTTCGATTACTCCGGTCATTCTTGGATGAACAGAGTTTTCAGAATAATGCGTGTGCAACACATACTGCATTCTGTTATTCTCATCCCAGAAAAGATCACCATGACCAGCACCAGATTCCCCAATATCGTCTCCATGTATTATAGGGTTGCTTTCAGATTTCGCCCATGGCCCCATGGGATTATCACTAGTAGCATAACCTACCGCATAGTCTGGATTTCTGAAGTCGTTAGCAGAATAGATCAGATAATAAGTATCATTATTTTTAAAAACTGTAGGACCTTCTGCTACCGGCCAGGTAGCGTTTTCGGTATTTTCCCAATCTTCTTCAGCAGAAATTACTTCTGTTAAGGTTTCGGTTTTTACACCGCCTAAATCATCGTTCATTTCAGCAACATAAATTCGGTTACCATTATCGAACCTCACATGATACAGGTATTTTTTACCATCGTCATCTAAAAAAATAAATGGATCTATTTGATCTAAATCGTCATTTATGGAATTTCCAGAATTGGTAAAAGGACCAAGTGGACTCTCGCTCTCAGCGATACCGATTTTTTCATTTGCCGTATAGGCTATGAGGTAATTTTCTTTCCGTTTCAGAACCTGTGGCGCCCAGAATCCTTCACTTCCAAAAGCGCTTTGATCTCGTAAGGCAAAACCGGAAAGGTTTCCGGATGGGCCTTCCCAGTTCGTTAAATCATCTGATGTAAAAGCCAGATAGCCATTACCTCTGTTCTCCAGATCTCCCTGGGACGTTCCGTATAAATAGTAAGTCCCATTCTCAAAATATATGGTTGGATCTGCGAGATAAATTTTTTCAGAGACAGGTTCTATCGGGTCTACAGGATCAGGTTGACTTTTATCATCACCAGAGCAGGCTATAAAAAAGCCTATAATGCAAACAATGATAAGTTTCCCTGAAAAATTCATATCTATTCCTCCTTTTCCTGATTTGAAATCCCGTATTCAGCAACAAGATTATCGTATTCTTCCTTTGAAATTGTGATCATGCAGCCATGACGCACTTCTGCAGGTAAGCTGTATTTATCCCAGTCACTAAAGAAAGTATATCCTGAAGCCTGAAACCATGGACCGTTTAAATTATCTGCAATAGACAAACCGTAGGAAACACCGGGATACTGCTCGTAATACATATACCAAATATTACCGTCTGGAGAAGGTATAAGCGACGGCGCCTCTCTAAAATTGGGACTTATTGGGTCCTGCGGAAGAGAATACGGTCCAAGCAACGAACCAGATCTGGCGATACGAATCGTTTTTCCAGTAGGCCAGTATAAAGTTGGATAAGTTTCATCTTTGAGGATGGCATAGTAAGTATCCTTAACTTTCCTGATTATCACATCTATAGTCCCAAAATCCCAATCAAAAAGTCGATTTGGAGGACCTTCAAAATTCTTAAGATCATCAGATAAAACATATAGAGTTCGCTGACTCGCCCAATATCTTTCAGGGTCTTCCTTGTTGCCTTCTTTATGAGGAGTATGCCAGGTCATTACAAATTTAGCAGAGGCTTCATCGTAGAATAATTTGGGTGCTCCGATTCTTTGTAAAGCTTCAGAATAATCCGGGGTCGATTTCAAATCTGGTGTATAAACAGCATGATTCTTCCAGTCAATTAGATCTTCAGAAACCCAGATATTGATATCTGGTGAAGAATCACTGGTATTTCCTGCAATATAATACCGGTTATCAGGCCCTTTTACAATATCAGGGTGTCCCTGATAGGATTCAAAAACACGTTTCCCGGCATTCAGCTTTTGCCAGTGCAAACCATCCTTACTCAACGAGTAATAAAGTCGGCCGTAATCTTCGTGCGTCATATGCGCAAATAAGTAGGCTTCATTTTCAGCTTTTTCACCGGTGTTGATTTGACCAGGAGGATCTGGTTGCTGGCCACACATTAAAGTCGGAAACAGTATTAAAATCAATAAAAATCTTGTCATAATAAAATTTTAGGTTTCGCATTGCCATTTAACATCTTCAGCACCGTTATTTTCAAAAACATTATCCTGTAAGCCCAAATTGGTTACAGGGTAGTTACAATTTCGCAGAAAAATTCCGTGCAGTGAGTTATTCCGAAAAGTGGAATTCCATATTCTGCAACCATCATCTGGGCCTATATTATTCTGAAAAGTTATTCCAGACTTTTCGAACAAAGTTCCTTCAATAAGGCAGTTATCAATAAAAGCTCCGTTGGAGTCATCGATACCAATACCGCCAACTCCTCCTGCTTTTGCATTGTTTCCAGAAAAATTTGAATTTTTAACTATACAATTGTGACTACCAATATCTATAGTCAATCCTTCTGCTCCATTGCCAGATGCACTAACCTCGTGAAATTCATTGTCTGCGGAATCATTTTGAGAAAAACCAACCATCCTGTTATTGTCTGCTCTGGAGTTTCGAATAATATTGAGAAATGCATTATCAAAAATAAAACCTCCCGACTTCACATCATAGTTACCGCAGTTATGTAAGTAGATATTCTCGAACAGATTGCTATTGGTTTTAATAATAATTCCAGGACCTCCCACGCCCCTGCCATCCAGTTCAAAATTTTTCATAACCACGCTATCTGAATCAATCCAGAAGGCTACAATATCCTCTGAATATCCGTTGTGTTTTTCAACAACAGTGTTTTCAGCATCTTCGCCTATTATTACTATTGGTTTATTAAAGAAAACTGTAGTAGAAACTCTATGGGTACCGGAGCCTAAAGTAATCGTATCTCCTTTTCTGGCACTATCCACAACTGCCTGAACACTATTATCACTCGGTGCACTAACAAAGTGATTACGTGTAGATTCGATTTGCTCTTCCTCTTCCTTCCCCTGTTCTCCTCCTATCACTCCACCCTCATCAGAATCTTTACTACATGAAAAGAACAAGGATAAAAGCAAAAGAAATAGAAAGTTTCTATACAATATAATTTTCATTCTTATTTGCTATTTTCAGCATTAGCCTCTTCGGTTAATTTTTTGATGAGTTCTACTTCAGATTCTTTGTACGGTCTACCATCTGTGTGAAAAACTTCATGAAACCAAACATCAGGTTCTGCGGTATAAGTTTTTGTCCAGCTATCCCACGGATATTTCGTTTGAGTTTTACCATCTACGAATCCCCAGTTATACATACCAACTCTGTATTCCTTTGCTATTGGCAAGAAACCTTCAAACGTACTTCCGTTTGGTCTGGCCATATATTCTGTACACAGAATTGGTTTTCCATAGCGCTGTAGTTCCTTAATATTCTTTTCAAAATCTTCGGGTTCATTATAATTATGGAAGGTTATAATATCAGACTGTTCCAACTGCATCATATGGATGGGTTCCATATCATCTTGATTGCTCCAGTCTCCTATCCAAACTCCTGAAGTTAAAGGCTGGCTGGGATTTACAGATCTTGCCCAGGAAAATGCCTTTTCCAACAGTGGCATTACTAAATCTACTTTATTAGGAATTTCAACATCTTCGTACGACGGCCCGGTCATGTTATCCGGCTCATTCCATATGTCCCATCCAAGTACACGATCGTCATTTTTAAATTCACCTACGGTTTCTTTCACATATTTCTCCAGGCGACCATATTGTGAACTGTCCTGAAGAACTTCCTGACCCGGGCTTTGCACCCATCCTGAATTATGTACATGAGGTCTTGGATCTCTTTGTTCTCCTGCCTTTGGAAACGGATCCCAGCAAGAATCAAATAGCACAAAGAGAATTTTCATATTATGATTATCTGCGATTTCCAGGAATTTATCCATTCTTGTATACAAACCTTCAGCGTCATTTTTATGAAGAAGGTCGTGTAAATAGACACGCATGGTATTCATCCCTATATCTTCTGCCCAGCCAAGTTCCTTGTCAATTGTTTCAGGATCAAAAGTTTCAGCCTGCCACATTTCTAACTGGTTAATCGCGGTACTGGGATTGAAATTAGCACCTACCAGCCAGGGTTGTTCATCATACCATGAATTGGCTTTTTCTTTGGTCCAAATCTCACGGATTTCATCTGTCTCAGCAGGTTCATTTTTACTTAACTCCTTTTCATCATTATTCCCTGATTCTTTACAGGCGAATAATGCACAAAGCATAAGAATGGATAAGAAGAAATTTATCTTTTTCATCTTCTGTTTTTTTAAATATTCCCTGGAGCAGCTAATTCAAAACTCCAGGGAATTTCTATTAATATTGAGGGTTCTGTTCAAGATTAGGATTGTTCTCTACTTCAACCTGAGGTATGGGTAGTCTTATATTTTTCCCTACTTCGAAATTGTTAAAATCGGGGTCTCTTTGTGCGATTTCATCAACAGTTTCCTGAGATTCAAGATCTCCCCATCTTTTCAAATCTTCCCATCTCACGCTTTCTCCTGAAAGTTCAAGAACTCTTTCAATTTTTAAGCGATCCAGAAAAGCATCTGCATTATTGCCAATTTCAGGGTAAGCTTCTGCTAGTGGAGCCATATTAGCTCTTGCTCTTACCATATCTACATATTGATATGCATCTGCCGTCATGCCCAACTCATTTAATACTTCCGCGTAGCGTAATAAAATATCAGCATAACGAATCATTCTCCAGTTTACTTCTGAATAGTAATCTTCATTATCTCTTTTATAATCCCTTGCTCCTTTCCTGAACCAGGCTTCATCTTCTCCCCATTCCCAATCTCTTCCATAAGTCTTATCTCCGAAATCTTCGAAAAGACTAGGGTAAAATAATGAGTGTTGTAATCTTGGATCAATTTCACCATCTACGGTTGATTCTTGTTTAAAAGCATCTACCAGCCAGAATCTGGCCTGCCCATCAGACCATCCAATACCTCGGGGAGCAAAAAATTGTGCTCTGGTGCTGGAAACAGCCGCATTAGGCCCTTCATCTGTACCTCCTCTTCGCTGATCTCCAAACTGGATCTCAAAGACAGATTCTGCATTATTTTCATTGAGATCAGTAAAATTATCTTTGTAATTATCTACAAGGCTATAATTTGCTCCTTCACCAACAACCAGAAAATCCAGTGCTGTTTTTGCTTCTTCCCATCTACGTTGTTGCATATAAACTTTAGCCAGCATAGCTTTCGCAGCTCCTTTTGTTGGTCTTCCGGTATTTTGTGCGTCCCATTGTAATGGTAGGTCTGCGAAGGCTTCATTTAAATCCTGTTCAACCTGTGCAAATACTTCCTCCTGAGATACCTGTTGTGGAAGATCTGACGGTGTTGAGGGTTCTAAAACCATTGGGATATTTTCCCATAACAATCCGGCGTAATAATAATGCAGTGCTCTTAAGAATTTTGCTTCTGCTAAAATCTGCTGTTTTCTATTGCTGTCTGAAAATTCAATATCGGGAACATAAGCCAATACCTGGTTTGCTCTGAAAATTGCTTTATAAGAATCTCTCCAGGTTACGGCATTTCCTTCCCAGAAATTATAATTGATATAATTAAATCTTGTCCAGTCGGCCAGCTCCACCCATGGACTCTGACTAAAGCCTTCATCTGAAGTTAGATCCAGACGGAAATAAAGCCATCGTGACCATAATCCATCCTTGTAAAACATTGCGTAAATAGAGTTTAAGCCAAGTTCTGCATCATTCGGCGTTACCCAGAATTGATCTGTGGTAAGCGCATTTGGGTTATCAAGATTTAGTTCTTCCTCGTTACAACTTGAGAAACTTAGAAAGATACCAATCATTGCTGTTATTAGTACTATTTTTTTCATCATGAATACGTTTAATTTAGAAACCAATTTCTACTCCTAAAGAATAATTTTGAACATTTGGATAGGAACCAAAATCAACACCTCTCTGAAAAATATTAGGATTACTAAACTCCGGGTCCAGCCCTTGGTAATCTGTGATCGTAATAATATTTTGAGCTGAAAGACTAATTCTCGCCTTATCAAAGCCAATACTTTTTATTGCAGATTCTGGAATATTATATCCTATCCCTACATACTTTAATCGTATAAAACTGCCATCTTCCAGCCACCTGTCTGAATCGCCTCTTGAATTAAGAGTTGTTCCTCTAACAATTCTAGGGAAATCGGTGTTAGGATTTTCAGGAGTCCATGGCTGGATTCCTGCACGATAGTTACTATCATCATCAAATCTATCTACAACACTTCTGAAACCGTTATAAATTTCAGCTCCAAAGGAACCAATCCAGTTCATAGAAAAATCGAAATTCTTGTACTCTGCACTGGCGTTAAAACCCATCTCAAAGTCTGGCCAGGGACTACTCACTACTGTTTTATCCGCATTCGTAATCTGCCCGTCATCATTTACATCCTTGAACCTGATATCTCCGGGTAATGCATTTGGTTGAATAACATCTCCTTCAGAATTGGTATAATTATTTATTTCTTCCTGGCTCTGAAACAAGCCATCAGTTTGCAGAACGTACCACATACCCACAGGCTCTCCCGATTTAGTAATCGTATTTCCCTGAATACTTTCATTTAGCCCATTTCCTAGTGATACAAGTTCATTTCTTAATCTTGTGAAGTTAACCGAGGCATTAAAATTAAAATCATCATTAACTTGTTCTGTATAAGAGGCACTTAACTCAAAACCTCTGTTTTCAACTGTAGCGGCATTCGAGATGGGATTACCTCCATCATTTCCTGTTGAAAGCAGGATTGGAAATCCAAAAAGAACATCTTCAGTTTTGGCGATGAAATAATCTCCTGTTAATTGAAGTTTATTATCTAGAAGACCCATATCAAACCCGATATTCGTTTGCTTGAGAGTTTCCCATCTTAATTCTGAATTGGCAAGTCTCACCTGGGTTGCAGAAGGGTACAGAGTTTGACCGTCTCCAAGTACGATCGCTCCAAATGTGTTGATGAAGCCCTGATATTCGTAGTTTCCAATATTACCACTACCAAGTTCACCATAACTGGCCCTTAGTTTAAGATCACTAATGGTTTCAGAATTAAAAAAACTTTCATTACTCAAACGCCATCCAAGGGAAACAGATGGAAAGTTTGACCATTTATTTGCATCACTAAATCTGGAAGATCCGTCTCTACGAAGCACAGCATTTAATAGATATCTATCATCAAAATTATATTCCAGTCTACCTAAATAAGAAAGTAAAAGCGATTCATTTCTAAATCCTCCAACCTGCGCCTGATCCCCAAGGTCAAGTACATCAAAATATTCTCCGGTATTAGGATTTATAAGAAGGTTTCTTTTTAAACCGTTTATCTGTTCATACTTATTTTTTTGATATGTAGTTCCTACAAGAAGTGATAGATTATGTTTTCCAAACTCCTTTTTAAAAGTTAACGTATTTTCAAAAAGTATGGTTTCAGATTGAGCTCTGTTTTGATTTGTAAAAGAAGGTTCGTAAGGTTGATTAAGTGTCCAGTTTCCTTCTCTTCTTAGGTAAAGGTATTCATCAAAACTTGTCTCATACCCAAAATTAAAACGATAATTTAGCCATGGAAAAGGGTCTATCTCTGCCCAGACATTTCCTCTAATTCTGAAATTCTCTGATTCCTGATCAATAAGATTTGCCAGCGCTACTGGGTTTGCCGCAAAAACATTTGCTACTCCAGATTTACCATAACCATAACCCCCAGGATTATCTTCATCGTAAACCGGTATCGTTGGAAACAATCTCACTACATCAAAAAATGGATTTCCTCTAAAACCATCAGATCCTCCAATTTCATCTGTTTTTGCATTAGATAAAGCAAGGTTTTCTCCAATACTGAAAATACCTTTTTCTCCACTGGAATTAACTCTGAAGGAAATTCTATCAAAATCTGTAGAAATTACAGTTCCTTTATTTCCAAAGTAATTCCCTGAGATAAAGTAAGAAGAGTTTTCACCTCCTCCGGAGAAACTCACATTCTGATCCTGGATTAAACCTGTTCTGAATACTTCCTCCTGCCAGTCTGTATTTACACTTAAATCCAGTTCTTGTCTGGGAACTCCTCCATTATCATAAGCCATGTTGTTCAAACGAACGAATTCCTCCTGGCTTGCAAGATCATATCTTGGAATATCGGTAATACTCATTTTTGAGCTCACTGTAACCTTTAGAGGTCCTTGTTTACCCTTTTTGGTAGTAATAATAATCACCCCGTTTGCTGCTCTGGAACCATATATAGCAGCAGCAGCGGCATCCTTTAAAATTTGAATGGATTCAATATCATTCGGGTTAAAATCCCTGTTAGCAGTGGTAACCAAACCATCAATAACATATAAGGGATTGGAACCCTGAAGGTTTTTCAAACCTCGTATCTCAATTCTGGCTTCCTGACCTGGCTGTCCTCCTCCACGCACATTAACTCCGGATGCCAGACCTTGTAAACTTTCTGCTACTGTGGTAGTCTGCCTTTTAGAGATTTGCTCAGAATCAACAACTGAAACAGCACTGGTAAGATCCTTTTTTTGCTGGGTACCATACCCTACTACGACCACCTCATCTAAAGCAGCAAGATCTTCAGCCAGGTTAACATTAATTTCTGTCTGGCCGTTTATAGCAATTTCTCTGGTGGCATAACCAATATAACTAAAAACGAGCGTTCCATCGGCAGGCGCCGAAATTGCATAATTACCGTCCATGTCTGCCGATGTTCCTGTTGAGGTACCTTTTAAAATGACATTGACAAAGGGAATTGGTTTTCCTTCGGTCGTAGTTACTGTTCCCGTGATCTCAGAATTCTGTGCTTGCATAGATTGCAGGCTCAGCGTAAAAAAAATCAGGAAGACACTTAACTTAAATTCAAAACGTAATTTAGTTCTCATAGAATTCCATTTAGAAAATTTCAATTATTAGTTAGTCAATTGAAACATATTGATGAATTAAGAATAGCTTTTCATTTCATTTAAATGCCCACACATTCATACATCATTATATATTTCGTAATTTCAAGTTCCATATTTTATGATATTGAAAATTTATATCGCAAATAATTATGAACTCATCGTTTATCAAAGTAGATTATTTTAATTCTATAAAGTGGAAAGAATCCGTTTCAATATTTAAACAAATTGATTCAACTTTAAGAAAAAGTTAATTTTAAATGCATATTGAATCAAATTGTTGAATGATGACACACTTTGATTCTAAAGAGATGTGAAGAAATTTCGTGTTTTGTATTATGAACAGAATTGTACTCATTTTGATCCTTTTGATTATTCCCCTGGCTCACGGCCAGAACCTTCCCTTTAAACATTATATGGTGGAAGATGGATTATCTCATAATTCTGTTATAAGTATGCTACAGGATCATAGAGGTTTTATGTGGTTCGGGACAAAAGATGGACTCAATAGGTTTGATGGTTATAATTATAAAATCTTTCAGCATAAACCTGGAGATACAAATAGCATTGGGAGCAATTTCATTAGATGCTTGCACGAATATGATAATATCATCTGGGTAGGAACAGACACGGGGTTGTTTCAGTATAATGAGAAAACAGAATCCTTCAGTTTAATAGAAAGTACAAAAGACCAACCAATCCTGGATATTACCAATGATGCAAAAGGAAATTTGTGGTTTAGCGCAGCTGGAAATCTTCATAAGCGCTCATTGAAAAAGACCCCCCCCTCTGAAGAGATCTATAAACAGAATTATATTTCCTTTATTTCTGCAAGCGAGGCTGGTGATATTTTTGTTTCCTCCTCTGAGGAATTATTTAAGTTTATTGAAGACAATAATTCATTTAAGAATATAAGCTTAAATTATGGTAAGCCCGTAATAATTACTGAAATAAACGCATCTATATCTGCAGATACTCTTTATATAGGAACTAAAAATAATGGAGCACTTATCTACGACTTTAAAAAAAGTCGTGCATCTCTTCTTTTAAGGGACCAGGAAAATCCACTATTTGTTCGAAGTTTTTTAAAAAAAAATAATTCAGAAATATGGATTGCGAGTGAATCTGGGATATTCGCTTATGACTTTGAAAGAAAGGAATATCAAAATTTCAAGAAAAACTATAATAATCCGTATTCACTTTCAGACAATGCTATTTACTCACTGGTAAAAGATAATGAGGGCGGTGTATGGATTGGTACCTATTTTGGGGGTGTGAATTATTTTCAGAAACAATTCACCCCATTTCAAAGATACTTTCCCAGGGTGGGTGAAAACTCTATTAGCGGAAATGCTGTAAGAGAAATCGAAATGGATAAAAATGGGGATTTATGGATAGGAACAGAGGATGCCGGCCTTAACAAACTAAATCTGGAAACCGGGAATTTCGAAAATTTTGCATCAGTTGAAAATAACGGAACAATTGCACATTATAATATTCACGGTCTCCTCGCTTATGAAAATGAGTTGTGGATAGGCACATTTGAGCACGGCCTGGATATCATGGATATCAACACCGAGCAAAAAATCAGGCATTATGGCACCGACAAGGATGAAGGTGGACTGAGAAGCAATTTTATCCTGTACATTTATAAAGCTGAAAATGGTGAGATCTATGTTCTCACATCTTCAGGAATTCATAAATATCTACCAGAATCAGATTCATTTGAAGTGGTTGAAGGGTTTCCTGAAAGCTATCATTATACCTACATTCACGAAGATAACAACGGCACATTCTGGGCAGGCACTTATTGGGACGGTTTATACTATTTCAACCCCAGAACAGGGGAGAAAGGATTTTTTAAATATGATCGTAACGACCCGAATAGTTTAAGTTCCAATGTTATAAACGGAATTTTCCAGGATTCTCATGATCGGCTTTGGATCACTACCGAAAATGGTTTGAATCTCTATAATCCTGAAAAGAAGAATTTCACCAGGATCACCCGGGAAGATGGTTTCCCAAGTAATGTAACATATTCAATCCTGGAAGATAAAGAACGGGATCTATGGATAAGTACATCTAGCGGGTTGGTGGAATACAACCCCGAAAAAGAAAAACTAAATATTTACACCAAGTCGAATGGATTACTAAGCGATCAATTCAATTACAGTTCCGGATACAGAGATACAACGGGTAGAATGTATTTTGGAAGCGTAAATGGCATGATAAGTTTTGATCCTTCTGAATTTATTCAAAATACTTATCACCCTCCCATCTATATCAATGATATTCAGATCAACAACAAGGAAGTGAAAATTCAGGGGCAGGATTCTCCGTTAAATCAATCCTTATCTTATGAGAGTAAGATAACTCTGGATCATACTCAGTCCACCTTTAGCTTGGAATTTTCATCTCTTACCTTTACCGCGCCGGAAATGACCGAATATTTTTATAAATTGGAAGGACTTAGCGACAATTGGGTTTCTATAGGTAAAAATCATAAGGTAAATTTTACGGAATTACCTGCCGGCGAATATACTTTTAATGTAAAAGCGCTAAACAATCACGGTGTTTGGAGCAACGAAAGTGATGAGTTGAAAATTGAAATTTTACCGCCTTTCTTGGCCAGCAATACGGCTTACTTTATTTATGCCTTCCTGCTATTGATATTGATTTACGGCCTGATGCGTTATTATCATAACTACAATAAAAATAAACATAACAGGAAAATAAGACAGTTGGAAAACGATAAGGAGAAGGAAATCTACCAGGCAAAGATTGAATTCTTTACTAACATCGCTCATGAAATTCGCACACCTTTAACCCTGATTAAAAGTCCGCTGGAAAAGCTTCTTAAGAATACATATAAATCCCAGGAAATACCTAAAAATCTGGGAATCATGGATAAGAATACCACAAGACTTTTAAATCTTGTAAATGAATTGCTTGATTTCAGAAAAACTGAAATGAAGAATGTAAAATTGAGTTTCTTCAAGGTAAATATTTCAGAATTATTACAGGAAACCTATGTGAGGTTCAGCCAATTAATTCAGGAGAAAAATCTGGAATTCAATATTCGAGTTCCAGAAGATTACGTTTATGCATATGTAGACGAGGAAGCGATTAAGAAGATCCTAAGCAATCTATTTAGCAATGCCATTAAATATTCACATTCCCTGGTGGAAGTAAGACTCCTTGAGAAGGATCAGGAATTTGAAATTATTATTAGTAACGACGGTAAAATCATCTCGCCAAACCTAAAAAACAGAATTTTCGAACCATTTTATAGAATTCCGGATGAAAACCAAAGCTCTGTAGGTAGTGGAATTGGTTTGTCTCTTTCTTACTCTTTAGCAGAATTACATAACGGTAATCTATCTCTGGATTTTGATGATAAAACAATGAATACGTTCATATTAAAAATGCCAATTCATCAACAGGAAGAGTTTAAAAATATAAATGCAGAATCTGTGAATAAGCGGGATTTTCATAGCATTGAAAAAGTAGGATTTGATAAAAACGCCCCTATCATCCTCATTGTTGAAGACAATGAAGAATTAATAGATTTTATCGCTTCTGAAATGTCTGTTTTCTACAAGGTATTAAAGGCCAGGAATGGTTTTGAAGCGCTTAAGTGCATCGATCAATTTGAAGTACAACTAGTAATTAGCGACGTGATGATGCCAGCCAAAAATGGTATTGAATTGTGCAGTCATATTAAGAGTGACATGAGAACGAATCATATTCCGGTGATCTTGCTTACAGCAAAAGATTCGCTGAATGCGAAAATTGAAGGATTGGAATCTGGAGCCGATGCCTACATCTCAAAACCATTTTCAATGGAACATTTACAGGTTCAGGTTTCTAATCTTTTGGAGAACCGAAGATCTATTTTAGGACACTACAGTAATTCTCCCCTGGCTCATCTACAATCTATATCATTTTCGGAAGCCGATAAAACTTTTCTTTCTAAACTGGATCAGGTAATGGATACTAATTTGAAAGATCCAGATTTAAATGTGGAATCATTATCAGTTCACATGAACATGAGCAGGTCTACGCTTTATCGAAAAATAAAGGAAATTTCAGATATGTCTCCAAATGAATTGATCAACACCAGCCGATTAAAAAAAGCAGCTTTTCTGCTTAAATCTACTAATATGAAAATTTATGAAGTTTCAGAAACGGTTGGTTACAGGTCACAAACAAGTTTTGGCAGGAATTTTCAGAAGCAATATAATATGACCCCTTCAGAATTCATGAATGTTAATATGGAAAGTATCCCGTAATTATAAATAAGGTTAGTGATATTGCGACTTGAAAAATAACTTTTAAGGTCTCGAATAAGTTGGAAAACAAATTTAATTTAGAATTCCTTTTCGGGTAGAGTTTCTATGTATAATGGAAGTCTCTATTTTATACTCTTTTGGATCTTTTGATAATTTCCCTTCTATCCTTTCAATTAAAATACCCAACGCAAGTTTCCCCTGCTTTTCTGCATGTTGATCTACCGTGCTAAGAGAAGGTCTGAAATGTTCGCTCATGATTCCATTGGTAAAACCAATCACGCTCAAATCTTCGGGAATTTTAAAACCAGCATTCAGGGCACTTTTCATTACCAGAATAGCACCAAGTTCATCTGAAGCAAGCACTGCATCAATTTTTTCGTAGCGCATAAAGTGAAGTAATTTTTCATCTGGAAAATTTTTTCTATCAAAACAAACGATAAATTCTTCCAGGCGTAGGTTTTTAATCGCCTCGAAATAACCTTTTTTACGTTCATTATCTACACTTGTATCCTGAATTCCTGAAAAATAAGCGATCTTTTTACATCCCGAGGCATACAGTTCAAGGATTGCATTTTTTGTCTGTAAGGAGTCATTAATTGATATTTTATCACAATTTACCTGAGATAGGATTCTATCAAAAAGTACCAGGGGGATATTGTTATTTTTTAAAATTTCTAGATGATCCATTCTCATGGAAGCCTGTGTTTCTTTAGAAAGAGACATTATAAGCCCATCAACCTGACCATTTACTAAAGTTTTAATGCTTTCCGCTTCTTTATTCATAGATTCATTCGAAATACAAATAATAATACGATACCCCATTTCACTTGCCTTAGTTTCAATTCCATGTAAAGCTTCAGCAAAAAAGTGCGAAAGAATTTCCGGAACTATCACCCCAATAGTTTGAGTTCGCTGTGTCTTAAGATTAACCGCTGAAGCATTTGGTACATAATGATTAAGTTTTGCAAGCTCCTTAACTCTTTGTACAGTTTGTACACTTATTTCTGGGCTATCATTTAAAGCTTTGGAAACCGTGCTAATAGATACATTGAGCAATTTGGCTAATTCTTTCAATGTGATTCGCTTGTCCATATTGCATTTATTGCTTAAGATAATGAACCTCTGAAAGCTCATTTAGCCTCTGGGCCGCCTCTTCGGCTGTAATATCTCTTTGGGGCCCAGCGAACATCTCATAACCTACCATAAATTTTTTTACCGTAGCTGATCGCAGTAATGGTGGATAAAAGCTCATGTGAAAATGCCATTCAGGATATAGATTACCGTCTGTAGGGATCTGGTGAATTCCGGCGGAGTAAGGGAAACTTGTATCAAATAAATTATCGTATTTAATGGTAAGTTTTTTTAAAATCTCTGCATATGATTTTTCTTCAGCTGCGGTCAACTGACCAATATGTTGAAGATGCCTTTTCGGAATAATCATGGCTTCGAAAGGCCAAATTGCCCAATAAGGAACGAGTGCGGCAAAATGTTCATTTTCTTCCAGGATTCTTTGACCATTCTTTAATTCCTGCTCCAGGTAATCAGCTAATAAACTACGCTGGTTCTTGTTCCAGTATTCTTTGAACTTAATAGATTTTTTAAGGATTTCGGTAGGGATAGATGATTGGGACCAGATCTGGCCATGAGGGTGAGGATTACTACATCCCATGATTGCACCTTTATTCTCAAAGATTTGAACGTAATTGATTCCTTTATTAGCGCCCAATTCTACATATTCTTTTTTCCACATTTGAATCACCCTGGTAATATCATTCTCATCCATTAAAGGCAGTGTGAGTGAATGATCTGGTGAAAAACAAACCACTTTGCAAATTCCCTTTTCACTTTCTGCTTTTAGCAGGCCTTCCTCAAAATCGATTTCAGGAGAGTGAGGCAGAAGCGAGGAAAAATCGTTTATAAAAGTAAAAGGTTCTTTATAATCTGGATTGGTATCTCCACTTGCGCGAGTATTACCGGGACAAAGGTAGCACGACGGATCATATTGTTCCTTCTTTTGGTTTTTACCGTCTTCGGTTTTACCCTGCCATGGTCTTTTGGTTCGATGTGGAGAAACAAGTATCCATTCCCCGGTGAGGATATTATACCTTCTATGTGGTGTATTATTCAATTCGGTTTTCATATTCCATTTTTCTTTTTTGTAATTTGGGTACCTGCGTCAGGGGATACGATAATTGGGTCTAATTTTATTCTGAATCTTTGAAAGTAGGCTTTAGATACCTCTTTAATGTAATCTTTTGTTTTGTCCTCTTCGATCAGATTCAAAGTACAACCTCCAAAGCCACCACCCATCATTCTGGAGCCGTAAATAAAATCTTTATCTCGGGAATAATCCACCAGAAAATCCAGCTCAGGGCAACTCACTTCATACTTATGTTGAAGACCTTCGTGGGAAGCATACATTAGTTTTCCAAATTCTACATATCTGCCGTCCTTCAGTTTTTTTGCTGCCTGTAGCACCCTTTCATTTTCTTCTAGTATATAGTTACAACGTTGATTAATTGTGGAGCTTAACTTACGCTTGTATTTTTCCAGAATTTTAAAATCAATTTCTCTCAAACTAGTAACACCGGGGTGGTCCTGCCGGATCAGTTCTACCGCTATTTCACATTCTTCTCGCCGGGTGTTGTACTCGCTATCGGCCAGATTATGGGAAACATTTGTATTTAATAGTAATAATTTACAATTACCAAAGGCGGCGGGAATAAATTCCACCTCAAGTGATTTGCAGTCTAATAAGATGAGATGGTCTTTTTTACTCAAAACAGAAGAGTACTGGTCCATTATCCCACAATTGGAGCCTACAAATTCATTTTCGGCTTTCTGAGCAAGTTTTACTATTTCAATAGGACTTAAATTGAGATGAAAAAGTTCATTTAATCCACTAGCAATCCCACATTCTAATGCTGCAGAGGAACTTATTCCAGCTCCCACAGGAAGTTTACTGTTGATTATGCAATCAAAGCCTTCCACATTCTTATCTGCTTTCTGAATCTGATCTACTACTCCGATTATATAATTTTCCCAATTCTTTCCCTTTGATAGATCATCTTCAAGCTGAAATTCAAAACCTGTTTTAAAAGTTTCACTATATACCCTGCAGCTTTGACTGTTATTTGCTCTAAATTCCAATAATATTTTTCTGTCGATTGCTGTGGGCATCACAAAACCATTATTATAATCGGTATGTTCTCCAATAAGATTAATCCTTCCCGGAGAAGCAACCTTCACTTCAGGATTGAATTTTTCTAATTTTCTCGAATATTTCATGTTGTTATTAAACTATTTCATTTTTAGTTGTCTTCATAAGACCTCTTCTAAATTCATAAACTTCTTTAACCAAACTTGTATTTAGGATATTTTAAAAACTAAAGATCTTCTCTTTTATTTATTTTCTCCTGCCATTTCCAGGCACTTTTTAAAGCCACATCCAAAGAGCGTTTAGCTTTCCAATTAAGTTCCTTATTGGCTTTCTTAGTATCGGCATAAGCTGCAGTTATATCACCTTCCCTACGTCCCTCAATTTTATATGAAAGTTTTTGCCCGGTTGATTTCTCGAAAGAATGAATAACTTCCAGAACAGAATTCCCTTCGCCCGTACCCAGGTTAAAAACTTCATAATTATCTCTTTCCTTACCTTTAATTAAACGGTTTAGTGCAGCTACGTGAGCTTCAGCAACATCCATAACATGAATATAATCCCTAATGGCAGTCCCATCATTAGTAGGATAATCTTCACCAAAAACCGCTAATTGTTTGCGTTGGCCAATGGCGGTCTGTGTGATAAACGGTACAAGATTTTGTGGAGTCCCTATAGGTAATTCTCCAATCTCTGCTGAAGCATGTGCACCAATAGGGTTAAAATATCGTAAGGAAATTGCCTTAAAATCTTTTTCTATCTTACAGATGTCCTTTATAATCTCCTCTCCAATTTGTTTCGTATTCCCATAAGGTGATTCTGCTTTTTTTGTGGGAGCATTTTCACTAATGGGCAATTCATCTGCCTGCCCATAAACTGTACATGATGAACTGAATATTAATTTAGAAGAGGATTGGAGGGACAAAATATTAAGGAGACTACAAAGATTGTTTTCATAATACAATAAAGGCATTTTTACACTTTCCCCTACCGCTTTTGATGCTGCAAAATGTATAATTCCCTCCAAATCCATATTATTCTTAAAGAATTCTCCGACCTGTTCTTTATTTCTTAGATCAAAACTGTAAAATGCAGGAGTTTCACCGGTGATTTTCGTAATACCTCCCAAAACATCCAGGGAGGAATTAGAAAGGTTATCAATTACTACAACCCTAAATCCCTTTTCCTGAAGTGCAACAACAGTATGAGAGCCTATATAACCCAGTCCTCCAGTAACCAATATTTTTTTTGAGGGATTCATATCTTTTATATTTTTCACTAATTTAAAATGGTATTGATCTACTCTTTCAAAGAATATCTTTAAGGAATTACAGATGCCTTTAGCGTATTCTATTTCCCATTAAATCCTATTCGAGTTTAAAATTGGAATCGTTTTTCATTTATAAATATAATAAATGTATTTAATACGTTTATTATATATGGATTCAAATTTTCTTTTTAAATAGTAAAAGAGATGATTGAGAATAACTCTCACCCGCACATGTCAGTTATTGCTGAATTTTTGGTTATGAAAAAAACCATTAATTATTGGACAGGGTTTTTAAGGTAAGTACTAAACTATTAATCAAAAGTATCACTCCATTGGGTGACAACCATTAATCAGTCATTTATAATCGCGCTTCCAGGAGGAATTTTTCAAAAATAATTATTGAATATTTTAATCCATATCCAGAACGTGGAATTTTTAATATGCCCCATTTCTCCCATAACTAACCTTGCGCATGGTTCCTGTGCTGTTTTTATAGTGTTCCGTAGATAAGCGTAAAGTAAAAACAGCATAGGGCGCATGCTACTTATGATTCATAATTTACAGTAAAAAATTACGATTTTACAGGGCTCTATAAGACATTTACTGTAAAAACAAGGTGAATTGCCGCAACCTAAATTGTCATGACAAATCTTATTTTTTTCCTTCTAACCACCTGAGGTAATTCTCTTTGAGTTCAGGATTTTCTAAGAAATATTCCTGATACCGGTTCTCTAAATTCACCTTCATCTGAAAAAACTCAAATTTTTCTTCTTTTGCTGTTTTGGCAGTATATCCAAAATACCCCAACAGCCCCAATGAAAGAATTCCAAGTATTCCGAATAGGATCAACAGATAAGAGGGGAACAGCCTGGCATGTTTCAGTTTTTCATCAATGCTTTTAAGCACATCATCTTTTAAATGATTTTTTTCCTCCTGTTTTTCTAAAAAAGTATTGAGGTTCTTTTCCAAAGCTTCTGTGGTAATTGGGATACTCATATTTTGAAGCGTTTTCGAGTATTCTTTTAGTTGAAGGATTGCCAATTTAAAGTCGGCCATCTCATCGGTCATCAGCTCCATGATCTCATCTAGTTTTTTCATAGCTCATTAATTTTAAAACCCCATTCCGGTATCCAGTCCTCTTTTGATTACTTGCTTTATTAGGTCTTTGGCGATTTTACTAGCCATATTCGTACTAAGCTGTACGGTCTTATCCATCAGTTTTAAACTATTGGGTACTTCTTTAAGTTTGGTATAACTTGTATTTTGAGTGATTTCTCCAATAATTTTACCTCCGGTCATAGACCTGTCAACATCGCTTGCCTTCAGATTGGTGCCTTTATATTCAAACCGAAACCCCTGCAACTGATTGGATTTATTAATGGAGGGAATCACCTGTATGTTACAGTCCTTCATCTTACTGATATATTCATCTATCGATTTTGGTCTGGATTCCAATACCTTGGTATTAATATGCCTGATCGCCAATCGCTGCCAATTCAATTCTTTTAGTTTTTCCTGTTGAACTTCACGCACCCTTGTAAGACCCAATCCTTTCGCCACATTATCTGCGGCTACCTGGCTGCGCTTTCCAATGAAACTATCGTTATAAGCTTTTCCATCGAAGCCAATCCTATTCACATACACATGAACGTGGGTATGGGCCTTGTCCCGATGTACAAAAGCGATGGCCTGCCGGTTTTTTAATTCCATTTCCTTCAGGAACTGTTTGGTAATCTCCTGGAGTTGTGCCTTGTTCATTTCCTGCCCGTCTTTAACGGTGGGACTCAATATAAAACTGAGCGTATTCTGGGTGCACCGCTCATTTTGTGATTGGATGATCTTAAATTCCTCGGTTATTTCCTGGGGCGTATCTCCCGCCAGGTATTCTTTGTAAATTACTTCTGCATCTTTTTCCTGATTCCATCCATACTCTATGGAGGCTCCGGTGCTTGCAATGGAATGTCCTTTGCCAATCATTTTTTGAAGTTTTTTAGATGAGTCCTGATTTCTTCAGCTAATTGCCGTACTTCCTTTGACAACTGGGGATTGCTTTTTTTAAACATATTGCTGATCCGGCTAAAGTTGTTTTTATACTGAACCAATAACTGATAAGATTCTAATTGTTCTGGAGTAATGCGTTCGACCATATTGATTTTAAAAGCAGTAGCCCTAAGATATTCTGAAAGGGAAATTCCCGCCCTGGCCGCTCTTTTTTTGAGTAGCTTTTTCTCGTAAATCGAGCAGCGTATCTGGATGTATTCCCGTTTCATTTTTCTCCTTTATTTCTTTGCAACCTCCGGGCGCAAAGCAAGATTGTCATGACAATGACACATCTTGCTTTGCCTCCCAATATGAAATCTCCCTTGAGGCATTTACTTTTTAGATGCTAATTAATTATTCAGCTTTTTCATTGTTTTTTTGTTGAAATCAGCTTTTCATTTAGGTCTTTATATACTTGAAATAACTCACTTCTATCATTGGTGTTCTTATAATCCTGAAGTAATTTTTTTCTATTTTTATTTCCAGGCTGGTCATTGTCCAGGTACAGATCAACTTCCTTATAATTTTTAAAATGGGGAGTGATTTGTTTTAAAAAAGCTAAAGAGTTTAAAGCAACGGCATCTGAATTTATAATTTCATCGGGGAATAATTCAGCCAGGGATAACAAATCAAACATTCCTTCTAATAGAATTAAGCGATCTGAATGTGTCTTTAGGTAAGTATAAGATTTTGGAGAACTGGAGCCTTTGAAATATCTATTACGAAGTTCCCAGCCGCATAATTGATTTTGTAAACCCAAAGCGAAGTATTGCTTTCCTTTTAATCTATATCTTACTTCCTTACAATAGTGTTCGGCTATGGAGATTGAAATTTTCCTGGAGCCTAAATATTGAATCAACCCCGGATGTTGTATTGGTTTCACTTCAAAAATTTCAATTTTCGAAGCAGTTTTTTTTTTAGAATGGGCTGATGAAAAGAAAAAGTATGCTGTTGCTTGTTTAAAAATTTCAATGCCTGTTTGACTGAACACTTTTTCATAGCCACAATCAAATCCAGCCCGTTTCCGCCCGTTCCTATCCCATGGTCATACCATCGATTCAATTTTAGAGAAACTTTGAAAGAGGCCTGTGTTTCTGACCGTAGGGGACTCAGAAACCAAGCTTCTTTCTCCGCTATCCTGCTTGGAAAGTGTCCGAAGCTAGCCAGCGTTTTTACGATGGAGAGATTTCGGGCTCTTTCGCAGGTGAGTCTAGGTAAATTCATTTTTTCTTTCATCAGCCTTTTTATTTGACTTAAAATGTACTTATTTGAGTGTTTCCTTATTTCTCAATTTTCGGCATCACTTTTATTTTTGATGACACTTTGATGACAAAACGATGACAGTCTTAAGTCTTACTATTACTGCTCTAAGAAGATTCTGTCATCATTCATCAAAAAATGAAGAAATAATTAGTCTTATTTTATCAGCAGCATCCAAAAAAATGATGAAACGATGCCAATCACTGAAACCTCCCGAAAAACCAGGAGTTTCCGTGTCATCACTTTGTCATCAATTCATCATTTACTCCTTTATTTCTCTGATTCAGTCTGAATTCTGATCTTCAAAATGATCCAGGATAAAAGTTTTATTTATAGTGAAATAGCGTCCTTTGGTAGTGGATAGGTTGGAGCTGCCGTTTTCCCAAAGCGTAAATTTTTCGTAGCGGTTGGAGTTGGATATATTCTCAAGCTTCCAATCCTGCTTTAGAATTTTCCTGATTTGCGTCAAATCTGTCCGCAACCTTGTTTTACTAAGCGCATTTAAAGCATCCATGGGACATAAATGTATTTCCTGAAGATCATGCTCTTCCATGACCATTAATAAGATACTGGCCAGCTCTTTCTCTACCCGGTTTCGGTTGTTCTGAACCAGTTTAAAAAGGGCGGGGGTTTCAATCTGTTTAGGGGTAAACCACATTCGCGTTTGATGTTTGCTTTGTAAAGAACGGTGCTGAAGAAAATGTAAAAAAGAAGGAATCTCTTTTTCCAGGTCTTCTAAAAAAACGGTATTTTCCTTTTTAACTGAAGGAACTTTTAAAACCCAGAACCGGGTTTCGTGATGATCTATTTTAATGAAATTCTCTTCATTATTACTACAAAGGATAAATTTCCCAAAGAATTCTACTTCCCGCTTGTCTTTGCCCTTAGCCTCTAGCTTATTGAAATTGGTAGTGCTTAAGTATTTGATACGCTCCGTCAGTTCCTCTTTATTGAATAGGACTTCATCAATACAAATCAGCAGTTTATTAGCCCAGTCAGCATTAAACTGGCTGCTAAAACTATCATTGGTAAGATAGGTTAGGTTATTTTCAAAGATCTGTTTAAGCCATTTCAGAAATGTGCTTTTTCCGGTAGATCGCTCCCGGGATACCAAACACAAAATGGGAAGTATCTGAGTGGGTTTGGTGTATAATAATTGCAGGTAATCCAATCCCGACTCAAAATGATCCCCGAAAATATGTTTTATAAACTCCAAAGATTTGGGACAGCTCCCTTCTACTATCTGATGGCTTAGGGGAGAATAAGTGTTGTAGAAATTATGATAGGTAGATTGAAAATTTAGATGACTTGGAATACAGGTAAACCCGTCAAATTTTGGAATGCTGGCCAGGAATGTTTTTCCGTGATCCTGTCGAATAGTTTCTATATTCCAGGAAACCAGAATTTCATTTACATTCCCGTTAATGGTTGGAGCCTCTACAAGTTTATAATATTGCGTGCCTACCCGTATATATTCAATTTCAGTCTTCATCTTAATCTGGATGCAAATCAGCTAAAAAACCTACTGACAAAACATCAATTAAATATACTGAAAACCGATTATAATTGAATAATATTCAACTATAATTTAATTTGATTGAGAATAGTGCAATTTGTAAGACAAAAAAGTGTTTTACAAATTTTTTACGTTTTAGATGTTACCAAATGATTGATTTTGAATTTTGGTGTTTTTTCGTTTAAAATGGAAAAACAATAGAAAAGGTCTAATGTGGAGATATATTGACGATAGCAATTCAAATAAGCTGGCTATCCTATTCACCAAATATTACAATTAAAGCCTTATTATCTATTTCTCCATTCGCTCCCCGGCTAAAATTCGCGCCTTCAGTAAATTCATATCCTCACTGAGTTTCTCATCAAGAATCTTTGCATAATGTTGGGTTGTTTTCAGCGAGCGATGTCCAAGCATCTTACTAACTGATTCTATTGGAACTCCATTGGAAAGGGTTACTGTAGTAGCAAAAGTATGCCTGGCCATGTGGAAGGTCAGGTTCTTTTTAATATCGCAGCTATCAGCTATTTCTTTTAAATAACTGTTCATACGTTGGTTTGTATAAACTGGAAGTAATTTTCCAGTTGGGCTTTCTAAGTCCCCGTATTTTTCTATTAGTTTTTCAGCAACCGGAAGTATAGGAATACTACTTAGAGTTTTAGTTTTGGTTCGTTTGGTCTTGATCCATTTGTTTCCATCGATACCTTTGATAATATCATCTGCAGTCAGCTTGAAAACATCCACATAAGCAAGGCCGGTATAACAGGAAAAAAGAAAAACATCCCTAACATGTTCCATTCGAGGAATCGTAAACTCCTTTTCCATTATTTTAATGATTTCTTCTTTAGTCAAAAATTCCCGATCTATTACCTGCACTTTTAATTTGAAATTGTAAAATGGATCTTTCTCCACCCAACCATTTGTATAGGCGATTCTAACTATTTTTTTAAGGTATGAAAGATATTTAAGGGCTGAGTTATGAGAAAGGTCGAGTTTCGTTTTTAGATAATAGATAAAGGAGTTGATAAATTTCACATCTATATCTCTTACCTTATAATCTTTCAATTTAAAACTTGAAGTAATAAAAGAAGCCAGGTGCTTTTTCGTGGTTTTATATCTTTGAAGCGTTCGGAAAGAGTAATCCTTCCCAATTAGTTTTTCCATTCTCATATTATGTTCTTCAAACATTTGAAGAATGGACTTTTGGGTGTCGTTATTTCCTAAGAATTCATCCTTGATTTTAATGGCAGTTATTTCTTCTCCATTATCCAGAAATTTCTGGTAGATCTCATAAATCCTGTTTTTGATGATATCAAGATTCCTATTTACCTGTTTAGCTTCTATAGAAGATCCCACAACTTTATTAGCCTGAGCATTCCACTTTCCAAGGGAAACTTTCCGCATTGTACTAGCCTCTGCACGCTTACTATCGTACGTAATTCTTAAGTATACTGTGGCCTGAGTAGCTTCCTTATCCTTACTCTTTCTTATATAGAATAAAATAGATAGTAAATTTTGCATCTTTTCCCTCTTTAATTTCAATTAAATTTAGTTGAAAAAAGAATACAATAAAACCCGTAATGTTTTATTTAACAGTCACTTACAATCCATTCGGGCGCACCTATATTAATAGTGAAAGTGCACCCGAATTAGACACCTTTTAGATGTATTAAAATGATATTAAATGAATACAAGGAAAATAAAAAACCCTATAAACAGTACAGTTTATAGGGTTTTGGTTTAATTTGATACATTAAAAGTACTCGAGGCGGGAATCGAACCCGCACTCCCGAAAGAACTGGATTTTGAATCCAGCGCGTCTACCAATTCCGCCACTCGAGCTAGTGGAGGGCAAAAATATAAAATTTTTGGTTCTAAGAAATGAATTCCATCTAATTTCTCATAGAATTTGCGAACCCGGATTTACATCTCATTCCAAAGAGTATTTTCTTATAGAATCTTTTTATTATTTATGCATAAATAACTGAATTTCAGTTTTTTTCCATAATTTAAAAGCCATAACCACCAATCATACAAGAAAATGAGACGATGCTCAAGAATTCCCTACATCGCTTTCGCACTTTTTATAACATGTTTTTCCTGTTCAAAAGACAATCCTTCAGAAGAACCAAAACAAATTTCTAAAGAAATTTTTGAACTTGAAGAAAAAATAATTGGCCTTTGGGAAGTTGAAGATGACGACGGCCAGGCTAATTCTAGTAATAGGCAGGCTGTTGATGATGATCTGTGTTATGTTTCTTCCTTAATATTTTATATTGATGGGACTTTTACCGTTACCTATACTGGCGGTACAATTACCGGGGAATATACGGTAACCAGCGAAAAGTCTATCAGTCTTGGTGAAGCAGGGAATATAGGCAACGTAAATTTCACTAGCGGTGTCATGTATTTTGAGATAGAATTAAATGGTATTTGCGCTGCAGCATATCATTGTAACCGAAGAATCGATTACAGGCGCGGAGATTGTTATTCATTTTTGAATTGTCATGACGACAGCGTATGGAAAATGACTGCTGATAATAATACTTATTTTATAAAATTTGTAGATCACCATAATGGTACGTGGTTGCAAAATTTTGTAGGCTGGAATTCTGAAGACTGTTTCTCTGCAGAAACGAATAAATATAATGACGGCGAACTAATCCTTATTAAAAACAATACCGGATACCTAAGATATATTCATCAAAAAAATAACGGAAATGCTATTCATAGTTATCTTATAAACTCTAATGGTAATTTGGAAAGAAAAATAGAAAATTCAGATGCTTCCGTAACCTATCATACTTTTCAACCAGCCTCTCAGGAAGAACTGGATATTTTAATTTCCAAAACTGAATGTGGAGCAAAAACCTATATACCGGATGATGTTTTTGAGCAGGAGCTAATCGATCGAGGTTTGGATAATATAATAGACAATTATGTTCTTACTGAAAATATTTCCGGATTGACAGCCTTGAGCTTTGTAAATTATGCTGTAAATGATCTCACCGGTTTGGAAGATTTTGTTTCTCTTACACACTTCACGCTGAATTCCTCTACCATCAAAGAAATAGATCTTACCACTAATTCTTTTTTAGAGCGTGTTTACCTGAGCTCTACTGAATTGACCCATCTCGATATAGATCAGAATGCTGAATTACAAAGTTTTTACCTGGAATACGGAAAGATAGAAACTATAGATTTTTCTGGAAATGAGAAATTAAAGATTCTAGAACTTCACGCTACAACAATTTCTAATTTGGATGTCTCGCAAAATGAGGAATTAGAAATGTTAACAATAGAAGGTGGTAACCTGAATGAATTGAAGTTTAGCCGAAACGAAAACCTCTGGCATCTTAATATAGACAATCAACCACTGGAATCCATAGATCTCTCATTCTTTCCAAACCTTCGGGAAATTAATCTGGGGTATAATAATCTACACGAGATTGATGTTAGCAAATGTCCAAAACTGGAATTCTTATCAATATCCAATAACTCACTATTAAATATAAACTTATTAGAGAACGTCAACTTAAGAGAGCTCTTTATCTCAGATAATAGTCTCTCTCAACTTGATATTTCACGCAGTTCAAAACTTTACACTATGTATGCTGAAAATAATCCAGACCTGGATTGCATACAGATTGCAGATACACACTGGGAAGAAATCAATGCAGATCCTCTAAACTATCGATGGAAGAAAAATGATAATACGGAGTATTCAACGGACTGTGGATATTGATAAATAAAATAATTCAACATATTTTAAATACTCAAAAGAAACTTCAATTCAAACCCGCAGAAATAACTCCACCCGTAAGACATTTTGCTATTAATTGCGCAGTATTACTACAACCGCTTTTATGAAGAATATTCTTTCGATGTGTCTTCACGGTATGCGGGGAGAGATTCAATTTTTCAGCAATATTTTCAGCATTTAATCCTCCGGCTAATTCATTAATAACCTGCACCTCTCTTTCTGAAAAAAGTTCAGAAAGCTCTTCCTCCTGATAATCGGCATAGGATGGATCAAACTTTTGGTGTTCAGGGTTGATATTATAATATGATTTTCCTCCTTTCATATTTATAAAAGAAATGTCCCTGCTGCTCGTAACTTTTAAATGGGAGATATCTGAATGCACACTGAACACATGTTCAAAAAAACCATTTTCATTCAGCGTAAGTGCCGTTGCCTGGTGAAGAATAGTTATAATCTTCCCTTTTGGATTCTGCATTTGATAAGAGTACATCACCTTATAATCTAAAATCTGGTCGGGCTTTAAAAAGCGCAGGTAGAAATCTTTTATCACGTTTTCCTTTTGCTGAATATTTTCAATTTCACCGGGTAAAGCCAGTTTAAGGAGATCCTGCATAGTAACTTCTGAAGCAGTCTTACCCGCAAATAACTTTACTGAATCTGAAACATGATCGAGCTCCAGATTATGCATATTCAAAATATAGTAATAGGAATTTCCGGGTGCGAAAAGCGCTGCGATCTGTTTAAATTCTTTAGAAGCCTGATAGGAATTATATTCAGAAAACTTTTCAGAATATTCCCTTTTCCAGTATTTCGAAATCTTATTAAATTCCTGATTCATAAAAAGCTATAGCTTATTAGATTCACTACAATATATAAAAAATACCTCTTTTAGGGTATTTTTTCAGTTTCAATCAAATAAAAAAAGCGGTCAATTGACCGCTTTTATCAGGCTAGTAAAAATGTTACTATTCAGTAGAAATCAGATTTCCATCAGAATCGTAATATTCTGTCTTTAGTATATTCTCATTTTCATCTTTATATTCAATTTTATAAGAGCCGTCTTCTTCATTAATTGTTTTCCAAACTGAGGTTCCGTCCTCTGCCCATTCTACAATTTCATATAAAAATCCCTGATAATAAGTTTCTGCTCTTTTGGGATCGCCATTAGGATAGAATTCTACGTAATCACTTACAAAATCACCTGCTGAAATTACCTGCCTTTCTATTCTCTCGCTAGAATCATAAAAAATATCCCAGGTCTGGTTTCTTCCATTAAGAGCGACAGATTCACTTTTTTTAGACTCCAGTGTTTTTTCATTCGTATACGCATAATACCATGTGTAAGTTTCAAAATTATCTGTTTTAGAATCTATGGTTTCACTTGCTATATCTCCAAATTCAGTATATGTATATTCATTTCTTCTTTGAACGGCCGAATCATCATAACCACTTTCTGAAGTATATCTTGTATTTACTTTGGTATTCCCATTTGCAAATTTCTCATAGACCTGTCTATACCAGAATTCATCGTTTTCACTATAGAATAATCCTTCTGAAACCCGGTTATTATCCTCCAGAACAAATTTTAAATTCTGATTAAAAGACCCATCGGCATTATTTCTATAAAAACCAGCCACAGTATGGTCTTCATTATAATTAACCTGAACGCTCACCTTATTTCCTGGCTCTCCATAATTATAATAAGTTTGCACATAACTGGCAGGTAAATTACTTTCCAATAATTCTGTATAGTCTATCTTATATAGGATTCTTTCTGGATATTTCTCATAGAGAGTGGAGTTTATAAGCTCACCCTCTGCATTTGTTTCATGGATCCAATACACACTGGTTGGCGGATATGGTTTCCAGCTTTCCAGTGTGGGAATGAATTTTTTAAAGACATCCACTCCGGGATCGTAAGTATCCCCGGTGGTTTCAGCTAAATGTACTGCTGCCTCTTCCGGGTAAACCACTTCAAGTTCTGAACCTGTTGCTAAATTAACTTCAGCTACGATCTCACCAAGAATACGTTCAATTGGCTGGGTAAAATCTATCGCATCTATAGTTATAGCGGCAGCAGTTTCTTCACTAATACTTATCCCGTTGCTGGGGTCATTATCAGAATCCAGGCTTTGCAAAAAAGCGGCGATATTTTTGACTTCTGGAATCTCCACTGTAGCATTTTCAGTAGAAACAATAGATATTGGGGTCATATCTTCACTTGCAGGACCACTGCCAAGAATAATATCTCCCAAAGAAAAGGTTACGGTCTCACCTTCCAGGTATTCAAATTTACCTTCAGCATCTGTGACTCCGCTTTTAGTTTCAGTTTCATAATTTAAGCCGGCAACTTCAGAGTCTCTAAAGACTCCAGTTTGCGTTTCTGCCACAGGATCAGGTCCAGGATCTGGCCCATCATCACCCCTGTCAACAAGATCGTCTTCTGAGCAACTAAAAAGACCGAACAATAAAAAGATTAACATTAAATTTTTCCAGGTTTTCATGAAATAGAGATTTAGAACCTGTAGGGAGGTATTGATAAAACAAAAAATGATTTTCGGAAAAAGCACCAAAAAATTCTTACTGCTTTTAATTGATGATAAAAATAGAACCTAAATTGATTCCTGTAAATACCCATAAAAGGGTAATTTTTAAGTTCTAATAATTATTAGAAATCGTATTTGCGATCTAAAGCATACCTAAGTAACTCGCCTGCTCCCTGAAGATTCAACTTTTTTATCATATTCTTGCGGTGGGTCTCCACGGTAGTTTTTCCAATAAACAGCGCATCGGCAATTTCCTGATTGGTTTTCCCCAGTCCCACCAGTTTTAAGATCTCCCGCTGGCGCTTAGTAAGAACCGATTTTCTTTTAGCTGAATTCTCTTTTGACTCGACATTTATATTAGGATCATAATAAACTTCTCCTGAATGCACTTTTCTAATAGCAAAAAGCAAATCTTTAAGACTCGCATTTTTCAGAATATATCCTCTGGCCCCGGCATCCAGCATTTGTTGCACGGCATTATCCTGATCAAACATGGTAAAAGCGATCACTTTGATCTCTGGGTTCTGCTTTAATATATTTTTGGTAGCCTGAATCCCATCCATAACCGGCATTCTAATATCGGTGATTACCAGGTTTGGTCTTTTTCTTTCCACCAGATCCATCAATTCCCGGCCATTTCCGGCGAAGCCTAAGAACTCAATATCTTCTTCATATTCAAAGAATACTTTAATTCCATCGATCAGGGCGATATGGTCTTCAGCAATAACTAATCTAATCATGATAATGGCATATTTATGACTACAGAAGTTCCCTTGCCGGGAACACTTTCAAAATCTACCGTTCCTCCAAAATGTTCCACCCGTTTTTGAATGGAATAGATACCCATTCCCTCTTTAGGTTTTACTTCCTCCCAGGCGAAACCTCTTCCATCATCTTCTACAAGAATATTGATCGCATCCCCGTAATGAGTGAGGTGAATGGTTGCCTCTGAAGCATCAGCATGTTTGATAACGTTGGTAATAAGCTCCTGGATGATCCTGAAGATCATAATTTCCATAGAATTTTCCAGCCTATCATCCATATCCGTATCTTCTACTTCTATGACTAATTTATTTGAAGCTGAAACTTTACTGGCAAAATTCTTTACGGCGGGTAATAAGCCTTCCTGAGCATTCACTCCGGCATTTTTTGCATGCGCAATACTTCTTACCTGCTGATAGGCTTCATCTATAAGATCATCTGTTTGTTTCAAAAGTCGGTCTTCCTCTTCCTTTAAACGGTCTTTTCTTACTTTCAGGTTCTGAAAATGCAGTTTTAAGGTCGCCAGTAAACCACCCAGGTTATCATGGAGATCGTTGGCAATACGCTGTCGCTCTTTCTCCTGACCCTCTATCATTGCATCTATACCCGCTAATTCCTGTTGTTTTAAAACCGAATCCAGTTTTTGTTTCTGAACTTCATACTCTTTTTCTGTGATCTTCTTTTTTGATTTCAGGTTCTTATAAGAGAGAAAACCAATAATGAGCACCAGTATCAAAGCTCCCACTGCGGCTAGCAACCATATTCTATTTTGTCTCAGCCTTAGATTTTCATTTTCTTTCTTCTCCACCTCGTATTTAGTCTGAATATCCAGCATTGCACTATTTTGCTCACTTTGCTGAATACTGTCCTGGTAGGTCTTTTCTAATTTCAGATACCTGTAGGCATTGGGAAAATCTCCTTTTTGTTCATAAGCATCTGCCATATGTTTATATAGCAAGCGTTTATTTTCTTTTTCATACTCCTTTGGCGCGATAGCCTCCGCCTTTTTGTAGTAGGCAATTGCAGAATCATATTGCTTCAACTGTTTGAGGACAGAAGCTTTGTTATTGTAGATATAAGAAATATAATCTGTAAGTCCTCTCTTCTCATATTCTTCCAAAGCGATCTCATAATGATAGATGGCAGAATCCTTCTTTTCTGTTTTCTCACCGTAAGCCACCCCCAGGTTATGATGGATCTTTGCATTCATTAAAGAATCACCGGTTTTTTTGTTCTCCTGAATGGCTTTATTGAAATATTCAATGGTTTTCTGAATATCAGAATTAATGAAGATACTTCCCAATTGCATGTAAGCTTTAGCCAGTAATTCGGGATCATTTTTTTCCCGTGCATAATCAAGGTATTCCTTCATAAAGGGCTGGGGATCAAGGTCCTTATTCTTACTTGAAGTGAGTAGGGGAATGATCTGAAGGTTGATACTTGCAACTTTCTCCAGGCTATCCAGATCTTTATATTTTCGTTTTGCGATCATAAAATTCTCAAAACTATCATCTGCCTGGTTTTTGAGTCCTTCCAGGCGGGCAAGTAGAAAATAATATTCGGCTTTATAGCTGGGTTTTAATCTTGCCGAATCTATTTCAGCCAGAAGAATTGTCGCCGGGTTAGTCTCTCGAATCTTGATAAGACTATCAATTTTCGGAAATTTTGAGTTTTGGGAATAGGTAATGGCAGCAAGTAAAAAACTTGCCGCCAGTATGATCTTATGGAATAGCTTATGTTGCAATTTAACCTCCGGTTCCTACTAAAATTCCTCCGCCAGCAGTTTCAGGAACAAAATTCGGTTTACAGGAATCACTTACTTCAGCCAGTATATATTCAATTTTGATACTTCCTGGAATTCCTGACCTATCACCAAGTTCGACCTCCACTTTTTTTGTTGTTGAAGACTTAGAATTGACAAGATTTTCTGCCAGTGTGCAGCCATCAGTCCCTTTGAATTTAATCACTATATGGTCATCATCTGTAAATTCAGCATTTAAAACTTCAAATTTTTCTGGAAATTTTATTTTAAAATGTACTTCAGTTAATTTTCCTGAATTTGATTTGAATTGAAGTTTTTTACTTTCAACTTCAAATTGAGAGTTAACATATTCTTTAGTCATTAGAATAATTTTAATTGGTTAGTTGGAATTTTAAATCTGAGTTCTAATTTCGAAAAAAAATATTAATCAAATGTTGAATACCTGATTAATAGAATTTAAGGGATTCAATTTTTCTAATTTTCACTTGAACCGTATTGGTAAAATTACTATTCAAAGCTCCTTGATGAAATACCCATTAAAGGGTATTTATAGTCTTATTAATTAAGTCCTGGAGAGATGATGCCATTGGTAAGACATTTTGCAACTAATTCGGTAGTATTTGTACAACCGCTTTTTTGTAAAATATTCCGTCTGTGAGTTTTAATAGTATGATGGGAAAGATTCAGTTCGTCCGCGATCTGTTCCGCATTTAATCCTCTGGATAATTTGATCACGATCTCTTTTTCCCTTTCAGAAAAAAGCTTTGAAATATCTTTTTTATCTCCTTCACAGGCCTGGGGATCAAATTTGCCTTTAGAGATATCTACGTTGAAGTAACATTTGCCACCGTCCATATTAATAAAAGAAACAGTAGAGGTGCTGGTGATCTTAAGATGCGAAACATCGGTTTGTATACAAAGCACATGCTCGGGCGTGCCATTCTCCAACACGCTTAGCGGAATTGCCTGATAGAGCATGGTTCTTATCTTTCCGCGGGCATCTTTCATGCGATAGGAAAACATATTTTTATAGGCCAGTACTTCTTCTTTTTCCAGATAAGCAGTATAAAAATCACTGATAAGCTTACTTTTAAGATGGATGTTCTCAATTTCTTCCGGGAGTACTGTCTTCATAAGATCTTTAAGATGTACCTCCCCGGCATCCTTTCCCAAAAATTGTTCGACAGATTCTGAAACGTATTCCAGTTCAAAATTATGAAGATTCACAATGTATAAATAGGAGTTCCCCACTGCGAACATGGAGGCATACCTTTTAAAATCATCAGAGATTTCAAAAGGACGATAATCTTTCACCTGGCGGGAATAAATCTCTTTCCAGTAATCTGAGATCTTCCTGAGACCCTTTTGCATAAGGTTTAAACTTGGGAAAGTAAATATAAGAATTATTGAAATTTTAAAGAATCTTGAGTAGATTTTGAAATTTCATTGGAAGAAAATACCAATAAAAAAGCCTTCAGAAATACTCTAAAGGCTTTATATCAAATATTATGACTCATATTGGAATTGGACATATATTGTTCTACCCCAACAAAACATTTTGGAAATTTGACCCTACCCAAATTTCCACGTCCCATTATCAATTACTAATCATTTATTTGATGAGGCTAAGATAAACATGAAGTATACACCAAGAAATACCTTTATAAAGGTATTTTTACTTCAGAATCTTTTATGGGAGAGCTTAACTGGGTATCCTCATCTTTGCTTTTATTCGAATAAATTGTACTTTCGAAACTTCGCTAATAAACTCAGCTATGTCTCAATTTTGGTTGTACTTTAAGCTTGGCCTGGATCATGTTTTGGATTGGCAAGCCTATGATCATGTACTTTTTCTTATCGTTTTAGTAGCTTCCTATGGGTTTACTACCTGGAAACGCGTGCTCTGGCTGGTCACACTTTTTACCCTGGGACATACATTAGCTCTTTTTCTTTCAGTTTACGAGATTGTAAAAGTAGATGCGAATTATGTAGAATTCTTAATTCCCGTTACCATTTTGGCGACGGCAATTTTCGATATTGCTACGGCAGGTAGAAAAGTTAGAAATACCAATTTTAGTATCCTTTATTTCACCACCGCTTTTTTCGGAATTATTCATGGATTGGGTTTTTCTTCTTATTTCAAAATGATCGCGGCCGGTTCTGAAAGTAAATTCTGGCCCCTGGTAGAATTTGCCCTGGGAATAGAAACCGCTCAGGTGATCGTGGTTCTGGCGGTTATGATCATTGGCTTTCTGCTTCAAAATGTTCTTAACGTCTCCAAAAGAGATTGGATCCTGGTTACAGCATCTATCGTGATTGGCGTAATTCTTCCCATTCTTTTAGATAGTTATCTGGCCTTGTAGATTAAAGCCGCTTTAGACTATATTTTTAACAATAATCTTTTAATTTGCAGGTTATTATTAATTTCTGCGAACCAGACTTCTATACTTGCTATGAATAAGAAAAAACAGCTAAAATTTGATAAAGCTTATTTGAGAATTGCCCGGGAATGGAGTAAATTATCCCATTGTAATAGAAAACAGGTTGGCGCGTTAATTGTAAAGGATAGAATGATCATTTCTGACGGATATAATGGTACCCCCTCCGGATTTGAAAATTTTTGTGAAGATGAAGAAGGCTATACTAAATGGTATGTTTTACATGCAGAGGCCAATGCAATTCTTAAAGTTGCGGGTTCTACCCAATCCTGTAAAGATGCCACTTTGTATATTACCATGTCTCCGTGTAAGGAATGCAGTAAATTGATACACCAATCTGGTATTAGCAGGCTGGTTTATCAAATTGATTATAAAGATAATTCAGGCCTTGATTTTTTAGAAAAAGCAGGCGTTGAACTTGAGCAAATAACAGCACTCGAAGATTGAAGGGAAGAAACAAAATATATACACCACTACTACTTAGTATCGCATGTGCCATTGGTTTAATACTTGGTGCTAGGTTAGATTTTGACCCATCTGACGAGCTTTTTTCTGCCAATCCTAAAAAACAAAAACTCAACAGGCTTATAGACTATATAGATTATGAGTATGTAGACGACGTTAATACAGATAGTATAGTTGATGTTACGGTAAATAAGATCCTGGAAAATCTTGATCCGCACTCTGTATATATTCCAAAAGATGAGTATGCCAGGGTTACTGAAAATATGAAGGGTGACTTTGTGGGAATTGGCGTTAGTTTTTATAAAGTCCAGGATACCATCGTGGTTATAAAAGCCTTGGAAGGTGGACCCAGTGAAAAAATAGGGATTCGTGGTGGCGACCGGATATTATATGCCAATGGCCAAAAATTATTCGATCGGGAAATAAGTGATGACTCCATCACCACTCAGTTAAAGGGAAAAGCGAATACAAAAGTCACTTTAAAAGTTCTAAGAAAAGGTATCGAAGATCTATTGACCTTTAAACTGAAAAGAGGTATAGTACCTCTTAAAAGTGTAAGTGCCTCTTATATGCTTACGGAAGATCTGGGTTATATAAAAATAGACCGGTTTTCTGAAACTACCTTCAAAGAATTTAGTCAGGCTATAAAAGACCTGAAGAAACAAGGTGCAAAACAAATTGCCCTGGACCTTAGGAGCAACCCGGGTGGATACCTTTCAGAAGCGATCAATATTGCTGATGAATTCATCAAAGATGACAAGCTCATTCTGTTCACCAAAAACAAAAGCGGAGCTATTGAAGAAACCTATGCGCAAAGAGAAGGAAGTTTTGAAAACGGGAAAGTCTTTGTTCTAATGAATGAAAATTCAGCCTCAGCCAGTGAGGTGGTTGCGGGTGCTTTACAGGATAATGATGTGGGAACTATCGTGGGCAGGCGTTCATATGGAAAGGGACTGGTACAAAGGGAAATGGAATTAGGAGATGGTAGTGCCGTTAGACTAACCATTGCCAGATATTATACCCCAACCGGAAGATCTATTCAAAAACCTTATGATAATGGAAATGAATCCTATTTCAACGATTATATGCGTAGGTATAAAAATGGTGAATTGAATAATGAAGATAGTATTGAAGTCAATGATTCTTTAAGATATATAACACCCAAAGGAAAAGTAGTTTATGGAGGTGGCGGGATCATCCCTGATATCTTCGTACCTAAAGACACCGATTCTGAAAAAGAAAAACTTACCTTCTTACTTCGTGGTGGATATATGAGCCGTTTTGTTTTTGACATCCTGGAAAAAAATCGTGAATATTATAATTCCATTTCTAAGAACGTTTTTAGAGAGGAAATTGTAATTACCGAAGAAATGATCGATGATTTTGACACTTATCTGCGAAGTGCAAATATTGGGATGGAAAGAACCAGTGAAGAAAGAAAACCACTGTTAAAAAAATATTTGAAAGCTGAAATTGCCCAACAACTTTTCGGAACTAATGCATTTGAACGGTATTTAAATGAAGATGACCGAATAATTAAAAAAGTGATCGAGTTGTCCAAAGAAAAATAATACTTTGGATTTTTGATGGAAAATTTCTTACAATATCTATCTGCTATCTGGCCATTAACACCGCTATTTTTATTTATTATCGCGGTATCATTTAGGCTACTGGATAATAGCACTTATCTTTTTCTAAAAAAAGATATTCTGGTGAATACCTCCAACGTTTCAAGACAACTTTTAAAGAAACAAATTCGCTCCAGTGAAGACTCCAGATTTAAGAAACAACTTAGACGCGCGCTCTTATTCAGGAATTTGCAACAAAGTTTTATGATTCTGGCCGTTATAAGCCTGCCTGTTAGCTTTATCTTTTATTTCTTAAGATAATTTATCATGCACTTTTGTGTGCTCTCCATTATTCCAGACCGTTAATATATCTGTGGCAACTGCTGCTCCACTCCCGCTGGCAATAGCATATTGACTTCGCCAACCGGCAAGAGTCCCCGCAACATATAGACCAGGTCTTACCAAATGATCTTCATTCTTTAACTGCACCCGGTTTTTCTCAATTTTCGCTTTTTTATGAGGAATTAGATATTCTTCAAGCCCGTTAATTCTAAAAGGACTGGTATAACCTACCGCCACCACTACTATTTCAGCGGTATATTCATTCTTATTGGTAATTACCCGGTAACCGCCATTTATTTCAGTTACTTCTTTTACTTTTTCCTTTGAAATTTGCTGCATTTTCGGATAAATATCCGCCAGATGTTTAGCCCCGTTATTTAAGACATCCATTCCTTTTGTTCCCGGAACAATTCCGAAGACATTTTGAAGTAAGGCCGACTGTAAATGGGAAGATTTTTGATGAAGGATTATTCCTGCCTTTCTGTTTTCGGTAAAACTTTTACCCATACCGGAACCAATCACCAAAGCACAGGATAGTCCAGCAGCCCCGCCACCGATGATTAAAACATCAAAATCCATATCTATTTATGCTTTTTTGCAATAGTTCTTGAAACCAGCAAAATAGACATCAGTACTATAACACACAGACACGCAGCAATTACGATAAGAGCATTTCCGCTATCACCTTCCAGTAAATTATTGAGGTCTACAGCCTGAAAACTGATCCCGATAAAAACAACTGCTAAAAAGATGAGGGTATAAATAAAATATTTCATTAAAATAAATTCTGAATGTTCGCAGCGAAAAGCTTCACGGCAATTGCCAGAAGAATTACCCCAAAAACTTTCCTGATTACACTAATACCCTGGCTTCCCAGAATCCTCTCGATTCTCGCTGAGGATTTTAGAACCAGGTATACAAATATAATATTGATAATGATAGCAACAATGATATTTACTGTTTCATATTCTGCCTGAAGCGAAACCAGGGAAGTCATGGTACCTGCACCTGCTATTAATGGAAAAGCAAGTGGCACTACAGATGCAGTTTCGGGAGCATCATCTTTATACAGACTTATTCCAAGGATCATTTCCAGGGCAAGGAAGAATAGTATAAATGAACCTGCCACGGCAAAAGAATTTACATCAATCCCAATTAGATTCAGGATCTCTTTTCCTAGAAAAAGAAAAACGATCATAATGATCCCTGCCACCACAGAAGCTTTTTCACTTTGAATATGCCCAACTTTTTTACGCAGATCAATAATAATTGGGATGTTCCCAATAATATCAATTACAGCAAAAAGAATCATTCCTGCGGTGAATATCTGCCTGAAATCTAATACTTTAAACATACTATGCTCATTTTCAAAATTGCGTGCAAAAGTACTTTATCTTATCTGATTGACAATTCCTGAACCATGTTAAATTTATATGAATTTTATTCCTGAATTTCTTCTTCTTAAAACTTAGAAAATTATCTTTGCCGAATGTTTCAATTAGGTAAAACTTTAGTTTCTGAAGAGATCATTAAAAATGATTTTTTGTGCAACCTTTCAGCCTGTAAAGGCGCCTGCTGTATTGATGGTGAAGCCGGTGCTCCCGTAGAGCCCGAAGAAAGAGCCATCTTGGAAGAGATATACCCCAAGGTTAAACCCTACTTGCGCAAAGAAGGCATCGAGGCCATTGAAACACAGGGAGTTTATATTACCAGAGAAAATGGGGAGATCGAAACACCTTTAATAAATGATGCAGATTGTGCGTATGTTACTTTTGATGAGAAAGGAACTGCCCTATGCGGGATTGAAGAAGCTTATAACCAGGGAGACATCAACTGGAAAAAACCCGTTTCCTGCCATCTTTACCCAGTGAGAATTCAGGAGTACTCTTCTTTCTCTGCGGTGAACTATCATCGCTGGGAAATTTGTGATGACGCCTGCAGTTTGGGTGCCGAATTACAGGTTCCTATTTACAAGTTTGTAAAGGAAGCTCTTATCCGAAAATACGGAGAAGACTGGTATAAGGAATTAGAAGAAGTAGCTAAAAATGTGCTGGATAAGAAATAAGACAGCACATTAATTTAGAGAGACTTAAATTGTAATATCAGCCAATATTTTGGTATATTTATAAATCTGTAAAATACAGAAAGTGATTTTTCTATCCTTTCTATCCCCCCGATAAAATATCTTTTGAATAATTAAATTCCGGAATTGATTTTTCCCGGAGTTTAAAAACGAATATAACAGGATTAAATAAGCATATCTATACCCACAAGTTTTATAGGTGGCCAACCAAAAAGTTAATTCTGTTTTCTAGAAAACCGGTAAAATTTACCGGTTTTCGCTTTTAAAAATCCCTTATTTTAAGCCCAATTCAGGACAATTTTCATGCTTATCAACAAGCATTCTTTCGATGACTTAGTTTATTGGTCATAAAATTATTAACAAATTATAAAAAATTGTTTTACAGTTGTTTAAATACTCGTTTTAACAAGAAAGTATGAAAACTCAAGGCTTAAGAGTGTTGAAAACTTTGTTGAAAACGTTTAGCCTAAATTCTTTCATTATACGTCTCATTTTTAAATATTTGTTAAACACCTTTCAATGAAATTTAGCTTCGACTGAAAAAACCGGAATAATTATGGCCCAAACAGAACCCATTTTACAGGAAAATAAAGATCGTTTTGTGATCTTCCCCATTAAACATCATGATATTTGGGACTGGTATAAAAAAATGGAGGCTTGTTTCTGGACCGCTGAAGAAATTGATCTTCACCAGGATCTTGCAGACTGGAATAACAAGCTGAATTCTGACGAGCGCTATTTCTTAAAACATATTCTTGCTTTTTTTGCAGCTTCTGATGGGATCGTGAATGAAAACCTAGCCGAGAACTTCGTAAATGAAGTTCAATATTCTGAAGCTAAGTTTTTCTATGGTTTCCAGATCATGATGGAAAACATACATTCTGAAACCTACTCCTTATTGATCGACACCTACGTGAAGAATGAAAAGGAGAAAGATCAGTTATTTAAAGCGATTGAAGTTTTTCCTGCCATCAAGAAGAAAGCCGACTGGGCTTTAAAATGGATAGAATCAGATTCTTTTGCTGAAAGGCTTATTGCTTTTGCAGCTGTGGAAGGAATTTTCTTTTCCGGAGCCTTCTGTTCTATTTTTTGGTTAAAGAAGCGTGGATTAATGCCGGGCTTAACTTTCTCTAATGAGTTAATCTCAAGGGATGAAGGTATGCACTGTGACTTTGCAGTTCACCTTCATAACCACCACCTGGTAAATCAGGTGCCAAAAGAAAAAATAAGAGAGATTCTTATTGATGCTCTAAATATAGAACGTGAGTTCGTTACAGAATCACTTCCGGTTAGTTTAATTGGAATGAACGCCAAGTTAATGACTCAATATCTTGAGTTTGTTACCGACAGGCTTTTGGTTGAACTGGACTGTGAAAAAGAATATAATGTTTCAAATCCATTCGACTTTATGGATATGATCAACTTGCAGGGTAAAACCAATTTCTTCGAAAAACGCGTAAGCGAATACCAGAAAGCAGGAGTAATGAACAAAGACAAAGAATCAGATGAAATCAGCTTTGATGCCGATTTCTAAAGTGCAACAGCGCTACGTCCCCCAACGTGGCGCTAGTTGAACTTTAATATTTATCACCCGAAATTTTAAATTATTAATCCGGATTTAACCACCGGCCTGGAATGCCATTAGCCTTTCCCAAGGAAGTATTGGCTCCACTGACTAAAATTGTAGCCTATGTATGTAGTAAAAAGAGACGGTAGAAAGGAGCCCGTCATGTTCGACAAAATTACCGCCAGAGTTAAGAAACTTTGTTATGGTCTTAACGAACTTGTAGATCCTGTCAAAGTAGCGATGCGGGTGATCGAAGGTCTCTATGATAACGTGACTACCAGTGAGCTGGATAATCTTGCCGCAGAGATCGCTGCCACCATGACCACCTCTCATCCAGACTACGCTAAACTGGCGGCAAGGATCTCTGTTTCTAACCTGCATAAGAATACAAAAAAGACCTTTTCTGAGGTAATGACAGATTTATATGAATATATAAATCCAAGAACCGGAAAAAAAGCTCCTTTACTTTCAGATGAAGTTTATAAGGTGATCAAGGAGAACAGTGAACAACTCGATTCTACCATCATTTATAACCGTGATTTTGGTTATGACTATTTCGGATTTAAAACTTTAGAAAGATCATACCTCCTAAAACTAAACGGAGAGATCGCAGAACGCCCTCAACATATGTTGATGCGTGTCTCCATAGGAATTCATATTGACGACCTGGACGCAGCCATAGAAACCTATGAGCTGATGTCTAAAAAATATTTTACCCACGCAACTCCAACACTTTTTAACTCAGGTACACCAAAACCTCAGATGTCCTCTTGTTTTCTTCTTACTATGAAAGACGACAGCATTGACGGGATCTACGATACGCTGAAACAAACAGCTAAGATCTCTCAATCTGCCGGAGGTATTGGTCTATCTATCCACAATGTTCGCGCTACCGGATCTTATATTTCAGGAACCAATGGTACATCTAACGGCATTGTGCCCATGCTTCGTGTTTTTAACGATACGGCAAGATATGTGGACCAGGGTGGAGGAAAAAGAAAAGGTTCCTTCGCGATGTATGTGGAGCCGTGGCATGCCGACATTATGGATTTCCTTGATCTTAAAAAGAACCATGGAAAAGAAGAAATGCGTGCGCGCGATTTGTTCTACGCTATGTGGATGCCAGATCTTTTCATGAAAAGAGTGGAGCAGAATGCAGAATGGACCTTAATGTGTCCTAATGAATGCCCGGGACTTTTTGATACTTATGGTGACGATTTTGAAAAACTCTACGAAAAGTATGAAGCTGAGGATAAAGGCAGAAAAACGATAAAAGCCCGTGAGCTTTGGGAAAAGATCATGGAATCTCAAATAGAGACCGGTACTCCGTATATGCTTTATAAAGATGCGGCAAACCGCAAATCCAATCAGAAGAATCTGGGGACCATCCGCTCTTCAAATCTTTGTACTGAGATCCTGGAATATACAAGCCCGGATGAAGTGGCTGTTTGTAACCTTGCTTCCATTGCCTTGCCAATGTTTGTAAAAGGAAACGAATTTGATCACAAGGAGCTTTTCAAGATCACTAAAAGAGTTACGAAAAACCTGAATAAGGTAATAGACAGAAATTACTACCCGGTTAAGGAAGCTGAAAACTCGAACATGCGTCACCGCCCGGTAGGATTAGGAGTTCAGGGACTTGCTGATACGTTTATAAAACTAAGAATGCCCTTTACTTCAGATGAAGCTAAAAAACTGAATCAGGAGATCTTTGAGACACTTTATTTTGCTGCCGTAACCGCTTCTATGGAGCTGGCACAGGAAGAAGGTCCTTATTCGACCTTTAAAGGCTCACCAATTAGCGAAGGGGAATTCCAATATAATCTGTGGGGCATTAAAGACGAAGATCTTAGCGGAAGATGGGACTGGGCAAAACTGCGCAAGCAGGTAATGAAAAATGGAGTTAGAAACTCTCTGCTGCTCGCACCAATGCCAACCGCTTCCACTTCCCAGATCTTAGGGAATAATGAAGCCTTTGAGCCCTATACTTCAAACATCTATACCAGAAGAGTGCTTTCAGGGGAATTTATCGTGGTAAATAAACATTTATTAGAAGATCTTGTTTCCAGAAATCTTTGGACCGATGATGTAAAGAATGCTATTATGAGAAATAATGGGTCTGTTCAGGATATTGACATTATTCCAGATGATCTTAAAGAACTGTATAAAACGGTTTGGGAGATGAGCATGAAGGATATTATTGATATGTCCAGGCACAGAGGATATTTTATAGATCAGTCGCAATCACTTAACCTGTTCATGGAAAACGCTAATTACAGCAAGTTAACCTCCATGCACTTTTACGCATGGAAAAGCGGACTAAAAACAGGAATGTATTATCTTCGAACCAAATCTGCGGTGGACGCTATTAAGTTCACCCTGGAGAAAGAAAAGAAAAAAGAACCCGTAGCAGTAGCTTCGGAAGCTCCAGCAAAAGCTGCAGAAAAACTTAAGGCTGAAACCAAGCCGGTTATTTCTAAGCAATCTGAAGAAGAAGGAGCTTTATCACCTGAAGAATTAAGAGCGATCATTGCTCAATCTAAAGAAGCTGAAGGCGATGACTGCTTAATGTGTGGATCTTAAAAATTTGGCTAATTCAAATTTGAATTAAGAAGGGGAAGTAGTTATTACTTCCCTTTTTTAATACTTTTGAGCCAACTCAAAGTAATTTATATGAATTGGGAGGAACTCTTATCTCTGAAACGATTTGGAGACACAAATAAAAGACTTAGAAAAGAACAGAATGAAACCCGACTTGGGTTTGAAGTAGATTATGACAGGATCATATTCTCTTCAGCTTTTAGAAGCCTTCAGGATAAGACCCAGGTAATCCCACTTTCAAAGACAGATTTTGTGCATACCCGGCTCACCCATAGCCTGGAAGTTTCAGTAGTTGGCCGTTCCCTGGGAAGGCTTACCGGACAAAAATTACTGGAAAAACATCCGCATTTGCGTGATACCTTCGGCTACCAGATGAATGATTTTGGTGCTATCGTAGCGGCAGCTGCTTTAGCTCATGATATTGGAAATCCACCTTTTGGACATTCAGGAGAGAAAGCCATTGGGGAATATTTCAGCCATGGAAATGGAAAGCGTTTTAAAGAACAGCTTTCAGAAAAGGAATTTCAGGACCTTATCAAATTTGAAGGTAACGCGAACGGATTCAAAATTTTGACTGAAAATCGTCCGGGAATTGAAGGAGGCCTGCGATTATCGTATGCTACGCTAGGTGCTTTTACAAAATATCCCAAAGAATCACTTCCGCATAAACCTTCGAAAAAAATTGGAGACAAGAAATTTGGCTTTTTTCAAAGCGAACGTGAAACTTTTGAAGATGTTGCTGAAGAATTAGGTCTTACAAAGACCAGAGAAGGAAAAGATATTGGTTACTCGAGACATCCTCTGGCTTTTTTGGTAGAAGCAGCAGATGATATTTGCTATACGATCATAGATTTTGAAGACGGGATCAATTTAGGACTTATTGATGAAGAGTATGCCCTGGAATACCTAATAAAACTGGTTAAGGACAATATCAATACTTCAAAATACCATGAGCTAAAAAATACCGCCGACAGGTTGGCTTATTTACGCGCCCTGGCCATAAATACACTTATTACAGAAGCTGCGGAAATTTTTCTCAAGAACGAAGATGCTATTTTAAAAGGCGAATTTCATGAATCGCTTTTTGATAAAAGCAGTTATGAAGCCCAGATCAAGGATATTATTAAAATAAGCGTTGAGCGAATTTATCAGAGTGAAGAGGTAATTGGTAAGGAAATCGCGGGTTATAGAATGCTTTCTTATCTTCTGGATATTTATACCAAAGCATTAATTCCGGAAGGAAGTGAAGAAGATTCCAATTTCACCAAATTGGTATTAAAATCTGTACCTCAACTAAAACCTTTACAGGAAAGCAGTTCCGTTTACGAAAAATTGATTGGGATTTGTTCTTACACGGCATCATTGACCGATGGGATGACGGTTGCTTCGTTTGAAAAATATACAGGTATAAAATTATAATCATATCCAATAAATTGAATAAGCTCAGGGAGGTTGCACAGGTCTTTTTTAAACTAGGGCTTATTGCGTTTGGGGGACCGGCAGCTCATATAGCCATGATGGAAGAAGAAGTGGTAACCCGTCGCAATTGGATGAGCCGACAGCATTTTCTGGACCTTGTGGGCGCCACCAATCTTATTCCGGGACCTAACTCCACAGAAATGACCATGCACTGTGGTTATGAACGCGCAGGCTGGAAAGGGCTTTTTGTTGCTGGGATTTGTTTTATTTTTCCCGCAGTAGTATTAACTGGCGCACTCGCCTGGTTATATGTTACCTATGGAGAAATTCCCGCCGTAGAGCCATTTCTATATGGAATTAAACCTGCTGTGCTTGCTATAATCCTGAATGCGATTTACAAACTGGGAAAAAAAGCACTTAAAAACCGGGAGCTTGCCGTAATTGGAATCCTGGTGATCATTGTTTCTTTTTTAGGAGTAAATGAGATCACCGCTATTCTGGGCGCAGGAATTCTTGGCCTCATTTGGTTTGGCGGAATAAAGAAATTTGGCAATATTAGAAATCTTCTACCCATATCCTATATCACTTTTACACAAACCGCTTCAATAACCAGTTCCAAAATATTCTTTGTTTTTTTTAAAAATAGGCGCAGTATTATTTGGTAGCGGATATGTACTGGTAGCTTATCTGGATGGTGAACTAGTGGAAAAACTTGGGTGGCTTACCAAATCTGAATTGCTCGACGCTATTGCCATTGGTCAGTTTACACCCGGGCCGGTGCTCTCTACTGCAACTTTCATTGGTTACCAGATAAATGGAATCAGCGGGGCACTGGCGGCAACTGCCGGGATCTTCCTGCCCTCGTTTTTATTTGTACTCCTTTTAAATCCCATCGTCCCAAAACTTAGAAGATCACCTCTGGCTAAGGGATTTCTGGATGCCGTAAATATTGCCGCAGTTGGGATCATGATCGCGGTAACTTTTCGCCTGGGCCACGATATTCTGATAGATTGGCGCGCGTGGTTGATAGCAATTTTAAGTATTCTCGTTACTTTCTTTATTAAAAAGACAAGTGCAGTGTATATAGTAATCGGCGGGGCTATATTAGGGTATTTGCTTCTACAACTCTAAAATTCATAAACAACACCTACACCCAGCATTTGTTTTAGCTGAATACGTGGTCCGGAAGTTTCTAACTTACCGTCGCCGTTGGTATCTTCTTTGAATTTTACGTCATCATCGTAGCGGATATGAGTTCCAACGTTCGCCTTTACAAAATCGTTAACCTTCATATTCACGGCCATTTGCCAATCAACATCAATATTTCCGAATTTATTTAAATAGTCTGAATACAAACTCAGCTGGTTATCTAAATTGATATTCTCAAAGACTTCCTTGCTAAAATCACTTGTCACCAGAAAACCAAATTCCGTCCTTAAATTTTCACCTTCTTTAATAATATTGCCCAGTTCATCTGTTACTGCAGGTTCTACACCAAACATTCCCTCATTCGCAAGTCGCTGATCCAGAACAAAGGTAGATTTAAAAGTAATCGGCGAGAGATAAACGGTTAGATCTTCTACCGGATCTGAATATTCTGTTCCAGCACCTAGAAATGTATAGCCGGGAGCCATCAGTTTAGAAATGGGAACTTCAGTATCGGGATATTTATAACCATTTGAAAATTGGGTATTGAAACTAAATTTTCCGGAATAATACCAGTTGGAAGTACTATCCTTTCTGAAACCAAAGGAAGAACTTAAACGCAATTCATCTTCGGTTTTCCGAATTTCCCGGCCTTCCTGTGCATTAATGCCATACCTCAAGGATGCTGAATTTCTCCAAATTGTGAGATCTTTTTCAAAATTACGATCAAATCCCGCATAGAAAAGTGCCGAAACTGAATTATTCCCCCCGGAATTCCAGTTCACAAAGGCCACCTCACTAAGGTTCATTCCAAAGGTATTCTTCTCTGTCCAGTAAATAAGCATCGAATCTGAAGCCGTAGTATCTTTTGCAACAACAGCTGTAGTGTCATTTTTCACAAGATGCTTATATTCAGAAGCTAAAGATTTAAGTGATGTAATGCAGAATAAGAATAGTAGGATTTGGAACTTCATTTATCAACTAAGGTTTTCGGAATTGCGAAAATAAAAAAATCAAATTATAGATTCCAGCTTTTGCTGTATTCCTTGAACGTTAATTTTCGCGATTTCTTGTAATTGATCTACACTTCCTTGCTCAATAAATTCATCAGGGATTCCTAAAAGCTCTATATCTCCCTTATAGCTTAGGTTTGAAGCATATTCCAAAATTGCAGATCCAAAGCCTCCATTTATAACTCCATCCTCCACCGTAATGATTTTTGAAAATTTCCCGAAAATTTTATTCAGAATTTTCTTATCCAGGGGTTTTACAAACCTCATATCATAATGCGCAATCTTTTCCTGTGCTGTTTTATTAAGATTTTTAATGGCATTTTCCACATTTCCTGCCATATTACCAAGGCTTAAAACTGCAATTTCAAAACCTTCTTTCAAACATTCCGCTTTACCAATTTCAACTTTTTTAAAGGGTAGTTCCCATTCTTTTAGAACGCCTCTGCCCCTTGGATACCTAATGATCATAGGAGATTTAAGATCTAACTGAGCTGTATACAGCAAATTGCGAAGTTCTGTTTCGTTTCTGGGAGCGGCGATGATAAGATTTGGAATTGGCCTCGCATAGGCAATATCAAAAACCCCATGATGGGTTGCCCCATCTTCACCAACCAGTCCCGCCCGATCCAGACAAAATACCACGGGTAAATTTTGCAAGGCTACATCGTGAATAAGCTGATCGTAGGCTCTTTGCAGAAAGGTGGAATAAATAGCGCAATAAACCACAAACCCCTGAGTGGCCATTCCCGCGGAAAGGGTTACCGCATGTTGTTCAGCAATTCCCACATCAAAAGCTCTTTCCGGAAATGCTTTCATCATAAATTTTAAGGAACTACCTGTTGGCATTGCCGGAGTTATACCAATGATCTTTTTATTTTTTCGTGCCAACTCTACGAGAGTTAATCCAAAAACATCCTGATACTTTATCGGTAGTCCATTTGTATCATATTTTAGTAATTCTCCTGTAGTGGGTTCAAATTTACCGGGAGCATGATACTTCACCTGGTCTTCTTCCGCCTTTTTAAGGCCTTTCCCTTTCCTGGTGATTACATGGAGAAACTTGGGACCTTTTATCTGTTTCATCTCTTTCAGCGTCTTTAAAAGACCTTCGAGATCATGCCCGTCTACCGGACCAAAATATTGAAAGTTTAAGGCTTCAATAATATTATCGCGGGCTGGTTTGTACCCAACACGGGCTTTGGTTAGATATTCCTTTAATGCACCGACACTGGGATCTATCCCAATAGCATTATCGTTGAGAATTACAAGTAGATTTGCTTTGGTTACTCCCGCATGGTTCAGGCCTTCAAAGGCCATCCCGCTGGCAATGGAGGCGTCTCCAATCACGGCGATATGTTGTTTCTCAAATTCAGCCTTTAGATTGGAAGCGATCGCCATACCGAGGGCCGCAGAAATAGAAGTGGACGAATGTCCCACTCCAAAAGTATCATATTCGCTTTCCTCCCTTTTTGGAAATCCGCTTATTCCGTTAAGCTGTCTGTTGGTATCGAAAATATCCCTTCTGCCAGTTAATATCTTATGACCATAAGCCTGATGACCTACATCCCATACGAGGAGATCTTCAGGAGTATTAAAAATATAATGCAGGGCAACAGTAAGTTCAACCACACCCAGACTTGCGCCAAGATGTCCCTCCTTGGTAGCTACAATATCAATGATAAATTTGCGAAGTTCCTGCACTACCTGTTTCAGTTCTTCCAGATCGAGTTTGCGCAGATCTTTCGGGCAGTTTATATTTTTAAGGATTTCAGCCATACCCAACAAAGTTACATTAAGCAAACTGAATTCCGAATAAGACCCACTAACGGAATACTCAAAATTTATATCTTTCAGAAAAATTTTTAAGATGCTTTCTCCTTTTGATGATGAATACTTTATGAAAAAAGCTTTGGAAGAAGCCGAAGCTGCGTACGAAAAGGGAGAAATTCCGGTTGGGGTAGTTGTAGTGATTAACGACAAGATCATCGCCCGAGGCCATAACCTTACGGAAACTTTAAATGATGTTACTGCCCATGCCGAAATGCAGGCGATCACCGCCGCAGCAAGTTTCCTGGGCGGAAAATATCTGCAGAACTGCACTATGTATATTACTCTTGAACCCTGCCAGATGTGCGCCGGCGCTTTATACTGGAGCCAGATATCTAAAATTGTCTTCGGGGCTGAAGATTCGCAAAGAGGTTATAGAAAGTTCGGAGTGCAACTGCATCCTAAAACGGAAGTGAAATCTGGAGTTATGGAAGCAGAAGCCTCTGCACTTTTAAAGCGTTTTTTTATCGAGAAGAGAAATCTCAATTAAAAAGAACAGGTCTTTATCCTGATTCCTTCCCTGGAATGACAAAAAAACTGACAAGCATTTGTCTTTTCGACGAAACGAAGCGACTGAAAAATCTCTAAAAACTAAGATCTCAATTTGAAAGAGATCTCTCCTCTCAGTCGAGATGACAACAGATGATGTGGTCATTCTTAACGAAACCTAATAAAGCGCAGAGTCAATCAACGAAACTATTCCATCAGAGATTTCTACCCCTGGTCGAAATGACCACTTTTGATAGCTTTGAGCCTGGCTTCCTGAGAAATTAAAGATTTATTTTAGTTCCTCAGGCAATTCGGTCACCTTGATATAATCTACATAGAATTTATCCGGCAAAGCAGCATCATTGATCTCAGCTCCGCCCAGATTTCCTCCCACGGCCATATTTATAAGGAAATAGAAATCCTTTTCAAATGGATAATGCGCTGCATCATACTGCTTAGGAGTAAACTTATAAAGCTGCTGACCGTCTACAAAGAATTCTATATATTTTTCGGTCCAGACCGCTTTATAAATATGAAATCCTTCTTCTATATCTTTAATTTTTGTCTTTTTGGTATTTATAGTATTACCGTGACTCGCCGAAGTATGTAGCGAAGTGAAGACCATTCCTGGTTCTCTACCTATGTATTCGAGAATATCAATTTCACCACTGGCAGGCCAGCCAACCGCGCTAATATCTGCACCCAACATCCATATAGCAGGCCAGAGGCCCTTACCTGTAGCTACTTTTGCTTTTACTTCGATCACCCCGTAGGTAAATTCAACATTTCCTTTAGAGTTAATCTTCCCGGAATAATATTGATCGTCTTTCTTTAAGGCAGTTATTACAAGATTTCCATCTTTAACCTCAACATACTTGCGATCATAGATCTGTTCTTCATTATTACCCCAACCACATAGATTAGGGCAACCGTCACCTTCTTCATAGTTCCAGACACTCATGTCCAGGCTATCTCCCTCAAAATCGTCCTGAAAGATCACTTTTTCCTGGGCTGTTGCTGAAAACAGGCTCCCCATTATAAGACTCGCTGATAATATTACTTCGGAATATTTTTTCATTATTTGCTGAAATTAAATTTCACAGTTTGTACTTCTTCAGAATCCCCTCCGATCATAAGTTCAAATTCGCCATTTTCGGCTTCCCATTTTTCCGAAGCGGTATAGAATTTAAGCATTTCTTCATCAATAGTGAATTCCACGTTTTTAGTCTCTCCTGGCTCAAGATCAATGAGTTGAAAGCCTTTTAGTTCCTTAACAGGTCTGGTTGAACTTGCCACCAGATCTCTTAGATATAACTGCACCACTTCACGCCCCTTAACTTCCCCGGCATTGGTAACAGGTACAGTTAATGCAATACTCTCACCTGCCTTTAGTTCAGAACCTGAAAGTTCTGGTTTTCCGTACTCAAAATTGGAGTAACTAAGCCCATATCCGAATGGATAAAGAGGTCCGTTCTCAATATCTGTATAATGAGAATAGGTTACATGCTCCGCACTAGATGGTCTTCCCGTATTTTTATGATTATAATACAATGGCTCCTGGCCCACGGCTCTTGGAAAAGAAACCGGCAGTTTCCCTGATGGATTATATTTCCCTGAAAGTACATCTGCAATGGCATTACCACTTTCAGTTCCCAGCTGCCATGCTTCAACAATGGCCGGAATATTTTCTGAAGACCAGGTTATCTCCATAGGTCTTCCATTGATAAGTACGAGCATTATATTTTGATTTACTTTATAGATAGCTTTCAGCAATTCCTTCTGAAGTCCGGCAAGGCCAATATTTACCTGGCTACGTCCTTCTCCAGCCTGAAAAGCGTCTTCCCCAAGCACCATTATTACAAGTTCTGCATTTTTGGCATTTTCAACAGCTTCCCCAATTCCGGTGGTGTCGGTTTTATTGATTTCAAGAGGCATTAAAAAACTTCTTTCTCCCATTCCAAGTTTAACACCCTGAGCATAGGTAATTTCAGCATCCAGATTAGCGTTTTTAAGGCCTTCCAATACTGAAACTGCTGAATTTGCTTCTCCCTGTGCTCTCCAGTTACCAATGGGTGAATCTTTATCGTCTGCCAGTGGACCAATTACCGCGATCTTCTTAACCGAAGATTTTATTGGAAGAAGATCATTCTCGTTCTTTAAAAGCACGATAGATTTTTTAGCAATATCACGCGCAGTTGCTCTGTGTTCCTCATATGGTACTGTTGCTAAAAGCTCAGCATTATTGTATTTATAAGGATCTTCGAAAAGTCCCATTTTAAACTTTACCCGAAGAATTCTTTTTACCGCATCGTCAATTAAAGCTTCATCCAATTTACCTTCTGCGACAAGTTTTTCAAGGCCTGCCTCATAAGCTCCGCCTTCCATATCCATATCGCTACCTGCCTTCACGGCAATTTCGGCGGCATGAATTTTATCTTTTGCAAATCCGTGAGGGATCATTTCGGCGATGGAGCCCCAGTCTGAAACCATAAATCCGTTCCAGTTCCAGTCACCCTTAAGAATTTCTCTCTGAAGATATTCGCTACCAGTTGCCGGAATACCATCTACTGTATTAAAAGAATTCATAAAAGTTGCAACCCCAGCGTCTGCCGCCGCCTTAAATGGAGGAAGCACCACATTATGCAGCTCATTTTTTCCAATGTTGACAGCATTATAATCTTTTCCGCCTTCCGCGAGACCGTAGCCTGCGAAATGTTTTGCTGTCGCCGCGATGGTTCTGGGATCAGAAAGATCATCTCCCTGGTAACCTTTTACTTTGGCAACCGCAACTTTAGAGGTTAGATAAGGATCTTCCCCGGAACCTTCCATAATACGTCCCCAGCGGGCATCGCGGGAAATATCGATCATCGGCGAAAATGTCCAGTTCACTCCTTCAGCTACCGATTCTAAGGCCGCAATTCTAGCAGATTCTTCTGCAGCTGCCATATCCCAACTTGCAGTTTCTGCAAGTGGCACAGGAAATATTGTTTTATATCCATGGATCACATCGTAACCAAAGATCAATGGAATTTTGATCCTGGAATTTTCCATGTTCATTCGCTGTGCTTTTTCAGTAGCTTCTACCGAAAGTACATTCAGCATAGACCCCACAAGACCATTTTTAAGTCTTTCTTCTTTCTGTTTATTTCCAGTTTCAGAAGCAGGTCCGGTAAGATCCCAACTTCCGTTATACTGGATCATTTGCCCAACCTTCTCTTCTAAAGTCATTAAATTTAAAACAGAGTCGACCTTAGCTTCTACGTTTTTAACAGAACTTGGAATCGTAGAATTTTGAGAATACATTCCCAGGGTCCCTAGCGAAAGGGACATTAATAAGAAAAATTTTTTCATGATTTATTGTTATTGAATAAATCCCGAAGCCGAAACTTCGGGAATTTATAGCTTAAACAAACAATTACTGGTAAAGTCTTATATAATCTACTTCCATAGAAGATTCCTGGAAGTCATCTGCTATTTCACCTCCAAGACCGCCTCCCATGGCAACATTCATGATAAGGAAGAAATCTTTATTGAAAGGAAGCGAAGCATCGTTGGTAAAAGTGAAAAACTCAACACCGTCTAATAGTAAGATAATATTATCTTCTGTCCATTCTACGCTGTAGGTATGGAATTCAGTAGTAGCATTTTCAATGGGAGTTCTGCCTACTACGGCATCACCTCCAAAATTTCCAGGATAATGTAAAGCTGAAGAAGTTTCTCCAGGCTTGTTTCCTACCCACTCCATAATATCTATCTCCCCTGTTTCAGGCCATCCCACTTCATCAAAATTAGCACCCAGCATCCATATTGCAGGCCAGGTTCCTCCACCTTCAGGCATCTTAGCTCTGGCTTCAACCCTTCCATAAGTAAATTCAAACTTATCCTGAGTTGTGATTCTACCTGAAGTAAAATTGAATCCGCTTTCAGATTCTCTTTTAGCTGTGATAAAAAGACTTCCATCCTGTACACTTACATTTTCTTCGGTATAATACTGAACTTCTCCATTTCCCCATCCATTGGTTCCATTACCTATCTCATAATTCCATGTGTCTGTGTCCAGTGCATCTCCGTCAAATTCATCAAACCAAACTAGGTCTTCAAATTGAGATACAAAAGGCTCTTCCTCTTCTTCCCCTCCACCCGTTGATCCTTGCTGATCGTAAGGAGTTGTTGTGAATTTAAGGTACCAGGCAAGAGCTGGATTACTTGATGGAATAGCACGAACATACATAGAGTTCTCTGTTATACTAAGTATTTCGTAGGTAGAAGTACCTATAAAATAACTCATAAATCCTCCATCAGTATAATTAATAGCGGTACCTGTAGAAGTAGGTATTCCTGAAGTTCCAGGAGCAAGAGAAGCAAGTTTATCGCCTCCAGTATCCAGATCACGACACTGATCTTCACCAGCACCATCGGTAAAATCTACATTATAGAAGCTAGCTCCGTTGTTATCCTGATTATAGATAATATCCCCGTTATTAGCAATTGAATATGTAAGGGTATCTGTATAGAAACATGCACTTACATCTGCCCCGGCTTTTTCGTTAGGAGCAGCGGCATAATAAATTGGTGAATCAAAGCCCTCACCAGAACTAGGTCCAACTCCGAGATGTCCAGGCTCTGAAGCAGCCACATACCATGTTTTAGTTGATCCAGGGTCCAGACCGCCAGCCAGCTTTTCTTTAGTATCAGGATCATTGAAATCACTAAAAACAGTTACAGTTACGGTCTCACTAGTAGAATTTCCTCCCGGTCCATAAGCTATAACAGCTACGGTATAATCATTCACCCCATTAGTTGTAAATGGGTGGGTTACTTCACCACCTCCAATAACATCGCTAAAACCATCTCCATAAACAAATTTATAGGTCAAAGTATTATCTGCTGTTGCGCTAAACCGAACCTGTCCGCTTCCATCACCTTCAGGCATTTCAGCTGTCGCACCAATTATTTCGTAATTAATGCTAAGGTTGGTCGGAGTAGTTATATTAGCCAGGTCATAATCGTCATCCACACAAGCGAAAATCGCAAGTGTAAGAATAGCTAACATGGAAAATTTCAATCCGTTAATAAATTTCGTGTTTTTCATCTTCATTTATTTTTCTAGTTCTGCACTATATCATCAATATAGAATTCTCCTGCTGTGAATCCTGCAAAATCAAGAAATACAGAGAATTCATCGTACTGTCCGGTAGGAACAAATGCTGCTCCACCTGGATCTGCCTCGCTTATATAACTCGTTCTTGCATTACTACCGAAATTGAAGGTTAATTCTTCCCAGCCTGTTCCACCGTGACTTACCTCAACCTCATTTGCTCTTTCTCCATTCACTCCTGTTTCTAATTTGAAAAGAACCTGATAAGCAGTTTCAGAATAAACTTTCATAGTTATGGTTTTATTAGAACCGGAAAAGTCTATAGCTTCATCAAGTATCAAAGTTAAGGCTTCATATTGTCCACCTCCATTAGTAACCTTACCTACCTTTGTAGCAGTCGCATTGATTCCAGATTGTTCAGGATTAGTAACAACTTCAAAAGGCACACTATTTTCACCTGTAGTATACGTTACATCAGCTTCAAAGTCTATTGGAAGACCAAAAGTATCACCTGTTTGTCCTCCATCTGAACCACCTGTAGAACCGGCAGCATTTAAAGTAACATTATCAAAATATACTATGTTTTCGCTAGTTCTGGCTTGAAAATCAGGGAAAATAACAAGTCCAGTAATATCTGTATTGTTAGGATCACCTACAACTCCTGAGAAGTCGAATGTTAGTTCTTCCCATTCATTCGTTTTTGTATTCGCAACCTTGATCTCTCCTGTAGACCCACCTGCAGCATTTTCGAATTTGATACCAACATCACTTATCACAGATTTCCATACCCAAATCTTTACAGTACTGTTTGAAGCATTTAAAGTAAAAGGTGTCTCAAGTTCGGTAACCGTTCCTGCAAAAGGTTGTCCTCCTGTTCTAGCTGTAAACTTAGCAACTGTAGCTGAAGAATTTATATCCATATCAGGATTAGAAATAATCTCTAATGCTGGGTTATCTGCATTTTCAAAAACTCTCCAGTTTTCCGGAGAACCACCATTTGCCGGTGTTTCAAAGTTCACTGGGAAACTCGTAGTTGAAGATACAGGAGCTCCTCCTCCGTCGCCTTCAGCCTGAACAAAATCATCAAGGTAATAAACAGAACCATCGCCTGCAGGTTGAGCAGCTTCATCATATTCTGGGAATACTACGAATTTATCGTATGTAGCATCAGCAGCGATCACATCTGTAAAGTCATAAGTTAAGGTTACCCATTCATTTGCAGAGCTTAAAGTTTTATCTATAAATACATTGGGGACTGAATCGTCTCCTTCTTTTTCCAATTGCATTCTCACATTGATTCCTGCTTTTGGAGACCATATCTTAAAGCTAAAGGTACGGCCGGTCATCAGATCAATATTCTCAGGGAAAATATGGAAAATACCAGAGTACCATGCAGCTCCCTGGGCTTTTGTAAACTCATAAACTGTAGCTGAATTATTCCCAGTCATATCAGGATTTGCTATAGGCGTACCTGTTACTCCCTGACCAGCTTCAAAAACCCCAGATAAAGTTTCACCATCTTCAAATCCAATAGGGAAATTCTCTGCAATTTCTAATTCTCCAGAATCACCTTCTCCTTCTTTCATTAAATCATCTACATAATAATCCCCAGTAGCATCACCGGCAAGATCAAGGAATAATGAAATCGCATTGTACTGCCCGTCAGGGACAATAGCTGCTCCACCTGGATCTTCAGTGCTTAAATAACTTGTAGTAGCATCTGTAGCGAAATTGAAAGATAATTCTTCCCATCCTGTTCCACCGTGCTCAGCGTCTACTTCATTAGATCTCTCTCCATTTACGCCAGTTTCCAGTTTTAGAAGTACAGTATATGCAGTTTCAGAATACACTTTTACAGTAAGTGTCTTTTCAGCACCTGATAGATCTACTGCTTCCGTAAGGTTAAAGGTAATTCCTTCGTATTGAGCACCTGCTTTAGAAATTTTTCCTACCATAGATTCGGTAGCGTTCGCTCCAGATAATTCAGGATTTGTAACGATTTCAAAAGCAGTTTCAGCAGCCCCAAAAGGAGTTATGGCATAACTGGCTTCCGGATCATCAAAAGTTACCGGTAATTTTAAAGGACCAGCGGCAGCTTCAACACTTACTTCTTCAGAATATTCTACGGTGGCAGCGCCTCCTCCTCTTGCAACTACTCTAACAGTATAAGTTCCTTCTTCAGCGTATACATGGGTTGCAGATTCACCATCCATTATTGTAGTTGGCTCTTCATCTTCCACATCACCAAAGTAAATATCGTATACTGTTGCATCCACAGCAGTTGGTGTCACCACAATTTCGAGAGGATTCGCGGTAGATTTTGTGATATCAACTTCAAGTTCTGACGGAGCTCCAAAAGAAATATTTACCACTCTCACCAACTCACTGGTCAAACCGGTAAGTCCAATGGCTACAATTCTCAGGTTGTACTCTCCTTCAGCATAAGTATGGCTGATTGTTTCACCCGGTGATACGATCACAGGTTCTTCATTCTCTGTATCTCCAAAATATATTTGGAATTCCGTTGCACCTTCCGCAGTTGGAGTAACTGTTACAGTCCCCTCTTCGTCATTGGAAATATCAAAGGCTGCATTCACATTCGTGGGTGCAGAGACATCTTGCAAGGCATAAGAAACTTCTTCTTCCTTTTCGCAGGAAGTAAATACATTAAATGCCAGAAATAATACCAGTAATTTTTTAATATGCTTCATTTCTATATTTGTTTATTTATTAGTATCCCTGATTCTGTTCCCAGTTATTCTGAGAAAACTGAATCTCTTCCAATGGAATAGGAAATAATTCATTTTTATTTGGAGAAAAACCGTCTATTGCTTCAGCTGCTCTGCCAGTTCTTACCAGATCAAAGAATCTGTGGCCTTCACCAACAAGTTCTAGTCTTCTTTCTAGGTAGATCGCATCTGTTAAAGTTGAACCGGTAGACGATACAGGATCCAGACCTGCACGATCACGAACCTGATTTAAATAAGTTCTTGCCAGTTCATCATTAATTCCGCCGCGGTTTAGAGCTTCAGCAGCCATCAATAGAACATCTGCATATCTAATTGCTCGATAGTTGTTTGGCTGAGTTAAATTTGCATCTCCAAGGTTATTATTCTGTCTTGGTAAATATTTGCGGTTAAAATAACCTGTATGCTTATATCCTTCTGTAAAAGTAGCACCCGTCTCTGCGGCCCATGCATTTATATCCAGAATTGAAAAATCTCTTCTTATATCATCTTCTTCAAAGAGGTTATAGACTTCTGCAACAGGAACATTAAAGCTAAATCCAGATTCAAATATAGGTCCTGAATAATCACGAATCCCCTGAAACCCTACAGCTACATTACCTTCACTACATTGTAAACAAAGAAAACTAGCTCCTTCAGCTCCGGTATATTGCACTTCAAATACCGACTCTACATTATTTTCACCTTCCTGTTCAAAAAGTGTAGCAAAATCAGATAAAGCATATGGTCCGTTATCAATTAGATCTGTAAGTACATTTGCAGACTGTTGAAATTCTTCCTGATACAGGTAAGCTTTTCCTAGAAGCGCCTGCGCAGCACCTTTAGTAGCTCGTCCAACCTGTGGAGCTGTATAATCCAGATTATCTATCGCAAATTGAAGATCTGATTCTATTTGAGCATAAACTTCACTTACCGGCGATCTTGGTATAGTCTCAGCATCGCCAAGAACAAATCGCTCATCTCCACTTAGTGGAATAGGTCCAAACCATTTTACAAGTTCAAAGGTGAAATAGGCTCTTAAGAATCTAGCTTCCGCAATTATCTGATCCTTACCTTCAAAATCTGTCTTGTCTTTAAATTCAAGAATATAGTTGGCTCTCTGTACGCCCCCAAAATTCCAATCCCAAACATCATCAATATTATCATTGATAGGTGTGTGAGTCATTTCATCTACTTGCTGGAAACCTGGCACATCCAGAGCATTACCACCTCCGCTTAAAGTATTATCTGAAGCGATTTCCCCAAGTAATACATTAACATAGGTAGATTGTAAAATATCATACGCTCCAATTAGAGCATTATAATATTCCTGCTCAGAATTAAAATAATTTTCTGAGTCAATAACATACTCCTCAGTTTCATCAAGAAAGCTCTCGCTACAACCTACCAGCATAACGAAGCACATGAAGAAGTATATTCTTTTTAATATTGAATTCTTTATATTCATATACAATATTTTTAGAAGTTAAGATTTACACCAAACATATAAGTTCTTGGCACTGGATAGAATCCATAATCAATTCCACCACCAATAGCTTCACCTGTAGAAGCTGAAGGATCATATCCCTTATAATCTGTAAATGTGTATAGATTGTTTGCAGCGATATAAACTCTAAGTTTATCAACACTGATTCTTTCAATTAAAGATTGAGGAAGAGAGTATCCCACCTGCGCATTCTGAATTCTTATATAAGAAGCGTCTTCCACGTAAAAATCTGAAAATACTCCATTATTTGTTGATCCAGCAGAGACTCTAGGAACTGTATTACTGGTTCCTTCACCACTCCATCTTTCTAAATAGTAAGCATGGCGATTTGTATTCGGTGCAGCTCTCTCATAATTACGTACCATATCATTTCCTAACGATGCATACGTATAAACTGTAAAATCAAAATCTTTATAATTAAGATTCAAATTTAGCCCCATTGTAAAATCCGGAATCGGATCACCAATATTCGTACGATCGTCTGGAGTTATAACTCCATCACCATTTGTATCCACATATCTAAGATCTCCAGGAGATGAAATTTCACCAAGTGCATCTTGAGAAGGACTTGCATCTATCTCAGCCTGATTTTGGAAAATGCCATTTGTTTGGTATCCGTAGAAATAGCCCAGAGGGAATCCTTCCTGCATCCTGGATGGTCGTGGTTGACCTGTACTAAAACTACCCCCTTCAAGGAATTCAGCACCATTTACCGCAGTTACTTCATTTTCCAGATAAGTTAAATTATAAGACATTCCCATTCTGAAATCATCAGAAAAATTTTCTTTGTAATTAATAGAAAATTCCGCTCCCTGGTTTCTTGTCGTCCCGGCATTAATGGTTGGAGCACCAGCTCCCGGAGATCCTCCTCCATAAATACCAGATACCGGAATTCCTGAAATTAAAAGGTCATTACGATCCTCTCGGAAAACATCTGCAGTTATATCTATTTTATTCTTGAGTAATCTAAGATCTAATCCAATATTTATTTTTTCAGCCTCTTCCCATCCCGAAGCAGGATTTGCAAGTCTACCCAAAGCAACTCCATTAATTATGTTCCCGTCAAGAACATAGGTAGCTTCACCACTCAATGCGGAACGATAAAATTCTGCTCCACCAGCTTCATCATTACCTAGAATACCATAACTTCCTCTAAGTTTCATAAAATTAATGGTTTCAGAATCAAACCAGTTCTCTTCAGAAATGATCCATCCTGCAGTTGCGGAAGGAAAGTAACCAACACGATTTTCAGGTCCGAATCTGGTTGAAGCATCTCTTCTCAACATTCCGGAAACTAAATACCTGCCTTTAAAGTCATATTGAAGTCTTCCGAAATATGACAATTTCCTAATATCATATACATAAGAACCATTATTTATCCCATCATTAGTCCCTGTGGTAAGGCTAATATCTGCGAATTCGAATGAATTATTCGGCACATCATATCCAGTTGCAAACAAACCATCACCCCATTGTTTGATAACAGTCATACCACCAGTGAAAGTAACGTGGTGGTCTTCATTATAGCGGTCTTCATAAGTACCGAATAAATCATAAGTATAGGAATTATCATTGATTCTATTTTGATTCACGGTACTTCTAGGATTATTAAAAACTTTCCCAGGTCCAAAAGTCTCTACTCCAACTTCCGGATTAAAAACTTTTGAATCACTTTTAGCGAGATTAAAACCAATTCTGGAAGTAAAAGTCAATTCTTCAATCGGTGTGAAATCTATATTGAAATTACCATTCAATTTGTCCAGATTGTAATCGTTGAAAGTGTTCTCAATTTGGGCTAAAGGATTAACAACTTCAATTGGAAGGTCTCCTTCCGTATCAACATCATTCAATCCAAAGGTTGGTGCAAAGTTTAGAGCGTTAAATAAAACTGATCCAAGACCATTTTCATTAATTGATTTTCTATCAATATTTGTATATGTCGTATTCAACTGTACATCGAAATATTCACTTACATCCACGCCTAAGCTAATCCTGGCTGTATTTCTCTTAAATCCAGATTTAGATCCTCCAACAATACCATCCTGGTTCAAATGCGAAGCACCTACAGAATAGGTTACTCTTTCACCTCCACCTGTTAGGCTTACATTATGATTTACAATTGGAGCTTGTTTAAAAACAGAACTCTGAAAGTCTGTTCCAACTCCAATTTCACTAACATCTGGATAAGGAAGGTCCTGACCAGCATTTGCATAGCTTTCGTTTAGTAACAATGCATATTCGGTAGCATTTAATACCGGAAGTTCTCTGGAAGCTTCCTGAATACCATAATAGGTTTGATAGGTGACCTTTGGTGCTGTATTTTTCTTTCCGGTTTTAGTAGTAACCAGAACCACCCCATTTGCACCAGCCACACCATAAATGGCAGCCTGAGCATCTTTTAGAATAGATATAGATTCAATATCATTGGGGTTCAATGTATTTAGATCTCCCTGGTATCCATCAATTAACACCAGAGGTCCATTTACACTATTTGATGCTATACCTCTAATATTAATATTTATACCAGCACCCGGAGCACCAGATGAGGGAGTAACATTCACCCCCGCAGCAGTACCTTGTAGAGCCTGCTCAACCTTTATGGGCTGCAATTCATCAATAGTTTGATTATCTACTACAGAAACAGCGCCCGTAATATCTTTTCTTTGTTGAGTTCCATAACCAATTACAACAACTTCATCTAAAGATTCTGAATCTGTTTGTAAGGTTACATTAATAATTTGCTGATCGCTTACTGTAATTTCCTGGGTTACAAAACCAACATAACTAAATTGAAGAACATCTCCCGCAGAGATATTTTCAACTGTATAGTTTCCATCAAAGTCTGTGGTTGTTCCACGCGCTTCTCCTTTTACTATTACATTAACTCCTAGTAAAGGCATGTTGTTTTCATCAGAAACCAATCCGCTAACCGAAAACGATTGCGCATAAGCCCCAAAAAACCCGCTTAGAAATACAATCAAAAGACAGGTAAATTTCCTCATGTGATTAATTATTAAAATTGAAATTTCAATATATTAACATAATGTTATGAGAGAAGAAAAATCTACCTGTACAAAAAATCTACAATTGAGTATATATCAATAATACCTGCTTCTATTTACTGATATCATAATCTATACAGGCCTTTAGGAAGGAAATATTAATAAGAACTTAAAGTGGTAAAAATGAGTAATATATGCTTTTGTATAGGTAATGTAGAGTTATTTATAGAAAATGTAAAGTTATAAAGCGAGGATATAATCTGTTAAATTGGTTTCCCGGTCTAAATTCATCTTTTTACGCAAACGATATCGTTTAATTTCGACACTTTTTACGGAAATATTTAACAAAGGAGCTATCTCCTTAGAGGATAAATTAAGTCTTAAATAAGCACAAAGCTTAAGATCATTGGAAGTAAGTTCGGGATGCTTGTTTTTTACTTTCTTAAAAAAATCCTTATCGGCGTTACTAAATGCTTTCTTAAAAAATTTCCAGTTATCCTCTTCGCTAATATCCTTATCTATTGTTTGTATTACCGATTTTACTTTCGAAGAATCTTCAGATTGTTCCAGTTTGTCTTTAATGCTGGTTAAAAATTCATTCTTTTTGATAAGGCTCATGGTAGAAACGGCAAGCTCCCTGTTTTTGTTTGCCATATCCTGCTCCAGCTTCTCATTTCGTAACTTAATAATCTCCTGCTCTGCTTCCAGGTTTTTCATTTTTAAGCTACGCTCATTTTCTGCAACATTTTTTTGATGATGTCTTTTATTGAGGATATGTATTAAAAAAAGACTGAACAAGAACAACAGAAAATAGCCCACTAAGGCTAGCGGACTCAAATAAAGAGGTCTGTCAATACTAAATTCATAAGTTTCTACCTGGGTCTGGTCATTGCCGATTTTAGCTTTCACCTCAAAAGTATAATCTCCAAAACCAAGATTTTTAAAATTTGCAGCCGGCGAATTACTCCATTCACTCCAATTTGGGCTAAGACCCAAAAGTCTATAGCTGTATAGTGCTTCATGGTATTTTTTATGAATCGGGGCACTAAACATGATTGAAATGTTATTACGTTTAAAATCAAATATCCCAGATTCATTCACCTTTACTTTCTCAGGAACAGCGTCCAGAGCACTTACTTCTACACTATTTAATCTGATAGATACATCGGGATCTATCACTTTCAGGTCCTTGAATCTCATGTAGCCATTTGCAATACCAAGTAGATACTCAGAATCGGAGAAAGTAGAAATATTTTCATAGCCAACTGCGATGTTCCGAAAATCCTGGTCTATGAAAATAAGATTGAGATCGTAAGTTTTGCTCAATTGAGAAGGTTCAATATAAAAAACACCTTCTCTGGCAAAACCCCACAATTTTTCATGATTCTCTTCTGTGATGATTTTTCCTGAAACTCTATCAATATCAGAAATCATTTCATTTATGAGGTTATCTGGAGAAAAGTCATTTTTAGTCTTTGAAAACTGATAGACCGTTTCTTTAGAACTATAATAGAGAGTATCATTATATTTAAAAAGACTTGAAGTGATCCCGGACTCATTAGAAAATGTATAATTCTGTATGTCCTCAATTTGAGATAGTGAATCATTTACCTGCATTTTAAAAACTCCCTTATGCTCGTTACTTACCCAGATATTTTTATTTTCATCTACCTCAATAAATTTTGAAGAATGAGGAAAATTTTCAAGCATAGGAAAGACTTCGAAACCTGAAGCAGTCTTTTTCAAAAAACTGATTCCATTATAATGCCCCTGTACATAGATATTATCATCATATTCTTTGATAAGCCAGGTTCCCAGACGATCGGTAATTTTCTTTGCATTTTCGCCGTCAATAGTAAAAGTTCCGCTGTTATGCCCGCATAAAATATCTTCTCCTACTTTGTCAATGAACCAAACCTGCCCGCCGGTACCTTGAATCAGTCTAAAATTATCCTGTCCCTTCTTTTTATAATACAAACCCTGATTAGTACCTAAGTAGAGATTCCCATCGTGTTCATAAGAGGCATAGACCGATCCTATCTCTCCTCTATTATCCTGAAATGACAGGAAACTGGATTTTAAATCTATATTACTAATACCATAATCCAGACCGGCCCAAATATTACCAGTATCATCAAGGAACAGGTCCAGTACTGTATTATTCATTAAAATATTTTCCTGATTGAAAATATTTACAATTGCTCCTTCCGTATCCAGTTGCACAATACCTTTACCCACTGTTCCCAATACTATTCCTCCATTTTCAAGGTCTACGGCGTCAAGTATGTTAGGGTTTCCAAATTCGGTATTAAACTGCTGCTCTTCATTTAATAAATTAGTTCCATTCCAGATAAAAAATTCTGAAGTACCTGAAATAATTCGGAGATCTTGCTCTTTCCGATAAAGATGCATTATTGCCTTATCTCCGAGTTCTTCAAAGGATATCACCATTTCAGGATTGCCATTAGTGAATTTAAAAAGACCGGCACCTACTAATTGAAAATAAAGTTCATTTTCTAATTTGAAAATCCCAGAAATAGGTTTTCCCAGAGGATTTTTCATTTTAGTGATCACATCCTGATGCTGATCATAGAAATATATCCCTCCGAAACTTCGGAAAATCACAAGTTCATCTAAAAATTCAATATCCCAAAATTGTTCCCCATCACTAATAGATCCCGAAAACTTAGGAACCAGACTGGTATATTGTAATTTTCCAAAATCATTCCGCTCCCAATATCCGGCTTCCATATACGCCCCGGTGTATATTCTTTCACCCACCACTTTAAGGGATCTTACAATGGTATTATTCGGCACTGGATAAAGATCCCAGTTTTCTCCATTATATTCCAGCAAGCCGGTACTATTAGCGAAATAAAGATTCTTGTTATTGTCCTGGTCTATCATCCAGTTCTGGTTACCTGCAGAATACTGATTAGGTCCAAAATTAATTACCGGCGGTAACTCCTGGCTGAAGCACGTGATAAAAGAAAAAAGAACAACTATGAAAGTGAGTTTTTTGCTCAAAGGATATTTTAAATTAGTCTCGAAAGTTAACTATCAGCGACGACACAATAAAATTTACACTTATTTTTGATTGCCTAGATATTAATAAAACTTTTAGGCTTGGATGTTAAAGTATTATAAAGAGCTATGACATCCTAAGTTAATTAGATTTTTTTGAAAGTTATTACTACTATAAAATCTACTCAATCAAACAACTTAAGCTTTTATGAGCATTATAAAAAAACTACCTAAAAACAAGATTTCTAAAAGTCTTACTTTTTTAAGTTTATCCCTACTTTTTACAGTTTTTTCAGTGCAGGCACAAGAGAATTCTGGAAATAAAGAACGAGTTCATTCTGTATACGTTACTTCAAATACAGCATTGAGAAGTAATCAATCAAATAAAAAAATATTAAGTCGTATCGTGGAAGCCTCCAAAGAAGGTGATTCTGCAAGCCTGGTTATTGTTGGGAATTTAGTCCCTAAAGAGGGTTTTCCTAATAAAGACAATGGCAGAGAAAGGGTAGAACAAGATCTTCAGGAGAATTTATTGGATCTTATAAAAGACTTTAAAGGCAATATTATATTTACGCCGGGCTATAACGAATGGCAGGACGATGCCCCGGACAATATTGACGATCTCGAATCTTTTCTTCAGGATAATTCCAGAGGTAAATTCTGGCCTAATGATGGCTGTCCTATTGAAAGCGAAAGTTTAAGTGATGATGTCCAGCTTATAATGATCGATTCTCAATGGTATCTGGAAGACTGGGATGATCATCCTTATATAAATAACAAATGTGAGATTAAAACCAGGGCTCAGTTTCGGGAAGAATTTAATGACGAACTGGAAGATAATCAGCGTAAAACCGTCCTTGTTGCGGTTCATCACCCGATGATGACCCAAACCAAAATCGGATTTTTTGAAAAAATAATTGGCGCCAGTAGCCAGACCAGGAGAAATCCGCAGTTGAAAGAATTAATGGGTACTCTGGAAACTCTTGCCAGGCAATATAATGATGTCATTTTTCTTTCTGGAAACGATCAGAATTTACAATATGTACAGGATGACAATGTAGAACAGATCATCGTTGGAGTCACTGAAGATCCGGCAAAAGCAAAACCAGAAACAGATAATGGAGATTTTGCAGCCTATGAACTTGGTTACGCAAAAGTGAATATAAATAAGAACGGAAGTTCTAACGTGGAGATATTTCAGGTCTTACCAACAGGTTCTGAAAGAATTTTCAACAAGGAAATTTCACGTGAACGTCCTACCTTAGAAGAAGTGGAATGGCCGGAAACCCGTCTGGGTAAAACGACCATGGCTTCTGTTTATACTGATGAAGAAACTGATAAAGATGGGCTTTTTAAATTGATCTGGGGGGAACATTATCGTCCATTATACAGTAAGAAATTTGAATTTCCTGTCTTATACCTGGATACCCTTCATGAAAATCTGGAAGTACTTGGTGCCGGCGGCGGACATCAATCCAAATCTTTAGGTTTCGTTGATGAAGATGACCATGAATATACGATGAGAGGCCTTAAAAAAAGCGCACTTCAATTTCTTCAATCTACTGTAGTTACTACACATTATGTAGAAGACTACCTTGAAAATACCGTTGCTGAGCGATATGTACAGGATTTTTATACAACCGCATTCCCTTATGGAACATTCCCAGCGGGAAAATTCATGGATGAATTAGGTATTTTTCATCCAAATTCGAAACTATACTATGTCCCGAAGCAAGAGGCTTTAGGAGTTTTTAATGAGGAGTACGGGAATGAGCTGTATATGTTTGAAGCTCATATTGGCGGAGAAAATAAGGATCTTGAGTTCTTTGGTGGTGCAGAGGATATTATAAATTCATCTGATCTTTTGCTGGAAAAACGAAAAACCAAGGATGTCTATGTAGATGAAGATATGTTCATTAGAGCAAGGTTACTGGATATGTTGCTTGGAGACTGGGATAGACATGAAGGCCAGTACGAGTGGGCTGAATTTGAAGATGAAGATGGAAAGAAGAGATATCTTCCTATCGCCAAAGACCGGGACCAGGTTTTTCCAAAAATGGATGGTTTTGCACTTTCTGTCCTAAGAATGGGCTTTCCTTCTTTTCGAGCCATGGAAGAATATAGTCCTATGGTTAAAAGGCCTAAATGGTTCAATATCGCCGGTTATCCATTAGATAAAGCATTTATTAGGAATGCCGATTGGGAAGAGTGGAAAGCACAGGTTGATTATATACAGAATAATATTACCGATGAAGTAATTCAGGAAGCATTTGCTGTTCTACCCGAAAATCTAACCGAGGACCCTTATGTGATCGATATTAAGAAAACAATGAAGGCCCGTAGAGGAAATCTTGAAAAGATCGCTAGAGAATATTATTTACATCTTGCTGAATTTGACATGTTCACAGGAACAGAAGATGATGATAATTTTCTTATCACCAGAAAACCAGAGGGTATCACTACTATTCAGTTAAAGAATAAAGATGAGGAGATCATCGCTGAAAAATCCTATGATTCAGATCTTACCAGAGAAGTTTGGATCTACGGACTGGATGGAGACGACGAATTTCAGATAGTTGGTGAAGGTTCTAATCTTGTGCCGTTAAAAGTAATTGGCGGAGAAGAGAATGATATTTACGATTTTCAGAATAAAAAACGAGCAAAGCTTTACGATTATAGAAGCAAGGATAATACGATCAAAACTCCTGGAGCTCGCAAAATGCTGGTAGATTCTTATGAGATCAATAATTACGATCCCAACAAGAAAAAAATAAGGCAATATACCTTTATGCCTGTTGCAGATTTTAATTCAGATCAGGGATTTAGTCTTGGAGTGAATAATACCTATACTTTAAAGGGACTCGTTAGAAATCCATTTACTGCCAGGCATAATGTTACGGCAAATTATTTCTTCGCTACTCAGGGATTCGATATTGGATATTCCGGAGAGTTCGCCCATATTCTTCATAACTGGAATTTAGGATTAGATGCTTATTATTCCAGTCCAAACTTCGTGATTAACTATTTCGGAACTGGAAATGATACAGAATATGATCAGGATACTGAAAGAGATTTCAACCGGGTTAGACTGCAACAATGGAGATTTGCTCCCTCTTTAATTTATAGAAAGAATGAAAAAGTAAACTTTAATGTTAAAGCTATTATTGAATCTATGGAGACTTCCTATGATGAAGGAAGATTAGTAGGGCAGGCTTTTGACCCCACCAATGATGTGTTTGACAGTCAGTTGTACGCCGGTGGTGAAGTGAATTATAATTATTTCAATAAGGACAGAGTGGCTTTTCCTTCCAGAGGAATTGAACTGGATCTTACCGCAGGATACAAAACGAATATCGATGAGAATGATAATAAATTTGGTTATATAAGACCTATGTTATCTCTTAATTATCCCCTTCACGAAAGTGGTTTCGCAGCACTTGCTACCAAAATTGGTGGTGAAGCGATCCTGGGAGATAACTACGAATTTTATCATGGCGCTATGCTAGGTGGAGGGAATATGAATAGTTTAAGAGGTTATAGAAACGAACGATTTAATGGTAAATATGCCTTTTATCAGAATATTGATCTGAGAAGTGGAATTACGCAATTTAGAACCGACTTTATTCCAATTAGACTGGGAGCTAGTTTAGGTTTCGACTATGGTAGAGTATGGGTGGATGATGATGAGAGTAACGACTGGCATACTAACTACGGAGGATCTATATTTATTAATATGTTTAAAGCTTTTACAGGAAATATAGGCTACTATGTAGGAGATGAAGGAGGACGACTTAATTTCACCTTCAATTTCGACTTCTAAAATAAGATTTAAAAAAACTAAAACCGCGCTGAATAAGATTTTCAACGCGGTTTTTTATTTATACAGACTGATTGATTAACTCCTCTGCCAGTGTCATAATATTAGCAGTTTCTAATGTCGGTTTTCCGGCCAGAGGAAATATAAATTTTCCTGGTCGCTGAATAAAAGCCGTTTTTAATCCTGCTCTCATGGCGCCGGTTATATCCCATCCATGTGCTGCGACCATCATGGTATTTTCTGCTTCGGAATTCGCTTCTTTTAATACATAACTATAAGTTTCAGGATGCGGTTTGTATTTTTTAACTGCCTCTACACTCAAAATCTTATCGAAATATTTTGTAAGCCCTGCAAATTCAATTTGTTCGTTTAACACCGCAGGTTTTCCGTTACTAAAAGCAATTAATTGGAATCCTTTTTTCTTTAGTCTCTCCAGGCCTTCCCCCACCTCTGGATAAGCGTTCAATCGAGTTATGGGTTTTAAAATATCTCTTATTTCTTCGTCTGAAAAGTCCTTATTATGCTTTTCTGTATTCATTTTTAATACTGCTGCAGCAATCTCACTAAAGTCGTGGTAAGTATCTGTAATACTATCTACCAGCGAATATTGGAGTAATTCTGCAAACCATATATTGGCCGCCTGTTCATTGTTCAAAGCATTGTTTATACTTGCCTTCAACGGACTGAGATCCAGCAGTGTTTCGTTCACATCGAAGATCAGGGTTTTAACTTTTTCCATAAGGTCTAAGTAACAAAATTCCTTAAAAAACCTGATCCTGTAAATTCATTTTTCAGCAGAAGATTAAAGGAAAGACCTGAAAAACAGAATACATAAATTTCAGCATAAAAGACGCTGAATAAAAATAATCAGGATCTAATCAATAAAAATCGGAAGCTCTGTTTAAAACGGAGATGGAGGATTAGTCGTCACCTTTTCTGAGGTCATCATTTCATTGTTCGTAAAGGATGAACTGGAGTAGTTCCTAGAGGTTAGTAAAAAGACCAAAAAAGCAATGGCAAGAATCATCAGTGCTTTACACAGGTAACTAAAGAATAATAATCTGGGGGCTACTAACTCCTCCCCATTAATTAATCTTACGCGATACAGCAGAGTTTTCATATAGTATGATTTAAGGCAATAACATGACTATAGATATAAAATCTATTCTGCGTAGGGAATGGTTTTGGGGTATTAGCAATTTAACAAGACATTGCAGTATAACAGCCAGCTTTTGTAAACACTTATTAACGAAACTATTAACAATTTTAAAAACTTAGTCTTATCGCTCAATATTGATAAGTCTTTTAGGGCTATAAACAGTAATATTGATTATTATCGTAGCAATTAAATTCAAAATATGCCTAATTTCAAATCTCCCAAAATAGCAGTTCTCATTGTTTGCTACTTCCTATCCTTTCAATTCTTATTAGCTCAGGACACAAGCGAAACACCACCAGAGATCGGAACTACTCAAAAAATTGGGGATGTTGTATTGATTGCTCTTCCGGCTGCCACTTTAGTAACAAGTCTGATTATTAAAGATAATAAAGGTGCCTGGCAATTTACCAAAGGGCTTCTATTAACAGGAGCGGTTACTTATGGACTTAAATTTGGAATAAATAAGCAACGACCCGATATGAGCAATGATAACTCATTTCCTTCAGGACATACCTCAACTGTTTTTCATAGCGCCGGTTATGTTCATCGCCGATATGGCTTTAATTACAGCATCCCTGGTTATGTAGTGGCTGGTTTTACTGCGGCCAGTCGAATAGATTCTAAAAAACACGACATTCTGGATGTCATTGCAGGAGCGGCTATAGGACTGGGTAGTAATCTATTATTTACTACTGAATACCAGCAGGAGCATATGCAACTGACCTTAAGTAGTGGTGATGGCAGCTATTTACTGGGTTATACCTATAAATTCTGATCGATGAGAAAAACCCTGATTGAATTCATTTCCCGTATAAGGGATTTCCTGGTAGAGAAGTTCAGAGCATATGATCATAAACTTCCCTATATCATTTTTGTACTTATTTCACTGTTAGTTGTAGTTGGAAGTATCAATCTATTTATTGAGCTGACTGAAACATTAAAAACAGAGATGTTAGCCGGAATAGATCAACAGGTCACAGATTATGTGCTTTCTTTTCGAAGTCCCGCACTCACAGATTTTTTTATTTTCATGACCCATGCAGGTGACATATATGGATACCTGATCGTGCTTACGCTCTATCTTCTGATTTCCAGATTAATATTTAAGAGATGGAAATTCGTTATTCTGTCCACTCTCGTTCTCGCTTTGGCAACAGGTTCGAACATGATACTGAAACGTTTTATCAATCGGGCCAGACCGGGTATAGAACATATGGTATCTGTAGAAACACTGAGTTATCCCAGTGGGCATGCCATGAGCGCCATGGCTTTTTATGGATTTTTGATCTACCTGTGTACAAAATTCAGAATAAACAGGCTTCTTAAAACAGCGATTATCGTCCTTTTGAGTTTTATAATTTTGAGTATAGGAATAAGCAGGATCTATCTGGGTGTTCATTTCCCTTCAGATATAGCGGGCGGTTTTATTGCGGGTTTGATCTGGGTAGTTTTTTGTATACTCATTTTTAACCTGATAGAAATTTTCAGAAGTGATCCCAGAACCTGATTTTAGTAAGAAAAAAAATTTGTAAATCTTAAGATTTACAGATTTAAAAGTAGCCTCACCAGGAATCGAACCTGGATCTAAAGTTTAGGAAACTTCTATTCTATCCATTGAACTATGAGGCCTTTTAAAAGACAAAAATAAGTGGTTTCGCTTAAAATATACCAAAGCTTGTTTAAAACTTAGGTTTGAAAAATCCGGTCTTATATCTTATCTTAAATTTAATTTTAAAAACCATATTCCATGAAATTGATATCTGCTATTAGTCTCATCTTTTTATTATTGATACAATCTGCCTGTGGTTCAGTAAATACAGATGATGCGCAGCAATATTCAGGTATCCTTAAGCCTGCCGGAATTACCAGCTACCAATACGGAACTCACAGGCTGGAAACAAGCGATACTTTTTATGCCCTAAAAAGCGATCAAATAGATCTTAAGGTTTATGAAGATGAAAAAGTTACTATCACCGCATCCAAAATTCAGGGTTATCCGGTAGATGGAGGCCCAGTTTACCTGGATGTAAAAAATGTAGATAGAGAGCAGTAAAACTTGGGTTGCATAGCTGTTGAGCTTATCTTTACAGAAAAATTCAGGCTTTGAAAAAATTATTTACCCTTCTTCTATTTTTATTATTTATTAATTTCAATGCAAATTCTCAGGTAGATGAGAATCAATTAGGTGGTTGGTATATGTACTTCTGGGATACCGAATTTGGTGAGTCAAAATTCGGACTGCAAGGTGATGTGCAATATCGTAACTGGGATGTGATGGGTGATCTCGAGCAACTTCTTTTAAGAGCCGGGCTAACCTATAGTCCTAACGCAAACCTAAAGCTCACACTTGGATATGCAAATATCACTTCGGGAGCTTTTGGTGATTCTAATGAAACTTCCTCTGAAAGCAGGATCTATCAGGAAGCCTTGCTGCCTCATAAAATTTCATCCAGAATCTATCTTAAACACAGGTTTAGATATGAACAGCGCTGGGTGGAAGATCAGGATTTCAGAACCAGATACCGCTATAACCTTTTTCTAAATATTCCCCTTAATCAACCTAATCTCGATAAGAATTCCGTTTATCTGGCTTTTTATAATGAAGTATTTATTAATGGACAAAGAGATATAGGTAATGGAAGAAGTGTTGATATATTTGACCGTAACAGACTCTATGCTGCTCTTGGATACTCTCTTAAAGACAATCTAAAACTACAGCTTGGATTTATGGAACAAACTTCGAGCAATTTAAGTAAAGGACAATTGCAACTGAGTCTTCATCATAGCTTCTAATATCAGCTGGCTTTTAGTATCTTTAGGCAAATCTCTAATAACTCTATGAAAAAATTAGCTTTCCTATTTTGTCTTTTAATTCCTTTCCTTGGAAAATCTCAGGGTTTGGAAGGTATTTCTCAGGACGACTTTGCCCATACATTTTCTATAGTAGCACGTGACACGGTTACTGGTGAAATGGCTGTTGGCGTTCAAAGTCACTGGTTTTCAGTAGGATCAATTGTTTCCTGGGGAAAAGCGGGTGTTGGCGTGGTAGCTACTCAGTCTTTTGTAAATCCTGCCTACGGACCCGAAGGCCTTGAGTTGATGGCCAATGGAGTTCCCGCAGAACAGGCTTTGACCCAGCTTATAGAAAAAGATAGCGGAAGAGCATTCCGCCAGGTTGCCTTTCTTGATGCAAACGGAAATGTTTCTGGATATACCGGAGAAAATTGTGTAGAAGCTGCGGAAGATCTTCAGGGAAGAAACTTTTCAGTCCAGGCAAATATGATGTTGAATGCAGACGTGGTTCCAGCAATGGCCGAAGCTTTCCTGAAATACTCAGACTATCCGCTTGCGGAAAGAGTAGTAGAAGTACTTAAGGCTGCACAAGCGGCCGGGGGCGATATTAGAGGAAAGCAATCTGCTGCTTTAGTAGTGGTGGGACCTGAAAGAACTAATAATGCCTGGGAAGAGAAAAAGATAGACCTGCGTGTAGATGATCACCAGGATCCTATAGAGGAATTATCCAGGTTGCTTAAAGTAAACCGCGCCTATGATCATATGAATAAAGGTGATCTGGCAGTGGAAGCTGGAGATATGGAAAAGGCACTGAAGGAATATGGAACTGCAGAAAAAATGTTCCCGGAAAATCTTGAAATGAAGTTCTGGAAAGCAGTTGCCCTTGCCAATAGCGGCAGAATTGAAGAAGCCAAGCCAATTTTCACAAAAGTATTTGAAGCAGATAAGAACTGGAAAGAAATGATCACCAGACTTCCAGCCTCAGGAATTCTAACAATTTCTGAAGCAGAACTCAAAGAAATTACCGAATAATTAAATATATTTACCAGTCTAAATTACTAATTATGAAAAGATTACAAATCACCTCGATAATCACCATATTATTACTTGCAGTTCTCTCAGTTTCATGTAAGAATGAAGAAAAAACTACTGCGAACGAAGAAGTAACCACTGAAGAACCTTCTTCCGCAGAAATGAAGGATAATATGACTAAAAGTGCAGATACTAAATATAATCCTGCACACGGCGTTGAAGGCCACAGATGTGATCTCCCTGTAGGCGCCCCACTAAATCAGGCCAGTGCTTCTACTACCACCCAGGAGATGACAACTTCACCGGTGAGAATGCAAAGTGCATCTCCAAAAATAAATCCACCACATGGAGAACCAGGCCATGATTGTTCAGTTCCTGTAGGCGGCGAGCTAAATTAATTTTCAGCTTTTTAAGCATCATAGAAATTATTAAGATTTTGTCGCGACCTAAAATTTATGAAAGGCATTCATACTAATTTCTATTCAGAACTTCCACTTCACAAAACTTCTATAAGTAAACTTATAGGAGACAAAAGCAGGTTTTCCAAATTACCGGACGACTGGCATATTCTGGTGGCCGATATACGTAATTCTACCCTGGCCATTCAAAATGGAAAGCATCAGAATGTGAATCTCGTTGCTACGGGATGTGTCATTGCTATTTTAAACCTTGCAGACACTTACAATGTCGTGGTCCCATTCTTTTTTGGTGGGGATGGAGCGAGTTTTCTTATTCCTGAAAAAATAAGGAAACAGGCCCTGGCGGTATTGGAAAAACATAACAGAAACACTCAAAAGAACTTGGATTTTAGCCTTGCCATCGGTTCTTTCAGCGTTGAAGAAATTTATAAAGAGAACATAGAACTGCAGATCGCACGGGTGAAAATCAATGAAACCCTTACTATTCCCGTGATCCTGGGAAATGGGCTGCATTATGCCGAAAGCAGGATAAAAGCCGAAGATTTTTCCGAGGAAATCGCCACAGATGACACGCTCCTGAACATGGCAGGAATGGAATGTAAATGGGATCTCATTAAACCACCTAACGAAGACCAGGAGGTAATTAGCCTGATCATTGCTGGTTGTGCAGACACCGACTTTTCGAAAGTATATTCCAGGATAATGGCCAGGATTGATAAAATATACGGCTCTATTGGAAGTAGAAAACCAATTTCGGTGAGAAGGTTAAAAATAAAAGCTGGTTTACAGCGGATCAAAGATGAGATGAAGGTAAAACTGGGAAAATGGAGTTTTGCCAGCTTTATAAAAAGCCTGATGGTAGCTAATTTTGGAGAATTCTACCTTAGAAATACCGATGCCGGTAAAAATTATCTTCAAAAATTAGTAGAACTCTCTGATAACTTAACACTCGACGGTCGAATTAATACCGTGATCACCGGCACCAGTGATCAACGTAAAAAACTCATCGCTTATCTGGATAAACTTGAAGCCAGGGATCTAATAAAGTATGGCTATCATGTAAGTGAAGAAAGTATTATGTCCTGTTATGTGAAAGATATGAACACAGACCAGCATATACATTTTATTGATGGTGGAAATGGCGGATATACAAAGGCAGCTAATCAGTTAAAACTTAAGTTTTAGGATTAACTGCCTTGTAGTTTTTTAATCAAGCCCTCCTCTTCTAGTGGCATCACGCGCCTCCGGCCAGGTCATCTGCTCACCAGATCTTTTACTCATAGGTAATTTGATCTTTTCTCTGGATGTTTTTTCAGGATCTTCACTCGCCATATAAGCCAGTACTGCCGTAAGGATCACATTATTTCTTACATCATCAAAAACGATCTTATCATAAGTATCCCTGTTGGTATGCCAGGTATAGTTCCAGTAATCCCAGCTTAATGAACTAAGATTAAAAGCCGGAGCTCCAGCAGCTACAAACGATGCATAGTCTGATCCTCCTCTTCCCGGAGTTCCAGGGAAATTAGTTTCTATGTGAGTGGTGACATCTTCAGGTACTTCGTAAAGCCATCTCCCCAGGTAATCATAGGAATTTAAAAATCCGTTACCTGAAATATTCACTACTCTACCGGTTCCATTATCCTGATTGAAAAGCACCTGCATATTTTCAACAATTTCAGGATGGTCTTTTACAAAAGCTCTAGACCCGTTTAGTCCCTGCTCTTCACTTCCCCAATGTCCCACAAGAATAGTTCTTTTAGGATTTGGATACAGTTTTTTCAGGATTCTCATAGCTTCCATCATTACTATAGTTCCAGTTCCGTTATCAGTAGCTCCTGTAGCTCCATCCCAGCTATCAAAATGTGCTGAAAGGATCACATATTCTTCAGGTTTTTCGCTTCCTTTAATTTCAGCGATGGTATTAAAAGTTGGTACTTCTCCCAGTTCTTTAGATTCAGCAACTACTCTTATTTCCGGTTTATCTCCATACTCAGCTAAACGATATAACATACCGTAATCTTCAAGAGAAATATCAAGGGTAGGGATCTCTTCTGTAGAAGCAGAAAATACTTTGTTCACACCAAAACCACGAGACCAGTTGGAGGTAATAATTCCTTCAGCACCTGCATCTTCCAGGGCTTTTGGTAGCTCTCTCCTGTCCAGTCCTGTTTTTTCAAGTCTTTTATCCCAGAGGTCATCAAGAGAATCACGATCTTTTTTCATCTTTTCGAAAGACTCCTTAGTTGCCCACTCTCCCCAGTTATCATCTGGTCTGCCTGTTGGTTGGGGCATAGAGATCATTACAAACTTTCCTTTAACAGATTTGATCTTTTCAATAAAATCAAGAGAATCTTTTGCTTCAGGAATAATTACCACCTCGCCAGTTACAGGTTTTTTTCCGGTTGAAGGGCTCCAGGCAAGCTGCCTGCCTTCTAGGCTTTGAATTCTTGGAGAGATCATATCTATATGCGTGATTCCTCTTTCCCAACCTTTCCATTTACCCCATTCTTCATTACTGGCAGAAATATCCCAGTTGGAATATTTTTTCACGGCCCAGTCATGAGCATTTTTCATTTGCGGTGTTCCTACCAGACGTGGGCCAACCACATCAAGCAGTTCATGAGCCAGGTTTTCTAATTGAGAATTATTCTCGGCTTCTTTAACGATCTTTTCCACCATCTCCTGCTGAGATTGTGCGGAAATCAGGGAAACAGATAGAAAAAGTAAACATAACAACGTAATTTTTTTAATCATACATAAAAGTTTAGTGGTGAAATTTGATTTTACAATATCGCTCTTTTTTTGAAAAGCTTTATTTTTAGACCCTTCCAAAACTATAAGGTTTAAAGGGCATACAAAATTTGGTTATATTGGCGAACCTTAAATTAATTGATTCTTTATGTCAAAAACCATTTACAGCTTTGTATTTTTTCTTCTAGGAACAAGTTTCGCGTTTTCTCAAACTTCTGATCTCAGTGTAGAAAAGATCATGCAGGATCCCGACTGGATGGGAACCTTCCCAAGTTCAGTGAGGTGGGGAATAGATAGTGAACATATCTATTTTAACTATAATCCTGAAAAAAATACAGCGGACTCTCTCTATATGGTGAATATCAACAACCCGAAAAAAATTGTTGAAGTCACGGCAAAAGAGAAGCGGGAACTAATCCCTTCAAGCGGTGATTTTAACGATTCCAGATCGATGAAAGTCTATACAGAAAATGGTGATCTTATTCTTTATGACATACAATCAGGCCAAAAGAGGGAACTTCTTGATCTTTCATTTTCTATAAATGATCCTGAATTTCTTAATGACGATCAAAGAATAGTTTTTAAGGCGGAAGACAATGCTTTTATCTATGATCTGGAGGAAGGAAATATTCAGCAACTTACTCATATAAAATCGGGTTCCAAAACCGATAAATCTGATAAAAAATCATCAGATAAAAATGAATGGGTAGAAAATGAAAACCTTGATCTTCTAAGTGTTGTAGATCAGCGCAGGCAAGAAAAAGAGGATTCTAAAGCCTATCGAGAATCGGTTAAAGAGAAGGAAGATTTTATTTTTTATTTAAATGATCGTGATCTAAATAATTTCGAGATTTCACCAAATGCTAAATATGCCGGTTTCAGCTTAATAAAACGAGAGCGTGGGGAATCTACCAATGTTCCTAATTATGTGGATGAAAGCGGTTATACCAAGGATATTTCGGCGAGGACTAAAGTAGGCGATATGGATTATACTGCTGAACTTGCTCTTTATAATATTGAGAAAGATACCGTTTTTATTATCGATGTTTCCGGACTGCCGGGCATTAAAAAACTTCCAGATTATACTTCAGATTATCCAGATAAGGAATGGAAAAAAGGCTCGCGTGATATAATTCCTTCTAACATTAAATTTTCAGAAAATGGAGAAAAAGCTATTGTAAATCTTAGATCTACAGATAATAAAGACACGTGGATCGCCCTGATTGACCTTAAGAATGGAACTCTAAAATCTATAGAACATCAACGTGATGAAGCCTGGCTTGCAGGTCCCGGCATTGGATATACTTACTACGGTAATGAAGAATTAGGCTGGTTACCAGACAATAAGCATATCTACTTCCAAAGTGAAGAAACAGCATATTCACATTTATATCTTCTGAATGTTGAAAATGGTAAGAAAAGAGCACTGACTTCAGGAGAATATGAAGTCTTTGATCCTTTCATTTCGAATGATGAAAAACACTGGTATTTTACATCCTCAAAGGTTCATCCCGGGGAAAGACATTTTTATAAAATGCCCTTAATGGGAGGTAAGATGGAACAGCTTACTTCCATGACCGGAAAGAATGAGGTAGCATTATCTCCAGATGAAGAATATATGGCGATTACTTATTCTTATATGAATAAGCCTGAAGAGCTGTATTTAAAGAAAACAGGGTCGAATACTGAACCTCAGAAGATCACCAGCGGACAGTCTGAAGAATTTTCTACCTACAAATGGAGAGAGCCGAAATTGATAAAATTTAAGGCCGAGGATGGCGCCATGGTGCCTGCAAGGCTTTATTTACCTGAAGAAACTGCTAAAAATGATGCAGCAGTGGTATTTGTTCACGGCGCCGGTTATCTCCAAAACGCCCATAAATGGTGGTCAAGTTATTTTAGAGAATACATGTTCCACAATCTTTTAACAGATCTTGGTTATACCGTGATTGACATCGATTACCGCGGAAGTGCAGGTTATGGAAGGGATTGGAGAACCGGGATTTATCGTCATATGGGTGGAAAGGATCTCAGCGATCAGGTTGACGGTGTAAAATATCTGATTGAAAATCATGATATAGATCCGGAAAAAGTTGGGATCTATGGAGGTAGTTACGGCGGGTTCATTACTTTAATGGCTATGTTCACTGAAGCCGAAACATTTAAGGCAGGTGCTGCCTTAAGGTCGGTTACAGATTGGGCTCATTATAATCACGGCTATACTTCAAATATTTTGAATGAACCTTCTAAAGACCCCATTGCTTACCGCAGGTCTTCGCCAATTTATTTTGCGGAAGGCCTGGAAGGAGATCTTTTGATCGCGCACGGAATGGTAGATGTAAATGTGCATTTTCAGGATGTGGTAAGATTATCCCAGCGGCTTATAGAATTAGGAAAAGATGACTGGGAAATGGCAGTTTATCCGGTTGAAGATCATGGCTTTGTTGAGCCGAGCAGCTGGAGAGATGAATACACAAGAATTCTGGAATTATTTAATGAAAGCTTATTAGGTAAATGATAGATATTGAATTTGTAAGGAAGCAGTTCCCTGCTTTGGAACGGGATTTTATCTTTATGGACAATGCCGGCGGATCACAGGTATTATCCAAGGTCGCCGAAAGAATTAGCGGATATCTCCTTCATCATAATGTGCAACTGGGCGCTTCGTATAAGGTTTCTGAAGAAGCAGGTAAAAAACTAAAATATGCAACTTCCAGGGTTACTGAATTTGTAAATGCTTCGAGAACCGAAGAGATCGTTATAGGTTCTTCCACCACTATGCTACTGCGTATCCTGAGTCTAAGCATTTCTAAGCAATGGAAAAAAGGAGATGAAGTGATTGTAACCGATACAGATCACGAAGCCAATGTCTCACCCTGGATGGATTTAAAGGAAAAAGGTATTGAAGTGAGAGTCTGGAAAGTTAATCCTGAATCTCTGGAATTAGATCTATCCGACCTTAGAAAACTACTGAACAGTCGCACAAAACTTGTCGCCGTAACCCATGCTTCCAATGTTCTGGGAACTATTAATCCTATAAAGAAGATTGCCAAGGAAGTTCATAAAGCAGGTGCACTTATTTGTGTTGATGGTGTCGCTTACGCACCACATAGAAAAGTAGATGTACAGGAACTGGATGTAGATTTCTATACTTTCAGCTGGTATAAAACCTACGGTCCCCACCTGGCGGTGATGTATGGAAAATATAATAAGCTGCTGAAGCTAGACAGTCTGAATCATTATTTCATAGGAAAGAAGGATGTTCCCTATAAGTTACAACCCGGAAATTTCAATTTTGAACTTACCTACAGCACGCTCGGGATCATTGAATATTACGAAGATCTTTACCGGCATCATTTTAATGCTAAACCTATCAGTTTTTCTGAAAAACTGACGAAAAGCTTCGGGATAATTTCATCTCATGAAGAAAAGCTGGCTTCTTTATTACTGGATTATTTAAATGAAGTGCCCGAAATAAGAGTTATTGGAAATCCCAAATCTGACGCCTCAGAACGCGTACCAACCATTTCTTTTGTACACTCCACTTTAAAAAGCGATCAGATCGTAGAAAAGGTAGATGATCATAGAATCGGGATTCGTTTTGGAGATTTTTATGCCAAGCAGCTTATAAAAGCTTTAGATCTGGAAGCCAATAATGGTGTAGTTAGAGTAAGTCTGGTGCATTTTAATACCTTGCAGGAGGTGAACAAACTTATCAGGGTTTTTAAAGAAATTTTCAAATAAAACACCCTTCAAAATTAAATTCTGAAGGGTTCTTCTACTTGTTTCAACTTTACTACAATTTTTTCAGATCTTTTGTTTCAGATTTATCTGCTTCCATAATACTGATAGCATAACCACCTCCTGGCACCGATTTTTGTGAAAGTTCAGACTTACTGTTCACCCTGTACTTTTTGATCTCATAAGCCTGGGGATTGGTCTTATAATGTGCATCTGGTGCATCTGAATATACCGTTGCTATATAATTCTTTTCTTTTTCAAGGAAATCAAACTGGATCATAGAAGTTCTTGCTTCATTGCCATTCACATTTCCCACAAACCAATTGCTGCTTCCTTTTTCCTTTCTGGCCACGGTAATATAATCTCCCGGTTCAGCTTCCAGGTAAATACTTTTATCCCAGTCTAAAGCCACATCTTTGATGAACTGAAATGCATCAGGAAATTTCATATAATTTTCGGGCAGATCTGCCGCCATTTGCAACGGACTGTACATAGTTACATATAATGCCAACTGATTTGCGATCGTACTATTCACGTGGGAATCGTTATCAGGATTTAGTTTACTGATATCCATTTCGAATATTCCCGGTGTATAATCCATAGGCCCGCCAATCAATCTGGTGAACGGAAGAATGGTCACGTGATTTGGTTTAGATCCTCCAAATGCCTGGAATTCTGTTCCCCTGGCAGATTCGTTACCAATAAGGTTGGGATAGGTTCTTCTTAGACCTGTTGGTCGAACGGCTTCATGAGCATTTACCATAACTTTATAATCTGCAGCTTTCTTTACCGCATATAAATAATGATTTATTGCCCATTGCCCGTAATGATGCTCTCCTCTTGGAATAATATCACCAACATAGCCACTTTTTACCGCTGGGTAATCATATTTGTTCATAAACTGGTAAGCTGTATCCAAATGCCGCTCATAATTTCTGATCGCTCCTGAGGTTTCATGATGCATGATCATTTTAACTCCCTTGCTTTGCGCATATTCGTGAATTTCTTCCACATCAAAATCGGGATATGGAGTTACAAAATCGAAGACATAATCTTTAGATTGTCCAAACCAGTCTTCCCAACCTTCATTCCAGCCTTCAACTAACACAGCATCAAAGCCATGTTCTGCAGCAAAATCAATATATTCCTTTACATGCTCAGTATTTGCAGCATGTTTTCCATTAGGTTTGGTTTTAGAATAGTCTGTTTCTCCCAGTTTTACTGAAGCCAACTCGTCTGTATAAGCCCAGCTGCTTTTTCCGGTGATCATTTCCCACCAGACTCCCATATATTTAACGGGCTTGATCCAGGAAGTATCTTCGAGCTTATTTGGTTCATTCAGGTTCAGGTTCATATTGGATACCAGAATATCGCGTGCATCGTCACTTACCATAATCGTTCTCCATGGAGAGACTGCAGGTGTCTGCAGGTATCCTTTATTTCCTACAGCATCTGGGGTTAACCAGGATTCAAAGATCATATTCTCATCATCCAGGTTGAGATTCATCAAAGAATATTCAACCAAAGCGGCTTCATGAAGATTGATGTACAACCCATCTTCAGTTTTCATCATTAATGAAGTCTGTACTCCGGTTTTAGAGAACTGCTCCTGAGAAGCATTTGGTTGGACCGCGCTGTCAAATTTCTCCCGTATCTCGGAAAGTTTAGATTCAGTATAATCATATTCCTGGGAATCATAATCTCCCGGAATCCAGAAAGCAGTATGATCTCCAGTCATCGCAAATTGCGTTCGTTCTTCCTCGATCACAAAATACACCAGGTCTTTTTGTTCCGGAAATTCATATCTAAAGCCCAGCCCTTCATTAAAAAGTCTGAAGCGGATGATTAAATTTCTTCCGGTTTCTTCCTGAACCAGATTTACCTCGAGCTCGTTGTAATTATTTCTTATCTCTTTTGATTCTCCCCAAACCGGTGTCCATGTATTATCAAAACTAGACTCTTCGGTGCCTTCTACACTGAAATTTGAAAGCAGGTCTTCTTCCTCTTTAAGTTCAAGCCCAAGTTTACTGGTTTTGATCACTTCATTTCCTTTAAAGGATAGTTTATAGACAGGCGTACCCTCTTCCTCTAAAGAAAAATTCATTTGTAATTCGCCGTTTGGAGACTGCAAACTTTGAGCTACCGAGAAATTAATAGCAGCTACCAGGAATAGGCTTAAGCAAATAATTTTTTTCATCATGATTTAGTTTTTAATAAGAAAGGTCCGGCAAATCCAGACCATAATATTATTGAAATAGTTAATTATTATCCTATGGCTTGTTTAAGGTCGGCAATAAGATCTTCCGCGTCTTCAACTCCTACACTTAATCTTATCAACGAATCTACCACGCCCGTCTTTGCCCTCTTCTCCTTAGGAATAGATGCGTGGGTCATACTGGCAGGATGTCCTGCTAAAGATTCTACTCCACCAAGTGATTCGGCTAGAGTGAAAACCTTAAGATTCTCGACAATAGTAGTAGCGCTTTCCAGTGTGTTTTCTTTTGTGGTAAAAGAGATCATACCACCAAACCCCGACATCTGCTTTTTGGCGATATCATGATTTGGGTGATCTTCAAAGCCAGGCCAGTAAACCTTATCTAACTTTGGATTGGATCTAAGAAAATTCGCCACTGCTTCTCCATTCTCACAATGGCGCTGCATTCTAAGATGCAGGGTTTTAATACCACGCAGCACTAAAAAGCTATCCTGCGGTCCGCATATAGCACCACTGGCTTTCTGAATAAAATAGAGTTTCTCAGCAAGTACTTTATCATTTACCACCAGGCCTCCCGCCACCACATCACTGTGACCTCCAAGATATTTAGTTGCGCTGTGCATCACAATATCTGCTCCCAGAGCTAAAGGCTGTTGAAGATACGGAGTCGCAAAGGTGTTATCTACAGCTAGTAGAAGATCATGCTTTCTGGCAATTTTTGAAACCGCTTCAATATCTATAATTCTCATTATTGGGTTGGTTGGTGTCTCCACCCAGATAAGTTTTGTATTCTCATTAATATAATCCTCGATTCCACCACTATCCTGCATTCCAATAAAGTGGAACTTGATGCCAAGACCTTCAAAAATTCGGGTAAATAATCTATAGGAACCTCCGTAAAGATCGTTCGTGGAAATAATTTCATCACCGGATTTAAAAAGTTTGAGTATAGCGTCTATGGCGGCAAGTCCAGAACCAAATGCAAGCCCAAAATTTCCATTCTCAATGCTCGCAAGAGATTTTTCCAGGGCAGATCTTGTTGGATTTCCACTTCTGGAATATTCAAAGCCTTTATGGCCACCGGGAGTACTTTGAGAATACGTACTTGTTTGATAGATGGGAGGCATTACAGATCCATAAGCTGGATCTATATTTTCCTGACCACCGTGTATAGTTTTAGTGTTAAACTTCATATACTAAATTTATTCGCCATGAATTTCCAGCTATTTATCTGATAAGATAATCGCTTTTCATTGAAGCTTCCAATATGATCTTTCCTATTTGAAAAAACGAAAAACAAATGTAGTGAGCCCGTTGGGCAATAGCAAAATTGACTTTACCTTTATCAGGTTATTTAACACCTATTTATTTTGAAAAGAATTTTGCTGCCATTCGTAATGGCTTTGTTGCTTATCGCCTGTGCTGATGAGAAAAAAGAGACTGAACCAAAACCTGAAAAGGAATTAAGTTTTTCAATAAAAAGTATTGAGAAAAGACTTAATGACTGTGAACCTGAAAAAGGAGAATGTACTTTTATAAGCATGATCTTCCCTGTTGCTGAAAATGACAGTATAGCTGCAAAAAACATCAATAGGGAAATCGAAAATTTTCTTATCAATACCATAGACTATCAGGATGAAGGTGGCGCCGAAAAACCTGAGGAGTTAGCGGAGACTTTTATTCAGAATTATAAAGAAACCGCACAGGAATTCCCTGAATATGAACTTCCCTGGGAGGCTACGATCAACGGGAAAGTTGCCTATAGTAACCCAAAAATAATTTCGCTGAAATTCAATACAGATATATTTACCGGCGGTGCCCACGGCTATCGCAGTACAAGGTATTTAAACTTTAATGCCGAAAATGGAAAATTACTACATACAGAGGATATATTTTCTTCAGAATTTATTGATTACGTGGAAAAGGATTTCAGAAAAAAGCAAAATATCCCCTCCAATGAAAATATTAATAGTACCGGAATGTTCTTCGAAAACGATGAATTTCATCTTCCTCAAAACATTGGCCTTACTGAAGAAAAAGTGATACTTCATTATAATGCTTATGAAATTGCTCCCTACGCTGCTGGGAATTTTATTATGACCTATTCAAAATCTGAGATAAAACAATTTTTAAATTTAAAAGCAAACAAACCAAAAGCCTGACAGGAGAATTTATTCTTTTAAGGAAAATCCCGTTCTTTGTGTTAATAACATTCCTCCCATGAAAAAAATATATTATCTATCCACCTGCGATACCTGTAAGAGAATCTTAAAGGAACTTGAAGCACCAGATTCGTTCATTTTACAGGACATTAAATCTGAAAAACTTACTGAAGAGCAACTGGATGAAATGCAGGAACTGGCTGGAAATTATGAATCTCTTTTCAGTAAAAGGGCCAGACTTTATAAAGAAAGAGACCTGAAAAATGAAGATCTGGATGAAGGAAGGTTTAAGAATTTAATTCTGGAACATTATACTTTTTTAAAAAGGCCCGTGATTATCAATAACGACAAGATTTTTATAGGGAATTCCAAGAAAACGGTAGCCGAAGCAAAAGAATCTATTCATGGATAATAGCCGCCTGCTGGCTATTCTTGCCGCCTTTATAGCCAGTGCGATTTATGGCGTAAATCATACCATTGCGAAAGGCTTAATGCCTCTCTATATAGAACCTTTCGGGTTTATCCTGCTAAGAGTGACCGGGGCCGCAATACTTTTCTGGATCATTAGCCTGTTCGCTCCCAAAGAAAAGATCGCCAGCTCTGACTGGCTTAGAATCCTGGGATGTGCAGTTTTCGGGATGGTTATTAATATGCTGTTCTTTTTTAAAGGCCTGAGTTTATCTACACCTATCAATAGTTCTGTTATTATCACCTTGTCTCCGGTGATGGTTCTTATACTTGCTGCTATACTGATTAAAGAAAAAATTACGTTATTAAAGACTTTAGGAATAATTATTGGAATGGCGGGAGCCCTTGTATTGGTTCTTTTTAGTACGGGTGAGAACATTAATGCGCCCAATATACCTTTCGGAAATATACTTTTTATCGTAAATGCTTTCTCGTATGGACTTTATCTTATCCTGGTTAAACCCCTAACTAAAAAGTATCATGCTATTACTCTGATGAAATGGTTATTCTTAATTGCTATTTTCATCAATCTTCCCGTGACTTATACTGAATTTATTGCTGTAGAATGGACCAGCTTGCCTTTTGACGCCATCTGGAAAATGGGATTTGTGGTTTTAGGAACCACCTTTATGACGTATTTATTGAATATTTATGCTTTAAAACAGCTTTCACCCTCTACTATAAGTGCATTTATCTACCTGCAACCTCTTATCGCAATTACCTTTGCAATTTCAGTAGGTGCCGATAAGTTAACATGGATAAAAGGATTGGCCGCTGCTCTGGTCTTTATTGGTGTTTATATGGTAAGTATAAAAAAGACACAAGTGAAGGCTTAATAAGCCCAAAGAGAATCACCATCAAAAAATCCATCACTTAAAGCAATTCCAACTATAGCAACTGTGACAGCAACTAAACCGATGAATGATATGCCAATGGTGGCAAGAGTTGATGCTGTATAATTCTTTGCATGTACCTCTTTTATCTTTAATGTCTCCAAGCCAAAAGAATATAGTGGTCCTTGAGCACTCCCATTAATTCCCATCTTTTGCAGTTTTTTTGAGGTGCCCGAATTCTTTTTGGTAAGTCCGTAAAAACTACCGGTATTTTCTTCCAGCTTATTAAAAATTAATTTTTCATCCTGATTTGTCGTTACTCGTACTTTTCGTTCGGTTTCAACTGCCTCTCTTGGACTTAAATTATCCTTGTAATAGATACTGCAACTTTGTAACAAAAAAACCAGTGAAATAAATGGGGCGAAAAACCGAAAATGATTTTTGAAACTTTTCATACTCTTTTAGATTAGAGCACTTAAACAGGAAGTTTTTGAAGATTGGATTTAGTTTAAAGTTACGGAATATTTGCGAGCGAAATTTATTTTAAGCCATTTTAATTATACGGCTAAGTTCATTAGTGGGAAACTGATTCTCCACTCCCTTTTTGCTTTTAAAATATTCCAATAATTCCATTTCCTTTATCGTGTAAATCTCCTTTAATCCACGAAGAATGGTTAGCAGATATTGTTCATCTGGCTTATTGATTTCAGGTTCCAGGTAAGCCTCACTGGTAAAAGTGACCACAGGATTCCCCTCTATTTCCCCTAAGTAAAGCAACAAACCATAGCGGCCATCGGTCATACAATTATAAGAGCCTTCTTTCACTAATCTTTCAAAGTCTATCGTTATAGAACCTTCAAACTTAAGTTCCTGCCTGACCAGATCTATAAACTGACTTGCATTGATAAGGTAAGTGCGGCCCAGTGTATTTGCAGTAATATCTTTCTCCGGATTCAAAAAGCAAATTCCTCCACCATTCCAGGTCGGCGATTTCTTGGCAAAATACATCTCGTGATCTATAGTGATCGTTCTGCTCTGTTTTGGCTTTGATTTATCTGAACATCCTGTGAAGTTCCTAAGGGCTCCCGGCGGTGTACCTCCATTTATATAGCAGAGAAAACGCTCCTCCCTGATATTCGAACCGTAACATGCATACCAAACTTCCGTGATTTCCTCCTCCATAAAAACCTATAAGTCTTTTACTTCCTCAGGAGTAAGATCTTGAGGTCGCTTACCGTACTTTCGAGTATCTTCCTTAGTAAGCGTCCTGAAATCTTTAGTTTTAGGGGTTTTGTCCAATTGTTTGAAAAGTTCTTCCGGTAATTCGATCAATTTTCTTTTGTCAAGATCTAACCAGGAACCCATCATCTCACAGGTTGCACAATTTTTACCGTTATGATCATAGATCTTATGAATGAATTCAAAGTACATCCCGTCCTCAGAAAGTCCACTGAGTTCGAGAGTTACCGCTACCGGTTCCCCAGCGAATATCTCCTTGAAATAGTATATATGTTCGTAGAAAACTATAGGGCCCAAATTATAATGCGAAAGTTGTTTATGTCCAAATCCGTTCTCCATAAGAAAACCCATACGGGTGTGGCTCATAAAATTTATAAATGCGGAATTCGCCAAATGTCTGTTGGCATCCAGGTCACTCCATCTTATTTCGAATTTCTTGCTGTACATAATCTTCAATTTATTCAAAACTACCAATAAATATTATGCGTGCATAACTTATTTTACCTAAGTTTATATTAAAATTAGAAAAGAAATGCCACTTGTCACAGGAAATTATATTCCTCCGGGAATATTTAAAAATGCAGATGCCTCAACCATTTATGCTGCTACCCTTAGAAAGGTGGAGATTCCTGTTTATGAACGGGAAAGAATTGAACTGAGTGATGGTGACTTTATAGATCTGGACTGGAGTTATTCCAAAAATAAAGAATCTAATAAATTGGTGATCTTATTACATGGACTTGCGGGAAATACCTCGAGACCATATATGAAAGGGATGGCACGGGTATTTAATGCTAGCAACTGGGATGCTGTGGCAATGAATTTCAGAGGTTGCAGCGATGAACTTAATCGTTATTTCCGAAGTTATCATGCTGGAGCCAGTGATGACCTGGCTGAAGTACTAACCCATGTACTTTCTCTAAAAAAATATTCAAAAATTGCCCTGGTAGGTTTTAGTCTTGGCGGCAATATGCTCATGAAGTACCTGGGTGAGAACAGAAGTTTACCAGATGAGATCATTGGCGCTGTTGGTGTCTCTGTTCCCTGCGATCTTTCAGGCTCGTTGGGGGCGATCAACCGAATGAGGAATTTTGTGTATTCAAAAAGATTTGAACTGAACCTAAAACAACACCTGAACTTAAGAGCGGAAAAATTTCCTGATCACATTCAGAAAAAAGATATTTCCAATTGCAGTTCTTTAAGAGATATTGACGACCTATACACTTCAAAAGCACACGGATACAAGGACGCGGCAGATTACTACAGGCAGACCAGCGCACTGCAGTTTCTTCCTGGAATAAACAAGCCTGTTCTAATATTGAGTGCAGCAAATGACAGCTTTCTATCCCCGGACTGCTATCCTCGTGAAATTGCTGAAAATTCTGAAAATATTAATCTGGAAATTCCTGCGTTTGGGGGTCATGTTGGTTTTGTAACTAAATCAACTATTTATTACCACGAAAAGAGAGCCCTGGAATTCATTGAAGGTCTATAAGAATTTGAGGCTCTTATCAAATACGTATTAAATTGGAGATGCTATAGAATTGATTATCTTTGCGCAAGCTTTTAAAATTCAGGCATGATTCAATCTATGACAGGCTTCGGGAAAAGCGTTACTCAAATTCCCAACAAGAAAATCACTGTAGAGCTAAAATCTCTGAACAGTAAGAATTTTGACCTGAATGCTCGCATTCCCTCTCAATACAGAGAAAAGGAATTGGATCTTCGGAATATCATCTCCAATAGTTTAGAACGCGGAAAGGTAGATCTTTCCATCTATGTAGAATACACAGGAGAGCAAACCTCTACCAATGTAAATACAGAAGTAGTAAAAAACTATATGGACCAGTTACGGGACATCGTAAATGCCAGTGAAGTTGAACTACTGAAAATGGCAGTAAAAATGCCCGATTCTCTCAAAACGGAAAGGGATGAAATTGACGATGAAGAGTTCAAAGCCATTGAAGGAGCTGTTAAATCTGCACTTAAAGAGATCAATAATTTCAGAAATGACGAAGGCAAAGCACTGGAGAAAGATCTGAAATTAAGAATTACAAATATTCAGAGTTTACTGGAAGAAGTAATCAAAATAGATCCGGACAGGGTTGATGCCGTGCGCGAAAGACTTCGTAAAGGCATCGAGGATATCAAAGAAAATGCAGATGAAAACCGCTTTGAGCAGGAGATCGTTTATTATATTGAAAAATTTGATATTACCGAAGAAAAAGTAAGACTGGACAATCACCTGGATTATTTTCAAAAAACTATAGATACAAAAGACTCTAATGGTAGAAAGCTAGCCTTTATTTCTCAGGAAATAGGGCGTGAGATCAATACTATTGGAAGCAAATCCAATTATGCTCCAATGCAACAGTTAGTGGTGCAAATGAAGGATGAATTGGAGAAAATAAAAGAACAAATTCTAAACGTACTCTAAATGAGCGAAGGGAAACTTATCGTGTTTTCAGCTCCTTCGGGATCAGGTAAAACTACGATAGTACGTCACTTATTAAAGCATCAGGAATTAAAACTGGATTTTTCAATTTCGGCAACTTCCCGTGAACCAAGGGGGAATGAAATTCATGGGCAAGATTACTACTTTCTTTCTTTAAAAGACTTCAAACAAAAGATCAAGAACGATGAATTCCTGGAATGGGAAGAAGTTTACAGGGACAATTTTTACGGAACTTTAAAAAGTGAAGTAGAACGTATCTGGAAGAAAGGAAAGCATGTGATTTTTGATATCGATGTCGTGGGTGGTTTAGACATCAAGAACATATATCCGGAAAGGACACTGGCAGTTTTTGTAAAACCTCCAAGCATCGAGGAACTAAAAATTCGCTTAAAGAAAAGGAAAACTGAAAGTGATGACAAGATAAGCATGAGAGTTGCCAAGGCTTCTATTGAATTGGCCACTGCTCCTCAGTTTGATTTTATTATTGAAAACAATCACCTGGGTACCGCTTTAAAAGAAGCCTATAACCTGGTTTCAAATTATGTGGACGCTGAAAAACCGGAAGAATGAATAGAAAGGTAGGTTTGTTCTTTGGAACCTTTAACCCTATTCACACCGGCCACCTGATTATTGCAAATCATATGGCTGAGTATTCAGATCTTGAAGAGATCTGGCTCGTGGTGACACCTCATAATCCTCATAAGAAAAAAAGTAGCCTACTCGATAATCATCATAGGCTGGAAATGGTTTACCGGGCTTGTGAAACTTATGAGAAACTAAAACCAAGTAATATTGAATTTGATCTTCCGCAACCAAATTACACGGTAAATACACTGGCTCATCTTCAGGAAAAATTTCCTACCAATGATTTTTGTCTCATCATGGGAGAAGACAATTTAAAGAATTTTCATAAATGGAAAAATTCTGAAGTGATCATCGAAAATCATGAGATATACGTTTATCCAAGAATAGCTCCGGGAGAAGTAGCCGAAGAATATAAGGGTCATGCAAAGATAACACGAGTCGATGCCCCCATTGTAGAGATATCTTCAACTTTTATAAGAAAGTCTATTAAAGAATCGAAAAATGTAAGACCCCTTCTCGATGTAAAGGTCTGGGAATATATTGATCAAATGAATTTTTACAAATAGGTAAAAGACTGTTTAAAAATCTATTTTGAATCTTCAATTTAGCTGATTGATCCTACTTTTTTCATTGTGGAACTACAAGCTCTAGAACGTCGTCTGCTCTCAGTTTAAAATTCTCGAAATTTATAAACAGTCTTTTAGTTTTTTATCTTTTTGCTTCCATCGGAGGTATTCTTAGTACCTGCCCCGGGTATATTTTATCGGGATCCTGCAACATTGGCTTGTTTGCTTCAAATATCAAAGGATATTGATTTGGATCACCATAATGTTCTTTTGAAATCTTACTTAAAGTATCTCCTCTTTCTACCGTATGAAATACTGCCTCAGGTTCTGTATTTTCAACGTCCATCCTATCATCTACCTGTCCAATTCCTTCAGAATTTCCTATAACCAATATAATTTTTTCCCTGTTTGCCTGATCCAGTGCCTTTCCTGAAACTATAGCCATATCATTCTCGATATGGATCTTTAAATTTTCAGCTTTTAGGTTTAAATCTTTAATGGTCTCTTCAAGTTTTCTGGCTGCTTTTTCATTTTCTTTTAGATCATCCTTCGTACCTGCTTCTGTAGATTTAGGTTTATCAATACCAAATACTTTTTTTCCTGCCTCTTTAATAAATGAAAATATACCCATTTTTATGATTTATAGTTAGTTACTTAAATGTACAAAAGTGAATCAGTTTTAATACTTGTACCAATCCTAAAGTTTTCAAAAATTTCATCCAAAATTAAAAAGACCGCTTCTCGTGAAACGGTCTTTTCAACTAAATAACCAACCAAAAAAAACTAACAAGTGTTCTTCATGAAAAGATGAACAGGAAGAACAGTTTAATAACGGGGAGATTTTAGATAGATTGTATAAAGAAGTATTCAGGCATGTTAAAGTTTGTAATGAAATGATTAGAATATTCGCAATATTATGCAGGTTTAAAAGCGAAAAACTTTAAAAACTTCCAAATTTGACTATTTTTGAAAAAGAGAATGTAATTATATGGATAAAACTCCGCGTTTTGGTGTTATTGGTGGTGGTAGCTGGGCTACTGCAATTGTTAAAATGTTATGTGAGAACCTGGATCAGGTTAATTGGTATATGCGCAGTGTTTATGCCATTGAACACATAAAAAAACAGGATCACAATCCTAATTATTTAAGTTCGGTTGAATTTGATGTAAACCAGCTTAATCTTAGCAACGATATCAACGAAACTGTTGCAGCTTCAGATTATATTATTTTTGCTATTCCTTCAGCATTCTTAAAACGGGAATTAGATGCCCTTACAACTCCATTAAAGGACAAGATCGTATTTTCAGCTATTAAAGGTATTGTTCCTGAAACAAGTTTAATTGTTGGGGAGCATTTCAATGAATATTTTGAAGTGCCTATGGAAAATATCGGGATTCTAACCGGACCCTGTCATGCAGAAGAAGTTGCCCTGGAAAGGCTTTCTTATCTCACCGTGGCCTGTCAGGATGAGAAAAAGGCAGAAATCGTAGCGGGATACCTGGGAAGTGATTATATCACCTGTAAAATTAGCGACGATGTCATCGGGACAGAATATGCTGCGGTACTAAAAAATATTTACGCCATTGCTGCTGGAATTGCTCACGGATTAGGCTATGGAGATAACTTCCAGAGTGTTCTTATGAGCAATGCGATACGCGAAATGAAAAAATTCATCAAGAAAGTGCACAAAATGAAGCGGAATATTAACGATTCTGCTTACCTGGGCGATCTTTTAGTCACCGGGTATTCAATTTTTAGCCGTAACCGCATGTTCGGTAATATGATTGGTAAAGGTTATACGGTGAAAAGTGCCCAGATGGAAATGAGTATGATTGCTGAAGGCTATTATGCTACAGAAAGCGCATATAAGATAAATCAGAATCAGAAATCTAAGGCTAAAACTCCTATCATAAATGCAGTTTACGCGATACTTTATGAGGGTAAAAACCCTAAAACAGTATTCAATAAATTAGTGGATAAACTGGATTAGCCTAAGAATTTTCTTACTTCATTAATTGTTAACTACTTGAAAATTATACTTTTCAGCGAATATTTTGTTAAAGTTATCGAATTATCCAGTATCTTTACACCAACCAAATTCTAATCAAACCTATTATCATGAACAAAAAAGTGTTAATGCTAAGTCTTGGACTGGGAATTTTTCTGGTAGGATGCCAGACAGATTCTGTTACAGAAGAGCTACCAACTAATGAAGTTTCCGTAGAAAAAGAATCGAAGGACTCACAGGTAAACAAAATTCACGAACCAGGCTTTATAACTGCAATCCACGAACCAGGCTTTCTGAAAAACGGATTTGAAGACTGTGACATATTTCCCGCATATACAGGACCGGCCAATATGAATATAATGAAAGGAGAATCTTTTGACTATGGTCAAAAAGTGGAGGTTCAAAACTTACGCGTTGGAGGAGACCTTAATATTTGCGGTGAAATAAACATTGAAAAAGACGCAATTATCAGAAGAAATGGTGTCTTAACTACTGTTGGACTTATGACAGTTGGAACCGAAGAAAAACCAAAAGATCTTGTAATTAATTATGGAGGACATTTAGAAATAAATGGAGCATTAATCGTAACTGGAGATCTTATCCTTAACACTGGTGCTACCCTACAATTTCTAAACGAAGACCTGGAACATAACTACCTATGGGTAATGGGTGAGGTTAGAACAGCTGAATATTCTTTCTTGAGAGGAGAGTATAATGTTTATACTGCTGAAGAACATAACCACGATGATCACGAGCATTAATCGCTAGTATTTAAATAGATAGAAAGCCGACTAATAAGTCGGCTTTTTTATTGGAATGAATTTTCTTATCGGACTTTTCTTACACTTTATCGAAAAGTACTGTAGTTCAAGGAGTTTCTCTTTGATTATTCAGTTTAATTACTATTTTTACCTGCCCAAATACCTAAATAAACTAACTACTTATGAACAAAAGATTACTTGGCCTAAGCCTTTTTTCGGCTTTAATTTTCAATTCGTGTCAGACAGAGGATTCTCCAGCTGAAACTCAGGAACAATCAGATTATAACATTTCTACAGATGCCTCAGAATTACAGCAGGCCATCAACTTCAACGAAACTGGAGTAGTAGGAGTTGCAAATATTACGAATAACAGAGGTATGAAAGCTGGTTCGGTCTTCGGGATCGAGCAAATCGCTTCTTTAGAGCCGCCAGTGCTAGATGGTACCGCCTTACGTGCTACCCATGTAGATGTTAATGGGGATTTCGCCTACATTTCTTATAATAAAGAAGGTGCAACCTACCTTGGAGCCATAGACGTTGTAAATATTAGCGATAAATATAATCCTGAATTAGTAAGCAGGTTAACCACGAGTATCGCGGACATCAATTCGCTATTTGTAGATAATAACAACTACCTGGTATTTACCGGAGCTTCTGCTAAAGATAACAGAGGTACAGGTAGACGCTCTTTAATGGGTTACCTTGAATTGGCAAATGGAGATCTTGATCAGTCCTTTAGTAACGAAAGCGATGATCCTAGAGTAAATCCTATCTCTAATCTTGATTATGGAAATCAGGGTAACGCTGGTGTACATATCCTGCCTTATAATGGAGAAGCTATCTCTATAAGTGGAGATGCCGGGGCGATTAGTAAATTAGAATATCCCGGAATTATGACCGCATTTGACGGTAACTTTACTGAAGAAATCGGGGATCTTAGATATGCTGCTCTAAAGAATAATACGTTAGCAGTATTGAGTGGTGTTGACGGTCTGATGAACTTTACCATAAATGACAGTTTTGAACTTATCTCTAAAATTAGTACCGCTCCTCTAGCTGCTGAATCTAAAAGAACCATCACCTGGTATGGTGACAATGTATTGGTTTCTGAAGGTTCTCAGGGAGTAGGGATCTACAATTTTGAAGCTGGAGCAAAACTAGCCAGCCTTCCATTAAAAGTGAATCCCGAGGCAGCTGAAATTAATCTCGAAGACAAGGTGACCAATGCTGTTTCTACCGATGGGAACTTTATTTATATGGCTAACGGTGGTGCCGGTCTTGATATCATTAAGCTAAACGAAACTTTAAACCCGGTTGCCGAAGGGATCGCTGAGATCCAGGGAAGTGCAAACTTTGTTCAGGCTAAAGGAGAATATATTTATGTAGCGTCTGGAAGCGGACTAAAGATCTTAAAGGTGATTACTCCAGCAGTTGATGAAGAAACAGGAAGTTTTCTAGCTTGTGGGGATTTTAATCCTTATACCGGGGATAAAAACTTCACCATTGCATCAGGAGAGGAATTCTCTTATAACGGAATCATGACTCTGAAACATTTAAATGTGAACGGAATTTTGAACTTCTGTGGAGAAATGCTTGTTGAGAAAAGCGCTAACCTAAGCAGTGATTCCAGAATTAACCTTGTAGGAAACTTTAAACTTGGTAATCACAGATCTTCAGAGAACCTCGTGATCAGTGCAAATAGCATCTTTAAGGTGGAAGGTACTGTAGAGATCCACGGTGATCTGCAAATCGCCAGCGAGGGAACATTAGAATTCGTTGGAGATGACTCGAAGATATACGTTTCAGGAAAAGTACAGATCAATAGCGGTGGAGCTGTTATTGGTGAATTCGAAGACCTGAATAACAAGTTTGATTAGATTCGGTTAATCTATTTCAATAAGAAAGCCTCTGGAATATATTCCGGGGCTTTTTTTTTATGAAATTTTTTAAAGAGATCTATGTTGCCAGAATTCCTTTTTCAGGAATAATGGGTAGGGACACTGCAGCAGATTCCCGAATACTATTCGGTTTAAACAAAAAGTTTTTCTCCATCATTCTTGAATCCTCAAAATAAGTCACCTTAAAGTCATTATTCAGCTGAAGAACATCCTCCTGTAGAAATTCTATTTTTGCGAAATTCTTAGCAGGAAGTATCTGAATTTTATGCCTCATTAATGAGGTTTCCCGCTTTTTATCAAAACCCCTGGAAACAATTAGCACCATCTCCAAAGCTTTATTCGTATTATTTATAAGATAAGCATTCCATTCATAGGTTTCAAATTGCTCATTGTAGACCTTTACGGCTGCCACATGAACATCTTTTACCTCTGGAGTTATAATATCCTTTTTCAAAACGTATCTTCTGCTTTCGACTTGATTTTTCTCCAAAGAAAATATAATACCACGGCAGCTACTGCCAACAATATTAATCCCAAAGTTATTTTTATTAAAGCAATCACAAAGGTCACGTAAATGATAATTCCCAGGATGATTGCTCCAAGGATCAATATGCTATATTTCTTCATTATAAAGCTGATTTAAATTGTTCAAGAAATCTAAGATCGTTCTCATAGAACATCCTGATATCTTCAATTTGATATAGCAACATCGCAATCCGTTCTATCCCCATACCAAATGCAAAACCAGAATATTCCTGCGGGTCAATATTACAATTTCTTAAAACATTAGGGTCTACCATTCCGCAGCCCATGATCTCTAGCCAGCCGGTTCCTTTGGTGATACGATAATCGGTTTCTGTTTCCAGTCCCCAATAAACATCTACCTCTGCACTTGGCTCTGTAAATGGAAAATAGGAAGGTCTTAATCGAATTTTTGATTTTCCGAACAATTGTTTCGTAAAATAAAGAATGGTTTGCTTCATGTCGGCAAAAGAAACATCCTTGTCTATATATAAACCTTCCACCTGGTGGAAAATACAATGTGATCTTGCTGAAATTGCTTCATTTCTGAAAACTCTTCCCGGGGAGATCGTTCTTATTGGCGGCTTATTTTCTTCCATATATCTCACCTGAACAGAGGAGGTGTGGGTTCTCAATAAAATATCAGGATCTGTCTGGATGAAAAAAGTATCCTGCATATCCCTGGCCGGGTGATATTCCGGAAGGTTCAATGCAGTAAAGTTATGCCAGTCATCTTCCATTTCAGGTCCTTCTGAAACGTTGAAACCTATGTTTGAAAAGATCTCTGTGATCTGATTCTTTACGATAGATATGGGATGACGTGATCCTATTTCCACAGGTTCGCCAGGTCTGGAAAGGTCTCCGTAAACACCTTTTTCTTCCTGGGAATTTTCCAGCTCTTCTTTAAGAATAGTTACTTTTTCCTGCGCTGCAGTCTTAAGTTCATTTATAACCTGCCCAAATTCCTTTTTTTGTTCATTTGGAACATTCTTGAATTCGGCAAAATACTCATTCAGAATACCTTTTTTTCCAAGATATTTAATACGGAAAGCTTCGATCTCATCTTTTGTCTTAGCATTAAAGCTTTCAACATCAGCGACATGTCCTTTAATTTTATCGATCATAGGTGATTTCGTTTCGGAAGCGCAAATTTAATAAAATTTAAGCCTAAAACTTCTTCTTTTAAAAGCTTATTCCATTTCTATTTATTGGAACTCTGCCTTACCGGGGTGAGCTTTTCATTATAAATATAATTCATTAAGAAAAACACAGATAAAGCTCCGAAAGTATGCCATAGCCAGTGAGTTCCCATGGGGATGATGTAAACAAAATTATCCAGTATTCTAAAGCTGATCGCCAGTCCAAAACTTAAAAAAGCAAGCAAAATATAACCCCAATGATGCATTTTAGTAGTATAAAAATAGGTGATGATTGGTAGAAGCAGGCCTAAAGCTGTAGCAATATATCCTACTGAAGTCTTTACATGCTGAGCCAATGGAATAAACCGGACTCCAAATACCAAAAAGAGAACTAAAAAAATAAGAAGTAACCTCTTTTTGCGGGAAGCCTTTAATTTAATGGTATAATAGACCGAAACGGCCAGACAAAGCAGCACGATTGGCAACCAATCCATATACATCCAAACATCGTGACTCCTGGTGGCGTGATATACCGTACCCCCTATAAATCCTAAAAAGAGTATGGGCAGGCACCAGGCCAAAAATCTATGATTCTTATAGTCGCTATATACCCTAAGGGAGAAATAGATAATGATGATCAGAAAGAAAATATTGCTGTAGGTATTAAATGGTTCTACCGGCAACCTTCCAGCCAAAGTTTCCTGATAAATAGGGCCGCTATCCTGCGGAAAAGAAAGAAAAAATATACCGGGATTCATTTATGAAATATACTCTTTTTCCATAAAATATTGCACGATCGCTTCTTTCATTAAAACTGTTTGTTCACCCGCCTTAAGCGTTGGTAATTCTTCTTTAATCTTAAAATGAGGCCACCCATCATCATCAAAAAAATCAAATTCATAATAGCCATAAGGCTCTAATAAAGTGCAAATAGCGATATGCATTAAATCTATTTTATGATCTTTCTTATATTTTTTGTGGGGCTGTCCTAATTCCTGGACTCCAACCAGGTAAATAATAGCATCCAGTTCCATTAATTCCCCATCTGCGAATTGATCAGAAAGTTTTTTCTGAACTCTTTCCCATCTCTCTTTTAATTGTTCATCTCTTGCCATGTTGCAAAGATACCATCTAGATTTAATAATTATTATATTTGATTTATGAATACGGTGGATATTATTTTAAGCCTGGTACTTTTATACGGATTGGTGCGGGGCTTTTTCAGAGGTTTGCTTACCGAACTGGCGTCGCTTATAGGAATCGTAGCCGGGATTTACGGAGCGGTACACTTTTCTCATTTTTTAGGTAATTTTCTTTCTAATCATGTAGATTGGAAAGTTCAATATATCAATCTTATCAGTTTTGCGATCACCTTTGTATTGATTGTATTCCTGGTTTCCCTGGCAGGTAAAATGTTAACCAAAGTCGCTGCTTTTGCGGCTCTTGGGATTGTAAATAAATTACTGGGTGGAGTTTTTGGCTTGCTTAAGTCGGCTTTTGTGGCCAGTGTAATTATCATGTTCTTTAAAGCTACGAATGAACGAATTGAGATCATTGAAGATAAAACCCTGGAAGAATCAATCCTGTACGAACCTGTGGAAGGAATCGCACCCATTGTATTGCCCTCTATCATTAAACAGGTACAGGAAAGAGATCTTTTGAATGATGATGATGAAATAGTGGATTTTAAATAAAATAAAAGATCCGGTACCTTTTACAGCACCGGACCTTAAATTTCTTTTTCATAGCCTATTCCGGCTGGTTTGATGTCTTATAATAAAGTAACTTTTCCGCTGGAAATCGAGTAAACTCCTCCCACGATCTTAATTTCTCCATTTTTTTCCATCTCCTCAAGAATAGGACTCTTTTCCCTGATCCTGTTCATGGTAAGCTTCACATTGTTTTCTACTACCCCGGCAACGAAAGAGTCATTTTTTGAACTTCTTTCCCCGTCAGTTTCAGTGGCTTCCACAGCAGGCTGGATATTACTTAATAAATGAGTGATATTTCCAAGTTCAACATGGTCACAGGCGGCTTTAACAGCTCCACAAGCTTCATGACCTAGAACGAGTACAAGTTTACTGCCAGCAACCTTACAGGAGTATTCCATACTTCCAAGAATATCAGTATTCTCAAAATTACCTGCAACCCTCGCTGTAAAGATATCACCTACTCCCTGGTCAAAAACAGTTTCAACAGGTACACGAGAATCTATACATCCCAGAACTACAGCCTGAGGCCATTGCCCCCCGCTGGTCTTTTCAATTTGAGATGCGTAATTTCTCTGGTGCATTTTATTTTCTGTGAATCTCTTATTTCCTTCCATCAGCTCAGTAAGAACTGTATCTGGAGTTAATTGATCTTGTTTTTCTTTATCTATTATAGTATTAATCATAATTGCTTTTTTAATTAATGCTGAAATTTTAGTTGCTTCAGATATTTATACTGAAACCTAAATTTAAGCTGGTTTTTTATCTAATTCAAAGAACTGCTGATAACTATCAGGGTTTTCAATTATACCTCTTTCAGAAATGATCTTGATATTGATATTTTTCTCTTGTGCTTTAATTTTAAAATCATCTAGAATTTCGATAATATCACTATCAAGATATCTGGTTTTAGTGACATCCATTATAAGAAAGGAATTCTCTTCCAGTTTGTTCAACTCTTTCAGGATAGCCCCTTTGTTAATGAAGGTAACTTCTTCTGCCAGCTCCATTTTTACAATTTTAGCTCCATTTTCTTCTTTTTCAATATGAAGAAAGTGTGAATTCTGATAACTCTTAACAAGGATCACAAAAATTCCAATTACCAGACCTAATCCAATACCAATAAGAAGATCTCCAAATATAATACCCAAAACAGTTACGATAAATGGCACAAATTGTTTCCAACCGGCTTTGAACATATTTACAAATAAAGCAGGTTTTGCAAGTTTATACCCAACTAGAAAAAGTATAGCCGCTAATACCGAAAGTGGAATAAAATTTAAAATATTTGGAATTAATACTACTGAAATCAGTAATAAAAATCCGTGTAAAATGGCAGACATTTTTGTTTGTCCTCCAGACTGAATATTAGCCGAACTTCTTACAATTACCTGGGTAATTGGCAAACCACCAATCAGTCCAGACAATACATTACCACCTCCTTGCGCAAAAAGTTCCCTATTTGTGGGTGTAGTTCTTTTATGAGGATCAAGTTTATCGGTAGCTTCCACACAAAGTAATGTTTCCAGGCTGGCTACAAGTGCGATCGTGAAACCAGTGATCCATATTTCCATTGTCCCAATCATTTCAAAAGAGGGAGTGGTAAATTGACCAATAAATGAATCAAAACTATCTGGTACCGGTACATTTACAAGATGTTCAGGAGATATTCCAAAGGTTTCAGATCCCTGTGTTACAAGATAATAAATGATTCCAGCTGCTACTGCTACCAAAGGACCCTGTACCAATTTAAAGAATTTTCCCTTTTTAGATAATACGGCTTCCCACAATACTAAAATCGTCATCCCAATTATTGCAATAAGCGTCGCTCCCGGGCTAATATTATTAACACTGTTGATTATTTCAGAAAAGGTATTTTCTCCATCTACCTGGAAAAAAGCCCAGTCTCCCTGAGGATCGTTATCATAACCAAAGAAATGGGGGATTTGTTTAAGAATAATGATGATCCCTATACCCGTAAGCATTCCTTTTATTACAGAATTTGGGAAGTAATATCCAATAATACCGGCTTTCATTAAACCGAATCCAATCTGGATTATTCCACCAATCACGACAGCCAGCAGGAGATTTTCGTAACCTATATTCGAAATTGCTGCCAATACTATTGCAGCTAGTCCGGCGGCAGGACCACTAACTCCCAAACTGGAACCACTAATAGCGCCTACCACAATACCTCCAATAATACCAGCAATTAATCCGGAAAACAATGGAGCACCACTGGCAAGGGCAATCCCTAAACATAAGGGAATAGCTACGAAAAATACGACTATACTCGCCGGGAAATCTTTATTAAGATGTTTAAACATAATACACTTGTTTACACAGGATTTAGAAAACCTGCATCTTGTTTTTAAATAATGAGATTGTTAGAGAACTTTACAGCCCTCTTGGATGGCCATAAGCCATTCGAAAATTAAGAGTATGTATTATGCAATTTTGGGCGGGGGTGAAGTAATGGAGAGGAAAACTTTATAGCCATTTTCTTTATAATAGTGACCATCAATTTTTCTGATTTGCAGGTAATGAATGCTCTCGTAATTAGAACTCATTTCCTCAATTGTGTATTCTAAAGTAATTTGATTTTTTGAAGAACTCTCTTCTTCATTTACTTTATAGGCAATAGATATATCTACATTTCTATCTATTAGCGCAATTGTAGTTGGCGCCAAAAGAAATGCAATAAATATGAATCCTAATATGTAAGCAAATGACTTCACGGCTGCAAAAATAAGGGATTTTTGACAATTTATGCTATAACGGCTATACGGAATCTTTAAACTATCATCAAATAAGCTTATAGCATTTTAATTTCATCTGAATTAACCCACCCCTGAGCTCCGTTGGAAAGTTCAATTCTAGACCATTCCTGATAATCTTCCAGTACTTTTGCCTTTGTGCCTTCGTGAAGTTCAAAACTAGGCTCACTGCGCAGAGTTGGTTCATTGCGAACCTCAACCTCTTCGCTGAAAATTATTGCATACTGGTTATTCTGAATATAGGATTGTTGCTGATATGCGAATATCACAGAAACTACACAAAGAATTACGAATAAAATGGCTCCACTAAAGAAAAGTCGCTTGTATAAAGATCTATATGAAAAATAGTATAATAAGAACAAGGCAACGAAGAACACTGAAAATACAATTGCCAACACGGCCCAGGTACTAAAAGAAAAGGTCGAAATCAAACTATTATACCATTGAGAGAAACCGGTTTTTTCAATTTCCTCAATATCATCAATAGCCATATTTCGGGCAAATTCAATATTAATTTTTATATCCTCATCTGCAGGGTCTAATTGAAGTGCTTTTTCGTAAAAATAAATGCTTGGCGCAACATGGTTCATTTTATAATGCGCATTCCCAAGATTAAAATACAGCTCTGCAGAAGCCTCCCCGTTTTCCAGGATAGCTTCAAACTTTGTGACTGCCGCTTCATAATCTCCGCTCTGATAAGCCGAATTTGCCTCGTCAAATAATTCCTCGTTCTGGGCGAACCCCAGGAAGTTTATCATCAAAAAACTTAATAATATCAACTTTTTCATCCCTGTAATTGTTTATCAAGAGTTGAAATTACATTAACCGCATTCTCATAATCGTGCTGCATCGCATCTGAAGATGCCGGGGTATATCTTGCAAATTCACAACTTTCCAGCAATGAAATAAAGTCAGAATTTGTTTGCGCATCTACTCCTTTTTCGTTCAAAAGACCGGCAATTCTTTCCTTACTCATTTCCCCCGTCTGGATACTAAGCTTTGCCTTTAGATAATTATGCATAGAGCGCTCCAGAGCCAGGTAGAATTCTTTTTGATCTCCCAGGTTCTTCTTAGCTTCTGAAAGATATTTTCTGGCGAGTTTATCTGCTCTTCTAATCCTGTTCCCTCTCACATCATTAGCTCTCTCTTCTCTCTTTTTTCCGAAGAGAATAAACAACGGAATTGCCGCAAGCGGAAGAACCAGGGCACTCCAGAACCCGAAGGAACCCAGAAAACCATCACTGCTCACAGGTCTTAAATTGGTCTTCAGTTTTATAAATCGGAACTGATCTCCTTCTATCGCAACAATTTGTTTATTAACTCCAGACATTCCTGAAGGCTCATTGCCGGCCAACGGACCTTTCTCCACATTGATCAATAATTCATCTGAAGTTTGAGTTTTATAGGTTTCAGAAGATGGATCAAAATAAGAAAATGATAATGCCGGAATAGGATATTTACCTTTTTGGGTGGGCACTACGGTATAGGTTTCAGAAATGCTTCCCTGCATTCCATTCAAATTGGTATTTACGTTCTCACTTCTCTCTGGGTCGTACATCTCAAGTGATGCCGGTGCTGTAAGTGCTGGTAATTCAAATAATTTAAGGTTTCCGTTTCCGCGAACTTCAACTTTTGCCTGAAGACTTTCACCAGCATTCAATTCATCTTTACTGGTAGTTACATTAAAATCGAATTTCCCGACTGCTCCGGTAAAATTTGCAGGTTTACCGTCAGGTAATGATTTTACATTGATCTTCTTATTATCTGCTGCTACGGTTTTATTTACCGTTTTATAGATTCGGCTGCCAAAAATATCCCTCCGTTCACTGGGCACATCTACTGCGATGGAAAGTGTAAGTGGCTCAATATTTAATTCTCCGGACTTCTGCGGATAAAGAATAGTTTTTCTAAGCACCACATAACGATAAGGTTCTCCCCGGTATTCACCATTTTCAACCCTTAATTGCTGAATATCGATACTTTGGCTCCAGAAATCATTATATTTAGGACTATCCAGTTCTCTCCAGTTGCTCACGCTTACCCTCGGACTCACATAAAGTTTATAAACAACGGTTATCGCTTCATTTAAATAAGGAGTCGCTTTTGAAACCTCAGCGACCAGGTGTAGATTATCCTCTGCAATGATCTCAGAACTGTCTCCATCTGTTGGTTTATCAACTGCCGCAGTAATTTCAACCGTTAAGGGAGAAGTTTTATAGATTTTATCGTCAATAACGATCTCGGCCTGACCAATGCTTAAATTTCCTCTTTTTTTCGGTTGTAAATAGAAGCTATACGTTTTGGAATAAGCCATTTTCCCATTAAGAATACTGGTGCTTATCTTCTGGTTTGGCCCGCCAATAACAGTAAATCCATCAAAAGAAGGTGGATTAAAATTATCGCCATCTTCATTCATCTCAAAATCTACTCTAAGCCGCTCATTAATTCCCAGCTTTTCCCTGCTTACCTTCGCTTCAAACCTCACCTGGGCCTGAATAAGCCCGGAAGCAAACAATAAAAAACTTAAAATTAAATACCTCAATTTCATCTTTTTCCTCCTATAAAATCATCTTTTTTGTCGAACAATAAGTCTAAACGTTACCAATCTTTTTCAGATTTTACTTTTACGCCTTTTGCTTTTTCAGCATTTATCTTATCCTGAACTTTCTTTTCTTCGTTATTCATGGCTTCCAGTAAATTTTTTATTTGCTGAGGAGAAAGCTGGCCCTGGGTAGGCTTTGGCTGCTGTTGCTTTTCTTTATCTCCCTGTCCATCATTTTTCTTCTGCTCATCTCCCTCATCTTTCTGCTTATCTTCATTTTGATCGCCTTCCTTTTTATCCTTTTCATTCTCACCTTCGTCCTGAGGCTTCTGATCTTTATTTTCATCTTCACCGCCTTTACCATCCTGGTTCTGATCTTTCTTCTGCTGATCTTTGTTTTCGTCTTTCTTCTCGTCGTCTTTTTTATTCTGATCCTGATTTTGATCCTGATCTTGTTTTTCCTTTTCTAGCATCTTCTTGGCTAAAGCAAGATTGTACCTGGTTTCATCATCTGTAGGATCATTGCGAAGGGCTTCTTTAAAAGCATTTACCGCTTCCTGATAATTCTTTTGTTGCATATAAGAATTACCCAGGTTATGATAAATACGATGTTTTTCTTCCTTTGTCGCTTCTAATTCTGTTGCTTCCTTGAGCCGCTGTTCTGCGTTCAGGGATTTTTCCTTGGCATAATATAGGTTTCCCATATTATACTTAGCATTTAAATTTGAAGGATCTTTTGAAATCGCTTTTCTATACGATGCTTCTGCACTGGCAAAGTCATTTTCAGAAAGTGCTTCCTGAGCTTCCGCGATAAATTTATTGGCTTCCTTTTTAACTTTTTCGGGCTTCTCCTGGGCAAAGCTTGAAACGAAGCCAAACAGGAAAAGAATCCCTGTAAATATGATATGTTTCTTACTTATCTTCATCTGCTTTCTTTCCTTTTTTACTTCTTTCGTTAAAGAGATTGAGTTTTTTCAACCAGGCGGTACTTCGCTCCAGGATAAAAACATCAAGAAATAATAATGCCAAACCTAATCCAAGAAACCATTGAAAGTGAGATTTAAAGTCGGCAAACTGCTTTGCTTCAAATTCTGTCTTTTCAATATTCTGCAATTCTTCATTTACAGATTCCACTACCTCGCTGGTAATATTTCCTTCAATATAGCTGCCATCGGTAGCTTCTGCGATTTCCTGAAGCGTTGCAGGATTCAATTTGGTGATCACCGTTTCTCCCTGCCTGTCTTTTTTATAATTCTGAACAACCCCATTTCTTTTTATAGGAATTGGACCTCCCTTTTCAGTTCCTACTCCAATCGTAAAAATACGAATTCCTTCTTCTGCTGCCTGCTCTGTAATTTCTGCAACATTGCCTTCATGGTCTTCACCATCGCTGATAATGAAAAGTACTCTATTGGTTTGCTGATCGTCATCGTAATAAGTGGTGGCCAGTTCTATCGCATCACTTATGGCAGTTCCCTGTGAAGAGATCATATCTGTATTCAGAGCCTGCAAAAACATCTTTGCTGCTGAAAAATCTGTTGTAATGGGCAGTTGTGGATAAGCGCCTCCTGCATAGGCAATGATACCCACCCGGTCGCTTCCCAGCGTAGTGAGGATCTGGCTCACCAGCTGCTTCGATTTCTCCAGACGATTTGGCGCAATATCTTCAGCATCCATACTTTTGGAAACATCTATCGCAAAAACAATATCTACACCTTCCCGCTTTACCGTTTCCAATTTGGTTCCCATTTTTGGGTTAACCAGCGCAATAACAAGACTTGCCAATGCTAAAATAATGATAATTAGCTTGATAACAGGTTTCGAACGTGACCTGTTAGGTGCCAGAAATTTCAGTAAGCTGGAATCGGCAAACTTTTTTCGGGTTCTGTTCTGCCAGAAAATAAAGATGAGAAATAAGAGGACGATCACCGGGATCACCAGCAATAACCAAAACCATATTTTTTCTTCCAGTACAAACATCTTATATAAAACCTCTAAATATTGTGAGTCTTAAAAGCACTTCAAAAAGTAATAATCCTCCAGCCAGTAAAACCAAAGGCCGGTATTTTTCATCATAATTATAATATCTGAACTCTTCTATTTCAGTTTTTTCCAGGGAATCAATTTCAGCATAGATCTCTTCTAATTTTTCGTTGTTCGTCGCCCTGAAATATTTTCCACCGGAAGCTGCCGCAATTTCCTTCAGCAGCTCTTCATCTATTTCCACCTGAACATTTCCATACTGAATTCTTCCATTAACAATATTAACGGGAGAAAGTGCCATTCCATTACTTCCAACTCCAATTGTATACACTTTTATTCCAAATTCAACCGCCAGTTCGCTCGCCGTATTTGGATCTATAAACCCGGCATTATTCACTCCGTCTGTAAGCAGAATGATGACCTTACTTTCAGCTTCGCTGTCTTTAATTCTGTTCACCGCTGTTGCCAGACCAGACCCGATCGCAGTACCATTTTCAAGCACATTATTATACTCAATATCTTCCAGAGCATCCAGGACTATCGCTTTATCACTGGTAATAGGTGTCTTGGTAAAACTTTCGCCAGCATACACAACAAGTCCTATACGGTCTCCCGGGCGATCTTTAATAAATTCTTCTGCTACATTCTTTGTTGCATCGAGACGATTTGGCTCAAGATCTCTCGCCAGCATACTCGCTGAAACATCTATTGCCATCACGATATCAATTCCCTGGGTGCTGCTCGTTTGAGTTGAAACATCTACCGTTCTTGGTCTGGCCATGGCCGTAATAATAAGCAACAACGTAAGCAATCTTAAAACGAAAAGTACAGGTCTTAACTTTGGGAGTATTCCCGTATTAGCCTTAAATCCTTTGGTACTGGAAATCTTTAATTCCGGGGTTTGCTTGTTTCGTTTCCAGAAATACCATGCTATTGCCAGCGGAAGCAGCAAAAACAACCAGAAGAATTCCGGGTTCTCAAATGTGAAATTTGCAAACATTATTCGTCCAGATTATTTATTTCTACTGAGTTTATGATCCTTTCGGAAATTTCCTTGGCATATTGATCATTTTCATTATAAATCACCATAATCTGTTCAAAGCCTCCTTTTTCTGCAAAATTCAGGATTACATATTCATTGGGAATAGATTCTCCGGTAACCGGATTTTCCGCATCTAAAGTCCCAAAGACTTTCAATCCTTTAGCTCCGTTCAAAGTGGTAAAATCTTCCTGCTTCATCACTATATTTCTAGCTCCCTGACCTTCAAGATTGGTATAAATACCATCAACAGCTTTCTGAAGGTCAAATTTCACTTCACCCTTAAATTTTATAGTACTTAAAGTGGTGTAATAATTGCTTAAAAGGCTTCCGTAAATAAAAGTTTCAGAACCCACCATCATTTGCTGCACATCCCGGGGCATTTCAATTTCTCCCCGAACCAGAACTTTGGGCGTGGTTACCGCAACTGCAGGATTCCCATATTCGCTTCTAATCCATTCCCCTTCCAGCAATTCCTTGGTAGGATGCCCAAGATAAGTATCCTTCACGTAGGTATAACCCTTAGTGGCTATAAGTGCCGTAACTCCAAATATTATGATCACGACCCCGGCGACAATACCAATTATTATCCTCCGCTTTTTTCGTTTTCTAGCCTGTTCCGCTATAAATGCTTCGTCCCGCAGTAGTTCTTCCTGTGTAGGCTCTGGAACGGAAGCTCGTAAATCATCAATAATATGTTGAGTTTTGGAACGGTCTTCCTTTGCTGTGATCACATCAGGTTTAGATCTGGCGAATTTAGCAAGATCGGCTCTCTGCAAAATTCTTTCAAAATCGCTGATGGTTCCATCAGTCAATTTCAGCTTACCGGCATCCTTCTGTGCTCGCAAATAAAGGATCAACTCATTCGTGGTTCGCTCCAGGCCATGATCATAGATTTTTCTATCCAGATATTTTCTAACCGCAAAACTCAATTGAGAATAATATTCCTTGATCTCTCTATTTTCAAGGAGATGTGAATTATCCAGTTTCTGGAGTTCAGCCATGGCCTCTTCGTAGGGAGGCAACTCAGGCTCTAAGGCGTCCTTTTTCTTTTTTCTGATAATTAAAAACGCAACTATCCCGGCGATCAAAAATATTCCCAGCAACCACCACACCCAATCTGGAATGCTAAAACCGGCCGAAACATCCACCGATGGTTTAATGGGATATAGTTTTTGTTTGGTGGTGTCTACAATCACATCATTCACCTCAACAGCAATCGAATCTGTGTAATAGGATTTGCTTTTAATTAAAACTTCCTGGCTTGGGATAACATACTTCCCGGAATCGAATTTCGTGAGAAAATATTCTTTTAATAATCTATAATTCCCATTTTTTCTAAGGGTATCTATTTCCAGAGATTCTACCAGTTCCAGAGGTGAAAAAGTTTCTCCTTCAGGAAAAACCACCAGGTCTTCAGGATTTGAGGCTACCTCTATTTTATATTTGATCTGCTCCCCAATCTTTATACTTGTAGAATCGATCGAAGCAGATACCTTCGATTGTGCAGAGGCACCTGAATAAGAAAAAAGCAAACTTATAAAAAACAGAAATCCCAGGCCTCCTGAGATATTAAATTTTGAATATGTTTTATCGTTAATTTTAAACATTTTTCCTTTTAAGCTCTTCTTTTAAAATAGCCCAGTAATTTTTTCACATAACTCTCATCTGTGCGGGTATTAATAATTCCCGCCCCGCTCAGTGAAAAACTCTGATGAAAGTAATTCACACGATCGGTATAATATTTTGAATAAGATCTTCTCACAGATTTTGACCCTGTGTTCACATTTATGTAACTACCGGTTTCCGCATCCAACATCTGTACTAACCCAAGATTTGGAATGCTCTCTTCCATTTTATCGAACACCCTTATTCCAGTCATATCATGTCTACCCGCGATAATTTTCAGAGTATGCTGGTAGTCGTCTGCCATAAAATCTGAAAGTAAAAAGACGATCGCCTTTTTTTTCATAACATTAGAAAGATATTTTAAGGCAGCTTTGATATCGGTATTCTTACCTACAGGTTTAAATTCCAGTAACTCTCTAATAATTCGAAGTACGTGAGATCTTCCCTTTTTTGGAGGAATATATAATTCGATCTGGTCTGTAAACAGCAGCAAACCGATCTTATCATTATTATTGGTTGCAGAAAAGGCCAGAGTAGCTGCGATCTCAGTAATTACCTCCTTTTTTATCTGCTGTTGCGTACCAAACATTTCAGACCCTGACACATCCACCATCAGCATCATGGTAAGCTCTCGTTCCTCTTCAAATACTTTTACAAAAGGTTCATTATAGCGGGCGGTCACGTTCCAATCAATACTCCTTACATCATCTCCAAACTGATAGGCGCGTACCTCGCTAAAGGTCATCCCTCGTCCCTTAAATGTAGAATGATATTCCCCGCCAAAGACATGATCGCTCAGTCTTCGGGTCTTGATTTCAATCTTTCTAACTTTTTTAAGGAGTTCCTTTGTATCCATTTCTTTCAGTAGACAGTTTTCAGTTTCAGTGAGCAGTCAAATTTTTCAGAGGGCAGTTTTAGTTAATGCCTACTGCCACTGATTACTGTTAACTAATTTATGGTACTTCTATTTCGTTTACAATCTTATCTATAAGATCTTCTGAAGTTATATTTTCAGCTTCAGCTTCATAGGTAAGTCCTATTCTGTGGCGAAGCACATCATGAACTACAGCACGAACATCTTCAGGCACTACATAGCCCCGACGTTTTATAAAAGCATAACATTTTGAAGCAATGGCAAGATTGATACTTCCCCTTGGGGAAGCTCCGAAACTGATCAAAGGTTTAATATCTTCAAGATTGTATTTTTCCGGAGTACGGGTGGCGAATATGATATCAAGGATATACTTTTCAATCTTTTCGTCCATGTAAACATCGCGAACAGCACTCTGAGCACGTAAAATTTGCTCCAGATCCACTACCGGATTAACCTTTTCAAAGGTACCTTTTAAATTGGCCCTTATGATTAATTGTTCCTCAGCCATTTGAGGATATTTGATCACTGTTTTCAACATGAACCGGTCTACCTGAGCTTCAGGTAAAGGATAAGTCCCCTCCTGCTCCACAGGGTTTTGAGTAGCCATTACCAGGAATGGCTTATCTAATATAAAGGTTTCATCGCCGATGGTCACCTGCTTTTCCTGCATCGCCTCCAATAAAGCCGATTGAACCTTGGCAGGAGCACGGTTAATCTCATCTGCAAGGACGAAATTTGCAAAAATCGGTCCTTTTTTAATGCTGAAGTCGCTCACCTTCATGTTATAAATAAGGGTACCTACGACATCTGCGGGCAAAAGGTCCGGGGTAAACTGTATTCTACTAAAACTTCCGTGTACTGCCTGGGATAGGGTATTAATCGCCAGAGTCTTTGCAAGACCGGGCACACCTTCTAGAAGTATATGACCCTGTCCCAGCAAGCCTATAAGCAAGCGTTCTACCATGTGTTTTTGCCCTACAATTACCTTGTTCATTTCGCGGGTAAGCAGGTCTACAAAAGCACTCTCTCTTTCAATTTTTTCGTTAATACTGGCAATATCAACAGATGAATCGTTTTCCATCATGATTTTCGAATTTTGATGTCGTGAATATACGTACTTGTAGTAAGCGTCGCAAATTGGATATTTATTGGGTTTAGGCTTGTTAAATTTTGGTTAAAATAAAAAGGCAGTGCTTTTAAACACTGCCTTTTAAATAAATATTTTCAGGATTCTCTTAGAGTTCTAACTCGCCAAGATCTGTTGTTTCATTTGGTTTCACTTCAATATCGTTCACTGTAAATACAGTAAGACCAGAAGAAGCTTCAGGAATAATCTCAAGATCATAGGTCCCGGCAGGAACACCATTCAAAGCAAAATTACCCTCAGCATCTGTATAAGCAGAAATAGTTGCGCTCTCATTGCTTATTTTCACAAGACTCTGAACATTCGTCTCTATAGAAGCCGGAATTACCGCTGTACCTATAACCATTCCAGCACCAGCTTCAGCGCTTAGTCTAATTACCGGTTTAAGGTTATAGCTTCCGTTTCCTGTGGCCACAATAGATTCCTCCACATCAAAATCCAGAAGGAAAGCATAATTCTCGCCTGCTTCCAATTCCTGATTCAATTGTAGTTTTAATCCAGATTGCTGAGCACTTGGAGTATTCAATGATTTTACCTCACCATTAACTACTACAGTATTTTCTGTTCCAAGCACAAGTCTCATTTGGCTTACATATCCTGCAGGTACTTCTGAATCTGCAAGAATTTGAGAGATCCCTCCGGTAAGCTCCAGCAGGTCGTATACACCTGTTTCAACATTATTAAGACTTACCCATCCATCTGCGTCTGCATCTACATCAGCCTCAACATCTGCATCTGCTTCAACCATGATCTGCACGTCCTGTACATCAATATTCACTTCATCATAATCTCCGGGAGCATCGGTCATTCTAACCGTCATGTTTGCAGTACCACCTGTAGTAGCTTCACCCGAATCATCATCGCTACAACTAGCCAATCCCAACGATATAAAAGTTGCGATCATTAAACTCTTTAAAGTTCCATTTTTCAAATATCTCATAAGTCGATTTTATTAGTTCAGTCAGGATAACGGCAACCTCTGTGCAAGATTTTACTCAAGGCATCAGATTTAACTATTTTTAACGGAAGTTAACCATGCTTTAATAGACTTATGATAATTGCTAATTAATACTTTCTTACATTAGAAAACAAAATTGAAATTATGAAAACTGCCCTGATCACTGGTGCCACAAGCGGAATAGGAAAATCTACCACAATTAGATTTGCTCTTGAAAGATTTAAGATCATTCTCTGCGGAAGACGTTTAGAACGTCTGGAACAATTAAAAAATGAATTATCTGTAGAAACTTCGGTACACATCCTCAATTTTGATGTGAGGAACAAAGAAGATGTGTTTGGAAAAATAGCTTCCCTGCCTGAGGAATTTCGAGAAATTGACATCTTAGTGAATAATGCCGGAAATGCTCACGGCCTGAATCCAATTCAGGAGGGCAGCATAGATGACTGGGACGCGATGCTCGATATTAACGTCAAGGGATTATTATATGTTAGCAAAGCAATCATCCCGGGAATGATCGATAGACAATCGGGGCATATTATCAATATAGGATCTACTGCCGGAAAGGAAGTTTATCCTAATGGAAATGTGTATTGTGCCAGCAAACATGCCGTAGATGCAATAAACCAGGGAATGAGAATAGACCTCAACGGAAACGGAATCAGAGTTGGAGCGGTAAATCCTGGACTAACACAAACAGAATTCAGCGATGTGAGATTTAAAGGAGATTCAGACAGAGCTGAAAAGGTTTATCAGGGATTTAAAGCTTTACAGCCGGAAGATATTGCAGATATTATTCATTTTGTAGTGACCAGGCCTTATCATGTAAATATTGCAGATCTTACGGTGATGCCAACCGCCCAGGCTTCCAGTACTATAATTTCAAAGGATTAATTATTTTCTATTATTATTAATTATTGAATAGATGGCTCACTATCAAAAATTTGAAGATTTGGAAATCTACAAAATGGCTAGAGCTCAATGTTATAGGATATGGATTTTAATGAATGAAACTAGTCTATCAAAAGATTTTAAATTGAGAGATCAAATTAGCGGTTCATCAGGTTCTGTAATGGATAATATAGCTGAAGGTTTTGGTAGAGGTTCTAATCATGAAACTAAAGCCCAACTTCAGAGAGCCCTGGATAGAAATCATATCTCCAAAATTGAATATGAAGATTTAGAAGATAAATTGGAGGAATTAAATCAACAAATCTCAAAATTCATGAATTATTTGAAAACGTCTGAAAGAAAAGGCTCTAAATACGATTAATAAAAAATAACAATGATCAATAATTAATAGACTGTGATCAACAAACGCCTTCTTATTAAAAACCTGCTTGCTCATAATGACGAGAACAGCTTTTATGACAAAAAGCGGCAACTCAATATTGGCGAAAAAGAAGGAAAGGCGAAATTCTTAAAACATATCTGTGCCTTATCTAATTCTAATCCTGAAAACAACTCCTATATCGTCATTGGGGTTGAAGATGAGGATAACAAAATTGTAGGAATCGATTTTTTTGATGATAGCAAAATTCAGAATCTTATCAATGCTTATCTAAGCAATCCTCCTATCATTTCTTATGAAAATATCCCATTTCCGCATTTACCAGATAACCTGGTAGTGGGTCTGGTAAGCATACGACCGAATAAAGGAAAGATATGTTCTTTCAGAAAGAACATCTGGAAATATTATGGCGGATCGGTCTTTTTAAGAGATGGGAGCATTAGCATGCCCAAGGTATTTGACATCGAAATAAAAGATGTGAATTCGAAAATAGTTGCTTCTATTGAAAACCATTCTCATAATAATCTCGAGTATACCCTGGACGGCGTGTTCGATTTTATGAAAAAACGACGTGATTATAATCCCACATACAAGGTATTTAAAGAGTATTTTGTAGTATGCTGGGCAGGTAAGGAGAAAAAGATACGAAATGAGAAGTATTTTTCAAGAGTGGATATAGAACTTATCAATGAACAGGTAAAACTCTTTTATTCAGATTTGGATGAAGTAAGTATTGTTCAGGATAAAGACACCTTTAAAATCATTGAATATGTCCACCTGGGTCTGCACGACCAGTTCAAATATTATCCTCTGGAAGAAGTGACCATCAGTTTTCGGGATAACGGCAGTTATGACATAGATAGTGAATTACTCTTTGAGCCTCCCCGATTTGATAAAAAGACCCTCTTTCATATTTATAATACCAATCAGGCTGTTATCACAAAATTGAAGAAAGGATTCGAACTCAATTCCGGAGATAAGAAAGATCTGAAGAACCTTCCTTCTACATATTTAATATGCTATTTAAATAATTTTACCGAAGCTTTAACCAAACTGGAAGAAGCCAAGCCTTATCTTAAGGCGTACAGTGAAGAAGTGTACCATTCTTATAAAGAAAGTATGCGAATTTTAAGGAAAGTGAAATATAACTAATATGTCTAGAAAATTAGTGATTGGAGATTTACATGGTGGATTAAAAGCGCTTATTCAGCTTTTGGATGAAATAAATCTATCTCCCAAAGATCAACTTATCTTTCTCGGGGATTATGTAGATGGCTGGAGTGATTCTGCAAATACGGTTAGCTACCTCATAGAGCTGGCAAAACAAAATTCCTGTATTTTCATAAGGGGAAATCATGATGACCTGGCTCATAAATGGCTGGAAACAGAAGAAATGAATCAGAAATGGCTGGAACATGGCGGCCAGTCAAGTATTAATGCTTATAGAAATTTCAGTGACGAAGAAAAAAAAGCTCATATAAAATTCTTTAAAGAAATGTTCAATTTCTATAAAGATGAGGAAGAGCGTTTATATGTGCATGCCGGTTTTACAAACCTTCACGGCCCAGATTTTGAATATCATGATACCGGATTCTATTGGGATCGTACATTATGGGAGATGGCACTTTCTATGAAAGAGGATTTGACACCGGAAGATGATTTCTATCCCAGAAGACTTGGACATTTTAAAGAGATTTATATTGGGCATACCCCGGTAACCCGCATAGGGGAGACCAAACCGGTGAAAAAAGCAAATATCTGGAATGTAGATACCGGCGCTGCTTTTAAAGGCTGTATCTCGGCAATTGATGTAAACTCAAAAGAAATTTACCAAAGTGATCCTGTTTATACCCTATATCCCGATGAACAAGGCAGAAATTAGGCTTTTTTTATTATAGCTTCTAACAGCATATTCATATATTTGAAGCTCAATCTATTCCAATCACAAAATCTGAGGATTTTTTGGAATTGTTAAAAGCTGCATACTTATTGCAGTAGTGTTAAAAAGGTAAGCTCCCGAATACAATTTAGCTTATAATTGTTTTAGTAAAGATTTAAAAAATGGCATTAAATAATATACGTTTAGAAGTAATGCAAACGGTCGAAAAATCTGTTCAGGGTTTTATTGACCAATACCTTATTCCCGTTGATGAAATATGGCAACCTACAGATATGCTGCCAAACCTACAGGATGATAGGGGATTTGAAGAAGTTCACCAAATTAGGGAAGAAGCTAAGGAATTAGGTTATGATTTCTGGGTGGTTCTTGTTGCAGATATGGTAACCGAGGAGGCGCTCCCTACTTACGAATCCTGGCTTATGGATATGGAAGGTGTGGAACAACATGGAGCTAAAAAAGGCGAGAGTAATGCCTGGTCTAAGTGGGTTAGACACTGGACAGGAGAAGAGAACCGTCACGGAGATACCCTTAATAAGTATCTGTATCTCTCGGGAAGAGTGAATATGAAAGAGGTAGAAAAAACTACTCAGCACCTTATCAATGACGGATTCGATATTGGTACCGGAAGAGACCCTTACAGAAACTTCGTTTATACCAGTTTTCAGGAATTAGCGACAAATATTTCTCACAAACGTGTGGGACAATTGGCTAAGAAAAAAGGAAACAAGATGCTCGGTAAAATGTGCAATATCATTGCCGGGGATGAGATGAGACATTATATGGCTTATCGTGAATTTGTAAAAACCATCTTTGAACATGATCCTAGCGAAATGATGCTGGCTTATGTAGATATGATGAAGAAAAAGATCGTTATGCCGGCTCAGTTTATCAGAGAATCTGGCCAGGGAATTGCTGAAGCTTTTGAGAACTTCTCCAATGCTGCGCAAAGACTGGGTGTTTATACCACTTACGATTATATTGATATTCTGAAGAAGCTTAACACTTACTGGGAAATCGATAAAATGAGATCTCTTACCGATGATGCTGAAAAAGCAAGGGATTACCTGATGGCTCTGCCAGACCGAATGACCAGAATTGCAGATAGAATTTCTATTCCTGAAGATCAACACAAATTTAAATGGGTGGAAGCTAACGGAATGGTTTAATCGAAACTGTGAGTTTCAACTATAAATTACAAACCCTGCGATAAATTAGCAGGGTTTCTTGTTCCAATTTCTTTTTATACACCAAGAATTAAATAATATTTATGAAGAAAATATTTCTTTGCCTCATACTAATTTCTGCTGTAAATATGGGATACTCTCAAACAGCCGAAAAAAACAACGAAATAAAACTTAACATTGCCAATGTGATCGCAATCGCCTTGGTAGAATTTGGTTACGAAAGATTCCTGGATTACCATCAGTCAATTGAAGGGACTATATTGATTAACGACAGAATAAATTATCATTCAGAAAGTGGTTCCAGAGATTTCCAAACCAATAGTTTCAAACTTGGGTACAACTATTACTTTGGAGAAGATTATGCTGCTTCAGGCCTATATGTAAATCCATTTTTGAAATATCGTTCTGGGGAATTCAGCGAAGAAAGTTCAGATGTAAGTGAGCCTGCTTTTGTAGGAGACACCATTACCGATATGAATTCCTTTATCATAGGAATAGGTGCTGGTTATAAATGGAACTTCAATGACACTTTTGTATTAGGCCCCTTTTTAAATATCGGTAGAAATTTTAGTGAAGATGTAAAAGACAGGTTTTCTGCTATAGAGTTTAATGCAGGTTTTAACATAGGATATAGATTTTAAAGGTCATTTCATTCATTCCATAAAAAACCCGGTTGAAATTCAACCGGGTTTTTTATTATATCAAAAGCTATTTTCTACTACGAGGCTTTCATAAAAGAATCTTTCCAAACCTTATAACTCGCCAGGTCTTTCTCCATAAGATTGAGACAAAATGCAATCACGGCGGCATCATCAAGATAACCTAAAACCGGAATAAAGTCTGGAATAAGATCTATAGGAGACAATACATACAGTAAAGCTGCTCCAGCCGCGGCAATAATATTAAAAGGAATCTCTCTATAATCCCCGCTGGCGTAATCTTTTACCAGGGAAAATAATAATTTAGCGTCGTCCATATAGCGCTTTAACTTCCCCTTATTTTCAAATTTATCCAGGATCTTTTCTTCTTTGTCTATCACTTTTTCAACATCCTCCTGTTCAAACTCCTGCGTTCTTTTTGAATGCTCTTCCTTCGCTTTCTCTTCTGAAAATGTGCTCATAAAATCTTTGAAATTAGTGAATTTCGAAATTAAAGATTATTCCCTTCGAGGGCAAAAAAACAGTTCTATTTAAGTTTGATTTAACTATCATCGGCTGCAAATCACAACACAATTCTCTAATTATCAGCCAATAAAAAAGCCTGTTTTACAATAAAAACAGGCTTTAATTACACTTAAAAAACTAAACTATAGATCGAACTTGATACCTTGTGCCAGGGGCAGTTCGGTGGTATAATTGATCGTATTTGTTTGTCTTCTCATATAGATTTTCCAGGCATCAGATCCAGATTCACGGCCTCCACCGGTTTCTTTTTCACCACCAAAGGCTCCACCAATCTCAGCTCCGGAAGTTCCAATATTCACATTGGCAATTCCACAATCTGATCCTTCCGCAGAAAGGAATCTTTCCGCTTCTCTCAGGTTATTCGTCATAATAGCTGAAGAAAGTCCCTGTTTTACTCCATTCTGAAGTTTTAGCGCATCGCTCACGTCTCCTTTATACTTCATTATATAAAGTACCGGAGCAAATGTTTCGTGCTGCACAATGGCGTATTCGTTCTTGGCTTCCGCAATGGCAGGTTTTACATAGCATCCGCTTTCATAGCCTTCACCTTCCAGCACTCCGCCTTCAACCAAGATATTACCGCCTTCTTCCACTACTTTATCTAAAGCTGCCTGGTAATTCTTCACCGCATCTTTATCGATAAGCGGACCAACATGGTTATTCTCATCCAACGGATTTCCTATTCTGATCTGTTTATAAGCCTTTACAATTGCATCTTTTACTTTATCATACACATCTTCGTGAACTATAAGTCTCCTGGTAGAAGTACAACGTTGTCCACAGGTTCCCACCGCTCCAAATACAGCTCCAATCACGGTATTTTTAATATCGGCATCTGGAGTAACGATAATGGCGTTATTTCCGCCTAATTCTAAAAGGGATTTTCCTAGACGTGCAGCCACAGCCTGGGCCACGATTTTACCCATTTTAATAGACCCGGTTGCAGAGATCAACGGCACACGTTCATCCTTGGTCATCATTTCACCAACTCTGTAATCTCCGGTGATTAAACTTGAAATTCCCGCAGGCACTTTATTTTCTTTAAATACTCTTGCTGCGATATTCTGACAGGCTACTGAAGTTAATGGTGTTTTTTCTGAACCTTTCCAGATACAGGCATCACCACAAACCCATGCCAGGGCCGTATTCCATGACCAAACCGCCACCGGGAAATTAAATGCAGAAATAATTCCTACAACTCCCAGCGGGTGATATTGCTCGTACATTCTATGTCCCGGACGCTCACTATGCATGGTTAGTCCATAAAGTTGTCTTGAGAGTCCCACGGCAAAATCACAGATATCTATCATTTCCTGAACTTCCCCAAGACCTTCCTGATAAGATTTTCCCATTTCATAAGAAACAAGTTTTCCAAGAGGTTTTTTTAATCTTCTAAGTTCATCATTAAATTGTCTCACCACTTCACCACGTTGTGGTGCTGTCCAGGTTCTCCACTCTTTAAAACCTTTTTCGGCCGTAGTGATCACTTTCTCGTAATCTTCTTTCGTAGTGGCCTTTACTTTTCCTATAAGTGCTCCATCAACAGGAGAATAAGATTCTATGATATCTCCGTTACTAAACCAGTCACTCCCGGTTGAGGTTCCGTTATTGATGTCGTTTAAACCTAAATCTTTCAGGGCTTGTTTAATCCCGAATTCTTCAGCGATTTTGCTCATTAATTTGCGTTTTTATCGATTAATTTGTGTAGTTGTTGCGAAAATAGTAAAAATTAAGCTCTATTCCACGTCTGCCGTAAATCGGGAATCCACCGGCATAACTTCTCCGCAATTATCGCAGGTTCTCAACTCTTCACTATTATAGAAATGTCTGAAATGTTTAAGAAAATCGGTTTCTATATCCTGGAGTGGGAAATAAACCTCATATAATTTATGATTGCAATTATCACAAAACCACATAAGTCCGTCTTTTCCTTCCTCACCAATCCGCTTTCGCTCTATCACCAGCCCAATGGAACCTTCTTCTCTCTCTGGAGAATGCGGGACTTTTGCCGGGTGCAGGTACATATCACCAGGGCCAAGATTCATGGTTTTCTTTTTCCCCTCTTCCTGAATATGCACCTTGATATTTCCTTCCAGCTGATAAAAAAGCTCTTCGGTTTCGTTATAATGATAGTCTTTTCGGGCATTTGGCCCCGCCACGATCATCACGATATAATCTCCAGATTCTTTATATAGATTTCTATTTCCCACCGGCGGTTTTAAACTCTCGCGGTTTTGCTCGATCCACTTATTCAAATTAAAGGGTGCATCCACTGGCATAATTTCTAATTTTCATTAAAATTAATCATTCCTGCGCAGAAAAGGTTTATTAAGACGTTAATTTGGGCGCCTGCTCCGCACCGCGCTATTCGCTCCAAGTCCTCGCCGCTTCAAAAGCGTCTGCGGGCTTTCCACTATTATCGCTGGCGCAAAAACCTTCAAAATTGTAGCTTTTTGGGAGGAATGCCTCAATTTTTTAGTAAATTCCGTCAAAATTATACCCAAAACATGAAAAAACTCTTTTTCCTATTCAGTCTAATTCTCTTTATTTCCTGTGATGATTCTGAACAGAGAAAGCAGGAGCCGGTAAACTCTGAGCCAGCAACAAACGCTAAAAATGACAGTATTCAGAATTTCGGAATAGTCATCCATGGTGGAGCAGGAACTATTCTCAAAGAAAATATGAGCGATTCCCTGGAACAGGCATATAAAGCTAAACTGGAGGAAGCCATTAAAACCGGACACGAAATCCTGGCAAATGGAGGTACCGCGTTAGAAGCGGTTCAAAGAACCATTAATGTGATGGAAGATAGCCCGCTGTTCAATTCAGCGAAGGGCGCGGTATTTACCAATGAAGGCAAAAATGAGCTGGACGCTTCTATTATGGATGGAAAAACATTGAATGCCGGGGCGGTAGCAGGGGTTACTAATGTGAAGAACCCTATTAACCTGGCTTATGAAGTCATGGTGAATTCTGAACATGTACTGCTATCAGGAAAAGGAGCGGAGCAATTTGCCAAAGAGCAGGGCCTTGAAATCGTGGATCCTGAATATTTCTATACAGAGAATCGCTTCAGAGCGATGGAAAGAGCCCGGGAAAGAGATAAAGAGAAAAATAATAAAACGGCTTTTTACGATCCTTTTATAAAAGATGAAAAATTTGGTACCGTGGGTTGTGCAGCATTGGATAAAGATGGCAACCTGGCTGCCGGAACTTCAACAGGAGGAATGTCTAATAAAAAATACAACCGAATAGGTGATGCCCCCATTATTGGTGCAGGTACCTACGCTAATAATAAGACCGTAGCAATTTCCAGCACCGGTTGGGGTGAATATTTCATCAGGGGTGTGGTTGCTTATGATATTTCTGCAATGATGGAATATAAAGGAGTTTCTTTAAAAGAAGCTACGCATGAAGTGATTCAGAATAAATTACCTGAGTTGGGTGGAGATGGTGGAATTATCGCCATAGACCATAAAGGAAATGTTTCTATGGAATTCAATACTGCCGGGATGTACAGGGCAACCATGAATGCAAAAGGAGAACTTGAAATAGGAATTTTCGGAAAATAAACTTTCTCTAAATAAATCTAGTTAACCCGGACATTTGCTCCGGGTTTTTTATTTAACGAATATTTAAGTTTTGTTGGTTCGGTGACAACCGAACTGAAACTATCTTTGCAAACTAATTTTGAAAAAAATCTATGGATTGTTGTTCTCCGGAAAAAAGAAAACTGATTGAGGAGATTGGTGTTCACTTCGAAAAAGTTCATAATCTGGCGCCTCTTGCGGCCAGGATATATGTTATCATGATCCTATGCCCTAATGATGGTCATACTTTCGACGAGATCATCGAGATCACTAAGGCAAGTAAGAGTTCTGTCTCCACTCAATTGAATTTGCTTATGCAAACCAATAAGGTGGAATATTTTACCAAAACAGGAGACAGAAAAAGGTATTTCAGATCGAGCAGAACCTATTTGAAAAACACTTTAAAAGAAAATCTTGATCAGGTTAAGGAAGATATCCGCCTGGTGGAAAAGATACATGAGTTCAATTCCCTTTACAATATTGAGAAATTTAAGCAAACTGGCGGAGTAGCTGTTTTGTTCAAAGAATATTTAATCGCACAAAAACAAAACCTGGAAAACACCATTGAAAGGATGAATGAGGTTTCAATCAATCAATAGCTTCGAAAATTATATCTCAAATTATGAAAAAAACAATCACCTATATAGCAGTACTTGCAGGAGTGCTAAGTTTTATTTCCTGTGGCGGGGATCAGAATTCCCAGGCAAAAGCAGCACCCGGTAAACAGGTAATGCCATACCCCGTGACCGAAGTTCCCACAAAAACACTCACCGGCTACACCTCTTATCCGGTTAGCATAGAGGGAGTGGTAAATAGTGAAGTACGGGCGAAAGTTACAGGTTATATTACCGATGTCCTGGTAGATGAAGGGCAAAAAGTAAAAAAGGGACAGCTTCTATTCAAGCTCGAAACCCAATCGCTTAATCAGGACGCAGCCGCAGCAAAAGCTAATGTAAATGCTGCTCAGGTAGAGGTTGATAAATTAAAGCCACTGGTGGAAAAGGACATTATTAGTGAAGTACAGCTGGAAACTGCCAAGGCAAAACTTCAGCAGGCGAAAAGTAGCTATAACAGTATCGCTGCCAATATAGGATATGCGAATATTAAAAGTCCTGTAGATGGCTATGTTGGTTCTATAAGATTAAGAGAAGGAGCTCTGGTTAGCCCTGGTAATCAAGCACCTTTGACAACGGTGAGCGATATAAGTAAGGTGTATGCTTATTTCTCACTGAATGAAGTGGAATACCTGGATTTTCTTCAGAATAATGATGGCGAAACCATCGAGGAGAAGATTGGAAATATGCCGGAAGTACAATTAAAGCTCGCCAATGGCAGCACCTATTCTGAAGAAGGAAAGATTGAAACGATAAATTCTCAGGTAAATGAAAATACCGGTTCTATCTCTATTAGAGCTGTACTCGATAATCCTTCAAGATTACTCACCAATGGAAATAGCGGTAAAATTTTGATCCCAAAAACTTATGAAAATGCCATAGTCGTTCCTCAGGAATCAACTTATGAGCAGCAGGGAAATATTCTCATCTATAAGTTGGGGAAAGATAATAAAGTAAATTCTTCCATTATCAAGGTTATTACTAGCATAGATAATTTATATGTCGTGGAATCTGGAGTTGAAAAAGGAGATAGTATCGTTGCCAAGGGCCTTGCCAAACTAAGGCCAAATACAGAGATCAAACCTCAACCAACCCCGTTTGACAGCATCGCAAAACCTATCCAAAAAGTATTCAGATAAGCCATACTGAAAAAGAAAAATTATGCTAAAGACATTTATAGAAAGACCTGTGCTCTCCACGGTGATCTCCATTATAATAGTGATACTTGGGGTTTTGGGACTATCCAACCTTCCTATCACCCAATATCCTGATATTGCCCCACCAACTGTTACGGTAAGCACAGCTTATCCCGGGGCCAATGCTGAAACTGTTCTGGAAAGTGTGATCATTCCCATTGAAGAACAGATCAACGGAGTAGAGGGAATGACTTATATAACCTCTACAGCCACCAATAACGGGACTGCGGAAATTACTGTTTTCTTTGATCAGAATGTGGATCCGGATATTGCAGCAGTTAATGTACAAAACCGTGTGGCGCGGGCTAATCCCCTGCTTCCGGCAGAAGTTAAACAATCTGGGGTAACCACCCAGAAACAACAGACCAGTGCCCTGATGTTCTTCTCGGTTTACAGTAATAACAAGGATTACGATGATACTTTTATTCAGAATTACCTTAAGATCAATGTAATTCCAGAGATCCAAAGGGTGAACGGAGTTGGAAATGTCCTGGTCTTTGGCGGGAAGGATTATGCCATGAGAATCTGGCTTCAACCCGATAAATTAGCTGCTTATAATCTCGTGCCTTCAGATGTGATAGGGGCATTAAATGAACAAAGTTTAGAAGCAGCCGCAGGTTCGTTGGGAGAAAATAACGGAGAGGCCTTTTCATATACCATTAAATACAGTGGAAGATATAATTCTGAAGAACAATACAGCGATATTGTTATTAAGGCTCTTGGGAATGGAGAATTTCTAAGACTTAAAGATATTGCCGAAATTGAACTGGACGCACAATCTTACAACGGAGGTTCCAAAACTAAAGGTTTACCGGCGGTTAACATGGGAGTATTTCAAACTAAAGGCTCCAACGCAAGGGACATCATTCTCGAAATTGAAGACCGTCTTACGGAAATCGAGAAAGACCTTCCTCAAGGAATGGAACTCTATGTGCCTTATAACACCAATGAATTTCTGAATGCTTCTATAAATAAAGTGACAACTACCCTTATTGAAGCCTTTATCCTGGTATTTCTGGTAGTATTCATTTTCCTGCAGGATTTTAGATCTACACTTATCCCGGCTATTGCGGTTCCGGTCTCCATTATTGGTACGTTCTTCTTTCTAAATTTATTCGGATACTCGATCAATCTTTTAACCCTTTTCGCTCTGGTGCTCGCCATTGGTATTGTGGTAGATGATGCCATCGTGGTAGTGGAAGCAGTGCATTCAAAACTGGATGAAGGGGCCAAAAGTGCAAAAAAGGCCACCATCGATGCCATGCATGAAATTTCAGGTGCGATTGTTTCCATTACCCTGGTGATGGCAGCAGTTTTTATACCGGTTACTTTCATAAAAGGACCCACCGGGGTTTTCTATGAGCAATTCGGGATTACCTTAATTGTAGCTATTGCTATTTCGGCGATCAACGCGCTTACTTTGAGTCCGGCCTTGTGTGCTTTGTTTCTTAAAACCCATGATGAAAAGGATAGATCCAAGAAAACATACCTGCAGCGATTCTATGACGGTTTTAACAGAGGATTTAATGCGACCATTCACCGTTATGGGCAATCACTGAGTTTTTTATACAAAAATAAGTGGATCACCGCAGTAATCCTGGTTCTTGCCGTGGCAGGGATCTGGTGGGCTTCTTCTACCACCCCATCTGGATTTGTTCCTGATGAGGATAGGGGATTGATCTTCGTGAATGTGGAACTTCCGGCGGGAGCTTCTATAGACCGTACTCAGGAAGTAAATGACCTTTTATATAATAAAGTAAAGGATCTGGAAGGGATTGAAGGAGTTTCGATCATTTCGGGAAGAAGTTTGATCAATGGTGCCGGTAGTAATTATGGTCTTGGTTTTATAAAGCTTGATAATTGGGACGAGAGGGATACAGATGAGTTATCTGTAGAGGCGATCACCGGAAAGTTATTCGGTATTGCAGCTACTATCCCCGAGGCAAATATCATTTTCTTTTCTCCGCCCAGTATTCCAGGTTTTGGTAATTCTTCCGGATTTGAAGTTAACCTGCTAGATCGTTCAGGATCAAGCTTTGAAGAACTGGATGCAGCAAATAAGGAATTCATTCAGAAATTATCTGAAAGACCAGAAATACAATATGCGCAATCATCTTTCAACACCAATTATCCTCAATACGAACTGGAGTTAAACGTTCCGCTGGCGAAGGAAAAAGGAGTGACGGTAAATGAGATCTTTTCAACCTTACAGGGATATATAGGTGGGGTGTATGCCGCCGATTTCTCCAAATTTGGAAAACAATACCGTGTTTACGTTCAATCCTTGCCTGAAGATCGTGCAGAAAAAAGTGATCTTAACAAGCTGTATGTTAGAACTTCCTCAGGAGAAATGGCTCCCATCACTCAATTTGTAAGTCTTAAACGGGTATATGGTCCACAATCTGTGACCAGGTTTAACCTGTTCAATTCAACAAAACTTTCGGGAGCAACAAATCCCGGATATAGTTCTGGTGATGCCATCAACGCGATCGAAGAGGTAGCTTCAACCCTGCCTGAAAATTATTCTACCGCATACTCAGGTTTAACCAGAGAAGAAGTAAATGCGGGAAATCAAACCACCACGATATTTTTGCTTTCCATCCTATTTGTATACTTTCTACTGGCTGCACAATATGAGAGTTATTTATTACCATTTTCGGTACTATTCTCATTGCCTTTAGGAGTTTTTGGAGCGTACATCACTACAAAATTCGCCGGACTTGAGAATAATATTTATTTCCAGATCGCACTTATTATGTTAATTGGATTACTGGCCAAAAATGCCATTCTTATCGTTGAGTTCGCCATCCAACGGAGAAGGCGCGGAGAATCTATTGCTGATGCCGCAATTCACGGGGCTAAAGCCAGGTTACGACCTATTTTAATGACCTCTTTTGCATTTATTCTTGGTTTACTTCCACTGGTACTGGCAAATGGAGTGGGAGCTGAAGGAAATAGATCTATTGGTACCGGTGCGGCCGGGGGTCTTTTAATAGGAACCATCACAGGAGTATTTGTGATCCCTATTCTTTTTATACTGTTCCAGTGGCTTCAGGAAAAAGTAGGAAAAAAACCGGAAGCCATAGAAAACCATTAATTCAGAAAAGTATCATTTAAGATGAAACGAATAATAAATTATAAATTCATTATTGCCGGTATTGGTCTTCTAAGCCTTCAATCCTGTTTTGTGGCAAAAGACTACGATCAGCCGGAAGTGGTTAAGGAAGAATATTACCGAACCGACAATATTGAAAAGGACAGCCTGAATATGGCCAATGTCTCCTGGACAGAGATGTTTACAGATCCCATACTTCAGGATTATATTGAAGAGGGCCTTGAGAATAATATCGATATCAGGATTGCCCTTCAGCAGATCATCGCTGCAGAAGCTTATGTAAAGCAGGGGAAAGCTGGCTATCTTCCCACGCTAAATGGAAATGGAACTTTCACCCATCAGGAATTCTCTCAAAATAGCCAGTTTGGTAGTCTTTTTAGCTCTGTGAATCAATATCAGCTTAGTGCAGATCTTAGCTGGGAAGCCGATATCTGGGGAAAGATCAGAAGCCAGAAACGTGCTTTTGATGCCAGTTACCTTCAAAGTATCGCCGCACATCAGGCTGTAAAAACTAGATTGATAGCAGGTATTGCTTCTACTTACTATCAATTGTTAAGTCTTGATGAACAAATAAAGATTACTGAAGAAACCATAGAAAACAGGGAAAATAGTCTAGAAACCACCCAAGCTTTAAAAGATGCAGGCAATCTTACTGAAGTTGGGGTGAAACAAACCGAAGCCCAGCTATATACCGCCCAGGGAATTTTAATAGACCTTAAAAATCAGGAGCGACTGCTTGAAAACACCTTGTCTATACTATTGGGAGAAGCTCCCATGAAAATTGAAAGATCAGAGCTTGAAGACCAGGAGATCACTACCGAATTAAATATTGGAGTACCGGTACAGTTATTACGAAACCGACCTGATGTTATTGCTGCTGAATATGCGCTTATGAACGCCTTTGAGCTTACCAATGCTGCAAGGAGCAACTTCTACCCGTCGCTTACTCTTAGCGCAACAGGGGGCTTGCAGGCACTTGATGCCGGGGACCTCTTTAGTGCAAACTCTTTATTCGCAACCATCGTGGGAGGATTGGCGCAACCAATTCTTAACGGAAGAAGAATAAAGACCGAATATGAAGTTTCAGAAGCTCAGCAGGAGCAGGCAAGATTGGAATTTAGAAGAGCCATTTTAACCGCCAGCAAAGAAGTATCTGATGCGCTTTACTCCTACGAAGCGGCAACAAATAAAATTGAAGTAAAACAGAAGGAATATGAGGCATACGGATTGGCTACAGATTATTCTGAAGAATTATTGAATAATGGTCTCGCAAATTATCTCGAGGTGCTTACTGCCCGGGAGAATGCTTTGAACTCCAGTTTAGACCTTTCAAATGCCAAGTACAATCAGTTAAAAGCCATAGTAGACCTTTATGAGGCCCTTGGTGGAGGCTGGAAATAATTAGTTTTATTGTTAGTTGTTGGTTGAATGTGACCTCATACTTTAGGGTTTGAGGTCACTTTTCAAATATTTAAAGTTTATGAAAAAAATTATCCTTGTATTCTTATTTTTTTGTTTGATAAATGCTGGAGTATTTGGTCAGGAAATTCAGGAAAATGATAGTCTTCCAACTAGCTGGGAATTGATGAAATATGATGGTGTAAGTGCTTTTGGAGGTTTGAAGAAAGCATATACCGCTCCGCTTAAATGGCAAAAAGATGATTTTATAACAGCCGGGGCTGTAGTTGCAGGTACTGCTGCGCTTTATATATTTGATGAAGAAACCAGTGAATATTTCATTAAGCAGAAAGATGATGTGCCTGGTGTTATTAGAGACTTTGGATGGTATTTTGGAAGCCCCCAAAATAATTACGGAGTAACCGGTGCGGTTTACCTGGTTGGTCTATTCACTAAAAATGAAAAAATCAGGAAAACCGGGGTTTTAATGATCTCTGCGGCGTCAGCATCAGGAATTATTCAGACTATTTCCAAAACAGTTGTGGGACGTGCAAGACCTGGAGCTAATGAGGGTAAAGGCAGCTTTGAACCTTTCAGCAAAGAGGGTAAATATCATTCTTTCCCTTCAGGTCATACGATCTTATCATTTACCACCATGTATGCATTATCCAAGCAATTTGAAAATCCTTTTGTTAAAGCAGGATTGATCGGAGTAGGCCTAGTTTCGCCCGTCTCCAGATTGTGGAATGGAGCTCATTGGCTCACGGATGTAGGTCTAAGTCTTGCTATAAGCGTGGCAGTGGTAGACACGATAGATAAATATCTGAACTTTGATAGGGATTATGGAGTCCATAAGAAAAAGGTAATAACGTGGAATATGCACATAGGCCTGGGGAGGGTAGGTTTGACTGGTACATTTTAACCTTGCTTTATATTTAACTTTATCTGGTATTTATTAAATTAGGGACATTGAAAAAAGAAGATTATGAAAAGTAGCTTCAACGAAATTATAAATAGCCAAACTCCGGTGCTGATCGATTTTTTTGCAGATTGGTGTGGGCCCTGTAAAAGCCTCGCTCCTATCCTGAAAGAACTAAAGGAGGAACTTGGGGATAAGGTGAAAATTGTAAAAATAGATATAGACAAGAATCAGGCACTGGCATCCAAATATCAGGTTAGAGGGGTGCCAACCATGATACTTTTTAAGAACGGACAGCAGGTTTGGAGACAGTCTGGCGTACTTCCAAAACATGAGATCAAAAATAAGATAACCTCGGTTTAACTAAAGATCCTTAAGCGGCGGGACATTGAGTTCTTTAACATCCCAGCCGGCCAGTTCACTACCCGCTTGATACGTACTTTCTAAAAATTCCAGTAAAACATTTCTGGGACTTTTTTCTTTAGATAGATCGGCATAAGTTAAAACAGCCATTGGGCTGTTATTATTCATAACCCAGTTGGCTTGCTTAGGTTTAATTGCCTTTTTTTCCAGATCTTTTGGTGCTGGAAAGGTATAAGAATAGAATGCGGGTTCCTTAACATTCTCATCTCCAGCCCAAAATCCAAAGCTGATACATTCGTGGCTATAAGCATCTTTATCTGAAATTCGCGCTTCAGGCATTGCCGGTGCTTTTTTACCTGAAAAACGGGTCACCGTCAAATCCATGGAATGCCAGTACAAATGAACGGGACAGGTTTTTCCGTAGAATCTTCCACTGAATTCTTTAAAAACAGAATCTACCCATAAGAAAGCTCGCCAGAAAGTATTGCTATACTCCATGTCATAATGATGAATGTCTGTTATTTCTGAAAACTTCTTATCTATATTAAGGTCATAAGGCTTGGAATTTATAGTTACCTGAATTTCAAGATCCTCCAAAAGGTTGATGAGATTATTATAAAATGTGGCGACCGCCAGACCTTTATAAAGCTCTAAAGCTTTACATTCACCGGTACTTTTAGTGATCTCGAGTTTATTTTGAAGAATATTTAAATTGAGGGAAAAAGAGTCAAATCCTTCATTAATAGGAATAGATCCTGTTGTAAAACCTTTTTCGTACACGTATAAGGTGATATACCACCAATGATTCTTTCGGGGAGTAAAACACATTCTGATCTTTCCCAGGATCTGAAAGAAAAGATGCAGTGTAAGTTTCTTCTTTTCGTTTCCTAAATATTTAAGTTCCGGTAAATCATTGGTCGATTGCATAATATTATTTGAGTTTACCTCCTTTGGCCACCCACCATGGATGAACTTCTACTGTTAATCTTCCAGCCTTTACCATCGGGTCTAAATTAGCCAGACTATCGGCTTCTTTTTGAGTCGCGGTATTGAACAGGACCATCCCCCTAAGTTCGCCATCATCGCCCATTGGCCCCGTTAAACTGGTATAGCCTTCTTCATACATTCTTGTTAAATGCGCCATATGTTGCTTTTGCAACTCGGCAGCTTCGGTTGAATCCTGACTGCGCGTAGGCCCGGCCTTTAAAAATACCATATAATATTGCTGCATCAAATAGGTAGTATCCCCTTCTTTATATTTAAAAGTCTGATATCCCATATTTTTAAGATCAGCTTCTATTTGATCCATATCTGGAGATTTTTTCACTAAAGAATCCCTGGTCTCATTTTCTTCATTTACCACAGTATCTTTATTTGAGTTTTCTACGCAGGATATTCCTAATCCCAGGAGCATAAGAAATAAAAGTTTTTTCATGAGTTCCAGTTTTTATATGGTTTTGCAATTAGATTTGAATTATAATAATCCAGGTTTCCTGTGACCTCTTCCCCTATCCAATCGGGCTTCTCAAATTTTTCCTCTTCACTTTCAAGTTCAATTTCTGCCAGAGTAAGCCCTTCATTATCTTCAAGAAATTCATCAACTTCATACATATGATCTCCCACCTGAATAAGATATCTGTATTTTTCGATCTTCCCCGGTTCACACAATTTCAGCAATTCCCTGGCATCTTCTATTGAAATTTCCTTTTCCCATTCAAACCTTGATAAACCGTTCTCAGAAGACTTTCCTTTAATGGTCATAAAGGCTTGCTCTCCACTTATTCTTATTCTAATTGTTCTCTCAGGATGAGTATTTAAATAAGCCTGTATAAAAAGTGTCTTTTTAGAAGCCTGTTCTTTAAAATCATTTGATGTCACTAAAAACTTCCTTTCTATTTCCTGCATTTTTATTGATTTCTTTCAGCAATATCCCTGATCTCATCTGAAGTTATCCTTCCGCTTCTATAATTGCTGTTTGCAAGATATATCATGGCATTAACAATAGTTTCCGGATGAATACTGCGGTATTTCTTTAAACTGCCCACCAAAAGATGGTCACCAACACGCATTATTTTTTTCCATATAAATTCAAATGGACGACTCTCTTGTCTATCCCCTCCAATCAATGAAGGCTGAAGAATGTATGTTTTCGCTATATGTTGTTCTAAGACGGCTCCTTCCATTTCTCCTTTTACACGATTGTAAAAAAACCTGCTCTTTTCATCGGCACCCATCGCTGAAATAACCTGGAAAGTTTCAATTTTATTCTTTTTGCTAAGTTTAGCAGCCGTGGCGGGAATTCCAAAATCTACCATCCTGTAGGTATCATTATCGGGTGTTTTTTTCTGGGTGGTTCCTATGCAACAATAAACCTCATCGGCAGTAAACAGATCGGCAACTTTTTCAAGTTCAAAAAGGTTGATAAGATATTCTTCCACCTTATCATCTTTTTGTTGCAAATGATTTCTTGAAAAGACTTTGATCTTCCTGTATCTATGATCGCTGATAAGTTTATCCAGCAGAATACTTCCGGTTAATCCCGTAGCACCTAAAATTATGGCTGTTTTTTGTTCCATTTGTTAAGAATGTACTCTATCAAAGATAGGTTTTATGTTTCAAAATCGAATAATGCTCCATCCCTGAAAAGGTCTTAATGTTTAAATTTTTAGAATAAGCTGAATTAATCATTTACGCTACGCCTTCAATTTCAGAATTGAAGAAATAAATCTTCCGTTTAAGGTAAAGATCCCTCCGAAGTCGGGATAGGTGAAAATAGTCATTTCCGTCGCACCTTCGGCCTTCAGAAATGAAGTTTCACTAAATTTGCAGGGTGGAAAGACTTCGTAAAATTATCCATATAGACATGGATGCCTTTTATGCTTCGGTAGAGCAACTGGACAACCCGGAACTTCGTGGGAAAGCTGTGGCTGTTGGCGGAAGCTCTCAAAGAGGTGTGGTGAGTGCTGCCAGCTATGAAGCTCGAAAATTTGGTGTTCACAGTGCTATGAGCAGTGTGATCGCGAAACGGAATTGTCCGGAACTTATCTTCGTAAAACCTAGATTTGAAAGATATAAAGAGATCTCAGGACAGATAAGAGAGATCTTTTTTGAATATACAGACCTGGTAGAACCTCTTTCCCTGGATGAAGCATATCTCGACGTAACCGAAAATAAGAAGGGAAATCCCAGTGCCACCTTAATTGCCAAACAAATAAGAAACAGAATTAAAGAAAAAACGGGTTTAAATGCTTCGGCGGGAATTTCCATCAATAAATTCATAGCCAAAATAGCCAGTGACATCAATAAGCCCAACGGACAAAAAACGGTTCAGCCAGAAGAAGTAATAGAATTTCTTGAGGAACTGGACATCAGAAAGTTCTATGGGGTTGGAAAAGTAACTGCTGAAAAAATGTATCGGCTGGGAATTTTCAGCGGAAAAGACCTAAAATTGAAGTCTGAAGAATACCTCTCCGAGCATTTTGGTAAAAGCGGTGCGCATTTTTATAATGTGGTTCGAGGAATTCATTTAAGCGAGGTAAAGCCTCACCGAATAAGAAAATCGCTGGGTGCAGAGAGGACTTTTAATGAGAATATCTCTTCCGAAATTTTCATGCTGGAAAGACTGGAAAATATTGCCGAAGAGATAGAACGCCGCTTAAAGAAAAGTAAGGTCGCCGGCAAGACTATTACCCTAAAGATCAAATACAGCGATTTTACCCTACAAACCCGGAGTAAAACCATTGATTATTATATATCAGGCAAAGACCTTATTCTTGAAATTGCTAAAGACTTATTATACCAGGAAAAAATGAAGAATTCGGTACGCTTACTGGGAATTAGTTTATCTAATCTAAATACCGAAAAGGGAGATTCAAAAGATGAAAAAAAAGAGATCTTTGTTCAGTTGAAATTTAAATTTTAATAAAAAAGCCACGAATATACCTTATTGATACATTCGTGGCTTTAAATTTATTTTTGTGTAATCTATACTATCTCAGAAACACGCAAGGTATTCACCATTCCTTTAGCAGTAATAGGCATTGCAGCGAGATTGATCGTAAAATCACCAGTTTCCACAAATTTGAATTTCTTCGCCATGACATTTATATCATCTATCGTTTCATCTGTACTTACAAATTTATCGTAGAAGAAAGCTTTCACTCCCCAAAGTAAACTTAACTGATTAAGAATTCTCCTGTTAGAAGTGAATACCAGAATATGCGCTTCGGGTCTCCAGGCTGAAATCTGAAATGCTGTATACCCACTGTTGGTCAATGTACAAATAGCTTTTGCTTTGATCTCGTTCGCCATATGCGCCGCATGGAAACAAACAGCTTTAGTGATATATCTCTTGGTCCTTACATGTGGTGGCTCGTGTGGCACCTTGATCAATGGAGAATTCTCTACACTTTCAAGTATCTGCGCCATTTTCTGGATTACCTGAACCGGATACTGCCCAACAGAGGTTTCTCCGCTTAACATCACCGCATCTGCACCATCCATTACAGAGTTTGCAACATCGTTCACCTCAGCTCTCGTAGGAGTTAGACTCGTGATCATGGTCTCCATCATTTGAGTGGCGATGATCACCGGAATTCGTGCTTTTTTTGCTGTAAGCACCAGTTTCTTCTGAATTAACGGAACTTCCTGTGCAGGAATTTCAACACCCAGATCGCCACGTGCAACCATCAATCCGTCACAATAGGCTACAATTTTATCAATATTAGCAACCCCTTCAGGTTTCTCAATTTTAGCAATAATCGGGATCTTATATTTGGAGTGCTTTTTTATAAGTTCCTGAAGTTCCATAAGATCTTCCGCATGTCTTACAAAAGAAAGCGCCATCCAGTCTACTCCCATTTCACAGGCAAACTCTGCATCCTTAATATCCTTTTCGGTTAGAGCAGGCAGTGAAATATTAGTATTTGGAAGATTTACTCCTTTCTTAGATTTTAAAGGACCTCCCTGAATAACTTTGGTCTTTACTTCATCCTTTTTATTGGTTTTCACCACTTCAAAGATAAGTTTACCATCATCCAGCAAAATTCTTTCCCCAGCCTTAACATCCCTTGGAAAAGAGTCATAATTCATATAAACTCTTTCGGCAGTTCCTTTGAATTCCTTGCCTGTAGCAAAAACAATCTGATCTCCTTCATTCACTACTACTTCTTCCTTCATTACCCCAACTCGAAGTTTCGGGCCCTGGAGATCTCCTAGAATAGCAGCGTTAAAGCCGTCCTCTTCGTTCAGCTCTCGAATCATTTGGATCCTTTCCCTGACATCATCATAATTTGCATGAGAGAAATTGATACGAAAAACATTCACGCCCGCCTGCAGCATTTTCCTTAACACATCCTTACTACTGGTTGCAGGGCCCAGCGTGGCTACTATTTTTGTTTTTTTGTTGGTAGGCATTATTCGAATATTAGATTTTGTTTGGATTTTAAATTTTCTATTTCAATAGCATATGCAGCCTGTACTCCAGGTATCTGCCCTATTATATTGAGCATCTTATTAAATTCTTTTGGTTGGATCTCTTCACTTATCTTTAGAAAATAATCAACCTTATTATATTCAGGAATTAGATTTACTTCCTGAGGGCTCAGTTCTTCCTCTTCAAATAGTGATCCTGAACTGAGAATTTTTTTAGGCTTCCCTTTAAATTTATTAGCCACAAGATCTAAGCTATAATAGGAGTTTGGATCTTTATGTGAGAACAGGGCATATAGTGCATTATATTCAGTATGGTTAAAGTCAATATCCATTCGCTCCCTTTCAAGCCTGACTTTAAGATACTTATTTAAAAAATACGCCATTTTATACCCCTCGAGTGAGGAATAAATGGCGATCAAATTAAAATGCTCATCTTCAACTTCCAGGAGTGTTTTATGCGATTGCATAAACTAATACTTTAAGGTTAAAGATACTATATGATTAACAAAATGAAGATATTAAGGCTCAAAAATTCATAATTTTTTACGAAAACGTTTTAGTTTACGTGAAATCCTTAAAAATTTAATCCATTTGTGTCTGAAGAGCATAATAAGCTCTTTTAGAGGCTTTTTCCTCGGCTTTTTTCTTTGAAGTAGCTCTTGCCTTACCTACAACGCGCCCATCAATTCGCAGTTTTACCGCAAAGTGCTTAAGTTCATCGTTGCCCGTATCCTCATAAATATTAAAATCGAATTCTTTTTTTTCCTTCTGGCACCATTCAATAACAAGACTTTTATAGCTTATTACTTTACCTTCCAGCTGTTCAATATCTACATATGGATCTATGACCCTCTCGTAGATAAATCTTTTACAATATTTATAACCGCGGTCTAGATAGATCGCTCCAATTAAAGCTTCAAATAAGTTTCCGTGAATATTAACACCAAACTGGTTTTTGGGGATATTTGTTTGAACATGTGCAATAAGGTCTAGGTCTTTCCCAAGTTCATTGAGATGTTTTCGGCTAACCACTTTAGAGCGCATTTTGGTTAGATAACCTTCATTACCTCCGGGCACAGCTTTAAATAAATGGGATGCTACCACCGCACTTAGCATGGCATCCCCAAGAAATTCCATCCTTTCAAAATTAATGGCATTCCCTTCTTCATCTTTTCTGTTTAAAGACCGATGCGTAAAGGCTTTTTTATAATGGGTGATGGATTTAGGTTTAAATCCCAGAATTTTAGTAAGTATATTAAAAAAATTCCCGCCTTTAGAAGAACGGGAATTTAATATGTTACGAATAACACTCATCGTTTATTCGTCAAGTTTTTTAAACACCACGCACGCATTGTGTCCTCCAAAACCAAATGTATTGCTCATTACCACATTAACGTCTCTTTTCTGAGCCTTATTAAGAGTAAGGTTTAATTCAGGATCGATATTTTCGTCAATATGTTCATGATTAATCGTTGGAGGTACAATTCCATGCTTCATGGAAAGGATTGCTGCAATTGCTTCAATAGCGCCCGCTGCTCCCAGTAAATGACCGGTCATGGACTTGGTAGAGTTGATATTCATGGTTTTTGCATGATCTCCAAAAACCTTGGATATTGCTTTAAGTTCAGCAACATCTCCAAGAGGGGTTGAAGTTCCATGTGTATTAATCGCATCAACGTCTTCGGGGTTTAGTCCGGCATTTTTAAGGCAATTCTTCATCACCGCTACTACGCCATCTCCTTCAGGATGAGGTGCAGTCATATGGTAAGCATCTGAGGATAATCCTCCCCCCAGTACTTCCGCATAGATCTTGGCTCCTCTGGCTTTGGCGTGCTCGTACTCTTCCAGTATAAGCGCTCCACCACCTTCACCAAGCACGAATCCATCCCTGGTTGCATCAAAAGGTCTTGATGCAGTTTCAGGACTGTCATTTCTAGTAGAAAGAGCATGCATTGCGTTAAATCCGCCCATTCCCGCTATCGTAACAGCCGCTTCAGATCCTCCGGAAACAATTATATCACTGTATCCCAAACGTATATTGTTCAGGGCATCTATCATAGCATTTGCTGAAGATGCGCAGGCGGATACTGTGGTATAATTAGCGCCCATAAATCCGTGTTTGATAGAGATATTACCCGGGGCAATATCTGCGATCATCTTCGGAATAAAGAAAGGATTGAATCTTGGAGAGCCATCACCTTCCGCAAAATTGATAACTTCATTCTGAAAAGTTTCAAGACCGCCTATCCCGGCACCCCAAATCACGCCTACGCGGAATTTGTCTACCGTATCAAGGTCAATTCCTGAATCCAGAATGGCTTCATCTGCAGAAACCATGGCATACTGAGCGAACCTGTCAAGTTTTCTCGCTTCCTTACGATCAAAATGATCAAGCGGATTGAAGTTTTTGAGTTCGCAAGCGAATTTAGTCTTGAACTTTTCGGTATCAAAATAAGTGATAGGCGCGCTACCACTTTTACCGTTTACAAGTCCCTCCCAATATTCCTCTAAATTGTTACCAATTGGGGTTAAGGCACCAAGGCCTGTAACTACTACTCGCTTTAACTCCATATGGTGTGTTGATTTATTTTTTAGCGTCTTCGATATATGAAATTGCCTGACCTACAGTAGCAATATTCTCTGCCTGATCATCTGGGATCTGAATGTCAAATTCCTTCTCAAATTCCATGATCAATTCTACCGTGTCTAGTGAATCAGCACCCAAGTCGTTGGTGAAGCTGGCTTCGTTTACAACTTCATTTTCGTCAACTCCCAATTTGTCAACGATAATAGCTTTTACTCTTGATGCAATGTCTGACATAATTTTTTATTTTAATTTTGATTAGGTGGCAAAAATAAAAAACTTTATTTTAAAACCGATTTTTCCTCTAAAAATGTGATGGTAATTTACATAAATTCATTGAAAGCAATTAATTTTACATCCTAATAAATGTTAACAGCCTTATTTTGAGTAAGAAAAAAAGTCCTAACACAAAAAAGATTGTAATTTTTGCTTCGGGTTCCGGCACCAATGCCGAAAATATCATCAAATATTTCCAAAATTCCAAAAATATTGAGGTTGTAGCGGTTCTTTCCAACCGCAGATCGGCGGGTGCATTAAAGAGAGCACATGATCTTAATGTAAAAGCTTTACTGTTCGACAAGGAGGCCCTTTATCAAACTAATGATGTATTAAATGTCTTAAAAGACATGAATCCCGACATTATTGTGCTGGCGGGGTTTTTATGGTTATTCCCTTCTAATATCATCCAGGAGTTCCCTGATAAAATTATAAATATCCACCCGGCTTTACTACCTAAATACGGTGGAAAAGGAATGTATGGCTCCAGGGTCCATGAAACAGTTATTGAGGATAAGGAAAAGGAAAGCGGAATCACCATACATTATGTGAATGAAAAATATGATGAAGGAAACACCATTTTTCAGGCTACTACCGGCATAGAAAATCATGATACTGCAGAGAGCCTGGCCGCAAAAATCCATGATTTGGAATACAGGCATTTTCCGGAAGTGATTCAGCAACTATTAGAAAAAAATAACTAGTGCAAAGTCCAAAAGTTCATATTTATACCGATGGTGCAGCACGAGGCAACCCGGGACCCGGAGGTTTTGGAGTGGTGATGGAATGGGTAGGCAAGCCCTATAGAAAAGAATTTGCCCAGGGCTTCAAGCTTACCACCAACAACCGGATGGAATTAATGGCAGTTATCGTAGCTATTAGCAAACTAAAAAATCCGGGGACTCCAGCGAAGGTCTTCACAGATTCTAAATATGTTGCAGATGCGGTCAATAAAGGCTGGGTGTTCAACTGGGAAAAGAAAAATTTCGCAAACCGAAAAAACACAGATCTCTGGAAAGCCTTCTTAAAAGTTTTCCGGAGACATGAAGTGCAATTTCAATGGATTAAAGGTCATAATGACCACCCACAAAATGAACGATGTGATGAATTGGCGGTGATGGCTTCAAAAGCTAAAGACCTGTTGGAAGACACTGGCTATAAAGCTTAACATTTTGGACCTTATTTGAGGTTTATACCTTGAAAAACAAACTGTATATTTGCAGCGTCATTTTAAAACCCGTTATGAGTAAATTACTTATTGTAGGAACCGTTGCGTTCGATGCCATTGAAACCCCTTTTGGAAAAACAGATAAAATTTTAGGCGGTGCCGCCACTTATATTGGCCTTTCAGCTTCAAATTTTGATATTAACACTGCTGTAGTATCTGTAGTTGGGGATGATTTTCCTGAAGAATATCTTGACCTTTTAAAAAACAACAAAATAGATATAGAAGGTGTTGAAATCGTAAAAGGCGGTAAAACCTTCTTCTGGAGTGGTAAATATCACAACGACCTGAATACAAGAGATACCCTGGACACCCAACTTAATGTACTTGCAGATTTTAATCCTGTAGTACCACAAACACATAAAGATGCCGAGTTTGTAATGCTTGGAAATCTGCACCCTTTAGTTCAATTAAGTGTACTGGAACAGGTGAAGAATCCAAAACTTGTGGTTTTGGATACCATGAACTTCTGGATGGACAACAGTCTTGATGATTTAATGAAGGTAATCGCAAAAGTAGATGTGATCACCATTAATGATGAGGAAGCAAGACAACTTTCCGGAGAATATTCCTTAGTAAAAGCGGCCAGGAAAATTGAGGAAATGGGTCCTAAATATGTCGTTATCAAAAAAGGAGAACATGGCGCCTTGCTTTTCCATAAAGATCAGATATTTTTTGCGCCGGCTCTTCCGTTGGAAGAAGTTTTTGATCCAACCGGAGCAGGTGATACTTTCGCCGGAGGTTTTATAGGCTATCTTGCCAGAACAGGTGACATCTCTTTTGAAAATATGAAGAGCGCGATTATTTACGGTTCCAATCTTGCCTCCTTTTGTGTAGAGAAGTTTGGTACCGAAAGGATGCAATCGCTAACCGGAGATCAAATGAATAAAAGGCTTGACGAATTCAAGAGGTTAACACAATTCGAAACACAACTAGATTAAATATAATACCCTGTAATTTCAGGGCTTTTTTTGTGACAAACACAACAAAATTCCTAAAGGAAACTAAGATATGAGTGATGCTTTAAAACACGAATGCGGAATTGCACATATAAGGCTTTTAAAACCTCTTGATTACTATAAGAAAAAATACGGGACAGCATTTTATGGTGTAAATAAAATGTACCTGATGATGGAAAAGCAACATAACCGTGGTCAGGATGGTGCTGGTTTTGCAAGTATCAAACTCAATACTATTCCGGGAGAAAGATATATCAGTCGGGTTAGATCCAATGCTGCACAACCAATTCAGGATATTTTTGCACAGATCAACGAAAGGATTAATGAGGAGATTCAGGCCAATCCTGAGTATGCAGAAGATACAGAGCTTCAAAAAAGACATATTCCTTATCTGGGAGAGGTTTTTCTGGGGCACGTGCGATATGGAACTTTTGGAAAGAACAGCATAGAAAGCGTTCATCCTTTCCTGAGACAAAATAACTGGATGCACCGTAACCTTATCGTGGCCGGGAATTTTAATATGACGAATGTGAATAAGCTTTTCAATAATCTTGTGGAGCTTGGTCAGCATCCGAAAGAAAGAGCCGATACTGTTACCGTCATGGAAAAGATTGGTCATTTTCTGGATGATGAAGTTCGTAAATTATACAAAAAACTAAAAAAGCAAGGGTATTCAAAGGTTGAAGCCTCCCCGGTAATAGCTGAAAAACTGAATGTTGCCAAGATCCTTAGAAAATCTTCGAAAGACTGGGATGGTGGTTATGCCATGGCCGGATTAATTGGTCACGGTGATTCCTTTGTATTACGTGATCCAGCCGGAATAAGACCCGCCTATTACTATAAAGATGATGAAGTGGTGGTGGTGGCTTCAGAAAGGCCGGTAATTCAAACCGTATTTAATGTAGATTTTGATGATGTACATGAATTACCTCCAGGAAATGCAATTATCACTAAAAAGAATGGAGATGTTTCTATCACAGAGATTCTCGAACCATTAGAAAGAAAAGCATGTTCTTTTGAACGTATCTATTTTTCTCGAGGAAGTGATGCTGAAATTTATCAGGAGCGGAAAATGCTTGGGCGATTACTGATGCCAGATGTGCTAAAATCTATAGATCACGATACCCTGAAAACAGTTTTCTCTTTCATTCCCAATACGGCTGAAACTTCTTTCTACGGAATGGTAGAAGCTGCACAGGATGAACTGAACAAACAAAAGAATGAAGCGATTCTTGAGGAAAAAGAAACTCTTACTGATGCAAGGCTTCAGGAAATACTTTCACATCGTCTAAGGACAGAAAAGATCGCTATCAAGGATGTAAAACTTAGAACATTTATTACTGAAGACAGCAGTCGTGATGATTTGGTGGCTCACGTTTATGATGTTACTTACGGGGTTGTCAAGCCTGAGGATAATTTAGTGATCATAGATGATAGTATCGTTAGAGGTACAACTCTTAAAAAGAGTATCATTAAAATGATGGATAGGTTAAAGCCTAAAAAGATCGTGGTTGTTTCCTCTGCTCCTCAAATTAGGTATCCTGATTGTTATGGAATAGATATGGCCAGACTGGAAGATCTGGTAGCATTTAGAGCAGCTCTAGAGCTTTTAAAAGATAATAATCAATATGATATTGTAGAAAAGGTGTACGATAAATGCAAAGTGCAGGTAGACCTTGACGATAAAGAAGTTCAGAACTTTGTTAAGGAGATCTACGATCCGTTTACGGATGAAGAAATTTCTGATAAAATCTCAGAGCTACTTAGTAACGAAGACGTAAATGCAGAGGTCAAGGTGATCTATCAAACAGTAGATAACCTTCATAAAGCCTGTCCCAAAAACCTGGGAGATTGGTATTTTACTGGTAATTATCCCACACCCGGAGGTAATAGAGTAGTAAACAGAGCATTTATGAACTTTTTCGAAGGGAATAAAGACCGAGCCTATTAAAAATTACCTTTTAACTAATATAACTGCACTTTGTCTATTATTCTTTGTGCATAGTAGATTTCTATATACTTTAGTATTGCCATAACATAAGTAGGTTAAGTTCATGGTAGATTTGGGGCAAAAAAAGGTGGGATTTATTCCGCCTTTTTTTATTTCTACTCCCCTCAATCCTGGGTAAAAAACCCTCTTATATTTTACAATTTTTTGATTTTCAACATTTTAACTATTATTCAGGTAGTTTGTCTAAAAAATTAAAATCATAGATAGTTTCTTTTTATCTTTATTAGACCATAGCATAAGTAGGTTAAGTTCATGGTAGATTTGGGGCAAAAAAAGGTGGAATTTTAATTCCGCCTTTTTTTATTGGATTAAGTGAAGATCATTAAAATTTTTAAGTGTAGAATTAATCGGTAAAAAGCTCAAAAAACTGAAAAACAGTTATTTAACTAATATTTAGGTAGTTCGTCTAAAAAATAAAGTTCAGAAGATAATTCGATTTATATTTACTATACCATAGCATAAGTAGGTTAAGTTCATGGTAGATTTGGGGCAAAGAAAGGTGGAATTTATTCCGCCTTTTTTTATGGAATAAACTCAGGTAAGCACATAAAAAAAGGCCGCAAAATGCGGCCTTTCTCTATCTATTAAGAGTCTTTATTATTTCGCCTTTGCATAACGACTTGAAACTTCTTTCCAGTCTATCACATTAAAAAATGCATCAATATATTCAGGACGCTTATTCTGATAATTCAAATAATAAGCATGCTCCCATACATCAAGACCAAGGATTGGAGTTCCTCCACATCCTACCTCAGGCATAATTGGGTTATCCTGATTTGGTGTAGAGCATACTTCTACTTTACCTCCGCTATGTACACAAAGCCAGGCCCATCCAGAACCAAACTGACCTGCTGCAGCTTTAGAGAACTCTTCTTTAAAAGCTTCAAAAGATCCATAAGCCGCATCAATTGCACTGGCTAATTCACCCTCAGGCTTTCCACCTCCGTCTGGAGACATAATTTCCCAGAAAAGACTGTGGTTATAAAATCCACCACCATTATTACGAACCGCTTTATTAGACATATCAAGATTTTTCAAAATATTCTCGATATTTTTTCCGTCCATATCAGTTCCTTCAATGGCGTCATTTAATTTTTTAGTATAACCAGCATGGTGTTTACCATGATGAATCTCCATTGTTTTTGCATCGATATGTGGCTCCAATGCATCAAAGGCATATTTTAATTTTGGTAATTCAAAAGACATAATTATCTGATTTTTTAGTGATTAGTACTTAAACTCATTCAAATTTAGCCATTCAGGTATTTAATGGAAATTATTTAGTGTTATAAAATACTTAAAAGCATCTGCATTTAAAAAGTCATTTTTATTTTAAATTTAGAGTTTTACGATTCTAACTAATCCAGATAACAAAGTCTTTTTGAAAAATTCCTTTAATATTTACAATGCCTCGGCTGGCTCGGGAAAGACCTTTACGCTTGTAAAGGAATATCTTAGCATTCTTTACACCTCTCCTAAAAGAGATCGATATAAAAATATACTGGCCATCACTTTTACCAATAAGGCCGTTGGAGAGATGAAAACCAGGATCATCGAAAGTCTGGCAGAATTTTCTAAAGCTGAAACCACTCCTGAAAATAATCCGCTTCTAAAGGTGATAATTGAAGAAACAGGCTTTGCTCCGGAAATTATTCGCGCTAAATCAACTGAAATTCTAAAAAGCATCATTCATAATTATGCTGCTTTTGAAATTTCAACCATCGATGGTTTTACGCACCGGGTGCTAAGGACTTTCGCCAGAGACCTCGGAATTCCCATGAATTTTGAAGTGGAGCTTGGTGCAGATGAGGTATTAATGGAAGCTGTGGATAGTTTGATCAATCGAGCAGGTTCCGATGAAAAATTAACCCGGATATTGGTGAACTACACATTGACGAAAACCGACGATGATAAAAGCTGGGATATTAGCCGGGACTTATTCAGCATCTCCAAACTCCTGATCAATGAAAATCATCAAAAATCAATTCAACTTTTAAAAGACAAAACTTTAGAAGATTTTGAAAAATTCGGAAGGAAGCTCCGATCTGATATTAAAATAGCTGAAGAAACACTAGAACTTTCTGCCGATTCGTTTTTTGAACTTATACAGAATAGCGGAGTTCAGGAGACTGATTTTAGCGGCCAGTATGTTCCGAAACATTTTAGAAAGCTACAATCTGGAAACACTTCAGTAAATTTTAATGCAAAATGGGCCGAGAAAATTGCCGAACAACCACTTTACCCAAAGAAAGCTGCCGCGGATGCAAAAATTGCTCTTGATAGCATACAGCCACAAATAGTTGATATTTTCAATGCTTCAAAACAAGCCTTCTTTCAAATTGAATTTCTTAACGAGATAAAGAAAAATCTGGTTCAGCTTTCTCTATTGAACGAGATAAACCGTGAAGTTGAAGCGATCAAAAAGGACCGGAACCTGGTTCTTATTTCAGAATTCAACCCAAAAATCAGTGAGCAGGTCAAAGATCAACCCGCGCCATTTATTTATGAAAGGCTGGGAGAGCGCTATCAACATTATTTTATTGACGAATTTCAGGATACTTCTACGATGCAATGGGAAAATCTCATCCCGCTTATAGGTCACAACCTGTCGGGGACTGAAACTGATTCCAGCCTTACAATCGTTGGGGACGCCAAACAAAGTATCTATCGCTGGCGTGGAGGCCGGGCCGAACAGCTCATCGATCTTAGTAATTTGACAATTCAACCTTTTCAGCTTCAGCAAAACGTGGTGAACCTCCCCGATAATTTTAGAAGTGGCTCTGAAATTGTGAATTTTAATAATAGTTTTTTCCAGTATGCCGCATCCATTCTGAGTTTTCCCGAATACTCCGAACTTTTTAAAGCTTCTATACAAAAACCGAAAAAAGGAGATTTTGGATATGTGAATTTAAATTTTGTCGAAGCGGCAAACCGGGAAGAGGAGTTCGAGATCTATCCTGAAAAGATCCTGGAGATCATCAAAGATCTTGACGCCAAAGGAATGAACAGGAAAGATATCTGCATTCTTACCCGAAAAAGAAGTGAAGGTGTCGCCATTGCTGAGTTCCTCAATGAGCATTCGGTTTCAGTAATCTCATCTGAAACGCTCCTGCTCTCTCAATCGCCCAGGGTGCAGTTCATTGTTAACCTTCTTGCTTTCTCTATGAATTCTGAAGATGATCAATTAAAACTTCAGATCTTCGATTACCTGGCTGAAAAATATCTATCACTGGAAGAGACTCATAAAATACTTGTTCAGAATTTACCCAGGAATGGGTCTGAATTCTTCGGCTGGCTTTCGGAATTTAATATCCATTTTGAAATGGAAGAACTTAAAAGACTTTCATTATATGAAGCTGTTGAATATATCATTCGAAGTTTCAGTTTGGTTGAAAAGTCTGATGCATATATTCAATTCTTTCTGGATTTTGTATTTGAAACGGCCCAAAAGACCTCTAACAGCCTGAACGATTTTCTGGAAAAATGGGAGCAGAAAAAAGATAAACTCAGCATTGTGGTTCCCGAGACTGATAATGCCGTCCAGATCATGACGATTCATAAATCTAAAGGCCTGGAATTTCCTGTAGTAATTTACCCGTTTGCGAACTCGGATCTTCAGGATACCAGGAATGACAATTTATGGCTGAATATAAATGACGGGAATATCCCGGTTGCTTATGTGAGCGCATCCCAGAAAATGCTGAACTGGAATGAAAATGCCTCAGAAACCTACAAAGACCTGATTTTTAAAAATGAATTAGATACTTTAAATGTATTATATGTGGCGTGTACTAGAGCCGCCCAGCAATTATATATACTTTCAAATTTTCACGATAAACCTAAAAACTCTCCTAATATTTCAGATCTTCTTACAGATTACCTGAGATTTGCCGGAAAATGGAATGACCAACTGGAGTATGAATTCGGAAATTCAGAAAATATAATAGAATCTAAAAAGCCTGTAAACTCAAGTATTTCTAACCAGCATTATTATTCATCTCCAACTCAGAATAAAGCGGTTCATATTGTAACCAAATCTGGAGCTTTGTGGGACTCTAAGCAACAGGAAGCTATAGAAAAAGGGGAGATCGCCCATGAGATCCTTGCGCGTATTAATAACTACAAAGATCTTGATAAAGCGATTAACTGGGCTATAAATTCAGGAATGTTAACTTTAGAGTCAAAAGAAGAGATTACAGAGTTGATCTCAGGAATTATCCATCACCCTGAATTAAAAAAATATTATTCCGAAGGTTCAGAAAATCTGAATGAAAAAGAGATCATCACTTTAAACGGTCAGCGCCTTAGGCCAGACAGAATCAACATAGAGGGAAATAATGTTACAATTATAGACTACAAGACCGGTGGTTTCGTGGACACGCATACAAGACAAATTTCAAATTATGCGAGGGCCTTAAGTGCTATGGATTATAAAGTGGAAAAATGTTTATTGATTTACACCAATAAGCCTATTCTTATAAAGAATGTGTAAAAGAAATTTAAATTTGTAGTTATAATTGAGTTTAAAACTCAAAATCAAATAATTAGATAAGAAAAAATAATTTTGAACATGTACGGAAAGATAAAAGAACATTTAGAAAAGGAAATTGAAGAAATCAAAAATGACGGTCTCTATAAAAGAGAAAGAATTATTACAGGGCCTCAGGATGCAGTAATTAAAATATCTACCGGACAGGAAGTGATCAACTTTTGTGCAAACAATTATTTAGGATTGTCCTCACATCCCGAAGTAGTTCAAGCCGCAAAAGATACAATGGATACTCATGGATTTGGAATGTCTAGTGTACGTTTTATCTGCGGAACTCAAGATATACATAAAGAACTGGAACAAAAGATAGCCGATTTCTACGGAACTGAAGACACCATCCTATACGCGGCATGTTTTGATGCCAACGGTGGAATCTTTGAGCCACTTCTCACAAAAGAAGATGCAATAATCTCAGATTCTCTAAACCATGCTTCCATCATCGACGGGGTAAGATTATGTAAAGCAGCCAGATATCGTTACGAGAATGGAAATATGGACGATCTGGAAAAGCAACTGCAGGATGCCAATAATAATGGTGCAAGATTCAAAATAATAGTAACAGATGGGGTGTTTTCCATGGATGGCCTGGTAGCTCCATTAGATAAGATATGTGATCTGGCCGATAAATATGATGCCCTGGTAATGATAGATGAATGTCATGCCACAGGCTTTATAGGTGAAAAGGGAATTGGAACATTAGAGGAAAAAGGAGTTTTAGACCGTGTAGATATTATCACCGGCACCTTGGGTAAAGCACTAGGTGGAGCCATGGGTGGTTATACCACTGCCAAAAAAGAGATCATCGAACTCTTAAGACAAAGATCAAGACCCTATTTATTTTCAAACTCCTTAGCACCTGCAATCGTGGGAGCCTCCATTAAGGTGTTTGATATGCTTAAAACAGATGACAGTCTGCGTAAGAAATTAAAAGAAAATACTGCTTATTTCAAGAAAGGAATTATAGATGCGGGATTTGAAATTATTGATGGTGAAGCCGCCATTGTACCGGTGATGCTGCATGATGCGAAATTATCACAAGATATGGCCGATAAATTACTGGAAGAAGGAATCTATGTAATTGGGTTCTTTTATCCTGTAGTTCCAAAGGGAAAAGCAAGAATTAGGGTGCAACTATCTGCAGCTCATAACAAAGAACATCTGGACAAGGCTATTAACGCATTTAAGAAAGTTGGTAAGGAATTAAAGGTGATTTAAGTAAAATTTAAATTTAAAAACTTTCAATTTTATCGTAAAAAGATTTGATAATCAGTTGCTATGAACCACACATATCGCTTGGAAAGGCGCTGTAATTAAGAAAACTTTATTATTTTTACTTTTGTTAATATACATTAAGCATCTACTTTTGCTTACAATTAACACTTAAAACTAAACTATTAAATATGAAACATCTTAGCAAAATTGTACTGGCCACATTACTGATATTTGGCTTTACTTCGGTTAAGGCACAGGATGCTGACAACCCATGGGCAATTGGTATTGGAACCAATGCAGTTGATTTTTATCCTACGGGTGAAGACGCACCTCTTGGAGGAATGTTCGACGAATATTTTAATACTGGAGATCACTGGAACGTTTTACCTGCTATATCTAAACTTTCTGTATCCAGATATATTGGAGCAGGTTTTGTTGGTGAATTAAGTGGTTCCTTAAACCAGATTGATAAATATGGAGATAGATCTGTTTCTGATCTTTCTTATTACGGTGTAGATCTTGGATTAGATTATAGTCTTAGAGCACTACTTAACGACGGATGGATAGATCCTGTTGTTGGTCTTGGTGGTGGTTACACATGGATTGGTGATCAGGATGGAGCTGATATTGAGAATCTTGACGCTGCTACCTTAAACGGTAAAGTAGGTCTTAATTTTTGGTTTTCAGACAATATCGCTCTTTCTCTAGAATCAAAATATAAGCATGTTTTCGAAACTGAAACTGCTTCTCATTTCCAACATGCGGCAGGAGTTAAATTCGTATTTGGAGGAACTGATACAGACGGTGACGGAATCTACGATAAAGATGATGAGTGTCCAGAGCAACCAGGTCTTGAAGAATTTAACGGTTGTCCTGATACTGACGGTGACGGAATTGAAGATCGTCAGGATGCTTGTCCAAACGAAGCTGGTCTTGCTGAATTTGACGGATGTCCAGACTCTGATGGTGACGGTGTAGCTGATCCTGATGATGATTGTCCAGAAGTTGCTGGTCTTGCTGAAATGAATGGTTGTCCAGATGCTGATGGTGATGGTGTAAGAGATGATGAAGATAACTGTCCTGAAGAAGCTGGTCCTGCTGAAAATGATGGATGCCCATGGCCTGATACTGATGGTGACGGAATCCTTGACAAAGATGATGAGTGTCCAGAAGAAGCTGGTCCTGCTGCATCTAACGGATGTCCAGAACCTACTGCAGAAGTAATTTCTGAATTAAATGAATATTCTAAAACTGTTCTTTTTGACCTTAATAAGGCTACAATAAGACCAGAATCTGCGGACGCACTACAATCTATTGTAGATATCATGAATGAGTATTCTACAACTATTTTCCATGTAGAAGGACATACTGATAGTACTGGTAGTGATGCATATAATATGAAGCTTTCAAAAGAGCGTGCTGCTTCAGTAAAAACTTGGTTACAAGAAAATGGGGTACCTGCTAACAGATTAACTTCTGAAGGTTATGGTGAAACTCAGCCAATTGCAACTAACAATACTGCACAAGGTAGACAAGATAACAGACGAGTTGAAATTTCTCTTGATAAAGACAAAGAGATGAAAGATAAGTCTGGTGACGAAGAAATGAACTAATATTTCTGAATAAATCACATAGGAAAACGCCCCGCATTGCGGGGCGTTTTTTATTTTAGGCGTATGGAATCATTTATACGTGAAGTTTTACAGAAACTTAAAAATTCTGATACTCCTTTATCTGAAATTACTTTTATTCTCCCAAGTAAACGGGCTGGATCCTACCTTTTAAAAGAACTCTCTTCTATTTCTGATAAAAATATATTTTCTCCAACTATTTATAGTATTGAGGAGTTTACAGAGGTAATCTCTAATCTGGAAACTGTAGATAATACGATTAGTCTCTTCGAATTTTACGAAGTTTATAAAGACCTAACCGATAAAGAAAACAGGGAAGATTTTGAAACCTTTATTTCCTGGGCACAAAGCCTTATTCATGATTTCAATGAAATTGACCGCTATTTAATAGACTATAAACCTTTTTTCAATTATCTGTCCGGGATCCAGGATATCAATCACTGGTATCTTAAACAGGATAAAACAGAGCTAATTAAGAGATATCTGGCGTTCTGGAAAAATCTACCAGATTACTATGAAGCTCTTTCCAGTCGTCTACTTTCAAGAAACCAGGGATATCAAGGACTTATTTATAGAAAGGCAGCACATAATATAAAGGATTATGCAACTGTTAAGAGGCAGAAACATGTATTTATAGGTTTCAACGCTTTAAATGCTTCAGAACAGTTAATTATTCAGGAATTACTGGAAGCAGAACTTGCAGAAGTTCACTGGGATCTCGATCAAATTTTCTACTCAGATCCAGATCACGGAGCTTCAATTTTCATCAGAGACTATTTAAAGAACTGGAAATACTATCAGGATCATTCTTCGAATGAATTTCCAAGGAATTTTGAAAAAGAAAAGCAAATTGAATTAATTGGTGTTCCAAAAAATATTGGGCAGGCGAAATATCTTGGAGAAATATTAACCGGTATGACATCCAGCCAGCTTGAGAATACCGCCATAGTCCTTGGGGAAGAAGAATTACTATTGCCGGTTTTAAATTCATTACCTGGGGAAATAAAGGAACTGAATATCACCATGGGTTTTCCGGTTAAAAATGCTCCTATAAATTCACTCTTTGAAAGTCTTTTTCATTTACATATTAATAAGACTGAGGCTTATTATTACAAAGATGTTATTTCAATTATTAATCATCCCTCCTTCAATCCAATTTTGCTGAAGCATGCTGAAGATTTAATTATAAAGATCAATTCAGAAAATCTGGTCTATCTGGAACCTGGAAAGATCAAGGCAGCTTTTCCAAAGGAAATGAAAGACTTGATGGAAGCCTGTTTTGATCCAAAAGATGATTCCGTTTCATTGTTTATCAATGCTATTCAAAAAATAATTCAGCATTTAAAAATTCAATTGAAAGAGGATGAAGATAAAATAGGTCTGGAATTTCTTTACCATTTTCATGTTCTTTTTAATAAACTTAAAAATCTGAATGAAAAATATACCCACCTAAAAACCATCAAATCTCTCTACGGATTTTATAGAGAGCTGGTAAGTACAGAAACTCTGGATTTTCAAGGGCGGCCATTTCAGGGTCTTCAGTTAATGGGTATGCTGGAATCACGTGCGCTGGATTTTGAAACCGTAATTATAACTTCCCTGAATGAAGGGGTGCTTCCGGCAGGAAAATCAGATAATTCGTTTATTCCGTACGATCTAAAACAGGAATATAAACTTCCCACTTACCGCGAGAAAGATGCTGTATACACTTATCACTTTTACAGATTGTTGCAGAGAGCTAAAAATGTTTACCTGCTTTATAACACGGAAGCGGATGGACTAAATTCGGGAGAAAAAAGCAGGTTTATCACACAACTGGAAATTGAAAATCAGCCGGCGCACCAGCTTAGAAAATTGCTTATTAGTCCTGAAGTCCCGGGAGTAACTAAAAATCTGAAAGAAATTAAAAAAACTCCTGAGATTATGGAGAGGTTAAGGTCTTTGGCTAATTCAGGTTTTTCCCCTTCTGCCCTAACCACGTATATACGAAATCCACTGGACTTCTACCATCAATATGTGCTGGGAGTAAGAGATCAGGACGAAGTGGAGGAAACTGTAGCATTCAACACTCTTGGAACTGTAGTGCATAATGCCTTGGAAAATCTTTATAAGCCCTTGGAAGGAAAACTTATTACTGAAGAAGTGATTCAGGATTTTATAAAAAGGGCAGATCTTGAAATTATAAAAGAGTTTTCTGAAACCTACAGCAAAATTCCGCTGGAAAAAGGAAAGAACCTGCTCATCTTTGAAGTCGCCAAACGCTATTTACATAATTTTTTGAAATTTGAATCAAAGCGTATTAAGGAGGGAGAAGAAATTAAAATACTGCAGATAGAAAATGATCTGAAAGTGGAACTTCCTATAGAAAAATTGCCTTTTTCAGTTTATCTTCGCGGAAAAGTAGACCGGCTTGAAAGCACAAACGGGACACCAAGAATTATAGATTATAAGACTGGAAAAGTAGAATCCAAAAATTTGAATGTCACTGAGTGGGAGGAAATAACAAAAGATTATGACAATTACTCTAAAAGTTTTCAGGTTTTAACTTATGCCTCCTTGATTGCGCTGGAGAAAGGTCTTAAATTCCCCGCCGAAGCCGGAATTATCTCATTTAAAAATTTAAAATCAGGATTTTTAAAGTTTGAGAAAAAGAAAGCAGGAACACGCCAGAAAGATTCTTTAATAACTGAGGAAACTTTACAAATGTTCCAACACGAATTGAAAAGTTTAATTATGGAGATCTGCGATGTCGAGATCCCATTTGTAGAAAAGGAAATTAAAAAGAACTATGGAAGTTTCTAAAGAAAAGAATATCGTAATAGAGGGTAAGCACAATAAACCCATGACCGCCGATATCATTTTTAAAGATGATGGAAAACCAAAACCTATTGTTATATTTTGTCACGGTTATAAAGGATTTAAAGATTGGGGCGCCTGGGAAAAAATGGGGGAAAGAATTGCCGCAGAGGGTTTCTTCTTTATCAAGTTCAATTTTAGTCATAATGGTACAGATCCTGAAAACCTTACCGAGTTTTTGAATATAGAGGCCTTTGGTGATAATAATTACGTAATTGAATTAGATGATCTGCAGTCTGTAATAGACTGGATATTACTCCCGGACTTCAAGTTTGCCCAGCAAATTAAGCCGGACGATATTAATCTTATTGGTCATTCAAGAGGCGGTGGAATTGTAGTTTTAAAAGCAGCTGAGGATAAAAGAATAACCAAGCTTATTACCCTTGCTTCTGTTTCAGATTTCGCATCCCGTTTTCCAGAAGAAAAAAAATTGGAAGCATGGGAAAAGAAAGGAGTCCAATATATCGTAAATACCAGGACTGGGCAGCAGTTGCCTCATCACTATCAGTTCTATAAGAATTTCAGGGAAAACCGCGAACGCCTGAATATCAAAAAAGCAGCTAAAAAACTTCAAATTCCACATTTAATAGCACATGGTAGTAGTGACACCAGCGTTTCTATAGGAGAAGCTGGTAACCTGTTTGAATGGAGCCCGGCACCCAAACTCCTTTTAGTTGAAAATGCCGACCATGTTTTTGGAACTAAACATCCATGGGATGGGGAGGAACTTCCAAAGGAATTTAAGCACGTCATTAAAAAGAGTATTGAATTTCTTAAAACAGATTCAAAGACACTCTGGGATGAGTACGGCGATTCTAACGACGATTAGAAATAAAAAAACCACTGTAATTACAGTGGTTTTTTTGTGGAGAATATCGGAGTCGAACCGATGACCTTTTGGCTGCCAGCCAAACGCTCTAGCCAGCTGAGCTAATCCCCCGGCTGGGAGCAAATGTAAGAATTTTTCCTAAATATGAAAATGTTTATTTTTTATATGCAAAATGATTAGAAAGGCCAAAATTACTGAACTACAGGAAATAAAGAACTTAACCGGGGCTTGTGCCACCGCAATGATAAAAAAAGATATTTTTCAATGGAATGAACACTATCCTTCCCGGGAAAAACTGCAAGAAGATATATTGAAAGATGAGCTGTATATCCTTGAAAAATCAGGAAATATTATCGGCATCATCGTAATTACTGAAATCATGGATGATGAGTATATTCCCATTAAATGGTTGAGTAAAACAAGCAACAATATCTATATACATCGCCTGGCCACACACCCTGATTTCTGGGGACAGGGCTACGGGCAACAACTCATGGATTTTGCAGAAAACAAAGCTAGCTCTGAAGGATTTGAATCGGTAAGACTGGATACTTTCAGCCAGAATGAACGTAATCAGCAATTCTATGAATCTAGAAGTTATAAAAGACTGGGAGATATCTATTTTCCCAAACAAAGTGAACATCCATTTTATTGCTATGAATTAGTGTTTTAGTAAAAATTAAAAGCCCTTCTTTAAATAAGGGCTTTTAATTTTTATTGACTAGTTTAACTCTCCCATTCTGCAATTCCGCCTTTGGCTGAATCTACTTTTAGAGAATAATTTCTCCCGCCCGAAATGATCCAGCGAACTTTCACTGTTTCCATCCCCGGTATATTATCCACCTTTATGGTTTCCGGGTTAACATCCTGCTCTTCTACCTTATTAAAATCTTCATCGTTTACTAACATTCCGGCAACCACATTGCTACCAGATATACTTACATAATCGGGTCGCTCAATATTATATTTCAAATCCTGGCTGGAATGTGTAGGCATTAATCTTTCGTTGTAAATTGTTGCCGTTACCTCTCTCAATCCGTTGCCCAGGTCTTTTTCTTTTACTTCGGTAATGCTAAGTTTTGGGGTGTGGTAAGCGTGATAAATAGTAAAAGCCATATTTCGATGAGCGTCCTGTTCCAGAAGGAAACCGGGATGCGCTCTGCCAAAATTCTTTTTGAATCCGCCAATTTCTATTTTACCATATTGGGGATGATCGTATTCCTGCCAGTCTACAAACGCATCACCAAAAGTGAGGTAACGATCGACTTTTAATTCTTCATCCTGATTTCCACGACCCTGATTTTCGTGAAAATACAGGTAAGAAACCATCAACTCATTAGAGTAGGTGTAAATCCCTCTTCCGCCGTAAAACCAATCTAATTCCCCTCCAAAAACAGAATATAGATCCTTGTACACTACCAAATAACGATAGCCTGGGATCATTTCTTCTCCTTTTTTAGCAATCGCATCATATATTTGTACATCTTCCCTATTGTATGTTTCAGCATCCTCTTCGGCCCCAGGCCCTCGAAGGATCATTCCACCGTAATTGTGATAACTCTGGGCTCCGGCTATATTAGGGTGCTTCATTACAAACTCCATGACTGCCCTGTTTTCAGGAAGACTGAAGGGATATTTATAAGCCCCGCGCTGAATATAGTCCGGTTGCCATTTCCAACCCCAGTCACGGTTGGGATCATAATAACCTATACCATCTTCATTGACTTCACCGTCGTCGTCTGTATCAATCCCTTCATAACCCAGCATTTCATATTCGCCTTTCTCTTCTGCCTCAACTCTAATAAGTTTACGCTCATCTCTTGGATCTTTTATGTAGCGACCAGTAGGTGATTTTCTTAACATCATGGTGATGTGATTATCCTTGTTGATATCATCAAAACCATCTTCGCCAGCTTCTCCATCGCCGTCATTGTCTAAAACGATCATACCGGAACGCGGCGAATGCGGGGTATTGGGTTCATTCATATAATCATTCCTTGCATCAGGATTGATACTGGGGTTTATATAAAAGGTCTTGTCTTTCAGTAATTCCTTAATGAAATCCAGCTCATCATACATTTCGGTAAGATACCAGGCCGTATATAGGGAGAATTCAGTCCCCTGAATTTCGTTGGAATGTATATTCCCATCAATATACATCGCCGGTTTTTTATTAGGGTTCCCCGTATTGAAATCTGAGATCGTGAGTACATAAATATCCCGGCCTTCATAGGATTTCCCAATGCTTTCCATTTTAGCTAAATCAGGGTGGGCTTTGGCTATTTTTTCCATGATATCCACCATTCCCTCATAAGTATAATACCTGTTCCAGCTCACCTGAACTTCAGGCATATGCGGTGTACCTATAGCTCTGAAAAATTTCTCCTGGGCATCGGCGGATGCGATATTCAGCAGAAAACTTAAAATTCCCAGAACGATGGTATTTTGTATGTTTTTTAAATTCATTTTTCTAAAAATTAAAGTTTTATATTCATCGTGGCAAAACCGGTATGAGGTGCCCCAATTCTTAAGGTCGCTGTGCCACCCCCTTTTACGATCCAGCTCAATGTTTGCTTTTCATAGGCCTCAAGTTTATCTACCAGTTTTATGATATTGCCCGCCAGAATATCTTTTTTATCCTTGCTTAATCTTATCTGAAGTTTTTGTAGCCAGCGCGATTTTTCACCCAATTCAGAATGTGTAGGCAGGGTTGAATTATTAAATAAATCAACCGTAATTCTTGTGAGCCCGCCGCCTAATTCTTCGGTTTTGAGATTGTGCAATTCCAGCTTAGGTTGCATTTCGGCAAGTTTGATGATAAAATCTGTATGATTTGAAGCGATGCTATCAGTCATTTCATATGGCGGATTGACCATCACAAAAGGTTTTAGTCCACCCACTTCCACTTTCTGATTTGGAAAATCGGGATGGTTTACTTCTGTCCAGGGAAGAAATACATCCTTTAAACCTTTTTTCTCCGCCCAGGCAAGGAAATTGGTTTCTGGGGATGGTTTAATTTTTCCATTAGAAACCGAATCGGTTTTTGCAGCATTATCAGCTTTCTCATCCTTCACCTCGGGCACCCACCAACCTGGTGTACTAAAACTAAGTCTCCCGAAGTGAAAATAAGCCCACTGAAAGAAATCCCCACCGGTACCCTGATTATCCTGGTTGTTAGCTTTTTGAGGAATAGTCTCTTTATAAATTTCAGAGATCATTTCATTAAGCTTCACATCCTTTTCCAACATCGAAGTAACCACTCGTTTTTCGGCTTCCGACTTATTATATTTCAAGGGAGTGCTTAGATTATTCGCAGGCCCGAAAGTTACAAATGCAAAAATATTCCAGCGCTCAAACAGGTAATCCAACAGAGCTCGACTTTCTCTTTGCGATACCGGAAAATCTCCGGCATAAGGCTCAAAATATGGGAATTTATAGGTCAAACTTTTATTGAAAGCGATCCCTTCTTCGGGATCTTCATTGAATTCCTTGTCTTTATCATTATCAATTCCTTCTGAATAAACCATATAGCGGTTGTCATCCCTTTTCGCTGTTTCATCGGCTTTTACCAATACCCGTGCATCGCTTTGATGCAGAACATGGTTTCCCATCGGGCTTTCCACGCGTAAAGAAGAGATCCAGCCGTCATTATTCAGGTCCTCATAAGAATCTTCACTAATTTCACCATCGCGATCCTGGTCCGCTTTTACTGAATTTCCTCTGCGCTCATATTTCATATTGCTGAAATATTGAGCATAAGCATCTGGCGACATATTCGGAAAAACATAAAAAGTTGTCTCATCTAAAATTTCTGAATGCTCCTCAAGTATTTTTTCAGAAACTTTAAGCGCGAGTTCCACGCTTAAAAGGTGATAGCCTTCCACACCGCCGGTGATTGCGATGGCGGGTTTATTTTCCATATCTCCTTTTCCCAGTTGAAGCGCCCAAATATCCTGGCCTCCTTCGGTTTTAGTGAGAGAAATTAGTTTTGCGTTTCCAGAAGCTGCCATTTGTTTAAGGCGTTGTTCCACCTGGCGATTAGTTGGATAATCTTGCTGGGCATAGCTGTTAAAAACATAGAAAATGCTTAACAGCATTAAACAGCGTAGTTTTAAATTCATAAGCTTTTATGGATTTTTTAATCTATTTATTCAAAAATAGGACTTTAATAATGCGAAGTGGTTTAATTTTTTTAAATATTTATTACTGAAAATGTGCTAATCCACGCCAGATCTTATTTTTATATTTGCCCAGTCTTGGAAACACCTGTAAGTTTTAAAAATATCAATAAGATCGCCATTCCGGCAATTATCGCCGGGATCGCCGAACCCCTTATTTCCCTTACCGATATTGCCGTTATAGGGAATGTAGAGGAGAATTCTATTGAGGCCCTGGCCGCTGCAGGGATCGTGGGTTCCTTTCTTTCAGCCATTATATGGATCGTAGCCCAGACAAAAACAGCAATTTCGGCAATTGTTTCGCAACATTTAGGAGCCAACAGGCTGCATGCGGTAAAAACACTTATTCCGCAGGCTATTTTTTTCAATTTTCTTTTCAGTCTGGTTATATATGCAACTACAGCTTATTTCGCTAAAGCGATTTTCGGTGCATATAACGCCGAAGGTTTGATACTCCAGTATTCTGAAGATTATTACCAGATCCGGGCTCTGGGTTATCCTTTAACACTGGTGACTTTTGCGATATTTGGTGTTTTTAGAGGATTACAAAATACATTGTGGGCAATGAAATGTAGCCTCGCCGGAGCCGCTGTAAACGTTGCGCTGGATTTTCTGCTGGTTTATGGAGTAGATGGCTTAATCCCTCCAATGCATCTTAAAGGGGCTGCATACGCTAGCCTTGCCGCCCAGGGAACCATGCTATTTATGGGTTTATGGTTCTTTTTTAAAAAAACCCCCTTTCATTTAAAATTGAGTTTTACAATCAATCCGAGAATGAAAGGACTTCTTCTTATGGCTGCGAATCTTTTTGTGCGGACTGCAGCATTAAATTTTGCTATTTACCTCGCCAACGCTTACGCTACAGGTTACGGAAAAAATTATATCGCGGCACAGAGTATTTTAATGAACATCTGGCTTTTCTTCAGCTTTTTTATAGATGGTTACGCCAATGCCGGAAATGCTATTGGTGGTAAACTCTTAGGAGCGATGGATTATAAGAATCTATGGGAGCTCAGTAAGAAAATCAGCAAATATGCAGTTTATATCGCCCTGATTTTAATGGCAATTTGTGCCCTGTTTTACGATGAAATAGGTTTGCTATTTAATAAAGAAACTAGTGTTCTGGCCTTATTTTCCTCGGTTTTCTGGATCGTGCTGTTAATGCAACCGGTAAATGCCATCGCCTTTATGTTCGACGGGATCTTTAAAGGTCTGGGGGAAGCAAAATATCTTCGAAATGTGCTTCTCGTGGCTACTTTTTTAGGTTTTACCCCTGCCCTGCTGATATCAGATTATTTCGGACTGGAGTTATACGGAATCTGGATCGCCTTTTTTGTCTGGATGCTTATTAGAAGTAGCACCCTGGTTATTTATTTCCGAAGAAAATATCTGCACAAGGAAGTTTAGATTCTGTTAAGTACTCCACTGCTTTCCTTCAATATCCTTAACTTTGATAAAAACTGAAAATTTATGACTACCAGCCGCGAGAACGGAAGTTTATATACCAATATTGAAAATAAGATTGCTACAATAGAATTTGGACACCCTGCGAGCAACTCATTTCCTTCGGTCCTTTTGGACAGACTGGAAAAAGAGATCAATAAATTATCTGAAGACGAGACGGTGAATGTAATTCTCTTAAAATCTGAAGGAGAAAAAGCATTTTGTGCCGGTGCGTCTTTTAATGAACTTATTGAAATTGATGATCTGCAAACTGGAAAAGAATTTTTTTCAGGTTTTGCCAGGGTGATCAATGCCATGAGAAAATGTAAAAAACTTATCGTGGGTCGCGTTCAGGGAAAAACTGTTGGTGGCGGTGTTGGATTGGTGGCGGCATGTGATTACGCGATGGCTACAGATGCTGCAGCGATCAAACTTTCCGAATTGAGTATAGGAATTGGTCCCTTCGTGATCGCGCCGGCTGTGGAACGGAAGATGGGTGTGGATGCATTAGCTGAATTAAGTCTTGCAGCGCACGAATGGAAGAATGCCTATTGGGCACAGGAAAAAGGTCTGTACGCCCGGGTATTTGAATCTATCAAAGATCTGGATAATGAAATAGAAATTTTTACCGAAAAACTGGCTTCTTATAATCCCCAGGCGCTTTTGGAAATGAAAAAGATCCTTTGGAAAAATACCGATCACTGGACTCAGCTTCTGGAAGAAAGAGCTGCAGTTTCAGGAGAATTGGTACTTTCAGACTTTACAAAGAATGCTTTAGCCAAATTTAAAAAGTAGATATGCTTTTTAGTTTAATCAGCAAAGTGAGTAAAACAAAGAAGGCCAGTGAGGATCTTGGTACTTTTCTGATTGAAAATATCTATCTTATAATTGGACTCATTATCGGAATAGTAGTAATTATTCTAATGAGAAAAACTTTTAACACAAAACCATGATGCAGGAACATTTACCAAAGGATAAGGACCCTAATGAAGTGCAGGAGTGGGGATGGACTATACAGGAGTTTGTAACTGAAAATTTCTGGTATTTACTGGCAATACTAGTATTGCTGGGTCTTTTCTTTTTTGCTCGTCATCGCTGGAACATAAGAAACCGAAGAAAATTTAAAAACTAATGGATCAGGATACCTGGGAATTTTTCAGCTTTTTAAGCGGAGTGGGATTTTGGCTAATTTTAGCCCTGATCCTTATTGGAGTGGTTCTATATAAAAAATTTCGAAAATAACTACCTGGTCTTAAGCCACCCGGTAATACTTAGGCGGGGAACCTTTACGGGTTTCACCTCATGTTCCAGTTCCTGGCTTTCAAAAATGACTACTCTCCCTGGAAAAGGAAAAATATTAATCTGCTCTTCTTTTCCATTTTCATGGGTATAAATAGCAAGTTCCCCCCCATTTTCAGGTTTCCAGTCTTCATTATTCAGGTAGCACACCATAGATAACTTTCTTCTTCCATCATTCTGAAAAGTATCTAAATGACGTTTATAAAAAGTGCCTTCTGGATAAAGTGCATAATGAAATTCTTTGGTTAGAATTCCCATAAAACAGGTTCTGTTCAGGTATTCAATCAGAGAATTGATCTTATTGAAGTAGGTTTTTTCCGCTTTTCCGGCTTCAGCCTCGTTGATCCAAAGAATAAAATCGCCGCGAATAGAACGCTCAATAACTTCGCTGGTCTTGTTCCCTATCGCTGCTTTTTTAAAATTATCCTCTTCATATTTCTCCAGTAAATTTTCTCGCAGAATATCCACCTCAGCAGTATCAAAGAAGTTATCGACGATACTGTACTTCTTTTCCAGAATATCCTGAATAATCTGCTCGTAAAGAGGATTCTCTTTAAATTTAATCTGTTCGAAAAGTTCCTGGTCTGTTTGCAGCATCACTTAAATAATTTCGCAAATATACTTCAGAAAGTAAATTGAAAACTGTTAAAATGTGGGCTTAAAAATTCAATTATCTTTGTAGCAAAATCTGCTGAAATGAGCAATATAAGAATCACTAAACAATTTTCATTTGAAACCGGTCATGCCCTTTATGGATACGACGGGAAATGCCGAAATGTACATGGTCACAGCTACAAGTTGAGTGTAACCGTAATTGGCAAACCTATTACAGACAGTGATCATGTGAAGTTTGGAATGGTGATAGATTTTGGAGATTTGAAAAAAATCGTGAAATCTGAGATCGTGGATCAATTTGATCATGCTACTGTTTTCAACAAAAACACACCACATCTGGAACTGGCCAATGAATTAAAAGATCGTGGACATCATGTGATCCTGGTGGAATACCAGCCTACGAGTGAAAATATGGTGATAGATTTCGCTAAAAAGATCAAAAAACACCTGCCTTCACACATCAGTTTATATTCATTAAAACTTCAGGAGACCGAAACTTCGTTTGCCGAGTGGTATGCGAGTGATAATAATTAGGGCGCAACCCTGTCGGGTCGGGCTATTCGCTTTTAGTCCCGATCGCTTATCAGCCATCGGGAGCTAACCGCTGCTATCCCTTGCGCAATTATAGTTATGCAGTTTGTAGTCGCAGTAGGCAGTTGAATTCTTTTAAGACTTTTAATTAATAAACTAGCCGCACTGAGCCTGTCGAAGTGCACTCTGTTGAATTCTTTAAGAACTTGTATTATTTGTCATTTCGACGAAGTTTAGCGAAGGAGAAATCTCTTGATTAAATCATATTTTAATTAGATCTCTCTCTCTGGTCGAAATGACATGCTAACAGAGCCTATGCTGGGATCTCTTATGCGTTCAGTAAAATCCTGAAATACGCTCAGGATGGCTAATTTTTGAAATAAAAATATCCAATTAAATTCGTCATTTCGATCCCGATTGCTATCGGGAGAGAAATCTCATATCTTTACCCTCGAACAAAGCATTTATGAACATCCCTCAAGGCAAAAAAATATATTTCTCCAGTGATAATCATCTTGGTGCTCCTACCATGGAAGAAAGCCGGGAGCGCGAAGCTGTTTTCGTAAAATGGCTGGATGAAATAAAAGAAGATGCCGCGGCTATTTTTTTGCTGGGAGACCTTTTTGATTTCTGGTTTGAATACAAACATGTGGTTCCAAAAGGATTTGTGCGGACTTTGGGAAAACTGGCCGAAATTAAAGACAGTGGAATCCCTGTGTATTTCTTCGTGGGGAACCATGATCTATGGATGAACGATTATTTTGAAAGTGAATTGAATATTCCTGTTTATCATCAACCAAAAGAATTCGAGTTCAACGGGAAAAAATTCCTTATTGGTCACGGCGATGGTCTCGGGCCCGGCGACGAAGGCTACAAACGAATGAAAAAGGTTTTTACCAATCCGCTTTCTAAATGGCTTTACAGGTGGTTACATCCCGATCTTGGAGTTCCGTTAGCACAATATTTTTCAGTAAAAAATAAAATGATCTCTGGAGTAGAAGATCAAAAGTTTCTCGGAGAAGACAAAGAATGGCTTATTCAGTATTGCAAAAGAAAACTGGAAACTGAACATTATGATTATTTTTTATTTGGTCACAGGCATCTGCCTTTAGAAATAGACCTTAATGGTAAATCTACTTATATCAACACCGGAGACTGGATAAGTCATTATACGTATGCCGAATTTGACGGAGAGGCATTAAACCTTAAAAAGCTTCGATCTTAAACACTCTCCCTAATATCTTTCAGCTTAAGCTGAATTTTAGTATTTCCATTCCAGGTATTTTCATCGAGACTATAGACGGCATCAAATTTTTTACCCTCTTTAATTATATCTAGTTTATCGCCAAGATTAAATCCTATCATATCAAATACTCGCCCGTTTTCCTCCTGTCTTACCTGGCTTTTTAAGTGCGTTTTATCTTCTCCCACGCATTTTCCGTAACCGGTATCTGTTAAACCTCGACTAATAAAGACGGGCGACATATTTCCAGGCCCATAAGGAGCGAACTGTTTTAAGATTCTATAGAATTTAGAGGTTATATCCTTTAACGAAAGTTCGGCATCTATGCTTATCTCGGGAGTTAGAAGAGCCCGATCTATAGTTTCTGAAACTACCTCCTCAAATTTTTGTTTGAAATTGAGATATTCTGATTCCAGAAGAGTTAAGCCTGCGGCATATTTATGACCTCCAAATTGCTCAATATGATCTTTACAGGCTTCCAGGGCTTCATAAACATCAAAACCTTTTACCGATCTTGCTGACGCTGCCAGCCTCTCTCCGCTTTTAGTGAAGACCAGCGTTGGACGATACCAGGTTTCTGTAAGCCTGGAAGCAACGATCCCAATTACTCCTTTATGCCAGTTTTCCTGGTATACCACCGAAGTAAGTCGCTCCTCTTCCTTAGACTTTATGATCTGCTGCTTCGCTTCCTCGGTGATCGTTTTATCAGCACTACGTCTGTCTGTATTATAAGCTTCAATTTCCTCAGCATATTTCTTTGAGATCGCTTCATCTTCCTCGGTAAGCAAATTTACAGCATGCAAACCATGTTTCATTCGTCCAGCTGCATTGATACGCGGAGCTACAATAAAAACAACATCGGTAATACTTACATTCTTTCTATCACCCAGAATACTTCTAATTCCTTTACGAGGAGCTACATTAATTACATACAGGCCATGATAGGCAAGAATTCGGTTCTCTCCCGTAATCGGCACAATATCGGCACCAATGGCAGTAGCAACGAGATCCAGATAAGGTAATAAAGTTTCCTCCGGTTCATTATTCTTTTGGGTAATTGCCTGAATAAGTTTAAAACCCACTCCACAACCACAAAGTTCATCATAGGGATAATTACAATCTTCACGTTTGGGATCTAATACCGCGATGGCATCGGGAATTTCACTTCCGGGACGATGGTGATCACAAATAACAAAATCGATTCCTTTTTTCTTTGCATAAGCAACTTTGTCTATGGCCTTTATTCCGCAATCCAGGGCAATAATAAGATGAATATCATTGTCTTCGGCATAATCAATACCCTGGTAGGAAACGCCATAACCTTCTTCATAACGATCTGGAATATAAGTGGTGACATTTGGATACCGGAATTTCAGAAATGAAGACATGAGTGCCACACTGGTGGTACCATCTACATCATAATCTCCATAAACCATGATATTTTCTTCATTTTCAATGGCACTTTCTATACGTTCTACAGCCTTTTCCATATCCTTCATTAGAAAAGGATCATGAAGATCCTTAAGCTCAGGGCGGAAGAATTTTTTAGCTTCTTCAAAAGAATTAATTCCCCGCTGAACAAGCAATTTTGCCACCGGAATACCAATTCCCAACTTATCTGCCAAAGCAGTCGTGGTAATAGGATCGGGTTTGGGTTTTAAGGTCCAGCGCATAGAATTTTATTGAAAAGGATTAATGCCGAAAATAGCAAAAAAACAAGTTACTGGAATTTAATTTTTCAGGTTAATATATCTGCAATTTTATGCTGAAGTTTTGGTACAACCTCGGCTTCAAACCAGGGATTTTTCATTCTCCAAAACCTGTTAACGGGTGAAGGGTGTGGAAGCGTCCAGAATTCAGGCAGGTATTCTTCATAATTCTGAACTTTTTCAGTAAGATTATTCTCTTTTCCCAGGTAATAATTCGCGGCATAAGAACCAATAACTAGTTTAAGCTGTACGTTCTCCATATCTTTCCAGACCGTCTCATGCCATAATGGAGCACATTCCTTTCTTGGAGGTAGGTCACCGGTCTTTGCTTTTCCGGGATAGCAAAAACCCATTGGGAGAATAGCAAAGTTTTCTACATTGTAAAAGGTTTTATTATTTACTCCCAGCCATTCTCTAAGTTTTTTGCCGCTCTGATCATTCCAGGCAATACCAGATTCATGAACTATACGTCCAGGTGCCTGGCTGATCAAAACGATCTTCGAATTTTTATTCGCCTCAATGATTGGTTTAGGACCTAAAGGAAGATGTTCCTTACAAACTCTGCAATCTCTTATTTCACATAACAGGTCTTCCAAAAGATCAGGATTTACCTTCTACTACAACTACGATCTCTCCTTTGGGAGGATTATCGGTATAATGCTGAAGCACTTCTGAAGCGGTTCCTCTAATAGTCTCCTCATGCATCTTGGTGATTTCCCGGGATACTGAAACCCTTCTGTCTTCGCCGAAATATTCGATAAAATGACCCAGCGTTTTCAGAAGTTTATGCGGTGATTCATAAAAAACCATGGTTCTGGTCTCTTCTGCCAGGATCTTTAAACGGGTTTGTCTTCCTTTCTTTACCGGAAGAAATCCCTCAAAAACAAATTTATCATTTGGTAGTCCGCTATTTACCAATGCTGGTACAAATGCCGTAGCCCCGGGAAGGCAATCTACCTCCACTCCAGCTTCCACACAGGCACGGGTTAACAAAAATCCCGGATCTGAAATGGCAGGAGTACCGGCATCGCTTATCAGGGCAACCGTTTCTCCGGCTTTGATCCTGGAGACGATATTATCTACGGTTTTATGCTCATTATGCATATGGTGACTATACATTTGAGTTTGGATCTCAAAATGCTTCAATAGTTTTCCGCTATTGCGTGTATCTTCAGCAAGAATTAGGTCAGCCTCCTTTAAAACTCTAAGCGCTCTAAAAGTAATATCCTCCAGGTTTCCAATAGGTGTTGGAACCAGAAATAATTTTCCCATAAATCAGGTTGCTATTTGCTGAATTTATTTTCAATATGAGCCATAAATCGCTCTTCATATACCTCTTTGCCTTCCCAGTTATTATAATCTGGTTTTACGACCTTATCTATAAATTTAATTGATTCTTCCAGGCTGGTGAAGGTGTTTAATTGCGAAAGAACCCGATTGTAATCGGCAGTATTTCCGTCAAAAAGATGCTTTATATAAGCAAGGCGCTCATTAAGACCAATATTGATTCCCTTCTTAAGGCGATCGTTCAAAGATCTTGGCTTGTTATTTTTTTCCACATGATTTACCGGCTCAAAATCTGGAAGATTATCATAGTCTACTCCAATATTCCTGAAATCTCTTTTATCCGGTTCCGGCTCTGCTGGTTTTGGCTTTGAAGCCTGAGGCTTTTGAGGCGCCTCATTGATATTGTTCATCATATGATCCACCTTTGCTGTTTCCGGCGGCATTTGAGCCACTATATCTTTGATTTTTTCTGTATTTGGTTCGGTAATGGCATCATAATCCTCATTATACTCGGTTCCATCAGGATAGAACTCATCGTAAAGATTATTCTGCTTTGTCACTTTAGGTTGAGGAACAGGTTCGGCTTTTTGTTCAGGTTTAGGTTCAGCTTCTTTCGTTTCTTCAGCCAGATATTTTTCAGTGAAAGCCAATACCGTAAGTTTTTCATAAAGATCTTTCGCCATTTCCTTCAGTTGTCCTGCATCCAATTTGCCTTTCTCATTGAGTATTTTTTCAGCAATTTGAACTAGGTCCGCTTCGATTTTCTTTTTCATAACTTTAATGATTCGCCCTGGTACAGGGTTGTATTTTTAATAAATTTGTTCCACCTTTATGCGAAAGAGGTATTTCCCCGTTTCGATTTGAAAAATACAAAATGTTTCTCGAAAATACAGTAAATCACGAAGAGCAATTTGGCTGGATTGAGGTTATTTGCGGCTCTATGTTTTCCGGAAAAACGGAAGAACTCATCCGTAGACTCAAACGTGCAAAATTTGCCAAGCAGAATGTTGAAATCTTCAAACCTGCTATAGATACTCGCTATGACGAGGAAATGGTAGTTTCGCATGATTCCAATGAAATACGTTCAACTCCCGTTCCCTCCGCCTCCAATATCAGATTACTTGCAGATGGATGTGATGTTGTAGGAATTGATGAAGCACAGTTTTTTGATGATGAGATCGTAACTGTTTGTAATGACCTTGCAAATCGAGGGGTTCGCGTAATTGTGGCCGGACTTGATATGGATTTTAAAGGAAATCCCTTTGGTCCCATGCCCAATTTAATGGCCACTGCAGAATATGTTACCAAAGTTCATGCGGTTTGTACCAGAACCGGGAATCTCGCGCAGTTCAGTTACCGAAAAGCCATTAACGACGATCTTGTCTTTCTTGGCGAAAATGAAGAATATGAACCTTTGAGCCGTGCCGCTTATTATAGAGCCATGTTACGGGAAAGAGTGAAGAAACTGGATGTGAAGGATGCAGAAGAGTTGAATCAAAAACCCAAACAAGAAAATGCCTGAAGCCAAAGAAACTGTTCTGGAAATTAATCTTGGAAACCTGGCTCATAATTATCGCTATTTAAGATCTAAAATAGACAAAGAGGTAAAATTCCTTTCCGTAGTAAAAGCACATGCTTACGGAAGTGATTCTGTAGCGATCGCTAAAAAACTGGAAGAATTAGGCACCGATTATTTCGCAGTGGCTTATGTGGAAGAAGGCGTCCGCCTAAGAGAAAATGGCATTACTAAACCAATTCTGGTATTACATCCTCAATACACCCACTTTGAACAGATCATTGAAAACTGTCTTGAACCTAATCTTTACAGTGAGAAAACATTAAGGTCTTTTATTTCTATCGCTGAAAAACTCAATCAGAAAAATTATCCCGTTCATATTAAGCTGAATACCGGGCTAAATCGTTTAGGTTTTGATCAGCCTGAAATTTCTAAAGTAAAAGAACTAATTGCAAATACTTCAACTTTAAAGATTGCATCGGTATTTTCACACCTGGCCGCAAGCGAGGACTGGCAGGAAAGAGATTTTACCGTAGGCCAGATAGATCTTTTCAGAAAAATGAGCTGGGAACTTATCCAGGATCTCGATCATGAACCATTACTTCATATTTGCAATACTTCAGGTCTTATAAATTACCCGAAAGCAGCCTTTAGCATGGTTAGAACCGGAATAGGACTTTATGGATACGGTAATGATAAAACCGTAGATCCTTACCTAAAGCCGGTTGTAACATTAAAGACCATTATTTCGCAGATAAGAAAACTGGATAAAGGAGCCACAGTAGGCTATAATCGCGCCTATAAAATTGAAAAGCCCTCAAAGATCGCGACTTTGCCTGTTGGACATGCCGATGGGATTAACCGGATCTATGGAAAAGAAAAAGCAGGGGTTATTGTAAATGGTAAATACGCCCCTATTGTTGGAAATGTTTGCATGGATATTATCATGATAGATGTCACCGGAATAGATTGCGAAGAGGGGGACGAAGTGATCATCTTTGGCGGACCTCAGCACCCTGTAAAATTTGCGGAAGCAGGCGGAACCATTTCCTACGAACTGATCACGGGAATTCAGCGACGGGTGACCAGAAAAATTATTCCAGAATAGACTACTGCACGCCGGTTAATTTTTTTTCTCTAAATTAGGACTCAACTAACCCTTAATACTTTTATATGAGTTTCTTTTCAGATTTCAAGACCTTCCTGTTTCAGAAAGATATAGTGATGCTGGCCACTGCCGTTGTAATTGGTGCAGCCTTCAATAAGATCGTAACTTCTGTAGTAAACGATGTAATTATGCCTCTTATTGGAGTATTTACCGGCGGAATAGACTTTTCTCAAAAATTCATATCACTCGATGGCCGGGCCTACGAATCTCTGGATGCAGCAAAAGAAGCTGAAGCCGCGGTGCTCACCTATGGTAATCTTATACAGGCAATTATCTATTTTATTATCATTGGGTTTTTTATATTTTTGGTTCTGAGATCTTATGAGAAGACCAAGAAAAAAGAAAATGTTGAGGAGGCTCCGGCACCAAAAGGACCAACTCAGGAAGAGATCCTTCTCGAAATAAGAGACGAATTAAGAAAAAAGAATATTTAAGAAGTACGCTTACCGCTACACTATTCATTTTTAATCATAAACCCCCGGAATACCGGGGGTCTTTTTTAACAAAATTGGTAAATGCGTATAAATTTTTATAATCAAAATAATTTTTTTGTTCTAAACACCCTAGGTTAATTAGCAACTAATACCTTTGCAGTCAAATTTTTAAAAGTATCCTGTAATATGAAAGTAGCTGTTGTTGGAGCCACCGGAATGGTGGGAAGCGTAATGCTAAAAGTGCTGGAAGAAAGAAATTTTCCACTTACTGAACTTATCCCCGTAGCCTCAGAAAGATCTGTAGGTAAAAAGATAGTTTTTGCGAATAAGGAATATGAAATCGTTGGTCTGGAGAAAGCTGTTTCTATGAAACCTGAGATCGCTATATTTTCAGCAGGAGGAGATACTTCGCTGGAATGGGCGCCCAGGTTTGCAGAAGTTGGCACCACAGTTATCGATAATTCTTCGGCCTGGAGAATGAATCCCGAGAATAAACTGGTGATCCCGGAAATCAATGCCAATCTTCTAAGCAAAACAGATAAGATCATTGCGAATCCAAACTGTTCCACTATTCAATTATTAATGGCCCTAAAGCCTTTGCACGATAAATACAGTATTAAACGTGTAGTGGTATCTACCTATCAGTCAATTACCGGAACTGGAGTAAAAGCTGTGCAGCAACTGGAAAATGAATATGCAGGGGAGAGTGGTGAAATGGCCTATCCTTATCCAATTCATAGAAATGCATTGCCGCATTGTGATGTTTTTCAGGATAATGGATATACCAAGGAGGAAATGAAACTTAGTAACGAAACCAAAAAAATACTTGGGGACGATTCAGTAAACGTAACTGCTACCGCTATAAGAATTCCTGTGGTTGGCGGACATTCAGAATCTGTAAATATCGAATTCAACAAAGAATTTGACGAGGGTGAAGTAAGAAAATTACTAAGCGATTTCCCGGGCATCACAGTTCAGGATAATCCCGCAGTAAACACATATCCCATGCCTATTTATGCGGAAGGAAAAGATGACGTATTTGTGGGAAGGATACGAAGGGATTATTCACAGCCAAATACTTTAAATATGTGGATCGTTGCCGATAATTTACGAAAGGGTGCGGCCACCAACGCAGTTCAAATTGCTGAATATCTTATTGAAAACAAGCTCGTATAGATATTTTCAATATATCAATAAATATAAATGCCTGAAGGAATGTAACTTTCAGGCTTTTTTTATACTTATTTTATGCAAATTAGAAACTTACCTTATGAGAAAAATGCTTACCATGGTCATCGCTGCAGGTTTATTAACCGCCTGTAACGATGACAATAAAAAAACTGAAACTACTGCCTTGAATTATCCAGAAACTAAAAAAGTAGACACCGTAACCGATTATTTCGGAACTGAAGTAAAAGATCCATATCGCTGGCTGGAGAACGATCGCAGTGAAGAAACCGAAAATTGGGTGCAGGCGGAAAATAAAGTCACTTTCAATTATCTTGAAAATATCTCTTATCGAAATAAGCTGAAAGAAAGACTTACCGAGCTTTGGGATTATGAAAAATTGAGCGCTCCTTTTACCGAAGGAGAATACATCTATTTCTTTAAAAACGATGGTTTACAGAACCAGAGTGTGATGTACAGAAAAAAAGGTGAAGACGGAGATGCGGAAGTTTTCCTTGATCCAAATAAATTCAGCGAAGATGGAACTACCTCGCTTGGTGGGTTGAGCTTTTCTAAAGATGGAAGTAAACTTGCCTATGCAATTTCAGAAGGAGGAAGCGACTGGAGAAAGATAATCGTTATGAATGCTGAAAATAATGAGATCCTTGGAGATACTATTCGGGATGTGAAGTTCAGCGGAATGTCCTGGAAAGGAAATGATGGTTTCTACTATTCCAGCTATGATAAACCTGACGGAAGTGAACTTTCTGCAAAAACAGATCAGCACAAATTATACTACCACAAATTAGGTACAGCCCAGTCTGAAGATAAAGTGATCTTTGGAGATAGCGCTGATCAAAAACATAGATATGTTGGTGGAGGTGTAACTGAAGATGATCGTTATCTTACTATTTCTGCAAGGAATTCAACTTCCGGCGGAAAGTTATTTTTAATGGATCTTACTCAGAAAGATCCAGAATTGATAACCATCCTCGATAATGAAGATTCTGATACCGATCTGCTTTTTAATGAAGGAAGTAAATTATTTCTTGTTACCAACCTTGATGCACCAAATAAAAAAGTTGTAAGCGTGGATGCTTCCAATCCAACCCCAGAGAATTGGGAGGATTTTATTCCGGAAACCGAAAATGTATTAAGCGCTTCTACCGCTGGTGGAGATTTCTTTGCTGAATATATGGTAGATGCAATTTCTCAGGTTAAGCAGTATGATGCTGAAGGAAAATTGATCCGTGAAGTGGAACTTCCAGGGATTGGTTCAGCGGGAGGATTCGGTGCCAAGAAAGAAGATGATGTTCTATATTATTCCTTTACTAACTATGTGACCCCGGGAACTATTTATAAATATAATATCGAGGAAGGTAAATCTGAAGTTTACAATAAACCTAATATCGATTTTAATCCTGAAAACTACGAGAGTAAGCAGGTGTTCTATAATTCAAAGGATGGAACGAAAGTTCCCATGATCATTACCTACAAAAAAGGAACTGAACTAAATGGTAAGAATCCAACGATCCTTTACGGTTATGGTGGATTTAACGTTAGTCTGACTCCTGGATTTAGTACTGCCATGAGCGTATGGCTGGAGCAGGGAGGTATTTATGCGGTTCCTAACCTAAGAGGTGGTGGAGAATATGGTAAAAAATGGCATAATGCCGGGACAAAACTGAAAAAACAGAATGTTTTTGATGATTTTATAGCCGCTGCAGAATATTTAATCGAAAATAAGTATACCTCCAGCGATTACTTAGCGATTCGTGGTGGTTCTAACGGGGGATTACTGGTTGGAGCAACCATGACCCAGCGTCCAGATCTTATGAAAGTGGCATTACCAGCAGTTGGAGTGATGGACATGCTAAGATATCATACATTCACCGCCGGAGCAGGCTGGGCTTATGATTATGGAACTTCCGAGGATGATAAGGAAATGTTCAATTATTTACTTGATTATTCACCTGTTCATAATGTGAAAGAAGGAGTTGAATACCCTGCGACAATGGTAACTACCGGAGACCATGATGATCGCGTGGTGCCTGCGCATTCATTCAAATTTGCTGCGGAATTACAGGAAAAACAAGCCGGAAATGAACCGGTATTGATCAGGATTGAAACAAAAGCAGGTCATGGTGCCGGGAAACCGACCAGCATGATCATCGAAGAATATGCCGATATCTTTGGTTTTACCTTATACAATATGGGTTACGAAAGTTTGCCTAATAATGTAAACAAGAAGGTAAAAGGATAACCTGATAAAAACCTCTTTACAATATCAACCCTTCTGAAACAGATTTTCAGAAGGGTTTTTTAATGCTTTTCAGACTCTGTTACCAATTCCAACTTATCATCATTTAGAAAATATCCTTTTTCCGCATTAAAAAGAATTTCTTCTTTATCATCTGAATATGCTTCTATAATTTGATAATTCCCATTGGTATCTTCTCCGAGTCTTTTTAACTTTTCCTGGTCATTACAGGCTTTACCGATCACTTTATAATTTCCGTTCTCATATTCGGTCCTTGTTCCCAGGATTTTTACCGGCAATAATTCTTCCAGATATTTAGTATACACCTCAAACCCGCCCGTGATGACATATACTTTAATCCCGGCATCATGAAATTTTTTGATATCATCTATCATATAGCTTCTAAACTTCTCAGGATATTCCATGTCCCAGAACTGCCGGGCATATTTTTTTACAGTTTGAGGATCCAGACCTTTTAAATAATTATAGAAATTTTCCTTGAATTCAGTTTTTGTGATCAACCTCAACTTGCCCATAAATTTATACCATCCAAGTTCGATTAGGTTTAGAATCTTGTAATTCCTTTTATAGCAAATGAACTTGAAGAATTCATCCTTGGACGATTCCCTATAAAGCGTTTTATTGAGATCATAAACGACAACTTTCAAAATGCTGGAATTTTAATTCCCCTAAAGTTGATAAAAACTGCTGATATTGTTTGTTGTTATTAGGTTAAAATGTACTTTATTTCAAGTATTTAATCCTGTATTCAATTATGCTGAAACTTCAAAATGTTAGCTTCTCTTATGGCAAAGAGCCTGTACTTAAGAATATTAATTTCACGCTGGAAAAAGGTGAAAATATTTCTGTTATAGGGCAGAGCGGATGCGGGAAAAGCACTTTATTGAAACTGGTTTACGGATTGCTGCATACCGATGGCAAGATCTTTTGGGGCGATAAAGAACTATTGGGTCCGAATTTTAACCTGGTTCCCGGTGAAGCTTTTATAAAATATCTCGCTCAGGATTTTGACCTGATGCTGCCTTTAACCGCTGCAGAAAATGTTGGTAAACATCTAAGCAATTTCTATCCCGTGAAAAAGAAACGAAGAATTAAGGAATTGCTAGAGGTGGTGGAAATGGAAGATCTTGCCGATAAAAAAGCAAAATTACTGAGTGGTGGGCAACAACAACGGATTGCACTGGCAAGAGCCCTGGCAAGAGAACCTGAAATAATCTTACTGGACGAACCTTTTAGCCATATAGATCATTTCAGAAAGAATAATCTAAGAAGACGGCTTTTTTCATATCTAAAGGAAAAGAATATTACCTGTATTATTGCCACGCACGACAGCACCGATGCTTTATCTTTTGCAGACCGCACTTTCGTTCTAAAGAACTCTCATATTTATGCCGAAGGAACGCCCGAAGAATTATATCAAAATCCGCCAAACAAATATGTTGCATCCCTTTTTGGGGATGTGAATTATGTGATGCTGAAGAATATCAGTGATAATGAATCGAGCCGAAAAAGAGTGGTACTGTATCCCCACGATATTAAGATCACCAGTTCTTCAAACGTCGAAGCTGAAGTACAAAGAGTCTATTTTAAGGGAGAAAATTACCTTATCGAAGCAAATTTAAACGGAGAGAAAATTCTTATTGACCATACAAAAGAAATCGCCCCCGGGAAAAAGATCAAGCTGAAAGTTTCAGACTCGCTCATTCAACAACGTCTTAAATAACATTCAGAATTTCAAATTCCTTAGCGTTCATTTTGAACTGATCTCCTTTTTCTTTCCCAAGAAGTTGTTGAGCAATCGGTGCTTTTACACCTACAGCATAATACTTTTTATTACCTACTTTGATCTCAGCCGCGGGAATAGAAATAAAATAACTGGCAGCCTCTGTAAAAACAATACTTCCCAAAATCACTTTTTCTGAAGACCTGTGATCTTCAATCCTTTTTAAAATTTGTGCTAAGCGATCATATTCATTTAGCTGAACGGTCAATTTATTCCATTCAATATTGATCATTTCACGGCCTGTTTCATATTTATCACCGGCACTGCTTTTAGACTCATTTTCGAGATCTTCTTTTAGACCAGCCATCGCATTTTTAACCACAGAAATCTTCTTATTGAGATATTCCCTGCAGGCTGCCATAAGTTCATTACGCATCAAGTCTTCCATTAATCCAACATGAATTTACCATAATTACGCATCTGTCTTACGATCCAATTCTTTCTTCCCTGGATAAAGCCGGAAGCAGGATTGGCTCTATATTCCCTTGGATTGGGCAATACCGCAGCAATCGCAGCAGCTTCGTAAGGACCAAGATCTGAGGCATTCTTTTTGAACCAATATTGGGAGGCAGCCTGAGCTCCATAGACCCCTTTTCCCATTTCAATACTATTAAGATAAACTTCCAGGATTCGCTCTTTGCTCCAAATGATCTCAATCAAAAAAGTGAAATATGCTTCAAGGCCTTTCCTAAACCAGGTTCTGCCAGGCCATAGAAAAACATTTTTTGCTGTTTGCTGAGAGATGGTTGATGCGCCTCTAATTTTTCTTCCGGACCTGTTATCTTCCATCGCCTTCTCTATTGCTTTAAAATCGAATCCACTATGATTGGCGAAATTCTGATCTTCACTTGCTATTACGGCTAACTGAAGATGTCTCGAAATATCTTCCATAGGAACCCAGTCATGTTCTATCGGCTCGTCAGGGTTTTCAAAATATCTTATGGCCATGAGGGGGGTAAAAGGTACGGGTACCCATTTATATACAACCACGATAAAAATACTAAATAGGAAAAGCCCCAGCAGGACCTTAAAAATGAATCTGAAGAATTTTTTAATCATGATTTTAATGCTAGATCTGCTATTTCTTTACCTACAAGACTTCCAATGGCAATTCCCATTCCGCCGAGCCGAACACCACAGTAGACGTGATTACTTATTTGATTGATAATTGGCTTTTTTTGAGCTCCTACTCCCATAATTCCACTCCAGGATTGCTGGATCTCAAATTCAGTTTCACGTAAAACACAGGTTTTTAGAAGTTCTTTCAGTCTATTCTGAATTAGATCGGTTAAGCCAATCTCATCGGTTTCTTCGGTTTGAAAATCCAAATTCCTACCACCCCCAAATAAAACCCTGTCCCCAATATTACGGAAATAATAATAGCCTTTATCCAGATGAAATGTTCCTTTAAATGGAATATTTTTAATGGGTTTGGTAATTAGAACCTGAGCCCTGGCTGGTTTTACCTGATCTATTCCCAGTCTTGCAGCAAAACCATTGGTTGCAATAATGAGCTTTTTCGCATGTAGATCAAATTTATTCGTTATAACTGAAATAAATTTTTCCGATTCTTTATAAGATTCAACTTCCACTCCATTCAGAATTCGAATACCGCTACCAACAGCCTTTTCAACAAGCCTGGCCATCATCTTTCCTGTATCTATCTGAGCCTCAAATTTGTTATAGACCAGTTTGGGCTGGATATTCCAGAATCCAAACTTATTTTCTGAAATTTCAAATACATCTTCCGCAAAAATTGGCCTTAGTAATTCATTTACCTCGGGGATCCTTTTAAGACATTCCTCGTATAATTCCTTATCGGATTCCGTAAATAATTCATAACCGCCCAGATTTTGATAATCGATAAATTCATCACCAAGATTCTTCCGAAGTAATTCAAGGCCTTCTGTTCGCATCTTAACCAGTTTTGCGACTTCCCCTTGCGAATGATTAGTAAGATCTTCCAGGATCTCCGAAATACTCCCGAAACAGGCGAAACCAGCATTTTTTGTGCTTGCCCCCTCTGGCAACATCCCTTTTTCGAGAATTATAACTTTTGAATTGGGCTTTTGCTCTTTAATTCTTAGCGCACAATTAAGTCCGGTGATTCCGCTGCCAATAATACAATAATCAATATCAGAGAACCAGGAGTCGGTTTCCCAAAAGGAGAAATTCATAGGTTAATATTTTCTATGGCTGAAAATACAAAAAACCTCACAGGTTTCTGGAACCTGTGAGGTCTATATAAATTAAAAAGGATTTACTTTTTAAGCTTCTTCTTTAGGATTCATCTTGAAATCCTCCATGAATTTCGTCGTGTAATTACCTTCAATATAATCTGGATGATCCATCAATTGGCGATGGAATGGAATAGTAGTTTTAACACCCTCAATTACAAATTCATCCAACGCCCGTTTCATTTTGTTGATCGCTTCTTCCCGCGTTTGAGCTGTGGTGATCAACTTAGCGATCATAGAATCATAGTTTGGCGGAATGGTATAGCCACTGTAAACATGAGTATCTATACGAATCCCGTGACCTCCCGGTGCATGTAAATTCGTGATCATACCTGGCGAAGGCCTGAAATTATGATACGGATCTTCTGCATTTATTCTACATTCTATAGAATGCAGTTGAGGAAAATAGTTCTTCCCGGAGATCGGCACCCCAGCAGCCACAAGGATCTGCTCTCGAATAAGATCATAATCAATAACCTGTTCTGTAATTGGGTGTTCTACCTGTATACGCGTATTCATTTCCATGAAGTAGAAATTCCTGTGCTTATCTACAAGAAATTCAACCGTACCGGCTCCTTCATATTTAATATATTCTGCTGCTTTCACAGCTGCATCTCCCATTTTCTTACGGAGTGTATCCGTCATAAATGGAGAAGGGGTTTCTTCAGTTAACTTCTGGTGACGACGTTGTATAGAACAATCCCTTTCTGAAAGGTGACATGCCTTACCACTGCTGTCTCCAACGATCTGTATCTCTATATGGCGAGGCTCTTCAATAAGCTTCTCCATATACATACCATCATTTCCAAAAGAGGCATCGGCTTCTTTTCTGGCAGATTCCCAGGCCGGTTCAAGCTCTTCTTCTTTCCAGACTGCGCGCATTCCCTTACCTCCACCACCGGCGGTGGCTTTCAGCATTACGGGAAATCCCATATCTTTTGCCAGTTTCAGGCACTCTTTATAATCTTTTATAATTCCTTCAGATCCCGGAACACAAGGTACGCCGGCAGCTCTCATCGTAGCTTTGGCAGTTGCCTTATCTCCCATTTTTGAGATCATCTCTGGAGAAGCACCGATAAACTTGATCTCGTGCTCTTCACATATTTTTGAAAATTTCGCATTTTCAGAAAGGAATCCGTATCCCGGATGTATAGCGTCTGCATTTGTAATTTCTGCAGCTGCAATGATATTTGATATTTTAAGGTAAGAAAGGTTACTGGGTGCAGGACCTATACAAACGGCTTCATCAGCAAATCTTACATGCAGACTTTCTGCATCTGCCGTAGAATACACTGCCACCGTTTTAATACCCATTTCTTTACAGGTACGAATCACGCGTAAAGCGATCTCCCCTCTGTTGGCAATTAATATTTTTTTAAACATACCTAGTTGCTTTTAAAGTTCTGAAGCCCGAGAAAGGGCTTGCAGTTGATAAAACGGGTAGTGATTTATGACGGATCTACTAAGAATAAGGGCTGATCAAATTCTACCGGAGAAGAATCATCCACCAATACTTTTACGATCTTTCCTGAAACTTCACTTTCAATCTCATTGAAAAGTTTCATTGCTTCAATAACGCAAAGTACATCTCCTTCTTTAACACTGTCTCCAATTTCCACGAAAGCAGGCTTATCTGGAGAAGGTTTTCGGTAAAAAGTTCCAATAATTGGAGACTTTACGGTGATATATTTTGAATCATCAGCAGAGCCTTTTTCTTCTTTTTCTGGGGAAGAACTTTCCTGTTGTGGTGCAGGCGCCTGTTGCTGTTGTGGTTGCTGCGCTGGCATTTGCTGAGGCATTTGCTGCGGAACCTGTTGTACTATGGTGGTCTCCTTTTCGTCTGAACCTGTTCTAATGGTGATTTTTACATCTCCTGTTTCCAGTTTTACCTCACTTGCGCCAGATTTGGCCACAAATTTAATCAGATTCTGAATTTCTTTTAAATCCATAATAATTGGTGTTGATTTTTATGAGTTATAAGCCCATTTCAGGTAAGCAGCTCCCCAAGTGAAGCCACCTCCGAAAGAGGCAAATATTAAATTATCTCCTTTTTTAAATTGCTTTTCGTAATCGCTTAATAATAATGGTAATGTGGCAGCAGTGGTATTACCGTATCTCTGGATGTTCATAAGGACTTTACTTTCGTCGTTAAGGTTCATCCTGTTAGCGGTAGCATCGATAATTCTTTTGTTAGCCTGATGGGCTACCAACCAGTTTATATCTTCATTGGTAAGATTGTTTCGCTCCATGATCTCTGCACTTACATCAGCCATGTTGGAAACTGCAAACTTGAAAACTGTTTTGCCATCCTGCTGCACAGAATGCAGTTTTTTGGCAATAGTTTCTTCAGAAGTTGGCATTAATGATCCCCCGGCTGCGATTTTGAGAGAATGACGCCCTATAGAATCACTACGCAGAATTTCGTCCTGTAAGCCCAGGCCTTCGTAATTAGGTTCCATTAAAACCGCTCCGGCTCCATCTCCAAAGATGATACAGGTCGTACGATCTGAATAATCTATAATGGAAGACATTTTATCTGCGCCTATTACCAGAACTTTCTTATATCTACCTGATTCTATGTAAGCAGCCCCGGTAGACATTCCATATAAGAAGCTTGAACAGGCCGCCTGCAGGTCATAAGAAAATGCATTTACAGCTCCAATTTCAGAAGCTACATGTACCCCCGTAGCAGCTACAGGCATATCCGGGGTTACCGTTCCCAGAATAATAAGGTCTATTTCCGCTGGATCCAGGTTCGATTTTCGAATTAAATCCTTTGCCGCCTGAATGGCTAAGTATGAAGTTCCTTTGGTGGGATCCTTGAGTATTCTTCTTTCCTTAATTCCTGTTCTGGCGGTGATCCATTCATCTGTCGTATCCACCAGTTCTTCCAACATTTTGTTGGTTAAAACATCTTCAGGCACATAAGCACCTACAGCCGTAATCGCTGCTGTGATTTTGTTCATAAATTTGGATTTAATTCACCCTTCATCGGTCCCGGAATAATATCTACATTCTTAGAAAATTACTAAATATTCTTCTAACCGGCGTGCAAATTAAGGTCTTTTTAGGACTTAATCAACTAAAAACAAAAAACTCCCACTAAGTGAGAGTTTCCTAATTTTTCTTTGAAGCTCCTTAATTAGATTAAGCTTCTACTTCTTCTGTATTGTCGATTAAAACCTGACCACGGTAATAAAGTTTACCCTCGTGCCAGTGAGCTCTGTGGTAAAGGTGTGCTTCACCTGTTACAGAATCTACAGCCACTTTTGGAGCTGAAGCTTTATAATGTGTTCTTCTCTTATCTCTTCTGGTTTTCGAGATTTTTCTCTTTGGATGTGCCATGGCTTCCTATTAATTATTCGTTTAGTAAATTTTTTAATTTGTCCCAGCGAGGATCTATATCGTCCTCATTTTTCTTTTTCTGATTTTTCAAACTAAGCTCTTCTAGCTTATCAAGTACGTCAGATTTCAATGTTCCGTCTTCAACTCCCGGATGAATTCTCTTTGGTGGTACAGAAAGTACTACCAATTCGTAAACATATTGCTGAATATTTACTTCATAATCCCCGTGGGGTAATATAAGCAGATCTTCATCTTCGTTATTGAATTCATCACCGAATTTGATCACCAAAAACAATTCACTGTCTATAGGCTGATCGTAAGGCTCGTTGGTAAGATCGCAATTAACATTTACCGTTCCGCTTGCCCTGAAGGTAAGCTCCATCATGGTGCTTTTCTTCTCGAACAACAGGTCGATCTTTACATCGGCGCTATTGAATTCCTCGTACTCAAAATGTTCAAAGAACCTGTTATCTAGCTCATACTCAAACTGGTGTTTCCCAAGTTTTAATCCCTTGAAAGGAATCGTAAACTCTGCTAAATTCCTCATCTCTCCTCAGTTTTGAGTGCCCAACGTTTCCGTTAAGGCGGGTGCAAAGATATAAAAATTAATGAATTTTGCTCTTTTTATAAACAAATTTTTGTTTATATCTTCTTCCCTTGTTTCTTCAACGGATTTTCCGTCAGAAGTTTATATTCTTCACGCGCTTTATAGATCTCTATTCCTTTAAAAACAGCTTCTTTAAAAGAATTGATGTTCGCCTCATTTTTACCGGCTATTTCAAATGCAGTTCCATGATCGGGTGAAGTCCTTACCTTTTTAAGTCCCGCTGTAAAATTAACGCCCATTCCAAAAGATAAGGTCTTAAATGGAATTAATCCCTGATCATGATAAGAAGCCACTACGGCGTCAAAATTCTTATAATTCTTGGAACCAAAAAAACTATCTGCAGAATAGGGTCCAAAAACAAGATCCCCTTTATCTCTGATCTTTTGTATGGTAGGCTTTAAAACTTCTTCATCTTCTTTACCTATCACACCATTATCTCCACTATGCGGATTGATTCCCAATACAGCAATTCTTGGCTTCTGAACTCTAAAATCCTGTTTTAATGTTTGCTGAATGGTTTTGATCTTCTTCTCGATTAATTCTGGCGTAATCACAGAAGCTATATCCTTGAGTGCCACATGATCTGTTAATAATCCTATTTTAAGATTATCGGTGATCATGAACATAAGGCTTTCTCCTCCCAGTTCCTGGGCCAGGTAATCTGTATGCCCCGGAAATTTAAATTTATCAGATTGAATGGTGGCTTTATTAATAGGAGCTGTTACCAAAACATCTATCTCATCGTTTTTTAAAGCATGCGTAGCTGCTTCAAGAGAGCGGAAGGCATAGTCACCAATCTTTACATCTTCCTCTCCAAAATTAATATTGACATTTTCTTTCCACACATTTACAACATTTACCTTTCCATCAATAGCATTGGAGGGATGATCTATCCCCTGAAAATTGACGGAAAGCTTATAATGCTTTTTTAAGAAATTGAGAATTTTTGAAGATGCAAAGATAATCGGGGTACAAAAATCCAGCATCCTGGAATCATCAAAGGTTCTAAGCACAATTTCGCTACCAATCCCATTCAAATCTCCAATGCTAATTCCCAATTTGATCATTTCGCTTTGTTTCATAAACTTTCCCGATATAATATTTTAATTTTACACACAAATGTAACCATTATTATAGAAAACTATGTTCACAGGAATAGTTGAAGAAACAGGAATTATTCGCAGTATTAAAAAATCCGGAAGCAACCTGGATATTATTGTAAACGCAAAAATGACTCCTGAACTCAAAATAGATCAGAGTGTATCCCATAATGGGGTTTGCCTCACCGTAGTTTCTATTGATAATGACAATTATACAGTAACCGCAGTAAGTGAAACTCTTGAGAAGACCAATCTGGGAGATTTAAAGGAAAAAGACTTTGTAAACCTGGAAAGAGGAATGAAGTTAGGCGATAGACTGGACGGACATATAGTACAGGGGCATGTAGATCAAACTGCCATTTGTAAAGAAATTAAAGAAAAGGACGGTAGCTGGGAATTCACTTTTGAATACGACTCAACAATTGGAAATATCACCATTGAAAAGGGTTCTATTACCGTTAATGGGGTAAGTTTAACCGTGGTGAATTCAAAAAAAAATGAATTCAGTGTGGCGATCATACCCTACACCTATAATCATACAACTTTCAATAATTTAAAAAAGGGAGCTAAAGTGAATCTCGAATTTGATGTGATCGGTAAGTATGTAAAGCGAATTACTGAGGTCTCTTAGGCCGCTTCAAAATTTCGCAGTTTATAGCAACCATACATCACTCCTACTGCCATTAAGATATACACATAGTCGTCTATAGGTAAACAAAGTCCCGGAGGAACTGAAGGTCCGTTACCGTTCCCGTTTCCGTTACCCGGATCGCATGGCGGTCCCTTATGTCTTTTCTCTGTGGGTGCTGGCGGCCCATCTTTCTGGGCGTAAGAAGTAAGCGTAACTCCCAGGAAAAGTATCATAATAAGGAATATACATCTAATCTGCCCCATTGATGTTAGGTTAGTATTTTTGGCGAAAGCCTTTAAATTCAATTTTCTGTAAACAAATTTTGCTACTAAGGTAAGAATTTTCCGCTACCGGCTTACTTTGCTAAGCCGCGACGTCTATATATTCTTAGCATATTTACGAAATTTCCTTACGCAAAGTTTTAAATGTCTGGCTAAAAAGCAAATATCTATATTCTATTAATATGCATATCTACCTAATAACCAATAACTTCATAACCTTCAAATGTAAATAATAAGTAAGTTCAATTCAAGATTTAACGATTAATTTTTACTGCATTTTAATAAAATAGTCGTCTGGAAAATTCACAAGATAATTTAAGGAGGGAAATACGGAAAGAAAAATGATGCACGGAATCAAATAGAGTAATATCGCTTTAATAAAAAAAGCCCTGCATCTCTGCAAGGCTTCTAATTATCTGTGGTCCCACTTGGGCTCGAACCAAGGACCACCTGATTATGAGTCAGGTGCTCTAACCAACTGAGCTATGGGACCGGATACCTGTTTGTATCGCGAGCGCAAATTTAGATAATTGCAGCTTACGTACCAAACAAAATAATTCTATTTTTCCTGACACAATTCTACCAGCACCCCATTGGCATCTTTGGGATGCATAAAAGCAACCAGTTTATTATCAGCGCCGGGCTTGGGCGTTTCATTCAATAACCTGAAACCTTCGCCTTTAAGTCGTTCAATTTCAGCGGTAATATCATCAACATAAAAAGCAATATGATGAATACCCTCTCCCCTCTTATCTATAAATTTGGCAATAGGACTTTCAGGATTCGTAGCTGCCAGTAATTCGATCTTACTTTCTCCTATTTTAAAAAAGGAAGTAGAAACTCCTTCACTTTCCACGCTTTCAGTTTTATAATGTTCTGAACCTAACACGGCATTATAGGTTTTATTGGCTGCTTCCAGATCTTTTACCGCGATTCCTATATGTTCTATTCTCTTCATTGGTCATATTTTGATAGAACAAATATCAATAATTAATGTTATATGATTCAAATTCATTCATATGAAGATAAATCACAGTTAAAAATTTTACTTTTGTAGCATGGAAGAAACAAACAGACAAAAAAAGATAGGTGGATTGTTGCAGAAGGATCTGGCAGATATCTTACAGAATTCTCTGAGAGATAGCGGCCGTACAGGAATTTTGGTTTCAGTTTCTAAAGTTCGGGTAACCACAGACCTTTCTATTGCCAAGGCTTATGTGAGCATATTCCCTTCTAAACATCAGGAAGAAGTGATCAAAGAGATCAACGAGAACAAATCTCAGATCAAACATGAGATGGCTCAACGTACAAGACATCAGTTAAGAAAAATGCCTGATCTTAGTTTTTTTATAGATGATTCGCTGGAATATATCGACGGAATTGAAAAATCTATCAAAGGAAAAGAAGATCCCGTGGCAAATCCCGATCTTTTAGATAAGAGGAAAAAATCTTAATTTGAAGTTCCCGCTCTATATCGCCAAAAGGTATCTCTTTACTAAAAGTAAAAGTAATGCTATTAATATTATTACCATCATTGCAGCGATTGGCGTATTTGCAGGAGCTTTTTCTTTATTTATAGTTCTTAGCGGTTTTTCCGGATTAAGAGATTTCAGTCTTTCCTTTTCAAATGAATTTGATCCCGATCTAAAAGCATTGCCTCAATCTGGGAAAGTTATAAAGATCTCAGAAGATCAATTAAACCAACTTCAGCAAATTGAAGGTATTGAGGCTTATAGCAAGATAGCTGAAGAACGGGTGATCCTCACCTATAAATCTAAAGAACAGCCAGCCTATATTAAAGGAGTGGACGAAACTTACCGAAGCGTTAATAAAATTGATAGTTCTATAGTTTTTGGAACCTGGCTTACCGACAGTGAACCGCAGGTAGTTATAGGAAACGGACTTTCAAGATTGCTGGATGTAGGAACATTTAATTATCAGAATCTACTTAAGATCATGGTTCCCAAACCTGGAAAAGGGGCCATCACCATGACCAATCTTCAGGATGCCTTCAATTCCAGGCAAACTATTGTTAGCGGTATCTATAGCGTAAATGAGGAACTGGACGATAAATATGTTTTTACACATCTGAATTTTGCCAAAGATCTGCTGAATCTTGCTGAAAATGAATATTCTGGAATAGAATTTAAATTAAAACCTGAAGCTTCTGAAAGTGAGGTTAGTGCAGAATTAAATAAACTCTTTGACGGGAAGGTGATCATAAAAACCCGGGCAGAGCTTAATGATGCGCTTAATAAAATGCTGAATTCAGAAAATCTATTTGTTTACCTCATCTTTACCCTGGTACTGACCATTGCGCTATTTAACGTGGTAGGATCTATTATTGTGATGATCCTGGATAAAAGGGAGAATATTAGAACGCTCTATAACCTTGGTGCTACGCCCAATCAGATCAAGAACATATTCTTTTTACAGGGAATGTTAATGACCGGTCTGGGCGGAATAATTGGTCTTGCCGTGGCGGTGATTCTTATAATTCTTCAGATGAATTACGACCTGGTCATGATCACGCCAAATTTACCCTACCCGGTAAAGATGAAAATTGAAAATATACTTATTGTCCTCGGTACTATTTTTACGCTTGGGCTTATCGCCTCTTATATTGCAGCGGGCCGAAGCAAAAAAGCACTTTCTCAGGCAAATTCGTAACCTGCGAATTCCTTTTCCACCTCATCAAAAGCTTTAAAAACGTCTATGGAATCGTCGCTGGTCACCATCTTCATGCGGTATTCCTTGAAGTGTGGAATTCCCTTGAAATAATTGGTATAATGACGACGCGTCTCAAAAACGCCTAATCGCTCCCCTTTCCAGTCGATCGCCATTTGCAAATGTCTTCTGGCGGCATCTACTCTTTCTTCCAGACTTGGAGGAGCCATCTGTTCACCGGTTTTAAAATAATGCTTTACTTCTCTGAAAAACCAGGGATAACCAATACTAGCCCGGCCTATCATGGCGCCATCCAATCCGAATTTATCGCGCATTTCCATGGCTTTTTCAGGAGAATCCACATCGCCATTACCAAATACCGGAATATGCATTCTTGGATTATTCTTCACTTCAGCAATAGGTGCCCAGTCGGCTTCGCCTTTATACATCTGCGCTCTGGTTCTGCCGTGAATCGAAATTGCCTGGCAACCCACGTCCTGAAGTTTTTCAGCAACTTCAAGGATCTTAATAGAATCATGGTCCCAGCCTAATCTCGTTTTTACCGTAATTGGCAATTTTGTGTGTTCTACCATAGCCTTGGTAAGCGAAACCATAAGATCTACATCTTTCAATATACCTGCACCTGCTCCTTTAGAAACCACCTTTTTTACCGGGCAGCCAAAATTGATATCAATAATATCTGGGCCTGATTTTTCAACAATTTCAACAGATTGTAGCATGGATTCCAGGTTAGCTCCAAAGATTTGGATACCAACCGGACGTTCCTTTTCGTAAATATCAAGTTTCATGGTGCTTTTCGCGGCATCGCGAATAAGGCCTTCTGAAGAGATAAATTCAGTATATACCACATCTGCTCCCTGTTCCTTGCAAAGTGCACGGAATGGCGGGTCACTCACGTCTTCCATCGGTGCCAAAAGCAAGGGGAAGTCTCCTACATCTATATTTCCAATTTTTGCCAAAGTTGCTGTTTTTCAGGTGGCAAAATTACTAAATAATTCCTATGCCTGAAAATAAGTTAAACAGGCTCCCCTTTAATTAGTTTTTAGATTCTAAACGTGCACTTTCTTCTGCGGTGATCGCACGCTTATTATCTCCTAATTTGAAATTACCAAATTTATAGGTTATTCCAAACCTGATCATACGTGACTCAGGCATGGCGAAAAAGGAGTTATTCTGGTTCAAATATTGTGACCTCAAGGGCATATTCATGGTATTGAAGATATCCTCCACATTCACGGTGGTGACCAACCTGGAATCAAAAAAGGTTTTTCGAAAACCAAAGTTCAAACCGAATTGAGGTTCTTCAAAATCATAAGAACCTACAATATAATCTGGGATATAGGTCGTGGTTAGTTCACCAGAAAAAGTGCCATCCTTGGATAATGTAAAGAAATTACCGGCATATATATAAGCTCCAAAAGTATCATTGGTTACGATCTGGCCATTGCTTTCCAAAGCTGGAAAGTCATTTTGCATATAAAAGAAAGAGGTATAAGCCGAAACAGACCACCAGTCGTTCAAGTAGTCATAATAACTTATATCAAAACTATATTGCTGAGAGAAATCCATATTCAAACTTGAAGATCGCAAATTTCTGTTCTCATTGTCCTGAAATGGTATGGTAGCGATCGCATTATTTGCTTTGTCCCAGTAAAGGTCAAAATATAATTTATTCTTATAGCTATAGCTCAATTTCAGCATATTTGAAATGGCAGGCATAAGATCTGGGTTCCCATCCTGAAAATTATTCTCATTCAGAAAATATCTATAGGTATTTAAATTTTCAAAACGGGGCCTGGTAATTCTTCGGCTATATTCAAAACCAAAAGAATGAGCTTCAGATGCGTTATAATTGAGATAAAAGGTGGGAAATAATTCAAAATAATTCTGGGAATTAACCAATCCCTGGCTTTCAGAAATCCCCTGTACATCGGTATATTCTCCACGAAGTCCTAACTTCATAGACCATTTTTCCCATTCTTTAGACATACTGGCATAAGCGGCATAAATATCTTCTTCATAATCAAGCACGTCTGATAATTCTCCTGAAAATTGCCTGGTTCCCGTATTTGTATCAAAATAATCCTGCCCACTTTCAGTCTTTAACCCGGAATACTTTAGCCCGGTTTCAAAACTTGTAGATCCCAGAGGTGTAGAGATATCAACCTGGCCTGTATAGATCTCACTATTTTGCATTGCTTCTGTAGTAAAAGAATTATCTCTTATAAAACTTTCGTCCTCTTCAAAATAATTTGTCATGATCTGCTGAAACTGGCTGTTATCATAATTGATATAATTTCCAATGGCAGATAAACTTCCATTTTCACCCAAACTGGTATTATAAGTAGCAGCCAGAAGTATATTATCTGTGTTGCTGTGCAAGCGGCTATCTGTAGTAAATAATGAATCCAGCGAATTATTGCTATCATAGATATTCGTCAAGCCATTTATATCACTATCAGAATCTGGAGTGATCTGGATATTGGCACTTAAGCTTAAGGTGCTTGCTTCACTAAGTGTAAAATCGAGTATCGTATTAAGACTGTGCGAATACATAGAAGTATTCCTTTCAAAATCGGTTAACCACCTTGAATCAGCTTCACCGTTGGGCGTATAATATTCTATAAAGCCTTCATCCTTTTTTACTAGGTCTCGCTGGTTGTAATTATAACTTGCATAGATGTTCAACCAATCTGTTTTGTAATAGTGACTGGTACCAATATTATATTTAGGAACTATGGCAATAGTATTGGAAGCATTCACACTTCCCTTGTAGCCAATGGAAATATTTTTTGAGGTCTTAATATTAAGAATTGCCCCTCCTTCTGCATCATACTGGGCCGGCGGATTGGTGATCACTTCAACAGATTTTATGTTTTCTGCAGAAAAACCTTCCAGTAATTGCTGAAGTTCTTGTGAACTTAAATACACCTTCCGGTCATTGATATAAACCGTGGCAGGCCTGTTCTTTACTAATAAGTTTCCCTGACTCAGGATCACACCCGGCGTTCTTTTCAAAACTTCAAAAGTGTTCCCGGTAGAAAGAATGGTATTCTCCACTTCAAATACCAACCGGTCTATCTTTCTGGTAACTTTAGGTTTTCGTGCGTTCACTACCACTTCATCCAGAGCGTCTGAGGTTTCTTCCAGGATAATTGGGGGAATATTCGTGTTTCCTTTTACGTTGACCTTTTGAAGGGATTCCTTATACCCCACAAAAGAAACCTTTAACAGGTAGGTACTATCTTCTATATTTTCTATCACAAAACTTCCATCCTCTTCAGAAATAGTGCCTCTATATACGCTGGTTGAGTCTTCTGCACTTAATAAAATGATATTTGCAAAAGCAACCGGGGCATTTTCCCGATCTTGAATATTTCCACTAAGAGAATTCTGAGAAAAGAAAACATATGGAATAAGTAGGATAATAAGGGGGGTGAACCTGATGATTTTCATTGAATGCGTTGGTCAGTTTTCAGCAAAAGCTTAACAAATATAAAGTTTCTGAATTTCCCACCAAGTTTTTTCTTTTTCTAATAATCTTAAACTGAAAATGTTAAAAATAATCTTTATTTTAATTAACTGATTCGCTGCTTATTTCAAAGTTTGAGTTTTGTATATACTTAACCTATAAATTTTTAGATTATGAAGAGATTGAATTTTCTTGAGGAGACTCGGTACGAGAAATTACCAGTAAAAGTATATACATCTGAAATGGAAGCTTCAACGGAAGTAGCTGCACATATCTCAAGAATAATTAAAAAAAACTCAGAATCTGGCAAGAACACTAAACTGGGATTGGCAACCGGATCTACTCCCATTCTTTTATATAAAGAACTGGTTAGACTTCATAAAAAAGAGGGCCTCAGTTTTAAAAACGTCATTAGTTTTAACCTGGACGAATATTATCCCATGTCTCCAGATGCTTCCCAGAGCTATGTGAAATTTATGAATGAACATCTCTTTGATCATGTAGATATTCCTGAAGAGAATATTCATATCCCCGATGGTACACTCCCAAAATCGAAGATACATGAGTATTGCCTCTCTTACGAACAAAAGATTAATGAACTGGGCGGTTTGGATCTCCAGATCCTCGGAATAGGAAGAACGGGACATATAGGCTTTAATGAGCCTGGATCAGCACCCAATTCGGGTACACGCCTGGTTAATCTGGACGATCTTACCAGAAGGGATGCCTCCAGGGAATTTGGCGGAAAAGAAAATGTTCCTACTAAAGCGATCACCATGGGAATTGGAACGATCTTCAAGGCAAAGGAGATCATTCTTATGGCCTGGAGCAAAAAGAAAGCTTCTATTATTAAAAAGGCTGTAGAAGGCAGGGTTTCAGGTAGTGTGCCTGCAACATACCTGCAACATGCTGAAAATGTCGAGATAATCCTGGATAAAGCCGCTGCTTCTGAACTCACCAGGTTCGATACCCCATGGCTGGTAAAGGATTGTAAGTGGGATAAAGAACTGGTTAAAAAAGCCGTCATCTGGCTTTCGGAAGAGGTGAAAAAGCCAATTCTGAAATTAATGGATGAAGATTATAATAATTTTGGGATGGCTCAATTAATTACCGAAAAAGGTCCCGCTTATGATATAAACATAAAAGTATTTAACCAGTTACAACATAGCATTACTGGATGGCCGGGAGGAAAACCTCATGCCGATGACACTCAAAGACCTGAGAGAAAAGAACCCTCCCAAAAGAGGTCATTGATTTTTGCTCCTCACCCAGACGATGATGTTGTCTCTATGGGAGGTACTTTTATAAGATTGATCGAACAGGGACATGAAGTACAGGTGGCCTATCAAACTTCAGGGAATACGGCGGTGTGGGATAGAGATGTCCTGCGGTATGTAGAGTTTGCCATGGATTTTAATAAAAGCATAGGTATGGATACAGATAATTTAGAAGTTACCTATAATGAAATGAGAAATTTCATCGAAAAGAAAAAACCGAACCAGGTTGATACCCAGGAAATTCAAAATGTAAAGGCTTTTATTAGAAAATCTGAAGCTATTGCCGGGGCACGTTTTGCCGGAATGAAAGATGAGAATATAACTTTTATGAACCTGCCTTTCTATGAGGTAGGCAAATCTGTTAAAAATCCCTCCGTGGAAAAGGATATAGAGATAACCAGAAAGTTATTGCAAAAAATAAAACCTCAGCAGATTTTTGCTGCCGGTGACTTTGCCGATCCTCACGGCACTCATATTGTTTGTTTTAATATAATCCTTCAGGCTTTAAAGAGACTTAGAAAAAAAGAAGAATGGACAAAAGATTGCTGGTTATGGATGTATAGAGGAGCCTGGGAGGAATTTCCAATCCATGAAATAGAGATGGCTGTGCCCTTATCACCTAAGGAAGTAGAACAAAAACGACTTGCGATCTTTCAACATCAATCTCAAAAGGACAGACCGGTTTTTCCGGGAGATGATGAAAGAGAGTTCTGGTTAAGAGCGGAAGAACGAAACAGGGAAACAGCCGAAGCATTCCACCGGCTTGGCCTGGCCAATTATGAAGCTATGGAAGCTTTTGTTAGATGGAAATTCTAATTATACAGAGTATCCGCTTCTTCAGTCATATAGATATTTTCAGATTTTAAATAGGTTAAACCTTCACTTTTTTGATCCAAATATCTTTTTGTCCTCAAATACCTGTTCTTATTAAAATCATCGAAATTCTCAGCAGTTGAGTCCATACTGCTTATATGCACGTCTCCTGAAGAATGTATAAATTCATTATTTCCCAGCCACATTCCAACGTGAACAACACGTTCAGAGGTCGAGTCGGTCGCAGGTCTTCCAAAGAATAAAAGATCTCCTACCGCCAGTTTTTCAAATTTTCCTGTTGAATCTATCAGCTTCCCTTCTCTTATCTGCTGAGAAGCATCCCTGGGGATCACCATTCCGTTCATAAAGAAAATGGTTTTTGTAAATCCACTACAGTCCACTCCTTTTGCTGAAGTCCCTCCCCATAGATAAGGAACTCCCATTAATTTTTCGGCTGTTCCCATTAGGTTTTCTTCGGAAGCCTTCAGCGCTGAAAGCCATTGTGAATATACGGCTGAATCATCTTTAGAGATAAATGCAGCCCGGCCATCAGGATACCTGACTTTATAAAAATTTCCTTTTTCAGCCTCCATTTCCAAAATAGCCCCGGCCACAAGATCTGTAACCGGTTTTGAGTCTAATGAAGCGTCTTTGAATGATTGACCAAAAGGCTTTTGAAAAATGATCTTTTCAGAAGATTTCCACTTCTCAAATTCATACTTATTCATGGTGGTAATTCCACCGTGGTCTACCCAGGATAAATAACCATCCGGGGTTTGGATATAATACCATTCATCAGTTCTTTTCCATATATCAACAGGAGTCCCCAGCGTAGCCTGCGTTACCAACTCAGCAGAATGTTTCGCTTCCCCTCTTAAATTGGCTACAGACACGTCAATTATTCCATAAATACTATCGTTAAGATTCGAAGCTGGTAATACCTGAATGCTATCTATATATTCAATTTCGGCAGAATCCAGTTTAGAAAACAAGGAATCCTTGGCGTGTGCCATATTGGTTTCTCCCCTTACTATAAGTTTCCCTTCCCGAATTTCAGAATCTATATTGAATAAAGCTATTCTCTTGTCGGGTGCAAATTTTGAACGCACCTCTTCAATATGATCCTCAGCGACCTGTAGATTATTCCCGCTTCTCTGTTCATTACAGGCTATTGCCGCGAACATCAAAAAAGCCAGTATATATTTATAGAAGTTCATATCTAATAATTTTGATCAAGGTAATAATTTCTCAATTTCAAGTTCTTTAAAACTACTCTGGTTTCCAGTTCTATCCACCGCAGTTATCCCCACTTTTTCAAGCTTATTTTTGTCTGTATTTACCTTGGGGATTTCAATGTTTTTTGAATTTAGATTCAATATTTTAAATTCCCAACCTGAATTCTCGTATCTGTAATATACCACGCAGCGAAAGGTTTCTTCTAATTCATTCTGAATCCAGCTTAAGTGAATATCATCCGCTGAATTTTTAAGTTTAAAATCTGGTACAGCAGGTACTTCTTCGTCTAACCACGGACTGGCAGGCACAAGGGCATTTCGATGATAAGGCCCATTAAGCAAGGATTTAGCCAGGCTGTCATTTTTCATTAACGGGCCAATATTCCAGTGTACTGTACCCGGATTGTCTCTTAAAATTCCTCTGGAGATCAGGATTTGAGAAGCAATCTCTCCTTTATGTTCTTCTTTTTCTTCCAGTCCAAGATTAATTCCCGGCCATACGTGCCGTCCTACTACATTTTCAGACTCCCACCATCCAAGAAGTACCGGGAAACTTTGTTTCATCTGATTTGTTGGCCAGTACAGCTGCGGCGTAAAATAATCTATCCAGCCTTTGTTCAACCATAATTTGGCATCGGCATATAATTCTTCATACTGGTCCATCCCGCTAATCCCCTTCGGAAATCCAGGCCTCCAAATTCCAAACGGACTTATACCGAATTTTACGTATGATTTTTCAGCCTTTATTTCTTCTGCGATTCTTTCTATAAAGTCGTTCACATTTTTCCTTCTCCAGTCCCCGCGCGAAAGTTCACCGCCTTCACTTACATACTTCTGCCAGCTGTTTTCATCTGGAAAGTCTTTTTTTCCATTATAAGAGGCATAGGGATAGAAGTAATCGTCAAAATGAACTGCATCTATATCATATCTTTTTACAATATCCATCACCACATTGGCTGAATGCTCCTGAACTTGATTACTTCCGGGATCCATCCACCACATTCCATTTTTCAATTCTCTAACCAGGCCGGGATGCGTTTTTACAATAGACTTCTCCCCTATTTCCTTTCCTGTAGTGTGATGTGCCCTATATGGATTTAACCAGACATGTAATTCCATTCCGCGGTTATGAGCTTCTTCTATCCAGAATTCTAAGGGATCATAATAGGGTTGCGGGGCTTTTCCACTTTTTCCGGTTAGAAAATAAGACCAGGGTTCAATGTCACTTTCATATAGCGCGTCAGCCTGGGGTCTCACCTGCAATATCACGGCATTAAAATTATGTTTCTCAAGAAAATCGAGCATGGCGATCGCTTCCTTTTTTTGAGCTTCGGTAGAAAGATCATTTCTGCTTGGCCAGTTAATATTCGCCACGGTTGCGATCCATGCAGCCCTGAATTCCTCAATATCTATGGGAGGTTCCATAAAATTAATTTCTTCAGAAGTCTCTTCAGGTTGTTCTATCTCCGGAATTTCTTCCACTGGCTTTTCGGTTTCCTTTTCCACAACCTTTGGTTCGGTAGGTTCAGTTTTTACCGCCTGTGTAGATTTACACGCATTCATGAGCAGGATCAATACAATAAATCCAAGGGACCTCAGAGAATTTGAAAAGATGAAATTGCTACCCATTAATTATCGCTCTTTTTATATGCCATTATCACTTTTCTTACACTTTTATGCTGCATCAATAATCTTGCAGCTTCTTCTTTTTCAATATTAAGTTCTTCCATGATCATTCTGGTGCCACGGCCTACCAGTTTGTCATTTGATAACTGCATATCTACCATCTTATTTCCTTTTACCCGACCTAGTTTTATCATTACAGAAGTGGATATCATATTCAGCACCATTTTTTGTGCCGTTCCTGCTTTCATCCTCGTGCTTCCTGTTACAAATTCAGGACCGGTAATTACTTCAATGGGATATTCTGAAGCCATTGCTAACGGACTACTTGAACTACAGGTGACACATCCGGTGATAATAGCATTATTTCTTGCCTCCTTTATTCCTCCAATCACATACGGAGTGGTGCCTGAAGCTGCGATACCAACCAGAACATCTTTTTCTGAAATATCATATTCCTGGAGGTCTTTCCAGGCTTGTTGGGTATTATCTTCAGCATTTTCAACCGCATTTCTTAAAGCGGTATCTCCTCCAGCAATGAGCCCGATGACTATTCCCGGACTCACCCCGAAAGTTGGGGGACATTCGGAAGCATCTAAAACTCCAAGTCGGCCACTGGTTCCAGCGCCAATATAAAAAAGTCGGCCGCCTGCTGCAATTTTTGGAACGATCTCATTTACCAGTTTTTCGATCTCCGGGATCACTTTCTGAACACTTTTGGCAACCGATTGATCTTCATTATTGATATTATTCAACAATTCTGATGTGCTCATCTTCTCAAGATGATCGTAATTAGAAACTTTTTCAGTGTTTGGACTATTCTTTTCCATTGAGGTGATTTATTCTGAAAATGCGGTAAATATGGGCATTCAGTCATTTAAAAATATGATCTAAATTTCTGCAACTAAAGCCGATTGCACAAGAAAACAAACATAAACTTGAAATTTTATTTAAGACTATTAATTCAATTATATTTGTACTCTTAAACTCGCCTGATTTAAACAGGAGGAAAGGATACAAAATTTGAAGATGAAGAACATTCGAAACTTTTGCATAATTGCGCATATAGATCACGGGAAAAGTACACTTGCCGATCGTTTACTGGACTATACAGGGACTGTTACTGAAAGAGAAAAACAGGAACAATTGCTGGACAGTATGGATCTGGAACGGGAACGCGGGATCACTATTAAATCTCACGCTATTCAAATGGATTATATCCATGAAGGTGAGGAATTTGTTCTGAATCTAATTGATACTCCCGGTCACGTGGATTTCTCTTATGAGGTTTCACGTTCTATCGCTGCCTGCGAAGGTGCTTTGCTGGTGGTAGATGCAGCGCAGAGTATTCAGGCGCAAACAATTTCAAACCTTTACCTGGCTTTAGAAAATGACCTGGAAATCATTCCGGTTTTGAATAAAGTGGACCTTCCAAGCGCGAATCCTGAAGAAGTAACCGATGATATCGTGGACCTTTTAGGTTGCGATCCTTCGGAAGTTATTCCGGCAAGTGCCAAAACCGGTCTTGGAATAAAAGAAATTCTGGATGCCATCATTAATCGTATTCCTGCTCCAAGCGGGAAAGTCGATGCTCCGCTTAGGGCTTTGATCTTCGACTCTGTTTACAACCCGTTTAGAGGAGTTGAAACCTATTTTAGAGTGATTAACGGTTCTATTAAAAAAGGGGAAAAAATTAAATTCGTAGCTACCAATAAAACATATGATGCCGATGAGGTTGGAACTCTTCGCCTAAAACAATTTCCGCGGAAAGAGATCAAAACCGGGGATGTTGGTTATCTAATCACCGGGATCAAAGATGCCCGCGAAGTAAAAGTGGGAGATACCATTACGAGTGCCGTTAATCCTACCACCGAAGCTGTAGCAGGTTTCGAGGATGTAAAACCTATGGTTTTCGCCGGAATCTATCCGGTAGATACTGAAGATTATGAAGAATTAAGATCTTCTATGGAAAAACTTCAGTTGAACGATGCTTCACTGGTTTTTACTCCTGAAAGTTCTGCTGCTCTTGGTTTTGGTTTCCGTTGTGGATTCCTGGGAATGTTGCACCTGGAGATCATTCAGGAAAGACTGGAACGTGAGTTCGATATGACTGTAATTACTACGGTTCCCAACGTATCTTACCAGGCATATACCAATAAAAATCCGGATGATGTGATCCTGGTAAATAACCCATCAGACCTTCCGGAACCTTCAAGTTTAAATAGGGTAGAAGAGCCTTTTATTAAAGCAACCATCATTACCAAAGCAGATTATGTGGGGAATGTGATGGGTCTTTGTATTGAAAAAAGGGGAGAGATCACCAATCAGACCTATTTAACCACAGAAAGGGTAGAATTAACTTTTGACATGCCTTTAGCAGAGATCGTATTCGATTTTTATGATCGCTTAAAGACCGTTTCCAGAGGTTACGCTTCCTTTGATTATACACCAATCGGTCTGCGACAGTCTAAACTGGTAAAAGTGGATGTTTTATTAAACGGAAATGTTGTCGATGCACTTTCAGCTTTATTACACGTAGATAATGCCTATGATATTGGTAAGAAAATGTGCGAAAAACTGAAGGAATTAATTCCAAGACAGCAATTTGATATTCCTATTCAGGCGGCTATTGGAGCAAAGGTCATTGCTCGTGAAACCGTAAAAGCACTTAGAAAGGATGTTACCGCAAAATGTTATGGTGGTGATATTTCCCGTAAAAGAAAGCTACTTGAAAAGCAGAAAAAAGGTAAAAAACGTATGCGCCAGGTAGGTAACGTAGAGATCCCGCAGGAAGCATTTATGGCGGTTCTTAAGTTAAATGATTAATTAGTCATTAGACTTTAGCCGGTAGACTTTAGAAACTAATTAGAAAGATATTTCATCAAAGAAGTTATCATTTTTGATAATTCTGAAAGATCTTTTCGGGCTTTTTCATATTCCTTAACTTCTAAAAAGGATTGTCGTTTAGCAATTTCTGTGCATACTACACATTCTTTTATAGAATTCAATGCAATTTGTAAATATCTACGAAATTCAGGATTAGTACTGCCTGCTCCCTCTGCTATATTTAAAGCAATAGAAGAAGCTGCTCTGTGAAATTGAGAAGTCAACCCATAAATTTCTTCTTTTGGGAATTCTTTAGTCTTTTTATATACCTCATCTATAAAAATTAGAGATTTTTGATACACCTTTAGTTCTTCAAAATTAAACTTCTCCATCTTTTGAATCTTTAAATAAAACTATGGTAAACCATTCACTTACAATAAAATATACTCAATTTTCTTCATGAGTACATTTTTTTAACTTTGTAGCTATATCAAATTTTTAATTTATAACCGGTAAAAATTCTACCGACTAAAGACTACAGACTACATTATGGCCGGACATAGTAAATGGGCGAATATAAAGCATAGAAAAGGAGCGCAAGACAAGAAGAGAGCCAAACAGTTTACCAGGGCGATCAAGGAGATTACGGTAGCGGTAAAAGAGGGCGGAGGACCCGATCCTGAAACCAATCCATCGCTTAGAAATGCGATTTCTAATGCCAAGGGAGTGAATATGCCTAAAGATACCATTGAACGTGCTATAAAGAAGGCGAGTGGCGCTGATGCCGATAATTATGAAACAGTAACTTTTGAAGGTTACGGCCCTAACGGGATCGCCATTTTCGTTGAATGTACTACAGATAATACCAACCGCACCGTAGCCTCGGTAAGATCTATATTTTCAAAGAATGGCGGGAGTCTTGGCACCAACGGATCTTTGGAGTTCCTGTTCGATAAAAAAGGAGTTTTCGTTCTTGAGAAAGAAAATATAGAAATGAACCTGGAAGAATTCGAGCTTGAATTGATCGAAGGCGGAGCTTCTAAATTTGAGAAAGAAGAAGAGTTTTTGACGGTTTACACGGAGTTTACAGATTTCGGACTCATGTCTTCAAAACTCGAAGAGCTTGACATAGAGCCGAAAAATTCTGAAGTACAGCGAATTCCTCTTAATACAATAGAATTGCCGGTAGAAGACGCTAAAATGATCTTAAACCTGGTAGAAAAGTTTGAAGACGACGATGACGTGCAAAACGTCTACCATAATCTTGAAATTACAGATGAATTAATATCAGAAATGGAAGAAGAATAGACTCTAATCCTGTTTTAAATTCTCTTCAATATTTTCTTTTTCCTCACTATCTCCCTGTTCTATTTGTTTTCCAAGGTATACCAGCATATATCCTTCTTCAATTTCCACCTCCATACTGTTAGAAGGGATAATACTTAATTCGTCCTCGTTATTTTTAACAAACAATGGAATAATATCAGGATCGGTCTTGCTAATTTCTATAAGGCCTTCATAGTGCTCTTTTGAATTCAGGTCTATTTCATGGATAGATGGATACTTTCTGGCAAGATTCGTTAGCTTAATGTAATCATCGGTTTGAGAAAACAAACCTTCTTTAGGGTTATTTTCAGGATCATACATTTCATCTGAAGACACCACCCTGAAAGACCCATTTTCACCAAAATGCTTACGGAATTTATCAATGGCATTTGTGTTAACCTCGGTATTACCCGTAAGTGCCATAAGATATCCTACGTCACTTAGTTCAATATTATTTATAAGATCATCTGAATATACATTCTCCTGTATGGCATCCAGTCCCAGTTCTCTGGCCTTTCTAATATTCGCGCCATTACTATCTACCAGCACGACATGTCTTTTATTCTTTTTAAGATAAGAAGCAATTAGCCTGGAAATGGTGGAAGCGCCAATAATAAGGATACCCTGAGAATTCTTCAGAAAAACCCCTACCAACTGCGCAAACAATCTTGCGGTAGTTGCATTAAGCAATACGGTTCCCAAAACGATCATGAATACCAGCGGAGTAATATATTCGGCTCCCGGTACGCCCTGATTGGAAAGTTCTATCCCGAAAAGTGAAGCAATACCTGCAGCAACAATACCACGAGGACCTACCCAACTTATAAATAATTTTTCGTTGGTCTTCAATGAGGATCCAATACTACTCACAAACACTCCTAATGGTCTTATTACTAAAACTACTGAAGCAAAAAGGATCAGGGCTTTTATATCATATACCAACAGCAAATCTTCCATGTTTATATTCGCAGCCAGAAGGATGAAAAGGATGGAGATAAGCAGCACACTTAAAGATTCCTTGAAATAAAGAAGTTCCTTTAGGTTTGGCAGGTTTATATTTCCCATGACCATTCCCATAACCACTACGGCCAATAATCCACTTTCATGAGCGAACATATCTGCAAGTACAAAAACACCTAACACTGTTGCCAGCGTAAGTACATTCAATAAATAATGAGGAATCACATTTTTCTTGATCGCAAAAGCAAGAGCATGTGCAAAGGTAAATCCGAAGGTAAAACCAAAAAGAACAATTTTACCAAACTCCAATAAGGCGGTTTCAGTAAATTCGGTTCCAGTCCCGGCACTAATAAACTCGAACATTAATACCGCCACTAGCGCCCCAATAGGATCAATAAGAATTCCCTCCCATTTTAAAATTGCTGAAACATCCTTTTTTAAAGGGATATTCCGAAGAATAGGAGTAATTACTGTGGGTCCAGTTACAATTATAAGGGCGGCAAAAAGAAAACTAATTTGCCAGCTTAGATCAAAAATAAGATAAGCGGCCACCCCTGCACCAAAAAATGTAACTATCACCGCTATAGTAATTAGCTTTAATATTACGGGGCCTACATTTAAAATTTCTCCTTTTCTAAGGGTTAGTCCACCTTCAAATAGAATAATTCCTATGGCCAGCGAAACAAAATAAAAAAGTCCCTTTCCTGGGAATAAACCCGAAGTACCATCCCAAATAGGTTCAATCAACTTTGAACCATCTACCGTAAAAAAGGTTGATAATGGTCCAACCGCAAGGCCTATAAGGATAAGTGGTAGAATCGCCGGAATCTTAAATCGCCATGCCAACCATTGAGCCAAAATACCCAGAATCACTATTCCCGCCAATTCAATCATAAGTTCGTCTTTTACTAATAATTGCTAAAAATATTAAAAATGTTTTACTCTGAAAGCTTATTATCTCAAGGCTTTCAATAAAATGATGTTGTTAAATGAAGTGAAAATAATTCGAAAAGGCTATAAGATTTTCTATTTTGCAGAGAATTTTTAAAAATTTCGCAATGACCTTATATCCTATTGAAGCCGGAAATTTTAAACTTGATGGAGGTGCTATGTTTGGCGTGGTGCCAAAAAGTCTCTGGACTAGAACCAATCCGGCAGATGCTAATAATATGATAGACATTGCTGCCCGTTGTTTGCTTATTGAAGACGGAGACAGGCTTATGCTCATAGATACCGGAATGGGGGATAAGCAAAGCGAAAAATTCTTTGGATATTATTATCCATGGGGAGATCACAGTATAGATAAGTCTTTAAAAAAGTATGGATTTCATCGGGATGATATTACCGATATTTTCATGACCCATCTTCATTTTGATCATTGCGGAGGCAGCATTCAGTGGAATAAAGATAGAACAGGGTACGAACCAGCATTTAAAAATGCCCGATTCTGGAGCAATAAAGAGCACTGGCTTTGGGCAACCCAGCCCAATGACCGCGAAAAAGCTTCTTTTTTAAAGGAAAATATTATTCCTATGGAGCAAAGTGGTAAACTACATTTTATTGAAAGAGAGGAAGATAAAAGTTTTTTGAATTCCGAAAATCTTGGATTTGGCGTATTATTTGTAGATGGTCATACAGACAAACAAATGATTCCGCACATCGATTATAAAGGGAAAAAACTTGTTTTTATGGCAGATCTACTGCCAACAGCCGGCCATATTCCACTACCATTCGTTATGGGATATGATACCAGGCCTTTATTAACCTTACCGGAAAAAAAGAAATTTCTGGAAACTGCGGCAGATGAAAATTATTATTTATTTATGGAGCACGATGCTCATAATGAAATTATAAGCCTAAAACACACTGAGAAAGGTGTGAGACTTGATAAAACCCATACCTTCGACGAACTATTTAACTAAAATCATACTATGAAGATACCTTTTTTTAAACCATTTCTATACCTACTTACAGCAGGAATATTAACCGGATGTAGCAGTACCTCTCCCAGGATACTCTCAACTCCTGTTAGCAATATAGATTCTATTCCTTTAAAGGTTCGCGATCTTTCCGATGTTCAGCTTAAGGACTGGACAAATGCAGATCTTGTGAATGATACCATCCCTGGGATGAGTGTGAATAAAGCTTATGCTGAAATCATCAAAAAAAATAAACCTTCTCCGGTAATTGTTGGAGTGATAGATAGTGGGGTTGATATTGAACATGAAGATCTTCAAGCAGTGATCTGGACAAATTCTGATGAAGTTCCAGGCAATGGAAAAGATGACGATAACAATGGTTACATTGATGACGTTCACGGCTGGAACTTTTTAGGAGATGCTGTTGCTGAGAACATGGAATATACCCGTATTTATAAGCGCTTAAAGCCTAAATACGAGGGAAAAGCTGAAAGTAGTATCAGCACGGCAGATCGCGAAGAATACAATACTTACAAAGCTGCAAAGGCTGAATATGATAAAGAATATGCTGAAGCTATTGATACTCGGGAACAATACCTGCAAATTCAGAGTCAGATCTCAGCAGCACATGAGGCGGTTTCAGCGGAATTAGGGACCGAAGATTATACCAAAGAGCAACTTTCAGATTTCCGACCTCAGTCTCAACAAATGACCCAGTATAAATCTATTCTTAGTCAAATTCAGTATAATGTGAATGAGAATATTCCAAAAGCACTTACAGAACTGGAAGAAGCCATAGAATATTATAAAGACAGGCTTGCTACGCATTTTAATATGGAGCTGGACGGTCGTGCTGTAGTTGGGGATGATCCTTACGATATTACCGATACAGATTATGGAAATAACGAAGTTTCCGGCCCAGAGGCAGATAAAGAAAATATTAAACACGGGACCCATGTGGCAGGTATTATAGCGGCAGATCGTTCTAATAATCTTGGTATAAAAGGAGTTGCAAGTAATGCAAAGATCCTGGTGGTAAGAGCCGTTCCAGACGGTGATGAATATGATAAGGATATCGCATTGGGAATTAGATACGCGGTTGATAATGGTGCAAAAGTTATCAATACTAGTTTTGGTAAATATTTTTCTCCCAATCCTGAATGGGTGATCGATGCGATAAAATATGCTGCCGAAAATGATGTGCTTATCGTAAATGCTGCGGGGAATGAAGGTATTGATCTAGATAGCAAAAGAGTTTATCCAAATGATCAGGATCCTGAAAATTCTACGGAAGTAGCAGATAATTTTCTTACGGTAGGTGCACTGAATTACGAATACGGTTCAGGAATGGTGGCCAATTTCTCTAACTACGGGAAATCCAACGTGGATGTATTTGCCCCGGGAACCAAGATCTGGTCTACCACTCCAAATGATACTTATGAATATTTACAGGGAACTTCCATGGCTTCTCCGGCCGTAGCGGGGATCGCTGCCATTATCAGAGGTTATTATCCACAACTTAGTGCTCCTCAGGTTAAGCAGATCATTATGGATAGCGGGCTTACTACCAAAGCAACCGTAATTGTGGGTGGAGATACTAATAATACCGAAAAATTTGAGAGTTTGTCAACTTCAGGAAAGATGGCAAATCTTTATAACGCATTAATTTTAGCCGACCAAATTTCGAAAAACAATTAAAAATGAAGAAAATAATATTTAGCTTTTTATTGATTACCACAGGGTTTTTACAAGCCCAGAATAATACTTCTTACTGGCAGCAACATGTAGATTACCAGATGGAAGTAGACATGAATGTGGAGAATTTTAAATATACCGGAACTCAGGAATTGGTATACACTAATAATTCACGTGATACCCTGGACAGAGTATTCTATCACCTTTTTTTCAACGCATTTCAACCGGATAGTGAAATGAACGCACGTCTGGAAAGCGTTCCCGATCCTGATGGCAGAATGACCATGAATAAAGGAACAGAGGAGAATCCTGAAATTGTTAGCAGGATCACCGGACTTTCTCCTGAACAGATCGGTTATTTAAGAGTTAACTCTTTAACTCAGAACGGTGCTGAACTTCAATACGAAGAAGTAGGAACCGTGCTGGAAGTAAAATTGGCCAAGCCAATTTTACCTGGTGAGAAGACAACTTTCAATATGGAATTTGAAGGTCAGGTGCCGGAACAAATTAGAAGAAGCGGACGAAATAGCTCAGAAGGTGTAGCACTTTCCATGAGCCAGTGGTATCCTAAACTGGCAGAATACGACTTCCAGGGATGGCATGCAGACTCTTACATTGGCCGTGAGTTTCATGGCGTATGGGGAGATTTTGATGTTAAAATAAGTATAGATAAAGATTATGTGCTGGGAAGTACAGGTTACCTTCAGAATCCACAGGAAATTGGCCATGGATATCAAAAAGAAGGAACTAAGGTAAATAAGACCAAGGGTGAGAAGCTAACCTGGCATTTTAAAGCGCCGAAGGTACATGACTTTACCTGGGCGGCAGATCCTGAATATATTCATGACACTTTGGTAGCTGAGGATGGTACCGTGCTACATTTCCTTTACAAGGATAATGAAGAGATCAAAGAGAACTGGAAGAATCTTCAGCCAAAAACTGCTGAATTATTAGCTTATTTTAATGAACACATCGGGCCTTATCCATGGGACCAGTATTCAGTAGTTCAAGGTGGTGATGGCGGTATGGAATATGCCATGCTTACTTTAATTACCGGAGAACGTTCTTTTGGAAGTCTGGTTGGTGTTACTGCTCACGAAATGGCACACGCCTGGTTTCAACATCTAATGGCTACTAATGAAAGTATTCATGAATGGATGGATGAAGGTTTTACTTCATATATTTCTTCTAAAGCTGAAAATGTTGTGATGGGCTCAAATGCTGAAAATCCGCATAAAGGTTCCTATAGAGGTTATGGATATCTGGCAAATTCTGGTAAAGAACAACCACAATCTACCCATGCAGATCGTTATGCTATTAATGCCCTTTATGGAGCATCGGCATACTCTAAAGGAGCTGTGTTTCTTGCGCAACTTGAATATGTGATTGGAGAAGAAAATTTAGCTAAAACCCTTAATCGTTACTATGATGAGTGGAAATTTAAGCACCCGACTCCTAATGACTTTATAAGAATTGCTGAAAAAGTTTCTGGTGCAGAACTAGACTGGTATCTCCAGGACTGGACAAAAACAACCAATACTATAGATTATGCAATTAACTCTGTGGAAGCTGATGGAGAAATGACAAAAGTGAGCTTACAGAGAAACGGCTTAATGCCAATGCCTGTAGATGTTGATGTTACCTATGCTGATGGTTCTAAAGAGACTTTTTATATCCCATTACAAATGATGAGATGGGAGAAACCTGCAAAAGAAGGAACCAAGAGAACAGTAAAAGAAGACTGGGCCTGGGGATTCCCTTCTTATGAGCTTGAGATCCCGGCTTCTGAAAAAGAGATCACTTCTATTGAAATTGATTCTTCCCAGTTAATGGCAGATATTAATAGAAATAATAATACCTGGAAAAAATCTGAAACTGAAAATACCGATTCTGGTAACTAGTTTTTGTTGCACATAGATATTGAAAAACCCTTTCCTCAATCGAAAGGGTTTTTTATTTACAGGATGCTTACTTTTGAAGTATGAACGAAAGTTTTGGAAGATCACAGAAACTTAAAAGCAAAAAGCTCATAGATCAGCTGTTTGCAGAAGGGAAAAATATTAAATCCTATCCTTTAAAACTGGTATATATACCCATTGCGAATGCTGAAAATGCTGAATTAAAGACGGGTGTTTCGGTGCCCAAGAAACTTGTGAAAACTGCTGTGCAGCGCAATAGAATAAAGCGCATGATGCGAGAAGTTTTCAGAAAAAATAAGTACCTTGTTAGCAATGATTTATCCTCTTCTTATGCCTTCATGTTCATTCATATTTCACGAGAAGAAATGACCTATGAAAAACTCGACCGAAGCATGAAGAAAATTTTGGAGAGTTTCAGAGAAAAAATTTAAGCTTATGAAAGGAGCCATAAAGCCTTGTAATATCAGCAAAATGCTTCCTGGCGAATTACATCTGACCTATTAACAAGTAGAAATTCAAAACAGATGAAAAAACGAATCAGCAGAATTATTATACTTCCGATAGTTCTCATCGGGATATTCATTGGAACCGTAAGTTTCAAATCAGACTTTTTTGAGATCGCTAAACAAATAGAGATCTTTACTACGCTCTTTAAGGAGATCAACATGAATTATGTTGATGAAACCAATCCCGCCGATCTCATGGATACGGCCATAAAATCCATGTTAACAGAATTGGATCCTTATACCAATTACTGGAATGAGCAGGATGTGGAAGCAGCAAGGATAAATAGTGCCGGTGAATACACGGGAATAGGTGCGCTGGTAAAAACGGGACCTGAAGCTATTACCGTTGTGGAGGCCTACAAGGATTATCCTGCCGATAAAGCCGGTTTAAAAGCCGGAGATGAGATCATTAAAATCGGGAATATCAATGTGGCTGATTTTAAAGAAGATGCAGGAGAATTGCTTAATGGAGCACCAGATTCGAATATCAGTATCACTTTTAGGCGACAGGGGGAGATTAAGACCACGAGTTTAAAACGCAGTTCGGTAGAACTTGATGCGGTTCCTTTTTATAAATTACTGGATGATAATTCGGCATATATCGTACTTTCTAAATTCAATGCCAAGGCTTCAACACAGGTATCCCAGGCTTTCAAGGAGCTTAAAAGCCAGGGTGCTGATAAAGTGATCCTGGACCTGCGGGGAAATTTAGGCGGATTGTTGAATGAAGCTATAAATGTTAGTAATATTTTTATTCCGAAGGGAGAATTAATCGTGACCACGAAATCTGTGATCGAGAAATACAACCGCGAATATTTTACCGAAAAAGAACCTATAGATACCAAGATCCCTTTAGTGGTTCTGGTGAATGGCCGCAGTGCCTCAGCGAGTGAGATCGTGGCCGGGGCCATTCAGGATCTGGATAGGGGAGTAATTGTAGGTGCGAGAAGTTTTGGAAAAGGACTTGTACAAAGACCAAAAGAACTGGCATATGGAACCCAGTTAAAGATCACTATTTCCAGGTATTATACTCCCAGCGGAAGATGTATCCAGGCATTGGATTACAGAAGCAGGAACGAGGAAGGAGAAGCGGTAAGAACCAAGGTTTCAGATTATAATGAATTCACAACCCGTAATGGAAGAAAAGTTTTTGACGGAGGCGGAATTTTACCCGATGTACAACTGGAAACCTCTGAATTTAGTGATATAACCCAATCTTTGCTGTTGCAGGACGCTATTTTTGATTATGCCACAAAATATTACTATTCGCATGAGTTAAATAAACCCAACGATTTCAGTTTTACCGATTCAGATTTTAATGATTTTAAAAAATACCTGGCAACTTCAGATTTTAAATATCAAACCGCTACGGAGCGAGAATTGACAGAAATGATGGATAAGGCGGAAGAAGAAGAATTAAGAACTGAAATTTCAGCAGAAGTAGATAAAATAAGAGCCCAGATCTCTGCCTTTAAAAAACAGGAATTAGATAATAAAAAACCTGAGATCGTAAGTTTATTAACCGATGAGATCATTAAACGCTATTTTTATAAAGAAGGTTTATACGAATATTATACAACGCATAATCCCGAAATAACCAAGGCCCAATCTCTTTTAAATAATCCATCTGAATATTCTAAAATCTTAAAATAAGATCTGAAGTTTGGAAAATTTTCTATTCTTTTTTGAAGCAATGCCCAACTGGCAGAAGCTGGTATGGATAGTATTTGTCCTTGGAGGATTCTGGATCTTAGAAGGTTATTATGCTTTGGTAAAATTCAGGTATAATAAATGGAAACATGCCAAAACCAATTTTCTACTTCTCGGATTTGTCTTAGCAATAAATATATTATTCGGATTATTAACCGTAGGAATATTTATTTGGCTTGAGAATTCCCAGTTTGGTTTGTTGCAATTAATAGCGCTGCCCATTTGGTTAGAGCTTATCCTTGCCATTATGATGCTGGATCTAATCGCGCAATATTTTGTCCATTTCCTGCTTCATAAGGTCAAATGGATGTGGAGATTACACCTTATTCATCATACAGATACACATGTAGATGCTACCACCGGCACACGACATCATCCTTTTGATTTTATAATTCGGGAAAGCTTTGCTTTGATCGCAGTGATCATCACCGGAATGCCGGTTGCTTTTTATTTGTTCTATCGTATTTTAAGTGTCTTCTTTACTTACTTTACACATGCTAATATTAAACTTCCGGAGTTTATAGATAAGGGCCTAAGCTATGTAATTGTTACCCCGAATATGCATAAATTTCATCATCATTATCAGTTACCGTGGACCGATAGTAACTACGGAAATATGCTTAGTATCTGGGATAGGATCTTTGGGACTTTTGTATATGAGAAGACTGAAAATATCCGCTACGGAATTGACATTGTAGAAGATAAAAATGCCGATAATATAAAATATCAATTGGGAATTCCCTTCAACCGCAACATCAAAACAAAGAACTAATCTTTGATCATAGCAATATGCGGGATCCCATCTTCAAGATATCCCTCACCGGTAGTTACATATCCATGAGATTCATAAAATTTGATGAGGTATTGCTGAGCAGATAGTTTGATATTGGAGGTTTTGTAATGCTCTTTAATTGCTTTGTCTGAAGCCTTCATAATTTCATGGCCAAAACCATACTTCCTTTCAGTATCTTTTACCACCACACGTCCTATGGCAGCTTCATCAAAATAATATCCCGGTTTGAAACATCGGGTATAAGCAACAATCTGGTCATTTTTATATCCAATAATATGTAAGGCTTCATTGTCTTTACCATCTATATCCTGGTAAACACAATCCTGTTCCACTACAAATACTTCAGATCTTAATTGCAAAATATCGTAAAGTTCAGTGAGGTTTAATTCACTGAACTTTTTTACTTCTATTTTTAAACTCATAGGTTATTAACAGTACTTTTTTGCGGGAATCTTATCTACTCTCCTTTGGTGACGACCACCTTCAAATTCAGTATTTACAAAGGTTTCAGTCATTTCAGTAGCCAGTTCTTCAGAAACAAATCTCGCAGGAATACTTAAGATATTAGCATCATTATGTTCCCGGGCAAGTTTTGCAATTTCCGTATTCCAGCAAAGTGCAGATCTAACGCCCTGGTGTTTGTTGGCAGTCATATTAGCACCGTTACCACTTCCGCATACAATAATACCCAGGTCGGCCTTTTTATTCTCAACATCTTCTGCCACGGGATGTACAAAATCTGGATAATCTACACTATCATCAGAATTTGTTCCATAATTAGTAACTGTGTGCCCCAAAGATTCGAGCTTTTCCTGGATCATCTTTTTATAACCGGTACCGGCATGATCATTTCCAATAGATATTTTCATCGTTATGTTGTTTGCTGCAAAGTTAAAAAAAGACACTATTAACCCGCTTTATTTTCATTGTTAATTACTTTATCGAATCGCTTAATTTTCAGGCTTTTAATATTGACACCTAATTGTGAAGAACCTATGATGATTTACTTATAAAGAAATTTGTTTATTAAGAAAATAATAACAATACCAACATAAAGTTGAATAAATCTAATTATAAGTCTGGAAAATTTGAGATAGTTATGAGCATAAAAAAACATGTTATTGACAAGTGTTCATATCAAAGTTTTCAATAAACATTCTTAAAACAATTTTATGAACTTCTGTTAAGTAAATCTTAAAAAGCTAACGAAATCAATCACTTATGAATTTACAGCTATGTTGATAAACTGTTATCAAAAACTTACAAGTGAAATACCTAATATTACTCCATAAAATTATTCTACAAATTAACACCCTATCATATACCATCATTTAAATTTTTATAAAAAGAAGAAATAAATAATATAATATATAATGTTTATAACTAAAGCTAATTAAACGATCCTGAGATTGGATGATTTGTCATTTAAAGAATCTATTATTTGTTTTGCTTTTGAAATATCTAAAGGATGAACCATAAGACGAATTCCGCCAAAGGCAAAAGAGGATAGAGGAAGAAGACCTACCAGCGTCTCATTCTGGAAATAATGCCGTATACCGTATTTATTGAACTGTAGTTGAAGTACTAAATATTCGTGAGGATAAGTAAAAATAGCCAGGCATTTATAAGCTTTCATAACAGGGAATTAAGCTTATTAAAGATAGGCTTTATTCTTCAATACTTAAAGCTGCTGTCTGTCTGGAATTATTTTCAGTTTCTAAAAAGATTTCGGTCTTTTTATTTAAGGATTTGTGAATGATAGCCACAAAAAAAATAAGCCCAATAATGAAAATGAGAAAAAATATTGCCGAGTATTTTGTTGACTTGCTTATTTTCATAAATAACGTCCTAAAATTACGGGGGCTGGTCTTGGGAAATGTTATATCTAAATTAAGAAAAAATTAAGAAATTAAAATATAGAATGTTAAAAAGATTAAAAAAATAATTTATTAGAACATTTTGATAATCAATGCTTTTTAAATAAGTCTCCTTAACAAAACTTTAAAATGAAAAAGTTTATGTCTGATATTTATGGCGTAATTTTATCCTATACTAAGTGATAATGAATAAAAAGAAGAAAACGACAACTAAAATACAAGGCAATCTTTCCAGAAGTATCATCGATATACTTCGTAATAACTCAGGAAAAACATATAACTACAAACAAATAGCTTCCATTTTAGGAGTTAATGATGCCAGCAGTAGAAATCAAATAATTAAAAAACTTGCCCAGTTAGCCGCCAAAAAAGAAATAGAAGAAGCTGAACGCGGTAAATTTAAAATAGAAGGCAACAAAAACTATTATACCGGGGTTCTGGATCTCACCACCAAAGGCTATGGCTATGTGATGGTTGAAGAATTTGCAGATGATGTATTTATAGCAAATAAAGATCTTAATGCCGCTTTTGATGGGGATACGGTAGAAATTTATGTGTATAACCGCAGAAGAAGAAAAAGATCTGAAGGTGAAATAACCAAAATATTAAAAAGAAAAAAGACCGAATTTGTTGGAACCCTTCAACAGAAAAAAGACTTTGGTTTTGTGGTTATTGATGATAAATCTATGTACACAGATTTTTTCATTTCCGGAAATAAATTAAACGGAGCTGAAAATGGAGATAAAGTCGTAGTAGAATTCGAAGAATGGCCTAAAAAAGCTGATTCTCCATTAGGGAAGATTACCAGAGTACTTGGAACTCCCGGGGAACATAATACTGAAATACATTCAATACTTGCTCAATACGGCTTGCCTCATGATTTTCCGGAAGAAGTTGAAGAGTATGCAAATAAGATAGATACTTCTATCAATGAAGAAGAGATAAATAAAAGAAGGGACATGCGGGATGTACTTACTTTTACGATAGATCCCAAAGATGCGAAAGATTTTGATGATGCTTTAAGTTTTGAAAGACTTGAAAATGGAAATTATGAAATAGGAATTCATATTGCTGATGTTTCCCATTATCTCCAACCCGGAACAATTCTGGATGAGGAAGCTTATGAAAGAGCGACTTCAGTTTACTTGGTAGACAGGGTAGTTCCTATGTTACCGGAGATTCTTTCTAATAATGCCTGTTCTTTAAGGCCGAAGGAAGAAAAGTTTACATTTTCAGCAGTTTTTGAAATCGATGATAGCGCCAATGTTAAGAATCAATGGTTTGGTAGAACGGTAACTTATTCAGACGAACGCTTTGCCTACGAAGAAGCCCAGCATATTCTGGAAACCGGTACCGGAACAATTCCTGAAGATGTTTCCATTAGAAAACATGCATATTCCGTTAGAGGTGCAGTGGTAGAAGCTGTGGTTACTTTAAACAGGCTTGCAAAGAAAATGCGTGCCAGAAGAATGAAAGATGGAGCTCTTTCTTTTGATAAAGTTGAAGTGAAATTCAATCTGAATGAAGAGAATAATCCGGTAGGGGTTTTCTTTAAAACCGCAAAAGAGGCGAATAAACTCATCGAGGAATTTATGTTACTGGCCAATAGAAAAGTAGCTGAATATATAGGAAAACAGAGTTCTAAAAAGACTTTTGTATATAGATGCCACGATGAGCCGGACGATCAGAAATTAGCTTCTCTTCAAACAATTGTGGGAAGATTTGGTCACAAACTTAATCTTAAAGATAGAAGTACGACTACTTCTTCATTGAACAAATTATTAGAGGATGTTCAGGGAAGAAAAGAGCAAAATATGGTAGATACACTTGCTATTCGTACAATGAGTAAAGCCTATTACGGAACTGAGAATATTGGGCACTACGGTTTAGCTTTCGATTATTATACACATTTTACTTCACCCATTAGAAGATATCCAGATGTGATGGTGCATAGACTACTGCAACATTATCTGGATGGGGCAAAATCTGTCAGTGAAGAAGAATATGAAGCAAAATGTCATCACAGCAGCGAAATGGAAAATCTTGCCACCAATGCGGAAAGGGATTCTATTAAATATATGCAGGTAAAATTCATGCAGGATCATGAGAATGAAGAGTTTCTTGGAGTAATTTCTGGAGTGACCGAGTGGGGTATTTTTGTTGAGATCGTAGAGAACAAATGTGAAGGAATGATACGTTTAAGAGATATGAACGATGATCATTATGAATATAATGCTGATGAATTCGCAGTGGTTGGGAAACGTACCGGACAAACCTATACCCTTGGTGATGAAGTATATGTGAAAGTAAAAAATGCCGATCTGGTTAAAAGGCATTTAGATTTTACCTTACTTGGAAATAGAGAAGAAGTAGAGGCAAATTAATCATATTTAATTGTACTTATATTTAGTTTTTTAGGTTCTAAAAAGACAGAATTTCCTAAAAGCACAAAAAGTTTACATTTGCAAAACAACTTAACTGTATGTTACAGGACGTTTTAGCAGCATTACCGCTAGGTCTTTTTTTAGCTTTTTTATTTGGTCCGGTATTTTTCGTTTTACTGGAAACTGCAGCTATCAAAGGATTTAGAGCGGCTTTTTCATTAGATCTTGGGGTAATTCTGGCAGATGTTATTTTTATTGCCATTGCCTACTTCAGTACTACTAAACTCTTAGAAAGTTTAAAGGATGATCCCGCCTTATTTATCTTTGGAGGTATGATCCTGGCTACATACGGACTAATGAGTTTTCTTCAGACTAAAAAGACGATTCAAACAGAAGATGACAGGCCTGAAATACGTAAACTAAGTAAAAGCGATTATTTTGGGCTCTTTGCAAAGGGTTTCCTGCTTAATTTCATCAATATTGGAGTATTGGGCTTCTGGCTGGGAGTTATCATCGTATTCGGTCCTAAAATGGAAATGGAGACCACCAGGGTATCCATTTTTCTATCAAGCGTATTGGTAACTTATCTTATTGTTGATATTTTCAAGATACTTCTGGCTAAAAAATTAAATAGAAAACTCACTCCTAACAGGATCTATGTTATGAAAAAAGGAATTAGCATCCTGTTGATTGTTTTTGGAGGTGTATTGATTTTTCAGGGAATGTTTCCCAGCCAGGTAGATGAAATTAAAGATCAGATTGAAGAAATAACTCCTCAGGATTCTTTGATGGGAAAACTTGAAGATATAGGAATTACCGATTAAAATAAATAAAAAAAGCTTCCCGGTTAAAGGAAGCTTTGTTGAGGCATCGAGCGGATTCGAACCGCTGTACAAGGTTTTGCAGACCTCTGCCTAGCCACTCGGCCACGATGCCCTATATAGGGTTGGCAAATGTAATAAAAATTTTAAGTTTGAAAACTAAAATCTAGCGGGATTTCGTCCTGCTTACAGTTACCATGGATACATTTCCCCCAATAGGCGGATTAATTTTTGAAACATCCACCTTAGCTTTCTGAACCATAATGAGTTCCTGCATCACACGATTCAGTATCCTTTCAGCCACGGTCTCCAGTAATTTTGATCGTATCGCCATTTCTTCCTTTACAATCCTGTTCAAATGAACATAATCTATAGTATCTGCCAATTTATCGGTCTTGGCCGAATTAGAAAGATCTCCATGAACTTTTAGATCTACACGATAATCGCTTCCTATTTTACCTTCTTCATCAAGACACCCATGATATGAAAAGACCTTGATATTTTTAAGTTTAATAACTCCCACTAATTTTTTTTACAAAGATAAACGCTCAAATATTTTTTCGATTATTGAATCAGCTTTTCTCCAATCATTCCTATTAAAAATCCCAGATTAGCTCCCAGGGCAGGTAACCAGGATTTTTTCAGTTTAACATTGGGGGCAATATCCTGGAAGATAAGATATAAAATCCCACCACTTGCAAAGACCATAAGAAATGCAGTGACTTGCGGAAGATCTTTTAGGAAAATAAATCCAATGACCGCTCCTATAATCCCTGAAAAACTTAGAAAAAAGAGTACTATCAGGCTTTTTTTATCACTATATCCAGTTGATTTTAGGTCCTGAAACGAGTTAAAGGATTCAGGTAAATTCTGTAGTCCTATAAATATGGCTAGCAAAACCCCTGTTTTTGGCTCAGCGGCGAAAATAGCACCAAGGGCTATAGCTTCAGGTATAAAATCTAAAAGCATGGCCATTAGTTGGGAAAGTGAATTCCCAGATCTTTCCAATTTCCTATCAATGAGAAAAACGACGATCGCACCACTAATAAAAGCCAGTATCAATATGAAAAGGTCTAGCTCTTCCATTCCCCGCGGGACTAGCACTAAAGCGATCGCTGCGATTAGAATACCTCCTCCAAAAGCAGTAATAAAATGGAATAGTTCAGTTTTTCTTTTATTAGATTTATAATCTCCACCAAAATATTTAGAAAGAAGACCGCCAAGAAATACGGTTATACCTGAAAATGCGGAGTATAAAATGATTTTATAGATATCCTGCATGTTGTTAATTAGGTTAATATTCCGAAGTTATTCAATTTTAGTGATACTAATAAGTTTAAGCTGTCTGTTTCGATTTAAAATTTGATAAATTTGCCTTCTATTTTAAATCAGTTATGGCGGAAGGAAAAAAGTCGCTCAATTTTATTGAGCAAATTATAGAAGAGGATCTAAGTACTAATTATAAAAAAGAAGACCTGAAATTCCGGTTTCCACCGGAACCAAACGGATATCTTCACATTGGGCATGCATCTTCAATTTGTCTGAATTTCGGACTTGGAGAGACTTATAATGCTCCGGTAAATCTTCGCTTTGATGATACAAATCCGGCGAAAGAAGAGCAGGAATATGTAGATGCCATTAAAAAGGATATTGAATGGCTTGGTTTTACTTGGGCAAAGGAATGTTATGCATCAGATTATTTTCAACAGCTTTATGACTGGGCGGTAGAAATGATCAAAAATGGTGATGCTTATGTAGACAGTCAGACTTCCGAAGAAATAGCGGAACAGAAAGGAACTCCTACCCAACCGGGAAAAGAAAGTCCATTTAGAAATCGTTCCGTAGAAGAAAATCTTGATCTTTTTGAAAAGATGAAGAATGGCGAAACACCTGAAAAAAGGGATGTGTTACGTGCTAAGATAGATATGGAGGCCTCGAATATGTTGATGAGAGATCCTGTGATGTACAGGTGTTTGCATAAAAGCCACCACCGTACCGGCGGAGACTGGAAGATCTATCCTATGTATGACTGGGCACATGGAGAAAGTGATTTTATAGAACAGGTTTCACATTCATTTTGTACCCTGGAATTCTTACCTCACCGTGAACTTTATAACTGGTTTATTGAAAAAGTTAGCAAACCAGGAGATTTTGAACCGAAACAACGCGAATTTGCCCGAAGAAATTTAAGTCATACAATCGTTAGTAAGAGAAAATTACTTCAACTGGTTGAAAAAGGATTTGTAGAATCATGGGATGATCCAAGAATGCCAACTATTTCCGGTTTAAGAAGAAGAGGTTATACTCCGGATTCAATTAGGAAATTTGCCGATTCTATCGGAGTAGGGAAGAGAGAGAATCTAATTGATGTATCTCATCTTGAATTCTGTGCCAGGGAGGATCTAAACAAAACTGCACCACGTGTAATGGGGGTTCTAGATCCCGTTAAACTTGTGATCACTAATTATCCTGAGGGAGAAGAAGAATGGCTGGATGCTGAAAATAATCCTGAAGATGAGTCTGCAGGCAGCAGAAAGGTTCCATTTTCCCGTGAACTATATATCGAAAGAGAAGACTTTAAGGAAAGTGCAAACAGGAAATTTTTCCGTTTGACCCTGGAAAAAGAAGTAAGGCTTAAAAATGCCTATATCATCAAGGGCGAAAGTGTAGTAAAAGATGCTGATGGTAATATTACTGAGATCCACTGTACCTATGATCCAAAGAGTAAAAGTGGTAGTGGTACCGAAGAATCTTTGAGAAAAGTGAAGGGAACATTACACTGGGTATCGGTTAAGCATGCTATTGAAGCTGAAATAAGGCTTTATGACCGTTTGTTTACCGAGGAAGCTCCAGATGCTGTAAAAGACAGGGATTATCTTGATTTTGTGAATCCTGAATCCTTACAAATAGTTACAGGATACCTCGAACCCAGCCTTAAAGATGCTAAAGAGCAGGATAAAGTACAGTTTCAACGTATAGGATATTTTTGCGTGGATAGAGATTCCACTGTCGAGAAACCAGTTTTTAATAGAACTGTTAGTTTGCGTGATTCCTGGGCTAAGATCAAAAATTAGTTTTATACTAATTTCCTTTAAGAATAATTTAGCATAGGATTTTTAACATATTAACCGGTTATTAACAACGAAAGGTAATTGCATCTGTTATCTTTGGGAGAATAATAACTTAAAATTCAAAAACTTATGGCAAGTACAGGAAATACCCTTTTAGCATTAATTACAGGAGCGGCTATCGGGGCCGGAGTAGGATTACTCTATGCTCCAGATAGCGGCGATAAAACGCGCAAAAAGCTTAAAAAGGATGCTCAACAAACCCGCGATAATCTCAACAAACGTTATCACGAAACGAGTTCTAACCTTAGTGAGAAAGCTAAAAAGGCAAGGGTAGATTTTGAAGTGAGATTGGAAGAAACTCTATCTTCAGCCAGTCATAAAGCAGATGATATTTTAGCTGCTATGGAAACGAAACTTGAGGAATTAAGAAAACAAAATGCTAAATTGCAAAAAGATAAATCAAGCAAATCTGGTGGAAAATCACCTGATAAGGCTGTAGTATAATCTTTATATGGCATTTGAAAAACTATCCAACAGTGTTCATGATTTAAATAATAATATTCAGTCTTACATGCAAAGTAATTCTGAATATTATAAGCTTAGGGCCTTTAGGCAGGGAATGAAGGGAGCAACATCCTTAGTTCGCTTCCTGGTCATGGGTTTTCTTTTAAGTACTGCTGGTATAATGCTTTCTTTTGCTGTTGCAATTGTAATTAGCGAGGCAATAGGGGTCCCAAGTTCCGGTTATTTTATTGTCGGAGGCTTCTATATGATAGTCTTTGTTCTTATTTTTATCTTCGGAAAAGAGCCTATTGAAAAGTTAATTCTAAGAAAATTCTCAAAATCAGTTTTTAACGATACCGACGACGAATGAGAGTATATTCATCTTTTGAAGAAATAGACAAGGATCTTAAGATCCTAAAACTGCAGACAGAGATAGATAAGGAAGAGATTAAACTTAGTTTAGATCAAACCAAAGAAAGCTTGTCTCCTATGTCGCTTATGCGTAATGCCTTGGGTTCTATTGCTCAAAAAGCATTAATTCTTAAAGCGGTTTCAAAAATTATGGGAGTGAAGGACGTCGCCACCTCGAACAGAAATAGATAAAAAAATATATGTAAGATTAAAAAGCCTCCAATTGGGAGGCTTTTTTTATTGAATTTTATATGTAATTTCCATCTTACCTTAAGGAAAGCTTACTCATTTTTATCCTTAGGTTTATTTTTCAATCCCTCTGACTTTTTTAGGTTCTGTTCCTTCATAGCCTCCCCAATTTGATTGGAAGCCGTAAAGGAAGCGACCATATTATTTAGCATTTCGCTGCCTGCCTGGGGTGAGTTTGGAAGTAATATCAAATTACTGTTTGTTTGCTCTCCAATAGCCTGTAAAGTATCATAGTGCTGGGTTACCACGATCAATGCGGAAGCTTCCTGTGAGTTAATTCCAACATTGTTCAAAACATCAACACTTTCCTCAAGTCCTCTGGCAATCTCCCTTCGTTGATCGGCAATACCCTGGCCTTGTAATCGCTTACTTTCAGCTTCAGCTCTTGCTTTGGCCACAATTCGTATTCGTTCTGCCTCGCCATCATATTCTGCAGCTACTTTTTCTCTTTCGGCGGCATTAATTCGGTTCATGGCTGCTTTTACCTTTTCATCAGGGTCAATATCTGTCACCAGTGTTCTAATAATATCATACCCGTAATCACCCATGGCTTCATTCAATTCCCGGTTTACCGCGATTGCGATGTCATCTTTCCGCTCAAAGACATCGTCCAGCTTCATTTTAGGCACTTCTGCACGTACTACATCAAATACATAAGAAGTTATCTGGTCGTGAGGGCTTTCAAGCTTGTAGAAGGCATCATATACATTATCCTGCCGAACCTGGAACTGCACAGAGATCTTAAGTTTTACAAAAACATTATCCTTTGTTTTGGTCTCCACCATTACATCCAGTTGCTGAACTTTTAAATTTATCCTTCCCGCCACCTGGTCTATCAAAGGAATTTTTAGTTGAAGACCGGAACTTCTAATACTGGTAAATTTCCCGAATCTCTCAATCACTGCTGAGGTTTGTTGTTTTACGATAAAGATTCCCGAAAAAATAATGAGAAGTAAAAAAACTCCCAGAATGGGTAATAACACTAAATTAAGCATGAATTAATTATTAAATTAAGAATGCTTCAATTTAAGCATAAAAGACTGAATCTTTATAAAATAAAAAACCGGCTCCTTTTGAAGAGAAACCGGTTCTAAAATTATTTTGAAATTACTTACTTTAAAGTTTCAATCGCATTCTGAATACGATCTATACTTTCTTCTTTACCGATAAATTCAGCGATTTTATAAAGATCTGGTCCCTGTAAAGCACCTACAAGTGCGATTCTTAAAGGCATCATTACTTTTCCAAAACCTATTTCTTTACTCTTTATCCATTCTTTTACTGCTTCCTGAAGTGGTTCTGCCTTAAAATCTTCAACAGACTTAAGAAATTCTTTTAATTCCTTCATAAGCTCAGAGGTATCCTCTTTCCAGGCCTTTTTTGAATCTTTCGGGTCAAAAGAGGTAGGCGCAATAAAGAAAAAGTATCCCTGCTCCCAGAAATCTTCAACAAATACTACTCGTTCCTTGATAAGTGCAACTACATCAGAAATATATTTTTTATCGGCAGTGATATCTTTTTTTACCAGATATTTTTCAAATTCTCCCGCCAGGAAATCATTATCGGCAAGCTGAATATAATGCTGCTGAAACCACTTTGTCTTTTCAGGATCAAATTTGGCACCTCCTTTATGAACTCTTTCCAGTTCAAAAGCTTTGGTCAATTCTTCTAATTCGAAAAATTCCTGTTCTGTTCCAGGATTCCAGCCTAAAAATGCAAGCATGTTTACCACAGCTTCAGGAAAATATCCTTCTTCTTTGTATCCCGCAGAAATTTCACCCGACTTTGGATCCTTCCATTCTAAAGGAAATACCGGGAATCCCATTTTTTCGCCATCCCTTTTGCTTAGTTTTCCTTTTCCCTGAGGTTTAAGTATTAGCGGAAGATGTGCAAATTCAGGCGCATTCCATCCAAATGCCCTGTAGAGCATATAGTGTAAGGCAAGAGATGGAAGCCATTCTTCCCCACGAATTACATGGGTGATCTCCATAAGATGATCATCTACAATATTTGCCAGGTGATAGGTAGGCATCCCGTCGCTTTTAAAAAGCACTTTATCATCAAGGATGTTTGTATCTATCTCCATCTCTCCACGAATCACATCTTTTAAATGCAAAGTTTCGTCCTGGGGAGATTTAAAACGAATTACATAAGCTTCCTCGGCATCAATTTTTTGCTGAACCTCTTCCTCTGAAAGAGAAAGCGAATTTTTTAGTTTTTGACGGTTATGCCAGTTATAGATAAAAGTTTTACCTTTTTCTTCATGATCTTTTCGGTGTGCGTCCAACTCATCTGCCGTATCAAATGCATAATAAGCATCTCCAGATTCGATGAGCTTTTCAGCATATTCACGGTATTTATCCTTACGCTCACTTTGCCTGTAGGGGCCATATCCCTTTTCTTTTCCGGGGCCTTCATCATAAGGAATTCCGCACCAGTTAAGGGATTCAATAATATAATCTTCAGCTCCTTCCACATACCGGTTTTGATCTGTATCTTCAATTCTCAACACAAAATCTCCGCCGTGTTTTTTAGCAAATAAATAATTATATAAGGCTGTTCTTACGCCACCAATATGCAATGGTCCGGTGGGGCTTGGAGCAAATCTTACTCTTACTTTAGAAGACATATTTTTCTGATTTTTGCTTGCAAAGATACAACCTTATTAATCCAATCCTAAACCTGAAGCTGGCATCCTGAATAAGATCTAATTTTATTGTATTTTTAAGGAAACATTGCTTTTAAATGGAGAATTTTGGATTGGTGCAGGAAAAGCTGGAGGCTTTTATTAAAAAGTATTATCTCAATCTAATACTTAAAGGAAGCCTTTTGTTTATTGCGACTGGTCTCATTTATTTTCTGCTTGTAGTTGGTCTGGAATATCTCTTCTGGCTTTCCACCACGGGAAGGGGTATTTTATTTTTGCTATTCATTCTTGTTGAATTAGGACTTCTCTTCAAATTTGTGGGTATTCCATTATTTAAACTTTTGAAAATTTCCCGTGGAATCGACGAATATCAGGCTTCAGAAATCATCGGAAATCATTTTCCCGAAGTAAATGATAAACTTACCAATTTACTTCAACTAAAAAATAATTCAAAACAATCAGATCTTTTGCTGGCGAGTATAAACCAGCGATCTAAAGAGCTTACTCCAATCCCATTTTCCCGTGCGATAGATTTTAAAAAGAACAGGAAACATCTTAGGTATGTGTTTTTACCATTATTGATCATCATTGGTCTTGTGGTCGCTGGCGAAGCTGATGCTATTACCCATAGTTTTGGGAGGATCTCAGATTATAATAAAGTGTATTTGAAGCCGGCTCCTTTTAATTTTATCATTCAGAATAATGATTTATCGGCCAGGGAAGGGGAGAACTTTAATATTAAGATTCAGACTGTTGGGGATTTTAACCCTGAAATTGTACAGCTACTGGTTAATGGAAATGAAAATTTTATGAAGCAGACCTCTCCAGGAGTTTTTGAATATTCTTTTACAGATCTTAATGAGGATCTTGAATTTCAATTACAATCTAACGAGGTTGTGTCAGAAGATTATATGTTGGAGGTGATAAAAGTGCCGAAATTATTGAATTTTGAAATGCTTCTGGATTATCCTGAATATACTGGAATGAAGGATGAAAATTTATCCGGGACCGGGAATGTAAGTGTTCCAGAAGGAACCCGTATAAACTGGAATTTCATTACTCGTAATGTTGAAACGATCAACTTCAAATTACCAGATTCTCTTATACAGCTTAAGGCTTTAAATAATAAAGCCGTTTTTGAAAGGACACTGGTTACAAATTTGACATATTCAGTGAGTTCGTCCAATAGGCTTATTAAGAATTACGAAAATCTTGATTATACGGTTAAGATCATCAAAGATGAATATCCTGAGATCGCTGTAAGAACTGAAAAAGACTCATTAAATACTGATATACAATATTTTAAGGGGGATATTTCAGATGATTACGGCTTAAGCAGGTTAGAATTGGTATATTATTCTGAAGAAAATAAAGAAGATCCCGAAACCATCAATATCCCGGTATCTAAGGAGAGTTTTGATGAATTCCATTTCAGTTTTCCGGGAAATATTGCGCTTGAAAGCGGTTCAAGTTATAACTATTTCTTTCTGGTCTATGATAATGATGCAGTCAACGGGGCAAAATCTTCCAGGTCTGAAACATTTTCCTATAGAAAAAAATCTGCTGATGAACTGGAGAATGAAAAGCTGCAGGAACAGAATGATGCTATAAAAAATATGGGTGAAAAGTTGACCGAGTTTGAAAAATCTGAGGAAGAATTAGAAGAGATCTCGAGACTTGAAAAAGAAAGAGAAGAATTGAATTATAGCGAAAGAAAGAAGCTAGAGGAATTTTTGAAGCGTCAGAAAAAGCAGAATGAAATGATGAAATCTTATTCTGAAAAACTTAAGAAAAGTTTGGAAGAGAATGAGAATGTAGAAAATTCAACCATGGAAAAGGAATTGAGCAAGCGTCTTGAGAACAACGAAAAAAGACTGGAAGAAAATGAAAGTTTATTGGAGGAACTTCAGAAATATTCAGAAAAGATCCAAAAGGAAGATCTTGGTAAAAAGCTGGATAAACTTTCTAAACAAAATAAAAGCAACCAGCGAAATCTTGAACAATTGTTGGAGCTTACAAAAAGGTATTATGTAGCAGAAAAGAAACAGAAACTTGCCCGGGACCTGGAAAATCTTGCGGAAGAACAGGAGCAACTTTCTGAAGATTCCGAAGAAAATAATTCAGAAAATCAGGAGAACCTTAATGAAAAGTTTCAAGAATTTCAGGAGGAGATGGACAAGCTGGAAAAAGAAAACGAAGCTTTAAAGCAACCAGAGGATTTGAACAGGGAAGAAGAAAATGAAGAGAGCATCGAGAACGACCAGAAGGACGCAAAAGAACAATTAGAACAGAATAAAAAATCTGACGCTCAACAAAAGCAAAAAGATGCTTCCAAAAAAATGAAGCAAATGAGCCAGCAAATGCAAGAATCTGCGATGATGCAGGCTGGCGAGCAACTAGAGGCAGATGCTGAAATGCTTCGACAGATTCTCGATAATTTAATCGTTTTTTCATTTGAACAGGAAGATTTACTGGATGATTTTAAAGACATTCAGCAGAACAATCCGAAGTATGCGGGGAAGCTTAAAGAACAAAGTAATTTAAGGGAAAATTTCAGGCATATTGATGACAGCCTGTATATGCTGGCTATGAGGAATCCCATGGTCAATGAAGTGATTACAGATAAGTTGACCAATGTCGAATTTGACCTTGAAAAATCTATAGAGAGACTTTCAGAGAACGAGATTTCACAGGGAACCGCTAGTCAGCAATATGTAGTTACGGGAGCAAATGATCTTGCGAATTTACTCTACCAAATTCTTGGTTCCATGCAACAGATGATGGCTAATCCCCAGGCAGGAGAAGGAAAGGGAGGAGAGGAGTTCCAGCTTCAGGATATTATTCAGAAACAGGAAAAATTGATGCAGGAGATGAAGGAGGGTACTGAAGGAAAACCCCGACCTGAACAGGAAGGTGAGTCGCAACCGGGTGAAGGAGAAGGCGAAAGTGGGGAACTGTATGAAATCTATAAGGAGCAGCAAATGTTACGTATGCAGATGGAAAAGTTACTGGAAGAAAACGGTGAAAAACCTGGTTATAATCCCACAGAGGAAATGCAGAAAATAGAAGAGCAATTATTAGACAAGGGATTTGATCCTGAGACTGTCAAGAGAATGCAGAAATTACAATATGAATTATTGAAATTTGAAAAGGCATTTAAATTGCAGGGAACAGATGATAAAAGAAAATCTGAAACCAATAGGATCGATTATGCAAACAGTCTTCAGAATCAGATTGATAACGCAAAAGAATATTTTAATTCTACTGAAATTTTAAACAGACAAATCTTACCTTTGCGGCAAATTTACAGAGAGAAAGTAAAGGATTATTTTGGAAAAGGGAGAGATTAATTTTTTTAGCGAGAATGATTTTGTTCTTGAAAATGAACAGGAATATCGTCAGTGGATAGAAAGAGCTATTGAGTCTGAGAAAAAATTTGTTGGCGACATCAGTTTTATTTTCTGTGATGACGAATATCTCCACAAGATCAATCTGGAATATCTTTCCCATGATACCTATACTGATATAATCAGTTTCGACAACACAGTCGGGAATATTTTACAGGGCGATATTTTTATAAGTACGGAGAGAGTCCTCGATAATGCTGAAAATTTCCGAACTCAATTTACAGATGAATTGAAAAGAGTATTAATTCATGGAATTTTACATTTCTGCGGTTTTAAAGATAAAACTGAAAGGGAGAAAGAATTAATGCGACGCAAGGAAGAAGAAAAAATTGAATTGTTCCACGTGGAACAATAGAAAAGAAATAGAATAGGATATGTTCGAAAAGCAGTATGATGTTATTGTAGTTGGAGCTGGGCATGCCGGTAGTGAAGCCGCAGCAGCCGCGGCAAATATGGGTAGCAAAACCCTTCTCATTACTATGAATCTTCAAAACATTGCTCAAATGAGCTGTAATCCCGCTATGGGTGGAATTGCCAAGGGACAGATCGTAAGGGAGATCGATGCGATGGGAGGTTATAGTGGTATTGTAAGTGATACCAGTGCTATCCAGTTCAAAATGCTTAATAAATCTAAAGGACCTGCAATGTGGAGTCCAAGAGTCCAAAGTGATAGGATGCGATTTGCCGAGGACTGGAGATTAAAATTAGAACAAACTCCAAATCTTGATTTCTACCAGGAAATGGTTGCCGGACTCATAATTGAAAAGGATAAAGTTATAGGGGTTAGAACTTCCCTGGGTCTTGAAGTTTTTGGTAAAAGCGTGGTTTGTACAAATGGTACTTTTTTAAACGGACTTATTCATATTGGAGATAAACAATTTGGTGGAGGTAGAGCAGGTGAAAGAGCTGCCACTGGAATCACCAAAGATTTGATAGATGTAGGTTTTGAAGCCGGAAGAATGAAAACCGGAACTCCTCCAAGGGTAGATGGAAGATCCCTGGATTATTCAAAAATGACCGAACAACCCGGTGATGATATTCCCGGTAAGTTTTCTTATTCTGATGAAACCAAACCACTTTCCAAACAGCGTTCCTGTCATATGACTTATACCTCAAACGAGGTTCACGAAATTCTTAAAGAAGGCTTTGATCGCTCCCCGATGTTTAATGGGAGGATCCAGAGTATCGGGCCAAGATATTGCCCTTCAATCGAAGATAAGATTAATCGGTTTGCGGATAAGGACAGACATCAACTATTTGTTGAACCGGAAGGATGGAATACGGTGGAGGTTTATGTAAATGGATTTTCAACTTCTTTACCAGAGGATGTTCAATTTAAAGCTTTACGATCTGTAGCTGGTTTTGAAAATGTAAAATTCTTTAGACCCGGCTATGCTATAGAATATGATTATTTTCCACCTACCCAGTTAAAGCATACGCTTGAAACCAAATTGATTGATGGCCTATATTTTGCTGGTCAGATTAACGGTACTACAGGATATGAAGAAGCCGCTTGCCAGGGAATGATGGCCGGGATAAATGCTGCCCTTAAAGTGCAGGAAAAAGATGAATTTATCTTAAAACGTAATGAGGCCTATATTGGAGTTTTAATTGATGATCTTATTACCAAAGGAACAGAAGAGCCTTATAGAATGTTTACTTCTCGTGCCGAATATCGTACGCTTTTAAGACAAGATAATGCCGATTTTAGATTAACTGAAAGATCTTATAATTTAGGTCTGGCTTCAGAAGATCGAATGAGAAAAATGGAACAGAAAAAAGAGAAATCTTTTAAGTTCGTTGAATTTCTTAAAGATTTGAGTGTGGTTCCTGAAGAAGCAAATCCAGTTTTGGAGAAAAGAAAATCATCTCCAATGAAACAAAGCGATAAAGTGTTTAAAGTATTTTCCAGACCCCAGATCACTATGGAGGATGTGAAGAATTTTAGTGGAGTAGAGGAGTTCATTCATGAAAATGAACTTAATGAAGAGATGATTGAACAAACCGAAATCCAGGTCAAGTATTCCGGATATATCCAAAAGGAAAAAAATAACGCCGATAAACTGAATCGCTTAGAAGATGTCAAAATTCCTCAAAACTTTGATTATTCTAATATCAAATCCATGTCTTATGAAGCTCGCGAAAAGTTGAAAAAAGTTCAACCCGCCACAGTTTCTCAGGCATCAAGGATTAGCGGGGTTAGTCCGAATGATATTTCAGTATTGTTAGTTTATATGGGAAGATAATTATTAGTGTTCCACGTGGAACAAATATCGAGTTGAATTGATTAAAACAAATAAAGATAATTCTCAAATTAAAACTGGATCAAATTTGATTTGCACAGATCACTTAGTGAGTGGAGAAAAATTTGAAATTAAAGAATATCAAAAAGGTATTTTAAGGACGCAGCCTCTTCCCGATAATTTATCTAGATATTACGATAGTGAGGATTATATTTCTCACTCAGATTCTGAAAATAGTCTTCAGGATAAAATTTATCATCTCGTGAAATCTCACATGCTTTCCAAAAAAACAACGTGGATAAGAGGATATATTAAGCAAGGTAGTATTTTAGATTATGGGGCAGGTACTGGAGAATTTTTAAATACCATAAAAAAGTTTCTCTGGAATGTGGAAGGAGTAGAGCCAAATAGCACTGCTCGCGAGCTTGGGATTTTGAAAGGCCTTAATTTAAAATCTGAACTTTCTGAATTGACCAACCTCAATTACGATGTAATTACTCTATGGCATGTTCTGGAACATATTCCCGATTTTGAGATTAAGGTTGCCGAATTCAGGAAATTATTAAAGGATGATGGCTTATTGATAATTGCAGTTCCCAATTACAATTCTTATGATTCAAAATATTATAATGAAAATTGGGCGGCCTGGGATGTGCCCCGACATCTTTGGCATTTTTCAAGAAATGGAATTAAAGAGAAATTTTCTCACCTTGGATTTAGACTAGTGGAAGAAAAACCTCTCAAATTTGATTCTTATTACGTAAGCCTTTTAAGTGAGAAAAATAAACCTGGTAGTTCCAATTTGATTAATGCCTTTTATAGAGGATTTATTTCAAATCACCAAGCAAAACGATCTGGAGAGTATTCTTCTATAACCTATTTCTTTAAAAAAGATCCTGAAACTCATTTTAAAGCGATTTAAGCGGGTTTCATAATCATAATTAGGCAAATTATGCCACGAGATTCAGTTCGTTCATAGATAAGCCTTATAATGTCACTAAATTAATAATGAAAATCTATTTCAATATTTTTTATAATCAAAATTAGTTATAACTAATTTAATTTCTGCTTTTGTACAAAAAATACTTTTATACATTTGCGACTCAAAACGAAAAAATTATGATCAAACAAATTATTGGTGTTGCAGCAATTGCAATTTTGATGGTATCGTGTAATGAACAAAAAACGGCTTACGTTGATACAACAGTTCTAATTAAGGAATACAAGGAGATGAAAGAAGTAGAAGCTAACTTCACTTCCAAGTCTGATTCTGTTAGAAAACAATTAGATGCTGCAGCTCAGGAATTCCAGGCTGAAGTTCAGGAATATCAATCTCAAATGGGTTCTATGTCTGAAACTGACCGTAAAGCCAAAGAGCAGGAATTAATGCAGAAGCAACAAATGCTTCAGCAACAACAGCAGATGGTAGGGAATCGTCTTAGAGAAGAAAGTAATACGGTAATGGATTCTTTGGTAACTAAAATCAAGGACTACGTAAAAGATTACGGTAAGGAGAAAAATTACACTTATATCTTTGGATCTAACGAAAGCGCTAACATTATGTATGCCGAAGAAGGTTTAGATATAACCCAGGATATTCTTTCTGAATTGAACGAAGGATATGATGGAGCTGAAGAAACTGAAACCGAAGTAGAAACGAGCGAAAGCGAAGAATAGTTTGTATTTCAATCAAATAAAAAAGGCTTCAGATTTTTCTGAAGCCTTTTTTATTACATTCTAGTTCCAATTTAACTCAGGATATAAACTCCGAAAATTGAAACTATAAAATATCCGGTAAGTGTAAATGCCCCGGCGTAGTCTTTTGCAATACGTTGGCCAAATAATAGCATTAATAGAGTTACGCAGGCCAGCACGCAGGTATAAAGAGCAAATGTTGAATCATCATAAGCGAAAAGGTGAAAAATCGCCGCTATAGCAAGGATTCCCGTAATTATTTCAATGATCATTATGATCCCGACCATTAGCGGAACCATTCCAGATAATATAGTTCCTGAAAAATGCTCTTTTAACCATCCTGTGTTTCCCTTCCAGTCTGCTGCCTTGTCTATTCCTGATTGTAAAAATGTAATAAGAATAAAGAGAAGGATTAAAATTTCGGGGATGTTAGTTGTTAGATTGTCCATGTTTAAGCTGCTTTTTTATGTAAAAATCTGGTTAGTCTAATTGATAGATCGGTTAGGATTATTTTAGAATTACCGTTTCGTTCAATATGATAAATGGCTGTTTCCAATGCATCGGTTATTTCTATAATATTATTTCCGTGGACATATGGAGCAAAATTTTCAAGTTTAAATTTTTCAGCAGAAGGTTCCAAATAAACCAGTGTTTTTGCCTTATAATTCATTAATAAGGACTGACGGAAAAAATCAATACAATACAGTAGAAAGCTTTTTTGGGTTTCACGTCCCAAAGCCGCAATTTCTTCACTCCATGCTACAAGTTCCAGTACGGTAGATTTATTTCCTTTGGCTTTAAAAGCACTTCTTATCCAGCTTATAAACCAGGCCTCAAATTGTTCGTCTCCGGCATTCTTTCTTAAAATATGAGTAGCTTTTGTATAATCTCCATTTGCCTGATGCGCGATCTTTTTAGCTATAGCCGGATTGCAATTTTCTCTTTTCTCCAGGTTTTCGGCAATATCAGATTCGCTTAACGGAGGAAAGTACAGACTCTGACACCTTGAACGTATGGTTTGAATAATTTGTTCTTCATCTTCAGCAATTAAGATGAAAACAGTATTATTTGGGGGTTCTTCAATTAATTTAAGCAATTTGTTAGCGGCTTCGGTATTCATTTTTTCAGCCATCCAGATGATCATTACCTTAAATCCGCCTTCATAAGCTTTTAAGGATAAAGATTTAACGATATTCTGAGCCTCATCAACTCCAATCTTTCCCTGTTTGTTTTCAACTCCCAGACTTTGATACCAATCATACAGACTTCCGTACGCATTGGTTTTCAGAAAATTTCTCCACTCATCAAGAAAATGAGAAGAAACCGGATGACTTTTTACCTTATCATTGGCTGCAACCGGAAAGGCAAAATGCAGATCTGGATGAGAGAAATTTCTGAATTTCAGATTGCAGTTTGCAGCAGTTTCATCGTTATTCTCTCCCCCGGTGTTTTTACATAAAATATATTGCGCATAGGCAATAGCCATAGGTAAAGCACCACTTCCGGGCTTACCGGTAAAAAGCTGTGCATGCGGAATCCTGTTTCTGTCTGCCGTGGTCGTCAGGTGATTTTTTATATGCGGAAGACCTATTACATCATTAAAAAGCATAGGCAAATATAAAATTATATAAGCTTTATTATCTTCGGAAAAAATTATATTTGTAAGAAAGCAATCCTAAGAAATGAGCAATAATGCTATTTAGATAGTATTAAAACTGAAATACGGAGAATTGCATCTTACCCAATAATAATAAATAAGAATACGGATGAAAACTATAGACGACTACAATTTTAATAATAAAAGAGCACTTATAAGAGTGGATTTTAATGTTCCGTTGGATGAAGATAGAAAAGTGACAGATGCAAATCGTATTGAAGCGGCCAAGCCCACGATTATTAAAATTCTGGAAGATGGTGGTAGTGTTGTCCTGATGTCTCATTTAGGAAGACCAAAGGGAAAAGAAAGTAAGTATTCCCTGCAACATATTAGCAGTAAGGTGTCTGAAGTAATGGGTGTTGAAGTTAAATTTGTTGAGGATAGTATTGGCGAAGAGGTTGAAAAAGCAGCGAATGCCTTACAACCAGGTGAAATTCTCTTACTTGAAAATCTTCGATTTCATGAAGAAGAAACTAATGGAGATGAGGATTTTGCCAGAAATCTTTCAAAATTAGGGGATATCTATGTGAATGATGCGTTTGGAACCGCTCACAGAGCTCACGCCTCTACGACAGTTGTAGCTAAGTTTTTTGAAGATAAATGTTTCGGGTATCTACTTGCGAAAGAAATAAAAAGTTTGGATAAGGTTCTTAATAGTACCGAAAAACCTGTGACCGCTGTTCTGGGTGGAGCAAAAGTATCTTCCAAGATCACCGTTATAGAAAATATTCTGGATAAAATTGACCATTTGATAATTGGTGGTGGAATGACCTATACCTTCATCAAAGCTCAGGGAGGACATATTGGAACTTCTCTGGTAGAAGATGATAAACAGGAACTGGCTTTGGAAATCCTTAAAAAAGCTAAAGAAAAAGGAGTGGAGGTACATTTGCCGGTAGATTCTATCATTGCAGATAGCTTTTCAGAACAGGCCAGCACTCAAACTGAAAGTGTAGATAATATTCCTGACGGTTGGATGGGACTTGATGTAGGTCCAGAAACAATTAGAAATTTTTCTAATGTGATCAAGAATTCTAAGATAATTCTATGGAACGGTCCTTTGGGCGTTTTTGAGATGGACACTTTTGCCCAGGGAACTATACAACTAGGACAGGCTATTGCTGAAGCCACGAAGAATGGTGCTTTTTCTCTTGTTGGAGGAGGAGATTCAGTAGCAGCTGTTAAAAAATTCGGACTGGAAGATAAGGTAAGTTACGTTTCTACCGGCGGTGGCGCTATGCTTGAGATGTTGGAAGGAAAATCCTTACCAGGAATTGAGGCAATTAAAAATTAAAGAGGTACGAATATTGCTAACTTTTCGTTTGTTAATGTAAAATGAATATATGCTGAAACGAAAAATTTTAATGGTGTTGCTCCTGGCTGGAATTTCTACTCTGGCTCAGGAAAAACAGAACAAGGAGAGAGTAGAAAAAGCTAATTTCCGCGTTCAGATATTTCAGAAAAGCGACGATACAGAAATAAAGCTAGCTCAGCCTGACCCTGAATTTAGAGATAAATTACCTATCTCTGCAGTTATCAGGGATTCTTCAAAGGTAAAACTCCAGGATCTTCCCCGCGCTAAAACCATAGATTCTTTATGGAAGCTAGAATTAACAAATTCAGAGCTTTTTGAAACAATGCAGAAAAGTATCAGAGAGCAAGATTATGAAGATGTAGTATATAAAGAGCTTCCTACCGATACCCTAAAGGCCCGTCTTGCCAAACTGAATGCAAGAACTCCCTTTAACGTAGAATATAATCCGATTCTTGAAAGTGTTATAAAATCCTATCTTAAAAGGAATAAGCAAGGGATGGAACGCTTAATGGCTTTGAGTACCTATTATTTTCCCATGTTTGAGCAGGAACTGGATAAATATGATATTCCTTTAGAGATAAAATACCTGGCTATAGTTGAATCTGCTTTAAATCCCAGGGCAAAATCCAGGGTAGGGGCAACCGGTTTGTGGCAATTTATGTTCACTACCGGAAAAATGCATGGCCTTGATGTTAGTTCTTATGTAGATGAACGTATGGATCCTGAAAGAGCCACTGAAGCAGCCGCGCAATACCTGGCGAGTCTTTATAAAGTATTTGGTGACTGGGACCTTGTACTGGCATCTTATAACTCCGGTCCGGGGAATGTTTCAAAAGCGATTAGAAGGAGCGGTGGTTCTACAGATTACTGGCATTTGAGAAGATTTCTTCCACGTGAAACAGCTGGATATGTTCCTGCATTCCTGGCCACTCTGTATTTATTCGAGTATGCCGATGAGCATAATTTTCAGCCACCAAACCCAGATGTAGTGTACTTTGAAACAGATACCATTCAGGTAAAACAATTACTCTCTTTTGATCAAATTACCAAAATAACAGGTGTTGAAAAGGAAATGTTACAGTTTTTAAACCCAAGCTATAAACTTGATATTATTCCATTTGTAGAAGACGAAAAGTACAGTTTAAGACTTCCGAAGCCAGCCACAGGTAAATTTGTTTCTAATGAGAGCGCTATTTACGATTTTGTAGAGAATCAGAAAGCTGAAGAAAAGAAGGACCTTCCGCAGTATGTTGAAACCGAAGACCGAATTCGGTATAAAGTTAGGAGCGGAGATTATTTAGGAAAAATAGCGGAGAAATACGGAGTTGGTATTAGCAGCATCAAGAGCTGGAATAATATGAGAAGTAACAACCTTCGGGTAGGCCAGTATTTAACCATCTATCCCCGAAAACCGGTAGAAGTTGCTTCAAGTTCAAATGCATCCGGTTCAGGAAAAAGTTCAGATTCAAGAGTGTACACAGTAAAGAACGGAGACTCCCTTTGGAGTATTTCAAAGAAGTTCCCCGGCGTTACGGTACAAAATTTGAGGTCATGGAATGATATGAACACAAATAGCCTTAAACCGGGAATGAAACTTAAACTTTCCAAGGGTTGAAAGGTATTAAACCAAAACCGAAAAAATGAAACGTAGCCTAATCCTGCTAGCAAGTATTTTCTTTTTAATTTCCTGTAAAAACGATGAAAAATCCAGTAAAAATGACAGAATCTTAACTGATTCTTCTGGAAATATCAATCAGCTTACCGTAGTAATAAATAATCAACTTTGGGAGGGAGAAGTAGGAGAGGCGATCAGGACTAATCTTGCCGCTCCGGTTGATGGGCTGCCTCAGGAAGAACCTTTGTTCAGTTTAAGTCAAATTCCCCCGGAAACCTTTACAGGCTTCGTTAGAAATAGCCGTATCTTTCTTAAGATTGAAGAAGGTGGAAATAAAGGCATGGACCTTATAAATGATGAATTTTCGAGACCGCAAACCGGGATCGTAATTCAGGGTGAAAATTCCGGTGAAATTATCGAGGTTATCAATAAAGAAGCTGATTCTATTATTAATATCCTTAAAAAAACGGAATTAACCGAAAAACAAAGGAGAATAAGAAAGTCTCTGAAAAAGGATGATGCTTTAAATGAGAAATTTGGTGTAAACCTTAAATTTCCTTCAGCTTATAGATATGCGAAGGAGGAAGAGCATTTCTCCTGGATAAGAAAAGAGATCCCCAAAGGAAGTATGGAAATTCTTGTTTACGAAGTTCCTATTAGTCAAATTGAGAACGATTCCAGCGTTATTTCCAATATTATTAAGATGAGAGATTCTATTGGCAAGGCGCAAATACCGGGAAGGTTGGAAGACTCTTATATGATCACAGAAAAGGCTTATGCACCTTATCTATTCGAAACTGAGATAGACGGTAAATTTGCTTATGAAACTCGTGGAACATGGGAAGTTCAAAACGATTTTATGGCAGGTCCTTTTGTGAATTATGCGGTGAAAGATGAAGAAAATGATAGATTTTTAATTCTGGAAGGTTTTGTATTCTCACCTTCACGAAGTAAACGAGATAATATTTTTGAACTCGATGCGATACTGCAGTCAGCGAAAATTGAATAAATAAAAAACCCAACTGAAAAGTTGGGTTTTATTTTTTATATAGAAACGGCAATTATTTATTCTCGCCTGGAACTTTTTTACTTTCATCTGGATTTGTTCCATTCTCATCATCCTTAGAAGCATCTTTAAATTCTTTAATTCCGCTACCAAGACCTCTCATTAATTCAGGAATTTTACGGCCCCCAAAAAGCAACAATATCACCACTACAATTAAAATTATTTGTGGTGCTCCTATAGCCAAAGGCAAAATAAATGCGTTCATGTCTTTTAATTTAGTTCTACAAACTTAGCAAGAATTAAGCAATTTAAACGTTAAGAAGACAATAAATTAATAATCCCTAATTACCTATTTTAATAAGTCCATTGGGGTTATATGGCGGGAAATTATTTAATTTATCTTTGTAATACTTAATTATGGCTATGGCTAAGGAGAAAAAAACAAAAAAGAAGTTCACAAAAAAGCTGCTTCATAAGTACAGAATGGTTGTGCTTAACGAAGATACTTTTGAAGAACGTTTTTCATTTAGATTAACCCGCCTCAATGTTTTTGTTGCGGTAGGTTTATCGGTGATCTTTTTAATTTTGGCCACAACTATTTTAATTGCTTTTACCCCCTTACGTGAGTATATACCGGGCTATTCAAGTGCCCAGCTCAAAGAAAAAGCAGCCAACCTTGCCTATACCTCAGATTCCCTTCAGACTGTACTTAGACTGAACGATCAATATTTGAATTCTATAAAGAATGCTCTTACCGGAGAACTGGATCTGGATCAATTAAATCGGGATTCAATATTGAGTCAGCCCATTACAGATGTTGAATATGAGGAAATAAATAGAATAAAGGCTGATTCACTTTTAAGAGAAGAAGTTGCTCAGGAGGATAAATATAATATCCTACCCACAGCCACAGACAATATTAATTTTTCACTTTTTCCGCCGGTAAAAGGTTCTATTTCTGAATCTTATAATATTAAGGATAAACACTATGCTGTTGATATTGTGACTACCAGAAATTCTCCCATAAAATCTGTAGCCGATGGCAGGGTGATCTTCGCTGAATGGACTGCGGGGACAGGCTATGTAATTCTTATTGAGCATAGCTACGGCTTGATTTCTGTGTATAAACATAATGCTTCCCTTACCAAGTCCCAGGGAGATATGGTTCGGGGTGGTGAAGTGATCGCTACAGCAGGAAATACGGGAGAATTAACTACCGGGCCCCATCTTCACTTTGAACTTTGGAATGAAGGGAATCCTGTAGATCCTTCAGAATATATTGATTTCAACTAATCTATGTCTATAAAATCTTTCGCAGCTAAAATATTTGCATCCTATATCAGAAAAAAAATAGATCGCTGGGCTTCCAATCCTCATGAGACCCAGGATAAAGTTTTTCGTGAACTCATTAAAAAAGCAAACCATACCAAATTTGGTAAGGAGCATAATTTTAAAGAGATCCATTCCCATTCAGATTTTATAAAAAATATTCCGATAAGGGATTACGAAGAACTTAAGCCTTATGTAGATTTAATGGTTGAAGGGCAGGAGGATATTCTCTGGCCGGGGAAACCATTGTATTATGCAAAAACTTCGGGCACTACCAGCGGTGCCAAATATATTCCGCTTACCAAAGAATCGATGCCCACGCATATTAATGCTGCGAGAAATGCCATTCTATGTTATATTGAAGATACCGGAAAATCGAAGTTTGTAGACGGTAAAATGATCTTTCTGCAGGGCAGCCCTGAGCTGGATGAAAAAAATGGAGTTAAACTGGGACGACTTTCCGGGATCGTTGCTCATTATGTTCCCGCCTATTTGCAGAAAAACAGAATGCCCAGCTGGGAAACAAACTGTATTGAAGACTGGGAGGATAAAGTTTATGCCATCGTTGAGGAAACGGTGAAGGAAGATATGTCTGTAATTAGCGGTATCCCTTCATGGGTGCAGATGTATTTTGAAAGGCTAATTGACAAAACCGGAAAAAAAGTAGGGGAGATTTTTCCCAATTTTGACCTGTTTATTTACGGCGGAGTCAACTACGAACCCTATCGCTCCAAATTTGAAAATTTGATCGGTCGAAAAGTAGATAGTATTGAACTTTACCCGGCTTCTGAAGGTTTTTTTGCTTTTCAGGACAGGCAGGATGAAAAGGGAATGCTACTTCAGCTGGATTCGGGAATGTTCTATGAGTTTATAAAAGCTGATGAATTTTACGATGAGGACCCGAAAAGGTTATTATTGAAGGATGTTGAGGTAAATGTAAATTATGTGATGATCATTTCTTCTACAGCCGGACTCTGGGCCTATAATATTGGAGATACGGTTCAGTTTACTTGTGTAAAACCTTACCGTGTTATAGTTTCGGGCCGGATTAAGCATTTTATTTCTGCTTTCGGAGAGCATGTGATTGCTAAAGAAGTGGAAGAAGCCATGCAGGAGGCAGTTAAAGAAACCGGTGCCGCTATTAGCGAATTTACGGTAGCACCACAAATAAATCCAGAAGGAGAAGAGCTTCCATTCCATGAATGGTTTGTGGAATTTGAGCAGGAACCAGTAGATTTGAATAAATTTGCTGAAATTATCGACAAATCTTTACAGAAACAAAATTCCTATTATCTGGATCTTATTGAAGGGAACATTCTTCAACGATTAAAAGTCACCAGGGTTCCGCAAAATGCCTTTCAGGATTATATGAAATCTATTGGCAAGCTTGGAGGTCAGAATAAGCTTCCAAGGCTTTCTAACGATCGTAAAATTGCAGATAAACTAAAAGAGATTATTTAAAAAACTACTATGTCTATATTAAAATTACAGGGCAGAACAAGAGCACAGGAGAGTTCTGGAGCTATTGAACGCATGTATATCACTATGAGACACCTTTTTAACAGAGGTTTCTATAAACCAATGGGTGTTTCAGGAGAAACTTTAAGAGAGTCCTTACTAACACTAAGACCTGAAATCTACGGTTCTATTGCCAATGACAAAGCGGAACTTGAAGGATTGTTATATGTAATAGACAGGCTTCCGCAGGGAATTGAAGAATGTCGATTTATTAACCTTACCAGTGATGAGGGCTATGGGAATTCTCATTTTAAACCGATAGTTCCACCAAAACGAAGAAGGAATTGTTACAGAATCGATGAGGAGCAGATGAATATTGAGATCACTCGCGGAAGATCGGAGATCTATGACATTCTAACCCACCTCACCTTCCTTTTTATTGAATCTCATAAGATCATGAAAAGGGTGTTAATAGACGAAGATGGTAGTGTAAACCGTGATTGGGAAAAACTGGAGACTGCCGTAACTCAAACTGAAAGCTTAACCCAGGCACAGCGCGAGGTAGCCCTTACCCATACGGCCAGTATTTTGGGAAGGACTTTCCATGAAATTAGCGGACTCTATCCCAAATTTTCCTCCCCAAATAATCCAGATCGGTTTCTTAGAGTGATATGGTCTCTGGGGAAAATGGCTATTCGGGAGGCAATACAGAATGAAAAAAGGATCATCACCTTTAGCCCTGTGCTTAGAGAAAGGCTGGGCCATCATATACACGGAGAAATCTGGTCTAATGACATTAAACTAAAGCTTATTGAAAATAAGCTTATGGATAGACCCATCCATATTATTAGTGCCAATATGCACAGTGTCATGAATACTTTGTACACTCCTACCGCCCTTAAAACTGAATTAAAGAAAAAGAAACCGCTGGATATTTATGAGGAATTAAGTGATAGCGGGAACGGAGCTTTAAGAAATAAAGTGACCAAAGCTGCACTGGATAAGGGGATGTTTTTTATCGAAGATAAAAGCGGTACCAATATAGATGTGCAGGTCTTTGATACCGCTCAGCTGGAGGAAGGATTTAGCGGAACTAAATTTAGCGATCTTAAGACCGAAGAAAAACCGGTGATCATAGTAATGGATTATGCCTTTGGGGAACAGGCTTATGAAACCATGGACGAACTTCTGAAACCTTTCAGTTATAAGGATATGGAGGTTAAAATGAATGTGAAGTCAATTTCCATCATGGGGAAAGCCGGAATTCTTGAAGGGGGCAAAGGAGATATAATGATCCCGGATGCACACCTGTTTGAAGGCACCGCAGATAATTATCCATTTAAAAATGAGCTAAAAAAATCACACCTTGAAGGTCATGATATTAATGTGGTAGATGGTGCAATGATCACTGTACTGGGAACTTCCCTTCAGAATAAAGATATTTTAAGATTTTTCCATGATTCTACCTGGAATGTATGTGGTCTTGAAATGGAGGGCGCACATTATCAGAAAGCTATACAGGCGGCTTCCAGATTAAGAGGAAGCATTGATGAAAACGTCAAGGTAAGATATGCCTATTATGCATCAGATAATCCTTTAGAAACTGGCAGCACCCTTGCCTCTGGAGGTCTGGGAACTTCAGGTGTTAAACCCACTTATTTAATTACGGAAAAGATCCTGGAACAAATTTTTAATTCATAAATCAAGACAAATGCAGGTAGAAGAAACACCTTTAAAAGATTGTTTTCTTTTAAAACCCAGAATATTCGAGGATCACCGCGGTATTTTCCTGGAGACCTATCAACGCAAACGCTTTGCAGAACTTTCTGGCATAGATGAAGAATTTGTTCAGGACAACCAGTCGGTTTCAAGATATGGAGTGCTTCGCGGCATGCATTATCAAAAAGGCGAATTTGCCCAAACGAAGATCGTGCGGGTGCTCTACGGAAAAGTTCTGGATGTGGTAGTAGATCTTAGACCCGATTCTCCGACTTTTAAAAAGGTATTTTCTGTCATTCTGGATGATGAGAACCTTTATCAGTTATATGTACCCATAGGTTTTGGTCATGGGTTTCTCACCCTATCAGAAAAATCTGTGTTTGCCTATAAATGTGACCAGTACTATACACCCGGTTCAGAATCAGGTATAATTTTTAATGATCCAGACCTGAACATAGACTGGAATTTTCCGGAAAGGGAAATGATATTATCTGAAAAAGACAAGGTTTTACCCACTTTTAAGGAAACTTTTGGATGAAAACAATTTTAGTAACAGGTGCCAATGGTCAGTTAGGACAGTGTTTCCATAAACAGTCAAAAAAATATCCAAATTTTAAATTTCTATTCTGTACTTCTAAGGAACTCGATATTACATCAAGAGCCGATTTACAGCAGTTTTTCGGGGAACATCAAATTGATTTTTGTATAAATACCGCTGCCTATACCAATGTGGAGCAGGCCGAAAATGAAAAGGACAAAGCCTTTTTAGTGAATTCAGAAGCAGCCAGAAATCTAGCCGAGATATGCAAAGAATATAAAGCGGTTTTATTTCATTTTTCTACAGATTATGTTTTCAACGGGCAGTCTAAAGAGCCCTACAAAGAGACTGATGAGGTTGATCCTATCAACGTTTATGGTGCTTCAAAATTAAAAGGAGAGAAAGCGATTCACTCATTAATGGATAATTATTTTATTCTAAGAACCTCCTGGCTTTATTCTGAATTTGGACATAATTTCTTCCGGACAATTCTACGGAAAGCTGAAGATAAAGCTGAATTGAATATTACTACCTCGCAAATTGGAACTCCCACCAATGCCAATGACCTTGCAGAATTTGTATTCAAAATAATCAATTCTGGATCCCAGGCCTTTGGGTTATACCATTTTAGCAATGAAGGCGAAGCCACCTGGTACGATTTCGCAGAAGAAATTCTGAAATATTCCGGAAAAATGGATCAGGTTCAATTGAATAAGACGGGATTTTTTAAGACCTTGGCGGTAAGACCTGAATATAGTGTACTTTCGAAAGAAATGGTCATTCAGCAATTTGGTCCCGTGAAACACTGGAAAACCAGTCTTCATGAGCTTATAGATACGATTGATTAATTATCAGAGAATATAAATGGCTAAAAGAATACTAATTACCGGTGCTGCAGGTTTTCTAGGCTCGCACCTTTGCGACCGCTTTTTAAAAGAAGGTTATGAGGTTATTGGGATGGATAATCTCATCACCGGCGATCTTAAAAATATCGAACATCTGATGAAACTTCCTAATTTCGAGTTTCATCATCATGATATTACCAAGTTTGTTCATGTTGCCGGTAATCTGGATTATATTCTACATTTTGCTTCGCCAGCCAGTCCTATAGATTACTTAAAAATTCCAATTCAAACATTGAAAGTTGGTTCTTTTGGAACCCATCATTGCCTTGGATTAGCGAAAGAGAAAAAGGCCAGGATCCTTATTGCTTCCACTTCAGAGGTGTATGGCGATCCCCTGGTGCATCCTCAAAATGAAGAATATTACGGAAATGTAAATGCCATAGGACCTAGAGGGGTTTATGATGAAGCAAAGCGTTTTCAGGAATCAATTACTATGGCCTATCATCGGTTTCATGGTTTGGAAACCAGAATTGCCAGGATATTCAATACCTATGGCCCAAGAATGAGGCTCAATGATGGTCGGGTGATTCCCGCCTTTATTGGTCAGGCGTTAAGAGGAGAAGATCTTACCGTTTTTGGAGATGGCTCCCAAACGAGGTCATTTTGCTTTGTAGACGATCAGGTAGAAGGGATTTACAGACTTCTCTTAAGCGATTATTCAGATCCTGTAAATATTGGAAATCCTGATGAGATCAGTATTTTGGATTTTGCCGATGAGATCATTAAACTTACCGGGACAGATCAAAAAATCGTTTTTAAGGAACTTCCAAAAGATGATCCTATGCAGAGACAGCCTGATATTTCGCGAGCAAGGGAAATACTGGGTTGGGAACCCAAAGTTTCCAGGGCAGAAGGAATGAAGATCACTTATGATTATTTTAAAAATCTAAGTGAAGGTGAATTAGAAAAAAGAGAGCATAAAGACTTTTCAAAACACATTAGACGCTAAAATGAGTAATAAGGGAATAGTATCAGTTATAATGCCTGCATACAACTCGGAGGCCTTTATTACTGAATCTATCCAATCTGTCATTGCTCAGACCTATTCTCAGTGGGAACTTTTAATTGTTGATGATGCTTCTTCAGATTCTACGAAAAAGATCATTGAAAAATTTTCTTCAAAGGATGACCGCATTCGTCTTCTTGTAAATTCTACCAACTCCGGCACTCATAACAGTCGTAACAAGGGCATTAAAGCCGCTTCTGGCCAGTTTATTGCATTTCTTGACGCAGATGACCAATGGGAACCTAAAAAGCTTAAAAAGCAGCTAAAAGTACTTTCTAAACCTAATGTTGCAGCCTGTTTTTCCAGTTATGAGCTCATCAATGAAAAAGGAGAAAAGCTTAATAAAAAGATCCAGGCATTGCCCGTGCTTCATTATGACAAGTTATTAAAGGCGAATTATGTAGGAAATCTAACCGGTATTTACAATGTGAATATCCTCGGTAAGATCTACTGTCCTGAGATTTCCAAACGGCAGGACTGGGCTTTATGGCTTAAGGTGATAGAAGAGGGGGGTCCCATTGAAGGTATCCAGGAATCATTGGCAATTTACCGTGTTAGAAAAAATTCTATTTCTACCAATAAGCTTGAAATGCTTAAATACAATTTCAAAGTATACCACAGCATACTCAATTACGGGTATTTTCAGAGTATCTGGAGAATGCTAATATTTTTAAATGAGCAATTCTTTGTAAAATCCAAACAGGTGAAGCCTATTTCAAATGAGAAGTAAATTGCTTGAGTTTACCACTGCGACTGCGTTTTAAAATATCCTTTCTCTCAAAGACGATTTTTAGATTTTCACCAACATAAGTGGCAATAGCTTCTAGAATTTTGCTTCTCTGATCGTGGGTAAATTCATGCTTACTCACATATTCAATCTTAAACTCATCCATTTCGGTTTGAATAATTACAAACTCCTTGATGTGCCCATTGTCTTCAATAATGGTTTTGGTAACGTAATAAAATGTAAGTCCGGGAACCACTTTACCATCCGGTAAGCGGGCAATATCGTTGGTTCTTCCAATTAATTTTTCAAGAATTGGCTTTTTGAGCGTACTTTTTTCAGAAAGGCATCCAATATCCCCAATATCATAGCGTATCATTGGATGGGCTTTATTATAAAGGGAGGTTATCACCACCCGACCCTCATTACCATAGGGAAGAATATTATCGTCATCATCCAGGATCTCGATATAAAGATCTTCCGAATTAACGATCCATTGATTTTCTGAATCTTCAAAAGCGATCAAACCCACTTCACTGGCACCATACTCATTGATGACCGGTACGCCCAGTGAACTTTCAATAAGCTCCTTATCTTTTTCAAAAAGCCTTTCAGAAGTTACGATGCAGATATTCAGGCTTGGGCAAAGCTCTTTTAAAATAAGCCCCTTATCCTTTAAAAACCTCGCAAAAAGCACAATAGCACTGGTATAACCATTCAGGTAATTAAAATCTGAATTTTTGAATCTTTCCAGAAAAGCTTCCATTTTCTTCTCACTGAGGTCAAAAATATTGAACCTTCTTCTCAGGCTTATTCTGTCTTTTAAACGTTCCTGGATATTTCCGTAGAAATCAAGGGGAATACCATAAAACCTGGCTTGTAAGGATTTGTTGAGGTCTATATCATACCAACGATACCTATCCTGAAATCCTGCCCAGCTTAAGGCATGGGCAAACCTGTTCTTGGCAAAAATAAATGGATGTCCGCTGCTCCCTGAAGTTTTACCAATATAAGCTGTTTTGGTATTATAAGTAGAGCTTAAGCGTTCTTTTAAGGGATGCTGAAGATCAGATTTTTTCATGATAGGAACATGCTTCCAGTCATCAAACCCATCCCATTTAAAGAATTCGCGGTAAAAATCGTTATGCTGGATGTGGTAATCTATTATCGCATTCTTACGTTTTTTTTGATATTCAGTATAATCTCTTTCAGGAATATTCTGAATTTCTTCCAAAGTCTTTTGGGCCCTTTCTATCGGGAATTTATTAAGCTGTAACGAAAGTTTAAACCAATCCAAGGGCAGAAAAGCTTTTTTAACGAATTTATTGGTGCTTCAATTTACAAACAATTATTTTTGATGCAAGATTTAAAATTACAAGCACATGAATATTCTTATCCTTGGCTCCGGTGGGCGAGAGCATACTTTTGCATACAAGATCGCTCAAAGCAGTAAATGCAGCAAGCTTTATGTTGCACCCGGAAATGCCGGAACAGCAGAGATCGCTGAAAATCTGCCGCTGAATCCTATAGATTTTGCTGCAGTTGGAAATACAGCTTTGGAAAAAGATATTCAAATGATCGTGGTTGGGCCGGAAGATCCATTGGTGAAAGGAATTGTAGATTATTTTGCTAATGATGACCGGCTGAGGGATATTCAGATTATTGGTCCTTCAAGCCATGGCGCACTTTTAGAAGGAAGCAAGGAGCGTGCGAAAGAATTTATGGCAATGCACCAGATTCCAACAGCAGCCTATGAAAGCTTCAGTTTTGAAAGTCTGGGGGCGGGGAAGAATTTCCTTGAAACATTAAAACCTCCTTATGTTTTAAAAGCTGACGGACTTGCCGCAGGAAAAGGCGTTTTGATCATAGACGATCTGGATGAGGCTAAGAAAGAACTGGAGAATATGCTTTCCGGTAAATTTGGAGCCGCAAGTAGAAAAGTGGTGATAGAAGAATTTCTGGATGGAATAGAACTGAGCGTTTTTGTACTAACAGATGGTAAGAACTATAAAATATTACCTACCGCAAAAGATTACAAGAGGATTGGAGAAGGAGATACCGGCTTGAATACTGGTGGGATGGGAGCTGTTTCCCCGGTTCCGTTTGCAGATGATACTTTGATGCATAAGATCGAAGAACGAATTGTAAAACCTACCGTGAATGGTCTGGCGAAAGAAGAGATCGACTATAAAGGATTTATTTTCATTGGATTGATAAAAGTAGGAGAGGAGCCTTTTGTTATTGAATATAATGTAAGAATGGGGGATCCTGAAACCGAAGTAGTACTTCCCAGGATAAAAACAGACCTTGTTGAGTTACTTGAAAAAACCTGGGATGTTGAACTTGATCAGGCTAATTTAGAGATAGATCCGAGATCGGCAGCTACTGTAATGATCGTTTCAGGTGGATATCCTGAATCTTACGAAAAGGGAAAAATAATTTCAGGAATAAAAGAAATTGAAGATTCCATCGTTTTTCATGCTGGAACTAAAAAAGATGAAGATAAGGTGGTGACTAGTGGAGGGAGAGTAATTGCCTTAACTTCTTTTGGAGATGATTACAAAAAGGCACTAAAAAAATCTTATCAAAGTGCAGAAAAACTACAATTTGATAAGATGTATTTTAGAAAGGATATAGGTTTTGATTTATCCTAGGAAAGAGTGAGAAGTAGATTCTCTATTCTCCTCATTTCTATCGTTGAAAGTTTTTAATTGCTTCATCCAGTAAAGGAAAGCAAGTACCCCAACGATCATGAAAACCCAGTTAAGGATATTTGCAAGAAACCATGAATCCAACTCAAGCGCTCTTAATTCATCAAGAGGATTTAGAAGTGTAAATTCAACAAGCCACTCTATACCTTCAAAAAAATCTTTCATTGTGTAAACTTTGTTTGTGAGTACAAAAATATAAAAAACCCGAATGCTAACAAGCTTTTTTAGTAAATCAAAACCTATAAACCTCTCGGTGATCATTCTTTTGCTCTGTATTTTTTACATTGGAGCTAATTTTATTAACTGGACAGAGGGTTTTGACTGGCTGGAATTTTTGGAGAGATTAGGGGTCTTACTTTTGCTTATTCTAAGCTTGCTGGTTCTAAATTTTATTGCTAAAAAAAATGAACTTACCAAGCGTAGTGCCTATAAAACCTTATTGTTTGCGTTATTTTGTATTTCCTTCAGCAATCTATTGAAGAATGAATCAGCTATAATTTCCAACCTGTGTGTGCTTTTTGCCATGCGAAGAATTATAAGCTTAAGGTCTCATAAATTTATTCAGAAAAAGATTTTCGATGCTACTTTCTGGATCAGCATTGCCACTTTATATCATTTTTGGTCGGCGCTTTTCTTTCTGGTGGTGTTTTTCGCTATACTCAACTTTGCCTCCAACTTTAAGAACTGGCTCATCCCCTTTGTTGCATTTGGGTCGGTAGTGTCTCTCACCATCTGTTTTCATCTTATTTTTAATGATCAGTTCTATACATTTTCAGACTGGTTTGAGGCTAGTAATTTCGATTTTTCTAAATATGGCGATCTAAAATTACTGATTCCTTTAAGTGTCATTCTGGGCTTACTCATCTGGACTTTGTTTCAATATTTTTCTTCTATCCAGAAAGCCAGTATTAACAGAAGACCGGTTTTGAGCATGATATTTTTCACATTACTGGTGGCAGCGGCAGTAGCCTTATTTGCCCCCACTAAAAACGGAAGTGAATTGATCTTCTTTTTCGTGCCCTTAAGTATTATTTCTTCAAATTATTTTGACAGTAAAAAGGATAAGATATTGAAAGAGATCATTCTCGTTACCTTAATTGTGATGCCTTTCTTAGTGGCATTTTTTGTGTAGATGGTAATGTTTAATCCAAGTTAGAACCTATACTCGTTTTAAAAATAATATCTTTGTGTACGCTGAAATCTTAACAATTTCAGTAGTATTTAATTCAAGAATCAGAAGAAATAAAAATCTATGTTTTCAGATAAAGCAAATAAAATTTTTCAGAAAGTAATTGAAAAATACCACGAAAAAGACAGTGTAGACCAGGAGTTTAAAAATCCTTATGATGCCGAAAAAGATCTTTTGGAGCATCTTTTATATAGAAAATGCTGGATAGATACCGTGCAATGGCATTATGAAGATATTATTCGTGACCAGAATATAGATCCTGTTGCAGCCTTAAGTCTTAAAAGACAGATCGATGCTTCCAACCAGGATCGTACCGATACGGTGGAATATATTGATAGCTATTTCCTTGAAAAATATAAAGAGGTGGAAACTAATACTGATGCTACCATCAACTCTGAAAGCCCTGCCTGGGCAATAGACAGACTTTCTATCCTCGCACTAAAGATCTATCATATGGCTGAAGAAGCTAATAGAAAAGATGCTTCCCAGGAACACCAGATGAAATGTAAAGCCAAGCTGGATGTGTTATTGGAACAAAGAGTAGATCTTTCTACCGCGATCAATCAGTTACTGGATTCTATCTCTAAAGGAGAAAAATATATGAAGGTGTACAAGCAGATGAAAATGTACAATGATGAAGAACTAAACCCGGTACTTCGAGGTAATAAATAAATTAAGATGAGTAGCTCGGGAGATCTTTCGGCTGATAACAGCGGAAAAGTGCAGCATATTTTAGCGATACGCTTTTCTGCCATGGGTGATGTTGCCATGACGGTGCCGGTGCTAAGTGTATTAGTGCATAAATACCCTCATTTGAATGTTACCGTGCTTACCAAACATTTTTTCAGACCACTTTTTAGCCATTTACCTAACGTTACCATTTATGAAGCCGATCTAAATGGCGTACATAGCGGGGTGATTGGTCTTGGAACCCTGGCAACCGAACTTCGTGATGAAGAAATTGATGCCGTGGCCGATCTTCATGATGTATTGCGCACCAATGTGCTGAGGTCTCTATTCTATTTCTACGGAATACCTTTTAAACAAATTGATAAAGGCAGGGCGGAAAAGAAAGCTATTACCCGTGAGAATAATAAAGAATTTAAGCAGCTAAAGTCATCACACCAGCGTTATGCCGATGTTTTTGAAAATTTAGGTTTTCCGCTGGATCTTTCAGAATATTCGCCACCTCCTAAAAGAAAACTTCTTTCCAAGGTATACGATATTGTGGGAAAGCAGTCTCAAAAATGGCTTGGGATCGCCCCATTTGCACAACATGACTCTAAATGCTATCCTGAAGATCTTATGGAAGAGGTGCTTGCGACGCTATCTTCCCGGGGAAATATCAAGATTATTCTATTTGGAGGTGGTGCTTCGGAAAAAGAAAAACTTGAAAACTGGGAACAAAAATTTCCAAATGTAATAAGTGTAGTGGGTAAGTTGAGGTTTACGGAAGAACTAAGCCTTATTTCCAACCTTGATGCAATGCTTTCCATGGATAGCGGGAATGCCCATTTAGCGGCTATTTACGGAGTCCCGGTGGTGAGTATTTGGGGTGTAACCCATCCCTATACCGGCTTTAAGGCCTTTAATCAACCCATGGAGAACTGTATTTTGCCTGATCTTGATCTTTATCCCAAGATCCCTACTTCAGTTTACGGAAATAAAGTCCCGGAGGGCTACGAAGATGTCATGCGCAGTATTCCTCCGGAGAAAGTTATTCAAAAAGTCCTCGAGAACCTCTAATTAAACAGACTGTAACCTTTTCACCTCTCCATTGGAGAGATCGGAACTGTTTTTTTAGTTCCGGGTGAGGGGAAATAAAAAAATTCGATATCTGTTTTCGAATCAAATCAGTGAAATATTACCTTCAACTATCGGGATTTTAGAATTTTTTTATTTAAACGTCGTCGAAATCAACTTTTAAGGTCGGGGTTGTGGGATGTGCCTGGCAGGTTAGAATAAAACCTTCTTCGATCTCATCTTCTGTGAGGATCTGGTTTTTACTCATTTCTGCCTTACCCTCAGTTATTCTGGCCATACAACTACTGCAAATACCTCCCTGGCATGAGTAAGGTACATCAATATCATTTTCCAGGGCGATATCAAGCACCACCGCTTTTCTGTCCATAGAAAATGAAAATTCCTCGTCATCAACTGTAATTGTGACCGCGGTTTGCCCGTCTGTATCACCTTCAATCTCTTTTTCTTCCGCAGTCGCCGTGAAAAGTTCAAATTGAATTTGATCTTCGCTTACCCCATTTGTTTTAAGCACCCCAGAAACATGATTGATCATGGCTTCCGGTCCGCATAAATAGAATTTGTCAAATGGATGGTCCTTAAACTTATTCTTTATAACGTAATTAACCGTACTGGTCTCAATACGTCCAAAATGTGAATTTTCTTCCCTGGTTCTGCTGTACACGAATTCTACAAATAATCTATGAGGAAATTGTGATTGTAACTGCAGAAGCTCCTTGAAGAAAATGGTATCGTCTATAGATTTATTTCCGTAAGTGAGCACAAATTTACTGTGAGCTTCATCGCGAAGCACAGTTTTTATGATAGAAAGAACAGGCGTTATCCCGCTACCTGCAGCAAAGGCTGCATAATTTTTCCTTTCTTCACCCGGGGTAAAAATAAATTTTCCTTCAGGAGGATGAACTTCAAGAATATCTCCCGCACTTAGTTTATTATTGGCAATTACTGAAAATTTTCCGCCTTCTACCTCCTTAACCGTTACTTTAAATTCTTCTGAATTTGGCGCCGAACATAAAGAATAGGCTCTTCTTAGTTCTTCACCATCAATTTTGGTCCTGATCGTAATATATTGTCCTGCGGAAAAATTAAATTCTTCTTTCAGGTTTTCTGGAATTTCAAAAGATAAACTCACCGCCTGAGAGGTTTCGCGAATTATTTCCTTTATTTTTAGCGGATAAAACTTACTCATTATTTTTTGTTTGTGCGCAAAAATACAAAGTATGGTGGTTTTAGAAATGTAACAAAAGTTTAAATTTCTCTACCAATTAAATAAATAACGATTTTTATGTTTAAGAAATTCGTCTGGCTCGAGTGGAAATCCTTCCTTAGATCGGCCAGTTTTGGAAAAAGTCTGGGTCTTAAAATCCTTATGGCTTTCCTTGCTTTATACTTTTCAGCAATGTTTCTTTTTCTTGGGATTGCACTCTTTCCTATGTTAAAAGAAATTTATCCGGACGCTGATCCCCTAAGAGTCGTAAATGGTTTTATTCTTACCTATTTTTCTTTTGAACTGCTTTTTAGATTTTTATTGCAAACCCTGCCGGTTATAGATATTAAATCTCTAATGATCCTGCCCGTTAAAAAAAGTAAAGTGGTTAATTTCGTTTTAGTAAAATCACTTTTTTCTTTTTATAATTCCCTCCCTTTACTGCTAATAGTGCCTTTCGGCCTCTTTTGTATCATAAGAGAAGATTATCCTGCGGCAAATATGCTGGGATGGATGCTTGCAATCTATACTTCCACCCTGTGTATTAATTACCTCAATTTTATAATAAAAAAGCGATTTACAGATAATCTCAAGGCTTTGCTTCCGGTGATTGTTGTGGGTTTAATTCTGGCTCTTTTAGATTACCTGGAGCTTTTCCAGCTAACCGATTATTTTGGAAGGATATTTAATTATATTTATTCTCAGCCACTTTTGGCAATCATCCCGGTTTTATTATTGATTCTCCTGTATATCTGGAACTATAAAAATCTATTCGGAAAATTTTATCTGGATGCCGGCTTGAAGGGAAAAAGCAAAGCGGCCAGCACCGCAGAATTTAGCTGGACTAAGAAATTTGGAAGTATCGCGCCTTTTCTTCAGCAGGATCTTAAACTTATCTGGAGAAATAAAAGGCCGAAAACCACGATCTATCTGTCACTTATTATTTTAGGCTACGGACTTATTTTTTATCCGAATGATACCTATCAGGAAATGCCGGCATTCTTTGTTTTTGTTGGTATTTTTATGACAGGAATTTTCATGATCAATTTTGGACAGTTCGTGCCTTCCTGGGATGCTTCTTATTACCAGATGATCATGGCTCAGAATATCCCGATGCAACAGTACCTGGCATCAAAAATGGGACTTATCACTTTTAGCGTGGTGGTTTTGGCCATTTTAACCACACCCTATGTTTATTTTGGATGGAATATTCTGTTACTAAATTTAGCCTGTGCACTTTACAATATGGGGGTTAATGTTCCCATGCTCCTCTTCGCGGGTTCTTTCAACAAAAAGGCGATAGATTTAGATAAGAGTCCGTTTATGAATTACCAGGGAACAGGAGCTTCACAATGGTTGGTGAGCCTACCATTGCTGGTACTTCCAATATTTTTCTTCTGGCTGGTAAATAAGTTTGTGAATTATGAAGCAGCCTTAGGAGTAATTGCAGGTCTGGGAATAATTGGTTTATTATTAAGACCATCAATTCTAACTTTCCTGGCTCAAAAATACCGCCAGAGAAAATATGTGACGATTCAGGGGTTTAAACAAAAAGGAGATTAAAAATTTTATAATGATAACAGCAACGAATCTTTCGAAAGTATATAGTGGCAATAAGGTGTTAGATATTGAACATCTGGATATTCCTTCAGGGCAGAATTTCGGTCTCGTGGGAAATAACGGAGCAGGGAAAACAACCTTTTTTAGCCTGTTATTAGATCTTATTCAGCCTACCACCGGTAATATTTTCAATAACGAAATTACCGTAAGTCAAAGTGAAGACTGGAAACCATTTACTTCTTCCTTTATAGATGAAAGTTTTCTCATTGGCTACCTGACTCCTGAAGAATATTTTTACTTTATTGGGGATCTTCGGAATAGAAATAAAGCAGATATTGACTCTTTTCTTACCCAGTTTGAAGATCTGTTCAATGGGGAGATCATAGGGCGTAAGAAATACCTCAGGGATCTTTCTAAGGGAAATCAGAAGAAAGTAGGGATCGTTGCCGCTTTAATTGGCGATCCTGAAGTCGTGATCCTTGATGAGCCTTTTGCAAATCTGGATCCTACCACACAAATACGGCTTAAAAAACTACTGAAAGAACTTTCAAAAACATCAGGAACTACAGTGCTTATTTCCAGCCACGATCTAATTCATGTCACTGAAGTTTGTGAGCGCATCGTGGTCCTGGACAAAGGAATTATTGTTCGGGATATGGAAACTTCAGAAGCCACCCTTAATGAACTGGAGCAATACTTTTCAAGAGAAATCGCCGAAAGCTAGAAAGAGCCTTATTGGACTTTAGAAAAAGAAGTTTACTTTTACATACTAAACTAGTTGTATCAAAGTTATTCATGATACCCACAATTGGTTCATTTTGAATACGTTTACGCGATTTACTCTTTTTCTTGTCCTTTCTGCAGTGATCTTTAGCTGTTCCAGGAAGAAGGATACTTTTATAAATAGAAATTATCACGCAGTAACTGCGGAATATAATGCCTTGTATAACGGCCAGCTGGCGATAGAACAGGGCAGGGAGGAAATCAATCAAAATTATGCTGATAATTACTGGGATATACTCCCCGTAGAAAGACTGGATGTAGATGATAAAATTTTGCTACCAGATAGTGTAAGAAATCAGAATTTTGGAAGAGCGGAGGAAAAAGCGGTCAAGGCTATTCAAAAGCATTCTATGCAGATCAGCGGAAAAGAACGCAATCCTCAAATGGATGAAGCCTATCTTTTACTGGGAAAGGCCAGATATTTCGATCAGCGGTTTATCCCGGCTTTAGATGCTTTCAATTATATCCTTTATCGTTATCCTGCCAGCGACAATATTAATCACGCCAGGATATGGCGCGAAAAGACCAATATCAGGATTGGAAATGAGAAACTTGCCATAAAGAATCTTAAAAAGATACTGGAATCAGACCGGCTGGAAGATGAGGATATTGCCGATGCCAGTGCGAGTCTTGCGCAGGCTTACATCAACCTGAAGCATTTAGATAGTGCAGTAACTCCCTTATATAACGCAGCAGATTTTACTGATATTAATGAAGAAAAGGGGCGGTATTTTTATATTCTGGGTCAGCTCCACAATCGTCTTGGAGAGACCTCTACGGCAAATGCTGCTTTTGATGAGGTGATCGAATTAAACCGAAAATCTCCCCGAATTTATTACGTGAATGCGCAGGTCCAGAAGGCCAGGAACTTTGATTTTAACTCCGGAAATAACCAATACCTGCTTGATCTTTTAACTGAATTGGAGCAGGATCGCGAGAATAGGCCATATCTTGATAAGATCTATTTTCAGCTTGGAGAATATTACAGCAGGCTGGATTCTACTGAAACTGCTTTAGAATATTACAATAAATCACTAAGATCACCATCCAGTGATATCTACTTGAAATCCATTAATTACGAAATTCTGGCCAATATTAATTTTGACCGGGCAAAATATCAGGATGCCGGGAAGTATTTTGACAGTACACTTACCTATATGTCACCGGGTCTATTGGAATACAGAACAATTAAGAAAAAAAGAACGAATCTTGATGATGTTATCAAATATGAACAGATAGCAGAGGAGACCGATAGTATTTTAAGATTGTCGGGGCTTTCTGAAGAAGAACGTATAGCCTATTTCACTGAATATACCGATGCACTTAAAGCTAAAGCGATAAAGGATATGGAGGCCGGGGAGTTACCGGTTTATACCGCGAGTATCGGCCCGGAAAATAATTTTCCTTCAGCAAATGTGCCCCCGGCGGGGCAGGCTAATTCTGGCAATTCGTTTTACTTTTATAATCCAATTCGTGTGTCCAGAGGAGCTCAGGAATTTATGCGTGTTTGGGGGAGCCGAGAGCTTGCTGATAATTGGAGATGGGGTTCTACAGCCTTAAACCAGAGCTCAATTAATCCTCAGGAACGATTAATGGATATAAACCTGGATAACGATCCGCTTTATGACCCCATGACCTATGTAAGTCAGATTCCCGGGGAACGTTCAGTTTTAGATAGTTTGGCCACACAGCAAAATTTGGCGTATTATCAGTTAGGAGTCATTTACAATGAGAATTATGGCGAATATGATCTGGCGGCGGAAAGGCTTGAATTCCTTCTGCAAAATGAACCTCAGGAGCGTTTAATACTCCCTGCAAAATATAATCTGTATAATATCTATGGTGCACAGGGAAGATTGAGGGAGCAGGAAGAAATTAGGAATGATATCCTTCAGAATTATTCAGATTCCAGGTATGCAGCCTTTATTACTAATCCAGAAAGTATTCAGGTAGACGAGAATAGTCCGGAGGTGCTTTATAATAAGTTGTATCGCCGTTATGAAGATCAGGAATATGAAGAAGTGATCAAAAGTGCGAATGAATATGTTGGGCGTTTTACGGGAGATCCTATTGTTCCTAAATTCGAGCTTTTAAAAGCAAGAGCTACGGCACGACTTATGGGAGTAGATGCTTATGAAAAGGCTTTAGGTTATGTTGCGGCAACCTATCCGCAAACACAGGAAGGACAAAAAGCTCAGGATATTATCAATAAGACAATTCCGGAATTAAAGAATCTTGAGTTTGCAGCAGATAGTCTTCAAACTAATTTTAAATTGATCTATCCTGTTGAAAATATCGAATCGGGACAGGCAATGAAATTGAAGGATTCTTTAGAAAAAGCTTTATCAGAATTAAGCTACAAAAATTTAAGTGTTTCGGTAGATACTTATGACATTGACCGTAATTTCGTAGTAGTTCATGGATTACAGACCAGATCCAGGTCACTTGGGTTTCAGGAATTATTACGAGAGAATAAAAACTATAAAATTGCCAGAGAAGCTTTTGTAATGTCCGCAGAAAATTATAGAATTGTACAAATTAAGAAAAATTTAAGAAATTATCTGGACAATAATTAAAGCCTGCCACTATGTTTTCTGAGACGAAAAAGAACAAAACTTCAACCAATCAAAATGAACAAAATAGAATAGCTGCGGGAACACTTATTACCGGCGAAATTTCCGGGAAAGGCTGCTTCAGGATTGAAGGAACCCTGGAAGGAAGCTTAAAAACCCCGGGCAAAGTTGTTATAAGCGAAGGAGGATTGATCAACGGCAGTTTAGAGTGTGAAAATGCTGATATTGAAGGAAGTTTTAAAGGTAAGCTATTTGTTAAAGGTACGCTTAGCCTGAGAGCTCAAGCTAATATTGAGGGGGAGGTAATAGCAGCTAAACTCGCTGTAGAACCAGGAGCCGTTTTTAATGCTACCTGTGAAATGAATGCCGGGGTAAAGCCACTCAAAAAGGAAAATGAAAAAAGATCAGCGTAATAAATATCTGGGATTTGTTAATATTGCGCTTCAAATGGGCATTATTATAGCAGCGGGAGTATTTCTTGGAATCTGGCTGGACGAAAAATTCCCGAATAAATATTCCGCCTATACCATCTCTTTATCGTTATTGGGAGTTTTTATAGCCCTTTACCAGGTATATCGCTCGGTTAAAAATTTGAATGAAGACGAATAAATGAAAGCCAAATTAACTCCATTTCTTAAAATTTTTATTCCGTTCTCTATTTTACTCTTCGTAATCCAATTTTCAATTGTAAATTATCTTTTAGAGATTGAATTTTATTATTCTACAATTGCGGTGTATGCTTTTCACGTTACTGCCACTTTTCTTATTTATCTCTTTCTCGCTTTTGTGCAAAAATCTTTTAGCGATAAGACGGGATTTGCCTTTATGGCCTGTAGTCTTTTAAAGATGTTAGCTGCAGTACTCTTTCTCCTGCCTATGATGCTTAACGATGTGCCTAATCCATTTCAGGATATGATCGCATTTTTTATTCCATATTTCCTGTTTCTTATTTTCGAAACCATTTATGCTGTAAAGCTTATAAATATTAATTAACGAACTGTCTTTCAGTAAAATCGTTAAAATTGCCGAAACACCTAAAAAAATATACGGCGGGCTTTCAGATAAAAAAGAAAAGTATACCTTTGCACGGAAATTTAGAGCCCATAATTTTTAAGTAGAATAGGTACTATGACAGCACAGAAATCTTTAGTGATTAGCTTGTACTTTGCATTAGCATTTGCCATTTTCCCTTTGTTTACCGTTGCTCAGGAACAGGAGCAGGAGCATAAGTCACTTCAGGAGGCTGGAGAAGAGTTTAACGCGACCGAGATGATTATGCATCATATTGGGGATGCTCACGAATGGCATTTCTTTGGTGGAGGTGAGAACTCAGTTACTCTTCCGTTGCCTGTGATACTTTATACTGAAGGTGGGCTGGTAACTTTTATGTCCAGTGAGTTTCATCATGATACCGAAGGGCAGCATGTAGTAGAAAAAGACGGAATGCGTTTCGTAAATCTTCATGAAGATATCTATAGACTGGATGCTGGTGCTGAAGCTGTAGAATTTGATGCGGAACACCATCCTGTAAATGCCTCTAAGCCCTGGGATCTTTCTATTACAAAGAACGTGGCCGCAATGTTCCTTACGGTGATCTTAATGCTTCTTTTCTTTACGAGCCTGGCAAGACACCATAAAAAGAATGAACATGCACCAAAAGGCTTTAATAATGTTTTAGAAACATTGGTTCTTTTTGTTAGAGATGAGATCGCATTGCCTCAGATTGGAGAAAAAAAATATATGAAGTTTATGCCGTTTTTATTATCGGTATTCTTCTTTATCTGGATCACGAATTTGATGGGGTTATTACCAGGTGCGGCTAACGTAACAGGTAATATCGCCGTAACCGTTTCTTTAGGTCTTTTTACCATGTTAATTATGATCTTTAACGGAAATAAGGATTTTTATAAGCACACCTTTTGGATGCCGGGTATTCCAACATGGGTAAAACCTATTCTTGCTATTGTAGAAGGACTAGGATTGCTTATTAAACCTGCAGCACTTATGATTCGTCTTTTTGCGAACATTACTGCAGGGCATATTATCATTCTAAGTTTAATTGGATTGATATTTATATTAGAAAATGCAGGTATTGCAGGAGTTTCGGTTCCCTTTGCCTTATTTATAACAGTACTGGAATTGTTAGTAGCATTCCTTCAAGCGTTTATTTTTACGATTCTGTCGGCTCTATTTATCGGGATGGCAGTTGAGGAACATGAACATCATTAATTTTAATTTTTAAATTTTTCTATTATGGAATTATTGTATGTAGGTCTTGCAGCTTTAGGAGCTGGACTAGCGGTTCTTGGAGCCGGAGTAGGTGTTGGTAAAATTGGTGGTTCTGCCATGGATGCTATCGCACGTCAGCCAGAAGCTTCTGGAAAGATCCAGACAGCTATGATTATCGCTGCTGCACTTGTAGAGGGTGTTGCTCTTTTTGGAGTGGTTGCCTCTTTATTAGGTGTATTAAGATAATTAATTTCAAAGAGTCCCTTTCGCAACGGTTGGTTGCGAAAGGACTTCTTTAAATGATGTTTTTAACTATTATTATTTAACACTATGGATTTAATAACTCCCGAAATTGGCTTGTTCTTCTGGCAAACCATCGTTTTTTTAGTATTGCTTTTCCTTATGGCGAAATTCGCCTGGAAACCTATTCTTAGTTCAGTAAGGAACAGAGAACAATCTATTAACGATGCGTTGGCTTCAGCTGAAAATGCACGTAAGGAAATGCAGAATCTTAAATCAGATAACGAGCAGTTGATGAAAGAAGCTCGTGCTGAAAGAGATGCGATCCTTAAAGAAGCCCGTGAGTTAAAAGAAAAAGTGATTGCTGATGCTTCTGAAGAGGCTAAGGTAAAAGCTGATAAGATCGTTGCAGACGCAAAAAGAAGCATTGAGCTTGAAAAGCAATCTGCAATGGCTGAATTAAAAAATCATGTAGCTGAACTTTCAGTGGAGATCGCTGAAAAAATAGTTCGTAAGGAACTTTCAGGTAAAAATGAACAACACCAAATGATTGAAAAGATGATTGGTGATGCTAAGCTAAACTAAGTTATGAGAGGAACCAGAGCTGCACAACGTTACGCAAAGGCGATCCTTTCTTTAGCAAAGGATAAGAATTCGGCGGAAGCTGTAAATGAGGATATGATCTCAATTTCCAAAACTGTTCTAAACAGCAGGGATCTTGAAAATATGCTTACCAGTCCTGTAGTAAAAGATAGTATTAAGAAGAGCGCCTTGCTTGAAATTTTCAAGGATCTTAATGCGGTATCCAAAGGTGCGATTAATGTCTTGTTAGAAAATGGCAGAATTAATATTCTTCATTTGGTAGCCAGGCAGTATATTATTTTACATAATGAAATGAATAATGTACAGCAGGCGGTTGTTACCACTGCAGTACCTCTTGATAAAGAACTTGAAGCTGTAATTCTCGCGAAGGTGAAAGAATTAACAGGTTCAAAAGCCAGTCTTAAGAGTATCGTTGATGAAAACATCATCGGTGGTTTTGTGTTAAGAGTGGGGGATTTGCAATATGATGCAAGTATTTCCCGCAACCTTACCAGGCTAAAAAGAGAATTAAAAGACAATACATACGTTTCAAAAATTTAATTAAAACCGTCACATGTTAATGTGGCATTTTATCTTGAATAATTATGGCAGAAGTAAATCCTGCTGAAGTATCAGCAATATTAAAACAACAATTATCAGGTTTTGAATCCAAGGCCTCTTTAGATGAAGTAGGTACCGTTCTAACCGTAGGTGACGGTATTGCTAACATTTATGGACTCGCTAATGCTCAATATGGAGAATTGGTTCAATTTGAAAGCGGTCTTGAAGGGATCGTTCTAAACCTGGAAGAAGACAATATTGGAGTAGTACTTTTAGGTCCTGCAAACGAGATCAAAGAGGGTTCTACAGTAAAAAGAACTCAGCGTATTGCTTCTATTAATGTTGGAGAAGGAATTGTTGGCCGTGTGGTTGATACATTAGGAGCTCCAATTGATGGGAAAGGTGCAATTGAAGGGGAGACTTTTGAAATGCCACTTGAGCGTAAAGCTCCGGGGGTAATTTTCCGTCAGCCAGTAACTGAACCACTTCAAACGGGAATCAAATCTATCGATGCCATGGTACCGGTAGGAAGAGGACAACGTGAATTGGTGATTGGTGACCGTCAAACCGGTAAAACCGTTGTTTGTATTGATACTATTCTAAACCAGAAAGAATTTTACGATGCTGGGGAACCAGTATACTGTATATATGTGGCTATTGGTCAGAAAGCTTCTACAGTTGCGGCAATTGCTAAGACTCTTGAAGATAAAGGTGCTTTAGCCTATACAACTATTGTTGCGGCGAATGCATCAGATCCCGCTCCAATGCAGGTATATGCTCCTTTTGCAGGTGCAGCAATTGGGGAATATTTTAGAGATACAGGTCGTCCTGCATTGATCGTTTATGATGATCTTTCTAAGCAGGCGGTAGCATATCGTGAGGTTTCCCTGTTACTTCGTCGTCCACCAGGACGTGAAGCATATCCTGGGGATGTATTCTTTCTTCATTCAAGATTATTAGAGCGTTCTGCAAAAGTTATTAATGATGATGCGATCGCAAAGCAAATGAACGACCTTCCAGACAGTCTTAAAGACAAGGTAAAAGGTGGTGGTTCACTTACAGCGCTTCCTATTATTGAAACTCAGGCAGGTGACGTTTCAGCATATATTCCAACGAACGTAATTTCGATTACAGATGGGCAGATCTTCTTAACTTCAGACTTATTTAACTCGGGTGTACGTCCTGCAATTGATGTGGGTATTTCAGTATCTCGTGTGGGTGGTAACGCTCAGATTAAGTCTATGAAGAAAGTTGCGGGTACCTTAAAACTGGACCAGGCTCAGTATCGCGAACTTGAAGCATTTGCTAAGTTTGGATCTGACCTTGATGCAGCTACCAGGAATGTGATTGAAAAAGGTAAGCGTAACGTGGAGATCCTTAAGCAGGGACAAAATGATCCTTATCCGGTAGAAGACCAGATCGCGATCATTTATGCAGGTTCTAAAAACCTGTTAAGAGATGTACCTGTAGATAAGGTTAAAGAATTTGAAAGGGATTATTTAGAATATCTTGATGCTAAGCACAGAGATACACTGGATACTCTTAAGGCAGGAAAACTGACAGATGAAGTAATTGATACTTTAACTCAGGCTGCGAAAGAACTTTCAGCTAAATACAAGAACTAGTAAGGCCCCTCCCATCCTCCCCGAGGGGGAGGGGTTAGATTATAAAATTGAATACTAATTTCTCCCCTTTGGGGAGATTAAGAGGGGCTTATGGCAAACTTAAAAGAATTACGTAGCAGGATCACTTCAGTTTCCTCAACGATGCAGATTACTAAAGCCATGAAAATGGTATCAGCTGCAAAATTGAACAGGGCTCAGGATGCAATTACCCAAATGCGTCCCTATTCTGAAAAGCTTACTCAATTGCTACAAGATTTAAGTGCTACATTAGATGATGATGAGGGTAGTAAATATGCAGAGGATCGCGAGTTGAAAAATGTTTTGATTGTTGCTATTTCATCAAACAAAGGATTGGCCGGAGCTTTTAACACTAATATAATAAAAGCTGTAAAGTACAAGGCTAAGAACGATTATAAAGCTAAAAATATAGATATCTATAGCCTTGGAAAAAAGGCCAACGATATTTTGAAAAAGGAATATGATATTCATAAGAATAACAATGATATCTATGAGGATCTGAGCTTTGAAAATGCTTCAGTGATAGCCGAAGAATTGATGCAACTTTTTCTTGATGAGAAGTACGATAAGATTGTTCTGGTGTACAACCAGTTTAAAAATGCCGCCACGCAAGTTGTTAAGCATGAACAGTTTTTGCCTATCGAAAAATTTGATTCTGAACAGAACAAACAACTGGATTATCTTTTTGAGCCATCTAAGGTGGAGATCGTAAAAGAGCTTATACCTAAATCTTTGAAAATGCAATTATTTAAAGCGCTTAGGGATTCATTTGCTTCAGAGCACGGTGCACGTATGACGGCCATGCACAAAGCGACAGAGAACGCAACAGAGCTTCGAGATGATCTTAAACTTTCTTATAACAAGGCAAGACAGGCATCTATTACTAACGAAATATTAGAGATCGTTGGTGGAGCAGAGGCATTGAACGGATAGTTTGTCATTCCGAGCGTAGCGAGGAATCTCAATCCGGTAACTATAAATTACAAATATATTAAGCCCTCAATTTAGAGGGCTTTTTTATTTGGTATGGGTTTTGTTTTTATAACTTCAACTCGAAAAACCATATAATATGAAAAATGCACTACACTTAATGACCGGAATCTTTATTCTGACTCTTTTTGCCTCTTGCGGTAGTAATAAAGATCTTCAGGAACGTGCTCCGGCTCAATTCAATGAGGTTTATTATACCTATACTTCTAATGGAATTCAGTTAAATATTCCTGTGGCAGCAATTCAGGATCAAAGGATCACTATGGATGCTGTTTATTTTCATGGGATGAAATCTGAATTGAATAAGAGCGAAGAAAAACCGAATCTTTATGTCGCAAATTTCCGCATGGGAAGCGAGGATATGATCATGCATGAGGATCCTAAGGAAGAATACGGGAATAGACCCCCGCAATTACCTGAAGAAAGCCCATTTTCTATAGACGAGGATGAAGCTATTCTGGTTTTCACTCAATATGATAAGCTCAAATATTACAAACTAACAGGGATTGTGGAAAAGGAATAATGCGAAAGCTTTTATAATGCTGATTTATTCAGATATTTGTAGTAAACCAACCTGCTCCTGTTGAGTACTTTAAAAAGATTTTTTCAAGACACTCTTATTTACGGTTTTGCAACGGTATTTCCCAGATTAATGAATTTTATACTGGTGCCGTTGCATACTGAAGTATTGCCTGCTGAAGAATATTCGGTTAATACTGTATTCTATGTCTGGGCGGCTTTTTTTAATGTACTGCTTACCTATGGGATGGAAACTTCCTTTTTTAGATTCTTTAGCCGGGCAAAGGAAAAATCCAATGTGTTTTCTACAGCTTTTATAGCACTTACTGTAAGTACGATCTTATTTGCTATAGGTGTATTTATCTTCCAGGATGACCTAATTGCGCTGATGGATCTGGATCCATTTTACTTCAGGTTACTTTTTAGTGTATTGGTGTTGGATACCCTGGTAGTGGTTCCTTTTGCTTATTTGAGGGCAACTGGCAGGCCGGTAAAATTTGCCGGGATCAAGATCATCAATATTCTGATAGTTGTAACTCTAAATGTTTATTTTTTATGGTTTGTAAGAGATTATCCTCAGTTCGCCCCGCAGTTTGTATTAGATAATTACGGACCTAAAGATATTGTAGGATATATATTCATTGCCAATCTGGCCGCGAGTGCTGTAACTTTTTTACTTTTATTACCCTATTTCTTTAAAACAAAGATCACTTTTGATTTCTCTATTTTCAGGCAAATGTGGAAATACGGCTGGCCCATAATGGTTGCGGGAATTGCATTTGTGATCAATGAAAATCTGGATAAACTGCTAATCAAGGATATGATCTCAGATGAAGTGATGGGAGCATATGCAGGATGTTACAAGCTTGCAGTTTTTATGACCATCTTTGTTCAGGCTTTTAAAATGGGTGCCGAGCCGTTCTTTTTTAATCATTCAGAAAAGGATAATGCCCGGGAAACTTATGCAGATATTTTGAAATATTTCGTGATCGCAGGAAGTCTTATATTTCTTGTATTGGTATGCTTTATCGATTTTTTCAAAAATCTGGTGATCCGTGATCCTGAATACTGGATGGCCATTAGCATAGTTCCAATAATTTTACTGGCAAATTTATTTCTTGGGATCTATCACAACCTTTCCGTATGGTATAAGCTAACAGATAAGACCCGAACTGGAATGTATATTTCCATTCTAGGGGCGGTAATTACTATTGTGTTGAATTTAGTGCTTATTCCCCTCTTTGGTTTTATTGCGGCTGCCTGGGCTACCCTTATCGCCTATGGAAGCATGATGATCGTTTCTTACTTCCTCGGAAAAAAGTATTATCCTGTACCTTATGATATGAAGAAAATAGGAGGTTATCTATTTATTTCTATACTCATCTCAGGAATCTCATTTTATATTTTCCCCGGAAATTATTTCGTGGGAATACCGTTATTATTACTATTTATCGGGTTAGTCTATTTTTCAGAAAAAGAACAAATTCTCAAAATCATACAATCTTAACTTATGGAGATTAAAATAATAAACAAGTCAGGGCATAATTTGCCGCATTACGAAACCGATTTTTCAGCAGGAATGGACCTTCGGGCCAATATTGATCAGCCAGTAACTTTAAAACCATTGGAAAGAGCTATCATAAAAACCGGGCTTTTTATTGAACTTCCTTTAGGTTTTGAAGCTCAGGTAAGACCTCGAAGCGGGTTGGCTGCTAAAAAAGGGATCACCGTCCTTAATGCACCTGGCACGATTGATGCCGATTATCGCGGAGAAATAGGGGTGATACTTGTAAATTTGTCCAATGAAGAATTTGTAGTGAATAATGGGGAAAGAATCGCCCAAATGGTCATCGCAAAACACGAACATATATCCTGGAAAGAAGTAGATATTCTTGGTGAAACTTCACGTGGAGTCGGAGGATTTGGAAGTACAGGAAATAAATAAAAACTAATTTAAAAAATTGAAATGAAAATTATCGTACCAATGGCAGGTCGTGGTTCACGACTTCGTCCACATACTTTAACCGTACCAAAACCGTTAATTCCTATAGCGGGCAAACCAATCGTACATCGTCTTGTAGAGGATATCGCCAAGGTGTTAGATGAGAAGATAGATGAAGTTGCCTTTATTATCGGCGAGGATTTTGGGGAAAAGGTTGAACAGGACCTTATGAAGATCGCCAATAGTCTTGGAGCTAAGGGAACGATCTACTACCAGGATAAACCACTTGGAACCGGTCATGCGATCATGTGTGCAAAGGAATCATTAAGCGGTCCTGCGGTCGTCGCCTATGCCGATACGCTTTTTAAAGCAGACTTTAACCTTGATAAATCGGCAGATGCTGTAATGTGGGTCAAGAAAGTTGAAAATCCTTCTGCATTTGGAGTAGTAAAACTTAATCAGAATAATGAGATCACAGATCTGGTGGAGAAACCGGAAGAATTTGTTTCAGATCTTGCAGTTATCGGTATTTACTATTTCAAAGATGTTGAAGTTTTGAAGAACGAACTGCAAAATGTTCTGGACGCCAAGCTAACTCGTGGAGGTGAATATCAGATCAATGACGGGATCGAAGCGATGCGTAAAAGCGGATTGAGATTCGTACCGGGTAAAGTTGATGAATGGATGGACTGCGGGAATAAAAATGTAACTGTAGAGACTAACGGCAGAATGCTCAATTTCCTTCATAAAGATGGAGAAAAACTAATTTCAGATTCAGTTATGATCAAAGATTCAGAAATTACAGAGCCATGCTATATTGGAGAAAACGTAGAATTGATCAATGCAAAGATAGGTCCTAACGTTTCTATAGGTGATGGCACCAAAATTGAAAATTCTAATATCAAGAATAGTCTTATTCAAACTTTTTCTGAGGTAAAAAATGCCCGTCTTGATAATGCAATGATTGGGAATCATGCTAAATTTGATGGGGAGTTTACCCAGATAAGTATTGGAGACTATTCGGTCCTCGAATAAAATATAATTATGAAGAACCTGTTTATCATCCTGATGATTGCTTTACTGGCAATTCCTGTTAATTCGCAGGAACTGCCTCAGCTTTTTCAGGATGTTAGCCAGGATGACCTCGGAAATGTGAGCGATGAGTTTCAGGAATCTTTTTTTGAAGCTCTAAAACAGAAAGGCATTGAAAATTATGAAAAAGCAATCACTGCTTTAGAAAAATGCCTGCAGCTGGATACGGAAAAGTCGGTGGTTTATTTCGAATTAGGCAAGAACTATCAGGAACTTGAACAGTTTGATAATGCGATTGCCAATTTCAAAAAGGCAAGTGAGCTGGAACCTCAAAAAGAATCGATTCTGGTCTATCTTTTTCAAACTTATGCAATGACTGAGGATTTTGACGGGGCCATAGCCACTTTAAAAAAGCTTATTCCCATAGATGAATCTTATAAAGAAGATCTTGCCAACCTTTATCTGCTGAATGAAAATTATGATGAAGCACTTAATTTGTTAGATGAGCTTGATGCGAAACTCGGTGTTAACTCTTACCGGAATTCATTAAGGCGTCAAATCTTTGCACGCACAAATAACACGGGTGCACAAATAGAAAACCTGCAACAGGGAATTTCAGCGAATCCTGATGTGGAACAGAATTATCTCAATCTTATTTACATCTACAGTGAGCAGGGTGAAAATGAAGAGGCCTTTAAGGTCGCTCAGGAGCTTTTAAAGACGAATCCCGGCTCTACGCTTGCGCATCTGGCTCTTTATAAGTTCTATCTAGACAAAGGCGATACCGATGCTGCAGTAGCTTCCATGAAAATCGTTTTTGAAAGTGAAGAAATAGATCCTGAATCAAAATTTAAGGTTTTGAATGATTTCCTCAATTTTGTTCAGGAAAATCCAACATACGAAGAAGACCTTATTGAAGTTGCCGGAAAACTTTCAGAATGGGAAGATGCTCCTAAATTGTATGAGCAGCTAGGTAGCTATTATCTGAAAAAGAATAATAGGGAAGATGCGTTAAAGTTTTTTGAATTGGGTCTAAAAGAGAATCCCGAGAACTTTGAATTAACAAAGAATACACTTCTTTTGCAGTTGGAATTTGAAAAATATGAAGCTGCAAAAGAATTAAGCGGCGAAGCATTAGAAGGATTTCCTTCTCAGCCTCTGCTTTATCTGTTTCAGGCGGTGGCACTGAACAGGCTCATGGATTATAAGGCAGCGGAAGAAAGTTTACTGGAAGGCCTGGATTATTTGTTGGAAGATAGCCTTATGGAAATTGATTTTTATTCCCAGCTTGCGATTAGTTACAATGGTATGAAAAATGCAGATAAAGCTGAAGAATATCGCCTTAAGGCAGAAAATTTAAAAAAAGAAATTAACTGATGTTAAAGAGAATATTTGCCCTGATCCTGCTTTCCGCTTTTATAGTTTCCTGCGGAGGTAGCAGGTCCGTTGGAAAAATAGCAACAAAGGATGCTGAAGCCGTTTCAGTAATTAAAAAGCATTATACAGCAGAAACTCAATTTAAAACAGCTTCGGGGAAACTCAGGGCGGTTTATCAGGATGAAGAAAAAACACAATCTGTGAACCTAAGTTTTAGGTTGGAAAAGGATAAAGCGATCTGGTTGAGCGCAAGTATTCTTGGATTTCCTGTGGCCAAAGCCTATATCACCCCAAATAGTGTGAGTTACTATGAAAAGGTAACCCAGACCTATTTTGATGGCGACTTCAGGCTGGTTAGCGAATTCTTAGGCACCAGCCTTGATTTTCAAAAACTTCAGAATTTATTAATAGGTCAGGCGATTTATGATCTACGTGAAGAGGAATATAATTTTGTGCAGTCTCCTCGTGGTTTTCAATTTGTAAAGGATGACGGATCGGTTATGAAAAAAATGTTTCTTCTGAATCCGGCAAACTTTAAAGCAGGAGCCCAGCAATTAGCCCAGGAACAGGAAAATCGGAGTTTAACGGTGACTTATTCAGATTATCAGGAAGTGGATGGATTGATCTTTCCAGATAACATCAAGATAATTGCCAATGAAGGAGGTTCAAGCACCAATATTGACCTTACCTACAGATCTATCAGTTTTAATGAGGAAGTTAGTTTTCCATTTGACATTCCATCAGGTTACGAAGAAATCAGTTTAAAATGATTGAACTAAAGTTTTCAAGATCCCTACTTTTATTATTTTTTCTATTCTTTGGTTATAATTTAACCAACGCTCAAACCAATCGTGAAGATCTCGAAAAAAGGAGGATCGAACTCCGTAATGAGATTAGCCGGATCAATGAGCTTCGAATTTCAAACCAGAAAAAGCAACGTTCGGTATTGGGACAGGTGGAGGACCTGAATCAACAGATAAAAAGTACCGAAGATCTTATAAAACTTACCAACCAGCAGGCAAATTTACTTACCAGGGAGATCAATACCAATACTAATAAAATTGGACAGCTAAGAAAAGAGTTGGAGAAGCTGAAAGAAGATTATGCCCGCATGATCGAAAAATCCTATAAAAGTAAATCTCAGCAAAGCCGCGTGATGTTTTTATTGTCTTCAAAAAACTTTTTGCAGGCCTACAAGCGACTTCAGTATATGAAACAGTATACAAATTATCGTAAACAGCAGGGGGAAGAAATTAAAGCCAATGCAACTGAATTACAGCAACTCAATGCAAGGCTTGTTCAGCAGAAAGAAGAAAAAGAAAAGCTTGTTGCTGAAAACAGAAAAACCAGGGCGCAACTTGAGGAGAATAGGAAATCTCAACAAACTCTTATGGCCACAATTAGACAGCGTGAGGGGCAATTTGCAACGCAAATTAGAAACAAACAAAGTGAGATCGATGAGATAGACCGCGCTATCGATAAGATGATCCGGGAGTCTATTGCAAAAGCAAATAAGGAAAGCGGCAGTGGTTCAACTTCCAGAAGTACTTTTGAATTAACTCCGGCGGCGAAAGCTCTTGCAGCAGATTTCAATAATAATAAGGGTAAGTTACCCTGGCCGGTTAAATCTGGGATTGTGACCATGCGTTTTGGAAAACAACCGCACCCGGTGGTCTCATCTGTAATGGTCAATAATAATGGTGTTCGAATAGATACCGATAAGGGTGGAAAGGCCCGGGCAGTTTTTAATGGAACGGTGAGTGAAGTTCAGGCAGTGAAAGGTGCCAATCAGGCGGTAATGGTAAGACACGGTGATTATATTACCATCTATAACAACCTCGAGGAAGTATATGTAAAAAGAGGGGATCAGGTTACTACCGAGCAGGAAATTGGAGAAGTTGCCACCAGTAGATCTACGGGTAAGACTACCCTACACTTTCTACTTTACAGGAATGACCAGAAAATGGATCCAGCAGACTGGATCTACAGGATGTAATATCAAAAAAAGTTTAAGGATTTAATCTTCGAATAGAGCCTTTAATTCGGTAGCTTCTTTAGGTTTCATTTTCCCGGCTAGAACAAGACTCAATTGTTTTCTTCTTAAAGCGGCTTCGTAACGTTGCTTTTCCAGTTCTGATTCCGGTTCTAAAGCAGGAATTTGAATTGGGGTTCCGGTTTCATCTACCGCGACAAAGGTATAGATGGCTTCATTTGCCTTACTTCTACGGCCACTTTCACGATCTTCCACCCAAACATCTATATAGATCTCCATAGAACTCTTAAACGCCCTTGAAACTACAGCTTCAACAGTTACAACGCTACCAAGAGGGATAGCTTTATTAAAAGCTACATGATTAACCGAGGCAGTCACTACAATTCTACGGCTATGTCTCCTAGCGGCAATACTTGCAGCACGATCCATACGCGCAAGCAACTCACCTCCAAACAAATTGTTTAGGGGGTTTGTTTCACTTGGTAGAACAAGATCTGTTAATATAGTACGTGATTCGCTTGGTGATTTAGCCTCCATGTCAATTTTTTTGCAAAAGTAAGGAGGATTTTGGCGGTTTAGCCGTTAACAAAGTATTAAAATTCCTGTACCAATAACCAGGCGCCTTCATTGGTTCTTTTTACTTCGTAAAGTTTATTAATGGCTTCTCTTCGGGTTTGATGGCTTGAATATACTACCTGGTGGAGTCCATATTTATTGGCTCCTATTAGCCTTGCGCTATGACCGGCAGCTTTTAGCTCATCCACTTTTGTTTGAGCATTTTCTTCTACCCTAAAAGCACCTGCTATGACATGATAGTTTCCAGACTGCTTTTCCACTTCAAAAGTAACGGCAGGCAGAGGGTTGTCAATTACAAAGGTGGCCTGTTGAATTTGTTGCTGAAGCTGGGTTTGAGCTTCTTGCTGTTCTGCGATATTATGCTTGGAAACCTGGCTACTGTAAATATTTAATCCAGCAAAACCTGAAACTCCTAGAGCAATAATTCCTATAGCAGCATATTTTAGAAGAGAGGATCTTCTTCTTTCCGGAGTGAAAAGTAGCGGAGTCTTTTCTTCAATTTCTTCAACCTGCTTTTTATAAGCTTCACGGTTAACCGGAATTGTTTTATAAGAATCCAACCCAAAGGATTGAGTTAAGAAATTGATCTGTGCAAATGGTTCAAATTGAAGTTTATCTTCACTATCCAAATAGAATTTTCCAATATTAGCCAATTCCGCTTTCGCTTCATTTTGCAGGGAATTCTCCAGGTCATACACAAACTCCTGGATCATGTTAGTTGCCGAATTATATTTTACAGATTCAACTTCTGCAATATAATTAGCAAGTAAACCGTCATTCTTGATCAACTGCCTGTTAAAGGAAATGACTTTGTTAGGCGGGAAGAATTCGTTTGATTCACTGTCTATGTAAGCTGATTGCTTTTGCGAAAGGAAAGCACCGAAACCGGGCAAAACTACGCATTCGTATCTATAAAGCAGATCCTGGATGTGGGTGGAAATATTCATTGGTCGCAAAAATATAGGTTATTGGTAGTGCTATAAAGTTACCCAAAGAAATTTTATTAACAAATGTTTTTTTCTGTAATTTTAATCAAATTGACCTGAATGGATTCTCAAGACTTAATCTACACGCTCGCCTTGCAACATATTCCTAATCTGGGAGATACTACCGCGAAAAAACTGATCAGGCAATTTGGGAGTGCTAAAAATATCTTCCAGGAAAAGAAGTCAGCTCTTCAAAAAATTGACGGAATTGGAAAGATAAGGGTTCAGGAGTTGCATGATTCTATTCATTTAAAGGCGGCAGAACAGGAATTAAAATTTATTGAGCAGCATAAAATTCAAACTCATTATTTTAAGCATGAAAATTATCCGGAAAAATTAAAGCACTGCCTGGATGGTCCAATTCTTATGTTTTCAAAAGGTAATATAGACCTGCATAAAAAAAGGATCATTAGTGTTGTTGGTACCAGGCAGATCACTTCTCATGGAACTTCTTTCTGCGAAAAACTAATCGAGGAAATTGCTGTTCTGGAGCCGGTAATAATTTCAGGTTATGCCTATGGGGTGGATATTACGGCTCAAAAAGCTGCCGTCAAAAATGAACTTCAAACGATTGGCTGTCTCGCTCATGGATTGAATCAAATATATCCCAGATCTCATAAAAAATATATGAAGGAAATAGAGGAGAATGGGGGATTCTTCACCGATTTCTGGAGTACAGATAATTTTGACCGCAATAATTTTTTGAAGCGTAACCGTATTATCGCCGGGTTGAGTGAAGCTACCATAGTTATTGAGAGTGCAGAAAAAGGCGGAGCTTTGGTAACCGCAGATATCGCGATTTCTTATGACCGGGAAGTTTTCGCTGTTCCGGGCAGACCCACAGATAAATTTAGTATCGGCTGCAATAATTTAATTAAAGCGCAAAGGGCACATGTTTTGACTTCTGCGGCAGATCTTGCCTATATTTTAAACTGGGAAATTGAAAAAGAACAAAAAATTGTTCAAAAGCAACTTTTTGTAGAATTGGAAGAGGATGAACAAAAACTTTACGAATTCCTGCAAATACAAGGCAAAACAGAACTGGACATTGTAGCTCTTAACTGCAATTTTCCAACTTTTAAAACCGCCTCTTTACTCCTAAACATGGAATTGAAAGGAGCAATTAGGCCACTACCGGGAAAACTCTTTGAGGTGATCTAATATCCTGCCTTGGCTCTAACTTTTTGTAAGACTTTATCGGCAACCAGTCGGGCTTTTTCGGCTCCTATTTTTAAAGCTTTATCAACCTCTTCAAGATTATTGATATAATACTCATATTTTTCTCTTGGTTCCTGGAATTTATCTTTCACAAGTTCAAAGAGTGCCTGTTTTGCATGTCCATATCCATAACCTCCTGCTTCATAATTCTTGCGCATTTCGGTTGTTTGTTCTTCGGTAGCCATGATCTTGTAAAGAGCAAAAACATTACAGGTATCAGGATCTTTGGGTTCTTCCAGAGGAGTACTGTCTGTATCAATACTCATGATTTGTTTTCTCAGTTTTTTATCGGTCTGGAAAATATTGATGGTATTGCCTTTAGATTTGCTCATCTTTGCTCCGTCTGTCCCGGGAACATACATAGAATCCTTCTGGACATTGGCTTCAGGCATCACAAAGACCTCTCCCATTTTTGCATGAAATCTGGAAGCAACATCCCGGGTCATTTCAATATGTTGTAGCTGGTCTTTTCCCACCGGAACTATTTCCGCATCATAAAGCAAAATATCTGCAGCCATCAACATGGGGTAGGAGAAAAGTCCAGAATTTACATCTTCTAACCGGTCTGCCTTATCTTTAAAAGAATGGGCAAGGGTTAATCGTTGGTAAGGGAAGAAACAGCTCAAATACCATGATAACTCAGTAACCTGGGGAATATCGCTTTGACGGTAAAAAACACTTCTTTCAATATCAAGTCCGCAAGCCAGCCAGGTCGCCGCAACAGAATAGGTGTTTTGCCTAAGCGTTTCAGCATCTTTTATTTGCGTAAGCGAATGCATGTCTGCAATAAAAATAAAGGAATCATTATCTGGTTGATTCGCCATTTCAATTGCCGGCATAATCGCTCCTAAAAGATTTCCCAGGTGTGGGGTTCCTGTACTTTGTACTCCTGTAAGTATTCTGGACATTGACTTCTTGAATTTTGATGCAAAGGTAATTTTTTTATAGAATTGACTCGGTTCATTTTACTACTTTTGGAGACTATGAGTTTTATTAAATCGGTAGCGATCCTGTTTTGGCGAATCTGGTTCTATATTCTAATGATCATTCCCATATTCATAATGCTTCCTTTTTTAATCGTTTTTACTTCTTCTGAAAAGTTTTACCCGCAATATTTTATCTGTGCCCGAATTTGGGCGAAAATCATCCTTTTTGGAATGGGCTTTAATATTAAACTGGAAGCAGATCAAATTCCTGAAAAGCATAAAAGTTATATGCTGGTGGCCAATCACACCTCTATGCTGGATATCATGCTGATGCTATCAGTTATAAAACAACCTTTTGTATTTATTGGAAAAAAAGAACTGGGCAGAATACCGGTCTTCGGCTTTTTCTACCGTAGAACCTGTATCCTGGTAGACCGTAAAAATCAAAAAAGCAGAATGGCTGCCTTTGAAGAAGCACAGCGAAGATTAAAACAGGAGAATAGTATTTGTATCTTTCCTGAAGGGGGAGTCCCGGCAGACCAATCAATCATCCTGGATCAGTTTAAGGACGGGGCTTTCAGACTGGCGATAGAACATCAAATTCCCATAGTACCCTTAAGTTTTCATGATAACAAACAGCGATTTTCCTATAAATTCCTTTCGGGAAAACCGGGAAAACTGAGGGTAAAGATCCACCATTTTATTTGTACTAAAGAACTTGCGGCTACAGATAGAAAGCAATTAAGAGATCAAACTTATAAGATCATCCATCAGGAACTTACCAATCCTACCGTACATTAAAATCTGAAGCTTAAACCTGAGTATACTCCAAAGTTTACCGGTTGCACATTATTCACATTATTAAAGGTATTGATCTGATATTTAAAGATAGGTTCAACATTGATGCTGAATTTATCTGTTAACTGGTAATCCATACCTACCCCAATATTAGTACTAAAACTGGTATTGTTGATATTGGTCGCTTTACCCAGATCAGTTTTCATCTCTCCAGAAATTAGTTGAACCCGGTTATTGTCCAGGAATAAACTACTTCCACCACCGATGATATTTAAACCGAATTTGCTATCTATCAAAACATATTCAACCTCCAGCGGCACTTCTATATATCCAAATTGCTGATTGATCTCTCCGGTAGTAACTATGGCGGTAGTTAAAGAATTATTTCCGTCCATGCCGCCAATTGGTAATCCGCTCTCTGAAGGCCCCGGGGAGTTATCCCTAATTTGAATATTATCTTCCAATGGACTAATATTTTCGAAACCAACGGACATTGCTGAAGGGGAATATGAAATATCCTGAATATTCTTATTGATATCAATTTTACTAATCCCGGTTCTGATCTTAAGCTTATCCGAAATTTTATAGGCTATTTTTACTCCGTAAGCTAGGGTTACTTCTGAAGAGGTTGAATTGTCTGATAACTGGTTGGAAAGCTCATTCCCGCTTCCAATATTCTTGTAAAACACCGGTGCGGCAAAAGTGGAAAGACGCATCTTTCTCGAATCCAGGTCAGCGATATCCTCCTCGTTTTCTTCTCGTTTTTTCTTTTCTTCCTCAACATCGGCAAGTGCATTCTCTTCTTTAATGATCGATTGAATTTTCACTGAATCCTTCTCTGTAGTTTCAGATGCTGCAATCGCTTCGGAAGTAATATCCCTGCTTTCTTTTTCAGAATTAACTAATTCCTCATCTGAATCGGTAAAATTTGAAGATTTTGACTTCTTCTCTTTATTTGCAATTGCCGACTCTGTACTAATAGGAGTATCAGATTTTATAATATTATTTTTTCTTTTTTCCTGAGAGCTATTGTTTTCATTCCCTGTTAGAGCAGAATTTGAGGAGGACTTATTATTTGAAGCAGCATTTATTTCATCATTTTCAGATTTATAAGTCTTCTCTTCAGAGACTATTTCTTCTTCAGAAATGTTTGTATTCTTATTTTTTCCTGCTGAAGACTCTTTATTTGAGTTTTGCTCTTTTGTTGATTTTTCAGGATTTTCAAAGACCACTTCCGGTTCCCCTGTAACAGAATTTTGATTATTGGTGAAGAGCAGGCTGGCAAGGATTATAGCCATAATCGCTGCAACACCACCAATCTTAAACCATAAAGGAATAATAAGGGGTCTTTTTTTGTCTTTCTTATCAAGTTTTGAAGCGATATTATTCCACACTCTTTCATGAGGTTCCGTTTCAAAGTCCTTGAACTTTTCCTGAAAAATCCGGTCTATGTTTTTCTTTTCTTTCATAATGATTGAGCCGAATTTTTAATACTTTCTTTTTTTTCAATTTTATCTCTCAAAGCCATCCTTGCCCTGGCAAGATTGGATTTTGAGGTTCCTTCAGAAATTTTCAACATTTCAGATATTTCACGATGGGAGTAGCCATCCATGACGTACATATTAAAAACCTGTCTGTATCTGTCTGGAAGCTCCTGAACGCATTTCAATAGAAAATCTACTGAGAGATCATCGGTTTCTACTTCCACCTCTTCTTCGGGAATATTATCCTCATTGGTGAGGGCATATACTTTTTGTTTCCGGTGCTTTTGTAAAGCGGTATTTATTAAAATTCGTTTCATCCAGCCTTCAAAAGAACCCTCATCTTTATATTGAGAAATTTTATCAAAGATGGTTACAAATCCATCCTGCAGGTTATCCTCTGCCTGATGGTAGCTGTCGGAATATTTAAGACATACGCCAAAAAGCTTTGCCGCATAGATGCGATAAAGCTCTTCCTGTGCATTTCTCTCTTGATTTTTGCACTGACGAATGAGATTCTTAAGGCTGGTCAAAATTAATTTTTAAGCTATCGGCAAAGATATCTAGATTTTATGGTGTTTCTGCTGTTTCGCCTACGGGTACTTCTACCGTTGTGAAAACTGGATCGCCATTAGCATCCTCACCAGTCCATAAATTAAAAATAAAGATTTCATCCTCATCGACATTCGCACTAATGTTAAAACCTCTAATAGTACCAGCGGAAGTTAGATCTGTATCATTAGAAGAATCACAACCTGTTTCATTTGGGTCGAAAGAAGTTAAGGCATAAATGAAAATTTCATTTGAATTTAAATCTTCTCTACCTCCATCAAATCCAGCAAATGTATGACAGGTTGAAGGCAGTTGGTAGGTTAATTTTAGATCATAACTTTTTCCGGCTTCAAAAAATTCAGGAAACTCAAAATCAGTAATTTCTGCAAATTCATAGGAGGTGTTAGAGTTGTCATCATCAATCGAACAACTGCTCATCGCAATTAGTGTCACTAAGGCAAAAACTATTTTTTTCATATTCTTTTCGCGTTTATACCATAGATGCACTTCTTAAATAAAGGTTGCGTATAAAGCAAAAAAAATCCCCAAAATGGGGATTTTAATTTTCGAGTAAAAGCAAATGCCTTCAGGGAAACTCCTGAAACTTATTCTTTTGCCAGTTTAATAGCATTTTTTATCTTTTCTTCCAGTTCTTCCATAAGGTCCGGATTGTCTTTCAGTAATATCTTAACTGCGTCACGACCCTGTCCCAGTTTAGTATCTTCATAACTAAACCACGAACCGCTTTTCTTTACGATCTCGTAATCAACTCCAATATCGATGATCTCACCAATTTTGGAAATTCCCTCGCCATACATAATGTCAAATTCTGCCGTTTTAAAAGGAGGAGCAACTTTATTCTTCACCACCTTCACACGGGTTTTGTTCCCCATCACATTGTTTGCGCTATCCTTTATTTGTGTAGATCTTCTGATATCAAGTCTTACAGAAGCGTAAAATTTAAGAGCGTTACCACCGGTAGTAGTTTCAGGATTCCCGAACATTACCCCAATTTTCTCTCTTAACTGGTTAATGAAAATAACTGTACAGTTTGTTTTACTGATAGAGGAGGTAAGTTTTCTAAGTGCCTGAGACATTAATCTTGCATGAAGACCCATTTTGGAATCTCCCATTTCCCCTTCGATCTCACTTTTTGGAGTAAGAGCGGCAACGGAGTCGATTACAATAATATCAATAGCTCCGGAACGGATAAGATTATCGGTAATTTCAAGAGCCTGCTCCCCATTATCTGGTTGGGATATGATAAGGTTGTCTATATCTACATCCAGTTTTTCCGCGTAAAATCTATCAAATGCATGTTCCGCATCTATAAAAGCAGCAATGCCACCTTTTTTCTGAGCTTCAGCAATTGCGTGTAAAGTAAGCGTGGTTTTACCTGAAGATTCCGGGCCATAAATTTCAATAACCCTTCCTCTAGGATATCCTCCAACACCTAAAGCTAGATCAAGACCTAATGAACCTGTAGAAATCGCATCCACATCTACCACGACCTGGTCACTCATTTTCATTACGGTACCCTTTCCGTATGTTTTGTCCATTTTGTCCAGGGTAAGCTTTAATGCCTTTAGTTTCGCGTCTTTTTCTTTATCGTTGCTCATGAATGTGTATTATAATTTTTTGAAATAAGGTCTGCTAAAATAAGATAAGTTTTGCTGCAATACAATAAAAGTTATTGCTGATTTATGGAATAATTCCAAAATTTTGGACAAAGCCTTATCGCAGCAAACAATTATGGCTTATTAACGGAAAAATGTATCTTTGCAAAAATTTTCTTTAACACTTAAAATATTAGTATAGCATGCAACTGTACAATAAATTGAGCGCTAAAGAAAGAGAAGCTCTTTTAGAAGAAGCCGGAGAAGACAGGCTTACGCTCTCTTTCTATGCTTACGCAAAGATCGGAAACCCCGAATTATTCAGGAATCACTTATTTATTGCCTGGGACCAGATGGATGTGCTGGGAAGAATTTATGTGGCTCATGAAGGGATTAATGCACAATTGTCGGTTCCGGCAAAACGCTTTAATGAATTCAAGGCTTTCCTGGACGATATTTATTTTCTTGAAAATGTTCGTTTAAATATTGCCATTGAGCACGATATAAAATCTTTCCTGAAACTTAAAGTTAAGGTGAGAACGAAGATCGTTGCAGATGGATTGAATGATGAGACATTTGATGTTACCAACAAAGGAGTTCACGTAGATGCTTCCAGATTCAATGAATTGATAAATGATCCAAACACGATCTTGGTGGATATGAGAAATCATTATGAAAGTGAAATTGGTCATTTTCAGGGCGCCATTACTCCAGATGTGGATACTTTCAGAGATTCGCTGGATATCATTGAAGAAGATCTTAAGGAGCATAAGGAAGATAAGAACCTGGTGATGTATTGTACCGGCGGAATTAGATGTGAAAAAGCCAGTGCTTACTATAAACATCGCGGATTCAAGAATGTCTATCAGCTTGAAGGCGGGATTATTGAATACACCCGCCAGGTAGAGAGTCAAAAGCTTGAAAATAAATTTATTGGTAAGAATTTCGTTTTCGATCATCGTAGGTCTGAGAGAATTTCAGAAGATGTGATCGCCCAATGTCACCAATGTGGCAAGGCTTGCGATACTCATGTGAACTGTGACAATGAAGCCTGTCACTTACTTTTTATTCAGTGTGAAGAATGCGCTGAAAAGATGAATGATTGTTGTTCAGATACCTGCAGGGAAATAGCGTCTTTACCTTACGAGGAGCAAAAAGCGCTTCGAAAAGGTAAGGGAGCGAGCAACAAGATTTTCAAAAAAGGAAGATCTGAAGTTTTACGATTTAAGCAATAGGTTTCTTTTCTAAAATAGTGGAGCCAATTAATAATTGGTATATTTACTGTTGAAAATTTTTATGAACCTCAAGGAGGTGCTTTTTATAGGCGTGTAGGCTAGGAATTTAGCCATTGTTGATGAAGGAGATTCTGCAATTATTACCGTGAAGGTAGGACAGAAGGATGTTTATATCACACGCAAAAAAGTGACTTCCTCAATATATATAATATATGGCTTGCACAAGTTGCTCGACCGGCAAAGACGGTCAGCCGAAAGGATGTAAGAATAATGGAACCTGTGGAACAGACGGTTGTAATAAACTTACTGTTTTTGATTGGCTTTCCAATATGTCTCTTCCGGGAGGTACAGAACCTTTCGATTTTGTTGAGGTCCGTTTTAAGAACGGCCGAAAGCATTTCTTTAAAAATACTGAAAATTTAAGTCTGAGTATCGGGGACGTGGTGGCTACAGAAGCCAGCCCGGGTCACGATGTGGGAATTGTAAGTCTTACCGGAGAACTGGTAAGAGTTCAGATGAAAAAGAAAAAGGAAGATCCAAATTCTGGAGAGGTCCTTAAGATCTATAGAAAGGCATCCCAGAAAGATATCGATGTTTGGCAGGAAGCCCGAAGCAGAGAAGATAAGATCCAGCAACGTTCCAGGCAAATAGCGATCAGGCTGAAACTCAGCATGAAAATTAGCGATATTGAGTTTCAGGGAGACGCTTCAAAAGCTACTTTTTATTATACCGCTGAGGATCGAGTGGATTTTAGACAATTGATCAAGGAATTTGCGCGGGAATTCAATACTCGTATTGAAATGAAGCAGATTGGTCTTCGCCAGGAAGCGGCGAGACTTGGAGGGATTGGTTCCTGTGGACGAGAACTTTGTTGTTCTACCTGGTTAACCGATTTCAGATCGGTAAGCACTTCTGCAGCCAGATACCAGCAATTGTCTCTAAACCCGCAAAAATTAGCGGGACAATGTGGAAAGTTGAAATGCTGTTTGAACTATGAATTGGATTCTTATCTGGAAGCTTTAAAATCTTTTCCGAAAACCGACGTTAAGTTAAAGACGAAGAAGGGAACGGCAGTATGTCAGAAAATTGACATTTTTAAAGGCCTCCTTTGGTACGCTTATGAAGGGGAATGGATGAACTGGCATACGCTTACTCCGGAACAGGCGAACAAGATCATTGCCAAAAATAAGAAGGACGAAGCGGTTGGAAGTATAGAAGAATACGCCTTGAATCTGGAATTAGCGGAAACCGATCAGAAGAGCTTTAATGACGGTATTGGTGAAGATAGCTTAACCAGATTTGATAAGCCAAAGCAACAACAGCGAAAGCGAAGAAATAAAAATAAGAAAAGGAAAAAACACAAAGGGAATACTTCAAATTCTAAAAATGCGTAGTGCTTTATCTGTATCTTTTTTGATTTTTGCAATTGTAATATTTTCATCCTGCGATTCTAAGCGGGTGTACGATGAATATGAGTCTATGCGAGGTTGGCATAAAGATTCGCTGGTTGATTTTGAGCTGAATAATATAGATTCTACAAAGGTTTATGACCTTTTTATTAATCTTAGAAACAATAACGATTATAAGTATAGTAATTTGTTTTTGATCACTGAGATCAAATTTCCGCAGGGAAAAGTGATCAGTGATACCTTGGAATATGAGATGACCAAACCAAATGGCGAATGGCTCGGCACGGGATTTGGTGATGTGAAAGAGAATAAGCTCTGGTACAAAGAGAACGTTAGATTTGAAGAATCCGGCACCTACAAAGTAAGTATTCAGCAGGCAATGCGTAAGAATGGTGAAGTAGACGGAATTCAGGAACTGGAAGGAATCACAGATGTTGGTTTCAGAATAGAAAAAAGTGACAATTAATTTTCTTAAAATATAATGGCCCGCACACCCAAAAAAACTAAAAAACCTGCACATAGTAATCGAAAGTATATTGTAGGCTTCTGGACACTTTTCGGAATAGGAATTCTTGTAGCTATTTTTGTGTTTTTACTTGCAGGCTGGGGAGCATTTGGCAAAATGCCAACCTTTGAAGAGCTTGAAAACCCCGAAACTAATCTCGCTACCGAAATATTTTCTTCAGATGGTGAGACTTTAGGAAAATACTACAGCGAAAACAGGACTCCTATAAAATATGACGACCTTCCTGAGCACCTGGTTCAGGCACTGGTTGCGACAGAAGACGAGCGTTTCTATCAACATGCGGGTATAGATGCAAAGGGAACAGTTCGGGCAGCGGTTTATCTTGGAACCCGTGGCGGAGCGAGTACAATTACCCAACAGTTAGCGAAACAACTTTTTACTGAAGATGTTGCGCAAAATGATATAGAAAGGGTTTTTCAAAAAGTAAAGGAATGGGTGATTTCTACCAGGCTGGAAAGACAGTATACCAAAGAAGAGATCATCACGATGTATTTTAATAAGTATGATTTTATTTATCAGGCTGTAGGAATACGTTCAGCATCCAAAATATATTTTGATAAAGAGCCCAGAGATCTTAAGATAGAAGAGTCGGCTGTTTTAGTGGGAATGCTCAAAAATTCTGCCTTGTATAACCCTATGAGGAGACCGGAGATGGTGAAAGATAGAAGAAATCAGGTTTTTGAACAGATGAACCGTAATGGTTTTATTTCTGAACAGGAAATGGATTCTCTTCAGAAATTACCCATGAAGATCGAATTCACCCCGGAAGGTCACGATGAAGGGATGGCCACTTATTTTAGAGCCTACCTGCAAAAATTTATGAGGGATTGGATCGAAGAAAATCCTAAACCAGACGGGAGTGAATACAGTCTTTTTAGCGACGGTCTCAAAATATACACCAGTATAGATTCTAAGATGCAGGAGTATGCCGAAGACGCCGTGACTAAACACATTTCTCATATTCAAAAAGAATTTGACCGCCAGAATGTGAATAATCCTACCGCCCCATTTAGGGATATAGATAAAAGCGAAGTGGAAAGCCTTATAGAAAGTGCTATGAAGCGTTCTGAAAGATGGAGAAAAATGAATGCGCAGGGAAAATCTGAAGAAGAGATAAGAAAATCTTTTACAGAGGATGCCGAGATGCGCGTGTTCAGTTGGAAAGGAACTATTGATACTGTAATGACACCTCGTGATTCTATCTTATATTATAAATCCTTTCTTCAGGCCGGAATGATGTCTATGGTGCCACAAACAGGTGAAGTAAAAGCTTGGGTGGGTGGTACGAATTTCAAGCATTTCAAATACGATCATGTTAAGCAGGGTAAAAGGCAGGTTGGATCTACCTTTAAGCCATTCGTATATGCTACGGCGATAGATCAGTTAAAATTTTCTCCTTGTGATACTTTGCCAAGAGCACGATTTACTATAGAAGCAGGTAAACATGGCAATCAAAACGACTGGTCTCCACAGAATGCTGGTAATGATGGTTATGAAGGGATGATTTCTTTAAAGGACGCTCTTGCAGGATCTGTAAATACCGTTACGGCAAGACTGATTGATAAAACAGGCCCGGGGCCGGTTATTGACCTGGCAGAAAAGCTGGGGGTAGATGTGTCAAATATTCCTAAAGTACCTTCTATTGCTCTTGGAACAGCCGATCTTAGTTTGTTTGAAATGGTTTCAGCCTTTAGCACATTTGCTAATCAGGGAGTCTATGTAAAACCCGTTTTGGTAAATCGTATCGAAGATAAAAATGGAACAGTACTTTATCAACATGTGCCTGAAACCAGGGATGTTTTAAGTAAAGAAGCAGCATATGTAACTACTACTTTACTTGAAGGGGTCACCCAGTCTGGTTCTGGTATTCGATTGAGAGGAACCTGGGCCAAAGGCAGACTGGATTATGAAAGGGCAGTTACAGGCTATCCATATGATTTTAAAAATCCTATTGCCGGAAAAACAGGAACTACTCAAAATCAGAGTGATGGTTGGTTTATCGGGATGGTTCCAGATCTTGCTACCGGCGTATGGGTAGGAGCCGAAGATCGTGCCGTTCATTTCCCCGGAATTACCTACGGTCAGGGAGCTACCATGGCATTGCCTATCTGGGGAATGTATATGAAAGATGTATATGCAGATGAAGAGCTTAAAGTTTCAAAAGAAGGTTTTGAAAGACCCGAAAATCTAAGTATCGAAGTGAATTGTAATAATTACGGAGCTAAACAGAATACTGATGATTCAGTGCCAGATGAGCTTGATTTTTAGATTTTTCATAAAAAAATCCCTGTAATATTCTTTATAGTTTAATTCCCAACATACTTTCGTTGTGACCACATTTTTATTTTCGTATTTTCGGGTAAAATTCTGAAAAAAATGATCATAAAAACTGTTGATAATGTACAGGATGCTGTAAAAGGTGTTAAGGACGGAATGACTTTTATGCTTGGTGGTTTCGGTTTATGCGGAATTCCTGAAAATGCAATTTCTGAACTTGTTCGACTTAATCTTAAAAATCTTACCTGTATCTCCAATAATGCCGGGGTAGATGACTTCGGCCTGGGACAATTATTACACAAAAAACAAATAGATAAAATGGTTTCTTCTTATGTAGGAGAGAATGCCATTTTTGAAAAGCAAATGTTAAGTGGAGAGCTTGATGTTGAACTGATACCGCAGGGAACATTAGCCGCAAGATGCCAGGCGGCACAACAGGGTTTTCCTGCAATATATACTCCTGCAGGTTATGGTACTGAAGTTGCGCAGGGAAAGGAAACCAGGGAATTTGACGGAAAAATGTATGTTCTCGAAGAAGCTTTTAAAGCTGATTTTGCATTCGTAAAGGCATGGAAAGGTGATAAGGCCGGAAACCTGATCTTTAAAGGAACGGCAAGAAACTTTAATCCTGCGATGTGCGGTTCAGCAAAAATTACGGTTGCAGAAGTTGAGGAACTTGTGGAACCGGGAGAACTGGATCCGAATCACATCCATATCCCGGGGATTTTTGTGCAGAGAATTTTCCAGGGGAAGGATTATGAGAAACGAATTGAACAACGTACTGTTCGTACCAAATAATTTTCAAATTGCCGAATTCTCAAATTAACAAATTAAAAGATGTTAGATAAAAACGGGATAGCTAAACGAATAGCTAAAGAAGTAAAAGATGGATATTATGTAAACCTCGGAATTGGAATTCCAACTTTGGTGGCCAATTTTGTGAGGGACGATATACAGGTTGAATTTCAAAGTGAGAACGGAATTCTCGGGATGGGTCCATTTCCATTTGAAGGGGAAGAAGATGCAGATCTTATAAACGCCGGGAAGCAAACGATAACGGCCTTGCCAGGAGCAAGTTTTTTTGATTCAGCACTAAGTTTTGGAATGATTAGAGGTCAGCATGTAGATCTTACCATCCTTGGAGCCATGGAAGTAGCTGAAAATGGTGACATTGCCAACTGGAAGATCCCTGGAAAAATGGTAAAAGGTATGGGAGGAGCTATGGATCTTGTTGCATCAGCAGAAAATATCATCGTCGCGATGATGCATACCAACAAGGCTGGAGACTCAAAACTTTTAAAAAGATGTTCGCTTCCTTTAACCGGGGTAGGCTGTGTAACTAAAATAGTTTCAAATCTTGCGGTTCTGGAAGTAACTAAAGACGGATTTAAGTTGCTTGAACGGGCACCTGGTGTGAGTGTGGAGGAAATACAGGCTGCAACCGAAGGAAAACTTATTGTAGAGGGAGAAATACCCGAGATGCAATTAAACTAAGTAAAAAAGCCGGAATTTAAATTCCGGCTTTTTTATTTACTAAGACATTGAAGTCGAAGTTTCCTCGATGTTCACTAAGAAGTCAATGGCATTATCCTGTGAGATAATTTCTCCTCTGGAATTGGCCTGGGAGAAATATTCATACCATCCAACTTTTTCCAGATTGCTTTCAAGAACTTTTACTTCTTCAACAGAAGGCATTTTCCATACCGTCATATAACGGTAATCGCTTCTATAAGGTGTGTGTTCGTCATTTCTAGCCCAACCAAGGTTTTCCACGCCACTTGCTTTCATATTCTTGATCCTGCCATGCATGTTATCCATGAGCTTTCTTCTATCATCATGATCCAGTTTCATCCACTTGGTGGTAACATTCCACATTTCAATATATAAATACATAAAAAAGAATTTATTGGTTTACTTAAAGTTACACATTTAGTGAGGGAATAGGTACATCTTCACTTCTGAATAACAATATTTTAAGAATAATTTATACTGAAACGATCTCAGATTCACTGAGTAGATTTTCCTGACGAAGCCTTAAGATCACCTGGGCTATGGCAATCACGTCTCTTTCACAATATTCCACGATCCGGTCTAATTCACCTTTTTCATAAAACACTTCCCGCACCATGGAACCATCTATATCTTCTTTTGGGGAGGGAATACCTAAAACGTGGGTTAAAAGCTTTAGTGAAGTATAATGTTTATAATCCCCGAATTTCCATAATTCCAGGGTATCCAGATGAGGTACTTCCCAGGGTTTTTTTCCGAAGAGATTCAGTTTTGAAGGTAGCCGCATATTATGGATAAGCATTCTCCTGGCGATATAAGGAAAATCGAATTCCTTCCCATTATGGGCGCATAACAAATGATAAGGCTGAAAAAAATATTCTTCCAGTAAAGCGGTGAACTCGTGGAGCAGTTTCTCTTCTTCTCCTTTAAAACTGGTAAGTCTGAATTTTCTGCTCCCATTTCGGAAACTAAAGAACCCTACCGAAATACAAATGATCTTCCCAAACTCACTCCATATTCCTGCCCTTTCGTAGAATTCTTCTGCAGTGTAATCATCTTTGCGTTGATATTTGGATTTTTCTTCCCACAGTACTTTTTTCTCTTCATCAAGTTCAGAGAAATTCCTGAATTCCGGGACAGTTTCAATATCCAGAAAAAGGACATTTTCCAGGTTGAGTTTATGAAGCATGATCTAACATTTTATAAGTCTCATCAATATACATATAAAAGTCCTGGTAATGTTTATCGCCTTCCTCACTTCTAATAAGTTTTCTGCCCAGCCTAACAATTACCAGCTCGTCTTCAGGAATCATTATAACGTACTGGCCTAAAACACCACGCATATAAAAAATTTCCTTATCCTTATAATTACTTAGCCAAAAACCATATCCGTAATGAGGAGTGGCTTTAAACCTGGGTTTTGAGGCTTTAGCGATATAGGCTGAATCTATAAGTTGTTCTCCGTTCCATTCTCCATAATTGATAAACAGCTTGCCAAGTTTTGCAAAATTACGGGCATTACTGGATATGCAGCAATAAGCTTTCTCCATACCCGATTCCTCGCTATCAACTTGCCACAGAGCATAATCATTCATACCCAACGGTTTCCAGAAGCTTTCACTTAAATATTCACTTAAGCTTTTTCCCGTAGCTTTTTCTATAACCATCCCCAGCAATTGCGTATTTCCGCTTAGATATTTGAATTCTTTGCCAGGTTCTTCCACTACCTTAAGGTCCATGACCTGTTCCCGGATATTTTCATCAAAATATGCCCGGGCAGTAGACGCAAACGGATTGTAATAATTTTCATTCCAGTTTAGCCCTGAAGACATAGAGGAAAGATCTCCAAGCGTTAATCTCTCGTCAAATTCCGGAAAAAAATCTGAAACGGCTTGATCTGTGTTTTCCAAATATCCATCCTGGATAGCCTTGTACATCAAAGCAGTGACGATACTCTTGGCCATTGAAAAAGAATTGGTCTTAGACATTTGATCATAGCCGTTGTAATATTTTTCAAACCAGATACTATCATTTTTAATAATTAGAAAAGCAGCTGTTTCCAGTTCTTTATTCAGGCTATCCAGGCTAGAGGAAGCTTCAGTCTGATTGTAGTCTTTTTTTAAAGGCCATTCCTTAATCTTTTCAGAATTATGGATCACATGGTTGTCAAAATAAGGATAGTCGTCTATAAAGGCTGTTTTATGACCAGTGAGATAGGTGGTATTCACTGCTTTAAAGATATACTCATATCCTAAAGCATACAGGAAGAGGGATATAATTAGGAGGCCAAGAATTATGAAGGCTAAAAACTTGAAAAACTTTTTCATAATCTTAAAATAGCACTTTTAGAACAAACTCTGCTGATTTGGTGGATTTTCAAGATCAAGGAGCCATTTTTTGCGATGCAGTCCACCGGCATAACCGGTTAATGAACCATCACTTCCAATCACCCGGTGGCATGGAACGATGATCCAGAGTGGATTCTTCCCATTGGCAGAAGCCACAGCTCTTATGGCTTTTTCATTCCCGAGATCTCTGGAAAGTTTTAGATAGGAAGTTGTAGTCCCATAAGGGATCTCTATAAGCTTTTTCCAGACTTTTTTCTGAAAGTCGGTTCCCTGTGGATTCAGTTTAAGATCAAAATCTTTTAAGTCCCCAATGAAATAAGCCTGAAGTTGTTCTATAGGTAATTTTAATTCACCGGGGATTTCAGAAGAAAGATCTCCTACGTCCATTACTTTGACCGAAGAAAGTCCATTCTCATCACCACATAATTCAGCAATTCCTAAAGGGGTTTTAATTCTTGCTTTCTTCATTTGATTTATCTTCCTCTTCGGGAGTGTTTTCAGTTTCCTGGTCTTGTTTTCGCTGGATGAGTCCAAGGCGTTTAGCGCGCCTTTCCCAGTTTTTCCTGGCTAGCATCTGCATGTCTTCAACATTATCGCTCTCGTCCATTATTTCAAGCCCCAGAAGGGTCTCGATGATATCCTCCATGGTTACAATCCCGGTAACATTTCCATATTCATCAACGATCATGGAAATATGCGCCCTTTTTTGAACGAAGATCTCGAATAGTTCGGGAATTGGAGTATTATCTTTAGTGACCAGGATTTCTCTTTTAATGCTGCTTAAAGGTTGTTTTCCTCTTTCTTCGATCATATGTTCCAGCACATCATCTTTGAGAATAAAACCGGAAACATTGTTCGATTTATCCCTGTAGACGGGAATTCTTGAAAACTTTAAGCTCTTATGGGTTCTATGGAATTCCTGTAAAGACATACTCTCATCTTCAGTCATAGCTACTGAAAATGGCGTCATAACATCTTTCGCTTCCACAGATTTGAAGACAAGCAAATTCTTAATGACCGTGGTTTCACTTTCCTCAAAAACCCCGTCTTCTTCCGCAGCATCGGTAATCGCAGCAAATTCTTCTTTACTCATACTGCTCACATGAGCAGATTTACCTATTAGTTTCGTGGTAAGCATCATAAGCCAGAGAATACCGGTATATTTCAACGGGAAGATCATGATTTTTAGTGATTTTGCTGTAAAATTCCCCAGAGACTGCCAGTACGTGGCACCAATAGTTTTCGGGATAATTTCTGAAAGCACCAGGATAGCAAGTGTCATAACCGCCGAGACTATTCCCACAGAATTACCACCATCCCCAAAGGTTTTTTCTGCCTGTACACCTACTAAAATTGCCCCTACCGTATGGGCAATGGTATTAATAGTAAGAATGGCGATCAAGGGTTTGTCTATATCCTGCTTTAAATGCGCAAGTACATCAGCATAAGCTTTACCTTCTTTCCTTTTAATCTTTATAAAAGATGGTGTAATACTAAGCAGCGAAGCCTCCAGTATTGAGCACATAAAAGAAAAGAAAATTGATAAAACGGCAAACGTGATTAACAAGCCCATATACTTAATTGTCTGTTAGACTGGCTAATTTATATATTCTGAAAGCATTTTTTTACAAAGAAATGATAAAAGGAGATTAAAAAGCCCTCCTGATTTAAGGAAGGCTTATTTCTGATTGAATTCACTATGAATTAAATGCCAGATTCTTTTGAAGCAAATCATCCCATTTTTTTGCTTCCTGCAGGCGAATGTCTGCATCTGTACTCTCATAATCATCTTCATCATAAAAGACGATTTCGGTGATCTTGGCAGAGTTTTGATCGGCAATTTCCAGACCCAGGTGAATAATTCTTTCTTTAGAAGATTCACGTAAGGTTTTTTTAGCGAGAGAAACCTGCCTCACCTTCTTGAGGTCTATGACTTCATGATCTACTTCTGTTTTGGGATCTATGATTACCAGTTTTTTACTGGAAGTGTCCAGGCCAAGACTCAGGTGACCTATGGTTTCAAATCTGTCAAGTTTTAATCCGTTTGCAGAAGCTAATTTATTCAGTTCTCTTTTGAAATTTGCTTCTCTTGATTTTTGTTTTATTAGAACATAGAGTATAGGTAACATAAAAACTAGCAGTAGCGCTATGCCTATCATTAATGATGATTTATCCATTTTATTTATTATTTAGGAAATTGAACAGAACCCCTGTCGCAGAGTTGCGCGGGATCATTTTTTGCTTTTAAAAGCCGAAAATCTGCTGTTTAATTACCAGAAAGAATGGAACGGATAAATCTGTGTTTTTAGAATATGCCTGCCGTTGGGTTGAAATTCTGAAGACAATCGGTTTTCAGAATATTTCCCAATAAAGTCATATCCAACTTCCAGATTGGAATAGGAGTGAAAATAATTGTTTTCATTTTCAGAAGAAGTCTGAAAATAGGCTTCAGAAATACTTTCCTCAAAATGGATCGCTTTTTTATTCTGATCTGCCTTAAAAAATTCCCCTTTTCTGGAATCAAAGTCTAAAGTGGTTTCAGAATAGGCAAAAGCATTGGTGGCTGAGGCCAGTAATAAAACCTGCAGCAGGAAAATATTAAGAAGAAAAGATTTTCTGTTTTTCACCTTACAAACGTACTGAGAAAACAAATTCGCAGCTGAAAAATTTAGTTATATTTTTCAGGCAATCAGGAAATTAATTTAACGGCCTCTTTTGCGAAATAGGAAGCGATCATATTGGCTCCGGCACGTTTAATGGCGGTTAATTGTTCCATCATGACCGCATCATGATCCAGCCAGCCTTTTTCAGAAGCAGCTTTGATCATAGCATATTCACCACTTACCTGATACACAGCAACCGGCACATTTACCGCATTTTTAATATCTCTAACGATATCCAAATAACACAATCCTGGTTTCACCATCACTATATCTGCACCTTCCTCGATATCCATGAGCGTTTCCCTGATCGCCTCGTCGCGATTGGCAGGATCCATCTGATAGGTCTTTTTATCTCCAGGAATATTTTGAGCTTCTACCGGAGCTGAGTCTAAAGCATCGCGAAACGGCCCGTAAAATGCAGAGGCATATTTCGCAGAATAGCTCATAATTCCAGTATCATGGAAACCTTCATCTTCCAGTAAACTTCTAATTTCAAATATTCTGCCATCCATCATATCACTTGGGGCAACAAAGTCGGCCCCTGCTTTTGCATGAGAAAGTGCCATTCCAGAAAGGACGGCCGTTGTATCATCGTTGAGAATTTTTCCATCAGCTATAATTCCGTCGTGGCCGTAGGCAGAATAGGGATCAAGCGCGACATCGGTCATCACGATCATATGAGGTACGGCATTTTTCACAGTTTTCACTGCACGTTGCATTAAACCTTCCGGATTTATTGCTTCAGTTCCGGCATTATCTTTTAGATCATCAGAAACCTTCACAAAAAGCAAAACAGACTTAAGACCCATATTCCATAGTTCTTTAACTTCCTTCTCAATGAGGTCCAGACTATACCTGTAATATCCCGGCATGGAAGCGATCTCTTCCTTGACATTTTTTCCTTCGACTATAAATAAGGGCACGATAAAATCATTTGGAGAGATGATAGTGTCTCTAACCATAGATCTTATAGATTCGTTGGTTCTTAATCTTCTGTTTCTGCGTAATGGATACATAATTATAAGTATTAAGTTGTAAGCTCTAAGCTGGATTAGTGAGTAGATTTAATTTTCTGAATTGGAACAAACAGCATTTTTTTGATTTCTGCTATTTGAGCCGTTAGTTTCTGTGATGTTTTCTAAATCAATAAATTGAAGTTCGCTGGAAACTAAAATGAGATATTCCAGTTCAAAAGCAGAACCTGAAGAAATATGTAAAAACCTCAAAAATTCCTTTTGAGTTTCCCTGCCACAGCCTTTAACAATATTAGTTGGAATGGAAAGAGCTGCTCTATTCATTTGTGAAATTAATTTGAATTTTTCTTCAGATGGAAAATTTCTGGTCGTTTTATAGACATCTAAGACTAAAGCATGAGCTTTTTTCCAAACAGTGTAATTTCTATAATCAACCATAGTTATTCTTTTAAAGCTTACCGCTTAAAACTTATAGCTATTAAGATTAAACCCAGCTTTTTGGATTTTTTAATACTTTTAAAAGTTTATCTTCTTCACTTCCGGCTTCGGGATGATCATCATAGACCCATTGAACATGCGGAGGCAAACTCATCAAGATACTCTCGATCCTGCCGTTGGTTTTTAATCCGAACAGGGTTCCTTTATCATGAACAAGATTGAATTCTACGTAACGGCCTCTTCTTATTTCCTGCCATTTTCTGTTTTCTGCAGTGTATGACATTTCTTTTCTGCGTTTAACGATAGGGACATAGGCTTGCAGGAAAGAATTTCCAACGTCGGTTACAAAATTATACCAGTCATCGATCTTCATATGGCTGTCACCTTTCAAATAATCAAAGAATAATCCTCCGATCCCTCTGGCTTCCTCCCGGTGGGAGTTCCAGAAATATTCATCGCATTTTTGCTTAAAATCTGTATATAATGAAAATCCGTGCGGTGTACAGGCAGTTTTGGAAACCTTGTGAAAATGACGGGCATCTTCTTCAAAAAGATAATAGGGGGTAAGGTCCTGACCTCCGCCAAACCACTGGTCTATTACGGTACCGTCTTTATCATACATTTCAAAATATCTCCAGTTCGCGTGTACGGTTGGAACCATGGGATTTTTAGGATGTAGCACCAAACTAAGACCACAGGCAAAAAAATCTACATCTCCCACTTTAAAATATTTCTGCATTGCCGGGGCAAGCGGACCATAAACAGCTGAAATATTGACACCGCCTTTTTCAAATACGGCCCCGTTTTCAATGACCCTGGTTCTACCACCACCACCTTCTTCACGTTTCCAGATATCTTCCTGAAATTTTGCCTTTCCGTCAACTTCTTCCAGTCTGGAAGTGATCCTGTCTTGCAAATCCTGGATATATCGGTAAAATCTTTCTTTCATTTCTTCAAATTTCAGTCTTCTATATAAACCAACTCTTTTTCCGCAGCTTTAATATCTTCGATGGAATAAATTTTTAGCGCATTATTGGTCATTTTGCGTAATTTTTCAATATTATCCTCCTGAAATTCTATGTTTTCAACAAAAAAATTTCTCCCTATTGCATTATTATGAAGATCCATGGCTCTTGCAATTTCTGAATTGGGCGAAAGATCTTCGTGTAGGTCGGTTATTTTTTTACTCCAGGCTACTGAAGCTTCTATTGAATTTAAAAACCTGTAAGAACCTGTACAAATCAAATAATTCCACAGAGCATGTCTAAATGCATTAGCTTTCGTTTCTCCATGATGATTTTTACCAAAGCATGCATTGCAGGTAGCAATAGTTTTCCAGGTGGCATTGAAAGTAGGAAGAATTAAAAAAGGCCTGGAGATAAATACTCCGGCTAACATAAGGGAGTTTTTAAAAGATATATTTCTAAGCCCTTTTTTTATCACCTACCTATATTCTTTTACGGCATCTACAAATGCTTTCGCATTATCAACCGGGATATCCGGTAAAATTCCGTGGCCAAGATTTGCAATGTATCTGTCTTTTCCGAAGGCTTTGATCATATCGTTTACCATATATTTTATTTCAATAGGCTTGGAATATAATCTCGCCGGATCAAAATTTCCCTGCAGGGTGATCTGTCCGCCACTTAAATATCGCGCATTTCTTGCTTCACAGGTCCAGTCTACTCCCAGTGCAGCAGCGCCAGACTGAGACATTTCTTTAAGTGCAAACCAGCAACCTTTTCCATAAGCGATTACAGGAACTTCATCTTTTAAGGCATCTATGATCTGCTGCATGTATTGCCATGAGAATTCCTGGTAATCTTTAGGCTCCAAAAGTCCACCCCAGGAATCAAAAAGCTGAACGGCATCTACACCGGCTTTTACCTTTTCTTTTAAATAAGCAATGGTAGTATCGGTGATCTTTTGAAGTAATGTATGGGCAGCAATAGGTTCCATAAAACAAAATCTCTTCGCCTTATCAAAAGTTTTGGATCCCTGTCCCTGTACACAGTAACATAGGATCGTCCATGGAGAACCGGCAAAACCAATTAACGGAACCTCATCATTTAATTCCTGCTTGGTCATCTTGATGGCATCAAAAACATAGCCTAATTCCTCATTCACATCTGGTACCACTACCTGCTCCACTTTTTTCGCAGTATCTATGGGATTAGGTAACCACGGGCCAACACCAGGTTTCATTTCCACCTCGATATTCATCGCCTGTGGAACCACCAGAATATCGCTAAAAAGTATTGCGGCATCGGGACCAATTTGTCTGATGGGCATTACAGTAATTTCTGTAGCCAGTTCCGGAGTCCTGCAACGGGTGAAGAAATCATATTTCTCCTTCAATTTCATAAAATCTGGTAAGTATCTACCAGCCTGTCTCATCATCCAAACTGGCGGACGTTCTACAGATTCTCCTTTTAATGCTTTTAGTAACAGGTCGTTCTTTATCATTTCCTGGTTTTTATTTATTCTTTAAAGTTGAGACCACCTTTGCGATCACATTTTCTATGGTCGGTTTTGTGGCGACAATGATCTTTTCTGTATGTTTTTTTGCTTCGGAAGCGGTGGTTTCCCCAATGCAAAAAACAGTGGTTTTCAGCTGATTTTGATTCGTGAAACTTTCTACTCCACTGGGACTGAAAAATAGAATTCCGTCAAACTCAGATTCGAATTTCTTCAGATTCAATTCAGTCTCATAAACTGTGGTCTCGGTGTATTTTATATTATTATTTTTCAGTAATTCCGGAAGTTCTTCCCGGCGAATGTTTCCGCTAAAAAAATGAAATTCTTTCTGATAGTATTCCTTGATTATTTTTAAGGCCAGTTCTTTTGCTTTGTCAAACTTCTCCAAAACATTAAAACCTTTTTCCAAAGCAAGGGCAGAAGTTTTTTCTCCCACACAAAAACAATTTTCGACCTTTATATTTTTTGAAAGGATTGCTTTAATGGCATTCTTACTGGTGAAAATTACATTTTGAATGCTATGATCCACTAAACTGAAATCAATAAACTTAATGGAAATAGCATCATACTCAACAAGTCCAATTCCGCTATTAAGCAATAATTCCTTCTGATTAAGAGCCAGTTTTTTTGTAGAAAGCACCGTTGCCATTTATCAATTATTTAAAACTGATTTAATTCTGGTCATCAATTCCTTCCCGCCGTTATTCAGAATTTCTAGAGCACACTCTTTCCCCATATTTTCAACCTCATCAATTGGAAGGGCTCTTTCTACTTCAATTTTCTTCTTCCCGTCCAGACTGAATAAAGCTCCGTGAAAATGAATGTGTTCATTTACTTTTTTGGCAAGGGCCCCAATGGGTGCTGTACACCCACCTTCCAGCACTTTTAGAAATTCACGTTCAATATGGACACAAACCTGGGATTCCTGATGGTTTAATAAGCTTAAAGCCTCTCGGCAATACGTGTCATTTTCCATAGCCACGATAAGCATGGCACCCTGGGCGGGAGCGGGGATCATCCAGTTGAGGTCTATAAAATTGTCAGGTTTAATCTCGATTCTCTCTAGTCCGGCGGCAGCGAAAATCGCTCCGTTCCAGGAATTATCATTGAGTTTTTGCATTCGCGTATTTACATTGCCGCGAAGATCTACTACTTTATGTGTTGGGTATTTGTGAAGCCACTGGGCTTTTCTCCTAAGACTTCCCGTGGCGATCGTTCCTTCTTCAGCTTCAAGAAAATCCACTCCTTTATGCACAAGAATATCTTTGTTGCTGGCTCTTTTCATTACGGCAGCTTCCACAATTCCTTTGGGAAGGGAAGTAGGGACGTCTTTCATGGAATGAACTGCAATATCCACCTCTCCTTTTATCATAGCGACATCAAGGGTTTTAGTGAATATTCCGGTAATTCCCATTTCGTATAATGGCTGATCCAGGTTTAGATCCCCGGTAGATTTTACGGGAACCAGTTCTGACTTATGACCTGTTTTTTCAAGAGCATTTTGAACGGTTTTGGCTTGCCATAGCGCTAATTCGCTGTCTCGCGTACCAATTCTAATTACTTTGCTCATTTTGTGATTTCTTCTAATTGAAAGACCTTTTGGATAAGTTCCAGGCTTTCATCTGTAGTTTCAGTGTCTTCTTTTAGATGATTGGCGAAATGTTTCATGATCTTTTGAATGATCCTGTTACTTACGATCTCTGCCTGTTCATCATTGAAATCGGTTATTTTTTTACGTTGAAAATTCAGTTCATCATCTTTCATCGTTTTTAGCTTTTTCTTTAAAGCTTTGATGGTAGGTGCGAATTTTCTGGTTTCCAACCATTGGTTGAAGTCATTTTCAACTTCGGTAATGATCTCTTTTGCCTGCGGAATAAACTGCTTCCTTCTTTCCAGGGTTTCATCGGTCATTTGAGAAAGATGGTCTAAATGGATCAATTTCACATTTTCCAGTTCCTGCACATCGTCTGAAACGTTTTTAGGTATAGAAAGATCCAGCACCAAAAGCTCTCTTTTTGGATAGATTAGCTCTTTAGAAATTGTTGGATTCTGGGCACCTGTAGCGACAATTAAAATATCTGAATTTCTTATCTCGGCCTGTAGATCGGCATAATCCTTCACAATAAGGTTGAACTTTCCAGCGATCTTTTCCGCCTTGTCCTTGGTTCGGTTTATAAGAGTGATATGATTGTTCCTGGTATGTTTCACCAGATTTTCGCAGGTATTTCTTCCAATTTTCCCGGTTCCAAAAAGCAAAATTTTCTTTTCTGAAACACTTTCTATATGCTTAAGGATGTATTGAACAGATGCAAATGAAACTGAAGTTGCCCCGCTGGAGATCTCGGTTTCATTCTTAATTCGCTTACTGGCCTGAATTACGGCATTTACAAGACGTTCTAAAAATGCATTTACCAGGCCTAGTTTCTTAGACCTTACAAATGCAATTTTAAGCTGACTAATTATTTCAAAATCTCCGAGGATCTGGCTGTCAAGTCCTGTCCCAACCCTGAAAATATGAGAGATTGCCTGCTTGTTCTTGTAAACATAAGCTACTTTTTCAAATTCTTCTACGGTACCGTGAGTGTGTTCGCAAAGTAATTTGATAAGTTGAAATGGGTGTTGTGCGAAACCGTAAATTTCGGTTCGGTTACATGTAGAAGTCACTAAAATACCATCAATACCTTCGTCTTTAGCCTGTTCAAGAAGTCTTTGCTTAGATTCTTCAGTGAGGCTAAAATGTCCTCTAATCTCAGCATCGGCCTTTTTGTAACTTAAACCTATGGTGTAAAAGTGCTTTCCTCTAGAAATGTGATAATCCTCCATGTATCTGTTTAGGCAATACGGCAGCAAAAATAAGATAAGCCTAAATTAAAAAATAACGCTGGAAGCACTAAATGTGTCGATAGATGATAATTATCATTAAATTAAGACCAAAAAGCCTAAAATACAATACTTTTGTAGTAATGATAGCTTGTTTGAAGCTATTAGTTTAGATTGATTCTAAATAAATAGAAAATCTGCCCTATGGAAGATCACTTAAAAAATAACGCTGTAAGTATCTCTGAAGAGATTAAGATCGAAGATGGTTTTTTTATTCTTAAGTTTCAGAATGATACGGCAGATACCAGGTTAATGTCCAGGGATATAGACAATAGTTTTATTCAATTCCACTTTAATGTAAAAGGGAACAGTAAATTCCTTTTTAATAATGGGAATTATGAATTACCTCTTCAGGAAGAAAATTCATTGTTGCTTTATAATCCACAACAGGATCTGCCTTTAAATGTTTCTATGGAATCTGAATCCTGGTTAATATCACTGGTGATTTCTATCAAGAAGTTTCATGCACTTTTTTCCCAGGAAGCAGATTATATCACATTTTTAAGTGCAGATAATAAGGATAAAAAATATTATAAGGATGCGCCGGTTTCTCCTTCTATGGCTATCGTCTTAAATCAGTTGATGAATTTTAGCCTAACGCCCAGTATTAAAAATCTCTATTTTAAAGCTAAGGCATTTGAATTATTAAGCCTCTATTTTAATAAAGCTGAAAATCCAGATCTGGAGCAATGTCCCTTTTTAAGTGATGAAGAAAATATTAAAAAGATAAGAAGGGCCAAGGATATAGTGATTGCAAGTATGGCAGAACCACCTTCCCTTCAGGAACTTTCAGATGAAATTGGTTTAAGCCTGAAGAAATTAAAAGAAGGTTTTAAACAGATCTATGGAGATTCGGTGTATAGTTTCCTCTTTGATTATAAGATGGAATATGCCCGTAAGCTTTTAGAAACTGGGGAATATAATGTTAATGAAGTGGGATTGAAAGTAGGCTATAGTACGGCCAGCCATTTTATAGCCGGTTTCAAGAAAAAATTCGGAACTACACCCAAAAAGTATACTCTCTCTATAAATTAATTAGCTATGCGTTTTACAATCTACGCCCTTCTATTAATTTTCAGTTTAAAGCTTCAGGCCCAGGAAAAGCAGGTTCTTATATTCTCTGAAACCGAAGGATTCAGACATAATTCTATTGAAAATGGGATTCAGGCCATACAAAGAATCGGAAATGAAATTAATTTAAAGACCATCACAAGCCAGGATAGTAGATTTTTTATTGAAAATGATATGAAGGAGATAGATCTCGTCATATTTTTAAATACAACCGGCGATATTTTGAATAGGGAAGAACAGACAGCCTTCCAGTCTTATATGGATAATGGCGGAAATTTCTTCGGAATTCATGCTGCCGCTGATACTGAATTAACCTGGCCATGGTATGGAGATCTGGTAGGAGCATATTTTAATGGACATCCAGAAATTCAGGAAGCTGTAATTAACGTGAAGATGCCACAACATATGACGCTGGATCATTTGCGGGATGATACCTGGAAAAGAACCGATGAGTGGTATAATTATAAGGAAATCGGCAAAGGTTTAAACGTGCTAATGACCTTAGATGAGAGTACCTACAAAGGAGGTGAAAATGGCGATTTTCATCCTATTGCCTGGTATCACAATTATCGAGGAGGTGGAATTTCCATCTATACCGGTGGAGGCCATACTACAGAATCTTATTCTGAGCCTGACTTTCTGCAACATCTTAGCAAGTGTATTCAATTTGCTTTATCCAACTAATATTATGTGATCATAGAAAACTCCGATAGAAAAACAGTGAGTAGAATTATACAGAATGCTATTTTTGAGCTGAAAAAGAAAAATTATGAGTAAAGGTGTACTGCTGGTCAACCTGGGATCTCCCGATAGTACCGACCCAAAGGATGTAAAAAGATATCTTGGTGAATTTTTGATGGACGAACGGGTGATCGATGTTCCATACTGGGCTCGAACTTTATTAGTTAAAGGAATCGTTCTTAATACCAGGCCAAAGAAATCTGCTGAAGCATACCAAAAGATCTGGTGGGAAGAAGGTTCACCCTTGATCGTGCTTTCCGAAAGATTGCAAGCAAAAATAGACGAGCAAACTTCTGTGCCAATTTCACTGGCCATGCGCTATGGTACGCCGAGTATTAAACAGGGAATGCAGGAATTGCATGATCAGGGAGTAGATGAGGTTTTACTTTTCCCATTATATCCTCAGTTCGCCATGGCAACTACAGAAACTATTCTCGTGCTGGCAGAGAAACTCAGGAAAGAATTTTTTCCTGAAATGAGTTTTACCACGGTACCGCCTTTTTATAATCATTCAGATTATATAAGAACGCTCGGAAATAGTATTGCTGAATCCTTAAAAGATAAGGAGTATGAGCATATTTTATTTTCTTATCACGGAGTGCCGGAAAGACATATCAGGAAAAGCGATGTCACGAATTCTCATTGTAAAATTGATGGATCTTGCTGCCAGTCGGCTTCTACTGCTCATCAGTTTTGTTACCGCCATCAATGTTATGAAACTACAAGATTAGTCGCGGAATATTTAGAATTGAAACAGAACACCTTCAGTGTTTCCTTCCAGTCCAGGCTAGGTTTCGATCCATGGTTAAAACCGTATACTGACAGAACTATCGAAAGATTTGGAAAGCAGGGAATGAAGAAACTGGCTATTGTAACCCCCGCCTTTGTTTCAGACTGTCTTGAAACGCTTGAAGAAATTGCGATGGAAGGAGAAGAGATATTTCATGAGGTTGGAGGCGAAAAATTTACGGTAGTACCTTGTTTAAATGACAGGGAAGATTGGGTAAAGGTACTTTCCCGCTGGATTGATGAATGGGCTCACCAAAAGCCTGTAGAAGCTTAATGTCTCGTAGAAATTCCAAAGATCTGGGTGAGAAACCCATTGGGAAGCTGCTCATTCAACAAGCGCTTCCTGCTTCGGTAGGGATACTGGTAATGTCCCTCAATATACTTGTAGATACTATTTTTGTAGGGAACTGGATAGGACCCATAGCTATTGCGGCTATTAATGTGGTGCTTCCGGTTTCATTCTTTATAGCTGCTTTGGGGATGGCAATTGGGATTGGAGGTTCCTCCATAATTTCCAGGGCTCTTGGGGCAGATGATCAGCCCAAGGCGTTAAAAACCTTCGGAAATCAAATAAGCCTTACCATTTTGCTGGCCATAGGGCTGGTAATTCCCGGACTCATTTTCGTTGATGATTTAATTCCTGCCTTCGGAGGAAAAGGGGAAATATTTGACCCGGCCAGGATCTATTATATCATTGTGCTTTGCGGGGTCCCGTTTCTTGCTCTGGCCATGATGGGAAATAATGTGATTAGAGCGGAAGGGAAACCACGGTTCGCCATGACCGCAATGATAATTCCTTCTGTAGCCAACCTAATTTTAGATTATATTCTTATTTACAGGCTGGATATGGGAATGGAAGGAGCGGCCCTGGCTACCTCGGCATCCTATCTATTCTGCCTGGGTTATATTATCTGGTTCTTTCTATCTAAAAATTCTGAATTAAAGATCAGCACTGCCCACTTCAGACTGGATTTTCCCATTTTAAAGGAAATGTCTTCCCTGGGTATCGTTACGCTCGCCAGGCAGGCTGTGGTTAGTGTCACCTATCTTTTAATGAACAACATATTATTTGATCTTGGCGGGGAAGATTCGGTAACAGTTTATGCGATCATTGCACGAATGCTGATGTTTGCCTTATTCCCGGTTTTAGGGGTTACTCAGGGATTTTTGCCAATTGCAGGTTTCAATTACGGCGCCCAGAAATATTCCAGAGTTCGAAAAAGTATCAATACCGCTATTCTTTATGCCAGTATTATGGGATTGTTGATATTCCTCGGAATTATGTTTTTTGCTCCCAGCCTGGTAAAGATCTTTACACAAGAAACTTCGATAATTGAACAAACCCCCTCTGCGATGCGCTGGGTATTTGCAGCAATTCCCATAATAGCGGTTCAGCTGATTGGAGCAGCTTATTTTCAGGCAATCGGGAAAGCAGTTCCTGCTTTTTTACTCACTTTATCACGCCAGGGTTTTATTTTTATTCCGTTGATATTGATTTTACCTGTTTATTATGGAGAACTTGGCGTCTGGATCTCATTTCCCATTGCCGATGTTCTTAGTACCATTATAACGGCGTATTTTCTGAATAGAGAGATCACAAAAACACTTAAGTAAGCCTTCGGTTTCAAATTCCTTTAAATCCTTATCTTTAAAACTTTGCTAACCAAAAACTGTATGATTAGAAATCTACCTCAGCCTTTTATTGCACGAAACTTTTTCCATGTTATCTTAGCTTCTAATTCGTTTAAAATTATTCCTAAAAAAGCCTGATGGAATACTATAACTATATAAAAGCGCTGCATCTTATCTTTGTGATCACCTGGTTTGCAGGCTTATTTTATATCCCCAGACTTTTCGTTTATCAAATTGAAGCAGATCAAAAAGAAGAGCCAGACCGATTTATTCTTTTGAAGCAATTAAAGCTTATGACCAAAAGGCTGTGGTTTATTATTACCTGGCCTTCTGCAATTCTGGCAAGTATTTTTGCTGTTGTCCTGCTTTTTATGATCCCGGAATGGTTACAACAACCCTGGATGCATGTAAAACTTGTTTTTGTAGTATTACTATATGCCTATCATATCAAATGTCATTTGATCTTTAAGCAACTTCAGAATGATGTTGTAAAATGGAGTTCTAATCAAATGAGAATCTGGAATGAGGGCTCAACTCTTATCCTGTTTTCGGTGATTTTTCTTGTGATCGTAAGGGACGCAATTAACTGGATCTATGGCGTAATAGGAATATTTCTACTGGCGATCATCTTGATGCTGGGAATAAAAATATATAAAAGAATAAGGACAAAGAATCCCAATGCCTGAAATGGTGCGATAATTGTAATCCTTGAGGCAAGCTAGCTTATATGAAAGTGCTTAAATTATCCTTACGAACCCGTATTTTTATCTCCATGATATTGTTGGTGCTGGGTGCATCAATTCTAATATTTGGAGTTACGGTCTATCAATATAAGCAGGAAGCTGAAAATTATCACAAAGAGCGACTCGAGCGAAAGCAGAAAGCAATCCTTGAAAATATCAAATTCGTTCTGGCCAGTACCACCTATGTGGTAGATACAGAAAACCTTGAACTTATCTTTAATGAACGTGATAAGATCGATGAAATGGCGGAGGTTCATGAAATGCAGATCCATATTTACAGCCTGGAGGGAAATCTCATTATAAAATCTGACGAATCCTTCTTTAAGGATACTACCGAAGTTAAGATCCAGAGCGGGATTCTTAAAAAACTGGATTCAACTTCAGATAAGAGATACCTGAAAAAGACCGAGATCAATGGCCAGAAATACCAGTCTTCCTATTCTTATATTACCGATAATAAATTCAAACCACTGGCTATATTATACCTGCCGTACCTTCAGGATGATAGTCTGCTTAATCGGGATCTGAATAACTTTCTGGTAAGAATGGCTGAGGTTTATCTTTTTATGCTCCTTATTGCCATCATCCTGTCATTTTTCCTTTCAAAATATATCACTAAATCCCTTAAGATCATTTCAGAAAAGATCAATCAAACAAGACTGGATAAGAGAAATCAAAAGATAGAACTGTCTAATGCTACCGAAGAGATCTACGCCCTTGTTTCTGCGTATAACAGTATGATCGATGAATTAGAGGAAAGCGCGGTGAAACTTGCTACAGGAGAGCGTGAGCAGGCATGGAGGGAGATGGCGAAGCAGGTTGCCCACGAGATCAAGAATCCTTTGACGCCTATGAGATTAAGTGTGCAAAGTTTTCAGCGTAATTTTGATAAGAACGACCCGGATATTGAGTTAAAGGTTGAGGAATATACTAATACGCTTATCAACCAGATTGATACGATGAGCTCTATTGCTTCAGCATTTTCAAATTTTGCCAAAATGCCGGCACAACAAAATGAAACTTTGAATGTTCCTAAAATTGTGAAACTGGCACTGGATATTTTTAATGAAAGGTATATAGAATTTAAATCGGAGAAAGAAGAGATCCTGGCTAAATTTGACAGAACTCAATTGATAAGGGTGGTTACCAATTTAGTTAAAAATGCAACCCAGGCGCTTAAGCATGTGGAAGATCCTCATATTCTGGTAATGGTAGAAGAGCAAGAAAATATGGTTTGTGTTTCGGTTTCAGACAACGGATCGGGAATTTCTGAAGAGAATAAAGACAAGGTTTTTGAACCTAAATTTACCACAAAATCCAGCGGAATGGGACTTGGGTTAGCCATGGTAAAGAATATTGTAGAGACCTATAATGGAAGCATAGATTTTGTTTCCAAACAGAATAAAGGCACTATATTTAACGTACGATTTCCAAAATAAAAATTTATGAGCTATCAAAATATTTTAGAAGAGATTGAAAATGATATCCTTACAATCACGATAAACAGGCCAAAGAAATTAAATGCCCTTAACCGTGAAACTATACAGGAATTGCATGAGGCCTTTAAAGAGGCTAAAAATAACGATGAGGTAAAAGTGATTATTCTTACCGGAAGTGGCGAAAAAGCTTTCGTTGCAGGAGCAGACATTAGCGAATTTGCTGATTATTCTCCAAAAGAAGGTAAAAAACTCGCTGCAGATGGGCAGGAAAAATTGTTCAATTATGTATCGAATTTCCCAAAACCAGTTATTGCTGCGGTAAATGGATTTGCCCTAGGTGGAGGCCTTGAACTGGCTATGGCAGCACATTTTAGGATTGCCAGTGATAATGCAAAAATGGGTCTTCCGGAAGTATCCCTGGGTGTTATTCCTGGTTATGGAGGTACACAGCGTTTGCCGCAATTAGTGGGAAAAGGGCGCGCGATGGAGATGATCATGACCGCCGGAATGATAGATGCCAACCAGGCATTACAGTATAACCTGGTAAATCATGTGGTTGAGGTGGATGAGCTGAAAGAATTTACCGAAAAAATGGCCGGTAAGATCATGAAAAATTCTATGGTAGCTATTTCCGAAGCGATTAAAGCGATCAATGCAAACTACGAAGATGGTGTAAACGGCTTTGAGGTAGAGATTTCAGGATTTGGACGTTCTTTTGGGACTGATGATTTTGATGAGGGAACTTCTGCATTCCTGAATAAAAGAAAGGCTGAGTTTCCGGGTAAATAATATAATATGCAGTGGCGAAAGAAGCGCCTAACTGAATAGAGATTAAAGGTCATACGTTTGATTACGTATGACCTTTTTACTTTTCATATTTTAGGAAAAAATCCTTTTATTTGGAAAATTTCCATATTTTTGTGAAATGTCATCAGATGAGTTTATAAAGGGAAGAGGAGCGCAATTGAATGCATCCAATAGATTTCATGAGCATAGTCATGAAATGAGAGATGATTTTCTCAATTATTGTGCTGCGGAAGGGGATGAATCGAGAGAATCTAAAACTACTATTATTGAAACTTTTCCGAAAACTATCATCAATAAAGTGGTAAGCCCTGATGTTGGAATGGAATGTTCCTTAAACCCCTATCAGGGTTGTGAGCATGGCTGCATCTATTGCTACGCCCGGAATTCCCATGAATACTGGGGATATAGCGCAGGCCTGGATTTTGAACAAAAAATACTGGTAAAGCGGAATGCCGTGGAGCTGCTGGAAAAGAAATTGAAAAGTAAAAGCTGGGAAGCTAAACCCATTGTTCTTTCTGGAAATACCGATTGTTATCAGCCCATTGAAAAGAAATTGAAGATCACCAGAAGTTTATTACAAACTTTTCTGAAATACAGGCACCCGGTGGGCATGATCACAAAAAACAGTCTGATCCAAAGAGATATTGATATTTTAAGAGAGCTGGCACAAGAGAATCTTATATCTGTTAGTCTATCCATAACTTCTCTTAAAGAAGAGACTCGCAGGGCCCTGGAACCTAGGACCGCCTCCATAAAAAAAAGACTGGAAACGGTAGAAAAACTGTCGGCCGCAAATATTCCGGTTGGAGTGATGATGGCCCCAATTATTCCCTCGATAAATTGTCACGAAATAATGCCTCTGGTAAAGGAAATTTCAGAACGGGGAGCATTTGGAGTTGGATATACCATTGTTCGACTGAATGGGGCAATTGGACAGATTTTTTCAGACTGGATCAGAAAAGCAATGCCGGACAGGGCAGATAAGGTGTTGCACCAAATTGAGAATATACACGGCGGAAGCTTGAATGACAGCAGGTTTGGCACGAGAATGAAAGGCGAAGGGGAATTTGCCAACCAGGTAGCACAGCAATTTAGAATTGCCAGAAAACTTTATTTAAAAGACCGTGAAAAACCTAAACTTAATTGTAAACTGCATCAAGAGTTCAAAGACGGGCAGATGAAGCTTTTTTAGAAACCAAATTCAGAAACTCTGAATTTTCAGTAAATTCAAAACAAAAACGTATGCCAGAACTTCCTGAAGTAGCCTATCAAAAGATATATGTAGATTCAACCAGTCTTCATCAGAAAATTGTCAAAGTAGAAACGGGAGCAGATAAAATATTTCAATCGCCAAAGAAGGAGTTTGAAGATATATTGAAAGGGAATGAATTTGTGTCGACCGCGCAGATAGGAAAATACCTGTTGCTGGAATTGAAGAAATCTGGGTTCCTGGTTATACATTTCGGCATGACCGGAAAATTGGATTTTTTCAATCATGATGAAGTTCATAAACATGCACAATTGACCTTAAGCTTTGAAAGCGGGTCCAAACTTTCTTTCATTTGTCCTAGAAAATTTGGAAAACTTTTTCTAACCGATAGTATAGAAGCCTTTCGTAAAAAACAGAATTTAGGGCCACATGCTACCGAAATTAATAAAGAGGACTTTCAGAAGTTATTTGATGGCAAAAGAGGCAGTGTGAAAACAGCTTTAATGGATCAGTCTTTTATCGCCGGACTGGGAAATTTATATGTAGACGAAATGCTTTACCAAAGCGGGATTCACCCCAAGTCGAAATCTGAAAATCTTAATAAGAACGATTTTTCCACCATGTTCAAAAAAATGGTTGCTATTCTGGATACAGTTACCAAAAGTAAAACCGAAGGAATTCCTATTCCGGAAGATTATTTGAGAAATCATAGAACTGAAGGGGAAGACTGTCCGAATGGCAAGGGAAAGATTGAAATGATAAAAGTAGGAGGGAGAAGCACCTATTTTTGTCCGGATTGTCAGGAGATAAAATAGACTGCGGCTTTATTTTTTAATTCGGTATATTTAGCCGTCTTCAAAATCTGTCTGATTGTAGTACTCTATGAGATTTTTCAAACTAACTTTTCTTCTTTACATTTTCATTACTTTCAATCTTACTGCACAAAAAGATTCGTTAGAGACTAAAACTTATGAGGAGCTTAAAACTTTAATAGGCGGCTTTGAAAAAGAGAAAATCAATTTTGAGCTAATCGATTATTATCGAAAAAAAGCTATAAATGATAACAATCTTGAGCAGCAATTGATAGCCAAAAGTTTGTTTATCGAAGGTTCAATATGGAGTCGAAATTTTGATACAGCTCAGGATTCACTCAAATCATTCATGAGTTTTGCTTCGAAGCATGAATTGAAATCACAAAGTATTCATTCTTTATTTCAAATTGGCCAGGCGTATTTTTATCAGGGGATTTGGGGGAAAGCTATAGAGAATTATAGTGAAGCTCTTAAACTTTCTGAAGAAACAAATGATAAAAAGTACCAGCATAAATTATTGCTTAAAATAGGATACATCAGATCGACAATTGGTGATCCAAATGAAGCCCTTAGTCTTCATAAAAGAGGTCTTGAAATCCTCAAGAATTCTGGTTTTGATGCAACCTATTTGGAGAATGTAAAGGCCACGAACTTTTATTATCTCTCCCTATCCTATAAAGCGAAAAACCAAAAGGATTCTGCTATATTTTATATGGATAAAGCCTTGCAATTGGTTGAAAAAGCTAAGGACACATGCCAAAAGCAACAATTCCTCAGAAAAAAAGCAGAAATCGAGATCATGATAAATAAGCTTTCATCTGCCGAGAATAATCTGAAAAGAGCTATAGTTCTTTGTAGGCCTCTGTCAAAATTAGATAGCCTGGTATTTTATGGGAATTTTGGAGAGTTATATCTTGCAAAAAAACAATTTAAAAAAGCTCAAATATTCCTTCAGGAAGCACTTGAAATTTATCAGGTTAAGAAAGATGAAGAAGGTTTTATGGTAGATCACTATAAACTACTGGCAAAAGCCTATAAACATACTGGTGATATAGAGAAGTCTAATTTTTATCTTGAAAAGTATATAAACACAGTAGCGCAGTTTGGTAAAATTAGGGATACAGTAAACCAATCATTAAAACAGCAAGAAGTAGAGGATTTCAAAAATGAGTTGGCGGCAATTAAGGAGGAAAAAAATCTGAAACAAACCTATCTTAATTATCTATTTTTAGGAGCTTCTCTTATAATTCTTCTACTGCTGGTGGTACTACTTCGTTTTTATAGAAATAAAAAAAAGAACGAGGAAAAATTTGAAGCTTTGATGCTCAAAATTGAATCCACTAATGAATTAGATAAAATCACTAATACAAAAGATGAAGTATTAGAAGAAAAGAGCAGTACTGATGTTCCTGAAGAGACAAAACAGCAAATTTTAGAGGGTCTCAAAAAACTGGAGCAAAAAGAATATTTTCTCAAACAGGAATGTAATTCTTATAATGTCGCCAGGAAAATAAATACAAATACTTCGTATCTCTCGAAAGTGATCAATTCACATTTTGGTAAAAACTTCAATTCCTATATCAACGATCTTCGCATTAATTATGCAATCGTTAGGTTAAAGAATGATGTGATCTTTCGTTCTTATTCCATCCAATCCATCGCTGAAGAAGTGGGTTATAAAAGTGCCGATTCCTTCACCAAATATTTTAAACTTAATACCGGTTTGAACCCTTCTTTTTATATCAAGGAGATAAAGAATATTGGCTAAAATAGCCTTTCTAACCCTAAATTTATAAAAATAGGCTTGGCCGAATTTTCACTTTTCTTCGCTCGTATTATTTGATTCAATTCTAATATTATCAACGCTTTACAGCGATTTTATGTTCCCCATTTTTCTAAAACTGGGGAGTCTTTTCTTTTTATATGGAGTTTTGTGTTGCAGATTTGATTTCAGAAATCAATCACTAAAAATTTTATTATGAAAGCAAAAAACAGAAAAGTAAAAAAACCAATAAAGTTAATTTTCATTATGGTAATTGCAGGTTCAATAGGACTCACTTTTGGATATGGAGTTGGACAGGGAGTTTCGGCAAATAATAAACTGGTAAATTCCATTGAAACTAAACTTCAGCAAAACTGCAATTGCGAAATTGTAAACTCTGATGTAAATGCTGTGGGTATTCAATTCAGCATGGAAGATGGGTTTAGTAATTCTCAGGCAGGCTTCGTACTTGAAAATTGTATATTTTCTAATTCGGTGGAAACCGAAGCAATACGGCTAAATAATATTCTTCAAAAAGAAATCGAGAACTATAACTCCATGGACCTGATTTCCTTTCATTTCAAAAATTCTGAACAATCTCAAACCGTGAAATTCAGGGAAGGTTGCATTCTGGAATCAGAGAAAATCTAAAATTAGTTATCATGAAAATTTCAAAAAAGAAAATGTATATCTCTGCTGTGGCCATTCTGGTTTTAATCTACATGTACTTATTGGAATATTTTCATTCACAATTTCATCTATGAAAACAAGGACTTCAAAAAATATTAAACTCATAAAGTTTGCCATTGGCGTTATATTCGGCATAAGCCTTTTTCTAATAATCAAACTACTATTTTAAACTTAAAATGATGACTACACTTATAAAATATACGATCATACTAGCCTCTCTTCTTTTTGGAGTGGCGATACAGGCTCAGGAATTAAAAGGATCTTATAGCGGGAACCTTGAAGTACAGGGCACTCAAATGGAATTGATCTTCAATATTTCTTCTGCGGAAGAAGGTTACGAAGCAACTTTAGATGTTCCGGCACAGGGTGCTTCGGGAATCAAACTTGATTCGGTAAGTTTGCAGGATAATAGGGTAACCATTAATTCTGCTAAAATGCGCATGACGTATTCTGGTATATTAAAGGGTGAAACTATAGAAGGAACTTACAAACAAGCGGGCCAGGAATTTCCGCTAAACTTAAATAGAACTGTGAAAAAACAGCCAGGAAACACTCAACTACCGTCAACTGAAGCCGAATTGGATAAACTTGCGGCACTGGAAACCGGTGATTACAAATATTCAGTAGAAGATTATTTTAAAACTCCCGAAGCATACTCATTTCAGTTATCTCCAGATGGAAAGTATATCGCTTACATGAAGCGTAGACAATCTGGGGAACGGGATTTATATTTAAAAGAGACTGCAACGCAAAAAGAAAGTTTACTGAAAGCCCAGGGTGAAGATTTGATTCGTGGGTTTTACTGGGCAAGCAAAGACCGTATTTTATACCTTCAGGATAAAGGAGGAGATGAAAATTACCATGTTTTCGGGGTAGATGTTGATGGTGAAAATGATAAGGACCTTACTCCATTTGAGGGAGTGAGAGTAAACATTATTGCTGCTTTAAAAGAGGATGAAGAGCATGTGATCGTACAAATGAACAGGGATAATCCTCAACAGGAAGAACCGTACAGATTGAATATTAATACGGGAGAGGTAACAAAGTTGTATACCGTTGAAGAAGGAGATGCTCCTGTGGCAGGCTATAATTTTGACAGAAAAGGAAACCTGCGAGCCATAACTAAGGTTGTAGATGGAGTAAATACTGAAGTTCAATATAAAGTTGATGGAGAATTCCGCAGAGTGAAACTTGCTGAGTTTGGAGACTCCTTTGGTATCTCTTCTTTTAACCCAAATACTGAAAATCCCGATGACGCTTATGTAGTTTCAAACCTGGATGGTGATAAAATTGAAATTCAGCATTATGACTTAAAAGAGAATAAGAAGATAAAGACAGTTTATAGCAATGACACGTTCGATGTATCGGGAATAACACTTTCAAGAAAACGTGATTATGAGATCGACTATTTCAGCTATTCCGGTGAAAAGATGGTAGTTGTTCCAGTGAGTGAAACCTATAAAAAAGTGTATGCCCGCTTAAAAGAGGAATTTGGTGAAAAACAATTTTTCACAGTTGGTAGAACAGATGATGAATCGCAATATATGGTTCGTGTAACCAGTGATAAAATTGTTGGCGAGTATTATCTGTATGACGTAGAGAAAGACAAGATTACACTGCTTTATACGCTTCTGCCGCATTTAAAAGCTAAAGATATGGCCTCTATGAAGCCGATCACTTTCAAAAGTCGTGATGGCTTCACTCTTCATGGTTATATCACGCTTCCTGCAGATTATAAAGAGGGACAGAAATTGCCGCTGATTGTGAATCCGCATGGAGGGCCACAGGGAATTCGTGATAACTGGGGATTTAATCCCGAAGCACAGCTTTTTGCAAGTCGTGGTTATGCAACCTTGCATGTTAATTTTAGAGTGTCTGGTGGATATGGTAAAGAATTTCTGAAAGCTGGCTTCGGAGAGATTGGGCGCAAGGCAATGGATGATGTAGAAGATGGAGTTGATTTTGTGATAGATCAGGGATGGGTAGATAAGGATAAAGTAGCTATTTACGGTGCTAGTCATGGAGGATATGCTGTACTTCGAGGGATGACCAAAACTCCTGAAAAATATGCTTGTGGTGTAGATTATGTGGGAGTAAGCAACCTGAACACTTTTATGTCAACTATACCACCATATTGGGAAAAATACAGGGATATGTTATATAAGATATGGTATAATCCTGAAGTTGCAGAAGAGAAGAAAATAATGGACGAGATCTCTCCAGCATTACATGTAGATAAAATTAAAAATCCGCTTTTTGTGGTTCAGGGGGCTAATGATCCGCGAGTGAATATTGATGAAGCAGACCAGATCGTAAAAAGCTTAAGAGAACGTGGAGTGGAAGTACCTTATATGGTAAAATATGATGAAGGCCACGGGTTCGCTAAGGAAGAAAACCGATTAGATCTTTATAAAGCAATGATGGGCTTTTTTGCAGAGCATCTTAAGGATAAAAAAGCGACACCTTTAAAGGGATAGGATTAAGATAAATTGAAACTAAAAGACCGCTACAATTTGTAGGGGTCTTTTTATTTTTCTCCATTCCATTCCGCATAGAATTGCTTCAAAAAACTTTCCATAAAAAGATGCCGCTCTGCAGCAATTTGTCTGCCGGTTTCAGTATTCATTCTATCTTTCAGCAATAATAATTTTTCATAAAAATGATTGATCGTTGGCGCATTAGAAGCTTTATATTCCTCTTTGGTCATATTCAAATTGGGTTCAATTTCGGGATCATAAAGAGCTCTGCCTTTAAAGCCACCGTAGTTGAATGTCCTGGCGATGCCAATAGCGCCCAGTGCGTCCAGCCTGTCTGCATCCTGTACTATATCCAATTCCGCAGAAGTGAATTCCTGATCTGTATTGCCGCCCTTAAAAGAGATATTCTGAATGATCTTCACCACGTTGTTAATGGTATCCTCTGAAACATTCTGACTTTGTAAAAAATCTGAAGCTATTCTTGGACCTACAGATTCATCACCATTATGAAATTTTGAGTCGGCAATGTCGTGTAGTAAGGCTCCCAGTTCCACGATCTGAAGATCTGCTTTTTCCCCTTTTGCTATCAATCTGGAGTTATTCAAAACCCGTTCAATATGAAACCAGTCATGACCACCTTCAGCACCTTCAAGACTATCTTTTACAAAAAGTATGGTGTTTTCTATTAAATTCGAATCTTTCATAGCGGTTAAACTTCCAAGGTTTAAAACTGGGGAGGGTTTATTTTATATCTGCAAGTATAGTTCTCTCTACCTGGGCAGCCAAAGCTTCCGGATCCTGGGTTCTTATTTCTATAGGTTCATGAATCTTTAAACGAACATTTACCCCAAGGTCTATGGGAAAATTCCCGTGTTTAAAAAGTTTCCAGGAGTTGTTGATGGTGATGGGAACTACCAGGGCATTTGGCAATTTCTTGAATAATATCATCAAGCCATTCTTTCTAAATTCTTTAGGAGCGCCCGTTCGGCTTCGGGTACCTTCAGGGAAAATTACGGCTGATCTTTTGGTTTCTTTCAGATAATCTCCAAACTTGCTCATTTTTAATAATGATTCCCGTCGGTTTTTACGGTCTATCAAAACTGAACCCCCATGTCTCAGGTTAAATGAAATGCTGGGGATCCCATGCCCCAGTTCTTTTTTGCTTACAAATTTTGGATGGTGTTTTCTAAAATGCCAGATAATAGGAGGGATGTCATACATTCCCTGGTGGTTAGCTACAAAAATGCAGGTTTTATTTATAGGGATATTGAAATCGTTCTCGATGCTAAAGGTAGTTCCTAAAATATTCAGGCAACGCATCAGGAAAAAATTGAAAATATCCACACTCTTTTTGTGGGTTTCGTATCCGCCTAGTTTCAGGCAGAGCCATTGAATGGGATGGAATATCAGCAGATTAAGAAAAAAGAAAATATAGAATATGACCGATAAGGGATAGGAGAAAAATCTTTTCATCTTAATTTAAAAGTACAAAAATAACTATTTCAACTTAAGCGCATAAAAAAACCACGCATCAAGCGTGGTTTTATCTACTATCTTATAAAGATTAGCAAAATTCGTTATAAGCTCCAATAAGGTTTTCTGCGATCATATCTGCAGGGCGTCCTTCAATATGGTGGCGCTCCAGCATATGAACCAATTCGCCGTCTTTGAATAAAGCCATAGAGGGAGAAGATGGAGGGAAAGGTACCATCATATCTCTAGCTTTATCAGTAGCTTCTTTATCTACCCCTGCAAAAACAGTTACAAGGTTATCTGGTTTTTTAGTATTCTGTAGAGACATTCTGGCTCCCGGACGGGCATTGGCGGCAGCACAACCACAAACTGAGTTTACTACTACCAAAGTAGTCCCCTTTAGCTCCATTGCCTTTTCCACATCTTCTACAGTATGTAATTCTTGAAAACCAATATTGGTAAGATCTTCTCTCATTGGTTTTACTAAATCTGCTGGATACATATATGTTATCTTTTTTATTAAACTTTAGTGAGCAACAAAGATACCAAATTAAGTTAAGCCTGCATATCTCAAATTACTATGTGCTAATAGGTTCAATTTATAACAGATGTCAAGAAGAGATAGGCTTAGATTACTAATTAAATATTGAAAATGTTATCTTTGCGGCTAAAGAAAATTGCCCGATGATCAAATGGCTTGCCGCAGTTCTGGGATATATGTACTTCAGGTTTCCCGGTGCTATTCTTGGATTTATAATAGGTTCTTTGCTGGATAATTATATCCGCTCCTCGGGAGGGATGTTTAAATCAGTGTTCGGGGAGCAAAAACAGAGCGTTTCTCCGGGCGATTTTGAATTAAATCTTTTATCTCTTAGCTCGATAGTGATCAAAGCAGATGGGAATGTCTCGCAGAAGGAGCTGGATTACGTAAGAGCTTATTTTATCCAGGCCTACGGAAAAGAGCGCGCCAATGCTACTTTTAGAACTTTTAATGAAGTAGTAAAGAACCGGCAGGTCTCTGCTTCTATTATCGCCAGGTATTTAGCAGCCAGAACCAAATATCCTACCCGGCTTCAAATCATACATTTTTTATTCGGAATTGCCCAGGCAGACGGACGGGTTAGTGAAGCTGAAGCTGAAGTAATAAATGATATTGCCGGATATCTCCAAATTGGCAGAAGAGATTTTGAAAGTATCAAAGCGATGTTCTTCAAGAATACAGATTCAGCCTATACGATCCTGGAAATTGACAAATCTGCCAGTGATGCTGAGGTAAAGAAAGCCTATAGAAAAATGGCCAAAAAATACCATCCCGATAAATTAGGCCACATGGACGAAGCCTATAGAAAAGGAGCACAGGAAAAATTCACCAAAGTTCAGGAGGCCTACGAGCAGATCCAGAAAGAACGCGGTATATAAAAAACAGCCTTCCGGTAATTATCGGGAGGCCTTCCAACCAAGGCTAATTATGAAAAAACCTGTGATCAAAAGATTGATCTGGTATTAGCCTTTTATCAACGTTTTCATTTGGTCGGTGGTAAGGTATTCGTGGCTTTTAATCTTTACCCTGAATTCTTTATCTAACACCATAATCACTGGAAATGTAACAGGTTTATTCTGCCTGCCTGCCAGTAACATTGCAATTTGATGAATCCCATTCCGCTTTGTTTTAGCCTGTTCATTCACAAAAATTTGCCCTTCAAATTCTATTTCTGCGGTACTTTCTGCATTCATCTTTACCGCATAAAAGTTTTGGTTTAGAGATGAGATAATTTCCGGATCCTTAAAAGCATTTCTATCCATTTTTTTACAATAGACGCACCAATCAGTATAAAAATAAATAAGCACGGGTTTGGTTTCTTTTTTTAGAGTATCGTCCAGAACTTCAAAGCTTATCCATTCTATCTCGTTCTTCTGAGCATTAATAGAATGAAAACAAAAAATTATTAATAGTAAGATCAGTTTTTTCATGCTTTTCGGAATTAGTTATGAAGATTGCCAAATTTGATTCCGAAGAAAAAAGTACGGGGTCGGGATGGTCCATAGATGTAATCTGAATCCCGTGTAGGGCCGGAGTCAAAATCATCCTGATAAGCATTGAACACATTCTGAACACCCGTACTTAGATTGATATGAAAATTCTCTGTAATATCTATATGCTGTTCCAGCTTCAAATTCATATCCCAGAAAGTGGGAGATTCCCTTAGGTCTAAAAACCCGTTGGAATTGACCACTTTCGGGATCGTCATTTTACCGGTATAAGTCCCGGTTAGATCTACACTAAAACCATCAAAAGGAGAGGTGTTGATATTCAAATAGCCGTAAAAATCTGGATTCCTTACAAATTCAGTGATAATAATATTTTCCTCAGTAACAGAGGTCGGATCAGCTTCATATAAAACCTGGTCTTCTTTATAGATGGACTGCTGATAAGTTCCACCCATCTGAAAGCTTAGCTCTGAAGAAGGGGAAACGCCAATCTCGAAGTTGGTTCCCGTAACATAAGCTCCTCTACCATTTCGTACTTCCTTCAGAATTGAACCGTTAGGCAGACTGGCCCCGGTGCTTACCGTGGTAAATGGATTTTGAAGTTCTGTATAGAATCCCTCCAGTAGAAAATCTGTTTGTAATTTATTAATGCTTTTTGAATAATTGAAGGAAGCAGTGTAGGCGTTGGAATATTCTGTTTCCAGGTCATCAGATAATATTACAAATTGTGGTTCCCCGCCAACCGACGAAATATGCAGGTCTTCATTAAAAGCCTGTGGCGCTCTAAATCCCCTGGCATAACCACCCCTGAATTGTAATTCTTCATTAATATCATAAAGTATCGTCAATCTTGGGCTTAAAACGGTCTCATCAATTTCAGAACTTCTTTGAATATTTTCCACGGCATAACTTCCTGAAACATCAATATGATCAAGTCTCGCGCCCAAAAGAGCCGTGAATTTATCTAAAGGTTTCCATTCATATTGTCCAAAAACAGCATAAGAATTAACTTCCTGATCAATGAACCTTTGGTAACCTGCGATATCATCTTCGGTATTACTGTGATTAAATTCTATCCCGGTGGTAAGTACATCATTATTTTTGAAATTCCTGGTAAACTGAAAACCTCCCAATAGCGCGAGATCTTTGGTATTTCCGTAAGCATTTAAGGCGGTAATGCTATCCTGGGCATTTCGTCCCCCTCCAAGACCTCCATAGAAACTTTTCCTGTCTGTATGCTGTCCCGAGACATATACTGAATAGTTGTTGTTTATTTTAGCATTGGTAAAGTCGTAGGTAAGTCCGCCAATGAAAGTATTATGATCCAGTTGCTCGGTTATATCGGTTAAATGTGGCGCCAAATCCAAACGATCGCCACCTCTTCGATATTCTTTAAGAGCGGTAAGGTCGAGGCTAATTTTACTTGTTTGGTTAGGTTTAAAAAATGCCTTTGCACCAAGGGTATTATTGGTAAGTTCGGTGATCTCTGTAAATCCATCTCCATTGGCATCATAAGCAGAACGATCACGATTCATCCCATATATGGTCACCCCGCTATTCAGATCTTCGGTTACTACAGAACCTGCGAAATTTAAGGTTCTATCCGGAATTTCACCATCGATAAATGAAAGGTTGCTGGCAATATTCCAGGTGTTCAAAACAGGTTCTTTTGTGATGATATTTACGGTTCCGGCAATGGCATTCGAGCCGAATAAGGCCGAACCCCCGCTGCGAACCACTTCAACCCGGTCAAGAATAGAGGTAGGGATCTGTTCTAAACCATAAACACTGTTCAAAGCACTAAATACCGATCGACTATTGATCAAAACCTGGGTGTAACTCCCATCAAGTCCATTAAGTCTTACCTGGGTAAAACCACAATTCTGGCAATTGGTTTCTACCCGTACTCCTGGTTGAAAATTCAAAGTTTCAGCTACCGAAACTGATTGGGTTGCATTAAATAATTTTGAATTCAATACATTCACGATCACCGGGGAATCCTTGAGATTTATTCTGTTTCTGGTCGCACTTATCACTACCTGATCCAGCCCCAAGGCGTCTTCTTGCATCTCAATAAGTAGCACTTTATTTACATAATCTTCAGGATCTATAGAAATCTGCTGAGTTTTAAAACCTATCGCCTGAATGTTTAAACGCACGCTCTTTTCCTTAAACTGGATACTGAATTTCCCGTCCAGATCGGCACTGGTACCCTGATTTGTGCCTGCCACAGAAATATTCGCAAAGGCTATAGGTTTCTCTCCATCAGTTACGACGCCTTTAACTGTAGTAGTTTGTGCGCCTACAACTGAAAACGACAGAGTAAAAATGACCAGCATTAAAATCTTCATCCAATTTTAATTTTAAGCAAAGGTATAAAAATAATTTAGCCTTATCTAAAAAATTGATTTATCAAATTAAAAAATGTATTTTTGGACGAAATAAAAATTTATTCATGTTCAGCTTATCTGAAGAAAACTATTTAAAAGCTATTTTTCATCTGGAAACAGCCTATAAGACCGGGGTGAGTACAAATGCTCTTGCAGAGGAGATGCAAACCAAGGCATCTTCCGTAACCGATATGGTTAAGCGACTTTCAGATAAAGATCTTGTCAATTATAAAAAATACCAGGGCGTTAAACTCAGTGAAGCAGGAAAAAATGCGGCCATAGAGGTGATTAGAAAACACAGACTCTGGGAGGTTTTTCTTGTGGAAAAGCTAGGATTTAACTGGGACGAAGTTCATGAAGTAGCCGAACAACTGGAACATATCAAGTCTGAAAAGCTTACCAATGAACTGGATAAATTTCTGGAATATCCCAAAAGGGATCCGCATGGTGATCCCATCCCTGATTCAAAAGGAAACTTTAGTGTGGCAAACCGCGTACTCCTGTCTGATCTAGAAAAAGGCGAAACCGGTATTTGTGTGGGCGTAAAAGATTCTTCTGTAGAATTTCTCCAATATCTTGATAAGAACAGGATTTCACTAGGTAAGGAAATAGAAATAGTAGAAAAGGAAGATTTTGATCAGTCTATGCTGATTAAAATGGACGGAAATGAATTAAGGATATCGAACCAGATATCAACTAACCTTTTTATAAAAACAATTTAGAATGGACTATATACTTGGCTATTTTGAGTCACTTGATCCTGTTTATGCAGCTTTTATTGCAACTTTATTTACCTGGGGTCTTACCGCCTTAGGAGCATCTTTAGTTTTTCTTTTCAAAGGGATGAACCGTGCTTTTTTTGACGGTATGCTTGGATTTACCGGGGGTGTAATGGTAGCTGCCAGTTTCTGGAGTTTACTCGCACCCGGAATAGAAATGAGTCCTGGTGAAGGTTTTGAAAAAGTGGTCCCGGCGGTTGTTGGATTTGGTCTTGGAGCCCTTTTTATATTCGGCCTCGATAAGATTCTTCCACATTTACATGTAAATTTTAAAATGAGCGAATCTGAGGGTATCAAAACTCCCTGGCATAAATCGGTATTATTAACCCTGGCCATTACCCTGCATAATATTCCTGAAGGACTTGCAGTAGGAGTGTTATTTGGTGGGGTTGCAGCAGGTTTTGAAGGAGCCAGTATTGGAGGAGCCGTAGCACTTGCTATAGGTATTGGATTGCAGAACTTTCCGGAAGGCTTCGCTGTGGCTATGCCTTTACGTAGACAGGGACTAAGCCGTTGGAAAAGTTTTAATTACGGGCAAATGTCGGCAATTGTAGAGCCTATTGCAGCGGTCCTTGGAGCCTGGGCGGTCTTGACTTTTGAGCCAATTCTGCCCTATGCTTTATGTTTCGCTGCGGGAGCGATGATCTTTGTAGTGGTGGAAGAAGTGGTGCCCGAAGCCCAGCAGGGCAATTATACAGATATTTCCACTATGGGATTCATCGGTGGTTTTATGATCATGATGACCCTGGATGTGGGACTTGCGTAGCGTATTTGCAACGATTTTCTATTTGAATCGTCTTTATAATAAAGATTCCTATGAAAATCTGCATATTCTTTCTTGCCTTGTTTCAATCAGTATTCATCCTGGCTCAGGATTCTGAGCCTTCGAATTATAACATGCAGGATGCCACGCTTTGTATTGGAGATATCATGCAATTAGATGATAAGTCTATTAAATTCAAAAAAGTAATTTCAGATTCCAGATGTCCAAAGGGAGTTACTTGCGTCTGGGCTGGTGAGGTTAAGATATTAATTGAGTTTTATGAACAGGGAAAATTTAAAGGAGATAAAATAATAACCGGATCTAATATTTCAATAGAAGAATTTTTCAATGTGAAAGATCTTATTATTAAAACTTTGGTTGTATATCCTTATCCTGAGATAAATGAAAAGATTTCTTCGGAAGAATATAGCCTCAGTTTAAAAATTTCTGAAAGAGTGAGCACAGATTAATCACATCCACAATCTGAAACACCACAGGATCCTTCTTTCTTTTTACCACCTAAAAATGCAGGTTTCCACACGAACTTCGTGATGATATAACCTAATGCGATTATAAAAGTGATAAAGACCAGTATTTCCTGTAAAAGTTCCATGTTCTTTTAAGTCGTTTAGATTTCTATTCCTTACTATTTCAATACCTGAAAAGCTATGAGGGCCACTACATATGCGAAGCCGCTCATAATGATCAATTGTAATAATGGCCATTTCCAGGTATTAGTCTCCCGTTTAACTATAGCCAGGGTACTCATACATTGTAATGCAAATGCGTAGAATAATAATAAGCTCACTCCGCTTGCAAAGGTAAATAATGGTCCTCCCAGCACAGGATTAGTTTCTGCGGCCATTCTGTTCTTAATTGTTTCTTCTTCATCGCTACCAACACTATAAATGGTTGCCAGTGTACCTACAAACACTTCCCGGGCAGCAAAAGAACTAATGATGGCAATTCCTATTTTCCAGTCATATCCCAACGGGGCTACTGCCGGCTCAATTCCTCGGCCCATGATGCCGATATATGAATTTTTCAGTTTAAAAGAAGCGATCTCTTCATCTAGCTCGCTTTGGGTGATCGTACTTTCTGAATCATATTTTGAAGAAACTATTTCTTCAGCATTATTAAAATTCTCTCCAGGGCCATAACTCGCCAGAACCCATAAGATAACAGATATAGCGAGGATGATCTTACCCGCGCCAAATACGAAAGATTTGGTCTTTTCAACTACATTAATAGCCACGTTCTTAAGCATAGGCAGCTTGTAGTTAGGCATTTCGATGACAAAATAACTTTTTGATTTTGTCTTCATGATCTTGTTAAGGATCCAGGCTGAAAATATTGCCATTCCAAACCCGAGTAAATAAAGGATCATAAGGGTGATCCCTTGTAAATTAAGCCCTAAGAAAGTTCGATCTGGAATTACAAGGGCTATAATGATAAGATAAACCGGTAATCTGGCCGAACAGGTGGTGAACGGAACCACTAGAATGGTAATTAAGCGTTCTTTCCAATTTTCAATATTCCGGGTTGCCATTACCGCCGGGATTGCGCAGGCTGTACCCGAAACGAGTGGCACCACGCTTTTTCCGCTTAGACCAAAGCGGCGCATTATTCTGTCCATTAAGAACACAACCCTGCTCATATATCCAGATTCTTCCAGGATAGATATAAAAAGAAAGAGAAAAGCGATCTGCGGAATAAATATTACAATTCCTCCGAGACCCGGCACAATTCCTTCTGAAATAAGATTTGTAAAGACACCAGATGGAAAGGTGTCTTTTGTCCATTCGCTTAGCGAGGCAAAAGCAGTATCTATCATATCCATAGGATAGCTGGACCAACTGTAGATCGCCTGAAATATCAATAATAAGATTCCGAAGAAAATGAAATATCCCCATACTTTATGAGTTAATATTCTATCCAGTCGGGACCTAAGATCGGTAGCTGCATTTTTATCAACTACCATGGTTTCTTTTAGTACGCCATTAATGAATTGATATCTTAAAATGGTTTCTTTCTGCTGAAGTCGTTTTAGGTCACTAATAGATTTCGTGCTAAAATCTGTTTTGTTCTTCAGTTCACTTCTATTGATATTTCCGAAGTTTACATCCTGAGTGATAACCAGCCATAATTTATATAAGGACTGGTTAGGGAATGCTTTTCTCAGATTTCCGAAATATTCCGGGTCTATCACCGATGCATTTACGCATGGTTCCACGGCAATATGACGGTAGTTTAGAATGAGTTCCTTTAGGTGATCTATCCCCATTCGTTTACGGGCACTTATAAGGGCAATTTTAGTTTTTAGACGTTCTTCCAAAAGCTCTACATCAAGCGTGATTCCTTTGCGATCCATCCTGTCTGCCATATTAATAGCCAGGATAGTTGGAATCCCAAGGTCTTTGATCTGTGTAAAGAGAAGAAGATTTCGTTTTAAATTTTCAACATCACTTACCACGACGGCAACATCAGGAAAATCTTTATCGTTTTTATTGAGAAGCAGTTCAATAACCACATTCTCATCAAACGAAGAGGCGTTTAGGCTGTAAGTACCAGGAAGATCAAGAATATGGGCTTTTAAGCCACGAGGAAGTTTACAGATCCCTTCTTTTTTTTCTACGGTAATACCAGGATAGTTACCAACCTTTTGGTTAAGCCCTGTTAACTGGTTGAATACAGAAGTCTTGCCGGTGTTGGGGTTTCCAATTAAAGCAACATTAATTTGCTTACCCATATTAGCCTATTAATTCAATTTCTATTAGGAGAGCGGTCTCTTTTCTGATAGCCAGGTGACTCCCGTTAATGTTAAGATACATGGGGTCATGGAATGGTGCAGTTTGAACAAGCTCTACTTCGTTCCCAGGAAGGCAACCCATTTCAAGAAGCTTAAGAGGGACCATATCTGATGAGAATTCCTTGATAATTCCACGCTGGCCTCTTTTTAAATTAGCAACCGTTACCTTCACTTTTTATTTAGATTGATTTTAAACAAGGCAAAAGTAATGGAATTTAGACCAATACAAAAGTTAATGCAGGTAAATTATTGGTGATACTCTTCCTTAAGTATTTTAAGGTCGTGCATGAGGCTCTCTATGGCTTCAGGGTCGGTTCCATCATAGAAACCCCGAATTTGCCTGTTTTTATCTACAAGCACGAAATTTTCGGTATGTATCATATCGTAGGGACCCCCATCCCCGGTAGATTTGGTAGCTAAATAAGATTTACGAGCCAGATCATAGATCTCTTTTTTTTCGCCAGTGACAAGATTCCATTTTTCGTCGATCACTCCTTTTTCCAGGGCATATTTTTTTAGCACGGGAACACTATCTGCTACCGGAAAAACAGTGTGGGATAAAAGATAAACATCTTCATCATTTTTAATTTCTTTCTGGATCTTTATCATATGATCTGTCATTATGGGACATATGGTAAGGCAGGTGGTGAAGAAGAAGTCGGCTATGTAGATCTTATCCTTATAAAAATCTTCGGTAATAGTATCGCCATTTTGGTTTACCAGGTTAAAATCGGCAATCTTATGGTATTTTCTAACATACTGCATGCTGGAATCTACCAATTCTGCATTCACCATATCTGGCTGATAAATGGGTAGACGTTCTTCCGGTTTCAGCAAGCTATAAATACAAAGCACTATAATTACTGAAAGGATAAAGAAAACTATGGCAAAGGTTTTATATCGTGCAAAAAACTTGAGCATACCTTTAAATTTCTGCAAAGTTATGGCCTGTGCGTCAAATAGTCGAATTCTGTATGTGAAATTTTTTATTTACCTGAATTCACTTGAAACTTAAACTTTTGTAGGAGCTTTTAAAAACTTACTTTTGTGCGATTTTAAATTTGAAGTTAGCAGATGGATCCATTTTTAGTAAAAGCCATACAATTAATATTAAGCCTTTCCTTTTTGATCGTTCTTCACGAATTAGGTCATTTTATTCCGGCAAAACTCTTTAAGACCAGGGTAGAGAAATTCTTTCTCTTTTTCGATGTGAAATTCGCTCTTTTTAAGAAAAAGATCGGGGATACGGTCTATGGAATTGGCTGGCTACCACTTGGAGGTTATGTAAAAATCTCCGGAATGATAGACGAGAGCATGGATAAGGAGCAAATGGCTGAAGAACCCAAGGATTGGGAGTTCAGAAGCAAGCCTACCTGGCAGCGACTTATTATTATGCTTGGTGGGGTTACCGTAAACCTGGTGCTTGGTTTTCTTATTTATATGATGATCATGTTCGTTTGGGGAACTGCCTATGTAGGTCCAGACGATATGCCTGAAGGATTTGCGGTGGTAGATTCTTTCGAGGAATATGGTTTTCAGGACGGTGATAGAATCCTGAAAGTTAACGGGAAAGAATTTGAGAACAGCCTTGATATAAATAAGCATCTTTTTATGAGAGATGTTCAGAATGTGACGGTAGTTCATGAAAATGGTTCAGAAGAGACAATTTCAATTCCTGAAGAGATAGGGATGAAGATGTTTCAAGAGGGAATTATGCAGCCATTTGTGCCTATACAGGCGCCCGTTTTAGATTCAATTCAGGTTGGACTTGCTGCCGAGAAAGCTGGACTTAAGAAGGGAGATAAAATTATTTCTTTAAATAACAAGGAAATTGGGTATTGGCATGAGATCGCTCCGGTAACTTCAGAAATTAAAAATGAAGAAGTTGAACTTGTTTACGAGCGAGATGGTGAGATAAAAAGTACAACGATCACTCCCGATGAAGAAGGAATGTTAGGCTTTGTTAAAACCTATGATTTTGATATTCAGCGAAAGAAATTTGGCTTTATGGAAAGCATCAATAAAGGTTTCGATTATGGATACTGGACCTTAAGAGATTATATATATCAGTTTAAATATGTCTTTACCAAAAAAGGACCTTCCCAGTTAGGTGGTTTTGGAGCCATAGGCGGACTTTTCCCTGATACCTGGAACTGGTTCGGATTCTGGAACACCACTGCCTTACTTTCTATAATACTAGCGTTCATGAACATTCTGCCAATTCCTGCACTGGATGGGGGACATGTGATGTTCTTGCTTTATGAAATGGTGACGGGAAGAAAACCTAACGATAAATTTATGGAGGTTGCCCAGATGGTTGGATTCTTTATCCTTATCGCGCTAGTACTTTTTGCGAATGGAAACGATATATATCGCTGGTTATTTGAGTAGATAATATAGATTATTTGATATGAAAGCAGCACAATTGTGCTGCTTTTTCTTTTTAGGGATATATTTTAAGGCAAAGCCTTTGGCCTGAAGTAAAAAAGCATCGATATTTAGATCGGTTTCTTATAAAAGAGAATGAAAGGAAAAGATTCAGAAAGTTCCCACTTAAAAACTTCCCATACTATCAGCAGGAAAAAGCTTCTGATATTTAAGATTTCAGCGGTAATTCTGGCATTGATATTTATCGTTTTGCTTGAAGTGGTATTAAGAATTGCGGGCTATGGATCAGATTTTCCACTCTTTACTGAAGCTGAAAATAAGCCCGGTTATATTTATATGAACCCCAATGTTTCGAATAAATATTTCTTCGGAACCAATAATGCCACCGCGGGTTACCGTGAACTTTTTAAAGCTGAAAAAGACAGCAGAACAAAAAGGGTCTTTGTGTTGGGAGCTTCCACCGGTATAGGTTATCCATACCTTAAAAATGGTTCTTTTCACAGGTGGCTTCAGTACGCGATGAATGAAAATTTTCCTGAAGAAGATATAGAGATCATCAATTTATCACTGACGGCGGTCAACTCTTATACACTTCGGGATTTTGCTAAAGAACTTCCGGTTTATGATCCCGATGCGGTATTGATCTATGCCGGGCATAACGAATATTATGGTGCGCTGGGAGTTGGCGCAGTGAACTCTCTGGGAGGCTATCCCAGGCTGGTGAATTTCGCGCTGGATATGCGGGAGTATCGTCTAGTTCAATTAATTTCTAGCGGAATGAGTAAAGTTCAGGGGATTTTTAATTCTGAAAAGCAAGAGGAGGAAACCCTGATGAAAAAAATGGTTGCAGAGCAGGCAATTCCTTTAAATTCTGAAACTTATAAAGATGGAATTGAGCAATTCAGGTTCAATTTTGAAAGTCTTCTGGAAGGTTTAGCTGAAAATGAGATTCCGGTATTTCTGAGTACGATCGCCAGCAATGAAAAAGATATTCAGCCATTTGTTAGTGACACTACTTCAGCCGAAAAATCTGCCCAGGCCTATTTTGAGATTGCCAAAAAAGCTTATTCAGAAGGCGAATATCAAAAGGCAAAAACCAATTTTATTAAGGCGAAAGAAATGGATATGCTACGTTTTAGAGCGCCATCTGAGATCAACGAAATTATAAGATCTTTTGAAAAATTCAATAATGTCCACCTCGTAGAAACAGAGGCTGAATTTATCAAACAGTCCCCGCATTTGAGCATTGGAAATGAATTACTTGTAGAACATGTACATCCTAATTTGCAAGGCTATTCCCTGATCGCCTATAAGTTTTATAAGGCTTTTGAAAAGAAAAATGTTCTGGATCTTAAATGGGAAAATTCCTGGACTTTAAAGGAATTAAGAGAAAAAATGCCCATTACAGAACTTGATTCTTTGCAGGGTGCTTATGAGGTGATGATGCTAAAACAGGGCTGGCCGTATTATGAAAAATTGCAATTTGACAGTAGTAACCTTAGTATCCCCGAAAAAATTGCGGGACAGTTGGCTTTGAGAAAAATTAGCTGGGAACAGGCCATGGAATCTCTTTACGGTTATTATAACAACAGGAAAGATCTGGAATCTGCTTTAAAAATTTCTGAATCCATAATACTGGAGTATCCAAACGAACCGCAATTTTATATAAAGGCAGGCGATCTTGCCGCACAAATTGATGATTATGAAAAGGCGATTTCTATCTACAAGAAAGCTTTTAAGTTAGAGGCTTCGGTAGCAATTGCAAGAAAGATCACGGTGAACCTGATAAAGAATGAGCAGTTTACCGAGGCAATCTCTTACCTGGAATATATTGAAAGCAAGGATGTACGGGATATTATGAGCAAAAAGTTGATGTTAGACCTAACTGTTTTGGAAAGTGATTCAATTGCCAACAGAAAACTGAAGTTGGCCGAAGTTTATTACCAGGTGGGACAGGATGCAAAGGCCAAAAAGTTGCTGAATGAGTTTTTACAAACAAATCCTGGCAATATTGAAGCGGAAAATTTGCTTAAAAAATTGTAATTTGAATCTATGGAAACTTTAAAAGAGTTTTGGTTGTTTTTAAGATCCAGGAAAAAATACTGGATGATCCCAATTCTGGTAATGCTTTTACTTATTAGTTTTCTTATTGTACTCACAGCGGGTTCAGCGCTCGCACCCTTTATTTACTCCCTTTTTTAATTGAATATGCTCGATCTAAGCAGGAGACAATCTATGGAAACCGGCATTTTGCTGGCTATGGGATTTATCATGTATGGCTGGTACATTGAAGATTGGAAATTTCCCATAATTGGAGCAGCTGTTCTATTGGTTTCTTTAATTATTCCGGTTGTGTTCAAGCCTCTGGCATTTTTATGGTTTGGATTGGGAAAGCTCCTTAGTTTTATTACCTCCAATCTTCTTCTCATTCTATTGTTTTTTCTTTTAGTAACACCTGTTGGGCTTTTTAGAAAAATACTGGGTAAAGATTCATTAAAATTAAAAAATTTCAAAAGATCTTCAAATTCTGTGCTGCTGGAACGAAATCACATATTTAATCCTTCAGATCTAAAAAATCCGTTTTAGCATGGCTGAAGTAATTTTAGGGATCTCTGCTTTTTTTCATGATAGCGCCGCCGCTTTAATCGTAGATGGAAAAATAGTCGCCGCGGCACAGGAGGAACGTTTTAGTCGTATTAAGAATGATCCTGTCTTTCCAGCAAATGCGATAGAATATGTATTGAAGGAAGCCGGAGTTCTTCCAACAGAAGTTACCCAGATCGCATTTTATGAAAAACCTTTACTAAAATTTGAAAGGCTTCTTGAAACATATCATGCTTTCGCTCCCATAGGGCTAAAAAGCTTTATGAAAGCCATGCCGGTATGGCTAAAAGACAAGCTGTTTTTCAGAAGAATGATAAACTCTGAATTGAAGAAACTTGGTTTTCCTCATTCAAAATTGCTATTTCCGGAGCACCATCTTTCTCATGCCGCGAGTGCTTTTTATCCCTCTCCTTTCAAGGAAGCGGCAATTCTAACCATAGATGGAGTAGGGGAATGGGCAAATATGACCATTAGTTATGGCTCTGGCAATCAGATTAAAATCATCAAAGAGCAACAGTTTCCACATTCTTTAGGTTTGTTCTATTCAGCAGTTACTTATTTTTTAGGATTTGAAGTGAATAGCGGGGAATATAAAGTCATGGGACTGGCCGCTTATGGAGAGGCTGAAGCTGAAGAAACCAAAAGTTTCATAAAGAAGATTTCAGAAGAAATTATTGATATAAGAGAAGACGGTTCTTTTCTCCTGAATATGGAATACTTTCGGTTCGCTACTCATTTAACGATGACAAATGACAGAAAGTGGAAACAGCTTTTTAATTTATCCAGAAGGGAAAATAAAGATGAGCTCAACCAGAAACATGCAAATTTCGCTTTTGCTGCTCAGCAAGTACTGGAAAAAATTGTACTGAAGCTTGCCAAAACTGCCCTTGATTTAACAGGTTCTAAAAACCTGGCTTTAGCTGGTGGAGTAGCTCTTAATGGAGTTGCTAATGCTAAAATCATGGAACTTGAGGCTTTAAAAAAAGTTTGGATACAACCCGCAGCGGGAGATTCTGGAGGAGCGCTGGGAGCTGCTTTAGCAACATGGTATATTAGCTTGAATAAAGAAAGAACACCAGAGCTTGAAGATTCTATGCAGGGAGCCTATCTGGGGCCTGGATATAGCAACGAAAGAATTGCGTCTATGATTAGAAAATATTCTGATCTTAATTTTCAATATTTTGAAGAAGTTTCACTTTTAAGAGAGACGGCAAAAGCAATTAGCTCTGGATTGGTAGTTGGTTGGTTTCAGGGAAGAATGGAATTTGGACCGCGTGCGCTGGGGAATCGTAGTATACTTGGAGATGCGAGAAATCCTGACATGCAACGAAAGATCAATCAGAAGATTAAATTTAGGGAAAGTTTCCGGCCCTTCGCGCCAAGTGTTCTCGAGGAAGATGTATCTAAATATTTTCAGCTGGATGGAGTTTCTCCATATATGCTTTTGGTAAAGAAAGTGAAAGATGTATTTAAGTCTGAAACTTTTGAGAAGCAAAAAAACTTTATAGAAAGACTGGATGAGAAAAGATCTAACATCCCTGCCGTTACCCATGTGGATTATACGGCAAGAATTCAAACAGTTTCCAAAAAAACAAATTTGAGATACTGGAAATTGTTAAACGCATTAAAAGAACAAACCGGAGACGGAATAGTGATAAATACGAGTTTCAATATAAAAGATGAGCCCATCGTCTGTTCTCCGCAGGAAGCAGTTGAATGTTTTTTAAAAACAGAAATGGATCTATTGGTTCTTGGAAATTATCTGGTATATAAAGAAAAACAAGGTCTCGAAGCTCCCTAATTTATTGAGTATCCGGAAGATTCAAAATCCTTTGAAATTTCTTCAAAAAAAATCGAAAAAATCTTTTGACAGCATTTAAAATTTGATTTATATTTGCAACCGCTTTCAAAGCAAAACATTCCTCCTTAGCTCAGTTGGTTAGAGCATCTGACTGTTAATCAGAGGGTCCTTGGTTCGAGCCCAAGAGGAGGAGCTTAGTAAAGACAAGCCATTCAAGAAATTGAGTGGCTTTCTTTTTTTTGTGGGTACAACATAGGTACAACAAATTAAATCTCTTTCTTTATTTTTCTTTTGGCTATATTTAATAGGTTGAAGCAGTTGTTGCCATGGAAAAATTTATTCTTAACGCCGGTAAAGCACTCGCGAGGTGGAGATCAGGAATAGATTATTTCCTGGAGGAGAAAGTACAAGGGAAACCTTTAAACCTAATTCTTTTTATCCTATCTACTTACGCTGTCTTTGTTTTAAGCTTCAGCCTTTTCTTTGGTATTCGTTCTATTATTGAGAACTCCCTCATTTTTCTGATCCTTTTTGGTATCATGCTTTTGATTCTGATCTGGCTGGCCATTTTTCACGAATCAAATAAACATCTTGAAACAGATCGGCATGATTTCCGGGTAGAACCCCTTAAAACGTCCAGGATACGTTTCGAATTGATCAATCTCGACCGGGAGTCTCAGAAACAATTTGTTAGGTTGATTAATGGAAGGCGGGTTAAAGAAAAAATCAATTTTACCATGGGGAATAAAAGCGGCGACTCTGCCAATCACCGTGTCCTCTTTGTTTTGTTTGATGAATTATTTGTAGGAGGGATCCAGGATCTCACCGGAGAACGAAAAAGTAGCTTTTTCAATTTGCTGATGAATTCATTTTTAATGAATCATGAACCGCTCAAAGAAAACACCTTAAAGACTAGTTTTTCCGCCTGGAAAAACGAACAGGAAAAAATCAATTCCCGGAATCAGCGAAAATTGATCAGGCAGGTCCTGGCAAAAGAGTAATTAAAGCGTGATTTCTTTCCTATCTGTGTTATCCTATTGATTTATAGGTATTTACTTTCCTAAGTTTGTCCTGTACAAAATGTAAAAGGCCTTTTACTCATTTTTAATTTTAATGCTATCGTTATGAATGAGCAAAGAGAAGTAGTGGGTTTATTGGAAGATATTAAAGTCTTACTTTCCCACACCAAAAAAGTAATGAATGTGGAGGATCTGGCTCAATATACCGGACTTTCCAAAAGCAAGATCTATAAGCTTACCCATTTAAAGCTTATACCAACCGGCAATAATCCTAACATCCGTCAGAAGTTTTTTGATAAGGATAAGATAGATGCCTGGTTATTGGGTGAGCCGGATGTGTCCGATGAATTCCTGGAGCAGCAGTTTAATCAAAAATTGCTAAAGAACCGGAAGTAGGTTATTAAGTATTAATCCTAAATTTTTTGAAGATGAAAAAGATATCCTATATCAGGGTGGGTACCTGTTACTATAAAATAGTACAAATACCCACCACTACCGGAAATTTTAATGAGACTTTGGTTCCCTGGAATATAGAAACCCTTCGCAATGATCACGGAAAGGCATTTATTGGAACCATAAAAAAGTATGATGGCTTTACCTGCCTTCCCGGACATAAGGAATTTAAACAGGATTGTTACGGATTTTACAACACCTATTCTCCTTTACCGCATATCCCGCAGGAAGGTAAGACCGAAATGTCACTGCGATTCATTGAACATATTTTCGGAAGCCAGATGGAGCTTGGGCTTGACTATTTGCAGCTACTATATTCGAAACCGCTGCAGATGTTACCTATTCTATGTTTAGTATCCAAAGAGAGGGTTACCGGTAAGACCACCTTTCTAAAATGGCTTAAAGCCATTTTTGATAACAACCTGACCTATCTAACCAATGACAATTTCAGCAGCCAGTTTAATGCCGATTGGGCCAACAAACTTCTTATCTGTATTGATGAAGTGTTGTTCAACAAAGAAGAGCTTACCGAACGGATCAAATATTTAAGCACCACCGATTTTAATAAACTGGAAGCTAAAGGCAAGGATAAGCGCGAGGTGGAGTTCTTTAGCAAGTTTATTCTTTGCAGTAACAATGAAGATAACTTCATTAAAATCGATAGTGAGGAAACACGCTTTTGGGTGCTGAAAGTCCCTAGCCTAAAAAAAGAAGAAACACATTTTTTAGAAGATCTTAAAGCAGAAATTCCGGCATTTCTATATTTTTTGGATCAGCGTCAGTTGATCACTAAACACAGCACCAGGATGTGGTTTAGCCCTAAAGAGATAAGTACGGATGCTTTGACAAATTTGATGCAGAATAACCGAAATCGTGTGGAAAAGGAACTGGCTAGCATGCTCTTCAGTCTAATGGAAACTTGTGAAGTGGACGAAATAAATGTTTGCCCCACGGATGCCTTACAGGTTTTAAACAGAACCCGTATTAAAACGGATTTAACGCAATTGCGGCAGATCTTAAAAAAAGACTGGAAACTGAGTAACCAGGATAACTCCCTAAACTATCAGAAGATGATCATGTGGCAGGAAGGAGGTCTGGGATTAACTCCTGCTAAGGGACGTTATTATACTATTACCAAATCTTTTCTGCTGCGGTATTTTAGTGAGGAACAGAAAAGTGATGCATAATTGATGAACCTGCTGAATGACCGGTTTAAAGATCTTTCCGCCAGGAAAATCATCATTCCGGGTAATTCGGAGGATATCACCAAAGAAAGCAGCCTTAGGTATTTCTTTTTTTTGATGAATGATGAGGAAATATAAATAAGACCAGTGATAACAACGCTTTTGGAGGGTCATCACTTTCGCATCGTTTTGTCATCAAAAAAAATGATGCGCAGAAGTATAATGATTTATAGTCATTTAATATTAAAAACAGGCTAATGAAAAAAGAAAAAGAGATTGGTGTGACCTGCGAAAGAGCCCGTAGTATTTGCATCGTGAAAATACTCGCAAAACTAGGGCACTTTCCAAGCAGGATAGCGGAGAAAGAAGCCTGGTTTCTGAGTCCCCTACGGTCAGAAACACAGGCCTCTTTCAAGGTTTCTTTAAAATTGAACCGTTGGTATGACCATGGGCTTGGAAAGGGCGGAAATGGGCTAGATTTAATCGTAGCGATAAAGAACTTTTCTGTTAAACAGGCTCTGGAGTTTCTAGAAGACAATTGTGACTCTTTTTCTTTTCAGCAGCCCATTTTAAAAAAGAGAACTGCTTCTAAAATTGAAGTTTTAAGGACTAGAGAAATCGAACATGAGGCCTTGACCCAGTATCTGGCAAAAAGAGAGATCCCTGTAAAAATAGCCCAGCCTTATTGCAAAGAGGTCTGGTTTAGCTATAGCGGCAAGGAATACTTCGCTATAGGATTAGAGAACCCCCTAGGCGGCTGGGAACTGCGAAACAGCTACTTCAAGGGGTCCAGCTCTCCAAAATCCTATACCTATATCAAAAGGAAATCTAAAACTTTATTAATTACTGAAGGCATGTTTGATTTTTTATCTCTGGCAATATTGGAGGAAGACCTGGTAAAGGCATCAGATATTATCATCCTGAATTCTCTGGCCTTTACCAATAAAATTACGGGACATCTTACTAATTATGAGAACATTCGTCTATATCTCGATAATGATCCCGCGGGAGATCAAGCTACAGCGAAGATTTTAAAACTATTTAGGAGTGCTACCGATGAACGGAATTCCTTCAAAAACTATAAAGACCTCAATGAAAAATTAATGCAATGCAAAAAGTGAAAACAGTATTGGCTACTGAATCTTATACTGAATCTGATGATTTAGCTTGGGTAGGTTCAGGAGGACCAATCGCAGTTGCGGAAGGGAAAGCAAGATGTGTCATTGTCATGACAATCTTGCTTTACTCCCGCAGGTCGCAAAGATTTTAAAAGAAAAATGAAAAGGGAATATATCCAGATACGCTGCTCGACCTACGAGAAAAAGCTGCTCAAAAAAAGAGCGGCCAGGGCTGGAATTTCCCTTTCCGAATACTTGCGATCCACCGCCTTTGAGAGAAATATTGTAGAACGTATAACCCCGGAACAACTGGAAAGCTATCAGATGCTGATACAATACAAAAACAACTTTGCCCGTATTGCCAATATGTTTAAAAAAGGGAACCCTAAGCTAGCCAAAGATGTGGCGGAGCTCGCAGAAGAGATCAGGATGCACTTAAGAAATTTCAGAAAATGATAGGGAAAGGACATGCCATAGCAAGTACCGGGGCCTCCATAGCATATGGCTGGAACCAGGAGAAGAATGCCGAGGTAGTGCTTAAGGAATACCTGGCGGGGGAAAATCCCAAAGAAATTACTGAAGAGTTTAAGATCATTCAATCTCAAAACGAACGCTGCATTAACAACACCCTGAGTTTTGTGGTCAGCCCCACCATCGAAGATGGAAAGGAGCTGACCAAAAGAGAGCTTGAAGATATCGCTAAAAGATTTATAAAGGAGATGAACCTGCAAAATAACCAGGCCATTGGCTTTGTACATCGGGATAAAGCTCATACCCATGTTCATATTTACGCCAACCGGATAAGTCTAAAAGGAGAAGTCTATAAAGATAGCTTTATAGGTAAAAGAAGCCAGATCGCAGCAGATAATGTGGCCAAAGAATTAGGGCTAAAACGAGTATGTGAAGTACAGCAGGAGAGATTGCAGGAATTGAAAGTGCAGCGACTGGCCATCAAATATATTAACGACCGGGTACTGGAATCCAGGCCTAAATCTTTGGATGAATATATCGGTAAAATGAAGGACTGCCAGGTAAAGGTAATCCCCTGCATCAATAAGTCTAACCAGTTGCAGGGCTTTCGGTTTGAATATAAAGGAGCCAATCTAAAAGGCAGTGAGGTGCACCGTTCGATGACCGGTGGCCGACTAATTGGAGAAATCAGTCAAAACACAAGTTATTCCAGACTGAAGGAAATCCCTCAAAGCTTAAAGCTGTTAGATAAGACTGTACAAATCAGCTCTAATATGGCCACTAAAATAGCCAAAGACCTGGTGAAACAGGTGATAAAAAAGGCGCTGGATACCGGAATTGGAATATGATATTAAAACTTTATAAATTATGAAAAAACTAGATGAGATCATGGAATTGATGACCGATGAAATGGCCGATTTCAAGCTGGCTATTCTAAAGCTGCAGGAGCTTTCCGGAGAAATTGAGCAAATGAGTATTCCCATAAGTACTGAGGCATTGGATAAAAACCTGAACGCTTTCCTGGAAAAGCAGGAAGAGAATGATCGGTTGAAGGATGACATACTTAAAAGCATTGACCAGAAACTGAAGAATGCCCGGCTCATGCCTAATTATATGCTCTTCCTATTCTGTATTTTCGGAATACTGATGTTAAGCTTATTAGGATATTTTAAATCTTCCGCCACGAAAGCTGGGGATGAAAAGTTTGAAATGTACCAGATGATTAAATCTGAAAGTGAACTCTTTAAAAATTATCTTTCAGAAAATCCTGAAATCAAGAACGAATATTACCAGTGGCTGGAAGCAAATAAGTAGCATTTGTCATGACAATTTACTTGTCGCAAATTATCCTAATTTTTACAGTAAATACTTTGGGAAGCCTTATAAACAGGTAATTATTTACAGTAAATATTGTCGCATAAGTGGTATGCGCCCTATGCTGTTTTTACTCACGCTTAACTTCCCGTACACTATAAAAACAGCACAGGAACCACGCGCAAGATTATGGCAGATATTGGGGCGGGAGATTTAGTAAAAAGTAGGAAAACGAATTCTTTGGAATCTAAGCTCTGGGGTTATGCCACGGCTGATGCTATTAAGGTATTTTCCTTACTACAAAAGTTTTATTAAATATTTCAATTTGACTTCCGAAGTTATTTAATAGCCTCCCAAAGGTCAATATTCTATTTCGATAAAATGCGAATGCAAGTTAATTGTAGTTCTATCAATAGATTCAATAAAATATTAAAAGGCTCAAGAAAACTAATTAGAAATTAAGTTTAACATGTTTCGATTTACTCTCAATTTAATAGAATTATCGTCTTAAATCCTCATTTCTCATCTTACTAAGGAGCCTCCACAATTTTGAAAATAAATTCTGATTCAAGATAAAAATAAGGAAGCTAAATATACCTCCTACCCAGATATCAAAAACTAAAAAACAAAAAAACTTTTATTGTTTTATAGTTTTTTAGTTTTATATTTGCATTCTAAATCACAAAAAAATTGTACCTAATATGAAAAAAATGATAATTGGTTTTCTCTTTGTATATGGGATTACCTTTGGTCAGGAACCCTTGGAGCTCAAACTTTCAGATGCTGTTTCGTATGCCTTAGAGCATAAGGCAGATGCAGCTAAGGCCAGGCTAGATATTACTAACGCCGATGCACAAATCTCTGAGGTCAGGGCCAAAGCTTTACCGAACTTATCGGCTAATGCGGGAACTACCTATAATGCCCTTTTGCAGGAAAATATATTACCCGGAGAAATTTTTGGGGCTCCCGGAGAAAGTATTGCGGTAGCTTTTGGAAGGAAATGGAATTCCACAGCCAATGCACAGCTTTCCCAAACCATATTCAATCAGGCCGTCTTTGTGGGTTTGAAAGCTGCAAAATCTACAAAAGAATTTTATAAGCTTAATGCACAGCTTACCAACGAAGAAATAATTGAAAAAGTAGCAGTTGCTTACTATCAGGTGTTCCAATCAAAGCAGATTCTGGAAAACCTTCAGAATAATTTAGAACTCACAGAAAGAACGGTAGGTATCGTTAAGGGGTTATACGAGAACGGACTTGCAAAAAAGATTGATTATGACCGGAGCATGGTAGCACTAAATAATTTGAAAAGTAATAAACAGCAAGCCATTAATGCAGTAGAATTAAGTGAGAATGCATTAAAATTTATGATAGGAATGTCCATTTCTCAAGAAATAAGATTGCCACAACAAAATTTCCAACCGGAATTTTTACCAGGAATAGAGCTTGAATTTTCCAGTCGTACGGAACTAGAATTACTTAATAAGCAAATTGAACTTTTAAATTTTCAGAAAAAATCAACCCTGGCTGAATATTATCCTTCAGTTTCATTGATAGCTAACTATGGCTGGCTGGGACAGGGAGATGTTGTTCCTCTATGGAATGGAAAAAACGAAGGTGCTTTCTGGTCAGATTTCAGCGCTATAGGATTAAATATCAGTATCCCTATTTTTAATGGAGGTGCTACCCGGGCAAAGGTGAAGCAGAACCAAGTAGAGATAGAGAAAGCTGAAGAGGATCTTCAAGAAACTGAACTAGCTCTACAGCTTGCCTACGAAAATGCGATCTCACAATTAGAAAACAGTTTTATTTCCATTCAAACACAAGAACAAAATGTGGAGCTTGCTCAAAAAGTATTGGAAGACACTCAGAATAATTATGAGTTGGGTTTAGCTACTCTTAACGAAATGCTGGATGTTGAAAGAGAACTTGCTGATGCTAAAAACAGTTTAACCAATGCCAGGTTAGATTATAAACTAGCAGAAGTGGAGCTTTTAAAATCCCAGGGAAAATTAGACACATTAAACGAAAATAACCTTTAAAATGAAAAAAAAGACAATCATCACAATAGTATTGCTATTAGGCGTAGCCGTAGCGTTTTATTTTATCCTACAAAACAATAAAAAAGAGAACGAAAGAGAATTAAGTATTGTAACACAGGAAAATACAGAAGTAGCAGTGAACACTGCAATTGCACAAAAAGAAAGAATTGGTTCCATGTTTACGGTAAACGGTACTTTTTTACCCACAGCTACAGCAAATATTTCTGCGGAGATCTCAGGACAAATAGGAGCTATTTATGTCGAAGAAGGCGATGAGGTAAAGAAAGGTCAGGTAATAGCGAAACTAATTGGAGATAAAGCAAATGTCAATATGGAGAATGCAAAAGCCAATCTTGATAACGCTGTGTCTAACCTAAACAGATACGAGGCTGCTTACAAAACGGGGGGAGTAACTGCCTCACAGCTTGACCAGGCAAAACTACAGGTAGAAAATGCACGGGCGCAGTATCAATCTGCCCAACTAAATTCCGGCGACACCAATGTACGCTCAAAGATGAGTGGAGTGGTAAATAAAAAAATGGTTGAAGTTGGAATGGTCGTAGCTCCGGGAACATCAATAATAGAAGTAGTAGACATTTCTTTGTTAGACTTAAAAGTAGAAGTAGACGAATCTCTCGTAAGTCAACTTAAGCTTGGAGATTCAGTTAAAGTAACTCCAAGTGCTACCAAAAAAACCATTGACGGTAGGATAACTTTTATCGCTCCGGCCTCTAATGGAGCCTTAAAATTTCCTGTAGAAATTTCTGTAGATAATTCCCAAACAAACTTAAGAGCAGGAATGTATGCTACGGCAATGTTTAACCAAAAAGGAGAGAATAATGTACTTGTAATACCCCGGGAAGCTTTCGTGGGAAGCGTGAGCGACAACCGGGTTTTCGTTATAAAAGAAGGTATTGCATACCTCACAGAAATTAGTACCGGTATTAATTACGGAAACAAGGTGCAAGTAAACAATGGGCTTAATGAAGGAGATGTAGTGGTAACCAGCGGGCAGATTAACCTGACAGATAATACTGCAGTAAAAGTGATTAAATAATAGAGAAGAAAAGAAAATGAAATTAGCAGAAGTATCTATAAAAAGGCCCAGTCTTGTAATCGTGATGCTTGCATTACTTATTATTGGAGGTCTTTTCAGCTATAGTCAATTAAACTATGAGTTGATTCCAAAATTCGAAGTAAAGGTAGTAACCGTTATGACGGTTTATCCCGGGGCTTCACCTGCCGAGGTGGAAAATACGGTATCCCGCAAGATCGAAGATGCTGTTTCTTCTCTTGAGAATATTAAAAAAATACAGACAAGTTCCTTTGAAAGTCTGTCGGTAGTAACCATTCAATTTAATAATGAAGCTGATGTAGATTTTGCGTTGAATGAAGCACAAAGAAGCATAAACGCTATTCGTTCAGATCTTCCGGATGATATTGACGAACCTTCCCTCTCGCAGGTTTCGGTTTCTGATATGCCTATAATGAGTCTGGGAGTTACTGCAGATCTTTCAGAAAATGAATTATATGATTTAATTGATCAAAAAATTCAACCTGCTTTTTCACGTCTTACAGGGGTTGCTCAGGTAAACCTTGTAGGTGGCCAGGAAAGAGAAATTAGGGTGAATTTAGATCCTAACAGGCTTCAGGGTTATGGGCTTACTGTACCAATGGTACAGCAAATAATCACTGCGTCAAACCTGGATTTTCCGACTGGAAATTTAAAAACTAGAGAGAATACTACACTTATTCGTCTTGCGGGAAAAATACAGTCTGTAGATAAGCTTAGAAACCTTACCATAGCTTCACAAAACGGGCAGAACATTAAACTTTCTGATATTGCTGAAATTCAGGATACTCAAAAAGAAGTTGAAAAGATTGCACGTATAAATCGTGATAATACGATCCTGCTCCAGGTTCAAAAGCAAACTGATGCAAATGCAGTGGCCGTAAGTGAACTTGTACAGGAAAATATCAGTGAAATTGAACAGCAGTATGCTGATCAGGGTGTGGATATAAATATTGCCAATGACAATTCTGTCTTTACGTTGGAAGCAGCAAACTCAGTAATAAAAGACCTTTTCATCGCAATAGGTCTTGTGGCTTTCGTAATGTTATTTTTCCTGCATAGTTACAGGAATGCTCTTATTGTAATGGTAGCAATTCCAACATCGTTAATTGCAACCTTTATAGGGATGTGGTTATTGGGATACAGTCTTAACCTAATGAGTTTGCTTGCACTTTCATTGGTTGTAGGTATCCTTGTAGATGATGCCATTGTGGTTATTGAAAACATTCACCGTCATATGGAGATGGGTAAGAACAAAGTACGTGCCGCCTACGATGGTGCTTCAGAAATTGGATTTACAGTAACGGCGATCACTCTGGTGATTGTAGTAGTATTTTTACCAATTGCATTAAGTGACGGTCTAGTGGCCGACATTATTAGACAATTCTGTGTAACTGTAGTTATAGCAACTTTACTGTCTTTATTGGTTTCCTTTACCGTAGTGCCTTGGTTATTTTCAAGATTTGGAAAATTGGAGCTTATAAGCAATAAATCATTCTTTGGAAAAATCATCCATAAGTTTGAAAAAGGTTTGACCTGGTTTACAGAGGAAGTAACAAAAATCCTGAAATGGTCTTTAGATAATAAAGTAAAAACCTTTGTAGTTGTAGCTGGGCTCTTCATAAGTTCAATCGCCCTAGTGGCAATGGGTTATATTGGTTCCAACTTTTTTCCTTCAACCGATAGGGGCGAATTTTTAGTTCAATTGGAAATAGATAAAGACGCCTCCATTGAAGAGACAAATTTTATCACTCAAAAAGCAGAGAATTACCTTTCACAAATTCCTGAAGTAGAAAGACTAATTACCACTGTGGGGCAATCCAGTAGTGGAGGTATGGGAGGTGCACAGGCAACCAATAACAAATCAGAAGTATCGGTTACCCTGGTGGATCAATCTGAAAGAGAGGAAAAAACTAGCGTTATAGCTGCGAGGATAAAACGAGATCTGGAACAAAAATTAGTTGCAGCCGATGTTACTACTGTTTCTGTTGGATTGGTTGGAGTTGAAGCTGCACCTCTTCAAATGACCATAACAGGGAACTCTTTTGAGGAAGCTTTAGCTTATGCAAAAGCTGCTGAACAAGCATTAACAACTGTAGAAGGAGCAACCGAAATTGAAAGTAGTGTTGAGGAAGGAAATCCTGAGATTTCTGTAAATGTAAACAGAGATAAAATGACTTCCCTGGGATTAAATGTTGCTACAGTTGGTCAAACAATGCGTACAGCTTTTAGTGGAAATACCGACAATAAATTTCGAACTGGAAATAATGAATATGATATCAATATTATTTTTGATGAAGCCTCAAGAAACAATATAGAAGACGTGCAAAACATCCAGTTCACCAATAACAATGGAGAATTAATAAACCTGGCACAGTTCGCTGATATTAGTTATGAATCAGGTCCTTCCTTATTAGAGCGTTATGATAGGTCTCCTTCTGTAACTATTTCTGCCCAAACCGTAGGGAAAACCTTGGGAGCAGTAGCGCAGGAATGGGAAGAAAAACTAGCAAATATTGAGCGGCCAAAAGGTGTGGAATGGACCTGGGGTGGAAACATGGAAAATCAAAGTGAAGGTTTTGGAACCTTAGGAATTGCGCTATTGGCTGCTATTATGTTGGTATATATGATTATGGTGGTGCTGTATGATGATTTTATTAAACCATTTATTGTATTGTTTTCCATTCCGCTTTCATTTATAGGTGCATTGTGGGCACTGGCTTTAACTGATCAGAGTTTGAATATTTTTACCATTCTTGGTATCATTATGTTAATAGGCCTGGTGGCGAAAAATGCCATTTTGCTGGTTGATTTTGCTAATCATAGGTTAGACCATGGAGAAAAGATAAGAACAGCTTTAATCCAGGCAAACCACGCCAGGCTTCGTCCTATTTTGATGACCACAATTGCAATGGTTTTTGGAATGCTACCAATTGCTCTGGCATCTGGCGCAGCAGCGGAAATGAACAATGGTTTAGCCATCGTTATTATTGGAGGCCTATTATCCTCGTTATTCCTTACCCTAGTCATTGTACCGGTGGTTTACCTGATCTTTGTTCGGCTTGAAGAGAAATTCTCTTCTAAAGAAAAACAAGATTATGATAAATTAATGCATGCAGAATACGAGCACCTCAATCCAAAGAGTGAGCTTGAATTCTAGTAGATCAATAGAATCTGGTTACTGATTAAGTAACCAGATTTATTAATCTAATATTTCGATACTTCTATTAAATGTAGATCTTTGAAGAAGTAGCAAAAAATTTAAGAGATATGGAAAAAGATACAGAATTATTAAGTAAGGTTTCCCAGATTTTTCTAAAGAATGGTGCCAAGACTGTGACCATGGACGAGATTGCAAGGGAACTTCGGGTTTCTAAAAAGACACTTTATGAAAAGTATCAAAATAAAGATATACTTCTTGAGGAGGTGTTAAGTTACAGTTTAGAGAAAGTCCTGGAAAAATTGAATGACCTGGATGAAACAATCGAGAATGCCATAGAAAGAATGTTTGCCAGAGATACAGAAATTGAAAAGGCATCAAGAACCAATGATTCCATCTTTCTTCGTCAACTCCTGAAGTATTATCCCCAGATCTTCAATAAACATATGCTATATTTTTCCGGAAAACTTTCGGAAATACTTATGCATAATGTTGAAAGAGGAAGAAGTCAAGGCTTATACCGAAAAGATTTTGATGCCTATTTTTATTCGAAATTATTTTTCCAAATGACTATGAGCTATGATAACACCCCTTATCTGGATAACCAAGAGATAAGCAGGTCCAGGTATCAGGAGGAAGCTCTCTTATTCTATATGAATGCAATTACCACCGAAAAGGGCAAAGAAGTAATGAGAGGTCTTGAAATAAAAAAATTATAACCCCTATCTGGAATTAAATGTTTTAGAAAAAATACTGCTCTGGAAAAATTTCAGCAATACTTCTTCACTGAAAATTATCATTCTTGTTTTTGATTACTAATACACAGCTCATTACTAAATACCATACTTATGAAGCGCTACGAAAAAAATTTAATTTATGAAAAAAAGCTAAGCCTCTGGTCAGGATATCCGGTTAAGATTGAAGATGATTTAGATAGTATCTGTCAATGTGATGTTGATTTTATAGAAATACTTATGCTTTTAGAGAACGCATTTTTAATAAATTTAGTAGAATCTGATAAAACCCGCCAGGATTTTACCACCATAAAGGAATTTATAGATTGGATAGAATCCAGGCCTAAAATGACACCTTCTTTTAAAAGATTTAAGTTAACACCTTGGCCTTAACCCTCCGCTACTAAAATTTCTGTCAGATTCCTTCTCCGTCTATTAATTAGAAAGCTTAAAGAACATTTTTAATGAAACAAAATTACTTATATGAGATTATTCGTTTAAGTTATAGATTTCCATTACTAACTATTATTATCAAACAGGTAATTTTTTGGATCATAGCTTACGGAGTGCTGGGCTTTATATTATATTTTTCAAGTCTTTCAATTTTTGAAGGCACGAATTCCCCATTTACCCTAAGTGTAGCAATGTTAATACTAACAGTATTAATATTTGGTTTTATGAATGGAATCATCCTAGGTATTTTTGAATACTTCTTAAATAAAAAATCCAATTTAAATAACAGCTTAGGTCTCACAATACTTATAGGAAGCTTTGCTTATTTCATAACAATTATGGGTTTGATAAGTTTAACAAGACTTATCATCTTTTGGGTATTGGAATTATTACATATGGATATAGGTTTTGTAGAGGTGATTTTAAGAGGTAACTGGATATATCATTATGCTATCCTACTCGTCTACACCTTGTTTATGACCTTAATAATCAGTTTTATCAGCCAAATTGAAAAAATACTTGGTCCTGGCTACCTACTTCCTATTTTATTGGGCTGGTTTAGATATCCGAGAGAAGAAGAACGCATTTTTATGTTCCTGGATCTTTCTAACTCTACAAGAATGGCTGAACAATTGGGTCACATTGCCTACAGTAATCTTATACAGGAATGCTTTCTTGATATTAATAAGATGGTAAAAAAATATAATGCTGAAATATATCAATACGTGGGAGACGAAATTGTTGTAAGTTGGCCCTTGGAGGGCATGAAAGAATATGTGTATATAGAATTCTTCTTTGGGGTTATGGCACTTTTACAGGAGCGTTCAAAATATTACACGGATAAATTTGGTGTTACTCCGTCCTTTAAAGCCGGGGCTCACGTCGGTGTAGTTACCAGAGTTGAGGTAGGAAATATAAAAAGAAATCTTGCCTACCATGGAGACACTTTAAATGTGACTGCAAGATTAGAAGGATTGTGTAAAGAATTAGATAGATCTGTACTTTTTTCAGGCGCACTAATAAAAAAAACAATGGTAGATAAAAAATACAAGGTATCCTCCCTAGGATTTAGAACTCTTAAAGGTAGGGAGGCTAAATTGGAAGTATTTAGTATTAATTAATAAAATACCAATTAGGTAATTAATGTAATCAAAGTTTTACATCAGGACTTTGAGAAAATTCGAATTAAAAAGAGTTTATGACTTTGAAATTGAAGATCGTTTAAGGAAATAATCAGACTTCAACCCTAAAGTAGAATAATTACAACAATACTTCCAGCGCTTTATCCACAACCTGAGTATCTAATTCTTTTAAATATGCCTGGGTTACAGTTAGGTTTTGATGTCCTAAAGATTCGCTAATCACATCAGTTGCAACCCCTTTTTGTTTAAGGCAATTAGCAAAACTATGCCTGGCCACATAACTGCTAACGTTTTTTGTGATCTCACATATTGTAGCCAGTTCCTTTAGATTTTTGTTATAGATCCCTAGCATTTTATGTTTTCGATCTGCAAGTTGGGTAGGAGTATAGTTTTCACGATACAGTAATGGAAATACATATTTATTTCCATACCCATTAATTCGGTAATGGTCAAGAATTTCTCTTACAGGGGGCATTATGGCAATTGAGAAATTTCCTTTGGTTTTAGCCCGGGTGTAATAAATAGCATTTTTTTCCACATCTTTCCATTCGAGACCCATCATGTCGGCAAAGTTCATTCCCCTAGTATAGAAACTAAAAACAAAGTAGTTTCTGGTATCAACTAAATGCGAATGATTACTCAAATCTACATTAACAATGCGCATTATTTCTTCAAAATCCAGGGCACGTTTAAAACCTTTGCCTCTTAAGCCTGAAATTTTATATTTCTTAAAGGGGTATAAACTTTCTTTCACAATTCCGCGTTCTATGGCTTTGTTGAACAATGCCCTTATGGCTCTCATCTTTACTCCAACCCCTCCGTCGGTTCCACCTCTGGACCTTAAGAAAGCATCATATTTACTTAAAAAAGTAGAGTTAACTTCCCGAAAACTAAGTTTTTTGCTCTTATGAAAAATTTGCACCGATGTTTTAGTGTCTTTATAGGACTTTGCGTTTCCTACACGACCGGCGTAAGTCATTTCCTCTACTATTTCATCAAAAAAGGCAAAGACATCATTTTTAACTGGATTGAAGGTAACTCTATAAAGCTTATCAAAATCTTCCAGTGTATAATCGGGGTTTTGAATTTCAATTTCCGCTGCTACCTGGTAAGCCCGATCCTTAATTTTTACCAGTAACCGATTATACTGAAAATGATTTTTCAGCTTTTTGTTAAAGGTTCCTGTTGAAGCTGACCATTCGGAAATCTCCGAACTAAATGGGGTTTTGTAATATTTAGTTTGTCGATCTTTGGTCACACGCAAGAAAATTGGGTACAACCCATCGGTTAATTTCTTTGTTCTCTGTACAATTTTTATAGTAATCATGCGGCTTAAATTGGGTACAACATAGGTACAACAAATGGGCAAATAAAGGTAAATATTGTAAAACTAAATGACAAGGAAAAAGTTGTAAAATATTGATTATCAATACATAAGAAGCTAAATGAAATTATCTGAAACACCATTTTCGCGGCTGTTAATCAGAGGGTCCTTGGTTCGAGCCCAAGAGGAGGAGCAACAAAAGCCGTTCATTTTGAACGGCTTTTTTGTTTCTATAGGTTTCAGAAAATCCCTGAAATTCAGATAATCTCCAACTTTTTAATTTTTATTTAATATAAGCTTGACAATAAGGTTAAACAGGTAGCTTTTATTTGTGTATTCAAAGATGCACACATGAAATCGTTATAGTTTTTGTCGACTAGATTCAAACTGTGTGTAAGGCTACCATTCCAGGTAGCCTTTTTTGTTTAAAAAAAATGGTTTAGCCTTAACTCTTAGGAAACATTAAGTTAACCTTGGTTTTGTTTCTTTGCCGGCGACAAAAACTTTTAAACGATTTCTATGAAAAATGCTATATACGCAATAATTGCGTGCTTGCTTTTTAATTCAAATCTATATTCACAGGAAATAAGTGATACCAAATTCGGAAAGGGTTTGGTAAATTTTACAGCTAAAGACAGCTCTTTTAGTGTGAAGTTCGCTCCCAGAATTCAATTCCGCTCTTATACTTCCTGGGATTACGATGGTGAGAACTACGAAGATCCTGAACAGGCTTTTTTAATAAGAAGAGCCCGCTTAAAATTCGATGGTTGGGCGCTTACTCCAAAACTGAAATATAAAATAGAATTAGGACTTTCTAATAATGATATTGCTGGTGCCAGTATTTATACAGGCAATGCTCCAAGATATATTCTGGACGCAGTCCTGAAATGGAATTTCTACGAGAATTTTGAATTATGGGCCGGCCAGACCAAACTTCCTGGAAATGTGGAACGCGTTATTTCTTCTGCAAACCTTCAGTTTATAGATCGCTCTATTCTTAATAGCCGCTTTAATATTGATCGTGATATAGGTCTTCAACTTCATCACAAAATCAATCTGGGAGAAAACTTTGTGATCAAAGAGAAAATGGCTCTTTCTCAGGGTGAAGGGAGAAATATTACCGTAGGCAATATAGGTGGACTTCAATATACCGGAAGAATTGAGTTTTTACCATTTGGTGAATTTGAAAATAAAGGAGACTATTTTCAATCTGATCTTGAAAGAGAGCAAGATCCAAAATTAATGCTTGGAGCTGTTTATGACTTTAACGATAATGCGGTCAAAACCAGGAGTAATATGGGTGATTTTATGATCCTGGAAGATGGAACTATCTATGAAACCGATATATCTACTATCTTTTTTGATGCAGTATTCAAATATAATGGGATTTCCTTTATGGCGGAATATGCCAACAGAGAAGCAGAGGATCCCCTGGCAATACGCACCGGCGAAACCAATTTGCCCGACTTCATAGTTGCTGAAGGAGATGCTTTTAATGTACAGGCGGGATATTTATTCGATAATAATTACGAGATTGCCGCGCGTTACTCCTTCAACGAATTTAATGAAATAACAAATTTGTTGGGAAGAGAAGAATATACTATTGGAGCCTCAAAATATATAGTAGGGCATAAATTAAAAATACAGGCAGATCTAAATTACGCTAAGCAGGATGATGTTAATGACTATATTGCCTTTAGATGTGGTTTTGATTTTCATTTTTAAAAATGATAACAATTTGGTAACAGTAAATTCCTAATTTCATAGGATACTTGCACCGTTTTTAAACAAGATTAAATGGAAAATATTTACTTATTAATGTTAGTTGCATTAGTGGTTCTAGCCATCGCAGATTTGGTGGTTGGAGTTAGTAATGACGCTGTAAACTTTTTAAATTCCGCTATTGGCTCAAAGGCGATCTCCTTTAAAACTATTATGATCGTTGCCAGTTTAGGTATTTTTATAGGAGCAGTTTTTTCAAGTGGGATGATGGAAGTTGCCCGTAAAGGTATTTTCATGCCCGGTCAGTTCTATTTTGATGAGATCATGATCATCTTTATGGCCGTGATGATCACAGATATTCTGCTGCTGGATTTCTTTAATACCCTGGGAATGCCTACTTCAACTACAGTTTCTATTGTATTTGAATTACTGGGAGCTGCCGTGGTTATGGCATTGATAAAAGTAAGTGCATCAGATTCAGAAACTCTGGCGAACCTGTCAAGTTATATTAATACAGAGAAAGCAACAGAGATTATTTCCGGTATATTCCTCTCGGTTATTATTGCATTTACAATTGGTGCTTTGGTACAATGGCTCTCAAGACTGGTGTTTTCTTTTGAATATGAGAAGAAGATCAAAAATTTTGGAGCTCTTTTTGGAGGTGTTTGTTTAACTGCAATTGGATACTTTATTTTCTTCAAAGGATTAAAAGGAACTCCTTATTATGACAGTTTTAAGGATGTGCTTTCCAGTCAGGTAGTTTGGGTTGTAGGAGTGAGTCTGGTTTTCTGGACCTTATTTTCATGGTTATTCATGAAGATCTTCAAAAGAAGTATCTTAATTATTGTAATAGCAATTGGAACCTTTGGTTTGGCGTTGGCATTCTCCGGGAATGACCTTGTAAACTTTATTGGAGTTCCTATGGCTGCTTATCATTCTTATGAGGCGTGGGCTGCATCAGGACAGGCTGCATCAGCCTTTTCTATGGAAGTCTTAAAAGACGAAGTTCCTGCTGAGCCTATTTTGTTATTTATTTCTGGAGGGATCATGGTGCTTACACTTTGGTTCTCTAAAAAAGCAAGAAGTGTTGCTGAAACTGAAATTGGTTTATCAAGACAGGGACATGGAACCGAAAAGTTTGATCCCAATATGCTGTCCAGAGCCGTGGTTGCAGGAAGTACAAAACTTGCTGATGGGTTACGATATATTCTTCCCATGGGAACTAAAAGAAGAATCAATAAGAGTTTTGAAAAGCCCGAAGAAATTCTAGTCGGAGACAAAGCTGAAGAACAGCCGGCTTTCGATATGATAAGGGCGGCTATAAATCTTACTGTTGCCGGGGTATTAATTTCCATAGCAACTTCTTATAAATTACCCTTATCTACTACTTACGTAACTTTTATGGTTGCAATGGGAACTTCGCTGGCAGATAAAGCCTGGGGAAGAGAAAGTGCAGTATACAGGGTAGCAGGGGTGTTAAATGTAATTGGAGGATGGTTCTTTACCGCATTTAGCGCTTTTGCAGCAGCAGGTATTTTAACCTATATTATTTTTCTCGGAAAAGGTCCGGCAATCGCGATCTTATTGTTACTGGCCATAGGTCTTCTTGTTAGAAATTATATTTCTCATAAGAATAAAGCAATTGCGAAAGCTGATAAGTCAGGACTTAAAAAATCTGAGAGTAAAACTGTTCAGGGAATTATTTCTGAAAGTGCAGATAACATCTCCAATGTAGTTTCAAGATCAAATAAGATCTTTTCTGATGTGTTCACAGGACTTTCCAAGCAGGATAAGAAAAAACTTAAAAAGAGCAAGAAAGGGGTTGCTAAACTCGAAGCTGAAATTGAAGATTTAAGAGATCATATTTTCTTCTTTATTAAGAGCCTGGATGAGACCAGTGTGAGGGGAAGTAGCTTTTATATTACCATTCTTGGGTATTTAACAGATATCGCTCAATCCCTGGAATATATTTCCAAGAAGAGTTTCAAGCACGTCAATAACAACCACAAACCTCTTAGGTATAATCAAATCACAGATCTAAAGGAGATAGATGATACGCTAAGCGATTTATTAACTCAAATAGACCGCATCTTTACAGAAAAGAAATTTGAGGACATTAGTGCTATTGTCGCTTCCAGAGATGAGATATTAAATAGTATTTCTGAAAAAATCGAAAAACAGGTTTCAAGAACCAGGACAGAAGAATCTAGTCCTAAGAATACAACTTTATATTTCAACTTATTATTGGAAACTAAAGACCTGATGAATGCGATCATGAACTTAATGCAAGAATACAATTCAAGTTATAAAAAAGTATAATTAGATTGCTTAATAAGCTGAAAAAGCCACTTCCTTGAAGTGGCTTTTTTTATGAATTCAATTTGTTAAGAGATATAAACTTGTAAGATTTCTTACGGATATCCACAATCTAGAAAGCCGTTAATCGGCTTAATTTGAATTTAGTAGAATCAACTGACTGAATAATCATAAAGTTAAGTTAGATGCATGTATTTGCTTTTGCAGGCTTATAATTAAATATATTTTCGCCGCGCCCCATTATTCTACTTCGATACAGCACCTACTGAATCGAAACATTTATATGACATTTTTAAAGAGTGTATTCCCTAAATACACGACTACCCCAACATGCTTTAGAGGCTTATTTTCCAGCCCAAAATTTAAACTATTTTTAGTAGCTCTTATTATCACCGGTTTTACCAGTTGTAACCCCATTGCACTCGTAAATCCAGATACATACGGCGAAAAATGGGAAAATACCTATCTATGGTTTAAACCGGGAGATATGAATACTATTTATATATCAGACAATGGAGATCCTGAAACCGCCGAGCCTATCCCTAATGACAGCGAGTATTTGATCGAGTGGGCCAAAAAAGGAGAGGTGTATGAACTTAAAATAACTTCCTATTATCAGGATATAGATTTCGCTTGGTTTACGGGATATGATGCAGAAAATGCTTCTGAAGAAATCCCCTGGATACAGAATGGAAATACTATAGAATTACAAAGCTCAAGACTTTTGCCTGCGGAAGATGGAGCCTATCAGGTGTCTATTTCGGATGATCTTGAAAATTAAATGCAAATCCCATACTTACTTTTATCGACCTCTATTATTTTGTAAATTATCCTTAAAAAGGATGAAGCTTACTATTCAGAATATAGAATTCGAAGTTGTCAAGGGAGATATTACAGCTCAACCTGGGCTAGAAGCAGTGGTTAATGCTGCCAATGCAGAACTTTCACCCGGAGGTGGGGTTGCGGGAGCCATACATAAAGCAGCTGGTCCAGATCTCTATAAAGAATGTAAACCCCTTGCACCCATTCAGCCCGGAGAAGCGGTACTTACCAACGCATATCAATTGCCCAATAAATATGTGATTCATTGTTTAGGCCCAGTATATGGACAGGATAAACCTGAAAGTGAGCTCTTAGCTGCCTGTTATAGAAATACCCTCAAAATTGCAGAAGAAATGGAGATCACTTCCTTGGGATTTCCGGCCATATCAACTGGTATTTTCGGTTACCCGGCAGAATTGGCGGTAGACGTTGTATTTAATACAGTTTTAGCAGAGTTATCAGGAATTGAAAAAATCAAAAAGATTAAATTTGTGCTATTCAGCGATAAAGATCTTCATCTATATGAGACTCAATTGAAGAAAATTAGCGTTGGCTAACCAAATTAGATTCCATGAATAACTTCTCCGCTATTTATACAGACCAGTATCAGCTGGCCATGGCTCAGATATATTTTAATAAGGGGCACAAAGATCACCAGGCGATATTCGATTATTATTTCAGGAAATTACCTTTTAACGGAGGTTATGCTGTCTTTGCGGGTCTGGAAGACCTTCTTGAGATTCTTGCTGAAATTAGATTTAAAGAAGATGATATAGCATTCTTAAAAGCACAGGGATTTGAAGATAAATTTTTAAAATATCTCAAAGAATTCAGGTTTACCGGAAAGATTTATTCGGCTTCAGAAGGTGATATCGTTTTTCCCACCCGGCCAATCTTGCAGGTGGAAGCAACTATTATCGAAGCTCAGATCATTGAAACTATTCTGCTGAATTTACTTAATTTTCAAACTCTTATAGCCACAAAGGCAAGTAGGATCAGGCTGGTGGCCGGAGATGCCGGATTATTGGATTTCGGACTTCGCAGAGCCCAGGCAACCGGGGGGTATTTTGCAACACGGGCAGCAATGATCGGTGGATTTGATGGAACCAGTAATGTAGCAGCAGCAAAAAAATTTGATATTAAGGTCTCGGGTACCATGGCTCATTCGTTTATTCAAAGTTATGATGATGAGTTGGAAGCTTTCAGGGATTTTGCCAAGGGCAGACCGCAGGATTGTGTGCTTCTGGTAGATACTTATAATACTTTAAAAAGCGGGGTTCCCAATGCTATTAGGGTTGCTAAAGAAATGGAATCGCGGGGAGATAAGTTACTGGCAATTCGTCTTGACAGTGGTGATCTTTCATACTTTGCTAAAGAGAGTCGGAAATTACTTGATGATGCCGGGCTCGATTATGTGAAAATTGCAGCCTCTAACCAGTTGGATGAATATGTAATAAAAAGTTTATTGGAGCAGCAGGCACCAATTGATATTTTTGGAGTGGGGACCAACCTTGTTACCGGGAATCCCGACGGTTCACTGGATGGAGTTTATAAACTGGCATATTCGAATGGTCAACCCCGGATAAAAATTTCAGAAAGTATTTTCAAAGTAACGCTTCCGCATAAAAAGCAGGTGTTTAGAATGAAAGATGATCATGGTAAATGTATTGGAGCAGATGCCATTAGCCTTTACCACGAAAAAAGAGTGGAAGAGATGTATCATCCCTTTGAGCCTTATAAATCCATGAATCTGGAAAAATATCATCAGGAAGCAATTCTCAATAAAGTGATGGAAAATGGGGAGAATCTTATCAATAAAAGAAATTTGAAAGAGATTTCAGAATATAGTCTTACCAGGCTTTCTGAATTACCTATAGAATATAAGCGTTTCAATAATCCGCATATCTATAAAATTGGGGTTAGCGAGCTGTTGCGGGAGGAACGTGAGAAATTAATAAAATCATCTAAACAGAAACTGAAATGAAAACTTTAGTGCTCATCGATGTCCAAAACGATTTTATGCCGGGTGGAGCTTTAGCAGTTCCTGAAGGCGACCAAATTGTGCCTCTGGTGAATGATCTTCAAGATAAATTTGATCTGGTAATTGCAACCCAGGATTGGCATCCACCGCGACATGCCAGTTTTGCCAGTTCTCATGAAAATTCAGAAGAATTTGAGGTCATAAAACTGGATGGGATAGACCAGGTGTTATGGCCAGACCATTGTATTCAAAATACGAAAGGTGCAAATTTTCATCCAAAGCTCAAAACCTCTAAGATCGAAGCGATTTTTAGAAAAGGTACAGATATAAAAATTGATAGTTACAGCGGTTTCTATGATAATGCCCACCAAAAATCTACCGGTCTTTCCGGATACTTAAAGGAAAAAGGCGCTGGCGAACTTTATTTTGCAGGTCTTGCGGCAGAATACTGTGTGTATTTTTCAATCCTGGATGCTTTGGCGGAAGGTTTTCAGGCTACTTTAATAGAAGATGCCACAAGGGCGCTGAATAATGAAGAATTTGAAAAGGCCAAAATTGCTATTTTAAGAAAAGGAGGAAAGATTATAACTTCCGGAGAACTGATAATTTAAAAGTCCAGATAGTAGATGTAGCCAATATTCACCCATAGTACAAAATCGTTGAACTTATTCTGAGGTCCCTGTACATCAAGGCCTTCCAGTTTATCTGTATCGTAGTATATGGCTCGGGCTTCTATTTGCAGGTCATTGAACCTGCCCAGGCGATAACGCATACCAGCGCTACCAAGAATTGCAAAGGTATCGCCTTCCTCTAAAAATAAACCATTTTCAAAAGTCCTGAACAATACCTTGGGACTATCAAGGGGCCCTAATTCTGAATAAGCATCGGGTTTATAGTGTACATAATGCACCCCGAGACTGATGTACGGAGCAAATAAAACTGCAAAATCCCGGGCCTCCCTTATTCCGAAGAGATGGTATTCCAGGGAAGTTCCAGCCTGTATCAACTGGGTTTTTCCGTGCATGGCACGCAATTGTCTTCCCCCCTCAGTATTTTTCTGAGCTACGGGGCCATAATGATCGAGGTTGGATTGTAAATAATCGATCTCGTTACGAATCCTAAAGTGTCTTGTAAACCATAATTTAGTGGGACGACAACTACATTCAGGTCTGAATGCAAAATTCATATAGTGTACCAGTCCAACTCCAAAACCCTCATTGTCAAGGTTGTTCCGTAAATTATAGCGTTCACCGTAGTCGGTAAAAAAACCGGCTGGACCGGTAATAACTCCTAATTCGTTAGAGATATTTAATTGACCAAAACTCTTGCCCGACCAAAGCGAGAGAACCAAACTTAAAATAAAGATTGCCCTGGTATTAATCATGAGTGTTGGCTTGCAGTAGTGGCAAATATAGCAAAACTACAATAACGGAAATTTTATTATTCTTAGTATCACACTGGCCTATAAAGATAAAAGTTAATTTTATATGAAATACTGGAATGAAACTTTTAATCCTTAAAGAATATTTATATTTGCCTCACAATTTGGACATAAAATTTATAATTTAATAATAGCGCCCATCATTATGGAAAAAAACATCAAAAGTTTCCTGGAAAAGGTGTCAACCAGAAACCAAAATGAACCAGAATTTATGCAAGCGGTTCATGAGGTGGCAGAAACGGTAATTCCTTTTATAGAAAAAAATAAAAAATACCAGAATAAAATGCTTCTCGAGCGTATGGTAGAGCCGGAGAGGGTGATGATGTTCAGAGTGCCATGGCTAGATGATAATGGAGATATACAGGTAAATCGAGGTTTTCGTATTCAAATGAATTCAGCAATTGGACCTTATAAAGGAGGATTGCGTTTTCATCCATCTGTAAACCTTAGTATTTTGAAATTCCTTGCTTTTGAGCAGGTTTTCAAAAACAGCCTTACTACACTGCCAATGGGTGGTGGTAAAGGAGGTTCAGATTTTGATCCGAAAGGAAAGTCAGATAATGAAGTGATGAGATTCTGCCAGAGTTTTATGACAGAACTTCAAAGACATATTGGAGCAGATTGTGATGTTCCCGCAGGAGATATTGGAGTTGGAGGCCGTGAGATCGGTTTCTTATTTGGTCAGTACAAAAGAATACAGAATGAGTTTACTGGTATCTTAACCGGGAAAGGTCGTTCTTACGGAGGTTCTTTAATTAGACCTGAAGCTACAGGATACGGAAATGTTTATTTTGCCCAGAATATGCTGAAAACCAAAGGTGAAAAACTGGATGGTAAAACAGTAGTGATTTCAGGAGCTGGAAACGTTGCCCAGTATGCGGCTGAAAAAGCTACTCAGTTAGGAGCTAAAGTGGTGACCATGTCAGATTCCGGAGGCTTTATTTATGATAAGGACGGAATTGATTCTGAAAAACTTCAGTTCATCATGGAATTGAAGAATGAAAAAAGAGGTAGAATTAGTGAATATGTTGATCAGTATTCTTCAGCAGAATATCATGAAGGTAAAACGCCATGGGGAATTAAATGTGATGTAGCACTTCCTTGTGCAACTCAAAATGAGCTAGAAGCAGGTGATGCGAAAACATTGGTGAAGAACGGATGTATTTGTGTGGGTGAAGGGGCTAACATGCCTTGTACACCCGAAGCTATTGAAGTTTTCCATAAAGAGAAAATACTTTTCTCTCCTGGAAAAGCTTCTAACGCAGGTGGAGTTGCCACTTCTGGACTTGAAATGTCTCAAAACTCTATGAGATATAGCTGGACATCTGAGGAAGTAGACAAAAAACTTCACGAGATCATGAATGATATTCATGAAGCATGTGTGGAATATGGAACTACCGAAGATGGTTTTGTAGATTACGTGAAAGGAGCTAATATTGCCGGTTTCGTTAAAGTGGCCGATGCAATGCTTGCTCAGGGTGTCGTTTAAACATCAATAATTACTTAAATATACAGAGCCGCTTGAAAAAGCGGCTTTTTTTATAAATTCACGGTAAATTTTCCGGAATGCTGGTGCACACCAAAGCGATCATTATTAGTGCCTTAAAATATGGGGAAGCCGATCTCATAGTGAAAGCTTATACACTATCTGATGGACTTTGCACCTATATGCTTAAAGGGGTTCTAAAATCCAGAAAAGGTAAATTCAAGGCTTCCATGTTTCAAAGTCTTACCCAGCTGGATATTGTTGCCAATCACCGGGGAGATGGTAAACTGGAATATCTGCGGGAAGCTAAAGTTATCGGCAATTACCAAACTTTACACACACATCCGGTGAAACTGGCCATGGTGATGTTTCTTGCGGAAATGCTTAGAAACGCAATTCGTGAGGAAGAAAAAAATGAAGCCTTATTTCATTACCTGGAGTATAGTTTTCAATTTCTGGACAGTACAGATAAGATTGCCAATTTCCACCTCCTGTTTCTTCTAAATCTCACCAGGTATTTAGGCTTCCAGCCGGAAACGGGTAATAAAGATCTTCCTGTATTCAATCTTTTAGACGGGGTTTTTCAGGATTTTTCATCAAATGATTATTGCATAGAAGGTAAAAATGTAGATTTGCTCAAAAGTCTTTTGGGCACTGATTTTGATGCGTTACCACTTATAAAAATGAATCAGACCTCCCGGAATGATTTCCTGAATATGCTTTTACTCTATTATGAGTTGCATATTGAAGGTTTCCGCAAACCAAAGTCACTTAGCGTATTAAATGAAATATTCGGTTAAATGCAATTAAGATTATTATCGCTCTTCTTATTTATTTTTTCAATTTCTTCCGCACAGGAAATTACAGTTTTAGATAACCTTAATGGAGAACCCGTTGTAAATGTTGCAATTTATAATAAAGATAAATCTGTTTCTGCAGTGACCGACGCTTCGGGGAAAGCAGATATTAGCCAGTTTACAGATACAGAAGTTATCATTTTCAAATCTGTTTCATATGTGGAGATCTACCGTCGCAAAAGAGAGATCCTAAATAATAACAATATTGTTCTGCTGGAATCTATAGAAAATCAGTTGGACCAGGTGACCCTTTCCGTAGCTCGTTTCAAGCTGAAAAAGAATGAAATTCCTCAAAAAATAATCAGTATTTCTCCTTCAGAAATTCAAATGACCAGCCCGCAAACCTCGGCAGATCTGCTGGAAAGCACCGGGCAGGTTTATATGCAAAAAAGTCAAATGGGTGGTGGCAGTCCCATGATTCGTGGATTTGCAACCAATCGACTTTTATTAACGGTGGATGGCGTGCGTATGAATTCGGCTATTTTCAGAAGCGGAAATCTTCAGAATGTGATCTCGGTAGACCCGATGATGGTAGAAAGTGCTGAGGTTATTTTAGGTCCGGGTTCTGTGGTGTATGGGAGTGATGCGATTGGGGGCGTGATAAATTTCTATACGCTGAAACCAAAATTCAGTTTTGATGAAGGGACTTCGTTTTCTGGGAATATTTATACCCGTTTTGCCACAGCGAATAATGAAAATACGGTGCATGCCGATCTGAATATCGGTAGGGAAAACTGGGCTTTTAGAACCGGGATCACCTATTCAGATTTTGGAGACTTGAGAATGGGGGAGCATGGGCCTGATGATTATTTAAGACCCGATTATGCCGATAGACAGAATGGGGTAGATGTGATGGTGAAAAATGAAGATCCCCTGGTTCAGAAACCAACTCGATATGACCAGATAAACCTGCTGCAGAAAATAAAATATATGCCCTCAAAAGATTGGGATTTTAATCTTGGGCTTGTTTATTCTAACACCTCAGATTTTCCCAGATATGACCGACTTTATAGAAAAAGGGATGGCATATTGCGATCTGCAGAGTGGTATTACGGTCCGCAAACCTGGTTTCTGGGGAATTTAAATATTAATCATAGAAGCAATTCGCAACTTTACGATAAGATGCAATTTACTGGTGCTTACCAGTTTTTTGCTGAAAGCAGGAATGACCGGAATTTTGGAGAACCTATACTTTTCAGTACTGAAGAAAATGTAGATGCGTACTCGGCAAACCTTGATTTTGAAAAGGATTTATCTACCAGTAAATTATTTTACGGTTTTGAATATGTATTGAATAATATTAATTCTGAAGGTAATTTCAGAAATATTGAAACTTCTGAAAGCGGTGAAACCGACAGTAGATATCCTGATGGATCCAATTGGCAGTCGATGGCGGTGTATACAAGTTATCAATGGAAACTAACGGGGGATTTATCACTTCAATCGGGTATCAGGTATAATCATATCCTGGTAGATGCCAGTTTTGATGATCGTTTTTATGATTTTCCCTTTGAAAAAGCCGATATCAGTACCGGGGCCTTAACCGGAAGTCTTGGAATAAATTGGCGACAAAATGATTTCATTGGATGGAGATTAGGTTTTTCAACGGCCTTTCGCGCTCCAAATATTGATGATGTAGGGAAGATCTTTGATTCTGAACCCGGCTCGGTGGTGGTTCCAAATCCCGGCTTGAAACCGGAATATGCCTACAATGTTGAATTAGGTGCCGATTTTAATTTTTCAGATAATATTCGCTTAGGGCTTACTGGTTATTATACTTATTTGGATGATGCTATGGTGCGTCGCGATTTTGATCTTAATGGAGTGACCGAGATCGATTATCAGAGTGAACCAAGCAGGGTGCAGGCGATTCAAAATGTTGCCAATGCCTATGTATATGGAGTGGAAGCAGGTTTAGAAATTGATTTTTCGGTTGCTTTGAGGTTAAAATCTCAATTTAGTTATACCCAGGGAGAGGAAAATGAAGGTGGAGAATATGTACCACTAAGACATGCCGCTCCCATGTTTGGAAATACGCATTTGATCTGGAATAAAAGGAGATTGAAATTTGATCTTTTTGCTGAATATAACGGGCAGTTCGATTTTGAAGATCTCGCTCCCGGGGAACAGGATAAGCCATACCTGTATGCTTTGGATAAAAATGGAAATCCTTATTCGCCAGCCTGGTATACACTAAATTTAACCGGGCAGTATGAAATGACTGCCAACTGGCTGGCCACGGTTTCCGTCGAAAATATTACAGATCAGCGTTACCGCACTTATTCTTCGGGTATTGCCGCTGCAGGAAGAAATTTGATTATCGCTTTATCGTATACATTTTAATAATGCCATTCCGACGATAGGAGGAATCTCTAATTAAGTATTTACATAAGAATTTCTGCATATGTATTTTAGCTTATAATAATATCATCTTTTGTTAAAAATCCTTATTTTCGCACATCATTTGAAAAAAGCAGAAAATGAGCAAAAGGTTCCCTGAATACAAAGGTCTTGACCTGCCTAAAGTGGCAGAGGAAATCCTCAATTATTGGGAAGAAAATGATATTTTCGAAAAGAGCGTGTCTACCCGTGAAGGTAAAGAGCCATTCATATTTTTTGAAGGTCCGCCTTCAGCAAATGGTCTTCCGGGAATTCACCATGTGATGGCACGAGCTATTAAGGATATTTTTTGCCGATATAAAACTCAAAAAGGTTTCCAGGTAAAGCGTAAAGCGGGATGGGATACACACGGACTTCCTGTGGAGTTAGGAGTAGAGAAGGAGCTTGGAATTACCAAAGAGGATATCGGAACCAAAATAAGCATTGAAAAGTATAACGAAGCCTGTAAGAATGCGGTGATGCGTTATACCGATGTCTGGAACGATCTTACTGAAAAGATGGGTTACTGGGTAGATATGGAAGATCCGTATATCACCTATAAATCCAAATACATGGAAACGGTTTGGTGGCTGCTTTCTCAGATCTACAAGAAAGATCTTATTTACAAAGGCTACACCATTCAGCCATATTCTCCAAAAGCCGGAACCGGATTGAGCTCTCACGAGTTGAACCAGCCGGGAACTTATCAGGACGTGACCGATACTACGGTTACGGCAATGTTCAAAGTAAAAGAAGAAACACTTCCGGATTTTCTAAAAGAAATTCCGAATTTGTATTTAATCGCCTGGACCACCACTCCATGGACTCTGCCTTCAAATACTGCCTTAACCGTTGGTCCTAAGATCGATTATGTTACCGTAAGAACTTACAATCAATATACCTTCGAACCAATTACAATTATTGTGGCGAAGGAGCTTGCTGAGAAGCAATTTGATAAAAAATTCAGAAAGGCAGAATCTGAAGAAGATCTGAATTCTTATTCCAAGGAGGATAAGAAAATTCCTTATTTGATAGGTGAAAGTTTTTCTGGAAAAGATCTTGTTGGGATCAAATATGAGCAATTATTGCCCTATGCCCAGCCTAACGATAATCCTGAAAATGCCTTCAGAGTAATTTCAGGAGATTTTGTGACTACTGAAGATGGTACCGGGATCGTGCATACTTCCCCTACTTTTGGTGCAGATGATGCCATGGTTGCTAAACAGGCAACTCCCGAAGTTCCACCATTATTAGTTAAGGATGAAAACGGAAACCTTGTGCCTCTCGTAGATCTTCAGGGGAAATTCAGACCAGAAATGGGTGAATTTGCCGGAAAGTATGTGAAGAACGAATATTATGATGACGGGCAGGCTCCGGAAAAATCGGTAGATGTAGAATTAGCGATCAAGCTAAAAGAAGATAACCGAGCATTTAAAGTTGAAAAATATGTTCACAGCTACCCTAATTGCTGGAGAACAGACAAACCTATATTATATTACCCGCTTGATTCCTGGTTTATTAAAGTGACTGAATTCAAAGACAGAATGCACGATCTTAACCAGACGATCAACTGGAAACCTAAATCTACCGGAGAGGGGCGTTTTGGAAACTGGCTTGCCAATGCCAACGACTGGAACCTAAGCCGAAGCAGATATTGGGGAATTCCGTTGCCTATCTGGAGAACAGAGGACGGAACCGAAGTTAAGGTAATGGGCTCTGTAGCTCAGCTTAAGGAAGAAATGGCGAAAGCTGTGGAGGCCGGGGTGCTGGAAAAGGATATTTTTGAAGGATTTGAACCTGGCAATATGAGTGAAGAGAATTACGATAAAGTAGATCTTCATAAGAACGTAGTGGATACGATCACTTTGGTGTCCGATTCTGGAAAACCGATGAAGCGTGAAGCAGATCTTATAGATGTGTGGTTCGATTCTGGTTCCATGCCTTATTCACAGTGGCATTATCCATTCGAGAATAAGGAAAAAGTAGAAGACAAGTGGCGTAAAGCCGACTTTATAGCTGAAGGTGTAGACCAGACCCGTGGTTGGTTCTATACGCTTCATGCTATTGCAACTATGATCTTTGATGATGTTGCCTATAAAAATGTGGTCTCTAACGGTCTTGTTCTAGATAAGAATGGCCAGAAAATGTCCAAGCGTTTAGGTAATGCGGCAGATCCATTTGAAACCATTTCGGTTTATGGACCCGATGCTACGCGTTGGTATATGATCTCAAATGCCAATCCATGGGATAATCTAAAATTTGATATTGAAGGGATAGGAGAAGTTCAGCGTAAATTCTTCGGAACCTTGTATAATACCTATTCGTTCTTTACGCTATATGCAAACATCGACGAATTTAGCTATGCTGAAGAGAATGTTGCTTTAGAAAAAAGACCTGAAATAGACAGATGGATACTTTCAGAATTGCATACACTTATTGAAAAAGTGGATAAATTCTATGCAGATTACGAGCCTACAAAAGCTACCAGGGCAATATCTGAATTTGTTCAGGAAAACCTGAGTAACTGGTTTGTGAGATTAAGTAGAAGAAGATTCTGGAAAGGCGATTATGAGCAGGATAAGATCTCTGCCTATCAAACGCTTTATACCTGCCTGGAAACTGTGGCCAAGCTGGGAGCACCAGTGGCCCCATTCTTTATGGATAGATTATTCATGGACTTAAATGCAGTTTCTGGAAAAGATAAATCTGAGTCTGTACATATTGCTGAATTTCCAGTTTATGAACCGGGATTTGTTGATAAATCTTTGGAACGTAAAATGGAAAAAGCCCAGACGATCTCTTCGCTGGTACTTTCATTAAGAAAGAAGGAGATGATCAAAGTACGTCAACCTTTGCAAAGAGTAATGATTCCGGTACTTGACGAAACTCAGAAGCAAGAGATTCAGGCAGTTGAAGATCTTATAAAATCTGAGGTAAATGTTAAAGAGATTGAACTGATCGATGATGCCTCAGGACTTCTGGTGAAGCAAATAAAACCAAATTTTCGGGTTCTTGGCCCCAGATTTGGTAAGGATATAAAGTTGATTGTCAGTAAAATAAATGATTTCACCTCAAATGAGATCGCACAAATAGAGCGCGAGGGAGAAATTGATGTTGTTATAAACGAAAAAAATGTTAATTTGTCACTCGAAGAAGTGGAGATCACTTCTCAGGACATTGAAGGATGGTTAGTTGCCAGCAGTGGGAACTTAACAGTAGCCCTGGACGTTAGTATTAGTCCGGAGTTGAAAAAGGAAGGTGTTGCCAGGGAACTGGTTAACAGGATCCAGAACCTCCGCAAGGATTCAGGCTACGAAGTGACTGATACGATTGATGTAACCCTACAAAAGGACGGTATAATCGAGGATGCCGTTAACGACAATATAAGTTATATTAAAAACGAAACATTGACTGCGAAACTCGAATTCGCAGAGGTGGTAGATGAAGGTGCTGAAATTGAATTTGATGATGTTGCCACCAGATTGTTTATTAAAAAACATTAAAGCCATGTCTACAGAAGTAAAAGAACGTTACAGCGACGCTGATTTGGCAGAGTTCAAAACTCTGATTAAAAAGAAGATTGAAAAGGCTCAGGAGCAACTTGAGAATTATCAAAGTGCTTACAAAAATGATGGTAATAACGGTACAGACGATACTTCGCCAACTTTTAAAGCCTTTGAAGAAGGAAGTGAAACTATGAGTAAAGAAGCGAACTCTCAGTTGGCTATCCGTCAGGAGAAATTTATCAGGGATCTTAAAAATGCCCTGATGCGTATAGAAAATAAAACCTATGGTGTTTGTAGAGTGACCGGTAAACTTATCGCAAAAGAAAGATTGTTACTGGTGCCACACGCTACGCTTAGTATTGAAGCTAAGAACATGCAGCGTTAAAAAACTGAATGATCATTATATTTAACGTCCAGCCCTGAAGAGGGTTCTGGACGTTTTTGGTTTAAAGAATAAAATGAAGAGGAAGAACTTAATATTATTGATCGCGTTATTCATCACAGCGGTATCTTTTTCACAAAAGGATACCCGTGAAATAATAGATGCTGATAATATTAAAAGGATTAGCATAGATACCGATGAAGTCTATCTTTTAAAGATCAATTCTACTAAAACTTCCAAGATTCGAATTAAAACCCATTCTGAAGGTGAGTATTATGATAATATAATGCTCGAAACGTTTGTGAATGGTGAAGAGTTAAACATTACTACCCAATATCCTGAAAGACTAACCGGGGGATTTGATAAACTGAGTGCTCACAAGGTTTTTTCGCTGGCAGTAGAAATTGAGGTCCCGGAAGGATTGGAGGTTTCTATTAAATCTAATATTTCTTCATTAGAGGCTAAAGGAAATTTCACATCTGTGTATGCAGATCTAAAGCAGGGTTATTGCAAGCTTATAGAATTTATGGGAACTGCAGTGATCAATACGTATTCGGGGAATATACTTGTGGAAACATCTTCCGGTCTTATTGAGGCCAGTTCCAGAAATGGCGAGGTGGATGTGCCGGAATTTCTGCCCGGGCGAAATCCTTTAAGACTCACCAGTATAGACGGTGATATTATGGTACGTAAAAACTAAATAATATTAGTATTTTTGACCCGTTTTCAAACAAATTCAATTCATGTCCCTTAAAAAAGCCGGATTCTTTATCATCCTGATTCTTTTAATAGATCAGATTTCCAAAATTTATATCAAAACCCATTTTGCCATAGGAGACGAAATTGAAGTTTTCGACTGGTTCAGGATCTTATTTGTGGAAAATGAAGGGATGGCCTGGGGAACTAAGATTCCTGGAGAATATGGTAAACTTGCCTTAACTCTTTTCCGTTTGGTCGCTATAGTAGGGATTGGTTACTGGTTATGGGATTCTGTGAGAAAAGGAGGATCAAGAATTCTTATTTTCGCTATTTCATTAATTTTTGCGGGTGCCTTTGGGAATATAATAGATTCGGTATTTTACGGGATCATCTTTGATGATAGTTACGGGCATATAGCGAGCTTTTTACCAGAATCTGGGGGGTATAGCTCTTTATTCCACGGGAAGGTCGTAGATATGCTGTATTTCCCTCTGTGGAACGGTTACCTGCCTGATTGGATCCCTTTCTGGGGTGGGCAGTATTTTACCTTTTTCGAACCTGTATTCAATATCGCAGATTCCGCGATAAGTGTGGGAGTGGTGATGCTGCTTTTATTCAATAAAAGAGCATTTCCTAAAAACGAGCATGAAGAATAGAATGTTGCTAAATTAAGCGGCAGTTTTTTCAAAAATCTTCTCGAACTTTTTCAATTCGATAGGCTTGATAAGATAGTCTGTAACCAGATTAAAAGACTTTGCTCTTTCCAGGTCACGCGGATCTATAGAAGAACTCACTACATAGAGTGTAATTTTCTTATTCAGGCTGTTTTTGATCTTGATAAATTCATTCAGGAATTCCCAGCCATCCATTACCGGCATATTGAGATCTAGAAAAATGATATCCGGAAGTTTGTCTTCATCGGTAGCATTTTCCATGATATCCTTAAAATAATCCAGCGCTTCCTTACCATTTTTATAGATAAGCAAGTTCTCTGAAAGCTTTTTGATCTCAATGATCTTCTTGACTAAATTTACGTATATCTTATCATCGTCGATGATACACGCCAGTTCTACTTTTTGCCCCATAATAAATAGAATCTAGAATTTGATTTTAAATGTGGTCCCTATATCCAGGGTACTGCTAACAGATATTGTCCCCCCAAGGGCTTCTACCTGGTTTTTAGTTATAAATAAACCAATTCCTTTTGCCTCGGGATTGCTTTGATGAAATGTTTTGTACATACCAAACATTTTATCACCATACTCGTCGAGGTCAATTCCCATTCCATTATCGCTAACCTCTAAATACTCTTTATCGTTCTCGATATAGGTCTGAATAAAAATGACTGGTTTACGTCCCGGTTGTCTATACCGGATTGCATTCGTGATTAAATTTAGTAAAATACTTTCAAGATACTCAGGGATATAGCGAATTTCTTTCAGATCTTGAAATTCAGCGACGATTTTTGCATTTTCTCGATTAATGAGGGAAGAAATAGATGACAGAACGATCTCTAGTGCCTCCTCAAATTTAATATTCACCTTTTCTTTACGTAAAGAAGTTTGAATACTTACGATATCATTTAATCTCGAAATTGCTGAATCCAGATTGCCGGCCACATCTTCAACATTTGGGAGAAGATCCAGTTTGTCCCGGTCGGTTTTGGATTCTCTTAATAGTTCAACAATGAGGCTTAAGTTGCTACTATGAGATCTTAAATGATGAGAAACTATATGGGCGAAATTGAAAAGTCTCGAATTTTGTGTCGCAATGATATCCAGTGAATTCTGTAAATTAAGTTCATTGCTTTTATTTTCATCGATATTCTGAAGAACACCGCGAATTCCTATCACTACCTGTTCATTATTATAAACCGGTTTTCCGGTGAGTCTCACCCAGAATTCCCTGCTCTGAAATGAAACCATTTTAAGTTCCAGTTTAAAAGGAATCCCGAAATTTTCACATTTATCAAAGGCGTTGCGCATCCTGTTATGATGTTCCTGCGCATAGAAATTCATGCGATCCTCGTAAGCCGGCTGAAAATCACGGGGACAATCAATGATCTTTTTAGACACATCGTCCCAGTAAATATTCTTGTTAACCGTGTCAACATACCAGCCTCCCGTGGAAGTCATTTCGGCGGTTTCCCGATAATAGAAAAAATTCTCCTCTATCGTGTATTGATCCCTTTTACTTTGATGGATATTTACAAACAGCAACACCGCAGTTTCTCTGAATTCTCTGGATGTTTTGCTCTTCTGATTTTTACACTCGAACCAGCGATATTTGCCATTTTCCAGCTTCAGTTTTATTTCAAAGCTGAAGGGTTCCTCCTCTTTTACAAGTTTTTCAAAGTGAATTCGGAAATCATACCGATAATCGGGATGGAGAATATGGTTGATGAAGAACTCAAATCTATCTTCTTCAATTTTTGGTTTTCCAACCAGAATGTTGAAATGCTCAGACCATGATATCTCTTTGGAAAACAGGTTTATTTTCCAGTAGGCAATATCAAAATCTTCCAGTATGCTGTTTAACTGTAGATCGGTTAGCATTTAATAGATTTGTTCAGGTTAAAAATAACGTATAAACTGTATCATTACAAAAATTATTTAGCCTTGAATTTATAAACCTTATCTGGTGTCACACAATAGTTTAAAGGGATGTCACTGCTAAATAGTTCTTTGATCTCTTCTACAGGTTCAAAAAAGGACAGTCCAATCTTCACAATATCGGGTCTGCAGGCGGCTAAAAACCTATCATAAAATCCTTTTCCGTAGCCTATTCTATGGCCTTTTTTGTCAAAAGCGAGCAATGGAATAAAAACCACTTCAATTTTCTCTGTTTTTACTTCAATGCCATCCTGTGGTTCAGGAATATTCCATCTATTCTTTTTGATTACGGTTTGATCTGTTAACAGAAAATTGCTCATTTCGCCGGTTTCAGGATGAGATTTTGGGATGATCACTTCCTTGTCTTTTCCCTGTAAGATATGAAGTAGGAATTCAGTATCTACCTCTTTCTGTTCAGCAATACTTAAGAAAATATGGTAATACCTGTGATCCCAAACCGGTAATTCCAGTGATTTATTTGCAATTTCAAGACTTAACTTTTCAATTTCGGCATTATCTAATTTCAGCCTGAGTTCCTTGTATTTTTTCCTGAGGTCACTCTTGCGCATGTTCCACTGTTTTTGGTTGCGTGGAAATATGAAAAATAGCATCCCCCTGATAGACAATAGGAGATTCATTTACGTTGATCACATAACCCTCGCTGGAGGATTTTATTTTATGCCTGAATTTTCCATAAGGATCTGTAATGGTGGCAATATATTCGCCTTTTTCAACATGTTTCCCACAGGGTATTTTTATATGCAGCAGTCCGCTGTATTTTGCTCTGAGCCAGGAACTGTTCTCTATAAGAACCGTTTCTTTTCTAACATCTGGGTATTCAAATTTTGGAGCTAGCATATCCAGATGACTTAAGATTCGCATAGCGCCTTCCACTCCATATTTAGCGATATACTTATTACTATTTAGCGATTTTCCACCTTCAAAAAGAAGTACGGGAATTCCCAGTTTGGAACAGGTTTCTCTAAATGATTTGGTAATGGTTTTAGAATGTATCGTGAAGGGAGCATTAAAGATCCGAGCATATTTAATACTTTGTTCATCCCCTTTTTTTACTCGTATCTGCGGGGCATTGAACCTGGAAGCACCTCCGGTATGAAAGTCCAGACAAAAATCGGCAATGGGCAGAATTTTCTTTACGAATTGAAAAGCAAATCGGCTGGCAAGTGAACCGTTTTTAGTGCCTGGAAAAACCCGGTTAAGGTCCCTTCCGTCAGGAAATTCCCTGGCCATATTTAGAAACCCGAAAATATTCACAATAGGAATACAAATAATGGTGCCGCACTTGGGTTTGTTAATACCTTTAGATATGATCTGTCTAACGATCTCAACTCCATTGATCTCGTCACCGTGAATCCCGGCGGTAAGAAGAACAACCGGCCCCGGTTTTTTAGAACGTTCAATGATCACTGGCACCTCTACAGAAGTAGTAGTGTAGAGCTTGGCCATATTAAAATTTATGGTCGCGCCCTTTCCCGGGTGTACCTTTTCACCTAAAATTTCAAGAATATTATTCTTGTCTATACGCGGCATATATTAGACGTTTCTTTCTATATATCTTATAATGGTTTTAGCAATATCTTTTCCGGTCGCTTCTTCTATCCCTTCAAGACCCGGCGAACTATTTACCTCAAGAATTAAGGGGCCACGACTACTTTGTAGCATATCTACACCGGCAACTCCCAGTGACATTGCTTTTGCCGCCTTAATTGCAGCATTTTCCTCTTCATCGGTAAGTTGAATTACAGAAGCAGAACCGCCTCGGTGCAGGTTAGACCTGAATTCACCTTCCTTACCCTGTCTTTTCATGGCTCCCACTACCTGTCCATCTACTACAAAAGCACGAATATCAGCTCCGCCGGCTTCCTTGATAAATTCCTGAACGATCACTCGTGCCTGTAAACCGTTAAAGGCTTCGATAACAGATTCAGCTGCATTTTGAGTTTCAGCAAGAACAACGCCAAGTCCCTGGGTACCTTCAAGAAGTTTGATAATAACCGGAGCCCCGCCTACATGTTCCAGTATTTCTGAAACATCCTTGGAATAATTAGTAAAAACTGTTTTGGGTAAACCAAGACGGGCCCTGGAAAGTATTTGGAGACTCCTCAGTTTATCCCGGCTTCTTACCAGCGCCTGTGATTCTGTGGTGGTAAAAGTCCCCATCATTTCAAATTGCCTTACCACAGCAGTTCCGAAAAATGTAACAGAAGCACCTATTCTTGGAATTACCGCATCGGTTTCTTCAAGCCAGTGTCCCTTATAAAATATAGTTGGCTTTTTCTTTTCTATGATAAGATCGCATTTTATAGGATCTATCACTTCAACTTCATGATGCCTTTTCTTTGCAGCTTCTACAAGTCTGCTAGTTGAATATAATTTAGGGTTTCTTGATAGAATTCTTATCTTCATCTAACTTCTGATTAAAAGACACGTCTATAAGCTCAGTGTCTACTATAAATTTTTTGGTTAAAAACTTTCTTCCGATCAAAACCGGATATCTCATTTCCTGTCTGTCTGAAAGTGAAAGAGAAATCTTAAATATTTTATTGAATAATTTGATATTGGACTGTACCATATATCGCTTCTGGATAATCCCATTACTACTTCGTACAAATACAACATCATAATCTTCGAATACAAACTTCTTATTGTTATAAAGAGGATGTTCCTCATCCAGAAAGGTACAATGAATAATATTGTCTTTCTCCACAATGTTTTCACAATGAATAGATGAAGTATAGGCGCCGGTATCGATCTTTACGGCGATATCGTTAAGGTGTAAAGCTGGAAAGTCAGCCTTATCAAACCTGCCAATTACGATTTTCTCCATATTGCAATATACTAAAAAGTGATCGCTTACTTAAGGCCTGCAAATAAATGATAAACTTTTGAATACGTATTAAAAATTCCCTGCAGAAAATTCAAATTTCTGCAAGGAATTATCGAATGTATTAAAAATAGACAGTTACTTTTCCCCTAACAAAAAATGGGGTTCCAGGAGTAAAATGAATTTCTTCCACTGGAGCTACTTCATTGAGTAATCGGCTTTCTGTCGCGAATTGCGTCTCATTCCATTCTGTATCAAAAAGATTTTCGATAATCACTCCAAAAGTAACATTCTTAAGATTATAGTTTAGATTAAGATCGGTAACCAAATATCCATCTGCGGTAAGGCTGAAATCTTCATTGGCTGGCCTGTCATTTAAATATCTGTAAGAGATTCCTCCTGAAAATCTATTCAAGTTTTCCAACGCAATTCCTCCGGAAGAAGTGAATTCCGGGGCGAGTGGAATATAATTTTCACCGTCAGGTTCTTCGGTACCTCTTGCATAAGTATAATTCACATCACTATAGAAGTACAACCAGTCTGTTGCCTGAAATCGTGCACCCAGATCAAGGCCAAGTCTCCTGGTACGCCCACTTGGTTCTACAATTGCGGCGTCCCCAACATATACAAATTCCTGTTGCAGGAATAGAACCCACGCTGCGGCATTTAAAATCAGGTTACTTTCAGGTTTAAATATTACTCCCAGATCTGCACCATAAGCTGCAGGAAGTATGTCTTCCCCGCTTCTTGCAACTACCACCCGACTATCGTTAGAGTGGAAGCCAATACCTGTCTTTAAATATCCCTGTAATTTTTCTGAAGCAGTATAGATAAAATTTAATTTAGGACTTAAGAATAATTCATCTTCACTTTTGTTATCATAGGTTTCCGTAATAAGGTTTTCATAATCAAATTTGAAATAATCCAGTCTTAACGCAGGATTTATGGCAAGTTTTCCGAAATTGAAACTAGTATTCAGAAATCCGTATAGGTTTGTCTCATCAATATTCCCATATGCCAGTCTTTCTAATATCTCATCACGGTTTTTTGTTCTTGAAAGTTCATTCAAATTACTATCGTCATATCTAAAACCAATCCCGGCAGAGTAATTCATATCGATGGGTAGATCGGGTGCATTATTTTCAAACACGGTTTCGCCACCAAGAATATTTCTGTCTTCCTTTTGTTTAATTTGATCCCCGTTAACCGGATCTTCGAGGAAGAAGGTAAAATTAGAAAATAGTTCAAAATCGTATTTAGAATAAAAGGCTCTCGTTTTTAATTTTTTTGAATCTGAAAGTACTCTGGTATGATTTACCAGTAAATTGGTTCTGCTGGTATTTCCACCTTCCGTATCGTCAATAGCTCCAAATCTGGATATGGAACCATTATCTACAGCCCGCTGAGGTATTTGCCCGGAAGCATCCCATTTACTCTGAAAATGTGAAATACTAAGATTTAACTGTTCCTTGCCTGGCATGTCAAAGGTATATTTACCCATCATATTGAAACGGTTGAAATTTTGGGGACTTTCAAAAGGACCGTCAAACATATTCAGTGAAGTGGCGATATAGGCATTGCTGAATTCTTTTTCAAGGACATTCAACATGCCCACCATCCTTTTACTGTTAAACTGACCAAGCTCTAAAGAAACCTGGTTTCTTTCAAGTTTATCCAAAGTTTTGAAATCCACAAACCCGGCGGTGGTAAAATTTCCATACTCTCCATAATAAGGTCCCTTTCCAAATTCGATATTTTTTATAGTTTCCGGGATCAAGAAATGTAGATCACTATAACCTTGCCCGTGAGCATGGGAAACCATGTTTACGGGCATTCCGTCCACCGAAAGGGAAATATCGGTTCCGTGGTCAATATCAAAGCCTCGCAGGAATATTTGTTCAGCCTTTCCACCTCCGGCATGCTGGCCAATAATCAATCCAGGTACTTTTCTTAGAATCTCCTGAGAGGATTTTACAGGGTTGGTTTTAAGGTCTATTCTTGCGATTTCGCTTAATGGGTTTTTTTTAGCACTTAGTACTACCTGTTCCAGATTCACTGTGCTTTCTTTAAGCCGAAAAACGACTGTTTCGTTAAAATCTTCTGGAAGAATCCTATGTTCTATGCTCTCGTATCCTAAAAACGTGATTTTAAAAATATCTCCGGCTGAAACATTCTTGAGAATAAATTCTCCCGAAGCATTGGTATGTGTATGGAATCCTGAATTATTGCTATACACCGCAACATCTTCCAAAACAATCCCATCCTCATCAGTAATTTTACCCTCGAAATTTTTAGTTTGAGCAAAGCAGGTACCATAGAAGAGGAATATCAATAATATTCTTTTCATTATATAGATAAATTAAGGCATTATTTCTGTTTAGTCAATTCATAACCTGACCAACAGAGACAGCCTTTGGTTTTTTAAATAATTTTCTGGAGTATTCCTATTCTGGAACACTCTGATGTTGAATTTTATGTAAGAAGTATTTGGGGTGGGGGATCAGGAATTTCAAGCTTAAAAAAATATGATTTTAAGAAATAAGTCCTTTTTCTTTCTACAATTTTCTCAAAGCTATATAAAAGACGATAAGAATCTTTTGGAAAATGTTTGTCGTAATTTTTTTTCTGATATTCCTCCGGCAATTGCTGCTTTTCAGGAGAAATCTTAAAAACCTTGTTTATTAATTCTAATATTTGATGGTCATGGGATGGCAAATGCTTGTGCTGATGAGAATTTTCGTTAGGTGAGTGCTCATTGGGAGCGAAAAACGAGTGTGTATGTGAAATTGAATGATCTGAAGGGGATTGAATATCTATATTAGATTGTCTCTCCTCTAGTTGGTGTATACTTTTGTGTAAAAAGCTTAAAATTTCTTCATTTAAAGGTGCCAGTAAATATAGACATGCAAGAAAAACGGCAAAATAAACTTTAAAGAAATTTGAAATCTTTGCCTTCAAGCTATGGATCTTTGGCGCAAAATTAAACAAAAATCATTCGTTTTGATGTATGACGAATTTATTTCAGAATTTGATCCTGTAAATGTTTAACTGGCGATTATATATATTTTAAATTTGAGCTAATGGAAAAACCTGCTCTGGAAGTACAGCTTAAAACTTTACCCAATAGTCCCGGTGTTTATCAGTATTTTGATAAGAACGGGAAGATATTATATGTAGGAAAGGCGAAAAACCTTAAAAAAAGGGTCACTTCCTATTTTAATAAAAAGCATGACAGTCATCGCATAGGGGTGATGGTAAAAAAGATCCATGAGATCAAACATATCGTGGTGAGTTCAGAAACTGATGCGCTTCTTCTTGAAAATAACCTTATTAAAAAGCATCAGCCACGCTTTAACGTGATGCTGAAAGATGATAAAACCTATCCGTGGATCTGTATCAAAAATGAAAGATTCCCTCGGGTATTTCCCACCAGGAAACTTATTAAGGACGGGAGTGAATATTATGGGCCTTTTACAAGTTTTAAAACTGTAAACACTTTATTAGATCTTATTAAAGGTCTTTATAAACTTAGAACCTGTAATTATGACCTGGCTGAAGACAAGATCAGAAATGGAAAATATAAGGTATGTCTGGAATATCATTTAGGAAATTGTCTTGGACCTTGCGAAGAACTTCAGTCGGAAGAAGAATACAATAGTAATATTGAAGCTATAAGGCAGATCGTCAAGGGAAATTTCAAGGATTCGCTACAGCGTTTCAGAAATCAAATGAAAAACCATGCTGAAAAGATGGAGTTTGAAGATGCCCAGAGGATAAAAAATAAGATAGAAGTACTGGAGAATTACCAGGCGAAGTCTACGGTGGTAAATCCCAGGATCAACAATGTAGATGTCTTTTCTATAGTGAGTGATGAAGGTTATGGATACGTGAATTTTCTTCAGTTATCTCATGGAGCGATCATTAGGTCACATACTATTGAGATGAAAAAGAAGCTGGATGAGAGTGACCTGGAGTTATTAGAGCTTGCCATTGTGGAGATAAGACAGCGTTTTAGCTCAAATTCTACTGAAATTTATGTTCCGTTTAGAGTTGATGTGGGGGAAGAATTAAAAATTGTGGTTCCTAAGCTTGGTGATAAGAAAAAGATCGTGGAGTTGTCTCAGCGAAATGCCAAATACTTCCGCCAGGAAAGATTTAAGCAAATGAAAATTGTAGATCCAGACAGGCATGTAAATCGTGTGATGGCGCAAATGAAAGAAGACCTGAGACTTAATAAAGAGCCCAGACATATAGAATGCTTCGACAATTCAAATATACAGGGAAGTAATCCGGTGGCGGCCTGTGTAGTTTTTAAAAATGGAAAACCCAGTAAAAAAGATTATCGTAAATTTAATATCAAGACGGTAGAAGGCCCTAATGACTTTGCTTCTATGGAAGAAGTCGTTTTTAGAAGATATCGCAGGCTACTAAATGAAGGCGAAGACCTGCCGGAACTAATCATAGTAGATGGAGGGAAAGGACAGTTGTCCAGTGGCGTAAAAGCTTTGGAAACCCTGGGATTACGCGGAAAGATTGCGATCATCGGTATTGCAAAGCGCCTGGAAGAAATATTTTATCCCGGAGATTCAATTCCTTTGTACCTTGATAAGAAATCTGAATCTTTAAAGATCATTCAGCAATTAAGAAATGAGGCGCATAGATTTGGGATCACTTTTCATCGCAATAAAAGGAGTAAAACAGCGCTTAATACAGAGTTGGAGTCTATCCAAGGGATAGGAGAGAAGACAGTTATAGAATTATTGACACATTTCAGGTCCCTGAAAAGAGTTAAAGAAGCTTCGCAGAAAGAACTGGCCGATGTTGTGGGAGCTGCTAAAGCTGCAATCGTATTTAATTATTACCATTCACAATAAATGCATAGATTTCTAGCCTTTTTATTCTTCAGTTTCACTTTAATTGGCTTCAGTCAGGAAAAAGAGGAGCCTAAGATCGGGCTGGTCTTAAGTGGAGGTGGGGCTAAAGGCCTGGCACATATTGGAGTTCTAAAAGTCCTGGAAGAAGAGGGAGTTAGGATAGACTATATTGGCGGAACCAGTATGGGAGCTATTATCGGAGGTTTGTATGCCTCGGGATATTCTGCCAAGGAGCTTGATTCTATTTTTAACGGAACCAATTTTGATGTCCTTATTCAGGACAACCTGCCCAGGCGCGCAAAAACTTTTTACGAAAAGGAGGATGCTGAAAAATATGCCATCACCCTGCCTTTTGATAATTTTGATATTTCCTTTCCAACCGGGCTTTTTAAAGGTCAGAATATTTACAATCTTATGTCCAGGCTTACCATGCATGTAAGTGATGTGAATGATTTCAGCAAGCTTCCCATTCCATTTTTTTGTGTTGCCGCTAATGTTGAAACCGGGGAGGCCGTAATTCTTGATGAAGGTTCCCTGGCGAAAGCTATTTCAGCAAGTGGTGCGATTCCCACACTTCTAAGTCCTATAAAAATCGATGATCAGCTTTTGACAGACGGCGGAGTGGCAAATAATTACCCGGTGGAAGAATTGAGAAAAAGAGGTGCTGATATTATTATTGGAGTAGATGTGCAGGATAGCCTCGTGAAAAGGGAAAAACTTCGGAATGTGTTTGAGATCATGTCTCAAATAAGCAATTTTCGAACGATTAATGATATGAAGGAAAAGATTCCGTTAACCGATGTGTATATCAAACCTGATATTAGCCCTTTTTCGGTAATGTCTTTTGATGAAGGAAATGCAATCATAGATTCAGGCAGGGTAGCCGCACTTCAGAAGCTATCAGAAATACAAAAACTACCCTACAATAAGAATAAAAAATTTGAGCGGGAATCCGTAAAAAAGATCGATACCTTCAATATTAGCGCGCTTACCCTTCAGGGAAATAACACCTATCCCAGAGCTTATGTGCAGGGAAAATTGAAACTGGATTATGATGAACCTTACAATTTTGACGATCTTAATATTGGGCTGAATAACCTTTCAGCCACCGGAAATTTTGAAAGGATCAATTACCAGTTAATTCCAGAGGATGGGAACGGCAATTACGTTTTGGCTATGCAAATGGAAGAAAGCGAGAATAAAATGTTATTGCGACTGGGACTACATTATGATGAACTTTATAAGAGTGCAGCCCTGGTGAATCTTACCCGTAAAAGTTTGCTGTTTACCAATGATGTAGCTTCTGTAGACCTGATTGTTGGTGATAATCTTAGATATAATTTTAACTATTACCTGGATAAAGGCTATTACTGGAGTATTGGGGTAAATTCCCGCTATAATACTTTTGATAGAAATATAGATTTTAATGCCTTAAGTAAAGGGGAAGAAATTAATCAGCTTGAGGGGAATCGCAACCTGGATGTGAATTTTAAAGATTTCACCAATCAGTTATATGTTGAGACCCTTTTTCAGCAGGTTTTTTCAATAGGCGCTGGGCTTGAACATAAATATTTGAAATTTAGCAGTACTACTTTCAATGAAGCCAACCAGAATAATGAGTTGATCTTTGATAACAGTCATTATGCCAGCACATTTGGGTACGTGAAATTTGATTCTTACGACAATAAATATTTTCCCACCCGGGGAGTGAGCTTTACAGGGGATTTTCATCTCTATCTTTATTCTTCAGATTACAACGATAATTTCGCTGAATTTTCTATCGCGAAAGGTGCTCTGGGGTATGCGGTAACGCCATTTAATAACCTAACCACCCGAATTTCTACTGAAACAGGTTTTAAGATTGGAAATGACGGGACTGAGGTCCTGGATTTCTTTTTAGGGGGCTATGGGAATGATTTTATTAATAATATAAAACCTTTCTATGGCTATGATTTTCTAAGCCTATCCGGGGATAGCTATATCAAGGCGCAGTTGGAAGTGGATTATCAGATCTTCCGAAAGAATCATATCATTGCCAGCGCAAATATTTCCAATGTTGAAGACAGGATCTACACCACCGGGAACTGGTTTAAAACCCCAGATTTCACCGGTTATGCATTGGGGTATGGGATTGATACATTTATGGGGCCTCTGGAAGTAAAGTATACCTATTCTCCTGAAATTAAAGAAAGTTACTGGTTCTTTAGCCTCGGTTTCTGGTTTTAACATAGGCTGCTAAGTCCCAATAATTTATATTCTGCGCCCTGTTTTTAGACTAGTTTTAAGATTGTTTCGCTAAATTTTCATGATATTTGTATAAATCGAAAAATATAGTCGATTTTATCCCGATCTTTTAAAGATTCGTGAATTTTAGGTCGATTTAAAAACATATAATTATGCCTTTTTATCATAAACTTGGTAAAATTCCACATAAACGCCATACGATTTTTAGAAAACCGGATGGAAGTCTATACTACGAGCAATTATTTGGTACCATTGGATTTGACGGAATGTCTTCCAACTTATATCATGAACACCGTCCCACTCAGGTAAAAGAGATCAAAGGGAGCTATGATGTAAAGCCGAAAATTGCTGTTGAAAATAATCTTAAATCATACCGGTTTAAAGGTTTTCAAATCACTCCACATCCAGATTATTTAAAGAGCCGTAAGCCGGTGTTGACGAATTCAGACTGCGATATTATCCTGGCATCGCCCCAGGGTTCTACCGATGATTATTTCTACAAGAATTCTGATGCTGATGAATTGCTCTTTATTCATAAGGGAAGTGGGAAGCTACGCACGCATCTGGGGAACCTGGATTTTAAATATGGAGATTACCTTTTAATACCCAGGGGAACTATTTATAAGATCGATTTTGACGATGAAGATAACAGATTGTTTATCGTAGAGTCGAGAAGACCTATTTATACCCCTAAAAGGTACAGAAACTGGTTTGGCCAATTGCTGGAACATTCTCCATTTTGTGAGAGAGACCTAAGGCAGCCACATGAACTGGAAACCAATGACGAAAAAGGAGATTTCCTGATCAAGATCAAGAAGAAAGGTGAAATTTTTGATATGGTGTATGCCACCCATCCATTCGATGTGGTTGGATATGATGGGTATAATTATCCATATGCATTTTCAATTCATGATTTTGAACCTATAACGGGTAGAATTCATCAACCACCGCCGGTACACCAGACTTTTGAAACCGATGCCTTTGTGGTTTGTAGTTTTTGCCCTAGAAAATATGATTATCATCCTGAAAGTATTCCCGCACCTTATAGTCACAGTAATATAGATAGTGATGAGGTGTTGTATTATGTAGATGGTGATTTTATGAGTAGGAATGATATAGAAGCTGGTCATATTTCACTTCACCCCGCAGGAATTCCCCATGGGCCACACCCGGGAGCAGTAGAAAGAAGTATTGGTCAGGTAGAAACAGAAGAGCTGGCAGTAATGGTAGATACTTTTAAACCATTGATGCTAACCGAGGACGCAATGGAAATTGCAGATGAAACCTACCATAAATCATGGTTGGAAGACGGACATGATCATTAAAAAGAAAAAAGATTTATCAGCACAGGATAGAGCGATGTGGTAAAGTTTTGAAAACTGAATTCAATTTTTTACAATATCAATAATCTTAAAAAATAAAATAAAATGTCAACAGATAATACATCATTAAACTTAGAAAAAGTAATTCCGGAGGCAGAAGACTTTTTGCCGATCCTGGGAACCGATTTCGTTGAAATATATGTTGGAAATGCTAAGCAGGCAGCATATTATTACCAGCATGCCTGGGGATTTCAGCCGGTAGCTTATGCCGGATTAGAAACTGGTAAAAAAGACAGCGTGTCCTATGTTATGCAACAGGGTAAGATTAGAATAGTACTAACTTCACCACTACAACCTGATGGCAGTATCAATGAACATATAAATAAGCATGGTGACGGTGTAAAATTCGTGGCACTTTGGGTAGATGATGCCAGAAAGAGTTATGAAGAAACTACGAAAAGAGGAGCCAAATCTTATGTTGAACCTTATGAGTTGGAAGATGATAACGGCAAAGCTGTGATCTCTGGTATCCATACTTATGGAGAAACTATTCACTTGTTTGTGGAAAGGGGAGAATATGATGGTCCGTTCCTTCCAGGTTACAGAACCTATACTACAAAAGCAAAATCTGCAGATACAGGATTGAAATTTATTGACCATATGGTTGGTAATGTAGGTTGGAATGAAATGAACAAATGGGTGGAATTCTACGGAAAAGTAATGGGATTTGCGCAGTTGGTATCATTTGATGATAAGGATATTTCTACAGATTATACCGCTCTTATGAGTAAGGTGATGAGTAATGGAAATGGCCGGATCAAGTTTCCAATAAACGAGCCCGCAAAAGGGAAAAAGAAATCTCAGATCGAAGAATATATCGATTTTTATAATGGAGCTGGTGTGCAGCATATTGCCCTGGCTACAGATAATATTATTGAAACCGTAACCCAGCTAAGAGACAGGGGAGTTGAATTCCTTTATGTGCCAGAAACTTATTATGACGATCTTCTGGACAGGGTTGGAGAGATAGATGAGGAACTCGAACCTTTAAAAGAGCTGGGTGTATTGGTGGATAGGGATGATGAAGGTTATCTTCTTCAGATCTTTACCAAACCCGTTTTAGATAGACCAACCATGTTCTTTGAGATTATTCAAAGAAAAGGAGCTCAATCTTTTGGAAAAGGAAACTTCAAAGCACTGTTTGAGGCAATTGAAAGAGAACAGGATTTGAGAGGTACATTAAATTAAGATTAAAAAACTGCTAAAATTTAGCTGAAAAAAACAATTTTCTGATAATCACGTAAATTATAAGTTAAAGTTTATGTAAGCGTTGCGGGTAAGGTAGAAATACAAGACTTTTGCACCGCATTTTTGGAGTGGTTACCAGAAATGTTTTAAATTTTTTTCATAATTTAAGTTTTAGTTGGTTAATAAGATAAAATTCCCCGTCATTAATTTGATGGGGTTTTTTGTTTTAATACTTTTGGAATAGTAATTGTAATCAGCGTATTAAGCAGATATATACTGAAACTTAGGAAATTTATTATGATAAAAAGACTTTTTGCAATTACCTTCATTTTATGCCTAACTAATACCTCCCAACTTTTTGCTCAGCAAGCTTTTGAATCTGGAGAGTGGTTCAAATTCAGGATCCATTACGGGATGTTCAATGCCAGCTATGCTACTTTAGAGGTAGATGAAGCTGTTATCAATAATACCCCTGTTTACCATATAAAAGGACGAGGAAAATCCACCGGATTATTAGGTTTATTCTTTAAGGTTGATGATGATTATCAAACCTATATAGATAAAAGGACAGGAAAACCTTACAAATTTATCCGAAATATAAATGAGGGGGGATATACCAAAGATCTGGTCATAGATTTTGATCACAACAATAACAAGGCTCACGTTTTAAATAGAAAAAACCGGGAGAAAAAATCCTATTCTGTACCAAATAATGTGCATGATATGTTATCGTCATTTTATTATATTCGCAACCAGATTAACGGCGATAAGCTAAAACCAGGCGATGAAATGAGGGTTAATATGTTTATCGATGACGAGAACCTGGATTTTAAACTAGTATTCCTGGGAAGGGAAGTAATTAAAACGAAATTCGGAAAAGTAGCCACCTTAAAATTCAGACCTTATGTTCTTGCAGGACGGGTTTTTAAAGAAAAGGAAAGCCTTACTTTTTGGATAAGTGATGATAACAATAAAATTCCGGTAAAAATAGAAGCCGATCTTGCCGTTGGATCACTGGATGCAGACCTTGAAGCATATAAAGGTTTAAAGCATCAATTTAGTATTATAATGAATTAAATATGGAGATAAAACCCGAAATCGCGGAACGAATTGTCAAGCTGGAAGAAAAGTTTAAGAATTCGGGACAGGATATGGGGTCCTATTTGGATGGTCTTCTTTACGACCGTTATTTATCCTATTGGGATTATATTGAGGTAGACACGCTGCTAAGTCTGCAAAAAACGAATACACATTTCCCAGATGAAACGATCTTCATCACTTATCACCAGATCACTGAATTATATTTTAAGCTTATTATTCATGAGCAAAAACAGATCATAGAAAGCGACACGCTTACCGCGTCTTTCTTTACTGAAAAGCTCAACAGGATAAATCGCTATTTCAGAATACTTATAGATTCTTTTGATGTCATGATCAAAGGGATGGAGAGAGAACAATTTTTGAAATTCAGGATGGCATTATTGCCAGCCAGCGGATTTCAGTCTGCGCAATTCAGGATGATAGAATTGTATTCCACGCCACTAGAACATCTGGTTTCACCAGAAATACGCAAAGATTTTTCCGCAGAGAATAGTCCGGAAGATCTTTATGAGAATATATACTGGAAAAAAGGTGGGATAGATTTGGAAACCGGAGAAAAAACGCTCACTTTAAGACAATTCGAAAAAAGATATACCCCCCGGTTTTTACGTATTGCCAAAGAGGTACATGAAAATACCATTTATCATCGTTATCTTAAAATGCACGAAGACGATAGAAACAACAAAGATCTGGTGAAAGCAATGCGAAATCTGGATGTAAATGTGAATATCAACTGGTTGTTAATGCATATGGGGGCTGCGTATCGTTATTTGAGTAAAGATAAAACAACTATCAAGGCTACCGGTGGTACCAATTGGAAGAAATTCCTTCCACCAAGCTTTCAGAGAATAACTTTTTTTCCTAATCTATGGAGCAGGGAAGAGCAGGAAGATTGGGGTAAACAATGGGTGAATCATACTTTTAATACAGAAAAATAAAAAGTACAAAATTGAAAAAATTAGGCTTACTATTAATACTGATGCTGGCATTTGTAGCCTGCAATGATGAAGAAAAAGATCAGGCAATCACAGAAGTGAAGAAAGAAAAGCTGGCTCCTATCGAGAAAGAATACGGCTTTATATTGAACGATTTCGAGGTTGTTAGGGATACGATAAGATCGGGAGATTTTTTTGGAGCTATAATGGATAAAAATGGCGTGGAACCAGGAAAGGTGTTTGAGATCACTGAGTCAGTAAAAGACAGTTTCAATCCCGCACGCATTGTTGCCGGTAAAAAATATTTGCTGTTAAGAGCAAAAGATTCAGCCAGAACGCCACAGTATTTTATTTATGAAAATGATAAGATCAACTATACGGTGTTGGCGCTCGGGGATAGTATTTATGCTGATAAGAAAAAGAGGCCCGTTACCATTAAAAGAAGGGAAGTTTCAGGGGTGATCACCTCTTCTCTTTCTGAAGCTATGCAGGCGCAGGGCTTAAGTAATTTGCTGGTCTATGAATTGTCTAATATATACCAGTGGAGTATAGATTTCTTTAAACTTCAAAAAGGAGATCAGTTTAAAATGGTCTACCAGGAAAAGTATATTGATGACACTATTTTTGCCGGTATAGAAAAGGTAGATGCGGCTGTATTTAAACATTCTGATGAGCCCTATTACGCCTTTAGATATTTGACCGATACGATTTCGGGACAGCCAAGTTTTTATAATGCAGAAGCTAAGGCATTGCAAAGCTTCTTTTTGAAGGCACCCCTTAATTATTCCCGGATTTCATCAAGATTTACCAGAAGACGTTTTCATCCGGTCCAAAAAAGATGGAAAGCTCATTTAGGAACCGATTATGCTGCACCCCATGGGACCCCCATTGTAAGTACGGCCAATGGTACGGTAATCGCTTCAAGTTATACATCAGGAAACGGGAATTATGTAAAAGTTAGGCATAATAGCAAGTACACTACCCAGTATCTACACATGACCAAGAGAAATGTAAGAAACGGGCAAACCGTAAGACAGGGAGATGTGATTGGTTATGTGGGGAGTACAGGCCTGGCTACAGGACCTCATGTTTGCTATCGTTTCTGGGTAAATGGACGACAGGTGGATCCATATCGTCAAAATCTGCCTTCAGCCGAACATATTGAAGATGGGCTTAAAGAGGAGTATTTTGCTTATATAAAGCCATTAAAAGAAGAGTTAGAACAAATTCCCTACAAAAATATTTAGATGAAAAATATAAATCCAACCACCACGAACGCCTGGAAGGAATTAGAACATCATTATAAGAAGATCCAGAATGAGCATATGAGAGATATGTTCAGGAATGATGAAAGACGTGCCGATAGATTTACCATTCAGTGGGAAGATTTCTATGTAGATTATAGCAAGAACAGGATTACTGAAGATACACGCTCTTTGTTGCTTCAGCTTGCCGAAGAGTGTCATTTAAAAGAAGCCATTAATAGTTACTTTGGGGGAGAGGCGATCAATCAAACCGAGAATCGTCCCGTTTTGCACACGGCTTTGAGGGCTGATAAAAATGCTGATATTAAAGTTGAAGGCGAGAATGTAGTACCTGAAGTTCAGGAGGTAAAAGCCAGAATTAAAGATTTTAGTAACGATATAATTGGCGGCACACGCAAAGGCTATACAGGAGAAGCCTTTACTGATGTTGTAAATATTGGTATTGGAGGTTCAGATCTTGGACCAGTGATGGTAACAGAGAGTCTTAAATTTTATAAGAATCATCTTAATGTTCATTTTATTTCTAATGTAGATGGAGATCACGTCCACGAAACCATCAAAAACCTGAATCCAGAAACTACTTTATTTCTTATAGTTTCCAAGACCTTCACTACCATGGAAACTTTGAGCAATGCTACTACGGTTAGAGAGTGGTTTCTCAAATCGGTTCCTGAAAAAGAAGTTTCAAAACATTTTGTTGCTGTTTCTACCAATCTTCAAAAAGTTGAAAATTTTGGAATAGATCCAAAAAATATTTTCCCGATGTGGGATTGGGTAGGAGGACGTTTTTCTCTTTGGAGTGCAGTGGGCCTTTCTATAAGTCTTGCCATTGGGTATGATAATTTCGAATCTTTGCTTGAAGGTGCTCGTAAAATGGACGATCATTTTAAAGAAACTTCCTTTGAAGAAAACATTCCTGTACAGCTCGCACTCATCAGTATTTGGTATAATAATTTCTTTGGCGCTGAAAGTGAAGCGGTGATCCCTTATTCTCAATATTTAGATAAATTCCCGTCCTACCTTCAGCAGGCAATTATGGAAAGTAATGGGAAAAGTGTAGATAGAAATGGTGAAAAAGTAGAGTATCAAACCGGAACAATTATCTGGGGTGAGCCGGGAACTAATTCTCAGCACGCCTTTTTTCAGTTGATCCACCAGGGAACAAAATTAATACCGACAGATTTTATTGGTTTTAAATACTCTCTTTTCAATGATAAATCCCACCAGGATAAGTTAATGGCGAACTACTTCGCCCAAACCGAAGCATTATTAAATGGTAAAACGGAAGAGGAAGTTCAGGGGGAATTAAAATTCAAGGCTTTAAGTCAGGAAGAGATAGATAGAATTAAAGCTTTCAAGGTTTTTAAAGGGAATAATCCCACAAATACTATTTTAATTGAAAAGCTAACACCTGAAAGTATGGGTAAACTTATCTCTTTATATGAGCATAAGATCTTTGTACAGGGTATTATCTGGAACATATTTAGTTATGATCAATGGGGGGTAGAATTAGGTAAGCAACTTGCTAACAAAATTCTTGCGGAATTCTCAACAGAAACGGTAGATAACCACGATTCTTCTACTAAAAATTTATTAAAATTTTATTTAAGTTAATAATAGTCAGATTGTTAAAAACCTGTTAGTAGTTTTAAAGTGCCTTATATCAGGCACTTTCTTTTTTTGTATAGATTTGCGACGGCTTAATGTTAAAGTTAAATATCTTAACATTTGGATAAACTATAGTTGCTAGGAATTAGCTTTTTTTGCCACGAATTTTTTAATCAAACTCAAACAATTAAAACAAATGAGGAAATTATTACTGTTAGCAATGTTCTTAACATCTGCTACAATCTTTGCTCAAGGAACTGTTACCGGTACGGTAATAGACTCTGAAATGGATGGACCATTACCAGGTGCGAACGTGATGGTAGTGGGAACTCAACAGGGAGCTATGACAGATTTCGACGGAAATTTCAGCTTAGATGTTGAAGACGCTACAGGTCAAATTAGAATCAGCTTTGTTGGTTATGAACCAAAAACGGTAAAATTTAATGTAACAGGTGGTCAAACTCAGGATCTAGGACAAATACTCCTTGCTACTGATGCTAATGCATTATCTGAAGTAATTGTTACAGGAGTGGTAGATCTTGCTAAAGATCGTCAAACCCCGGTAGCAGTTTCTACTATTCGTTCTTCAGAGATTCAGGAGAAATTAGGAAACCAGGAATTCCCTGAAATTCTTAATACAACTCCTTCTATTTATGCAACTAAGCAAGGTGGTGGATTTGGAGATTCCCGTATCACTATTCGTGGTTTTGATACTCAAAACTCTGCGGTAATGATTAACGGTATTCCTGTAAATGATATGGAAAATGGAGCTGTGTATTGGAGTAACTGGGCTGGTCTTAGTGATGTGGCTTCAGCTGTACAGGTACAAAGAGGTTTAGGTTCTTCTAAACTTGCAGTATCTTCTGTAGGAGGTACAATTAACGTGGTAACCCGTTCAGCACAAATGTCTGAAGGTGGTTTTGTAAAAGCCAGTGTTGGTAACGATAGTTACTTAAAAACAGTAGCTTCTTATAATACTGGACTTAACGATAATGGCTGGTCTGGATCTTTCCTTTTAAGCAGAACTTCTGGAGATGGTTACGTTAACGGAACTGAATTTGAAGGATATAACTACTTTATTGGAGTAGGATATCAGGCAAACGAAGATCATGAGTTCAATTTCATGCTAACCGGTGCGCCTCAACAACATAATCAAAGAGGAGCATTTACTCCACTTTCAAGTTACCTTGAATATGGTGAAAATGGAGAGCCTAATGAAAAATATAACCTTGACTTTGGATATAGAAACGGTGAGGAGTTCACCTTTGCTGGAAACTTCTATCACAAACCGGTAGCTTCTCTTAGCTGGGAATGGGATATTACAAGTCTTTCAAAATTATCTACTACCTCATATGCTTCCTTTGGACGAGGAGGTTCTATAGGATCTATAGGTAGAATTAACGGAAGACAATCATTTGCTTTACCATTAACAGAAGATGGTCTAATACCAATGGATGATATTTTTGCATGGAACTCAGGTCAGAATGTTCCTGCTTTTGGAGATCCTAGACAACCTTATTCTGGCGAAGGTCAGTACCAGGGACAGTTTGTAAATACTGGAAATGGAAATCGTACAGGGGAAAATGGAATATCTCAACGTTCTTCTGTAAACTCTCATAACTGGTTTGGTGTTATCTCAAACTTTGAAACTGAACTAACAGATAAAATTACTTTAGATGTAGGTGCAGACTTAAGATCTTACAGAGGTTTCCATTACCGTAGATTAGTAAACTTGATGGGTGCAGATACATATCTTTCAACTGCAGATCAAAACAACCCAACAAGATTCTTAAATGAAACTTATGAGCCTACTATCGGGAATACTTTAAATGTATTTAAAAGTATCGATGATGAGGAAAAAATTGATTACAACAATGATGGTCTTGTAAGATGGGCTGGTGCATTCGGACAACTAGAGTATGCTGGTGACCAAATTTCAGCTTTTGTTCAGGGGTCTATTTCTAATCAAGGATTCAAAAGAGTTGAATATTTCAACGAAGCTCCAGGAAATCAGGAAACTGATTGGGAAAATATCATTGGAGGAAATATTAAAGGGGGTATGAACTTTAATATTGATGAAAAGCATAACGTATTTGGTAACGTAGGTTACTACTCTAAGCAGCCACTTTTTGATGCAGTTTATATCAACTTTGGAAACAATCTAAATCCAAACCTAACGAATGAGCAGGTATTTGGACTTGAATTAGGATATGGTTTCCGTTCTCAGTATTTCAATGCGAACGTGAATATCTATAGAACTTCATGGGCAGATAGATTTGAAAGTGAGACAGCAACTTTCTTCGCAGATACACCACAGGAACTTAGAGGTACTGCAAACCTTCTTGGAATTACTCAGGTTCACAAAGGATTTGAATTCGATTTCTATGGTAGAGTTGGAGATAAATTTAGATGGAATGGTATGCTTTCTATCGGTGACTGGGAGTACAAGGATGATGTAAGAGCATCATATTTTGATGAAAACCAGAATCCAATTCCTGGTGTAGACGATGCCGTTCTTAGCCTTGATGGAGTTAAGGTTGGAAATGCTGCCCAGTTAACTGCAAGTTTAGGTGCAGATTACCAAATTGTTGATAATCTTAGCGTAGATGCAACTTACAGATATGCAGACAATCTTTATGCAGATTTTGATGCTACAGATGCTTTAAATAACCCAGATTTCCAGGTTTTTGAAGTACCGTCTTTTGGTCTTTTAGATCTTGGTGCTTCTTATGGTCTTGATCTTGGAGAAAACAGATTAAGCTTTAGAGTGAACGTAAATAACGTTACAGATAATATCTATATTTCTGAATCTAATACTAATATTCTTGCTGGTCCTGGAGATGATACTTATGATGGAGTAAACACTAGAAATAATGTTTTCTTTGGATGGGGTAGAACCTGGAATGCCAGTGTATCTTTTAATTTCTAAAGAAATTTATAAGTCTATATAAGAACGCCCCGATATTTCGGGGCGTTTTTTATGCATTTTATTTTATCTTTAACCAAAATCTAATTTATGTACGAAACTATTCAGTTTATACACTCTTATTGGGCATATCTGGTATTGTTCATGCTTTTAATTGCAAGTTTTAATGCTATTATTGGTTTTGCCGCCAATAAGGAATACTCAGCAACAAATTTTAGAATTGCCCTTTTTACGCTTATTGTTTCTCACATTCAGTTTCTGATAGGTATCATTTTATACTTTACTACGCCATACTTTAAAATGTGGGCGCAAGAAGGAATGGGAGGAGTTATGGGAGATTCAGTTCTTAGATTATATAATGTAGAACATCCCTTGATGATGCTTATTGCCATCGCTTTAATTACGATTGGATATTCAAAACATAAAAAGAAACTTACCTCCAGGCCTAAATTTAAAATGCTGGCCATATTTTATGGTTTTGCATTGGTGGTAATGCTTTCAAGAATTCCTTGGAGCGCCTGGTTTTAATTATAGAATCATTAAAAAATAGATGCCAAACTGAGCTTGTCGAAGTTTGGATTTATGAAAAATAAAGAATTAGGACAGGATCTATATGATCTCATAACTTTCAAAAAAGCTCTGAATTTTCCAGAGCTTTTTTAATTTTGATTTACAGCTCGTATTAAATAAATATAAACCGGAAAGTGATCGCTGTAACCGCCTTCATATCCTGAATATCCATAGGTGCGCGCGGGATAACCCTTAAATTGACCATTAGTTGTGATTAGGTATGGTCTGTTAAAAATTCCGGCCTTAAAAAATTGATAGCCTGTATCGTTACCTAAAACAAGATTTCCGGTCATATAAAATTGATCAAAAAGGTTCCAGGAATCCCTGTAAGCCAGGCTTCCTTTTCCCTGTTTAAGCATATTTTCCATTGGGTTAAAAAGTTCGGTGCTTAGAATATTGTTCTTTCCCGCCTTCGTATTCAATATCTTTTTAAAACTTTTATTACTGGGATCGTCATTAAAATCTCCCATAGAAATGATCTTGGCTTCAGGATTTAATTTTATCAGCGAATCAATGATCCTCTTATTTAAATAAGCAGCTTTTTCCCTTTTGTAAGCACTTCGGGCTTCCCCACCTCCCCGGGAAGGCCAGTGGTTGACTATAAAATGAATTTCCTCTTTATTTAAAAGACCTGAAACAACTAGCTGGTCCCTGGTATAATCCCGGTTACCAGGATTGTCCGCTTCATATATTACAAGTTTTCTGGCTTTAGAATCCAAGGGCTGAAAATATTTTTTTCGAAAAAGCAGGGCAACATCGATCCCGCGTTCATCCGGGGATTCGTAGTGAACTATTCCATAATGATAATCTTTCAAATTTGGATGATTTATTAGATCTTCCAGAACTGCTCTATTTTCAATTTCACAAAGGCCAATAATCGTAGGAGGCTCTTTTGTTACCTCTTGTCCTATTTCAGAAATCACCCGGCTAATATTATCGAGTTTTTGAGAATATTTTTCCGCATTCCAGACGTCCTTACCACTTTCGGTTCTATCATCATCAAATGTTTCCGGATTATCATGGATATCAAATAGGTTCTCTACATTATAAAATGCAATGCTTTGTATTTCATACTCTTTTTTTTCCTGACTATATAAGGGCTGAAAAAGCAGATAAATGCTCAGAATCAGAAAAATATTATAATTCATTTGAAAGACATTTATAAAGAATTTAAAAATAAATCATTTTTTTAAAGTACTGAATATAAGTTTATTATATATTTAACCGGTAGAAAATTTAATATTTATTTTGGGGCAATTAAATGTACATAAGGTTTATTCTGGTTTTTCTAGCCATGCTAATAGGCATGTCTGGAAATTCCCAGCAAATTACTTTAAATGGTAAATTTGCAGATGCTTTTACCGAAGTGCCCTTACCACAAGTAAAAGTTTCCATCGAGAGTTTTTTTAGCGAAGCTTATTCCAATTCAGAAGGTGAATTCAGTCTGGAGTTGAATAATATTACCTTTGGGGAGTATATCTTAAGAATTGACAAACCTGGATATCTTCTCAAGCGAATTCCTGTTAATTTGTCTACTGCTGAAAAGACCTTCGAAAGCATTCTGCTGGAACCCGACCCAACTTTTGAACTAACTCATCAAAATACCATAAGCCTGTCTGATGCCGAACTACTTTCAGACGAGAGCGAATTCGATAATATTTCTGGTATCCTTCAGTCATCCCGCGATGTATTCCTCAATGCCGCTGCCTTCGATTTTAGTCAGACTTTTTTCCGTCCCCGAGGTCTAGGGTCAGAATATGGAAAGATCCTCATAAACGGCCTTGAAATGAATAAAATGTATGACGGCAGGCCGCTATGGGCTAATTGGGGCGGTTTAAATGATGTACAGCGCAACCAGATCTTTTCTAATGGAATAGCCGCAAATGATTTTCAGTTTGGCGGACTCGGCGGTACCACCAATATTATTATGAGAGCTTCTAAATATCAAAAAGGAGGAAGGCTTTCTTTAGCCAGTGCAAACCGAAGTTATACCGGGCGAATAATGGCTACCTATGCTTCCGGGGAACAACAAAACGGCTGGTATTATGCGGTTTCCTTGGGAAGACGCTTTGCCGAAGAAGCTTATATCGATGGAACCTTGTATAGTGCAAATTCAGTTTTTGTTTCTGCCGAAAAGAAACTGGGTAAAGACCATTTCTTGAATTTCAGTGGCATCTATACGCCGAATACCCGTGGGCGATCTGCGGCGATCACTGAGGAAGTGCTGGATCTTAAGGGCAGAACTTATAATCCTTATTGGGGTTTTCAGAATGATGAAATTCGTAATTCCAGAATCAGAGAAATTAAGGAACCTGTGTTAATGCTTAACCATAGCTGGGATCTTTCAGAAAAAATAAAACTGAATACCGGTATTTCCTATCAGTTCGGAGAGATTTCAAATTCCAGGATCGATTATGGAGGAACCAGCCTGAATGTTGCGAATGCTCAAAATAGTTTTATAGGCGGCGGAGCAAATCCAGATCCTTCGTATTATCAAAAATTACCATCCTATTTCCTAAGATTTCAGGATGATCAGAACTTTGAATCTGCTTTTCGCGCCCGCAACGAAATTGCTGAAAATGGACAATTAGATTGGAATTCTCTATATCTGGCCAATACCAATGCTAATGCCAGCGCTGGAAACTCCATATATGTGCTTGCTGAAGACGTTAATAAAGACAATCAATTTGCTGTAAATTCTAACCTAAGCTGGGAGCTGCGTAATAATTTGAAATTGAATTCTTCTTTGAGATATCAAAGCCTGAAAAGTGCAAATTTTGCCAGAATAAAAGATCTGTTGGGCGGAAATCAGTTTTTAGATATAGATATTTTTGTGCAGGATGAATTTGGGGATGTAACCGGGCTCGCCGCCCAAAGTGATTTACAAAACTTAAACAGGCTGGTTTCTGAAGGAGAAAGGTATAAGTATAATTATGAAGTTGAAGCCCGGGAAAGCGAGTTATTTACTCAGTTACAATGGACAGAAAGAAAGTTTGAGATCTATTTATCGGGAAATGTTGAGGCTGTAGGTTATCAAAGAAGTGGGAAATATAAAAATGGTGTTTTTCCTGAAAGTTCCCTGGGGAGAAGTAAAGATGCTGAATTTTTAAATTTTGGAATAAAATCTGGTGCGATCTATAAAATATCAGGGCGGCAGAATCTTGAGATCAATTCAGGATTTTTCACCAAAGCCACGGGTTTTAGGAATGCATTTATAAATCCCAGGCAAAATGATCTTTTGGTGGATGATCTTTCCAGTGAACAGATTTTAACGGGAGACCTCTCCTACAGGTATAGATCTTCATTTTTAAATTTCAGGATCACAGGATATTATACCGAGATCAATAATATCACAGAGGTTTCTTATTATTTTGCAGAGGGCCTTTCCGGTCTTGAACGGGAAACTACGGCAGCTTTTGTTCAGGAAGTCCTTAGTGGATTGAATAAAAAATATTATGGCCTGGAGGCTGGTGCAGAATCTCAGATCACTTCCACTATAAAGTTAAAAGCAGCGCTGGCCTTAGGAGAATATGTCTATGCGAATAATCCAAACCTATCTCTAAATTCGGCGGGTTTTCAATCAAATTTAGATTATGGCAAAGCCTATCTAAAAAATTATCACTTACCAGGAGGCCCTCAAACTGCTGCACAAATAGGATTTGAATATCGCGATCCAGATTTCTGGTGGTTTGGGATTAGTCATAATTATTTTGCCAATGGGTTTGTAGATATAAATCCGCTTACTCGTACGCTTAATTTTCAACAGGATTATGACGGTCTTCCACTCCTTGATTATGATTCGAATATCGCATCGGAATTATTGAAACAGGAAAAATTCGAAGATTATTTTTTGACAAATATCGTGGGAGGAAAATCCTGGCGTATAAAGGATAACTACCTCGGTACCTTTATTAGCCTGAATAATATTTTTGATGTTTTTTATAAAAGTGGGGGCTATGAGCAGGCTAGAAATTCAAATTACAGAAATCTGAAAGAGGATTTTGATCGTGATCTACCACTCTTCTCTAACAAATACTGGTACGGGCAGGGAACTACTTTCTTTGCGAATATTTATTTAAGGTTTTAATCGAAGGAAAAATGAAGCATATTAAAATTTTGAGTTTGTTGATGGTTTTTAGCCTTCTGGGATGTGTGAAAACAGATGATTTTGAAATGCCAGCTCTGGAAATTACAGAAATCGAGATTGAAGGTGATCTAACAAATATCGCTGCGGTAAAGGGAAATTTCAATTTTGAAACTGAAGCTATTTATACATTTAGGGATACAGATACCTGGTTCGAGGCCTATGTGATTTCCAGTGATGCCGGCGGTAACTTCTATAAGGAGTTGATCGTTCAGGACAAAGCTTCAAATCCAACTTCAGGAATACACTTATTGCTGGATCATAATTCGCTTTTTGACACTTTTAATTTTGGAAGGAAGATCTATGTGAAGCTGGATGGATTGAGCTTATGGTATAATAACGGCGTTTTACAGCTTGGGATTCAGAATAGGGGAGATGTAATGTCCATTCCAAATTCTTTAATAGACGATCATATTATAAGATCTGAAATTACAAGCGAGATCGTACCTCTTCACATTGAAATTTCAGAATTTAATCCTGATCTAAAAAATTTATATGTACGAATTCAGGATATCCAATTTGACAGAAATCTTGTAAAAGAAAATCAGGTTTTTTCATTTGCTTCAAATCCAGCCGATCAATATGATGGGGAACGCCAGCTGGAAAGTTGTGAAACAGGTGAAACTGTTTTACTTAGCACGAGTACTTTTTCAAATTTCAAATCACTTCTTATTCCTTCTGGCTCTGGAAGTGTGGAAGGAATACTTTCCCGGGATTTTTACGATGAACATTATGTGATTATTGTCAATTCTCCCGATGCTCTTGAAATGACCGGAGAACGCTGTGATACAGAGTATTTAGACTGCGGAAGTGATTCTAACGAGGGATCAAAAATAATTTTTGAGGAGAATTTTGAAGGGGTCACTTCTAATACAACGCTTAATTCAAGGGGCTGGACGAATATAAATGTAAGCGGGGGAGAAGTGAAATTTAAACCTATGCTCTCGAGCGGGAATCGTATTTTAAGAATTTCGGCTTATAATACCAATGAAAGTCCGCTGGAGGCCTGGCTGGTGACTCCGGCGGTTGATCTAAATAATTCTGTAAATGAGATTTTGAGTTTTGATATTCGCTCATCTTTTGACAAAGGGTTGATATTAGAAGTATTTATTACTCAGGAATATTCTGGCGACCCTCGCACCACAGAATGGACAGAACTGGATGCAAATATTCCTTTAGGTCCTTCGAGTTCTAATTCAACAATTTTCAAAAATTCTAAAATTGATATCTCCTGTCTGGATGGAAAGGTTTGGGTTGGTTTTAGATATCTGGGTTCTACTTATGACAAGACCACAACTTATGATCTGGATAATATTAGGATTTTAGGTGAATAAAAATAACTGACCCCCCCGTCCGCCTGTGGCGGACACTCCTCCTAAACTTTAGGAGGGGAGCAAAAAAACAAAAAAATTCCTTCCCTAGAATAGGGAAGGTGTCAGGCGCAGCATGACGGAAGGCGCAAAACTGGAATTATTATGAAAAGAATTCACAATAGAAAATATCTGGAACCCTATCGCAAGAAATTGAGAAAATCACTTACTCCTGCGGAAGCATTTTTATGGAAGCAACTGCAAAATAAAAAACTTGAGAATAGGAAATTCAGAAGGCAACATAGCATTGAAAACTATATTGCAGATTTCTATTGTCCGGAAGAAAGGCTTGTGGTTGAACTCGATGGTCAGGTTCATTTCAATGAAAAAACCAGGGAATACGATAAGAAAAGAACTGAAGACTTAAATGAACTTGGCATTAAAGTGATAAGGTTTGAGAATAGACTGGTTTTTGAAAATTTACATTCGGTTCTGGAAGAAATAAAAGAAAATTTTAGAAACTGACCACCCCGTCCTTCGGACACCCCTCCTATAAATAGGATGGGAGCCTTATTTATTTTGAAAACAAAATTTGATTTTGCTCCAATCTGCTCCTTCCCTAAAATAGGGAAGGTGTCAGGCGTAGCATGACGGATGGGTCAGACAACTTCTTCTTTCTTCTCCCTAAAATCCAACGGCTGTAATACCTTCAATGCTTTTTCTACGGAAGTAATTCTGTCGAATGTCAGCAGAAGTTTGAGTCCGCCCCGGGTTTCTTTTTCTTTCATGGTGCAATTCTGTCTATGCGTTTGCACATATTGCAGCACTCTTGTAAAATTATTGGTTTGATAAAACCTTGATTTCTGATCAGCGATAAAATAACCTACCAGCTTGTTCTTTTTCATGATCACTCGTTCCAATCCTATTTTCGCCGCGATCCATTTTATCCTGACAGAATTCAACAGATCCACGGCCTGGGTAGGTAATTCACCAAACCTGTCTACCAATTCTGCTTCAAATTTTTGCAGTTCTTCCTCGGTTTTTAGTTCATTCAGTTTGGTGTAGAGATTCAATCTTTCACTGATGTTGTTGATGTAATCATCTGGGAACAACAGCTCAAAATCGGTGTCAATCTGGGTGTCTTTAACAAAATCCTTGTGCTCTAAATCTTCAGTTTCGGCATATAGATCACGGAATTCATTTTCTTTCAGTTCTTCAATAGCCTCATTCAGGATCTTTTGATAAGTATCAAAACCAATATCATTTATGAATCCGCTTTGTTCACCACCCAACAGGTCACCGGCACCACGAATCTCCAGATCTTTCATGGCGATGTTGAATCCGCTGCCCAGTTCCGAAAATTGCTCCAGCGCGGTGATACGCTTTCTGGCATCTTCGGTCATAGCTGAATATGGCGGAGTAATGAAATAACAAAATGCTTTTTTATTGCTTCGGCCTACACGTCCACGCATTTGATGCAGATCTGAAAGCCCAAAATTGTTGGCGTTATTAATAAAAATGGTGTTCGCTTCAGAAACATCAAGTCCGCTTTCTACGATAGTGGTAGAAACCAGTACATCAAATTCTCCATTGATAAAGCTGAGCATTAATTTCTCCAGTTTTTTACCTTCCATCTGCCCATGACCCACGCCAATTTTAGCATCAGGCACCAATCGCTGGATCATTCCGGCAACTTCCTTGATATTCTCCACTCTATTGTGAATAAAGAAAACCTGGCCGCCGCGCTGAATTTCATAAGAAATAGCATCGCGAATGGTCTCTTCAGAAAAACGTACTACATGACTTTCAATCGGGTAACGGTTGGGAGGTGGAGTTGTGATCGTAGAAAGATCTCGCGCGGCCATCAAACTAAACTGAAGTGTTCGCGGAATTGGTGTCGCCGTGAGCGTTAGTGTATCTACGTTCTCTTTGATCGTCTTTAATTTATCTTTTACAGCTACCCCAAACTTTTGTTCCTCATCCACAACCAGCAATCCAAGATCTTTGAATTTGACCGCTTTACTAACTAATTGGTGGGTTCCGATTATAATATCAACTTTTCCAGATTCAAGATCGGCTAACGTCTCTTTGCGTTCCTTAGCCGTTCTAAAACGGTTCAGGTAATCTATCCTTACCGGAAAATCTTTCAATCTTTCAGTGAAGGTTTGATGATGCTGAAAAGCAAGAATTGTGGTAGGAACCAATATCGCCACTTGCTTGTTATTATCTACTGCCTTGAAAGCAGCTCTAATGGCTATTTCAGTCTTACCGAAACCAACATCTCCACAAACCAGCCGGTCCATGGGACGTTCATTTTCCATATCTGCTTTTACCGCTGCCGTAGCTGAACTTTGATCTGGCGTATCTTCATACATAAAAGAGGCCTCCAGTTCATGTTGCAAATAAGAGTCTGGATCATATTTGAAACCTTTCTCTAACCTGCGTTTTGCATAAAGTTTTATAAGGTCGTAGGCAATATGTTTTACCCGAGCCTTGGTTTTCTTCTTAAGATTTTTCCAGGCATTACTACCCAGTTTATAGATCTTTGGTGGTTTCCCGTCTTTTCCGTTGAATTTTGAGATCTTATGAAGCGAGTGGATACTTAGGTATAGAATATCCCTTTCACCATAGATCAATTTAATAGCTTCCTGTTTTTTGCCTTCTACATCTATTTTCTGAAGTCCGCCGAATTTTCCTATTCCGTGATCTATATGGGTCACATAATCCCCGACCTCAAGATTGGTCAATTCCTTTAAAGTGATTGCCTGTTTTTTGGCGTACCCATTCTTTAAATGGAACTTGTGATAACGCTCAAAGATCTGGTGATCTGTATAACAAACTGTTTTTGAATCTTCATCTATAAATCCCTGGAACATTGAAAAAACCGGAGTCTGATATTTCACCTGTTTTTCCTGGTCATCAAAAATATCATGAAAACGCTTTGCCTGCTGCTCACTTACACAGCAGATAAAATTTGTATATCCGGCTTCCTGATTTTCAATAAGGTTTTCAATGAGTAATTCAAATTGCTTATTAAAAGAAGGCTGAGGCTTCGTATTGAAAGTTATGGTCTCTTCAGCTTTCAAAAAGGCCTGGGTGCTTAATTCCACGGAGGAATATTCCAGTAATTGTTTTTTAATAAGCTCACCGTTACAAAAAAGTTCTTGAGGTTCACTATGTTTAACATCATCTGAAAGTTCCTTAAAAGCCTCCTCTGCTTTTTTATAAAGCTTGTCAGCCTGGGCTGAAAGCAGGTCGAGATTCTTAATAAAGACAATGGTCCTGGCTGAAATATATTTCAGAAAGCTTTCTCTAACCTCGTCAAGATGTTTATTCTCGACATTCGGCATGACAGAAATTTTCTTCTTTTTATCTGTAGAGAGTTGAGTTTCTACATCAAAGGTCCTGATGCTGTCTATTTCATCCCCGAAAAACTCGATCCGGTAAGGTTCATCGTGGCTAAATGAAAACACATCGATAATACCCCCACGCACCGAGAATTCTCCGGGTTCGGTAACAAAATCAACTCTTTTGAACTGATATTCAAAAAGGACCTCGTTTACAAAGTCTATAGAAAGCTCGTCCCCAACGGCAATTTTCAGTGTGCTTTTATCCAGTTCCTTTCTGGTAACCACTTTTTCAAATAAAGCATCGGGATAAGTGACAATTAAAGCCGGTTTTTTCCTGGAATTTATTCGGTTTAGAACTTCCGCACGTAGCAACACATTCGCATTGTCGGTCTCTTCTATCTGGTAAGGTCTTCTATAACTGCCGGGGTAAAAAAGTACATTCTTTTCGCCAACCAGCTGCTCGAGATCATTTAGATAATAAGCAGCCTCCTCTTTATCATTAAAAATCATCAAAAAAGGATGTTCAGATTCTTTAAAAGCATCTGCTACTACAAATGATAATGCAGAACCTACCAGGCCTTTAAGATGAATATTTGAGTGATTTTTTTCGGAACTGGCAATGGCATTTCGCAGTTCCTGCTGTTGCGGGGACCGTGAAAATTTCTGGGCGATAAGACTTGTACTCATTGCTGCAAATATAAATTCCACGAAATTGCCTTACAACCAGTTAATTGATTTTTAACGATTAAATAGCATTTACTAACTTTTACCATTTTCCTAACGCATAATCAATGGGAAGTTGGCTAATTTCACTGAAAATCAAGGGAAATTATGAGAATTGAGGAATTTGATGTTTTTGTGATCGGAACTGGAACTGCCGGAAAAAGTGTCGCTAAAGAATTTGTTGCTGAAGGTTTAAAAGTGGCAATCGCCGATAATCGTGAATTTGGCGGTACCTGTGCAAATCGGGGCTGTGATCCTAAGAAAGTTTTGGTTGGACTAACAGAAATTCTGGACAGGGCTGGCAAAATGGAAGGTCACGGCATCACAAAAATGCCTGAGTTCAGCTGGAAAGATCTCATGGAGTTCAAAAAAACCTTTACCAGTGCAGTTCCTGCTGCAACTGAAAAGGACATGAAAGAACTGGGGATAAAAATGTACCATCAATCTCCTAAATTTCTAGATGAAAATACCTTGTCTGTAGAAGGCAAGACGGTCAAGGCCAAAAAGATCGTTATTGCTACAGGAAATAAAGCAATGGAATTGCCAATTCCCGGAAGAGAGCTACCCATTATCAGTGATGATTTCCTGGAATTAGAAGAACTTCCTGAAAGCATGATCTTTATAGGTGCGGGTTATATAGGGATGGAATTCGCGCATATTGCAGCAAGATGTGGAGTTGATGTGACCATACTTGATGGTGAATCCAGGGCGCTGAATAATTTTGATGAGGATATGGTGAGACATCTTCAACAAGCTTCCGAAGAGATCGGGATTAAATTCATTTTTGATGCTAAAGTCACAGGAGTAGAGAAATTACAAACGAATTACAGGGTTATAGCAAATCAGAAAGGAAAAGAGATTGAAATAAAGGCAAAACTCGTGGTGAACACTGCCGGAAGAGTTCCTTCTATTGATGATCTGGATCTGAAAAAAGGGAATGTTGATTTTTCTAATAAAGGAATTACCGTAAATGAACATTTACAGAGCCCAACAAATAAAAATGTTTATGCCTGTGGAGATGTTTCGGCAAGTGAAGGTCTGCCATTAACCCCATTGTCTTCTCAAGAAGCCAGACTTGTTGCAGGTAATATTTTGAATAAAAATAGGGCGAAAACTGTAGATTATCCCCCGCAACCTTCCGTAGTGTTTACCTTACCTAATCTGGCTTCAGTAGGATTAAATGAAAAGCAGGCCAGGGAAAAAGGCTATGATTTTAAGGTAGAGCAGAAACTGGTTCCCAAATGGTTTAATGCAAAAAGGATCAATGATGATTATTATGCTTATAAAACCCTGGTTGATAAAGAAACCGGGTTGGTGCTGGGTGCTCACTTGCTAGGGCCAGATGCCGGTGAAATGATCAATATGTTCGTGATGGCTATGTGCGGAAAGCTAAATTGCGAAACCTTAAAAGGAATGATCTTTTCCTATCCAAGCTGGGCGAGCGATATAAAAGCGATGGTCTAAAGTTCAGAAGTAATACCTATTATTTCTTATTTCCATTCAGCATTTTATACATGGGATTGGTTTTCCGATTGATAAAACCATGATAGGCAATATTCAGAAATATAAGTATAGCTCCGGCGAGGGCGGTTTTTGCTATAAATTCTTCGGTCCCCTGGTGTCTTATATAAATGGCGATTAAAGCCCAAACTCCTACCGCGGCAAATTCCCGCATGTTCCTTATATAGATCATAAGAAGGTTAATAATAACAGCAACCCCAATCATAATCACGGTCCAGTCCGTTTCCGAAAAGATTGCCCCGTCCCAGCCAGTTTCGGTTAACCAGGCAGCCATATTGGCAATACTGGCTACCGTGATCCATCCTGAAAATAAGCAGATAGGCCACCAGTAAAAAAATATGACTTTAAAAGGAGCATCCCAGATTTCCATATCATTATTAAGGATCAGTTTTAAAAGTTTAGCCAGAACAAGGAACATGAGAACTACCGATAAACCTGTGAAATCATAAAGCCAGGCCACCACCCAGAGACTAGTGCCAATATTGGCGACAATGAACCAGATGGAAGTGTTTTTAATAAAATCTGTGTACTTGCCGTTGGTAAAAGCCTGGTAGAGCATGAAAACCGAACAGGCAATCAATCCCAGGTAAATTAAACCCCAGATAGAAAATGCATAATCTGCCGGGGTGAATAAATTGGAATATTTCTCGCTTACTTCACCAATAGTGGTGTTATTAATTCTTCCTGTTTGTGCGAAAAAATTGGTGATTATGGCTATAACTACCGAGAGGAAGTTAAAAACTGCCAGTCTTTTTATCATTTATAAAATTTTATTTAACGGCAATAACTTCTTTACCGGTAATAGCGAAGATACGATCTCCTTCTTCTGGTTCCATAAAATAATTTCCGGTAAACTCTCCAAAGGCAGGAAGTATCATCTGGTCCTGACTTTTAAAGAAACAAGAAAGTTTTATTAACTGTTTTCCGTTGCCTCGCATTTTAAACCCGGGATGAATATGTCCACAAATATTAAAATGATCTGCGATATTTTCAGGATGATGACTTAGATGGAAGCCTCCCACCTTGATATCAGGGAAAATTCTTATTCCAAGTGCCTGATATTTCAAGGGAGAAATAATATCATGGTTTCCGGCAATGAGGTGCACCTGGTTGTCTATACTACCAATCCATTCCTCAAACATATTCCATTCCATATTCATGGAGCTGTGAAATAGATCGCCTAAAAAAACAATGTGTTCAGGATCGAATTCTTTTCGTAATTGATCCAGTTTTAAAAAGTTCTGAGAAGTTGCTTTTAATGGGACTGCGCTACCATGTTTTCTAAAATGAGAGACCTTTCCCAGGTGAACATCAGCAACCAGTAATACTTCCTGTTCTGGCCAGTAAACCGCTCCAAAAGGGTGTAATACAAAATCCTGATTCTGGATCTTAATGTTAAAATTCATCTATAATTTGCAAAGTATTTCCGCCGCCTTTTCCAGTGTCTCATCTGTTTTCGCAAAACAAAAGCGCAGCTGGTTGTTATCCTTTTCGTTAATATTAAAAACTGAAACGGGGATAGAGGCCAACCCGTGTTCCTTCACTAATCTTTCCGCGAAATTTACGTCATTTTCATCGGTTATCCCGGAAAAATTTAAAAGCTGATAGTAGGTTCCTTTTGAAGGTGTGTAGGTAAATTTTGAGTCTTTTATCAAGTTAAGAAAAAGATCTCTCTTGGTCTGGTAAAATTTAGAAAGACTTAAATAATTTTCGGCATTTTTTAAATATTCAGCATAAGCTCTTTGCATTGGATGAACTACAGAAAAAACGGTAATTTCATGGATCTTTCTTATTTCTTTCATCAAATTTTCAGGAGCTACACAATATCCGGTTTTCCAGCCTGTATTATGAAATGTCTTTCCGAAAGATGCACAAACAATGGATCGCTCAGACAACTCAGAAAATTTCGAGGCACTTTGATGTTGTTCTTTGTCAAAGATCAAATGTTCATAAACTTCGTCGCTTAAAAGGATAATATCAGTTTCTGAAAGGATATTTTGAAGTTGAAGCATGTCTTCTTCAGAAAGAATTGTACCGGTTGGATTATGAGGGGTATTAATAATGATCATTTTGGTTTTTGAAGTGATCACCGATCTCACTTCTTCCCAGTCTACCTTATAATTATCGCCCTTTAACTGGATCTGAACCGGTTTTCCGCCATTTAATTTAATGGTAGGCTCATAGGTGTCATAAGCTGGTTTTAAAACGATCACTTCATCTCCTTTTTTTACGAAGGCAGTAATTGCTGTGTATAAAGCTTCCGTCGCACCGGAGGTAATTGTTATTTCAGAATCTACATCGTATTCTTTTCCATAGAGCGATCTGATCTTTTTGATGATCTCTTCTCTTAAAACCTGCACTCCGGAATCTGGTGGATATTGATTATATCCCTCTTCCATTGCCCTGGTCACAAGATCTTTTAATTTTTGATCTGTTTCAAAATTTGGAAATCCCTGAGATAAATTTATGGCATTATGATCGTTGGCCATTTTACTCATTATCGAAAATATGCTGGTTTTGGTACCAGGTAATTTTGATTTGATTTCGAAGATTCCGGACATAGTTCAAATTTTAATTAAAATGCATAAAAAAACCCGGACTGCAAAGTCCGGGTTCATCTATATTTATTCTGAAAGCGATTATTTTACACTTGCTTTCAAGTATTCTCTGTTCATTCTGGCGATGTTCTCTAAAGAAATTCCTTTAGGACATTCAATTTCACATGCGCCGGTATTGGTACAGTTACCAAATCCTTCTTTATCCATTTGCTCTACCATTTGCAAAACTCTGCGATCTGCTTCAACTTCTCCTTGCGGAAGTAGCGCAAACTGACTCACTTTTGCTGAAGTAAATAACATGGCGCTGGCATTTTTACAGGCCGCCACACAGGCTCCACAACCAATACAGGTTGCAGCATAGAAAGACATATCAGCATTTTCCTTTTCAACTGGAATTGAATTGGCATCCTGGGTATTTCCTGAAGTATTTACAGAAATATATCCACCGGCCTGCTGAATCCTGTCAAAAGAACTGCGGTCTACCACCAGATCCTTGATTACCGGGAAGGCTTTAGCTCTGAAAGGTTCAATAACGATGGTGTCACCGTCCTTGAATCTTCTCATGTGTAACTGGCAGGTTGTAACTCCACGATCTGGTCCATGAGGCTCACCGTTGATCTGTAAATTACAGGATCCGCAAATTCCCTCACGACAGTCATGATCAAAAGCTACAGGTTCATCTCCCTTTTCGATAAGCTGTTCATTAAGAACATCCATCATCTCAAGAAAAGACATATCAGCAGAAATATCTGAAACCTCGTAGGTTTGCATTTTTCCTTTGGTGTCGGCGTTTTTCTGACGCCATATTTTTAATGTAAGGTTCATACTTTTAGTATTGAGTATTTAGAAATGAGATCTTAGAATTATCGGGACATTCGTCTCAATTCTTCAATCTCAAATCTCAAATCTATTTATAACTCCTTGTTTTTACCTGGATATTTTCATAATCTAAATCTTCTTTATGAAGAATAGCATCTGCAGGATTACCTGTATATTCCCAGGCTGCTACATACATAAAGTTCTCGTCATCACGAAGAGCTTCCCCTTCTTCCGTTTGATATTCTTCTCTAAAGTGACCACCACAAGATTCTTTTCTATGCAGCGCATCTTTAGCGAATAATTCACCTAATTCAAGGAAATCTGCCACACGACCTGCTTTTTCAAGCTCGGCATTCATTTCCATGGTATTTCCAGGAACCCGAACGTCTTTCCAGAATTCTTCACGAAGTTCCTGTATCTCCTTGATCGCTTCCGTAAGGCCTTCAGCATTTCTTGCCATTCCAACCTTATTCCACATAATCTTACCAAGGATCTTATGGAAATGATCTACAGATTTGGTTCCTTTAGTATTGATAAGTTTTTCCAGTCTTTCACGAACTTCTGTTTCTGCAGCGTCAAATTCAGCAGAATCAGTTGGAATTTTTCCTGTTCTAATATCGTTAGACAGATAATTACCAATGGTATAAGGTAATACGAAATAGCCATCAGCAAGTCCCTGCATTAAAGCAGAAGCTCCAAGCCTGTTAGCTCCGTGATCTGAAAAGTTCGCTTCTCCAATCGCGTAACATCCGGGAATTGTGGTTTGAAGGTTGTAATCAACCCAAACACCTCCCATGGTATAATGTACCGCAGGATAAATCATCATTGGAGTTTCGTATGGATTTTGATCCACGATCTTCTCATACATTTGGAAGAGGTTACCGTATTTGGCTTCTACAACCTCTTTCCCAAGCTCCTGAATTTTAGCATCTGTAGGATTGCTTATTTTTTGAGTAGTTGCAGCTTCTTTACCATATCTCATGATCGCTGCACTAAAATCCAGATACACCGCTTCTCCTGTTTTATTTACTCCGAAACCTGCATCGCAACGTTCTTTTGCTGCTCTTGAAGCCACATCACGGGGCACCAGGTTACCAAATGCGGGATATCTTCTCTCTAAGTAATAATCTCTTTCTTCTTCTGAAAGTTCTGTTGGTTTTTTCTTTCCGGCTCTTATCGCTTCAGCATCTTCTTTTTTCTTCGGAACCCAGATCCTACCATCATTACGTAAGGATTCAGACATCAACGTCAATTTAGACTGATGATCTCCGGAAACCGGAATACAGGTAGGGTGAATTTGTGTAAAGCAAGGGTTGGCAAAATAAGCTCCCTTTTTATGTATTTTCCAGCTAGCCGTTACGTTACTTCCCATGGCATTGGTAGAAAGGAAGAATACATTCCCATATCCTCCTGAAGCAATCACAACTGCATGTGCTGAATGTCTTTCAAGTTCTCCAGTTACCAGATTTCTGGCGATGATTCCACGAGCTTTGCCATCAACCTTTACAACATCAAGCATCTCATGCCTGTTAAAAGCCTGGATCTTACCACGGTTTATCTGGCGGTTCATTGCTGAATAGGCTCCAAGCAATAATTGCTGTCCTGTTTGTCCTTTTGCATAAAAAGTTCTCGATACAAGTACTCCACCGAAAGAACGGTTATCTAAAAGACCACCATATTCGCGGGCAAAGGGAACTCCCTGAGCAACACATTGATCAATAATATTTCCGGAAACCTGTGCAAGTCTGTATACGTTGGATTCTCTGGAACGATAATCCCCACCTTTTACAGTATCATAGAAAAGACGGTATACAGAATCACCGTCGCCCTGGTAATTCTTTGCTGCATTGATTCCTCCCTGTGCCGCAATAGAATGCGCTCTACGTGGAGAATCCTGGTAGCAGAATGTTTTTACGTTATAGCCCAGTTCAGCAAGAGTGGCCGCGGCGCTACCTCCTGCAAGTCCGGTTCCCACAACGATAACGTCAATGTTTCGTTTGTTAGCCGGGTTTACCAGGTCTATTGAGTTTTTATGACTGGTCCACTTTTCTGCCAATGGGCCTTTAGGTGCATTTGATTCAAATATTCCCATAGCTTAAATTTTTTCTAGTACAAAGTAAATATAAAAAGGTATTACTGCGAATGCCAGGGGTACCAAGACCGAAAAAGCATAACCAAGCTTTCTTATAAACCCATTGTATTTAGGATGATTAACACCAAGTGACTGAAATCCGCTTGCAAAACCATGTGACAGGTGAAATGCAATAGCAAGCATTGCAAATCCATATGCAATAGCCCAAATTAGGCCATACTGCGCATCCTGAAATGTTTTGATAGTTAGTGTATAAAGATCTTTCACCTCTTCCCCATTCGCAGTGGTATAAATAGTATCGTCAAGACCTCCAAATTTCATTTCAGCCCAGAACATGCTCATGTGAATAATGATAAAAGCTAAAATGATACTACCAAGGATCCCCATATTTCTAGAAGACCACATGCTGTTTGTTGAAGGCTTGAAACTTACGTAACCTTGAGGTCGGGCCTTGCGGTTATGGATAGTCAGCATTAGACCATCAATCGCATGGAAAATAATACTTATATACGTTAGGTAAGATAAAACCTTAACTGCCGGATTAGTGGTCATGAATAATGCGTATTCATTAAACTGATCCTTAGCCGTTTCACTTACAGGCAGCAATAATTGTAAATTTCCGAGAAGGTGACCTACTAAAAACAGGCACAGGAAAAGGCCTGTGAAAGCCATCCAGTATTTTTTCGCCAATGATGACTTTAAAAGGGCAGATTTCGCCATAAATGTTTTGAATTATTTAGATAAAGTGCCGCAAAAATACGCTTCCTTCTAATTTTTAACAAACTTTGGCGGTCTTTTTAAGCTCTATTTAGAACTAATTTAAAGTACTTTATAATTTGTTGAAGCTTTGAATCAGAGTGCCTTGCAGATTAGACTTTTAAACAATTCTTAAAGGAATCTTCGGAGGTCAAAATTCTTGTTTTGGCAAAAACTTAACTGCGCGAAAAAAGCAATTTTTGTAATTTTCTTTTTCATCAAACCCTACAATGAAAAATAGAACTGAAGAAATTATAAAATCGCTTTCAGAAATTTTCGAAGGTGAACCCTGGTACGGTGAGTCGGTAATGCGAAAATTGGAAAATGTACCTTACGTAATAGGGTATAAGACCTGTATTCCTGAATCTCACAGCGTTGCTCAGATCGTGGGGCATTTAATTGCCTGGAAAACCTTTGCTGCTGAAAAGTTGAGAAATAATGAAAAGTATAACATTGAAATAGATTCTAAGGAAGACTGGCCCATAATTGAAGTTCAATCTCAGGAAGAATGGGAAGATCTAAAAAGAAGACTGGTCGCGGCTCAAAGTAGGATATATGAAATCTTACTTCAGAAGAAAGATGATTCTTTTCTAGGAAATAAAGTAAGCGGGAAAGATTATAATTTCGGATATTTATTAAATGGTATTATTCAGCATGATATTTACCATTTAGGGCAGATTGGTCTAATTGAAAGTCAGCTCAAAGACAAGAAGATTGATTCAGGTGTTTTTAAAGCTTAAAAACAGATTTATTAAATGGATTTTATAGACTATTATAAACTTTTAGAGCTTGATAAGTCAGCCAGTAAAGAAGATATAAAAAAAGCCTATCGTCGGCTTGCGCGTAAATATCATCCAGATCTCAATCCCAGTGATAAAGAAGCCCAGGCGAGATTTCAGCAAATCAATGAAGCTAATGAAGTTTTAAGCGATCCTGAAAAACGTAAAAAATACGACGAATACGGAAAAGACTGGCAGCATGCCGATCAATTTGAAGAGGCCAGAAAACAACAGGCGGCCTCGGGAGGTTATGCTGGAGGTTTTGGTGGTGGCGGACAGTCTAGATCCTATAGCGGTAATTTTGATGAGGATACTTTTTCAGATTTTTTTGAACAGATGTTTGGAGGCAGGGCAAGAGCTGGCGGTTCACAGCGTGGCGCCCATTTCAAGGGACAGGATTTTAATGCTGAACTTCAGCTAAGACTAAGCCAGGTATATAAGGACGAAAAACATACCATTACAGTCAACGGCAAGAATATCAGGCTTAGTATTCCCGCAGGGGTTGAGAATGGTCAGACTATAAAGATCAAAGGTCATGGCGGACCCGGAGTTCAGGGTGGGCCTAAAGGAGATCTGTATATTACTTTTAATATTTTAAATGATACTGCCTTCCGAAGAGAAAAAGAAAATCTGTACGCTACTGAAGAAATAAGTTTGAGTACCGCTGTTCTGGGAGGAGAGATCCAGGTAAATACTTTTAACGGGAAAGTAAAACTTAAGGTTAAGCCGGGAACTCAGAATGATACTAAAGTCAAATTGAAAGGGAAAGGATTTCCGAAGTATAAAAAAGAAAATCAGTTTGGAGACCTTTATATTACTTATAAAGTGAAAATACCCGAACATTTATCTGAAAAACAGAAAGAATTATTTCAGGAACTTAAAAAAACGGGAATATGAGAAAAGAAGATCTGATTCCTGCGGAAGAGATTTGTGTTCGCTATAAAGTGGGGCGTCAATTTGTGAGTTCACTTTACGAAAGCGGAATCATTGAAATAATTACAATTGAAGAAACAGAATATGTTCATTGTGATCATTTGGCGAATTTTGAAAAGATGATGCGGTTGCATCATGACCTGGAAATTAACCTTGAAGGGCTGGAAGCAATAAATCATTTATTGCAGCAGATAAAGCAATTACAGAAAGATAACAGACGCTTGAAAAACCGTTTGGGGCTTTATGAGTGATATCATACCACTAAAGTTCAATATAAAATAGCATCAATTCTGTGGGGTCACCGGGCAAGTGAGTTTTTTCCCTGAAATTAAAACCCAGTCTACCCAGTAATTTTCTGGAACCAGTATTTTCCTCTAAGGTGATAGCGCAAAGCCTGGAAATTCCAAATTCTTTTTTTGCAGCTTTTTTAAGTTCACTGGTAGCCTCAAAAGCATAGCCCATTTTTTCAAATTCCGGAAGAAAAGCAAATCCAAGATCTACATCTTTTAAACCCTCACGTTTATATAAACCACAGGTTCCAATTTTTGTGAAATCAGATTTTCTAAGAATCGTATAATTAGAGAAACCCATTTTTTGCAGTTGAGGATGCATCCTGGTGGAAATATAATTTTCGGCATCCTTAATACTTTTAATCTTGCGGTCACCAATAAACTGAAGCCATTTTGGAGAATTTAATAGTTTAAAAATAAAATTTGCGTCTTCCAGGGCGGTAGGTCTTATTAAAAGCCTTTCGGTCTCAAATGTTTTATAATTCCCTATTTGCATTAAAAAGCCAGGTGTTTATATTAATTTTTCTAGTCTAAATTAGTAAAACTCCAGATGACTTAAAATTTTAAATAGCTTTAATAGCTTTTGCGTTTAATTCCTTTAATTTTGAAAAAATTGAAAAGATTTATTTATGAAATATGATAGAATAGATTCGAAACTCTTTATAAAAAACCGCAAAAACTTCATGCAGAAGGTGAAGCCAAAAAGCCTGGCGGTTTTTAATTCAAATGATATTTATCCAATTGGTGCCGATAGTACCATGCCTTTTCAGCAAAATCGTGATATCTTTTATTTAAGCGGGGTAGACCAGGACGAAAGTATTCTGGTTTTATTTCCAGATGCGCCTGAAGAGAAACACCGGGAAATTCTTTTCCTTACAGAGACCAATGAGCATATTGCGGTTTGGGAAGGAGCAAAGCTTACCAAAGAAGATGCTCTTGAGGTAAGTGGGATCAAAACGGTTTACTGGATGAAAGATTTTGAAAAGATCTTTTTCGAAGTAATGACGCAGTGTGAAACGGTTTATTTAAATACTAATGAACACTATAGAGCGAATCATCAAACGGAGACCAGAGATGATCGATTCATTAAATGGTGTAAGGAAAAATATCCTGCGCACCAGGTAGCCAAAGCAAATCCTATCCTGCAGAGATTGCGTTCAGTAAAAGATCCTATTGAACTGGATCTAATGCAAAAAGCTTGTGATATCACCGATAAAGCTTTCCGAAGAACTTTGAAATTTGTGAAGTCCGGCGTTTGGGAATATGAAATTGAAGCGGAATACTATCATGAAATGATCAGAAATCGCTCAAAAGGTTTCGCATATACTCCAATTATCGCGAGTGGGAATAATGCGAATGTGTTACATTATATAGAGAACAGACATCAATGTAAAGAAGGAGATCTTATTCTTTTGGATACTGGCGCAGAATATGCAAATTATTCCAGTGACCTTAGCCGGACGATTCCTGTTTCGGGAAGATATACAGACCGGCAAAAGCAGGTTTATAATGCGGTGAATAAGGTTAAGAAGGACGCTACCAAGATGTTGGTTCCGGGAACTATGTGGAAGGAATACCATGTTGAGGTTGGAAAAATGATGACTTCAGAATTGCTTGATCTTGGGTTGCTTGACAAAGCAGATGTACAGAATGAAGATCCGGACTGGCCAGCTTATAAAAAGTATTTTATGCACGGTACTTCACATCATATTGGTCTTGATACGCACGACTATGGTATATTGACTGAACCAATGCAGGCAAATCAGGTATTTACAGTAGAGCCTGGTATTTACCTACCTGATGAAGGTTTTGGAATTAGACTGGAAGATGATGTGGTAATTCAGGAAAAAGGAGAGCCATTTAATTTAATGAGAAATATACCTATAGAAATTGAGGAGATAGAGGATATCATGAATTCCTAATATACCAATGATTTAGCATCGAAGTTTGCGATTTACCTCTCCCTTGGGAGAGGGTAGGGAGAGAGAGAAATAAAAAATTTAATCTTATATTCTCCTGGAATTGAAAACAAAAGATCTGTATAACCAGTTTTTGGAAATTTTTTATTTACCGCGAATTCCTGAATTTTTATTCCTGGGTTCGCGGTTTTTTATTTTTTTATATGAGTGAAATAATATTTAAAGGAGCAAAAATTCATTTTACAAGCCAGGGGGAGGGAAGTAAAGTGCCATTGGTGTTATTACATGGCTTTTTAGAGGATTCAGAAATCTGGGATCCAATTGTTGAAGAACTCCAAAAGGAGCGGCAGGTTATTTGCATTGATTTACCTGGTCATGGAAAATCGGAAGGAATTGCAAAAATACATTGTATGCAGCTCATGGCTGAGGTCGTTTGGAAGGTGCTTAAGGAGCTTGAAATAGAGTTAATTAGTATTGCCGGGCACAGCATGGGAGGTTATGTGAGTTTGGAATTCCTGAAAAATTTTCCTATGATATTAAAGAGCGTAATGTTGATTAATTCAACACCGATTGGGGACACTGTGGAAAAACGAAAAATTCGTGAAAGATCTGTTAAGTTGGTCGGGAAAAATAAGGAGGCATATGTAAGTATGGCAATTTCAAATTTGTATCCTGAAGAGAGTAAAAGAAAATTTGCTTCAGAAATTCAAGATTTGAAAGCCCGGGCACTTAAAATGAAGGCTAAAAATATTCAGGCAGCATTAATTGGTATGAAAAATCGTACAAATTATAGTGAGGAGTTAAAAAGCTTTTCAGGCCAGAAAATAATCGCTGCCGGAAAACAGGATCCTATATTGGAGATCAATGAAATAGCGGAGGTTTCAGGGGATTGTGCTTGTGAGTTTTATGAGATGGAAAACGGGCATAATTCTTATATGGAAGATATGAACAATTTAAGAACAATTATGCTTTTCATCGATTAATTAACGCTTTTTGTCGAACTATTAACTTTTTTTTATAATTTAGTAATCTAGAAACCAGAAATTTAACCTTATATGAAAAAAGCAAACCCTAGTTTATTTTCATTTGCCAAGGTTCATTGTAGTCTTTTCGGGCATAAATTAAGAGTGTCAAAGAATATTACCAATCACGTACATGAATATAAATGTAGAAAGTGCGGGATGGAAATGACCGATACTGCGGACGGACTTTTAGCACGGTTAACTCCAAAGTTTAAAGAAACCAATGAATATCTTGCCAAGATCCATAAAAGACGCAGGCGGGTGTATTTTTCAAAAGCTTCTTAATCCTCTCTATTCTCCATAGAGTTCCAGCCCCTTGCAATTAATGGCAGTTTTTGATTTGCTCGAGTAACCAGGTGCATGCCTTCATTTTCTTCGGTCATATGGCCAATAACGGTTAAATGTGGATTCCCTTTAATTTTATCGTAGTCGTCCTGTGAGATGGTGAATAATAATTCATAATCCTCACCACCACTCAAGGCGATCATGGTGCTGTCTATTTCAAATTCTTCACAAACCGAAATTACTGCCGGATCTAAAGGAATCTTTTCCTCGAAAATATTAGCACCAAGTTTTGATTTTTTGCAAAGATGAATTATTTCAGAAGAAAGTCCGTCGCTAATGTCAATCATAGAAGTTGGTTTTACCTCAAGATCTTTGAGTAGTGGGCCAATATCTTTCCGTGCTTCAGGTTTTAGTTGCCTTTCAATTAAATAGGTGTATTGATCCAGGTCTGGTTGTGAATTTGGATTTGCCTTAAAAACTTCTTTTTCGCGTTCCAAAACCTGTAATCCCATGTAAGCTGCTCCAAGATCACCGGTTAAAACCAGTAGGTCATTTGCTTTTGCCCCGTCACGATATACGATGTCTTCCTTTTCAGCAATTCCAAGGGCAGTCACGCTTATCATTAAACCGGAGGTAGAAGAAGTAGTATCCCCTCCAATTACATCAACATTATATATTTTAGAGGCTAACTGAATTCCGGCATATAATTCTTCTAAAGCTTGAACAGGAAAACGATTTGAAACTGCAATGGAAACAGTAATTTGGGTGGCTGTTCCATTCATGGCATAAATATCGGAAAGATTTACCATCACGGCTTTATAACCCAAATGTTTAAGAGGCATATAAGCCAGGTCAAAGTGCACGCCTTCAACGAGTAGGTCGGTACTTACGATAGTTTGCTTATTTTCAAAATTAAGCACGGCAGCATCATCCCCAATAGCCTTTATGGTGGATTCCAGCTTGGGGCTAAAATTCTTGGTTAGATGGTCTATTAAACCAAATTCACCTAATTCTGAAAGGTTTGTCTTGCTTTCCTGACTATTCTCAAACATGCAATTGAATTTTAAAGTGCAAAAGTACGATTATAAAATTCAATGAAGAAGAATGAAGTGAAAGCTTTATAAGTGAGAATAGTGTAGATAATGGATCTTAAGCAAGCTTGATTTTTGATTGATGGGCTCTATCAGTCAATTCTTAAAACATATGCTTAGTCTATGGTAAAACACATGCTTTGTAGTATATTTGTGCCCAATTTAGAATTAATCTTTATAGGTTATGATTAAAGTTAGCGAAGAAGCTAAAAGTAAAATTTCCGCCCTGATGTCTGAAGGAGGTTTCAATCCTTCGGCCGACTACGTTCGTGTTGGTGTTAAGAGTGGTGGATGTTCTGGCTTATCTTATGAATTGAATTTTGATAAGAGCCAGGCCGAAGGCGATAAAGTCTTTGAAGATAACGAGGTAAAGATCGTTGTAGATAAACGCAGTGTGTTGTATTTAGCCGGAACTATCCTGGAATATTCAGGAGGATTGAACGGTAAGGGATTTGTGTTTAATAATCCCAATGCGCAAAGAACCTGCGGATGCGGTGAAAGTTTTTCACTGTAAAATTAATACGTCAATTTAGATTGACGTTAATCTAGTTAGAATTAGCAATAATGGCATATACTGAAGACGATTTAAAGAAAGAGCTCGAAACCAAAGAGTATGAGTATGGATTTTATACAGACATAGAATCTGATACTTTTCCTGTGGGCTTGAACGAGGATATCGTGCGGGCAATTTCTAAAAAGAAGGAAGAACCGGAATGGATGACTGAATGGCGTTTGGAAGCATACCGCGCCTGGGAAGATATGATCGAACCGGAATGGGCTAATGTACATTACCCAAAACCGGACTTTCAAAATATCTCTTATTATTCTGCTCCTAATAAAAAACCGAAATACGACAGTCTGGATGAGGTAGATCCTGAATTACTGGATACTTTCAAGAAGTTGGGTATTTCTATAGATGAGCAGAAAAAACTTGCCGGAGTCGCGGTAGATATCGTGATGGATTCTGTATCTGTTACTACTACGTTTAAAAAGACCCTGGCTGAAAAAGGAATTATTTTTTGTTCGATTTCTGAAGCTATCAAGGAACATCCTGAATTGGTGAAGAAATATTTAGGTACGGTGGTTCCTAAAAAAGATAATTTCTATGCAGCATTGAATTCTGCTGTATTTAGTGATGGTTCTTTCTGTTACATTCCAAAAGGAGTTCGTTGCCCTATGGAACTATCAACTTACTTTAGAATTAATCAGGCGGGAACCGGCCAGTTTGAAAGAACATTGGTAGTTGCTGATGAAGATAGTTATGTAAGTTACCTGGAAGGTTGTACTGCACCTTCGCGTGATGAAAATCAATTACACGCAGCTGTGGTAGAGCTTGTGGCTCTGGATGGTTCAGAAATTAAATATAGTACCGTTCAAAACTGGTTTCCGGGAAACAAAGAAGGTAAGGGAGGAGTTTTCAATTTTGTTACTAAGAGAGGACTTTGTGAGAAAAACGCAAAAATCTCCTGGACTCAGGTTGAAACTGGTTCAGCAGTAACCTGGAAATATCCTAGTTGTATTTTAAAAGGAGATAACTCTGTAGGAGAATTTTATTCAATTGCGGTAACCAATAATTATCAGCAGGCAGATACCGGAACAAAAATGATCCACCTTGGAAAGAATACCAAGAGTACAATCATTTCTAAAGGTATTTCGGCAGGTAAATCTCAAAACTCATATCGTGGACTCGTTCAAATTAACGGGCGTGCTCACAATGCCAGGAACTTCTCGCAATGTGATTCCCTGTTAATGGGTAACAAGTGTGGTGCGCATACCTTCCCGTATATTGAGGTTAAGAACAAATCGGCCCAGGTAGAGCATGAGGCGACTACCAGTAAGATTGGAGAAGACCAGATCTTTTATTGTAATCAACGTGGTATTGATACTGAAAAAGCGATTGCATTAATTGTGAACGGTTTTAGTAAAGAAGTATTGAATAAGTTGCCGATGGAATTTGCAGTTGAAGCTCAAAAACTACTTGAAATTTCCCTGGAAGGTTCCGTAGGATAGATTCAAGTAGGATATACTGTTATGAAGAAGTTATTTGGATTATTGATACTAAGTATGATTCTCTTTTCCTGTCAGGATGAAGATCGTAGGGAGCTAATGGATCAGCCCCAGGCTGAAAAAGTCCCGGATAGTATTCAGGTGCTGGAAGGAGAATTTATATATGTGGCAGACGCGGCAGTATTAAGGGGAGATGGTTTTGTATATGGGGTTACTTTAGATTCTATGTCTCAGGTGCTCTCAGACCAGGTTAGTCCGGTGAAACAAGATGACTTTGAAATGATTCCGGTAACGGTAAAAGCAAAAATACTACCAAATCCCGCGCAGGAAGGTTGGGAGGAAGTAATAGAGATAAGGGAAATTATTAAAGTTCCTCAGGTCGCAAAAGCTTCCGATACAATAGAAAAAAAATAGAAAATTAAATATCTGCTGAGGCAGATTCAGAATTGATAAACATGCTTAAAATAAAGAATTTACACGCCAGCATAGAAGATAAGGAAATCCTTAAAGGAATTGATCTTGAGATCAATCCGGGAGAAGTTCATGCAATCATGGGACCTAACGGTTCGGGGAAGAGTACACTCTCTTCTGTAATTGCAGGAAGGGAAGAATATGAAATGACTGATGGGGAGATGATCTTTGAAGGAGCCGATCTTCGTGAAATGGATCCTGAAGAAAGAGCTCATAAAGGCATTTTTCTTTCTTTTCAATATCCAGTGGAAATTCCAGGAGTTTCGGTAACAAACTTTATTAAAACGGCTATTAATGCTCAGCGTAAAGCTCATGGAAAAGAGGATATGCCGGCAAATGAAATGCTGAAAATGATCCGTGATAAGTCTGAAATGCTGGAAATAGATCGTAAATTTTTATCGCGTTCTCTTAATCAGGGATTTTCAGGAGGTGAGAAAAAGCGAAATGAGATCTTTCAGATGGCGATATTAGATCCCAAATTATCTATTCTTGATGAAACCGATTCGGGTCTTGATATAGATGCACTTAAAATCGTTGCCAATGGGGTAAACAAGCTTAGAAGAGAAGATAATGCTGTGTTGCTTATTACTCATTACCAGAGATTATTGAACTATATCGTACCAGATTTTGTACATGTAATGGTAGATGGTAAGATCGTGAAGTCAGGTGGAAAAGAACTGGCTCACGAGTTGGAAGAAAGAGGTTATGATTGGGTAAAGCCAGAGAAAGCCGTTTAAATAATTCAGTATTCAAATTTCAGGATTTCAGACTAAATGAATCTTGAACTTTAAATCTTGAACACGAAATTGAAAAGAATGGAATTAAAAGATAAACTTATCTCATCATTTTTAGCCTTTGAAGAAGGGCTGGAACCTGATAATGGAATGGACTCCATTAGAAATCAGGCGATCAAGGACTTTGAAAGCCTTGGTTTTCCCAGTAAAAAGGAGGAGGACTGGAAATATACTTCGCTCAATACTATATTGAAACATGATTATAGCGTATTTCCAAAAAAAGAAGATGCCATTGATTATCGTGATATCAAAAAATATCTGATCCACGATATTGATACCTATGACCTTGTTTTTATTGACGGGATCTATTCTTCACACCTGTCTCAAACAACACATGAGAAGATCGATGTTTGCCTGATGTCGTCTGCATTAACTAAGGATAAATACAGACCGGTAATAGACAATTACTTTAATAAAATAGCTCCTAAAACGGGTTTAAATTCTTTAAATACTGCGTTTGCCAAAGAAGGAGCCTTTATTCATATTCATAAGAATAAGCAGGCCGATAAGCCTATACAGATCGTGAATTTCGCGACCGGGAATGAATCTTCTTTAATGCTTCAACCAAGAAATCTGGTAGTAGTGGAAGAGAATTCTCATGTCCAGATCATTGAAAGACATCAAAGTCTTACAGATCACCCGGTGCTTACCAATTCTGTAACCGAGATCTTTGCAGATAGAAGAGCGATTGTTGATTATTATAAAATTCAGAATGATAATGCATCCGCTTCCTTGATTGATAATACTTTCGTGGAGCAGAAAGATGAGAGTCACGTTTCTGTGCATACTTTTTCTTTCGGCGGAAAACTTACGCGTAACAATCTGAATTTCTACCAGAAAGGTGAGCGTATAGATTCTACCATGAAAGGAGTTACTATCATTGAAGGTAAACAGCATGTAGATCACAATACTTTGGTTCATCATATTGAACCAAACTGTGAGAGTCACCAGGATTACAAGGGGATTTTCGGAGATAGTTCTACCGGGGTTTTCAATGGAAAAGTTTTGGTGGAGAAAGAAGCTCAGAAAACCAATGCCTATCAGTCTAATAACAATATCCTGGCAGATGATAAAGCAACTATCAATTCAAAACCTCAGTTAGAGATCTTTGCAGATGATGTAGCTTGTAGCCACGGTTGTACTATAGGGCAGCTGGATGAAGATGCATTGTTCTATTTACAATCCAGAGGGATACCTCGTAAGGAAGCTCGTGGATTGATGATGTATGCATTTGCTAATAATGTACTTGAAAGCGTTAAAATCCCTGAAGTTAAGAAGAGAATTAACAAACTGATCGCTTCAAAACTAGAGGTAGATCTGGGTTTTAATAAGCTTTAATATAAATTCAAAAAAACTTTAAGGATGAGTCAGCAAACTCAAACAAATACTTTTGAGGTTGAAAAGATCCGAAAGGATTTTCCAATACTTAACCGCAAGGTTAATGGCTATCCTTTGGTTTATTTTGATAATGCCGCCACGGCGCAGACTCCTAAGCAGGTGATGGATGCGATCGTGGATTATTATTCTAATTATAACGCCAATATTCACAGGGGCGTGCATTCTTTATCCCAGGAAGCTACCGATAAATATGAGCAGGCGAGGATCAAGATCCAGAAGCATTTTAATGCGGAAAAAGCCCATGAGATCATATTTACATCGGGTACCACTCATGGAATTAATCTGGTTGCCAGCGGATTTTCTTCTATTCTGAAAGAAGGTGACGAGATCCTGGTTTCGGCAATGGAACATCATTCCAATATCGTTCCGTGGCAGATGCTTTGTGAAAAGACCGGGGCTAAGCTTAAGGTGATCCCTATGGATCAAAAGGGAGAACTTGTCTATTCAGAATTTGAGAAACTTATTAGTTCTAATACAAAACTGGTATTTCTTAATCATGTTTCAAATGCCCTGGGTACGGTAAATCCAATTAAGTCTGTGATTGAGAAAGCCCATTCTGTAGATGCGGCTGTTCTGATTGATGGAGCGCAGGCCGCTCCGCATATTAAAGCAGATGTACAGGCACTGGACATGGATTTTTATGTTGTTTCAGCGCATAAGATGTGTGGTCCAACAGGAGTTGGTATCCTTTATGGAAAAGAAGCGTGGCTGGAAAAACTTCCACCTTATCAGGGTGGAGGTGAAATGATCGCTACTGTTTCTTTTGAAAAAACTACCTATGCGGGTCTTCCGCATAAATTTGAAGCCGGTACACCTAATATATGTGGTGGAATCGCTTTTGGTGCTGCAATAGATTATATGAATGCAATTGGATTTGATGAAATTGCGGCATACGAGCACGAACTTTTAGAGTACGCTACCAATGAACTCAAAAAAATTGATGGCGTAAAAATTTACGGTGAAGCTGCTGAAAAAACGGCTGTTATCTCTTTTAATATTGAAGGCTTACATCCTTATGATATAGGCACGTTAATGGATAAAATGGGAATTGCGGTGCGTACCGGACATCATTGTGCCCAACCCGTGATGGATTTCTTTAAGATTCCAGGAACCGTTAGAGCATCCTTCTCTTTTTATAATACTTTTCATGAAATTGACCTTTTCATCGATGCATTGAAAAAGGCCAAAATGATGCTACAATAGGAATACTATTTCAGTTAATTAAATTTTAAAGAGGCACCCTTGCGGTGCCTTTTTTTGTAATATGTCATAAATCCATAAAGAATATAGATATGAAAATTTCTTTTTTAGTCCTTATAATGATGTTCTTCTCTACTAATAATTGTTCCAACCAGAAAATAGATTCAATTGAATCCTTTACCTACGAAACCTTTACCCGGGGTTCTTCAACCATATATACCGTAACTCCTGATAAAATTCAGGTAAAAAGTACAGGTTTGAATTCTAATGAAAATTCAAATAATATCACTCCAGCAAAGTGGAATTCTCTGGTGAATACTGCTCAAAATATCGATATTTCAGAAATGAGCAAATTAAAAGCTCCATCAGACTCCAGAGCATCAGATGCCGCCCTTCATGCGCTCCTGAGTGTGCGTAAGAATGATACCATTTTTAAGACTAATTCATTCGATCACGGTAATCCGCCGGCAGAAGTAAAGCCATTAGTGGAGGCTATTTTAAGATTGGCAGAAAATGTTGAATAGCACTTCTTCTTATTGTACTTTTGTGTAAAATTGAAATATGACGATTCAGGAAAAACAACAGGAGGTAATTGATGAGTTTTCAATGTTTGATGACTGGATGCAGCGCTATGAATATATGATAGAGCTGGGAAAGTCTCTTCCTCTTATTGACGAAAAATATAAGATTGACGAGAATTTGATCAAAGGTTGCCAAAGTAAAGTATGGGTTCATGCTGAACTTGAAGGAAATAAACTTGCTTTCACGGCAGACAGTGATGCTATAATCACTAAAGGTATCGTGGCAATTCTTATTAGAGTATTTTCAGAACAACATCCTTCAGAAATTATTGAAGCCGACACCAAATTTATTGATGAAATTGGCTTAAAAGAGCATTTATCTCCAACACGAGCCAACGGCTTGGTGAGTATGATCAAACAACTAAAAATGTATGCATTGGCATACCAAACGCAATTGAACTAAGATGGAACAGGAAATTAATACACAGGAGTTAGGGGAGAAGATCGTAACTGTTCTTAAAACCATATATGATCCGGAAATTCCGGTAGATATATATGAGCTGGGGCTTATTTACGATGTGATGGTGAGTACAGATTATGATGTGAAGATCCTAATGACTCTTACCACTCCAAACTGTCCCGTAGCTGAAACTCTTCCACTGGAAGTGGAGGAAAAAGTAAAGTCTCTGGATATGGTAAAAGATGCTGAGGTGGAGATCACTTTTGATCCGCCCTGGAGTCAGGACCTTATGAGTGAAGGCGCCAAGCTGGAACTGGGACTTTTATAATTTGAAATTATGGCGGAAGAGATATTAAATCGGGTCGCTCAAAGTAAACTGATAACCTTTAACCTTGAGGATCACTATCCAAAAGGGGAAAGGTTTCTTTTTGATCTTAGCCAGTGGCTTTATGAAGGATTTGTTTTAAAAGAAAAGGATTTCAGGGAGTATGCTAAACAACATGACTGGTCTCAATACCAGGATAAGTTCGTGGCGCTTACTTGTTCTACAGATGCGATCGTGCCTGCCTGGGCATATATGCTGGTAAGCACTTACCTTGAGCCTTACGCAAAAAAAGTAGTTATAGGTGATCTGGAAATTCTTGAAAGTCATCTATATCAGGAAATTATTGAGCAATTAGATGTTTCAGATTTAACAGATAAATCGGTTATTATTAAGGGTTGTTCAAACAGGCCAGTACCCAAAAATGCTTATATTTTTCTGATAAATAAATTACAACCCGTTGTGAAAAGCCTTATGTATGGAGAAGCATGTTCATCAGTTCCTTTATACAAACAATCAAAAAAATAGAAATGAATAGAACTTTACTATTTGCATTTTCATTGCTTCTTTGCTCTGGAATAGCATTTACGCAGGAAGAAGAAAAAAAAGATTCCATACCCCCAAACGGTTGGACTAAAGAAGGAAATATCCAGTTGCTTTTCAACCAATCAGCCTTTAATAAAGAATGGACCGGTGGAGGAACCTCCAGTATTGCCGGGAATCTAACGGTAAATTATCAATTTAATTATCGCAAGGATGATTTCACATGGGATAACAAGATCATTGCAAATTACGGGCTAACCAAGGTGAAGGGAGATGAATTTGCAAGAAAGACCAGTGACAGGTTGGAATTGAATTCCATCGCCGGCAAACAAATAGAGGAGACTAATTTTTATTATTCCTGGTTTTTGAACTTTAGAACCCAGTTTGCAAAGGGATATGAATTTGGAGAAGATCCCGAAACTGGAGAAACTACACGTACAGAGACTACCCATTTTATGTCCCCGGGATATTTACAAACCGGGCCTGGCATTATGTACAAAAAGACCGATAATTTTGTGGTAAATCTTGCTCCTGCCACGGCAAGATTCATTTTCGTGGATAAAGATTTTACTTCTATTCAAGGATATATAGATGGAGATTATTTTGGGGTAGATCAGGGAAAATCCATGCGATATGAATTTGGTGCTTCGCTAAGCGGGTTTGTAAGCTACGAAATACTGGAAAATGTAAATATGGAACATTCTCTTGCGCTCTATTCAAATTATTTAGACAAACCGGCAAACATAGATATAGATTATTTGCTGAATCTTGAAATGGGCATCAACGACTATCTTTCTGCCAATTTCATCTTTCAGGCAATTTATGATGATAATGCTGTTGGAGCCTTTCAGATCAGGGAGGTACTAGGGGTAGGATTTAATTTCGGATTCTAGATCAAACCGAACCTATAATATTATAAGGCCTGTGTATTTTAATATATGCAGGCCTTTTCAGTTAAATTTTTGTTGAAGTAGGCGAGCTGTTAATACAGTAGCTTTCTATTGATTATCTTTACACCTATGATTGAAAAGACCGATTTATCTTACGAAAGAACTGTACTGGTTGGTATAGTTACCAAAGATCAGGACCAGGATAAACTGGAGGAATATCTGGATGAACTGGAGTTCCTTACCTATACTGCCGGTGGGGAAGTTATCAAGAGATTTTCACAGCGTTTGGATCGCCCGGACCCAAAGACCTTTATAGGTTCCGGGAAAATGAACGATGTAAAGGAATTCGCTGATGAGAATGATATAGGGGCCGTAATTTTTGATGATGAACTTTCTCCTGCCCAGCAAAAGAATATTGAAAAGATATTGAAATGTAAGATCCTGGACAGGACCGGTCTAATCCTGGATATTTTTGCACAAAGAGCAAAGACCAGTTATGCGAGAACCCAGGTAGAACTGGCACAATATGAATATTTGCTTCCCAGACTTGCCGGTATGTGGACTCACCTTGAAAGACAGCGTGGTGGTATTGGTATGCGTGGTCCCGGAGAAACGGAGATCGAAACTGACCGTAGGATCGTTCGTGATAAAATCTCCCTTTTAAAGAAACAGCTGAAAACCATTGATAAGCAAATGGAAGTTCAGCGGGGTAACCGGGGACAGTTAGTACGTGTTGCTCTGGTTGGATATACCAACGTAGGTAAATCTACCTTGATGAACGTTATTAGTAAAAGTGAGGTATTTGCCGAGAATAAACTCTTTGCAACTCTGGATACAACCGTTAGAAAGGTGGTTATACGCAACCTGCCGTTCTTGTTAAGTGATACGGTTGGATTCATAAGAAAGTTGCCTACGCAGCTTGTAGAGTCGTTTAAATCAACACTGGATGAGGTGAGAGAGGCAGATCTTCTATTACATGTAGTAGATATTTCACATCCAAATTTTGAAGATCATATAGATTCTGTAAACCAGATCCTTACCGAAATTGAAACTATTGGCAAACCCACCATCATGGTTTTTAATAAGATCGATACTTATAAAGCAGAAAAGATCGAAGAGGATGACCTGATGACAGAAAAAACTTCAGCTCATTATACCCTTAAAGAATGGAAAAAAACATGGATGAACCGTGTTGGCGATAATGCGCTTTTCATTTCTGCTCTTAATAAGGAGAATATGGAGCATTTTCGCAAAAAAGTATACGAGGCGGTTAGAGAAATTCATATTACCAGATTTCCTTACAATAACTTTCTGTATCCGGAATACGATAAATACGGTGAGGAGAAAGAATAGCTTGGTAAAACTTTAACTGATTTTTGAAAGTATCTTTTTAAATTTATGGGAATCAAAAACTTATAGATATGAAAAAGCTATATATACTTTTAGTTTTTACCGCATTAAGCCTTGGCACAACCGCACAATCTCTCGATGGTTCTTGGAAACTTACCGAAGAGAATGGTCAAAACCTTACTAATAAAGAAGTTATAAGGATCTACCAGGACGATTACTTTGCTGAAGCCGCCAAAGTAACAGATTCCAATGAATTTTTATGGGCCCTGGGAGGCGAATATAATGCTGAAGATTATTCAGTAATGCTGGATTTTAATACAAAATCACCGGAACTCGTGGGCCAAACTTCAGACCCAAAACTGGAATTTATTGATGAAAATACTATTGAGATAAATGAGGTAAATTCAGTTCAGCTCTGGAAAAGAATCTCAAAAGAACAAAATGATCTTGATGGAAACTGGGTGATCACCGGTAGACAAAGAGACGGAGAGATGAACACTATGAAACCCGGCGATCGTCGCACCATAAAAATTCTTGGTGGAGAAAGATTCCAATGGGTGGCCTTCAATTCAGCAACCAGAGAATTCTACGGTACCGGTGCTGGAAATTACTCAGCCGAAAATGGAAAATATTCTGAAAATATCGATTTGTTCTCCAGAGATAAAAATAGAGTAGGAGCTAGTCTGCAATTCGATTATGAAGTAAAAGACGGGGAATGGCATCATTCCGGTAAAAGTTCAAAAGGCGATCCTATTTATGAAATATGGTCTCCTTATGCCGAAGCATATTCTAAGTGATTAAAATTACTACACTCAAATGTGGACTTTGTTTTTAAACCGAAATTTTATTCAATTCAACTAAAAAATACGTAATGAACTGATAATCAGTAATTAAAATTGTATATTCTTATGTTATAAGACCCTACAGAAGTTTAATTTAAACTTGGGGGCCATGCGTATTCTTATCAAATTCTTTTTAGTTTCTCTTCTTTTTATTTCCTGCCAGGCAGATGACAATGATCTATCTCCGGATGAAATTCAACAAAATTCAGAACCAATAAATACTGAAAATTATGAAGAATTTATCTACCTTAAATTAGGAACCAGGGATATAATTTTTGGAGCTGGAACAAAAAACCAAAGTGAAAAGAAATTAGGTGCCGAATTAGTTGCCAGATATTCACGTTCTGGTGAATTATATCATTCTCTGAGTTTTTGGGGAAAAATGGAAGAAACAAGTTCTAATGAATTGCAAAGACTGGGAGGTAATATTGAAAACTTTAATGGCGAAGGAATTTATAAGACCGGGAAAGAACAGAAAAATAACTGTAATTTTTTCGATTTTGGTATTTCCTGGTATTCCCTTTATGATACCGGAGAAGACGGCTATCTTGAAATTACCTTATGGGATGGAGAAAATTTAAAAGGTAATTTCGATATTATGGTTTACAATGCCAATGATAAATCTCAATCAAAAAATATTACGGGTGAATTCAAACTTAAAGTACAATAATTAATAAATGGGCTTAGAGAATTTAAAATTCAGATCTTTTTTAAGTTTATCTGAACTTATTATTTTCCCTTTTGAAGCCTCTGAATCATCAAATTCAGGGGTTGCAAGTTCTCGCTCTGCTGCGATCCTGGTATAATATTCTTTTTTAGTTGGGTGTTCCGGATAGACCACATTCCAGATAGAATTATCCTTTTCTTTTTCCATCAACTTTAGAATTGCTTCAATGCAATCTTCCTGGTGTACCAGGTTAACGGGTGCCTCAGGATTTTTTATTCCGGTTTTTCCTGCTAAATGGGAGATTGGATGCCTTTTTTCGCCAATAAGGCCACCAAATCTTAGAATGGAAGCGTTAAAACTTTCATTATTTAAAAACAATAACTCCACATTTCTTAGTTGAATCGAGGTATTCTCAGAATTATTGGTATTTGCAGTTTCATCATATTGCTTAAAATCTTCTGTATCTTCATAGACCGAAGTGGAACTGGTAAAAATTACCTTCTGAACATATGATTTTTCGATATATGGAATCAGTTTCTTTATTTTTTTTACAAAATTGATCTCAGGGTTTTTTCTTAATCCCGGTGGCACATCTACGATAAGAATATTAATTCCCGAAAGAAAAGAACGTATGTCTCCCTGAATTCCCCGTTCAAATAACTTGATGGAATAGGGAATCATACCAGCATCGCGGACTTCACTCATTTTTTCCATTCGGGTAACCGAACCTCTCACTTCATGGTTTTCTTTGTAAAGTCTTTTTCCCAGTTCCATTCCTAACCAGCCGCATCCTAATATTGATATTTTCATCTCAGTCTTTAATTCTAATTGTTTTCTTTAAAATAGTAACGTCATTAAGCACAAAAGGCCTGGGGATCATGCCTGCTGGTCTTGGTTTTACGTTTAGATCTTTATTTCCTATAAGATCGTAAGCCGATTCATATAAAATAAATTCTGGCAGATCACCTTTTTCAATGCTGAACTCTATCCTTAAGGTGTCCTGATTGGACGCGTAATAAGTCAATAAACGCTCTCTCCAGCGTCTTTTAAACATATGAAATGCATTGCTGCCCAGATAGACTTCATCTGCTTCTAAGCCGTTTACTTTGAATTCCTTAAAATCAACATCTTTTGTTTCATAGATCTCCATTCTGTTAATCTTCCTGTTGGGAGCGATTTTTAAGGAATAAGCCTGATTTTTTAAACTATCTGCTCCGGTTTTCTCAATAATAATTCCTGGTTCAGGAATTTGTATGGAAGGAGCTTCAGCTTTAAAAGTAAAACTACTTCCATATTTACTGCTAAAGTTAGATTCAGTATGAGAACTTTCAACAGGATCTTCCCCAAAAAATTCTGAGGTCCATTCATCGACTATTCTATCATAAGAATACCAGGTCGAAGTATTTTCATCCAGATCCTGTAAATATACAAGACTGTTGGGCTTTGGTCTTTCCGAATCAAAATCAGAATAATAATGTGCCACGAAGATAAGCACATTAAATACTAGAAAACAAAGAACCGCAAAGGATTTCAAACGTCTGAAATATCCGAATAAAGGCAGAAAAAGGAAAAACAATAAACTCGTAAGTATTGCGGTAACAAAAAGCATCTTTAGACCCAGCGCGACTGGCAGGCTCCAGATAAACGGGAGTAAAATAAAAATAGCAGGAATAGAGAGAATCACCATCAGAATTCGATTTGGTTTTTCCTGACGAATCATCACAAAAAGCTGAACTAATCCAAAATAGACCGGAATTATAAAATAAGCAGCACCCTTGAGATAAACAGAAACCAGTCCGCAGATCACCAACCAGAGAAGGAGTGGGGCAATAAATACCGATGCCGTTCTAAGACTTTTCCGAAGTAAATGGTAGATTATAAAACAAACTGCTAGCGCAAGGAATATGGAAATAGCGATATACCAGTAGCCATTATAGGTGAATCCATGTTCCATTTCAGAATATTCTGGATAAATGAACAGGCAAAATTTCCAAAAAGCCCAAACCAGAAGTCCGGCCAGGATTAGACTTAAAATCATTGGTATAATACCTTTAAATATTCCTGTTACCTTCAATCTGTCCCTTCGTAAGCCGTAAATAAGCAGAGCCATAAAAAGAATGATCGCCAGGATGAGCATTGGGGTGATCCAGTTGAAGGGATATTTTACAAATTCACCAAAAGGCAGACTGAAATAGATAAGGTCCCTGTCGCTGGAAAGATTTTCTATATCGGTATTACTAAAATGATCTAAAAGTGGCATTAAATAACTGCCCTGATGTGCCAGGGTTTCTTTATCCAGGTTTTCTGGGAGATCGGTAGCGGTATGATAATCAAAATGATCATCTATAAAAGCGAAATTATAGCCGTTGATATCTCCCTGTTCCCTTAGAACAGTAAGATCTGTATCATTCGGTAACATTTTATAAATGCTGTAGGCAAGGGAGTTGGTCACGGGATATTTAACTCCTGCTTCCTGAAAGGCTTCAATTAAACGCGCATTTTTAGCATTAGTTTCCAGGAGCATAAAAGGATTCCCACCACTGCCACGGGCTTCAAAATTCAGGGCAAGTTTTACATCTTCAGCCCAGGGATGATCTTCTATAAAAAGTCCAGCACCGTTCAATCCTAATTCTTCGGCATCGGTAAAAAGAATAATTATATCATTCGCATGTTCTGTATTTTTTTCAAGAAAGGCCCGTAAGCCTTCCAGAATGGTAGCAACTCCGCTACCGGCATCGCTTGCGCCAAAAGACGAATGCATGGCACTATCATAGTGTGTCATTAGAACGAGGGCATTGCTATCGCCAGTACCTTTAATTCTGGCAAGGATATTTTGCGGCTTGACCAGAACTCCATGTTTATTAAGATGGTAAGCTTCCTGGGTTTGTACTTCAAGTCCCATATTTTGGAGTTGATCTACAATATAATTTCTCACTTTGCTATGAGCAGGACTGCCAACATAATGTGGCTCTTTTGCAATCGCTTCCACATGTTCAAACGCCCGGGAAGTAGAAAATTCAGTTAAATTTTTAGAGGAATCGGGTTCAAAATGAGGTTGGTCAAAATTAAAACTTAGCCAGACAGCGAGAATGATCAGGAGAAAGGCAACTAAGCCGGTAAATCTGTTATTCATGAATTTAGATTCAGAAGTCTTAAAGTTAAATAAGTTTTTTATTAATCGGCAATGAATTTACGGTAGTCCTCACTAAAGTAAAAATCCTTATATTTAAGTAATTAGTAATCAAAAACATACAATATGGGTATCAAAAGTTTTATGGGTAAGCGTGCAGCCCCAGAAAAACCTGCTGAAACACCAATTTCAGTTAGGGATTATATGACAGAGCATCTGGTAACCTTCACAGAATCTGAAAATATCATGGATGTGATGGAAAAACTTATCAAACATGGAATATCCGGCGGTTGTGTAGTAAATGAGAAAATGGAGTTATTGGGGATGATCTCTGAAGGTGATTGTGTGAAAGAGATTTCAGACAGTCGTTATTATAATATGCCAATGAGTGATCTCACCGTGGGAAAACGTATGGTAAAAAAAGTAGAAACTATAGATGGCAATATGAATGTTCTGGAGGCAGCAAGAAAGTTCACAGAATTAAAGTTCAGGCGTTTTCCTATTGTTGAAAATGGTAGACTGGTAGGACAAATAAGTCAGAGAGATGTCTTAAGAGCAGCGATAAAACTTAGAGGAAACACCTGGACTTATTAATTATTTTCACGAATTTCTGACTGCCGCATGGGCATGGAATCTATAAGATCAAAAATTTCTTTGGTTTCAACTAGCCTATATTGCCTTAATTTGACCCCACCATCCAATCCAATAAGGATGACTTCAAAATCTGCTGCTTTCTTTTTTTTATTCTTTTTATAAAAACTGGAATCCTGCCATTCTGATACCTCAGGTAAAACAATTTGCTTTTTATGTGGGAGATGATGAATTAACTTTAGCTTCCGGTCATTAAATCCATCCATTTCGTTTTTAAACAGCTCCAGTTGTTCCTGAAATTTTTGAGAATTTATAGAATCTGTAAAAACTACTATTAACCTGTTTTTCCATTGAAAATCAGCTATAGATTGTGAGGTCATGGTTGAATAGGTAATTAAAGTAAGAACGAAGATTAATAATTTTTTCATGATCTATAAGATAAGAACAGGAAGGCATATTTTATTTCAAACGAATACTAATTTCTTCTTACCAAAGCATAAAAGTCATTTTCCAGCTTTAAATAACCCTGGTCGTACACGAAGAAATACTGATTTCCTGTTTTTGTAATATAGATACTGGTAAAGTACTCAAAGTTAAAGCCTTTGGAGAGTAGTTTGGTTCTGGAAACGGAGGTCTTTTCATTTGGATTTAATTCTTCCAGAATACGATAATTCTTGCGAAGCAGGTTGTTTGTATTCCTTATAAGTTTAGTGGAATCCTTATTCGCTTGGTTATGATAGGCATTTCGGCAATAATCGCTGCAAAACTTCTTATCGGTCCGGCCTATAATTTTCTCTCCGCATTCCGGGCAAGATTTTTCCATATTGAAATATAGTTAAAATCTTAATTACACGGAAACAGGAAAATAAAACTAGTTGAAAACATGTGTTTGAAAGATCGGCATCCAAACGTCTTCATAGATGCTTTTAGTAAAACTAGTTTTCGATTCTTCCACAGTAGTATTAAATTGTTCCTCTTCATCGCCAGCAGAAACATTTACAGCGATTTGCCATTCCTCATCAGATATTTTGGTTCCTGTAATTTCTCCTTCTGTAATATATTTTATATAACTAACGCTTGCCGATGAACCTATCACCGCTTTAGCTTCATCAAAATTATCAGGATTCAACGTGAATTCTGTATCTGCAGGATCTATTTCGAAATAGACAATTTTAGTAACCTCATCATCGGCTACCATTTCGTTTGGGTTTTGATATTGTAATAGCTTAAAAACCAATTTTTCTCCTCCCAAAACATCGATTTTCAGCAATTCGTTATAAGAATCTGCATTTTCATCAGGCTCAATCTGAAGTTTTGAATTTTCAAAAAATGCATGGTAATTATCAAGACTTTCTCCGGAAGTAAGATGTGGCCTTATTGATTTCTTAATAATATAAATTCCGGTTTCTTCTTCAATTTCAAAATCGGCACCAGAAATACTTAGCTCATTGATCTTTGTAGAAGAACAACAACCTTCGGTAATCATTTCTGCATCTATTGAAAGTTTGAAAATTTCTTCCTCTCCGTACTGGATGCTGTACTCTGAACTGTTAGCGGTTCTAATTCTTAGAATATTTAAATCATTTTCGGTAATGAAGTCATAATTCACTTCAGCACCTGAAGAGGTATTAGTAACTTCTATTTCGGGACCTGAAATTATACTCCCCGCAATATTTTCTCCGGTTTCAATATCCACAATTTTGAATTCTAATAGTGCAGATCCCTCTGCACAAAGTCTGGCAGAACAATCTGAATCATCATCATCGCTACAGCTTTGAATTGAAATTACTGTAAATAAAAATAAATATTTGAGAATGGTTTTCATATAAAGAGCTTAGGTTGATTATTAGGTTTATAATAGAAACAATATTATTCAGGTCTAAATGTTCCTGACGCCTGAACCTCGAAGCTTGTTTCCGGAATATCATTTTCTGCTTCGATCAATGCTTCCACATCTAAAGTTACATTCCATCGAAGATCTCCCGTTTTTTCGCCATCAATAATCCCTGAGGTCACCTGGAAAAATCCCGTGTTTCCACAAAAGCAAAATCTACCCAGATAGGTTCTGGCCTTTTCAAAGTCGGACTCATCCAATGTAAAATCCCCGGTATTTTGATCTAACTCAAAATAGACAACTTCGGTAAACTCATCATCAGCAATTTCGGGTCGCCCTTCCGTGGAAAATTTATATTCAAAAACCAGTTTATCTCCCTCGCCCACCTCAATAAAAGTTCCATTCTCCGTTTCGTTAATAACAAGAGTAGAATTTTGATAGACTATATAATCAGTATTTTCTGGATTTTCGCCATCGTCAGATTTACTACAGGAAAACAGCAGGAGGCAGGCAAGGAATAAAAGGACAGACTTCTTCATGTTTTAAGGATGTTTCAATAGATAGATGGGATAAAAACGAAAAGGTTGCGTTAATTGTTTTCCTTTGTATTAAATTCATAAGCTCTTTCAACCTTTGAAATTCTAATATGGTAGGAGCTATACCACTTTTCTTTTCCTAATTTTTGAGCTAAAAGATGATCTGAATTATTTTTCCAATCCTGAATACTTGCGAGATCTTTCCAATAGGATATACTGATCCCTATTTCTGATCTGGCCGATTCAAAACCCAGGTAGCCTAGTTGTTCTTTCGCGAGCTGCTCCATTTTTTCAGCCATTTCAGCATATCCTTCCTGATCCTTTTTCAATAAAGAAGTAAATATCACCGCATAATAGGGCGGTTTTGGCATTGTTGCGATCATACTTTTTGAAATAAGAGACTTAATATTCTGGGAAGTTCATTATTATCCTCATCAAAATATTCATTGAATTTTTTAAGCTGAAAACCTGCCGACCGGGCGGCATCGAAAAATTCTGAAATATGATGGGTATAAGTTTTAAGTTCAATTAGTCCATCTTTTTCGGAATCAAATCTTGCCTTGGTGCCTTTGTATTGTTTAAAAGGATGTAATTCAGATACAAAAAAGTATCCGTCCTTATTCAGTTTCGAAAATGCCTGCTTAAAAATAAATTCAAGGTCTTCTATATGTTCCAGAATTAAGTTGCAGGTGATAAGGTTATATTTCTCTATAGACCAGTCCCAGTTTTGAGTAATATCAGCCTTTTGAAAAATGACATTTTCGCTGTTGATCTTCTTCTTGGCGATTCCAAGCATCTCTTCTGAAAAATCTACCGCCAATATTTTTGAAGCTTTGGTTTGGAGCCATTCGGTATTTTTTCCCGTACCGCAGCCAAGTTCCAATACACTATTGAAAACTAAATTTTCCAGATTGTCCCGGGTGATCCGTTTATCCAGATCACGAGTCAGGTTCTTGTTATGGTCATATTGTGAAGACCATTGATCGTAAGCTTTTTCAATACTCATAAGCTTATTTAATTAGTTATATCCCTTTGTGAGTTTATAAAAGCTAATCTTGGCGCTAGAAAATAGCCGGTTAAACTTGCAAAAAGGATTGGGATAAAATGTCCGAAACCTGTTAAAGTGGCCAGTAAGATCGTGGTGCTCATTGGAGTTCTGGTTACACAGGTATTTATTGCTGCCATACAGCTAACCACTGCCAGAGACAGATTAACAGAGGGGAACAACTGGTTTATTATCACTCCCAGGGTTGCGCCCACAAAAAAAAGCGGAATGATAAATCCTCCCCTCCAACCGGAAGTAACCGTTATCGCAATTGCAATAATTTTGAAAACCAGAATGGCAATTAGTAACGTTAAGGTGAATTCTCCACCTAAAAGCTCATTGATCTCATGATGTCCAAAATACCTGGTTAACGGAAAATAAAATGCTATGATTCCAAGACAAATTCCGCCAATTAAAGTTTTAATATAAATTGGTATGGGTTGGCGATCAAAAAGAGCCTTAAAAAATTTAGTGCAGAAAATAAATGCCCATCCCAAGCAAGCTCCAATAATTGCGAATAGAACCGCATATCCAAAATCAAAAATCCCTGAATACTCGTAGGCAGATAAATTCCAGATGGGCCCTAATCCCAGGTGTATGATCAATGCAAACACCAGATAACTAAAACAACTTGCCACAAAAGCTGGAATAATGGCTTTGTAATATTCAACTGCATGTTTGTGGTGAAGAATTTCCAGAGAAAATAAACTTCCGCCTAGCGGGGCACCGAAAAGCGCAGTAAAACCTGAGGCCATCCCCGCAATACTTAAAGATCTTAACTCTTCTCCTTTAAGTCTGAAAATCTTGCCCAACCAGCTTCCCGTAGAGCCCGTGACCTGCACCAGCGGAGCTTCCGGTCCCAGGCTTCCTCCCGACGCCACACACAACAACGAGGAAAGTATCATGGAGGGATTATTTTTAGGATCCAGCTTTCCTTTATTAAAGCGAACATTATTTACAATTAAATCTATCTCTCCAGGATCACCGATAAAATGAATAATTAGTCCTGCCAGTAAACCGCAAATTGCCATAACGGGAATTACCTGCCAGCCATCAAAAAAGGCCAGGCTGTGAGTTAAAAATTCAAGGCCTATCCAGTATATTCCGGCTATTATTCCTCCCATTAATCCAAGCAGTGCCCATAATAGAAAAGAGCGACTAAAAAGAAAGGGATTAAATCTTACAGGTTGATCTAGAATATTTAAATAGCTAACTAGTTTTCTTCTTCTTTTTAATTTCACTTTTCCTGGAATAAAATAGAGTAGTTCTCTTGTTATAAAAGCTAGACACATTTTTAAATGTGGGCTTTAAATATATGAAATAGAGGCTGAAAGTTTATAGGATTAGTTTAGAAGTAATTTATAAGCTCAATATGAAGATCGTTCTAAGAATTATTTTTTTAAACAAAACCAATGGATTCGGGAACTTATCCATTTTTAAACGTTTACAAACGAAAGTAAACACATACAAATACTTTCCAGACGAATAAAGCTTTGAAGCTGTCACATCTTTGTCCTGTTGAAATGAACGAATGATTTTCAGCTGCAATAAATTCTATAGTTATGAGCACTTTAAGAAACACAGTACAATTGATTGGACATGTAGGTAATGAGCCTGAGATCGTAAATCTTGAATCAGGAAAGAAACTGGCAAAATTTTCAGTAGCCACAAATGAAAGCTATAAAAATGCTAAAGGAGAAAAAGTAACCGATACGCAATGGCACAATATCGTTGCCTGGGGTAAAACTGCCGAACTGGTTGAAAATTATGTCCCTAAAGGCAAAGAAGTGGGAATTGAAGGTAAACTTACCAGCCGGAGCTACGAAGATAAGGATGGGGTAAAAAGATATATTACCGAGGTGGTATGCCATGAATTACTTTTATTGGGGAAGTAATAGACCTGTTTTAAAATAAAATACCCCGCTAGCAGCGGGGTATTTATTTTTTAATTATCAACCTTTTCAAAAATAGATTTCCTGCGCCAGTCTGTAGGTATTTGCATGAGCCTCGATAATGAGTTTGATCTCTTTAGAATAACCACCACCCATACTGCATTCTACAGGAATTTTAAGATCATGACAGGTTTGTAAAACAAAACGATCTCTTTCTTTACAACCTGAAATAGAGCAGGAAAGTCTGCCCAGTTTATCGGTATCAAGAATATCCACGCCGCAGAGATAAAATATGAAATCGGGACTGGTTTTTTCTATAAGATCGGGGAGGGTAGATTTTAATTTTTTAAGATATTCAGCATCCCTGGTTCCATCTGGCAGTTCAATATCCAGGTCAGAATTTTCCTTTTTGAAGGGATAATTTCCCTTTCCATGCATGGAAAAGGTGAATACGGAATCGTCATTTTTAAAAATTTCGGCAGTTCCATTACCCTGGTGAACATCTAGATCCACGATTAGGATCTTTTTGGACAAATCTTTTTTCTGAAGATATCGTGCTCCAATCGCCTGGTCGTTCAGCAAGCAAAAAGCTTCAGCCCTGTTAGAAAAAGCATGATGAGTTCCACCCGCAATATTCATCGCAATGCCATTTTCTAGCGCATAATCACAGGCTTTAATGGTTCCATCAGCAATGATCTGCTCACGGTCTACTAATGCCTGAGAAAGTGGAAATCCCGAAACTCGTATTTCCTTTTTAGATAATTCTAAATTTCGAAGTCGGTTATAATAGCTTTTATCATGTACCGCTAATATGGGCTCTTTTTCAGGAAAATCCGGTTGAAAGAAATTAGCCTGATTACAGGTACCTTCATGCAAGAGCTGTTTCGGCAGCAGATCATATTTTTCCATGGGAAAGCGGTGGCCTTCCGGCAGGGGATGTTTATAGATCGGGTGAAAGGCTATTTTGAGCATAGAGAAAACCTCCAAGGTTTTTAAAACCTTGGAGGTTTATTATTAATTTATCGTTGTTCCACTTTTAACGCCATCTTCATCTGGATTCACAAATACCAGCTTTCCTTCAGCATTTTCGGTCATTAAGATCATGCCTTCACTTTCTACTCCGCGAAGCTTTCTTGGAGCAAGGTTTACCAGAACGGTCACTTTCTTCCCGATGATATCTTCGGCTTTAAAATGTTCAGCGATTCCTGAAACCACGGTTCTTTTATCTATTCCCGTATCCACTTTTAAAACCATTAGTTTTTTGGTTTTAGGCATTTTTTCAGCCTCAATGATGGTTCCAACACGAAGATCCATTTTGGTGAAATCTTCAAAAGTGGCGATATCTTTTTGTGGTTCTGCTTTCTGGTCTTCCATGGCGTTCGCTGTTTTAGTAGCTTCTAATTTTTCCAGTTGTTTTTCCATTTGCTCATCTTCGATCTTACTGAAAAGCAATTCAGCTTTTCCGATCTGATGTCCTCCCGGAATAAGGGCTTCTTTCGTTCCTATAATATCCCAGTCTGGCGTATTATCTGAATTCTCACCCACGTGATTCAACATTTTTTTCAGTTTCGCTGAGGTAAATGGGAGGAATGGTTCACTGATAATTGATAAAGCTGAAGCGATCTGAAGCGCTACATACATGATTGTCTTTACTCTTTCTGCATCGGTCTTGATCAGTTTCCAGGGCTCTTCATCAGCAAGGTATTTATTCCCAAGCCTGGCCAGGTTCATTAATTCACCCTGAGCCTCTCTGAATCTATATCTCTCAATAGAGCTAGCGATTACCGCCGGGTAGGCTTTTAATTCAGCGATGGTTTTCTCGTCCACTTCTGAATAGGCTCCCGGTTCAGGAACAATTCCGTCGTAATATTTATTCGTTAGCACCACCACCCGGTTAATGAAATTTCCGAAGATGGCCACCAGTTCATTATTATTTCTAGCCTGGAAGTCCTTCCAGGTAAAGTCATTATCTTTTGTTTCCGGAGCATTTGCCGTCAGTACATATCTTAAAACATCCTGTTGACCCGGGAAGTCTTCCAGGTATTCATGCAGCCATACCGCCCAGTTCTTGGAAGTGGAAAGTTTCTTTCCTTCCAGGTTCAGAAATTCGTTGGCGGGAACATTTTCCGGAAGTATATATTCTCCATGAGCTTTCAGCATCACCGGAAAAATGATACAGTGAAAGACGATATTATCCTTTCCTATAAAATGAATCAGCTTGGTATTTTCATCTTTCCAGTAGGGCTCCCAGTCTTTACCTTCACGTTCGGCCCATTCTTTGGTAGATGAGATATAACCAATAGGAGCATCGAACCATACATATAGCACTTTGCCCTCGCCGCCTTCAACAGGTACAGGAATTCCCCAGTCCAGGTCACGGGTTACCGCCCGGGCTCGAAGCCCGTCGTCTATCCAGGATTTCACCTGACCATATACATTAGATTTCCAATCTGATTTATGTCCTTTTAAAATCCATTCTTTTAGGAAATCTTCATATTGATCTAAGGGTAAAAACCAATGCCTGGTTTCCTTTAAAGTAGGAACTGCCCCGGTAATGGCCGATTTTGGGTTTATAAGATCTGTTGCATTTAGGGAAGTTCCGCAGCTTTCGCACTGATCACCATAAGCTTCTTCGTTTCCACATTTTGGGCATGTTCCGGTCACGAACCTATCGGCAAGAAATTGTCCTGCTTCCTCATCGTACAATTGCTCGGTAGATTCTTCAATGAATTTACCATCCTCATACATTTTTTTGAAAAATGCCGAAGCCGTATCATGATGAGTCTTTCCTGAAGTACGTGAATAATTGTCAAATGTTATCCCAAAATCTTCAAAGGACTTTTTAATGATCCCGTTGTATTTATCGACTACATCCTGCGGAGTAACTCCTTCTTTTTTCGCTTTGATGGTAATTGGCACACCGTGCTCATCACTACCACAAACAAAGGCAACATCGTGCCCCTGCATTCGAAGAAAGCGGGAATAAATATCTGCCGGAACATAAACGCCGGCCAAATGTCCAATATGAATAGGCCCGTTAGTATATGGCAAGGCCGCTGTAATCGTAAATCTCTGAGGATTTTTGTTCATTATTCTAAGTCCTTTTTTAAGAGCCGTAAAGTTAAGCAAAGGTGTTTGAATACGCGTTAAATTCTTGTAAAAGGCAAAAGGCCTGCGGAATATCTTTCTACTTTTACCTAAAATCAACTCGAAATGCGTAAAATAATTTTAATTGTAACAGTAGTCTTAATGGCTGCCTGTAATTCTGCGAAAAAAGGAACTTCCGGAAGTACTTATAAATATACCGTGGAGAATCTTGAAAGAATGAATTCTGATGATCTTACTCAAAATTATCCCGATGCGAATATTGCGGAGGGCACAGATATGTTTGAAGAAGGCACAGATGAAAGGCCATATACCATTCTATATCCCGAAACCGCCGATGAATTACATATCACCTGGCAGGATAAGAATAGAACCAGGATACACGACCTTAGATATTCCAATAAGGGGAAGTGGAAATCTGCAACAGGAGTAGATATAGGAACAACTTATGCCGAGCTTAATAAAATGAACGGAAAGAATATCTCTTTTTACGGTTTTGGATGGGATTATAGCGGTGCGGTAGACTGGAATGGCGGAAAACTTGAAAAAAGTGGATTAAGAGTATTTCTAAGTCCTGGAAATAAGCCTGCCAATAAATTCTATGGAGATAAGATTATAGATGCTACTCCTGAAGAGATCGAAGCTCTAGATCTTAAAGTGGGATCTATTGTTATTAATTACGCGATATAGAAAAAAGTAGATCATGGCAGAGCATAACGAACTTGGGAAAAAAGGGGAGAAGCTGGCTGTGGAATATTTAAGGCTGAAGGAATACGAGATCCTTGAATTGAATTACCGCTATCAAAAAGCCGAGGTAGATATTATTGCCAGAAGGGCAAATACCTTAATTGCTGCGGAAGTAAAAACCCGAAGTACTCCCGAGTTCGGGAATCCCCAGGATTTTGTAAAACCCAAACAAATTCAGCAGTTGGTGAAGGCGGTGAATCATTATGTTGAAGAGCAGGACTTAGATGTTGATGTGAGATTTGATATTATTGCGATCATTAAAAACAAAGCGGGAACTAAGATTGAGCATATTCAAGATGCATTTTTGTATTTCTAAAAATAAAAAAGGCCGGTCCAAGACCAGCCTTTTTTCAATTATCTTTAATAATATCTTACCAGATTCTTACTCTTTCTTCTGGTTTCACGTACATAGCATCACCCTCTTCAATAGCGAATGCGTCATACCACGCATCGATATTTTGAAGTGGAACATAGGCTCTGTACATGCCAGGAGAATGTGAGTCTGTCTTAATCCTGTTTCTTAAAGCTTCCTCACGCATTTTAGTTCTCCAAACTGTAGCCCAGGAAAGGAAGAAACGTTGTTCCGGAGTAAATCCATCAATTTTTCCGGGATTCTCATTTTCTTCAAGGTGAATCTGAAGTCCGTCATATGCGGCATTTACACCTCCAAGGTCACCAATGTTCTCTCCAAGAGTGAATTTTCCGTTGATGTACACACTGTCCATAACTTCAATAGCGCTGTATTGTTCAGCAAGATCGTTCCCAAGCTCTTCAAACTGCTCAAGATCTTTCTCTGTCCACCAGTTGTTGAGGTTTCCTTCAGCATCAAAACGAGCACCGCTATCATCAAATCCGTGAGAGATCTCATGCCCGATCACAGCTCCAATTCCACCATAATTTACAGCGGCATCGGCTTTGTAATCATAAAATGGAGGTTGTAGAATAGCCGCCGGGAATACGATCTCATTATAGCGAGGATTGTAATATGCATTTACGGTTTGAGGAGACATGAACCATTCTGTTTTATCTACGGGTTCTCCGAGATCTGCCATATTTTCGGCTACTCTCCATTTTTGGGCGTTCAGCATATTCTGGAAATAAGAACCTCCATCAGCAGGGCTTACGATCTCAAGATCGCTGTAGTCTTTCCACTCATCCGGATATCCAATCTTAACATTGAAAGTACTCAGTTTTTCCAGTGCTTTCTTTTTAGTGTCTTCACTCATCCAGCTTAGATTGTTAATTCTATTCTCATAAGCTTTCAGAATATTTGCAACCATCTCCTGAGCTTTCTCCTTCGCTTCCGCCGGGAAGTGCTCTTCTACATACAATTTACCAAGAGCTTCACCAAGAACCCCATTTATGCTTCCAAGTGCTCTTTCATCTCTAGGTCTCTGTTCTTTAGCTCCACCAAGAGTTTTGCTATAGAATTCCCATGATTCACGCTCCAGATCTGTAGTTAATGAAGATGCAGCACTATTAAAAAGATCCCATTTTAAATAAGTCTTCCAGTCTTCTACTGAGTTTTCAGCAAAAATTCCCTGTAGCGCTTTCATATAACCTGGCTGAGAAACGATAATGGTATCAAGCTCTTTAGCTCCAATTCCATCAAAATATTCTTTCCACTGCATTGCCGGAGTCGTTTTTTGAAGTTCGGCAATGGTCATTGGGTTATAAGTTTTTCTAGCATCACGACGTTCTACTTTATCCAAACGAGGTTCGGCTAGTTTAGTTTCAAAAGCCAGAATAGTTTCAGCAGCTTTTGAAGCTTCTTCTTCAGAATAATCTATATACTGAAGCATGTCTGCGATATAGGCTTTATACTTTTCTCTCTTATCTTTAGAATCTGAATCCTGGGTGAGGTAATAATCTCTTTCCGGAAGACCTAAACCAGATGGATTAAGATAAGCAGCATTCATATCGGAATTCTTGCTATCGGCACCCACGCCAAATGAAAAGAATCCGGCGCTACCATATTCACTCATTTCTACCAGGAAGTCCTGAAGATCTTCCTTAGACTGAATAGCGTCTATTTTTGCCAAATACGGCTTAACCGGCTCCACACCCTGCTCATTTCTACTTACCGTATCCATGATGCTCTTGTAAAGGAAAACAGCTTTGCCCTGGTCTGTAGACCCGTCCAGGCTATCACTGTTAGCGGTCTTCTCTAAAAGTGCCAGCGCATCTTCATCGGTTCTTTGACGTAATTCGTCAAAACTTCCCCAACGGGTACGGTCGTCTGGAATTTCTGTGCTATCCAGCCAGGTTCCATTCACATAACGGAAAAAGTCCTCTTTGGGAGTAGTTGTGGTATCCATATAGGCAAGATTAATACCATGGACCTGATCATCTTTTTCTTCAACTTTTTTATCTTCGTCATCACAGGCCGTTAAAAGTCCGGCTCCTACTATTGACAAAAGAAGAAATCTGTTTATTTTTTTCATTGTTTTAATTGATAAATATAAATATGCCGGCTAAAGTAAAAAATCTGCCAAAAAATCAAAGGATTTATGAGCAGATCTTTAATGTTAAGTTGTTGCGATTCAAAAACTAAGAAAGAATCTTTCAGTTTCCCTAAAGAATGATTTTTAGAGAAGCCTACAATTTTAGAGCCTAGTTCTTCTTTATTTTTGAGATCAGTTTTTCATCAAACTTCTTTTTTAATTCGGTGATCTCATCCACATTTTCATTTGGAATTGTAATGGAAAGCACATAGTGATGAATTTTCCAGGTGCCATTCTCTTTCATAAGTACCCCGGAACCTCGACAAATTCCCATATGAGTATCTAAAAGCTCATCAAACCATGCTACCCGGGTATTCTCATGGACATATAAATTTCTTTCCAGCGTAGAAAAACTCCATGCTTTTCCGGCTTCAAAATAAGGCTTTGAGAATTTTTTAAATTTGGGTAAGGTCCAGTTTTCAGTGGCATCAGTTCCAATAAAAACAGCATCTTCGGTCATCTGGTTGAAATAATCTTCAAAATTAGCCGATGCAGCAGCCTTATGCCATTCGCCAATGGTCTTATTAATCTGTCTTTTTGCAGCTTTAATATTTTCCTCAGTGTTTTTAACCTGTGCATTTAGCCCATTTGCGAAAAAGAAGCTGACGAGAACTAGAGATATGAGTATAGATTTTTTCATTGATCAGATATTTCTAAAAATTATGATTCGTTAGTTTTTTCAGGAATTGAATCCTGTTCTCTTTCCATTTTTTCAAATTCATCAAGTTCCTTCTCAAAGTCCTCCAGGGATTTTAAGAAAATCTCGTTCATCTGGAGTTTGAGATTGGTAAATTCCTGATGTAATTCTTTGGTGGTCTGTGCGATATCTTCTGCATCTGGCTCCTGCTTCCCGGAATATTGTTTTAGCAGTTGCGCTTTGGTATTTACCACATTTAGCCTTGATTCCACCGCAACCGATTTCAAACTATCGGGAACAGAATTTTTGAGAGACTCCATGATCTGGGCAATGGCGGGAGCATTAATCATTACCTGATTAATAGTTGAATTCTCCAGTCTTTTTATTTCATTTTGCGCGGTAATATATTCTACCCAGTTAAGCGCAAATTTTCGGGCTTCAGGTTCTAGTGAAAACTCAACTTTTTCAATTTTCAATTCTTTCTGAAAAGCCGTGGTATCCAAGGCATTTTGAATGGAGTTTTCCCCATCTTTTTCCGTTTTACACGAAATTATAGCCAGAATCAAGCTGAAACAGATCAGTTTTTTCATAAAATGGAATTCAAAGTATTACAAAGTTATTCATTATTTGCTGATATACTTCAGAATTAAATAGTATTGAAGAATTGTTAAAGAAGAACGTCAAGAAAATACTAAGATTACGAATTCCTCTGTAGAAATAAATATATTTGCAAAAAATTTAATTTATGGCCGGAAGGATTTTGATTATTGGTGCCTGCGGACAAATTGGTACTGAACTTACATTAAAATTGAGAGAGATTCATGGGAATGATCAGGTGATCGCCAGTGATATTAGGGAAGGTGCGGAAGAATTGATGGAGTCTGGTCCCTTTGAAATTTTGAATGCTACCGATGATGCTCATATAAGAAAGGTAATTCATGATTACGAAGTAAAGGAAGTTTACCTGATGGCGGCTATGCTTAGTGCCACTGCTGAAAAAGCTCCTATGAAAGCCTGGGATCTAAATATGGATTCTCTGTTTCATATTCTAAATATCGCGAAAGAAGGAATTATAGATAAGATATTCTGGCCTTCCAGTATAGCGGTTTTTGGGCCTACTACTCCTAAAGACAATACTCCTCAAACTACCGTTATGGAACCTACCACGGTTTACGGTATAAGTAAACAAACCGGGGAGAGATGGTGTGAATATTTTCATCGTAAATTCGGGGTGGATGTTAGAAGTTTAAGGTATCCTGGGATCATTAGTTATAAGACCCTGCCCGGCGGAGGAACTACAGATTATGCTATTGAAATATTTCATGAAGCTCTAAAAAATTCAGCATATACAAGTTTTCTTGCTGAAGATGCAGGACTGCCAATGATGTATATGGATGATGCCATTAAGGCTACCGTTGAAATTATGGAAGCTCCGGCTGAAAAGATTAAAGTAAGGTCTTCTTACAATCTTGCGGCAATGAGTTTCACTCCTGAAGTTTTAGCCAGCGAGATAAAAAAACATATTAAAAATTTTGAAATCTCTTACGACCCGGATTTTAGACAAAGTATTGCTGAATCCTGGCCTTCCAGTATAGATGATTCCACCGCCAGGGAAGACTGGGGATGGAAGCATGAGTTCGACCTGGAAAAGCTCACCACGACCATGCTTAAAGGAGTTAGTGCAACTTTAAAGACACAGAATTAGAAATAAGAAAAGCCGCTAAAAAGCGGCTTTTTACTTTGTACTCACAAAAAAAGGTTTATTCGATCACGCGTACTTCAGTAGCGTTTACTCCTTTTTTTCCTTCTGTTTCTTCGTACTCCACTCTATCTCCTTCCTGGAGAGTTTCACCGTTTAAACCAGTGATGTGTACGAAAATGTCTCTTTTGGTGTCGTCGTTGGTAATGAATCCATAACCTTTAGATTCATTGAAAAATTTTACTGTGCCTTGCATAAAAATAATAATTAATAAAGAACAAACATAATAGATAAAATTTTATATTAAGCTGAAAATCAGAATTTTTTATGATTTTTTTGTGGAAATCTAGTCTATTCCTTTGTTTCTCATTTTTTTCATATTCTCCTCAGAGAGAGTGTAATCCTTTAATTTTTTACCTCTCCAGCGTATAACTAAGAAGATAGGCATCAGTATAAAAGCACTTGCCAGAACAGAAATTCCAATGATCCTGTCGCCGGTCAAAACTCTGTCGGTTAATCTAAAATAGAACCCCACGGCAATGGCTATTAAAATTGCAATTCCGAGTATTTTCATGAATAATTTCATCTCACTGGTTTTTATAATAAGTTTTCGTTTAGACTAAACGGTTACTTCAATTAATTTTTTACGGTAAGCGGTTAGAAGTTTTGATTTTGAAATAAATCCAACATAATTACCTTTTTCCACTACTGGGAGATTCCAGGCATTACTTTCCTGAAACTTCTTCATAATGGTTTTCATCCGATCGTTTTCAATATCTATTATTTCAGGTGCCTGTTGCATGATATCCTGAACTTTAACTTCATCGTATAATTTTTCATTGAACATGATAGATCTAATATCGTCCAGAAGGATGATCCCCATGAATTTACGATTTTCATCGATGACCGGAAAAATATTGCGGGAAGATTTTACCACACCCTGATGTATCACATCCCCCAAATTCATATCTATCTCCAGTGGAATAAAATTCTTTTCCACAACCTGAGAAATATTCATTAGGGTAAGCACAGTTTGATCTTTATCGTGGGTAAGCAAATCTCCGCGTTGTGCCAGTTCCATGGTATAAACAGAATGTGGTTGAAATTTACTCGTGATCATATATGAGATGGCCGCGGTGATCATAAGCGGAATAAAAAGTTCGTACCCATGGGTTAGTTCTGCAATAAGGAAAATGGCAGTTAATGGCGCATGTAAAACCCCCGCCATGAGACCGGCCATACCCACAAGCGTGAAATTACTCACCGAGATCTGGTGTTTAAAAATGCCCAGATTATTAATTATTAAGGCAAAACAATGTCCCATCGCACTACCCATAAATAAGACCGGGGCAAAAATTCCACCGACACCTCCTGCGCTAAAGGTTAGGGAAGATGCGATGATCTTGAAGATCACAAGTCCCGCTAGCAGGATAATAACCACCCAGATATTTTCCAGGTAGGCATTGAATAAATTGGTGCCTAAGGCCTGAAGATAGTTTTCCTGAAGCAGATTATTTATCACATTATAACCTTCCCCATAGAGCGGAGGAATAAAGTAAATAAGAGTTCCCAGCCCCAGACCTGCAATAATGAGCCTGACAAAAGGCGAAGTTATTTTAGCCAGAAGTTTCGTAGATCCAAAATAGACCTTGGAGAAATATATAGAACAAACCGATGCCAGGATTCCTAAGAGGATATAATAGGGAACTTCAGAAATAGTGAATGCGTCTTCTAATTTAAATGGAAGGATTATTTCACTTCCGAAGAAGAAATAGGAGGTAAGAATCGCGGAAACAGATGCTATTAGTAAGGGTAGGAGTGAAGCCAGGGTTAGATCCAGACTGAAAACTTCTATGGCGAAAATAATAGCTGCAATGGGTGCTTTAAAAATTGAAGACATCGCACCTGCTGCTGCACAGCCAATAAGTAAAGTTCTTGAAGCCTGATTCATTAAAAAGATGCGGGAAATATTTGAACCTAATGAAGCCCCTGTAGCAACGGTGGGTCCCTCTAATCCTACAGAACCACCAAAACCCACCGTAATGGGTGCCGTGATCAAAGATGCGTACATCTGGAAGCGTTTCATGATCCCTTTTTGCCTTGATATGGCATATAATGTGGTAGGGATGCCGTGTCCTACATTTCTTTTAAAAATGAATTTAATGATGAGGTAAACTAAGAGTAAACCTATTACGGGAAATATAAAATAGAAAGCATCGTGATATTTTACAATAAATTCTCCTTCTAATAAAGACTGGATCAAATGCGTAAGGTTCTTGATGATCACCGCAAAAATTCCTGCTATAAAACCAATTATCGCACTTAAAAACATCAAAAACTGGCGATGGGAAAGGTTTCTGGATTTCCAGTTCAAAAATCTATGTAAAAAAGAATTTCTGAATTTCGCCACTCTCTGATAATTAGCTTGTGAATATAAAAAATCCCGCAATATGCGGGATGTTATTTTTACAATTTCAAACGAAGATGTAATTCGTTCAGTTGTTGTTCATCAAGTTTTGCAGGAGCATCTATCATTACATCCCTGCCGGCGTTATTTTTCGGAAAGGCTATAAAATCCCTGATACTTTCCTGACCTCCCAAAATTGCCACGAGTCTGTCAAATCCAAAGGCGATACCGCCGTGTGGGGGAGCTCCGTATTGAAATGCATCCATTAAGAATCCAAATTGTTCTTTAGCTTCCTCCGGAGTAAATCCAAGATATTTGAACATCTGGCTTTGCGTTTCCTTATCGTGAATTCTTATAGATCCGCCACCTATTTCATTACCATTCAAAACAAGGTCATAAGCATTCGCCCTTACATTCCCTGGCTCAGTAGCAAGAAGTGCAAAATCTTCTTTCTTGGGAGAAGTAAAAGGGTGATGCATGGCGTGGAATCTTTCAGTCTCTTCATCCCATTCTAATAAAGGGAAATCAACCACCCATAATGGGGCGAATTCATCAGCTTTTCTTAACCCAAGCTCATTACCTAAATGCATTCTTAGCGCACTAAGTTGAGTTCTGGTTTTGTCTGAATCCCCGGCCATCACTAAAATAAGATCTCCTGGTTTAGCACCGGTGGCATCAGCCCAGGTTTTAAGATCTTCCTGGGAATAGAATTTATCTACAGAAGATTTTAAAGTTCCGTCTTCATTGTATTTTGCCCAAACCAGTCCGTTTGCGCCAACCTGAGGCCTCTTGACCCAGGAAATTAGATTGTCGATCTCTTTTCTGGTGTAATTAGCAGCTCCTGGAACCGATATTCCAACCACCAATTCCTGCTGATCGAAAACATTAAAACCTTTATTCTTCGCGAGATCGTTCAGTTCAGCGAATTCCATCCCGAACCTGATATCCGGCTTGTCATTCCCATACTTTTTCATGGCCTCTGCATAGGTCATTCTCGGGAATTCTGCTATTTCAACTCCTTTGATCTCTTTTAATAAGTGTCTGGTAAGGCCTTCAAAAATATTCAGAATATCTTCCTGATCCACAAAAGCCATTTCACAGTCTATCTGGGTGAATTCTGGCTGACGATCGGCTCTCAGGTCTTCGTCCCTGAAACACTTAACGATCTGGAAATATTTATCCATTCCACCAACCATTAACAATTGCTTGAAAGTTTGGGGAGATTGTGGAAGAGCGTAGAACTGACCTTCATTCATTCTGCTTGGCACCACAAAGTCACGGGCACCTTCAGGAGTAGATTTGATCAAGTATGGCGTTTCAATTTCTATAAAGCCTTCGTTGGAAAGATAATTTCTCACCTTCATTCCCACCTGGTGCCGAAACATCAATTTATTTTTTACCGGATTCCGGCGAATATCAAGGTAGCGATATTTCATTCTAAGATCTTCCCCGCCATCAGTCTCATCTTCAATAGTGAAAGGTGGAGTTTTTGAAGAATTCAGAATTTTGAAACTCTCTACTAGAACTTCAATTTCACCGGTAGCGATATTTGGATTTTTAGATTCTCTTTCTATTACGCTACCTTCAACCTGAATTACAAATTCTCTTGCAAGACTTCCAGCTTTATCCATTAATTCTTTTGAAGAACGTTCCTCATCAAAGATAAGCTGAGTTAATCCATAGCGATCGCGCAGATCTACCCAGATCATAAAACCTTTGTTTCTCACTTTTTGAACCCATCCGGAGAGAGTTACTTTATTACCTATATGTTTCGCGTTAAGTTCCCCGCAGGTATGACTTCTGTACATGTTATCCTTCAAATTTAGAATGGCCACAAAAGTAAGAAGTTATACACTTTTACTTAGCCTTTCCTGATTAAAAATTAAATGAATTTATTCCAATGTGTCGAAATGTAAATTTTATAAATGACTGAAAATAAGTTAAAATCGTCTTCAATGTTAACTTAATGTTACGTAATTATTGATTTTTTGTAAACTTTTAGTATCTTTATGATCTTAACGTTAACTGAAAAAGAGCTATGAAGACAATTAATTATATATTTTTAGTAGCGGCATTCCTTCTCGGAGGGGTGGTTACTGCTCAGGAAAAAGATCTTGAGCCTGTTTTTGAGAAACAGGGTGAATTAATTAAAGGAACGTTTTATTATGAAGATGGAAGTATTAGACAGGAAGGTACGTACAAGGACGGCAGACTCCACGGAAAATGGATTTCTTACAACCAAAATGGTGAAAAGACAGCCATCGCAAATTACGAAAACGGAAAGAAAGACGGAAAATGGTTTTTTTGGTCTGAAAATAAACTTACCGAAGTTGACTATCAAAATAGCGTAATTGCATCGGTGAATAGCTGGAAAAGTGATAGCTCATTGGTGAACAACCTCTAGAGAAAATAAATATTTAATTAAAAAACCCCGAAGAATTTCTTCGGGGTTTTTCGTTATCAGGCCTTTTTTAATTCCCGCTCTTTTCGTTTGTCTGCAAATTTCACTTTCCCTCTGTTCACCAGGTAGAACATTACCGGTACCACTACCAGGGTAAGGAAGGTTGCGAATACAAGTCCGAAGATAACTGTCCAGGCAAGAGGTCCCCAGAAAATAACATTATCACCGCCAATATAGACTGCCGGATCATAATCTGTGATAAGTCCGAAGAAATCTATATTCAGTCCCACCGCCAAAGGGATCAATCCAAGTACTGTGGTAATTGCTGTAAGCAATACAGGTCTTAATCTGGATTTACCACCTCTAACGATCACCTCAAAATACTGTGCTCTCGTAAGTAGATCCTCTTCTTCAAGACCCAGGTCTTTCTTCTTTCTATCAATGAGTATCTGGGTATAATCAATAAGTACAATGGCGTTATTCACCACAATTCCTGCCAGTGAGATAATACCCATCATGGTCATAATGATAATAAAATCCATCTGGAATGTAATAAGTCCCAGAAATACGCCCACGAGACTAAGCACCACCGCCATCAGGATGATAACTGGTTTTGATACCGAGTTGAACTGAGCAACCAGGATAAGTAGAATTCCGCCAAGCGCAATAAGAAGTGCTTTTATCAGGAAACTCATATTTTCAGCCTGTTCCTCCTGTTCTCCTGTAAATTGCAAGGAGATATCCTCAGGCATTTCATAATTTTTCAATGATGTTTGGAGTTGTTCTACTATCTGGTTTCCATTATAGCCCTGTAGTACATTGGAATAAACAGTAATTACCCTCTTTAGATCTTTTCTTTTAATTGAGCTGAAAGATGAGGCTACTTCGGTTTCAACCAATGAAGAAATAGGAACCTGGCGGGTTTCACCGGAATTCTGATCTTTAAAAGTTATAGGCTGATTGAAAAGTGCATTTTCATCATATCTGAACTCCTCATTAGATCTTACATTCACCTCATAATCGTCGTCTCCATCTTTATAGGTAGAAACTTCCTCACCATAGATCGCACGTCTCAGTGTCTGTCCAACCTGCGAAGTGGAAACTCCAAGCTGTCCAGCTTTTCTTCTATCTACTCTAACATCCAGTTCAGGTTTAGATTTATTAACATCTATCTTCAGTTCTTCAATTCCAGGAATACTAAGACCCTGAATATAAGATCTTAAATTTTCAGCTTCGGCAAGCATCTTTTCATAATCTTCGCCTTTCAATTCAATATTTATAGGATAACCGGCAGGAGGTCCCGCGGCATCCTTTTCCACCTGAATAGAGGCCCCCGGAAATTCGTTCACGGCATCCCTCACTTCGGCCAGGACCTGAGAACTTTCCACGCCTCGACGTTCCTTGAACTCACGCATTACAATGGTAACCTTACCTTTATGAGGCATTTCGTTCTGCTGTCCGCCATCGGTTTGAGGGTTTCCTGCACCCTGACCCACCTGTGAGATCACAGATTCTACCATGAAGTTATAACCATCTTCGTCCTCGTACTTTTTGATAACTTCAAAGATCTGATCCTCTACATTTTTAGTAAGTTCATTGGTTTTTTCAATATCAGTACCTTCAGGATATTCAATATAAGTGATCACTTGTTTTGGCTGGTTTTCCGGGAAGAATAATACATCCGGTTGTACAAGGCCTATAAGTACAAACGATAGGAATAATAAAAGCAGGGTTCCGAAAAAGAATCCGTAAGCTTTTCTACCTCTAAGCGCATATTTAAGGAAACGTTCGTAATTGCTTTCAAGTTTTTTTAGTGATTTGAACTGGAAGTAATCTACGGCGCCAGATAATACATATTTATATAGCCATAGTAAAAGCACTCCCAGAAGGAATAAGTTTCCAATGGCTCTCAAAGCGCCAATATTCACTGCATAACCACCTACAAGCAAGACTGCGCCAATAATAGCCATGATAATACTGATCCTGATAAGTCTCTTTTTAGAGATTTTTCCTTCTTCAGTTTTCATGAATTGTGAGGTGAGCATCGAGTTGATGATAATAGCTACAAAAAGAGAAGATCCCAGTACAATGGAAAGAGTAATTGGAAAAATTACCATGAACTTCCCAATGGTTCCCGGCCATAATGCCAACGGGAAGAACGCCATAAGGGTAGTTGCAGTAGAAGCTATAATTGGCCATGCGATCTCTCCCAGACCCTGTTTGGCAGCTTTTTTCCTAGACCAGCCTTCATCCATTAAAGTATACACGTTCTCTACTACCACAATTCCATTATCTACCAGCATTCCCAGTCCCATCACAAGCGCAAAAAGCACCATGGTATTCAGGGTGTAACCTAAACTGGAAAGAATAATATAAGACAGGAACATGGATAGCGGAATGGCAAGTCCCACAAATAGAGAGTTTCTAAAGCCTAAGAAAAACATTAGTACAAGGACTACTAAAATAACCCCGAAAATAATATTGTTCACCAGGTCGTTTACCTGGTTTCGTGTATCTGTAGAAAGGTCGTTGGTAAGACTTATGTCCAAAGATTCCGGCAGGTATTCCTCCTGTTCGGTTTTTATGATCTCCTTGATATTATTTACCGCTTCGATCATGTTCTTACCGCTTCGCTTTTTAACATCAAGCATCACCACAGGTTCGCCATATTCCCTGGCATAAGTGGTGGCGTCTTTTTCCTGAAAATTTATACTTGCGATATCCTTTAGAAAGATATTTCCGCCTTCACGCTTAACCACTACATTTTTTAATTCCTGAGGATCCTCGATCTCACCAATGATCCTGATGTTCTTTTGAACTCCGCTGGTGATTATGTTCCCTCCCGAAATGGTTCTGTTCTCAGAGCTTATAGCGCTAATAATATCTTGAAAACTAACCTGGGATGCACTCATTTTATAGAGATCCACCGCGATTTCCACCTCCATTTCTTCAGCCCCGCGAATACTCGCTTCCTTAATCTGAGGTAGTAATTCTATTTTCTCCTGAAGATATTCTGCATAGTCTTTTAACTGCTGTACGGTATAATCTCCGGTAAGATTAATATTGAGAATTGGTTGTTCTTCGGAAAGATTTAGATCAAATACATTGGGTTCTACCTTAGCACCATTATCAAGAGTGGGCCATGTGGTTTCAGCTTTCACCAAATCTACCTTATCCTTGATCTTCTGCTTGGCGACATCAACATTTACTTCTTCTTCAAATTCAACGATAACCAGTGAATAATCCTGAAGTGTTGTAGAGCTGATTTCTTTTACTCCACCCACATCATTGAATTCCTCTTCAAGAGGCTCGGTTATGAATTTTTCAACGTCTTCTGCCGAGTTCCCCGGGTTGATCGAGCTTACGTATATTTTGGTTTCAATGATCTCCGGAAAAGATTCTCTGGGCATACTGTAATAGGAGAGAAGTCCGCCCACCATTACAATGGCAATGATGACGTATACGGTCATCTTGTTATCTATCGCCCAGGAGGAGAGTTTGAATTCTTTATCTAATTTCATTCTGCTTATTTTCTGAATTTAACTTCCTGACCATCACGAATGTTCTTAGCACCGTCAGTAATTAAGATTTGTCCGGGTGTAAGACCTTCTTTTATTTCAATGGAGTCATTATAGACAAGACCAGTTTCTACGATCACTTTCCTGGCAGTACCAAAGTTCTTGTCATTTTCCTGCTCCAGTACGTACACTATGCTTTCTCCCATGGCGTTTTTCTGAATACTACTCTCAGGGATCACGATGGCATTTTCTGAAGTATAATCGTTCAGTTTTATAGTCGCGATCTGGTTGGGTTTGATAAGATCTTTTTCATTGGGAACTTTTACCTCAATTCTAAAAGTTCGGTTATTGGGATTGATATTATTTCCAACCTGGCTCACTTTACCTTCGAATTCACGGCCTACAGATCCAATATTAACTTTTACCCCGGTTCCTATTGAAATTTTACTCAGATAGTTTTCGGGAACATCGGCTTCCACATACATATTATCCAGGCTAATAATTCTGAATAACTGGTTTTGCCCGGGATTTACTACTTCTCCCTGTTCGCTTATCACATCATCTACAACTCCGCTAAAAGGAGCTCTTACCACAGTTTTGTCCAGCTGAGATTTCAGCCTCTGAACAGAACTTTGTAAAGCTTCGTAATTGGTTTTAGCTTCCAGATACTGCATTTCAGACCCAATATTCTGATCCCATAATCTCTTTTGTCTCTCATAGGTGGTTTTCGCCAGTCTTTCCTGAGCTTCTAGCTGTGCAAGCTCGCTCTGCAGTCCTCCGTCATCAATTCTTGCCAGAACCTGTCCTTTAGAAACCCTGTCTCCTTCATTTACCCTCACATTGGTGAGAATTCCTGAAAATTCCGGATAAACTATAATATTTTCATCGGTGGCGACATTTCCCTGTACTTCAGCATAATGCTTAAAAAGAGTATCCTCAATGGTTTGAATGCTCACCAGATCCATTCTCCGGTTCTTATCCAGGCTTTTGATAGCTTCATCCAGGCGGTCTAATTGTTCAGCAATTTTAGATTGTTCGGTGCTTAATTCAGATTTCTTAGCTCTAATCTGGCTTAGATCTTCACTTTCTATGACCTGATCTATAGATTTAGTTTCCTCGTCTCCACCACAGGAAATCAATAAAAGGGGAAGTCCAACTATTAGGATTAACTTTTTCATATTCTTTTTTATAATTGGGAGATTAATTTTCATCATTATAGGTTCTGGTATCGAGTAGATTTTCAAGTTCTGCTTTAGCGGTGATTACATCAAGCATTGCCTGTAAATAATCTTGTTGTGCTGAATAAAGCTGTCTTTGTGCCTCAGTTAATTCAAAACTGCTGGCAATTCCTTCAAAGAACTTTATCTGATTCTTATTTTCAATTCTTTCGGCCAGTTCGAGATTTCTTACGGCATTCTGATAATTTTCAATACTGAACTCATATTCACTTTTAGCCATATTTATCTGGCGCTTTACCTCGTTTTCGGTACGTTCCAGGTCCAGCATCGCTTGTTCGTGTTCCAGTTCTCTTTGCTGGGTTTTTGAGCTTCTCATTCCACTACTGAAAATTGGAATATTAAGGCTTACTCCTAAAACAGACTGACCAAAATATTCCTGATCGCTGGTTAGAAAAGTAAATTTCTGGCTAAAACCCTGATAACCGTAATTAACAAAACCCGTAAGTGATGGTAATGCTTTTGCTTTTTGAAGTTTTACCTGGATCTCTGCAGATTCTGCAGAATTCTTTGCAATACGATAATCTATGTTTTCTTCCACAGGAATTTCTTTGCTTAAAAGCGAGAGATCATAATACTTCATGGCCAGTTCATCAAGATCATCAGAGAGGTTCACTTTGTTTTCTACCGGGATACCCAAACTGAGATTCAGCATTTCATAAGCGATATCTCTCATTCTCAGGCTACGGCTTAAACTATTCTTTAAACCTAAAAGAGTGATTTCTAGTTGCTCTACATCTTCCTGTTCAGCAAATCCGTTTTCGTAGATCTTTTGCGTATCTTTATAATTCTTCTGAAGACTTTCTACATTCTTTTCAAAGATTTCCACGCTCTCTTCAGCCAGAAGGACATTGGCATAGGCGCTTATGATAGCCTTTTTAATCTCCAGGTCGGTCTTGGTTTTAGCATTTTTGGATATCTGTAATAAGGTCTTTACCGATTGAATCCCTACGATATAAGAACCATCAAAAATTAACTGATTCCAGGTGCCGGTAGCGTTCATACTTTGCTTGGTTCCAAAGGTAACCGGGGTGAAAGTTCCGGGCTGTCCACCTGTGATTTCTGCAGGAAGCAGGGTTACAGGCTGTTTCAGGTAATTTTGATAATCTACATTTCCACTTATTTGTGGAAGTCCCTGAGCGATGATCTCCCATTTTTGTTTCAGAGCAATATCCACATCTTTTCCTGCAATTTGAGACTGATAATTGTTTTCCAATCCATACTCAATCGCTTCCTCTAAAGTAAATTGATAGGTTTTCAGCGTATCTTCCTGGGCAAAAATACTGACGGATGCCAGTAAAAGAAGGCTGAAGATTTTTAGTGATCTATTTTTCATTACTTAAATATTCTTCAAGAGTTTTGATTCCTTTTTGTGTGCAGATCGCCCTGAGGTGATAATTCAGAAATTCTTCGGTAAGGTCCTGTTCGCTGAATTCCTCCAGGGGAAACATTTCTTTATCTTTTATGCCCATCATTCCTACAAAATGAATTCGGCATACAAAGGGGACGTTAATCTGTTTCCTGTAATATCCCAATTCAATTCCACGTGAGATATTTTCTCCCACGCAATCCTCCAGTACATTGAATTGTTCTTCTATGAGCTTATTGAAAATCTTGGGGTAATATTTTTTCAACTGGAAATGAGGAGAGGTTTTTTCTCCTTTTAAATGCTGATTCACAAAACGCTTAATTTCAAAATTTTCAATTACCGGGTTAAGATTTTTTGCTCTAACCTCATCGATTCCTTCAGAAATAGTTTGCAGCAAATGTGAACCTGTGGCCTGTACCAATTTATTTTTTGTAGAATAATGCGCATAGATGGTCTTTTTAGATATGCCCAGCTTATCGGCAATATCATCCATGGTTACACTTTTAAAACCATAGTAAAGAAACATCTCGGTAGCGGTATTCAATATTTTCTCCTGCACCTTCTTATCAAATTTTTGGCAAAAGTATATCAAGGAAACTTTATACACAAAAAAAGTTTCCAAAGTTTACGATTATTTAACATGAGCATAGAATTTGAAATACTGTCAATTATGGTATTTTAGCGAAAATTTTTTATTTCATGCTTGCCATTTCCCAGTATAGAGAAGCTATCATCGACTATCTACACGAAAAGATCAGAGTGAAGGAACCTGTAAACTTATATGAGCCTATGGTTTATATTCTTGAACAGGGTGGGAAGAGATTAAGACCAGTACTGGTACTTATGGCTACTGAAATTTTTGATTGTAATTACAAAAAAGCGCTTGACGCCGCGCTGGCGATAGAAATTTTTCATAATTTCTCCCTGGTTCATGATGATATTATGGATGATGCACCTATTAGAAGGGGAATGGAGACCGTGCATGAAAAATGGGATATCAATACCGGGATACTTTCCGGGGATGCCATGCTTATTAATGCCTACCAGCTTTTTGAAAGTTATGAAGGCGATACTTTTAAAGAGCTCTCAAAGCTTTTTACAAAAACTGCCATCCAGGTTTGTGAAGGTCAGCAATACGATATAGATTTTGAGACCCGTGATAATGTAGGTATCGAAGATTATCTTTTAATGATCGAATACAAGACCGCGGTGCTGGTTGGAGCTTCCCTGCAAATGGGGGCGATAGTAGCGCAAACCTCGCAGGAATGTAAAGAGGCCATCTATCAATATGGCAGATTACTGGGGATTGCATTTCAGCTTCAGGATGATTACCTGGATGCTTTTGGAGATCCCGAAACCTTTGGTAAACAGCCCGGGGGTGATATTATCGAAAATAAAAAGACCTTTCTTTATATTAAAACCCTTGAGCTGGCCGGCAGGAGTGAGGCTCAGCAATTGGAACATCTATATAGTATTTCTCCTATAGAAAATTCTGGAAAAATTGAGGCTGTAAAATCACTTTTTGAAACTTGTGGGGCTGCAGAACTTACCAGAAAAGAAATAGAAAATTACACGGATATGGCCTTCAAAATTCTGGATAAAATACAGTTGCCAGAAGAAAAAAAGGAGCCATTACGCAAATTTGGGGAAATGCTAATGGAACGTCAGGTTTAAGTTTTCCATACTTTTCTAAATATCAGCTGATCAGCTGTTCATTTTCAGGCAGTGTTAAAATTCCTATAATCCAATAGAGAATTATCATAATGCCTGCAAGCTGTTTTTTTTAAAAATTGTATTTTTGTTATGTTTTTAAAACAAAAGGAACATTTGTTTCAATTTTATGGATAGATTTTCATTTCTAAATGCTGCTCATACTGCATATTTCGCAGAACTTTACGATCAATATTTAAAACATCCTGATAGTGTGGAGCCCAGTTGGAGGGCTTTTTTTCAAGGATTTGACTTTGGAATGCAACAAAATGGCGTTTCAGAAGAAGTATTGGGAGAGGCCCCTGTAGATTTTACTGAAGGAGAGATACCGGCACACGTAATTAAAGAATTTCAGGTAATACGCTTAATTGACGGTTACAGAACCAGAGGGCATTTGTTTACCAAAACAAACCCGGTAAGAGAACGTAGAAAATATTCTCCTACTCTTGATATTTCAAATTTTGGTCTTGAAGAAAGTGATCTTAATACGACTTTCAATGCCGGAGATATTCTTGGGATTGGTCCCACTTCTCTAAAAGAGATCATACAACATCTCGAAAATATCTATTGCGAATCTATCGGGATAGAATATATGTATATCCGTAAACCGGAGGAAATAGAGTGGATCCAGAAAAAATTGAATATCAATGAGAATCATCCTCAATTTGATGAAGCTCAGAAGAAGCAAATTTTAAAGAAACTCAACGAAGCAGTTTCATTTGAATCTTTTCTTCATACTAAATATGTTGGGCAAAAACGTTTTTCACTTGAGGGTGGAGAAAGTTTGATTCCTGCACTTGACGCGCTTATAGAAAAAGCTGCTGAATTAGGAGTGAAAGAATTTGTAATGGGAATGGCCCATCGTGGAAGGTTGAACACTCTTACCAATATCTTCGGAAAAAGTGCTAAAGACATTTTTAGTGAATTTGACGGGAAAGATTATGAGCAGGATATTTTTGATGGAGACGTTAAATATCACCTTGGATGGACTTCCTGCCGCACTACCGATAACGGAAACGAAATAAATATAAATATAGCCCCAAACCCTTCGCACCTTGAAACTGTAGGTGCCGTGGTGGAAGGTATAACCCGGGCAAAACAGGATCGTCGCTATGAAGGCGATAATTCTAAAGTTCTTCCTATCCTTGTACATGGTGATGCAGCTATTGCAGGACAGGGGTTGGTGTACGAATTAGTTCAAATGGCCCAGCTAGAGGGTTATGAAACCGGCGGAACCATTCATATTGTTGTGAATAACCAGATAGGTTTTACCACAAACTATTTAGACGCAAGAAGCTCCACTTACTGTACAGATGTTGGGAAAGTAACGCTTTCACCAATACTCCATGTAAATGCTGATGATGCTGAAGCTGTTGTTCATGCCATTCTTTTCGCACTGGATTTCAGAATGAAATTTAAGAGAGACGTATTTATTGATCTTCTTGGCTATAGAAAATATGGACATAATGAAGGTGATGAACCTAGATTTACTCAGCCTAAACTTTACAAAGCAATTTCCAAGCACGAAAATACGCGTGATATTTACTTTGAAAAGCTGAAGAAAGAAGGTGTTGCAGATGATGAATATCTAAAAAACCTGGAGGAAACCTATAAAGCTGCCCTTGAGGAAAAGCTGGAGGATTCCCGAAAAGAAGAAACTACCAGGATCACACCTTTCATGGAGGATGAATGGGACGGTTTTGAAAACGTTCAGGAAGATGAAATGATGGAGAATGTGGATACCACATTCGATCTCGATAAATTAGATAGAGTTGCGGAAGCCGTTTCTCAATTACCCGAGGGTAAAAAATTCATGAGAAAGATCAATAAGATAATAGACGGAAGAAAGACAATGTATTTCGAAGATAATAAGCTGGATTGGTCTATGGCCGAACATCTTGCTTACGGATCTTTGATGGTAGAAGGCTATAATATCAGAATTAGCGGTCAGGACAGTGAACGAGGAACTTTCTCGCACCGTCATGCCGTGGTAAAGGTTGAAGACAGTGAAGAAGAGATCATTCTTCATAATAATATAAAAGAAAGAGACGGAGACTTCTTTATTTATAACTCTCTGCTTTCAGAATACGGGGTAGTAGGTTTTGATTATGGTTATGCCATGGCCAGCCCAACTACACTTGCAATATGGGAAGCCCAGTTCGGAGATTTTGTGAACGGTGCGCAGATTATGATAGATCAGTACATCTCTGCAGCAGAAGATAAATGGAAACTTCAGAATGGGTTGGTGATGTTATTGCCTCACGGATATGAAGGTCAGGGAGCAGAACACTCTTCAGGAAGAATGGAGCGTTTTCTTCAGCTTTGTGCTAAGGATAATATGTATGTGGCAGATGTTACAACTCCTGCTAATATGTTCCATATTCTTAGAAGGCAGATGAAGGCTAAATTCAGAAAACCTCTGATCATCTTTACCCCTAAAAGTTTACTGCGTCATCCAAAAGTGATCTCTACTAAAGAGGAGTTTGCTACCGGAAGTTTTCAGTCGGTATTAGATGATAACGAAGCTGAGGTGGAAAAGATTAAAACACTTGTATTCTGTACCGGTAAATTCTACTATGATCTTCTGAAACACAGGGAAGAGAGTGAAAGAGATGATATTGCATTTGTCCGGATAGAACAATTATTTCCGTTACCAATTTCAAGAATGAAAGAGATAATGGAGAAATATAAGAATGCTGATGATGTGGTATGGGCACAGGAAGAACCTCGTAATATGGGGGCTTATGCACATTTATTACTACATTTTGAAGAAGCCCGGAAATTCAGGGTATGCAGCCGTAAATTTTACGGATCACCTGCAGCAGGTAGTTCGGTGCGTTTCAAAAAGCGTCACGAACGAGTGATCAACAGTGTTTTTGATAAGAATTTAAACGAAGAAGAAAATAATTAAGAATCAGTTTCCTGAATTTCAGGAACCAAAATAGATAATAATCATGGCCTTAGAAATGAAAGTTCCATCACCCGGGGAATCCATCACTGAAGTTGAAATAGCTCAGTGGCTGGTAGAAGACGGAGATTACGTTGAAAAAGATCAGGCAGTTGCCGAAGTTGATAGCGATAAAGCTACCCTTGAACTTCCTGCGGAAGCAAGTGGTATTATCACCTTGAAGGCTGAAGAAGGCGATGTGGTAGAAGTTGGAGAAGTGGTTTGTCTTATTGATACGGAAGCAAAAAAACCAGGCGGTGGTGACGGTGATGATGAAAAAAGCTCTGACGATAAGCCGGCTGAAGAGGAAGAAAAAGAACGCCAGGAAAAGAAAGAAGATAAAAAGGACAGTGATAAAGCAGAAGCTAAAACTGAAACTCCTTCTAAATCCAGTACTCCAAGTCAGGAACAGGATACGTATGCTACAGGAAGTCCATCCCCGGCAGCCAAGAAAATTCTTGATGAAAAAGGGATAGCTTCTAAAGATGTAAAAGGAACAGGACGTGATGGACGTGTGACTAAGGAGGATGCGGTAGAGGCTAAAGCTTCTATGGGAACTCCTGGAACTGGAACAAGAGGTGAAGAGAAGAAGAAAATGTCTATGTTCCGTCGTAAACTGGCAGAACGTTTGGTAAGTGCTAAGAACGATACAGCAATGCTTACTACTTTTAACGAAGTAGACATGTCTCCAATCTTCGAATTAAGAAAGAAATATAAAGAGGAATTTAAAGACAAACATGGGGTTAGCCTTGGATTTATGTCTTTCTTCACGTTAGCTGTTATTCGTGCTTTAGACGAGTATCCTGCCGTAAATTCTATGATAGATGGAGATTACCAGGTAAGCTACGATTATAAGGATATAAGTATTGCAGTTTCGGGACCAAAAGGTCTCACCGTTCCTGTAATTAGAAATGCTGAGAATTTAAGCTTCCGCGGAGTTGAATCTGAAGTAAAACGCCTTGCTTTAAGAGCACGTGATGGAAAGATCACGGTAGATGAAATGACCGGTGGTACATTTACAATTACTAATGGCGGTGTATTTGGATCTATGCTTTCAACACCAATTATCAATCCTCCTCAGAGTGCTATCCTAGGAATGCACAATATCGTGGAGAGACCAGTGGCAATTGATGGTCATGTAGAGATAAGACCGATCATGTATGTTGCTTTATCTTACGATCACAGGATCATTGATGGTAAAGAATCTGTTGGTTTTCTTGTGGCTATTAAAGAAGCTTTAGAAAATCCGGAAGAATTACTAATGGATAATGATGTAAAAAGAGCTCTTGAACTTTAATTAAAGAGTTTAAATCTTAATAAAAAAAAAGGTCCGCATTGCGGACCTTTTTTTGTCTCTAACAAAAATTAAAACAAAACTAACAAACGAAAAACGTTCAAGGCTAAGACCCCCACGACTAAAATGGCCAGGATAAAAAAGATAAGCTGAGTGGATACTTTTGTTTTGATACGTTTTAAATTTTAAACCACTCAAATTTACTTTTTAAGTAATTTAAGTAAAAGGGGATTTTTCCCTTTTATTTCAAATATAAAGCCTTGTTCTTGTAATCAATTACGGCTTTCCCTTTTTTGAGGATATCGGCACCAATAATTCCATGTACTTTTTCCGCTTTGTGATTAACGAGTGCTTCATTCACATGTTTCAGATCAAAAAGTACCAGGTCGATTTTTTTCTTTTTCCAGCTATTGATTTCGATACGATTCTTTTGAGAGATCTGAGTGAGCATATTGGTAGCTCCTGCCCCTGCAGCTTTTATATCACTGTCTTCTGAAAGCAGGTCAAAATGTTCGACAGCATCTACACCTACACAGGTACTTGAGGCACCGGTATCCAGAATAAAGTTTCCTTCAATATCATTTATTTTAGCAACCAATTCTAAATGATTGGTTTTAGTATACTTTAATTTAATACGATGAAATCCTTTTTCTTCTAATAGCTTTTTTAAAGACATTTTTTGATGCAAATATAAAATTTTAAGACGGAAGGTTTACTGAACCTTTTATATTGAATTTTTATCCCCAAAGGTTAAAAGGATATTTTGATTTAATCTTTTGAAAGAATTAAGAATTTTAAAGTAAGAAAATTCGATCTATTCCTACAAGTTAAATTATTGATAAATAGACAAATAAGTTGTTAGTCTGAATTAATTATAAAGATATCGAATAATATTTTGATCATAATTTTCTACTAATTCTTCTTATTACATTTATCCTGAAAAACGTTAATAACCAATGTATTATGAGAAATTTTTTTAATACCATAATGGTAGGGTTATTATTGATGGGGTGCTCCGTAGATAATGACGAAACTATTGTAAATGACAATCAACTTTTAATTGCAAATTCAGTTCTGGAAGTTGATGGATGTGAATCTGTAAATTATGAATTATTAAATAGTACAAACAGTATTGTTGGTAATTTTGTAGTTACGAATGATGAAGATAATTTGTATTTAAACTTTTCAGCTCCTTCTGGATTTTTAATTACTGAAATAATTTGGCAAGTTGCTTCTAATGAAAATGAATTACCAATTAATAATGGTGGAATTATTGTTGGACAACTTAATAATAAAAAGAAGTTTTCTTCTGGAACTAATTATTATGGAGAAACTATCGCCCTAGATAATTATAACGAAGATATCCATGAACTGGCAGTAGTAGCGAAAGTTGAGTTAACAAATGAGTCTCTCCAAAAATTTTCAGTTTGGGTGGGTGATGTAATTATTGGTAGAAAAGGTAGTAAATTATTATATTATACTATTTGTGAGCCACAGTATGAGCCTGTCTGTGAGGCTTATGCTGGTGATAATAATAGTATTACTTATACTAGGCGAGAAATAGATGATATTGTAGATACTGAGGAAGATCTTGAGAATGTTTACAAAAATTTATTAGAAGAAGGTGTTAGCAGAGAAGGGTCATTTGAACCTACAATTCACGAAATTGTATTATCTTATTATTTTGATAGTAAATATCAAGATTTCAAAACTGTATATACAGTAACAAATGAAATTAACGGTGAAACCTGTTCCGACTCCGTTGAATTAACTTTGACGGTCACTAGATAATTTTTTCGATTAAAAAAAAGATAAAAGCAGCGCACTTGAGGCGCTGCTTTTTTATTTTAAAGAAAGTTTGAAAATTAAATCTTTTGATTTCTCTGCTCGCGATTAATTTTAGTATAGAAAAATAATCATGGTTGTGGGACTAAATAGCTTTTAATCCGATGTGTTGAGGATATCTATTTTGTAAGAAAGCTAATTTATTTTATGGAAAAATCTATATTATCTTTGCGCCTATGAGCACACTGGTACAGATTACGGCTTTGCCCAGCGAACAGGAAGACCATCATCTTTTGTTGAACAGGGCAATTCGAAAATCAAATATTCGAAAAGATGATATCGGAGACTGGCGAATTAGAAAGCGTTCTATAGATGCCCGTAAGAAGCCGGTACGCCTCAATCTGCAAATAGAAATATGGAAGATAGGCGAAGAAAAAATTTCAATTCCGCCTTATGTACCTCAAGATGTTTCCAATGCTCGGGAAATTGCGATTATTGGTGCTGGCCCGGCAGGATTATATGCTGCATTACGTGCTATTGAAGCAGGTTTAAAACCAATTGTTTTTGAACGCGGAAAAGATGTGAGGTCCAGACGATTTGATCTGGCTAAGATTAATAAGGAACAAATAGTGAATCCCGAATCAAATTATTGTTTTGGGGAAGGAGGCGCAGGAACTTATTCCGATGGGAAATTATATACCCGCTCTAAAAAGCGGGGGAATGTTTTAAAAGCATTGGAATGGTTTGTTGAATTTGGCGCGGATCCAGATATTCTGGTAGATGCGCATCCACATATTGGAACTAATAAATTACCGAAGATCATTACCGCCATGCGCGAAGCTGTAATTGAAGCCGGCGGTCAGGTACACTTTAATTCAAAACTTACCGATCTTAAGTTAAAAGAAAGTCATATTGAAGCCATAGAGATCAATGCAGAAAATTGGCATTCTTTCAATGATGTAATTCTGGCAACGGGACATTCGGCTAGAGATATTTTCTATCTTTTGCATAATAAGAATATTAAAATTGAAGCCAAACCATTTGCATTGGGTGTTCGCATTGAACATCAGCAAAAATTAATAGATCATATACAATATCATGGTGATGATGAAAATCCTTATTTACCTCCTGCTTCTTACAGTTTAGTAGAACAGGTTGAAGGGATGGGGGTTTATTCCTTTTGTATGTGTCCCGGCGGAATTATCGCTCCTTGTGCTACAGAACAGGAGGAAGTGGTGACGAATGGATGGAGCCCCAGTAAGCGTAATAATCCCTATGCTAATTCCGGGATTGTAGTGGGCATAGAACCTTCAGATCTTCCAGATTTTAAACCGGAGGATCCTTTTGTTTGCCTTGATTTTCAGAAGTTAGTTGAAAAAAGTTGCTGGGAGGCTGCCGGAAAAACTCAACAGGTTCCGGCTCAGCGGATGGAAGATTTTGTAGATGGTAAGATATCCAAAGACTTTCCAAAGACCTCTTATCAGCCGGGTATAGTGAGTGTAGATCTTAATAAAGTACTGCCAGATCTTATTGCCCGAAGATTGCGCAAAGCTTTTGTACAATTTGGTAAAAAACTGAAAGGGTATTATACCAATGATGCGGTTTTACATGCTCCGGAAAGCAGAACTTCTTCCCCGGTTTTAATTCCGCGTGATTCAGGAACCTTAGAGCACATAGAGATTAAAGGACTCTATCCCTGTGGAGAAGGCGCAGGTTATGCCGGCGGGATTATTTCAGCAGCGATAGATGGAATTAACTGTGTAGATGCGATTGCGAAAAAATATGATTTGCATTGATATTCTGGATCAACCTGTAAGGTTGAAGTAGAAAAAGAGGTAGAAATCTTTTCATAGATAGGGTGGCATTCTAAAACTAAAATCAGGAATATTTCAATAAAATGATTCAAGTTATGCCTTCCTGGTTCTAAATTCAAAATTTCAGTTAAGTTTAGCTAACTTTGGGTGGAAAACAGAAGGCAATGAATATTTCAGTAGAACTTACGCTTACACCCATTCAGGACGATTACGAACCGGCGATCATCAATTTCATTAAAAAAATGCGGGAATCCGGACTTACCGTAAAGGAAAACCCTTTGAGTACTCAGGTTTATGGAGATTATGATGAGGTGATGGGATTATTGAATAAAGAGATTAAAAATGCATTCGAGGCCATAGATCGCGGACTCATGTATGTGAAGATTGTAAAATCTGACCGTAGCGAGTATGCAGCCGATTTTTGATTTTTTCTTTGATCAGTATTCCGGATATCCAACTCTTTTTATAATTCTTGAGATCATCGCGGTGATCTTTGGGTTCTTATCTGTATGGTATTCCAAGCAGAATAATATTCTGGTATATCCCACCGGAATTGTAAGTACCATCATCTTTGTATATCTGCTCTGGCAATGGCAGTTATTGGGAGATATGATGATCAACGCTTATTACTTTTCTATGAGTATATACGGGTGGTATATCTGGACCCGGAAAGTAGATCCTGAACATTATACCCCCATCACGTCTACCACTAAAAAAGAACAAATTCAGTCTGTTTTTATTTTCTTGGGAACACTTCTTTTTGTTTTTGCGGTCTATGAATATTTTGAAAAATGGAATAACTGGACAGCCTATGTAGATACGGTAACCACCGCAATTTTCTTTGTGGGCATGTGGTTAATGGCAAAACGTAAAATTGAAAACTGGATTTACTGGATTATTGGTGATATTATATCTGTACCGCTCTATTTTTACAAAGGTCTTACCTTTACGAGTCTGCAATATTTAGTATTTACCATCATTGCTATATATGGTTATAAAGCATGGAAGAAAAACTTGCGCAACGACCTGCGACCTGCATAAAAATTGTCCTTTTTGGACCTGAATCTACCGGAAAGACCACTCTTTCTGAAGATCTTGCCAGATACTATCAGGAACCGATGGTAAAAGAATATATGCGGGAATATCTTCAGCAGGTTTGGGATGCTGAAAAACGCATCTGTGAACCTCAGGATATTATTCCCATTGCTGAAGGTCAGATGGCCGCTGAAAACAGACTTTCAAAAGAAGCAGATCATCTGCTTATTTGTGATACAGATCTTTTGGAGTTAAAGGTTTATTCTGAAGCTTATTACGATGGTTATTGCGACCCCCAACTTCTTAAACATGCGTTAAACAACCACTATCATCTCTACTTTTTAACGTATATTGATGTTCCCTGGACCCCGGATGATTTGAGGGATAAACCCCACGACCGTGAAGGGATGTTCCAAAGATTTCAAGATACCCTGGAACAACATCAAAAACCTTATTTTATTTTAAAAGGAAACAGGGAAGTGCGTTTTAAAAATGCGGTAAAAAAGATAGACCAACTAATAAAAAACAAGAATTGTGAATTTTAGTGAAAAGGATATACTTCAAATTGAAGAGAAAGGACTTTCTACCAAAGAAGTAGAAGAGCAGATAGAGATTTTTAAAAGAGGAAATATTAAAGTTAATATAATTGAAGCGGCTACTACAGGCAATGGTATTAGTGAAGTAGATTCAGCAGAAAAAAGAGAGCTCATAGAATTTTATGATGCTGAAAAAGATAAACATAGTATTCTAAAATTTGTCCCGGCTTCTGGGGCAGCTTCCAGGATGTTCAAGGCATTACATAGTTTTGCTGATAAGTTTGTTCCAGAAAAACATGAATTGCGCGAATATCTGGATGCATCGGGAGATGCTGATCTTCGTAAATTCTTCAATCATTTTGAAAAGCTTCCTTTTTATGAGCATACCTTAAAAAAGGCCAGGAAAAATCATTCAGATTACGAGGAGCTTTCTCACGATGCCCAGCATAAGATCCTGGTACAGACCATTCTGAACGCTGACGGCTTATATCTCAGCAACTTGCCTAAAGGCCTGGTGCCTTTTCATAAATACGGTACTCATGTAGCGACAGCTTTTGAAGAGCATTTACTTGAAGCTGCTAAATATACCGAGGTTAATGGCGTAGCCCGGCTTCATTTTACGGTAGCCCATGGAGATAAGGATAAATTTCAGGGTGAGTGGAAAGAAATTCAGGAGAGAATAGGGGAGAAGACCGGCGTCAGGTTTGAAATTGAATATTCTTATCAGGATCCCAAAACAGACACTATTGCTGTTGATGATGAATTTGAACCATTCAGAACAGAGGAAGGTGATCTATTCTTTAGACCGGGAGGACATGGGGCGCTGATCGAAAATATGAATCAGCTTGATGAAGAAGTTGTCTTTGTAAAGAATATAGATAATGTGGTCACTGAAGACAAAGTTCAGAATGTAGTGAACTATAAAAAAATGCTTGGAGGTAAACTTTTTAAGGTTCAGCAAAAGATTTTTAAGTATTTAGAAATTCTGGAAAAGGGGAATGTCCCTTCTGAAAAGCTTGATGAAATTCAGGATTTTTTAAATAAAGAACTTTTTATCAAAGGCTCATCTAGTCAGGATCTATTTGTTGAGAATCTAATGGAAAAATTACATCGTCCTCTAAGAGTTTGCGGGATGGTTAAAAATGAAGGTGAACCCGGTGGAGGTCCGTTTCTGGTCAAAGATAAAAATGGGGAGATTTCACTGCAAATTATTGAGGGCGCACAAATAGACAATGATAACCCCGAACAGGCAAAAACCGCCCGGGAAGCTACCCACTTTAATCCCGTAGATATTGTTTGCAGCCTGAGAGACCACAAGGGCGAAGCTTATGATCTAAATGAGTATGTAGATGAAGATATGAGCTTTATTGCTGATAAGACCAAAGATGGAAAGCCGTTAAAGGCCCTGGAACGTCCGGGATTATGGAATGGAGGTATGGCTAAATGGAACACGGTATTTGTAGAGGTGCCGGTAGAAACCTTTAATCCTGTAAAAACAGTTTCCGATCTTCTGAAAGAATCCCACCAGCCGCGATAATATGAATGAAGAACTCATTCTAACTGAACTGGATTACAAAGCAGTGCGAAGCTCTGGTCCGGGTGGCCAGCATGCAAATAAAACGGCTACTAAGGTGGAGCTCAGTTTTGATGTGTCAAATTCTGAAGCATTATCTGATCAGCAGAAAGAGCGAATTCACAAAAAACTTTCCGGACGCATTAACAAAGAAGGAATTTTAAAAATGAGCAGTGAAGATTCTAGGAGTCAGCATACTAATAAAGATATTGTAACCGGGAATTTTCTCTTTGAAATTAAAGAAGCACTTAAAAAACCTAAACCTCGAAAAAAGACAAAACCTACCAAAGCTTCAAAAATAAGAAGGTTGAAGGCTAAAAAGAAAAAGTCGGAGATAAAGGCGAATAGAAAAGACCCTTTAAAATAAAATCTGTAGAAATTCTCCCCAATTGCGATATAGTTTCCACATATTTACTGGGGAATTATTTTAATTCAAATAAGGTTAAAAAAAATTAAAGGCCTGTTTATCAATACTAATGGTGGTTTTTATGAGTCTTATTGTGAGTGGTATGATTTTTACAATGAATAAAGTAGGTTAGTATTGGGAATGGAATAAATTATCAACTAACTAATTTATTCTGTTTTATAATTTAGATTTTCGGATTGAAAAGGCTCCACTCGGAGCCTTTTCTATTTTCTATAAGTGGCGAACATTTTTTTATCGAAAAAATATGGCAATAGTGAGGTTTAAATTCCCCAAATCCTAATGAGGATTCCTCAATTTTCTACATAATATTTTGTGAAAAAAATATTGTTATTTTAAATACCCCTCTGTTTATATGGTGTTTAGACATTTTTATTCATAATGGCATAATTATTCTATTATAAATAGGGTAAACAATGATCAAATAACCAATAAGATCAATAAAACCACGATTATGAAAAAGTTTGTATTAAGTATGATGACCATGGGAGCTATGTTTTTTGCTACTCAAAATGTTCAGGCTCAGGTTGAGGAAATTGAAGAAGAAATAGAGACTGAAGTTGAAGTGGAGCAGGAAGAATTTGCCTCTGTGGACGTAATGGAATTGCCACAAGCAGTCAAAGATGCTTTGATGACAGATTATAATGGAGCTGTAGCTTCTGAAGCCTGGGTAAAAAACAAAGGGGATAAGAAAATCTATAAGCTAAAACTGGACGTGAAAGGTGAAACTGAAAAAGTTTATATCGATCAGGATGGTAAATGGCTTGAAAAAGAAGATACAGAAGAAACGGAAGAGTAAAAGTCCATTTATTGGAGAGACCAACTCCGGGACAACAGATCAATGAAAAGAAAGTAGTAAATCTACCCCGGTAAGCTTGCAAAAAAGTGATTGTTTTCAGGATTTATCCTGATTACTAACAACCAGAAAACTAACACTATAAATTTCACTTTTTTGCTCGTTTATCTTTAGAGAATGTACAATCTGTTAAATGGGAATTAGTTTAGACAATTTATATAACCACAAATTGTCAGAAAAGAGAGGTTGATATACAACCTCTCTTTTTTTATGCTATCTTTTAAAACCTAATGATTTAAAGATTATTACCTTTGTTGAGCTTTTTAAAATTTATCTATGTCTAAAGTTTTGGTCGTTGAAGACGATGTAGCATTTGGTACCATGTTAAAAACCTTTCTTGAGAAAAGAGAGTATAAGGTGACGCTTGTTTATTCAGCTTCTGAAGCCTTCAAAAAAATATCGTCAGATAAATTCGATCTTGTCCTTACTGATGTAAGACTTCCCGATAATGATGGTTTGGAAATTCTGAAAAATGTAAAACTGGAAAATCCGTCTACTCAGGTTATTGTAATGACCAGTTATGCGGAAATAAGTATGGCCGTAAATGCCATGAAAGAAGGAGCATTTGATTATGTTTCCAAACCTTTCAGGCCGGAGTCCATACTCCAGACAATTGAGAATGCATTACACACCAATGAAGTTACTCCTGTAGTGGCAAAATCAAAACCTCCAAAAAAGAGTGCAGGTCCCTTAACTGAGAATCTGGATCTTGTAAAAGGAGTTAGCGAGCCATCCAGAAGGTTAAGTGACTATGTTGAATTAGTGGCTCCAACAAATATGTCTGTTCTAATAACCGGAGAAAGCGGTACAGGAAAGGAACAGATCGCTAAGAGTATACATTTACAAAGCAAAAGGCATCATGCACCGTTTATTGCTGTAGACTGTGGTGCTATTCCAAAAGAGATCGCTTCCAGTGAGTTTTTCGGGCATTTAAAAGGATCCTTTACTGGAGCCATAAACGACAAAACCGGACATTTCGAAGCCGCGAACGGAGGTACTTTATTTCTGGATGAAATTGGGAATCTTACCTATGAATTGCAGGTACAGTTATTAAGAGCTTTGCAGGAACGAAGAATTAAGCCTGTGGGGAGCAATAATGAAATAGAAGTTGATATCAGGGTAGTAACGGCTACTAATGAAGATCTTGGCGAAGCGGTAAAAGAAGGTGATTTTAGAGAAGATCTTTATCACAGGTTAAACGAATTTTCCATTAAAGTGCCGGCTTTAAGAGAAAGAAAGGAAGATCTAATGTTGTTTGCGAACCAGTTTTTAGATGAAGCAAATACCGATCTTGAAAAGAATATTCTTGGATTTACAGATGAGGCTATTCATGCTTTTAGAAACTATAACTGGCCGGGGAACCTTAGGGAACTTAAAAATATGGTGAAGCGAGCCGTGCTTTTAACTCAGGATGAGCTTATTCCTCTTAAAGTATTGCCACATGAAATAGCCACGTCCACACGCACGAATGACAATGATTATGGCTTGTTCAAAAACAAGAATGAAGAACAGTTAATTCTGGATGCTTTGGAAAAGACTGGAGGGAACAAGAGTAAGGCCGCAAGAATGCTTTCTATAGACAGAAAAACGCTTTACAATAAACTTAAACAATACGGTATTAAACTGTAATATCTGTCTCAAGGCTGGACATTAACTCATTTATTTTTCTTTGAAAATAGGCAAATTCTGGCTTGCTCACCTCATCCCTGGTTTCCATCTTAACCAGAACAGCTATTACTTCATTCGCCTTCATTTGTCGAAGCATAGGGAGCATTCTGTGAGCCAGTTTCCCCATTTTGTCAATATCTTTCTCCTTATAAGCAACTTCAAGTTCCTTCATGCTGCTGTCTGCTCCTTTTAAAAATGCCTGGATAATGGTTTGCATAGCCTCTTCATCATGACCGGAAAATTCATAGATATCGCTGAGATCATAATTTTCAGATTTTAATTTATCATTTGGAACATCTTCCGCAGCTTCAGTTTCTTTATATTTCAAATCAAGAATCTGGGCTATATTTTGTTTTAGGTCATTTGGTTTATAAGGCTTGAGCAGCTTATTGTTGAAGCCGAGTTGGGTATAAACACTTTTTTTGATATCGGTTCTACCTGAGAGCGCAATTACAGGAATATCTTTATGTGCCTCATTATTACGGATTTCCTTTATAAGCTGAAATCCGTCTAGAATAGGCATTTGGATGTCAGTCAAAACGATATCAAAATCGATAGTTTTCAATTTCTCAATGGCTTCTTTTCCATTTTCTGCGGTTTCAATCTCAAAACCCATAGAACGTGCTACTTCTTCGGTAAGCGATAACTGTCCCGGTTCATCGTCAACGATCAGGGCTCTCATACCGGAGGTCATTAAATTCTTTTCGTCAATAGGAACTTCGGCTTTTTCTTCTCTTTCCGGCTCTTCCCTGGTTTCCGAAAGTTTTACCACTGGAATGCTGAATATAAATTCGCTTCCTTTACCCTGCTCACTTTTAACAATTATTTCTCCTTCCAGTAATTCGGTAAGTCTTTTAGTAATGGCAAGACCAAGCCCCGAACCGCCAAATCGTTTTTCGATACTGCTGTTTTCCTGGGAGAATTCTTCAAAAATGCTGGCTTGCATTTCTTTGGAGATCCCAATACCTGAATCTTTGACCCTGATTTCCAGTAAATGATTTTCAGCAGAAATTTCCCTTAGTTCGGCGGAGATAATGATACTTCCTTTCTCAGTAAATTTCCAGGCATTAGAGATAAGATTGGCTAAAATTTGCTTGATCCTGAAGGGGTCACTCTGTATCTGAACATTTGCTTTTTCCGACACCTTAATTTCAATATTCACCTCTTTTTTCTTTACTGCGGGAATTATATTATTTACAGTATCCTTTATAAGTGTTTTTGGATTGAATGAGAGTTTTTCCACTAACATTTTCCCGGCTTCAAGCTTGGATAGATCTAAAAGATCATTTACAAGTCTTAGAATAAATTCCGAAGACTTTTTGATCTGGGTTAAATAGTGTTTTTGCTTTTCATTGAGATCTGTTTTCTGAATAAGATCTGTATAGCCCATCACCGTAGTTAGCGGACTCCTAAGATCATGTGTAATTGCCGCCATAAATTGCTCCCGGCTGGCTAGCAGGGACTCTGCAAACTCTTTGGCTTCTTCCAGTTGTATCCTATAACGCTGGCTTCGGGTAATATCTCCAATAATATTGATGATAAAATAAAGTATGATCAGCAGGATTATACAGCCTCCCAGAATGATAATATTGGAGGTTTTATTCAGCATATTCTGAAAAACTTCAGCTCTTTCAACTGAATTTTCTCTTTCTTTTAATTCAAGTTCAGACAAAAGACTTTGAAGCTGCTGGTTTAAAATAAGATCATTATTCAGCAATTCATTTTCCTTTTGAATCACTTCATTCTGGAACTGCCTGTTAGCGAATTCGAGATCTGTAAGCACTCGTTTTACAGATTTCACCAGGGAATCCAATCGCTGGGTAGTTATTCGCTCTGCATTATCTTCTCGGGAATATTCAAGCCATTTTACAAGGACATCTTTTTGATATGGCCTAAGATTTCTAAACCTGTTCTCATAATTATAATCCTTGAACGAGGCATCGATATTTCTAAGCTCACTTAAGGCTTTTGAGTAATAATTGGTGTTTCTGTCAGTATCCCTTAAAGCGACCAGTTCCTTTAAATTTTCGGTTTTTTGATCCAGAAGTTTGGTGATGCTGTCCGCCTCATTTTCCAGGTCAATATTTTGATAAGTCTGTTCTAGCTTATTGAGTTTGGATTTGATGGTATCTATTTGAGAATTATAGAGTTTTAATTCATCTTGATCCCCGGTTTGAATAAGTCGGCGGCTGGTATTCTCAGATTCGTTAAGGTTAGTGCTAATCTCGCTTACCAATATAAGCTGCTGATTGTTTTCTGTGTTTGATTGTGCAATTTCAGAATAATCGATCACCTGATTGTAAACATACCAAACTGCGAGACCGGCTAGAATGGCCACAATTACGTATCCTGTAACTACTTTTGCGGTGATGGAGCGTTTTGCACTAAACATTAATAAGATTTTAATCTAAAATTAAGCCAAATATGCTAATTCTCTCCAAATGTATTGTATTTCTAAAAAAGCATATTACATTTGCGGCATAATCTCATAAGGGGTGCCCGCATGGGCTGAGATCATACCCAATGAACCTGGGCAGGTAATGCTGCCAAGGGAATTGCGCGAAAGCGCAGTGTATGTACTCCTGATGTTGCCAAATGGCAGTCTCAGGATTTTTTTATTTATAAACTTAAAACTGAAAGAGTAATCGCCCCTTTTATTCGTAACATTTATTACGAATGAAAAATGTATTATTTTTTGTAGGTCTTTTGGCACTTTCCATACAAACCTACGCGCAGGAATTCGAAATTTCAGGAACCGTCACCGAGAATGGAATACCTTTAAATGAGGCTTCGGTCTATGTTAAAAGCTCGGGAAAAGGAACACTTACCGATGAGCAGGGAAACTACAGCCTCAATCTTGAAAAAGGAACCTATACCCTTGTTTTTGTCTTTGGAAATCAAAAAAGCAGAAGAGTCGTATTAAATTCAGACCAGGTTCTAAATCTGGATCTTTCAGGTGCTGAGGAATCTCTGGACGAGGTTTTTCTTTCTGCAGTACGAGTGACCGAAAAATCACCGATCACTTACAGTAATTTAAGCAATGAAGAGATAGAAGATCGTAATCTTGGGCAGGATATCCCCGTTTTGATGAATTATATGCCCAATGTGGTTACAACTTCAGATGCTGGCGCGGGGGTGGGATATACCGGAATTCGTGTTCGTGGTAGTGATGCAACTAGGGTTAATGTAACCATTAACGGGATTCCCTATAACGATGCCGAGAGTCAGGGAACTTTCTGGGTAAATCTGGGAGATTTTGCTTCTTCCGTAGAAAATCTTCAGTTACAAAGAGGTGTTGGGACTTCTACTAATGGCGCCGGGGCTTTTGGGGCTAGCCTTAATATTTTGACAGATTCCTATAAGGAAGAAGCCCAGGGTGAAATTGCCAATAGTATAGGGTCTTATAATACTTTTAAGCATACGGTAAAATTCAGTACCGGGCTTATCAATGATCACTGGTCTTTTGCAGGTAGAGCTTCAAAAATTAGAAGTGATGGTTATATAGATCGTGCGAGTAGTGATTTGAAATCATACTTTCTGCAGGGAACTTTTGTAGATGATAATACCTTGATAAAAGCGCTTACCTTCGGTGGAAGTGAAAGAACCTACCAGGCCTGGTACGGGATAGATAAAGAAACGCTAGAAAATGACCGCACTTTTAATCCTGCCGGAATCTATACAGATGAAAATGGCAATACAAAGTTCTACGATAATCAAACCGATAATTATAAACAGGATCATTATCAGCTTCTTTGGAACCAGGATTATAACAGCAACTGGTCTTCAAATATCGCACTGCATTATACGTATGGGAGAGGATATTATGAAGAATATAATGAAGATGCAGATCTTGTAGAATTTGGTTTGCCTTCGTTTGTTTCAGAAGGGGAAGAAGTGAATACTTCCGATATAGTTGGAACCAAATGGCTGGATAATCATTTCTACGGAACGGTTTTCAGTTTAAATTATCAAAATACCAACTGGGATGTAACCTTTGGTGGTGGATGGAATAAATATGAAGGAGATCATTTTGGAGAAGTGGTTTATACCAGATTTGCCAGAAATAATGATCCTTATGAGCCATATTATTTTAACCAGGCAGATAAGACAGATTTCAATATGTATGCTAAGGCTAATTTCGCGATCACGGAGAAACTTTCCGGTTATGCCGATCTTCAGCTAAGAACTGTGAATTATGAGACAGAGGGTTTGCTTGATGATCAATCAAGGTTTGATAATGAAGATAATTTCAATTTTTTCAATCCTAAAGCTGGTTTAACCTATGAGATCAATCCGTTTAATCAGCTTTATTTATCATATGCGCGAGCGAACAGGGAACCAAGCAGGAATGATTATGAAAATGGGGATCCTGAGCCTGAAGAATTGAATGATTTTGAATTGGGATGGAGACATAATACCAGGTCTTTTCAGGTAAATACCAATTTATATTATATGGGCTATCAAAATCAACTGGTGCTTACCGGTGGAATTGATGACGTGGGCGCTTTTATCCGTCAGAATAGCGGAAACAGTTATAGATTAGGACTGGAGGTAGATGCAACAGTTAGACTTTCAGATAAATTTACCATAAGGCCAAATATTGCTTTGAGCCGAAATAAGAATATTGATTTTGTTTCCACATTCAACGGAGGCCTGGTAGAATACGGGGATACAGATATATCCTATTCTCCTGCGATCGTTGCCGGTAATATCATCAATTATGAGCCGGTTGACGGTTTAGAGCTTAGGTTGCTTTCCAAATATGTAGGGGAGCAGTATATGAGCAACATAGAAGCCGAAAACTCTAAGCTGGACAGTTATTTTGTGAACGATATTAATGTTCAGTATAGCTGGGATCAGCCCTGGGTTTTCAGAGAGATTGTGCTTACAGCTTTGGTCAATAATATTCTCAATGAGAAAAATGTATCTAATGGATATTACTACACTTTTGATATTCCCAATGAAGATGTTCCCTCGGGAGTGCAAACTTTAGATGGAGCAGGGTATTACCCACAAGCCACTACTAACTTTTTATTGGGATTAACCTTGAAGTTCTAAAGATTTCAAGGGTTTAGCTGCCTCCTTTTCAAAATGTAGGGTTTTGAAAGGGAGGTTTTTTAATTAAAAACTTCCAGTCTGTTCCCAGATCTCTGAACACGGTAAGGCTTCATGGTATATTGACCATCCCCTTCTACTATTTCGCCGGTAATCACGTTATATTGGTTGCCCTCGCAACCACAGGTAGCGATCACCCCATTTACCGTCATAGCAGAACAACTGTTTGGTGGATGATTAGGATCACTTAGCTCAAAAGCTGCGTACTGAGAATTATTAATGTTATAGATTACTATCCCGCGCACCCCATAATTATAGGTAGCAAAAGAGTTTCCGGGAAAACTTAGATCATTGTATTCGGGGAAACTTAGATCAAGCTGAAACCTGAAATTAAGATCGGGGAGATTTGGGTTATTCCTCACTTCATCATCAGAGCCGGAACAGGCCGTGACCATTATAAATACTACTATTAAACTGAAGATCTTTTTCATATAATGTTTAGTTGCAACGAAAATAATATAATTGTTCCGAAAGATTAAATTTCTTACATTTGTTTAAAGAAATCCCGCGAGAAATGGGATTTTTTTAGTTAATGATGCAATAGTTTAAACCCGGAGAGCTAAAACTTTATAGATCCGGGCAATCCCGCATCCAGGGATTCAATTATTAATAAAATCATTATAAGGTATTTTTTCCGGTTCGGGAGGGTTTGTCCCCCCTGACTGCGAAATATTAAAACGATAAAGTTATGAGTAAAGTATCTTATTACACCCCGGAAGGGTTGAAAAAGCTTAGAGATGAACTTAATCATCTTAAAGACGTTGAGAGACCAAAAGCGTCTCAGGCGATTGGAGAGGCCAGAGATAAAGGAGACTTGAGTGAGAATGCCGAGTATGATGCGGCAAAAGAAGCTCAGGGGCTTTTAGAGATGAAGATATCCAAACTGGAAGAAGTTTTTGCCAATGCAAGAGTTATTGATGAATCGCAATTAGATACTTCCAAAGTACTGGTTCATTCTCATGTGAAAATTAAGAATCAAACTAATGGTGCTGAGATGACTTATATGCTGGTTGCCCAGAGCGAAGCCGATCTTAAATCCGGTAAAATTTCAGTTGATTCTCCTATAGGAAAAGGGCTTTTAGGAAAACAGGTGGGTGATACTGCAGAAATAGAAGTTCCAAATGGAACCGTAAAATTTGAAGTGATCGAGATCTGGAGGGAATAATTCGTCTCATTTCAGTTAAAATTAAATCCTTTTCTTTCATCTGTAATTTCGGATTTGAGAAAAGGATTCTTTAATTTTATTAAAAACCAACCCAAGTATGTCTACACTATTTACAAAAATCGTAAAAGGAGAAGTTCCATCTTATAAAGTTGCTGAAAATAGTCAGTTTTTAGCTTTTTTAGATGTCAGGCCAAATGCTAAGGGACACGTATTGTGTATCCCTAAAAAGGAGATCGATAAGATCTGGGATCTGGAAGAAGAAATGTATCAGGAATTGATGCGTTTTACCAGAAGGGTCTCGATCGCGCTTGAAAAAACAATCTCCTGCAAACGAGTGGGAATGGCTGTGGTGGGACTGGAGGTACCTCACTGTCATGTACATTTAATTCCCCTGAATAGTATGAAGGATATGGATTTTTCCAATAATGTTGAAATGAGCGAGCAGGAGTTTAAGGACCTGGCTGCAGCTATAAATTCCAATATTGAACTGTGAGCGATTTCCCTGATTTCAAATTAAGCCTGGAAATTAGAATAGACTGGAGCGATCTCGATATGTATGAGCATGTGAACAATGTTTCCTATATGAGATATCTTCAAAGCGGAAGGGTCAATTTTTGGGAAGCTTCCGGGATCCATGAATTTTACAGGTCTTCTAACCAGGGCACCATGCTGGTTTCCACCAAATGTGATTTCAAAAAAGCATTATTTTATCCCGGGAATGCCATTGTGAAAACCAAACTTGATTTTATTGGGAATACAAGCTTCGGTCTAAAGCATATTATTCTTAATGAAAAGGATGAAATTTGTGCGGAAGGGGATGATGTTGTGGTTTGTTTCGATTTTAAGAAGAAAGAAACTTTTGCTGTTCCCGACTGGATGAGAAATAAGATCTCTGAATTTTAAACTTTTTTCAGACTAATCTGAAATGTAGTTCCTTTACCAATCTCACTTCTGGCAACTTTGATCTTTCCCTTGTGATATTCTTCGATTATTCTTCTTGCTAAAGAAAGTCCGAGTCCCCAACCCCGTTTTTTTGTGGTTTGTCCAGGTTCGAAAATCGATCTGTATTTATTCTTATCTATACCTTTCCCGGTATCTGTAATGTAAATATATGCCTGTTTCAGATCCTGTTTGATCTCTATTTGAAGTTCTCCTTTTCCGCGCATGGCATCGATGGCGTTTTTCACCAGGTTCTCAATGGTCCAGCTGTAAAGCTGTTCATTCAGCATCACGTTGATAGGCTGTCTTGGCGCTCTAATGCTAAAATGTATAAGGTTGGAACTTCGGGTTTTTAAATATTCGTAACTCTCCTTGGTAGAGGCTACAATATCAGTCTGCTTTAAATTAGGTAAAGATCCTATTTTTGAAAATCGTTCTGTGATGGTTCTCAAACGGTCAATATCCTTTTCCATCTCTTCCACATAAGAGGGGTCTATATTTTCTGTTTTCAGAATTTCGGTCCAGCCAATAAGCGAACTTAGAGGGGTTCCGATTTGATGTGCGGTTTCTTTGGCCATCCCTGCCCAAAGCTTATTCTGCTCACTCGATTTTGTGGTAGTGTAAAAGAAATAGACCACCCCAATAAATAAAAATCCTATAAGAGTGAGGCCAATCGGGTAATATTTCAATTTATTAAGAGCGGGAGAGTTGCCATAGTATAGATATTGAACCTGACCTTCACCCAGATCTATAATTATAGGTTCATTCTCGTCTTTAAGATCTTCCAGATATTCCTGAGTTTTTTCAGTATCTTCAATAATGGAAGGATCTAAATTAGTGGTGTAGGCTATTTCTCCATTTTCATCAGTATGAATAATTGGAATAGTGGTGTTATTGTTCAGGATTTCCAGAATAAGGCTTAGGTCTGCATCTTCAGGAGCATTGCTTAGCTCTTCCTGAGCCTTAGCCCAGATATTCATTTTAGCCCGTTCGTCTTCTTTAAGCCGCTGAAAAAATATACTTGTATTCCAGAGCACCAGGCTGGTGACCACAAGGCAGGAAATAATGATAAACCAGCGATTAAAGCTGCGTTCGTCGGGTAGATTCATGTATGCTTCCGGCTTTTAATCCAAAATAAATATAAGCGTTTTAAAACTATTTTTATTGTAATGCATTGCTTTTCATTCCCTGTTCGATTCTTTATCTTTGGCAAAAATCAATCTATGTTCAGTATAGAACCTAAGGATGTAAGTGTAGGAAAATTGCACCAATACCTATTGGGAGCTGTAGGTCCAAGACCTATTGCTTTTGCAAGTACAATTGATGAGGACGGAAATCCTAATCTTTCCCCTTTTAGTTTTTTTAATGTTTTTGGCGCGAATCCGCCGGTTTTGATTTTTTCACCTGCAAGAAGGGGAAGAGATAATACCACAAAACATACGTTTGAAAATGCTAAAAAAGTAGATGAGGTAGTTATCAATATTGTGAATTATGATATTGTTCAACAAATGTCACTTTCCAGCACCGAATATGCCGAAGGAATCAATGAATTTGAAAAAGCGGGTTTAACCATGCTGAAATCTGATCTGGTAAAACCTTTCAGAGTTGCCGAGTCTCCGGTTCAGTTTGAATGCAAGATCAAGGAAGTTATTGAAACCGGCACCGAAGGTGGAGCAGGAAACCTTGTGATCTGTCATGTGGTTAAAATGCATATAAAAGAAGAAATTCTTGATGCAGATGGGTTTATAGACCAGCATAAGATAGACCAGGTAGCCCGGATGGGTGGTAACTGGTATACCAGGGCAAAAGATGGAATGTTCGAAGTTCCTAAACCACTTTCCACTCTTGGAATTGGAGTAGATGCCATGCCTGAAGAGATTAGAAAAAGTAATGTTCTTACCGGGAACGACCTGGGGAAATTAGGGAATGTGGAAGCTTTCCCTGAAAATGCTGAAATTGAAGAATTTCTTAGATCGAATACACAAGAAGCCGAACTTGTAAAAAGTGGTGATAAAGTAAAAATTCATACGCAGGCGCAGTTGTATCTTGAAAAAGGTAAACCGGAAGATGCCTGGAAAATATTATTAGCAAAATAAACGAGACAATGGAAGTACAGGGAAAAATTAAGCTTATTGGCGACATAAAAACATTTGGTAGCAACGGATTTCAGAAAAGAGAGATGGTTGTAACCACAGAGGAGCAGTACCCTCAACATATCATGATAGAATTTGTTCAGGACAAATGCAGCCTTTTGGATGCGTTCCAGGTAGGTCAGCCTGTAAAAGTTGGGGTTAACCTAAGAGGACGTGAGTGGGTAAGCCCTCAGGGAGAAACAAAATATTTCAATTCTATCCAGGGTTGGAGAATTGAAAATCTTGCGGCACAGCAGCCGTCTGGAGGTTCTAATGTACCACCACCAGACCAGTTTGAGCCGGCTAGTGATTTGAATGAAGAGGATTATGATGATCTTCCTTTCTAAAAATAATTTGATTTAGTCATTTCGACCAACGGGAGAAATCTATTGAGATCTCTCACTTCGTTCGAGATGACACATTAAATATCATTTGTAGAACTGAGCTTGTCGAAGTTCGACCTATTTAAACTAAAGTCCGGTTGAATAAATCACCGGACTTTTTTATTTTCAGCCTTAAAAAGAAAAGCAATTGTACTTTATCTATCCAAATCAGGAATTGCCACCGGTAACATTCGCAGACAGCGAGGGTTTGCTTGCAGTGAGCAGGGATATAAGCCCTGAAAGGTTAGAAGAGGCTTATTATAAAGGTATCTTTCCCTGGTATAATAAAGGGCAGCCGGTGCTATGGTGGTCACCAGATCCAAGAATGGTTCTTTATCCGGAGAATCTGAAAATTGCCAAAAGCATGCGGCCTTTCCTGAATCAGGATAAATTTCAGGTGACTTTCAATAAGAATTTCGAAAAAGTGATCGAGAATTGTGGACAGGTTGATAGAAAAGGGCAGGATGGGACCTGGATCACCCCCGAGATCAAAGAGAATTATCTTCAGCTATATCAACAAGGTTTAGCTCAGTCTGTTGAGGTGTGGGATAAAGATAACTTGGTTGGTGGACTCTATGGAATCTATCTAAAAGATAAACATGTCTTCTGTGGCGAAAGCATGTTCGCAAAAGCCAGCAATGCTTCAAAATTTGGTTTTATTAAACTGGTTCAAAAACTGAAAAATGAAGGAGTAAAACTTATAGATTGCCAGATCTATACCAGTCATCTGGAAAGTCTGGGTGCAGAGGAAATTCCGAGAGAGGAGTTTTTGAAATTCCTCAAATAGAGAGGTTAATTCCCGTAAGAATAAACAATTCGTGGGTGGTAGCTTGTGTATAATCATCAAGACGATATTCCAGGCCAATATCAAGCTTTGTATTCCTAAATAGTTCGTTACCTACAGAAATCCCGAAACGATGCTCAAAAGATGGTTTTTGTTGTTTTCCCATACTCCATAATGCTTCAGTATTGGTAACCATAAAAAACTCTTTCTCATCTACTCTGTCTCCACTTAAAGGAAATTCTACTGAAAATTCATAACGACTTCTAAAACTGGTCTGTTCACGAAAACGCTCTTCAAATCTAATTCTGTGGGCAATTTTCACCCGATTGAATTTCCGGCTGCGGCCATATTGCTGGGTTATTCGAATTTCATCTTCCCGGCTGTCCTCAAAAACTTCCCTGAATCTATATCTTAGCCCCAAACTAAGCTTGCTGTAAAAACCAACCTCATAACTCGTAAACTGGCTGAGTTCGAGATGTTGTACTCTGAGTTGATCTGTTTCGTTCTGTAAAATCAGATTTCTGTTCCCAACTCCAAAATTATAAGACCATCTGCTATCACTTTCAATATTAAGAGAGAATTCAGGTTCTGCATATACAGAGAAATCCTCTTGAGAAAACAATAATCCGGAAAGTAGTAAAAATGGAAGAAGGAGGAATTTTTTAGAAGAGAAGATAGTCATAGGAATTCCTTATAATTTTTCGTTGTTCTTCAAAAATTCCCATTTCATCAAAGAGCATTTCGAATTTTTCAAGCTTTCCCTTATCTTTTGTTGCCACTATTAATTCATAATTATCTGGTTGAAGTTTTCGAAAATTAATACTGCGGTAAAACGTATTCTTAGCATCCCCATCTTTTGATAAATATTGAGCCTGAATTTTTTCAATTCGGAATCGCTCGTGATTTTGTTCGAGGTGGGCTTCTATATTGTCATAAACCAGTTTGATTAGTTCGTTTTTTTTCGCAGTAATTTCAACATCTTCAAGATTTCCATCCTTATTAAATTCTACACTGAAGTTGTACCGTTCATATTTGAATTTGGCTTCATAGCTTTTTTTTTGTCCATCTGTTTCATAATAATAGCGGACTTTCTTTATATTTTCCGGAAGGTTCTCCTTCAGAAATAATGAAACACTTTCCGGCATTTCTTCCAGCTTTATGCGATCTTCCTTTTCGATCTTATTGTCCTGAGCAAGAGCAAAAATCGGCAGAATATAAATGAATAGAAGTAACAAATGTTTCATTACAGGTTAACTTTTTTACCTAATTCTTTTACGGGCTTATATCTGAAACAATCTACCTGGTGATCGTTCACCATTCCGGTAGCCTGCATATGTGCATAGATCACTGTTGAGCCAACAAACTTGAATCCTCTTTTTTTGAGATCTTTACTTAGTTTATCGCTAATTTCTGTGGTTGCCGGTGCTTTTTTGTAATCTTCTACTTCGTTCTGAATAGGTTCTCCTTCTACAAATTCCCAGATATATTTGGAAAAGCTGCCAAATTCATCCTGGATCATCATAAATCTTTGAGCATTGGTAACGGCCGCCCGAATCTTCATTTGATTCCTGATGATACCGGCATCCTGCATTAGCTCGGTCACCTTCGCATCTTTATATTGTGCAATTTTTCGATAATCGAAATTATCAAAAGCTTCTCTAAAGTTATTCCGTTTCCGTAAAATAGTGATCCAGCTCAATCCCGCCTGAAAGGTTTCCAGGGTAAGAAATTCAAACAGGGTATCATCGTCAAGTACGGGGATGCCCCATTCGTGATCGTGATAGGCTTCATACAAAGGATCGCCTTCACACCAGCCACAACGTTTTAATTCTGCCATAATTAAGATCTAAAGTGATAAGTGATGGTACCGGGTTGAGAATTCCTACCTGCCAGTTTGCTAAATCTTGCTCCGGCAGAATATTCCAGGGCACGATCTGTTAAACATTCGTTAGAAGTAGTTGAACTCCCTTTGTTTACTGATGAATCTATAACATATCCATTGGCGTCCACGGTAATATTTATTACAACTTTTCCTGCTGTATCACAGGTGTACACCGGATTTGGGATTTTTACTGCCCGTCTCCCTTTTAATGAAAATGAAATAGAACTATAATCGTATGCGGCAGAGCTCTGAGAAGTTTCTTCTGCAGAATCATCTCCGTCTGAACGTTTTTTCTGCTCTTCAGAATTTTTCCTGTTTACCGAATAATTACCGCTAGAACCTTCAGTATCCTCATTTTCTGCCTGTTCCTGCTCGGCACTATTTTTTTCGAATATCTTATCCAGTTGATTTTTAAAATCTGCTTCCCGGGTTTCTTTGTCCTGATTATAGGCCTGGTGGGTTTGAACATCCCGCGGATTTCTTTTTGGAGTTTCTTCCTGCTTTTCAGGTTCTGCTTTTTCCTCTTCCTCAACTTTGAATTGTTCAAGATCCACCAACATCTCTGCAGTTTGCTGATTACTATTGGCAAGATTAAAATTATATAATGCCAGCATCAGGATAGCAAACAGAAGCGAAGTTATGATAAGCGCCTTATGCTTGTCGAAAAAGTTCTCGAAAAATTCCATATCTAATTAACAGTCAGTCGACTTAATTATTCTCTCGTGAAGGTAGCAATTTTTCGAAAGATTCTATATCCATCGCTTCTTCTACAGAATAATCACCAATTGCAGTTCTTCTTAATTCTGAAAGATGCGCACCGCTATCTAAAGCCTGACCAAATTCGTGGGCGAGACTTCTAATGTAAGTTCCCTTGCTGCAAACCACTCTGAAACCTATCTGCGGAAAGTTACTTGAGTCTATCTCAAATTCCGAAATTTCTACCTTTCTTGACTTTACTTCAACTTCCTTGCCTTCCCGGGCATATTCATAAAGTCTTTTTCCGTCTTTTTTTAAAGCAGAGAATACCGGCGGAGTTTGCTCAATTTCGCCAATGAATTTTTTGGAAGTATCCTGTAGAAATTTTTCAGATATATGTTTTGTGGGGAAATCCTGATCAATTTCGGTTTCCAGGTCAAAAGATGGAGTAGTGGCTCCTAAAGTAAAAGTTCCTGTGTATTCTTTGATCTGCCCCTGAAGGTCAGGAATCGTCTTGGTGAATTTACCTGTGCAGATAATGAGTAACCCCGTTGCCAGCGGATCTAATGTTCCTGCGTGACCAACTTTTATCTTTTTGATATTGCAGCTTTTTCTAATAAGCCATCTAACCTTATTTACAACCTGAAATGAGGTCCAGTTCAAAGGTTTGTCAAAAAGTAACACCTGTCCGGTCTTGAATTCTTCGGGAGTAAATTCCTTATTGTGCATATGCAAAAGTAATCGCCGCGAGTCCCACTACAAAACAATAGATAGCAAACCATGATAGCTTACTCTTTTTAACCAGGGAGATCATCCAGGTACAGGCTACAAGACCCGCCAGGAATGCTGCTATAAAACCAACTGCTAAAATTGAAAAATCGGTGGAACTAGCCATTAATTCTCCACTCAAAAGATCTTTAGCGATCTTTCCGAAGATTAATGGAACGACCATTAAAAATGAAAACCTTGCAGCCTTAGTTTTGTCATTCCCCAATAATACTGAAGTTGAGATGGTAGCCCCGCTTCGGGAAATTCCCGGTAACATGGCGATAGCCTGAGAAACTCCTATTACAAATGCATTGCTGTAGCTTACTTTCTTTCCGGTATTTTTGGCTTTATCGGCCAACCATAATAGAAGTGCAGTTATTAAAAGCATAAATCCTACAAAAAGAATATTTCCACCAAATAAAGCTTCTAATTGTTCCTCGAATAAAAGCCCTACGATTACTGCAGGAAGCATGGAAACGATGATCTTCAAGGAGAATTGGGTTTCTTCATTCCATTTGAAACTAAGTAAACCACCAATGATCTCAAGAACATCTTTTCTGAACACTACCAAAGTACTCAAGGCTGTTGCAAAGTGAAGTACTACGGTGAATAACAGGGATTCTTCAGGAACACTGGTGTCTCCTAGAATAGCTTTCCCCAATTCTAAATGTCCGCTGGAAGAAACGGGTAAAAATTCGGTAAGACCCTGAATTATTCCAAGGATCAAAGCATCTAATATGTCCAAACTGCTTATTTTTTATGGGGATTCAACAAAATGGCGTAAACCTCGATGGCAAAGCCAATCAGCACCATGGCTGGAGCAAGTCGAATTCTTTGAAAATTATAAATGGCGTCATTGAACTCATTTGGGTCTTCGCTACCACCGCCAGACATTAATATAAAGCCTAAGGCGATGACAGCCATCCCTATAAACATGAAGGTGTAGTTCTTCTTTCCGAATACAAAACCGGTGTTAAAGCTTCCTCCATTATGTATTTCTTTATCCTTTTTCATCTTCTAATAATAAAGTTCGTCCGTTTTCAAATTAAGAAAACGCGAGGTTGCAAAATACGTACTTATCCATGTAATTACAATTCCCATCAGGAAAATCCCGGAGAAGAGAATTACCAGCATTTTTATATCTCCCAGAAGATTAAGTTCTGTGAAACTGTTGTTTAGATAGTAAAGTACGGCGGCCATTCCTATCAAGGCCAAAATAGCACCGATTAAGCCTAATTTTACACTTTGCCAGATAAATGGTCTTCTTATAAAACCTTTAGTCGCACCAACCATTTGCATGGTTTTAATGATAAATCTTTTGGAATATACGGCAAGTCTGATACTGCTGTTGATCAATAGAACAGCGATAAATGTAAATACGGAACTGGCTACTAAAACCCAGAAACTAATCTTTTTTACATTATCGTTGAGTAGGGCAATAAGAGGTTTATCATAAACTACTTCGTCTACAAAATTCTTTGAGGTAAGATCTTCAGCGATCTTGTCTACCTGTTCAGAAGAAACAAAATCGGCATTCATATAAACATCGATAGAATTCTGCAGTGGATTGTAGCCCAGGAATTCCATGAAATCTTCGCCAATTTCTTCACTATGAGCTGCTGCTGCTTCCTCCTTGGAAACGTAAGTGGTTGATTTGGTATAATCGGCCATTGCAAGGCTTTTCTTCAATTGCTCGATCTCAACTTCCTTCGCAGTGTCTTTCAGGTAAACCGTAAGGGCGATCTGTTCTTTAAAATGATCGGCTACTTTTTTGGTGTTCAATACCAAAAGACCTAGCATTCCTAATAGGAAAAGCACCAGTGAAATACTGATAACTACTGAAAAATAGGAAGATATGAGTCGGCGTTTCTGATACCTTTCAAAAGATGTGGTCATAGAGTGACTTCAGATTTTTTGTAAAAATAAGAAAGTTCGGCTTTCTCAATCTTTAAAACGTTTAAACTTTTAAAAATATTGGGAATCCAAGTTTTTTCTTTTATACATAGGCTTTTAGTAAACTTTCTCATTTGCATTGTTACCTAAAAAATGATTAAGAATGTGAATGTTCAGTATCTTTTGAAAACCTGTAATCCTAAACTCGGCGAAATGCTGAAATCAAGCTATTCCATGGAGTGAATCCCGATCATATTGCCTTCGGTATCTTTAGCCAGACTTATAAATCCATATTCGCCAATAGACATTTTCGGTCTTACAAGTTCCCCGCCGGCGTCTTTAACCCGGGATTCTTCAATACTGCAATCTTTACTTCCAAAATAAACAATAGTACTATTACATCCAGCTTCCATGCCTTTAACCTGGACTAAAGCTCCAGTGGTTTTACCTTTAGATTCCATATTGCCCGGGAACGCCATCATTTTTAATTCATCATTGGATGGATCTCCTAATTCAGATAATTCTGTTTTAAAAACTTGTTCGTAGAAAGATTTAGCACGGCTTAAGTCGTTTACGTAAATCTCAAACCAGACTACAGGATTTTCGATATTCATAACTAATTGATTTAAGGTTAAATACCATTAAATTTAAAATTAATTGCTGAATTCTAGATAAGTCCTCTGACTTAAAAATTAGTACAACCTGCATTTATTTTGGAAACTACTTATTAGAGATTTTTACATGCAGTCGAAATGACATTTGAATATTTGTAGCACTGAGCCTGTCGAAGTACGGTCGAACTGACTTCAAATATTGATTACGCCTGAAAAGAATCATTTTCAAAAGCAGTCCCGATCACCACCAGATCTGCTCCGGCATCATAAGATAACTGAAGTTGTTGTGTGCTGCGGATGCCGCCACCCACAATAATTGGAATATCTAATGCCGCTTTTACTGCCTGAATTATTGCTGAAGAAACAGGGAATTTTGCTCCGCTACCTGCTTCCAGGTAGATCAGTTTTTTTCCCGAATATTGCCCGGCCAGTGCCGTATTTACAATTTGCTGAATGTCATTTTGGGATAAAGGAATGGTTTTACTCACCCTTTCAACTGAAGTTTCTCTCCCTCCGTCGATCAAAATATAACCGGTGGGAATAATCTCAAGATTGGTATTTTTTATCTTTTCTACAGAACGTACCTGTTGTTCAATGAGGAACTCGGGATTTCTTCCGGAAATAAGACTTAAGAAAAGTAAAGCATCTGCATGAGAAGAAATTTGGCTATGATCTCCCGGAAACAGGATTAGAGGTAATTTCGAAACATTTTTAATAGTTTTAACCACAGCACAGGTTCTATCTTTTTCTACCGTACTTCCGCCAATAAAGATATGAGTCGCATCTTTTGGCAATTTCTGAACAAATTCAGAAACTTTTGATTCATCAAATTTATCAGGATCTATAAGTGCCGCGAGCAATTTCCTATTTTCAAAGGCTGCCTGCTGAATTTCTTCCAGATAAGATTGCACCTCGACCATTAGGCTTTCGAATTAGAACTGGAGGACATCGCATGCACGCAGGTAAAATTCTCAAATTCCAGAAAACTGATATCAAACCAGGCATCGATCCCATTATATCTTACATGAGTAGTGGTTTCAGCATCATCAAAATCAAAATCTGTTACATTGATATGTTGTAAAAACCCAATTCCAGGTTGAGCCAGCATTTTATAAACCGATTCCTTAGCTCCCCAGACAATAGTGAGTTTTCGAATTAAGGCCTCCTCGTTGGCGAGGGTATGGTATTCATCCAAAGGAGTGAATTTACTGGCAATTTTCAGGATCTTGTTTCGTTGCTTTTCAATATCTATCCCTACATCTTTGTTGCTAATGATGATTGCGGTAAAATTAAAGGAATGGGTTATGGAAATATATTTATCATCCTTAAGATGGGGTTTTCCCAGCTTGTCATAATAAAGATCATGATCTATATAACCGGCTTCGGCAAGCAAATGCCTGATGCTCATAAAACCACGCCGATGAATTTCAGATTTCATACCGTCCACTCTTTTACGGCAATGTTCGGTTAATTCTATTCCATGAGACAGCCATTCCAAAGATTCTTCCACCTTCCAAATGAAGACTTTAGTATGTTCATCAACTGTTATTGTTTTATAAAGAGGCATAAAATTTCTAAGCTTTTCCTTATTTTTGCAAGCACAAAAATTGCTAATATTCAAATATAATAATATGTCAACTAAAACAGTACCGTATACGGCCTATAAAGTAAAAGATATTGAGCTTGCAGAATATGGACGTCGTGAAATAGAACTTGCTGAAGCTGAAATGCCAGGTCTTATGGCGCTTCGTGCAGAATATGGAGAATCTAAGCCTTTAAAAGGAGCAAGAATTGCGGGATGTTTACATATGACCATACAAACGGCAGTTCTTATTGAAACTCTTGTAGAACTTGGAGCTGAGGTTACCTGGAGTTCATGTAATATTTTCTCTACCCAGGATCATGCTGCCGCTGCTATCGCCGCTGCTGGAATTCCGGTTTACGCCTGGAAAGGAATGACGGAAGAAGAATTTAACTGGTGTATCGAACAAACTCTTTTCTTTGGAGAAGATCGCAAACCTTTGAACATGATTCTTGATGATGGAGGAGATCTTACCAATATGGTTCTCGATGAATATCCTGAACTTGGGAAAGGAATCAAAGGACTTTCTGAAGAAACTACTACCGGAGTTCACAGACTGTATGAGCGTATGAAGAAAGGAACACTTCCTATGCCTGCGATCAATGTAAACGACTCGGTAACAAAATCAAAATTTGACAATAAATATGGATGTCGTGAGAGTGCAGTAGATGCGATTCGTCGTGCTACAGATGTAATGCTTGCCGGTAAGCGTGTAGTTGTTTGTGGATACGGTGATGTTGGTAAAGGAACTGCTCAGTCTTTTAAAGGAGCAGGTTCTATAGTAACTGTTACTGAAATTGATCCAATATGTGCACTTCAGGCGGCAATGGATGGTTTTGAAGTGAAAAAACTTGAAACCGTACTTCCAAAGGCAGATATCGTAATCACTACTACCGGAAATAAAGATATCGTTCGTCCGGAGCATTTTGAAGCGATGAAAGACAAGACCATCGTTGCCAATATTGGCCATTTCGATAATGAGATCGCGGTAGCCTGGTTGAATAACAATCATGGAGATTCTAAAGTAGAGATCAAGCCACAGGTTGACAAGTATACGATCAACGGAAAAGATATCATCCTTCTTGCTGAAGGTCGTTTAGTGAACCTTGGTTGCGCTACAGGACATCCAAGTTTTGTAATGAGTAATTCATTTACAAACCAGACTTTGGCTCAGATCGAACTTTGGAAAAATACCGATCAATATAAAAATGAAGTTTATATGCTTCCTAAGCATTTGGATGAAAAGGTAGCTAAACTTCACCTGGAAAGAATTGGTGTTGAGCTTACCGAGCTTAAACAAGATCAGGCTGATTACATCGGTGTAACGGTTGAAGGACCTTACAAACCGGAATATTACAGATATTAGAATAGATCTTAGACTTAAGATCTAAGAAATTAGACAAAAAAAGCCTCGCAAATTGCGTGGCTTTTTTTATTTATCATTGATAATTTTTAGACCAAACAGTTGAAATTTAAAAAAAAATATTATTTTAACCCTTTGAATATTACTGATCTGTGTTGAGGATTAACAGCCCTATACTGTTTTGAAGGTGGATTACGATTGGAGAATTAATTTGATCTCGTAATTAAAATTTTTAAAACAGGGGAAGCCGAAAACCTATAAGAGTAGGCACATTCTTAAACCAATTTCATGAAAAATTTTGTATTACTAGTTGCGGTTTTTTTAAGCTGCAGCATAGCCGGGGCTCAAAACTTAAAAGAGCCTGACTTTATTGGAGAAGCTTTTATTCTTAAATCAGATTCTACTAGCCTCCCCTTAGAAAAAGAAACTGTAAAAATTAAAACTAAAGCCGGAGCCAGTGTTTATATCGTTGGGATAGGTAAGGTAAAATCAAAAATAGAAGTTGATGGTTGTTGCTCCAATACAAGAACTGCTACTAACAAAAGCCTGGATATCGTTGTAAGATCTGTAGATAACCAGACAGATCCGCTTTCTATTATTAGTTTGTTCAGATTTGATAATAACAGAAAAGTTAGAAAAGCAGAATTATCTTCTACCGGAACATTTTCAGGAGGATCAAATAATAATCTTGACTACATAATGTTTCAGGGTCGAAAATTTGGAGAATCTTCTTATATCATTACTGTACCGGAAATTGAAGATGGTGAATACGGAATTATCGTAAGGAACCCGAATTCCTTAGATGAAAAAAGTACCATTGTTTCTACTTTTGGAATAGGTAACTAAAAAAACTTCTTTTCATAGTAAAAAGCCTCGCAAATTGCGAGGCTTTTATTTGAATAATCAGTAATATTTTATTCAGCTTTTTCAAGTTGTCCTACCTTTTCCCATGTAGGATCAATATTAAGGCTTACGCTAATATGTATATCTTTTCCTCCATCTTTGAATACTACATCAGAATTATCATTTTCTAATCTGGCAGTTAATTCATTAGGAGTTAGTTTATACATCGCTCCTGTAATAGGATCTACCACAAGACCAATAAGACCTCCAAATACTATATTCCCTATATACCACTCATTGAATTTTTTAGAAAGCGTGGTCTTATAGGATTTATAACCATCCATTTTTATAAGAACCTGATATTCCTGATTTCTCTTAAGATCTTTTTCTACAGGAGTTTTACCAACTTCAACTTCGTTGATAAAAACTGTAGCCGCAGCCGGAATAGAGTTAAACTTAACGGTTTGTCTGGAACCCGATACAATCGTAGCGCAGCTTTGTAGCAATAAAAAGCTAACCAGAGGTAAAATTTTAATTAGATTTTTCATTTATAAGTTCAAAATTAGGTTAGTCGAGAGTTAGTTCGTATTGAGGCAAGCTCGACACATCGCCTTCAAATTTGTATAGCTCGATATCAAGACGATAACAGCTGCTCCAGATATCAGGTTTCTTTTTTCCAACTACTTTTACAATGTTGGCACCATTCTCTCTAGCAGTTTTTCTGGCCTGATTCATAATACTATTAAAACTACAATCAGTTGAGAATCCTGAATCCTGGAATTTGAGATTACCAATTTTTAAGATATTTTCGGGAAGATGATGATCAATATCCAGCAAAGCCACCTCCTGGTCAATTGATAATTTCGGTTGTGTGTTAGTAAAATTAGATTTGATTTTCGGGCTACAACTTACAAGCCCGATAAGCAGTAAAAAGAATAATTTTTTCATTTCATTTTTAATGTGTTATATCCCTGTTAATAAGGCTCTTCAGTTGAGCCCTATTAAAAATTTTTAATTTTCGGAAGACGAATTTATATTAAAAAGCAATTGGTTTTACACCTAACAGTTATTTTTTTAGTACACTTCAAAAAATTCTTAATAAAAACTACAATGGGATTTTATCTACCTTAGAACATTACTATAAAAATTTTAATATGTACAAGAAATTAATTTTTGCTATTCTGTTGGTTGTTTGCTTCGTTGGCTGTAAAAATGAAGATTCTAAAGCTTCCGCAGAAAAAGAGGCCGCTCAGGTGAGTGCAAAGTTCGACTCTATTCTGAACAATTATTATGAAGATGGGTTGAAACTCAATCCTATTTCAGCCACCACCTCTGGAGATATGCGCTATAATTATAAGTTTCCAGATTTCCTTTCTTCAGAATATCAAGACAGTTTGAGAAATTACTATACGAAGTACAGAGACGAGGTTAATTCTATAAATGACGAAGATCTTAGTGATACCGAAAAAATGAGTAAGGATATCCTGCTTTGGGAGTGCGATATCAATCTTGCTTCTATGGAATTTAAAAAATCCAAATACATTCCTGTAGACCAAATGTGGTCTGTAAATCTTTTTATGGGACAATTGGCCAGTGGGGTAGGTGCACAACCCTTCAAAACTGTAGAAGATTATGAAAACTGGCTAGAACGCGTAGATGGTTTTTTAACCTGGATGGATTCAGCCGAAAAGAATATGCGTGAAGGTATGGAGAAAGGCTATGTGTTACCGGCATCCTTAATTCAGAAAGTAATCCCGCAAATGGAGTCTATGACTGGTTCTAATGTCGAAGAGCATTTGTTCTATGGACCGGTGAATAATTTTCCGGATAGTTTTTCAGAAGAAGAAAAGCAGAGAATTACGGAAGAATATAAAACCATGATCACCGAAAAAGTGATTCCGCAATATAAAAAAATGTATTCTTTTTTAAAGCAGGATTATTTGCCAAAGGGACGAAAATCAAGTGGAATAGCAGATATTCCTGAAGGAGAAGCCTACTACAAACACCAGATAAAGCTTTATACCACTACCAATATGACTGCGGAAGAAATTCATCAGCTCGGTCTGGATGAAGTGGCGAGGATCTCAAAGGAAATGGAGAAAGTGAAAAAAGAAGTTGGATATGAGGGAGATCTAAAATCCTTTTTCAATCATGTGCGTGAAAACAAAGAATTGATGCCTTTTACAAAACCGGAAGAAGTGATCGCAAATTTTGAGGAGATCCATGAAACTATGAAGCCAAACATCGATAAACTTTTTAGTGTTACTCCAAGAACAGAATTTGAAGTTAGAAGAACGGAAGCATTTCGTGAAAATTCGGCGAGCGCAGAATATAACCCCGGCTCCCTTGATGGAACAAGACCAGGAATTTTTTATGTGCCAATTCCCGATGCTGCAACTTATAATGTATATAGCGATGAATCCTTATTTCTGCATGAAGCCATCCCGGGACATCACTACCAGGTTTCTTTAACCCAGGAAAATGAAGATTTACCAGATTTCAGAAAGACCCTCTGGTATAGCGGTTATGGTGAAGGCTGGGCCTTATATTCAGAATCTTTAGGAAAAGAGTTAGGACTGTATACAGACCCTTACCAGTATTTCGGTACGTTGGGTGCAGAAATGCATCGTGCGGTACGCCTGGTGGTTGATACAGGTTTACATAGTAAAGGATGGACCCGAGAGGAGGCAATCCAGTATTCTCTGGATAATGAAGCGGAACCAAAAGCCAGTGTAATTTCAGAAATTGAAAGATATATGGCCAATCCAGGACAGGCCTTGTCTTATAAAATAGGTCAGTTAAAGATCCAGGAGCTAAGAGAGCGTGCAAAATCTGAATTAGGCGATAATTTCGATATCAGGGAATATCACAAGGAAGTATTGGAGACCGGATGTGTACCATTGCAGTTACTGGAAAATAAAATAGATAACTGGATCGCAGAAGCGAAATAAAGTTTTTAGAAATAGCAGAAAGCCTTTCTGGAATTTTAGCCGTCAAGCTGAACTTGACTCAGCTTCTCTAGAGATCCTGAATCAAGTTCAGGATGAGGATAATTAAAATTTCAGACGGGCCTTTCTATTTATAACCCGGTATACCCTGACCCAGCACAAAATCTCTTTCTATAAGTGCCATTTTTCCTGTCTTTGTTAATTGAACCACACCCTTACTGCCCCGGGGAGGATCTTCCATATGATCTTTAGTGAAGCGGGGATCATCTTCGAAGAAATAGGCTGAGAGATAATAATAGCTTCCGTCAGGCTCCAGAATATAGGGATGTATATGCGCCGGGGTTCTACGGTCTGGATAACCTGCCGGCACTTGAGTATAAAAAGTAAACTCCCCGTCCTTCCCGGTCTTAATCCAGCCTCTAAGGTAGCCGTGTCTTTTAGCCCAGTCTTTTTCATCCCCTTTGGTAGGATAAACACCGTCTGCATTGGTATGATGAATATAAAGCACAATATCTTCAGCAGGGGTACTGCCATCAGCTTCATAAATAGTTCCGGTGATCTTCAGTTTATTTTCTGCAGAAGCGAATTCCGGAAGGGTGTCCACCGCATTCAAATCACGTTTTCCATATTCCAGCACAGCTTCACAACCCTCACAAGGTCCGCCCACAAGTATGGGTGCTAGTTGCTGTTGCGACCTGGCACATGAAAAGAGTAAGAGTGAAATCCCGAAAATGATTATTCTTAAGTCCATATCTATAATGTTCTACCTAAATTTACTTAAAAATTGATTATCAGTCAACTAACCAGTTGACGCTGAATACTTTCCTTTGATCCAAAAATTAAGACCGAATCAATTCAATTCCCTGTTTTTGAGTAAATTGAAGTCTAACCAAAACCCAATTATATGAAAGTATTCAAATTGTTACCCATTTTCGCCCTGCTTTTATTCAGCAGTTGTGATGAAGAAAAGAAAGAAACTGACGATATGGATGACATGGCTGAGCAGGCCGATTTACGTGATCCTTCCGAAGCCAATAAGCAATGGATAGCTGCCTGGAATAGAAATAATCCACAGGAGCTGGACACGCTTACGTCTAAAGATGCGGTTCTTTATATGCAGGGTCAAAGTATGAGTGCAGACAGTATTCGTTCCTGGTATAAAAATGCGGCGCCCATGATGAAAGACCTCAAAACTACTCCAGAAGTTGAATATTCAGGTGATGAGGTTGCTTATGAAGCCGGCACCTATATGCATGGTATAAAAAATGACAGTACTAATGCTTCCTATCAGGGTTCCTATACTTTTATCTGGAAAAAAATGAATAATGACTGGAAGCTACAGGTGATGAATATTACCGATAAAGAAAATGATACCACCGCTACCAATTAATTAGCTGGATAAAGTTTCTATAAAAAATAAAGCTCTTTCAAATATTTGAAAGAGCTTTATTTTTTAATTCAATGAAGACTGAAAGTTCTTCATCATTTTATAGATAACTTTAAATACGAATTTGCGTTTCTTACTTCCCGGACTTCTTTCTAATCTGAATTTTATAAATTTTCCACCAGGTTCATTATTTGAAAACTGATAATTTGTACCGTCAAGAACAAATTTTGTCTTTTCAGAGAAGATAAAATCAGACACATATTTCTTGACCAACCTGCGTTTACCGGAAGAGCCTTTCATAATTTTGGTTTTTGGTTAGAACTATTAAGATACGAAAAAAATCTTTCGCATTTAATCAGGTATTAAAATCTCCCTACTTCGATAACTGATTTTCTCAACATCATTACATCCAGAAAAAGTCATTTATCGATTTAAATGGCTGTAAAAAATGCAGATAGGCGCATGAAATGAAAGATTTATCAATGCTTTCCGATTTTTATTTTGCTGTTCAATGCGGGGATGGTTATTTTAATCTTCCCTAAATTTGATATAAATCGAACTAACTATGGAAATACTGGTTTATGGGATTGGCGGCGTTGGCGGATATTTTGGCGGAAAGCTCGCAAATGCAGGGCTAAATGTAAGTATGATCGCCAGGGGAGAGCATCTTAAGCAGATTCAGAAATACGGGCTTGAAGTTGAAAGCATCAACGGGAATTTTAAAGTGAAACCAAAAGTTGCCACTTCTGATATTTCCAAAGTTCCTAAACCAGATCTTATCATTCTCGGAATTAAATCCTGGCAAATTCCTATGATCGCTTCGGAATTAAAACCCATCTTAAAGAAAAATACTATCGTCTTGCCCCTTCAGAATGGAGCCGATAATTATGAAAAATTAATAGAAGTTTTACCGAAAGAGAATGTGCTTGCCGGTCTTTGTTTTGTGGTAAGTTTTATCGAAAAACCTGGTAAAATTAAACATGCGGCTTATGAGCCAAAGATCGTTTTCGGGGAAAGTGATAATTCGAGATCAGATCGAGTGATGAAAATTCACGAAACCCTGGATGAGGCAGGAATTGAAAATGATATTCCGGAAAACATTCAGCTGGAGATCTGGAAAAAGTTCCTCTTTATCTGTACAGTGAGTGGTATCGGTGGATTAACTCGTGTTCCTGTAGATAAGATCAGGGAGAATAAATTTCTTTACGAGATGATGAGAAATTCGGCCAGGGAGATCATCGAAGTTGGTAAAGCCAGGGGCATTCCGCTTAACGAAAAGCACCTGGAAATGGTATTCGAGATCATCAATTCTCAACCAAAGGGCACTACGGCTTCCACGCAGCGCGATATTATGAATGGCAAGCCTTCAGAATTAGAAAATTTCAATGGATTTATAGTAAAAGAAGGGAAGAAGCTAGGTATTGAAACTCCGGTGAACCGGTATATTTATGAGTGTCTGAAACCTATGGAAGAAGCCGCCCGAAAATCGAAATAATAGAACTTTCAATTCCTCCCCATAAGTCCTTTAAAATTGTATTTTTGCAGGCAGGTTAAAAAACGTCACCCTGAACTTGATTCAGGGTATTATTTTAGAAGCTGAATCAAGTTCAGCTTGACGAAATGTAAAAGAAAGCGACAGAAGATGAGTTACCACTTTAATAAGATCGAGGAAAAATGGCAGAAATACTGGGCAGAGAACCAGACTTTCAAAGCTGAAAACGATTCTGATAAACCAAAATATTACGTATTGGATATGTTCCCTTATCCTTCGGGAGCGGGGCTGCATGTAGGGCATCCGCTGGGGTATATCGCCAGTGATATTTATGCGCGCTTCAAAAGACATAAAGGTTTTAATGTATTGCATCCGCAGGGATATGACAGTTTCGGTCTTCCGGCAGAACAATACGCCATTCAAACTGGTCAGCATCCTGCGCTAACTACCGAAAATAATATTGCCCGTTATCGTGAGCAATTGGATAAGATCGGATTTTCATTCGACTGGAGTCGTGAGGTGAGAACCAGCGAGCCAGACTATTATAAGTGGACGCAGTGGATCTTTATCCAGCTGTTTGAAAGCTGGTATGACCATGAAGCTGAAAAATCCCGGTCAATCACTGAGCTTGAGGAAATTTTTTCTTCGGAAGGTAATTCCAGGCTAAATGCCGCTTGTGATGAAGAAATAGAAGAGTTTTCTGCGGAAGCGTGGAAAGCGTATTCGGCTGATGAAAAAGAACAAATCCTTCTAAAATATCGCCTTACTTACCTGGCGGAAGCAGAAGTAAACTGGTGTCCGCAACTTGGAACGGTACTGGCGAACGATGAGATCGTGAACGGGGTTTCTGAGCGTGGAGGGTATCCTGTGGTACGAAAGAAAATGACCCAATGGAGCATGAGGATTTCGGCATTCGCTGAAAGATTGCTCCAGGATCTTAATAAAATTGACTGGACCGAAAGTTTGAAGGAAAGTCAGCGTAACTGGATCGGAAAATCGGTAGGTGCACATGTCGATTTCAGAATTAAAGATACAGATCATAAAGTAGGAGTTTTTACCACCCGTCCCGATACCATTTTTGGAGTTACGTTCATGACGCTGGCGCCAGAACATGATCTGGTTGAAAAGATCACTACCGATGCTCAAAAAGAAGAAGTTGAAGCTTATATTACTGCCACAGCCAAGAGAAGTGAGCGTGAGCGTATGGCCGATGTAAAGAGTATTAGTGGTGTATTTACCGGTGCTTATGCAGAACATCCTTTTACCGGGGAATCTATTCCTATCTGGATCGGGGATTATGTTTTAGCAGGTTATGGGACTGGAGCCGTGATGGCCGTTCCCTGTGGCGACCAGCGGGACCATGATTTCGCCAGGTATTTTGATCTACCTATTACCAATATTTTTAAAGATGTTGACGTTTCGCAAGAGGCTTATGCGGGGAAAGAAGGCACGGTGATCGCAAATTCAGATTTCCTTAGCGGACTTGAATATAAAGAAGCGCTTAATAAAGTAATTCTCGAACTGGAAAAAACAGATCAGGGTTACGGAAAGACAAACTACAGGCTAAGAGATGCAGTTTTTAGTCGCCAACGATACTGGGGAGAGCCTTTCCCGGTTTATTATGTGAATGGCCTGCCGAAAATGATAGACCTGGAGCATCTTCCTTTAAGGTTGCCTGAAGTGGAAAAATATCTTCCAACTGAAACCGGCGAACCGCCATTAGGAAATGCAACGGATTGGGCCTGGGATACAGAGAAAAACGAAATAGTGTCGAACGATAAGATCGATGACAATACTGTTTTTTCTTTAGAATTGAATACTATGCCGGGATGGGCAGGAAGCAGCTGGTACCTATTCAGATATATGGATTCCGGAAATCCGGATCGATTTGTTTCAGAAGAAGCTCAGAAATACTGGGAGAATGTAGACCTGTATATTGGAGGTAGTGAGCATGCTACCGGTCACTTGTTATACTCAAGATTCTGGACGAAGTTTTTACATGATCGAGGCTGGCTAACAGTGGAAGAGCCTTTTAAAAAGCTGATCAACCAGGGAATGATCCTTGGAACCAGTGCTTTTGTGTACAGGCTGGAGGGAGAAAATGTTTTTGTTTCCAAGAATCAGATCAAGGGTAATAATGTGCAGCCAATTCATGCAGATGTTTCTTTGGTGAATGCTTCCGATGAACTGGATATTGAAGGTTTTAAGAAATGGCGCCCGGAATTCGCTGATGCGAAATTCCTGACTGAAGACGGGAAATATGTTGTTGGAAGAGAAGTGGAGAAAATGTCCAAGTCTAAATATAACGTTGTAAATCCAGATGAGATTTGTAATGATTACGGGGCAGATACCTTAAGAATGTATGAAATGTTCCTCGGGCCGCTGGAGCAGGCGAAACCCTGGAATACTGCCGGAATCACCGGAGTACATAATTTCCTGAAGAAGCTATGGAAGCTATACCATAATGGAGAGGAATTCTCAATTTCAGATGATAAAGCTTCCGCAGATTCATTGAAGACCTTGCACAAGACGATTAAAAAGGTGACGGAAGATATTGAGAATTTCAGCTTTAATACTTCTGTTTCAACATTTATGATCTGCGTAAATGAGCTGACTGCTCAAAAATGTAATAGCAGAGAAATTCTTGAGCCTCTGGCAATTTTAATCGCTCCTTATGCTCCGCATATTGCTGAGGAATTGTGGGAAAAAGTAGGTCATTCCGAATCTATTACTACGGCTACCTATCCTGTTTTTGAAGAAAAATACCTGGTGGAAAGCAAAAAGAACTATCCGGTTTCTTTTAACGGGAAAATGAGGTTCACCATGGAGCTTCCACTGGATATGGCGAAAGATGAAATAGAAAAGACGGTATTAGGGGATGAGCGTACCCAGAAACAGCTTGAAGGGCGTACTCCTAAAAAAGTGATCGTTGTACCCGGAAAAATTGTGAATATCGTAGGCTAATATTGGGATAGAAAAATACTGCAGACCGCTTTCAAAAGGGAGCGGTTTTTTTATATAATTAGGACATGCTGAACTTGTTTCAGCATCTTTTAGTTGTTAGAGATAGTAAGGAGAGATTAGCCTAAGTAAAGATCCACAAGTCCTTCCGGCGTTTTCACTTTAATTGTCTTGTTCTTCTTGTCCACTTTTTCGATGAATTCATCGTTCATGGGAATAAGGATCTGTTTGCCGTCTTTTTCAATTTCGAATAGGGCCTGGGCAGTAGAATCATTGATGGAAACTATATGTCCAATATTTCCATGTGTGGCGTCTACCACATCAAAACCAATGATCTCGTGGAAGTAGAATTTATCCTCGGGAAGTTTGGGGAGCACGCTCAGGGGGAGATATACATCGGTGCCAATCATATCTTCGGCATCATCTTCAGTATCTATATCTTCAAATTTCGCACGAAGGAGTGTACTTTTGTGCAGGTAAGATCTTTCAATAAAAAATGGAACCAGATTATTGTTGTATTCAACGAAAACTGATTCCATTTCTGTGTAAGTTTCAGGTTCATCGGTGTCCAGTTTAATGAGCACCTCGCCTTTAAAGCTAAATTTTGCTACGATTCTTCCAAGATAGAAGCATTCTTCCTTAGTCATCGTAACTTGCTGTTTTAAGCGTCTTTTTTGTCTTCAGTTTTAGCTTCTTCTGCAGTTGCAGCTTCCACTTCTTCTTCAGCAGCTTCTACTGTAGCCTCGTCTGTAGCTTCTGCAGTTGCAGCAGCTTCAGCCTCAGCAGCAGCTTTCGCTTCAGCTTCTTCAGCTTCTTTTGATTCAGCTTCACGCTTAGCGTTAGCTTCTTTCTCAGCCTCTAGAGCTTTAGCTTTTTCAGCTTCCTGAGCTTTGCTTAAAGAATCTTTTTTAGCTCCGATCTTTCCTTCTTTTTCTTCCATCCAGGCCTTGAATTTCTCTTCAGCCTGTTCTTCAGTCAAAGCTCCTTTTTTCACACCTACAGCAAGGTGTTTCTTAAGAAGAGCTCCTTTATAAGAAAGGATAGCACGAGCGGTATCTGTGGGTTGAGCACCATTTTGCAACCACTTAACAGCTCCATCTACATCAAGTTCGATAGTAGCAGGATTCGTGTTAGGGTTGTAGATTCCCAATTTGTCCAAAAATTTACCGTCTCTTTTAGCGCGGGTATCCGCAGCTACGATCCAGAAAAAAGGTTTTCCTTTTTTACCGTGTCTTTGTAATCTTATTTTTACTGGCATAAAAATTAAATTTTGGGGTTCTCGACCCCGGTTATTAATAAGTGGGCAAAGATACGACATTTTTATTATTTTATAGTTTTTCACTCTTTAATTTATAAGAGGAGATTTAAATTGACTTCATCCTCCGGTTTAATAAGAATTAGGAAGATTTTTGGTTAAAAATACAGCCTGTTGTTAAAAGAGGTTAATTAGTGCTAAACCCTGTTAAATAGGTTGTTGGGGCGGTTTTCTGATCTTATATTTACTCAAATAAAAATCGAAAAATTAAAGCTATGAGTTATTCAAATGAAATTTCCAAAAAACTAAATGAGTTACTGGAAAAGAATTATGATGCCGAGAAAGGATACAAGTTGGCGGCAGAAAAGGTAAAGAATGAGCGTTTAAAGAGTTTTTTCTCTGAACGTGCACAAGAAAGATATGATTTTGGACATGAATTAAAGTCTGAAATTAGAAATTTTGGAGAGAATCCTGAAAAAGGTTCGAGTTTGGCCGGAGATGCCCACAGAACCTGGATGAATCTGAAAGCCAGTCTTTCCAGTGATAAAGATGAATCAGTTTTGGAGGAAGCGATTCGTGGAGAAAAGGCAGCCGTTGAAGAATACGAGGATATCTTGAAAGAGTCAGAAATTCCTGCATCTACAGGGAATATCTTGATGAAACAAAAAAATGCGATCGTAGCTTCATTAAATGAAGTAAAGTCTCTGGAAAATTTAGCCTAGGATCTTACTACAAGTAAAGGCTTCGGTAAATTTCCATATAAATGAATTACTGAAGTTTTATAAATAAGATGCGAACAATGTTTGATTGAAGTAGTAGTAGTTTTTAGTGTTCGTATCAGGCCTCACAAATCATCTGAATTTTCAGGTTTTTGTGAGGCTTTTTTTATGGTTGATAATTCCTGAAAACAAAGTTTTATTTCAGCCACAAAGTTCCTTATTTTAGCCCGGATGGTTTAATTTTGTGAACCACTATTATTCTTCATTCAGGCATAAAATACTAAGGAATGTACCTCATTTTTGATACCGAAACCACCGGCCTTCCCAAGCGATGGGACGCCCCTTTAACCGATTCTGATAACTGGCCCAGATGTATACAGATCGCCTGGCAGGTACATGATGAGATGGGAAATCTGGTTGAGAATCATGATTACCTGATCAAGCCCGATGGATTTGATATTCCTTATGATTCTGAGCGTATTCACGGTATCTCCACAGATCTTGCGAAGGAGCAGGGAATTCCACTGGATGAAGTTTTAGAAAAGTTTCATACTGCCCTTAAGAAATCGAAATTTGTAGTGGGCCAGAATGTTGGTTTCGACCTTAATATTATGGGGGCCGAATTCATTAGGAGAGATTTTGATAATAGCCTACAGGAAATGCCTGTTCTGGATACCTGTACCGAAAAGACCGCCGAGCTTTGTAAGATTCCCGGGGGGCGTGGTGGAAAGTTCAAATTACCAACGCTTACCGAATTACACGAATTTCTTTTTGAGGAAGCTTTTGCCGAGGCCCATAACGCAACTGCCGATGTGGAAGCAACTACCCGTTGTTTTCTCGAGCTTATTCGCCAAAGGATATATACCATAGAGGAACTAGATGTTCCTGTAAATTATTTCGAAAATTTTTCAGAAGAGAATCCACAGCGAATAGAGCTGATCGGCCTGAAGCATATCAATCTTAAAAAGGCGTCAGATAAGATTAGAAAAAGGCTGGAAAAACAACAGCCTTCAGATGATATAAGCCATGAAGAGATCCAGGAGAACCTGGAAAAACTTGATGAAGTTCCGTTTGCGCATTTACATAATCACTCACAATTTTCGGTATTACAGTCTACCATAAGTATTCCAGATCTGGTGGCTGCTGCCGCAGAAGAGGATATGAATGCCGTGGCGCTTACAGATCATGCGAATATGATGGGTGCTTTTCACTTTGTAAAAGAAGTGGGAACTTATAATAAGAGTATAAAAGAGCATAACGCAACCGCCGAAGAAAATGGCGAGGATCTAAAGAAACCTTTAAAGGCGATCGTAGGTTGCGAGTTTTTTGTTTGTGAAAACCATTTAGATAAAAGCCGAAAGGATAACGGATACCAGGTAGTACTACTGGCCAAAAATAAAAAGGGTTATCATAATCTGGCAAAGATGTCTTCTAAAGCCTATACCGATGGATTCTACTATGTACCACGTATAGATAAGGAAGTCATCAGGCAATATAAAGAGGATATTATCGTCCTTACCGGAAATCTCTACGGAGAAGTCCCTAGTAAAATTCTAAATCTTGGTGAAAAACAGGCTGAAGAATCTTTGCTGTGGTGGAAAGCAGAATTTGGTGACGATCTTTATATTGAAATGATGCGTCATGACCAGGAAGATGAGAACAGGGTGAATCCGGTTTTAGTAGAATTTTCCAAAAAGCATGAGGTAAAATTAATTGCAACCAATAACACTTATTACTGGAAACAGGAAGATGCAAATGCCCATGATATTTTATTGTGTGTAAAAGATGGCGAAAAACAGGCAACGCCAATAGGTCGTGGTCGTGGTTATCGTTATGGATTGCCTAATGAAGAGTATTACTTCAAGTCTGGTAGCCAGATGAAGAAGCTCTTTAAAGATCTGCCCGATGCCATTGCAAATATTCAGGAAATTATAGATAAAATCGAGCCTTTTGAACTTGCACGGGATGTATTGCTTCCGGCCTTTGAGATCCCTGAAGAGTTCTTAAGTGAAGAAGATAAGACTGATGGAGGTAAAAGAGGTGAAAATGCCTATTTAAAGCATATTACTTTTGAAGGGGCGAAAAAACGTTATCCTGAAATTACTCCGGAAATAGAGGAACGCCTAAATTTCGAATTATCGGTAATTGAAAACACTGGTTATCCCGGTTATTTCCTGATCGTTGAAGATTTTATTCGCGCAGCCAGGGAAATGGGAGTTTCGGTAGGGCCTGGACGGGGTTCTGCTGCCGGATCTGTGGTAGCGTACTGTCTCTGGATCACCAATATAGATCCTATTAAGTATGACCTGCTTTTTGAAAGATTCCTGAATCCGGATCGTGTGAGTATGCCCGATATTGATATCGACTTTGATGATGAAGGGAGAAGTCGGGTTATGGATTACGTGATCGAGAAATATGGTGCAAATCAGGTGGCGCAGATCATTACGTATGGTACCATGGCTGCAAAATCTTCTATCCGCGATACGGCAAGGGTGCTGGATCTTCCCTTAATGGAGGCCGATAGGATCGCGAAGCTTATTCCGAACACCAAGCTTGGGAAGTTATTCGCCATGGATGATAAGACGATCAAGTCTAAGTTCCGTGGGGATGAAATTGAGAAAATAAATGAACTCTTTAATATTTCTGAAGGAGATGATCTGGAAGCCCAAACGGTTAACCAGGCTCGAATTCTGGAGGGGTCAGTAAGAAATACAGGTATTCATGCTTGCGGGGTGATCATTACTCCCGGGGATATTACCAATTATGTGCCGGTTTCCGTAGCGAAAGACTCCGATTTGTATGTGACCCAGTTCGATAACTCGGTGGTGGAAAGTGCAGGACTGCTAAAAATGGACTTCCTGGGTCTTAAAACCCTAACCTTAATTAAGGATACCGTAAAAATCGTAAAAGGAAGACATGATATAGACCTGGATCCGGATAGTTTTCCGCTGGATGATGAAGAAACTTATAAGCTGTTCCAGAGAGGAGAAACAATCGGGATCTTCCAGTATGAATCTCCCGGAATGCAGAAGCATATGCAGGCATTAAAACCAACAGTTTTTGATGACCTTATTGCCATGAACGCATTGTACCGTCCGGGGCCGATGGAGTATATTCCAAGTTTCATTGCCCGTAAGCATGGGGATGAAGAGATCTCTTATGACCTTCCGGAAATGGAGGAATACCTGGAAGAAACCTACGGAATTACGGTCTACCAGGAGCAGGTGATGTTGCTTTCTCAGAAGCTGGCAGGATTTACTAAGGGTGAAGCCGATATGCTGCGTAAGGCGATGGGTAAAAAGATCGCTTCCTTACTGGCAGAATTAAAACCGAAATTTATTGGGGGTGGTGAAGAAAAAGGACATCCAACAGAAGTTCTGGAAAAGATATGGAAAGACTGGGAAGCTTTTGCTTCTTATGCCTTTAATAAGTCACACTCTACCTGTTATGCCTGGATCGCTTACCAGACCGCATATTTAAAAGCACATTATCCCGCAGAATATATGGCCGCGGTACTTTCCAATAATATGAATGACATCAAGCAGGTTACGTTCTTTATGGAAGAATGTAAGCGCATGAAGCTGAATGTACTTGGGCCAGATGTGAACGAATCTTATTATAAATTTTCCGTTAATAAAGATAATGCTGTTAGGTTTGGAATGGGAGCTATCAAAGGAGTAGGTTCCGGAGCGGTAGCTACCATTGTAGAGAATAGAAAAACTAAAGAAGGTCCGTATCGATCAATTTTTGATATGGCCAAAAGAATAGACCTCAGATCTGCCAATAAAAAAGCTTTTGAAAATCTTGCCCTGGCCGGAGGTTTTGATGGCTTTGGAACTACCCACCGGGCACAATATTTCCATGATGATGGCAGCGGAATGAGCTTTCTGGAAAAGGTGGTGAAGTATGCCCAGAAATTTCAGGAAAATGAGAATTCTTCGCAGGTAAGCCTGTTTGGGGAAGCCAGCGATGTTCAAATCCCCGAGCCGGAAGTCCCGGGTTGTGAGGAATGGGGAACCATGGAAAAACTACGTAGGGAAAAAGAGGTGGTTGGAATTTATATTTCGGGTCATCCGCTGGATGATTTTAAGATCGAGATGAGCTATTTCTGTAATGGAAAATTATCAGATTGCCGGGATCTGGAATCGGTCGTCAATAGAGAGTTGACCATGGGTTGTGTAGTGGTTGATGTGCAGCATCGGGTTTCTAAGAATGGAAAAGGTTGGGCGATCTTCACCGTTGAAGATTACGATGAATCTTATGAGTTCAAGATCTTTGGTGAAGAGTATTTAAGAATGAAACATTTCTTTGTTCCGAATAACTTTATTCACATGAAAATATTTGTGAAGGAAGGCTGGACCAATAAAGATACAGGTAAGAAAGGGGAGCCTAGAATACAGTTCAGAGAAATTGGTCTTTTGCATGACGTAATGGATAAGAATGCTAAAAAGCTTACCATACAGTTAAACATCAATGATCTTAAAAATGAGAAGATAGAGTGGTTAAAGGATACTTTTATGTCTCATAAAGGAGATTGCCATTTGAACTTTGTGGTTTATGAAATGGAAGAGCAGGTAAAACTGCGAATGCCAAGCAGGAAACATAAGATCAGGATCTCTCAGGAACTAATCGAGATGCTGGAAAAGGAACAGTTTATGTATAAGTTGAACTAAGCCCCCATCCCGGCCTTCCCCCAGAAGGGGAAGGAGTTAAAGAAGCTGAAACAAGTTCAGTTTGACGGGTCTTTAAATGTGAGGGCTTGGGCCAGGGATTGAGGCGAGCTACCGTGTAGCGCCGAAAGCCCGACCCCGAGCCTGTGCGAGTGGAGGCCCCCAAATAAAACGAACCAATATGCTCATAGTCAAATGCAATATGGGTGGTGTAAGGAATATTTATTTTATTGACTACTTTTACGAATCAAATTAAAAACATAAAAAATAACATATTATGGCTGTTGAAATAACTGACGCGAATTTTGAAGAACAGGTGCTTAAAAGTGATAAGCCTGTAATGGTAGATTTTTGGGCTGCATGGTGCGGACCTTGTAGAATGGTTGGACCAATCATCGACGAAATTAGTACTGAATATGACGGAAAGGCTGTTGTTGGTAAACTAGACGTTGATGCAAACCAGGAATTTGCTGCTAAATATGGTGTGAGAAACATTCCTACGGTTCTTGTATTTCAAAATGGAGAAGTAGTAGGACGTCAGGTTGGAGTAGCTCCAAAACAAACCTATGCTGATGCAATTGATCAGTTGTTGTAATAACTGATCTTATCAAAATATAAAGCCTCGCAATTTGCGGGGCTTTTTTTATTCATAAAGTATAGGTAATTTAATGCCTGCTATGAATATAGAAAAGGAACTTCATAAAACCGGCGGATTTCTCAACCTCGACCTTCTGGCGAAACAGGTAGTGGAAGGTTATATTTCAGGGATACATAAGAGTCCGTTTCATGGCTTTTCTGCGGAATTCGCCGAACATAAGATCTATAATAACGGGGAAAGTACGCGGCATATCGACTGGAAGCTTTTTGCCAAGACCGATAAGTTGTATACAAGACGTTATGAGGAAGAGACGAATCTAAGATGCCATTTGATTTTAGATAACTCTGCTTCGATGCATTATCCGGCGGTAAAAGAGCAGAACCTTGATTCGCTGAATAAAATAGGATTTTCGGTTCTGGCCTCGGCCTGTCTAATGGAGGTCTTAAAGCGCCAGAGAGACGCTGTGGGTGTAAGTATATATAGCGATGAATTTGAATTCTACTCGCCAGAGAAGTCCAGTGAGCGGCATCATCATATGCTTTTGAATAAGCTGAACGAGATCTTAACTGGTTCAGCCAAAAGGAAGAATACAGATACCTATACTTATTTGCACCAGATCGCCGAAAAATTAAAGCGCAGATCGCTGATCTTTCTTTTTACCGATATGTTCCAGGCAGATGCCGACGAGGAAAGATTATTTGAAGCTTTAAGACATTTAAAATATAACCGGCATGAAGTGATCCTTTTTCATGTAATAGATGAGAAAAGAGAGCTTAATTTCAGTTTTGAGAATACCCCGCGAAGATTTACCGATGTGGAAACGGGAGCTGAAGTAGATCTTTATTCAGATAATATCAGGGAGAATTATAAAAAAGCGGTAGAAAAATACTTGGCCGATCTTAAAATGCAATGTGCGAAGTACCGTATAAAGTATGTCGAGGCAGACATCAATAAAAATTTTGACAATATTATGACCGCTTATTTACTTGAAAAACAAAAGTTTGGATAGGAGGCGAATTTTTAGTTTGAAATATTTTCAAAAAAGGTTTGGTGAATCTAAAAAGGGGCGTATATTTGCCCTCGCAATAACGCAACGGTCTGGTAGTTCAGTTGGTTAGAATACCTGCCTGTCACGCAGGGGGTCGCGAGTTCGAGTCTCGTCCAGACCGCTTATTGAAACTCAAAGTAACACTAAAAGCCTCTAAATCAACGATTTAGAGGCTTTTTCTTTTTATTTGATGTCATATAATAGCAAATAAGTATAAGTAATTGGTGCTCAATTCGGTGCGTCTTTTTTCACTTCAAAAAGACGCACCTCGAAGCTCCTAACGTACTGTTAATAAAAGATTTGCGCGTTTTCTTTAACACTTTCACATCCCTTCATTTTGTACCTTTCTGGTGAGCAATTTAAAAGACGCACCTATGGCAACTTTACTAAACATTCTTTTTTACCTTAAACGTGGAAGATCAACAGCAGATGGAGTTTCAGTAATTTACACCCGGATTACTATTAATGGAAAGCGATCTGAATTTAGCACTGGCAGGCAAATTGAGGTCCGAAAATGGAATAAACAAGGAAGTATAGCTAAAGGTACTTCCGATGAATCCAGGGCTATTAATAGATATCTTGATTCTATCCGTTCCAAGCTGTATGATATCCACGATAGGTTAATGAGAGATAACCAACCAGTTTCCGCCAAGATTATCAGGGATATTTATTTTGGCAAAGGGGATGAGCAGGAAAGAATGCTTTTGGATATTTTTCAGGAGCATAATGACCAAATGGAAAACCTAATTGGTAAGGGTTTCACCAAAGGCACTATGCAACGCTATAATGCCTGTAAAAATCATATTGAGAACTATCTGTTGTTTTCTTATAAGAAGAAAGATATTCCTGTTCAGGATGTCGATCATAAGTTTATCACTGGTTTTGATCATTACTTAAAATCACAGAAAGACTGTGCTCACAACACGGCACTAAAATATATCGTAAACTTTAAAAAGATTATTCGAATCGCTTATGCTAATCAATGGATAGACAAGGATCCTTTCTTCCACTGGAAAAGCACCTGGAAATCTGCGGAGCGTGAATATTTAACTGACCTGGAACTGCAGAAAATGGTGGAGGCTGAATTTGATATGCCGCGTTTGGATTTAGTACGGGATATCTTTCTATTTTGTTGTTATACCGGTTTAGCCTTTGCTGATGTAAAAAAGCTGTCTGAAGATGATATTGTTTTGGGGATGAATGGTAAAAAATGGATCAAAACGAAGCGGCAGAAAACAAAATCTTTGAGTAGTATTCCTTTGCTGGACGTTCCAGCTTCTATAATTGAGAAGTATAAAGATCATCCCCAAGTGAAAATTAAGAATATAATCTTGCCTGTTCTTACCAACCAAAAGTCTAATGCCTATTTAAAGGAAATAGCTGACGTGTGCGGCATTAAAAAGAATTTAACCACTCATTTAGCCCGCCACACCTTTGCGACCACGGTAACCCTTTCTAAGGGTGTCCCAATTGAATCGGTTGGGAAGATGCTTGGGCATAAATCTTTAAAAACTACGCAGATTTACGCAAAGGTGCTCGATGAGAAAGTGGGGAGGGATATGGAAGCTTTAGAAAAGCAACTTTTAAGAAAGAAAGAATCTTAATCCACGTTTGTATTTAGATTTTTAGATCAGCTTTAAATCTTTATAATGCTAATAAGATGCGGATTGGGATTGGCGGGAAATTCTTCCCGTAGCTCTTTGTCAGTTGAGCGCAGTCGAGAACTATTGGGTGGATACCTCTATAAAATTAAATGTTTTTCATTCTGGCAAATAAGCCATAGAAATTGTTAGAAAGGCAGGGATTTTTCAAAAATAAAGGAAGTTATAGAGCCAGTTTGTACGATGTTTTATCCAAATTAAAAAATCATTTTTCATGTAAGATATCTAAAAGTACTTGTTTTTCATGGGTAGTTAATGTTTTTCACGCTATATCCTTGACAGAATGGGATACACTAAACGGGGGATGATCTTTCCGGTTTCTTCGGCAATTTTAGAGCGCATCGACGAATATCAGGATACATTGGAGCATTATTCCAGCCCAAGGGTGGATTTAATTGACTGGAAAGCTACTCCAGATCATAATGTGGAAATATTAAATGATACTATAGATATCTACCGGTATTATGACTTAACCAAACAAGCTGAATTTTTATATGACTGTGTAGAAGATACTATTGAAAAAATTATACCTGCTGAATTAGACTATCTTGAAAAATATGATCGAATGACCCAGTTTATCAATGAGTATACTAGTTTGCCTGATACAAAGGTTGATTTGCTGATTAAATTTCTGGATCAGAATGGCGGAAAATTATCTAAGAAGAAAAAGGAAAAGCATTTTGAGGAATTAGGGGATCAGGAAATAAATATACTTGAAGAAAATTTTGAAGAAATATTTATGAATGAATAATATCCAGGTGTACAGTTTATCTTCGAATAAATCGGATAATTGAAACTTATAACTGGCACTTGCTTATATTAACTTCAAATCTTTCATAATCCCGATAAGATGCGGATTGGTATTGGCGCTGAATTCTTCCCGTAGCTCTTTTAAACGTTTTTCGATAGCACTTTTACTACTGGGTTTAATGTTTTTATTTTTTAATTCCTGTTGAATCTGATCCTGGGTGAAGCCATTGGCGAGATACTTTACAATATTGATTTCAAAATCATTTAATGTCAGGATATTATTTTGATTTAGAATTTTTTCGATGGAAGGGGAATTATAGGATTCACCATTATTCAAATGTAGAATTGCTTCCTTTAATTCTTTGAGTCCATGGCGATCTTTGCATACATACGCATCGATATTTCCAGAATTCCATAAATCCTTTACCGTTTGCGGATGGTCTTCAATAGAATTCACAATGATCCTTAGCTTGGGATCTTCTTTTTTAAGGAGGGCTATAAGTTCCTGGCCTGAGCTTATCTTTTCATCCCGGTGATCCTGTTTAAACGAAAGGTCACAGATAAGCAGGTCGAAAGCTTCGTTTTCCTGGATGGCCTTTTTTGCCATCAGCCAGGCCTGATCACAATACTGGGAATGTGCCACTTCCGCAATACCAAGATCTTTGAGTACTACAGCCACCGCCTGATTGATGCTGTCCATATCTTCGGCAACCAGAACTTTTCTAAACATAACAAAAATTATAATGGAACCTGGATCAAAATCTTCAATCCTTTACCCTGTTCGGTTTCAAAATTAAGTTTTCCATTGATAGAAAGAATACGGTTTTCCATATTCAGTATCCCATTTCCGGTTTTCAGGCTTTTCATAGATGCACCCATTCCATTATCGGAATAATTGATATTCAGGTAATTTTTTTCTTCGGAAAAGATCACCGCTACTAGACTCGCGTTGCTATGCTTTTTCATGTTGATCATGATCTCCTGAAGCACCCTGTAAAGAATGATCTTTTTTTCAGGAGCCAAGCTGCTCCAGTTGATGCTGTTTTCACCCCGAAGGATCAATCGAGCCTCGTCTGGCACTGTAGAGCTTAGCGTGGAGAGTAAATGAGGCAGGTAATATGTTCCGGTAGGGATACTGCTATTTTCCCTGGAGATATTCCGGGTGCGATTATAAATATGTTCCAGTTTGTCCATCATGTCACTTGGAACAATGGTTTGCATACTACTCATCACGTTATAAACGTCATTGGCCAGCTCATCATGGATCTTCTTGGAAATTCTGGATTCTGTATGGTGGGCTTCCCTTATCTTTTCCTTTTTATGCTTCTGTCTCAAATAATAAAATCCGAATCCTCCACTTACTAAAACCAGTAATCCACCGAGAGAGAGGATGATCATTTGATTTTGTATTTGTTTAGTCTCCAATTTTTGTAAGGCAGATTGTGCCTCCAGATCATTAATCTCTCTTTGTTTTTGTTCCTCATCATACCTGATCTTGGCAAAGAAATTCTTCGCCCGGATATTTTCAGACCTGATACTATCATTTAATTGTATATATCTATTTGAAAGATCTTTTAATTTCTTAGCTGGAGAAAGTTGTATCAGTTTCTGTATTGCGTTTAGCTGGGCAGTCTTACTGCCGGTATTAATTGCAGTTATTAGTAGACTATCTGCGTATATTTTTGAAAGGTTTGTATTCTTATATCTAAAATAATCTGAAAGATGGTCATAACTGGCTAAAAGACCATTCTCATCATTCTCCTTTCTCCTGATTTCCTTTGCCATCAACAACTCATCACGGACAAGTGCTGAAGAATCCTGCAGCCATTTTGTATAGGCCAGATTATCTATAAATCTAGCCCTTGACTTTACATCTGTGCGATTAGATGTTTCAACAATATTTTCAAAAATTTTTATTGCTTCACCGTATGTTTTTCCGTCTTGAAGAGCAAGTGCAATATTATTCAAATTACTTAGGCTGTCTCGCGTAGTGGAAGCGTATTTAAGAGCATTTCTCCATTCGTTTGTTGCATCATTGTATAAACCCTGACTCCTGTAGGAGGTTGCAATGGTATTGTAGATGCTGCTTAAATATTCGGAATCATCTTCTTCCAGATATTCCAGGGCTTCGGTAGCTGTTTGCTGTGCTCCGGTATAGTCGGTCATTTGACTCTGGGCGATAGCCATTTCAACAGTTCTGCGGCCGGCATTGGCAGTATCACCAATTTTTAAATAAATTTCACGTGCAGCATAAGCGTTTTCAAATTGTTTTTCATTTTGATTCAGGGCTCTAAATGTTGTAGATTTTCGATAGAAACCTTTTGCAATATAGCCAGAGTCCTTTTGTGCCTTCGCTACGTTAATAAGGGAGTCTGAGAAATAAAGCGTACTGTCATATTCCTTCAAGGTAACGTGATAATATATTTTATAATCAAGAATGTCAGGGATAAGAGTATCTGTTTTGTCTCTCAGTGTTTGAAGAGCCTTATTAAAATATGAGATTTTTTCTCTGACATTTTTTTCAACCTTACCTTTTTCAAAATATTTATAAGACTCTTTGTTTTCAGATTCGAAATGATTAATCGAATCATTATTTGTTGTGCAGGAATTAAATGTAAGTAAACCAATAAATAGTAGCGTGTGAAAAAAGGAGCGCGAATTCATAAAGCGAAAATAAATAAAAAAAGCCGCTAAAAAAGCGGCCTTTATTATCCAAGGTTAATTACCATCACCAGGTGGTTCATGAGAGGGGTCATTGGGATCCTCTTCACCTTCAGTAGCATATTCCTTTTGAGGTGCGTTAGTAGCATCGGCTAAACTTTGTTCAGTGCAAGAAATAATAGATAAATTTGAAATAAGAAATAATAGTAATAGACTGATTCTTTTCATGACTTAGATTTTGAAAATTGACATTAGATTGTTAACCCGACTTATGTGGATTTCTCGATTTTAAGCTCAGAAATGAGCTACTGGGAAGTCATGAGTTGATAAACCAGAAGTACTTTACTTCCCTGTAAGTTTTACTGATTTATCAATCATAGGGCAAAGTAAATAAGGGTAGTATGGTCAAGGATAGACAAGATCTAGACAAACTTTAGACATTTTTGTCCAGGCAGAATGTCCAATAGATTTCTTAGTTTTACATAGCTGAATTTCTAAGTAATGACCCACCAAATAATTAATGCGGCTTTTAAAAAGGCAGAAAGTGAAACAGAAAAGGACTCAATCAATGCAAATGCAGAATTTTTATCAGAATATATCTTTGAAAAGTTCAGATATTCGATTTCCACAAAATCCCTAACCCGATATTATAAAGGTGAGTCATCTCCAAATCAAAAAGTAAAAGATTATTTAGCTCAGTATTTAGGCTATGAGAGTTATGATATCTATATACAATGGAATTCTACTTCCAACCAAATGGACGAACTTGAAGAAAAAAAGAAGATTCATCTATTTTCCAATAAGAAATTAATAGTTGCTTTAAGCTTTCTTATGGTGGTAGCTACTTCATCATATTTGGGTTACATATCAGGGAAGGAAGAATGTATGATCTGGAATAATGATCATTATATCAAAACTGAATGCAGCGGACGCAGTGAAGAACAAAAGTTTATTCCAAATACCTATAATAACCTCAAAAAAGTTGAAGTTTCTGAGACCACAACTTTTTTTAAAAATGGTGAAGTTCGAATTTGGTACTATAAAAGTAATGGTGAATTGGAGTATTTCTCATCTCCAGGAAAACATCCTGTAAGTGGAAAAACCTTAAAACCAATTACAAAATATATGATTGATAAATACGTCAAGAACTAAATTTTACTTGATTAATTTCTCATTTTACGGGAAACCGTATGATCTTCTTTTTAGTTGGCCTTAGTTTTACAACTGGATATTGAACAGATCAAATGTTTAGTAAAAAACTGGAGTTTTCTTTTTGCCATCAATTACCTGAAAGGTCTTTTTGCTTTAAGGGTAAACAATTCCCGGTTTGTGCGAGATGCACGGGTATCCATATCGGCTATTTAAGCTTTCCGATTTTTTTGTTCAGTTATTTTACTCTTAGCCTATGGTTAAGTTTACTTATTATGCTTCCAACGATAATTGATGGTTTAACCCAGGCATTTTCTAATTGGGAAAGTACAAATGTGGTAAGGTTTATAACTGGGTTAGCCGCTGGTATCGGCTGTATGTCTCTAATATCCATCTGGGGAAAACAAATTGGAAATTTAATATTATCACTAACCTAAATTATTATATATGTCCAATAATAACCATAGAGATGAACTTGGAACCGGATTAACAATTTTATCCTTCTGTATACCTCTGGCTGGTGCTGTTGTGTATTTCTCAAAAAAGGATACCCAACCGAATAGCGCAAGGTCTGCCTGTCATGCTGCCTTATGGGGTTTTGGAATAGGTTTAGTCCTGAATATACTAATGACTATGGCGGGAGGAGTTTAATTAAAGAATGTAAAATCAAGATTATTTTAATGTAAACAAGCACTTAATAATTCACAGATAGTAATTAAGAAAAAATTTAACATCTGTAAAAAAGCTTATAATAACCAGAATCCATGAGGAGATTTAATTGTCAGATATTTAATGAAATAAAAAAGATTTTAGAATCTTTATAAAATTAAATTCTTTGGAAAATTACTTAAATGATGATTGCATATTAACATAAATTTTGGAAGAGTCATAAAAAAAGATTAATTATGCTATCCCTACACCGATTACTAACTAACCTACAATCAGAATGAAGCAATTCTTTGCTGCAATTTTTCTTTGCGCATTTTTATCGACTCTTAGTTCCTGTGAAGGAGGTAGAGGGGGAGGTAATAAAACACCACAGACTCCTCCAACTAATGTAACCCCTGCTGTTACTTCCGACACTCCAGTTGATGCCACTGTCAAAATTTATTTTGAAAATACACTTAGTATGGATGGCTACATAAATGGAAATACTGGTTTTAAAAATGTATTTCGTGATTTATTAGTAGCCGTTGAAAATGAAGATGAAATTGACTTTAATACTGAGTTTTTTCTTATAAACGATAAGTTAACTCATACTGATTTTGGAGTTGATAATACTAAGATTTCTGAAGAACTTACCCCACAAAATACAGCTGGAAAAGGAAATAAAGGAAATAGTGATTTTGAAGAAATACTGGATAAAATTCTTGAGAACCAGGAAGGTGATGCTTTATCAGTAATAATGGCAGACTTTATTTATTCCCCTGAGGGAGAATCAAATGTTCCTTCAGCTTTAGATAAGCTTAAAACATATACTCAGGATGCTTTTTTGAAAGCTGGGAAAAATCAGGATCTCGATACCAGAATTTATCGATTTGCTAGTGATTTTAATGGTATTTATTACGATTATAACAATAGAAAAATCACAAATATAGATCAACGGCCATTTTATTATATAGTCATCGGCCCCAGAAATTTGATGAGTCTTTTTAACTCAGAGATTGCTTCACAACTTAAAGACAATTCAGGCTTCGAAAATGAAGCGTTATTTACTGGTTCTAATTATAATTCACTACCAGTAAAAGTAATAACTTCCGGAGTAAACGGCCGAATTAAAACGAGAGGAGGGGATCTGGAAGTGATGAGTTACCCCAGAACTGGAAACCTTGAATTCATAGCTTTAGTGAATATGGAAAAATTGCCTGTGAGTCAAAGTTATATTTTGGACGGGGAAAATTATAAACTTTCTAATCCAGAATTCGGCATAAATGAAGTAGGAGTTGTAAAGGGGAAGAATATAAAATTTTCGAAATCTGGTGTTGTAAAAATGGATCCTTCAACATTAGTAGATATAAAAGGAGAAAAGTACACACATGCTATTAAGTTTTCTGCTGATGGCCTTGTATCGGAAAATCTCAATTTTTCATTACAGAAAAGAATTCCGCATTGGGTTGAAAAAGCTAATAGTGATGATGACCGCGAGATTAAGTCCGACTCACTTGAACAAACTAAAACTTTCAGTTTTGGTCATCTTGTTTCAGGAATATCTGAGGCTTATGAACAGCAAAGTGGAAGCAATAAATATTTTAATATCACCATACCAGTAATTCAAAATTAAACAACCAAAAAATGCTAAAAGATTTTATCGCAAATTTCTATGAACTATGGGGAGGAGCTTATTTAGGTGACTTTTCAGAACAGATGTATAATAATGATTTATATTTTTCTGTAGCTCTTTACTCCATTATTGTAGCACTGATTTTAACTATCGCATATTATTATGTTGTAGATCGACCTGGAACAGCGAAGCTTAGTATATGGTCTTTAAACTTGCTGGTTGGAGCTATAATTAACTTTATCATAGCTTTTGTTTCGGCCAATAATGATTTGACCGAAATTTTTGCTTCCGTTGGGTCTGCAGTTCCGGCCTCTTTTACTTCAGATATGATGGTATTTTCAATCATAAATTCCATGTGGACTGTACTTTTAATGTTTTTATTTTCCATGTTATTTAAATGGAAAAGTTCTCACTCATCTTATGTTCCATTTTAATAAAATAACCTATGTCTAAATTATATGTTTTTGGTATTGGAGGAACTGGTGCCAGGGTATTAAAGTCACTTTCATTTTTATTAGCAGCAGGTGTTAGATGCAATAGTTCATCAGTAATTCCAATGCTAATTGATCCCGATGCTGCAAATGGAGATGTTAATAAAACAGTAGATATTCTTCAGCGATATAAGAGTGTCAGGGAAAAATTATCTTTTGATGGAGAAACCTCTAATGAATTTTTTAAGACCCCAATAGAACCTTTAAGCAAGAATTGCAGGATCAATATCCAGGACTCAAAGAAAAAATTTAAAGAGTTTATTGATTACCAGGGCCTGGATAAAAAAAATAAGGCTCTTATTTCATTACTGTTTAGTAAGAAGAATCTGGATGCCGATCTTGAAGTTGGGTTTAAGGGTAATCCCAATATGGGGAGTGTTGTTTTGAACCAATTCAATACTTCTGAGGATTTCGAAAATTTTGCAAGTAGCTTTTCACAAGGAGATAGAATATTTATTATCTCATCAATTTTTGGGGGAACCGGAGCAGCAGGCTTTCCCCTACTTCTTAAAAATATAAGATCTGCCAGTCCAAACCTCAATAATCATTCTCTATTACAAACTGCACCTGTAGGAGCAGTATCGGTTCTACCTTATTTTGGAGTTAAAAAAGATGATGAAAGCGAGATAGAGAAATCTACTTTTATTTCTAAAACAAAGGCAGCTCTTAGGTATTATGAATATGGAGTGAATGATTCAGTAAACTCCATGTATTATCTCGGAGATAAACTGGTTAAGGATTATGAAAATAATGAAGGAAGTGTGTCTCAGCAGAATGATGCTCATTTTATTGAATTGGCATCTGCTCTTGCTATTTTAGATTTTGCTAATGATACCGATGTTTCATCCAATAAGGTCAAGGAATTTGGAGTTGAAAATGAGACACCTAGTATAACATTTAATGATTTAGGGGATGAGACTAAGATGGATTTAGTAAAACCGCTAAGCAAATATTACTTTTTCCACCTATATCTAAAGAATCAACTTAGGTCTAATCTGAGTGCAGATTTCGCTAAAACACTTAAAATTAAGGAACCATTCCTCAACGAAGATTTTTATAGAAAACTATCCAAATTCAATGATTACTACTGGAATTGGCTTCAGCAAATGAGTAATAATCAAAGAGGATTTGCACCTTACACGATGTCTACAGGTCAGGATATTTTTGATGGAATAAAAGGATTTAAGGCTCACAAAGGTTTTTTGGAAAAAACGAAAGATTATGAGCGTATAACTGCTTTTTTAAATAAAGAAGCAAAGAAAATGAATACTTCTGATAGCATCGAAAATAGGTTCCTGGAAGTCTTTTACGAGACAACTGATAAGTTAATGGCTGACAAATACAAATTATAATTATGGCATACGTTTTTAGATTTCATAGTGGAAAAAATTTAAAAGGATGGGAAGATTCTAATCCCTTGAATTCGGTTGCCATAAACGCAATTGAAGATCCAAATGGAGCTCACTCCAGTAGAGAAATAACTTCCATTCCTAGTCCTTATGCAAGAATTGACCTGGTTAAGACTGCATTTAAGGAAGTTGCCAATTTAGGGCCGGAAGGAAATACAACCTTTCATAAAATGGTTTCTGATGCCTTGGATATTGGTCAGATCTTTTTCAATGCAGATAAATATAAGGATCAAATAGAAATTATAAGCTGGGATAGAAGGACAGATCTTGATCAATTGATTAATTCTCCTAATCCACAACATAAACTCCTGGGTGAGAGCTTAAGGTTATACTTAGAGCAAGATGCCCAGACTTATAATTTTGATTCCCTGGAGAAACTCTATTTAATCAACTATACCAGAGGTCCGGAACCTCTAAACATTATCGGAGGAACGTCTCCGTCAACTCTTTTCTTTACTTCCGCAAATAAATTCGATTTAGCAGGATTTCAGGAAGGAAGTGATAAGCTTCTGGATGATGAGTACCAGCCGCTATATGAAAGAGACCCCGAATACATAAAATACCTTTTTTCTCTTCGGAATAGTATATCTGGATTCTCATCTAAAATGAAAGAATTGGATGATTACTTTGAACTTACTTATAAACACCTGAGTAGGGAACTAAAGGATCAGGTTGGTCAATTAGGTAATCACTATAATAATCTTCCGAATTTGAACATTGATGGGGGAGGAGAAGTAGTAGAAGTTTTAGGTGTTAACCTAAAAAAAGCAAAGGGGAAAGAGGATGCAATCAAGGATAGTGATTTTGTGATTAAATCTGACCGGAATCAAAACGAAGAATATCCACCCCTGGTTTTGCCAAATGACACAGAGAACCCCGGGCTTAAATATGTAAGTGCACCTTGGAATCAAAATGATAAGGCTCCTCACTATGATGAGAGAGATTTAGAGGATAGAACTTTACCTGTAGATGGCAATAAATATCCATATTTAACCATAAGTGATTTTCTTGAACCCGTTATAATAAGGACAGAGTTCCCTGTCGATAAAAATTACTTCTTAGATGGAGGGTTTAAAGGTACTGAGGATGAAAAAGGCTTTTTACTCCCAATAAAGCCCTTATATTTTAAATATTTTCATGTTGACAGCCTAACCCAAACAATAAATGGAGAGCAAAGATTTGAATTAAATAAAATTTCAGGCGGATATGTAGAGGCCATTTTGAGAGTTCCTGTACAAAAAGGTTATCATATCACTTTTAGAAGAACATATAATAATCCTGTAAACAAAGCACAAAAACCGATATACGATGAAGGGTTCAATAAGGGAGCAATTATAGAGAACCGTATAAATGTTGGTATCACCCCATTTTATAAGTTTCCTAGCAACCTAGAGCCTGAATATAACATTGCGTTCTACGATGCTGATAGAAACCCACTTTTTGAAAATAATAAATATCAAATTAGCTTTTTTAATTCAAGCTCTGAATTTATAAATGTAAACTCCCCAACCCAAAGAAGGAAAAAGGAGGATGAGAATTTAGATATGATGTCTTATGTAGCTAGAGATAACTTTAGTTATTTACAGGTAAGTCATTCGTATGCAAAGGGAATCCTAGTTCCCAATTTTGAAAAGGTGATTCCAGGAGTGAACAAATTTACGTTTGCCATTGATTTCGGAACTACAAATACCCATGTTGAGTACAAAGTTAACGATGGACAATCTCTGCCATTTGAAATCAGTTATAACGAAAGGTGGCATTCTGGACAATTAATTAATTCCACAAAATTTGATGAAGCTTATTTAAAGAGAGCAAAAGATGATTTAATACCAGATGAAATAGGAGAAAATAGTTCAACTGGATTTAATTTGCCACAAAGAACTTCTATAGCTTACCATCGCTCAACTAATTTCCTTAAAGAAATAATTTCGATGGGGAATGTTACAATACCCTTCAAATATGAAAAAGCTTCTTTTGATTTATACACTGAGGTAAAAACAAATTTGAAATGGAATTCTGATGATAATAGTAGAGTTCTTATGAAAGTATTTTTTGAGCAATTGGTTAAAATGATTAGAAATAAAATACTACTAAATAATGGTAATCCTGCTCAAACTGAAATTATTTGGTCCTATCCGGCAAGTATGTCAACAGGAAGATTAAATCAGATTGAGGCCGAATTGAAAAGTACTATTAAGTCATATATTGGTTCCATTAAAGTTGAAAAAGTTTGTGAAAGCCTAACTCCTTATTATTACTATGTATACGAAGAAGGTAAAAGTGCACTTGTAAGGCCAACTGTGTCAATTGATATTGGAGGAGGCACCTCAGATGTTGCTATATACGAGAATAACATTCCTGTATTATTTACTTCATATAAATTCGCAGGTGATGCAATTTTTGGAGACAATTATAATCGGAATATTAAGATTAACGGTTTTGTTCAAAAATACTATGATGAATTTTCGAAAATTTTAGATGCCAATGAGCCTGCCTTAAAAGGAATTATACTTTCCATTAAAGATCGGAATAATAGTAATGATGCAATCAATGCGCTTTTTAGTTTGGAAGATAATAAGCAACTGTTATCTAAAAAGTTAAATATTAGCTTTTTGGATAAGCTTAGAAATGATGATGAATTCAAAGTTATTTTTCTAATCTTTTTCATGGCTCACATCTTCCATGTAGCTAAAATCTTCAAATCAAAAGGCCTCCAAGTTCCTGCTCAATTTGCGTTTTCTGGTACTGCATCTAAATTGTTATCCATATTAGATGCTAGCGAAGAAAAACATCTTTTAAAAGATTTAATTAAAAGGACATTTAAGAAATTATTGAATAAGGAAGAAATACCAGATATTGAGATTCTATGGGCATCTAATCCTAAGGAATTATCAAGCAAGGGAAGTTTACATATTAACCAGGGTCAAAATATTAATGTAAAGGATATCAAGGAAGTTCTAATTGCAGAAGGAGAAACTTTATCTGCCAATCCAGATTTGACTTATGAGTCATTGAATGGTTCAGAAATGAGAGTCCTGAAAGAGTATGATGAATTTTTGGACTTCTTCTTCAGGTTAAATATGGAAATCTCTTATAAAGATCTGTTCGGAATAGAAAATAAAACATTGAAATTGGTTAAGGAGCTACTAAACAACAAGAAGGAAAATCATTTACGAGTTGGAATAGAGCAGAAAATAAAAGAGAATGGGAATACAGCTAATTCAAAGATAGATGAAACTCTTTTCTTCTATCCTTTAACCGGTAGCTTAGGAGAAATTGCTTATACACTTTACAAAAAAAGCTAATCAATAATTTTAGAAATGAGTTTTAAAAGGATTTTTGTTTTTAGTTTTTTACTTCTAGCATTTTTCTCCAGTGGACAATCTCAGGAAAGTGGAAGACAATATTCAGAAGAGGATGAAAATAAAATTTGGTACCGGGTTATAGATTATCTAGCTGCTGAATTAACGTATGAATATATTCTTGAATTTGAAGAAAAAAAACCTTTAAATGAGGAGGAGAAAGCAAGCTTTGATAATTACCGAGAACAACTAGCCAATAGTACTATCGACAGACCATTTGCACCGAATTCCTTGAAAGAATTTATGAATAAGAGCTTTACAAGGACTTATAGTAATTTGACCCAAGAGATTTATGGCTTTAAAAAGCTTGAATCCAAAACTGCAGCTGAACTTTTTCAGAAGACGGATTCTTTATTAGTCGCTGTTAAATCAAATCTAAAAGGTTCCAACGTTTATGATAAAATTAAATACAATGTTTATTCCGAATTAGAGAAAAATGAAGCTAAACCAGATCCTATTCCCCTAACACCAGATGTAGTTTCAAATAATGTATCCAATTCAGAAAGCTTTTTACCAGAATGGTTTTTTAAAGCTTTATCAGCCATTCTATTTTTGACTTCAATGTTCTTCTTTTTTTTATATAAAAATTTTCGAAATGAAGCTAGGGAATTAAAGAATAGGCCTGAACAATCTTCAACGCCGGTCAAACAAAGTTCCCGGGGGGAGCATAATTATAATAGAAAATGGAACAATGGAAATGATTTCTTAACAAAACCCCAACCATCGACAAGATCAGAAAAAAGTGAAAAAAAACCTGGAGATGATACCTATAGCAGAGAAAGGCTAAATAAAAACCCTTCTACTAAAACTCAAGGAATGAGTGATTCTAAATTGCAAGCTAAGGAGAAAGAATCATTAGTAGAAGCAGCGGGAAGTAATGATGTAAAATCTGAAACCCATGGACCAATGAATAAGGAGGTAACATATGATCACTCTTTTGATAATTTTCTTTATGCAGGCAAACCAACTAACGATGGCTGGTTCAAGGATGCAGAAAGGCTAAAAGGAGATAATCATATTTATGAACTAAGTTTATCAAACGATTCTGAGGCAGAATTCTCGTTACTTGAATTAAGCAAGTATATGGAAACCGAAGTAATTAATTCTCCGGACGATTATTTATATCGTGTTTGTATTAATGAAAATAGCAATCAGGAGTATAGAAATGAAATTATAACTACAAAAAGGGGTATAGCCCACAAAGTAGATGGTAAATGGAAAGTAAATGAAGAAGATAAAGCAACTATTAAATTCCAGTAGAAATGCATGATTACATAATAATCCTAATAATTGCTGTAATTATTGGGATACAGATATTGATTTTTTGGAAGAATATGTCCAAAATAAAAAAGTATAAGCAGACTATAGAAGATGTAAAAGATTTTGAGATCGTGGAGGTTTCAGTTCCTGAAGAGTGGATTAAGGAAATTGGTGTAGAAGAAATTTTACAGAATCCTGAGAAGTTTCAAGAGCTATCAACCAATTTTTCGTCAACTACGGAAGAAACAGACGAGGATCTTGGAATATTTGAAAATGAACAAATTAATTCTCAATTAGATGAGGATATAGAGGAAGATGAACTATTGAATTTAAAATTAAAGGGTCATAATTCTGAAACTGAATTAGTTTTTCCTGAAGACGACTCTGAAATAGAAGAATTCGAGGAAGAGGATTTTGAAGAATACAAAACTAACCGTTAGAACAAGTAGCAAGACTTATGAATGATAAAATAAGCATTTCTTTAATCGATTATAAGAGGTTTCAAAATGAAACTTTAAATGATATTTTGACTTCGGTTAATGGCTACCTGTTGAGAAATAAAGGTGCTGTAAGTGATTTTAACCTGGTTAAAGACATAGTAGATAGAAATATTGATAAAGTAGATGATGAGATAAGTAACAATATACCCACGCCTCTATATCTAGGCTTAATGGGAACAATGCTAGGAATTGTAGGAGGGCTAATTTTTATGCCGTCTCTTTCATCTGATGATACTTCAAATGCAATAGGTGGAATTGATGCTTTACTAGGTGGGGTGAAAATTGCTATGGTTGCTAGCGTCGTAGGGTTGTTGCTGACCATCATTAGTAATTATTATTTCTTTAAAGCAAGAAAACAAGTAGAGCATCAGAAACATGATTTCTTTACCTTTATTCAAACCAGGCTATTACCTATTCTTTCAAAAAATACTTCTTCGAGTATTTATTCACTTCAAACTAATCTTTTAAAGTTTAACCAGGACTTCTCCACCAATATGAGAAGTTTCAGTAGTACTGTTAATGAGGTTAAGCAAACTTTTGATAGTCAACTTGAAGTAGTTCAGGAGCTAAAGAGAATAGACGTAGCAAATATTGCCAAGTATAATATTGATGTGATGCAGCAGATGCAGGCTTCATTTAATAAGCTAAAGGATCTTTCGGCTTATCTGGATAATATGAATGGTTTCATAGGGAATACACGGGATCTCAATCTTGCAGTAAATCAGCAACTTGAAAAAGTAGGAGAGATATCAGAACTTATTAATCGTTTTGATAGTAATGCCGGAACTATTTCCGAAACATCTACTTATTTCAAGAGTCAATTTGAATCTATTGATTCCCGAGAACAAGCCTTAGTAGACCGGCTTGCGAAATTTGATGGGAATACCGGTGAGATGATTGATAAAATAAAAACATCCTTCGATACTCGTTTACAGGATTTTAATAACAAAGACGTTAAAATTAGCTCTGGATTTGAAACGTTATTCAAAGATCTCCGGGCAATGACAAAGGAGGTATTCGAAGACGAAAGTAGTAATATAGGTGCTATTAAAAAAGAAGTGGATAATCTAAAGGGAGTAACATCAGAGCTGTCCGTGTTGAATACTAAAGTCTCTAAGCAGGATGATACAATTAGAGAGCTACTAGATATTCTGAAGGATAAACCCGTTCAAATGAAACAATCTCTGGTAATGAAAGTAGGAACAATAGTATTGGCTAGTGTTGGAACAATTACCTGCGGAGTGATCATTTATAAACTACTAACTGTCTAATGGCTGGAGGAAAGAAAAAGAACGATTACTTCTGGGTTAGTTTTTCTGACCTTATGACCACTCTGTTTTTTGTAATGCTGGTGCTTTTCGTTTTAACCGTTGTTTATTTGAAAATCGAGCAAGCAAAAACTCAGGCTACATTAGAACAGTTTAAGAAAATTGTGAAACTTGAGGAGCAGTTTGAGCCTTTGCAGCAGGATGGAGACTTTTTTTATTTACCTGCCTGTAAGAAGTATGTGGCCAGCGATCTCATGGGGAAGGAAATATTTGAACCTGATAAGGCGGATATCAGGCCGAAATTTATTAATAGTACTATTAATGTAGGTAAGAAGCTTGAAAGCTTTCTTAATTCTTTAGAAAAACAAAATCCCGATTTTTCTTATTTACTAGTTATCGAGGGAAATATGGCTAATAGCTGGGATAAAAAATATAGCAAAAATTCCGAACATGGTTTTAAGAGAAGCTATGAGAGAGCCTTGGCAGTGTATAATTTATGGTTAAAGAACAATATCAATTTTAGAAAATCGAATGTTGAGGTTTTGATTTCTGGAAGTGGTTTTAACGGTTTATGTAGAGAAAAAGAAGAAGAGAATAATAAACGATTTTCAGTTCAAATAATTCCAAAAGTAAGTAATAAGATATGAGAATCCTTTTTAGTTTCTTATTAATTTGCCTAGTTCTGTTTAGTTGTAAAAGGCCGAAAAGAAATCCTCAGAACACTACTGGTAATTCTGCTACCCAAAGAGAATATAGGAGTGCGAACACTGAATTAAGGCAAAACTCAAATACTAGGAAAAGCTCGAACGAATCTCGTTCAAATACTATTGAAAGTTCATCAGGAAAAAATAAAAGCGTTTCAGTCCTATTTAAAGAATTGAATCCAGCTGTTTTTAGGGTGGTAGGAGTAATAAGTGAAGATGAAGTATCAACGGGAAGTGGATTTTTTATTGGTCAGGGAATAGGTATTACAAATTTCCATGTACTGGAGGATAGCCAGGAAGCCTATATTTTAATTGGAGAAGAGATTTATGAGATCACTAATGTGCTTTCTAAAAGTTATCCTGCAAATTTAGACTACGTTATTTTTGAGACCGAATACCTTAATGCCAGTAGCCTGCCAATAGCAAATAAAAACCCACAGGTTGGAGAAGATGTTTTTGCTATTGGTAGTCCCAAGGGTTTATCGAATTCTTTAACCAAGGGAACGATTTCCGGCTTTAGAGAGAATAAAAGGATTCAGATCGATGCTACTATTGATCACGGGAGTTCCGGTGGGCCTCTATTTAATATGAAGGGTGAAGTAATAGGAATTACCACCTCAGGAATGGGAACGGGATCTGAATTGAATTTTGCTGTGGATATACAGGCCTTGCCCTATGAAAAATACACTCGCTACTAATTAATGACCTTACCTTTGAATTTCAAAATACTCTTTATTTCCGGTTTAATTTTACTTTCCTCCTGCAAACGGTCAGTTAGGAATAGTGTTGAGTTGTCAGAATCCTCGTCAAAAGAAGTGGAGTTAAAAACAGAAACTAAATCGGATCCTAAAGAAAATAAAAATCCAAAGGGACAAATTTCCCTAGAGGCAAAGATTATAAGAATAGTAGATGGGGATACTGCTGAGCTTCTTTACGGAGAGTTACCGATCATGTTACGGCTTCAGCATATAGATGCTCCCGAAAAAAGAGGTAGTCAGCCCTTTGGAAATAACGCAAAAACTATCTTGTCAGACCTTTGTTTTGGTCAGGAGGTTACCATACTGACCGAAGGTGATTTTGACATGGGAGGCCGAATGATAGGGGAGATTATCAATGAAGACGGCTTGAATGTTAATAAGGAGATGGTTCGATTGGGATATGCCTGGCATTTTAAAAAATACTCTTCAGACATGAACTATGATAAGTTGGAAAAGGAAGCAAGAAGAGAAAGAAGAGGGCTCTGGCAGGAACCCAATCCGGTTGCTCCCTGGGATTTCAGATAATTGTTGTAAACTTTCTCGGCTATACCCCTACCTAATAGTTGAGTTTTAAATACCGAAAATTGAAAATTTTACTATGGATAAGTGCTGCCCTGCTGTTTCTGGCAGTATTTTCCTTTCCCATTGGTTATTATACCCTGCTAAGATTAATAGTAAGCTTAACGGCAGTACTACTTTGCTTTAAGGTAATTAAGGATGATAATACCTTAGTGATGGTAATAAGTGGGATCATAGCGCTTCTTTTTAACCCTGTTTTCCCAATTTATTTAGGTGAAAAAAGTATCTGGATGCCCATAGATATAATAACAGCATGTTTTTTTATCTACGTGGCAATAACTTATAAGTCTTCAAAATCGATAGAATCAGTTTAACAATCATTTTTTTATGGCAGATTATTATAAAATTCTTGGTGTTGCGCGAAATGCTTCTAAAAATGATATTGATCGCGCGTTTTACAAGGTCAAGTCAAAATTTTCATCTGAAGATGTTGAGGATCCGTATTTCAAAAATTTCTATCGACGAATTCTGGAGGCTTACAATGTTCTATCGAATGATAAACTGAAGACTCAATATGATCAGAAATTTGATTTTTCAGAACAGAAAATATCAAATGGAAAGAAAGAAGAAGAAAAAATACTCAATGAGCCAATTATAAAATATTTTAAATCGAATCAGGAAAGTTTAGGTAAAGGAGAAAAGCTTATTCTTAGCTGGGAAGCCAGCTTTGCTGATAAAATAATTTTAGATCCTGTAGGTAAGGTAAGTCCAACCGGAACTAAAGTGATTTGGTATGATGATTTAGCGGAAGGGGAAACTGAATACAATTTAACGGCTGTAAATGAGAATTCAGGAAGGAAAGTTTCAAGAAATATTCAGGTTAAAAAACAGTTTTCCCAGGAGACCGAAGTTTTAAAGGATTCTGTTGATATACCCAAGGAGGAAAGAAAAGAAGAATTACAGGACTCCGAAAATGTTTCATCAGTCGATAATAAACAGAATTCGAACTTAATTAGGAAATATGCTATTCCTGTGAGCATTGGAATATTGTTTATAACAGCAGGTGTTTTTTTCTTTAATAAGGCAGAAAGGGATGTGGTTGAAATTCAGTCTGAAGTGGTTGATGAGTTATCCACTCAAGAAGAGGAAATTGAAAAATCATTAATAGCATTAGACTGGAAGCAGATTCAGCGGGAAAAACAATTATTAGCTCAGAATTTAAAAGTAAGTTCAAAGTCTGAGGATCGAAGAATTCTCGAATTTCTGGATGGTTATCGAGCATTGGTGAACCAGATGAATCAAACATTTTACGAGGATGAAAATTATGAAAAGGTTTCTTCAGCCTTATACACTGATCAATCAGAAAATAAAACTGAAGCCTCCAAATTTTTTGAAAAATTAGAAAACAACGGATTTAAAATTTCTCAATCAGAAGGCAGTCCATTTATTGAAGAGAAATCCAGTCACCTAAGGTCAGTTTTGGAGCCTAATATTAGTGATGCTACAGCTCTAGGATATCTTGACCTGTATCTGGAAAGTATCGATAGCCCTTGTTGTCATGATGCAGCATTGATGATTTCATTTGATGACCTAATTAATAGAACATATCACTGGGGTGAGTTAATTACCAAAGCAGAAAATTCCTCTTTAGCCGACATAGCCTCTCGAAGATTTGCAAATCATTTGTATTTATTATTTCTAGGTATAGATAATACTCCGGCCTTCGATTACGATTCAGAAATGTATAATAACGAATTATTAAAGAAATTAGAACGACATAAATTGGATTACCCATCAGCTTTATCCTCCCTGGAAGTCTCCAATTATTTGAAGCTATTAGAATCAGAAGAGTATATAAAGAATGATAAAGTTGTGGATTATGTTAGGGGGCTTTCAGGTGCCAGTTTTGACCTGACTTCCAAATCATACTTTGAACGTTTTAGGGATCCAGATTTTCGATATATTCCAAATGCAGAAAAGATTATTCGATTATCAGATGCAGAAAATCGAAGAGATTTCTCTAAAATAGGATCATTTTATGCCCCCACTGTTAATAGGTATTGGAATGATACAATTGTTGATTATACCAATTTAAAAAGCTTATATGAAACCGCATGGTCAAATAGCGATTTTTCATGGAATCATATTCAGAATATTGAAGAATACGAAGGCAATAATTTGGAATTGATTACAAAATTTGAATATGTAAATAAGGACGGTGATACTATTTACCAGTTTAGTTCCACTCATTTTGTCTTTAACGAAGATGGCCTAATTGAAGAGGTATATGGGGTTGATTCTGATAATACTTATAAAAGTCTAAGGGATAGTGATTTTGATTATATATCAGATGAAGAGAAGATCAGGCGACTTTTAAAGGCAGAAGATGATCGTGATTTCGATAAGGTGGCATCTTATTATTCTTCAAATCTAAAGCGATACTGGCATATAACTGAACCTACATTCAGGGAGATAGGGAATATTTACAGGGATGCCTGGAATACTACTTCATACTCCCAGAACATAATCCTGAATATTGAAAAATCAGGTTTCAGGACTTATGATGTACAGGTAAGATTCGCTTTTTATAGTAAAAATCAAAATCAGCCGGAGGCAAAGGAAAGTTTTACCAGATATATTTTTAATGATAAAGGTCTGATAGAAGAAGTGTATGGATTAATTGATAATCAAGGCTAATTATTTCTCAAATTTCAAACAAGAAAATTATGACTAACCATTACGAAACTTTAGGGCTAAAATCTACTGCATCTCAACAGGAAATTGAAGATTCTTATCAAAAATTATCAAAAAAGTTTCATCCCGATAATAATGGTGGGGATCAATATTTCTCTGATTTGTACGGGAATATCAAAGAAGCTTATGAAATTCTTTCTGATAAAAATAAAAAGGCAGAATATGATAATCGCGAGCATACTAAAAAGACAGAGCCGGTTGAAAAAAAACCGAAAAGTGGAGCCCCGGAAATTTTATTGTTTGAATCAGATAAGAAAACCTTTATCGAGGGAGATACTATAGAACTCAAGTGGGAAACCCGAAATGCAGATAAGGTATTCATAAAGCCTTTTGGTGAGCTTAAAGCGAATGGTAGCAAAATATTTAAACTGAAGAATTTTAATAAGGCTGAATTGCCAATAAGGCTTGATGCTTTTAATTCTATTTCTGATAAAACAATATCCAGAACCGTTATACTCAAAAATGAGATAGCCGAAGTAGATTTTTCTAAATTTGAAGAGGAAGGTCCAGTAGAGGATTACAAAACTGAAGAAAGTGAGCAATTACAGATTGAAAAGGAGTCTATTCATTCAAATTCTTTTGCAGGAACTGCTGCTGTTGAAAGTGATGATGCTTCGGTTGCTATATCGGAGGAAAGCTTTTTTTCTACCAGTGGGAGACTAAGAAGAAGTTCTTATTTGGGTAGAGCTATCCTTCTTGGAATTCCAGCAGGCATTGCTTCGGTAATTATTCAGGACACTTATGATGATACAGCAATTGGTTGGTGCGCAATTGTAATGATTATTTGTTCTGTCTTAATTTTTATTCAATTTATAAAAAGGCTTCATGATATTAATTTAAGCGGGTGGTATAGCCTAATAAATTTGATTCCTTATGTAGGTGGATTTTTTGGTTTAATCGTACTTTTTATAGATGGTTCAAAAGGCCCAAACAAATACGGTACTGATCCAAAAAATAGAAGCCAATACTCCTGATTCTTTCCGTTTTACGGGAATCCACATGTAAAGTTGATGCGTTCAAAGTATTTTAGTGAACCAATTAAATTATAACCAATACTTCATATGGAATCATTAAAGAAATTTTTAAACGAATCACAGGACCCCAAAGCCGTAGAGAAAACAATGACTAAAGTTTCTGAACTTCTTACGCGAGAGGAAAAAATTGAATATATCGCTGTACAGAAAAAACCTGCTGTCAATCTATCTCCAGATTCAATTGCCCTAACCAATAAACGAATCATTTTTTGCCGGCCCAGGAGTTTCGGGTTTTCTATGGATTTCCAGGATTTTCTATGGAAAGAGGTCGCAGATTGCCATATGAAAGAAGGAATTCTGGGAGCAACTTTTACTGTTAAAACAATAAAGGGCGGACATATTGCGCTTGATTATTTACCTAAATCACAGGCAAGAATGCTATACAGATATGGCCAGGAAAAGGAAGAAGAAATGTCTGAGTATAGAAGACAGAGAGAACTGGAAAATTCCAGAGCCAGTGCCGGTGGAGGAATTGTCGTGAATACAAGTTCTGAAGATAAAAGTACAGAAGCGAAAGAAGCACAGGATGATCCAATGGCCAATCTAAAAAAATTAAAAATGTGGTTGGCAGAAGATCTAATTAGTGAAGAGGAATTTAATAATAAGAAAGCTGAGATTTTAGCAAAGCTTTAAATCAACAATAATTATGAGAAAATTCTTAGCGACTATAATCTTTCTAAGCATTTCATTCTTGAATGTTCAAGCCCAAATCTTTCAGGAAAAAGAAGAAATCATTAAAGATTTGAGTTCATACGAATCTGGAGTAGCGGATGATGGTTCTGAGTATATTTATTTTGATAAGGAGATTGAGACGGATGCAAGTGGAAAATATACCAGGAGAAAAGTCGTGTATTTTGTGGAACTGGATGATGGAACTAAAATATGCAATATGTGGAAGATCTTTGAACCATCCTCCGAAACCAATTCATCGGTAGCTTTTTTTAAAGCTAAATATGTAGAAGTGGACTACATGCAATGGAAGGATTATGAGAATGAAATCCTTTATGATGTTGAAGTAGAAGATGAAATTTGCATCATTACTGCGATATATGATAACTCTAAATAGATTAATTAGCTTTCTATGAAAATCTTTTTGAATGTCTTATTTATAGCCTTTGGCCTCATTGCAGTAGGTTCAATTTCAATGCTAGGTATTGAACTTAATGATACCAGAGAATCCGTAGAGAATTTAAACCTGCCCGTGGTAGGTGAGGAACCTGGAATGATCAAGTATAGAACCAAAAATGGAAATGATTTTTCAGTGACCTTTAAAAATGAAAGGGTCGTTTACATGGAAAACGACTGGTTACTAGAGGAGGAAGGCAAGGAACCGTTATTTACCGAATTCACTTTTGGTAAAACTTCCATTGCCGACATAAGGAATGAATTTGGGAGCAATGGTTTCACCTATTCAAACCGGTTGTTCTCCAGTACAGGCACGCATTTGGTTACCTTCAATTGTTTTGAGTTTGATACGGCTAAGAATGAGATCCTTGTTACGGTAACCGGAATCTCGATTGCTGAGAAAGATGAGGTAAACGAAAGCAATATCTCAGATAAACTGAAGCTCCTGGCAATTATAATTGGCGATAAAGATTATCTCGATAAGATCTGGGGAGAGGAAAAAACTTTTGATGATACCTATAGAAAGATCCAAATCTAATTGTACAGCATGATGAAGAAAATCTATTTTTTATTATTAGTGGGATTGACGAGTGTTTTTAGTATGAACGCGCAGACTGCCTACCAAACTTTTGAAAGTGCGGGATTTAAGGTGAAGTCGGATTGTATCTTTAGTAAGAACACCACCTTTGTTCGAATGGCCAGAGAGCAGGGTATGAATAATGTTTTAGCCGCATATATCTGTGGGGAGAATACTGAAGATCCTCAAACAGGTGTTATTACTAATATCAATATTTATGATGAGTCTTCTAACTACAAATATCTCAGGCCTTCAGAGTATTCTGATTTTGAAGCAAAGTATTTAAAACAATACAGTAGCAATCTCAGTGCTGCCGGTATAACCTATAATTATATAAACTACCAGGGTGTCTCTGCCATAGAGTATACTTTTTCTCAACAAGGATTACCTACAAAAGCGATTGTCTTTCTAAAAGATAAGAAATCTTATTTAATACAGGTAGGTACCAGAACGAATCTGGATTCAAAATTTAATTCGTTGAAGAGCGGGTTTGAAATACTTTAAAAAAAATATTAAATGTTAACCTTCCAAGAAGCAATAAAAAAATCCGAAAGTTATTCTACAAGACACTTAGTTTTAGGAAATGGTTTTAGTATTGCTTGTGTACCTTCAATTTTCACTTATACTTCTTTATATGAACAAGCAGATTTTAGTGAATATCCAGAAATAGAAAAAAGTTTCGAAATTTTAAAAACCACAGATTTTGAATTAATTGTAAATGCAATGGAAAATTCTTCTGCCGTTCTTCCAGCATATTTAGAAAACCACAAAAATATTTGTAAGAAAATGAATTTTCATTCATTAAGAATTAAGGAATTGTTGATTGAAACTGTAGCTAATAACCACCCACCTTTTCCTTCGGAAATTCCAGAAGAAAAGTATGAATCTTGTAGAAAGTTCCTGTCTCATTTTATCAGTAAAGGTAAAAAAGGTAGAATTTACTCACTGAATTATGATTTACTGCTTTACTGGACCCTGATGCATGAAATAGAGAATGAAACATTTAGTTTAATACATAACGATGGTTTTGGAAGAGATAGTTGGTTAGATGATGGCGAACCACAATTCTCTGATGAGTTAATTTGGCAAGGTAAAACTGACGGCCAAAACATTCATTATATTCATGGTGCTCTTCATTTATATGATCAAGGAAGTCAATTGGAAAAATTCTCATGGGTAGATACTGGCTTAAGATTAATTGATCAATCAAAAAAGGCCTTAGAAGAAAATAAATTTCCTCTTTTCGTAACAGAAGGGGATTCAACTAAAAAAATTGAAAAAATAGCACATAATCCGTATCTGTATAATTCCTATAAGAGTTTTGATGGAGTCACACAATCTGGAAAAGGTAAAAAGCCAGGAAACACCTGCATATTTACTTATGGAATATCTTTCAGCGATAATGATAAGCATATTTTTGAAAAAATTTCAAATGGTAGGATTAAAGCCCTATTTGTAAGTATATATGGTGAACCAGAATCTGAAATAAATAAAAAAATCATACAAATGGCAGCAGGGTTATCTGCAAAAAGATCGGAACATCCATTGAAAGTTTTCTTTTATAATGCTGAATCAGCACAAGTTTGGAATTCATAATAACATTGCTAACCTTGACATATCTTAATAGGTTTAATTTTAATTATACCGATAGAAGTGGTTAATCCGGAAACTCTGCATTATTATTATTCTATCAACTTCGGATAACCATTAAAAAATATCTTTTTTGTGTTTCTTATTCGACATTACAGACTTAGATTAATGAGATCCTTATTTTCACTGCTTTTACTGTTGGTATCCTTTACCTGCTATTCCCAACATATTTTATCAGAAGACAGATACGGCGACAAACTCTTTTTTATAGATGATCATACGCTTCATAAAGAGAGCCGCTACGGTGAAAAATTGCTTTACTGGGACGGCAGGAGCATACAGGAAAAAGACAGGTATGGAAAGGATCTTTATTTTATCAATAGAAATACGGTAAGAATTAAAAACCGTTATGGAAATAAAATCTATTTTTTCGACGGATTTACTATAAGATCAAGAGATCGCTATGGAGATAAATTATACTTTCTGGATGGTCAAATTTTAAGGCATAAGGACAGATATGGTGCTCCTATCTATTTTTTTGAAGGGATTCCTGATCGCTGGGTCATTATAGCTGTTATTCACTTTTTGTGATTGATATAAAAGTAAGGCGACATATTTTGTCGTTATTGTATCCTATACTTGTATGAAACAAAAAGAATATGAGAAAACTAGAGATCACCCTTACCGAAGAACAATACCAGCACATAGTGGCAGAACGGAGTTATGGCAACAGGGCTAATCTGGAAGAAGAGACTTTTGGAGGTTGCGATATCTGTTTACATGTGGGTAGTCCCGATGTTTTTACGGCATCCCTGGAAATGAAAATGATCAATACCATAGATCTTGGCGAAGTGGATTGGAAATTTTCTAAAATTTAGAATATGGAACCATATAAAGAAAAACTGATCATGACCTACCGGGAACTTCTAAAGTTTGATGAACAATTGCTCGAGCGAATCATAAATGTAGGTATGACCGGCGAATTAGCAGAAATCAATGAAACATTTCAGAAGAATGATATTTTTCAATTCGATAAGGAAATGTTTCGTGGGACCAAAGACCAGAATTTGAATTTGCTTTTGGATCTACATGACAATTTGGAAGATACGATGAATAGCTTTGTAAATATCAATAATATCACCCAGGAAGAGTTGGATGATTTTGAAGAATAATTCCAGTAATTGCGCTTTTCCGCTTTTTCTTCTTTAAGAAAATCTTTAGATTTACTCCGCTATCATTTAATCTTCCATCTAACCCTACTTCCGGAAGATTTTATGAAGCCTCGAAACCGATAATAACCTATTTACATATATGACTTACGAACAACTCAAAGATCTTGAAAAGCAACTTTGGGATGCTGCCGATGATCTTAGAGCAAATTCAAAATTGACTGCTGCCGAATATAAAGATCCGTTACTGGGGCTGGTTCTGCTTCGTTTTGCACAGAACCGTTATGAAGAGGCAAAGATCTACATAGAAAATAAATTAACTGTTAATCCAAGAACGGGTAAAAAGAGGGAAGCCACCAAGGAAGATTTTCTTGGTGCCGGTGCAATAAGACTTCCGAAAAAAGCACAATATGATTACCTGGTGAATCTTCCCAGCGATGTGAATATTGCTGAAAAGGTAAATGAAGCTATGAAACTGGTGGAAGCTGAATATCCTGATCTTGCCGGGATACTTCCAAAAAATTACCAGGAAATGGACGAAGCTTTACTTCGTTCCCTGGTGCGGACATTTAATTCTGATGCCGTAAAAAAAGCTTCCGGAGATGTTTTTGGAAGGATCTATGAATTTTTCCTGATGAAATTTTCAATGCAGGGTGCCGGCGCACAGGAAGGTGGTGAATTCTTTACGCCTCCATCACTAGTAAACCTTATTGTTAATTTTATTCAGCCCGATCATGGGATTATTCATGACCCTGCCTGTGGCTCGGGTGGTATGTTTGTACAATCTGCTCATTTTATCCAGGATCATGAGAACAGAAATGTGAATGAGGCAATCACGGTTTATGGAACCGAATATAAAAGCAATAACACCAAACTGGCCAAAATGAACCTTGCTATTCATGGGATCGAAGGCAAGATCATTAATGAGAATAGTTATTACAGCGACCCGCATCACCTGCTTGGGAAGTGTGATTTCGTGATGGCCAATCCTCCATTTAACATGGATAAGATCGATGCGAAGAATAAGTTCCTGGCAGAAGATAAGCGTTTGCCTTTTGGACCACCATTAACCGGGAAAGGAACTATCTCTAACGGAAATTACCTCTGGATACAGTATTTCCATTCTTATTTGAATAAAAACGGAAGAGCTGGTTTTGTTATGGCTTCCTCTGCTACCGATGCCGGCCATGCTGAAAAACGAATTCGTGAGCAACTGGTGGAAACCGGGGACATTGATTGTATCGTGGCTGTTGGTAACAACTTCTTTTATACCCGCTCGTTACCCTGCCATTTATGGTTTTTTGATAAAGGAAAGAAAAAGGAAAATAAGGATAAGATCCTGATGATCGATGCACGTAATGTATTCCGAAAAGTGAGCAGTACGGTGAACGATTTTAGTCCCGACCAGATGGAAGGTTTAACCGCGATTATTCAGATGTATCGTGGAGAACAACCAGAACTTAGTGATGATAACAAATGGTTTCAAGAGTATTTTTCTGAAGGAAATTATGAAGATATAGAAGGGCTTTGCAAAATAGTTGATCTCGAGGAGGTAAGAGAGCAGGATTATAGTCTGACTCCCGGCCGATATGTTGGATTAAGTATCGAAATAGACCATGATTTTGATTATAAAGGACGCATTTCGGAGATAAATACAGAATTGGCTAAGCTAAATAAGGAAGCTAATGGATTGATGAATCAAATTCAGTCTTTCAACTTATGATTGGAAACTGGGAAAATATAAAGTTCGGAACAATAGCCTCTTTCCGCAATGGATTGAATTTCACAAAAAATAGTCATGGGAAAGGATTAAAGTTGATTGGAGTTCCAGATTTTCAAGACTATTTCAAACCTGTTTATAGATCTTTAAGTGAAATTTCAATAATTGAAACTTTAAAGGAAGATGATTATTTAAAAAAAGGTGATATTCTATTTGTAAGGTCAAATGGTAATAAAGCTTTAGTAGGGAGAAGTTTATTTATTGATAAACCTATTACTGCAGTTTTTTCTGGTTTTTGTATAAGAGCTAGAATAATTAGTAAAGGTGTTTGTCCTCTTTTTTACGCTTATTTTTCTAGAACCGAAAAATTTAGGGCTTTGCTTTCTGCCGCCTCTGGAGGTACTAATATTCAAAATTTAAATCAGAAAATTTTAAATAATGTATTAGTACCGAGACCACCAATTGAAATTCAGCAAAAAATTGCCTCTATTCTTTCGGCTTATGATGACCTGATCGAAAACAATTTAAGGCGGATTGATTTAAACTGCGAATTAGCAGAAACTATGTTTTTGTCTTTGTTTAATAATAAGGTGAATTGGGGGGAATTTGAGCTCAATGAAGTATCCAAATATTTTGGACGTGGAGTAACACCTAAGTATGAGGAAGGTACGGGGCTCTATGGGATCAATCAAAAAGCAAACAAAGGATTGACTTTAAATAAAGATGTTTTTAAAGAATATAGAAAAGGTGATTGGATTCCTGTTGAGAAATATGCTTCAAAAGGCGACGTATTAATTAATAGTTTAGGGGAAGGAACTATTGGAAGAGTTCACTATTACATGGGGGATAATAAAAAATTCCCTGTTGATCAACATATCTCGATTTTTAGAGCAAAAAATATGGCAGTCGGTTTATTTGTATTTCAATTTTTCAATTCTGAATACGGTCAAGGTCATTTACATACTTTAAAAAAAGGAGGTACAAATATGACAATGTTAAATATTGGTGATTTAAGAAAAGTCCGTATTAGAATGCCTTCATCGGATATTTTAGAAAATTATTACAAATCGGTAATTGATTTATTTAAAGCTAAGGCTATTCTCGAAAAGAAAAATGAATTATTAAAAGAAGCCCGGGATATTTTATTACCCAGGTTAATGACGGGGATGATCGACCCTTCGGAAATCTCAGGGCAGGTTATGGAGAATTTGGACCTTGAAGAAATAAAAGAGCAGCCTTTGGATATGGTTGCGGAGGATGAATTAAATTATAGTAGAGAAAAATAGTTATGCAGTATTTTAAAATGCAAATTCGTGACGGAAGCGATGGAAAAAATTATGTTGATGAGGTTCTTGACGATAATAGAATTACTGCTCATATTGACTATGCAGGTGAGCAATTTGAGAAACTCCAATATGGAGATGTAGGTCTAATTCATAAAGGTAGTAACCCACATTCTCTTGTCAAAGTTCTCCACAAGATTCAGGATAAAACTAAAATTAACGGCACTACATTCGGAATAGATTATCGAGTTGAAATCTTAAATTTTTATGAGGACTTAGATTCATCTTTTCCATTTTATGATAAAAGCTTCAAGGTTGGTCATAATGGAACATTCAGTTATTTGAATGAGCCAAAAAAGACTAGAAAATTTATTAAAAAGTGGTATACATATATTAGACAAAATAACATTATGGATAATTGTAAACTTTCCGATAATAGAATACAAGAAATTACAACCCTATGGAAGAATTATAGAAAAAGAATTGACAAGAATGAAATAGATAAGGTTCGTAAAGAAATTGATGTTCTTAAAAATGGTTGGGAAATTTATAGAAGGAAACTTATAGATGATTCCTTAGAGCTTCAGGATTATACCAATAGGAAAGAGAATAACCATAATGTCCCTGGAAAGTACTTGTGTAATTTTCTTGAAAGAACCACAAAAACCGTATTTGGCTCCTCCAAACCTCCTGGGTCTGCTCATGGTTTTGAAGTAAAGCTGAATGATGATAATTCCAGTTATTTTGTGCTAAATGTAGATCCAAATTGCTCGTTGGATAAAGCAAATGATTACTATGAAAATAATATTAAACCATTGATTTGTGAAATTGCTAAAGAAGAAGATCCACTTTTGAAAATTTCACTTATCGAAGATTCTGAATACAGGGCAAAACAAATATTAAGGAAATTAGCCGTATTGAATCATTTGGATGATTTCCTCTTTATTTATAATGACACCATCGATATTCTATACGATGAATTTCTTATGCCAAATGAGAATTCAAACCTGGGAAAAAATTATGAATTGAGACAGTTACTAAATGAAATTTTTGATATTGATAAAACTGATGAGGTAGAATCAGTTCTGTTATCTTGGTTTATCTGGAAATACTCGAATGCAAAGAGTATAGTTGATAATAAAACACCAAATGTTATCTTTTATGGACCGCCTGGAACAGGAAAAACATATACTGTAAAAAATAATTTGGAATTTGTCTGTCAGGGTGATCAAACCAGATATAAAATATTACAATTCCACCCTTCATTTACTTATGAAGATTTTATTGAAGGTATTAAACCGAAAGGAGTTATAAATGGTAATATCAAATTTGAATTAGTTAACGGAATTTTCAAACAGTTCTGTATAGACGCTAGAAAACAACCCGAAAAAGATTTTTATTTTGTAGTAGATGAAATCAATCGAGCTAACTTATCTACAGTTTTCGGTGAGACCTTAATGTGTTTAGAAAGTAATTATCGTCATGATCTGGAAAAAGAGAATTGTTCTAATCTTGTAAAAACCCAATACTCCACTCTAATTGAAGATTTAATTGCAGATGGTGCCTCGCAAGATTTAGCGTATGATTATTCTGATGTTAATGGAGCTAGATTTGGAGTTCCAAACAATGTTTTCTTTATCGGTATGATGAATGATGTGGATAAAAGTATTGACACTTTTGACTTAGCCTTGCGCAGGCGCTTTAAATGGATTAGAAAGGATTGTGATTATGAAGTTATTCAGGAAGAAACCAAATCTGAAAAAGGTAATGAGTTTGAAAATATAGAATCATATTCAAAAGCTTGTAAGAAATTGAACAATTATATATCGGAGGAATTGGGGCTTGGGAAATCCTATGAGTTTGGTCATTCCTTCTTTATGAAAATTAGTGATATTGCTAAAAAAAGAACCATTACTGAAACAAATATTGAGAATTTATTCAATCTTTATTTACGCCCTACTTTAAAGGAGTATTTGAGAGCATTATTTCCAGAAAAAGATTTAGATGTTAAATTAGAAATCGCATTGAGTAAGTTTAAAGCAGCATTGTAAGGAGTTTTTTAGTATGGAAATAAGTATACCAAATAATCATAATTTTTTTGAAGAAAAACCTTTAATAAAATCAGATTTAAAGGGGACATTTGGATCGAGGTCCCAAAGAAAAGTTTGTGACTTATTCTCTTCAGTTTACGAATTAAATACCGGGAATGCTAGAATAAAAAGCTTGAAAATTATAGGTTTTAAAGATTTCTATAAAAAAGAAGATGAAAACAGATTAATTCTAAAGCTATATTCGAAAGAAAGCGATCAGGCCGAGAAAAAATATTATGTGCAAACTGGTTTGTTTTCTGGAATAGTTTTTCATAAAGAATGCCGATTTAATATAACTACCCGGTACGGGGATGTTTTTCTTCGGCGGATGCTGAATTATGTAAATGATATTTATGTTGATACTGAAAAATATAAAGCCTCCAAAAAAGAGAATTTCAACGAATTTCAATTTATTCTCGCTTATTTATTTATTCAAACCTTAGAGAAAGCATCTGTTCTAGGCTTACCCAAGGAATATCAAAATGTAACTGAAAGAAGTCATAAGGTTAGAGGAAGAGTAGATATAAATGCTTACCTGAAACATGATATGCCTTTTAGAGGGAAACTTACTTCAAGTTACAGAACTCAAAAATATATTCAGGAAATCATTGATGTTCTCTATTTATCATTACTTAAACTAGAAAAAACTTTTGGAAAAGATATTAATGATAAAATATTTGGAGTAAAACAGTTACTTAAAAGAGAATATTCAGGGATATATGTCAGTCAGGAAACTTTACTGAAGGCTAAAAATCATCGTGTCTTATCAAATCCTCTATTTGCATCTTTCAAAAAAGTTTTAGAATATGCTGAAATAATTTTACTTGATTATGAATTGACTCCAGAGAAAAAAAAGGATAACAAGCTCGAGACTACAGGTTTTTTATTTGATATTTCCCAATTATTTGAACTTTATCTGGAGAAATTACTGGCTAAGCGTTTTTCTGATTGGGAGGTGAAAGGACAGGAAGAAATTAAGCTTTATTCGAGTCAATTTTATAGCAGAAAAATGTTACCTGATCTTGTTCTAAAACATAAATATTCTGATAAGGTGATAGTTTTCGATGCTAAGTTTAAATCTATGAGAATGGAAAGAAAACCAAGTAAGATTTCAGATCTTGATAGAAATGATTTTTACCAGATCCATACTTATATGCAATATTATCAATCTGATTTAATCTTTGGCGGATTAATGTATCCATTATCCAATGAACTGAAACTAGATAATACGCATTCAGATTATTTGTTCGGTCATATAAACCATTCAAATACTAAATTCATTGTGGATGGTATCTATGTAAATGATAAGATGACTATGAAGAAAATTCTGGAATCAGAGAATAGATTTCTTGATAGAATCGAAAATTTAATTGAAGAACGCTTAGAAAGAAAAGAGGTTAAGTTAAAAGCTGTATAACATGAGCTATGAATACTCAGAAGATGCTTTAATAGAACAGGCTACCCAGGATACCCTGGAAGATTTAGGCTGGTGCGTTACTACCGCCTGGAGAAATGAGACTTTAGGGGAAGCAGGTCTTCTGGGTAGAGAAGATAAGACCGAGATCATCCTAAAAGGTAAATTGGAGAAGGCCATAAAAAACCTTAATCCCGGTTTGCCACAGCAGGCTTATGACCAGGCTATTGAAATTATAGATCAACGTGAGGCAGATAAAAAGCTTGCCCGGATCAATAAGGAAAAATACGATCTCTTTAAAAATGGGGTGCCGGTTTCTTTTACTAACGATAAGAATGAAGTTGTAAAGAAGAAACTAAAAGTCTTCGATTTCAGGGATTACCATAACAATGATTTCCTGGCGGTCAGACAATTTGAGATTTTCGGTCAGCATTATAATCGCAGGCCTGATGTGATTGGATTTGTAAATGGGATTCCTCTCATATTCATAGAACTAAAAGCTCATCATACAGATCTTCGTCACGCTTACGATGATAATTTAAAGGATTATAAAGAAGCGATCCCGGAGCTCTTCCATTCCAATGCTTTTATCATATTGAGTAATGGTACAGATTCAAAGGTTGGCACTATTACGAGTCCGTATAAGTACTTTCTGGACTGGAAAAGAATTGAAGAAGAGGAAAAAGGTCTGGTTAGTTTAGATACCATGCTTAAAGGCACCTGTGCACCTCATAGGTTTATGGATATTTTTGAGAACTTTCTTCTATACGATAATGCTGGAGGAGAAGTTGCTAAATTAATGGCCAAGAACCACCAGTATCTTGGGGTAAATAAGGTGATGGAAAACGCCAGAAATATAGATGACCTTAAAGGAAAACTCGGGGTTTTCTGGCATACCCAGGGAAGTGGAAAATCCTATTCGATGGTGTTTCTTAGTGAAAAGATCCATCGGAAATTTGGAGGCTCCTATACTTTTTTAATCGTGCTGGACCGAACCGAATTACAAAACCAGATCTATGATACTTTCTCAGGCGTTGGTGCTGTAAATAATAAAAATGTCATTGCAGGGAATAAAAAAGGCAGGACCGGACGGGAACATTTAAGGGAACTGCTCGCGGAAAACCATAAATATGTCTTCACCTTAATTCATAAGTTTTCGATAGATCCTAAAGAAGAATTAGAATATCCATTAATTACAGATCGAAAGAATATCATAGTGATTTCAGATGAAGCCCATAGAACCCAGGCCGGAACTTATGCCAGGAATATGCGTTATCATGGAATTCCCAACGCTTCCTATCTAGGGTTTACCGGAACTCCAATCATTAAAGAAGAGGAAGAAATTACAAAGAATATTTTCGGGGATTATGTTTCTATTTATGATTTTAAAAGGGCGATCGAGGATGAAGCAACACTTCCTTTACTTTATCTAAATAGGGGTGAGAAGCTTAATATTGAGAATCCTGAGCTGGATGAACAAATGGCTGAGGTTTTTGAAAATGAGGACCTGGATGAAGATCAGAAGAAGAAATTAGAATACCTGTTTAAAAAAGATTACCCGGTTCTAACGGCTGAGCCCAGATTGAGAACTATAGCCAAAGATTTGGTCTGGCACTTCAATGAAAGAGGATATCAGGGTAAAGCTATGTTCGTTGCCTTAGATAAGCCTACGGCCGTAAGAATGTTCGATTATGTGAAAGAATACTGGCCGGAATATCTTTTAGCACTTGAGAAAAGAATTCAGGATTGCGAGGATATTCAGGAAGAGCGGGAACTTAGAAGAAAATATCAGAGGGTAAGTGAAACTGAAGTTTGCGTAGTGGTAAGCGGAGAGCAGAACGAGATCGATAAATTCAGAAAACTAGGACTCGATATTGGTACGCATCGCCAGAAGATGGTAGAACGTAACCTGGAAAAAGAGTTTAAAGATCCCGAAAATCCATTCAGATTGGCAATTGTTTGCGCGATGTGGATCACCGGTTTTGATGCCCAATGTGTTTCTACCGTTTATCTGGATAAACCCATAAAAGGTCACACTCTTATGCAAACCATAGCCCGGGCTAACCGTGTTTATGATGATGAGAAAGAGAATGGGTTAATTGTAGATTACGGGAATGTATATAAACAATTAGAAAAAGCTTATTCTGTTTATGGAGAAGGAGGGAAGTCGCAACCAGAAGGAAGTAAGAATGAACCTCAAAAACCGGTTGAACTAGTTAAAGAGCAGGAAGGGGAATTAAGGACAGCAATAGAAGAAACCGAAAATTACTTAAAAGAATTAGATTTCGATCTAAGCAGTATGATGGATGTAAAACCGATGGAAAAAATAGGTCTTCTTAACCATTCTACTGAAAAAATAAATCTAAATGAAACCTCCAGAGCTTCTTTTGAAGTGATGGCTAGAAATGTTTTTAGAAAATATAAATCATTATTTCCAGATGATGTGGTGAAACCATACATTAATAAATATAATGCGATAGATGCAATTTATTCAGCTTTAAATCAAAAGGTGAAGTCTGCTGATGTTTCCGAGATCATCAAAGAACTTCAGTCTATTGTAAGCGATAGTATTTTGGTTCAGGAAAACGGAATGGTTCAAGAAGAGAATGTGTATGTGGATTTATCCAGTCTCGACTTTGATAAATTGAAGCAGGCATTTTCCAGGTCAAAAAAGAAAAATTCCATCGTCTATAATTTGCAGGAAGCAGTAGAGAAGAAAGTGCAGCAAATGATTCAGGATAATCCTTTGCGATTGGAGTTTTATGATCGTTATAAAGAGGTCATAGACGAATATAACAGAGGAAAGAGTTATGAGGACACGATCAAAGCTTTTGAGAGGCTGAATGAGTTTATACGTGATCTTGATTTTGAGGATAAACGGGCGATGCGTGAAAGTGTAGATCAGGATACTTTAGCCATTTTTGATTTACTTAAGGAAGGAAAGAAATTAGGTGATCAAGAACTCAAATCTATCAAAAAGATTGCTGTAGAAACCTTAGCTACTCTAAAGGAAGAGAAACTGAAAATTGATAGATGGAGAGAGAGCCGGATGCTGAGGTCGCAAATCAAAACGCTGATTTACGAGAAGCTTCTTTATCTGCCTGAAGATTCATATTCTGATGCTGAGGTAGGACAAAGAGCTGCTGATGTATATCAGCATATATATACGATGAGTAAAAGACAAACGATTAACTACTGATTTAATTTAAAAAGATAACCGTAATGAAATTTATTTCAACCACGGCATTAGCCAAAAAAAATAACCTTGAACCTAACGAATTATTTAGAAAGCTAACAGAAAAACAATGGATTTATAAAAAAGAGGGGACCTGGATTCTAACCAAAGATGGAAGGATTGCCGGCGGGGATTCGAAGTATAATCCAAAATTTGGTGAATATGTAGTTTGGCCAGAAAATTTAAATTTTAATAAAACTGTAAGCTCGACTAATACAGTTAATGCTACAAAAATTGGAGAGTATTTTAGTATATCGAACAGGAAAGTTAATCTTTATCTATCAGAATTAGGATGGATTGAAAAAGGGAAAGGAGGTTGGATTTCAACAAATTCTGGAGTTAGAAACGGCGCTAAGCAAATGGAAGCTCGAAATGGAAAGCCTTATATAATTTGGGACGAAAGTGTATTGTCCAATAAGCATTTAATACGAGAGATAAAAGAAAGTCAGGGTGATATCGATATTCAGGCCGAAGATCATGAACAGGAAAGTTTAGATGATTTTAGAACTAAGTTTCCTGCTACTTTAAGAACTCCAGATGGTCATTATGTTAGAAGTAGAGCTGAATTATTAATTGATGATTTTCTTTATAAAAATGGAATTGTACATGCCTATGAAAGGAAATTAAATATTGACGAAGATATGTACTGCGATTTCTATATCCCCAAGGAAAAGCTATATATAGAATATTGGGGTCTTGAAGAAAATGAGAAATATGCCCAGAGAAAAAAGGTAAAACAAGATTTGTATAAGAAGTACAATATTAACCTTATAGAGTTAAATGGCGATGATATTACTAACTTAGATGAAAGGTTAGCAGCAAAACTTCGTAGGTTCAATATAATTGTAGATTAAATTATATACCATGTCCCAACGCCTACTAACCAAATCCCGTTTTAAACTTGCCTTAGAATGTCCTAATAAGCTCTATTATACCAAAAAGCCTGAGTACGCCAATCAGCAATTGGAAGATACTTTTTTACAGGCGCTGGCTGAAGGTGGATTTCAGGTAGAAGAGCTGGCGAGAATGGAATATCCAGAGGGAGTTCTTATTGAAAATAATGATTGGGATTATGATCTTTTAGTTGAGCAAACCAATGAGTTGCTTTATCAGGAAAATGTTGTCATTTTCGAAGCGGCTTTTAAATTTGATAATCTTTTTATCAGGACTGATATTCTGGTAAAACAGGGAAATAATATTCAACTGATAGAGGTAAAGGCGAAATCTTTTGACCCTGCTGATGAGAATTTATTAGTTGGGTCTAGGGGAGGACTGGTAAGCGGTTGGAAACCGTATTTGTTTGATGTTGCTTTTCAACGTTATGTGATACAAAAATGTCATCCTGAATGGAATATCAAATCCTATCTTAAACTTGCGGATAAGAGCAAGACGGCTAAAATTGATGGTTTGAATCAGCTTTTCCGTATTTCAAAACAAGCTGATAATAGAACGGGAATTATTAGAAAGGTCGATAGCCTGGAAGAAACCGGAGGAACTGTTCTGGGAAATGTTGGTGTAGACGAGATACTAAATGATATCGAAGTAGGGAAACACAGAATTTATGAAGACCTGGGTTTTGAAAAATCCATAAAAGTCTTTGCAGATCATTACCAAAAAGATCAATATTTCAATTACCCGGTATCCTGGGCCTGTAAAAGTTGTGAATTTAAAACTACTCCGGAGCAAGACCATGAGGGATTAAAATCTGGATTTCAGGAATGTTTTGAAAAACAGCTGGGATGGAAACCTGAAGATTTTCAAAAACCTAATACTTTTAATATCTGGAATTTCAGAAAAGGTTCCAGGCTATTTGAGGAGGGATTGATACATCTTGAACATATAGATGAAAGCCATGTTGGATTACAGGAGGAAGCAGAAAAATTTTCAACCTCCCATAGACATTGGACACAGATAGATAAGACTGTGATGGGAGATTATTCGGTTTTTCTATTTAAAGATGAGTTGAGAAGAGAGATGGGAACCTGGAAGTTTCCATTAAACTTTATCGATTTTGAGACCTCAATGAGTGCATTGCCTTTTAACAAGGGGAGACATCCTTATGAGCAGATCGCGTTTCAATTTTCACATCACACCGTGAGTGAAAATGGAACTATCAAACACGCTTCGGAATATATAAATTTTGAAGCTGGTAAGTTTCCAAATTTTGAATTCGTACGCGAACTAAAAAAGGCATTATCTGGAAATGACGGCAGTATTTTTAGATATTCTAATCATGAAAACACGGTACTTAATCAAATACACGACCAGTTAAGTGAATCGAATGAAACAGATCAGGAAGAACTCAAAATGTTCATTGAGTCAATTACCCAACCAAGGAAGAATGATATAAGAAAAGATGCAGGAGATCGAAATATGATCGATCTTTTTCAGGCTATCAAGGACTATTATTATAGTTTATATATGGGAGGTTCAATTAGTATAAAATCTGTTCTCCCAGCCGCCTTGAAAACATCTGAGTTTTTACAGGGTAAATATTCCAGAACTATAACTGAAATTGGTTTAAGTTCGAAAAACTTCCCTGGAGATCATACCTGGCTACAGGAAATAGATGGTGAAATTCAAAGTCCGTATAAAACCTTACCGCCACTTTTTGAAGACTGGGACGAGGAACAATTGGATGCCACTATTTCAGAAATGGAAAATATTGCCGATGGGGGAGCAGCTCTTACTGCCTACGGAAAACTACAATATACCGATATGCCGGAAGAAGAGCGAATGGAAATAAAAACTTCTTTACTAAAATATTGTGAATTGGACACTCTTGCTATGGTGATGATCTATGAGCATCTGAGGGAACTTACCACTTAATTCTTACTAAGATTTTACGGCGACACCTTTTGTCCCCAACCACCTGTATTCTTGTAGGAAAGAATTACAAATGAATACAGAAAAAATCAACCAGCCCTTATATGCCATCTCCGGGATCTATACCGCTGCGAAAGGAAATCAGTTTGCCGGTTCCGTTACTGAAGAATATGAAAAGGAATTACAATTACTGTCCGAAAAACTTGGAATAGGTACTGAAAGTGCCTTTATCTTTTCGCTGATCTTCACCCAGAATATGGAGAATGACAGCGTCGGGTATTCTTCCATTGGAAAATATTTAAAAATCAATGTGGTCGAGGTGATGGCCAGATCTGGGAATTTTAGGGAACTAAAAGAAACTGGTTTGATAGAGGAAAAGAGAAGAAGGGGAAGGTTCAATAGAGGAAATGTTGAATTTATTGTTCCCGATCCGGTACAGGAGGCTATTCTAAATAACCGGTTGCCATTCGTTAAAGAAGAACCTGAAATAAAATCTTCTCTGGATATCCTTGAAAGGATCTCTGATTTGATAGATGAGTGCGGTGACGAAGAAATTTCTCCTGTGGAACTGTTTATCCAAACCAATGCCTGGCTTGATGAGTTTGAACATTTTCCTTTATTGGGAAATGTTAAAAAGCTTCGCTTAAGCGATTTTGAAAAAGCTATATTCTTTGATGTGCTATGGAATTCAATAACAGGGAGCGAATCCACGAGTATGTCCAGAACGGTGGAGGCTTTTATTAGGAGTATCAGTGCTAGGGTAAAATTTTGTCAGAGGCTGGTCTCGGGTGATACTAAGCTTTTAAAATTAAACTTGATTGAACTGGAAAAAGCAAATTTTTTCAATGACTCTGGACTAAAATTAGGTGAGTCCGGTTTTAAAATGCTGGAGGAAGAGGGAGTAAAGCTGGCTGAAGTGGATCAAAAAGATGTTTTAGATCATAAAGCCATAAAAGACAAAACACTATTTTATAACGAGCAGGAGCTTAGCAGCATTGAAATGCTAACTAAAACTTTTGAGGCCCAAAGATTTAAAGAAGTTCAGCAAATATTAGAAGCTAAATCTTTACCAATTGGAGTAAACTGTATTTTCTACGGACCACCGGGTACCGGAAAGACCGAAGGTGTTTTGCAATTAGCAAGGGAAACCGGGAGGGACATCGTGCGGGTGGATATCAGTGAAACCAAATCAAAGTGGTTTGGAGACAGTGAGAAACTGATCAAAAAAGTATTTACCCGATATCAAAAACTGTATGATATAAAAGAGGTGGCTCCTATACTATTGTTCAATGAAGCGGATGCGATTTTGTCCAAACGGACCGGTAATTCAGAGCAGGGAGTGGATCAAACCCGAAATGCCATTCAGAATATCCTTCTGGAGGAACTGGAAAATTTTAAAGGCATATTTATCGCTACCACCAACCTTATCGATAACCTGGATGCGGCCTTTGAAAGACGCTTCCTTTTTAAAATAGAAATCAAACGTCCGGGAATCGCTGCCCGTCAAAAAATATGGCAGAATAAAATTGATTTCTTATCACCAGAACACTGCCTTGAGCTGGCTCAACAATTTGATTTTTCAGGAGGTGAGATCGAGAATATCACCCGTAAGATCTTAATGCATGAAATTATCAATGCTGAAAAAATTGATTTCAAAGCGATTCTGGATTTATGTCGTCAGGAAAAGTTTGAAACAAGTTCAGGAACAAATGTTGAAGAAAAGAAAACTACCATCCTTGGATTCCAAAACTATAAAAATGAGGACCCTTATCTGGCTTGATGATTTACGAGATCCAAAAGATTTGAGGTTAGATTGGCTTGCTTATAGTCCTATTGGAAAAGAGGTGGAAGTGATCTGGGTGAAGAATATGCAGGAATTTGTAAGCTGGATTCAGGCTAACGGATTGCCAGAGGGAATCTGCTTTGACCACGATCTGGGAGAAAACGAACCTACGGGTTATGAGTGTGCCAAATGGCTTGTGGAATATTGTCTGGATAATAAAGTATTGCCACCATTATGGGCTTGCCAAAGTGCAAACCCGGTGGGGAAGGTGAATATCAATAGATTGTTTAGGAGTTTTATACTGAGATTTGAATCTGGATTTCACTAATACCGATTTAGTGCAGCGGTTAAATTTTCGAATATAGTCTCTCTTAAACTTTCAGGCTGCAGAACTTTCACCTGATCGCCATAAGATAGTATCTCCATTTTAAAATCGTAGGTTGGGCTTATAAAATAGCTAAATCTTATTTCCTCTTCATTTTCGAGAATCAGTTCCTGACTGTGGTGGAGAGGAAGTGATTTTATGTATCTGCCCTGCTGTAATGTAAAGGATAAAATTACTTCTATGGCCTTTTCTCCTGTTCCGTTAATGATTCCGAAGCTGTCTTTAAATTCTTTAGCAACATTATAGGAAGCACTTTTAAATTTTTCTGCGGATATAATTAATTCCTGAATTCGATCCAGTGAAAAATTCTTTATACGGTCGTCTTTATCATCCATGCCAATGAGATACCAACGGTTCCTGGCTTCTTTTAATGCAATAGGTTTTACTCTACGATTACTTTTAGAACCATCCCAGAATTTAATATAATTGAACTCGATAAAGAGATTGTTTTGGATAGCATGTATCAAGCCGGCCATATGTTCTGTCCCCAAATGCCGTCTTTCTTCAAAAATTAGGGTATTTCCAAATCCTCTGGACATTCTTATGGCATTCACTATCTCAAAATTTTCCCTTAATCTTCGGGAATGTATTTCTTCAACATCTTCTTTTATGTAATATTTATTAGTGCTCTTATTAGAATCTATTTCAATCTCGTAAATAGAGGCGATGTCAATAATATCTCGTTGTAAAGTTCGCTGAGAGGTTAGTAGCTTTTCATCTATAGCATCTGGATCCAGTGATATTTCATCCTGAATTTCCTGATAACTCATAGGTCTTCTTCTTAGAAGGGAAATGATTTTTGTATAGCGTTTTAAACTTTGTCGTACAGACATAATTGCTGATTTTAATAACAAATTTTACTGAAGAATTCTTTTACTTCAGCTTCAAATACATCCAATGGAATTCGGTGACCAAGTTGAGGATGGATTTTGATTACCACTTCATCACCACAGAGGCGACTCCCAATATAGTTTAAAGTCTCCTGCGGATTTACAACTTCATCTCTGGCTCCTAACACCATTTGTTTTAAAGCAATACCCCTGATAAATTTCTCCTTCGGATGCATAATACTCCAGGGGTGTTTAGACAAAGGAGGATTGAATAATAGAGCAGGGCGGCCAATCCAGTTTGAAATGATATAGGAATTTAGAGCACCCATACTGCTACCTATAATAACATTGAATTCGGTATTAGGAAATTTTCGAAGAACTTCTGTATACTGAACATGATCTTTGGAATAGTCAATATCTGGAGCGAAAACTTTGCCGTATTGTTCTAAAATTTTTCGTTTTTCAGTACTCAATTTACTTTTGAGTCCGTGTAGATATAAAATATTCATCCTGTTAATTTAGAAGTTCAAAACAAATAAAATGAAAGTAAGCGACAAAATATGTCGTTTATATGAATTTTATGGAGATGAAGAACAAACGCTAATAGACCGTGTAGAATATGATCCTAATTTTTGGGGTAATTTTCAGCTGAACTAATCAATTATATTCCAGCCCCATTTCTACCATAACTAACCTTGCGCGGGTTCCTTTGCTGTTTTTATAGTGTTCCGTAGATAAACGTGAAATAAAAACAGCATAGGGCGCATTATGAGGATTTGATCTAGAATTGAATTTTCCTCTTCTTTAAGCTTATAGCTATTTATAAAAATCGGGGTGCGTATCATCCTCTTCATAATCCCTTTTCTTTTGGTTCCTGGGATCTGCAGCGTTTATAAGTTTTAGAAGGATAGTAAGAGTAGGTTCCAGGGTTTCTTTTTCCATTTTACGCAACAGGGATTCTACCGCATCCATTCGTTTATTGAGAACATGAACCAAACGGGCATTCGTATATGGAAAAGGTTCAAAAGGTGAGATATAATTACTCTCAAAAAAGTCCAGCATAGCCTCTAAGGTTTCTGTATAATTGACCTCATTTTTAATGGAGTATTTTTTAAAACGTTCCACCGTTTCATTGTGGAAATTAATCCGTGAAAATCTACTCATGGTTCCTTTTTTTTAGAAATTAGGATAATGCACTGTACTATTTATAAGGGTTGTCAGCCTTTTGTATCAAATGGTTCTTTTTTGTGGCTCCTTAAATTTTAAATATAATTCACAAGTATCTAAAAATCAGATATATAAGTAAAATGAGAAAATTATAACACCGCCCCGCGTGTTATCCTCTTGCTTCTCATTTTTCATTCGGGTCCCCCTCCTGAAACGAGAACTTTAATCCGTAGATTATCATGCGAGTTTTTCATTTTAAGACCATTTTATTTGTATCCATTTATGCTTATTTGATTAATTGAAAAACAATCCAAATAGCATCATTTTAACTGTTTTTAAATCTGTATTTATAAAAAAAATTAATGCCGCGGAGGTAAGCCAAAATAATTTTAAGTCAGTTTTATTTAGAATATTCCTTTAATGAAATCTTCAAAAATGTATGCAAATGGATTTTGGCTTACTTCCAATTCCAGATCCCAGGACGAACCTCTTTTTCCTAAGGTGAAGCCTTTTTGCTACATCGTGGAAAATGTGGTGAGGACTTTTAGGATCATTCTCTCCAACTCCTACCCTCCCATTTTATAATATTGAACATCTCCGGAAGCCGATCCCCAATATGATTTCCATACCGCTCTGCTATGGCCGATGGTTTTTCATTGGTGGTCACAAAAGTTTTTAATCTCCGCCGGTGTCGTTCAAAAAGCAATTTCCCGATAAGTTCCTCCCGATTATAAGCCTTGTCTTCTTTTCCCAGATCATCCAGATATAATTTTCCTCTATAATAGTTTTCCAGTTTAAAATCACTTGTAGGATCTTTTTGAGAATCATAATACCGGGTCAGCATATTTACGGTAGTTATCTTTGGAAACCAGAGCTGGGAAATATTCGTTTTAAGGATGATCGTTTTTCCAACCTCATGGATGATGTTGAAAAGGGTCGATTTTCCCACTCCGTAATCGCCATAGACTAGTAATCCTTTTTGAAGGCTTGCCCTGTTTTTTAAAATTCCATAGGCATTAAAATCTTCCAGCAGCAGAAAATAGCGCAAAATGGTATAGATGATCTTTTCGTTTTCAGCTGTGATCTTAAATTCCAGCCCCTGTCGACTTGCTTCCGCCTGGAACATGTTCCAAAAGACTCGTTTGCCAATGCGAGGCCGATCTTTACCTCCCACAGCTGGCAAAGACTTAGTCAAATTTGATACAAGTGTTAAACTAGTCATAGCTTTTTATTTTTTCAGTAGTGCGCAGATCCATTTCTTTTGTTTTTGGTGGTATTTTTCGTTGTGCGATCAGCTGTCCTATTTTCTGTCGAAGTTTATGTGTGTCCAGGATGATCCCTTTCCAGAATTCATCTTCAGCATCTAAAAGTTCGAAGGCCAGCTGCAGTTGTGCTTTGGAGATTTTGTCACTTTCCATCATCAACCGGATGGGAGTTACAAACTCTTTGAAACTGGCATTTTCTGTTTTTTTCAAAGGCGCCCCTTTATTTTTCAAATTTTTTAAAAAGAGCTTTTGAAATTTAAGCGCCCATTCAAAATAGTCCTGGTGGTTTTTTGGAATTTCAATTTTTTCAATTTCAAATAGACGCTTTTTGTTTAATAGGTTTATTAAGTTTAAAGGTTTATTGTTTAATAATTTATTTATACTAACAATGCTTTGGACCTGCTCAGGGTTATGCATTGTACAAGGCTCCGACACTGCTTTGTCTAGTGCTTCGGTGGGTGCTTTGGTCATTTTTACCAGGGCAATGACATTGGCGGTGTACTGGTTCCTGCTTTTTTGGATCCACTGGACAAATCCCCAGTCCACCAGATCTTGTAAAGCTTTACTGTAGGTTTTGTAATTTTTAATCCCTAAAACTTCCATGGCCAGGTCGGTAGGAAAACCAAATTCAGACTTCCACCCCAGCCGGTTACAACGTTCTATGGCAAAAAAGAAAATAGCGGTGTGCACAGGCTTTACTTTGCCGGAATTGGCAAAGCTGAAATCGAACCATGCTTTGGAAAACTCGTATCCGTTCATAGCCTTATTGCTTTAGATTTCCCAACAACCAGGCATTGAGTTTCGTTCTCTCAAAGTAGATGGATTTTCCCCGGGGTTTGGCGTAGGGGATCTTGTTCATCGAAGTAAGCTTGTACATGTAGTTTCTGGAAATACCTGTATATTGACAGGCTTCCTCCAGGGTCAGTACTTCTTTGTTTGCCATGAGCAGTTGTTCGATTCTGATCAACCGCTCTTTTAATTCTAAATGGTCCATGATTGCTATTTTTTTAAAGCCAACAACAGCGTTGGTTTGTGGTTTATAGCAACAAATGACTAATTAAAATTACTGATAATCAATATGGTAACAGGTAATCTAGTGGTAATTCCTTATAAACAGCTTTGAAAAAGTCTGGAAATGTCCTGGAGGTAGGGAGCCTCATTGGTACGCCAATCGGAGATGTTCTTAGTTGATAAGTGCAGCTGCTCTTTCCCGGCTGGATTTTTCAGAATGAAATAATGCCGTGCTAAATCTATCATCTGCTGATTTTCGAGGTTCTTAAAACCGATCAGCAGCTGATTTAAAAATTCAAGCAGGGATTGGCGGTTGACCTCTTTTGGTCTTTTAGGAGAAGTATCTATCCAGATAAGGCGTTTGTTGGGCGGAATGGGTGTTAATGCTGTTAATGCCCAAAAGCTTTGATAACTGCCACTCAGGTATTGTTTTGAAAATTCCCTGAACAGTTTTTCGGTCTGAACTTCGGTTAATGCAATCGCCTTAATATTATAAAAATGTAAATTTTCAAGGCCTTCTCTATCCAAAGTGTAAACTTCCAGTGTATTTGCATTCTTTCTGATCCTCTTTTGTTTGAGATGGAAATAAATTGCGGAAATACAGAATAGAAAGCATAGTAAATAAATAATACTGAAAATAAGTTTAATCCACAGCGAAGGAGAAAATATCCAAACATAATATAAAGCCAGAGTTAGAAAGAAAATGCAACCTAGAAAAAGGAGAAGGCCAATCTGTGAATTTGTATCCCTTACTAGAGAAATGAGAAATGTTTTAAGCTTTGCCCTCAACTGAAGTGTAAAAATTGCAAACCGCTCTAAAAACATACTGAATGTCTTATGATTAACTAATTAAAGATAACCAAAAGAAAGATGAAAGGTTATTTAGAAATACTGCTTCTATAAAAAAGTTTCTTCTCTTGTGTGCAGAATGATAATATACCGTAAGGGACGAGCTGAATTATTCCATCAGTTTGACGATGTTCTGGTTCATATTTGTGAAAGTCTTTTTGAAATTATTTAATTGTGAGCTATATAAAGATTTTTATAGCTCAAATATTGGCTATATATTGAGCTATAAATTATTAATTAATAGCTCATGACTTGGAACTGGCAACTTAAAAACTGGCCTAACTTCGAATACATATCAGAAGTTTTGCTTCCCTATGAAAAAGTATTTTTGGAAAAATCGGGAATGTTGTATGGTAGTATGAAGCATATTAGTACTGAAGGTCAGGATGAGTTAAAAGTAATGCTGCTTAGTGATGAAGCGTTTCAAACTTCTAAGATTGAAGGTGAACTTTTGGATAGGGATTCATTACAATCCTCAATTCGTAAACATTTTGGCCTTAAATCAGATAAAGGTAGAGTGTCTCCTGCAGAATACGGAATTTCAGAAATGATGATTGATTTATATACGAATTATTCATCTCCTTTAACTCATGAGCAATTATTTTTATGGCACGAAATGCTGATGAATGCACGCCGTGATCTTCAGAATATAGGTAGTTATAGAACGCATCCAGATCCAATGCAAATAATCTCAGGTTCAATGGGGCGGCCGATAGTTCATTTTGAAGCTCCTCCATCTCGTGCAGTAAAAAAAGAAATGGATAAGTTTATTTCCTGGTTTAATAGCACCACCTGTGAACGCTCAGGCCCAGTGATTAAGGCTGGTATTGCGCATTTATACTTTGAGAGTATCCACCCTTTTGAAGATGGAAATGGAAGAATTGGCCGTGCAATATCAGAAAAAGTATTGTCACAATACTTAGAACGGCCAACCTTGATTGCTCTTTCGCATATTATTGAAAATAATAAGAAGCTTTATTATAAATCCTTGCATCTCAACAGTAAGGAAATTGAAATTACTGGATGGCTGGAGTATTTTTGTAGAACGATACTTCAGGCTCAGGATTATACCCAAAGAATGATTGATTTTCTAATAGGCAAGACAAAGTACTTTCAGAGGTTTGATAAAAAGTTTAATGATCGCCAAAGGAAAGTGGTGAATCGGATTTTTAGAGAAGGTATAGAAGGATTCAAAGGAGGCTTAAGTGCAGATAATTATATCAAGATCACTGGGACAACAGCTTCAACCGCTACCAGGGATTTGAGAAAAATGGTAGATCTGGGAGCTTTAAGAAAAACCGGGGAGAGAAAAGGCACTCGATATTATTTAAACCTTTGAGCTGATTTTTAGCTATAAAATTAGCCCGCTCTAAAAACATGTTAATGTCCTATGATGGTCTAATTAAAAATAACCAAAAGAAAGAATAGCTATTTTGCTTTGTATCAACTCAAGAAAGAGATTCAGATCTCACAAAAATATAACGCAACCATTTTGTAAAATTATCATCTATAATATAAAGGAGTTATGGAAAGTCGAGTTTGCAAACTGATAATTATCTGTGTTTTATCATTGATTTTCGGTTCTTGTAATATCCTTCAATAGAAGTGATTTTGGGTTTTATAAATACGAGCTGACTAAGGAATAAACCATTTAATAGGAGATATTTAAGATTTTGTACATTAAGCAATTGCCAACTTGTAAAAAAAATTAAAAAACTGTGATCTGAAACGGCTATAACCACATCATGAAAAAATTCAAATTTTACCTTTTTATTTTTGCTGTCTTTATCAGCTGCAGTTCAAGTGACGATAGTTTTGATGAAACCGAATCACGAAACCTTATATCTTTTGAACTAACCCAGTCCTTTGGAGATTATTTCGGAGATCCCAGATTGTTTTTATATAATATTGATAAGGAGGAACAAATTGAATTTTTGACAGATTACGATTATTACGACTGGCATAAAAATGTTATTTATTACACCAAAGGTTTAGACGTATGGAAAAAAAGTTCTCGTGGGGATAATAGACAAATTGCTTCTATAGATGCACCAAGGGTGTGGGATATAATGATTAGCCCAGACGAAAAACTATTGGCATTCTCTACCAACGATGCGATACTTGTTTTGGAACTTTCTTCAGGAAGTCTGACAAATATTACTTCTTCACTTCCCGAAGCACGTTATAGAAAACCTATATGGTCTGCGAATGGTAGTTCATTATTAATGCAGCAACAACTTCATAAAGTTAGAGAAGGCGACGAGTATCCAACAGTAACGGGTAATTATTTTGTTTACAACATTCGAAACGAAGATTTTATAGAGGTAGAGATGTTTGATGAATTTGCTTTTCCAGGAAGTGCCGGATGGTTTCCCGATGGAACTGCAATAGTATATGAACAGTATAACGGCATATTTAAATATGTTTTAGCAAATGACGAATTAATTAGAATGACCCCGGAAGATATTTATGCTATTAGACCAAAAATTTCACCTGATGGAAATAAAATGAGCTATAAGATGCGAAATAATGTTGAAGGTGTCTATGATGATGGATTGAATATACTTGCGATAATGAATACAGTTACACTGGAAAATGAAATTGAAACAGATTTTTCAGGAGGGCCGTTAAATTGGTCTCAAGATTCTGAAAAATTAATTTTACCCTATAATGGAATCTCAATTTTTAATGTGAATACTGGTACCCTAGAAAATGTTATAGGACCAATCGAATCTTATTATATTTCAGATCCTACCTGGCTACAATAATTTACTTATAAAGAAATTTTTACCTGCAGTAATATTCTTATTTTTCTTACAGATCATTTTCTACTAAATAAAGCGAAAAATTTATTTGTATAGTCGAAATAAGAAATTGTATATTTGCCAGCCCTCTTTGAAAACCTAGGTTGACATCGAGTTTGTTCTTAGAAAAATAGTATCCGAATTATATCATTTGCATTCAAATAGCACTCATTGAGTATTTACTCCTTGAGAGCTTGTTAAAAGCTGTTAAAAGGTGGCGAATTCGGTGCTCCTAAAATATAGGCCTTTGGAGAGGCCTATGAATAAAGACATTATGCGGTTAGTTCGAGTCTCGTCCAGACCGCAAAGTTGCAAAAAAGCTCCTCTATACGGGGGGCTTTTTTTGGCACTAATGAGTAGTTGTGTTGTTTGTCCCGACTTGTCGGGATGTGTAGTTAGCCAAGTTATAATCCTATGTTGTGTGGATTTTGGTTAACCAATGAAAAGCTTTTTTCCGTCTAAACGGGAAGAGGCTTTTTTGTTTTTAGGGCTTTTCTGAGATTATGAAAAACGGCAACACTTATGCTAATCCAAGTAAAGTGTGACACTATTATACCATAAGTTTGTGCTTTGATAATCTTTATAGATAACATTATCGTCTGGGGCGGTGTACATGTAGACTATACACAATTCAGATGTTATGAGTAACTTCCTTTTTTTTGCTTCTATAATCCTGGCCATCCTGGCTGTTCTAAATACAATTTATCTACTTATCGTTCATTTTAAAAAAGATAAATGGTTTAGAAATCGTTAATAGATCAATCAATATAATCAGATTTTTATTTCTAAATTTTCTTAAGATCTCTTCAATATATAATACCGTGTGTGCTGATTAGTGGATAACTCCCATGTAAAATAGCGATCCACAAAACTCTTTAATTAAGTCTGGTTCTCACTACACCTACCATGCTATCTGCGGTGCCATAAAAAAGATACCATACTCCTTTAAAATAAACCAAACCTTCGATAAATGTGGTTCCATCTTTATATTGTCCCGATTTTTCGAATTCCATTTCCGGTTTTATAAATGGTTTCTCAGCTCTATCAAGGATCTTCCAGGGCTCGCGGGAATCAAATAAAGCCTGACCTCCAGTATAGATCCTGTTTCCTAGTTCTTCTACGCCAATATTTTTAGAATTACCGGCATTATAAAGAACAAGGATTCCGTCACTGGTAAGAATAGGGGGTGGACCGGCTTCCACCAGCCATGAATCAAAATAACCGGGTCTTGGACTAAGTACCGGTGCAATCTTTCCTTCGTAATCTTCAACCGGCTCCCAGTTAATGAGGTCTGTTGAACTGGCCAGGTAAATATGCGGCACACCAAAATACATCCAGTATTTCCCGTTAATTTTTGCGGCCAATAATTTTCCGTTTTCCAGTCTGGTAAGGATTGCTCCAGATTTGGTCTCGCGATCCATGTATTTACCGTTTTTAAAGTATTTAAAAGCTGGCCCGTGTTTTTTCCAGTTTTTGAGATCGGTCGAGGTTGCGACCGCCAGCCTTGGAATGTCCCGGTTCCATTGGGTATAGGTGAGTACATAAACTCCTTCCGTAGTCTCCACAATTCTTGGGTCTTCTGTTCCGCCAGGCCATTCATACTTTTTCTGATCATCATTATCAGGAAAGAAGATAGGGGCAGGTTTTCTTTTATAGTGAAGCCCATCTGCTGAAATGGCCATCCCTATTCTTGAAGTATGACCACCAATTTCCTTTTCACCCAGCTTTTCTTCGGCACGATATAAAACATGGATTTTATTATCTTTTACAATTGCTGCGGGATTAAAAGTAGCCATAGACTCCCATTTTACAACATTACCGGTCACAGGATCTTTAAACTCAGAGTTTGTTTTCTTCTGAATTATTGGTTGTTGTTGGGTAAAGCGTTCAAAAGGACCCAGCATCCATTCTTTTTCCTGCGCCAGCAAACCGGATAGAATGGGCGATAAAATAAACAGGATCAGAAATAATTTTTTCATGATTTCTTAGATTGAAGTTGTTAAAGTAAGAAAGCTGTGTTGAATTACTATTAAAAAAGTTGTGTTATTAATGTGGTTTTTGATTTTAGTTTTCATGATTTCTTAAGATTTTTAAGAGCTACTTTGTTGAAGATTAACTATATATTTGCACTCCCCAAAACTTACCTATGTTAGATAATATCGAAAGTAGCGAGGTGGAATATCGAAGGATAAAAAGCCTAAGTAAATTTGACCTTGATTATGAAGAATTACAGGAGGAATTTAGATTCCTGGTGGAATTAGCGGCTATGATTGCCGATACAGAGATTTCTGCTATTAATTTAATTGATAATTATTTTCAATGGACGGTGACCTCACAGGCCATAAAGTCAACTCAAATTCCGCGGGAAGAATCTGTTTGCGATAGAACGATACGATCTAATAAGCCTCTCGAAATTATGGAATTAGATCAAGATGAACACCTAAAATATCAGGGTTTTTCAAAGGAGGAAGCTGGTTTTAATTATTATCTGGGTATTCCGCTAACACTTGAATCTGGAGACAATATCGGTGCATTATGTGTTCTGGATAAAAATTCAAAAGAGATTTCAGACAAAAATAAGGCAATGTTGGGCCTGGTCGCAAAGGAAATCGTTAACAAACTGGAGCTAAGAAGAAAAATGGATGAAAGTCTTTTTTCTTTAAATACGGCCGTAAAAATTAAAAACCAGGTAGCCCATGACGTACGGGGACCTATAAATGGAATTACGGGTCTTGCCGAGCTTGTGGAGTCTGAAGATTTTAGCCGGGAAGAAATGCTGCAGTATTTTCAGCTCATAAAAGATTCCGGAAAAAGCCTTCTGGAGCTTACTGATGATATTCTGAAAGTAGGAATGTCAATCGATCCGGCAAAAACACGGCTTATTAATTTAAAGCAATTAAAGGTCAAATTGCTGAAATTATATAGATTACTGGCCAAATCAAAAAATATCGATCTTCAGATCAAATTAAATCCTGATAAGGCAAATTTTACACTTTCAAAAAGGAAGTTACTTTCAATTTTTGGAAATCTGATTTCTAATTCAATAAAATTCACTCCAAGTGGCGGGTCGATCCAGGTAAATCTGGATATTCTCAATTTGGATAAAGGGAGATTTCTTGAATTTGTAATTATTGATACCGGGTTGGGAATATCTCAGGAAGCACTTTCAGAATTACGGGAAAATAAATTAGTGTCTTCCAGGGGTACTTCGGGAGAGAAAGGCTTTGGATTGGGACTTAAATTGGTGCAGGAAATAATCCAGGATTTTAATGGGGAATTGAATATTTATTCCGAGAAAGGTCAGGGAACAAAAATTGAGGTAAGACTTCTACTTAAGTAATGTAATTTTACAAAGAATCCCGAATTTGAAGTCTCTTAAAAATCCTTAAATTTGGACGCATTTCAAGAATTAATTATATCAGGATTTCAATGATAGACAATTTGTTTAAAAAAGGTCTTTTCTTTCTCATCTTACTTGCCGGATTTTTTGCTCAGGCTCAAATCCACGATCCTGTGGACTGGAATACTGACGTTGAAAAGGTATCCGAAACAGAATACCAGCTAATATTTACTGCTTTTATTGAAGATAACTGGCATTTATATTCCCAGCAACTTCCTGAAGGAGGCGCTTTACCCACGGTTTTTATTTATGAAAATGCTGAAAATAAATATGAACTTATAGGAAAAACCGAAGAAAGTGAATCGGTGACGGAGTATGATCAGGTTTTTGAAATGGAACTTTCCTATTTTTCTAATCAGGCAATTTTTACCCAGAATATAAAGCTTTTAGATACTACACTCAATGCTATTAAAGCAAAGGTAGAGTACCAGGTTTGTGATGACAAGGCATGTATATTTGAAACTGAAGAATTTGAATTTATATTAAATGAAGAGGCGGCAGATATTTCGCTGGGAAATAATTCAGCCGACCCACAAATAGAAAGTAAGGATGAAATTGAGCTTGCCAATCCCGAAGAAAAACGTTCATTCTGGGGAATATTCATAGTCGCTTTTTTATCGGGTTTTGCCGCGTTGCTAACTCCCTGTGTGTTTCCTATGATTCCCATGACGGTGAGTTTCTTTACAAAACAAAGTAAATCCCGGGCTGCGGGGATAAGAAATGCCATTTTTTACGGGGTTTCTATCATTGTAATTTATGTATTATTAGGCTCTTTGGTCACTCTTATATTTGGAGCCGATTCTCTTAATGCACTTTCCACCAATGTCTGGTTTAATATCATATTTTTTATTCTCCTGGTAATTTTTGCGATTTCATTTATGGGAGCTTTTGAAATAGTCCTGCCGAGCAGCTGGGGAACGAAAATAGATTCTAAAGCAGATAAAGGAGGGCTTATAGGCATCTTTTTTATGGCTCTGGCCCTGGCAATTGTATCCTTTTCATGCACCGGTCCAATTGTAGGAACTTTATTGGTGGAAGCCGCTTCTAAAGGAGGAATCGCTCCAATTATCGGAATGTTAGGTTTTTCCCTTGCTATTGCTCTGCCTTTTGGACTTTTTGCAGCTTTTCCGGGATGGCTCAATACCCTGCCAAGATCTGGAGGCTGGTTAAATACGGTGAAAGTCACCCTGGGTTTTCTTGAACTTGCCCTGGCTTTCAAATTTTTATCTAATGCCGACCTGGTTTTACAACTACATATTATTGAACGCGAAATATTCCTGGCCATCTGGATAGCAATATTTGGAATGCTGGCTCTTTATTTATTCGGAAAAATTCGTTTACCCCATGATTCAAAAGAAGATCATATTTCAGTAGGAAGATTACTTACCGGGCTGGTTGCATTGATCTTTACAATTTACCTGATCCCAGGTTTGTGGGGAGCTCCCCTGAAAATTATTAGTGGCTTTCCTCCACCTCTTCAATATAGTGAGTCACCCGATGGAGTTGGAAATTCAAAGGGAGGGAATTTTATTTCAAATTCTGAAGGACTTCCGGAAGGAGCTGAATATGGGCCTCATGATATCATCTCTTTTCATGATTATAAAGACGGATTGGCTTACGCGAGGGAAAAGAACTTACCTGTTTTGATCGATTTTACGGGGCATGCCTGTGTAAATTGCAGAAAAATGGAGGAACGCGTCTGGAGTGAGCCCCAGGTTCTGGAAACTTTGAGAAAAGATGTGGTCCTGGTTTCACTGTATGTGGACGACAAAAGGAAATTGCCGGAAAATGAACAATATGTTTCCGAAACCACCGGAAAGGAAATTGAAAGTATTGGTAACAAATGGAGTGATTTCCAGATTTCCAGATATAAAGCGAATGCTCAGCCCTATTATGTGCTTATAGATCATAATGAGGAAATGCTGGTTGCGCCTTCAGCATACGAGCCAGATGCAGATGAATACTATAACTGGCTTAAAAAAGGAATAGATAGTTTTAAGAGTGTTGATTCTTCATCGCAAAGTCTGAATAAAGCTTCAGAAAGTATTTTTCAGTAATCAATCAGGTTGCTTTTTTCTGTAAGTTCCTTCAAATGCGGTATTGAGAAGATTTCCCTGGGGATCATAGATTTCCCATAACTGGGTTACACTTCCATCTGAATTTTTTGTCCAGGTTATCTGATTATAAAATTCTCCTTTGTCACTTCTGGTAAGCTCGCTTTTTAAGATCATTTGATCTACCTGTGCTTTTCCTTTTAACTTGAGGATATTGCCCGAATTGCTTATCCATAGCTGATTCCAGGTGTCGTCTTCAGGATCATAATAATTATAACTTTTACCGCTGCTGCCATTTTCTCCTTTCCAGTTCTCGTTTAAAATGCAGTTGTCTTCTAATTTTTCTACCAGATTCTCTCCGATCTTTTCATCGTTTCTATTGAAAACATCCCAGTCTCCAACCCAAAAATCAAATTGAGAATGTTGTGAAGAACAGCACGCACAATCTGAATCCTGAGCGAAAGTTATAACAGATATAAAAAAGAACAGGCAGTAAACTAATTTTTGCTTCATCTCACATATTTGACCCTCAAGATAACTATTTGCCATTTTCAATCGCTTAAATTGATCTGAAGCGAATGATTATAGATGTAAGCTGAGTTTTACACAACTATCTTTCTCTGTGTCGCCCTTTTTTCTTTTTTCCTTTTTAATTCCTTTTCCCTCTTTTGTAATAAAGTATAGCCTATATAACCTCCTGCTAATAAGGAAGCGGCTCCAATTCCCACTTTACCTCCTTTAACAGCAGCCTTTTTTCCAGCTTTGAATATAAAACCTCTTGCTATAAATTTTCCTGCTAATTTTAAAAAATGTCCTAATCCCATAATTTTATTTTTATAATTTTTTAAGATCCAAATCAGGATTTTCCTGTTGGTTTTACAAGTAGCTCATTCACATTGACCGAAGCTGGCTGTGAGATCGCATAGAAGACTGCGTCTGCTATATTCTTAGCGCTCAATTTCGGTTCATCTTCATCATAATTTTTATCGTTCAGTAATTCTTCGTCGGTGATATCATTTCGTAGATCGGTTTCTACAGTTCCAGGCTCGATTGCGGTAACTCTTATATTGAATTCAGGAGATAACTCCATTCTCATTGCCTGGGATAATTCAATAATTGCAGCTTTGGATGCCCCGTAAACGGCTCCGCCGGCAAATATTTCTTTTCCATCTACAGAAGCAATATTAACTATATGACCATCTTGTTGTTTCTTCATCATCGGTAGTGCCGAGTAGATACAACGCAGTGTACCCTTCACATTTACCTCTATGGTAGACAACCATTCGTCCAGATGTCTGTTCTTTAGATAAGTTAAAGGCATGACGCCTGCAGAATTCACCAAAATATCGATCTGGTTAAATTTTTCTTCAATTTTATTAAAAGCCTTCGTAACACTTTCAGTGCTGCTAACATCTAATTCAACGACCAGAGATTCAGTGTCTAACTTCTTTTGAATTTCCCTTAGCTTATCTGTACTTCGGCTGGCTAGAACAATTCTGTAATTCTCTGCTGCCAGTTTTTCTGCAATAGCTTTACCAATTCCACTACTGGCACCGGTAATCACTGCAACTTTATTTTTTTTATTACTTTTTTCCATATCTTAATATGTAAAGAATGAGTTGAAAAGAGCGTTAAAATAGATTCAAATAACAGATTTTTAACGTCATTAGACTACCGCGAGATTTACTACGTTATATCTTCGTAAAAAATTTAGTTTTGAATAGATCACATTTATTTCTTTTAAGTTTTATAATTTTTTCTCTTTGGTCGTGTAATAATAATGACGACCTAAACGCTGGAGTGGAAACTTCTGCGACCGCACATTTATATGCCACCTCGCATAATGGCCAGGTAAGGCGCTATGACATTAATGATGCCGTGGTTACAAATTATGCAGTTAATTCCTCAGATATTGAAGGTTTCTATTTTTCTCCTGAAGATGATGCGTTTAGTATTGTTTCCCGGTCCTCAAATCAAATTGAATCTTACACTAATATAAGTGAGCTTGGTGCTGGTGGCACAAAAGATCCGGAATTGGGATTGATAGGAACTTCAGAATTTGAGAGTCCCAGAGATCTTGCAGTTAACGGACAGTTCTTCGTGGTTTCAGACGATACCGATCTTGATGGAGATGAAGCGACACCGGAGGGAAGACTCTTTATATATGTTAAAACTGAAACAGGCTTTGTCTTAAGAAATGTGTTGATCACTAAATTTAAAGTCTGGGGGCTGGAATTTGTAGGTTCAGATCTTTATGCCGCGGTAGATGAAACGAATAAAATAGCGATGTACAGGAATTTTATTGAAACACATACCAGCAATAGAATTATTACTGCCGATAAAATTGTTGGTTTCCAGGGATTGATCAGATCTCATGGCCTGGATTTCGATAAAGGAACTATGGTTCTTTCTGATATTGGAGAAGCTGAATCTGCAACCGACGGTGCTCTTCACATCATTCAGGATTTTGAATCTAAATTTTCAAATGCGACCAATGGAGGTTTTATAGGAATAGATGAGCAATTAAGAATTTCTGGCGCTAACACCCAGCTGGGTAATCCTGTAAACCTTGTTTATGATAAGGCTTACAATGTGATATTTGTCGCTGAAGCTCTTAATAATGGAGGTCGTATACTTGCATTTAATGATGCTACTTCAATTTCTGGAAATATCGCTCCAGACCTAAAATATGACCTGGCGGGAGCCTCTTCCGTATTTTATTTTACCAGATAGTTTCATATATCCCCCTGTCTTTTGAGTTTTTTTTACTCCCAGACAAGCGTCTAATTCAGGTGTTTCCATGGCTGATCTTTCGGTTTTAATGCAAGTTTAACGGGCAGAAGAAAAATTTGATATACTTTTGCAACTACAAACCAACAGATTTATGGCTAAGAATTTAGTGATTGTTGAGTCTCCTGCGAAGGCTAAAACCATTGAAAAATTTCTGGGAAAAGACTATAAGGTCGCTTCCAGTTTTGGGCATATAGCAGATCTACCAACCAAGGAAATTGGAGTAGATACTGAAGGAGATTTTACACCTAAATATATTGTATCCAAAGATAAAAAGGATGTAGTTAGGAAGCTTAAAGGGCTTGCTAAAACAGCTGAAATGGTATGGCTCGCTAGTGATGAGGATCGTGAAGGAGAAGCGATAGCCTGGCATTTGGCAGAGGAGCTTAAGCTAAAAAAGGAAAAAACAAAGCGTATTGTTTTTCATGAGATCACAAAATCTGCGATACTTCGTGCAATAGAAAATCCGCGTAGCATAGATTATAACCTCGTAAATGCTCAGCAGGCCAGGCGTGTTCTGGACAGACTGGTGGGTTACGAACTTTCACCTGTCTTATGGAGAAAAGTTAAAGGCGGACTTTCTGCCGGTCGGGTGCAATCAGTTGCCGTAAGACTTATTGTAGAAAGAGAGCGTGAGATCACAGATTTTAAGCCACATGCCTCTTATAGAATTGATGCTGAATTTTCTACGGAAGATGGAAAATCTTTCAAAGCAAAAATTCCTAAGAATTTTGAAACAAAGGAAGAAGCTGAGAAGTTTCTGAAAAATAATATCGGGGCGAACTTTAAAGTTGCCGATCTTACAACGAAACCGGCCAAGAAAAATCCGGCACCGCCTTTTACTACTTCTACATTACAACAAGAAGCAGCAAGAAAATTATATTTTTCAGTAAGTAAAACCATGACTCTGGCTCAGCGTTTATACGAGGCCGGTCATATTACTTATATGAGAACTGATAGTGTGAACCTTTCAGAAGATGCTAGAAAAGGAGCTAAAGAAGAGATCCTTAAAGCCTACGGCGAGAAATATTCCAAGACCCGTCAGTTCAAAGGAAAGTCTAAAGGGGCACAGGAAGCTCACGAGGCTATCAGGCCTACCGGATTTCAGAAGCATTCCATTTCAGGAGAGCGTGATCAGCAGCGATTGTATGATCTTATCTGGAAAAGAGCAATTGCTTCCCAGATGAGCGATGCGCAGTTAGAGAGAACCAATGTGAAGATTGAAGCAGATAAGCATGATAATCATTTTACTGCGAACGGTGAAGTTTTGAAATTTGATGGTTTTCTAAAAGTTTACCTTGAGGGAAGTGATGACGAAGATGAAGAACAAAGCGGAATGTTGCCTGCTCTAAAAGTTCAGCAACCGCTTAATAATGAATATATAACTGCAACGGAGAGATTTACCCGTCCTCCTTATAGATATACCGAGGCTTCCCTGGTTAAGAAACTGGAAGAACTAGGTATTGGTAGACCATCCACCTATGCGCCGACAATCTCTACTGTACAGAGTAGAAATTATATTGAAAAAGGCTCAGTAGATGGAACAGAAAGAGATTATGTTCAGTTTGAACTGAAAAATGATAAGTTTTCTGAAAAAAAATTAACCGAAACCGTTGGTAGTGACAAGGGTAAGCTAGTGCCAACCGCGACTGGAATGGTGGTAAATGATTTTCTTGTAAATCACTTCTCCAATATTCTGGATTACAATTTCACGGCGAAAGTTGAAGAAAGCTTTGATAATATTGCTGAAGGAAATGAGGAGTGGACGGTAATGATGAAAGAATTCTATAAAGATTTTCATCCTCATGTTCAGGACGTTGCAAAAAATGCCGACAGGGAAGTTGGGGAGAGAATCCTTGGTGAAGATCCTGAAAGTGGAAAACCCGTGAGCGTAAGATTAGGAAAATTTGGGCCTATGGTTCAAATTGGAAGCGTGGAAGATGACGAGAAGCCAAAATTTGCCAGTCTTAGCCCGGACCAGAATATGGAAACGCTGACTTATGAAGAAGCGATGGACCTGTTCCAGCTTCCAAAGAAACTGGGAGAATACAAGGGCGAGAATGTTGAAGTTAATAATGGGAGATATGGCCCTTATGTAAGATTCGGAAAGAAATTCGTTTCCCTGGAAAAAGGCGAAGATCCTTTAAATGTAGACTTTGACCGTGCCATGGAACTAGTGAAGGAGAAAGAAAAGGCAGATGCGCCTATTTATGAGTATAAAGACCATCCTGTACAAAAGGGAGTGGGTAGATTCGGGCCTTATTTGAAATGGAACGATATGTTCATTAACGTGAACAAAAAATACGATTTTGATAACCTTTCTGATAAGGATATCGAACAACTTATAGAAGATAAACTTCAGAAAGAGCGTGATAAATTGATACATCACTGGGAGGAAGAAGGTATCAGGGTAGAAAAAGCAAGATGGGGCAGATTTAATGTTATCAAGGGTAAGACCAAGGTGGAGCTTCCCAAGACTACAAACGCAGAAGAGCTTACATTGGAAGAGGTGAAAGACATCATCGAGAAGAATACCAAGAAAAAGAAGAAGCCTGCTGCGAAGAAAAAACCCGCTGCGAAGAAAAAAACTACTCATAAGAAAACCACGAAAAAGAAATAAAGCATGGAGTTCGATTTTCTTAGTCCGGTGCATGAAGATCTACTGGGCGAGATTAGCCATTTGAATCAGCAATCCATAGGTGCCCAAATTAAACTTCATACTGAAAGATCAGGTATTCCTGATGTAGAAGGAGTAAATGTGGCCATTTTCGGAGTACGTGAGAATAGAAGAGCGGTAAAAAAAACCGATTCTCCCGCTTTTGATAAAATAAGGAGTCAGTTTTATAGACTATATCCTGGAAACTGGAGGCTTAAGCTGGCAGATCTTGGAGATATAAACGCGGGAGCAACAGTTGAAGATACCTATTTTGCAGTTCAAACCCTCGTTGAAAGTCTTATAAAACAAGATATAGTACCTGTGATTATAGGAGGTGGGCAGGATCTTATTTATGCGCAATATAGAGCCTATGATAAATTAGATCAAATGGTTAACCTCGTAAATATTGATAGCAGGTTTGATCTTGGAGATGCCGAAAAGATGATTTCCAATCAATCTTATGTAGGAAAAATCGTAGTTGATAAGCCTTATAATTTATTTAATTATTCGGCTGTAGGTTATCAAACTTATTTTAATTCACAGGAAGAAATTGAATTAATGGAACGTCTCTTTTTTGAGGCCTACAGGTTAGGTGAGGTGACCTCTGATATTTCATTAATGGAACCTATATTTAGAAATGCAAATCTGGTGGGTCTAGACCTGGGATCGATAGATTCAGCTTCATCCAATTCAGGTTTTTTTAATTCGCCTAATGGGTTTAATGGCAGGGAGATTTGTGCATTATCCAGATACGCTGGAATTAGTGATAAGGTTTCATCTTTTGGAGTTTACGAATATCAAAATGAACTGGGAGACCTTGCGAATATGCTGGTTTCTCAAATTATATGGTATTTCATTGAAGGAGTGAATTATCGTACTAATGAAAATACTATTTCAGCGAAAAAGGAGTTTATAAAGTATCAGGTGCCCATAGATGATGAAGTACTTGTATTTTTTAAAAGTCCTGTAAGTGGACGATGGTGGATAGAAATTCCATTTTTGTCGAACGTAAATACTAAATTAAAAAGGCATACGTTATTACCTTGCAGCGAAGAAGATTATCTTGAAGCGTGCAATCAGGTAATCCCGGAACGCTGGTATAAAGCCAAAAGAAAAAACGAAGTCTAAAATTATATTCAGACATTATTCTGATTTACTGTATTTTTATCTGAAATATTGTTTTTTAAAAAATAATTAGATAGGTTTACTGCCGTAAATCAAAATGTCTTAACCTAAGATAATTATGAAGAAGTATATTTCGCTCATTGCTGTTCTAGCCTTGCTTTCAAGCTGTGGCGGAGGTGATCGTGGACAGCTTGTAGGTGCGGAGGGAAAGAAGTGGAATCCGGAGAAGCCTTATGGTATGACATTGATCCCTGGTGGTGCTTTTGTTATGGGTAAATCTGATGATGATATAGCCGATCAGAAAAATGCGCCTCCTAAAACGGTTACCGTTCGTTCATTCTATATGGATGAAACGGAAATAACCAATTCAGAATACAGGCAATTCGTAGAGTATGTAAGAGATTCCATAGTACGTGTGGAACTTGCTAAAATGGCAGAGCTTCAGGGCGCTATGCCCGGAGATGATGGTATCGGGGAATTTGCTTTTGCAGATGCCGATCCAGAGAATCTTACTCCTTACCAGGAATATATGCTAAACACCTACGGTCAGGGTGGTCCAACAGATGACTATGAAAATAGAAAATTGAATAATGATGTTGAAATATACTGGGATACTGATGATTATCCTGATGTGTATTATGCTGAGGTAATGGATTCTATGTACATCCCAATGGACGAGGTTTATAATGGACAACGTACGATAGATGTAAAAAAATTAAAATTCAAATATTCTTATATGGATATTCAATCCGCTGCTAAGACGCAGGGGAAAAGGAGTAATTTCATTAAGAATGAAGAAGTAGCTATTTATCCTGATACCACGGTTTGGATAAAGGATTTTAACTATTCTTATAATGAACCTATGCACAATGACTATTTCTGGCATAGTGCATTTGATGATTATCCAGTGGTAGGTGTTTCCTGGAAACAGGCCAGAGCTTTTACACAGTGGAGAACAAAAAATCATAACGATTTCCGTCGTCAAAAAGGAGATGCGAATGTTCCGTCTTATAGACTACCTACCGAAGGGGAGTGGGAATATGCTGCAAGAGGTGGTCTGGAAGGAGCTTCTTACCCATGGGGTGGTCCATATACCTTGAACGACAGAGGTTGCTTTATGGCGAATTTTAAGCCCTTACGAGGTGATTATGCTGCCGATCAGGCTTTGTATACTGTTGAAGCAAAATCTTACGATCCTAACGATTATGGCCTTTACAATATGGCCGGTAACGTTGCGGAATGGGTAGATTCATCATACGATCCGGGATCATATGAATATATGTCTACTATGAACCCTACCGTTAATAATCCTGAAGATCGTAGAAAAGTTGTACGTGGAGGATCATGGAAAGATGTTGCATACTTCCTTCAGGTAAGCTCAAGGGATTATGAGTATATGGATTCAGCAAGAAGTTATATTGGTTTCAGAACCGTTCAGGATTATCTTGGAACAGATGTGACCCTTAACCAGAAGAATCCATAATTAAAATTAGAACTTAAACCTATCAATAAAACAATCAAGAAAATCTAAACATTAGAGTTATGGCAAATTCAAGAGGAACAAAAAAGGTGACCAACATGGTGTATGGTCTGGGAGCATCTGTAGTTATACTAGGTGCCCTGTTTAAAATTATGCACTGGCCTGGAGGAAATCCAATGTTAATTTTAGGTCTTGTAGTAGAAGCACTTGTATTTGCTTATTCTGCATTTGAACCAGTAGATGATGACCTGGACTGGTCTTTAGTATATCCTGAACTTGCCGGTGGTGAGGGCAGAAGAAGAGATGTAGTAGTTGCTGAAGAGAAGGAAGCTGAAGGAATGCTTTCTAAAAAATTAGATGCTATGCTTAAAGAAGCTAAGCTTGATGCAAATCTTATGTCTTCCTTAGGAGAAAGTATTAAAAATTTTGAAGGAGCCGCTAAAGGTATAGCCCCTACCGTAGACTCTATGGCTTCTCAAAAGAAGTACAGTGAAGAATTAGGTGTTGCTGCCGCTCAAATGGAGACATTGAACAATATTTATAAAGCTCAGGTTGAATCTGCAGCCAAACAGGCAGAGGTTAATCAGGAAGTAGCTGAAAACGCTGGAAAACTAAAAATACAAATGGATTCACTTGCAAATAATATGGCTTCTTTAAACAATGTTTATGGAGGAATGTTAACTGCAATGAACGGAAAACCAAGAGTCTAATTGATTTTTCAATTAAGCTGTTTTATTAATTTCAAAATAAATAATTAGACATGGCATCCGGAAAACAATCGCCAAGGCAGAAGATGATTAACCTAATGTACCTGGTTTTCATCGCCATGATGGCACTAAATATGTCCAAAGAAGTACTTACTGCTTTTGGATTAATGAACGAAAAATTAAATGCATCTACAGCTAATTATGCTGAAAGAAATAATGCATTGATGGCTGGGCTTGCTACCAAGGTAGAAGAGCAACCAGCAAAATATACTTCCATTAAGGAAGATGCAGATAGAATTCATGAACTTTCTTCAAATCTTAATGAATATATTGAAGGGATCAAGAATGAATTAAAGACTTCTGTAGATGATCCTACAGATTATGAAACTATGGATCAGTCTAGCGCAATGGATGAAATGTTCTTCCAGAGTGGTAGAATTTCTCCAAAAGGAGAAGAATTCTTGAACAATATCGAACAGTACAGAGAAAATATTTCTGAAATACTTAGTGGGGAATACCCGGCTATTGCAAGCAAGGTAAATATTCAAAGAGAATTTGCAACGGAACCTGAAAATGTTGAAGGGGCAAAAGTACCCTGGTTAAAATATCGTTTCGAAGGATTTCCTTTGGTAGCGTCCATTACTCAGCTTACTCAAATGCAAGCCGATATTAAGAGCACAGAAAGTGAAATTCTTTCTTCCATGCTTTCGGGTCAGCTTCAGAGTGATGTTTCTTTAAAGAACTATCAGGCCATTGTAATTCCGAGTAAACCAGCTTTCTTTAGTGGAGAGAATTTTACTGGGAAAGTAGTATTAGGTCGATTTGATAATACACTTCAGTTTGAGAACGTTGTAATAAACGGGAAAGAAGTAGAGAATACTCAGGCAGGACAGGTAATGTTAGAATTCCCTGCAGGAAATGTTGGGGAGCAAAAAATTACCGGAGAGCTTAAATACATGGAAAATGATTCATTGAAAAGTATTCCAATCTCTGATTCTTATAACGTAATTCCTTTGCCAAACTCAGCAGTTATTTCTGCAGACAAGATGAACGTCGTGTATCGTGGTGTACAAAACCCAATGACGATTTCTATTCCTGGCGTAAGCAGTGTAAGTGCTAATGCTCCGGGTCTTAGACAGTCTGGTGGTGCGGGAAGTTATCTTATGGATGTAACTACTTTACAGGCAAGAGAAGTAACCATTAGTGTTAGTGGTACGCTTCCAGGAGGTAAAACTGTTTCAGATAAGAAGTCCTTCAGAGTAAAAGATATTCCAAGACCTGTAGGAACCATTCGTGGTGAAGACGGTGCTGTTTCCATGCAAAGAAATAGCCTTGAGATCGCAACGGTTGGTGCTAATTTACCAGATTTCGATTTTGACCTTAATCTTAACGTAACCGGATTTAAATTCAAAGTACCAGGACAACCTACGGTGGTTGTGAATGGAAACAAACTAGATGGTGCTGCTCAAAATGCTTTAAGAAGAGCTGGTAGAGGTGAGTCGGTTACTATTTATGATATCAATGCTTCTCTTGCAGGAAACTCAAGCTATAAGCTTAAAAAAGTAGCTCCCGTAGTGATAGAGCTTACAAACTAAAATATTTTAAAATGAGCAAGAAAGAATTTTTTGTATATGGTTTTGTGATGATGCTGGGTATATCTTCTTTCGGTCAGGCAAACATACTGAACGCGGATAAACCTGATGATATCGGGAAAAAATCGGAAGCTCAGGCATTAGTAGATGCAGAAGATAAACCATTAGAATATGGTTATGTTGGAGATCGTGATATCTTGTGGTCTAAAGGGACCTGGGAGATCGTTGATCTTGATGAAAGAGTAAATTTCCCTCTTTATTACCCAATTGATACCAATAACATTGGTACAAACAGGAGATCTCTTTACGATGTTCTTGTAAAAGGTATTAAGGAAGGTAAGATCGAAAACGTTTATGCGGATTCATATTTTACCGAAAAACGTACTCTGAAAGATATTGGGGCTACCTTATCTAAGGTGGATACCACAGATCTTGGTATTGAACAATATAATGCCGGTGAAGAGGTAGATGCTCAGTTTATTGATCGTCGTGATCTTGGTGCGGCCGATATTGCCGAATATCATATTCGAGGAATGTGGTATTTCGATAAGAGATTAGCTGAATTGAAATATAGATTATTAGGGATCGCCCCTGTGGCGCCAGATGTTAACTTTATAGATTCAGGGCAAACTGACCTTGTAGAATTATTCTGGGTGTGGTATCCAGATGCGAGAGAAATTCTTCATGAAGCTAAAGTTTTCACTGGAGGGAATACCTCACAGGAAATATCTTTTGATCATTTATTGAATTCGCGAAGATTTGACGGAGTCATCTACAAAGAAGATAACGTCCAGGGAGACCGTGAGATCGATGAGTATATTGCAGATAATGCCTTTATGCAATTACTAGAATCCCAACGTATCAAAGAACAAATCAGAAACTTTGAACAGGATATGTGGAGTTACTAATTTCATAAGAATATATATACTACAAAGGCACTCTTTTAGAGTGCCTTTTTTTATGTGCTTTTTTGGATATTCATAAAAAGCCTTAATATCTTTAACCCATGTTGGATTATATTATTGTTGGTCTGGGATTAAGTGGCCTGGCCGTCGCAGAAGAACTGGAGAAAAGGAACAAGTCTTTTGTTATTTTTGAAGATAATTCTCAGAGATCATCTTACGTTGCCGGTGGTATTTTTAATCCCGTCATCTTAAAGCGTTTTACACCTGCCTGGAATGCTGCTGAACAATTGGAGAAAGCTTTGCCTTTTTATGGCAGCCTTGAACGTAAATTAAATGTAAAATTGATTTACGAATGGAATATATATCGCCGATTTCATTCTATAGAGGAACAAAATGAATGGTTTGTGGCTCTGGATAAACCTAAATTATCCTCTTTTCTTCATCCCGAAATTATAAAGAATTCAAACCCAAATTTAAATGCGGAATTCTCCTTTGGGAAAGTTCTTAGAACCGGTAATATAGCTACTGAAAACTTGCTAAATAACTACAAATCTTATTTAAAGGAAGTTCTTATAGAAGAACGCTTTAAATATCTTGAATTGAAAATAGAGCAGGATTATTTTGAATATCGAGGGCTAAGATCTAAAAGGATCATTTTTTGTGAAGGCTTCGGACTTAAGAAAAATCCTTTCTTTAATTACTTACCGCTTCGGGGAAATAAAGGAGAATACATAACTATTCATTCGGAAGAGCTGAAGGTGGATTTTGCGATAAAATCTTCTGTCTTTCTGATGCCTCTGGGAAATAATCTATATAAGGCTGGAGCTACTTATGACCATATAGATAAAACACCTGAAATTACTACGGGAGCAAGAGAACGTTTGGTAAATGAATTAAAAAAATTAATTAAATGTGATTTTGAAGTGGTAGATCAGGTGGCAGGTATACGTCCGGCGGTTTCAGACAGGCGTCCCCTGGTTGGCTCTCATCCAGAAATTGAAAATATGCATTGTTGTAATGGTTTTGGAAGCAGGGGAGTCCTGATTGCACCTGTGATGGCAACAGCACTACTTAATAATATCCTAGAAGAAACAAGTCTTGATCCGGAAATTGACTTAGCGCGTTTTACTAAAAAACACTATAATATAAATTAAGCTTTGCCTGCATTTTCTTTATAGCTAAGGAAGAAGTTTATCCAGATATTTCGGGAAAGTCTCATAATAACAGGCATAAAGACTATCAGGGTGCCTACGATGGCAAAAAAAGAGACTAGTAAGCTGGCATTTAGAAAAATATGCGCAATGATAAAGGCAGCGACAGAAAAAGCAATTCCCACAGCGTAGCTCACGTACATCGCCCCGTAAAAAAAAGATGGTTCAATCTTATATTTAGTATTACAATTGCTGCAGCGCTCATGCATCTGGAAAACCTTATTAAGTTTATATGGGTTGGATTCAACATACATACTTTCTTCATGACAAACAGGGCAGTTTCCAGTTAAAATACTATAGATTTTAGAGCCTTTAAGAAATTTCATATCATTTTTTTTGCATTACAAATTTAAGCATCTTTGCAGCAATCAAAAAGTTACATAAAGTACAAATGCTGAATATTCATAATCTTTCGATCTCCTTTCAGGGGGAATACCTCTTTAAAAAAATTAGTTTCAGGCTTGGAGCCGGGGACAGGGTTGGTCTTATTGGGAAAAATGGTGCTGGAAAATCTACTTTATTAAAGATAATTTCGGAAGAACAGGAATATGATTCGGGACAGATCGCGAAAGACAAGGAACTTAAAATTGGTTTCTTAAAACAGGACCTGGACTTTGAAAAAGGAAGGACTGTAATTTCTGAAGCTCATCAAGCTTTTGAAGAAATAATGAAGCTGGAATCAAAAATGGCCGTGATCAATGATCAGCTGGCTACCAGGACAGATTACGAAAGCGAGTCTTATAATGACCTTATTCAGGATCTAAGTGAGATCACCCATCAATACGAGATCATTGGCGGATATAATTATGAAGGGGAGACTGAAAAAGTACTCCAGGGACTGGGTTTTGAAAGAGAAGATTTTGATAAACTTACCGAAACTTTCTCAGGAGGATGGCGAATGAGAATTGAACTTGCCAAGCTTTTACTTCAGAATAACGATATCTTACTTCTGGATGAGCCTACCAACCACCTGGATATTGAAAGTATCATCTGGCTGGAAAGCTTCCTGAATAACTATGCAGGCTCTGTCATGCTAGTTTCCCATGATAAGATGTTCCTGAATAATGTGACCAATCGAAGTATCGAAATTTCTTTAGGCAGTATCTACGATTATAGAAAGCCTTATTCAGAATTTATTGAATTCAGAAAAGAACTTAGGGAACAACAGCTGGCGGCTCAAAAGAATCAGCAGAAAGAGATCGAAAATACCGAGAAGCTGATTGATAAATTTCGTGCTAAAGCCAGTAAGGCTTCCATGGCGCAATCACTTATCAAAAAACTTGACAAGGTTGATCGTATAGAAGTTGATGAGGATGATAATTCAGTGATGAGTGTGAACTTTCCGGTTTCTGTGAACCCAGGGAAAGTGGTTATTGAAGCGGAACACCTTGAAAAATCTTATGAAGAAAAAAAGGTTTTAAAAGATGTGAATCTTTTAATTGAACGCCAGAGCAAGATCGCTTTTGTGGGACAGAACGGTCAGGGGAAAACTACCCTGGCAAAGATCATTATTGGAGAGGTCAAACACGAAGGAAAACTTAAGCTGGGACATAATGTACAGCTTGGATATTTTGCTCAAAACCAATCTGATTATTTAGACGGGGAGAAAACGGTTCTTAGAACTATGGAAGACGCTTCCAATGAAACAAACCGAACCAAGGTAAGAGATATGCTGGGCGCATTTCTTTTTAGAGGTGAGGAAGTAGAGAAGAAGGTGAAAGTGCTTTCAGGAGGAGAGCGAAACCGACTGGCGCTTTGTAAAATGTTGCTGGAGCCTTTCAACGTTCTTGTAATGGATGAGCCTACCAACCACCTGGATATTAAATCCAAGAACGTCCTGAAGGATGCTTTAAATAATTTTGAAGGTACACTTATCATCGTATCGCACGATCGTGATTTTCTTCAGAATCTTACGAGCAGGGTTTATGAATTTAGAAATCATAAGATCAAAGAATATCTTGGGGATATCGATTATTACCTGGAGCAAAGAAAACTGCAGGATATGAGAGCGGTGGAAAAAAAGGACAAGACCAAAGTTGCTAAAATCAAAAATAACAGTACTGAGAAAACTTCATTTTCAGATCAAAAGGAAATGAAAAGATTGAAGAATAAGCTTAGTAAGACCGAAGCAAGTATTACTAAACTTGAAAAAGAGCTCAAGACTAAAGATAAGCAACTGGCAAATAATTATGAGGATACAGTTACTAAACCTGATTTTCTCACAAATTATAATAAATCCAAAAAGAAACTGGAAAGTTTAATGCAAGAGTGGGAAGAGATCCAGCTGGATATCGAACAAATAAGCTAAATTTTTTAAATCAAATTAAACTATAGGGGCTAGGCTTAGTCCTAGTACTACTATGGATAAACGCAAGATCATTCTCTCAATATTGGGCGTTGTGCTCATTATTGCTGCAATCTTCGCAGCAAAAGCTATTATAGATAGCAAAGAACAACCAAAACCGAATATTCAGAAAACAGTAAAAACGGTTTTTGTAGATACAATTCAAAATTCTACTGTTTCAATTAATATTCCTGCGAATGGAAATCTTGTTGCCAAAAGACGAGTTGAGCTTTTTGCTGAAGTACAGGGAGTTTTTCGTTATAGTTCACAACCATTCAAGCCTGGGCAAGCATATAAAAAAGGGCAGACTCTTTTAAAAATAGATGCTGAAGAGTATGCGGCAAGTGTGCAATCGGCTAAAAGCGATCTTTATAATCAAATCACGGCAATAATGCCCGATTTGCGTATGGATTACCCAGATATTTTTGATAAGTGGCAGAAGTATCTGAATAATTTTGATGTGAATGGATCCATTCCGCCATTACCTGAACCGGAAAGCGATAAGGAACGTTATTTTGTAAATGGTCGCGGGGTCAATGCAGCTTACTATAACATTAAAAATTTAGAACAGCGTCTTGTTAAATACCGTATATCGGCTCCGTTTGATGGGGTATTGACGGAAGCACTTGTAACCGAAGGTACTTTGATTAGAAACGGGCAAAAGTTAGGAGAATTTATAGATCCAGATGTATATGAACTCCAGGTTTCTATCGCTAAACAATACGCAGATCTTTTACAGGTTGGCGAAGAAGTGAGTCTCACGAATAATAATGCTACAAAAACATACCAGGGTAGTGTTAGTCGAATAAATGCCAGAATAGATCAGGCTACGCAAACAGTTAGTGTTTTTATTGAGGTTGAAGGTAGCAATCTTAAAGAAGGAATGTATATGCAAGCCAATCTGGATGCGAAGAAAGAAGAAAATGCCATAGAAATAGATCGCAGCCTGGTGAGTGATAGAAATGAAATCTTTATAGTGCAGGATTCAATATTACAAAGTATTGAAGTAAATCCTGTTTATTTTTCTGATAAGAAGGCCGTGGTCAAAGGAGTTCCTAACGGGGAAGTTATATTATCCAGACAGGTTTCCGGGGCTTATAACGGTATGCCTGTTAATATAGCCGAGGAAAGTGAAACCAGAAGTAAGGATAATTCAGATAAGAATTCCGAAAGACTTAGTCAATGAGAAAGATCATCAGTTACTTTATCAAATACCACGTAGCGGTAAATATAATGCTTATCGCCTTTTTGATATTTGGGGTGATAGGGATGTTGCGTATGCAGTCATCTTTCTTTCCTCTGATAGAATCTGAAATAATCAATATCAATATTGCGTATCCTGGAGCAGCTCCTGAAGAAATAGAAGAAGGTATTGTTCTTAAAATTGAAGATAACCTCAAAGGTTTGGTTGGAGTTGAGCGGGTAACCTCTGTTTCCAGGGAAAATGGAGGTAGTATTACCGTAGAAATAGATGCTGATGAAAATATTGATGTGATGCTTTCTGAAGTTAAGAATGCGGTAGACCGCGTCCCTAACTTTCCAACCGGTATGGAGCCGCTGGTCGTCGCCAAGCAGGAAAACATTAGAGAGACTTTCGATTTTTTTGTTAGTGGAGAAGGGGTTGACCTGGCCACACTTAAACAAATTGGGAGGCAGATAGAATATGATTTGCGTAACATGGATGGCCTTTCGCAAATTGAATTGTCAGGATTTCCCGAAGAAGAGATCGAGATCGCAGTAAACGAAAATGATCTGCTAGCTTATAATCTTACTTTTACTGAAGTAGCACAGGCTGTATCTCAGGCAAATATTTTAACTACTGGTGGAAGTATTAAAACCCAGCAAGAAGACTTTTTAATTCGAGCCGATAACAGGTCTTATTACGGTAAAGAACTAAATAACCTGGTGGTTAAGTCTCAGCCTGATGGAACTACGGTTACATTAGATGATGTAGCTACAATTAGAGACCGTTTCTCAGAAACACCGAATGCTTCCTATATAAATGGTCAAATTGCTGTAAGTGTTAATATTTCCACTACCAATAATGAGGACCTTATCTCTGCCGCCGAAAAAGTGCGTGCCTATGTAGAAGAGTTTAATCAGAAAAACGATACGCTGCAGATCATTGTAGAAGATGATCGTAGTATCACTTTGAATCAAAGAACACAGCTGCTTATTGAAAATGGAGCTGTTGGAATTATTCTGGTATTGCTATTCCTATCATTCTTCCTAAATACTCGTCTGGCATTTTGGGTAGCTTTTGGGTTGCCTATTTCTTTCTTAGGAATGTTCATTTTTGCAGGGTCATTTGGTGTGACTATCAATGTACTCTCTCTTTTTGGAATGATCATCGTAATCGGGATCTTGGTGGATGACGGTATTGTGATTTCAGAAAATATTTACCAGCATTATGAAAGAGGTAAAAAACCTGTACAGGCAGCCATAGACGGAACTCTGGAAGTTTTACCGCCAATCCTTTCAGCAATAATTACTACCGTTCTGGCTTTTTCCACTTTCTTATTTTTAGATAGCCGTATAGGTCAATTCTTTGGGGAGGTTAGTACTGTTGTAATTTTGACGCTGGTGGTTTCCCTGGTTGAAGCTTTAATTATTCTCCCCGCTCATATTGCGCACTCCAAAGCTCTGGTAAGGGAAACTGAGGAAGAAAAACAAAAAAAGAAGGGTCTGGCGAAATTATTTCTGAAATTGAGGAAATTTAACGAATACGGTGACCGTTTTATGCAGTATTTGCGGGATAGGCTATATGAACCGGTAATTCGTGCAACGGTAGCCAATCGTTTCTTGAGTCTGTCTATTCTAATCACCTTGTTTATTCTAACTATTGGCTCAGTAATGGGTGGAGTAGTGAATGTAACACTTTTCCCAAGTATTGCAAGTGACAGGGTTAGTATTGATCTATTGATGCCGGAAGGAACAAATCCTAAAAAGACAGATAGTATCATATCTATGGTTGAAGATGCCGCATGGCGCGTAAATGAAGATTTTACCGCTCGTCAAACCGGTAATAAAGAAGTGGTACAAAATATAGTTCGTCGCGTAGGGCCTGGAAATAATAAGGCCTCTCTTAGAGTGAATTTGTTACCTGGTGAAGAACGCGATTTTGGTTCTCCTGAAATTACCAATGCCATAAGAGATGAAGTGGGTGAAGTCTATGGTGTGGAACGCTTAACATTTGGTTCAGGTGGAAATTTTGGAGGAAAACCTGTCTCGGTATCCTTATTAGGTAATAATATGGAGGAGCTTGAAAATGCGAAGGAGGAGTTGAAGGAGGCTATGGATGAAAATTCAAGTCTTAAAGACGTTACTGACACTGATCCAGATGGTATTAAGGAGATAACGATAGATCTAAAAGAAAATGCGTATGCCCTTGGACTAAATTTAAGCACGGTAATGAGTCAGGTTCGTGCCGGATTTTTCGGTCTTCAGGCTCAGCGATTTCAGAGGGGACAGGATGAGATTCGTGTTTGGGTAAGATACGATCGTGAAAATAGGGAATCTATTAATGATCTTGATGACATGCGTATTGTAACTCCGCAAGGGGACCGTGTTCCATTTGGTGAGATCGCCAGTTACAGTATTCGTCGAGGCACGGAGTCAATAAGTCATTTAGAAGGATTGCGGGAAATTAGGGTAGAGGCAGACATGGAGGATCCAGATGCAAGTGCTACCGATGCTATTGCCAATATAGATGAGAACATTCTACCAGGCATTCTTTCTAAATATCCAAGTGTATCGGTTTCTTACGAAGGGCAGAACCGTGAGGCAGAAAAACTGACGAAGTCCGCGCAGAAAGTGTTTCCTGTAATTCTATTTTTGATCTATGCTGTAATAGCCTTTACATTTAGAAGTTACAGTCAGCCATTTTTATTGATCCTAATGATTCCATTTAGTATTATTGGTGTTGCCTGGGGTCATTTCATACACGGTTTTCCGGTAAATATTCTTTCCCTTTTGGGAATCATTGCTTTAGTCGGGATTATGGTAAATGATGGCTTAGTATTAATAGGAAAGTTCAATACTTACCTCAGGGATGGTATGCGCTATGATAAAGCTCTTATTGAAGCTGGTAAATCACGTTTTAGAGCAATTTTCCTTACTTCATTAACAACTATTGCCGGTATTGCACCACTTTTATTGGAGAAAAGCCGTCAGGCTCAGTTTTTAAAACCAATGGCTATTTCAATTGCCTACGGTATTTTTATAGCAACCTTTCTAACCTTATTGGTATTACCGCTGCTGTTGTCTTTGACAAATACTACAAAGACGAAAATAAAGTGGTTAAAAACCGGTGAAAAGGTGAGCAGGGAATCTGTGGAGCGAGCTATAAAGGAACAAAATGAGGAAAACAAGCGTCAGGATGAACTCAATGAGGCAAATGGCCAGAGAAATTCTCAGGAAAAGAAATTTCAACCTCAAGATAAATAAGCTTTGATGAGATTAATACAATTCATTTTTTATTGTTCGATCATATTTTTTAGTACTGCTAATAGTTTTGCGCAACAAAAGGTTCTTACTAAAGAAGAGGTAATTGCCCGGGCTCTTGAAGAAAATTTCGGAATCAGACTGGCAAATAACGAAGTTGAAATTGCGGAAAATAATCAGAGCATTTGGAATTCAGGTTACCTGCCGACTTTAACCGGACTCGCTGGAGCAGATTATGATCTTAATGACAGGCTTACCGAGCCAAATGAGGGGGATATCGTAGACCAGAGAGGTATTGAAAGCAACAGGTATAATGCATCCATCAACATGGGCTATACGCTTTTTGACGGCTTGGGAAGGTATTATAACTATAAGAGCTTAAAGGAACAGTATGATCTCTCTCAGCTTCAGGCCAGGGAAACAATTGAGAATTCTGTTTTGCAGATCATGAGTGTTTATTATGAGATTGCCCGGCTTTCTGAAAATATAGGGGTGCTGGAAGAAACTCTTGAAATATCAAAGAACAGGGTCACCAGGGCACAATATCAATTTGAGTATGGACAGGCCAATAATCTGGTAGTTCTAAATGCGAGGGTAGATGTGAATAATGATAGTATTGCCTTACTGGAAACTGCCCAGCAATTAAAAAATACCAAACGAGATCTTAATGTATTGTTGAATAGGGAGATCAGTGCAAATGAATTTGAAGTAGATACCACGGTTTATTTTGTTACAGAACTTGAGTTGGAAAGTTTTATTGATAAAGCTGAAATGAATAATGTTTCCTTGCTTCAAATAGAGCAAAATTTGGAAATAAGCGATTACGATATCAAAATAAGCAAATCTGGTTACCTGCCAAGCGTAGATCTTACCGGGTCCTATGGCTGGAACAGGAATCGAAGCGCCGCGACGGCATTCTTTCCAGGTTCTACCACCACAACCGATGGTTTTGCGGCAGGGGTAAGTCTTAGATGGGATATTTTTGATGGCGGGGCTACGAATGTTCAGATTAAAAATTCAAAGATAAGGTATAACAGTCAGGAGTTGCTAAAGCAGCAACTGGAGAACGAAATACGTCGGGATATTCAAAATGCCCTCGGAAATTACCGGAATAAGCTTTATATTTTACAAGTTCAGGAACAGAATGTTAAGACTAATCTCGATAATTTTAATCGTTCTGAAGAACAGTATAAGCTTGGTAGAATAAGCTCTATAGAATTCAGACAGGCACAAATAAACCTTATTGATGCAAGAACCAGCCTGAATCTTGCAAAATATGACGCAAAACTTTCAGAATTACAACTGCTGCAATTAACCGGGCAGTTGTTGAATATAGAATTATAATGTATGTACGAACATTTTTTTCAATGTCCATATTGCTGGGAGGAAATATCGGTACTTCTAGATCCTTCAGTCACCCGACAAACTTATATTGAAGATTGTGAAGTTTGCTGCCGGCCTATCGAATTCAAGGTAGCTTTTGAAGAAAATGAACTGGTGGAATTTCAGTCTTTAGATATTGAGCAATAATCATTTAACTGGTTTTTGAGAAGGAGGGGTCAATCTATTTGTTATATTGTAATAAACAATTTCCAATGATTTCCACCTTCGAATTTGCCGATCATGTAGTAGGTTTCTTAGTTAATGATGATATTGATAAAGAACTTATTGAAAAGATTCATGAGGCTATTGATTCAAAATTGAGGAAGCATGAAATGGTAAATCTCTTTGTGGAAATCACAGAGGGGAACCAGTTTTCATTTTCTGCTCTCATGAAGGATATTGTTTTTAAGACAAAGCATTCAGGACAGTTTGGGAAAATAGCTATAGTAACCAATCTGGAATGGTTTAAAGCCTATGCATCTATGAAAGATGTATTCATGGATGCAGATGTACGATCTTTTTCTAACAATGATCGTTTAGAAGCGATTAATTGGATCTCTCAGTAAGAAAATCAAGTATTGATGTTACATAATTCTACCGTAAATAGGGTTCAAATCCTTATTTAAGATCACAATGATGGACATACATACTGGAAAACAGACGTAAAGCAATTCAATGAATTTTCAAGTAAATATTTTCTCAAAAAAGTTTGGAAGAATCCTTTTTTCTGTCTTATATTTGCCGTCCAATATCGCGGGATAGAGTTAGCTTTTGCAAACTCGATTTAAAGTCCGCACATCGGGATTATAACCCGAAGCTTTGACAGATATTGGAAAATACATCGCGGGATAGAGCAGTAGGTAGCTCGTCGGGCTCATAACCCGAAGGTCACTGGTTCGAGTCCAGTTCCCGCTACTGAATTAAAAACCGCCTTTTTGAGGTGGTTTTTTCGTTATTCCCTTTTTGCTTTTTTAAAAGTGCAAAACCCTAATCGTCTGTTTTTTGTATATTTAAAATAAATTAACTAAAACAACTATTATTAATGGGAAAATTTGAAATTAAAAAAGATAAAGCGGGAGAATTTCGTTTTAATTTAAAAGCAGGTAATGGCCAGGTTATTTTAAGTAGTGAAGGTTATAAAGCTAAACCTTCATGTATGAATGGTATCGAGTCTGTACGTACAAATTCACAATCTGATGAACGCTTCGAACGTAAAGAAACGGCAACGGGACACAAATTTAACCTGAAATCTACTAATGGTCAGGTGATTGGTACCAGTGAGGTTTATACAACTGTTTCAGCCATGGAAAATGGTATAGCTTCAGTAGGTAAAAATGCTCCAGATGCTAAAGTCGATGACCAATCATAAACCTTCCTGGGCAAATTTAATATAAATGATAGCTTGAATATCAAGGATAATTTTGTTCGATATTTCGGATTTTCCGATAATAAATCAAAAGCCACTCAGTCTGAGTGGCTTTTTTTTTGTTCCAATCTAAAATAATTTATTTTTCAATTACAGCGATTGGTTCATTCTATTTTATTGTTTGATATAGCCTTGTATTGGTTAAAACATATGAGAGACAACTGTAGTGATATATAACTCTTCCTTCCTTAATATTCTAACGCAGCCACATCCGTTAAATCCTGTATGAACTGGTTCGATATTTCACAATTCCTCGCTACTAGCAAAGACAAGGCTTCACAGAAATGTGAGGCCTTTTTTTATACCTATATGTTTAGAGTGATTTCCGATTTCCGGAACCTCAGGAATTTTTATGCTCAATAATAATACTACCTGAGCAAAGAAGGAAAATATTAAAAATAAAAAAACCGTGGCAAAAACCACGGTTAGATCTAGTATTGGCAAATTATCCTAATAATTTATATCTTATCGGAACCTGGAACTTCTGCAGGAGTAATCTCTGCGCTGTCAACCTGAGTTGTTGAGTCTTGCTCTACTTCCAACTGGGTTTCTTCCTCAATAATTTCTTCTTGAGTAGCGTTCATTGTTGATACTTCCTCTACAGTTTCTTCTGTAGTTTCAGCAGTAGTTTCTTTACAAGAACTAAAGCTTAAAACCATTGCGATAGCTGCAACAGTCATAATTGATTTTTTCATTTTATAATGAAATATTAATTGTTAAACGGGTCAAATGTAAATCAAAATTAAATCACTTTTACAAATCGATAAAAATAATTTTAGGTACTCAAAACTAGAGTGGTATGAGACATTTTAGTTTTAAAAAAATTGATCTCGTCTGATTTTTTTCTGAAATTTTAACGAAAGCCTTTTATACATTAGCGCTGTTTTTTAGATGTAATTAATAAATGAATCGGATAATAATAAAGTATCAGGCTTATCCTGAAAATACTTAGCTTATAGAGTATGTTGTTACAAATTTCACTTTTAATCCTGGGTTTTTTGCTTTTGATAAAAGGAGCTGACTGGCTAATTAAAGGAGCTTCAAGCCTTGCAAAAGCTAAAAATGTATCAGATCTAATTATCGGTTTGACCATAGTGGCCTTTGGTACCTCTGCGCCGGAGCTGGTGGTAAATATTGTGGCGGCTTTTCAGGAAAGAGAAGATCTGGTATTTGGGAATGTATTAGGTAGCAATAACTTCAACTTATTTATTATTCTTGGAATTACCGGTTTGATAAGCCCACTAGTAGTTCAAAGAAGTACTATAAGAATGGAAATTCCTATTTCATTGGGAGCTGTAATAATATTCTATATTCTTGGAAATAGTTTTTTAAGTGAACAGGCTATATTGAGCAGGTTTGAAGGAGTTTTTCTGCTAGTTTTGTTTGGTGGGTTCTTATTTTATATTAAAAGACAGTTAGCTAATAAACCAGTTGAGAGACCAGCAGAAACTAAGACAGTATCTTCCCTGAAGATCACCGGATTGATCATTATTGGCTTAATTGGGCTTGTACTGGGAGGAAAACTGGTGGTGGATAGTGCTTCAAGTATAGCCGGTTTTTTTGGATTAAGTGAGAAGATAATCGGGCTTACCATTGTAGCTGCCGGTACATCTCTACCAGAACTTGCCACGTCTGTTATGGCGGCCTTAAAGAAAAATACTGATATTGCCGTTGGTAATATAATTGGTTCCAACATATTCAATATGCTGCTTATTCTTGGTTCCAGTGCTGTGGTTCGTCCTTTGGTATATGACCCCATCTTCAATAACGAGGTGTTTTTATTACTGGGCGGTACTCTGTTCCTTATGATCTTTATGTTTACGGGAGCTAGAAAGAGGCTGGATAGATGGGAAGCTCTGATTCTCCTTGTATCTTATCTGGTTTACACCACTATTCTTATACAGAACGAAATTTAAACTGATGCTCTATAGCTGAAAAGTTCGAGCAAAAAAAAGCCGACAATTAAGTCGGCTTAAATTTTTTGTTGAATGTTTAGATTACTTGGCAGTATATCCAAATCTCTGTCCGGCAACAGATACTCCTACCATAGCTCCTGCTTTTGGCATGGTAGCTACCGCAATTCCATCCTGGAATTTAATAGTTTTAGATTTACCTTTTTCAATAATCACCGCACTGGCATTACCTGAAAGTTCATATTCTCCATCTTTAAAATCCTCAAGAGCTTCCTGAGTTTTAAAGAACAGTACTTCTCTATAAGCTTTTCCACCTACCTGAAGTCCTACATCTACCTGCTTTAAATTTGAATATCCCACGGCAGTTCCATTTTGGTAAACCACACCATTACCTGATGCTCCACCAATGATATAAGCTCCTTTTCCAACATTTGGGAAAACAGCATAACCTGCGGAAGTATTAAATAATTCCTCAACACCTTTATCTGCCTGGATCATAGCTGTTTTAGCCTCCATCGCATCCTGCATTAGCGCATTAGCGTCTCCGCTTCCATTCTTTCCTGGTCCACAACTTATCAATGTTATAAACATCACGAATAGACCTAATCTGCTTAAATTTTTCATAATAATTACTATTTTTTGGTTACTCGAATTTAGTGGTTTGAAGGCATGCAGGTTGTTAATCGGAAGTTATTTAATATTACTTTAATTGATTTTCTAAAAGGATGTTAATATTTATCTATTGAATATCAGTTGTTTAGGCTATAATATATAAAAGCCACTCTATTGAATAGCTTTTATATATCGGGCAAAAAAAGGGCAAAGTTTATTATTCTTCAGGTATAAGAACTTTATTGATTACATGGATCACCCCATTACTTGCGGCAATATCAAATAATCCTGCTTCCACAAGGATAGCGGAGTCAACTTGCATATCTGCATCGTTGGTGTCTATTCCACCTGTACTGTTAATGTATATGTTAGACCCTTGTAATGTTTCGATCTCTTTCCAGTTATTTTTTCCAAGTACACTGTTACTAAATCTTCTACCCTCGGTAACATGATAAGTAAGGATATTTGCCAGGAACGCAGGATCTAAGCTGTTTAGATCTATATCTTCTCCTAACAAAGCGATAAAGGCATCATCTGTAGGGGCGAAGACAGTATATTGATCGGTTCCATTTTCGAAGATATCCTTTAAATCAGTGTATTCCAGGGCTGCTAATAATAAAGTAAATCTGCCATCATCTTCTGCGATTGCGACTATAGATTTATCACTTTTTTGTGAAGCCGGAGAGGCTTTTGTACTGGCATCAACTGCCTGAATATCTTCTGGAACTGCTTCTTTTTCACAGGATGTAAAAACGAATACAAATGCCAGAAATAAGCTCTTAAATAATACTTTTGATAATGTAATAGAAGTTTTCATAGACCATATTTTTTTTGATTATGAGTCTAATATAGAGACAATTACAATATTGTTTAATTATATTAACTAAACTTTAAACAAAATTACTTTAATGGATTCAAATCCGGGATATAAGTAATAAGTCGCTATATAATTGAAAGAAAAAAGCCACTCGAAATAAGTACCTTTTTTATTTTTTAGAAAAGTGTAAAATAATGCTTCTGCATGAATTATGGTTTTTCTATAATAAATTGTTCACTGAATCCGAATGGATCAAAATCCCAAAGGATTGGTAGCATGAGATATACCATAGCGGTCAGGATCAGGATTGAAATTAAATTCATCCAGATACCTGTTCTAACCATATCTGGGATGCGAAGATATCCAGAACCAAATACTACGGCGTTTGGTGGCGTGGCCACGGGTAACATAAATGCACAGGAAGCTGCTACGGTGGTGGCCACGAGGAGCATATAAGGATTCAAATCTAATTTTAAAGCAATAGGGGCCAGGATGGGTAGAAGCATTGCAGTAGTGGCCAGGTTTGAAGTGAGCTCAGTGATAAAGTTTACACTGAAGATCACAATTAAAATCAGCAATAATAGCGGCAGTGCATCGAGTAAGGTCATTTGTACCCCAAACCATTGAGCCAGTCCCGTAACTTCAAATCCAGAAGCCAGGGCCATACCACCACCAAAAAGCAGGATGATGCCCCAGGGCATTTTCACGGCTTCTTTCCAGTTAATAATTCGTTGGCCTTCCTTACCAGAACTTAAAGTAAAAAGGCTAATTCCCGCGATCATGGCAATAATGGTATCGTCTATTCCCGGAAGGAATTTCTCCAGTATAAAAGATCTGGTGATCCAGCAGATGGCTGTGAGAACAAATACACTCATTACAATTTTTTCTTCCTTTTTCATGGGTCCAAGGGCAGAGATAAGTCGCTGGATTTCTTCTTTTCCCCCGGGAAATTCTTTCTGTTTAAAATTGAAGGCGATATGGGTGATATAGAACCAGGAAATTATCAATAACGTAATAGAAATGGGGAGTCCGAATTTCAGCCATTGGAAAAAAGTAATTTCGATATTATAGACTTCTTGAATATATCCTGCAAATACAAGATTTGGAGGCGTGCCGATTAAAGTCGCAATCCCCCCAATAGATGCGCTATAAGCAATACTTAGCATCAAAGCTTTTCCAAAGAGTCTATGTTCATTCTGTTTGGTGGACGGGTTATCTTTTAACTGAGAAACTATAGACATTCCAATGGGGAGCATCATTACCGATGTTGCGGTATTAGAAATCCACATAGATAAAAATGCAGTTGCGACCATAAAGCCCAGAATGATATTTTTTACGTTGGTTCCAATGAGTTTAATAATATGAAGCGCGATACGTTTATGTAGGTTCCATTTCTCTATGGCAATAGCCAGAATAAATCCTCCCATATACAGGAAGATATATTTATGACCGTAAGAAGCCGTGGTCGTGGAGAGTTCCAGGGCACCAGTTAATGGAAACAATATAATGGGGAGTAGGGCGGTAACAGCAATAGGGACTGCTTCGGTTACCCACCATAAAGCTATCCATATAGTGGCACACAATACATCATAAGCCGGTTCGGGCATTCCTTCAGGGCCACCAATACTTTGCAGGATCAGAAATAAAACCGGTCCCAGGATCAAAAATATGTTCTTACTAAACTTCAATAATGTGCTCTTTAAATTATTCTATTTCGAAACCTTCTACCAGTTGTCTTAAAAATGTACCCCTTTCCGGAATTACAAAATTCACGATTATCTATTAAAATCGGTCCTTACTGAATTGCTCGTAGATTGTTTTAGAAGAGCAGTACATTAATAATATTTGCAGGTGATCTAAAAGTCAAATCGCTGAGGTCCTCCACGTCTTATTTCTTCATTGGCGTAAGACTCAAATTTTTCAAAATTCTTTCTGAAAGCATTTGAAAGTTTAAATGCTGCTTTGTAGTAAGCTTCATCATTAGCCCAGGTTGCTCTTGGGCTTAATACCTTATCAGGTACTCCAGGACAGGACCTTGGCTGTGCAACTCCAAACACGGAATGTATATGATATTTTTCATAAGAATAAGTTTTATCAAGTTTTCCTTCCAGAATTGCATTTAACATCGCCCGGGTATATTTTAACTGAATCCTGGACCCAACTCCATAGGCACCGCCGGTCCATCCGGTATTAATAAGCCAGACATTCGCACCGCTTTTTTTAATTTTATCACTAAGCATCTCCGCGTAAACAGTTGGATGAAGCGGCATAAATGGTGCTCCAAAGCATGCGGAAAATGAAGGTACAGGCTCATCTATCCCGGCCTCAGTTCCTGCAATTTTTGAGGTATATCCTGAAATAAAATGATAAGCCGCCTGATGTGCGGTAAGTTTTGAAACAGGAGGTAAGACGCCAAAGGCATCTGCGGTTAAAAAGAATATATTTTCAGGATTCTCACCAACAGAAGGGATTTTAATGTTATCTATATGATGAATTGGGTAACTCACCCGTGTGTTTTGAGTGATGGAAGTATCTGAAAAATCAACTTTCCCATCCTTCACGATCACGTTTTCAAGTAAGGCACCTTCCCGAATAGCATTATAAATATCTGGTTCTGACTCTTTGCTCAGGTTAATCACTTTTGCATAGCAGCCCCCTTCAAAATTGAAAATTTTATCTTCCGGGGTCCAGCCATGTTCATCATCTCCGATCAGTTTTCTACTGGGATCGGCAGATAAAGTAGTTTTTCCGGTTCCCGAAAGGCCAAAGAATATAGCGGTATCATTATTCTCACCAACGTTGGCAGAGCAGTGCATTGGTAATACGTTATGTTCAGTAGGTAGTATAAAATTTAATGCCGAGAAAATTCCTTTTTTAATTTCTCCGGTATAACCAGTACCCCCAATTAAAACTGTTTTTTCAGAAAAACATAATATGGCAAAGTTTGACTGTCTGGTTCCATGTAGCGCTGGATCTGCCATAAAACCCGGTGCATCAATGACTGTCCAGTCTTTTTCAAAATTTTCCAGCTCTTTTTCTGTAGGTCTGATGAACATATTATAAGCGAAAAGATTTGACCAGGCATATTCTGTGATCACCTCTAGCTTTAATTGATATTTTTCCAGGGCTCCTGCATTGGCATACCTGGTATAGATCTCTTTATCTTCAAGATATTGGAGAACGTCTTTCTTTAATTTTTTATAATTTTCAGCAGAGATGGGAAGATTTATTTCGCCCCAGTTCACTTTCTCTTTCGTAATACTTTCCTCTACAATAAACCGATCTTTAGGAGATCTGCCGGTAAATTCACCGGTATTAATAGCAATGCTCCCAGAATCTGTTCTTTTACCTTCTTTCTTTTCTTCTATAATCTTAATTAATTCACTAGCATCTAGTTGATGATGAGAATTTTTTGCATGGTTATAAGGCTCCATAATTATGCGTGGTTATTGTTGATATCTTAGCAATGTGTGTAAAAATTTATTAATAACGGCTATTTTACAGGATTTTATCAAATTTTAATGATTTTAAGAACAAAAAAGTGAATAGATTTTAATAAAATGAATAGATATCTCAATTTTAACTAATAAACTGTCATTTTCAAGTTCTATTATTAATAATTGTAAATTACCTAGATCTTATTAATTAATCCTGTTTACTATGAAATACAGATTATTATTCCAGTTCTTCATCTTATTCTTCACTTGCAATTCTATTGCACAAAACGGAATTTCTTCTGTAGCCTTAAAGGGAGCTACTTTATATGATGGAAATGGTGAAAGTATCCAAAATGCTGTAATTATTATTAACAATGACAAGATCACTCATGTTGGAAATAGTGAGACTGAAATCCCGGAAAATACCCAGATAATAGATGTTTCAGGAAAGTATATAATGCCGGGACTTGTAGATGCACACATACATTTTTTTCAGACCGGATTCTTTGACTCCCGCCCGGATGCTGCCGACCTAAGGGATTCAATTCCACTAGAAGAGGTAATAAAATATCAGAAAAATAATCCTGAAAGGTATTATCAATCATATTTACGTTCAGGAATTACTGCAGTTTATGATGTTGGGGATTATATGTGGACACTGGATTTTCAGAAGAATAATGATATGAATCCGCTTGCTCCTCATACAGCCTCAGCCGGACGACTTATTACACCGGCTCCAGAGCAGATGATCGGGATATTTGATGTAAATGGTGAAAGTACATTTGTTCATCTGGGCTCAGAAGAACAGGGACGTAATGCGGTAAGAGAAAATTCAAAAGCAGGTACTACGGGTATCAAAATTTGGGGATTTAGTCCTGGCGATGAAGAATTCCTCAAAAATATCAATGCGGTCGCAGAGGAAATAAAAAACCAGGATAATAAAATGATCGCTCATGCGACCAATCTTTCCGAAGCGAAAATGGCGATGAAATTAGGTGCTGAACTTTTGGTGCATAGTGTTGAAGATACTTTGATTGACGATGAATTTATCCAATTAATGAAAGCAAACAAAACAATTTATAATCCTACCATAGTGGTTGCCAGAGGGTATTATAATACTTTCAAAGCTGTCTTAGGAGAAGATTTTGTAATTGACGATCAAAACCAGGTGGTAGATTCGAAAACCAGACATATGCTTGAGAATGCAGCTGAATTTAGAAAAATTCTTAGTGAGGAACGTGTAGAAGCAATGGAAGGCGGTTTGGAAACAATGGATGAAGGCTTGAAGAAAAGAAAGAAAAATATGCTGGCCAATCTTAAAAAGGTCTATGATGAGGGCGGAACGATCGTAGTAGGGACAGATGCCGGTAATCCAGGAACATTACATGGAATTTCTTATTATAATGAAATTGAAGCAATGCAGGAAGCCGGGATTCCTCCTAGTGATCTAATAGTAATGGCCACACGTAATGGTGCACTGGCAATGGAGCGACTGGATGATTTTGGTACATTAGAAGCTGGAAAAATAGCAGACCTGATAGTCCTGGAAAAAGATCCCTCTGCAAATATTTCTAATCTCAGGTCTATTTCTCATGTAATGCGAAAAGGGATCCTGAGAAATGTCAGAGATGCTGAAGATTTTAAAAATTAATATGATGAAACGGTCAATTTTTGATATTAATAGATCTTTAAACGTTAAAATTGTTTAATAATGTATAATGCTAATAATTAAATTATTAGAGCTAATGTTCATGAGAATATAAAAATATATTTGTTATAGAATTTAGTTAAAAATAAAGGGGTTCGGTCTTGTAGGGAAATCGACCCCTTTTTCTTTTCCAAACAATCATTCGATAAGTCTAAAATTACCTTGAAATGGGTATTTTATTATTTTTTAAAACGCTATAATTTTGTTTAAGATATAACCAATAAATTATAGTAAAATGAAAAATTATTTTTTACCCAGAATTTTCTTTCTTCTTCTAACGCTGCTGTCTTTCTCTGCTTGTAGCGAAGATGACGATGCACCAAATGACGACGACGGAGGCGGAAGTGGTAATGGAAACGCGACTTATGACGGAAGAACATTTAACTTCACCCAGGGAGTGGTCGCTGAATTTGGTCAGGGGGATGAAGGAGTGTATAATTTTGATATAGATCTCCTGTCAGATGATTTCGATATTGATTTCGAAAATGAAGAAATTAATGGTAGGGGTGAGGTTCTTTATTTTGAAATGTGGACTTCCCAGTCTTCAGAATTAAAAGAAGGTACTTATAAGTTAAGCAATGGGGAAAGTGATTTCGGAATCACCTTTGCCGATTTCTCAGAAGATTATAATTTTAATTTAGATGAAGGGAGCCTGAAAGAAGCTGTTGAAGCTGAGGTTGTTCTGAGCAGGTCTGGAAGTATTTATTCTTTGGATTATACTTTAAACTTCGCCGATGGTAAAACATTAACCGGTAGCTTCGAAGGCGATCTATATGAAGTTACTGCTGACTAATATATAATCTAAAAAATACCCTTAAATGGGTATTTTTTTATGCTTAGTCAATGCTTATTTTAGTAATAGTAATTCTAAAAGTAGAAATTGAGTACGTTATTTCAATGTAGGGTAGAAATAATGTGCTGTTTAACCTACAATTTCAAAATTGAATTGCCAGAAAAAAACCTTCCGGGCTAACGGGAGGTTTTTTCATTAAGTGCCAAAATTATAATTATCTATTAAAATTCGTTTCCTGTTCTGCTTATGCATATCTTTTATTTACCTTACTTAAAAGCAAAAATTAAAGAGATTATTGTAGATGATGGAAAAAATTGAGAAAATTTCAGATACCAATGTTAATGTAACCATCCCGGTAAAAATAGGCTATCCCGTTCTGGATAAATTTCTTCGGTCTAAAATGATCGGGGAGATCATCAGCAAAGAAGGTTCTGACGGTGAAAAGTCGAACTATGCTCAGATCCTGGATGTGACTATTGGACAGAGCGAACTGGAAGGTTTTGATCTTTGCCTTAATATAGATATTCAAACCCTCACAAGTCTTTTTAAGAATAAACGGGTCAAAATTCTATTTCACGCTGCTTTGAAGCTGCATAAAGAAGAACAAAGAATTTCTTTACAGGATTATAAAGTAGATGGTAAGACAAAGAACTGGATAGCAGATCAGGTGCTGGAAACGGTGGTGAACAAGTGGATGTATGATAAGCTTAAAAGAAAAATGAATTTCGATTTTATGCCTCATATCGAGGAACATATAAAATCACTAAATGAAAAGCTTGAAAATAAACTTGAAGCAAAGGAGGGAATTCATCTTATAGGAACTTTGGAAAATATGGAATTATCTAACCTTAAGGCAGGAGACGCCGATCTATGGGTTTCAGTAACCGTTAAAGGAACAGGTATAGTAGAGCTTACTAAACTGGATTTTTAGATGGAAGATCTTGCTAGCTATATAGACCAAACGCTACTGGCAGCTAATGCCACCCAGAAGGAGATAGAAAACCTCTGTGCTGAAGCAAAACAATATAAATTTTATGCAGTTTGCGTTAATAGTGGTAACCTTAAAATAGCCAGGAAATACCTTGATGATTCAGCTGTTTTAATTGCAGCGACCATTGGTTTTCCTTTAGGAGCCAGTTCTACTAAATCTAAAATTACTGAAGCAGAAACTGCGATTTTGGATGGTGCAGATGAAATAGATATGGTAATGAACTTAGGTTTTTTTAAAGATGAAAAATATGAGTTTGTGGGGTCTGAAATCGAAAGCATAAAAAAAGCGATTGGTAGTAAAATTCTGAAGGTCATCATTGAAACCTGTTATCTCACCGATAAGGAAATTGGTATCGCAAGTGAAATTGTTATGAATGCCGGAGCCGACTTTGTTAAAACATCCACTGGCTTTGGTAGTCGTGGAGCAAGTCTTAAGGATGTGAAGATCATGAAAGGGGTTGTAGGTGATAAAGTGAAAATAAAAGCTTCTGGAGGAATCAGAGATGCTGAAACAGCGAGGGAGTATATTAGTTTGGGAGTAAAGCGTATTGGAACTTCTTCAGGAATAAAAATCATTTCATAAAAACACAGCAGATGAGTTTGCATATTGAAGCTAAAAAAGGAGACATAGCGGAAACAGTTCTGCTTCCGGGAGATCCATTGCGCGCCAAATGGATTGCAGAAACTTTCCTCGAAAATACAGTGTGCTATAATAAAATTCGGGGAATGCTGGGATATACCGGGACTTATAATGGTAGAAGAATCTCAGTCCAGGGAACGGGAATGGGAATTCCTTCAGCGATGATCTATTGCCATGAACTTATTAAAGATTACCAGGTTAAAAACCTTATACGGGTTGGAAGTGCCGGCGCATTTCAGCCAGATCTCAGATTGCTGGATATAGTTATTGCCATGTCTGCATCTACTAATTCAGGTTTGAACAGGATTACCTTTAAGGATGCAGATTTTGCTCCTACCGCAAGTTTTGATCTCCTGTTAAAAGCTGTTGATTATGCGAAAGAAAAAGGCATAGATTTTAAAGCTGGTAATGTTTTATCTTCAGATATATTTTACGATGATGATCCCGATTATTATAAGAAATGGGCTGCTCACGGAGTGCTGTGTGCCGAAATGGAAACCGCCGGAATCTATACACTCGCGGCGAAATTTGGAGTTAATGCCTTGTCTATACTTACCATTTCAGATTCTTTGGTAAATGGAGAGGAAATTTCAGCTGAAATGCGTGAAAAAAAGTTGGGAGAAATGGTAGAGATAGCTCTCAATTTGGATTGATGATCTCTTATTCTTTTAGATTATATTTTATCTCCAGAACGTCAAATTTACCATATACAAAATCTTCTTCAGGATAATGCCATATAGCTTCCCCATAGCTGGCCAGGTGGTAACTATTAAAAAATTTGTAGCTGCCAACCGGCGTAGAGAACATAAATTTCTTCATTAGGTTTACCGAATAACGGTCGTTAGAAAAGAAATTCACCAATTGATCTTTCTCGTTAAACTCCAAAATTGCAGAAACAGATTTTCCGTAATTGGTAAAAATAACCTTAACCCTGTTTTTATCCGTTTCCTCCCAGGTAAATTGATCGTTGATGAGAGCCCCGGGAGCAAAAAGGCAAATGTCATTTAAATAAGTAACCATTTCTGAAACCAATAATTCTTCAGAACTAAGATCAATAATACTGAATATTGATAAAGGTTTTATGGTCATCTGGGCTGAACTGCCAGTATACTTATGATAGCCTTTAGTTGGAATACCATTGAAGTTAGCGCGCATAAAGAAATATCTCGCCGGTGCCTGAACAGTATTCAACTGTTCAGATTTAAAGCTAAACCATTTCTTTCCCTGTTCGCGCATCTTGCCAGAAAATTTGACCTGAAAATTTTCTATTTTCGGTTTTCCCAGAAAACCAGAAGTTGTTATATAACGCTGAACAGCCTCGGGTAAATGCGCAACGTCAGATTTGGCAATTATCTCATTCGTAAGCGGGGATGATATTATAGAATTTACCTTGTCTTTCTTAAAGGAATTTTCAAATCGCCATCCAGCAAAAGATAAAATGCCCGCTATAAGAATGATGATATTAAAAAGGCTTCCAAATTTAGCTTCGTGCCAATTAAGGATTATTAGGGTCTGGGATATTATAATAACGGGAATTGCAGTGATGATCCACAGAGGCTTTTTTAGAAGGAACATTATAATTGTTGCGAGCAATAAAATTGAGACCAGTAACCATAAAAAACCCTGAGATTTTGAAATCAGCGGGATTTCATTAACGTTGAACCAATGGTAAGCCTTGCCAAAACCTATTAGGTGAATTAGTAGATGTAAAAAAAGTATGATTATAAATAGGATTCTCATATCAAAATCCATTTAAAAGGCCTCTACAATTACTTCCGCAGAAAAAAGCCAGGTGTCCTAATCTTATATTTTAAAAGTGATCACAGGAATATTGGCGTGATTGGCAATATCCTCTCCCATACTTCCCAGGAAGAAATGTCCCAGGCCTGTGCGTCCGTGAGTAGAGATCGCTACCACATCTACCTTGGATTTAGCACAATAATTAAAAATTCCTTTTTCAGCGGTATAGTCATCATAAAAATGAATTTCATCTTTAAATTTACTGTTATCCAATCCTGCATCTACCAGGAAATTATAGGCCTTTAATTCCATTTCCCGGGTGCTCATGAATTTTTCAGGAATATTGATAAACAGTACCTGGGGTCGCACATCAAATATTTTAAAGAATTCTCTTGCTCTGATAAATGAATCAAGAGTTTCTAATTGAAAATCGGTTACAAAAACAGCCTTCTTAATATTAAATGCAGGAGTTCTATCCTTTATAACCAAAACGGGTATTTCTGAATAGCGTACTACTTTTTCGGTGTTTGAGCCTACAAAAACCTCTTTAACACCGGCAACACCATTTGAACCCATCACAATAAGATCGGCTCCATATTCATCTATGATCTCATTTATTTCTGTAAAATCTTTATGGGTTTTTACGACCTGAGAAACATCAATTCCTTTCAGGTAATCTTTGTCAAGTAATTTATCAAATCGTTGTTTGGTGAGTTTCATAAAGTAGATAGCATTGAAAACTTCTTGCTTTTCATCTTTGGTAAGAAACGAATCTGCAAGCCCCATCATATGCATCACTATAATCTCGGCATCCTTTTTCTTGGCAATACTGGCGGCCACTTCAAGGGCATATTCAGAATGTTCTGAAAAATCTACAGGAACTAAAATAGTTTTCATGACTAAAAATTTATACTCAAATATCCTGATTTATGGAACTAAGAAATATGACGATAGTCAGTATATTTAGAATATTGCGAAAATAGATTTTAGGTAATTCGTGATTTTATAAATATCTTCTGCAGAAACCAGTTTTGGATGTGGGCTTATTTATAAGGTGATTTGAAAAAAAGATTTTACCTTTAGTATTTTAAAAGAGATTTAATTTGCAGGACAACTTTATAGATAACAAAAATGTTTTCAACCTTCTATTTCAGGCAGCTTCTGAAGGTATTATTGTGGTAAATTCAAAACAAATAGTGGTCGCTGCCAATAAGGCCGCCCAGGAAATGTTTGGCTATGAAGAAGGGGAAATTATCAATCAGCATCTCGATATGCTTATTCCTAAAGAATACCACCATAAGCATCATAATCATTTCAATAAATTTCTTGATAAGAGTGAGAAGAGGCAAATGGGACATGGTCGGGACCTGCATGGTGTAAAGAAAAACGGTACATTGTTTCCAGTGGAAGCCGGTCTTAATCCGTTCAGTCTGGATGGGAATGATTATGTGATGTCTCTTGTGATAGATATCACCGTTAGAAAGGAGACTCAGAAGCAGATCAAAGAACTTAATGCCCGGCTGGAAGATAAAATTAAAGTGCGAACGCAGGAATTGAGTGACAGTGTGGAAGAACTTCAAAAGCTGAATCTGGACCTGGAAGACGAAATAAGACGCAGGAAGCAAGCTGAAAAGAAAATAAAAGATGCACTTCAAAAGGAAAAAGAGCTGAACGAATTGAAAACCAAATTTCTCTCTCTTGTTTCGCATGAATTTAAAACTCCTTTAAGCGGTATTCTTACTTCAGCGACACTTGCTGAAAAATACACCAGGGAAGAGCAGCAGGAAAAAAGAGAGAAGCACCTGGTGACTATTAGGAATAAGGTGCATTATCTTAATAATATCCTGAATGATTTTCTTTCAATTGAAAGGCTGGATAGTGGCAGAGGGCAGTATAAGTTTTCAAATTTCAGCCTGAAAAGGTTGATCAATGAAGTGGTTTATAATGCAAATGTCACCTTAAAGGACGGTCAGGAAATAATTTATCCTAAAGAAATAGAGGATGTTCAACTTTATATGGATGAAAAGATCCTGGAACTTATACTTTCCAATTTACTGGGAAATGCGATAAAATATTCTCCAGAAGACACTTTAATAAATTTTAAAATTGATTTTGAGAACGAATTTATTGTCTTTAAAATAGAGGACCAGGGCAGGGGAATTCCTCAAAAAGACCAAAAGCATATTTTTGAAAGGTATTTCAGGGCTGAGAATGCTTTGCTGGACCAGGGAACAGGAATAGGCCTAAATATTGCCCGGACACATTTAGAAAATCTTGGTGGAACTATTTCATTTGAAAGTAAAGAGAATGAAGGCACCGAATTTACCATTAAAGTTCCGCTGAAAAAATCCTAAAGAAAAGAATAATGAAGAAATTACTGCTTATTGAAGATGATGTTACTGTTAGAGAAAACACCGCAGAATTACTAGAGCTATCTAATTATGATGTAATAACTGCCTCCAACGGCAGACATGGAATTGAAAAAGCAAAGCAAACCCATCCCGATATTATAGTTTGCGATATTATGATGCCAGAGATAGACGGGTATGGCGTTTTAGATGCATTGAGTAAAGATCCTGACACACGAAATATTCCGTTTATTTTTCTTTCTGCAAAGACGGAACATAAGGATATTCGTAAAGGAATGGATCTTGGTGCCGATGATTATCTAACCAAACCCTTCGAAGAAGAAGAGCTTTTAAGCGCAATTGAAAGCCGACTGGCCAAAGTGGAAATCCTTAATTCTCACCGGGAACAGGTTGCACCACAAAAAGAGGAAAAGCTAAGCAGTATTGAAGACCTGAAAGAAGTTTTTAGTCAGGAAGAATTGCAGTTTTTTAAAAAAGGGGAGGCCATCTATGAAAAAGGAAAGCACGCAAATTTCTTTTATCTCGTCAAAAGGGGGGTGGTAAAAGCCCATAGAATGGATAATCAGGGAAAGGAATTGATCACCGAGCTATATAAGGAAGATGATTTTTTCGGAAATCATACCAATAATTCTCAAGGTTCCTTTGAAGATTATGCGACTGCTATGGAGGACACTCAGCTTTACGCGGTTTCCCGTGAAGAATTTTATAATATTCTCTCAACAAACCCTAAGCTCACCATGCAGCTTGTAGAGGTATTAAGTAATAATCTTTCAGAACTTAAACAACAATTGATGGATATGGCCTATGGTTCTGTAAAAAAGAAAACGGCCAATACTATTTTACTTTTCGCTGAAAGGATCAAAAAACATCCTCTAAAAAGTATCAGGATTTCACGTGCAGATCTTGCTGGTGTAGCTGGAATGGCCCCGGAAAGTCTTATAAGGACCCTGTCTGAATTTAAAAAGGATGGACTTATTGAGATCGAAGGCCGAAATATCAAATTACTGGATTCAGAGGCACTGAAAAATATTAAATAAAAAGAAATTCAATTAAATACGAAGAACTGATTTCCATCATTTTTTCTAGTGGAGACTTCACCTAATTTCGCTGTAATGTATTAAGTGATTTTCCATGAATGTTTTAATTCTGACCGATTTTTCAGAAACTTCCGATAACGCAGGCAGATATGCTGTTGATTTCTTGAAAACAACAGACGTAAATTTCTATTTATTGAATATACATAGCTTCAATTTTAACAGATCTGCAAGTGATGTTCTGGAAAATGAGTTGATAATTACCTTAAGTGAACTCCAAAAGAAAGCAAAAGAACTAAAGAAATACGCCGGAAATAAATCACATAAATTTCACACTATACTTTCTTCAGAAAACCTTATTAGTGCCGTAAGAAAAGCACTGCAGGAAAAGAAGATAGACCTTATCTTTATTGGTGCAGTTAGCCAGAATGAACATACACATCCCATCCTGGGCGATCATGCCTACGAGGTGGTTCGAAAAATAAAATGCAATATCATTGCCGTACCCGGTAAATGCGATTATAAAACTCCCCGAAAAGCCGTATTTCCAGTAGATCATTCAATATTATCTATGGAGGAGCAAAGACAAATACTCAAAAACCTTAATTATTTAAATTCTTCAGACTTTACATTTGTAGAGGTAAAAGATGGCGATGTGGAATACCCTCATTTATATACTGATGAAACTCCTTTAACAACTCCCATTCCTTTTACCAGGTCTCTTTTTAAAGATATTCAAAATCAATATGATATCATTTTTGTGATAGGAAAGAACCTGAGTCTCTGTGACCGGCTTTTACATACAGAATATGGTTTCTCTGCCAATATGAATATCGAGATTCCCATCTTCGTATATCACGGATAATTTTTTATATGAAAACTTTAGTTAAATTACGAGCTTGTGTCAAATGATTTTTCTTCAGTTTTTCTAAGTGAGAGAAAACAAACTGCTGCAAAGAGACCACACCAGAAGAAAAAAATATAGGAAGAGTTTAGAAAAATGGAACGATCAGTTTATCTACAACTGGAAACAATTTAGTATTGGAAAACGGCAGATTTATTTATTTGCCTGTCTGCCCTGATAGATCCTTAGAAAGAGATGAGTTGACATTTTACGGGCATTATTTTTTAGGCGTTGAGCCATTTCTCCTTCAAACAACTCATCAATGGTTTGAAACCAAAGGTTAAGCCAGATCCCAAAGTGATATTCAGTAATAGAATTATGGTGAGTTCTATCCACTTTTACATGTGCTATGGCAGGATTTCCACTAAAACTACCTGTAAAGAAGAGGTTACTTTCCCAAAAATCGGTGATCTTTTCCAAATGATCATCCCAGTTGTGAATGGTATTATTGAAAAAGTAACCTATCTCCTCATTCTTACGGACTTTGCTATAAAAATTCACTACCAGTTTATTGATATCTGCACGTTCTTTTAAATCTTCTTTCATAGGCTATAATATATTGATAAGAATAAAAATAGTGCTTATAAGAATGCTAATAATAAGAGAATTGAAGACAAATTTGGATTTTAATTGTGCCAGTACCGAGGCATTATACCACATACAGGCTACCACGATTACGCCAAGCTGTATCATCTCTCCAATAGCATGTCCATTCATGAGTACCAGCATGGCTGCGATAGAGCCTAGACAGCTTGAAACAATAATACCTGTAGTGGCTCCTGCGTAAAAATCCCGGGTAAATTCTGAAAGTTGTTTCTGATAAAAAGTCATAATTTCTAATATTTGATTTGTTATGTAAAACTATGAACCAGAGTACTTTTAAAATATGACAGGAGTCAGGAAACGCAAACTATATTAATTCATGAAAATTTAAAATTTGACAGTTGAATGTTATTCAGGCAGATATGAAGGCATAAATAGGCCAGTATGAGCTAAACGAAGTGCAGCGCAGCTGTCTCTTTGTAGAGACTGCTGCGCTGCACTTAACCTCGCTCGTTAAAACAATTCGAAAATTATGCGTTTAATCTTTCAAACGCCTGTCTAGAAAGTTCTTCCCTGTGGTCTGGATGTGAAATTGAAATTAAAGCTTCAGCACGTTGCTTGAGGTTTTTTCCAAAAAGATTGACCACACCATATTCGGTGGCTATATAGTGCACATGAGCACGGGTAGTGGTTACGCCGGCTCCTTCTTTTAAGTAAGGAACAATCTTGGAAATTCCATTTTTAGTTACTGAAGGTAAGGCTATGATCGCTTTTCCTCCTTCAGAAAGTGCAGCACCGCGTATAAAATCCATTTGGCCACCAACACCGGAATACTGAATCTTGCCAATAGTATCGGCACAAACCTGGCCGGTAAGATCAATTTCAATGGCTGAATTGATCGCAGTTACTTTTGGATTTTTTCTAATGATCGCGGTGTCATTGGTGTAGGCCGCTTCTTTAAAATGTACCAGGGGATTGTCATCTACAAAATCATACAGTTTTGGAGAGCCTACTGCAAAGCAGGTAACCAGTTTTCCGGTCTTTACCGCCTTTTCTTCACCGGTGATAATACCTTTTTCAATAAGCGGCAAAATGCCATCAGAGAACATTTCGGTATGAATTCCTAATCTTTTATGATTCGTAAGATTATTGAGTACAACATTCGGAATACCACCAATACCCATTTGCAGGGTAGCACCATCTTCAATAAGTTCCGCAACATGCTTCCCTATTTGTTTCTCAATATCTGTAGGTTCAGATAAGTGAGCAGAATGTATGGGCTGGTCTACTTCTATGGCTGCATCAAACTGGCTTATATGAATAATCCCGTCACCGTGCGTCCGGGGAACGTGGGGATTAATTTGTGCAATCACTTTTTTTGCATTTTGAATAGCCGGTAAAGTGATGTCTACTGAAACTCCTAAAGAACAGTACCCATGTTTATCTGGCGGAGAAACCTGGATAAATGCGAAATCCAGCGGAAGTATATTTCTACGGAATAGCACATGGATCTCACTTAGAAAAATGGGAATATATGCTCCAAAATTAGAGTTTACTGCTTTTCTAACATTCCCGCCTACAAAGCAACTGTTTGTTTTAAAAGAATCCTGATAGGGTGGTTCTGTATATAATGCCTTTCCTTCGGTATGTATCTGGATGATCTCTACATTTTTAAGATCCTCATATCTTTCACAAAGGGCATCTATCAATACATTAGGAGTCATTGCAGCACCCTGCAAAAAAACTCTTTGATTAGATTTTACCTCTTTCACCGCTTCCTGGGCGGAAACAATTTTTAAACTTTTCATATAATTATTTTAATACTGAATTATAAATATCTCAGATCTTTATAGCAGTCTCTAATGAGCGACCTGAAGATCGAACTGGACTTCGATGATTTCATCTACCTCTATAAGACCCAGTGCTTTTTTAGGTGGTTTCAATCCAAAATCACGAATATTCATTTTAAATTTTCCTTTAAAGCGATCTTCCGTAAGTAGCACAGGTAAATCATATTTATTACTCTTTCCGGCGAGATCTACCTCAATATAGGCTTTGGCATACTCTTTAGAAACCAGCTCCACATGATCTATATGGATCACAATTTCAGGATACTTATCATTCATAAGCAAATCCTGAAAATCAGAGTTCATCCTTTGATTCCCACAATCAAAACCCTCAGTGCGAAGATGAAGTTCAAGATCTTTGAACCTGAGATATTCCTCATCTTTAAAATATACAAAACTTTTTGGTTTACTTATTAGCTGGATATCAAACTTGCAGTCAAACTTATTTACGTTAGTACTTCCTGCAATAATGAGTTCACTGCTTGGTAGAATTTTTATACTTCCTTTTTCAAAATCCCTTTGTGCGTTCACACAAATGCAAAAAAGAAAACTTCCTATGCACATTAAAAGATTTTTCATGATATAGAATTGAGATTCTTATAAATAATTTCGGGTAGAACACCATTACAGAATTCTACCCGAAAAGCAATCCAAATATTAGAAGCTAATGGCTGCTTCAACCATCAATCCATTAAACTTCCCGTCATTATGAATATCGGTTACAGGATAGTCATTATATTTTTGGTTAACATATTCTAACTTCATTAGAATGTTTCTAGTCATAAACCATCCCGCTCCAAGTTGAAATCTGTTTACGCTTACATCTGCGCCTCCTTGAAGTTCTCCATCAGCAACACTGTATCGTCCTCCTAAATAAAGATCGTCATCACCACCAAATCTGTAGATAAGCTCACCTGCATAGTGATTCCAGGTTCTTTCGTCAGTTTCTGAAGCAGCTTTTCCCTGCGCTCTTTCATAGATTCCGAAGAATTCAAGTCCACCATATTTTAGGAATGGGTTGATCATGATAGAAGTCATTTCATTTCTAAGGTTAGGGTTTATTCTACCTGCTCTAAAAGTATCTCCGTTGCCGTCAATATCGGTAAAAACATTGTAGTATCTGGATCCTGCACGGTCTCCACTATACAAATAAGCACTTCCGGTCTGGTTGGTATGGTAAAGTGATCCTGTTAATCTAAATCTTAAATCTTCTGTAAGATAATTATCGTATCCCAATTTAGCCAAAAGGGAAGGGCTGGTAGTTTCAGGATTGGTCACTGCCTGATTTAGTTTTCCGTTTGTAAGTCCCAACATTCCAAGCCATCCATTATTGAAGTAGTAAACTTCTGCACCTACTTCTGTAGTGAAACTGTCCATCAAGTAATTACCGATGAAAGGATTATAAAGCGACATCGCATTGTCGGTTCTTCTAAAGTGAGCGTCCCCGTAGTTATTTTCCATATGTCCAATTTTCACTCTAAGGTGATCCATAAGATCTTCAGCAAAACCCTGGCTTATAAAATCCAGTTTATCTATCTGGATATACCCGCCTTTTACATAGGTTTCGGTATGGTGCTGAGAAGAAAGATAAGTTCTAAGATGCATACGAACACCACTGTAAAGTACCACATCAAGGTCCAGGTTGGCAGTAGCAAGGTTGAAGTTATCACCTATTTCCTGCAATACAGGGGTTGCTTCATTGCCTGAATTTTCATGATCTAATGCCTGAAACTGGATTGTGGATGCACCTCCAATTCTAACGTGTACTCCGTCAAAGGTAGTTACACTGTCTTTTGGTGCTTCAAATTCATTGATTCCTCTTTGGTCACGTGCACGGAAATTGTCCAGGTCACGGTTATTTTGTCCAATTGCAGAGGTTGCTATCAGTGCGATAAGCATTATACTGATGTATTTAGTAATAGTTTTCATATCTATAATTATTAAGGTTGAAGTTTTTATTTATTAAATTGAGTAGTAAATTTTATTTTAACCATATCACCGGTTTTTATGGAGCCAAACATCGCTGTAGGAGGGTCTATTTCGAAATCGGTCATTTTGAGTTTGTGTTCGCCGGAGAGAACAATTTTATTGCTGTCTGATTTCAGATTAAAATTGAGGTTGATCTCTTTTTTTACTCCTGCGATCGTTAGGTTTCCTTTAGTTGATACTTTATAAGTGTTACCAGAAGTATTTTCAATACTATTTACTTTTTGAAGCTGGTAAGTAATAGACTTATATTTATCTGTGTTTAAAGCTTTGTAAGTGTTTTTATCCATTCCGCTTTTCCCACTCATTAAACTTTCGGCTATTACTGAAAATTCAAGATTTTCGATGTCGTCTATTTTTCCTTCATCAAGATCAATATTAATAGTCCCGCTGGTATTTTCTGCTTCAATGGTCCAGTCATGGATATTTGAAGTTCCATCTACTATAAGACTGGAAGATTGATTATCTAGTTTGTAGGATTGAGCATTTATTCCAGTACTTATTAGAAGTGTTGCGATCAAAATCCTTAAAGAGCTGTAAAGTTTCATATCAATTGCGTTTTAAAATCAGTACAAAGGTGGGGTAGGAGTACTTATTAAATTATGACCGTTATCAGCTTTAAGATGATTTTGTCTAATCCTGGATTTTTAGCCTAATAGTTTAAAGGAATAATAGGGGAAATCCCGTAGTTTTCGTCATTTTGAGTTTACCGATTGGAAATAAAAAGTTTGCACCGTATATTTATATGTTGTTATTCGGTAAAACGATAACACGAAGGCTAACTGAATATGCGTTTGTATATTGGTTAGCCTTTTTTTATACCAATTAAAATTTCTGTCTGAAAATTCTTTCTTTATATTGTTAATATCGTCTTAATAAATCGCCTCCAAAACTTTAATAAACAGTGATTTATAAGTCTTTTAATTCCTAAATTATCCCTGTTTATATCAACTAAAATTTGAGATTTGGGGCATTTTAAATTGAGATTTCTGTATTCCTTACTGGTAATTTTGGGGTGTACCGGTATGGGTATCGGGCAGGAAGTAAATTCAGTTAAGAGGATAAAAGCTGTTCAATCATTTATTAAAGCTGAAGAGGTGCATATCCAGCAGGATTTCGGCGATAATCTCTGGATCACTACTCCGGTAAAGGTGATGGCCTATAATTCGATAGAGGTAAAAGATTACAATAAATTCAGAGGCGTACCGAAGGAGATAGGGACAGAATTCATTGAAACCTATACCGATTCTGAAAATAAAATATGGCTTTCGGGTAATCAGGGTCTAGCTGTTTTTAATGCTCATAAAAATGAATTTCAGTTTGTAAGTAATATAACCGGAAGGATATATGCTATGCTGGAAGATCCGGCTAAACAATTATGGCTGGCTGCAGAGAACGGTATTTTTAAGCTGAACGTCGATTCTGATAAAAAAGATTTTGGAATTTCACGTTTTCTTTCAGAGAACACGATGGCTTCAGATATTGTTTTATTCAATAATAATATAGTATTCGCAGGTCCAAATGGCATCCTCACTATCAACAGGCGATCCGGCAAATTTAATAAGCTGGATATGGGATATCATGATCTGGATATTACCGCAGCACTCCCTCTAAACGATAAGCTGATCTTCGGAACTAAAAGCGGAGGAATGTTCATGGCTACTGCTGATCTCAAATCTGTCCAGAAAATATATTCCTTAGTCTATGCTCTTTCCAGAGAACAGATCACAGACCTGGAAAAATTTGATGATGAAATTATTGTTTCTACGAATGGCTCCGGAATCTTTCGTCTGGATGAGGATCTAAATCTTATAAGCGGTAAGGATGCAACATATCCGGAAAATATCTATAGAATTCATCTGAATGATCAGAACCTTTTGTGGATGGTGGCAAAAGAAGGTTTATATCTTCAGAATTTTTCCAGCTTTGCAATACAAAAATTCAGAAATGATCCTGCGGTCTATTCCAGTCTTGCCGATGATTTTGTGACGGCCTCTGAAACCGATTCCCAGGGAAACGTCTGGTTTGGAACCGGGAAAGGCTTGAGTATCTGGAATCCTGAGACCGATCGTTGGAGACATATAAAGAACCTTAATTATACCCGGCATATGAATAAGCCGGATGATATTACAGATATCGTAGCTACCGGTGATCATTTATGGGTGGCCACGGCAGATGATGGTGTATATAAGATCAATATACATACGCTGCTTCGTGCTCATTACTCAGTCGATGCGCTATACAAAACAGAGATTCAGTCGGCAAGTTCACTTTTTGTAGATGCCAAGGCCAATGTCTGGATTGGTGGAGAAGAGGCTTACTTAAATATGATTAAACCGAATAACGAGATAAAGACCTATCCCATAAAAGGAGTAAAAGCTATTGCTGAATTAGGTCCTAAAAAGATCATTATCGCTACAAAATCCAGGGTACATTCATTAGATCCATATTCAGGCCGTATTACAGATCTGGATGAGTTAACGGCAAATGAAGAGCTTTTATATTATTCTATAAACGATCTAAAGATCACCAGAGAAGGCCTTGGATTATTTGCAACAGAAGGTTCTGGTCTATTGACCTATGATTTTGAATCGGAAAAATTAGAAATACTGGGTGAGGATTCGAGCTTACCTTCCAATAATGTAACAGGAATTCAAGGGGATCTCAATGAAGGTCTTTGGCTGGCAACAGATAAGGGTCTGGCCTTTTATGATGCCGGTAACGGTTCTGTAAAAGTATTTTCAGAATTGAATGGTTTAAGTACAAATGAACTTACCGCCGATATTACAGAACTGAAAAACGGATCGTTGGTAATTGGAAGTTCCAAAGGGATCAATGTTTTCAGACCAAAAACGATGCTGGCTCAGCAGGAATTCAAGCCAGAACTGAAATTGAAGAAAATGAGCCTGCCTTCAGAAAAGGATGGTAAAAAGGCGAATATTGACCTGGCAGGAAGAGAACAGGTAGAAATTGATGAAACAAAAGGCTTTAAGATCGAGTTTGCCGGGATCTCACATCTTGATCCTGAGTCTATCTTATATTCCTGGAAGATGGAAGGCCTGGATGAGGAATGGAGTAATCCTTCTCAAGTCAATACTGCAAGTTATTCAAATCTGGCTCCTGGAAATTATATTTTCAAAGTTCGTGCGAAGTTAGGTGACGCAGCCTGGTCAAATCCGGAAGAGCTTAAAGTAAATGTAGAAGCCATTGGAGGTACTGTAAGTAGTGTTTATTTATTTATGGGAGTTAGTGTTCTGGCTATGGTAGCGATCTTTGTCTTTGTCTTTTTAAGACGTTCTAAAAATGCTGATCAACTTGCAAAGGCAGAACTTAGAGATCAGCTTCAAAAGGAATTTAAGAAGCCTGTAGAGAGCGCTGTACAATCTTTAAGTAAAATTTCAGCCTCAGCCGATGCAGGCAACACGGAGGATCTTCAACGTTATGCCGCCAGGTTTGATGAACTTTTTAACCAGATACTAAATTTTAATTATCAGCAATCGGTTTATGAGATCTCAAAGATCAATATCCAAAATCATCTTCCGCAGGTGATAAAAGATATTGAGCCGGTTTATAAGATGAAAGAACTGGAAGTGATCATGAACAATCAATGGGGGAATTCAGAATTCTATTATAATATGGAAATGCTGGATAAGATAATTTTCAGTCTTATTTCAGGAAGCGCCGGATATTCCTTCAATAAGGGTAAACTTATCATTAATCTTATCCAGACCAGTGTGGGAGATCTTAAACTACAGATCACTGACAATGGAAGGGGAATCCCTGAACATGATATTAAGGTCCTTGAAAAGAAAAAATCTTTAAATCCAAAAACGAAGTTCCGCGATAAAGGTGGTTTAAAATATATTTTGAAAGCGCAGGATCTCATATCGAAGGCGGGAGGAAGCTTTAGTTATGAAACTGAAAAAAATGAAGGTTCAACTTTTACAGCGGTTCTAAAAAATAAGAAGGAAGATTATCGAAAAGTGCCGGAAAGAGCGGCGGCTATTTTTAAAGCCGAAAAGACCAAACCGGTGCAAAAAACCGAGTTTCCTGTAGAGATCACCAATTTTAGCGAAAGCAAGATCCTGATCATAGAAAACGATGTGGAAACAAGAAATCTGCTGGTAAACAATATTGGTAAATATTGCCAGATATATCAGGCCGGGACTGCAGAAGAAGGAATTGAGAAAGCCGGGATGATATTTCCTGATATTATCATTTCAGCTATGGTTCTTCCAGATATGAATGCCTTTCAGCTTTCAAAAATGCTGAAAAGAAATATTGGTCTTAATCACATCAATATCTTTCTGATTGCTGAAGAAGATCAGGTTCTTGGAAATGATCAGTTGGAGGAGATGGTAGAAGTTCTTAGAAAACCTATAGATATTAATTTACTACTTGCTAAGATCACCCGGATCCTTACCTGGCAAATGGATTTGAGAAATTCATATGTGAGATCGCATATAGAAGCGGTGGAGGTAAAGTTCAGAAATGAGAGCGATGAAAAATTTATTACCAATCTTAGCGATATCGTGGTACAAAATATCAGGAATGAGAATTTTTCAGTCCATGACCTCAGCGCTGCACTGGGAATTACCAGTAATACTTTATTTATGAAACTGAAAAGCCTGGTAAATCTTTCACCTCAGGATTTTATGGAGTTCACAAGGCTCAATTATGCCAGGGACCTGATGGAACATACAGATATGAATGTGATGGAAGTGGCCTATAAATCTGGCTTTTCGAGCCCTAAGCTTTTCTACAGTTCCTTTAAGAAATTTTATGGCTACAGTTTAACCGATGCCGTAGAAGATAAATCTATTTAATATTACCCTGACAAAAATTAGCCTGTCTTTATCCAATGATGAGACAGGCTAATTGATTTTTAGGGATTATGATCGTTATCCTACCAGATGAATATCGCTGAATTCTTTGTCTACGATAATCGTTTTTTCTTCAGCATTATACTGAAGCTTCTCTAAAGGAACTTCTTCATTCTCGAAGATCACTTTTTTGACTTCAAAAGGCAGGCCGTGAAATTTCAGTTTGAATCTTGTGTAAGAAGCAGAATATCTACCGCTTTTATGTTGCTGAACAATGATCGCATCTTCTCTTCCCGTAAGTTTGAAAGTACGCAGGCTGTAAATATTTTGGCGATACTCATATCCATCATGCGCATCCTCATAAAATTCAGAACTTTCCTTACCCAGCTTAAAATAAACATCCAGGCTTATTTCTTCAATTTTCAATTCATCAACATATTGCTGAACCGGATATTTTGGAATTATAGCTCCTTCCTTTATATAAATAGGGATCGTGTCTAAAGGCGCATCTACCCACATTTCCTTACCTCCGGTCACCAGTTTATCATTCCAGAAGTTGTACCACTTCCCACGAGGGATATACATTCTTCTTCCCTGTACGTTTGGCTCCTGAACAGGACATACAAGAATCTGATTTCCAAAAATGAATTCATCTGCCCTATAGTGGGTTTGTACATCTTCCTGATCGTAATATACCAGTGGTTTTAAAATTGGGGAGCCTTCCTGCACATATTTATGGAATGCGGTATACAAATATGGTAAAAGCTGATATCTCAATTCTACATATTTTCTGGCAATATCAAGTACTTCCTCACCAAAGAACCATGGTTCCTGCTCTCCGTGATCTCCGGAAGAGTGAACTCTACAAAAAGGATGGAAAATCCCTAATTGTAACCATCGGGTGTAAAGTTCTCCCGAAGGCTGCTCGGCAAATCCTCCAATATCAGAGCCTGAAAAACTCATTCCACTCATGCAAAGTCGCTGGATTTGAACGTTTGCCAGCCATAAATGTTCCCAGCTAGCCACGTTATCCCCGGTCCAGGTTGAGGTATATCGTTGTCCTCCTGAATAATTCGCACGGGTAATGATAAATGGTCTTTTTGGGAAATTAAATTTCTTCACTCCCTCATAAGTCGCGCGAGCCATCTGCATCCCGTAAATATTATGAGCTTTACGATGGCTACATCTGTGACCATCATAATCATGTCTCACGTCAAGCGGAAAAGTTTTTCCCGGAACCTCCATTACAGCAGGTTCATTCATGTCATTCCACACGCCTTTAACACCGATGTCTCCAATTAGCTCTCTGTATAATCCGCTCCACCATTCTCTAACTTCAGGATTGGTAAAATCTGGGAAATAACATTCCCCGGGCCATACTTTACCTCTCATATAAGGCCCATCTGCTCTTCGACAGAAATAATCATTTTCCAGGGCTTCTTTAAAAATATCGTAACTGAGGTCAATCTTAATTCCGGGATCTATGATCGCAACGGTTTTAAAACCATCTTCTTCCAGCTCACGTACCATCCGTTTTGGATCTGGAAAATATTCCTTATTCCAGGTGAAACATCGAAAACCGTCCATATAATCAATGTCCAGATAGATCGCGTCACAGGGAAAATTCAATTCCCTGAATCTTGAAGTGATCTCTTTTACCTTGCTTTCCGGATAATAGCTCCATTTACACTGGTGAAAACCTAAAGCCCACATTGGGGGTAATTCAGGTTTACCGGTGAGATCGGTATAGGTAGTAAGTACATCGGCCATTTGCGGGCCGTAGATGAAATAGTAATTCATCTCTCCACCATCTGCCCAAAAGCTGGTGACATGCCTTCTTTCACTGCAAAAATCGAAATGAGTTTTAAAGGTATTGTCAAAGAATATTCCGTAGGAAAGATTATTGTGAAGTCCCATATAGAAAGGAACTGCTTTATAAAGCTCGTTAGTATCCTTTCCGTAGGCATACTGGTCTGTATTCCATAAACTGAGACGTTTTCCCTTAAGGTTGAAATTAGTAGGTTTATCCCCCAAACCGAAGAAATTCTCCTGTTCTTTGGAAGATTTACTCATCTTGACGAAATTCCCTCCAAACTCAAAGCTTTCTTCCCAATGGAAACCCAATTCGTCTTCAAGAATCGGTTTTCCGTTGAGTTCATACATTCCCACCCTGATATCGTCTTTTGCTACCCTGCAAAGAAATTTTTCTGTGGTGATCACAATATGGGTTTCAGTTTCATCAACTTTAAGCTGATTGAATCCATGTGGATGATCTTCATCTACCGCATAAGAGAAATCGTTCTCAAAAATGCCATTTGTAGAATAACGAAGTCTTAACATATTATCCCGAAGAACCGTAATTTGAAGTCTAACTCCGTTCTTGGTGATAAAATTTATAGTATCCTGGTCGTGCTCAAATGATATTAATCCGCTGGGGTATAGATTCCCCTTGTGTTCTAGTTCTGTGTTGGTAATCATAGTCTTGCAATCTTTTTTAGCCAGTTACAAAAGAAGTTTATTCCCTTGAATAATTATATGCTTGTTCATAAAATTTCAAAAACAACTGTTCCTAATGGCGGAATGTTTATCTGAGCTGAGTGCTCCCGACCGTGAAATGATTCTTTTTCAATTTTAAGTACTTTGTTTTTTAATCCTGAACCTCCGTATTTCTTATCATCTGAATTGAAAATTTCCTTCAGTTTTCCGCCTGCAGGTAATCCAACACTGTAATTTTTTAAGACGGTGGGGGTGAAATTGCAGACGATCACCAAGGAATTCTTAGGATCTTTGCCGTTTCTAATAAAACTTAAAACGGAGTTCTGACTATCATCATAAGCGATCCACTCAAATCCTTCTGCTGAGAATTGTTTTTCATGAAGGGCAGGCCTGGTCTTATAAAGTTTATTAAGATCTGTAAGAACTTTTTTGATGCCTAGATGAGGTTCATATTCCAGTAAATGCCAGTCTAAACTGGTGTCAAAATTCCATTCTTCATACTGCCCTATTTCAGCTCCCATAAATAGAAGTTTCGCTCCCGGATGGGTAAACATATATGAATAAAGCAGTCTTAAATTGGCAAATCTTTGCCAGTCGTCACCGGGCATTCTTACCAGTAATGATCTCTTACCATACACAACTTCATCGTGACTTAGTGGAAGTACAAAATTTTCGGTAAAGGTATAGGTCATACTAAAGGTAATATCATTTTGATGATGTTGCCTGTAGATAGGGTCTTTCTTAAAATATTCCAGCGTGTCATGCATCCATCCCATCATCCATTTCATTCCAAAACCTAACCCGCCAAGATCTACAGGTTTTGAAACCATCGGGAACGAGGTCGATTCTTCGGCAATGGTCTGCACTCCTTCAAAGCTTTTATAAATTTCAGTATTTAGATCGCGAACAAAGCTAATGGCGTCCAGGTTTTCTCTACCACCATGTTCATTTGGTTCCCATTCTCCATCCCCACGGGAATAATCCAGATAAAGCATAGAAGCTACCGCATCTACTCTTAATCCATCGGCATGATATTTATCCAGCCAGAAAACAGCATTACTTATAAGGAATGATCTTACCTCGTTTCTTCCGTAGTTAAAGATCAAACTTTTCCAATCGGGATGATAACCTTTGCGAGGATCTGGATGTTCGTAAAGGTGTGAGCCGTCAAATTGACCTAAACCATGTTTGTCTTCCGGGAAATGGGAGGGAACCCAGTCCAGTATAACTCCAATCCCGGCTTTGTGAAATGCATCCATTAAATACATGAATTCCTGAGGATCACCAAAACGCGATGTGGGTGCAAAGTACCCGGTTAATTGATATCCCCACGAAGGATCATAAGGATATTCCATAATTGGCATAAACTCTACATGGGTGAATCCGATTTCTTTTACATAGGAAACCAGTTCATCGGCCATTTCAACATAGGTAAGCGATCGATTCTCATCCATATTCTTTCTCCAGGAACCTAAGTGGACCTCGTAGACAGAATAGGGATTATCAAGACCATTTTTGTCCTTTCTGGAAGACATATATTTTTTATCATTCCACTTATAGTCAAGTTCCCAAACGATAGAAGCCGTGTTGGGCGGATGCTCACATTTTAAGGCATAAGGGTCTGCCTTTTCAAGCTTCATATCATTGTTATTGGAATGTATCTTGTATTTATATTTCGATCCTTTTTCAACCCCGGGGATAAAACCCTCCCAGATACCGCTCTCATCCCATCTTACATTTAAGGGATGTTCGCCTTCCATCCAGTAATTAAAATCTCCGATCACTGAGACAGCCTTTGCTGAAGGTGCCCAGACTGCAAAATAAACCCCTTTTTCTCCATCTACTTCCATGATGTGAGCGCCAAATTTTTCATAGAGTCGGTAATGTTTTCCTGCTCTGAAAAGGGATATATCGAAATCTGAAAATAAAGAGTGTACTTTTACTTCTTTCTTCATAGTTGGTTTTTAATTTTTCTTATTCTTTAAAATACTGGAAATACCTCGTAGAGGAATAATGGTCCAGCGAGGCCTTGAATTTAGTTCATAACCAAGTTCATAAACAGCCTTTTCCAGCAGGCAGTAATCCAGTAGAAATTCAATTTCCTGTTTATAACCTATATTCAGGTTTTCAGATTGTACCTTATGTACATATGTTTCCATAAAAACACCAATCATATATTTATAAAGCACTTCGCCGGCATCGAACATATCTTCCTGCGAGGTAGAGAAACTTCCGTCATTATTAAAGATCGTTGAATATATGGCATAATGAAATGATCTGAACATTCCTGCCACATCTTTTAACGGAGGTTGTTTCACTTTTCTGTCCTGAATGGTACTTTCAGGTTCTCCTTCGAAGTCCAGAAGGTAAAAATCATCATGATCTACCAGTACCTGTCCAAGGTGATAATCCCCATGAATTCTAATTCTTTCACTCTTCATCCGGGTCCAGTTGAAATTAAGGAAATGTTCCCTGATCTCTTTTTTCTTGTCCAGAAATTCCTTGGCCAGTTCCAGAGCTTCTCCTTCAAGTTTATGCATATTATTCTCGATAGTATTCAATCTATTCTGAAACATATAAATAAGACGGTTTTTCAGCCATACTGCATAATCTCCATTATATTTTGTGGGGGTAAAGGCCGTATCCTGCATATCACTACCCAGGGCGATATGCATTTCAGCAGTTCTAAGAGCAAGTTTGGAAACTTTTAGAAAGATATTCAAGCCTGCAAAATCAATAATTTCAGGAGGAATAGAATTTATTGGCTGCCTTTGATAAAGCGGAATATCGGGTAGTTTTTTTACTTTGATCTTCTTCTTCTCGAGATTGCTAAAAACCGACTTCAATTCTTCCAACATGTATTTCCACGCATCCCCTTCGTTCTCTATAAGATCCTGCATCAGGGCAAGGGTAATGGTATCCCCGTTATCCAGGGCGAGATTGATACTACCCACGTAGGCAGGGATATTACGGAAAGTGCTCTTTTCTGTTAAAAAACGGCTTATTTCATAGTCGGGATTTTTACTGGTGTATATTCTTCGGAAGAATTTCATGACCAGCTTGTCATTATAAATTATAGAAGTATTGCTTTGTTCACCTCCCATAAATCCTGAAGATTTATACTTTGCAGGTTTCATAGTATCCGATCGGTGAAAAAGGATCTTTTTATGTGCACTCTCTTCCGGATAACCCATGATCCTGTTAAAGACAAGTATTCTAAAATCTTCTATGTGCAAAGCATCTATGAGATGTCCTTGTACAGCATTAAAAGTTACCGGGGCAATAATGGTATTCGTTTCAAGATTTTCCTTATCTCCGGGAATAAAACTAACGGGGATAAAATAATCCTGAAAAAATGCCTCGCTGAAGTTGATCTGGATAAGGACCCCATAAAAAGTATTCTTTTCAGAACTCAGCTTACAGTGGTCCACCACTTCAATATATTTTAATGTACTCGACTTGCCGGCATACCAACGTTTCTTCAGAATATAATCCTCAAGAATCTCTGTACTGAAAGTCTTGATGAATTCCTGGTCCTCAAATGCGGTGTCCCAGGTATTCTTAAACTGAAAATCTGAAGTATTCACGTTAGGTTTTGCCTTCTTTGACATTCTCTTAGTTTTTATGAATTGTAAATAGGTGGAATGGCATTCCCGGATGTAATTCCACGTAGCACCATTCCTGGTCCCAATGGTAAGAATTACCTGTGATTTGATCTTCAACCCTTATTGATTCTCCCTCGTGTAAACCAAGTTCATGTCGTGGCACTTTTACAGAACCCTGCATAGTATAATATGGATCTAAGCTTACGATCATAAGTGTTTGGTTTTCCTTTTCCTGATCATATTTGTAATAAGCCATTAAGGCGTCTTCATGAATTTCGCAAAACTGAATGTTATTGGTTTGCTGCAGGGAAATGTTATTTTTTCTGGCTTCATTGATCTTGGTGATCACGCGCATTAATTTATTTTCTGCTTTCCAGTCCCAGTGGCTTATCTGATATTTTTCGGAATCAAGATATTCCTCTTTTCCGGGTACGGCATCAGAGATCATATATTCGAAAACCGGCCCGTAGATACCTGTATTGGAGCTTAAAGTTGCCGCCAGGAAGTATCTGATCATAAACATGGACTCATTTGCTCCCTGAAGATGATAAGGGTTGATATCTGGCGTATTTGGCCAGAAATTCGGCCTGAAATATTCTTTTAATTCTGTTTTGGTTAACTGGTTTACATATTCTATAAGTTCATGTTTATTGGTTCTCCAGGTAAAGTAAGTGTAAGACTGGGTAAATCCCTGTTTCCCCAACTGTTCCATTATTTTTGGTCTGGCAAATGCTTCTGCCAGAAAAAGTACATCAGGATGCTTTTTCTTTACTTCGGCAATCAACCATCCCCAGAAATAGAATGGTTTGGTATGCGGATTGTCAACTCTAAAAACCTGAATTCCTGCTTCCTCTACCCAGTATAGAACAATGTCCAGAAATTCTTTCCACATTTTCTTCCATTCTTCAGATTCAAAATAGATGGGAAGAATATCCTGGTATTTTTTTGGAGGATTTTCAGCATACTGAATGCTTCCATCCGGTCTCCATTTAAACCAGTTAGGATGTTTTTTTACATAGGGGTGGTCTGGCGCAGCCTGTAGAGCAAAATCCATAGCCACTTCAATGCCCAGGTCTTTTGCTTTTTTTATCAGCGACTTGAAATCTTTTATATTCCCTAATTCTGGATGGATATCTTTATGCCCGCCTTTCTCTGAACCTATTCCCCATGGAGAGCCCACATCATTATTTTCCGCATTAGTAGCATTATTTTTCCCTTTTCGGTTAACCTCGCCTATTGGGTGGATGGGTGGAAAATATAAGGTGTCAAACCCCATTTCTGCCACTCTTGGAAGAATATCTTCACAATCCTTAAAAGTACCGTGCTTCCCTTCTTCTGAAGAAGCCGAACGAGGAAAGAATTCATACCAGGTACTGAATCTTGCTTTTTGCCTGTCTACGTAGATCGGGAATTTCTCCGATTCAAATGGTACAGCTTTATGCGGATATTTTAAAAGTATTTCTTCCAGCTGCGTATCCAGACAAATGCTAACCGCCTCCTCATATTTCCCGGCATCGCTAAAAGCAGCAATGGCACGTTTTACCAGGACAGCCTCTGTTTTAGTGCATTTTTGTAAAACAGGTTTTAAAATTTCAGCACCTTCTAATAATTCTGAAGTTACTTTTTGAGCATCCTCTATTTTTTTTATGATCCCGTGACGCCAGTTGAGTCCATGATCTTCCCAGCCCTGAATGTAATATTCATATTCGCCCTGCTTTTCTACTTTAAATAGACCTTTCCAGATATCGTTTTCGGCTGGGTGCATTCTGGATTCGTTCCAGGTAGGTTTACCGGAATGTTTATAAAATACCGAAGCCTGTATGATATCATGGCCATCTCCAAAAATAACGGCCTGGACATCAACAATTTCATTCACGACTCTTTTTACCGCATAATCACCGCAATTAATAACGGGACTTATATTTTCAATTACAATTCTGCTTTTTTCTAGCATACCAACTTGAAAGTTTAATTTTTTTAATGGTCAGAATCTTAAATTTAATAAACGATTTCTGAAAATCGTATTGATTTCAGAACTTGTTTAATATTTTGACAATTAATTAAGGTTTAGGTGGTTAATTATGCTTATTAATAAAGTTTTTCCTTTGAAATGGGATGGAATTTTAAGAATTTAGTTAGAAGCTCCCGGATAATTTATTCAACCAATCAAATTTTACAGATATGAAAATCAGGAAATTGAGTTTATTTTTTACCAGATTCATTCTATTAATTTTTCTGGGGATATCAATTGTTGCTTGCCAGGATAAAGAGAAGAAAGAAGAAAAGAATGAGGTTCTCTCCGAAAATAAGAAAGAAAATGAGGTTTCTAAAAGCAATATGATAGAGATCGTGACCAACTCTATGGAATTTAAAACCAGAGATCAATTAGAGTCTGGATGGCATACATTTAAGTACAAAAACAAATCAAATGAAACCCATTTTGTGGTCTTTGAAAAATATCCGGAAGGGAAGGGAGTAGAAAATGCAAAATCTGAGATAATACCAGCTTTTCAGGAGGGAATGAATGCGATTATATCAGGCAATCCAGAACAGACTAATGCTGCTTTTGCCAAAATACCAGAATGGTTCCAGGAAGTTGAATTCAGCGGAGGTGTGGGTCTTATTTCTGCTAAAAGTGAGGCTCAGTCTACTTTGTATCTCGAGCCGGGGACTTATATTATAGAATGTTATGTAAAAATGCCGGGAGGTATTTTTCATTCAACTCAAGGTATGATCAAGGAGATTCAGGTAACACCGGGAGATAGTTCTGATGTGAATATTACTGAAGATTACAGCATATCTATTGATGCCAAAACCGGGATTAGTTTTGATGAAAGAGTTTCTCCCGGTAAGAAAACTTTTAAAGTTAAATTTGGAGAACAAAAGATTCATGAAAATTTTTCTAAGCATGATGTGCATTTGGTTTGGGTAGATCAGGGAGCCGATTTATCAGCATTAAATAGCTGGATGAACTGGGCAAATCCAGAAGGATTACAAACCCCGGCGCCGGCAGGATTTAAGTTTTTGGGAGGTATGCAGGAATTAAATGAAGGAGGGACCGGTTACTTCACTGCAGAATTAAAACCGGGTAATTATGCATTGATCTCTGAAATACCAGATTCACAAACTAAAGGCATGCTAAAGACTTTTAAAGTGGAATAAAATTTATTCATTTCGTTTTTAAACTATCCAGTTTATTAGGGGGTATAGGCGGAGGAACCGCATTATTTACCGGTTTTGTACTATGCAAATATTTGAACATAGATTCCAGATCTTCATCAGATAATTTGCCGAAATTTTGCCATGGCATGGGAGGAAGCATCATTCTGCCTCCCTTATCACCTTTAATCTTACCTTCGCGCATCGCTGTTTTAAATCTTTCCATGTTCCAGTTTCCAAGGCCTGTGTCATCAGAAGTTATATTTGCAGCAAAAGAAACTCCCCAGGGGCCAACTGCTGCAGTTAGATCGCCCGTCATTAACATCCAGCCATTTTTTAGCGTTTCTGGATTAAGAGGAGGTAGAGAGTCTCCCGCCTGATGTCCGCTCAAGGCAAGTTCTGGGATCTCTTCCGGGCCCCTTTCCGTCATTCTCTTTGGAGAGTGACAATCATGACATCCAATAGTTTTTACAAGGTATTCACCTCGTTTTATACTATCGTTCATAGTCATTTTCTTTTCTTCCGGAACTTCTTTGTAATCTTTATCATTACATGAAGTTAAAATAAGGAGGAATATTACTAAAAATACAGTCAGGTACTTTCTATTCCCTGTTTCAAATTTTAAAAATGAGTTTCGCATATTGATTAAAAATTGACTGTTAGTTCTTTTTAGCCACTTCAGCTTTTTGAAATACAGCGAAGTAACTGACAAATCTCATTTGAAAGTTGCTAATATGGAATACCTGTAATCAGGTATTTTAGGGATAAAGCACTTAGAATATTACTTTTGCATTATGCAAACAGATAATCTGAAACAGGGTTTTTTTGGAATAGGTATCCAAAACGGTAAGACGCCAGAAAATCTTGGAGTTTTATGGCGTTCGGCTCAAAATATGGGAGCGAGCTTTATTTACACAATTGGGAACCGCTATTCAAAACAAGCCTGTGATACACACAAGGCAGTGGGAGCTATGCCTTATTTTCATTATGATAATTTTGAGGACTTTTATGCTCATTTACCTAAAGGAGCTATGCTGGTGGGGGTAGAACTAACCGAAGATGCACAGCCTTTAGAAAAATTCAAGCACCCGAGGCGTTGCGTTTATTTGTTAGGAGCTGAAGATCATGGCCTCTCTAATGCGGCCATTGAAAAAGCACATTACCTGGTAAAGTTTAAATCTACTTTAAGTTTAAATGTATCTGTTGCGGGAAGTATCGTGATGTATGATCGTGGGATGAAAACTGAGTTTTCCACCTAGAAAATTTAGCTGTGTGAAGCTTTTTCTTCCTGAAAAAGATTCTTTTCCTTGATCATTTTAGCGGTTAATCCCGGAACCATATTTTCCCATTCAGGATTGCCTTCCCGAATCATTTCATATACCTTTCTTGGATGAATATCTAAATATTTCTCTTCGTAGTCTTCAATATCTATCACTTTCCCATTATCTACGAAAAACTTATATAATTCCTTTACTCTTGGATGCACCTTTAAATTTTTGCTGGTAATAATCTCTCCAGTTTTTTCATCTTTTAAGGGATACAGGTAAACTTTTAGGCTTTTAAAGAATAATTTTCCAAAAGCCTCCAGGATTCCACCACTTAGATGGCGATAATATTTCTCATTAAAAATATCAATAAGATTATCCACTCCCATCGCCAGACCAAGTTGCTTTTTAGTGTGTAAGGAAAAGTATTCCACTACTTTATAATATTCCTGAAAATTTGAGATCATAACAGTGTGCCCCGAAGCGCATAACAGATCTGCCCGGTCCAGAAAATCCTTTTCATCTATTTCTCCTTCGGCTTTTAAATTATTTAAAGTCATCTCAAAAATAATGACTGTTTTATCAGGATTTACCTCCTCCTCTTCAAGAAACAGCTTTCGTGCAGAGGTGAACATATTCAGATTCAAATTTGTCACCGGTCTAAAACTTCCTCTCAAGGCCAGAATGTTTTTTTTATACAGGACATTGGCCGGTAATATATTATTCCCTTCCGTAGAAAACATTACCGCCTCTGTGATTCCTTCTTTTACCAGTTCCAGGCTCATTAATCTGTTATCTACATCTTTAAATACCGGTCCCTTAAAATTAATGGAATCGATCTCAATTTTGTCTACACTTAAATGGTCATAAAGTTTTTTAATAAGCTCTTTGGGATTGTCACTCTGGTAGAACGCGGCATAGATCAAATTCACCCCCATTACACCCAGGCTAATTTGCTGTTGAGAAGCATTGTTTTCATGAAACTGAACATGAAGTATGATCTCGCTATAATCTTGTTTAGGCTCACGTTGAAATTTGATGCCCAGCCAGCCGTGACCCTTGTATTTTTTCGCCCAATCTATTGTAGCCACTGTATTGGCATAACTAAAAAAGAGTTTATTGGGATATTTCTTTCGGGAAAGTCGTTGTTCGATGAGCTCAGCCTCATAATCTATCATTCGCTTTAAGCGGGTTTCGGTAACATACCTGTTTTGTGGGTCCAGACCATAGATGGCATCGCTAAAATCCTTGTCATAAGCACTTAAAGTTTTGGCGATAGTTCCCTTAGGATTGCTTGCTCTGAAAAAATGACGAACTGTTTCCTGACCCGCCCCTATTTCAGCGAAAGTCCCGTAGATATTTTCGTTGAGGTTTAGGCGGGTACATTTATTCTGAATAGATAGTATATTCTTAAATTCATCTTCACTAAGCTCAGCCATCTAAAAAAATTTTTATTTTGGTTTCTGAAAGTTAGGAATATTAAATTTTCTGATTGGTCATTTTAAGTAATGTTTAAAAGAAAAATCCAGATTTTAAAGCTTTCCGGACTTAAGTAAAGATTCCTATAAATTACCTATTTTTATTGTTCAAGTTCCTGAATTATGTATAAACTATTTGCACTAAGTTTCTTATTATATTTCACAACCATGATGAATGCGCAAACCAAAGTTGAATTCAATAAAGATCACGATGCCATACAGGTGAAAGATGTAAATGCCTCAGCAAAGTTCTATGCTGAGATTCTTGGATTGAAAGAAATTCCTAATGGAGGTTTGCCAGTGCATATTAGATGGTTTGAACTGGGAAATGAAGTTCAGCTACATCTTATAGAGAGTAAAGAACTGCCTGAAAAGCATAAAGGCGTACATATGGCGCTGAACACTTCTAAGCTTGAAACATTTATGGAATTTTTGAAGAAAAAAGAGATTCCTTTTGAAAACTGGACAGGTGAAAAAGAGATTACTAATACCCGACCAGATGGTATCAAACAGATCTATCTCCAGGACCCTGATGGATACTGGATCGAGATTAATGACAATAAGCTCTAGTGCTTGTCTGCAGCGACCTTGTAATCAGGGTCTTCCAGAATGTTAACTTCTATTATGGCGTCAGCATTTTTCAATAATCTTCGGCAGTCATCGCTCAAATGTCTCAAATGTACTTTTTTACCAACCTTACTATAGCGGTGAGTCACTGCGTTTAAGGCTTCAATGGCCGACATGTCTGAAACCCGGCTATCCTTAAAGTCGATTATGATCTCTTCCGGATCATTTACAGCATCAAATTTCTCTGCAAAGTTAGTGGTAGAGGCAAAGAATAAGGGGCCATATATTTCATAATGCTTCACTCCATTTTCATCAATAAATTTTCTGGCTCTAATTCTTTTGGCGCTTTCCCATGCAAAGAACAATGCAGAAAGTATTACTCCAATTAAAACCGCTAAGGCTAAATTGTGTAGAAGAACTGTTATTACAGCAACTATGATTACCAGGAAAATATCTTTCTTAGGGACTTTATTGAAAATCTTTAAACTGGCCCACTCAAAAGTTCCAATTGCTACCATGATCATTACTCCTACAAGAGCTGCCATTGGTACTTGTTCTATTATTGGAGCACCAAATAAAATAATTGCCAGAATGGTAAAAGCTGCAATTATCCCGGATAATCTAGCTCTGGATCCAGCCGACAGGTTCACTAAGGTTTGAGCGATCATTGGACAGCCACCCATTCCGAAGAAAAATCCATTTAATACGTTTGCGCTCCCTTGTGCAATACATTCTCTGTTACCATTTCCTTTAGTCTCAGTAATTTCATCAACTAGGTTTAAAGTAAGCAAGCCTTCGGTTAATCCAACGGCTGCCATGATCATAGAATATGGTGCGATTAGTTTCAGGGTTTCAAAATTCAATGGAATATTAGGAATATGAAAAGGAGGGAAACCACCACTTACAGAGGCGATATCTTCAACTGTTTTAGTATCTATACCCAGGAAATATACCAATACGAATACGACAATTATGGCAACTAGTGAAGAAGGAACTGCTTTAGTAATCTTTGGGAGCAGTACTACAATCGCAATAGTTAAGGCCACTAAACCGGCCATAATATATAATGAGGTTCCGGTTAGCCATACTATATCGCCATTGACAACGGTCTTAAACTGGTCTAACTGAGACATAAATATGATAATGGCTAAGCCGTTCACAAATCCGAACATTACAGGATGAGGTACTAAACGTATAAACTTTCCAAGCTTAAAAACTCCAATTACAATCTGAATAAGCCCTGCTAGAGCCACTGCAGCAAGAACGTATTCCAGGCCATCAGATTTCATTAAAGCTATTAGAACTATAACCGTCGCGCCGGCACCACCGGAGATCATTCCAGGTCTTCCTCCAAATATTGCCGTGATCAAACCCATTATAAATGAAGCGTATAGTCCCATTAGTGGAGGGAATCCGGCTAGAATAGCGAAAGATAATGACTCAGGGATCATGGTCATTGCCACGGTTAATCCCGCAAGCACTTCCGTTCTATAATTAACCTGTTGTTTGAAGTCGAATAAGTTCAACACTTTTTTCATAATAAGGCTTTTTCAGCTTGATTTTAAGAAGCGGCAAAAATAGTTATTAAAAATAGAAGCGCAAGTCTTTGAATGGGGAGGTTCATATTTTTATTAAATTATGATTTTCAACTACTTATGTTTATTTATTTAGCAATTAAGCACGTAAAAAGTTTAGTTTTGGAAGTAACTGAGTGCCAGTTGTTAGAAATTCAATAAAGATTAGGTCACAGTATCCAAAAAGAAATACCTTTGCAAAAATTATCATTATGGCACATAAGGCCGGATTTGTAAATATTATTGGTAATCCCAACGTGGGAAAATCAACCCTGATGAATGCTTTCGTTGGGGAAAGACTTTCTATTATTACTTCTAAAGCCCAGACTACGCGTCACAGGATTTTAGGAATTGTAAATGGCGAGGATTTTCAGGTCATCTTAAGCGATACGCCGGGAATTATTAAACCGGCTTACGAATTGCAGGCGTCCATGATGGATTTTGTGAAATCTGCTTTTGAAGATGCAGATGTGCTTATTTATATTGTAGAAATAGGAGAACAGGGATTAAAAGATGAAGCATTCTTTAATAAGATCGCACACTCAGAAGTTCCGGTACTCTTGCTTTTGAATAAGATTGATAAATCTAACCAGGAACAATTGGAGGAGCAGGTGAAATACTGGTCTGAAAAAGTTCCTACCGCAGAGATCCATCCAATTTCAGCATTAGAAGGATTTAATGTTTCTGAAGTTTTTAATAGAATTATAGAGTTACTTCCAGAATCACCAGCTTTTTATCCCAAAGATACCCTTACTGATAAACCGGAACGTTTTTTTGTGAATGAGATCATTCGGGAAAAGATCCTAATTCACTATAAAAAGGAGATCCCTTACAGTGTTGAGATCGAAACAGGTGAATTTTTTGAAGAAGAAAATATCATAAGAATGCGTAGCGTGATTATGGTAGAGCGTGAAACCCAAAAAGGCATCATTATAGGTCACAAAGGGGCTGCGCTTAAAAGGGTAGGAGTTGAGGCCAGAAAAGACCTGGAAAAATTCTTCGGTAAACAGGTACACCTGGAATTGTACGTAAAAGTGAATAAAAACTGGCGTAGCGATTCACAACAGCTCCGAAGATTCGGATACAACGATAAAAAATAAACTTTTCAGCATAATACAGAGAGCATGTTAATTTGTTTAAAACCATTAATTTTGCTCCCTGAAATCAATTTATAGTTATGGGCAATATTGTCGCCATTGTGGGTAGACCTAATGTAGGTAAATCAACTTTTTTTAACCGACTTATACAGCGTCGTGAAGCCATTATTGATTCTGTAAGCGGGGTAACCCGTGACAGGCATTACGGTAAATCTGACTGGAATGGAAAGAAATTTTCATTAATAGATACCGGTGGGTATGTAAAAGGTAGCGATGATATCTTTGAAGCTGAAATTGATAAGCAGGTAGAACTGGCCATTGATGAGGCAGATGCTATTATTTTTATTGTTGATGTAGAAAGCGGAGTTACGTCTATGGATGAAGAAGTGGCAAATCTTCTTAGAAGAGTTAACAAACCTGTGCTTCTTGCAGTAAATAAAGTGGATAATAACAAACGTCTGGCTAATGCCGTAGAATTCTATTCGCTTGGTTTGGGTGATTATTTTCCAATCGCCAGTACAAATGGAAGTGGAACCGGAGATCTTTTAGATGCTCTTATTGAGGCTTTACCCGAAATAGAAGAGGAAGAAGAATCTGAATTGCCAAGATTTGCAGTAGTGGGAAGACCAAATGCTGGTAAATCTTCATTTATAAATGCATTGATCGGGGAAGATCGCTATATCGTTACAGATATAGCGGGAACAACCCGTGATTCTATTGATACTAAATATAACAGATACGGATTTGAATTTAACCTTGTGGATACTGCAGGAATCCGAAGAAAAAGTAAGGTAAAGGAAAACCTTGAATTTTACTCGGTAATGCGGTCTGTTCGTGCGATTGAGAATTGTGATGTTTGTCTCGTGGTCTTAGATGCGACCAGAGGTTTTGATGGTCAGGTTCAGAATATCTTCTGGCTGGCACAGAGAAACCATAAGGGGATCGTGATCCTGGTGAACAAATGGGACCTTGTAGATAAGGAAACCAATACCATGAAAGAATATGAAGCGATGATACGTCGTGAGATAGAGCCTTTTACAGATGTGCCTATTATCTTTATTTCAGTATTGACCAAGCAACGTGTTTTCAAAGCGATCGAAACTGCGGTAAAAGTATTTGAAAGCAGGAGCAAGAAAATTAAAACACGCCAGTTAAACGACGTGATGCTACCGATCATTGAAAAAAATCCTCCACCGGCCTATAAAGGAAAGTATGTAAAGATCAAATTCTGTATGCAGTTGCCAACGCCACATCCCCAATTTGCCTTTTTCTGTAACCTTCCTCAGTACGTGCGGGATCCGTATAAAAGGTTTATTGAGAATAAGTTACGACAGGAATTTGATTTTCAGGGAGTACCAATCTCTATATTCTTCAGAAAAAAATAACGGTCTCGGTTAAACTATTACTAGTATTTTGCGTCTTAAGTACAGCCAATAATTTGCTTTAACGGCAGATTATTGGCTTTCATTTTAACCTAATATGCTTACTTAATGCGTTTTATATTAAGTCTGCTGTCAATCTTTATTGCCAGTTTTAGTTATTCCCAGGAATTCCAAATCACCGGAAAAGTCTTGGATGATTCTTCAAATCCTTTAGAGTCTGCTACCATTTATACTGAAAAGCCGGGTGACAGTAGCCTGGTTGTCTATACTATTTCTGAAAAGAATGGTGAATTTATACTGCAGGGAAACACCGCAGCTGAAAAGCTTAATCTTATTGTAAGTTACAATGGATATGCTCCCCATCAACAGGTGGTAAAAATTCAGAAGAGTATCGTTCTTGATGATATTCAGCTTCAACTTATGGATAACGCACTTGATGAGGTCACTCTTACCGCTAGCCGAGCTCCAATTACTATAAAGAAAGATACCCTGGAGTTTAATGCTGGTTCTTTCGATACCAGGCAGGATGCAAATCTGGAAGAATTAATGAAGAAGCTGCCGGGAGTTGAGGTAGATTCAGACGGAAATATAACAGTAAATGGAAAACCCGTTTCCCGTATTCTCGTAAATGGGAAGGAATTCTTCGGAAATGATCCAAAGATCGCTACAAAAAACCTTCCGAAGGAGATCATAGATAAAATTCAGGTGACCGATACCAAGACCAAAAGTGAAGAATTCACGGGAAAGGCCGGGGATCCTGATAATAAAACCATTAATATCGAGCTGAAAGAAGATAAGAATAAAGGATATTTTTCTCGATTAACTGCCGGTGGAGGTACAGACGATCGTTACGAGCTTAGCGGGATTGGCAATTATTTTAAGGATGATCTTAGGCTAAGTGTTTTAGCGAGTTCCAATAATATCAATAGTTCAGGCTTTAGTTTTGATGAAGTTTTTGATATGATGGGCGGGAACGCAAGAACTATAAGATTTAATAGCAATGGCTCTTTTAGTATTAACGGAAATGGTTTTGGCAGTAGTAACGGAATTACAAAATCTGAAACAGCCGGCTTTAATTTTGTGAATGAATGGGATAATGATATGGAATTAAGTACCGATTATTTCTACGGAAGAAATGATACGGAAACCAGGACCAGGGTGGAGCGTGAAAATATACTTCCAGATTCCAGATATTTCACAAATTCCCTTAGCTCCAGTAATCTTATTAATGACAGTCACAGAGCAAACCTGCGTTATGAAGTAGAATTTGACACGCTTACGAAACTTTCCATCGCTCCACGATTTAATGCGAATATTGGAACTTCCTTTAGAGATCGTCAGGAAGAAACTTTAGATGAGAATATGAATTTGCAGAATACTTCTAATGTAGACGAAATGGAAGAATTGACCAGTGCAGATTTTTCAAATAATGTCGATTTTATAAAACGCTTTGGCAGCCGTGGTTCTTACCTTCAACTGGACCTGGACCATTCACATTCTAAACAGGAAAATGAGAATATTTATTTCTCACAAAGTACTTTCATAAATACTCCTGAAAATAATATGATTCAGGATCAGCTGATAGATCAGGATGAAAATTCAAATTCTTTTGGGGCTGGAATTTCCAAGAGAAGTGTACTCGCCGAAAAGTTATTCCTGGATCTTAATTATGATTTTTCAACTTCAAAAAGCCGTAACACCAGAAATGTCTTTGATGCGGTGGACGGAAATTATACAAATTTCAATGAGCTCCTAAGTAATGATTTTGAAGTAAAAAGTTATACGCATACTCCGAACGCCGCTATAAATTATGAAGGAGAAGTATGGAGGATAGATACTGAAATTGGCCTTTTAAGCACCAGTCTTAAAACTGAAAACTTTATTGATGAGGTCAGCTTTGATAATACCTATAATAATATTTTTGTAGATGCCGATATTCGATATTCTATTGAGCGGTCTAAGAGCATAAGCCTGGGATATAGTACAAACGCCGATGTGCCATCGGTGAGGCAGTTACAACCGGTAGAAGACCGCACCAATCCTCTCAATATCATCGTAGGTAATCCTGAATTGAAGCCAACTTTTAACCAGCGGATAAACTTTAATTTCAGAAACTTTGACTTTGCTACCCGTAGCGGCTTTTTTGGTTATATGTATGCCAATTTCACAAATAACCAGGTGGTAGCTACCAGTAGTGTAGAAGATTTTGTAAGAACAACTACCTATACCAACGTAGATGGGGTGGTAAACGGTAATCTGGGAGGCTCTTACAGCAAAACTTTTAAAAAGGATGCCCGGGAGCTCCGTTTGCGTTTACGAATGAATACGGGTTATAATCGAAATGTTGGTTTTATAAACGCGGTGAAATATAAATCTGATCAATTCAATCTGAGCCCTGGATTTCAAATGACCTATGCTATAGATGAGGTATTGGAGATCAATCCCGGTTATACGCTCAACTATAATGATATCACCTACGATATAAATAGCGGAAGAGACCAAAGCTATACGAATCACACCTTATCTTTAGAGACTACTACTTACTGGCCAGAAAATGTGGTTTTCGGTAATGATATTTCTTACAATCAATTTGGAAATGTAGCTCCGGGATTCGATAATACTTCGTTGCTTTGGAATATGAGTCTGGGATATCAGTTCTTAAAAGATAATGCCACCCTTAAGGTAAAGGTATATGATCTCCTGGATCAAAATGTGGATACAAGGCGACTTGTTGGTGACGACTATATTCAGGATGTCAATAATCTTGTGTTACAAAGATATGCGATGCTGAGTTTTACCTATAAGCTGAGTAGTTTTGGCGGCGGGAAGGCGCCTCCGCGCAGAGGAAATGGAATCATAAGAATGTAAAAAAAATGTTTGGGTCCTTTTTTATGAATACAAATTTTTTAGGCTAATTCATATCTTATCCGTCTGGAGTTTCACCTCCAGAGATACCAGTTTTGTGAATAATAAAGGCTATAGAGAAAGCTAAGGTTTCTGGGATTTATGGGTTTATGCGCTTGAGGTAAAAATAACCAAGAATACCTGCAAGAAGAGAGGCTGAGAAAATACCAATCTTGGCCTGGTTCATATAGGTTGCAGTATCAAACGCCAGATCTGTTATAAAAAGGGACATGGTAAATCCAATTGCACCTAGTAAACCTACACCGTAAATATGATCCCATTTCACACCTTTGGGAAGTTTAGATATTTTAAGGCTTACCATGAGTCTGGTGAATAAAACAATTCCGAAGAATTTGCCAAAGATCAATCCTAAAAAAATTCCCAGACTCACGGGTTTCAGAAAAAGCGAAAAGGATTCACTAGTAAAGCTTACGCCCGCATTGGCAAAGGCGAACAAAGGTAAAACGACAAAACTTACAAAAGGATATAAAGCATGTTCAAGCCTCTGCAGGGGAGGGGTCGCATCCTCGGTAAGCAGTGAGAATTTCTCAATGGTATTGGAAATCTCTTCCTCCTTTTTTTCGGGTCTTTGAAACGTTTTTTTAAGCTGATTCTTAATATGAAAAGATAGCAATTTAGCCTTCCTAAGAAAGATGGGAGTATCTATTCTCTTGCTGGTGGGAATTGCAAATGCCGCCAGAACCGCAGCAATGGTAGCATGAATACCGGAAAGCAGAATGGCTAGCCAGAGTCCGCCAATTCCCATGACGGCATAAAATAGCGTATTTCTTATGCCTATAAAGTTGGCAGCAATTAGAACAAGAAGAAAGAATATACCTATGCCCAGACTTTGGATTGAGATCTGTTCGGTATAAAAGAAAGCAATCACGAGTACCGCCCCCATGTCATCAGCAATTGCAATGGCGGTTAAGAATATTTTGAGTGAAACCGGAACTTTATCGTTTAGAATATAGAGGATTCCCAGTGCAAAGGCGATATCGGTTGCCATTGGGATACCCCAACCTGAAATGGAATCGGTACCGGAGTTTAAAATAAAATAGATCAATGCCGGAAATAACATTCCGCCTACAGCCGCAGCCACAGGTAAAATAGCTCCTCTTAAACTTGATAGTTCCCCCTTTAAAATTTCTTTTTTTAGTTCCAGGCCTATCAGAAAAAAGAACATGGACATAAGGCCGTCATTTATCCAGTGTAACAGACTTTTGCTTATTAAAAATTCATTAAGTCCCACATAGATTTCCTGTTTCCAGAATTCATGATAGTAACCAGCCAGAGGAGAATTGGCAATACCAAGCGCAAGGATCGTGGAGATGATAAGGCTTATCCCCACCGAGGTTTGCTTTTCAATAAAATTCTTGATGGGCAACAGCAGATACACATCTAGGTTGGATTTTTTCATGTCTCTGGTGTTTTGGATGCTTGAGCAAAAATCTAAGCAGTCTTTAAAATTCGGCTTTAAAGCCCGTGTGTAAAATGATGAATATCATATTTATACATCTATTTTAGGTTGAATTGAAAATACTAGAGAAGGATTTTTAGAAAGGCATTTGGTCAATTTGAATGAAAAATTCCTGTTAAAAATCGGGCAACGAGTCTTATAACTAATTTATTGTGTATTCAACGATTAATTTTTGAAAAACATCTTTAAGTCATTAAATTTAAGAGAGTTGAATATTAATCTTAAAAGAAAGGCTTATGGAAATTTTTACAGATTTTGTTCATAATTATAACAGTTCCCTAAAAGGTTTAAATATCTGGGCAAAGATTTTAATTACCCTAACGTTATTTGCGATTTTTGCTGCGGTAATTGGCGCGATCGTTAATGTAATTGCTCTTAATTTATAATTTTTGAATTACAGACTTAGCGTCTTCGTTACAAGACCATTAATTGATCTATTTTACAGGTCGATAGATGGTTTTTTGTTTTAAAATTGACCGTACCTATTCCTCATTATTAGCCTATATATCTCCATATCCTAAATTCTTACTAAGCAAAGTGCTTTTTATTTCATTTAAATTTATTACGACTGGCAGAGCTCAGATTTATCCTGGTTGATTTTCTTATTTTCTGTCAAATTTTATGAAATTACAGTCGCTGTAATAAGCTGTTTTTTTTATTTATCCTATATACTAAAACCAAGCAAAAAATGGAGGACCTTTTTGTGTATTATTTTTTTCGCTAATGCTGACTTTAAGCTATGCGCAAGGCAATAAATATGAGGAACGAATAGGTCAGAACTGGGCTAATTTGAAAATTTATCGAGCATATAATGGGAAGAAGATATATGACTATTTACAAAAATTAAAAAAGCCCGAAAACACATTGTGTATCGGGCTTTTAAGGTGGTGCCTCCAGGAATCGAACCAGGGACACAAGGATTTTCAGTCCTTTGCTCTACCAACTGAGCTAAGGCACCAGTTGCTTGTTTAAGCGGTGGCAAATATAATTTCATTTTTAGGAACTCACAAAGGAAATATTAAAAAAATGCTTTTGTATTTTTGTCTTTCAAAGAAAACTTGAATGAATTTAGTTATCGATGCCGGGAATTCCTTTGTAAAGACCGCTGTTTTTCAAAACAATAGGCTTCTGGAAAAGCAGATTTTTAGAAAGGAAGATTTTTTAAAAAATTTCTCGAATCTGCAAAAAAAATTTCCTGAGATAAAAAAATCCATACTTTCCAGTGTTTCTTCCATCGATGCTGAACTAGAAAATATAGTTCATGAGTCTTATTCCCTTCTTCGATTAGATGACAAAATCAGACTTCCATTCAAAAATCAATATGCTACCCCGGAGACATTGGGGAAGGATAGGATAGCCTTGGTTGCGGCCGCCGTTAACACTTATCCGGGGAAGAATGTGTTGATTATTGATGCGGGAACCTGTATCACGTATGATCTTAAAACTAAGGAAGAGGTTTATCTGGGCGGGGCGATTTCACCAGGAATGGAAATGAGATTTCAAAGTCTGCACAAGTTTACTGCAAATTTACCGTTAGTTAAACCGAAGCCGGAAGCCAAACTGATAGGTGATTCTACGGAATCCAGTATTTTATCCGGGATTATTAACGGAATTAAAATGGAATTAAAAGGTACCATAGAAACCTACAACACTAAATTTGAAGATTTAACAATTATTTTTACAGGAGGAGATAGTCAAATTTTGTCTATACCATTAAAAAATAGCATATTTGCCAACTCAAATTTTTTGTTAGAAGGACTTAATTTCATTCTAGAATTTAACAAGACTCAATGATAAAACGATTTATAGTAATCGTAGCTTTATTTTTAGCTTTTACTGCACAAGCGCAGGAAAACGTATCCTCACCTTATTCTTATTACGGTATTGGTTTAACAAACTTCAAGGGAACTGTAGAGAATAGGTCTATGGGTGGTTTAAGTATATTCAATGATAGCATTCATATGAATATTCAAAATCCTGCCAGTTACGGGACTCTTAAGCTTACAAATTTTACGGTTGGTGCAAGTCATGATAGAATAAAACTTGAATCAGATCAGGCAAGTGATAACGCTAAGATCACATCTCTTGACTACCTGGCGCTGGCATTTCCTGTTAGTGATAGAGTGGGAATTGGATTTGGAGTGCTGCCTTATACCTCGGTAGGGTATCGTATTCTTGATATGGACGATGGTTCTGCCAGTCTTTTGAACGGTAGAGGTGGAATGAATAAGGTTTTTATTTCTGCTGGTGTTTCTATAACTGATGAACTGAGTTTAGGTGTGGATGCCAATTATAACTTCGGAAATTTTCAAAATTCTCAAAGCATCAACCGTGAGGAACTTCAATACGGAACAACAGATGTAAATAGGTCTGATATTAAAGGTTTTAGCTTTAATTTTGGAGCTAACTATCAAACGGAGATCAGTGAAAAACTTAATTTACATGTTTCAGGAACCTATGCACCGGGAATGGATCTTGATTCTGAGAACTCAAGAGCTATTTCCACAGTAGATTTTTCCTTAGGAACAGGTAGAGTAATAGATTTTAGAGAACTGGATCTGACAGATACACAATTCAAATTTCCTTCTAAACTAACTATTGGAGCGGGTCTTGGAGAAGAGAATAAGTGGTTTGCCGGAGCTGAATATTCTAATGTTGGCTCTTCTTCTTATGAGAATAGCTTTAGATTTAGAGGGGATGGAGGTACATATGAAGATGCTTCTGAATTCTCGGTAGGAGGATTTTATATACCTAATTATAATTCTTTTACAAGTTACCTGGAGAGAGTGGTTTACAGGGCTGGATTTAGATATGATGAAACTGGATTGATAGTCAATGATGAATCTATTAATGAGTTTGGCATATCTTTTGGACTAGGATTACCAGTCGGAACATTTTTCTCTAATGCAAACCTCGGAATCGAGCTTGGACAAAGAGGTACCAAGGATTCTGGTTTAATTCAGGAGAACTTTCTAAGATTGTCTATAGGACTCTCTTTAAATGACAAATGGTTCACGAAAAGAAAATTTGATTAACCATACAATAAACAAAAAGATGAAAAACAAATTTCTAGCACTAATAACGCTTACCATGTTAGGTTCAGGAGCTGTGAGTGCACAGTCAGGGGATTGTGCTACTATGGCGGCTTTAGCATATGATGATGCCAAAGCAAAAAACTATGATGCAGCATATCCTGCTTTAATGAAAGTTAAAGAAGATTGTCCTAAATATAGCCTTGCAACCTACCAGTATCTTGAAAGAGCAATTGAATCAAAAATTGATAAAGCTGAAGAAGGCGATAAAGCTGAATTAATAGAAGAACTAATTGGTGTTTGGGAAACCAGACTGGAGCTTTATCCTGGGAAAACTGAAAAAGGTAAAGTTTATACAGATATCGCCCAGCTTAAATATGACAATAAACTAGGATCTAAGGAAGAACTCTTCAAAGCTTTTGATAAAGTTTGGGTAGAAGATAAAGAAAACTTCACGAGTCCTAAAGGTCTATATGCCTATTTTGATTTAGTGGTGGAAATGCAGGATGGAGGAGAGAGAACTCTTCAGGATGTTTTCGATATGTATGATAAAGTATTCGCTAAGATCGAAACAGAAGAAAATGCGGCTGCTGAAAATCTGGCTCCTTTATTAAAGAAGCAGGAAGAGGGAGAGGATCTTACTTCCAAGGAAGAAAAGCAGATTAAGTATGCAGAGATCAATCTTAAGAACTATAGTAACGTAAAAGCTGCGCTTAATGCCAAGCTTGGAGCACGTGCAGATTGTGATAACCTGGTTCCATTATATAAGAAAGATTTCGAAGCTAAGAAAACTGAAGTTAGTTGGTTGAAAAATGTAAACGCGAGGCTTTCTGCTAAAGATTGTACTGAAGACCCATTGTTTATCCAGGTGTCTGAAGCGCTTCATAAATTAGAGCCATCTGCTAAATCTGCATATTCATTAGGTCAGTTAGCTGAATCTGAAGGTAACTCTTCAAAAGCATTACAGTATTATAACCAGGCTGCTGAACTTGAAACTAACAAGTCTGATAAATCAAAGATCTACTATAGAATTGCAAATAACTATAAAGATAAAGGTCAGTATGGTCAGGCAAGAAGTTTCTATAGAAAGGCCTTAGAAGCCAAGCCATCTCTAGGTAGTGCTTACCTACAGATCGCTAACATGTATGCTAAGAGTGCGAATAACTGTGGTGATGATACATTTACGAAAAGAGCTGTGTACTGGTTAGCTGCAGATTATGCTTCCAGAGCTGCAAGAGTAGATCCATCTATTTCAAGCAACGCCAGTCAGGCTGCTGCTGCTTATAGAGGTAGAGCTCCACAGAAATCGGATGTATTCCAGTCTAGTAGAAATGCTGGAGATGCAATTCCAATTGGATGCTGGATCGGCGAGAGTGTTCGTATCCCGAACCTATAAGATGAAACTAACATATAGTAATATAATTTCAGGCATTGTCACGCTCTTAGGCGTGACAATGCTTTTTTCATGTGAAGGTAATCTTCAGGAAGTAAGAGCCTTTAGTTTAGAGGAAGATGCCCCTCAGGCAATTGCCGAAGGTATTAACTTGAAATTCACAGATTCCGGCAGACTGGTGGCCACATTAAAAAGTCCTAAAATGCTGGATTATACCAATAAATCATTTGCGTACCGGGAATTTCCTGACGGAGTAGAAGTAGAGTTTTTCGATGAGCAGGATAGAAAAAATACAGTGACCGCAGATTACGGTATTGTATATGAACAAACCAAGCTTATAGATTTACAGGGGAATGTTGTGGTTATTACCGCTGATAGTACCGTGCTTGAAGCAAGTCAGTTATTCTGGGATCAGGAAAGAAACTGGATTTTTACAGATAAACCAAATACCATTAGATTTCCAGATGGATCTTATACTGAAGATCTTGGTTTTGATTCTAATCAGGATTTCACTAATTTTCGTTCAAGAACCAATACGGGGATACAAATTATAGAAGAAGAAAAAGATGAATAAGTTTTTTAGGTATTTTGAATACGCATATCTCATGTTTGCCGCGTTCTTTCTTTTTGAAGCCGTTAGAATATGGAGCACAGAGAGAAATAGAGCTTACCTGTTTATATTCTTTGTTTGTGTCGCCATTTTTATGTTCTTCTTTAAAAGACGTTTTAGGCGCAAATATGAAGATCGTAACAAATAACCTGAATGGAGGTTGATATACTTATTATAGTTTGCTCTTTAGTACTTTCTGCTTTTTTTTCAGGCATGGAGATCGCTTACGTTTCGTCTAACAAGATCTATATTGAAATAGAAAAAAGGCAGAATGATTTTCTGGCCAAGGTTCTAAAAAAGCTCACCAAAAAACCATCAAAGTTCATTGCGACTATGCTGGTGGGTAACAATATTGCCCTGGTAGTCTATGGTTTTTTCATGGGAGACCTGCTCATGGCCTGGTTAACCGGAATAGAGACTGAAAGTGGTTTTGTACAATATCTTATAGACGATCTTAGTCTTATTACTCAAACCATCATTTCTACTCTAATTATACTTTTTACAGCTGAATTTCTTCCGAAGGTTTTTTTCCAGATCTATGCAAATACAATGCTGAAATTTTTTGCAGTTCCGGCATACATCTTCTACCTGCTTTTCAGTTTTGTGTCTTCCTTTGTGATCTGGATCTCAGATATTATTTTAAAACGTTTCTTCAAGACCGATGGCGATGAAGTTCAACTGGCATTTAGTAAGGTTGAACTGGGGAATTTCATAAGTGAGCAAATGGAAACTGTAGAAGAGCATGAAAATGTGGATAGTGAGATACAGATTTTTCAGAATGCCTTGCAGTTTTCAGAGATCAAGGCCAGGGAGGTAATGATCCCGCGTACAGAAATCATCGCGGTAGATAAGGATCAGGCGCCAGATGATTTGGTTGAAACATTTACTGAGACAGGACTCTCAAAGATCCTCATTTATAATGAAACGATAGATGATATCATAGGATATGTACATTCCTTTGAACTTTTCAAAAGGCCAAAATCCATAAAATCAATTTTACTTCCGGTGGTATTCGTTCCAGAGACCATGTGGGTAAAAGACGTGTTGAACATCCTTATTAAAAAGAGGAAAAGTATCGCGGTGGTGATTGATGAATATGGAGGTACCAGTGGAATGATGACCGTTGAAGATATCGTGGAGGAGTTATTTGGTGAAATTGAAGATGAACATGATTCCGCGGTTCTTATTGAAGAGAAGATTGCGGAAGATCATTTTAAATTTTCAGCCAGACTCGAAGTAGATTATCTTAATGAAACCTATAAAACTGAAATTCCCGTGGGAGAAAACTATGAGACCTTAAGTGGTTTTATCGTGAATCATACCGAGGAAATTCCACAGCAGGGAGAGGTTATTAATATTGAGGATTTCGAAATAAAAATCCTGGAAACTTCCAATACCAAAATCGAATTGGTAGAGCTAAAAATCAATACTGAAGATTAAAGCTTTAAAGTTAAGAATTTGCTAATTTTAAATTTTATTATTAGCCTAAAAACCTTATTTTCGCCCCCTATATTTTGATAAATTATACATTCAAATGGCAGTATTAAATAAAATCAGACAAAGGTCTGTTTTCTTGATTATCATCATTGCACTGGCTTTATTCTCTTTTGTATTGGCAGATGTGATTAGAAATGGAGGCATGGCTTCTCAAAGCTCGCAAAACGTAATCGCTACCGTGAATGGTAACGAAATTAGTAGAGAAGAGTTTGCACGTGAAGTAGAAGCTTTCGAGAGAAACATGGGTAACAACATGAGCACAACTCAGGCGGTAAATCGTATCTGGGAGCAAAAGTTAAGACAGGTGATTCTCGAAGAAGAAGTTGAAAAACTTGGAATTAGAGCTGGAGAAGCGCAGGTAACACAGCTTGTGCGTTCTCAAATGGCTAATAATCCAAACTTCATGAATGAAGCTGGAATGTTTGATGAGAACAGGTTAAGAGAATATGTTGCAAATTTAAAGGAGACTTCTCCGCAAGCTTACGAGCAATGGCAGCAATTTACTTCCAATCTTGCTCAAACTGCCAAAATGAACAGCTACTATAATATGGTAGGTGCGGGAGTAGGCGCCACACTTTTAGAAGGAGAACAGGCATATAGACTTCAAAATGATAATATCAACATGAAGTTTGTTCAGATCCCTTATTCTTCAATTCCCGATTCTGAGGTGGAAGTAACAAAGTCTGATATTAAAACTTATATTGAAGAACACTCTTCTCGTTTTGAGACTGAAGCTTCAAGAAATATCCAGTATGTGATATTTGAAGAAAGCGCTTCTGGTGATGATAAGACCGAAGCCCAGGCTTCTTTAAATTCATTAAGAGATCAGCGTGTGGAATATAATGCTGCCGTTGGAGCTAACGATACGCTGCCTGGATTTGATAATACTGAGGATTATGCTGATTTTGTTGGTAATAACTCAGATTTGCCTTTTGATAACAGGTTTAAATTCAGAAATGATTTCTCTGGAGAGAATGCGGAAGCCATCTTCAATTTAAATGAAGGTGAAACTTATGGTCCTTATGAAGAAAACGGATACTGGAAGTTAAGTAAGGTGGTTGAAACTAAAAATATTCCAGATTCAGTAAAAGCAAGTCATATTCTTGTAACCTATCAGGGATCTCAACTTGGAGCAGGTGTGAGCCGTTCTAAAGAAGAAGCTCAGGCTTTAGCAGATAGTATTGCTGGAGTGGTAAGAAATGATAATGCGAAATTTGCTGAACTGGCTTCTGAATTTTCTGCTGATGGTTCAAATAAAGAACAGGGTGGAGATCTTGGATATTTTTCTCCGGGAACTATGATCCCTGCATTTAACAATTACGTTTTTGATAATTCAACAGGAGATGTTGGAGTTGTGGAGACTCCGCTTGGATATCATGTGATCTCTATAGATGATCAAACTGAAGCTGCCAGAGCAGTAAAAGTTGCAACAATTGCCAGAGAGATCCAGGCTTCTGAGAAAACAATGAATAACCTTTTTAATGAAGTAACGAAATTTGAAATTTCAGCTGCTGAAGGTGATTTTGAAGAGGTTGCTAAAGAAGGCAATTACGAGGTGCGTACAGTAAAGGATGTGAAGGCTTTAGAGGAAAATATTCCTGGTGCCGGAGCACAGCGTAGAGTGATCCAGTGGGCTTTTGAAGATGAAGCGAGTGTTGGGGATGTAAGAAGATTTGATACCAATAACGGCTATATCGTAGCTCAATTAACTTCAAAGAAAGATAAAGGATTAATGAGCGTGGAAGAAGCTTCATCAGAAGTTACTCCAATTCTTAGAAAAAAGAAAAAAGCTGAATTGATCAAAGAAAGAATTAAAGGAAATTCTCTGCAGGAAATTGCAGGTAACCAGGGAGTGAGCGTTCAAACTGCAGATGCGGTGAACCTTAGTAATCCTACTTTGGCCGGTGCGGGTGAAGAGCCTGAAGTAGTGGGAGCTGTTTTCTCTCTAGAACCAGGTAAAGTAAGCTCTCCAATCGCTGGTGAAAAAGGTGTGTATGTGGCAGAATTAGTGAGTAAATTCGAAGCTCCGGCCATGGACTCCTATAAAGGTTTTGCTCAACAGGAAAGTGCTGCTCGTAGAGCCCAGGCAACTATGAGGGTATTTGATGCTCTTAAGGAGAAAGCTGAAATTGAAGATAACAGAGCTAGATTCTACTAGATTTCTGAAAGTATATATAAAAAAAGCCTCAACATCTGTTGAGGCTTTTTTTATTTGATCAAATCCTGATAATCAAAGATCGTTGTATATCCTATTTTCCTGAAATATTCTTTTTCTTCTTCTCTGCCTGTAGCAAGAATAAAGTCTCCTCCCCAACCTCCTAGACTTTTGATCGTCCCGGGATAGTCTCTAAATAGTTGGGTTTGTATCCTTGGTAGATTAATAGCTTTTGAGATAAGACTTTCATGTGCCTGCACTAATAATTTAAATTCCTCAAGGTTTCCGCAACTAATGATCTGCTCTGTAATTCCTGAAATCCTTTCGGTAAGACTCTGCAGATCTTTTTTTGGCTGATTTTTATAATGAGCAATGGCTTCTCTACTATTTTGTTTTCTGTTTAGGTAAACAAAGAATAACTCGTCTTTAAAAGAGGGATCAAAATCAGCAGTAAAACTAGCGGGACCATTTTTTGTTAATTGATAAGTGATAGGAAAATTACTCCCTGCAGCGGCGATATCATATCCGCTCCCTCCAAAACTATCTTCTAATAGATAATATGCATCTATCTCTAGCCATTGGGCAAGATTGTAAATTAGAGTAGAAGAAGTGCCAAGACCCCACTTCCTGTTGAACTCAAGTCTGGTATTTATTGTATATCCCTGGTCTGAAAAAGCTTGGGGATTTTTTTTATAAGCAGCCGCGAGGATCTGTTGCAGGCGTTTGGAGGTTTCCTTTATTTCGGGCTGATTTTGATCTTGCTTAGGTAATAGGGGAGAGAAAGTTCCATTTTCTATTGCAAATTCTGATTGAAACCATGCTTCCCCGTTTTCTTCATAACTAGTCCAGGAAATTTTATTCCCTTCAGTTTTAGAAACTTCCAGACTCTGACCCATTTTTGTAGGTAAGGCTAGAGATTTTGCTCCGTTTAGGACAGCATATTCTCCAGTTAATAAGATTTTTCCGTTGCTTTTAAATTCCTGCATTAAGATCTCATTTTTTCCAATTGCTCAATAACACTGCTATGGGTAATGGTATGATGTGTAAAATACTCCACCATCTCTTTCTTTTCAATTTCGGAAGCCTTGTGTTGATTTAGAATATTCATAAGGTGCATTTTCATATGACCCTGCTGAATTCCTGTAGTGGTGAGGGATCTAAGTGCAGCAAAATTTTGCGCCAGTCCGGCAACTGCGGTGATCTCCATTAATTCACTTGCAGATGGTTTTTGAAGAATATCCAGCGCCAGCTTTACCAGTGGATGCAAACTTGTTAATCCGCCCACCGTTCCAAGCGCTAGAGGAATTTCCATCCAGAATTTAAAGATCCCGTCTTCAACTGAAGCGTGCGTAAGGCTTGAGTAACTACCATTTCTTGATGCGTAGGCATGGATCCCGGCTTCTACAGCTCTAAAATCGTTCCCTGTGGCCAGCACGACAGCATCAATCCCGTTCATAGCTCCTTTATTATGCGTGACAGCTCGATAAGGTTCAATTTCGGCTATTCTAACGGCCTGGATGAATTTCTCGGTAAACTGTTCGCCTGTCATGTTTTTATCTTCTGAAAGCTCGGCTACGGGGCAGGAAACTTCAGCTCTAACAATGCACTCAGGCACATAATTAGAAAGTATGCTCATAATTATTTGAAGCTCCTTTTCTTTCGCACTGAATTCTTCAAATTTTGAAGCTTCTTCCTGAAGTACTTCGGCAAATTTTTCGAGGCAGGAATTGATGAAATTTGCTCCCATAGAATCCCGTGTGTCAAACTTTGCAAAAAGCTGGTAGTAATTTTCAAGATCCTGAGTTTTGTTGATAAGATCTATACTCAGAATTCCGCCCCCTCTTTTCTCCATATTTCGGGTAATGGGCTTTACAGCTTCGCGAAGTTTGGGTTCGATAATTTTAAATAATCTTTGAAGTTTGGAAAAATCTCCTGAAAACAGAAAATGTACCTGTCCTATTTTTTTTTGATTGATCACGCTGGCTTTAAACCCGCCCCGCTCACTCCAGAATTTTGCAGCTTTACTGGCCGCGGCTACCACCGAACTTTCCTCGATAGCCATGGGGATCACATAGTATTTTCCGTTTATAAGAAAATTAGGCGCAAGACCCAGGGGTAAGTAAAAGTTAGAAACTGTATTCTCAATAAATTCATCATGCAGCTTTTGCAGCTTATCATCTTCATTCCAGTATTGTTTCAAAATAGAAACTGCATTTTCATTATTTTTCAAATAATTTTCTGCCAGCCAATCTATTTTTTCAGATTTACTAAGTTTTGAAAATCCGTTTATAGGCTTTGTCATTTTTTAGGTATTTCAGGAGTTCAAAGATACAAAGCATATTTTTTAAAGGACAATAAATAAGATTCGATCAAGAAACGGAAAGGCTGTTTTTCTTAACAGATTGTTAGTATTTAACAATTTTGCATAGTCACTTTTTGGTTAAATTTTAGTAAACTTGGCCTGCATTAAATATTTCAAAAATTTTATGAAGTTCCCTAAAATACTTGTTGCCTTTATTCTGGCAACATCTTCCGTGCTTACGGCACAAAAAAAAGAAGTAAGTCTTGAGGAAATTTGGAGCGGAGAGTTCCGCCAGGAAAGACTACAATCCCTGCAATCCCTTAATAATGGTGAAGAATATGTGGTGATGAACCGCGACCGCGAGTCCGGGAACACCAGTATTGATATTTACAGTTATAAAACAGGTAAAAAGACCCGAACGCTTTTAAACAGTGCAGACCTTTCTGAAATAAAATCTTTTCAGAGTTTCAAGTTCAGTGAAGATGAAAATAAAATATTGCTTTCTACCGAGGTGGAACCTATTTACAGAAGGTCGTCTAAAAATATCGTATATGTCTACGATGTAAAGTCTAAAGATTTAATGAAAGTGAGTGAGGAAAAGATACAGGAAGCATCTTTTTCTCCCGATAATTCCAAACTCGCTTATGTTTTTGATAATAACATCTACATTCTGGATTTAAAATCTAAGGAAAAAACGCAAGTAACTCAGGATGGAAAGATCAATAGCATCATCAACGGAATTACTGATTGGGTGTATGAGGAAGAATTTTCATTTGTAAAAGCATTTGCCTGGAATCCTACGGGAGAGAAGATCGCATTTTTAAGATTTGATGAATCTGAGGTTCCTGAATTTTCTATGGATCTCTTCGGAAAAGATTTGTATCCAACGCAGCAGGTTTTCAAATATCCTAAAGCCGGAGAATCAAATTCTGAAGTTAGTCTGCATATGTATGATGTAAAGTCTCAAACTTCCAAAGAGGTAGATCTAGGGGATAAATATGATGTAGCTTCAGAATCTTCCGAGGTGAATACAGAGACGATCACTGATTTTTATATTCCAAGAATTAAGTGGAGCGCAGATCCTATGCTTTTGAGTGTTCAGGTATTGAACCGTCATCAGAATAATTTAGACCTCATTTTTGTAAATGCTGAAGACAATACTTCTGAGCTCGTATTAAATGAAACTGATAAAGCTTATGTAGATATTACCGATAATCTAACTTTTCTTGAGGATAATAGCTTTATCTGGACGAGTGAGAAAGATGGCTGGAACCATATTTATCACTATGATGAAAATGGAAAACTGATAGATCAGGTAACCGATGGTGAATGGGAAGTGACCAATTATTATGGTTATGATAAAAAAGCGGAACGAATCTATTTTCAAAGTACCGAAAATGGAAGCGTAAATCGCGACATTTTTTCCATCAAACCGAATGGGAAAAATAAAATGAGATTGACAGAAAGAGATGGAACCAACTCTGCCGATTTTAGTGCAGATTATACTTATTTCATCAATACGTTCACTAATACCAATACACCTCCTGTTTATACATTGCACACTTCAAAAAACGGTAAGCAGGTGAGAGAAATTCTGAATAATAATGAATTGCTTTCCAAAGTAGAAGGCTATGATTTTTCAGAAAAAGAAATTTCTACGATCAATATTAACGGGAACGATCTGAACATGTGGATGATCAAACCATTAAATTTTGACGAGAATAAGAAATATCCCTTATTAATGTTTCAATATTCCGGGCCTGGATCACAGTCGGTTTCCAATACCTACTTCGGAAGCAATGATTACTGGTACCAGCTTTTAGCTAATAAAGGTTATATCATAGTTTGTATAGACGGTAGGGGAACAGGTTTTAAAGGAGCCGATTTCAAGAAGGTGACTTACCAGGAGCTGGGAAAATATGAGGTAGAAGATCAGATCTCTGCAGCACAAAAACTTGGAGAGAGAAATTATATAGATGCCGACAGAATAGGAATCTGGGGATGGAGTTACGGAGGTTTTATGTCTTCTAATGCGATCCTTAAAGGAAATGATGTGTTCTCTATGGCCATCGCTGTAGCCCCGGTAACCAGCTGGAGATTCTACGATACTGTTTATACGGAAAGATATATGAGAACTCCGCAGGAGAATCCTTCTGGCTATGATGGAAATTCACCCCTAAACCATGTGGAAAAACTAAAAGGTGATTATCTGCTAATTCACGGTGGTGGAGACGATAATGTTCATTTACAGAACAGCATGCGCATGGTGGAAGAACTCGTGCAGGCAAATAAGCAATTTGACTGGGCGATCTATCCGGACAGGAATCATGGAATTTATGGTGGAAATACGAGATTGCACCTTTACCAGATGATGACCGATTTTATACTTGAAAAACTTTAATTAAAACTAAATAAACATGGAATTCAAATTCGGAGGGTCAGAATTTAATCAAAGGACTGTATTAGGACATCCTTCAGGTTTATTCATATTATTCTTTACTGAAATGTGGGAGCGTTTTTCCTACTACGGGATGCGAGCTCTATTGGTGCTTTTCCTTACCTCTTCAATAATGGACAATGGTTGGGAATGGGCTAGAGCGGACGCCCTCGAACTTTATGGTTGGTACATTGGGCTTGTTTATATCACACCAATTATCGGTGGATTAATAGCCGATAAACTTTTGGGGTACCGTAGAGCTGTAGTTCTTGGAGCATTAATAATGACTCTGGGGCACGCTTCTATGGCTCTCGAAGGATTTACAAATATGTTTTTCTACCTGGGGCTTGTGCTTTTGATTTTGGGTAACGGTTTGTTTAAACCGAATATTTCGTCCATGGTAGGACAGCTCTACAAAACTGACGATAAAGAAAAGGATGCCGGATATACGATCTTTTATATGGGGATCAATGCCGGAGCATTTTTAGGAATTTTGCTTTGTGGTTATATTGGTGAGAATGTAGGATGGCACTGGGGATTCGGCCTTGCTGGTATTTTTATGTTCTTTGGTATGCTGCAATTTTATTTTGCACAAAATATCTTCGGTAAAATTGGTTTGAAACCTAAAAAGAAGACAGATGATTATGTAGACGACCATACTATCAAAGGTGAGGTTGAAGATAGTCATGGGAATGCAATTGTTGATGATAACGAGGATACTAAACCCGAGCCTCCAATGGGAGTTAAAAAGGATAGGATTATTGTGATTTCAGTATTCGCATTCTTTACAATTTTCTTTTGGTGGGCATTTGAACAGGCGGGTGGTTCTATGACAATTTTTGCAGCTGATTATACAGATAGAGATCTGGCCGGTAGCCAGGCGCTTACATTTAAGATTATAAATACGGTTATAACCATTGTGCCACTTATGGTGATAACCTATGTTTTGCTTATGCTTTTTCGTCAAATATTCGGAAGATACGCGAAATCTAACATCTTTTTAGGCTTAAGTTTTGTGATCATCTGGGGTATTGTGATATGGATGCTTTATAGAGAATTCAGTGCGGACACAGCAGAAGTTCCTGCTTCATGGTTCTCTGTATTAAACTCTCTATTTATAATATTATTAGCTCCCGTATTTTCTAAAATCTGGGAAAGTAAATACAATCCTTCAGGACCAGTTAAATTTGGTATTGGATTAATATTATTAGGAGTTGGCTTTTCGGCATTAGCATACGGAGCGATGTCTATTCCAGATGGAGCTGAAACTGCTGCTGTGAGCATGATATTCCTTATAGTAGCATACTTTTTCCATACTGTTGGAGAATTATGTGTTTCTCCGGTAGGGCTTAGTTATGTAAGTAAACTTTCACCACCAAAATTGGTTGGTTTAATGTTCGGAATTTGGTTCTTAGCTAACTTTATTGCTGGAGTTCTTGGAGGTTACACAGGTGGAGCTATTGATAGTATTTCTGAGAATTATGGTCTATCTGTTTTCTTTTTAATATTTACGCTTATTCCTATTTTTATGGGCTTGATCATGATTTTGATCAATAAGTTCCTTATCAAGAAAATGCACGGGATTCGATAATAGAATAAAAAATAATTTCAACAGCGTTCCTAAATCTTTTAGGAACGCTTTTTGTTTTAAGGGCTTTTAGTTAAATTTAAATTATGAAAAAATTAATCCTTTTTTGCTTTTTAGTTATTTCTGTTGCCACCATTCAGGCGCAGGAAATTAAGTGGATGAGTATGAATGAAGCTTTAGAAGCACAAAAGAAAGTACCTAAAAAAATATTTGTTGATGCCTATACCACCTGGTGTGGGCCCTGCAAAATGCTTGATAAATATACTTTCACCAATAAAGATGTGGTTGAATACGTCAATAAGCATTACTACGCGGTGAAATTTAATGCGGAAGGCAATGAAGTGATCAACTTTAAAGACAAGGTTTTCAAAAATCCTAATTATGATCCCAATAAGAGCGGGAGGAATGCGGTTCACCAGTTTACGCTGGCAATGGGGGTTAATGCCTATCCCACTATGGTCTTCTTTGATGAAAATGCCGGTTTTCTATCTCCGGTGAAAGGATATTTAAAACCCGAACAGTTGGAAATTTTTCTAAAAATCTTCGCTACCGATGATTATAAAAAGGTAAAAACAGACGAAGAATGGAAAAAATATCAGGAAGAGTTTGAAGGCACTTTTTCCAGTTAGGACTATTTACCAGGTTTTATAAAATATGCTCCCTTTTCTCCAGTATGGTGAAAAGGGATTTTTTTATTCCCGGCGGTTTCCTGCCAACGCTTTACCAGATAATTATAATTACTGCCGTCTGCTACTATCTCTTTCGGTGAAAGTTGATCTATAATTCTTTCCAGATTTATCTTTGGAGAATTTCTAAGTATAATAATTTCAGGATTAAAATTACTCAGTTGGTAATTTTTTGTGGTGTCTATAATCAGGCTAAGTTTCGTTGAAAGATCCATTATTTGTGGGATCTTTTTTGTTTTTACTTTGCCAAGCTTTCTTTCTCTTACATAATCGGCTATGAAATCTGGGTCCAAATTTTCTTCAGAATAAAGGCTCAGGTTTTGATCGTTTTTAACCCCGATAATAGTTTGCCTGGACTTATGAAAAATTATAGCTTCTGAAGCAGGAATATTTTTTCTGAAATAGAACGTGGATAACTGAAAAACCAGGATGCTGATAAGGAAAAAATAGATTCGCTTATAATCGGGACTTCTAAGAAGTAGTAAAATGGCCAGAATAATCAGGTACAGGGAGAGGGTTTGAAAAAGACTTAAATGAATATTGCTAAAAACAAATGATTCCACCCCGGCAATCCATTCTATAAATCCGTTCATTAATCGCAGAATAAGATCAAAAAGTTCAGCAATAAAAGGAGGCAGCGAATTGATAGCGGCAAGGAGAATTACGATAATTCCATAGGCCAGGAGGAGACCTAGAAAAGGAAGTATAATTAAATTGGTGAGCAGAAAAAGACCCGGGAACTGATGAAAATAATAAAGGCTTAATGGGATAACGCCAATCTGAGCGGCTATACTTACCGAGCTTAATTTCCATAGATAATCTACAGGTTTTATCTTCGATTGGAATAGTCCTGAAATGAGTGGTTGAAATACGATAATACTAAAAACAGCCAGGTAACTCAGTTGAAAGCCCACCTGGAAAATATAATGGGGATTTATCAAAAGCAGGATAAATAATGAAAGAAACAAACTGTTGAGGGCACTGGTCTTTCTTTTCAGCTGAAGACCGATCGCGATAAAGGAAAACATCGTAACCGCTCTCACTACAGACGCGCTTAATCCTGTTAAAACTGCAAAACTCCACAGTAAAAGAATTAGAATAATAGCTTTGATAAGTTTTCCGTATTTAATTCTATCTAAAGCTCTGAAGAGAAAATTTAAAATAATTAGCAATATTCCAATGTGCAGGCCGGAAATTGCCAGAATATGAATCGCTCCTGCTGCGGCATAATTTTTATAAAGAGTATTGCTTATTTCCCTTCTTTGTCCCAGGATGAGCGCCTGGAAAATTGCTATTTCATTTTCTCCAAAATCATATTTTTTCAGATCTGAAATAAGTTGTTCCCGTAATTGCCAGGATCTCGATTGAAGATCATGACGCTCAATATTACTTATTTCGAGTTCTGACGTTTGGATATTGAGTTGTCTTTTGATGTTTAACTCATTCAGGTAGTCCTTGTAGCTAAATTGAAAGGGATTTAAGGGTTCTTTGATCTCTTGTGGGGACCATGGAACCAAAACCTGCATTCCCGGCTTTAAAATTGTCGTGCGGGTAGAATCTGGACTCAGGTTAAGTAATACTTTTCCTTTAACCTTAAGTTTTTCTTTCCTGCCAATTATCCTTTCTGCATTAATTACAAATCTTTGAGAAAAAGCGGTTGGTTTCAGTTCTTCAGAAATACGAGCAGAAACAATGGGATCCGGAAGTTCTTTACTATCCAGATTTATGAAATGCTCTTTCTGGTTTTCAGGAATATTAAAATAGGTAGCTGAAAAACCGAGGTAAAATATCAGCAGAAAAGCAGTTATTCCGAATAATGCGTCAGGAAAAATATTTCTGTTTGCTCTGAAATAGGCAATAAGGAACAGGCAGAAGATGAGTATGCCTGAAATTATTAAGATTTCCGTAGGTACGGAGAAATTAAATGCCGCGAGTATTCCTAAAATAAGATAGAAAGAGAGCCTTAAAAATATAAACCGAAAGTCCTTCAATGATTGTTTTTTGCAATCTGAAGGTATGAAAAAATCAAATCACCCGCCTGGCCATCACAAAATTATTATACCAATAAGACTCTGATAATGAGGAAATAATAACACCTCTGGAAGTGGAAGAGTGAATAAAATAGATCCCATCATCATCTACCTCTACCACCAGGCCTACATGGTTAATTACTTTGCGATTCTTATTGGTTTCGAAGAAAAGAAGATCTCCCACGCTTACTTCCTTTAGATACAAACGTTCGCCTTGTAAAGACATCGCTCTTGATGTCCTGGGAAGAGACACTCCTTCTTGGAGAAAGGAGGTATAGATCAGGCCAGAACAATCCATTCCCCTTTTATCGGTGCCGCCATATTTATAGCGCGTACCTTCAAACTTTTTAGCAGTACGCACCACCTTATAGGCTTTTTTGTCTTCAGGCTCTGCGGCAGGAGTTCGCTCGTATACTGGAGTGACTCTTTCTGATCTGTTATGTTCATGTTTGGTGGTCACAACCCTGGATCGCGAAGAGCCACAGGAAGCAAAAAGGAAAATGCTAAAAATAAGAATGGTAGATTTTAGAAAAAGTCCTTTTTTCATTTATGCTTTAGTATTATTATAGATCAATTTAGCAGTTTTCATACTAGCCCCTTTACCGCCAAGTTTTTGTTCAAGTTCAAAATAATCCTCAAAAATTCTTTTGCGATTGGTTTCATCAAGAATCTTATTCAGCTCAATTTTTAAATTTTTCGTATTGAAATCATTCTGGATCAATTCCTTCACCACCTCTCTGTGCATGATTAAATTGACCAGGGAAATATAATCCAGGTTTACGATCCTTTTTGCAATATGATAAGATATAAAACTTCCCTTATAGCAAACAACTTCCGGAACTTTAAAAAGTGCAGTTTCCAGAGTTGCAGTCCCCGAAGTTACTAACGCAGCATGAGAGATGCTTAGTATATCATAAGTCTTATTCATGATAAGACCGATATTGGATTTTTTAATAAATCTCCTATAAAATTCCTTATCCTGACTGGGAGCTCCGGCGATCACGAATTGATACTCTTTAAATTCTGAAGTTACGCTAAGCATTACCTCAAGCATTTTTTCAATTTCCTGTTTTCTGCTACCTGGGAGTAAAGCAATTACCGGCCTGTGATCTAAGCCATTATTCTTTTTAAAAGAATCAGTGTCTACAGGTGCACGGTTATCAATTGCATCTAATAGGGGATGACCTACAAAGTGTACCGGAAAGTCATGTTTTTCAGTATAAAAATCTTTTTCAAACGGAAGGATCACGTACATCTCATCTACATCACGTTTAATCTTTTTGATCCTGTTCTCTTTCCAGGCCCAGATTTGAGGGGAGATATAATAAGTGGTTCTATATCCTTTTTTCCTGGCCCATTCGGCAATTCTCATATTGAAACCGGGATAATCTACAAAGATGATCACATCAGGATCGTAGGTCTCAATATCTTCTTTACAGATCTTGATATTTCTGAAGATGGTTCTCAGGTTCATGATCACTTCAGAAAAGCCCATAAAAGCCAATTCTTTATAGTGCTTTACCAGAGTGCCTCCCTGATTTTCCATGAGATCGCCGCCCCAGAAGCGAAAATCTGCAGCATTATCTGTTTCTTTTAAAGCTTTCATCAAATTAGAAGCATGGAGGTCACCCGAAGCTTCACCTGCAATGATATAATATTTCATTTTAAAAGAATTTGAATATTGCTACAGCCACTGCAACGCTTACAGTTGCCAGTAAAACTCCGCGGGCATGATAATTTTGTTTCTTTTTTAGAAAAACAAAGAATGGCAGAAAGTTTAAAACAGCGCCAAGAGCTATTATTTTTCCTAAATAATCATTTTCAACAGCATCCTTTAAGGTCGCATCTAACTCGGCATTGGAAAGCAGGGAAACATACAACATCACCCCGGCGATATTCGCCGCGATGCCTGTTAAGAATCCTGTAAATACGTTTTGTTTAATCATTGAGGGACCAGCTGCTTAAATCTTTTATAAAATGATGAGCGGTTAGATCAAATTGAACTGGAACTACAGAAACATAGCCTTCTTCCAGTGCTTTTTCATCTGTGTCTTCTCCTTCATCTTTATTTACAAATTTCCCGGTAAGCCAGTAATATTCTCGTCCCTGCGGATTTGTTCTTTTATCGAATTCCTCTTCCCAATGCGCATTCGCCTGCCTGCAGACTTTAATGCCTTTAATGTCAGATTCTTTCAGTTTCGGGATATTTACATTTAGAACCACTCCTTTGGGTAAACCATTCTTTAAAACATTCCTTGTTATCGTTTTAATAAATTTTCTTGTCGGTTCAAAATCGGCATTTAAGGAATAATCAAGTAGAGAAAAGCCAATTGCCGGAATACCTTCAATTCCTGCTTCCACAGCTGCACTCATCGTTCCTGAATAAATAACATTTATGGATGAATTTGAGCCATGATTGATACCGCTAACACAAAGGTCCGGTTTCCTGTGAAGAATCTCCTGGGTGGCAATTTTTACACAGTCCGCTGGAGTTCCCGAGCAGCTATATTCCTTATGTTTGTAAGATTCCTTAATGGTAACCTGTTCGCAAAAAAGGGTGTCACTTATAGTGATAGCATGTCCCATGCCACTTTGAGGACTATCCGGAGCTACTACAATTACGTCTCCGAGTTCTTTCATTACTTCTACCAGGGTCCTTATTCCGGGAGCCGTAATGCCATCATCATTGGTCACCAGTATCAATGGTTTTTCTTTATTCATGCATAAGTATTTGGTTTTGCTAAAATAAGAATTTTAATATGGAAAGCTTATATTAGTGCGTTCACAAATTAGTGCGTAGGTTATAGCTTATTGGCACAGTTTTTACTATAATTATGGTAACCACACGATGACGAAATTTAAACGAATTATGAAAAGGAATTTTAAAATTATAGCAGTCGTACTTTTAATGGCTGCCGCTTCCTGTAGTTTTACTACCAAGAAGTTTGAAGACCCCAATAAAGATAAACTGCTTATAGACTTAATTACATATGTTCTTAATCAAGGGCATTATGAAGCGAAAGATATAAATGACAGTTTTTCAGCAAATGTCTATGAAGATTATCTTGAAGGTCTGGATCCTTCCAAGCGATTTTTCTATCAGAAGGATATTGAAGAATTTGATGCCTTCAAACAAAAGATTGATGATCAGATCAAAAACAAGAATATAGATTTCTTCAATCTTACTTATGCCCGTTTAGGCGATAGAATGGAAGAAACAAGATCACTTTACAAAGAGATCCTTTCAAAACCTTTTGATTTTTCAGAAAATGAAAAAATCAATACCTCCTACGATAGTTTAGATTACGCTTCTTCAAAAGAAGAGATGAGGAAGAGGTGGAAAGAACAATTGAAGTTCAATACTTTAATTACTTATCACGATCTTAAACAGGATGAAAAAAGTAAAAAAGAGGATGATGCGTCTTATGAAATGAAGACAGACGTTGCACTTGAAAAAGAAGCCAGAGAAACAACGCTTTCCAATATAGACAGGTATTATGACTTTACCGATGATCTTCAGAGAGAAGATTATTTTTCAGTATATATCAACGCGGTAGTTGAGGAATTTGATCCTCACACATTTTATTTCGCACCTCAGGATAAAGATAGGTTCGATATCGCCATGTCTGGAAAGCTTGAAGGGATAGGCGCACGTTTAATCAAGGATAGCGATAATATTACCATTACTGAAGTTATTTCTGGTGGACCTGCATGGAGAAGTGATGAGATCTCAGAAGGAGATGTTATCCTTAAAGTTAGGCAGGAAGACGAGAAAGAAGCGGTAAGCATTGTAGGGATGAGACTTGACGATGCGGTAGACCTAATTAAAGGTCCAAAAGATACCAAGGTTTACCTTACTGTTCGTAAAAAAGTAATGGGGAATATTGAAGAAGTTACTCTAGTTCGGGATATAATCGAAATTGAAGAAACTTATGCAAAAACTTCTATGGTTAAGAAAGATGACCGAAAATTTGGGGTAATAAATCTTCCAAAATTCTATTTTGATATGGAAGATTACAACAAGAGAAATGCTGCTTCAGATATTAAAGAAGATATTATCAAATTGAAAAAAGAAGGAATGGAAGGTCTTGTTCTGGACCTGAGAAATAACGGTGGTGGTTCCCTGAAAACAGTAGTGGATATCGCCGGAATGTTCATTGAAGAAGGACCTATTGTTCAGGTAAAATCAAATGGAGCCCGTAAAGAGGTCTTAAAGGATGAAGATCCACAGGTGTTATGGGATGGGCCGCTGGTAATTCTTGTAAACGAATTATCTGCTTCTGCTTCAGAAATTTTAGCCGCCGCAATGCAGGATTATAAAAGAGCCATTATCATAGGAAGCAAACAAACCTATGGAAAAGGTACTGTGCAGAACGTAATAGATCTTAACAGATGGCTTAGAAATAACGACATGGGAGACATGGGAGCTCTTAAGATCACCACTCAGAAGTTCTACCGCGTAAATGGAGGTTCAACTCAGCTGGAAGGTGTTAAGAGTGACGTAGTGGTGCCAGACAGGTATAGTTTTGTAGATATTGGAGAGAAAGACCAGGAAAATCCACTGCCATGGGATAAGATAGATGCAGCAGATTTTGATATTTGGAATGGATATGTGGGTTATGATGAAGCGATTGAGGCTAGTAAAAAAAGAATGGATACCAATAATCAACTTAAGCTTATTGAAGAAAATGCCAAATGGGTAAAAACTCAGAGTGAAGATAGAAGCTATCCTTTAAATTATGAGGAATATGCCGAGGAAGCAGAAAAAGATAAGGATATGGCAAAACAATTTGATGCCATTAAAGATTATAAAACCAATCTTACTTACAACTCTCTTCCGTATGAAGAAGATCTTTTCACTACAGATACTATATTAAAGGAGAAGAGAGAAAGATGGCATGAAAGTCTTAGCAAAGATGTTTATATTGAGGAAGCTATCAATGTACTTTCAGATATGAAAATGAACAATATCACCAGAAATAAACTGGCCGATACTAATTCTAAAAAGAAAGTAAAAAACTAATATTGAAATAATAAACTAAAACCCGGAAGTTTCTTTTCCGGGTTTTTTTATGTCTTATAATATGAAAAGAAAATATATCTATCCGGTTCTAATTTTGCTGGTTGCCGCCATTCTGTTGATGGTGGATAAATGTGCTTAGTAAGAAAGCCTGTCTGAATCTAATTTAATAAAGATAAAAAGCAGGATCGTAAATCCCCAAAGTCCCGATCCTCCATAGCTGAAAAAGGGGAGTGGAATTCCCACCGTTGGAAAAACACCAATCACCATCCCGATATTTACCAGGAAGTGGATAAATAATATTCCAATGACTGAATAACCATATATCCTGTAAAATTGATTGCGTTGTCTCTCTGCAAGTACAAGGAGTCTCAGGAGTAGTAACACAAATAGGATCACCACCATAGCACTGCCTAGAAATCCCCATTCTTCTCCCACAGTACTAAAGATATAATCAGTATGTTGTTCGGGCACAAAATGGCCTTTCGTTTGTGTTCCTTCGGTCCAGCCCTTTCCAAGCCATCCACCACTTCCAATGGCAATTTCACTTTGGTTAGTGTTGTAGCCAATACCTCTTGAATCAACTTCCTTTCCTAATACGATATTGAATCTATCCCGGTGTCTTTGTTCAAATACATTTTCAAAAATATAGTTAACTGAAAAGCTCAGGGCGATGGAGATTATGGCGAATAATGTAATTAATATTCTTCCCGGTCTTTTTTTACGCTTTCTGAAGAATACCATTAATGCAATAATAAAAACCCCTATGCTAACCCATATCGGACCAAAAAGCAGGGTGAATATAAATACAGCAACGGCAGATAATCCTGTTACCAAATAAAATCCGGATAATCCTTCCCTGTATAAGGGGAAAAAGAAAGCTGCATATACAAGTGCACTTCCGGGATCTGGTTGGGGAATGATTAAAAGTGCAGGAATTGCGATTATTATAAAGGCTTTGACCTGATGACTTAGTTGCTTGATATTGGTTTGAATGTCACTCAAATATTTAGCTAAAGCCAAAGCGGTAGCGAATTTGGCAAATTCAGAAGGTTGAATACCAAAACTACCGAAAGAATACCATGAGGTAGCCCCTGAAATTGTTTTCCCGAAAACAAATAACCCGGCCAGGGATAGCAGGGAAATTATATAAATAATACTTGAAAAACGCTGGTAGAACTTAGCTTCTATCGAGAGAACTATAATGACCAGGAATATGCTTAATCCAATGAAGAGTGCCTGTTTTCCATAAGGCTGATTGAGATCAAAAAACGATCCTGATGAACTTCCTAGGGAAGCAGAGTAGATATTAGCCCAGCCAAAACAGATTAAAATTAAATAAATAAAAATACTGATCCAGTCAAATCCTGCTGCGCTGCTCTTCGCCATTTACTGATTAATTATAAAAGGTTCCCCGCTAATAGGTTTTGCGTATTCATTTTCCAGACTGTGACTTAGTATCCAGTCTTCCATATCTGTTCTGGTAATTGTGCCTTTCATATATTTTTCTATCATTAAACTAGCCATACGGCCTGCGTAACGACTTCCCCAATATCCATTTTCCACAAAAACTGCGATGGCGATCTTCGGGTTTTCAACCGGTGCAAAAGCGACAAAAATTGAATGATCGGTTAATTGCACTCTTTTCCCACCCACTTTGGCAAAATTTTCTGCAGTTCCGGTTTTTCCTGCTATTTCAACCCCCGGAATTCTTAATGTAGATGCGGTACCACTTTTGTATACCTCATGCATCCCTTCGATCACGGGTTCATAATTTTTTGCGTCTATAGTGGTAAAATTCTTTTTGGTAAATTTTTCTTCCTTGATAGGCTGACCATTGATCTCTTTTAGAATATGAGGGGTGTAATACCAGCCTTTATTGCTAATGATCGCGGCCATGTTCGCTAACTGGATTGGTGTCATTAGAACCTCTCCCTGCCCAATTGCGTTAGATATAGTCGCCGTCGCATACCATTTATAGGTAGGGTAATCATATATCTGATTATAATATTCAGCATCAGGAATTTTTCCCGGCCTGCCTGTGCTAAGATCAGATCCCAGGTAATCTCCTAATCCAAAACTTTTCAGATGGGCATTCCAGGTATTCATACCTTCCTGTGGAGTTGGATATTTCTCAATAATACGCCGGTACACATTGGCAAAATATGCATTACAGGATTGAGCGATGCCGGGAACCATCGATAACGGGCTTGGATGTGCGTGACATCCTAATTTTCGTCCTCTACCGTAAGTATACCCGTGGTTACAGGAGAAACTGTCCTCAGTATCAACCACTCCTTCCTGAAGTCCGATCAGCGCATTTAAAGTTTTAAAAGGAGAACCCGGAGGATATTCGGCAAGTAAGCCCCGGTCATATAATGGTCTGGCAATGGTGTCGTAATATAATTCTGTGAAATTGGGAGAGCGTTTCCGGCCAACCAGTTTAGCAGGATCATAGGTTGGTGCAGTTATCAGGGCAAGGATTTCACCTGTTTCAGGTTCCAGGGCAACTATGCCACCTCTCTTTCCTTGCATCAATTTTGTACCGTAAGCCTGTAAAGCAGCATCTATGGTAATGGTAATGTCTTTTCCTTTTTCCGGAAGGGTGTCATAAATCCCATCTTTATAAGCTCCAATATCTCTGTTGAATCTGTCTTTCTGGATATATTTCACTCCTTTTACTCCACGTAATAATTCTTCGTACTGGCTTTCAACACCTGCACGACCAATAAGGTCACCTGAAATATAATAAGGGTTTTTACTTACGATGCTTGGGTTGACTTCAGCAATATATCCCAGAACGTTTGCACTATGATCTACCTGGTAATCTCTAAGTGATCTTTTCTGAATATAAAAGCCTTCATAATTCCTCATTTTCTCCTGAAGAATTGCATACTCACTTTTTGTTAACTGCGGAATCACCACAGAAGGTAACATGGGAGAGTAGATGCGTGCTTTATCCAGTTTTTTCTCCAGGTCTTCCCTGGAAAGATTCAGTATATTGCAAAATTCTGTAGTGTCAAAAGGCTTAAGGTTTCTTGGAATCACCATCACATCATAAGATGGTTGGTTAGAAACCATCAGCTCGCCGTCCCTGTCATGAATATATCCTCTTTGGGGATAATCATAAACCACTTTAATCGCATTATCCTGCGACCTAATAGCCAGTGAAGTATCTACAACCTGAAGATAGAATAGTCTTCCAATAAAGAGTATACCGGTAGTTAGAATGGTTATGTAGAGTAATACTTTTCTCATCGATATTTCTTACTAAATAGCGTAAGGCTTAAAAGTGTAAGGATTATAGTGAATATACTTGAAAAAAATGTCTTTTTCAGAATTAGGAGTATATGATTTAGACTGAACATTTCCAAAGAAAACAATACAAAATGGTGTATGATCACCATCATGAATATATAACTCAGTTTCGATCCAAATGCAGTGTTCGCAAGTCTTATGTTTTGATGATCATAGCTAATACCGAAAGAAAATCGAAGTAAATTTGGTCTAACAAATGCAGCCACCAAACAGGCTGCAGCATTGATTCCGCCGCTGTCTTCAAAAATATCAATGCTTATTCCCAGGAAAAATGACAGGAAAAGAAAAAGGCTTTGATTTCCGGTAAAGGGGTAAAGTAAAATAAATAAGACATATAAATGCGGATTTATATATCCCGCAAAATTGATATTATTAAGGACTAATACCTGTAGAAATACAAGAATTACAAAACGGGTGATATTTGAAAATAACTTACTGCTCATTGGTTGTTTTCTGTAATTCTTCTACCACCTCTTTATTCACATTTTCAATAATATAGACGTAACCTATATTTGTCATGTCATTGAATAATTTGATATTGATGGTATAATAACTTTGGGTCTGGTCTAAGCTGAAATCTTCAATACTTCCTATGGGAATTCCCTTTGGAAAGATCAATGAGCGTCCCCCGGTGATTATTGTATCTCCTTTTTGTAGTGGTGCCTGTCTGGGAACATCGGTTAATTGAACGACATTCGGGTCTTTTCCGTCCCAAATGAGGCTGCCAAAATGATTGGTGTTGCTTAGTTGGGCATTGATCCTGGACCTACTATTTAAAATAGAAATTACCCGGGAATATTCCTTATTTGTTCTATCTACAATTCCCACGATACCCTGACTGGTAATTACTCCGTATTCAGGTTGTATTCCAGAGTTTTCTCCACGGTTAAGAGTAAGATAATTATCTACTTTCGTGAAATTGTTATTGATCACTCTGGCCGTCCTGAATAAATAATCTCCTTCAAAAGATATACTGTCTAATTGTTTTTCAACAGAAATGCTATCGTTGATGTTGGAAATAATATTCCGAAGCTTATTATTTTCCTCCAGAAGTCGTTCGTTGTATTCGTCTAAATGGAGATAAGTATTAAGGTTGTTTGACCAGGAATAAACCCCACCTGTAACAAAATTGGCAGAGCTTATAAACCGGCTTTTTTGAAAGGCGTGATTCTGAATGGTTAGAAAAACAGATACAGCAAGCAGAATTAAGAATAAAATTGAATTCTTATTCCTTATAAGAAAATTGAAAATCTGCTGCATAAATTAAACTTCTCCTACTTGATCAAAATTCCTTTGTATCTGTTCAATGTTTTTAAGGTGATACCAGTTCCACGAACTACTGCTCTTAATGGATCTTCTGCGATATATACAGGAAGATCTGTTTTTTGAGATAGACGTTTATCCAGTCCTCTTAACATAGAACCACCACCAGCAAGATAGATCCCGGTGTTGTAAATATCAGCAGCAAGTTCCGGGGGAGTTTGAGATAAAGTTTCCATCACCGCATCCTCAATTCTAAGAATAGATTTGTCCAGAGCCTTGGCGATCTCACGGTAAGAAATATTTACCTGTTTAGGTTTTCCTGTTAGTAGATCTCTACCCTGAACACTCATTTCATCTGGCGGAACCTCAAGGTCTTCGGTAGCTGCACCAATCTGAATTTTTATTTTTTCTGCAGTACGCTCTCCTACATAAAGGTTATGTTGCGTACGCATGTAATATACAATATCATTGGTGAAGACATCCCCGGCAATTTTAATAGACTTGTCACAAACAATACCTCCAAGGGCAATTACCGCGATCTCTGTTGTACCACCTCCTATATCCACGATCATATTTCCTTTTGGCTGCATAATGTCAACGCCAATACCAATAGCTGCTGCCATTGGTTCATGAATTAGGTAAACCTCTTTTCCGTTCACTCTTTCTGCACTTTCCTTAACGGCTCGCATTTCCACTTCGGTAATACCTGAAGGAATACAAATAACCATTCTTAAGGCGGGAGTAAAAAGTTTCTTTTTAAGAGCCGGTATTTCTTTGATGAACATAGTGAGCATTTTTTCACTAGCATCAAAGTCGGCAATAACCCCATCCTTTAAAGGGCGAATAGTTTTAATATTCTCATGAGTTTTTCCCTGCATCATCGCTGCTTCTTTACCAACTGCGGTAATCTTGCCGGAAGTGCGGTCGCGTGCCACGATAGAAGGACTGTCCACAACAACTTTGTCGTTATGAATTATCAGGGTGTTGGCTGTACCTAAGTCGATTGCAATTTCTTCAATGAGAAAGTCAAAAAATCCCATAGTGTTTTATAAGTATTGAGGTTTGGGTAAATGTACTAAAATTAATGTTTAAAATGGCGTGTTCCAGTCATCAGCATTGCGATATTATTCTCGTTACAATAATCGATGCTCAGCTGATCTTTTATAGAGCCACCGGGCTGTATTACTGCTGTGATTCCTGCGTTTCCTGCAATTTCCACACAGTCTGGAAATGGAAAGAACGCATCACTCGCCATAACTGCCCCTTTTAGATCAAAATCAAATGATCTTGCTTTTTCAATGCTCTGGGTTAGGGCATCAACTCTTGATGTTTGTCCTGTACCACTTGCACAAAGTTGTTTGTTTTTTGCTAAAACGATGGTATTCGATTTAGTGTGTTTGCAGATCTTAGATGCAAATATCATGTCAGATAACTCTTCATCTGTTGCTTTATTGTTTGTAGCTTGCTTTAGATCTTCAATTGAATCTGTTTTTAGATCTTTATCCTGAACTAAAACACCATTTAAACAGGTTCTTACCTGGTTTTTCGGAAGTGCTACATCTTTAAGAATTAAAAGAATCCTGTTCTTTTTACCTTTTAAAATTTCCAGCGCTTTTTCTGAATATGATGGAGCGATCACCACTTCGCAGAAAAGTTTGTGGATTTCTTCAGCAGTTTCGGCATCAATTTCCACATTGCTTATCAAAATTCCACCGAAAGCAGAAACAGGATCTCCAGCCAGGGCATCTACATAAGCCTGGTGAATAGTGTCTCGTTGTGCAAGTCCACAGGCATTGTTGTGTTTTAAGATCGCAAAAGTTGGCGCTTCTCCTTTAAATTCATTCATTAAGTTCACCGCGGCATCAACATCAAGTAAATTGTTGTATGAAAGTTCTTTTCCATGAAGTTTATCGAAAATAGCCTCAAAATCACCGAAGAAAGTTCCTTTTTGATGCGGGTTTTCACCATATCTCAATTCCTTTCCTTTTAGTTCACTTTGCTTGAAAGAATTTACCTCAGCTTCTTTATTGAAATAATTGAAGATCGCTGAATCGTAATGAGATGAAATATTAAAGGCTTTGGTGGCGAATCTTTTTCTGTCTGCAAGACTTGTCTCTCCGTTTTTCTCATTTAGAAGATCAAGAAATTCCTGATACTCATCTACAGAAGAAACGCAGGTAACATCTTTGAAATTCTTAGCTGCTGCCCTGATCAGGGAAATTCCGCCAATATCAATTTTTTCAATGATATCCTGTTCTTCAGCTCCAGAAGCTACCGTTTTTTCAAATGGATAAAGATCCACGATCACAATGTCAATTTGAGGAATTTCAAACTGTTCCAGCTCTTTTACATCTCCTTCGTGATCCTGACGGTTAAGAATTCCGCCAAAAACTTTAGGGTGAAGCGTTTTTACTCTTCCGCCTAAAATAGATGGGTAAGAAGTAACATCTTCAACAGGAATCACATTAATTCCCAGGTCTTTAATGAATTTTTCGGTTCCTCCCGTAGAATATATGCTGATGCCCAGGTCGTCAAGTTTTCTAACGATGGGTTCTAGTCCGTCTTTGCTGAAAACTGAAATTAAAGCAGATTTTGCTTGTTTTAATTCGCTCATTGTGTTGTGTTTGTTAAAGCTGCAAAAGTAGTTAATTAAGCCAAAAATTTGAAAGTAGATTGAATGAATTCTCGATAAATTTTGTAACGAAAAATTCCTTTATGCGTCCTATCTTTAAATCGTCTAAAAACAGCTGATTACTATACCATGCTAATTTATTTACGCGTTCTCAAGGAGAGCTTTAATTTTGCGATAAACGCTCTTAAAAATAATCGTCTACGTACGTTTCTCTCTTTGTTGGGTGTTACTATTGGTATATTTTCAATTATTGCTGTGCTGGCTGCTGTAGATTCTTTAAAAAAAGATATCAAGGGAAGCCTGAGTTCTTTGGATAACAGCACGATTATCCTTATGAGATTTAATTTTGGACCTTCCGACATTCCCCGTTGGAAAAGAGAACAATTTCCCGATGTTTCCTACGAAGAATATCAGAGTTTAAAGAAAAGCATGCCAGACCTGGAAGCCATAAGTTTTGCTTTGGGAATCCCGGGAGGTGCTTCTTTAAAATACCGGGATGTGACCAGTGCTGGAGTAGATGTGGGTGCGGTAACTCATGAATATTATGATATCGAAGCTTTTGAACTGGCTGAGGGGCGTTTTTTTAATGAGCCTGAAGCGGTAAGCGGTTCCCCAGTTATTATTTTAGGGCACGAGGTCGCCACAAATTTATTTGGTGAAATCAATCCTATGGGGAAAGAGATCAGAATTTTTGGTAGAAAAGCTACGGTAATAGGAGTGATGAAGAAACAGGGGCAATCCTTATTTGGAAATTCCAGAGATGGGCAGGCTTTTGTTCCTGCAAATTTTGCACGTCGGGTTTATGGCACTACCAAGGGTACAGTCTTTCCGCAAATAGTTTTAAAGCCTGAAGAAGGGGTGGATAATGATGAATTTATTGCCATTCTGGAGCAACAGTTACGAAATATGCGGGGAATTAAACCCGGAGAGATCAATAACTTTTTTGTTAATCAGTTGCAGGGTTTTGCAGATTTTATAGACAATATTACGGGACAACTGAATATCATAGGTCTTGTGATTAGCGGATTTTCTCTTCTTGTGGGTGGTTTTGGGATTGCCAATATCATGTTTGTGAGTGTAAAAGAGAGAACAAATCTTATCGGGATCCAAAAATCCCTCGGGGCTAAAAATAAATTCATTCTTTCACAATTCCTTTTTGAAGCGATCATTCTATCAGTTATTGGGGGAATGGTAGGTCTCTTTGTTGTCTGGCTTGTTTCTGTTATAGCAACACAGTTTACCGGTGATTTTGAATTTGTATTATCACCTTTAAATATTTCGATAGGCTTAGCAGTTTCGGCTATGATAGGTTTGGTATCAGGGATAATACCCGCAATTTCAGCCTCTAAACTGGATCCTGTAGAAGCGATTAGAACCGGAATGTAAAAATCTCGTTAATATTCCTCGAGGCTTCCCACATAATTTTCCTTAAATTCTTATAAAAAGCACTAAAGTTAGTTAAATACCTAATTTCCAGTTATTCCCTGAAGTATATTTATCTCAAAACTAAGAAAAATGGGAAATGAAATTGAAAAGGATTATGTGTCTTCAGTAGTACAGTTACTGGGTTTTTTTATAATCTTATTTGTTATTATAGCATTTCAATTCTAGAAAAATATTGAACTTTAAAGTTCAAACTTGCCTACACGCTAAAAAAAAGCCCCGAAATTTCGAGGCTTTTTTTATTTGTTGAATTTTATCTTAAGAATTTCTGAAACTTTTTCATTTACCCATTCCAGAAAAAGTTCATCTTCATGTGAAAATGGATCTTCGGTATGACTATCTATATCTATCTGACCCACGTTCTCTCCTTTCACAAATAGTGGAATAACAATTTCAGCTTTTACATGAATACTACATGCGATATAATTGTTTTGAGCTTTTACATCTGGCACCACAAAATTTTTATTTGATACGGCCACCTGTCCACAGATACCCTTTCCAAAAGGAATAATTTCATGATCTGTAGGTTCCCCGGCAAATGACTTTAATTTTAATTCTTCTTTATCGCCATTTTTAAAATAAAATCCCACCCAATCGTAATACGGGATATTGCTTTCCAGAACCTCACAAACTTCAGTAAGACGCTTGTCTACGCTCGCATTATCGTTTTGAAGTATTTCTTCAATCTGTGGTTTTAATTTATCAAAAGTCATATTAACAATCTTTAGTGCAAAAGTATTCAATTTCTTATGTAAAGAGAGCACATGATTTCTATAAATTTGTTAAAAACCTCTCAGGAATTTGCTCGGTCTATTCAGAAAATATCGACTTGTTTTAAAATTCATATTTATATTTCTGGGGAGCTATTTTCTATTTTCCAGTCTTTATAATGGATTTCTGATCCTGTATGATACTGAAAATCCTGTTCCAGATCCTTTAACACAATTGGTTGCCCGGCAAAGTGGAACTCTAATGCAAGGACTGGGTTATGAGAATGTAGAGGTTGTAATGCACTATACAGGTCTGTCGATGAAGCTTATGGTAGAGGACTATTTTTTAGCCGGAATCGTAGAGGGCTGTAATTCTGCCAGCATAATAATTTTATTTGCTTCTTTCGTGCTGGCTTTTTTTGGGAAACCGATGTCTACTTTTCTTTTTTTATTTGCAGGTTCGGTCATTATTTACGCTATTAATATTTTAAGAATTGTCATTCTGGCGGTGAGTATATTGGAATATCCCCAATATTCCGGTTTCATGCATTCGATATTTTTCCCTCTTGCTATATACGGAACCGTTTTTATCCTGTGGCTGATCTGGGTTAGAATTTATTCGCAATGGAAAAGAAGCTAAACACAAAAATGAATCGGGCTCTCCAGATAGGTATTTTAATACTCATGCTTACAGCCGTTCGCTTTTTTGAGCAGGATATTTTCTACGATCCATTAATAGTTTTCTTTAAATCAGATTATCTTCTGGGGATTATTCCGCCCATGGATATGGCTGAACTTATGATCAACCTAACTTTTAGATATGCTTTAAACACAATGATATCGCTGACCATTATTTATATAAGCTTCCGCGATTTGAATATTCTCAAATTTTCGGCAATTCTCTACGTGGTCTTATATATATTGGCAACGGCTGTATTTATCTTTCTTGTGCTCAATATTGAAAGAGAACATTACCTGGCCCTTTTTTATGTAAGACGGTTCTTGATACATCCTTTGTTTCTATTAATACTTCTACCGGCATTCTACTATTACAGACTTAGAGAGTATAAGAAAATTTGAAAAAGATACTGCAGTTAAGTTATATTTTTAAATTTCCATTTTCTCCTTATTCTGCTGTAACCAATCTTTGAAATTGAGTAATTCCGGGTTAAGTTTTCGGGTGGTATTTACATCTCGCATGGTGCAAAAATATTCTTCCTGCTCTGCTTTGAACTGGAACATATTCCCCAGGTCATCGGCTCCGGGGAAGTCAAAATTTCTATAGACTTCCGGATCAACAGCATTATATTTTATCTTTTTACCATAGACTTCAGAAAATATTTCTGCCATTTCCTTACCGGTAAGATGTTCCCCGGCTATAGCGACAATCTTATTTTTATAGGTGTCTCCAGCCTTAAAAATTCTGTAGGCGCATTTGCCTATATCTTCTGCGGCAATTCCTGGTAGTTGCTTATTATCCATAGGGAAAGTTATGGCCAGCTCACCATCTTCTCCTTTTTGAGGTGCCATCCCGAAATTGATGAAATTATCCCAGTAAAAAGAGGTGAATAAAAGAGTATAGGGCACTCCGCTATCAGAAAAATATTGATCGGCCTCGCCTTTAGCGTCAAAATGCGGAACCTTATATTTTTCCATCAGCGTGGGCATGCGATCATCATCTAAAGGGATCCATTTTCTGGTGTCTTCCAGAGTAGACCAGATGACATGTTTTAAACCTGCTGCTTTTCCTGCTTCGGCCATGTTTTTAGCCTGTTGCATTTCTTTTTCAGGCGAAAAATGCTCCCAGAAGTTGGTCATACAGTAGGCGCCATAGACCCCCTCAAAAGCCTTAATGATACTTTTCTTATCATCAAGGTTTGCTTCAACGATCTCAGCTCCCAGATTTTTTAATTCTTTAGCTTTGTCTGAAGAAGCATTTCTGGTAATTGCTCTTACTTTGAAGCCACCTTCAGGATCATTTAATATTGCCCGAACCAATCCGCCTCCCTGGGCACCTGTTGCTCCTACTACAGCAATAATTTTCTTGTTTTCCATTTTTAAAGTTTTGATATACATAAAGTTACATATATTAAACTTAATTTCAAGCATGAAGATTTTACCAATAATAGAAATCTGACTGGTTCAAAAAATTCTTCTCATTCGTATAATATAATTGAAAGATTATTCCCAAAAACTGAAATTGATGCTTGCACATTTTTCCTAATTTTACAGCTTAAATAATCGGTTTTTTAGACTTAAAGTGCTGATAATTAAAAAAAATGTATTTTTGTAAGCAGTGAAAAAAGCATTTCAACATATTATTTCCTTAAGTATGGCCTTTTTGGTGATGCTTTCTACCATGTCTTTTACGGTAGATAAGCATTTTTGTGGAAACCATCTGATTGATAAAGCTGTTTTTTCAAAAGCAAAGACTTGTGGAATGCAGATGAGTGCAGATGCCGAAGATCATTGCTGTACGAATGAAAAGATTTCTGTAGAAGGACAGGATGAGTTGAAGATTTCTTTCGACTCTTTCGATTTTCATCAGCAGTTGTTCATTAGTACTTACACCTATACGTATTTGAATCTGTTTGAAAGCTTACCAAAACAGATCATTCCTTTTAGAGACTATTCTCCTCCCTTACTGGTTTCCGATATTCAGTTGGAAGACCAGGTTTTTCTTATTTGATCAGTTAATTTTTGAGGTCCGGGTATTTATAAAATGCCGGGATTTTACTTGCGTGTTATTTAGATGCCCGAGCCATTTTTATAATGGATTTCAAAAATTAATCATGAGATCATGTTCAACAGAATTATAAATTATTTTATTCATAACCGGCTGGTTGCGATGCTATTATTGATCGCCCTCGTTGGTTGGGGATTGGTGACCGCTCCTTTTAACTGGGATACCGGTTTTTTACCCCAGGATCAGGTTCCGGTGGATGCTATTCCCGATATTGGTGAAAACCAACAGATCGTTTTTACCGAATGGCCCGGCCGTTCTCCAGAAGACGTCGAAGACCAAGTCACCTATCCTTTAACCAGTTCTTTACTGGGGATCCCCGGCGTGAAATCGGTGAGGAGTACTTCTATGTTCGGTTTTTCCAGCATTTATATCATTTTTGAAGAGGATGTGGAATTTTACTGGTCCAGATCCAGGGTTCTGGAGAAACTTAACTCGCTACCGGCAGGCTTGCTCCCTGGGGAGGTTCAGCCTTCATTAGGTCCCGATGCTACAGCCTTAGGACAGGTGTTCTGGTACACCCTGGAAGGTCGCGATTCAGCAGGAAATGTGACTGGTGGCTGGGATCTTCATGAACTTCGAAAGATTCAGGATTATTATGTAAAACCGGGTCTAAGCGCCACCCAGGGAGTTTCTGAAGTTGCTTCTGTGGGAGGTTTTGTACAGGAATATCAGATAGATGTAGATCCAGATGCTCTTAAAGCCTACAATATAGGTATCGATGAGGTGATGATGGCGGTAAAGAATTCAAACCGCGACGCCGGAGCCAAAACATTGGAGGTGAATAAGGTAGAGTATCTCGTTCGGGGCCTGGGGTATATTAAGTCTATCGAGGATATTGAGAATACCGTGGTAACCGAGAAAGATAATACTCCGGTTCTTATTAAAGATATTGCCCGCGTAAATCTTGGTCCTTCCGAAAGAAGAGGTATTCTTGATAAAGGAGGTGCTGAAGTTGCCGGTGGAGTGGTAGTTGCCCGGTATGGCTCTAATCCCTTGCAGGTGATAAAGAATGTGAAGGAAAAGATTGGAGAAATCTCCTCCGGATTACCGTCAAAAACGCTGGAGGATGGGACAGAATCAAAATTGACCATAGTTCCATTCTATGACCGTACGCAACTTATCAACGAAACCATTGGAACGCTGGAACTGGCTTTATCTCATGAGATCCTCATTAGTATTATCGTGATCATTGTACTGGTTCTGAATTTAAGAGCTTCTGTGCTGATATCAAGTTTGCTTCCCATAGCAGTTCTAATGACCTTTATTGCCATGCGCTATTTTGGTGTAGATGCAAATGTGGTGGCACTTTCGGGTATTGCAATTGCCATCGGGGTAATGGTAGATGTCGGGATCGTTTTTATTGAAAATACGATTCGCTGGCTGGAATTGCCGGAAAATAAGAACGCGCGGGGTAAAAAACTACTGAAAGTTATTTATGGTTCCACAGTAGAGGTTGCTCCTGCGATAACCACGGCCTTACTTACTACCATTGTTAGTTTTATTCCGGTATTTTTTATGGAGAATGCCGAAGGAAAATTGTTCCGTCCACTCGCATTTACAAAAACTTTTGCCATAGCAGCAGCTTTTATAGTAGGGATCTTTATTTTGCCAATGCTTTCCTACTATACCTTCAATTTTAAGATAGACAGAAAGAAAACTCAGAAGATCTGGAATATCATTTTGATCATCTCGGGAATCATTCTGGCCTTAATTTTTTCATTCTGGTTGCCTCTAGCTTTGACCTTAATAGGTCTTATAAAATTATTTGAAGATAGAAACCCTGAATTCCTTGGTCGGTATTCAGATAAGATCATGCTGGGCATTACCCTGGCGGTGACCCTGCTTTTTCTTGCGGAGGAATGGATGCCTTTGGGTTTTCAAAAAAGCCTGATCTCCAATTATATATTCGTGATCCTATTGCTGGCGATCACCCTTAGTTTACTAATGGCAGTAGTTAAATTCTACGAACCTATTTTGAACTGGTGTTTGATCAACAAAGGAAAGTTTTTCATTCTGCCAATTATCACGGTATTCTTTGGAGCAATGATTTGGTTAGGGTTCCCGAAATTATTTGGATTCGCTGCCAATGGTTTTGATCAGGTTGGGATTGATATCAGAAAAACGAGCGTATGGTCCGGACTCACCCATACCTTCCCTGGTGTTGGAAAGGAGTTCATGCCCTCTTTAAATGAAGGGAGTTTTCTATTGATGCCTACCACAATGCCTCATGCAGGAGTTGAATATTCCAAACAGGTTGTTCAGCAACTAGATATGGCGGTAACGGCAATTCCCGAGGTAGAGATTGCCGTAGGGAAAGTAGGTAGAATAGAAAGTGCATTAGACCCAGCGCCGGTTTCTATGTTTGAAAACGTGATCAATTATAAGCCTGAATACATACTTTCAGAAGGTGGTAAGCCCCAAAAATTTAAGGTTAATGATGAGGATGCTTTTATTCTTAAGTCGGGTGATACGCTCACAAATGCCGAAGCTGTTCAGCAAAAAGTAACGAAAGAGCAACTTATCATAGATGAGGATGGCGAATATTATCGCAATTGGAGAGACCATATTAAGAATCCTGATGACATCTGGGACGAGATCGTTCAGAGAACGGATCTGCCAGGGGTTACCTCTGCACCAAAACTTCAGCCTATAGAAACCCGCCTGGTCATGTTGCAAACCGGGATGAGGGCTCCCATGGGAATAAAAGTTTATGGCCCAGACCTGCCTACTATCCAGTCTTTCGGGTTAAAGCTTGAAGAGCTTTTAAAAGAGGTTCCCTCGGTGAAGTCTGAAGCTGTATTTGCAGATAGGGTAGTGGGAAAACCTTACCTGGAGATCGATATAAACAGGGAGGCAATTGCCCGTTATGGTTTAAGCATTGAAAAGGTGCAGCAAACCATAGAAACTGCCATTGGAGGAATGGAGATTACCACCACCGTAGAGGGCAGAGAACGTTTTCCGGTTAGAGTAAGATATCCTCGTGAATTGCGTGATGACCCTGAGTCGATCAAAAGAATATCTGTTCCAACGCCCTCCGGGGCCCAGATTCCTTTGGGAGACCTTGCTTCTCTCAATTATGTTCGTGGACCACAAATGATCAAGAGTGAGGATACTTTCCTGGTAGGATATGTGCTTTTTGATAAGCGCGATGGTTACGCCGAGGTGAATGTGGTAAATGATGCTCAGAGCTATATTCAGGAAAAGATTGATAATAATGAACTAAAAGTACCCGCCGGAGTGAGTTATAAGTTTTCCGGAAATTATGAGAATCAGGTGAGAGCGGTGAAACGTTTGTCTATCCTTATTCCTATCTGTTTGATCATCATATTCCTGTTGCTCTATTTTCAGTTTAAGACGATAATTGCTTCTACCATTCACTTTTCCGGAGTATTCGTGGCCTTTGCCGGAGGTTTTATCATGATCTGGTTATATAGTCAGGGATGGTTTATGGACTTTGCATTGTTCGGAACAAATATGAGGGATCTTTTCCAGATGCAGGAAGTGAATCTAAGTGTGGCCGTTTGGGTAGGATTTATTGCCTTATTTGGTATCGCTACAGATGACGGCGTCTTAATGGGAACTTATATACATCAGGTTTTTGAAAGAAGACAGCCTCAAAACGTGCCCGATGTACGCGATGCGGTTATGGAAGCAGGAAAGAAGAGGGTGAGACCTGCAATGATGACTACCGCGGTCACGATAATTGCACTTTTCCCGGTGCTTACCTCTACCGGAAAAGGTTCAGATATAATGGTGCCAATGGCAATCCCAATTGTAGGCGGAATGATCATTCAAATTATGACCATCTTCGTAGTACCTGTATTGCAGGCTTACTGGCGCGAATCTGTGGTTAAGAACAAACAAAATACAGAAGCATGAAAAACTTGAAGAAATATATCATTTGTAGTATTGGCTTTCTGTTTTTATCTGTGAACAGTAGTTATGCTCAGCAAATCGACGATTATTTGATTTTTGCTGCAGAAAATAACCCTGAGCTTAAAGCGGCCTATACCAATTTTGAAGCTGCTCTAAAAAAAGCACCTCAGGTTTCATCGCTACAGGATCCAACGCTTACTGTTAGCGCATTCGGACAGATGATGGAAACGCGTCTGGGTTCTCAGGAAGCCAGATTTACCTTAATGCAAATGTTTCCCTGGTTTGGTAAACTTAAGGCAGAGAAAACTACCGCAGAATTGATGGCAGAAGCGCAATTTCAGCAATATTTGCTTAAAAGGGAAAGACTTTTTCTTCAGGTGCGAAATTTATATGCCGGGATGTTTTCTATGAAACAAGAGATCATGTTAAGGGAAAAGAACCTGGAGATACTTGATTCTTACAGGGAACTTGCCTTGAATAGATTTGAAGCCGGAAGTTCACCCATGGTAAATGTGGTAAAAGTAGATATCAAAAGAGAAGAAGCATTAACAGGAATTGAATTGCTGCAGGATGAACTTGAAACTTTGAAAAGACAATTCAATCTTCTACTGAATCGGGATACTTATGCTGAAGTAGAGATCCAAAATGAATTGGAGATAGAAGCCATGAATGAGCTTTTAATTGAGGCAGAAGAGATCAGTTTTAAGGCACATCCTGAAGTAGAAATGCTTGAAAAAGAGAGACAGGCTTTCAGTAATGAAAAGCTTGTGGCAAAAAAAATGGGAATGCCCATGATAGGCCTTGGGGTAGATTATACGATTATAGCCAAAAGAACAGATGCCAATCCTATGGATAATGGGATGGATGCGATCATGCCAATGCTTTCGGTAAGTCTTCCCATTTTCAGGAAAAAGTACAATGCAAGGATCGAAGAATTTGAGCTTCGGGCCAGAGCAAGTGAGGAGGAGAAGTTGGCAGTGATCAATGATCTTAAAAGTGAATTTGAAATGGCGGTTTATCAATTGAAAAAATCAAAAAGATTGATGCAGCTTTATGATAAACAGATAGGATCTTCAGAGCAGGCTAATAAATTATTGATCTCCGGCTTCAGCAATGCAGATTCAGATTTCGAAGAGGTTCTGCAAATGAATCAGGACATTTTAATTTTTAGAACCGAAAAAATAGCGGCTACAGCCGAGGCTTTTAAAGCGGCTGCTAAGCTTCAGTTTTTATTATTTCAAAACAATAGCAATGAATACAAATAAAAAAAATATCATTCTGGGAGTAGGTATTCTTATTGCCGGGATATTACTGGGCTGGTTATTCTTTGGAGGGAGTTCTGAAGAATCTGGTGTTGAAGAGGTACATGATCATGCTGCAGAACAGGAAGAGGTATGGACCTGCTCTATGCATCCGCAAATAAGGCAACCTGAACCTGGGGACTGCCCAATATGTGGGATGGACCTTATTCCCATGAGTGTAGAAGATAACTCACTGGAACCAAATATGTTCAAAATGAGTGAAAATGCCATGAAACTTGCCAATATTTCTACCATGGCTGTAGGAACCGGAAATGCTTCCAAAGAATTAAGACTTAACGGAAAAGTAGGGGTAGATGAACGTAGTTCTTATACTCAGGCAACTCATATCCCGGGGAGGATAGAACAGTTAAAGGTGAATTTTACCGGTGAAAAAGTTAATAGGGGACAAACTCTGGCTATTGTGTATTCTCCGGCTTTGGTTACAGCCCAGGAGGAATTGTTGCAGGCACAGGAAATAAAAGAGTCTCAACCCGAACTTTTTGAGGCAGCTAAGCAAAAACTAAGAAACTGGAAGATTGGCGATGCCCAGATAGAAAGAATGTTAAGTAGGGGTGAACCCATAGACAGATTCCCAATTACTGCAGATGTAAGCGGCGTGGTGACAGAACTAATGGCAGAGCAGGGTGATTACCTGGAACGCGGAATGCCGGTATACCAGATCGCGAATCTGGATAAATTATGGATACTCTTCGATCTTTATGAATCAGATCTGAATTGGGTTAAGGAGGGAAGCACTATCGAGTACACCGTCCAGTCCATTCCTGGAGAAACATTTGAAGCTAAGATCGATTTTATAGATCCTTTGCTTAATAATAATACCAGGGTGGCGACTGCCAGAATAGAGGTGCCCAATAAAGAAGACAGGTTAAAACCGGGGATGTTCGTAAGCGGGGTAGTAGAAAATGATATTTCAGGAGCTGAATCCCAGGAAATGGTCATTCCAAAATCTGCGGTGTTGTGGACGGGTAAGAGGTCTGTAGTTTATATAAAAGAAAACATGGAATCTGGAGCTGGATTTAAGCTGAGAGAGATCACCTTGGGGCCGGCACTTGGTGATTCCTATGTGGTGCAGGATGGACTGGAGGAAGGAGAAGAAATTGTGGTTAACGGAACATTTACCGTAGATGCTGCGGCACAGCTTCAGGGTAAAAGATCGATGATGAATCCTGCGCAGTCAGATATTTCAGCAAAAACTATGAATATGAAACTTTCAGAATCTTTTCAGTCTGGATTCAAAGGAATTTTAAATTCTTATTTCAACTTAAAAGATGTCCTGGTAGCTTCTGACGCTGAAAAGGCTTCTGTAATTGCTTCAGAATTACTTCAGGAATCAAAAAAATTAAAAGCTGAAGCTTCTTCGGAAATGCTATCCGCGCATTTGGAAAAAATCAATGAAATGTTACAGGCCATCTCTAAAAATAAGGATCTGGAAAAACAGCGCGATCACTTTAGAATTCTGTCTCAGCAAATGATTGCAATTGTTAGCAATGTGGAAGAACTCGATAAAACGATCTATGTACAGCATTGTCCCATGGCAAACAGCAATAAAGGTGCCGATTGGCTTAGCCAGTCTGCTGAAGTTAGAAATCCTTATTACGGGGAAGCGATGTTAACTTGTGGCGAAGTAACCTCAGAAATTAAATAATGCGACTATATTTTTATTAATCTAAAACTCTAATAAGATGGATAGCCAACCTAAAAATGACCAGAAGATGAGCGGAAATAATTACGGCAGATTTTTCGCTATGCTAGGCCTTTCATTTATAGCCATGTACATCACCATGTACCTGAATACCTATGAATGGGACCATGTTTATTTTAGCCTTACGCGATTTTATATGACCTGTTTGGGAATAGCAGCGATGGCAGTAATTATGTTGTCCCTTATGCTGAAAATGTATAAGAATAAAAAGAAGAATATTGCGATCTATGTGGGGAGCCTTGTGCTTTTTGTGAGTGCATTGGGGCTGGTTAGAGCACAGCGTCCCATAATTGGCGATGTTTTATATATGAGGGCAATGATCCCGCATCATTCAATCGCCATATTAACCAGTAAACGTGCAGATATTGATGATCCTGAAGTTAGAAAATTAGCCGATGATATTATCAAGGCACAGGTTAAAGAAATTGCAGAAATGAAGAAAATGATCAAAAGACTGGAGAATAAATAAGTTGTTATAATCAAGTTTTAAATACGTCAAATATTAATAGTAAATAATTAGAAAAATGAAAAAGAGACTAAGAAGTTTAATTACAGTAAGTTTAGTTGCAGGAAGTTTAATGCTATACTCTTGCGGAGACTCAACCAAAGAAAAGGACAATGCAGTTTCTGAAGAACAGCATGAAATGGGTGAACATTCTGAAGAGATGCATACCGAGCAAACGACTGAAGCAGCTGCGGCAGAATTCAGTGATGAAAAAGTAAAACAAGCTTTTGACGAATATCTTGCAGTTAAAGATGCACTGGTAAGAACCGATGCTGCTGCAAGCCGAAAGTCAGCTGAAAATTTAAAAAATACGCTATCTGAAGCTCAACCGGAGATTGCTGAGATCGCCGGAAGGATTGTAATTACAGAGGATGTAAATCAGCAAAGAGAGATATTTTCAGAATTAACGGCTGCTATGGAGCCTGTACTAAAAGAAGCTATTTCTTCAGGGAAGATATACAAGCAGTTCTGTCCGATGGCCTTCGAAGGGAAAGGGGATTTCTGGTATTCAAATTCAGAAGAGATAAGAAACCCATATTTTGGAGATAAGATGCTTAAATGCGGTCGTGTTGACGAAACTATTATGTAATCTATAAGAGATCAGGCTGAACATATTTCAGCCTGATTTTGTACCTTTAAGTGAATTTAGTTGAAGAACCCGACCAATTTGAGTAAAAATCATATTCATATAAAAAATGTAGTTTGCCAGCGCTGCATCATGACTGTCGAAGATATTCTTCAGGATCTGGAAATTCCATATTCCGGGGTTAAACTTGGCGAGGCGTTTTTAGACAGAGAACTTAACAGTATAGAAAGACATCAGCTTGAAAAGCGCTTTGAAAAAGTTGGCTTTGAAATCATCCAGGATCGCAATGAGCGGCTTATCAATACTATTAAGTCTGTGATCATAGAAGAGGTATATTCAAATGATACCTCCAACCAGAAACTATCCAGCATTTTAACAAAAGAGTTGAATTTCGATTATAGTCATATCACTCATCTATTTAGCGAAAGTGAGGGGCAAAGCATTCAGAAATTTTATAGCGCAGTTCGTATCGAACGTGTAAAAGAACTATTGAATTATGATGAATGGAGTATCGCCATGATCGCCGATAATCTTGGCTATTCTACCCCCGCCTATCTTTCTACTTCCTTTAAAAAGGCTACTGGTCTTACCCCTTCAGAGTATAAAAATATGCAAATGAAGGATCGTAAAAGTCTGGATTCAGTTTAAAAAAATCAAATTTTAGCATCATTTTGCATTTCTATACTGTTTACTTCAGGTTAGATTTATTAATTTGTTTGATAGACCCACCAAAAAATACCTGAATGGAAATTTATCTTATTATAGGGGTGATCCTCTATGTGTCTATAGTTCTCGATATTATTCAAACAACTTTATCCATGCAGGGTGGGGGCTGGTTAACCAGTAGGTTTTCACATCTTTTCTGGAAGCTTTTCCTTGCCGTTTCCGGTAGGAATGGAAAATCTAAAATTCTTGCTCATGCAGGTTATATTTTACTGATCTCCATTGTTCTGACCTGGGTAGTGTTTCTATGGGCAAGCCTTGTACTTATACTGTATTCTCATCCCGGCGCTATTGTAGACAGTACTACTAAAATCCCGGCTACATTTGGGCAGATCTCTTACTATAGTGGTTATACATTATCTACTTTGGGGATGGGTGATTATATAGCTTCTGCAGATATCTGGAGGATGATCACAAGTCTGTATTCCTTTACCGGGCTTATCCTGCTTACCATGTCTGTCACTTATTTCATTCCGGTTCTTTCTGCGGTCATAGATCAACGTAAACTTGGGATTAGCTTGAGTACTCTGGGAAGCAGTCCTCAGGAAATTTTAATTAGAAGTTGGAATGGGGAAAATTTCGATTCTCTAATTAATAAGGTCGATGGTATTTCAGACTCCCTTATTAAATATAGTCAGCAACATCGTGCTTACCCGGTAATTCATTTTTTCCATAATAATAAAGAGGAGAGTACCATTATTCTTCAACTGGCCAGACTTTATGAAGCTTTATTGATCATTTCTGAAAAGGTGAAAACAGAAATCCGGCCTGAAAATAAACATATCTATCCTTTAGAGGTGGCCTATGATAATTATTTTGAAGTGATTACAGAGGTAACTCATATAGGTCCTGATCAATCAGCTCCTACGGTATCCAAAACCGATAAACTCATAGAAAAAGAGCTTGTTTCTCAGTTTCATAAGGAAGCAAAATCATCTGAAAAAGTTAGCAGGAACAGGAAAATATTTAAAGCTTTGATTCGTCAGGACGGATGGGATTGGAGCCAGGTAGATATAAAAAGTTCTTAATTAACTTCTTTCTAAGTTAAATTCAATTTAAAACTGAAAGAACTTAGCATAATTTTAAAAGGATCTCCCGTGCTTCCTATTTAATTTTGGTTTAAACCAATAAAAATCAATTTATTATGAGAAATGAGAAATTAATTAAAGCATTAGGGAATTGTATTAACCATTGTAATTACTGCGCTGACGCCTGTCTGGATGAAGACAATGTGAAAATGATGAAAGATTGTATAAGAACAGATAAAGTTTGTGCTGAAGTTTGTTCTGCCTTAAATCAGGTGCTGGCTACTAATTATAAAGATGTAAAAGGTCTTGTGGAATACTGTAAAAAAGTATGTCAGGCCTGTGCAGATGAATGTTCCCAACATGAGCATCAACATTGCCAGGATTGTGCAAAAGCATGTAAAGAATGTGTAAGTGCATGTGAAGCCTTTTTGGCGTAAAAAACAACAGCCCGGATATTTAATCCGGGTTTTTTCTTTCCAATTGAAAGTATTCCCCCAAATATTGAAATTCTGCCTGTAGCGCAATGATTATCTTCGTTTTAAAGAATTAAGAGATATAAAAATGAAACATACCTATAAGATTACAGGGATGACCTGTAATGGATGCAGATCCCATGTAGAGAAAACACTTTCAGAGGTGGCAGGGGTGACGAATGCTGCAGTGAATCTGGAGAAGTCGGAAGCTGTAATCAGTATGGGAGAACATATTAAAATTGAAAAATTTGAAGAGGCTCTGGAGAATGCTGGTGGAAATTACCATATAATGTTGCCTGAAAATCCTGAACATTCTTCAGGAAAATCAATGCAGCATACCTATAAGATTACCGGAATGACCTGCAATGGTTGCCGCGCCCATGTTGAGAAGACCCTAAGTGAAGTAGATGGCGTTATTGAAGCTGCTGTAGATCTCGAAAAAGCAGAGGCTGAGATCAGTATGAAAGAGCATATCAATATTGAGAAATTGGAGGAGGCTCTTCAGAAAGATGGCGGGAACTATCATATTCATCCTCCAGGAACTAAAATATCTCAAAAGGAAAAACCATCAAAACCCCCTTCCTCCGGAGGGGGGTCGGGGGGAGGCTCATGGTATTGCCCTATGCATTGTGAAGGGGATAAAACCTACGACAAGCCCGGCGACTGCCCCGTATGTGGAATGGATCTGGTTGAAGAGGTGAGTTTAAGTTCCCCCTCCTTTGGCAGCGGCGGCAGGGGAGGATATACATGTCCTATGCATCCGGAAGTAGTGAAAGATGAACCCGGTGACTGTCCTATTTGCGGAATGGAGCTGGTACCTTTGGAGCCGGAAGCTTCAGCAGAGGAAAAAGGATATAAAAAATTACTTCGAAAATTCTGGATCTCAGTAGCCTTTACCTTACCCATCTTCCTGATCGCGATGTCTGAAATGGTTCCCAATAATCCGCTTTATGATCTGGCGGACATGAAAATTTGGAACTGGGTGCAATTCGGACTCTCTCTTCCGGTAGTGTTCTATGCTACCTGGATGTTCTTCGAAAGAGCATACAGGTCTATAAAAACCTGGAACCTTAATATGTTTACGCTTATTGGTATCGGTGCTGGAGTTGCCTGGGCCTTTAGTGTATTCGGAATGTTATTTCCAGATTTTTTCCCTTCACAATTCAAAACCCATATGGGCACTGTACATGTTTATTATGAGGCAGCCACGGTAATTCTAACGCTGGTATTAATGGGTCAGGTTCTGGAAGCCCGGGCTCACAGCAAAACAAATTCTGCCATTAAAGAACTCTTGAAACTTGCTCCCAATACAGCCGTAAGAATTGTTGATGGAAAAGAGGAAACAATTTCTGTAGATAAGATCCATAAAGGAGATGTGTTAAGAGTAAAACCCGGAGATAAAATTCCTGTAGACGGGATGATCAAAAAAGGTAAATCCAGCATTGATGAATCTATGATCACGGGAGAACCTATTCCGGTAGATAAAAGGGAAGGAGATAAAGTAAGCTCTGGAACCATTAACGGAAATCAGAGTTTTACCATGACTGCTGAAAAAGTTGGAAATGAAACTTTACTGGCGCAGATCATAAAGATGGTTAATGAAGCCAGTCGTTCGCAGGCGCCTATTCAAAAACTGGCAGATAGGATTTCGGCTTATTTTGTGCCGATTGTGGTAGCTATTTCTGTGATCACTTTTATAGTCTGGGCGGTATATGGTCCAGATCCGGCCTATGTATATGCATTGGTAAACGCTATTGCGGTTCTCATTATCGCCTGTCCCTGTGCTTTGGGGCTTGCTACTCCAATGTCCGTCATGGTAGGGGTAGGGAAAGGAGCTAAAAATGGGATTCTGATCAAGAATGCCCGGGCACTGGAAGAAATGAATAAGATTGATACATTAATTATTGATAAAACGGGAACGATCACGGAAGGAAAGCCTTCTGTGGAAAAAGTTATTTCTGTTTCTTCTGAATATTCTGAAAGCGAAATCATTCGTTTGATCGCATCGGTAAATGCTCAAAGTGAACATCCCCTTGCCACTGCTACGCTGAAATATGCCGATGCCGAAAAAGTTGAATATGGAGAAGCTTCAGAATTCAATTCGGTAACAGGCAAAGGGGTAGAAGCAAGATTTGAAGGAAAGCAACTGGCCCTTGGCAATGATAAATTGATGCAGGCTGAAAATGCAGAAATTTCAGAAGATATCAGAAAAAAAGTTTCTGCCGAGCAGGAACAGGGGAAAACGGTCTCTTATTTATCGGTTAATGGGAAAGTAGCTGGTTTTGTTACCATTTCAGATAAAATAAAAGAAACAAGTCGGGAAGCATTAATTGAACTTCAGAAGGAAGGAATAAAGGTGATCATGCTCACCGGTGACAATGAAAAGACGGCCGGCGCCGTAGCTAAGGAACTGGACCTCGCCGATTTTAAAGCGGGAATGGTACCGCAAAATAAAATGGATGAAGTGAAAAGGCTTCAGGCTGAAGGTAAAAAAGTTGCGATGGCCGGTGATGGGATCAACGATGCTCCCGCACTTGCCCAGGCTGATATTGGGATCGCAATGGGCACAGGAACCGATGTGGCTATTGAAAGTGCCGAGGTTACTCTGGTAAAAGGTGACCTGAAAGGCGTTTTTAAAGCGATAAAACTTAGTGAAAAGGTGATGAGGAATATTAAACAAAACCTCTTTTTTGCTCTCATCTATAATACCCTTGGGGTTCCAATTGCAGCCGGAGTGCTGTATCCATTTTTTGGGTTATTATTGTCCCCAATGATCGCTGCGCTGGCGATGAGCTTTAGTTCTGTATCGGTTATCGCAAATGCGTTGAGGTTGAAAAGTGCAAAGTTGGATTAATGAATTGTCATTTCGAACGCAGGGAGAGATTTTGAGAGAAGTGAAAAATAAATTTCTCAGTCGCTTTTCTCCTTCGAAATGACCGTATTCTATTGGGTCTCATTTCGACCAGTGGGAGAAATCTCATCAAAATTCGTACTTTTTAAAGAGATTTCTTCCACTCTACTTAAACGAAATAACACAAAAGCACTTCGACAAGCTCAGTGCATCATCCTTAAATATCGGGACAGCGAAACCAAATGAATCATTAATTAGAATTATTGATTATGAATGACTTTTTAAGCAAATGGGGCGAAGCAGCTTATACAACTACCGGATTTTTCTGGATGGCCTTATGGGCTTTCGCGCTGGGTTATGTAATAAGTAGCTGTATCCAGGTTTTTGTGACCGAAAAGAAAATGCAGGAAACCATGGGTAAAGAAGAATCCAAGGGTTTATTATTAGGAATTTTTTTTGGTTTTATTAGTAGCTCCTGTAGTTTCGCCGCTCTGGCTTCCACCAAAAGTCTGTTTAAAAAGGGAGCGAGTTTTGTCTCTTCAATTGCTTTTTTACTTGCATCCACGAACCTGGTTATTGAATTAGGGATCATTATTTCAATCTTTCTGGGCTGGCAATTTGTAGTGGGAGAATATGTAGGAGGGATTATCCTGATTCTCATCAGCTGGTTGTTGATACGGGTGATCAACCCAAAAAAGCTTATTAAAAAGGCGAGAGAAAGATTGGAGAGCGAAGATGATGACGATGAAAATTCAGATAAATCCTGGAAGAAAAAGATGAAATCGGAAACCAGCTGGGCCAAAGTTTCTCAGCAGTATGGGATGGAGTGGAAAATGGTATGGAAAGATGTAACCGTTGGTTTTACCATAGCCGGGATAGTAGCTGCTTTTATTCCCGATTCTTTTTTTCAGACACTTTTTATCAATAGCGGACAGGGAAATACCAATTTCGGATTTTTCACCATTCTAGAACATATTATCGTTGGTCCCCTAGTGGCCTTTATCACTTTTATTGGCTCTATGGGAAATATTCCTCTGGCAGCATTATTATTTGGGAAGGGAGTCAGTTTTGCCGGGGTTATGGCTTTTATTTTTAGTGATCTAGTGGTTTTTCCTATACTTAGGATCAATGCGAAATATTATGGATGGAAAATGAGCTTTTTTATCCTGTTCCCTTTATTTATCTCCCTAATTGGAGCCTCGCTGCTTTTACATTATGGATTTGATCTTTTTGGTGCTTTACCCGATCCGTCTTCCGTTAAAATTCAGAATACCCAGTACTTTAAAATTAATTATACTTTCTGGCTGAATATGGCTTTTCTCGCGATTTCAGGATTTATGTTATACCTGGGGTTCTTTAAAAGAGATGATGTAATGTTCATGAAAGAAATGGCACCTAAGAGTAAAACTTTAGAAAACACCTTGAAATATCTTGCTTTTGCATGCTATATATGGCTAGCAGGAGGTTTGCTCGTAAAATTCTTTTTAAATTAAAAAGGACCTTTCCCGGTCCTTTTCCTAATAAACAATTAAAATATGAGACTTAATTCTTTCTTTAATTCTTAGGAGGCTGTCTTCCTTTTCGCCTTTTTTCCTGAAGTTGTTCCCATTTTAAATATTGCTCTTCAGTAAGAATCTCACGTAATTCCGCTTTTTGTTTTTCGGTCATCTCCATTCGCTCCTCGCGCATCTTCTGTCTTTCTTGCCTGAGCTCTTTATTGGATTCCATTCTTTTGGCAAAGAATAGTTTAAGTTTTTCCTGCTGTTCCACGTTAAGATCCAATTGCATTGCTAATCTTTTAGCCCTAAGTGTCGCCATTTCGTCTTCAGAAATATCAGCTCGGCGGCTTTCTTTTTCCTGCGCGAAGACCGTAATACTTAACAAAAGAAATATCGCTGTGATCAATTTTTTCATTCTTCTTAGTTTTAAGCTTGTGGTTATTTGATTTGTGAAAACACAAAAATTTAAAAATAAAGGATCAAAAGTCCTGTTTATTATGGGTATCTCAGATTAGTAATCTGAATCGTCTTTATCTTTGTTCAGATTGTTATTCTTTTCCTTATTTTTCATCTTTCCATGCATTTTCATATCTCTTTCATGCATGGGCTCCCATTTTTTATACTGTTCAGAGGTCAGAATATCTTTCATTTCTCCCTTGAAATCCTCCTGAATCTTCATTCTTTCTTCTTTCATTTCAGCATTGTCAGATCCCCTATTTCCACTTTCGTTCATCATCTCAGCCATCATTTCTTTTTGACTTTCCAATCTCTTCATTTGTGCCTGCTTAATCTGTTCTTTCTGCTCCAGGCTTAAATTTAGGCGGGTGGTCATTTTATCGGCATACATCATTGCATGCGCCTCATTATCTATATCAGCACTCATCTTATGGGTCTTATGCTGTTTTTCCATTTTGTCTTTTTTATCTCCCTGGGCAAATGCGCCAACTGAAATAAATACAAGAACTAAAATTATACGCATCTGTTTCATCACTCTGATTTTTAGAATTACACCTACTTAAAATTAATCTATGTGGCTTAAAATCAGCAATGCTTTAACAAAAAAAAGCTACCGTTGTAACAACGATAGCTTTTAAAAAAGTAGGGTTTTTTAAAGATCTATTTAACTGGATTCAGTATAAGATCTATTCTTTTTAAAAGATCCTGCTTGTGGTAACGGGTAAGCTGATCACCAGAATTTACAGAATTCCTCAATTGTCTCTGTAATGTGTTCAATTCTCCTCGAACTATTGGTCTTATATCACTCTGAGAAACATTAACATTACTTCTTGTAATCCAGCTTCTCCATCTTGCCGGAATCTCATCCTGCTCTTCGGTCATTAAGAATTCCATTCTTTCAACATAAGCACGCTGAAGATTTCTACGGTAACGATCTATGGTTCTACCATTATATACTTCGCTCCAGATACCTCTTCTAAGATCTGTCATCATATCCATTAAGGAATAAGCTTCATCACCATTGATCTCTTCATTCTCCATCAATCTCGCCATTCTTCCGAAATCAAGGATGTTATTAAGAGATCTCTGTTGCATAGATCTTATACGTTCAATATTACCGTCGAACTCTATCTTATTGAAGATTTCCTGATTGATCATCCATTCGGGAGTTTCAAAAAGTTCATCGTTTAAGAACTCCATAGCTCTTTTCTGCTTTTCAGCATCTACGTGAGTATATACGGCACCTTCCTGATCATAGGTTTTGTACTCTTCGTAAACACCACCAATATTAGCGGCAACGTGTCCCATGTATCGGTTATACTGAGATAATACCTGGCCGTAAAGATCGTCAAGATCTTCATAATCTTTTCCGTCTTCGGCAGTCCACTCAATTAGCTTAGGTACAATTCTCTTTAAATTCTTGATCCCGTATTCACTTGCCAGCATCGCATCATCACCAAGATCTTCAGTCTGAGAACTAGGGTCGATTACGTTTCCTTGCTGTCTTCCGAAGCGATATTTAGCATCTCCTGCATGTTCCAGGATCCACTCATCAAGAACTGACTTTTCTTCTTTCGCTGTTTTTCCAGGAATTGGCTTATAACCCCATTTAATTGCATATTTATCATAGACCCCAATTTCAGGCATTAAAGCAACGTCTCCATCTTCTGGTTGCGCGATATAATTGAAACGAGCATAATCCATGATAGAAGGAGCTGTTCCAAATTCTTTCGTGAATTCTGGATCTCTAAGTTTCTCAACAGGGTAAGCAACACTACTTCCCATGTTATGAGGTAAACCTAAGGTGTGACCAACCTCGTGAGAAGATACAAAACGGATCAATCTCCCCATTACTTCATCTTTAAAAGCAACACTCTGAGCATCTTCGTTGATAGCTGCAGTTTGTACAAAGAACCAGTTTCTAAGCAGGGTCATTACATTATGATACCAGTTGATATCAGATTCTAAAATTTCACCAGATCTAGGATCACTCACGTGAGGTCCGTTAGCATTTGGTATAGGAGAAGCCAGATATCTAACTACAGAATATCTAACGTCTTCCGGGCTCCAGTCTGGATCTTCTTCTTTGGTAGGCGCGTCTTTTGCGATAATCGCATTTTTAAAACCAGCCTCTTCAAAAGCTACCTGCCAGTCTTCGATCCCTTGCTTGATAAATGGCACCCATTGCTTAGGGGTAGCACGGTCTATATAGTAAACGATCTGTTCTTTTGGCTCAACAAGTTCTCCATTTTTGAACTTCTCCATATCCTCGTCTTTAACTTCAAGTCTCCAACGGTCAAGATATTCAATAGTCTCACTCTTTTGAGCTTCTAAGCCATAATCTGTTTGTTCTGTAGTAAACCAGCCTACACGTTCGTCGAAATATCTTCTTTCCATCGGAACCTTTGGAAGAAGGATCATGGAATTACTGAATTCAAGAGAGATAGATCCCAAACTTTCATTCGAAGGTGGTTCACCGGCATTATAGGTTTTTACGTGTCTTATTTCGATGTTCTCAGGATAACTTCTAATGGTATCGATATAAGACCTGCTTTCGTCTAATCTTGAAACTTTGTATTCTTTTCTGGTTCTGTCTGGCAGTCCAAGCGCCTGGACATCTTTAGTGTAAAGATCGGTTACTTCGATCACCGTGGATTTTGAAATTGAATCTTTCCCCACAGTTTTAATATCGAAAGATTGAACGATCGGTTCAAAATTAGAATTTACAACTGCCTCATGTACTGGAAGTGTATCTGCGGCGTAAATGTCATAGGAAACTACTCTAAGAAGTACTTTATTTCCTTTTTTCTGCCATCTGTGCACTTGTGTGTTCTGTTTACCTCCACCAAATCCAATTCCGCTAGCGGTTTTGGCAATTCTAGTTACGGTAAGCATTTCGCGGTTAAAAAGACTGTCCGGAATTTCGTAGAAATATTTATTATCTACTTCGTGAACTGTGAAAAGTCCCTTATCACTTTTAGCATCCTTGGTGATAACTTTTGCGTAGGGTTTTAAGTCTCCGTCTTTCTTCTCTTCACTTTCGCCGTTTTTAGTGCTTTCTGAAGATTTTGTTTCCGGTTGAAAAACTGCACAGCTGGAAACAGACAAAGAAAGGGCTACAAGCATTAGCCTGAAACTTTGTTTCTTGATCATAAAAAAGTAATTATTTGGTGAATAACTGAATTTAATTAGGGTGGCAATTTAATTGAAAGTTAAAAGATCCACCGGTTTGGTAGTCGTTTGACTGATAATAATCTAAATGGTTTAAAGTGAAAAATGTTAAAACCTATGTTGGTTTGCAGGGATTAATAAAAAAAGCCCTGTGAGAACAGGGCTTTTATCAATTTAATATTCCAATCTAATTAGAAGATTTTTATACTTAAGGTCTCTCCTTCTTTAAAAACATCTATCATCTTATGTTTTCTCAATGATTTAATGGCTTTATCCCATTTCTTATTACTTAGCCCGGATTGTTCTTTAATAGTATCCAAGATATGAACTTCATCATTTTTCAGAAGTTTATAAACTTCCTTTTCCTCTTCATTTAATTCTACCGCTTTTTTCTCCGGCTTCATTTGCGGGAAGAATAAAACTTCCTGAATAGATTGTTTATTTGTTAAGAACATGATCAATCTATCCATGCCTATACCCAGTCCCGATGTTGGAGGCATTCCGTATTCAAGGGCTCTAAGAAAGTCATTGTCGATGAACATCGCCTCGTCGTCTCCCTTTTCTGAAAGTTTTAATTGGTCTTCAAAACGCTCTCTTTGGTCAAGAGGGTCATTAAGCTCAGAATAAGCATTTGCGATCTCTTTTCCGCAGACCATAAGTTCAAAACGTTCAGTAAGTTCAGGGTTATCTCTGTGTTCTTTACAAAGCGGACTCATCTCTTTAGGATAATCTGTAATGAAGGTAGGCTGAATAAATTTCCCTTCACATTTTTCTCCAAAGATCTCATCTATAAGTTTTCCTTTACCCATAGTTTCGTCTACTTCAATATCCATGCTTTTAGCAGCTTCGTAAAGTTCTTTTTCAGATTTGCCAGTGATATCGAAGCCAGTGAACTCAATAATTGCATCGGTCATGCTAAGACGCTTATAGGGAGCTTTGAAATTAATCTTATGTTCTCCAAAAGTAGCATCTGTAGTGCCATTTACTGCTATCGCACAATGCTCCAGCAACTGTTCAGTAAACTCCATCATCCAGTTGTAGTCCTTGTAGGCTACATAGATCTCCATGGCTGTAAATTCTGGATTATGAGTTCTGTCCATTCCTTCATTTCTGAAGTTTTTAGAGAATTCATACACACCATCAAATCCACCAACGATCAATCTTTTTAAATAAAGTTCATTCGCAATCCTAAGGTATAAAGGGATATCCAGGGCATTGTGATGAGTAACAAAAGGTCTTGCCGCAGCTCCTCCGGGAATTGACTGTAGAATTGGGGTCTCTACTTCAAAATATTCTCTTTCATTAAAGAAGTTTCGCATAGCGTTGAACAATTTTGTTCGCTTCACGAAGATCTCCTTAACCTTAGGGTTTACCGCAAGATCTGCATAGCGCTGACGATATCTCTGTTCTGGATCGTTAAATCCGTCATGTGTATTTCCTTCTTTATCAGTTTTTGGAAGTGGTAAGGGTCTTAGTGCCTTACTTAAAAGATGAAAATCTTTCACCATGACGGTCATTTCTCCCACCTGGGTTTTGAAAAGCTCTCCTTCAAGACCGATAAAATCACCTATATCCAGCAATTTTTTATAGAAATCGTTGTACTTCGATTTATCCTCGCCAGTACAAATTTCATCCCTGTTAAAGTAAACCTGGATCTTGCCTTTAGAGTCCTGAAGTTCAGCAAAAGATGCCTTTCCCTGAATTCTACGTGACATCAACCGACCGGCGATCACTACCTTTTTTCCTTCTTCAAAATTCTCCTTAATATTCGCGGTAGTATGGTCTACCGGAAATAGATCGGCAGGATATGGATTGATACCGGCTTTTCTTATCGCCGTTAATTTCTCTCTTCTAATCTGTTCCTGTTCTGATAACTGCTGCATATAATTTTTTTTATGCATTCAACAATGCGGGTGCAAATATAGTGACTATCAGGCTGCCGTACAACGCAATTAAAAGCCGAAATAATAATTCTATCTTTGCATGAAATGAGCTATAAAAGTCTTGAGTTTACAAAGAATGTTGATTGGCGAATTGCATCTGGCCTTTAAAAAAAGTATAAACAGATGAAAATTTACTTTTAATGAGTGTTTGGAGAGTTGTTTTATCAGTGCTATTCCCACCGCTGGCCGTATATGATAGAGGTTGCGGTTCTATCCTGATCGTTTTGATACTGACTCTTCTTGGATGGATTCCTGGAGTGATAGCTGCTCTCATCATTTTGAACAATCCTAAGTCATAGGTTATGAATAAGAAGGTAGAAGTACAGAATTTAGGGATTAGAGACTATAAGGAAACCTGGGATTATCAGGAGGAACTTTTCAAACAAACGCTTGATCTAAAGATCAAAAATAGAAGAGAGGAGCAGGATGTTCCCACCAAAAATTACTTATTATTTGTAGAGCATCCGCATGTATATACCCTTGGTAAAAGCGGGGATGCAACCAATCTACTGGTTTCTGAAGATGAATTAAAGGCAAAGAATGCTTCTTTTTATAAGATCAATAGAGGTGGAGATATCACTTACCACGGACCAGGGCAGATCGTAGGCTACCCAATTCTAGACCTGGATAACTTCTTTACCGATATTCATAAATATCTGCGTTTTCTTGAAGAAACGGTGATCCTTACACTTGCAGAATATGGATTAAAATCTGAACGCAGTCCCGGTGAGACTGGCGTATGGCTAGATGTAGGTACTCCATTTGCGCGGAAAATCTGTGCCATGGGCGTTAGGGCCAGCAGATGGGTAACCATGCATGGTTTTGCTTTAAATGTGAATGCAGATCTTGGGTATTTTGACAATATTATTCCCTGTGGAATCAAAGAAAAGGCTGTCACTTCCTTAAATGTTGAATTAGGTCAAAAAAAGGTGAATATGGAAGAAGTTCAGAAAAAATTGCTAAAGCATTTTGAAGGGCTTTTTCAAGCGGTAATTATTTAGAATATTTTTCATCTAAAATTTAAATATTTGCTAAAACGGATGCATTATTTCTAGTAATACCATATTTATCCTGTGTTACGTCTTTATTTTTAAGGGTTTTTTTGAATATTAATAAATATTTAAGAATTTAGATAAAACTTTAAATATTAAAAATATGATGAAAAAACTACCCTACGCAGGTGTGTTCTTTTTTTTATTTCTTACTCAAATTCTTTTCGCTCAGCAAAAGGAATTGAATGGTACAGTTACAGATGAAATGGGTATTCCTATTCCAGGTGTAAATGTGATCGTAGAAAATACAAATAGAGGAACCCAAACCGATTTTGACGGAAATTTTAGTCTGGAAGTTACGAACGGAGAGGTTTTAACGTTTAGTTACGTTGGATATTCTACTCAAACGTACACCGTTGGAGCAGAAGATGCTATAAATATTCAAATGGTAGAAGACGCTGCTCAGTTAGATGAAGTATTGGTAGTAGGCTTTGGAACTCAAAGTAAAAGAAAGGTCACAGATAATATTGCCTCTATTTCATCGGAAGAAATAAATAATGTTCCTATTCCCAGTCTTCAGGGAGCACTTACTGGTAAAGCTGCGGGAGTTCAAATAACCCAGATCAATGGTAAAGTTGAGGGAGGGGTTAAAATGAGAATCCGAGGGATTTCCAGTATTTCCTCGTCTCAAGAGCCTTTATATGTAATAGATGGGATGCCATTAATAAATGATGATGAGAGTGTTAGTGAAGCGCCTATCAACCCCTTAATTTCTTTAAATCCTAATGATATTGAATCTATAGAGATTTTAAAGGATGCATCTTCTGCGGCTATCTATGGGGCCCGAGGAACAAATGGAGTAGTTCTAATTACTACTAAACAAGGAAAATCAGGGAGAACCAAAGTTTCCATAAATAGTTCTACCGGTTGGAGTACAGCAACTAATAAATTAGATTGGTTAAATGCGGAACAATATATAGAATTGCTTTCTGAAGCCAATGCAAATTCTTATGGAGAAGAAGATACGTACTATACTGAAGAAGGTGGAGGATTTGACCAAATTGCGAATGGTACAGATTGGAGAAACCTTGCTGTAGATACAGATTGGCAGGATTACGCCTTGGTAGAGGGTTCTGTACAGGATCATACCGTTTCTGTTTCCGGAGGATCCGAGAAAACACAATTTTTTATCTCCGGAGGATATAATAGAACAGAAGCAATTATAAGAGGGAACGACCTGGAACGTTACTCTTTGCGTAGTAATCTTGATCACACTATTTCAGATAAATTTAGTGTTGGGCTTAATCTAGGAGTTAGTAAAACGCATATATCCCGAATAGGAACCGATAACTCTTTTTCCACACCTCTGCAGGCTGTTGCGCAAGCTCCAATATCTCCTGCTTATTTAGAAGGAGGTGTAATTCCTAATAATGAGTCTACCATCTATTATAATTTTTTAATGCAGGAATATAATGGAGATTGGGACTCAGACATATTTAGGGTGTTGATGAACAGCTATATAAATTATCAGATAATTCCAAGCCTTAGTTTCCGATCTGAATTTGGATATGACAATAACGGCCAAACTGAAGAATATTTTGCAGGAAGTTTGACTGAATCTGCCTCCACCAACGGATATGCTGATGCCAACTCTGTACAGTCAGATAAATATAACCTGAATAATTATTTCACTTATACTAAAACTTTCAAGGAGGATTATGATCTCGAGGTTGTAGCAGGGATGAGTTTTGAGGAAAGTACAAGAAAGAGACAGTTTGTGTCAGGAACTGGGTTTCCCTCAGATGATCTGCAAACGGTAGAAAGTGCTTCTGAAATTACCTCTGGAACATCTTCACGAACAAAATATAATTTCCTTTCCTATTTTGGTAGGGCTACCTTTTCGTTATTTGATAAATATCTGATGAAGGGAAGTTTGAGATATGATGGATCATCGAGATTTGGTGCAGATAATAGGTACGGTTTCTTCCCTGCAGCTTCGGCAGGATGGATAATTTCCGAAGAAGACTTCTTGGAAGATTCAAATGTGATCTCTCTTCTTAAACTTAGAGGTAGTTGGGGTGAAACAGGGAACGCCGGGATTGGAAACTTCGCCAGTTTAGGATTGTTTGGAGGAAGAGCCTATAATCAACGTTCAGCACTAAAGCCGGTGCAGTTGGGGAACCCAGATCTAAAGTGGGAAAGAACTACTCAGGTAGATATAGGTCTTGATTTTGGATTGTTGAGCAATCGAATTTCTGGAGAAATAGATTATTATGTAAAGAAAACAAATGATCTTTTACTAAATGAACCAATTCCGGGAACCTCTGGTTTTCCAAGTATAACCAGAAACGTTGGATCGCTTAAAAACAGCGGATTTGAATTTGTTTTGAATACCACCAATATCGATAATGACTATTTAAACTGGTCTACCTCTTTTAATCTTTCAACCTTAAAAAATGAGGTAACAGATTTGCCAGGAGGTGATATTGTTGCGGGACAGAATATTGTAAGAGTGGGAGAAACTATTTCTTCATTCTATATCGTAGAATATGCTGGAGTAGATCCAGAAAATGGAGATGCTTTGTTCTATAGGAATACTTTAAATGAGGATGGTTCACGAGATAGATCTACCACAGCAAATTATAGTGAAGCTGAAAGAATTATTATGGGAAGTCCGTATCCAGATCTTATGATTGGCTTGACAAACAACTTGAGATTTTGGGATTTTGATTTATCATTTACTTTCCAGGGGGAGTGGGGAGCTTCTCTATATAATAGCGGAGGTAAATTTCAATCGGGAAATATGAGATATGAAGATAACCAAACAGTAGACCAATTAGACAGATGGCAGAATCCTGGTGATATAACCGATGTGCCTCAGGCTCGCTTATTCAGTACTAATGGGCAACAGGATTCTTCGAGATATTTGGAGGAGTCAGATTTTATAAGATTAAGAAATGTCGCTTTTGGATATACCCTGCCATCTAATGTTTCACAGAAATTCCATGTAGACCGCTTAAGAGTTTATTTATCAGCAATAAATTTGCTAACCATTACAGATTATAGTGGATGGGATCCAGAATCTTCTTACGATAACTTAGGGAATTCAAACATACAGAGAGGGATTACTTTTTATTCCGCTCCGCCTGCAAGAACAATTACGTTAGGATTTAATATTGACCTATAAAAAATCATTTATGAAAAAATTGAGCAATTATAAAATTATATTCTCATTGCTGGCAATATTATTTTTTGCCTGTGATGATAATCTTGATATAGAACCGGAACAAAATCTTTCTCCGGAGGTAGCAACTTCAACTCCGGCAAACCTAATGACCATCCTAAATAATATTTATGGAGAATTGAGATCCAGCGATAGTTACGGCGGGGGTATCGCAATCGCTTCCGAATTAATTGGGAATGAAGGAGATCTTTCCTGGAATGGTACTTTTGTAGGTCCTGGGGAGTATAACGAAAAGGCTATCCTGGCTGATAATGGTTTTGTCGAAGATATTTGGATGAATGCTTATGATATTAATAATCAGGCAAATATTGTATTGAGTAACCTTGACGTCTTTGAGGATGAATCTGAAAGAAATGCAGTTGAAGGAGATGCGAAATTTCTAAGAGCCATTACTTATTTTGATTTAGTTAGATTGTTCTCGCAACGCTATGATCAGGATGGGGGGAATACACAGCTTGGTGTGCCTATTGTAACGGAGCCTGTTCTTGATGCTTCTTCAATTACTTATCCTGCGAGGAATACCGTTCAGGAAGTCTACGATTTTATATTATCAGATCTTACAGATGCTAATGCTCTTCTAGCTGAAGATAATGACTATTTTGCTAATAAATATAGTGCCCAGGCCTTGTTGGCCAGGGTGTATCTGGAGATGGGAAATTATGCAGGTGCACGTGATGCCGCCAATGAGGTTATAGAAAACAGCGGAGCTTCTCTAACTGCAACTTTTGAGGAGGCTTTCAATAATTCGGTAAACTCTTCCGAAGATCTTTTTGCAATTCAGGTCACAGGTCAGGATGCAAGTGAGCAGGGATTTAATGTTTACTGGGCCGGATCAGATTTTGGAGGAAGAGTGGGTAATCCAGATATTTCTGTGAATGAGGTTCATTTTGATAAATATGATGATATGGAAGATGACCGTGCAAATTTCTTCTATACTACTGATGATGGCACTGCCACCACAAAATGGCAAAATCAGTTTGGGAATATTCCTATTATTCGTTTAGCTGAAATGTATCTCATAAGAGCCGAAGCGAATGAACGTTTAGGAACCGAAGTGGGTGCAACCCCTTTAGAAGACATAAATACTCTTAGAGAAAGAGCTAATGCCAGCTTGTTTGATTCTGTAGATCTGGATGAAATTTTGAAGGAACGAAGAAGGGAATTAGCTTTTGAAGGCTTTGCTTTATTTGATGCTAAAAGATTAAAAATGGATGTTGGAGACATAGATTATAATGCAAACAGTTTAGTGCTGCCAATACCATTAAGAGAAATTGATGCTAATCCTGAACTTACTCAGAATCCGGGATATTAAAATCTAATTCAACACAACATAAAAAGGCCAATTCAAAATTGGCCTTTTTTACATTTTAAATTTATCACCGTTTAAGTAAATACTCATTTTGATGTTTTTTGCAGCCAGTTTCTCTTTTGAATTATTTACGGGTTTATCTGGATTGCTAATCACAATTACCTGTGATTCTCCAACGACTTCAGAAATATTGTTTCTTATTAGGATAGCGGTAGATTCGTCAATACCAATTCCTGTAATTTCTGGAAACTCTATAACAGCAGTTAACAGGCGGTTATAGCGGCTCCGTCTCACGAAATGCTGATCTATAATCACATTTTTTATGAGGCCCAATCCTTCCTTTAGCTCGAGATTATCTTTTTCAAGATGTAGAAAAGTGGAATGGTATTCGGGGTGCTTAAGTTCGGTACCGGTGATCATTTTCTTACTCATAACCGCGGCGCCTGCACTTGTTCCTGCGATCATTCCACCATTTTGATAATTTTCATGAATCGCCTGTTCCACAGGAGTGTTTTTAATTGCCTGCATAAATCTGTCCTGATCCCCTCCGGAGATATAAATAAGATTTGCATTTCTTAGCGAATCCAGTCTTGTTGGAGCGATCTTTTCATTTTTACTGAAATTAAACCCTACTATATTCTTCATTCCCAGTTTTGTAAATTGCTTTTTTGCATAGAAAATAGCCGAATCTGGCTCGGAACTGGCCATAGGTAAAATTACGCCATATCCTCCTTTATCTATTTCCGACTCCCTGATAATGCGCTGTACCATTTCCACCGGGCGAGAACCTCCTCCAATAATGAATAAAGTTCCGCTTTTGTTTTTATTTTGGCCATTTGCAAGCGTGATAACTAACAATCCTATTAAAAGGATCTTTTTTTGGAAAAATGTATTCATGAGGATTTTAGCTTTTAATTGAAACTGTAAGTTAAAATTTATAAAGCAATATCTCATTCTCTTCTCCTTTTACTATAAGTTCCAGTCTGGAATAAAGATCGGGATTTGCAATATCTACCTGGGAGGTTCCGTAGATGGGGAAGCCAGGGAGTAATTCTGCATTTCGATCAAAAACATAGACTTTTTGAGCCTGTAGATCGGTTATAGCGATATAAGCTTTTCTGCCAATCCCAGATTCTTCATGGAAACTGCACCGCTTTGTCTTACTGAACTTACTCAGAATCAGGGATATTAAAAATCTAATTCAACACAACAGAAAAGGTCAATTCAAAATTGGCCTTTTCTGTTATCATATTATCTTTCTGATAATTACAAAAACCTGTATCGTAGAATTGATTTTTTCCGCAGGTTTTGTCTTTATGGTAGAATGAATTAAATGTCTTCTGATCTTTATATATAAAAGGATTCTCTATTCATAATTGACATTCTGAGCCAGTAATATTTTTTCGCTGGCTGTGCGGGAATAATAGACCGCTCTTTTAGCTTTTTCCAAATGAATTGTAGCCTGGGTGCGGGTGATGACATTTTTCTTTTTAAAATGTACTTTTGCTGCGATAGCTTCCTGAATTATATTTTCAGAATTCAAGAATATCTTCTCTACTTCACAAATATCTTCCGGGCAAAGAAGCTCTCCCTCTTTTATACGGGTTTCATAATCAAAAAGCAGGTCGTAAAGATCGAAAGATTGTGCTACAATAGAATCAATACTTTTTATCCCGACAATTCCCGAGGGTCGGTTTAGCTTTTTCTGAGAACTTAGATCTGTACAAAAGCATAAGAAAATCGAGAGAAGAATTAACTTTAGTTTCATAACTATTCATTCATAGTTATTCGTGCAAAGTTAGAACTCTCTTCTGATTTTTCTAATAGGGGACAGCCTGTAAACTTATGCATTAGAATTCATAAAGAAGTATCTCATTCTCTTCTCCCTTTACAATGAGTTCCAGTTTAGAGTCCAGATCGGCATTTGCAATATCTACCTTTGAGGTTCCGTACACGGGGAAACCAGGGAGTAATTCTGCATTTATATCAAAAACATAGACTTTTTGAGCCTGTAGATCGGTTATAGCGATATAAGCATTTCTGCCAATTTCAAATAATTGTGGATCTGTATATAATCCAAAATCCAGGCTGAGCCTTTTGTCATTTATAGATAATTCATTTTCATTTAAATAGACCAGGAGATCATCATTCGCTACTACCCGATGATTATCTGCCAATCCTAAATTTTTCCTGGAAACCGCACCGCTTTGTGTTACTGAAATCAGATTAGAATCAGGTTCAGAAGAAATGAATTTCCCGTCATAGCCATACCATTCATTTTCTGAATAATTAAAATTCTCATTAACAGGCACTCGTATGCTTCCCTGTCTGCTTAAAATATTCAGTCTACCCGATTCTTCAGCAATAAGAATATAATCTTTTGAACCAAGTCTTATATGTTTTGGTGCTTTTACAATATTAGCTTTGGCATTTTCAAAGTCGAAGCCTTTAATAGACTTTCCTTTGGGTCCAAGCATGTAAACCCTCTTGTTTTGCGTTAATACAAATCTATAAGTCCTATTATTATCATAATCAAAAACCGCTAGAGGCTGAGTGAGCGCTTCATTGAATTTAACAGGAAATGGCTTGACGCTATTTCCATTTCGGTCCAAAACTTCAAGCTGATAGCCAGTTGAGAAAGCGAGCTGTTTATTGCCGTTTTTAAAAAGATCAACTTCATGTATTTCCCCGGTGATCTGGCTATCCAGTTTCTTTTTCCAGAAAACTGTTCCTTTATTCGAGATAAGATATAATGTATTTTTCTCATCCTGCACCGCCATATCCATTTGGTCTGTTTCATGATTCTTAAAGAAATAAGGCGTTAGGTTTACCGGCGCATCAAGTTTGAAATAAGCTGTCTGCTCCGCACCGCTCCCATTCATCTTTTGGCCTTCAGAATTTGAAAATATGCCGTGAAGATGGGCGAAATTATCTTCGCTGATTATTTGAAAAGCAGCGAGGCTATTTTTTTTAAAGCTAAGTTTTTCTGATGCCGGAGATTTGTCAAGGCTTGCATAGAATTCCGGTAAGCGGGAGACCATGAGTATGGAAGATGCTGAAGAGAGAGAAGAAGTTAGTTCAGAATAATAGCTTTTTCCAGCAATAGTATTTGAATTCTGATAATCTGCGATCGCTTTTTTAAGGGGATCAATCTCATTTGAGAATATTATAAAATGATCCACTATTCCGTAGAACCGATTTTCCTTGATCAGCATAAGCTCCGGAATGGGATTTTTAAAAATTCCCGGATTCTCTAATTCGAATATGGGAGTGTTCCGGTAATTTTCGACTTCCACTCCTAATCCGGCGAGATTCTCCTTGGCGATTTCGATTTCTACCGCATTAAGAACGAAAAGATTACCAGATTTTAATTTTATTGAGGCAAGTTCCCGGACATATTGCAGTATTTCCGGAAACTCTCTTGCAATACTGTCTTTAGAATAATTATTTAGATTCTTCTCAAGGCTGTCGAAAGAGGAGAAATTAACAGAATAAAAACTCAGGAAATCTGACGGACATACTTTAGCAACCTCTGCTTCTTTAGGATTGACTCCGGAAAGAAGATTCATAAAACTATTATTACCGGGAAGACTTATGCCGTTAAGCTTCATCTCAGATTTAGTAATGTCCAGGTCTAATATACTCCATTCTGAAAAATTCCTGAAGCCTGGAAAGTTGAAGTTTTCAAAAAGGCCTGTAATTTTTTTAAAAGCAGAATTTCTTAAAAAAACTGAAGTCTTATTTGGATCGGCTGCATTATAAGCATTCTTAAATGTTTCTGATTTCAGTAGGTTTTTCCTCTGGGCGATATCCAGGATTTTGGTTTTGGAATTACTTATAATACTTGTAGTGCCGGTTTCATATAAGAAGAATTTATCATCTTCAATAGCAATTCTCTGAAGTTCCACACCATCTTCCTTTAAGGTCTCTACACTTTTATTTTGAAGTGAATCCAGTACAACCAGTGCGGAATCTTTTTTGGTGGTAATTGTGTAAACCATCGTTTCAGAAGAAATACGCGAAAGGTTTATTCCGGTTTTGGATCTTAAATTTAAGTGTTTAATAAATTGTAATTGGCTGCTAAGTCTTTCCTGTAAACCAAATTTACTTTCCTTAATAAAGCTGTTGTTTTTAAGGTTTTCAATAAATTCTGGGAGGTTGGGGGTTAAAATAATAGCTTCAGTATCATCTGGGATATGATTGGTTAAGCTGAATTCAGCTTCTTGGTTTGTAGAACAGGCGAAGACAGAAAGTATTATAGCAAATACGATGAATCTTTTCATGGTTGGATAGTGGGTTTGAGCAAAAATAGCAACTTAGAATTCAATCTTCAATTGATCAGGGAGTAGTTTGAAGGTTTTTCGGTGATATTTTGTGATTCCATGCTTTTCAATTGCCGCCCTATGCTCCCTGGTGGGATATCCCTTATTCTTTTTCCAGTTATAGGCAGGGAATTCTTCATGAATCTTTTCCATATAATTATCCCTATTGGTTTTGGCTAATATGGAAGCTGCCGCAATAGACATGAATTTACCATCCCCCTTAATTATGCAATTATGACTGATATTTTGGTAAGATTTGAACCTGTTTCCATCTACAATAATATGCTCCGGATCCAAATTTAACTTTTGTAGAGCTCTGTGCATGGCTAATATGGAAGCGTTTAAAATATTTATTTCATCTATTTCTTCCATAAAAACATGTTCCACTCCATAAGTTAATGCTTCAGCTTCAATTTGCGATTTTAGTAGTTCCCTGTTTTTTAAACTGAGTATTTTGGAGTCATTTAGTATCTTACTTTTAAAGCTTCTAGGTAGTATAACAGCAGCAGCAGTAACGGGTCCCGCGAGACAGCCTCTTCCAGCTTCATCGGTGCCTGCTACTGTTAATTCAAGATTATAATAATTAAGCATTCGCAAGTTTTGTATTGAAATTTTACAAATATATTAAGATGATTAGGGAACAGGACGATAAAGATTAGGCTAAATGTTAAAGTTTGGATAAGTTAAAATGAAATTAATTTTGGTTTATTAAGAATTTATTATGATTTTTGGCGCAGGCTAATTCAAATTTAACGAAATAATGAAAAAAAGATTACATGGATTTCTAACACTGTTACTGGTGTTAGTGGTGCAAATTAGTTTTGCACAACAGAAAACCGTATCAGGTACGGTTGTGGATGAAGACGGTTTGCCTGTGCCAGGAGTAACAGTTATGGTACAGGGAACTGGAGAGGGTACTCAAACAGATTTTGACGGGAATTACAGTATCTCTGTAAACCAGGGTCAAAGGTTGGTATTCAGTTTTGTTGGTTTTGTTTCTCAGGAAATTCCTGTAGGGACATCCAGCGTATTAGATGTTACAATGCAAACTGATGTAGGAAAACTTGAAGAAGTTGTCGTACTAGGTTATAGTACAAAAGGGGTAGAAGAAGTTACTGGATCTTCAGTAACTATTGGGGGTGACGAAGTTGCTCAGATTCCTGTTCCTTCTGTAGAACAAGCTTTACAAGGTAAAGTTGCCGGTGTTCAAATTTCTATGTCTTCTGGTACTCCTGGTTCTACTCAGGATGTTCGTATCCGTGGTCTTAGTTCCTTGGCGCTTAACAACGAACCTTTATATGTAATTGATGGGGTGCCGGTTGTAAACAATAACAATAGTGGTAGTGCTAACCTTAGTTCGCTTAACCCTCTTGCAACTATCAATAGTCAGGATATCGAAAGTATCACTGTATTAAAAGATGCGTCTGCAACTGCAGCTTATGGAGCCAGAGGTTCTAATGGGGTAATTGTAATTACTACTAAGAGTGGTTCTAGTGGAGAAACTAAATTCTCTTTTAACTCTACAGTTGGTTTTCAAAATGATGCCTATAACGAAAGAGAGTACTTAACAGGTCAGCAACGTTATGACCTATTAATTGAATCTTTGGTTAACTCTTATGGAGCTAACGGTGTTAATGGTGATTTTGGATTTACTGATGGGAATGCTCTGCAATTAGGAGTTGATTTTGGTATCCTGGATCCAGATGTATTAGACTTCGATCCTGCGGTTGATGGTTATAACTGGGATCAGAATATCAAGAATGAAGATGCATTGACTCAGAATTATACTTTTTCTGCTACAGGTGGAGATGAAAAGTCTAATTTCTATGCTTCTTTAGGTTACAACAAAACTGAAGCTACTGTAAAAAGTGTTGATTTCGAAAGATTGAACGGAAGTTTTAGTTTCGAAAGAGAATTGAGAGATAATTTGGATCTTTCAACGTCTATAAATGTTTCAAATATTAGACAAAATCCAATTCTTGAGCAGGGATCTTTCTTTTCAAATCCTTTTATCACAAGAACTTTGATGAGTCCTTTCAATAGTAGATTTAATGACGACGGAACAGAGAATATCGACCTAAAATTCGGTTCTCTTCCAAATATCTTCTATGTATTGGAAAATAACTTTAACAGAAACATGTTAACCAGAGCTATCTCAAATACAAAGTTAGATTGGGAACTGTTTGATGGTTTAACATTTAGTAACAGAATAAGTTTAGATTATCAATTAACCGAGTACAAGTCTTTTATCAATAGATATGAAGGTGATGCTGAAGATTTGAATGGTTATGCTGAAAGTAGTGATGAAAAGAACTTTAACTGGGTTTACCAGGGATCTTTAAACTATGTATTCACACTTGGTAAGGATCATAATTTTGATGCTACTGCTTTATTTGAATATCAGAACAACCAGAATTCTTACCTTTACGGTTATGGAGAGAACTTTCCAACTGATGGATTGATCAATATTGCTTCTGCTAGTGCTAACTTTGATGCTTTTTCATCTTTTTCAGATTGGATTAACTCATCTTACTTAGCTTTATTGAACTATAACTATGCTGGAAAGTATGTTTTAGATTTAACTTACAGACGTGAAGGATCTTCTAGATTTGCTCCAGGAAACAGATACGGAGATTTTGGTTCTGTAGGTGCTGCTTGGAACATTCATAGAGAAGAGTTCATGAACAATGATATTTTCAATACTCTTAGATTAAGGGGTTCATATGGTATCACTGGTAACAACAGTGTTGATATCAATGCTTACCAGGCTTTACTTGCCTTTGGAGGTGATTATAATGCCAACGGAGCGGCTACTCCATCACAGTTTGGAAATCCAGACCTAGAGTGGGAAAAGGGTAAAACTTATGACGTAGGTGTTAACTTTGGTATGTTTGACAGTAGATTAACGGGTTCTTTCGCATATTATAACAGAACAACTTCAGATCTTCTACAAAATGTACCATTATCTTTGACTACTGGATTTTCTGGTCAGGATAGAAACGTTGGAGAAATGGAAAACTCAGGTATAGAAGCTCAATTAACTTATGAGGTAATTCGTACTCAGGATTTCTTATGGAGTGTAAACGGTAACTATGCTACGGTAGATAACGAAGTAACAGAACTAGCTTTAGGAGCTGATGGAGAACCATTAGATCCACTTGCAGGTAGTTCTTACAAAACAACTAGAGAAGGTCTTCCTGCAGCTGCTTGGTTCATGAGAACTTACGCTGGAGTAGATACTCAAACTGGTTTACCTACCTGGTATGTGAACGGTGTTGACGGTGAAGTTACTTCTAATTATAATGCAGCTGAAAGAGTTTATCAGGGTGCTTCTGCACTTCCTACTTACTCAGGAGGTTTTGGAACTCGTGTTCAGTATAAAGGTTTCTTTGCTGAAGCAAATGCATATTTTGCAGGTGGACACAAAATTTACGAGCAGTATGCACAGTTCTATTTAAGAACTAATAGCTTTACTTTAGGTACTTATAATGGTGCTCAGGAATTATTAGATAGATGGCAGCAGCCAGGTGATGTAACTGATGTTCCTCAGTTAGCCTTTGGAGGAAGTAACAACTTCCATACTACTAACTCTCGTCATTTATTTGACGGAGATTACATCAGACTTAAGAATGTTGCTTTAGGTTATAGCCTTCCATCTACATGGGCACAATCTGTAGGTATTGATGGTTTATCTCTTACTTTGAGAGGTACAAACATCGCTACCTGGGTGAAAGATGATGGACTTAAATTAGACCCTGAGGTGAGAGCTAATGGTTATACAACTCTTACTACTCCTCCTGTTGAGTCTTATACTCTAAGTGTTAACGTAAACTTTTAAAAAATAACTATGAAATTTAAATATTTATTAATTACAGTTTTGACTGTGGGGCTTTTCGCTTCATGTTCCGAGGAGGATCTGGATCCAACTTTGGCACAGTCGAAAAGTATTGAGACAAGTATCAATACAACAAACGATCTTGAGGCCGTTTTGAACGGAGCTTATGATAGAATGTCAGCATCTGCTTACTATGGTAGAGATGTAGTTGTCCTGGGAGATATATTCTCAGACAACGTTTATTCAAATGCTAATTCTAACCGTTTTGTGGTTGAAGGGCAAATGGATTTAAACTCAGAATCTGGAATTGTTGAAACGCTATGGGCTCAAATGTACGGTGTTATTGCTTCTGCAAACATTGTGATCAATGCTGAGAACATTGAAGGTGATCAGGAAGTTTTAGATCACCTTAAAGGTCAGGCGTATGCTTTAAGAGCTCTTGCGCATTTTGATCTTGTGACTTTCTACGGTCAGCAGAATGTACAAGGTGGAAGTGAAAGCTCTGTTGGTGTACCTTACGTTATGACATTTAGAGATAATGAGAATCTTTTCCCTGCTCGTAATACAGCGGGAGAAGTAAAGCAGTTTGCGTATGATGATCTTGATATGGCTTCTAGCCTAATGTCAGAGTCACTTAATGATAATGCTGTATTTATTACTACTTATGCCGCAGATGCTTTAAAGGCTAGAGTTGCAGCTTACTTTGGTGACTGGCCTACTGCTCTAACTGCTTCTAAAGCCGTTATTGATTCTGGAGCTTTTGATGTTGCCACTGAAGATGAGTTCTTATCTACTTTTGCATTAGCAGGTGGAGTGAATACTATATTCGAGATTGCTTTTACAGCAATTGACAACCCTGGGATTAATGGTCTTGCTAATATTTATCAGGATACTAACTATGGTGATGTTGTAGTACTTCCTAATCTTGCAGCTATCTACGGTGAAGACGATGTAAGAGGTGTTCAGGATGTTGCGGAAGATGGAACAGTTACTGATCCTGGTGTAATTCAGGTTGATGCTGCTGGTCTTTTCCGTAATATTGGAAAATATCCTTCTATCGCTCCTTATGATGATAATGTTCCGGTTATTAGATATGAAGAAATCGTTCTTATCTATGCAGAAGCATTACTTGAAACAGGAGGTGCAGATGCTCTAACCTGGTTGAACATGATTCCTATGAATAGAGGTGCTGAACTTTATACAGAAGCTACCAAGGATAATATTCTACTAGAAAGAAGAAAAGAACTTGCATTTGAAGGATTCAGATTCCATGATCTTGCAAGAACTGGAAAAGATATTCCTACTCCAGATCCAGTACAGCAAACGCATGGTGGACCAATGTATGGTGATTATAACTTCGCTCTACCAGTGCCATTTGCAGAAGTGGATTCAAATGCTAACATAGATCAGAACTTTGGATATTAATTTTTAATATCTTTTAATAATAAAAACCACCCAATTCGGGTGGTTTTTTTGTTTTAATAAACTTCAGCTATCTTTCGTTAATTATTATATTTTTGTCCATAAGTCTTTATGTACATGAGAAAATTCCTTTTTTGTCTTATTTTAATATCTTCTTTCCAGGCATGGAGTCAGAATCCTGATAAAAGCGAAAGAATGAATACTTCAAAGAAGAAGGATAGCATGCCACCTATTGAAGATTATAAGATCATTTCTGTAAAGAACGATACCACCTATCTGGATACCACCTTAACAATATTAAAAGATTATAAATTCAATTACCTGCGTAAAGATAATTTTGAGTTATTGCCTTTTTCAAATACCGGCCAGCCCTATAATAGTTTAAGCCTTAGAAAAGATTATAAAAAAACTTTTCCTGAGCTGGGTGCAAGGGCGAAACATTTCGCTTATATGGAGGTAGAAGATGTTAATTATTATCATGTTCCTACTCCCTTAACTGATCTTTATTTCAAAACCGTCCCAGAACAGGGTCAGCAACTTGATGCCTTGTTCACCGTAAATACTTCAGAAAATCTCAATTTATTCATTGCTTATAAGGGAACACGCGCTTTGGGAAGATATCAGCATATTCTAACCAGTGCTGGAAATTTAAGGATGGGCTTTAGTTACCATTCAGATAATAAAAAGTACCAGGCAAAAGCACATTTTGCTTCGCAGGATCTTTTAAATGAAGAAAATGGCGGACTGGATAGTCTGGCCATAACCCAATATATTAATCAGGAGCCGGAGTTTGATGACAGGTCGGTTTTATCTGTGAATTTTGAAAATGCTGAAAATATCCTTTTTGGGAAACGATTCTTTTTAGATCATCAATATACGTTGACGAAGGTTACCGATTCTACGAATATGCTCAGTATAGCTCATGTTTTTGATTATAGCTATAAGAAATTTGTTTTCAATCAGGATTCAGCCGAAAATGAATTATTTGGCGAGTCCTTTGAGTCAAGCAATCTTAATGACGAAACCAGGTTAAAGAATCTGTTCAATGAAGTTTCGGTGAATTATGCCAATAATTTATTAGGAGAGCTTTCTTTTGGAGCGGGACATACTTTTTACGATTATGGTTATAATTCAGTCTTTATAAAGTCTGGAGATACTATAGGAAATCGTATCAACGGAAATTTATTGCATGTGGTGGGCTCCTATAAAAAGAAAATAGGCGGCTTCGGTCTGGAAGCTGATGCGAAATTGAACCTTTCCGATGAATTCTCCGGAAATTATATTGCTGCAACTGCTTCTTATGAGTTCAATAGAGATAATTGGATACGTTTTGGGATCAATCAAAATAGTACTGCTCCAAACTTTAATTTCCTTTTATATCAAAGCGATTATTTAAATTATAACTGGCAGAATGAATTTGATAATGAAGTTTCTCAAAGACTTTTTGCCGATTTTAAATCGAAAAAGCTTTTTGATATTTCTGGAAGTTTATCACAAATAGAGAATTATACTTATTTCTCCACAGATGATAGTGGTAGTGTGAAACCTTTCCAGGCCGGGTCGCAGGTTCGGTATCTGAAGCTTCGGGCAGAGAAAGAATTTGATTTTGGTTTATTTGGCTCATACAATACTATAATGTATCAGAATGTTCTGGAGGGCCTTGGGGTTTTTAATGTTCCTGAATTTGTTACCAGGAATTCTATTTATTATAAAGATTTTTGGTTTGATAATGCACTTTATCTACAGACAGGATTTACTTTCAAATATTTTTCTGAATATGAGATGGATGCTTACGATCCAGTTTTAGCTGAATTTTATGTCCAGAATTCTCAAAAACTTGGAGGATATCCTATGCTGGATTATTTCTTTAATGCTAAAGTAGACAAGGCAAGAATATTTTTTAAGCTTCAAAATTTGAATGATCTTATAGATTCCAATAACGATTTTTCTGCTCCAGGCTATCCCTACACCGATTTTTTGATCAGATTCGGACTTGTTTGGGATCTTTTTCTCTAGATTTTCAGGAGGGCCATTGCTGAATTCTTTTCTTATTGTGTATTTAACTGAATTATTCTATAACCTTTTCAGTTGAAATCTGTCAATTCAGTTGTGTTTTGATTGAAAAGATTCCATTAACATAAAAATAACTAAAATAGTAGATTGCTATTGTGTAATCAAAAATCAACTGTATATTTGCAGCCGCTTTGAGAGCAAGGCGTAAGTTCACTGAGAGTACTGGGAGTAAGCAATAGCAAGGAAAAGCCTTGAAAAAAATAATTAATTTTTTTAGGAATTAATTTGGTTGGAGAGCAAAACTCGTTTTATATTTGCACCCGCTTTGGAAACGAAGGGATGTTCATAGGGGGAGAAGGAGTTAAGGAGTTGCTACTGAAAGCTTTAAAAAGAATCAAAAATTTTTATTAAAAAGTTTTGGTTGGGAAAGAAAAAGCGTTGTATATTTGCACCCGCTTTGAGAGAGAGCAAGCGTTCATAAGTACAGATTGAGAATAAGAGAAACCGCCAGACGGGGCGTAATTTAGAGAGGTTCGAATCCTCAGGTTTTAACAAGAGAATCCCTTTTGGATTCGGTTGATTCTCCCTTTTGGGGAGATGTCCGAAGGACAGAGGGGTCGTTCATTGATATATTGAATTGACAAGGATTTTATTTAGCGATAAATAAAATCAA